>NZ_JAJAVC010000001.1:0-598 GCF_020532725.1 Methylobacillus arboreus
ACCCAGACCATTCGCTATGCTACCCAGAGTCCGTCTGCGCAATGGGCGACTGGCACCTTGGCACAACTCAAACCAGCCACCAATGCCACCCGTGACCAGACCACCTACCGGCTCTACAACGCCCAGGGGCAGCTGATCGGGGAAGTGGATGCGGAGAGCTACCTGACCGAGTATACCTATGACTTAGGTGGCAACGTCCTGAACACAATGCGTTATGCAAGCAAGGTCACCTATACAGCTGGCAATACGCTAGGACAGATACGTCCTGCGGCTAGCAATGATGAATCACAGGTGATTTCTACGGCATATGATGCCAACAACCGCTTGATTGCCATCATTGATCAAAAGCGCAACGTTTTAACAAGCCATACCTACGACAATGTTGGTCGCCTAGTTTCAACGACCACCGTCGATTTGGCAACTTATACAATGCGCACCCAGTCCAGGCGCTACGACCTGCAAGGCCGCGTGATTGCCGAACTCAATGGCGAGGGCAACAAGGCACTACAAGCCCTGGGGTCTAGCCCGACCCAGGCCCAGATCGACAATATCTGGAACAACTACGGCATTCGCTATGAATATGATGCGGCGGGCCAGC
>NZ_JAJAVC010000001.1:787-3290 GCF_020532725.1 Methylobacillus arboreus
CGACGGCGGTGCTGGGCACCCTGATGGGCGGCAAGACCAGCACGCTGGGCACGGCGGTGAGCAGCCTCGCGGGCGGCTACAGCGAACTCAAGGCAGGTTATGACAGGGCAGGTCAAGTCATTAGCCGGACCGATGCCTTGGGTAATACCAACACTGTGGAGTACACCGCCTTTGGTGAGCGCATCAGGGAAACCTTCAAGATCAACAGCAGTACAACCACCTGGGCGACCTACGCCTATGATCGCCGCGGGCTCCTTAACCGCGAAAACAATGAACTCGGTCTTGCCACCACCCGCACCCTGGATGCGTTTGGCCGCGTGACCCAAGTCACGGATGCGCGTAACCTGACCACCAAGTACGAATACGACCGCCTGGGGCGCCAGATCACCTTGATCGACGGCACCAACACCACAAGCCGGACCACCTATGATGCCCATGACCGAGTCCTGAGCAAATTGGACGGACGCGGTAATACCACTACCTACGCCTACAACAGCACGGCACGCACCATGATCATGACCACGGCGGAAGGCGTCCAGGTCACGACCACCGCCAACGGCTTTGGCGAGACCGTCAGTATCAAAAATGGCCGAGGACACATCACTACCTATACCTATGACAACGATGGCCGCCTGCTGAAGACCATTGACCCCATCGCTACCAACACCAATACCTACGACAAGGCCGGCCGCCTCAGCATATCGCAGGACGGTCGAGGCACCAACACCCATTACACCTACGATGCGGCCAACCGCGTCCTGACCCAGGTGATCAATCCGGGCACAGGCAACCTCAATATTACGACCACCTATCGCTACGATGCCCAAGGCCGCAAGACCTGGGAGCAGGATGCGGCTGGTACCTGGACTCGTACCGATTATGACGCCAAGGGCCAAGTGACGGCCATTGTCGTCGATCCCAGGCGAGGCCCCAACTGGGTCAGCGGTGCCGATGACAATCCCAATGGCCTGAACCTGGAAACGCGCTTTACCTATGACGCCCGCGGCAACACCGTGATCGTCACCGAAGGAGTTGGCACGCCGTTGGCGACCAAGACCGTCTACCTCTATGACAAACTGGGCCGCCGTACCCAGGAAGTCGTCGATGCGGACGGCCTCGCCCTCAAGACCACCTACACCTACAGCGGCACGGGCTACGTCCTGAGCAAGACCGATGCCTTGGGCAACGTCACGCGCTATACCTACGATGCCAACAACCGCGTGATTCACACCGTGGACGCCCTGGGTCACGTCACGACCAACAGCTATGACGGCAACGGCAACCTCATCAAGGTGACCCAGCATGCGACGGCGATTGACCTGACAGGCTTGGTACTAGGCCTTCCTCCGACCACAGTGACAGGACGGCTGAACACCAGTGCGGATGACCGCGTCACCCAATACGTCTACGACAAAGATAACCGCCTGACCTTCACCGTAGATGCGAATGGCTACGTCACGCGCAATCAGTACGATGCGGCAGGCAACGTCGTCAAGCGCACCCAGTATGCCAACCTGCTGCAGGGTACCCTGGCCGCGAATGGCAACATCGAGATCCGCACCAGTGGTACCGGCACGGGTGCTTACCTGATCGAGAATACCCTGCAAGATCGGGTGGAACAGACCGTCTATGATGGCTTGAACCGAGCAACCTTCACCATTGATGCAGAAGGCTACGTCACGGCCTACCTCTACACTGCGAATGGTGGTCTCTACCAGACCACACGTTATGCCAACCCAGTGGTACGCCGTGAGACTCTAGGCCCCAATAATGTGCCGAGTATTGGCAGTAACGTACCTGCTACGGGGGCCTACATCCTGACTTCGGCGCAGGACCAACTGACCCAACTCGCCTACGATGCTGCCCATCGCCCGATCTTCCGCTGGGATGCCGAGCGCAACGTCACCCGGTTCATCTATGACGGCAACGGCCGTGTCATCGAAGAAATCCATTACGCCAACAAACTGGAGGGTACTCTCACGCCCTATCCAGGCCGTCCCGCTGTCATTGCCGCCAATGCCGCTGCTCCCTCCAGCGGCGTTTACGTGCGTCTCCATGCCACGGACGATCGCACTACTCAATACAGCTATGATGGGGCTGGACGACTCAAGGACAGCATCAACGCCGAAGGGGAAACTACTCGTCACACCTATGACGAGACAGGCAACCTCATTAGCAAGACCATCGCCTACGGTACCGGTGTAGCCGCCACCACCCATTACGCCTACGACAAGGCGGGCCGGCTCACCGACGAAACCCGCGCCCACGGCACGCCTGAGGCCATCACCACCCATTACGAATACGACGCCCTGGGCAACCAGGTGCGCATCTTCGAAGCCTATGGCACCGCCGACCAGCGATTGACCCAACAGCAATTCGACCTGCTGGGCCGCAAGACCGGGGCCATTGATGCCCTGGGCCACAGCATCACCACCGAATACAACGCCTTTGGCGACATCGTCAAACTCACGGACGCCAACGGCAACGCCGGCTATTTCTATAC
>NZ_JAJAVC010000010.1 GCF_020532725.1 Methylobacillus arboreus
CTAAGCATCAATGGGACGCTGGATTTGCGCAATCTGATGCTCAGTCAGGTCCTGGGGCATGACAACGCGCTCAATACGGACAAGGTCTTCTTGACGTATAGCCTCTTCGATCAGCGCAATCAGCTGACGAAGACGATTCAGCCGGGGATGGAGGGGTGGAGCTCAACAGCGGTGATCGAAACCAATGCAAATGGGCAAAGTACGGTCGTCAGGGCACCGAGCAATGGAACCGTCTCGGCTAACAGCTTGGAAAATCCGGTGTTGGCAGGAGCTATAAATGCTGGATTCACCACAGTTACGTGGAATAGACTTCAGCCAGTCTTAGCATTTTCGGGAGGAAACTTAATTGCTGGCGGTAGAATTAGAGTTGAAGTAAACATTCCAGGCGAAGATTACATTGGATCGTTTTATTCCTCCTATGGAGCTAATCACGTAGATATAAGTTCTCCTTACGGATTCTATTACCACATCTCTCATGGAGATGCTGGTTGGGGCAATCCTGGCCCTCATCCTTATTCGGTTTTTTTTAAGATATATTATCAAACAGATATTGGTGAGGTATTTGTTACACAAACACCAAGTTCTGCAGTAAACGGCACAGTAGAGTTTAGCTTACCTAAAAATATATATATAACAAATCAACCTACGACGACGTCTAAATTACTATTAAGTTATCGTCCCCGCGGCTCTAATGATGCCTACACCACTGTTTCGGTGCCGCAAATGGTCAACACCACCGGCGCTGCGATGACCGGCATGTACGCCTTCGATTGGAGCAGCCTCACTCCAGGTGATTATGAATACCAATACTTTGCCTTGAACAGTGCAGGCGAAATACTGAATGCCCAAGGTGGCACATTCAACACCACCAATGCCTCTGCCCCCACTGTTTCACCTCAAACACCCCTCTTAACGAGTGGGGCAGGTGGGGCCATTGTCACCAATCCTGCTGGAGTTATTACCACTAACGCCATTGCACATCCGACATTCAATATCACCCTCACCGGGAATTCCGTTAAAAAAACAGGCGGCGGCAATGCCTGGGGAGATGCGGATGCCATTAGTATGGAAAGCTTCACCGGAGGCGCCTATGTTTCTGCGCAAGCGGGTCAAACGAACCTGGCCGGCATGTTTGGCCTCAATGCAGACCCTACGGCAAACAAGAGCTATAACACGCTAGATTATGCATGGTATCCCACTGCTGGCGGCATTCTCCAGATATACGAGAATGGTAGTTATGCTGGGGATTATGGGACCTATACGCCGTCAGATGTTCTGGCTGTTGAATATGTGGGTACTACAGTTCGTTACCTAAAAAATGGCGTGGTGATGCGCACGGTGAATACAACTGCCAATCGCACTTTCTATTTTGACTCCAGCTTCAATAGTGTTGGCTTTGCCCTCAATCACATTTTCTTTGGCAGCTCTGCTGCTAATGCCACAGATATCAATTTCAACACTACGTCCCTGACCAAAGTCGGTAACAGTTCCGCTGGATGGGACACTGATGCCTATAGTAGTCATGCTTACACTGGGAATGCTTACGTTTCGGCACAAGCAGGTCAAACTAACCTGCATGGAATGTTTGGACTTAATGCCGATCCTTCACGAGATAAAAGTTACACATCCTTAGACTATGCGTGGTATCCGACATCCAGTGGAACGCTCCAGATTTACGAGAGCGGTACACTTATAGGTAACTTTGGTAGTTACACAACATCAGATGTCTTGGCCGTGGAGTATGTTGGGACAGATGTTCGTTATCTTAAGAATGGTGCAGTGATACGTACTGTAAATACTAACGCTAACCGTACTTTTTACTTTGACTCCAGCTTCCATAACCATAACTTCACACTAAATAACCTCAAATTTGGTGCAACGGCAGAAACGGCAAGCTCACAACTGATCAATCCTCAGAGCCCTCAGCTGAATTTCATCGGCCAAGGCATTACAGCTGCAAGCCTCGCCCTTCGCTACCGAGTGAAAGGCAGCGGCGGTGGCTGGAGTGAGGTTCCCTCGTCTTCATTCGTTGCCGGCTTCTTCGGCGTTGGCAGCTTCACCCTGCCCACCAGTGCGCTTGGCGTCTTTGTCAACGCCGTTGAGTACGACCTCGAACTCGACGTACGGGATGCCAGTGGCGACTTAATCCGCACCTCCACCGGCTCCTTAAGCCGTGATGCGAATGGCAACCTCTCGGTAGGCGCCCTGACCGTCCCGCCGACCCTCACCTTCCACCAGGGCGAGGAGGCATCCACCCTCAAGCTCCGCTACCGTGTCGCAGGTTCTACGGACAGCTACAGCGCCCCCATTACCCTCACCGCTGGCAGCGTCGCCGGCCAATTCACCTGGAACCCCGCTGCCCTGGTGCCGGATTGGAACAGCACCTACGCCTACGAATTCGACATCGAAGCCTATGACGCCAACGGCTGGCTCATCCGCCACAACCGCACCGACATCACCTTGGGTAGCCCCATCACCATCGGCACCACCCAAGCCCTCTCTGTCACCAGCCTCACCGTCACCCCG
>NZ_JAJAVC010000011.1:0-408299 GCF_020532725.1 Methylobacillus arboreus
ATCCAGATATTTAATGTAATCTTCATCTGCATAGAAACACACAGATCGGTTATTCCCGCGCTGGATAATGTGTTGCGGAACATTGGGCAAAATAATTCGAGGGCGGCGGGGCATCTTAATAAGAGATTGACCTAAATACTGCCATTAATCGTGGTCTGTCCCCTATTATTTCGATTGTGGCTGATGAACCCTTCCACAGGCTATGGCGCACCACAAGCTGGCATAGATTTCCAATAGTCATTCCAGCATTCTCCAATATAACGATAGCCTTTACGAATCAGGCATCGTTGGTGTTCAGCGCTTTGCCGCTTATTGGCTTGGAGAATATCCTCCCCTTCAATGGAGTCCTTTGGATCTCTTGAAAAATTTCCAGTCTTATCTCCACCACACGCTTGCCAGTCAGCCAGGCGAGTTTCTGCAGAGGTTTCAGCTCTCTCCCAATTTTCTATCCGAGGTTTTGAAGGGGGAGGGGGTGATAGAGGAACAAAGCACCCCCAACAAAAGCACCCGGAAAGACTAGTTGTTAATCCTAGTACGACACATAATCTGATTATTCTCATTTAGCGCCTTTCAATAAAATGGAAATGGCAGTCCAAACCTCAGGAGGTAGTAACTCTGCCATTGCAAATGGGGTAGACGGTAGAATTGCCAATTCGGATACCCGATCTCGAATAATTCGTTCTGTGCTCTCCATGCCGCGCTTTGTATTACCCTGTTCGTCATACAAGCCCGTGATCTGCCCTCCGAGATAGTCGTGGGTTCCACCGAAGGCTTCTATAAAATCAAAGGGGTCAGACTCGATTGATCCATAATTATCGTTGACGACGAAAAGCCTCTGACTTCCTGTCTCCACCTCTAGGTAGCTTGTCTATTCTACGGTTGAGTTGTTGAGCAATCTTTTGCTTGAAATATTCGCTTCCCAGTACCCAAGCTTTGTTGGTAGCTTCTCTTAGCTGATGCAGGCTCAGTTCATCAATATGCGCTTCAAACAAGCACCGATAATGCACCTGCCTGGATGTTTCGTCATTGCCCAGCCTGTGATACATCGTATGAGGGGTCACCAATGGATCAGCTTGTCCCAGTGCATTGGCACGATAGCTACTCCATGGATATTCAGCAGGGAGTTGCACCATGTTGGCTCTGACTGGATTCAGTTCAATATAGCGATAACAGAGTAGGGCATAGGTTTCACTATCAATCAGGCTGGCTTTGTAGCGGCCTTCCCAAAGGGTGCCGGTACGTCGATAGGTAACGTTGTAATATTGCACGTAATGTCGGCCCACACTTTGCATCATCTTCGCAATGCTATTCTCTTGATGAGGCGTGACCAATAAATGTACATGGTTGGTCATCAAGACATAGGCATGAATATCACATTGATGTTTCTTGGCAGCTTGCGACAGTTTGTCCAGGAAGAAGTGATAGTCTTCTTCCGCAGAAAAAACCGGTTCACGGTTATTGCCGCGGATGATGATATGTTGTGGGTGTCCCGTCAGTACAAAGCGTGGTAGGCGAACCATTCGAGTCTCTCCAAAAGACACTGTCCTCAGCATAACCGCTGATTTAAGAAAGAATCAATCGAGTCTGACCCCTTTGATTTGTTCTGTATTTAATTGAACTGTTATTTTATCGGACATGGCAATTCTCAATTGACTCCAAGTCGGGAAAGAGGATTAACGGAAACTATCTTCCCAGTGGTTGGATTAATAGCAACAATAGGGGACAGACTGGGCTATCCCCTATTATTCATTATTTTCATTTCTGTGATGTATTACCATCCTCCTTTATATCCATTGACAGCACATGAACAAGTGACAAAAACTAGAATAATAATTCCTAATACGCTAAATGTTTTTTTCAAAATTTTCTTCATATTTTCATCCTGATGAGTATATTGATATTTTATATTTTTTAATGATTGGAGAATGGTACTAAATACTTCTGGAGGAAGTAGGACGCTAGCCGAAAATGGTGTTGAAATTAGAACATTTAATTTATTCGAAGCCTCTCCGATGTTACCTCGTAAAGTGTTGTCTAATTGTTTTCCATTTCCGATCTTGTCATACCAGATAAAGCTATTGAGAGTATCATGAGTGCCGGAGTAAGCCTCTGCTAATCTATCCCAAAATCTCCGGTAGAGTATTCAAATTGTACCCCTAATGCCATTTGACCATTACTGCCTTGCACTCCACCGAGTGGACTTCTTAAATCCTGATTTTGTGCAATAAAATCGTTAATTGTTATATCATTTCCTTGTGCATCTTTTGGTTTAAAAATAACTGTGCCATCAGAGTTTTCTGCGTATCCACTTTTTGTAGATAGGTCGGCTTGGCATGCACCAGCACCGGCAACTTCACACCATTTTTCCAGTACAATCCGTCCGCCCGCTAGTTTGAAATTATCTCCATTAACACCAACACTTACTCCTGAAGCATTATTAATACAATCGTTTTCGCTGGCACAAAGATTTTTGAATTTCTTTGAGTCCTCGATCATTTTCTGCCGCATCACATCAGCAGCCCAGGAAAGAGACTCCTTGGTTATAGCAGAAGTAAGTTCGGTAGAGCTGCCGCCTATCGCAGCGATGATGATATTCGCAGCCCTGCGGTAATTACCATTGCCATTCCAGTTCTCATAATTAGATTTGGCTTGTGGGTCATTTAGTATCGCTTGAGCTGATTCCAGCGTCATTCCCGAGGCTTCCAATACTGCCAGCCGGTTACTCTTACCCTTTAATTAATTTGAATTGCTTGATTTTATTTAAATGCTATTTACATGGAGGCGCGGGCTGGAGTTTTATCTCGATTGGATTAATTTCCCCTGTAATATCATCAGCGACTAGTTCCCGAACTCTTAGATTGCATCGGCCGCCTTCCAAAAGAAGTGCAGCATCATAATCTTTTCCGGGTTCAGGGCTAAAGCTTCCTGTAAAAGGGCCACAACTAGCGTGCCTCCATTGTCCACCGACTTCTCCATTGGCGACATAGGTGGAATAGATGGTTATTGGCTGACTTGCTTGCACGATAAACTCGTTGTACGCCCAAGTGATGTCATCTGTTATAGGCATCCCGATCTTTCTGTTTTTGCTTAACTGGGACAAACCATAAAAAAGACCATAATCTTTTCCACCAGAAAAAGCAGGAATCGTTGCTTTATCGTACAAGGTATAACAAGACTTGTTGGGATGAAGATAAACGAATGCCCCTGTGGTGAGTATGCGCATCCGGGCAACAGGTCCGTGTTCTGAAGAGGCATCTAGTACCTTGGGGCCTGCGCATGCAGTCAGCATGCTGATAACAATCATAAAAAGCAGGTGATTTCGAGAGTTCATGAGATTTATCTTAAAGATATGGGGCCACATTTTTACGTCCCCTATTATTGTTTTAACGGGAGCTACTCAACGTTAGGCGAGATTGGCTCAAACTTGAATGATTCCAGCCAGTGCCTTAAAAATGCTTGGCGTTGGGCCAGCCAGTCGGGGGCGTGTGTTGCCAGATTCCTGTCATAAATTGCAACCATCGCAAATATATAGTTGCCTACCTTGGTGGTATAAAGTTCATGAACGGTTGAGGATTCTCCTGCTTTGAAATCCTCCCGTGCGGGAACATCTCTTCCACTGATCACCTGAAGAGTCATGTGCTGCCATTCCCGTCCGTTAATGGTGATGATTTCTTTTTGGGTGTGAGGGTTAGTAAACTCTTTAAAATTACTCCCCGTTGGTAATTTGTCCCCTTCAATAATCATTGGCATAAAACCCACCATGGTGGCCCGGTAATTCAAGCCATCCATACTCACATTAGGCAATCTCCATACCCGCACTGCGCCTTTGCTAGGGTCCAAGTTATAACGGAGGCGCACATCATATTTGTAATCGGGTTCCAATTGAGTAAATAAACTGCCTATGCCAGGAGTAGTGATAACCTGGGTAGAAGTACCGTTTTGGCATAGTTGTTGTGGGTATTTCGGTGGGATACGGGGGGGGGTCGGATAAACCGTGACATCCCAGATGCGGTCATAAGTCACCATAAAGTCCAAAGGCGGATGCGTGTAATCTGTGGCAGGTATCTCTTTGGCGTTTTGAGAGAGGAAATATGCGCTTCCGATGCGATCATCTACCGCGAGTCTGCCTTTGTCGGTCAGCGCCGTCTCGCGCTGGCGGCGCGGGGTATAATCCACCATGTGCCTGTCATGGTCGGGTTTCACAATGACCTGCGCACGGCACATGACTTTTATGTCGCTCATCACCGGCGTGCCTGTTTGATAGCGTGGCAGCGACATTTCTTCTATTTTCTGATAGCCCGCCATGCTGCAAGCGCTGAGTGCGGCTATACCTGTGGCGCTGATGAATAGGAGCTTGATCATGGATTTATACATGGTTTACCTTGGTGGGTTGCTGGAAACAGGCGCAACCGTTGTGGTTGGCCAAGTGGAAGGGTCATTCCAGCGATAGGTGGAATGTGCGCTATCGCTCGTGGTGAATAAAGCCTTCAGTTCCAATACCGATTGCAATAGATTGCCTAGCGCAACTCCTTGTAGATGTGTGGCTGAATTGGGGTCATTATATTGATTGGTTTGGCCTAAATTACCACCTACAACCGTGGCAACAGGGTCATTGGCGTGATTATAGTAACCGAGGCCGTTAATGCCATTATCGGTTGGACCATTAACATTGCCATAGGCTAACCAATTAGCTTGCTGTTCAGGCGTTGCGCCTGCCAAACCTGCGGCATTAAGTGTGGCAGCCACTGCTGCGCCTGTTGAGGACGCGGGCCCAAAATAATCAATATGCAGATTCGGGTTTGCATTGCCTTGTGCGGCATAATCATTCAAGGCAATGTTGCTGGAGAGCGTGCCGCCGCTGTGGGCAAGGAGATTGGTTTCACCGTGGGCCAGTTGATTGCCGTGAGAAGCGATCAAGGCTTGCACGATGGCTTCTGAAGTATTGGAAGTCGCTTGAGCGTATTTGTCGATTGCGGCATTGAGTAAATCAGCCAGGCTGCCCTGGGTATCGTTGTAGGACAGGTAAATGGATTGTTCAATAGCTTCTCCATCACGCAGATGCCCGATGCCCAGCACCAAGGCGCGGTCTGGTTCATTCAGAATACCATTCACGGCAATATTAAAGTGACCTTCACTATTGCTATCTACCGCTTTAATCTCGAATAGCGGTGCATTGTCTGTTGGGCTTTTTAAATCAGTTAAGGCCTTGATGCGTTCTTCTAGCGGCAAGTCTGCATTGTTAATGGTGTCGCCTAGCCCAGAGGCGGCTTGTGCGCATTCAGGCGGTGATTTTTTACAAGTGGCAATAAATCCTTGCGTGATGTCGCTATCGCGTTTTTGTGCAGTTAACAAGAAGGCATTGCCCAGCGTCCCAACCGCATAACTGGTGGCGGCATTCCCGATATCAATTTCACCAGCCAAACTACCGACCAGGATATTACCCAAAGTGAGTGCTAAGCCTTGCGATAGGCTTGGTTTGTCACGTTCATTGCGAATATCAATCGCTTGATAACGTAGTGTTTGCGCTTCGGCTATTAAACTAGCTGCTTCGCTTGTTTTACCGCTAGCATTCAGAATAGCCGCCTCTGCTTCTTTGTCTCTGGCGAGGTTGAGCTTGTCATTATATTGCTGATCATATTCCGCCATTCTTTTGACGTAATACGAATTGATGGCCGTAGTCACTTGCTGGGTGGCTGCGCTGACAATGCTTGCATTCGCCGCTATTTCATTTTGAATGGCTGTGATGTCAGGTTTAGTCAATACATCATTGTTGGCTGTGTCAGTATCCCGGTTTAAGGTAGCGATGGTTGTTTCGGCATTTTTACCAGTCAATGCAGTTTGCTTTGCATCATCAGTAATGGCAATTTGTGCTGTACTTACCGCGCTATGCGTAACACTGGAGTCTGTGCCTGACTGATTTAGGTCGGGTGTCAATGTACCAGGAAGATTGACTAAATTATTACCAATATTTTTGGTGATGGATTGGTTAGAGTTATAAGACATACTTAAGCTCATGCTACTACTGTCGGCTGCATATTCTGCTCGATTCTGAATGTCCGAAACCGTGAGCGTCTCCGTAGTCAGGCTGTTCCTATTCTCCGCAATCGCTGTTTCAGTCGATGCAATCACTGCCCCCTTGAGGTCGGTATTGCCGTTGACATTGACCTGGAAGCCGCCATCTCCCGCAAATATACCCGCCTGCTCGTTGACCGAGGCATAGTCGCTATTGATCTTGCTGCTGGACGAACTGAACGACCCGCCGGCCATGCCCGCGCCAACCGGCACACTGACGCTGATGCCGGCGCTTTTCTGCTTGCTGTCGTAGGTGCTGGAGTCCTGCAAACTCTGGATATTGAGATTGCCCTTGCCCGAAGTGCCGACGTTGGCTACTACCTGATCGCCCTTGACTTGCGAACCGATGATATTGGTATCCGTGCCACTTTCCAGGCTGACCTTGTTGCCAGCCTGTACCACGCTTTCTGTCCACGTGACATCCGACCCATTGGCCTTGCCTTTACCCTGTGATGCGCTGGCGGTAATGGCAAGCCCGTTGGAACCGATGCTGATGCCGACACTGGCACTGCTGTTTTTATTCTTGCTGTTAAGTGTTTCCGTGTTCTGCGCAGCGATCAGGTTCACCTTATCATCCGCTTTCAGGTTGACATCTCCGCCTGCCTTGATTGTGCTGCCGATGACGTTAATATCAGATTGCTCGCCAGCCCCTGTGGCCTGGATGGCAATATTGCCGCCCGCCATCACATTGCTGCCTTGAACCGTGCTGCTGGTTTGCGTGGAGGTGCTGCTGCTTTTGCTGGTGCCGATGGAAAGACTAATGTTGACGCCGCCTGCCTGATTGGCGGCATTGGTGACGCCATTGTCTGTCGGTGCCGCAAATAATGCCTGCTGGGTGGAATCGAAAGCGTTCTTCGCAGCCAATGCTGTAGTACCTGCGGCCAATGCCTGCATGCGGCCATCGGAAGTATTGTTAGCGGCCTGCTTCATTTGCTCGGCAGTCTGGATGGCCGAGATCACTGGGCTGGTGATCGCTAATGTCAGCCCGCTCTGCTTGAACTTGGTCTCGGTAGTTTGGGTCGATGTGTTGTTGCCAGCCGTAATGTTGACTTGCTGAGCCTTGATGTCAATATCACCTTGTGGGGTGAGTACCTCGCTGCCGGTTTGGGTGTAGGTATTGCCTGCCTGGATGGTGACATTGCCTTCTACACTGCCAATGGTGCTGCCGGTCTGGGTGATGGTGGTGCCGGTTTGCTTTTGGCTCAGGTTGCTGGTGCCGTAGCCGATGCTGGAGCCGCCGGCGGAGAAGCCTGATTTCTTGGTGGTTTTCTGGTTGAAGGTGTAGCTGGTGTTTTCAGCGGTGGCGAGTGTAATGTCGCCACTGGCTTGCAACAGGGTGCCGTTGTCGCTGACCACCTGGCTGCCCTCGATATTGATATTGCCCGCAATGGCTGCTGCTGTTTCGCTGGCTGCGCTACCTGCCCGAAGGGCGATGGTGTCTGCACTGAGGGTGCTGCCAATGGCCTGACTGTCTTCAAAGGTGTTGCGGTAGGTTTTTGTGGTGCTGTTTAAACCGCTGCTGCGCTTGGTTTTGCGCGCTTGGTCGAAGTTGCTGGTGGCTTCGCCTGCGGTGATGTTGATGTCTTTGACTGCCGTGATGCTCAGCTCGCCATGTTGACTATTGATATTGGCTGCTCTCAGGTTGGCATCATTGCCTGCTTGCAGGATGATGTCGCCAGCGGCCTGGATGGCAGTGCCGATATCTTGCGTGCTACCGTAGGAAACACGATTCTTGGCATTGCGCACACTGTTGTTTTGCTCGGCGATCTGCACGGTGCCGAGGTTGATGTCGCGACCGGCGGATAGCACTGTTTGACCGTCTACGCCGCTATTGGCAATGCTGGCGGCCATGAGGTTGAGGTCGTTGCCTGCACTGGCGACGAGGATGGCATCCGGGTTGCTGACGTACAAGCCGGCAACCCTGTCAAGGTTGGTGCGGCTGAAACTGCTGGCGCCTATGGTCTGGGCATGGCTCTGCGTGGTGCTTTCGATGTTGATGTTGTTGCCGGCTTCCAGTACCAAGGCATCTTTTGCCATGATGGTGCCACCGATGTTGTCGATGTCGCCAGTGGCCTTCAAGGCCGTGACATCAGCACTGATGTTGCCGCCCAGGTTCTGGATGTTGTCCGCATTGAGCACGGCCAGGGTTCGCCCTGCCATGGTGCCGCCGTTGGTGATGGTGTCTGTGGCATTGATGTTGATGCTGTTGCCCGCCATGATGCCGGTCGTGGGGCTCAGGTCGCCATCCTGCAGGCGCACGTATACCTGTGGAACAAGGGCTTTTGTGACCGTGCCGTCGGGCAGAGTGATTTCCTGTTCTACCAGCCAGACGATGTCGGATGTAAGTTGGGCTATTTGTTCCGCTGACAAGGCAATACCTGGAATCAGCTGGATCTGGCTTGCCACAGTAAGCCCTGCGTTCATGAGGGCTTGATATTGCGCTTCATCACTGGCGTAACCATCAAGGAAGCGTCTGCCAGTCAGTTCCGCCACTTGTTCACGCACCAGGCGCTGTTCATAAAAACCATCCCCCAGGCGCTTTTGCGTGATGGCAGGGTCGAATGAGAGTTGCTGCACCATGTAGTCCGAACTGAGCCAGGTGCGGTAATTGGTGAAGCGAGGGTTGGTTTCTATCAGGTAGTCTGCTGAAGCATCGGGCAGCGCCTGGAATAATGCGTTGTTGTTGACTGTGCTTGAGTTGCTGCTGACCACGGTACTGCTGGCCGGTGGCGCGGCATTGCCTTCAAGGCGTGTAGTGGCCAGGTTGTAGGTGGTGACGATGTTGCCGGGACTGTGGTTGCCCAGGTAGTCGATGTCGTAATCATCATCATTGCCATCCCAGTCGTAATACCAAGCGCTGCCGCTGTGACGGACAATACTCTGGCCTTCGGTGTTGAGGTTTTGAATGGTAGCGCCGCTGATGTCCAGCGCAGCGCCAGCGATGATCTGGCTATCGCTATTCAATACATTGCCGGTGATCTGCATATCGCCGCCAGAGAGGATTTTGCCGGGAGTGGAGGCGAGTATTTCAGTGTGCGAAGTATAGCTGGTGCCCTGGTAGCGCGTGTATTCGCGGAATGTATATGGCCCGGCGGAGCGCCATTCCACATGGACATTGCCAATCTGGGCGCCGGGGTAGTCTGCGCTATCCCAGATGACTCCCTGGCCTGGGCCTGCTGGGGTGAATTTGTCATAGCTTGCGGTGGTTTCCGCTGTCCTTCCCACTTGCAGGCCGGTGTTGAGGTTTTGCAGCTCATCGGCGCTGATGGCCAGGTTGCCCAGCGCTTCAATGGTAGCGTCCTGGTTGATGACGGAAGCGGCACTGCCAATGGCTATCCCTGAATCATTGAGGGTGCCGCCGATGGCAATATCCTCGCCGCTGAACAGCATGGCATTGTCACGGTTATGGAGGCTGCCTGTTGCCAGGTCCAGCCGGGTGCGCCCAGCCATGATGGCCGCGGTAGTGATGCCATTCACGGTTTCTGCCAGGTTGTTGATCTCGCTAGCCTGGATGCTGAGGCGGTCACCGAATATGCTGCCATGCCCGATGTTGTCCAGCCTGTCTGCGCTGATATGCGTGGTATCCCCGTCTATGATACCGCGGTTGATAATCGTATCTTGGCTGAACAGCGTGGTGCTGGATGAGGAGATATCTCCAGTGGCTTGGTTGTCGATGTTCTCTGCATTCAGGCTCAACGCGGCATTGGCGTTGATGGTGCCGGCATTCTGCAAGTCGTGATTGGTGGTGATGTTGATATTGGTATGCGCTGCTAGCGTACCGGAGTTGGTAATGTGTCCATCAGCAGTCACCACGACCTCGCCCACACTGGCCCCGAGATGCCCGGCATTGCGCACACCCAGCCCGGCTTCGGTGCCGATGAGGTGGATCTTGCCTGCATACATGCCGCCTAGTGCTGCTACATCCACGGCAAAGGCTGGGGTAGTGGCATTTGTGGGCGAGATTGGGTTGATGGTGGTCTGGCTGCCGTTGCCGTCGATATTGACCTGATTGGCGCCAGTGGTTACGTTGAGATGGTTGGCCCAGATGCCCGCGTTGACCTTAACCGCGCGCGTGATGACGTCGGTGTAGTCGGTATGGCTGGCATCCATGCCTTGGCCTAAGAAGCTGATGCTGCCGCCACCCACACGATAACCCAGCAGGTTGCCGCCATTGATGATGGGGGTGCCGGTGGTCAGGGTGGCGCGGTTGGCGTTGATGAAGCCGCAGCCATTGCAACTAATGCCGGCCGGGTTGGCGATGACGAGCTGGGCGCGGCTGCCTGCAATCTCGACAAAGCCATTCAGCAGGCTGGGATTGCTGCTGTTGACTTCGTTGAGGATGACGCGGGCAGTGCCGCCTGCCAGAAAAGGGTTGCCCTGCACCCAGCCGCCAAGCTGGGTTTGCACATTGGTGTTGCTGTTGTTGAGGATGGCTCCCTGGGCGTTGACATCGAACTGGCTGTAAGTATTGCGTGAGACGCCTGCGGCACTTGGTGTCTGGATGTTGACCAGCGGTAGGCCGTTGGCGGTATTGCCGATGATGGGCTGCTGGTTGGCGGGGGCCGATGGGTCTGCAATGATGTCGGCACGGGCTCGCCCGCTAAGGATCAATGCGGAGCCCAGCATCAGCATGAGGGAAAGCTGTAGCGGTGTGATGCCAGCCAGCATAAGTCTGGCGATTGGCGGGACATTGCCGGATGGTGTGCTGCCAGCGGTGCCGTGGGCAGATATGTTTTCTGCCACGGCCATCATCAGGCCTCGGACACGGTTGAATACCAGGCGATAACGGTGTTTGTTCATCTTGATTCCCCTTTAACGTGCTTGCTGCTAGAACGACCAGTTGAGGTTGAACCCGGCTGCCGTTTTGGCGGTTTCAAAACCGTCCGGCTTTTTGATGGGCTGTCCTAAAAATAAGTCGTAGCTGAATCCCCTGTATCCACCTCGCATGCCCACGACTGCACCTGCCAGTTGCCTGCCGATCAGGCGGTCGCCGGATTGTCCGCCAACCTCGCCATAATCCAGGCCGACATAAACGGCTTGCCCGCTTTGTCCCAGCATGGCGCTGAGATCGTTGCGGATGAACCAGCCGCGGTCTGCGCTCAAGGTCAATTGCCCGTCGAAGCCGCGCACGGTATAGCGGTTGCCGATGGCAAAGCGGTCTTGCGGCGTGAGCGGGGTAAGGTTGGATTGCGCGCGGATATTGGCGGCATAGCGTAAGGCCTGTGTTCCCCATGGCGCCTGGAAGGAAAGCGGAGCCAGGAAGCTGATATCGGCGGTGATGATTTCCATGCGCGAAGTGCCTTCGCCAAAGGCTTCTTCAGGTGCCTTGAGCGCCTGTTGCGCGCCGGTGCCACGGCGATAGGACAAGGTGTAATCCAGCACGGACTGGCCGATGTACCAGCTCTGGTTGATGCCCAGTGTCCATCCGGCAGTGCGGCGTCGCTGCACTTCCACCTCGGTGTCGTCAACATAGTTGAATGATTTGCGGAAAAAGCTTCCCAGGGATAGCTGCGTCTTGTTGATGGCGGAGCGGTACACCATGCGGCTGAGCCTGAACTCGGCATTCTGCGTGCGGCCGCTGTAGAGGTAGGATTGGTTGAGCCCGGCGACTTCCTGGTGATAGTTGTAGCTGGAGCCGGTGGCGCTGAGCAGCCAATGTCCGTAAGGGATGGAATAATGCAGGGTCTTGCCGCGCGAGCCGCGGCTGCCCTTGTCACCGCCGCCCAGGTCCTGGTTGAAATTGATATAAAACAAGTCGCTCAGGCCCAGCAGGTTGTCGCCAGAGAGCGTGACACCGCCCTGATATTTGCCTGTGCTGTCGAAGCCGCCATCATCCGCGCTGAATGTGAGGCGAAAGGGTAATGCCTGGCGGTATCGGATCACCAGGTCGCTCTCGCCGGGCTGGGCGTTGCCATCGGCAGGTTCGATCTGGATATCGGCATCCGAAGTGGGAGAGCGCTTGAGGTTTTCCAGGCCTTGTTCAATGCTACGCAGGTTGAGGATGTCGCCAGGGGCAATCGGCAATGCATTACCGTAGCGGATGTACTGGCTGGAATCCGGGGTGAAGCGGATCTGGTGGACCTTGCCGGGGATGACGGTGAGGATGAGATGGCCCTGGCCCAAATCCTGTGGACCAGCGAGGATGCGTGTCGTGACATAGCCATGGGCCACAATGGCATTTTGCACATGCGTCATGACAGTGTTGATGCCTTGTGTTCCCAGGCAGCGGCCAATTGCCGGATATAGCCCTGTTTCGATGACCTCGCGCAAGGCAAACTGGAACAGCGGAGCATTATTGCCTGCCAGGCTGATGCTCTGGATGGCAAAGCAGGGGAGTTCTGCTTCAGGATAGGCAAGTGGTGCGGGAGTTGCAGCTTCTGGCTGGCGAACGTCCGGTGTCGGTTCCTGCTGCTGGCGCAGGGCCCGGATGCGTTCCTGTTGCATCAGCAGTTCCTGTGCCGATGTATCTATCGGCTCAATCGCTGCCATGACCGGGTTGCTGATGTACAAGGCCATGGCAATTGGCCAGCATGCACGCAGGATAGCCGCGTATCCCCATGAGAAAATCAAATTGTTCCCCTATTTATTTTTATGTTCTGGTCAGTGCATTGGCTGGCCTTGTTGTTTTATTGGGATTATGTATTTTATATGTTTGATTAATAACGTGATTTATTCACTTTTTTGTGACAGAGGATGGCTGGCGACTTTGTAGTCTTTTGTCTGTATTGGGCTTGGTAATGCTGATTGATAGAGAGTTTCAGATGCATTGCCTGGTTTAGAGCGACTAACAAAATTCTTAGCGTACTGCCTACGGCAGAGCGCCTGGCCAGGATTGTTTGCTGAGTTTTGTTGGCCACTCTTAATAACAGGAGGGAAGTGGGTATATGCCTATAATGGCAGTACTGATTAATTTGTAGCGCCGGGCATGATGGTATTGAAAACATTTTTGTTGTTTGTAGTGACTGCAGTGGCCGAGATCCTTGGGTGTTATCTTCCCTATCTATGGCTGAAGAAAGGTGGCTCTGTATGGCTGTTGCTGCCAGCAGCTGTCAGTCTGGCAGTGTTTGCCTGGTTGCTGAGCTTGCACCCGGCGGCGGCAGGACGGGTTTATGCGGCTTATGGTGGGGTGTACATTTTTGTCGCGCTAGGCTGGCTGTGGCTGGTGGATGGCATTCGGCCCAGCACCTGGGATTTTGTCGGTGTGGCAGTTGCGCTGGTGGGTATGGCGATCATCATGTTTGCCCCACGCTAAGCTCTTCCTCTGCGCGATAATTAAGGAGTAAAGTTAATCCAGATTTGCGCATTGGGGGTTGCTCATGGGCATGCTGCATAGCGTTACTGGATTTTGTGTTGCATTTGGATTGCTGGCGTGGACTGTTCCGGCAGGGGCCTTGATGTATGGCCAGCCTGTGAATGAAGCCCCCGCGGTGCAACTGGTGTTTGAGCACCGTCACTGGCACGAGTATCGCCAGGAGTGGCGTGTCGATCATAGTGAGTGTAGCGCTGTCGTGGTGGGTGGTGCGCCACTGACTGTATTGACGGCAGCGCATTGCCTTCGTGATGTCAGCCTGGATCAGGCCAGTGGTTTGCCTGTCGTGCGTGTGGCACGCGCATCTCATCCTTTATTTCTCAAGGCCCGGCTCAGGCAGGCTATATTCCCGGAGTTTGACAAGGTGCGCGGCAATCTCATCGATGATCTGGCAGTGCTGGTGTTCGATATGAGTTTGCCCGACTCTATCGCCGTCGCGCCGGTTTTACTTGATCAGCCTGCGCACTCGGTACTCTTATGCGGTTATGGTCATGGGGCAGCTGATTCATCGCCGGCTGACCTGGGTTGTGCCAACAAGGAGGTGCATGCGGGAACGGATACGTTTGCCGAGTTTGTGCCGGACGCATATGCAGCGCTCGATCCGGTTTTTTATGCGCGTTACCAGGTGCAGTTTGAAAGCAAGGCGAGTGTTGTCTCCGCATTGGAAGCGCTGCTGGCCGTCAACCGCCTTAATGAGATGGGGAGTTATGATCCCGCGTTGCCTATGCCTACGCTTGGGGATTCAGGTGGACCCTGGTTGGAAGATATTGGCGAGGGGCGTTTCGGCGTGGTAGGCATCACGAGTTTTGTTGAAAGCTTTTACGGCAGTTCGCCACAGTGGCCTTTCTTCCGCCAAAGTAGCGCACCACTGGCAGATTTTGTCTATGCCGCTTATGGCATCAGGCTGGACTCGATGCGTGCAAGAAAGCTGTTTAATGCGGCGCGCTTGAAGGGGGCGGATATTCGTGTCTATCGTCGTGGATGGAAAGACGAGGGCGTGTATGCATCACCCGCATCTACAGAAATCAGGCGTTAATGCCTGCCTGCTGGGGTGTTTTGCGCACCAGGCGGCTTTGCGGTAATACTGCGCTGAATATGCTGCCCTTGCCTGCCTCGGATTCAATTTCGAGATATCCCTGATGTCGCGTCAGGATATGCTTGACGATGGAGAGGCCGAGGCCGGTGCCGCCTGTTTCGCGTGAGCGGCTGCGGTCCACGCGGTAGAAGCGCTCGGTCAGGCGGTCTATATGCTGTTGTTCTATGCCGATGCCGGTGTCGCGTACGCTGAACAAGACTTCCGTGCCGCGCAGGAACAACTTGAGATTGATCTTGCCGCCTTCGGGGGTGTAGCGCACGGCATTGCTGACCAAGTTGCCTAGTGCGCTATGCAGCTCTTCCGCAGCGCCCTTGATGAACAAGCCAGGTTCTACTGGCTCCAGTGTAATGTCATGTTCACCTTGGCTCAGGCTTATGCCTTCATGCAGCAGCATATTGAGCAGGGTGCTTAGGTCATTCTCGGTTTCCTGGGGCGCTTCAGGACTATTCTCCAGTTGTGACAAGGTCAGCAAGTCCTCGATCAGGCGCCGCATGCGGCCGGTCTGCTCCTGCATCATGCCGAAATAGCCACGCGTGCTTTCCGGCACGGCGCCTTCCATGTCGGTCAACGTCTCGATAAAGCCGCCGACAACGGTAAGTGGCGTGCGTAATTCATGCGAGACATTGGCGATAAAGTCACGGCGCATGGTTTCCAGCTTTTCCATCTGGCTGATATCGCGCGAGATCAAGAGCTTTTGGTTCGCGCCGAATGGCACCAGCTGGATCTCCAGGGTCGCACCGCTGACACGCCAGGATTTGAGTTTGATGGGTTCGGAGTAATCCTGGCGTTGCAGGTACTGGATAAAGTCCGCAGGACGTACCAGGTAGCTGATGGGGTGGCCTGTATCCTGGCGTATGGAAAGGCCAAGCTGGCGTTCTGCCGTGGGATTGCACCATTCGATCTGGTCATTGCCATTGAGCAACACCACCCCGTCAGGCAGGGCGCTTGCCGCATGGCGGAACCGGTCAAGCGCGGAGCTGATCTGGGCCTGGCTGCGGCTGTGGCGGCGCTTCTCGTAATAAATGGCGGAGAATACGTCCTCCCAGATACCGCTACCCACTGGCATGGCATTGAGTTCGGGCTTCTTGAACCATTGCAGCAGCTTGTGCAGCCAGTAGAGGTGGCTGGCCAAATAAAGCAGCACGATGGCACAGAATGCCAGCAGGGCGGTAATGGCATCGGTTGCCGCCCAAATGATCAGGCAGGCAAACACAGTGGCCAGGCCCAGCCACAAGGCTTTCCAGCGAATATCTTGCACGAGGTCGTTCTTGTCTTAAGACAGGCCGCTATTATGAGCTACTGCGCCGAGAAACGGTAGCCGACTCCGCGCACCGTCTGGATAAATTCCTCATGGCCTGACTCGGAAAGCGCACGGCGCAGGCGGCGGATATGCACGTCTACGGTACGGTCTTCGACAAAAACCCGGTCGCCCCAGACACGGTCCAGCACCTGGGTGCGGGAATGTACGCGCTCCGGGTTGGACATCAAGTAATGCAAGAGGCGGAACTCGGTGGGACCCAGTTCCAGCGTCTTGCCATTGCCTGATACACGGTGCGTCATCGGGTCGAGGCGCAGGCCGCCTGCCTCAAGCGGGTCGTCCGTCATTTGCGGTGCGCGGCGGCGAAGCACTGCCTTGATACGTGCATTCAGTTCGCGCGGGCTGAATGGTTTGGTGACATAGTCGTCCGCGCCAACTTCCAGGCCGCGTACCTTGTCCGCCTCTTCGCCACGCGCGGTCAGCATGATGATGGGGATGGCCTTGGTCAGGTCGTCGCCCTTGAGCTTGCGGGCAAACTCAATACCGCTCATGCCAGGCAACATCCAGTCAAGCAGGATCAGGTCTGGCAGGGTTTCGCGGATCAGCATTTGCGCCTGCTCAACGCTCAGGGCACGTACAGGGTTGTGGCCTGCTTGTGTCAGGTTGAGGGCAAGCAGTTCTTGAATTGCCGGTTCGTCTTCTACCACCAGAATATTAGCTGGCATGTCGGGTTTCCTCACTTGTTGAATGACGAGCAATATATGACGCTAATATGACAGATTGATGAACATGGTCAAAGTATTCAGGCATTGCGGTTTTATTCGATTTATATAATGATTTGTAACAAAATGTTTCATTTCATCAATGTAATGACAAACAAATAAAACTAAGGAGAGGGCATGGCTGGTTTTTTTTCCAAGGCGCGCATCACTGCTGGTCCGGGTTATAACCGTTGGTTGGTGCCTCCCGCTGCACTAGCGGTACATCTTTCAATCGGCATGGCATACGGTTTCAGCGTGTTCTGGCTGCCATTGTCCAAGGCATTGGGGATTTCCGAGCCGCTGGC
The DNA here is from genome assembly GCF_020532725.1 of Methylobacillus arboreus. Lineage (GTDB taxonomy): Bacteria > Pseudomonadota > Gammaproteobacteria > Burkholderiales > Methylophilaceae > Methylobacillus > Methylobacillus arboreus. Next base: position 16,802 of record NZ_JAJAVC010000011.1, read on the forward strand.
CTGTGGTGAAGACGTAGGCTTCTGGATGCGTGCCATCACAACAACCTGTGATTGGAAGATCAGTGACCTGGGCTGGATGTATACATTGTTTTTCGTGTTTCTGGGCTCATCGGCTGCAGTGTTCGGGCACTGGCTGGAGCATGCCGGCCCACGCAAGGCTGGCGCTGTGGCAGCCGTGTGCTGGGGAGGCGGGTTGCTGATTTCAGCCATTGGGGTTTATACCCACCAACTCTGGATGATGTGGCTGGGCTCGGGCGTCATTGGCGGGATCGGGCTTGGCTTGGGCTACATCTCCCCGGTTTCCACCCTGATCAAGTGGTTTCCGGACCGACGCGGCATGGCCACCGGCATGGCGATCATGGGGTTTGGCGGCGGCGCCATGATAGGCGCGCCTCTCGCCAATACCCTGATGAATTATTTTGCGACTGAAACCTCGGTAGGCGTGTGGGAAACCTTTGCGACAATGGGCGTGCTCTATTTCATTGCCATGATGATCGGGTCGCTGGGTTACCGTGTGCCGGCGCATGATTGGAAGCCAGAAGGCTGGAAACCGCCTGCGAACAATGGCAAGGCCATGATCACGCCGCACCATGTGCATGTGAACCAGGCACACAAGACGCCGCAGTTCTGGCTGTTGTGGTGGGTGCTTTGCCTCAATGTCAGTGCGGGCATAGGCGTGATCGGCATGGCGTCGCCGATGTTGCAGGAAGTGTTTGGCGGGCTGTTGATCGATGTGCCGCTCAAGCTTGCCGAGTTGAGCGGAGAGCAGAAATTGCAGGTGGCGGCTATCGGGGCCGGTTTTGCCGGATTATTGTCCTTTTTCAATATCCTCGGCCGGATTGGCTGGGCCTCTTGCTCCGATTTTCTCGGCCGCAAACTGACCTACATCATCTTCTTTGCCCTGGGTTTTGTGCTTTACGTGCTATCGCCTTGGGCGGGCAGCATAGGCAGCGTGGCGTTGTTTGCCGGTTTGTTCTGCATCATTTTGACTATGTATGGCGGCGGGTTTTCCACGATTCCTGCCTATCTTGCAGATATTTTCGGTACCCAGCACGTAGGAGCGATCCATGGCCGCCTCCTGACTGCCTGGGCGACCGCAGGGGTGTTGGGGCCGGTGATTGTCAATTATCTGCGCGATTACCAGCTTGATCATGGCGTGCCTGCCGACCATGCCTACAATATGATCATGTATGTGCTGGCCGCATTGTTGCTGGTGGGATTCGTTTGCAACCTGCTGGTGCGTCCGGTTGCGGAAAAGCACTATATGACGGCTGCCGAGCTTGAGGCCGAAAAAAAGGTTTCGCATGAGCAGGCACAAAAGGTAACGCAGGCGGCAGTGCACAAGAGCAGCGCGATATTGGCTGCTGCGGTATGGATTGCAGTGGGCATTCCGATAGCCTACGGCATCTGGAATACTTTGCAGAAAGCCGTTATCTTGTTTCATTGAGATTGATTGGAGCAAGTGTGGGCGATCGTTGTCGTTGTGGCTGGGCCAAAGGCCCGCTGGATGTGGTCTATCATGACACTGAGTGGGGCGTGCCTGTGCATGACGACAGGCTGCTGTTCGAGTTCCTGGTGCTGGAGGGCGCGCAGGCAGGCTTGAGTTGGAGCACGGTTTTAAAGAAACGCGAGCATTACCGCAAGGTGTTTGACCAGTTCGAGATTGCCAGGGTCGCTGCCTATGATGCGGACAAGGTGGCAGCATTGCTGGCAGACCCTGGCATCATACGCAACCGGCTCAAGGTGGCTGCTGCCATCGGTAATGCGCGAGCAGCGCTTGGGGTGCAGGCGAAATACGGCAGCCTGGATGCATTTCTCTGGCAGTTCGTGCAAGGAAAGCCGCAGGTCAACCACAGGCTTGGCATGGCTGAGATACCAGCCAGTACCGAGGTTTCAGACCGCATGTCCAAGGTTTTGCAGCAACATGGATTCAAGTTTGTCGGCTCCACCATCTGCTACGCTTTTATGCAGGCCATCGGCATGGTCAACGATCATACCGTGGATTGCTTCCGCTATGCTGAACTGCTGTTCAGCCCGCCTAACGTGCTAAAATAACAGGATTCACCAGCCGTTGGCTGAACCCAATCAATAGCGCAGCCCGTTGCGCCTAGTTCGGACGAAATCATGAAGAAAATCGCAGTAGATTTGAATGGCAAGGATTTGCGCATTGGTATTGTGCTGTCCCGTTTCAACAGCAATATCGGTGACGCCCTGCTCAAGGCCTGTGTGGACCAGTTGCACAAGCTTGGCGTGGCAGATGACGACATTACGCTGGCGACTGTGCCCGGTGCTTTGGAAACGCCTGCTATCCTGTTGCAAATGGCGGATAGCGAGCAGTTTGACGGCCTGATTGCACTGGGCGCGATCATCCGTGGCGAAACCTATCATTTTGAAGTGGTTTCCAATGAGTCTGCACGCGGCATTTCTGATGTGCAGTTGAGCACCGGTATTCCGGTTGCGAATGCCATCCTTACCACTGAAAACGACGAGCAGGCTGAAGCCCGCACCGCAGTCAAGGGCGCTGAGGCGGCGGATGTGGTCGTTGAGATGATCAACCTGCTGAAGCAGCTATGAGCGATACCGACAAAAAACCTGTAGAGACGAAGAAACCGGCCAAAGCGGCCCGCAGCCGCCGTAAGTCGCGCGAGCTGGTACTCAAGGGTATTTACCTGGGCCTTCTGAACCAGAAAGAGGTGCGCGTCATCATACGCGAACTTGCCGATGACCCGGATTTCGACCGCGCAGATGAGGAATATTTCCGCCAGTTGCTCGAAGGCGTGGCCTCGCATATGGATGAGCTGGATGCGCGGCTTGTGGGCGCGCTGGACCGCCAGGTCTCCGAGCTGAGTCCTATCGAGCACGCTATCCTGTGCATTGCGACTTATGAGCTGGTGCACGATGTCACCATTCCCTATCGCGTTGCCATCAATGAAGGCGTGGAGCTGGCTAAGATTTATGGCGGTACCGATGGGCATAAGTATGTCAATGGCGTGCTGGACAAGATTGCAGCCGAGGCCAGGCCTGAAGAGTTCCAGCGCGGCAGGAAATGATCCTTCATGTGTATTCAGTGATAGCCAGCCTGTGCGCTGGCTATTTTTTTGCCTGGTGTGCAGATTGGATAAAGGCATGAAAAATACATTGTTGTGACGGGCGGGCTTGTAATCTCGTGCAGGCTTTGTAAAGATTGGGCTTAACAATAACCATAACAAGTTAAAGCAGGCATGCCGGCTTCGGGGAAAACAGAAGGCAAGGAGCGGCAGCCTGGCGATAAGGGAGTTGTATCATGGCAAAACTGGTGCTTACGCTGGAAGGAGACTTCCTGGCTGAGTTCCCATTGGGTCAACAGCGTTTGACCATTGGCCGGCGGTCAAACTGTGATATCAGGCTGGAGAACCTGGCGGTCAGCGGCGAACATGCTGCCGTGGTGGCAGTGGATGATGCGTTTTATATCGAGGATAACCAGAGTACCAATGGCACCATGGTGAATGGTCAGGCGATTACACGGCATCAATTGCAGGATGGTGACATGATAGGCCTGGGCCGCCACCAGATTGAATATCGCGAGGAAGATATTGCGGCTGATCGCGGTTTTGAAAAGACAGTCCTGGTCATGCCGCTGATCAACGACATGATGGCCAGGGCTGCTGGCAGCCGTGTTGCGGATGCAGCCGGTAACAGTCAGCCTGATGTTGCGGCGAATTCGCCGGTGCCGGTCGCTGGCGGCCTGGCGAAGGTCAAGGTATTAAGCGGCACCAGCAATGGACGCGAACTGGTGCTGACGAAAACGCTGACAACACTTGGCAGGAGTGGTGTGCAGGTCGCCGTGATTACCAGGCGTCCGCATGGCTATTTTCTTGCCCATGTCGAAGGCGAGGGGCGGCCAGTGTTGAATGGCCATGCCGTGGGCCTTCAGGCCCAGGTGCTGGCAAATGGAGATGTTATCGAGCTTGCTGGAGTGAAGATGTTATTTTCTTTGGAGTAAGATGGTCATACCGGAGGAGTGATGACACCACGTCGTGCATTGACCAAGCAGCTGGAAGACCTGAATGCGATCGGCATCGCCCTGTCTGCCGAGCATGATAGCCAGCGCCTGCTGGAAATGATCGTGATGAGCGCTAAGAGCCTCACCAATGCTGACGCTGGCACTTTGTACACCGTCACCCAGGAACAGACATTGCAGTTCGAGATCATGCGTACCAGTTCGCTCGGTATTAAAATGGGTGGTACCACTGGCGTGCCGATTCCTTTTCCAGCATTGCCCTTGTACCTTGAAGGCGGGCAGCCCAACTATCATATGGTTGCGGCCTATGCTGCCCTGAATGATTGTACGGTCAATATTGACGATGCATACCAGGCCGAGGGGTTTGATTTTTCAGGCACCCGCCAGTTTGATGCGACTACCGGCTACCGCTCCCGTTCATTCCTGACCGTGCCCATGAAGAATCATGAGGGCCAGATCATTGGCGTGTTGCAATTGATCAATGCCAAGGATGAAGCCACGGGGGAGATCGTGTCTTTTTCCGACTCCAGCCAGCGGCTGGTGGAGTCGCTGGCATCACAGGCCGCAGTCGCGCTGACCAATCACCAGTTGATTGCAGGCCTGAGGAATTTGTTCGAGGCATTCATTCGCCTGATCGCGGGGGCGATTGACGCCAAATCCCCTTATACCGGTGGGCATTGCCGGCGGGTGCCGGAGCTTGCGATGATGCTGGCATCTGCGGTTAATCGTGCTGAGTCCGGGGCGCTCAAGGATTTCCATATGGGCGGCGGGGAGCTGGATGAGCTGCGCATTGCGGCCTGGTTGCATGATTGCGGCAAGATCACCACGCCAGAAGCCCTGATGGACAAGCCAACCAAGCTTTCAACCATTTTCGACCGCATTGCCTTGCTCGAACAGCGGTTTGCGCTATTGAAGAAACAGCGGCAATGCCGCTTGCTGCAGCAGCAACTCGATTGTGTGCGGAATGGCCGCGAAGCAGATGTTGGCAGGCTTGAGCAGGAATATACGGATTGGAGCAAACAGCTTGATGATGATCTCGAGTTTTTGCGCAGGGTTAACATAGGCAGCGAGGGAATGCTGCCCGAGGACCAGGCGCGCGTACTCCAGGTGGCCCAATATCCGCTGGAGGATGCGCAGGGGAATACAATCAATTTCCTGACAGAAGACGAGGTCTACAATTTAACCATCAGCTCCGGCACCTTGACCCCGGAGGAGCGGCAGGTGGTCAATCAGCATATTGTCGTGACGATAAACATGCTGGAGTCATTGCCCTATCCCCCAGGGCTGCAACACGTTCCCGAGTATGCCGGCGGCCATCACGAGCGGATGGACGGGCAGGGATACCCGCGCGGCCTGAAAGGGGAGGAGCTTTCAATTCCCGCGCGTTTGATGTGTATTGCGGATATTTTTGAAGCCCTGACTTCGGATGACCGCCCGTACAAAAAAGCCAAGACTTTGTCAGAGGCGCTGCATATCCTCGGGGAAATGAAGCTGGATCATCATATCGACCCGGATTTGTTCGATATTTTCATCAGGGAAAAGGTGTATCTGGAGTACGCCAGGCAGTACCTGCGGCCTAACCAGATTGATGAAGTGGATGAGTCGGCAATACCGGGCTATAAGCCGGGCTAAAGAGGCTGGTGGCGGAAGCCAGCCTCATCTGCAAACAGGCAACTCCCCTGTTCATACCAGTCGCCCAATACCCAGCGTTTGACCTTGTGACCATCAACCTCCAGCTCATGCAATGCAGGGCGATGGGTGTGGCCATGGATCAGCAGGTCTGGATATTCATAGCGGCGTAATAGTTCGTCAACGGCCACTGCATTGACATCCATGATGCTTTCCTGCTTGCCGGATTTCTCTTGTTCGCTACGTTGGCGCAGCGCCTCGATTTGTGCCTTGCGAACACTGAGCGGTTGTTGCAAGAAGGTTTGCTGCCAGGCGGGGCTACGCACCTGCTGGCGGAAGTCCTGGTAAGCGACATCGTCGGTGCACAATGCATCGCCATGGCTCAGCAGCACACGTTTGCCATAAAGGGTGAGCAAGGTTGGGTCAGGCAAAATTGTGAGGCCGGCAGTTTGAGCGAAGGCTTCACCAATCAGAAAATCGCGGTTGCCGTGCATGAAATAAATGCGTGTGCCCTGGTTCGATAGCTCACGCAAGGCCTGGATGATGGGCTGGTGTTGGGCCAGGTCGTCGTCGCCGGCCCAGTACTCGAAAAAATCGCCCAGAATATAAAGCGCCTCGGCCTGAGCGGCCTGCTGGCGCAGGAACTCAAGAAACTGGGTGGTGATGGCAGGCCTGGAGCCGCATAGGTGCAGGTCAGAAATAAACAGGCTATGCGCCGTTTGCTTCTGGCCTGCTGGCTCCATGCTTGAGGATACTACTTAAACGATTTCAGCGCGTTCAATGACCACAGGCTCGAGGGGCACGTCCTGGTGACCATTCTTGCTGCCGGTTTTGACCTTTTTGATCTGGTCGATGACTTCCGTACCTGCAGTTACCTTGCCGAATACGGCATAGCCCCAGCCTTGCGAAGTAGGCGCAGTGAAATTGAGGAAGTCGTTGTCAGCCACATTGATGAAAAACTGGCTGCTGGCAGAGTCCGGCGCAGGCGTGCGGGCCATGGCAATGGTGTAAGTCTTGTTCTGCAGGCCATTGTTGGCTTCGTTCTTGATGGCAGGGTTGGTTGGCTTTTGCTGCATGTCGGGCGTGAAGCCGCCACCCTGGATCATGAAGCCATCAATCACGCGGTGAAAGACAGTGTTGTCGTAAAAGCCGTCTTTGACGTATTGCACGAAGTTGGCCGTAGTAATCGGGGCCTTTTCTTCGTCGAGTTCCAATGTGATTTCACCGAAGTTGGTATGCAGTTTAATCAAGGTTTCTTTCCTTTGCTTTTGGTTGGAGCTTCTGTCTGCGCCAGGGTCTTGAGTTTCTTGTAGTCCAGGCGTTCAGCAATATTGATTGGCTGGTCAAGCAATGCCACGCGTTCGATGACGACGGGTTCCACAGGCACGTTGAGATGGGCGCCGACTACCCTGGTTGGGCTCTTGCCAATTTTTTCGACAATATCGATGCCTTTGATCACCTTGCCGAATACGGCATAGCCGATATAGGCTGCTTCAGGCTTGTGGAAGTTGAGGAATTTATTGTCAGACAGGTTGATGAAGAACTGCGATGTCGCAGAGTGCGGCGCAAACGCGCGCGCCATGGCAATGGAGCCATATTCGTTCTTGAGGCCGTTGTTGGATTCGTTTTCAATTGGCGAGAAGGTGGACTTTTCCTTCATGTCAGCAGTGAGCCCGCCACCTTGCACCATGAAACGGTCCACGGTGCGGTGGAAGGTGGTGCCCGTGTAGAAGTCGCTGGTGACGTACTGGATGAAGTTGGCTACCGTCTTGGGCGCCTTGTCCGGATAGAGCTCAATGATGAAGCTGCCGTGATTGGTGTATACTTCCAGTTGCTGCGGTGCGTTGTCGGCTGCCAGGACAGGCAGGCTGACGAACAGCATGGAAAGGTATAAGAACGGGACTAATAAAGCACGTGTTGTTGCGCGCATCAGAATATCCTCCAATATCAAAGTCTGCATTATGCGGGACCCTCATACATAATTTTCCAGCGCTGATTGTCCCATATCCAGTACTGCTGCTTTTTCATGCGGTTTGCCAGTATGTCACTTTTGTAATCCTGATCAAAACTGACCTGAACCATGGATGCTGGGCCATTAGGATAACGGAACATACTGATATTGGATAGGCCGATCTGCACTTTTGCCTTAGAAGCCTGGATGCGGCGCTTGTTCTCACTCCAGTTTTTTAGGTCACCCTGGTTGCTGAAAAAGCCTTCGGCATAGTGGGCAAGATAGTGTTCGGTATTCTGGGTTTCCCAGTCGTGGCGCCATTGCTCGATGGCCTGGTCGAGGGCTGCCTGACGGCGATTGACTTCGGCAGGCGTGATCCATTGCAACGAGTTGCTGATAATCACCGGTGTCGTGCCTTGTTGCAGCACAGGGGTCAGTGTCTGCAGGTCTGGGTTGGCGATCACGACACAGCCGTCGCTGGCCTTGGGCGGACGGCTGTAAACATCCTTGGGCGTGCCGTGCAGCCAAATGCCGTGGCCTTTTCTGCCTTGCTGCCTGTCCAATGGGTTGGGATAGTTGAGAGGGTAGGAAGCCTCGCCGTAAAAGTCGGGTAGCTTGCGTTCCAGCTTCTTGCCTGCGGTATAGACGCCAAGTGGCGTGCGTTTGTCGCCTTCAGTGAATTTTTCGCTGCCGTTCTTGCCCATGGTGATGTAGTAGTCCACCAGATAGTGTGGCTGGTTGTCACGGTTCTGGTAAACGTACAGCCTGGATTTTGCGGCATCGACGACGATGGCATAGCGCTGTTCGGGCGCCATGCGCCAAAGCACATCAGGAATCTTGCCTTCATGCGGGTTGTCCAGATGCCGTTCTATGCGCGCCTTGGCTTCTTCCTGGAAGTCGGACAGTACTGCTGCATTGCTATCGTCCCCAAGTTTTGTAGCCTGTTGCGCAAACACCATCAGCAGGTCACCACGCACCAGGTGGGCGAGGCGGAAGTTGGGCACGGCTTGCAGCAATTGGTCTATGGTGCCTAGCGCCTCGCGCAGGCGGCCTTCATTAATTTCGAGCAGGCTTTGCACCAGCAGGCGTTCTGCCTGGTTGGCGCTGAAAGCAGGCAGGCTGCCGCCTGGAATGGCGCTGGTTTTGTCTGCGGTAGCATTCCACGGCAACAGGCTGCAACCTAGCAGCAGCACGCCTGATAATAGTTTGATAAAGCCTTTTGTCATGATGAGGTCAAAGATTGGCCAGTTCCTGCTGTATCAGCCAGCGCCCTTGCTGTCGAACCAGCACTAATTGTTTGCCAGTGCGCTGCGATAAATGATCCGCATGGTAAAACTGCTGGAAATGCGCCCGTGCGGTATGCTCATTTTCCATATTGACGCGCAGGTTGAGCAGTTTCACTTCAATTCTGGCAGGTTTGCTGACGCGCGCCTTGCGCGTGGCTTCCCAGCTTGATCTGGCTTCACCATTGGGAGTCTGGAAATCCTTGGCGTAACTGGCGAGATATTGCTCTACATTCTGGCTGGACCATGCCTTTGCCCAGGCTTCTACGGCATCGCGAACCGCTTGCGCGTGATCCGGTTTTTTCTGCTCGACAGTTGGCACCGGCGCTACTGCGGTGACTGCAGGTTCAGCAGGTTTGGCGATGGGTGCTTCAGTGGCGGGCTTGCTGTTTTCTGCCGGTTTGGCGGGTAATGGTTTGTTGTCAACAACCTTTGCTGGAGTGGCGGCTACCGTTTCCTTGGGCGCGAGGTTGGTCGAAGCCTCGCCTGGGGGTGGCAATAAATCCTTGATCAGTGCCAGTTTGCTTTTGGCGCGGCTATTGTTTGTATCCAGTTGCAGGGCGCGGCTATATGATTCCGATGCCATGCGGGCATAGATATCCCCCAGGTTTTCGTGGGCTGTCGCGTAACTGGGGTGGGTGCGGATGGCCGCTTCCAGCGCGGCCTTTGCCTTGTCGTAATTGCCCTGATAGGCGTAGAGCACTGCGAGATTGTTGTAGGGGGCGGGTAGCTGGGGATATTTTTCTGTCAGTTCGCTGAATACCTTGATGGCTTCGTCCTGCTTTTCGCTTTCTGCGAGTAGTACGCCCTTGAGGAACAGTGCCTTGGCATCCTTGGGCTGCTTGCCGAGGTAACTGTTGAGGCGTTGCAGCGCCTGCGCCGTCTTCCCTTGTTCCGCAAGCTGGTTGATTTCATCAAGCTCGCTCGCCCAGCCGTTGAGAGAGAGCAGCAAGATGGCAGCCAGCAGGCTATGGCCCAGCGCGCGTGATACAGGCATATGGTATACTTCCCGGCTATTATTGTGGCCCAATTCTATCAATAAGCGTATATAAGCACTACTAGTAGCGCAACAGGCATTATCCGACGATAACGCGATTGCATTACGAACTTCCAAACCCTACCTCGCAATTAGACTATGCTGAAAATCTACAATACCCTTGCGCGCGCGAAGCAGACTTTTTCACCAATAGTGGCAGGCAAGGTCAGCATGTATGTCTGTGGCATGACGGTTTACGACTACTGCCACCTGGGCCATGCCCGCGTCATGGTGGTATTCGACATGGTCAACCGCTGGTTGCGCAGTTCCGGATACCAGGTGACATACGTGCGCAATATTACGGATATTGACGACAAGATCATTGCGCGTGCGAATGAAAATGGCGAAACCATTACGGCATTGACCGGCCGCTTTATTGATGCGATGAATGAAGATGCTGCGCGGCTTGGGGTGTGGCGCCCGGATATCGAGCCGCGCGCAACCGACTATATCCATGAAATGATCGTCATGATCAGTGCATTGATTGAAAAGCAGCATGCCTATGCTGCCGATAATGGCGATGTCTATTATGCCGTGGCCAGTTTTGCCAATTACGGCAAGCTCTCAGGCAAGTCTCTTGATGACTTGCGGGCAGGCGAGCGTGTTGAGGTGGATGTTCACAAGCGTGACCCCATGGATTTTGTCTTGTGGAAAGCCGCCAAGCCTGGTGAGCCAAGCTGGGATTCCCCATGGGGAGCAGGCCGTCCGGGATGGCATATTGAATGCTCCGCCATGGGCGAGCGCCACCTGGGGAATCATTTTGACATTCACGGTGGCGGTCAGGATTTGCAGTTTCCCCATCATGAGAACGAGATTGCACAAAGCGAGGGCGCCCATGACTGCACCTTCGTCAATTACTGGATGCATAACGGGTTTATCCGTGTTGACGATGAAAAGATGTCCAAGTCGCTCGGCAATTTCTTCACCATTCGCGAAGTGCTGGAGAAATACGATGCGGAAGTGGTGCGCTTTTTCATTCTTCGCGCGCATTACCGCAGCCCGCTCAATTATTCCGACCACCACCTGAATGATGCCAAGCAGGCATTGACCAGGCTTTATACCGCCTTGCGCGGCGTGGATGTCTCCCAGGTCGAGATCGACTGGCAGCAGCCATATGCTGCCCGCTTCAAGCAGGCACTGGACGATGATTTCAATACGCCGGAGGCTTTTGCCGTGCTGTTTGAACTGGCGAGTGAGGCAAACCGCAGTGACTCACTGGAGCAGGCGGGCCTGCTCAAAGCCCTTGCTTGTCAACTTGGCCTGCTGCAGCGCGACCCTGACGAGTTTCTCAAGGGCGGCGATGAAGCCGGTGCGCTTGCTGATGAAATCGAACGACTTATTGAAGCGAGGCTGGCCGCCCGCAGGAGCAAGAATTTTGCCGAGGCTGACCGTATCCGTGAGGCATTGGCGGGCCAGGGCGTCATTCTCGAGGATACTGCGCAAGGCACCAGCTGGCGCCGCAGTTAGAGCGACTGACAAAACTCCCCTGGCGTTGTTGCCCTGCCTTGCTGTACTGCCTGTGGCAGAGCGCCTAGCCAAGAGCGCGTCGCTGAGTTCTGTTAGCCGCTCTTATGTGTGGGCCATGCCGTAAACTGGTTCTCAGCTGTAGAATTTGTGGCTATAATGAATTCCATGTCTTTTGCCAAGCGCTTATTTGCGTTACTTAGCGTCATTGTTTGCATGTGTTTGTTTGCGCAACAAGCCGAGCAGTCGTATGCAATGGATTATGATGATCCAACGTTTACCCATGTGCAGCATATAGAGATGGATAATGACCGTGAGGTCAGCGAGCCTATTCTGGTTATGCACATGCCATTAGTACGTCCTTCCTTTGTTTTTGATCTCAAGCTCGCCATTCTGGCCGAGACTTATCTCCAACCTGATCTCTTCCTGATTACCCGTCCTCCCATTGCCTGATTGCGCCCGGAGTCCGTCATGGTGCAGCGTTGCTTTATGCGCCCATCGCGGATGTGTATGAATTCCGGTCGCGGAAAAACCTGATGAGTGGCCTGGCCCAGGGTTTGCTAAGGATATTCCTGGAGTACGCATCGCAGTAGTGGTGCCAGCAGATATCTACCCGCTGGGCGAGCCAATACGCTCCGCATACGCTTGCCATAGCTGATGGCGTTAATGCGGTTATGGTCGGGGCAAGTTTTATCAATCAGTTCAAGAGTGAAATGAAAACAAACATAGATTCAGACATGCGCTGGCATAGTGCATTGCTGGTGCAACAAGCTGGCTTGCGTACTTTTATCGTGCGTGTGCTGCCTGTGGTGCTGGCATGCTGGTATGCCACGCCAGTACTGGCTGCATATACGCTGCCAGACATGATAGATACGGCCATGCAGTATCACCCTGCACTTGGTATTGCGGCGGCACAGCGAGATGCTGCCGAAGCGGCGGTGACCACTGCCGGCACATATAGCAATCCCCAGGTAGAGGCTTTGATGGGCCCTAGCCGGTACCGCACTCCGGGTGGCTTGGGAGACGACCGCAACTGGAACGTGGGCTTGTCGCAATCGCTGGATTACCCCTGGGTGCGTAATGCCAGAATTGAGGCGGCGGAGGCAGGCACCAAGGTTGCCGATGCCGGGGCGGAACTGATCCGGATTGAATTGCGGGCACGCGTGAAGAATGCCTTCTACGATGTATTGCAGCGTCAGGCGGTGCTAAGGCTGGTAGAAGGAGACCGTAACCTTCTGCAGCAGATCCGCGAGCGCGTCAAGCTGCGTGTGGATGTCGGTGAGTCACCGAAATATGAACTGATCAAGGCTGATACGGAAGCGCTGGCTGCCGAGCGTGATTACCAGACTGCACAGGTGCGGGTGACGGAAGGCAAGGCCTACCTGCGCGGCCTGTTGGGTTCCAGTATTCCGGTGGATTATGAGGTGGAAGGCGAGTTGCCCATGGCATATGGCCTGCCATTGCTGGACAAGCTGCGTGAGCAGGTCGTGCAAAGCCCACAACTATCCCAGGTGCGGGCGGATACCGAGACGGCCGAGGCCAAACTCAGGCTGGAGGAGCGTTTGCGCAATCCGGGCCTGACACTGAAAGCCAGTGTTGAGCAGGATCCGGATCTCAGGCAAATGCGGTTCGGCGTGGCCATCCCCTTGCCGTTGTGGGATCGGCGCCAAGGGCCGATTGCCGCTGCAAGTGCAGAGGTTCGCCAGCGCCAGGCGATACTGCACGACAAGGAGCTTGGCTTGCGTCGGGATATGGAGGCGGCCTATCAGCGCCACATGATTGCGCAACAGCAACTGTCCGCATTCGAAAACGGCTTGCTGAGCCAGGCCGAATCTGTGCTCAAGGTGGCAGAGGCCGCCTATCGTTATGGCGAACGCGGCATCCTTGAATACATGGATGCGCAGCGTACTTTCCGTGCGGTGCGTAAGGACTACCTTGCCGCAAAATTCGATTATGTCAGCAGCATGCTGGAGATAGAGCGGCTGCTTGGTACTGAACTTCTGGAGGTTAAGCCGTAATGTTTGCGAATTCCCTGATGAAAAAAGATTATTCCGTGTTGGTGCCAAGCTGCCTGCTGGTGCTGACATTGTTGCTTTCCGCCTGCAAGCCAGGCGCGGATGCACAAAGTGAGGCAGAAGGCGAGCCTCAGGACCCGAACATAGTCGAACTATCCGAGTTGCTGCAAAGCCAGGCAAAGCTGGCTCCAGCTAGCAAGGCTGAAATTCGTGAAGTCCTGCGTGTGCCTGGCAGCATTCAGGTGGATGACCAGCGTGTGGCGCGTATCGGAGCTTCCGTGACTGGCCGCATTACCGACATCAATGCGGTGCTGGGACAGGATGTCAAGCAGGGCGAAGTGCTTGCCATCCTGAACAGTACCGAGCTTGCCCAGAATCAGTTGCTTTATATCAAGGCATCCCAACAGATTGAGTTGCAGACCAAGGCAGTGGAGCGTGCGCGCCAGTTGCTTGAGGCGGATGTGATCGGGGCTGCCGAGCTGCAGCGCCGCGAGGCAGAATTGAGCGCGGCCCAGGCTGACCTTTATACTGCCAAGGAGCAGCTCCATGTCCTAGGCATGTCGGACAAGTCGATTGCCCAGCTGGCCAGTTCCGGCCAGATGCGTTCCTACAGCAATGTGGATGCACGTCTCGCAGGGACCATCATCAGCCGCAAGGTCAACCTTGGGCAGGTAGTGCAGCCAGCCGAGGAGCTGTTCATCGTGGCTGACCTCTCACGCGTATGGGCCGTTGCCGAAGTGCCCGAGCAACAGGCGGAACTGGTGCAGGAAGGCGAGGATGTGGATATCGAGGTGCCGGCGCTGAGCAACCGCAAGTTCACGGGGAAATTGATTTTTGTCGGTGATGTGGTGAACCCGTTGACCCGTACCGTGACCGTGCGCACCGACCTGGAGAACAGCGACGAGGCACTTAAGCCGGATATGCTGGTTTCCATGCTGGTGCAATCCAAGGCAAATGCGCAACTGGCTGTGCCGCGCCGCGCCGTGGTGCGCGAGAACAACAAGGACCATGTGTTTGTCGAGATTGCGCCGAACAAATTCCGCTTGCGCGAAGTGGAGCTTGGCACTGAATACAACGAAATGGTGGCTGTGCTTTCCGGTTTGGAAGAAGGCGAGACCATCATTATTGAAGGTGCTTTCCACGTCAATAATGAGCGTAAGCGCAAGGAACTGGAATAGCCATGATTGAATCCCTGATTAGAGCTGCCCTCAAGCAGCGCCTGATAGTGATTGTCGTGGCGCTGGCCTTGATGGCTGCGGGGGCATTTGCTCTCAAAAAACTCTCGGTGGATGCATTCCCCGATGTCACCAATGTGCAGGTGCTGATTGCAACCCAGGCCCCCGGACGCTCGCCGGAAGAGGTGGAGCGCTTTATTGCCGTGCCGCTGGAAATCGCCATGACCGGCCTGCCCGGGCTGGAAGAAATGCGTTCCATGAACCGCAATGGCTTGTCGCTGATCACGCTGGTGTTCTCGGACAAGACCGATGTCTATTTTGCGCGCCAGTTGGTGATGGAGCGTTTGATGGAGGTGATGGAGCGTATGCCGGAAGGCGTGACGCCTATTCTTGGTCCGGTGGCAACCGGTCTGGGCGAGGTTTACCAGTTCACATTGGAAAAACCGAGCGATGGAGAAAAGGAGTTGTCGCGCGAGGAACTGACCGAGCGGCGCTCGATCCAGGACTGGGTGGTCCGTCCCTTGCTGCGCGGTATTCCCGGCATTGCCGAAATCAACTCGCAGGGCGGGTATGTCAAGCAATACCAGGCCTTGGTGAATCCCGACCGCATGAGTCATTACGGCCTCAAGTTGCAAGATATCTACATGGCGCTGGCGCGCAACAATGCCAATAGCGGTGGCGGTGTGCTGCCGCATTATGCCGAGCAGTACCTGATCCGTGGCGTCGGCCTGATCCAGGATCTCGACGATATCCGCAATATCGTGCTTAAGGAGCAGAATGGTGTGCCGGTCTACATGCGCGACGTGGCCGAGGTACAGATCGGCCATGAAGTGCGCGTGGGCGCGGTGGTCAAGAACGGCTATACCGAATCCGTGGGCGGCATTGTCATCATGATGCGCGGCGGCAATGCCAAGGAGGTGGTAAGCCGGGTCAAGGAACGGGTCAAGGAAATCAACGAGCAGGGCATGCTGCCTGGCGGTTTGCAGATAGTGCCCTACTATGACCGCAGCGAGCTGGTGGATGCTGCCTTGTATACCGTGACCAAGGTGCTGATCGAGGGCATTATCCTAGTGGTGATCGTCCTGTTCCTGTTCCTGGGTGATGTGCGCTCCAGCCTGATCGTGGTGTCCACGTTGATCCTGACGCCATTGATTACCTTCATGGCCATGAACCATTACGGCATTTCCGCCAACCTGATGTCATTGGGTGGCCTGGCGATTGCCATCGGCCTTATGGTGGATGGCTCGGTGGTGGTGGTGGAAAACGCATTTCACCACCTGGGACACCGGCCCGGCGAGAGCAAGGTGCGCGTGGTGCTGGAGGCCGCAGCCGAAGTGGGGACGCCTGTGCTGTTCGGCGTCGGGGTGATCATTCTTGTGTTCTTGCCCTTGATGACGCTGCAGGGCATGGAAGGCAAGATGTTCGCACCGCTGGCGTTGACCATTGCCATTGCGCTGTTCATCTCGCTGGTGATTTCACTCACGTTGTCGCCTGTGCTGTGTTCCTACATTCTCAAGGGCGGTAGCGGTGAAGATACGCGCCTGATACAGGCCATCAAGCGGCCTTATCTGCGCATGCTCAACTGGGCGCTCAATCATGACAAGACGACGATTATTGCCGCCTCGGCATTGTTCATTGTCACGATTCTGATCGTCCCTTTCCTGGGGACTTCATTCATTCCTGAAATGAGGGAAGGCTCCATCGTGCCGGGTATCAACCGCGTTCCCAACATTTCCCTTGAAGAGTCCATCAAGATGGAAAATGACGCGATGCGCCTCATTATGGAAAAAGTGCCTGGCGTGAAGTCGGCAGTTTCCGGCGTCGGCCGCGGCGAGAGCCCGGCTGATCCGCAGGCGCAGAACGAATCAACCCCCATCATCAGCCTCAAGCCACGCGAGGAATGGCCCAAAGGCTGGAACCAGGACGATATCGCGGAAAAAATGCGTACTGTGTTGGAAGAGTCCTTGCCTGGGGTGCAGATCGTGATGGCCCAGCCTATCTCTGACCGGGTCGATGAACTCCTCACCGGGGTGCGCGCAGATGTTGCCGTCAAGGTGTTCGGCGAGGACATGGACTTGCTCAAGGCCAAGGCGGATGAAATTTCGCGCATTGCCGGCGGTGTCCAGGGCGCAACCGAGATCAAGGTGGAAAAGGTCTCCGGCCAGCAATACCTGAACATCACGGTCGACCGGCATGCCATTGCCCGCCACGGCATCAATGCCTCGGATGTGCATGACGTGATCGAGACTGCGATTGGCGGCAAGATTGCGACGGAAATCTATGAAGGACAGCGTCGCTTCAGTGCTGCCGTGCGTTATCCAGAGGGTTTCCGCGACAATATCGAGGCCATCAGCAACATTCTGATTACCTCGCCCAATGGTTCACGCGTGGCCTTGCGCGACCTTGCCAATATTGAAGTGCGCGATGGCCCTGCGCAGATCAGCCGCGAACTGGCCAAGCGCCGCGTGGTGGTCGGGATCAACGTCAAGGACAGGGACCTGGGTGGCTTTGTCGCCGAGTTGCAGCAGGTGCTGACCAAGCAGCTCAAGCTGCCTGAAGGCTATTACCTGGAGTTTGGCGGCCAGTTCCAGAACATGGAACGTGCGATGGGCCACCTCATGGTGATTATCCCGGTCACGGTAGGGGCGATCTTCTTCCTGTTGTTCCTCCTGTTCAACTCGGTGCGTTATGCCACAATGATCATCATGGTGCTGCCGTTTGCCTCCATTGGCGGGATCATCGCCCTGTTCCTGACCGGCGAATATCTCTCGGTGCCAGCCTCGGTCGGGTTTATCGCGCTGTGGGGGATTGCCGTGCTGAATGGCGTGGTGCTGGTATCCTATATCCGCAGCCTGCGGGATGAGGGCATGAGCCAGAACGACGCCATCATCAAGGGGTGCACCCAGCGTTTCCGTCCGGTCATGATGACGGCAACGGTCGCCATGCTGGCGCTGGTGCCGTTCCTGTTCGCGACTGGCCCGGGTTCGGAGATCCAGCGTCCGCTGGCAATTGTGGTGATTGGTGGCCTGATCACTTCCACGCTGCTGACCCTGGTGGTGGTGCCGACACTGTATCGGAAATTTGAAGAAAAACGCATAGAGGCCTGATGGCAAGGAATCGATATGAAAGAGATAAAGGCAATAATACCTCCGCAGCGCCTGCCCAAAATCCGCTCTGCGCTACGTAATATCAAGGATTTTCCCGGTATGACCGTGAGCAAGGTGGAAGGGTGCGGCCATCATGTGGCGCGACCGACCCTGGGAATCCGGGAAGAACTGACGGACTATAGCCCCAAGGTGCGTATAGAAATCGTCTGCCCGGATGAGCTGGTTGAGGGGATTCTGCAGGTGGTGGTCGAGGTCGGCCATACCGGACAGGTGGGTGACGGTATCGTCTGGGTGACAAACGTGGAGCGTATGGTGCGGCTGTCTGAACAGGTGGTTGTGCTGGAATGTTGAAGCTCAGGTAGCAATGCCCTTTATGAAAGGCACCTTAGGGTGCCTTTTTTGTTGCCTATTGCTTTCATGCGAGTTTCTACTTGATGGGTATCTGTTGACATTAATATACAGATCTGTATATATTTATGCCATGAATAAATTACAGGTATGCGTCATGCATAGGAGTGGCCCTGGTGAAAGTTGTGGTGCCAAGGGAGGCAAGCTGTTGTTGGAAAGGCTACAGCAATTAGTAATTGATTCTGGGCTAGAGTGTTCTGTTCAGTCGGTTAATTGTTTGCTCTATTGCCAGAAAGGCCCCAATGCAAGGGTGTTGCCTGCAGGAAAAATCTGGCATCAGGTTGATGAGCAGAAGTGTGCTGAAATACTTCAGTTCCTACAGCCGCCAGGTTGAAATTATTCATATACGAAATTGTATATTTATATAAAGATAAATTTTAGGAGAAAGTCATGGAAGTCTTATTGGGAGCAGCAGGTGGAATGATCATTGCGGTGCTGATGATGGCTTGGCTGGGGACATTTGCACGCTGGTTCATCGTGCCTGGTGTAGATGGCGGTTTCGTCAAGGATTATGGCGTCCTGATCAAGGCACACATTGATTTTGTGTTGATGTCGCTTTACTGCCTGGGATTTTATGCAGCTGCCAAGGCTGCCAATGTGGAAATTCCGGTGTTGGCCTGTTGGCTGATTGCAATTGGCGGCTTCACCAATCCAGGGGTTTTTGTAATAGCCGCATTCAAGCCTGATTTCTGGCAAGCCTTGTGGGTCAAGGTCTACACCGGATTGAGCTTTATCGTGACCACGGCTGGCTTTATCTGGGCAGCATCCATATTGGTTGGCCGCGCTTTTTCAGCCGCATAGTCAGTGAGTATGCGTGGGTTTTCCGGTAAAATCCATGCATGCTTTATTCCATCGCCAAACCCTGGCTCTTCAAGCTTGATGCTGAACGGGCCCATGACTTTACCCTCAAGAACCTAAAGCGGCTGGAGCGTTCTGGCCTTCTGAACCTGTATCCACGGCCATCGAGATGCCGTCCGCGTCAAGTGATGGGCATTGATTTCCCTAACCCGGTAGGACTGGCAGCCGGGTTGGATAAAAACGGTGCTTATATTGATGCGTTGGCCGGGCTTGGGTTTGGTTTCATCGAGATCGGCACTATTACGCCACGTCCGCAACCTGGCAACCTCAAGCCGCGCATGTTCCGCATTCCGGAGGCGCAGGGAATCATCAATCGATTTGGATTCAACAACCTGGGCGTGGATGCGTTGTTGCGCAATGTCGAGGCGGCGAAATACCAGGGCATTCTGGGCATTAATATTGGTAAGAACTTTGATACCCCCAACGAGCGCGCAGTGGATGACTACCTGCATTGTCTGCGCAAGGTCTATGCGCATGCGCACTATGTGACGGTGAATATTTCCTCGCCTAATACCAAGAACCTGCGCGCCTTGCAGGAAAAAGAAGCGTTGGCGGCACTGTTGCTGGCATTGAAGGCAGAGCAGCAGGTGCTGGCAGACCAGCATGGCAAGTATGTGCCGATTGCGCTCAAGATTGCTCCCGATCTGGATGAAACGCAGATTGCCGATATTGCTGGGTTGTTAATGCAATACCGGTTTGATGGTGTGGTTGCGACCAATACCACGCTTGCGCGCGATGCGGTGCAAGGATTGCCGCATGCGGAAGAGGCAGGCGGCTTGTCCGGTGCGCCGGTGCGTGATCGCTCCACGGCGGTAATCAAATCCCTGGCAACGCATCTTGCGGGTGCCTTGCCCATCATTGGTGTCGGCGGCATCTTGAGCGATGACGATGCTCTAGCCAAGGTCGAGGCAGGCGCCAGCCTGGTCCAGCTATACAGCGGCCTGGTATATCGTGGTCCGGTGCTGATCGACGAAGTGTGCCGCAAGCTGGGCTGACCCAGTGAGCTTGCCTGTCCTCTATTCTTACCGGCGCTGTCCTTATGCCATGCGTGCGCGTATGGCATTGCACTATGCTGGTATTGCGGTGGAAATCCGCGAGATTGCGCTCAAGGCAAAGCCTGTGCATATGTTGCAGGCAGCACCTAAGGGAACGGTGCCGGTATTGGTGCTGCCGGATGGCAAGGTGATTGATGAGAGCCTGGACATCATGTACTGGGCGTTACAACAGCATGATCCCGATGGCTGGTTGGGCGATGCCGCGCAACTGGCCCAGGCAGAAAGCCTGATTGATTTAAATGACGGCGCATTCAAGCGTGCGCTGGATCAATACAAGTATGCAACCCGTTTTCCCGAGCAGCCTCCGGCGGCTTATCGTGCGCAAGGGGAGGTGTTTCTGCAGCCACTGGAAACAAGGTTGCTGCGGCAGGCCTATTTGGTGTCCAACCATGCGAGTTTGGTCGATGTGGCGATTTTCCCGTTTGTGCGCCAGTTTTCCATGGTGGATCCAGCCTGGTTCGCGGCGGCACCTTATCCCCAACTGAGAGCCTGGTTGCAACAATGGTTGGTGAGCGAGCGCTTTGCCGCCATCATGCAAAAACACCCGGTCTACGAAGAGTTGCCAACATAAAAAACGCCGCGCAAGGCGGCGTTTTCGAGGCACTTGCCTGGTTTGACTTCAGCCGGCTACGTCGGCTTCCAGCGTGGGTTTGCCCTCTGGCTTGGCAGCTTCATCAAAGCTCAGCTTGATGTTGTCGTCCTTGTCGATATCCACATGGACGCGGCCGCCGTTGGCGAGCTTGCCGAACAGCAGTTCATCAGCCAATGCGCGGCGGATCGTGTCCTGAATCAGTCGTGACATCGGACGGGCGCCCATGAGCGGGTCGAAGCCCTTCTTGCCCAGGTAGGCCTTAAGCGCATCGCTGAAGGTGGCTTCCACTTTCTTCTCGTGCAACTGGTCTTCGAGTTGCATGAGGAACTTGTCCACCACGCGCATGATGATGTCCTGCGAAAGCGGCGCAAACGACACAGTGGCATCCAGGCGGTTACGGAACTCAGGGCTGAACAGGCGCTTGATATCGGCCATTTCATCGCCAGAGTTGCTACCCAGCGTGAAGCCTATGCTGGTCTTGTTGATCGCTTCCGCGCCGGCATTGGTGGTCATGATGATGGTGACGTTGCGGAAGTCCGCCTTGCGGCCATTGTTGTCGGTCAGCGTGCCATGGTCCATCACCTGCAACAGAATATTGAAGATGTCGGGATGGGCCTTCTCGATCTCATCGAGTAGCAATACGCAATAGGGCGTCTTGGTGATGGCTTCCGTCAATAGGCCACCCTGCTCGAATCCAACATAACCCGGAGGCGCGCCGATCAGGCGTGATACCGCATGGCGCTCCATATATTCTGACATGTCGAAACGGATTAGCTCCACGCCTAATGTATAAGCGAGCTGGCGGGCGACTTCGGTCTTGCCGACGCCGGTCGGGCCTGAGAACAGGAAAGAGCCGATCGGCTTGTTTCCACTGCCCAGCCCACTACGCGCCATCTTGATGGCGGCAGCCAATGCTTCAATGGCCTTGTCCTGGCCGAATACGGTGGCCTTGAGGTCGCGCTCCAGCGTCTTGAGCGCATTGCGGTCGTCGGTGGAGATATTCTTGGGCGGAATTCTCGCTATCTTGGCGATGATGTCCTCGATCTCCTTGTTGCCGATCACCTTCTTCTGCTTGGATTTCGGCAGTATGCGTTGGGCCGCGCCCGCTTCGTCGATCACGTCGATGGCCTTGTCCGGCAGGTGGCGGTCATTGATGTAGCGTGCTGACAGCTCAGCAGCGGTATTCAGCGCGGACGCGGTGTATTTCACGCTGTGGTGCTTCTCGAAGCGTGATTTGAGACCCTTAAGGATTTCCACAGTTTCGGAGACGCTGGGCTCGACCACATCCACCTTCTGGAAGCGGCGTGACAAAGCATGATCTTTCTCGAAGATTCCGCGGAATTCCTGGTAGGTAGTCGCGCCTATGCACTTGAGGGAGCCGTTGGAAAGCGCGGGCTTCAACAGGTTGGAGGCGTCCAGGGTGCCACCGCTGGCTGCACCGGCGCCGATCAGGGTGTGGATTTCATCGATGAACAGGACGGCGTCCGGCTGTTCGGCCAGCTTTTTCATCACGGCCTTGAGGCGTTGCTCGAAGTCGCCGCGGTATTTGGTACCGGCCAGCAAAGCGCCCATGTCCAGCGAATAGATCACGGCGTTTTCAAGCACCTCGGGTACATTGCCCTCCACGATGCGGCGTGCCAGGCCTTCGGCAATGGCGGTCTTGCCAACGCCGGCTTCGCCAACCAGTAATGGGTTGTTCTTGCGGCGGCGGCACAATGTCTGGATCACGCGTTCCAGTTCCTGGGCACGGCCGATCAATGGATCGATCTTGCCTGCCAGCACTTGCTGGTTGAGGTTCTGCGTATAGTTTTCCAGGGCGCTTGCCGGAGAAGCCTCGGTTTCAGCTTCCTGCTCGGCTTCAGGGCGCTTGGCGCTGCTGCCGTCGGCCACCTTGGCCACGCCATGGGAAATATAATTGACGATATCCAGGCGGGTAATGCCTTGCTGATGCAGGAAGAATACCGCGTGGGAATCCTTTTCGCCATAAATGGCAACCAGCACGTTGGCGCCGGTGACTTCCTTTTTGCCGGAAGACTGCACATGGAGGATGGCGCGCTGAATGACGCGTTGAAAGCCTAGCGTAGGCTGCGTGTCTACTTCCTCGCTGCCTTCGACGGTAGGAGTGTGTTCTTCAATGTAGTTATTGAGTTCGCTGCGCAGGTTGTCGAGGTTGGCCCCGCACGAGCGTAGGACATCCGCCGCGGTCGGGTTGTCGATCATGGCAAGCAGCAGGTGCTCCACGGTGATAAGCTCGTGGCGCTTCTGCCGGGCATCCATGAATGCCATGTGTAAAGATACTTCAAGTTCTTGCGCAATCATTTAAGCTTCCTCAGCTTTCTTCAGGCTTCTTCCATCGTGCATTGCAGCGGGTGCTGGTGCTCACGGGCATAACTAATAACTTGGTTTACCTTGGTCTCGGCGATGCCGTGCGGATATACACCGCATACGCCCGCGCCCTCGGTATGTACTTGGAGCATGATTTGCGTCGCTTGTTCACGGTTTTTCTGAAAAAAGCGCTGCATGACATCCACCACGAACTCCATGGGCGTGTAGTCATCATTCAGCAGAATGACCTTGTACATCGAGGGAGGCTTGGTTTTTGCGTTGCCTACCTTCTCAACGATATTGTCCTGATGTTTGATGCTAGCCATACGTTTGATCTATTTTGAGCCGAATGCAGAAATTTTCAAGTCTGAATTGAGTAGGGTTATTACCGGCTGCATAGTTTTACATGCAAGATTTTTGCCATGCAATGACTATTACGGATGAATTCTTACAGTTTTTACAGCGCGATCCTGGGTTTTAACGATTTCCAGCTTGCAATCGCCGATTTTCAGGCCTATTCCGGATTCGGGAATATCCTCGAAATATTCGACAATTAACCCGTTAAGTGTGCGCGGCCCATCAACAGGCAGTGCAATGCCGAGCTTTTTGTTGATATCACGCAGGCTGTTGCTGGCATCCACCAGCCAACTGCCTCTATCTTCCTTGCGGTAACTCTGCTGCTGTTCCGTCGTTTCACTGGTGAAATCACCGATGATGGCCTTGATGATATCTTCGAGTGTGATCAGGCCCTTGAGTTCACCATATTCATCCACCACCAGGGCGATACGTTGCTGGCATTGCTTGAACTCCTGCATCTGGGTATAGACCGGTGTTCCCGAAGGGATGAAATAAGGCGCTTCCATATGCTGGATCAACAGGCGCTGGCTGAGCTCCTGTTTGCGCAAGGCATTCATGATGGCACGGATGCGCAGCATGCCGATGATTTCCTCATTGGGGCCTTTGCGCACCGGCAGGCGGGAATGCTGGCTATCGGTGACCTGCTGGAGAATTTCCTCCATGGGCGCTTCAAAATCGATGATCTCGAGCTGGGTATGCACCGTCATGATTTCATCCACGGTGGTCTGTTCCAGCTCCAGCAGGTTGAGCAGCACTTCACGGTGTTTCTGCGGAATCGGGCTGGTCGTTTCACTAAAGATGCTGCGCAGTTCTTCTATGCTGGTGGTGTGGTTGCTCTCGGTGAAGCTCACCTTCATGCCCAGCAGGCGCAACAGGCTGTTGGCGCAGAGATTGGCTAGCCAGATCAAGGGATAGCCCAGTTTAACAAGAGGCAGCAGCACATAGCTGAAGGCGAGCGCCAAGGGTTCGGCATGTCGCGCTGCAATCACCTTGGGGGTGATTTCGCTGAATACCAGGATGGCAAAGGTAATGAGCACGGTGGAAACCGGCATCAACAGCTCGCCGAGATTGAACAGGCGGATGCTGATGAAGGCGGCCAGTGTCGCGGCGGCGGCATTGGCCAGCGTGTTGCCGAGCAGGATGGCGCCGAGAAACTGTTCGCGTTCATTCAGCAGCCGGGTGGCAAACTTGGCGCTGCGCAGGCCTTCTTTGGCGAGGATGGTGAGCCGGTGCCGGTTGAGCATCAACAGGCTGGTTTCGGCCATGGAGAAAAAAGCGGAAGCAAACAGCAGCAGGGCAAGAATGCCCAGCTGCCATAGTAAGGAACTGTCCAACGGTATCAATCGATGAAATAGATACCGCTAGTTTCGGCGCGAAGCGCCAGCTTTGTCAAGGCAGCACTTCTTCTGCCTCGGGTTTCTTTTCACCGCCGATCAGGTTTTCGCGGGATACGCCCAGGTACATGGCAATCGGGCTGGCCACCAGGACCGAGGAGTAAATGCCGAACAGGATGCCGATGGTCAGCGCCAGGGCAAAGTTATGCAATACCTCGCCGCCGAAGAACAGCATGGATAGCACCATCAGTTCGGTCGAGAAGTGGGTAATGATGGTGCGCGACATGGTGCGGGTGATCGCGTTGTTGATCACATCAGGTACGCTGGCCTTGCGCATCTTGCGGAAGTTCTCGCGTACGCGGTCAAATACCACCACGGATTCGTTCACCGAATAACCCAGCACGGCTAGTACCGCGGCGAGCACGGTTAGGTTGAATTCCCACTGGAAGAAGGCAAAGAAGCCGAGAATGATGATCACGTCGTGCATGTTGGCAATCACGGCAGCCACGGCAAAACGCCATTCAAAGCGCATTGCAAGATAGGCCATGATGCCGACACAGACAAACAGCATGGCGAGCGCGCCCTTGTCATAAAGCTCCTGCCCGACTTGCGGACCGACAAATTCGACACGGTGCAGCTTGACCGCAGGTTCGGCTTTCGACAATGCATCCAGTACTTGGTCGGAAAGCTGTGCTGTCGACAGGCCGGGCTTGATCGGCAGGCGGATCAGTACGTCCTGGCTGGTGCCGAAGTTCTGCACCGTGGCATCCTTGAGGCCGATTTCATCCACTGACTTGCGGATGCTGTCCAGGTTGGCTGCCTGCGGGTAGCTGACTTCCATCATGGTGCCGCCGGTGAAATCCACGCCCAGGTGCAAACCCTTGGTGGCCAGGAAGAATACCGACAACAGGAAAGTCACGAGCGAGATGGTGGTCGTGAGACGACCATAGCTCATGAACGGTATATCTTTTTTGATTCTGAAAAATTCCATGATATTTACTCTAGTGTGTTACCTGTTGATCGACATTTAGCCTATGGACAGCTTGCTGATTTTGCGACGATAGCCATAGATCAGGTTGATTACCGCACGGGAAACCAGCACTGCCGAGAACATCGAAGTCAGGATGCCCAGCACGTGCACTACGGCAAAGCCCTTGACCGGGCCGGTGCCGAACATGAACAGTGCCAGGCCCGCAATCATGGTGGTGACGTTGGCATCGAGGATGGTGCCGAAAGCACGTTCATAACCGGCATGGATGGAAGCCTGTGGCGTATTGCCGTTGCGCAGTTCCTCGCGGATACGCTCGTTAATCAGCACGTTGGCATCGATCGCCATCCCCAGGGTCAGTGCGACCGCCGCGATGCCGGGCAATGTGAGCGTGGCTTGCAGCATGGAGAGCAGGGCAACCAGTAGCAACAGGTTGATGCTCAGTGCCAGCACGGAAACACTGCCGAACAACATGTAGTAGGCAATCATGAATACGGAAATTGCAACAAAGCCCCACAGGGTGGAATGCATGCCGCGCTCGATATTGGCTTCACCCATGCTAGGGCCGACGGTGCGTTCCTCGATGATTTCCATTGGCGCAGCCAATGCGCCTGCGCGCAGCAGCAAAGCGACGTCAGTGGCTTCCTGGGTATTGGCCATGCCGGAAATCTGCACCCGGCCTCCGCCAATTTCTTCGCGGATCACCGGGGCAGTGATGACTTCTGCCTGGCCTTTCTCGATCAGCAGGATTGCCATGCGCTTGCCGACATTTTCACGCGTGGCCTGTTTGAAGATGCGCGCGCCGCGGCCATCCAGGGTGACGTGCACCACGGCCCCTCCGCCTTGCTGGTCCATGCCCGGACCGGCATCAGTAATGTAGTCGCCGGTGAGTATCACGTTCTTCTTGACCAGCATCGGGATGCCGTTACGGTCGGTGTAGAACTCAGTGCCAAAGGGAACCTGTCCCTTGGATGCATTTTCCAGGGTGATGGCATTGCTCTTGTCCTCATCTACCATGCGGATTTCGAGCGTTGCAGTGCGGCCGAGGATTTCCTTGGCCTTGGCGGTATCCTGCACGCCTGGCAGTTGCACGACTACGCGGTCCAGGCCTTGTTGCTGGATCACGGGTTCGGCAACGCCGAGTTCGTTGATACGGTTATGCAGGGTCTGGATATTTTGTTTGAGGGCGAACTCCTGGATGCGTTTCTTCGCCGGCTCGCTCAGCACGGCGGTGAGCACCTTGTCGCCACCGCGGTCGGAACTGCGGAAAGTGAGGTCTGGATATTCTTTTTCCAGGGTTCTTTGTCCCTTGCTGAGTTCAGCCGTGTCCTTGAAGCGGACATTGACGGCTTGGCCATCGCGTGAAACACCGAGGTAGCTGAGGCGAGCGGTACGCAATGCGCTGCGGAAGTCACCCACGTAGCGTTCCGCTGCCTGGTCCAGTGCGGCTTTCATGTCGACTTGCAGCAGGAAGTGAACCCCGCCACGCAGGTCCAGGCCCAGGTACATCGGGCGTGCGCCTATGCTGCGCAGCCATTCCGGGGAACGGGAAAGTAGGTTGAGTGCAATCACGTAGTCCTTGCCCAGGCGCGCTTGCAATGCATCCTTGGCCTGGAGCTGGATATCCGTATTAGGGAAGCGCACCTTGACACCGGTGGCATCGAGGAACAGCGCTTCAAACGGGATGTTCTCCTGCTTCAGGATGTTTTCCGTATTTTCCAGCAGTGCCGAATCCACCTTGGTATTGGTTTTGGCTGCCGTAATTTGTACGGCGGGCGATTCGCCAAACAGGTTGGGGGCTGCATAAAACAGGCCCACAAGGACGACAACCAGCACCATCAGGTACTTCCATAAAGGGTAGCGGTTCATGAAGCAGCTCGCATTTCAGTGTTTCAGTGATGTTAAAGATCGTGAGTCAAGTATATGGCGCGTATGTTACAGGGCCTTGATGGTGCCCTTGGGCAGCAGGGTTTGCACGGTGTGCTTTTGCACGGTGATCACGGTTTCCGGTGCAATTTCCAGGCTGACATAGCCTTCGCCAACCTTGGTGATGCGGCCGACGATACCCGAACTGGTCGTGACTTCGTCACCTTTTTGCAGGGCTTCGATCAGTTTGCGTTGTTCCTTGGCCTGTTTCATTTGCGGGCGGATCAGCATGAACCAGAACAGCACGAAGATGACGATCAGCGGGAGAAAACTGGTCCAGTCTGGAGCGGCTTGAGCTGCATCGGCAGCGTAAGCGGAGGCAATTAACACGGGTAAACCTTTCTACTATTAATGAGTGAAATACTTGAAGCGCAAAATATTAGCCCAAAATTCTAACATAGTGTGGCATATACGCTTGATTATGCTGCTTGTTGCAATTTTTTCCGGCCTAGCTTGAACTCGCTGGTGAATGCGGCAAACCGGCCTTGTTCAATGGCCTGGCGCATGCCGGCCATCAGTTCCTGGTAGTAATGCAGGTTGTGGATGGTGTTGAGGCGGGCGCCGAGAATCTCGCCTGTACGGTGCAGGTGGTGCAAATAGGCGCGGCTGAAGTTGCGGCAGGTGTAGCAGGCGCAATCCTCATCCAGCGGGCGCGTGTCCTGGCGATGCCGCGCATTCTTCAGCTTGATGTCGCCATTGCGCGTGAACAGCCAGCCATTGCGCGCATTGCGCGTGGGCATCACGCAGTCGAACATGTCCACGCCATGCGATACCGCGGCGACCAAGTCTTCCGGCGTGCCTACCCCCATGAGATAACGCGGTTTGTCCTGCGGCATCTGTGGCGTGGTATGGGCGAGGATGCGCAGCATATCCTCCTTGGGTTCGCCTACGGAAAGGCCGCCGATGGCATAGCCGTCAAAGCCGATGTCCGCCAGGCCTGCGAGCGACTCATCGCGCAGGTCTTCATACATGCCTCCCTGGATGATGCCGAACAATGCATTGAGGTTGCCCTGGTGGGCTGCCTTGCTGCGCGCGGCCCAGCGCAGGCTGAGGCGCATGGAGTCGCGCGCCTCGATATGCGTTGCGGGATAGGGCGTGCATTCGTCGAAGATCATGACAATGTCGGAGTTCAGCACTTTTTGTATGCGCATGGACTCCTCCGGCGTGAGGAAACAACTGTCGCCGTTGATGGGGGAGCGGAAGCGCACGCCTTCCTCGGTGATCTTGCGCAGGTCGCCCAGGCTCCATACCTGGAAGCCGCCGGAATCGGTGAGGATGGGGCCATTCCATCCCATGAAGCCGTGTAAACCGCCAAATTTGCCGATCACTTCCAGGCCAGGCCGCAGCCATAGGTGAAAGGTATTGCCGAGCAGGATATGCGCACCGGTATCGCGCACTTCAACCGGGGAAAGCGACTTGACCGAGCCGTAAGTGCCGACAGGCATGAATGCAGGGGTTTGCACCTCGCCATGGGCAAGGCCTACGGTGCCGCGACGGGCTGCACCGTCTTGTATGTGAAGAGTAAATTCCATGATGCCGAACCAAATTTCAAGCCGCGATACTATCACGGACTGGAGGTTTGTATGATGTGAAAGCTTATTGGATACAATGCATAAGCATGGAGCGCTGCCTATGCGCTTTGTTATACTGTGCGCAGTTTTGCGCGCAGATATCCTGCCCGCTCATTTCACCTGAGGAAATCCTGGAATGGCTGAAATTCCCAACCGTCCGCGTCGCCATGGCTCGTTTATGGAATCTGGCCTGCGCGAGCGCAGTATTTACCTGTTGCCCAACCTGTTTACCACGGCAGCATTGTTTGCCGGGTTTTACGCCATTGTGCAGGCCATGAACGGCAAGTTCGAGCATTCTGCGGTGGCTATCTTCATCGCTATGGTGATGGATGGCCTCGATGGACGGGTGGCGCGCATGACCAATACGCAAAGCGCGTTTGGCGCCGAATATGACAGCTTGTCGGATATGGTGTCATTCGGGGTGGCGCCGGCGCTGGTGGTGTATGTATGGGCCCTGAAACCCCTGGGCAAGCTGGGCTGGATTGCCGCATTCATCTACTGTGCAGGCGCCGCATTGCGTTTGGCACGGTTCAATACCAAGCTGGACGAGAGCGACAAGCGGTATTTCCAGGGATTACCCAGCCCTGCGGCGGCAGCCTTGCTTGCCGGGCTGGTCTGGGTGTCATATGAAAACCACGTGAGCGGCACTGAGGTGTTTTTTGACGCTGTCAAAATGCAGTGGGTTGCCTGGATAATTACCTTGTTTGCCGGGCTTTCCATGGTGAGCGACTTGCGCTACTACAGCGGCAAGGACATCAACCTGCGTCGGAGCGTGCCGTTTGTGGTGATCCTGCTGATCGTTCTGGCATTCGTACTGATTTCCTATAGTCCGCCCGAAGTATTGTTTGCCGTGTTCCTAGTCTATGGCATTTCCGGCTACGTGCTGTGGCTATGGGGCAAGCGCAAGGCCAGGCTCCCCAAAAATATCCCGCCTGCTGACTAGGAACAGACCCTAGCCTCAGAGCCTGTTCACGCTCTTTTCATGGGGCAACCCGAAGGGCATGACCCCAAAACGCGCCCGCTCTGCGTTGCAGTCCTTGGCAAGGCAATGAGCATTACCTGCGGACTGCGCCTTGACCGGATACGTTTTGAAGCCATGCGTACCCTATGAAAAGATCGTGAACAGGCTCTTAGCGACCGTGCTGCAATGCCTGCAGCACGGGGCGTATCTTTTCCCCCACGTAAATCTGCGGGTTCGAGAATCCATCCGGCTTGCCCGCTTTTTCTTCACGTTCGCGGATCACCGGCGCTGCACGCTGGAATGCCTCTTCAAAGGAGTATGTCTCGCGCAATGCCTCATCAAACACGGCGCGGCCAAAGAAGGTGAGATCCGAACCGCTGCCGCAGCCGAATGATGTGTGGGTGGCGTCTGCCGCGGTCATGATCAAGGTGTTGTCATTCTGCAAGGGCGCTATCCAGCTGCCGGAATAGCAGGCAGATACCACGATGACACGGTGCTTAATGCCTGCCTTGTCCAGCCAGAGGTTCAGGGTTTGCGGGGTCAGCATGTTCATTTCCAGCGGCCACAATGTGGCGCTGAGTTCGCCATTCTGCGCACCATGGGAGGTGAGGTAGACCAACAGTACATCTTCTTCCGTATTCATGAGGTCCGCAGCGCGGTTGATGGCCCGTTCAAGGTTTTCCAGGCTGGCCCAGGGCAGGCTTTCCACTGTGGCGGGATGGTTGACCAGTTCCTGCATATGGCCAGCGGCATCAAAACGCTCTTCAATGACCGCATTGACCATGCTGCTCTCGCGCAGGAAGACTTCATCGTCGCCATAGGGTGCATAGCTGATGCTGAACAGGTCAACCACACCAGGCCGTTCCGGCTTGAGTGCAGCACGCTGCTTGCCGGCAAGTTGCAATTGGGTTTCCAGCTTTTCCTGTGACAGTTGCAGGCTATCTTCCAGGCTGGCGCTTTCTTCTTCCTGCGGCAACCAGTACATCGGGGCCTGGGCGAAATGCACAATAAGCGGGGCGCCAAAAGCGAATATGCCGGCCAGCAGGATCAACCTGCCGCGCACCTGGGTGGCGCGCGTGAGCAGCAGCCAGAAGGCCAGGGCCGCCCACATAGTCACGCCGATATAAAGTCCCCAGTGCCAGATAGATCCGTCCAGACCTTGTGGCTGGATCAGTACGATGTAAATGAGGGTGCTCAATACGTCGAGTGCAAACGCCTGGCCGGTGCCGATGGCAAACAGTGCTGCAGCCTGGACCGGCAGGCCGCGCTCACGCGCATGATCGCTGAGATACCAGCACAGCCATAGCAATAGCAGGACGACTAGCCAGCCCCATAGCAATGCCTTGGGGAAGAATTCCGCCGGGCCAATGATGACAAGGCGTCCCATCAGTATGGAGGCTGCGGTGGTGATTGCGAGCATTAACAGCAGTTGCAGCGGTGTAATGCGCAGGTTGCTGACTGAGATTCTCTGGAAAAATGCGCTTTGTAATCCGCGGATAAAGAAGGTGCGTAATGATGTATGGGCGTGGGACATGCTGGTCTTTATGCTGTGACTGGTCATTGTCGCCATCGTGCCTTAAATTCGTACGCCCGCCAAGGCTCTGGCTTGCCTTGTCGGGGGAAAAGAATTATATTCAACCACGTATGCAAACCCTCAGGCACAATCCGGTTTTTCCTGTTGCTGTGGCCAGTCTGGCCATGGCAGGCCTGTTGCTGCGCGATCCGCGCTAGTTTTTTCCTACCCAAAGTTTATTTACCTCCACTGAGACGCTTCCGCTCTTGAAACCCAAAACGTTGATGGAATCCAGGCCATGACACAGAATCAGCTCATCATTTTCGATACCACCTTACGCGACGGCGAGCAAAGCCCGGGCGCGGCCATGACCAAGGACGAGAAGCTGAGGATTGCGCGCCAGCTGGAAAAGCTGGGTGTGAATGTGATCGAGGCCGGGTTTGCAGCGGCAAGCCCTGGGGATTTTGATGCCATTCGCGGCATTGCCGAGGTGATTACCGAATCAACGGTCTGTTCCCTGGCGCGCGCCAACGAGAATGACATCCGCCGTGCGGGCGAGGCGATCAGCCCGGCCAAGAAACGCCGTATCCATACATTCATTGCCACCAGCCCGATTCATATGCAGAACAAACTGCGCATGACGCCGGAGCAGGTGTTGGAGCGTGCCGTGCAGGCCGTGAAGTGGGCGCTAGAATATACCGATGATGTGGAATTCTCTGCCGAGGATGCCGTGCGTTCGGAAATGGATTTTTTGGTGCAGGTCTTCGATGCCGTGATCGAGGCTGGGGCCACGACTATTAATGTACCGGATACCGTGGGCTATTCCGTGCCGCAGCAATGGGGCGAGCGCATGGCGCAGCTGATCGCGCGCGTGAAGAATTCCGATAAGGTGGTGTGGTCTACCCACTGTCACAACGACCTCGGTATGGCCGTTGCCAACTCGCTTTCTGCCGTATTGGGGGGGGCGCGCCAGGTGGAATGTACCATCAACGGACTCGGCGAGCGCGCGGGCAATGCCAGCCTGGAAGAGATCGTGATGGCGGTCAAGACGCGCCGTGATGTGTTCCAGCTGGATACCAGCATCGATACCGCGCAGATTGTGACCACGTCCAAGCTAGTTTCGACCATCACCGGCTATCCGGTGCAGCCGAATAAGGCGATTGTCGGCGCCAATGCTTTTGCCCATGAGTCCGGCATCCACCAGGATGGCGTGCTCAAGCACCGCGAAACCTATGAAATCATGCGGGCGGAGGATGTGGGCTGGGGCGCCAACAAGCTGACGCTGGGCAAACTCTCTGGCCGTAACGCCTTCCGTACCCGCCTGACTGAACTGGGAATTACGTTGGATAGCGAAGATGCGCTAAATGCCGCATTTGCCCGCTTCAAGGAATTGGCGGACAAAAAATCCGAAATATTCGACGAAGACATCCAGGCTTTGGTGGGTGACAACATTATTAATGAGGAGCGCTTCAAGCTGGCCTACTTGCAAGTCGCTTCGCAAACAGGCGAGACTCCGCATGCAATCATCACTGTGACCGAGAACGGCACAGAGCGACGTTCTGAGGCTGATGGCGGCGGACCGGTCGATGCCGCCTTCAAGGCGATAGAAAAGATCGTGACGAGCGGTGCCGAGTTGCTGCTTTATTCGGTCAATAACATCACCAGCGGTACCGACGCGCAGGGCGAGGTGACCGTGCGCCTGTCCAAGGGCGGGCGCATCGTCAATGGCCAGGGGGCGGATACGGATATTGTGATTGCCTCGGCCAAGGCTTATCTGAACGGCCTCAATAAACTGCATGCCAATGCCGAGCGGGCCCACCCGCAGGTGTAATGCTTTAATCCAAATTATTGAATGTAATCAAGGTAAAGGAATTCCTATGTTGCAAGGTGCAATCCAGGTCACGAGTTTTGACATGAACCGTCTGTTTGCCATGATAGAAACGCTACGCAAGAATGGCTTCCCTGAAACCACGAATCTTGCCAAGCTGGAGGAGGAACTTGCCCGAAGCGATGAGGTGGCCTCGGAAGAGGTTGCGCCTGATGTCGTGACCATGAATTCGCGCGTATTGCTGCGCGACGAGGCGAACGGCCATGAAATGCATTGCACCCTAGTGTTCCCGGCCGATGCCGATGCCTCGTCCAACCGTGTTTCCGTCGTGGCTCCCTTGGGAACCGCTATTCTGGGCTACCGTGTCGGCGATGTGATTGACTGGGCCATGCCTCGCGGTGTGCGACAGTACAAGATCCTGAAGATTGATTACCAGCCCGAGGCGGCTGGGGACTTCCACCTTTAATACGGTTTGGTTCAGCAAGGCGCCTCTTTAAATAAGGGCGCCTTTTTTATTGCCTCAAGACGATCAGGAGTCAGGACAAGGGCGTTTGCTCGTAATGGTGATGCACAGTTCGATGCGCTTGGCATTTTCAGTGCCCGGTCTTGAGGTAGCGTTTGTCGCTGAAGGTGATCAACCAGTGAGGGCGGAATGCGGTCATCAGTGTGACTGCCATGCCGGTGAGTAAAGCTTCGGACCAAGCGATGAGGATGAAATAAGGCAGATAATTGCTGAGCAGGTAATCAGCAGGGTAGGCTTGCATGCCGCTTAAGGCCAGCACTGCGCTCAGCCCACTCAGGCTGATGGCAAGCCCGGCGCAGAGGAAGCCGCAGACGAAGATGTAGATGATCAAGTGATTGGGCAGTTTGCTGTCTACCAGGCGGAACAGGTTGTAGCTGAAGGCTACCGGGATGGCGCCCATGATGAGGAAATTGATGCCCAGCGCCTGCCAGCCTGCCATGCCGAATGCCGTGATGCTGACAAGGACGACGGCAAGCGCTAGCAGTGCTAATTGCCAGCGGAACATGAGCCCCAGTGCTGTCGCACCCAGGAGGTGGATGGTAAGGCCGGGACGTATGCCGGCCTTGATGCTCCAGATTACCATGAGGCCAACGATGGAACCCAGGAATACATGCTGCAATGCCGGGTTGCTCAAATGCTTCCAGGGTGCCCTGATCGCGGCATAGGCAAGCAGCGCCAATGCCAGTGCATTGGCAATCCACTGCCAGCTAGCTGGAATCAGGTAGTCAGGCAGATTCATTTCTTTGCAATGCCTTGGGCGGTAAGATGCTTGAGGTCGCGTACTTTAGGTTCATAAGCTAGACTCTAACAATTTTGTCGTAGATGGAGAAACATTTTGCAACTCGCACTGTTTGACCTTGATAACACCCTTCTGGCTGGTGATAGTGATTTCCAGTGGGGCCAGTTCCTGATTGCCAAGGGCCTGCTCAATGAACATGAGCATCTGGCCAAGAATGTTGCTTTTTATGAAGATTACAAGGCCGGCAGGCTGGATATCTATGCTTTCCTTGATTTTCAGCTAAAACCATTAAGTGAGCATAAGCGTAGCGAGCTGGATACCTTACATAACGAATATATGGAGCAGAAAATCCGTCCCATGATCACCGACAAGGCGCGGGCGCTGGTGGAAAAACACCGCCAGAACGGCGACCTGCTCATGATCATTACTGCAACCAATAGTTTTGTGACCGGCCCGATTGCGCGAGAGTTCGGTATTGATCACCTGATTGGTACCACGCCAGAGGCAATTGATGGCGAGTTTACGGGCAAGGTGGTGGGGACGCCAAGTTTCCAGGCGGGGAAGATTACGCGTCTCAATGAATGGCTGGCCGAGCGTGGAAAAACCCTGGATGATTTCGAGAGCACATGGTTCTACAGCGACTCGCACAATGACCTGCCGCTCATGAAACTGGTGGACCAGCCAGTGGCGGTGGATCCTGATGCCACACTCAAGACATACGCTGAAGAAGCAGGCTGGCCGGTGATCAGCCTGCGCTAAGGCCGGTTAACGGTGCAGCAGGACTTCAAGCACGAACTTGCTGCCCGCGTAAGCCAGCAGCAACAGCACAAAACCGCTCAATGTCCAGCGCACTGCAGTGCGGCCGCGCCAGCCATAGCGGTAGCGCCCAAACAGCAGCCCGCCGAAGATCAGCCACGAAAGTATGGTGAACACATTTTTGTGTGTGAACTGCATGGGCTGGTTGAACAACAGCTCGGAAAACATCATGCCGCTGATCAGTGTGAGTGTCAGCAGGGCAAACCCCAGCGTAATGATGCGGAACAGCAGGGTCTCCATGGTCATGAGCGGCGGAAAGTCCGGCAGCTTGAGCCAGCTGGACTTCTGGTGCAGCTTGCGTTCTGCGGCTGTCATGAGTAATGCGTGCAGCGCAGCAAAGGTAAGCAGGCTGTAGGCCAGCATTGCAATCACCATATGCGCGACAAACAGGGGCTGCTCGGCATAAGGAATGACATGCGCCTCTGGTTGCCAGGCTTGCAGCAGCACAAAGAATGCCGCGGGAGGTAGCACAAAGGCTTGCAGGCTGTGCAAATGGTGCCTGAGGTTGGTGATCCAGTAAATCAGCACCGTGAGCCATAAAATGGCTGAAAGCGCATTGGGGAAGCTGAGATTGAGCCCCTGGG
This sequence comes from Methylobacillus arboreus, assembly GCF_020532725.1. GTDB lineage: Bacteria > Pseudomonadota > Gammaproteobacteria > Burkholderiales > Methylophilaceae > Methylobacillus > Methylobacillus arboreus. The sequence continues at coordinate 52,840 of NZ_JAJAVC010000011.1, forward strand.
AAAACAGCGTGCAATAGAGCGACAGGCCATGCAGGATTAGCCCGACAGCGATGAGGCCGGATTGCCAGTATGCACTTGGCTGTGTGGTTGAGCCGTGCGTCTTGGTGCTGCGCCAGTAATTGGTGGCGACCAACAAGTAAATCAATGCGGTAATAAAAGGCAGAAACGCAATCATACGGGATGACTTGGGTTAGAATTCATATATTCACAACACTATAACATGCAGCCGCCTGACTCATGCGTTATATCCATGGCGGCTTAATCGGCTATTCATCATGTTTGAAAACCTCAGTAGTAGATTACAACAAGTCGTCAAAACCCTGCGCGGCCACGCGCGCCTCACGGAAGAAAACATCGCTGACGCCATGCGCGAAGTGCGGATGGCGCTTCTTGAGGCGGATGTGGCCTTGCCTGTGGTCAAGGAGTTCATCAACCAGGTCAAGGAGCGTGCCCAGGGCCGCGAGGTGCTGCAAAGCCTGACCCCGGGCCAGGCCGTGATCCAGGTAGTGCATGAAGAACTCACGCGCCTCATGGGCGAGCAGAACACCGGCCTCAACCTTGCCACCAATCCCCCGGCGGTCGTGTTGATGGCGGGTTTGCAGGGTTCGGGTAAAACCACGACTTCTGCCAAGCTTGCACGTTTGCTTAAGGCTGAAAAGAAAAAAATCCTGCTTGCCAGTGCCGACGTCTACCGTCCTGCCGCGATCGAGCAGTTGAAAACCCTGGCCAAGAGCCTGGACGTGGACTGTTTTGACTCCAATGCCACGCAAAAGCCGGTCGATATTGCCGCGCAGGCGCTCGATTTCGCCAAGCGCCACTTCTATGACGTATTGATCTTCGATACCGCAGGCCGGCTGGGCATTGATGAAGCCATGATGGCGGAAATCCAGCAGTTGCACGGCTTGCTCAACCCGATAGAAACCCTGTTCGTTGTCGATGCCATGCAGGGCCAGGACGCTGTCAACACCGCGCGCGCCTTTGGCGAAACCCTGCCGCTTACCGGCGTTGTACTGACCAAGCTGGACGGCGATGCACGTGGCGGTGCAGCGTTGTCAGTGCGTCATGTCACCGGCAAGCCGATCAAGTTCATCGGCGTCAGTGAAAAGGTCGATGGCATCGAATTGTTCCACCCGGAACGCATGGCATCGCGAGTGCTGGGCATGGGAGATGTGCTCTCACTGATCGAGCAGGCGCAAAAGAACGTTGACCTGGATGAAGCCAAGAAACTGGCAGACAAGGTCAAATCTGGTAAAAACTTCGACCTTGACGACTTCAAGGCGCAGATGCTGCAAATGCGCAAAATGGGCGGCATGGGGGCACTCATGGATAAAATGCCGGCCCAGCTTGCCGGTATGGCCGGCCAGGTGAATAACGAAGCGGGCGACAAGGCCCTGCGTCGCATAGAAGGCATCATCAACGCCATGACACCGCTGGAGCGCCGCAAGCCGGAAATCATCAAGGCTACCCGCAAGCGCCGCATCGCTGCCGGCTCGGGCGTGCAGGTGCAGGAAGTCAACCGCTTGCTCAACCAGTTCGAGGAAGTGCAGAAAATGATGAAAATGTTTTCCAAGGGCGGCATGAGCAAGATGATGCGCGCCATGCAGGGGCGTTTTCCTGGCATGCGGTGAGGTTTGAAACTTAATCAATTCATGCAGTTGATCAATGGATGTTTACGGGCAGAGTCATTGCCGAGTAAAGAAATTAACAGTCTGCAATTGACGCCAGGCGCAGTTTTCTTCATAATTGCGCGCTTTCCGAGATGAGCATTCATCTCCGGGCTGTTAGCTCAGTTGGTAGAGCAGCGGACTTTTAATCCGTTTGTCGCAGGTTCGAGCCCCGCACAGCCCACCAAATACCCACGCGGTTCCTAGAGCAATTTAGGTGCCGCGTTTTTATTTGTTGGGGTGATTTTGGGTAACTTGCCTGAGTACCTTATATTTGCCCGATCTCAAAGACTTATCGTATATCGCCATACCTATCATTTTCTGCCCATTTAGAATAAAGATTACTGGACTCATAAATTTTTATGATATGCGGTGAAACTTTTGCCTGACTTCATATCTAACTCATCATTGTGGGCATGAATCCATCCATGCTAGTATGAAAAAGCGAGTTGGGCATAGATTTTTTATAGCAAAGATTTATTGAAACTTATTTAATTTCATCTGGTTATGGCATCTAATTCAAGATTGGTCACTTTGCAGGCTAAGCTGTTGTTTCTGACAGTTTTGCTTGCCGTACTTGGATTTGCATTCTCATCGCAGTTCTCTGATAGTCCTTCATACTATGACGGTTCGGACCCTATCCGCATCGCGAAGGTAGAGAGTTCTTCTGGCGGCGCAGAGCCGCCCTGGCAAGCCGATATTCCTTTAGACGCGCTGTTGTTCAGCGCGTTATTCATGCTGTTTATGCCGGTGCCGGCAATATTGGCGCCTGTCCGCAATGAGGTCAGGTCCCGCCCTACCTTCTTTTCTCACGTCCGTCCGCGTTCTCCACCTTCGCTTTAATCCATATCGCTTTAAGCACGCTGCTTTTCAACAGTATTCAAGCGGTTTCCGCTTGGTTACTTGTGGTTGCGATATTGGATATCCGCTTTCTCTAGTTCCTCGTTATTCATAACATCGGTTGGCTATTTACCTTTAGCCAATGGTGGGTCGTGCGCTCTTGAATTCGACGCGGCAACCTGGCTAGAGATCGCATTTCCAAAAATACTCGCAACGATTGGCAGAAGCTCAAGGCGAAGTCGCCTTTCCTGTCGTCCCTAATGGTCTCGCTCTCCAGTCCTTGAGGCTGGCTTCCGGATTCATGCTGGATGCCTGGAAAGTAAAAAGATTTTCCTTTACTTGAGAAGTATTAATCCCATGGCCAATAAATTTTCTGTCGTCGTCAGTGTTTTAGTAGTGCTGTTAAGTGGTTGCCACCAGCAGGAAGAGTCCAAGCATGAAGAGGCTCTCAAGCTTGAAGTGACCAGTCCCCTGCGCAGGGATACTTCCATTACCAGGGAGTACGTTTCCCAGATACATGCCATCCGGCATATCGAGATAAGGGCCCTTGAGCGGGGCTATTTGCAAAATATCTATGTGGACGAAGGGCAGAAAGTCTCCGAGGGGCAGCCCATGTTCAAGATCATGCCGAATATCTACCAGGCAGAGTTGCTGAAATCGAAAGCCGAGGCCGACATGGTGCTAATCGAGTATCAGAATACCAAGGCGTTGACGGAGAAGAATATCGTCTCCCCGAATGAGTTGGCAGTGGCAAAAGCGAAGCTGGACAAGGCCAATGCCGAGGTGAACCTTGCGGAAACGCATTTGAGCTTCACTAATATCAAGGCGCCGTTTCCCGGGATCATGGACCACCTTAATGTGAGGAACGGCAGCCTGGTCGACGAGGGAGACCTGCTGACGACATTGTCGGATGTCAGCAAGATGTGGGTGTATTTCAATGTGCCGGAAGCCGAATACCTGGACTATGTTGAAAGCAAGAGCGGCCAGTCTCCGGTCAAGGTCAGGCTGAAAATGGCCAACGGCAAGGTGTTTGACCAGGACGGCTATGTCGAGACGGTTGAGGCGGATTTTGACAACAAGACCGGCAATATCGAGTTCCGGGCCACCTTTCCCAATCCTAACAAGCTCCTCAGGCATGGCCAGACCGGCAATATCCTGATGGAGATTCCCTATCCCAATGCCATGCTCATCCCGCAAAAGGCGACGTTCGAGATTCTCGACAAGGTCTATGTGTACGTCGTGAACAAGGATAACAAGCTCGAGCAGCGGCTAGTGCATATCGATGCCGAGCTTCCGCATTTGTATATCGTCAAGGATGGTTTGCAGGACGGTGAAAAGATACTCCTCGAGGGCTTGCGGCGGGTCAGCAACGGCCAGCAGATAGAGGTGAGCTACCAGTCGCCTGAAAAAATCGTTTCAGACTTGAATCTTCACGCTGAATAGCCGGGACAGGTAACCATATGCTGAATATCTTTATCAAAAGGCCGGTGATGGCGATCGTGCTGTCGCTGCTTATCGTGTTTCTCGGGTTCTTGTCCATCAAGACCCTGCCAACTTCGCAGTTTCCCGATATCGCGCCGCCGCGCGTGATTGTCTCCCTGGCCTATCCCGGCGCCAGCGCAGATGTGCTGGTGCAGTCGTCGCTGATCACGATTGAGCGGGCGATCAACGGCGTGCCGGGCATGAAGTACATCATGTCCGATGCGACCAGCGCCGGCGAGGCTACCATCCAGGTGATCTTCGAGCTGGGTACCGACCCGAACCAGGCCATGATCAACGTCAAGACGCGCCTGGACCAGGTCATGAGCCGCCTGCCGGAACTGGTGCAGATGGAAGGGGTGGTGGTCGAGCGCGTGCAGCCCAGCATGCTCATGTACATCAACTTGTACAGCAAGGATAAGAACGCCGACGAGAAGTTTCTGTTCAACTATGCCAATGTCAACGTGATCCCCGAGATCCAGCGCGTCAACGGTATTGCGCAGGCCAAGATTCTGGGCAGTCGGCAATATGCCATGCGCATCTGGCTCAACCCGGACCGCATGCGCGCCTACAAGGTCTCGACCGACGAGGTGATGGAGGCGATCAACAACCAGAGCATCATCGGCCGTCCCGGTCGCCTAGGGCAAAGCTCGGGCATCTCGGCGCAATCCAAGGAATACGTGCTGATCTACCAGGGCAGGTACAACAAGCCGGAGCAGTACGAAGACATCATCATCCGCGCGGATGCCGAAGGCGAGGTGCTCAAGCTCAAGGATATCGCCAAGGTCGAGCTGAGCAGCGAGTTTTACGACATCTACTCGAACAAGGACGGCTATCCCTCCGCGGCGATCGTGCTCAAGCAGAACTACGGCAGCAATGCCAGCGACGTGATCGAGAAGGTCAAGGAGCGCATGGAGGAGTTGAAGGGCTCGTTTCCCGGAGGCATGGAATATGAAATCAACTACGATGTTTCCAGGTTCCTCGACGCGTCGATTGAGAAGGTGATCCATACCTTGATCGAGGCTTTCGTGCTGGTGGCGCTGGTGGTATTCATCTTTCTCGGCGACTGGCGCTCGACGCTGATCCCGATCCTGGCGGTGCCGGTGTCGCTGATCGGCACGTTCGCCTGCATGCAGATGTTCGGCATCTCCATCAACCTCATCACGCTGTTTGCCCTGGTGCTGGCGATCGGGATCGTGGTGGATAACGCCATCGTGGTGGTGGAAGCCGTGCATGCCAAGATGGAGGCGGAGCACTTGACGCCATACCGCGCCACGCAAAAGGTGCTCGGCGAGATCGGCGGCGCCATCGTCGCGATCACGCTGGTGATGACGGCGGTGTTCATCCCCGTTGCGTTCATGACCGGGCCGGTCGGCGTGTTCTACCGGCAGTTTTCCATCACCATGGCTTCGTCGATCGTCATTTCAGGCATCGTGGCATTGTCGCTGACGCCCGTGCTGTGCGCGATGTTGCTGAAGAACAACCATGGCGAGCCGAAAAGAAGAACCCCGGTCAGCATGGCGCTTAATGCGTTCAACCGCCTGTTCGAGAAGGTCACCGGGCGCTACACCGATTTGCTCAATGTGGTGGTGACCAGGAGGGTGATCACGCTGCTCCTGTTGGGCGCTTTTGCATTCGGCACCTTTGTCGTCAATAAATCCCTGCCTGCGGGCTTCATTCCCGGGGAGGATCAGGGCATGGTGTATGCGATCATCCAGACGCCGCCCGGCTCCACGTTGGAAATGACGAACAAGGTGGCGCGCGAGTTGCAGGGCATTGCATCCAAGATCGAGGGCATCCAGTCCGTATCTTCCCTTGCGGGCTACGAGGTGCTGACCGAGGGGCGCGGATCCAATGCGGGTACTTGTATCATCAACCTCAAGGATTGGTCGCAACGCAAGCGCTCGGTGCATGAAATCATCGAGGAGCTGGAGGAGAAAACCCGGGAGTTCGGCGCCGTCATCGAGTTCTTCGAGCCGCCGGCCGTGCCGGGATACGGCGCTGCGTCCGGCCTGGCATTGCGCTTGCTGGACAAGACTGACAATACCGATTACCACGAGTTCGACAAGATCAACCAGGACTTCATGGCCGCCCTAGGCAAGCGCAAGGAGCTGACCGGACTGTTTACTTTCTATGCCGCCAATTATCCGCAATACGAATTGCAGATAGACAACAAGCTGGCAATGCAGAAGAAGGTATCCATCGCCAAGGCCATGGACAACCTGGACATCCTGATCGGAAGTACCTACGAGCAGGGCTTCATCCGTTTCAACAACTTTTTCAAGGTCTATACCCAGGCCGATCCCGAGTTCCGCAGGTATCCCAGCGATATCCTGAGTTACTACGTGAAAAACGAGGAGGGTGAAATGGTGCCTTACTCGGCTTTCATGAAGATGAAGAAGATGCAGGGGCCGAACGAGATCACCCGCTACAACCTCTACAACTCCGCAGCGATCAGGGCGATGCCGGCCGAGGGATATACCACCGACGATGCCATCAAGGTGGTGCAGGAAGTTGCGCGTGCCACATTGCCCCGCGGCTACGACGTTGGCTGGGAAGGCCTGTCGTTCGATGAGGCCAGCCGGGGCAATGAGGCCGTGGTGATTTTCATCGTGGTGCTGGCGTTCGTGTACATGGTGCTGGCGGCGCAGTATGAGAGTTTCATCCTGCCTTTCGTTGTCGTGCTGTCGCTGCCTGCGGGTGTATTCGGTTCTTTCTTCCTGCTGAAAATGCTGGGGCTGGCTAACGATATTTATGCCCAGGTCGGGCTGGTCATGCTGGTCGGCCTGCTCGGCAAGAATGCAGTGTTGATCGTCGAGTACGCCGTGCAGAAGCACGAACAGGGCATGTCGATCAAGGATGCTGCCATCGAGAGCGCCAAGGTGCGTTTCCGTCCTATCCTCATGACCTCGTTCGCCTTTATTGCCGGCCTGATTCCCCTGGTGCTTGCAACAGGCGCGGGCGCGGTCGGCAACAGAACCATCGGTACATCGGCGTTGGGCGGCATGCTGTTCGGCACCATTTTTGGCGTCATCCTGATCCCAGGCCTGTATTACATCTTTGCCAAGATGTCCGAGGGCAAGGCGCTGATCAGGAACGAGCAGTTCGAGCCTTTAACTGAAATCTATCACTACAGTAAGAATGATGATGATCAAGAATAAATCAATGCAGATGGTGGCCGTTGCGTGCATGGCGATGACGGTGCAGGCGTGCTCGATCCCGACAGTGGCCACCAGGAAACCCGAGGTCAGCCTTCCTGAAAACTATGCCAACGCGGTGCACAAGCAATCGAGTGTTGCGAGCGTCAACTGGAAGGAATTCTTCGACGATCCTTACTTGCCGGGATTGATCGATACCGCGATCGCCAACAACCAGGAGGTCAATATGCTCATGCAGCGCATCAGCATGGCCGAGAACGAAATCCTGGCGAGGAAGGGGGAATACCTGCCCTTCGTTGGCGTGGGCGGTGCCGCCGATGTGGAGAAGGTCGGCCGCTACACGCGCAACGGCGCGGTCGAGGAAAGCCTGGAAATCAAGGAGGGGAAATCGTTTCCCAAATATCTCGGCAATTACCAGTTCGGCCTCTATTCCTCCTGGGAGCTGGATGTCTGGAAGAAGTTGAGGAATGCGACCAAGGTAGCCACCATGGAATATATGGCCTCGGTAGAAGGCAGGAATTTCCTCGTGACCAACCTGGTGGCGGAGGTCGCCAATGCTTACTATGAGCTTGTCGCGCTGGACAATGAGCTGGAGACGCTGGATAGCAATATCCAGATACAGCAGCATGCATTCGAGGTGGTGAAAGAACTGCAGCAATATGCCAGGGCGACCTCGCTTGCCGTCAGCCGCTTCGAGGCCGAGGTCAACAAGAACCAGAGCCAGCGCTATGTCCTCAAGCAGCAGATTGTCGAAACCGAGAACCGCATCAACTTGCTCCTGGGCCGCACGCCGCAACCGATTCAAAGGGCATCTGGCGGTTTCATGGACATAAGGCCGAAAATAATAGAGGCCGGCATTCCTTCCGAACTCCTGGAAAACCGTCCCGACATCAGGAAGGCCCAGCTTGAACTTGCCGCTGCCGACTTGAATATCGAAGTGGCAAAGGCCAGTTTCTATCCCTCGTTTTCCATCAAGGCCGGTGTGGGGTTCCAGGCATTCAACCCGCGTTATTTGCTGAGGACGCCCGAATCTCTGGCGCTTTCATTGGGCGGGGATTTTATGGCGCCCTTGATTAACCGCAACGCCATTATTGCGGACTATAAGAATGCCAATGCCGCGCAGGTCGAGGCCGCCTATGAGTATGAAAAAACCATCATTGGCGCCTACGGCGAAGTGGCGAACCAGCTATCCGGCATCGACAACCTTGAGAAGAACTACCAGCTTAAAAGCAACCAGGTTGAGGCGCTGAACCATTCCATCGACGTTTCCAATCAACTGTTCAAATCCGCCCGCGCGGACTACATGGAAGTGTTGCTGACGCAACGGGATGCGCTTGAGGCAAAAATGGATTTGATAGAAACGAAGCAGAAGCAGGTTGCTGCTGTGGTCAATCTGTACAAGGCCCTTGGAGGCGGGTGGAGATAAGCGGTTTTTGTTCGTGAATTTTGTTATTTAACAATATCAATTTTTGGAGATCATCATGAAAAAGGCAGTTTTCGTTATGGCAGTCGCATTAGCTTCGGGCTGGGTGTCGTTCGCGCAGGCGGAAGACAACCATCCCCATTTCAGCCGCCATTTCAATTTCAGCCATGTCGATGCCGCGGCGCTGGACACGCAGCATCCCGATGGCAAGAAACTGGTTTATGTGGCATTGCCCAAGAATCTCAAGGTAAAGCACTTTATCGGTTAACGGCTGGGAGCAATTGACACACAATCCTCACCCCTGGATGTTTCGGCATCAGGGGTGTTTTCAATTTCAAGGGAGCAATTCCAATGCCGCCTGATTGCCTGGCAATATGCAAGCGATGGCAGGCGCTACTGCGTGCATTGCATTTTTACGGTACCATCAGCCCGCTTTGTTCAGCCTGCGGTTGAGCGGGCATTTATCTTTACCTCCCGGGAATCCCTACATGCAAGTTGACTCTCAAGAGTCGCGCAGCCGCTGGCTGGCGTTGATTGTTTTATGTTTCGGCGTGCTCATGATCGTGCTCGATACCACGATTGTGAACGTGGCCCTGCCTTCTATCCGGGCCGATCTTGATTTCAGCGAGACATCGTTGGTATGGGTGGTGAACGCCTATATGCTCACCTTCGGCGGTTTCCTGCTGCTGGGCGGCAGGCTCGGGGATTTTTTCGGGCAGCGGCGCTTGTTTCTGGTAGGGATTGCATCATTCACCGTCGCATCGCTGGTCTGCGGCATGGCGGTGACCCAGCAGCAGCTGGTGTGGGCGCGTGCATTGCAAGGCCTGGGTGGTGCGGTAGTGTCGGCGGTGGCGCTGTCATTGATCATGAACTTGTTCACCGAGCAGGGCGAGCGTGCCAAGGCCATGGGGGTGTACGGCTTTGTCTGTGCGGGTGGCGGCAGCCTGGGCGTGTTGTTGGGCGGTGTGCTGACCAGCACCTTGAGCTGGCACTGGATTTTCCTGGTGAACCTGCCGATTGGCGTCGTGGTGTATGTCTTGTGTCTCAAGCTATTGCCTGCGCACGGTGCGGAGGTGCGTCCGCAGAAGCTTGATGTCGGCGGCGCGGTAAGCATTACGGCTTCCATGATATTGGCGGTGTATGCGATTGTGAACGGCAACGAGGCTGGCTGGTTTTCCGTACAGACTTTGGGCTTGTTTGCCGTAGCGGGTTTGCTGTTTGTACTGTTTATTGTCCTGCAATTACGGGTGGCGGTGCCTTTGATGCCGCTAAGTTTGTTCCGGCAGCGCAATGTGGCGGTAGCCAATGTGGTGGCTGTGTTATGGGCGGCAGCGCTGTTTGCCTGGTTTTTCATGGCAGCGCTGTATATGCAGTTTGTGCTGAAGTATGACGCGCTGCATGTGGGGTTTGCATTTTTGCCTGCCAATATCGTGATGGCGCTGTTTTCGCTGGGAATTTCCGCCTGGCTGGTGATGCGTATAGGGATTCGTGCTTCACTGGCACTGGGGCTTGCGCTTGCTGCATTGGGCCTGGGATGGTTTGCGCGGGCGCCGCTGGATGGCCATTTCTGGGTGGATATTTTTCCTTCCATGGTGTTGCTCGGGCTGGGTGGCGGTATTGCATTCAATCCCTTGCTGCTTGCGGCGATGAACGACGTGGCGCCTGAGGATTCCGGCCTGGCATCCGGCGTGGTGAATACGGCATTCATGATGGGAGGCGCCGTGGGCCTCGCCGTGCTGGCCAGCCTGGCTGCCCTGGTGAGCCAGCAATTGCTTGCGCAGGGCCAGGCATTGCCTGCTGCATTATTGTCAGGTTACCAGCTCGCTTTCCTGCTCGGTGCAACGATGGCAGGCATTGGTGCAGGCCTGGCCCTACTTTTGATGCGCGAGCCCAAGCGCGGCTGACAAAACTCTCCTGGCGTTGTTGCCCTGCCTTGCCGTACTCCTTGTACTGCCTGCGGCCGGGCGCCTAGCCAGGAGCGCTTCGCTGAGTTTTGTCAGCCGCGCTTGGCAGCAAGCATGCTGGCGGTATGCATTGAATCGGTTAGATATCCAGCCGCAAGCCAACTTCAATATTGCGGCCTAGTTCCGGCGTGTAATAGCGCAGGAATGAGGTGCTGTTGCGGATGTCTGCATTGGTGATGTTGCGCATGCTGATGAAGAAATCGCCGGTGAGCCAGTTGGATACTTCAATGCTGCGGCGCAACGCGATATCCACCTTGTTGTAGCTGTCGGTGCCGGGTTCCGGCAACATTTCGTCTCCCACTGGCATGGTGCCGGTGCGATTTTGCGCACGCATATGGGTGAAGCGGATGTCGCCGTCCCATTTGCCTATGCCGGCTTGTATCAGCAATCCATGGCGTGCAGGGGCCAGGCGCGGGACATGGGTGTTGTCATCCAACATGCCCCTCACCTGGTCGGCAAACACACTGGCGCGGAACTTGCGCATGCCGGGGATTTGCAGGGGCAAACCAATTTCAGCTTCATAGCCATGGAAGCTGGCATCCTGCTGGCGATATTGCATTGTGATTAGACATTGATCTTGCAGCCCGCAAGTACCAATGGCTTGTGGTCTCAAAATAATGGAATTCATTTTGATGACGCCTGCATTCTGTTGGTAGATATAATTTTTGGCAGAATATTTGAACAAGTTAAGGTTGGCATCCAGCTTGCCGAGCTTTTGTTGTAGGCGGATATCCCAGCCATTCAGCGTTTCTATATCAAGGTTTCTTGCGCCGATATCATATGTCCTGGTCGCAAGGTGGGGGCCATATGCGGCAAGTTCCTGAATATCCGGCGCACGTCTGGCAATCCAGCGGTTTATGGTGATGCTGCCGGTCTTATAAGCGCGTTTTAGTGCCAGCGAATAGCTTTCAGGACTGAAATCCTTTTTTTCTGCCGGAATAACGTAGGAAACAGGCATAGGAATGTCCCGCGGCGTGATCCAGACAGTCTGGGCGCCAGCATCGGTTCTATTTTTCTCGTGGCGGAAACCAAATTCCAGTTGCCAGGGATTGAAGTCTAGGGTTTCAATCAGGTAGATGCCTTTGGAGTTTATCTTCGATTCCGGCACAAATGCCTCCATACCCAAGGCGGAAAAATCGCGGTTGATGCCATGAAAGCCCAAGGTGCCTGATAGGTTGGGGAATAGCCTATGGTTGAATTCCAGCCGGTGTTCAATGACATCATTGCTGAAACGTGTCTGCTGCACGCCATTGCTGAGTTCATCGTGATGGTAGCGGGATTTGCCGATGCGCAACGCGATGCTTTCCAGCCATTCCGATGGCAAAAACAATTCTCCCTTGAGGTCAATGCGGTCTTGCTGCATGTCGATGCGCACACGTTCTGCTTGCTCGACCGGGCCGCCGCCGTGGCTATGTGATGGCCCCATGGGGATACCATAGTTGTTGGCATAGTGGCTGAGCGAAATGCCGATATAGCCCATCTCGCCAAATACACTGGCGCCGACACTGCCGCCTTTGCTGCGGGCATTGGTATTGTCGACATATCCACGCGTGTTGGTCGGTAGCTCCCCGCCAAACAACTGGGTAATCGTATCCTGGTCAATCGCCATGCCCGGCACGTGAATATTGTTGCTTTCCCGTCCATGCACATCGGCATGAAACGCCACCTGGCCAGCCTTGGTGAGCAGTTCCGTCGCCATGATGCGCTCATCATGGTTGGTATTAAAACGTAACTGCGTAGTGACCTTGGTCTTGGTCGGCAAACGTTCAGGAATGCGGCCATCAGTGATTTCCACCGCGCCGCCAATGGCGCCACCGCCATTGCGGATGGTGGCTGGGCCGCGCAACACCTTGATTTCCTTTGCCAACAGGGATTCGACAGTGGTGCCATGGTCCGGGCTCATGGCGGAGGCATCGTGCGTGCCTACGCCATTGACCATGACGCGGGTGCGCGGGCCATGCTGGCCGCGGATCAGCGGCAGGCCGACATTGGGGCCGAATGTGGCATTGGCCACCCCCAGCTCATCCTGCAGCGTGGCGCCCAGTGTTGCGGCGCTCTTGAGCATCAGGTCTTTGCCCGACAGCGTGCTGGAAGGGTCAAGCGAGTTGGTCAGTTCTTCTGGCGTGGCCTGTACCTCTATGGCATCCAATACGATAGGAGCACCTTCCGCAGATGAGTTTTCTGCTGCGAATGCAGATGAACAGACCCCTGAAAATGCGAGAGCCAGCCGCCACAGGTTGTGACTGAATTGGGTTGGTTTGATAGTTGAGCTCACATCCAGGCCAATAATATTGAGGAATTCAATTCCTTGAACAAGGGGATATTGTAATGCAACACTATTTCATAATACAACAATGTTGCAACACGCAACATTGTTGTATTATGATCCGTAGGTGTTCAGATAGTGGATCTGAACAGGAATTTATATCTTCTTGTTTATAAAGGGAGTAATACCATGCGTCATTTGATTGCGACAATGTTTGTAAGCGCCAGCTTATTCAGCGGGGCAGTATTTGCAGAGGATCATCTGCATGATGGTGATATTGAAGTTGAATTGCATGATGGAAAATTTGAGGTTCATGGTGCAGGACATAGCCAAGAAGGAACGGGCTATGCCATTTTCGAAGCGGATTTCCGTGATTTCGCCGCTGGTCCTTATGGTACAAGAGACCCGGGCTTTGATAGCCATGCCAACACTTTCGCATCAGGCGACATCGTCGGCTACCAGGCTGTTGGTTCATTATGGTCATGGACAGGCGATGTTTGGACCAATGTCGTGAATAATGGTGAAACCATCAGCCTTGCTGGCGCTGCGGGCGAGAGCACCGCTTGGGGCGTAGATGGCATTAGCGGCGATACTTTTGGTGCAATCGGCCAGGCCGGATCTGCCGGTAACATCCATTCTCATCTGGATTGGGCGATTAATGCTGCTTCTGGCTTGCCAACAGATGGCGCTTACTTTATCACCCTGCAACTGGTTTCTCTTGAGTTTGATGCCACCGGCAGCCTGGTAATTTCCGACAACGGTTATCTCAGTTCCGATCCATTCTATCTGGTCTTCAATAGCGGCCTGAGCGACGCTGCTTTCCACACTGCTGTTCATGGTTTGGAAGACAATCTGATTGCTGCTGTTCCTGAGCCAAGCACCTATGCCATGTTCCTGGCTGGTCTGGGTCTGATGGGATGGCAATTGCGCCGTCGTCAACAGGCTTAAGTCTGCAAGAAAAGCACCCTCAGGGGTGTTTTTCTTTGAGTTACGATTGAGGAGCAAAAAATGATAAGGTCTTCTATATTGGCATTTGCCATGCTGGGCTATGCCACGTTTGCCCAGGCCGTGCATTACGATGTGCAGGTTGGCACCAGCAACGGTGCCGTTGCCGGCAGCAAGCTGGAAATCGATTTTTATGGCGATTACGACCTGGCTGGAAAATTGCCGGTAGACACCCAAACCGGCTACAAGATATTCCCTGGATATTTTGACGACCTGGAAGGCGGACCGCGCATGACTGATGATCCCGGCTTTCAATCTTTCTCCAATGCATTCCTGTATGGCGAGGAGGTACATTTCAGGGCCGTTGGGGCACTTTCATACTGGGACCCCAATACCGGCGCCTGGGGCGATGCTGCGAGTAGCGCGACAGTAACCCTCTATGGCGCAATCCCGGCAAATGTCTGGATCAATTACATGTTGAATCCAGGCAATGCGGCCTATGCGGCAGAATACAACTACTACGCAGGAGGCACCGTCTATGGTGCTGATGGCATCAGCGGGCCGCAGACAGCTGCGGTTGATGCTGCAAACAGAAATGGCACCTTCCATTCTCACCTGGACTGGAAACTTTCTGATTCAGCTCCGGCGGGTGCTTATCTTCTGACCTTGCAGCTATGGTCGCCAGCCACCGAAAACGGCGAGCAGAAATATATTGATTCTGATCCATTCCATGTGCTGTTCAAGTCGGCTGGCATTACCCAGGCACAGTATGACGAGGCGTTTGACTCGCGCATTGCTGCGGCAGTGCCTGAAGCAGATACCTGGGCCATGTTGCTGGTGGGGCTGGCAGGCCTTGTAGTATGGAGGCGCCGTCAGGTGTCGGCGGCATAAGCTACGCTGATTCCCTGTTTCGTTTCTCTTTGCCCGGCAATGCCGGGCTTTTTTATGTGGGATTCCTGATGGGTGCCAGTGGGCGCACCATGTAACATGCGGCCCTGTCGTAGCTTTGCAGTTTTTCAGCGCTGACGAGATGGTTGGCATGCTGGAATTGCTGCCGTTGCCAGAAAGCGGATGAGTGGTTGACGGCGATCAGCGAGAGGGTGTTCAAGCCTGCGCATTCAGCTTGCGTGCATAGTTGCGAGAGTATTTGGCTGGCTGCGTTGGAACCGCGTGCTTCTGGCAGCAGGGCAATATCATGGAGATAATAAGTGCTGGGGTTGCCGGGCAATGTACACAGCATGCTGTTGAGTGCGGGAGGTTTGCCCAGCAGCCAGGGGTGGCTGATCAGGTAACCGCCAAGACGGTTTCCCCGCTGGCGCACCCAGCAACCTTGCGGGTATATCTGTTGACGCTCAGCGAAGACATCTGGATCTTCGGGATAGCCTGGATGCACCTGCGCGGCAATCTGCATGATCGCCGGCAGGTCGCCAGACTGCATTGGCCGCCATGATGCGGTGGCGTGCATGCTTAAGATCATGAACAGGCTCTAAGGGATTGCTACTCGGCTTCCTCTTGGTGCTTGCGCCGCAGGCGCACACTTTCGGCCAGGGTATCGAGCAATGTAATGGAGTCTTCCCAACCCAGGCAGCCATCGGTGATGGATTTGCCGTATTCCAGTTGACATCCCGGAATCAAGTCCTGCCTGCCTTCATGCAAATGTGACTCTATCATGACCCCGACAATGCGGTCGTCGCCACTGGCGATCTGGCTGGTCACGTCCGCTACCACATCAATCTGGCGCTTGAATTGCTTGAGGCTGTTGGCATGGGAACAGTCGATCATGACCTTGGCGGCCAATCCGGCATTGGCAAGTTCGCGCGTGGCATCTTCCACGCTGGCGGCATCGTAATTAGGCGTTTTGCCGCCACGCAGGATCACATGGCAATCTTCATTGCCGCTGGTGGAGATGATCGCTGAGCGGCCTTCCTTGGTGACTGACAAAAAATGGTGAGGGCTGGCTGCCGCCTTGATGGCATCCACGGCAATACGGATATTGCCGTCGGTGCCATTCTTGAACCCGACTGGGCAGGAGAGGCCGGAGGCAAGCTCGCGGTGAATCTGCGATTCCGTCGTGCGTGCGCCGATGGCTCCCCAACTGACGAGGTCGGCCGTGTACTGCGGTGTGATCACGTCAAGGAACTCGGTGCCGGCAGGCATGCCGAGATCATTGACATCCAGCAGGAAGCGGCGGGCCAGTTCCAGGCCCTCGTTGATGCGGTAGCTGCCATCCAAGTATGGGTCGTTGATCAGGCCCTTCCAGCCCACGGTGGTACGCGGTTTCTCGAAATACACCCGCATCACAAGCAGCAGTTCGTGCTCGAAGCGCGCGCGCAGTTCAACCAGGCGGCGGGCATATTCCAGCCCGGCATCGTAATCGTGAATGGAGCAGGGGCCGATGATGACCAGCAGCCTGTCGTCGGCACTGTGCAGGATTTTGTGAATGGCGCTGCGGGTGACCACAATATTATCGGTCGTGGCGGTACTTGCCGGCAGCTCCTCAAGCAGCTCTGACGGTAATCTCAGCTCCTTGATTTCCTTGATGCGAACATCGTCAGTCGCAATTTTCTGGTATGGGCTCATTCTTCTATTGCCGTCGCCTAGTGGGTAACCAGGCTTGGCACGGCGTTTCATCTTTAAAAAAGTTGATTATTATATCTTTATGCAGGTATTCATGCCTGAGTTTGTATCAGGATTGAGCATGATGCCGGTTGCGGATGTCAAGGTGATGGCAATGTATTGGCAGTTTTGCATACCAAGGTATGAAAGCCTGGCTTTGCCCCATCGATATGGTCAAAATAGCCGTCTGCGGCAGCCTGCACAGTGCCCTGCGGACAGGTGAACATGGTGGAGGCGGATTCCGCAAGCGGTACATAACCCGCAATGCGGCCGTTGGCATCGTGACTGGAAATCAGTTTGTAGAAAATACGGCGGTTGCCTTCTTCGGCGATCTCGGAGGCAGTCCAACACATTTCGCCATAAAAATACGCATCTATCTTGTCCTGCTTATAGTCGGCAAATACCACACCGCCGACTACCGGATTACCACTTTCCGGCTTGAAGTTGCCATAGTCCTTGCATACTGCAAAAGCAGTGGCGCCATGGAACATGAGTGTGGCAAACATCAGGGAGATAAGATTTTTCATGCGGATTATCCTAAATAACACGTGTTGTTTTGCCGGCTATTCTCGCACAACTCATGATTGTGCTCGTAGGGAGGATGTACCTTTGAACTCTTTTAAGGCGCTTTGCTCTTAACTTCTATTGGTTTGCCCTGGGCCAGGGTTGAATAATAAAATAATCACGATTACGGGCATCAGGTCTTTATACGTATGAAGGCAAAACCGTATTAATGTATTTCATCCTCCCTATCAGGCTGTCTGATGGGCGAGTCTATTCGGGGAAATTATCAGGGAAAATCCTGCGAGCCGGGAAATTGAACATTTGCTAAAGGCGTGTTGCAGTAAACTGGGCACGATTTTTGAATGTGTGGCTTATCTCCGTATCTGAACTTTATTAATAGAAATGTGCTGAACTGCAGGCCAGATTCCTTTGGGAATATGGCCGGAAAGGATAAATCTTGTATCGCACTGTGTTTAAAAATCTAACCGTTGCCAGTTTATTGGCGACAGGTTTTGGCATGTTGTCCTTATCTGCGGGTGCCGATGAGATACGCCTGAAGAATGGGGATGTGATTACCGGCAAGGTGGTGAGAAAATTTAATGACAAGGTTGTGTTCAACACCTCTTATGCCGGCGATATCCAGGTGACCTGGTCTCAGATTGAAACCATCAAGACAGATGAGGCGCTTGCGGTCACATTGACCGACCGTACCAATCTCAAGACGCCATTGGAAAGCTACGATAGCGGCAAGGCGACGGTCAAGCTGGCAAAGCTCGAGGATGACGATAGTGATGAAGAGAAGCAGTATCAGGAGAAAGAAATTCCCCTGTCTGATTTGCTTTACATCAACCCGACACCAGAGCTTTCCGGGGTAGGCGTCAATTGGAGCGGTCGTGTCAATCTCGGTGGCTCAGTGACGCAGGGGAACACTGATACCACTACCATCCGTCTGGATGGCGAATCGATTGCACGTACGCTCAATCATCGTCTGACTGTGGCAGCCGTGGTGAACCGTGCCACCAACAATGGGGAAAATACCCAGTTCAATAATCGCTCATCCATCAAGCTGGATCGCTTTATCAGCAACAAGTGGTATGTATATGCCAATAACACGCTGGAGAACGATCGCTTTCGTGATATCAAGCTGCGTACGACAACAGGTCTTGGTAGTGGTTATCAGGTGTATGAGCAGCCAGACCATAACCTCTTTATCGAAGGCGGTTTGAACTATGTCACGGTTAATTATTATGATGCCGAGAATGAAAGCTATCCAGGCGCACGCTGGGCGGTGAAATATGACCGTCGCCTTTTCGGTGGCGGTACCCAGTTTTTCCATGAGCACGAAGTATTGCTGGGCCTGGACAATGCGAGCAATGCGCTGGCCTTTACCAAAACCGGCTTGCGCTTCCCTATCATCAACAACTTCAATGCTTCTATCCAGTACAACCTGGATTGGGCAGGTGAGCCGGCAGACGGGCGCAAGAGCACGGATAGCGCGCTGATTTTCAACCTCGGCTATGTCTGGCAGTAATAGTTCGACCAATCAATATCATCGCGTAACCGCTTTGTATGCCAGCAGTTGATTATCAATTGCTGGCATAGCAGGGCGGGCAAACATGGTGATCTATCTATGGCTGATAATGTTTTAGTGTAGGCATGGATTGAGCTCATCAAAAAGTTTTCAATATTTCCAAGATAAAGCCGTTAATTAATCAAGGCTATTTGATTCCCAACTGTCTTGTCGGTTAAGCAATGCGGCAAGACAAGCCATTTTTAGCTGTCATCTCCAGTAAATTATCTAAGAAATTCCATGTTCTCTGACAAGGGTGGTCAATTCAGTATTGCGCAAAGGGGCTGGCAACTGCACTCCCCCTTGGTCATTGCGCTATTGATTGGCGTTTCCTTGCTTGGCGTGGCGTTTTATATCCAAGCCATCGATCATGAAGCCAATGCGCAGGAAGAGCAGCATTATGTGACGACGCTCGCGGCAGGTGTGCGTGCACGCATCGAAGGCGAGTTGAACAGCTCGATACATCTTGGATTGGGCTTGTCGACCTATGTCGCGGCCAATCCACAATTCAATGCCCAGAGTTTCAACCGGGTAGTGGCAACCCTGGTACATTACGGCCGCCATCTCAAGACGATTGCGATAGCACCAGGCAATGTGGTGCGCTATGTGTATCCGTTGGCGGGGAATGAAAAATTGATTGGCTTGCGCTACCAGGACCAGCCCTTCGATCAGGAAATTTCATTGGAAGAGTCTCGCCACCCAGAGCTGATCGGGCCGATTGACCTGGTGCAGGGCGGGCGCGGGATGGTGCATCGTTTGCCGATTTTCGCATTTGATAATGCCGGTAAAGAATATTATTGGGGTGCTGCGGCTGTCACGCTGGATATTGAGTCTCTGTTGCAGGCTACGGGCTTGCAAGTACATGGCCCTGTCATGAGTTACGCCTTGCGGCGCCTGGATCATCATGGCAAAGCAGAAATGATTGCCGGGGATAGTGCCTTGTTCAGCCGCAACCCGGTCTTGCTTGATATCAGCCTTGATGGACATTCCTATTGGCAACTGGCTAGCGTGCCTACCAAGGGTTGGGGATACCTTGCCCAGCCTGCTAACTGGATTTTCTGGATTGGCGCGCTATTGGCCCTGACGTTGGCAGTGCTTGCCTATGTCTGGTTGCGGACGATCCAGCAATTGCGTCGACGCGATGCGGAGACACGCCTTGCAAGCAGTGTGTTCACGTCCTCCAGCGAAGGGATGTTGATTGCAAGCCCGAATGATGAAGTGATCGGCATAAACCCCGCTGTGACGGCATTGACCGGCTATTCGCCGCAGGAGTTATTGGGGATGCCGGTCAGTTTTCTGGCTGCCGAGCATGTGGTGCCGGAGAGCAGGCAGCAGGCCTATTTTTCCGTCAACAAGAAAGGCGTCTGGCAAGGCGAAACCATGATGCGGCACAAGCAAGGGCATGTGTTCCCTGTGGCCCTGACAATCACCACGGTCAGCGGCCAGGATGGCCGGGCTGATTGCTATATCAATACCTTTAGCGATATCAGCGAACGCAAGGCCAATGAGGCGCGCATTCATGACTTGGCGCGCACGGATACCTTGACCGGGCTGCCCAACCGGATGAGCTTGTACAGCAGGCTGGACGAAACGCTTTCCAGAGGGTTGCAACTGGGGGTGATGATTCTGGATCTTGATAATTTCAAGATTATCAACGATACGCTGGGACACCATGTGGGCGACCAGTTGCTGGTGGAGGTGGCCAGGCGCCTGGTCTCCTGTGTCGCCCAGGAAGGCATTGTCGCGCGGCTGGGCGGGGATGAGTTCGTCATTGTGCTGGATAATGCACAGGCATCGCAGTCGGCTGGCCGCCTGGCAGAGCAGGTGTTGCAGCGATTGGCCCAGCCCTATCTGATTGAAGGATATGAGCTGCATTCATCCTCAAGCATTGGGGTTGGTATTTCTCCGCGGGATGGTGATGATGCCCATAGCTTGTTGAAGAATGTAGACACTGCCATGTATGAAGCCAAGTCGCACGGCAAGAATAACTACAAGTTCTTTACCGAAAAGATGCGCGAGGAAATCAACGAGCGCCTGTATATGGAAAACCACTTGAGGCAGGCATTGTTGCGTCAGGAGTTCGAGCTGCATTACCAGCCACAGGTGGAGCTCGCGAGTGGGCGTATCATCGGCATGGAGGCCCTTGTGCGTTGGAATCATCCGGAATGGGGCATGGTGTATCCGGACAAATTCATTAAGGTTGCCGAAGAGTGCAACCTGGTGATTCCCCTAGGAGAGTGGGTGTTGCAGGAGGCCTGCCGGCAAATGACCCAATGGCGTGATCAAGGGCTGGAGGATATTTGTATTTCTGTGAATATTTCTGCACGTCAATTAAAATCACGGCATTTGTTCCGCCTGATTGATGAATTGATTTCGGCGCATAATATCAAGCCGGGGATGCTTGAGCTTGAAATCACGGAAAGCGTGGCGATGGATGACCCTGAACAAACCATCCCCCGCATGAAAAAACTCAAGAATAAAGGCGTGGCGTTGGCGATTGATGACTTTGGCACAGGGTATTCCTCCCTGAGTTATCTCAAGCTGTTGCCGTTGACCCGCCTGAAGATAGACCGGTCCTTTGTCAAGGATATTGAAACTGACCCGAATGATGCGGCGATTTGTGCCGCTACTATCGCGCTGGCGCGTATTCTGGGTTTGGGCCTGGTCGCGGAGGGCGTGGAAACCGAAGCGCAATTGGAATATCTTCATGCCCAGGGGTGCGATAGTGCTCAAGGCTATTATTTCAGTAAACCCCTGCCGGCAGACAAAGTCATGGAGTTTGTTTCCCGTTACCAGGAGGTATTGTCGTCGTGATGGTATAGAATCATCATGCTAAAAAAGGGAGGGGGTTTGCTCAAGCTAATCGTTCTGGTTCTGCTTTTAAGCTGCCATGTCGAAGCATGGGCGCAACCAACAGCATTGCGCCTGGATGCCAGTCATGCAGTGGTTCATGCTGCCCCTTTCCTGCAGTATCTTGAAGACCCGGCGCATCAGCTTGCCCTGGCAGATTTGCCGCCGTTACAGCCGGATAGCCGCGGTCCATGGAAACCTGCGCTTAATGACAGGGGCAATGTCAACCTGGGGTATTCAAGCTCGACTTATTGGCTTGCCCTGCCGGTTTCTGTGGCACAGCATAGGGAAGATCGACTGCTGGAGATTGCATTTTCTTCACTGGATCATGTCGAGGTCTATAGTCCGGGCGATGATGGGCAGTACCAGCGGCAATTCTCCGGCGATTTATATCCATTCAATCAACGCCCTTACCCGCATCGCAACCTGGTGTTCCCGCTACAGCTGCCTGCCGGGGATTACCCCATTTATATCAAGGTGCGTTCGCAGGGAACGCTGACCGTGCCGATCAATCTTTGGCAGGTTGAAGCGATGCATGAGCATGACCAGTATGCTTACTCATTGCTCAGTCTTTATTATGGTGCCTTGCTGGCACTGTTTTTCTATAATTTCCTGATCTATATTTCCACGCGCGAGACAGTATTCCTGTTTTATGTCGCCTTTGTTGGCAGCATGGTGGTTGCACAGGCATCGTTGAACGGCGTGGGTAACCAATTTTTATGGCCCTCCTGGCCCGTCTGGGGAAATGTCGCCTTGCCTTGCGGCATGGCGGCGACGGGTTTCTTCGGGGTATTTTTTAGCCGTATTTTCCTCAATACGCGGATTAACTTCCCGCGCCTTGACCGCTTCATGCTGGCTTTTGCCGGGCTGTTTCTCTTTATTTTTGTATCTCCATTGTTCATCCCGTATCAAGCTTCGGCGCTGCTGGTGTCCGTGGCTGGGATTGTGTTTTCGCTATTTGTCACCTCAGTGGCTGTCAGCTCCTACTTGCACAAGAACCCGGGAGCATTCTACTTTCTGCTTGCATGGAGCGCGGTGTTGGCCGGTGTCGTGATTCTCGGGTTGCGCAATCTTGGCTGGGTGCCCACCAATGCTTTCACCATCTATTCCATGCAGATCGGTTCGGCCATTGAAATGTTGATGCTGTCTTTTGCCCTGGCGGATCGCATTACGATCATGCGCAAGGAAAAGGAACAGGCGCAGCGCGATACCCTGAATGCCAAGCAGGAGCTGGTGGATGCATTGATCAAGACGGAGCAGGAGCTGGAGGAGCGGGTAGCATTGCGCACCAAGGAGATTGAAGCGGTCAACACCCAGTTGCGGCACAAGGAGCGCGAACTGCGGTACATGGCGCTGCATGATGCCTTGACGGGGCTGGCCAACCGCACGCTCATGAATGACAGCCTCAAGCGCGCGCTCGCGCGTGCCGGGCGCGACAATAGCCTGGTTGCCGTACTGCTGATCGACCTGGACGGGTTCAAGGAGGTCAATGACTCTTATGGCCATGCGGCCGGCGACCTGGTATTGCAAGTGGTGGCGGCACGGTTACGTAAAGTGACGCGTGTCAGCGATGTGACTGCCCGCTTGGGAGGCGACGAGTTTGTCGTGGTGCTGGAAGATACCCATGGCACCGAAGATGCGGTACGGATTGCGGAGAAGTTGGTGGTTGAGCTTTCCCGCCCGGTTGAAGGTGGTTTGCATATTTCCGCGAGTATCGGCATTGCCTTGAGTCCAGGTGGGCAGATGAGTGAAGATGCTTTACTTAGGCTGGCTGACCAGGCTATGTATGAGGCAAAATTGGCAGGTCGCAACCGCTGGCATGTTGCCAGCTTAGATGAATATGACAGTGCAACTTGAGGTATCAGCAACTTTTTATTGATGCGCTTGTCATTTTAGAGGGAGTTCTGCTGCAGAAAATTCCTATATAAATCAATATCAATAAGGCAGCGTACATGAGTATTTTTAAAAGGTATAAGAAGTTTTCTCTGGCATTACTGATTATTTTTGCCGGTATCATTTTATTTTTTGCCGGCGCCAATCAATACCATATGCAATGGTGGCCATTCGGCGAAGGCTATTTCGCCAATGTTGATGTGGATGAGATTGTTCCTGAACCGCGGCAAGCCAAGATTTCCTCGATTTTTGGCACGGAAGATCTTGAAGTGCGCGAGTTGCCGTTCAGCGATCAATATCCGACCGGTCCATTCGAGATGCTGGGCAATAAGCAATTCTTGTTCATCACCAAGTGTGGGGAAGTCTATTTCACCCGCATTAATGAATCCAGCGAGATCGAGATCACCAAGCATGCTGACCCCCTGACCAAACCAGGGCTAGAGCAGCGCGAGGAAAGCAAGGGCGAGGATTACGACGGGCTGGTTTATTGCAAGGAGCTTGCGGGCGTCAAGGATTCATTGCTGGTTGGCAATACCCTGTATGTGGCCTATACCACCTGGGATCATGAAGCCAATGGCGCAAGGCTGGCGGTGTCGGCTTTTGAACTTGACCAGGATAACGCCGAGCTGGCTTTCCGACGGGATGTCTTTCTGACCTATCCTGCGATCAAGGAGCCTTTCCTTGGTCACCAGGTCGGAGGAAAGCTGGTGCTGGGGGCCGATGACGACACCATGTTCCTGAGTGTTGGTGATTTCTCCAAGCCGGATGGCGTGCAGGACCCATCTACCGCACTGGGCAAGATGATCAAGATTAACCTGAGGGATTTCAGTGCCGAGATATACGCCTCAGGATTGCGTTCTCCTTCCGGCGGCTTGTATTTTGACCGTGAAAGCAATGAGCTGTGGGAAACCGAGCATGGCCCCAAGGGCGGCGATGAAATCAACCTCATCAAGCAAGGCAGGAATTATGGCTGGCCTGTGGTGAGCTATGGCACCTTGTATGAGCGCGAGGGGATGGGCAACTATTACGGCAACAAGTACAACTCGCACGAAAACTTTGAGAAGCCGGCATTTGTGTTCACTCCATCGCCGGGTGTGGGGGCGATTGCCAAATATCCCAAGACTGGCAAGAACGAATATTGGGAAGAAGGCTTTTTTGTCGCAGGCATGGCGGCCAACAGCCTGCTTTATATGCGTAAGGAAGGTGAGCGCCTGGTGTATGCCGAGCCGGTATTACATGAGTATCGCATCCGCGTACTCAAGATAGACAAGAACGGCCGGTTCTTCATGAAAACCGATAGCGACCAGTTCCTCTGGATGGAGTAGGCTGGCCGGCAACCGGGGATTTCCCTGGTTGCCTTGAGTCATCCATTATCCTGGGAAATGTTGTGGCTGGTTGCCAGGCAACGTCAGCAAGTGGTGTTGCAACGCATAAAAAATAAAATCTGCATTGCTTTTAAAGTTGAGTTTTTTCAGTACCCTGCTACGGAAAACGCTGACAGCGCTTGTGGTCACGTTAAGCTCGCGGGCGACAGTGGAAATTGGTTTCCGTTGGATAAATTTCAGGAATACCTGGAATTCACGCCTGGATAGCTGTTCATGCGG
The DNA here is from genome assembly GCF_020532725.1 of Methylobacillus arboreus. Taxonomy (GTDB): domain Bacteria; phylum Pseudomonadota; class Gammaproteobacteria; order Burkholderiales; family Methylophilaceae; genus Methylobacillus; species Methylobacillus arboreus. The sequence continues at coordinate 77,616 of NZ_JAJAVC010000011.1, forward strand.
GAGTGGCGCGTGCTGTGCCTTGAGCCTGTCTGGCAGGTAATGCCGTCCCGCGCAAACTTCCTCAATTGCATCAAGCAAATCTTCCGCGCTCGCATGCTTGTCCAGATAGCCTCTACAACCGCAACGAATAAAATTGAGCAGAAAATCCTCATCCTCGTTATTGCTGAGCAACAGCACTGGTATGCGTGGCGCAATGCTGCGCAAATTCGACAGCAGCTCCAGCCCGTCTGTCTTACACGGCGACACGCTGATAATCACCAGGTGGTACTGGCGTCTCGCTAGCAATTTTCTCACCACTCCCTCATCAATCCCTGCAAAGACATGCTTGATCTGCAATGCTTTGTGTTGAGAAATCAGGTGGCTGAGCGAGTAATTGACCAGGCTGTCTTGGCCGATTAATGCAATTTTTTTCATGGCGCGCTAAGGGCAATGAATAGAAGAAATATGCTACCCTCGATGTGGAATTGGTAATGTAGGACTACACAGTAGATTCCTGTAGGAAAAGCTGAGCGTTTTTTGGTTCTGCTTTTGTTCGTAGGAGCGTTCTTACATCGATTCCAGCACTTTGCCTATGCCGATACTGTTCTGCTTTCTCCTAATCTGCATGCAAGTCTATTTCAGGCTTAGCAAAACCACTAACACTAAATATTAGGAGGCGGAAATGGCAACTGTGCATAATGAAGTAAGAGGTAGGGAGGGAGATTGGCTTGTGTTGCCGATCTCATGGCGGGCTATCTTGGCCGGGCTTGCAGTGGCAATCGCCATTCAACTGATATTGAGCCTGCTGGGTACAGGGGTCGGGTTCAGTTTTGTAGAGCCTACCGAAGCTGGGGCTACTCCATCGGCCAAAGCATTCGGCATCGGAGCGTCTTTATGGTGGATTGTTTCATGGATATTATCCTTGACCGCCGGCACTATAGTGGCGGTATATGCCTCCGCTGAAATCACCCGTTGCCGTGGCGCCTTGCTAGGTATTGTCATTTGGGCGCTTGCAACCATTGCCGGTGCTTTAGTATTCACCAACTTGGCTGGCGGCGCGTTCAAGACCACAGCCAGCGCAATCGGCCTGGCCGGCAGCGGTGCCGTTGCAGGTGGCGCGTTGCTTGCGACTAACGATGGTCCGGATATCGGCGGCGAGCTCAAGCAAAGCATTGATGAGTTTTTCCGCAACGCACGGGCCAGCGTCGATCAACAAGTGCAGGAGGAAGGCCAGCAGGGCCAGGGCCGTCGCGGACAAGGCCATGGTGGCGCATACTGGAACGCATTGACCCGCTATCTGACCAATACCGATGATGCGAGCCGGGCAATTGACCGTGAGCGTGTAGTGGCTACCTTGGCAGACGCAGCCGGCGTTTCCAGAGAGCAGGCAGATGAAGAGATCCGCAAGCTTGAGGATGCTTATGCCGCAGGCAAGGAAAAAGCCAAGCAGGCAGCTGACCAAGCTGCCGAAGCTGCAGCGCATTTCTCGCTGTGGGCGACATTGGGCTTCTTGTTGAGCCTGGTTGCAGCAGTCGTAGCCGGCTCAGGTACTGCGCGAAACCTTGCAAATTCCGCAGTCAAGAACCCATATTAATAGGAGAGAGAAATGCCTTATATCATTGCCTGGTTGCTCGGTGTACCCATTACGGTCCTGGTGCTGATCTGGCTGCTTTTCTAAGTAGCTGACAATGTGAAAACGGAAAAGCCTCATGCTTACGCATGAGGCTTTTTCATTGCCTGCTATTTCGTATGGCTGATAGGTGTGTCAGTTTTTTCTGACAAAAAGTGTCTTGGCTGTCCTATGGGGAGTGACTGCCGCGTTAGCTATGATGGAGACATATTACCTATGGCAACGTCCGGCAAGTTAAGTTGCGTTTGGGAAACGAATCATTTGCCCGGAATACCCCAATCAAACAGTGTCACGGCAATGACTGTTAAGGAGAGACGAGGATGAACAAAAAATCCCGCATGATAATAATTGTATTAGCTATCTTGCTAAGCAATACGACAGGGAGCGCCGTCTGGGCAGCAGAATTGTGTTCTAGCGAATCGCAGCAGGCCCTTCCCATTCAGATGAGTAAGATGGGCATGCTGAGAATCAAGGGTCAGCCAGGCATGGAGCGTGCTGAAGCCAAATCGCTGCAAGCTGCCAAATCCAAGGGGTTTGAGCGTTATCAGAAACCTATTCTTATTGATAAGGGCGCTTGCCATTACAAGGCGAGTGGCTTCAATCAAAGCACCGTCAAAATGTAATGGTTGTTTGCGGTCCGTCATTGCTGGATTCCACGGCAAGCTCCTGCCTCATCTGTTGCACGCTATTACTACTTTCAGCATAAAAGGAAAAAAATATGAATATAGCCAAGTCGAAATTGTTTATTGCCGTAGTAGTAGTGGTTCTGGCATGGGTCGTATTTACACAGGTACGCATGTTGGATGGCAAGGCAATTGATACTGCAAAATCAGTTGCCTTGAAAGAGATTCCCAACCCCGAAACCGCGAAGTTGGAGAACTTGGAGGAAATCCAGCATGGTGGGAAAACGTTTGTCTGTGGGCAATATAGCACTAAGGATGAAGAGGGAAATTACGGTGAACTTGTGAATTTTGTTGTAGAGGTGGAGGAGAGTGAAGCATCGAGATTCAGCGACTCTCCAGATGAAATTGCACAATATTGCAATTTGCCTGGCAAGCGTTAAGTGCACTAGAGATATTAAAAAGCCCTGCTATGCAGGGCTTTTTAATATTCCAGGAGCTAATTAATTGGCCGCCGGAGCAATCAAGGGCCAGCGGTCATTCATCCAGGCATACTCCTCTGGAGGTTCGGTAGTGATGACATAAACCCTGCGCTCATCGTGGTGTGTGGCAATAATTCCCTTGATGGCATGGCCTGCTGGAATATCGATCCAATGGGCCTTGCGCTCGAGATCACGGCTTAAAAACTCATCTGCGAGCAAGTCTACAGGTTCAGGCTTGAGCTTGTCCCACTTGCCTTGTTCCAAGGATGCCTGACGCGCCCAGCCGCCAATAAAGAACCCGCCTTCCTTTTCTTCCAGGTTGTTGCCCCAGCGCAGCCACTTGGTCTTGCCTTCAGCACTCTTGATCGGTAGGGCTGCATGGGGATGGGGAAACTCGATGCGTTTTTCAATACCGCTATGGTCAGTTAATTTGATGCCTCTGCACATGATGTCGTCCTCAATCTAATTGAAATTATTCTAGGGCAATCGTATTAAGAATTGATGAAGGTGCATAAGCCTGATTTCTCTTATCCTAGTGTAGGAATTTTCCTAGACTGCCTGAATGCCAAAAGTGAGTGATGATATCTATGATATGACAGGTACAGCATAGGCTACTGATTGATTGCATTTGGAAAAAATAAGGCACTCGTTGTTCCTGAATATGGAATTGTGTAGTCGATATATTTCTATATATTGAAATCAATGCTTTTGGCATACTGTTTAGATTATTTTAATAAGGAACCAACACCATGATGAAAACAGCAAAAAATGTGATGAGCATAATGATAGGGCTTGGCTGGATGGGGCTTGCGCATGCAGATGCAGCCGATGTAGAAGCCAATCTCAGCCGGCTCAAGGTTCCGGAAGGATTCAAGGTGGAGGTGTATGCAGAAGTGCCGGGTGCGCGGCAAATGACGCTGGGGACTTCCGGCACAGTCTATGTCGGCACGCGCGGCAACAAGGTTTATGCTGTGGTTGATAAGAACAAGGATTACAAGGCAGACCAGGTGATTACCATCCTGGATGATCTTTCTGTTGGCAACGGCGTCGCCATGATTGACGGTAACCTTTATGTCGCCGAGCAGCACCGTATCACGCGCTATGCGGCACCGGACTTTGACCTTAACCTGCCATTCAAGCAGATGCGCGAAGTGATTTATGACAAGCTGCCCAATAAGGCGCACCACGGCTGGCGCTATCTTGCCTATGGCCCGGACAAGAAGCTCTATGTGACGGTAGGCGCGCCTTGCAACGTGTGCGATCCGCAAGGCGTCGAGGCTTCTATCTTGCGGTTGGATGCAGATGGCAAAAATGTGGAAGTGTTTGCCAAGGGAGTGAGAAACTCGGTCGGCCTGGATTTCCAGCCTGGCACCGGCGTGGTGCATTTCACTGATAACGGCGTCGACATGATGGGTGACGATGTACCGCCAGATGAACTCAACGCCGCGCCACAGGCGGGCCTGCATTTCGGCTTTCCCTATGTGATCGGCCGCGATGCGCGCCCCAAGGATTGGCAAAACAAGAAGCCGCCGCAGGCATTGACGCCACCGGTGGTGGAGTTCCAGGCACATAGTGCCAACCTCGGCTTCAAGTTCTATACCGGCAAGCAGTTCCCGAGCGAATATCAGGGCAATGCTATTGTCGCGCAGCATGGATCATGGAATCGCAGTTCGCCGGTAGGTTATCAACTGGTGCGCGTGGTGTTTGATGAGAACCACAAGGTGAAGTCCACCGAAGTCTTTATCGATGGCTGGCTCAACGATGGCGCAGCCTGGGGCCGTCCTACCGATGTCCTGCAGCTCAACGATGGTTCCTTGTTGGTTTCGGACGATTACAGCGGCGTGATTTACCGCATCAGCTATGGTGAAACATCTGCGGCTGCCGGCGGCAAGGGCGCCAATCTCAAGGTCACTGGCCTGCAGATGCCCGAATCTGTCGTTGCGCATCCTGACGGCCGCGTATTTGTCAGCGAGATCGGCGAGTTTGGCAAAAACGGCGATGGCAAGATTACCGTGATCAACAAGGATGGCAGCCGCCAGACCCTGGCCGACGGCCTGAACGATCCTAAGGGCATCGACCTCTTCAATAATCAGCTCTACGTGGCCGACGTTGACCATGTGGTGAAGATCGGCCTTGATGGCAGCAAGGCCGTCATTGCAAAACCGTCAGACTTCCAGGAAAAGCCGGTCTTCCTCAATGACATTGAGATTGACGGCCTGGGCAATGTCTATGTTTCGGACAGTGGCGACGACAATGGCAAGCATGGCGCGATCTATCAGATCTCGCCGGAAGGCAAGGTGAGTCAGCTTATCAATGACAAGGCAGGCATCAAGCGCCCGAATGGATTATTGCTGGACGGCCCCGGCAAACTGCTGGTGGCAGATTTTGGCAACGGCAAATTATTTCAGGTGAATTACGCTGGCAAGAAATCCACAGTCACCTTGCTCAACCAGGGTTTCGGTGGTGCAGATGGCTTGGTGCGGGATACGGATGGCGTGCTTTATATCAGTGACTGGGCAGGCGGCAAGGTCTGGCAATTGGCAGAGCCACGCGCCACGCCGCAATTGGTCAGCGAGGGACATCAATCTGCTGCCGATATTGCCTTGTCGGCGGATGGGCGCTCTATCCTCATCCCCGACATGAAGGCGGGCGAATTGGTATCATTGCCAATCAGGTAAGCGATATGTGATGCAATAAAAAGCCGGCATTTGCCGGCTTTTTATTGGGATGAGTAGCTCTAGGTGTTGATTAATGCAGCTCTCGCAGTATCGGGCAGGTGCAAGTCCAGCTTTTTGGCAAGCATGAAGGAGCGTTGCTTCTGGTTGGCGGCCCTGATCTGCTGCTCTATCAGGTCCAGCACATCTTCTACCGTCAACGCATGTGCATAGGTTTCAATATCTCCCTTAAGCGTTTTCAATATATGAATGCTTTGCTGGGTATCGTAGATGGATTGTTCGATGTTCTGACCAAACATTGCAGCTCCTGATAACGGAATGGATAGATAGCCTGGATTTTAGGGATCAACGGCATGATTGCTTATAGGGCAGTGCTGATGTTGATGTAGGATTTTTCTTACAGGCTATCTCTCCATGTCAATTCGCTGGCGATGCAAAAATTCTCCATCGCATGCATGCATGATGCAAGTTGATGTTTCATCAGAAACGGATATGCAAGGCGACCTCAAGGCTGCGTGGTTCACCCACGTAATACTGTGCGTTGCTCTGGTGGATGAAGCGCGCATAAGTTTGATCGGTCAGGTTGCGGATACGGGCGGTCAAGTCTGCATTCTTGCCCACGCGGTATTTCGTATGCATATCAAACAAGGTGTATGAGGGAATCCACATGGTATTGGCATTGTTGGCGTAGACGGAAGATACGTAACGTGCGCCAATCCCTGCCTGCCAGTCTGGCGTGATGTCATAGTTGAACCGCAGGTTTGCGACCTGGTCGGGGACATTGACCGGGGTTTTGCCCTTGCGGGAGGCCACAGCGGTGCCTACGGTTTCATTGAAATCATCAAACTCGGCGTCAATCCAGGCGATATTACCTTCCGCACGCAGCCTGGGCGTGATCTGCAAGGATGAGGCCAGCTCTATGCCATTGGAGGTTTGCTGGCCTGCGAGGATGGTATTCAGGCGGTTTTGCGGATCGGTGACCGGAAAATCCCTGCGGACGATATGGTATGCCGCAATGGTGGCTGTGCCACGGCCATCCAGATAATTGAACTTGCTTCCCACTTCAAACTGGTAGCCAGTGGATAGCTTGAAGTCGTTATTCACCTGGCCGGCGCTGGCACTGGTCAGGGTGCCGCCCGGCGGTTCTGCCGAGGTGCTGTATTGCGCATAAATATTGGCTTCGTCCGTGATGTCAAACACCATCCCCGCACGGCCAGTCAATGTATCCCAGCGACGGTTGACGGTGCTTGGCGTTGCGCTTCCGTTATCGAGATGGAAGTCGATATGGTCGTAACGCAGACCAGTCACTAGGGACAGGCGTCGGCTTAAATACTGACGGTTTTCAATAAATGCCGCGAGTGTCTTGACCTCCGTACTGCGGCCTTTTTGCAGGCCGTTGTTCATGCCGGGAATATCAGCAAAGTAATCAGGCTCGAAGTTGCCCGGCGTGACGACATCAAGGAAAAGCCCTTGGCTTCTGGCTAAGCCGGAGGTCGGGTACACCGTCTGTTGGTTAACGCTGTAGTCCGCGCCAAATGACCAGTCACTTCTCAAGTCAAACAACTCGCCATTGTGTCGTAATTCAATACGGTTTCCATTCAATTCCTGGTTGTGGCGCTGCATGTAGGCATCCGAGCGGGTAACCAGGGTATTGCTGGCGTTATAGCCATATACCTCCAGATTGCGGAAGTCACGTTGTCCGCGGTAATGGTAGAACGTATTGCGCAGAGAAGTCTGGTCGCTGATCTTGTAATCGGTGATCGAGCGGGCCCATGTCACCCGCTGTTCGTATCTGCCGTCCCTGACGTTGTAATTCTTAAAACGGTTGGACTTGTCGATTTTCAGTGTGCCGCTTTGGGGTTGCAGCGTAGGCGTTCCCCAGTAAGGGCTATCCTCGCGCTCAACATGATGTTCCAGTGCCAGCGTGTGCGACAGGCGCGGGGTGAGGTCGGCCAGCCATGACACTGCCAGGCTACTGGCCTGCCGTTCCTGGCGGTCGATATAGCCATTGCTGGTGTTGCGGCTGAAATCCAGGCGCACCCAGTTGGTTTCATTCAAGGCGTGGTTGATGCCGACGGCAGTTTCCATGGTGTCGTATCTGGCATGGCTGACGTGGGCTTCCCTGATTTCCTCATCGCGCGTGGCGAGTTTGGTGACATAGTTAAGGCTGCCGCCGATGGAGCCGCTGCCATATAAAAACGACGATGGGCCGCCCACCAGCTCTACATGGTCATATACCCAGGCATCGACAGGCCGGTTGGCACTGTTGTATTGCAGGCTGATGCCGTTGAACAATTGATTGACCTGGGCCCCGGTGAAGCCGCGATAAGCAACAAAACCACCATGGCCAGGAGGCGCGGAAGCATTGACCCCAGGCAGGCTGTTGGCGGCATCCTGGAAATTGCGCGCGCCGATTTCCTCCATCTTCTGCCGGTCAGCCACAGCCACTGAGGCAGGGTTTTCCCGGATTGTCAGGCCCAGCCTGGAACCGGCTTCAGAAGGCGTGTCGATGTTCAGGCCTTTTTGGTCCTTGATGGAGCTTGTCTTGACGAGCAGGGTTTCCAGTTGGTGGATGTCGTCCTGCTTGTCCGCTGATCGACTGGTTTCCTTCGCGTAGGAAACCGGGCTACCGATAGTCGCGGAAAAAACACCAGCGACCAAAGTCTTGATTATGTGTGATTGTTGTTTTGTCATGAGAATGCTGTCGCTTAAAACGATTAACTAGCCATGCTGCATTCATCATCCGCAATTGCATGAAAAGCGGATTACTAGGAGTTGGCTGGTAGAAAGTGAGGCACTATAGCAACATCGAATGCGCACGATAATGTGACAAATTGCCGCAGGCTTGCTGTTTTACGTCTGCCTAAATGCGGGAAGTAGTAAGCACGGAAGATAGGATTGGAGCAACGCCACCAAGCGTCGTGAACCATAAGGCCGGTGTTTAGCCCTATGGCGAATGTTCAATTTCCGGTTACAGCAAGCAGGGCGCTATAGGCTGCCACGGTCTCATCGTTTGTCTGATTCAGGGCATACTGAACCGAGTCTTGACCATATGCGAGGCCTTGAAGATAGACATATTGAATCGACTGAATGCCGATAGTATTCAGCGCGAAACTTAGGTATGGGCTGAGGAAATCGGGCTGGTTTGCACGAGGGCCGTGATGGAACCCACCGGAGGCAACGACGACCAGCGTCGGAATATCGCGCAGTTTCCCCACCTTGCCTGCAGGGGTTGGGGTGAATGTTCTGTGAATTCTTAACACATAATCCATCCAGATCTTCAGGCAGGCAGGGATTGTGAAGTTATGCATGGGCGTTGCAATGATGAGCATGTCGCTTTCTTCAAGCTCCCGGATTAATGTTCCCGACAGGTCAAATGCCGGGTCATCCATGGGTGACCCGGCCATGATGGCGTTGGCATAGGCGGCTGACGGAAGCGGAAGGCCAGGCGCGGACAATGTTCTGTAGCGTATCTCGATGCCTGGATTATCAAGTTCGAGTTGTGCCAGGCATGATGCAACCACTGGCCAGCCGGAACTGGCTTTTGCATGGGGGCTGCACAGCAGGACAAGAGCGTTGCGCATCATGACGCGTCTTGCTTGATTGCCGGAGGCGTCCTGGAAGCGACCATGAGCCGGTTCCATGCATTGATTTCAACCACGGCGAATGTCAGATCGGAAAGCTCCTGGTCGGTAAAGTGCTGCTTGACAGATTGATATGCCGCATCCGGTACATCGGCATCACGCAGCCATGTCACTGCCTCTGCCCATGCAATGGCGGCACGCTCTTGCTCGGAAAAGACGCTGCCAGCCTCTTTCCACACGGCAACCAGATGAATCTTGTCATCACTGATACCGCCCTGCTTGGCCAGCGGCACATGCATATTGATGCAGAATGCGCAGCCATTGATCTGGGATACCCTGAGCCGGATAAGCTCCAACAATCCGTGGTCCAGACCACAGTCCTGAATATATTGATTTACGCCTAACATGGCCTTATAGCCAACAGAGTTATAGTCAAACCGCTTGGTCATGCTGATTTCCTTGTCGAGTAATAAATAACGGTAAGGCTATTTTTCATCATTAAATGGATTAACAAAATTACCAATAAGTGAAAAAATGGCTAGACCAATTTGAGCGGGAAACATCATGAGGCAGGCCGAGCATATAGAACTTGCGATCCATCCCAAGCCGGACCACCTGACGATACATGACTGGATTTATTCCGAGATTCGCGCCGCCATTCTGAGTGGCAGGCTCAAGCCTGATGTCCGCCTGCCAACGACGCGCGACTTCGCCTTGCAGAATCAGGTCTCCAGGGGGTCGGTGGTAACAGCGTATGAGCAACTCATCGCAGAGGGTTATTTGTGTTCGTACACTGGCCGGGGCACATTTGTGAGCAAAACACTGCCGCATGACCTTGCCGTCAGGCCAGCATCGAGGCCATCGCTATCACCGAAGCATGGCACTTTATCGCGGCGTGGAGCGATGTTGGCGCAGAGCCCGTTTTACCAGGAGTCAAGGCAAACAGACCCTATTCCGTTCAGGCCCAACCAGCCTGATGTTGAGCATTTCCCGTTTAATATCTGGAACCGCATCGCCTCCAAGCGGGCGAATGCGCTCAGGGATAGGAATATGGGGGATCTGGACCCTGGCGGATATTTGCCGCTGCGCGAATCAATCGCTGAACACCTCAAATACGCACAACGTATCCAATGTACCCTGGAGCAGGTCGTGATCCTGGGCAGCGCACAGCAGGCGCTGGATCTGTGCACGCGATTGCTTCTGGATGTGGGCGATCAAGTATGGATGGAAGATCCGGGCTATCCGGGAGCCAACCGTATTTTTGCCGGCAATGAGGCCCATGTTATTCCTGTTGCCGTGGATAAGGCGGGGATGAACGTTGAGCGGGCCATTGAGATGGCGCCGCATGCCAAAATGGCCTACATCACGGCCGCGCATCAGTCTCCCTTGGGGGTGACCTTGTCACTGGAGCGCCGGCTGGCATTATTGGCATGGGCCGAACAAAACCAGGCGACCATTCTGGAAGATGACTACGACAGTGAATACCGTTTTGACGGCATCCCCCTTGCCCCGATCAAAAGCCTGGATTCTTCAGGCCGCGTAATCTACATGGGCACGTTCAGCAAGCTACTCTACCCGGGCATCAGGCTCGCCTATGTCGTGTTGCCTGACTGGTTGACCGATCCGTTCCTGTCAGCCGTGAGCCTGACTTGCCGCTACCTGGGCCTTCATCCGCAAATGATCTTGAGTGAATTCATGGCAGGCGGCCATTACGCACGGCATCTAAGACGCATGAAAATGATCTATCAAGAGCGTGCCCAGGCATTTGAGTATGCATGCCGTGAAAAGCTGGGTGGCGAATTCCACGTCAACCCAATCACCACAGGCCTGGACGCCTGTGTGTTTTTGCCAGGAGAGCTTGATGATGCCGATGTCGCCCGTCAATTGAGCGCGAGCGGAATCGAAGCGCGTCCTTTGTCTTTCTACGGCATTGCGAAAAAGCCTGCGAGTGGTTTGGTGATGGGGTTTGCAGCTTTTACGCCAACAGCCATTGCTGGTGGTTGGGAAAAGATCGCGCGGATATTGCGGCAATAAAATACATGTGAGTGTGCGATGAGGACTGATGAGTCAATGACTAAAAATGAGAACGGCTTCCTTGTGGAAGCCGTCGTATTTGGTGCGCCTGAAATGATTCGAACTCCTGACCCCTTTTCGTGGTTTTCTGGGGCAGCAGTGGCATTATTAATAATCAATAAGTTAGGGGCATTCCTTGCAATCAACCAGCCTATAGGGAAGACTAAGTCGCGCAGATGTATCAAGTGCCGGGGCTGGCATGGCCGCTGGGGGGCAACAACATCGAATGTCTTTTTGCTATGAGCCTCCCACATTCCAGCGATAGATCCGTTCATGCTGAAGCTGTTACCGGCCAGACGCATTGACCGTCTGTTACGCAAATAAAGGTATCGTGCTCATTTTCCATCACAAAGCCGCCAGTAAAATCGCCGAAAGAAGGCAGCAAGGTCATGTCAGCCTGGTGATAAAAACATGGCAAGATTAGGCGTTGCCGGCCTTTGCCCAGCAAGCGGAAAACAGGGTGGATATGCCCGGCGAGGACGTGATGGGTGGCATGCGGTGCGGGAATGTGTTGCAAGGCGAAATCCCCAATGAGGTAAGGCTCATCCACCGATTCAATATTCAAATCTGCTGGCGGATCGCCCGCATGCTTATCATGATTACCGCGAACCAGAATGCATTTCATGGAGGTATGTTGCGCGCGCCAGTGGCGTAAAGCTGCCAATGTGGCCGGTGCATGGGACTTGGGCGCATGCAGGAAATCGCCCAGGAAAATCAGTTGTTCGGTCGGATATCCGGATAGCAAAACGTTCAGGCGCTGCAGGTTATGGCTGGTGGTCCCCTGCGGTACAGGCTGGCCCGAAGCGCGATAGGCCGCTGCCTTGCCGAAATGCGCATCTGCGATCAACAGTGCCTTTTGTTGCGGCCAGTAGATGGCTTTGTCGGCAAGTAACAGCAAAGTGTTAGCGCCGATGTTTAAAGGGTATTCATGTCTCATTGGAAATTATTTTAGTGACGCTTTATATAACCCGCTTTTTATCATGTTCTTCCTCAAAACCCGTGGCGCGGTTTAGGCGAAATAATCCTGCTACGTCGCCGTTTAGCATTGGTTGTGTTTTCATTTGATGTATCACTAGGTAAGCCGGTTTTACGTTTGCGTTCACGGTTTTTATACACTTTTTCCTGCACATTGAACTTTGCCTGCGCGTTTGCGGTGTCTTGCGGTATATAAGCGCCGGCGCCGGCGGCTTTTTCCAGGTCGGCCACCATGCGTGCGATGCGGTCGGCCAGTTTTTCCGAACTGCTGCTTTCGCGGAAACGTTCGACCAGCAAAGGAAATGCAAACGGCGTCGGCCTTTTGATGTGCATTAATTGTATTTGCTTGGTTTGCAGATGTTGCAATGTGGCGGACAGGCGCGCGATTTCCAGTTCTTGTTGCAGCACCTCTTCCTGCGCTTGCGTCAGCAATAAATTATTGGGATCGTATTTACGGAATACGTCATAAAACAGGCTGGATGAAGCCTGCACTTGCCTAGCGCTTTTATGCGCACTGGGAAAGCCAGCAAACACCAGCCCGGAAATACGCGCGATTTCGCGAAAACGCCTTTGCGCCAGCTCGCCCGCATTCAGGCTGCCGATCACGTCGACCAGCAGGTTTTCGGTGCTGAAAACATCCTGTTCAAAGATCGTTGCCCAATCCACCGGCGTGGCGGAAAGCAGTTCCAGGCCGTAATCATTGACGGCGATGGAAAACGTGTTCGGCAGGTGCTTGCCGGCGCGCCAAGCCAATAAACTGGCCAAACCCAGGTGTACGCTGCGCCCGGCATAAGGGTAAAGGAACAGATGCCAGCCTTCGCGCGAGTGCAACGATTCGGCCAGCAAGTTGGCATTGGTTGGCAGCGCAGACCAGTCGCTTTGCACTTGTAGTAAAGGTTTGATCATTTGCATTTCCGGGCCGTCAAAATGGCCGTGCGCCGCCGCATCCATGCGTGCCACCATGGCATTGGCAAGTTCGGTGGAAAGCGGCAGGCGCCCGCCATTCCAGCGCGGCACTGCGGCTTTTTTGCCGGTCGCTTTGCGCACAAAAGCGGTCATTTCATGCACGCGCACCAGCTCCAGCAGGCGTCCGCCAAACAGGAAATGGTCACCGGGTTTGAGCCTGGCGATAAAGTTTTCCTCCACCGAACCTAAACTCTTGCCCGATGCCCCTTTACTCCAGAATTTAACCACCATGCTGGAATCGCTGACGATGGTGCCGATGCTCATGCGGTGCCGCCGGGCCAGGTGTGCATCCGGGACATGCCAAACACCCTGTTCATCGGGAATGGCGCGGCGGTAATCCGGGTAGGCGGTCAGGGATTCGCCACCGTGCCGCACAAACGTCAGGGCCCAGTGCCATTCTTCATCGGTTAAATGCCGGTAGGCATAACAGCTGCGCACTTCCGCCAGTAAGTCGTCCGCGATAAATCCGCCGCCAAGCGCAATCGTCACCAGGTGCTGCACCAATACGTCCAACGGTTTTTGCGGTGATTCGCGCGGCTCGACATTGCGTGCGGCAATCGCATCTTGTGCGGCCACCGATTCGATCAGCTCCAGGCTATGCGTAGGCACCACGGTCAGGCGCGAAGCGCGGCCAGGCGCATGGCCGGAACGTCCGGCGCGTTGCATTAACCGCGCTACGCCCTTGGGCGAGCCGATCTGCAATACGCGTTCCACCGGCAAGAAGTCCACGCCGAGGTCCAGGCTGGATGTGCAGACCACCGCCTTGAGAGTGCCTTCTTTCAGGCCGGTTTCTACCCATTCGCGTACATTCCTATCCAATGAGCCGTGATGCAGCGCGATCAAACCCGCCCAGTCAGGACGCGCTTCCAGCAAGGCCTGGTACCAGATCTCGCATTGCGAGCGGGTGTTGGTAAATATGAGGCTATTGGGACTGGATTCGATCTGCTCAACCACCTGCGGCAGCATGCGCAAACCCAGGTGACCGGCCCAGGGGAAACGTTCAATGCCAGGCGGTAACAGGGTGTCGATCAACAGGTGTTTCTCCAGCTTGCCTTGCACCAGTACCGGCTTAGATGCAGTTGGAATCAACACCTCCATGGCATGCTGCAAATTACCCAGCGTAGCCGATAAACCCCAGGTAATCAGTTGCGGTCGCCAGCGGCGTAGCCGCGCCAAGGCCAGCTGTAGTTGGACGCCGCGCTTGTTGCCTATCAGTTCGTGCCATTCATCCACCACCACCATCTGCAGGCTGGCAAAGGTGTCGGCGGCGTCCGGCCGCGTCAGCAACAGCGTCAGGCTTTCCGGTGTGGTAATCAGCGCGGTCGGCAGGCGTTTGGACTGCCGCGAACGCTCCGCACTATTGGTATCGCCCGTACGTAAAGCGATGCTCCAATCCAGGTTTAATTCATTGACCGGTGCGATTAATGCGCGTTCGGTATCTGCAGCCAGGGCGCGCATGGGCGTGATCCACAACACCGTCAACGGCTGCGTCACGGCTTTGCGCTTGGCAGGTTTTTCAGCAATAGCGATGCCTGATTTTTTCGCGGATGCTGCGGTCGGCTTTTTTAAGGCAAAACGCTCGATCGCCGCCATCCACACCGCATAGGTTTTGCCGGCGCCGGTAGTCGCGTGCAGCATGCCGGATTGACCGCTAGCCACCGCTTGCCATACCTGCTGCTGGAACGGAAAAGGCTGCCATTGGTGAGCGGAAAACCAGTTGCGGCTTAACTGGAAGTCGTTGCGGTCTGGCGTTTCAGCCGCATCAGGCGACAACGGCAACTTTGGGACAGTTTGCAAGGTCATGGCTAAGCCACATCCTTATTGGCAGGGCGCGAAGCCTGCGGCAACAATGCCTGCAAAGTCTGCAGCGTGTCGGCTTCGGCCACCGGTTTATCCTGCCGCCAGCGCAGCATGCGGGGGAAGCGCACGGCGATACCGCTTTTGTGGCGTGAGCTTAAAGCTATGCCTTCAAAACCCAATTCAAACACCATGGTCGGCGTCACGCTGCGCACCGGGCCGAATTTTTCGACTGTGGTTTTACGGATAATGGCATCGACCTCGCGCATTTCGGCATCGGTCAAGCCTGAGTAAGCCTTGGCAAATGGCACCAGTTTGCGATTAGGGTTGTCCTCAGGACTGTCCCACACCGCGAAGGTATAGTCGGTATACAGGCTGGCGCGGCGGCCATGGCCGGTCTGCGCGTAAATAAGCACCGCATCCGCTGTATAGGGATCAATCTTCCATTTCCACCATACGCCGACATCCTTGGTGCGGCCGACGCCGTAGCGCGCATCCTTGCGTTTGAGCATAAACCCTTCCACCCCCAGGCTGCGCGATGCTTCACGCTGGCGATCCAGGTCTTGCCAACTCTCGCCGGTGATCAAGGGCGATATTTGCAGTTGCGGCTGCTTGCAGGCGAGAACAATTTTTTCCAGTTGTTCGCGCCGGGCGGATTGCGGTTGCTCGCGCCAGTCTTCACCCTGCCATTCCAGCAGGTCGTAAGCCAGTATCACCACCGGCAGGTTTCCCAGGATTTTGCTGTTTAAGGTTTTGCGGCCTATGCGTTGTTGCAGCAAGGCATAGGGTTGCACCTGTTTTAACTCTTCTTGCCCGGTGGCATTAACAGCGCCGTGATTCCATACCACCAGTTCGCCGTCGATTACCATGCCATCCGCTAAACAATCCGTCAGCACATTGAGTTCGGGAAAATGGTCGGTCACCAACTCCTCGCCGCGCGACCACACCCATAGCTGGCCGTCGCGCTTGACCAGTTGCGCGCGGATGCCATCCCATTTCCATTCCACCTGCCATTGCTCGGGACTGCCAATAGCCGCTGCAAACTGGTCGGTAGATAGCTGTAAGGGATGTGCCAGAAAAAACGGGTAGGGCTGGCCTTCGCTACGCTCGTCACCCTCTTCATTCACCGGCGCAATCAGTTTCAGGTAATGCGCTGCAGTCGGGCGGGCGGAAAGGTCGGTATAGCCGACCAGGCGCTGGGCAACACGCTTTGCGTCTATGCCTGCCACGGCAGCCAGGGCGCGCGTGACCAGCAGGCGCGAAACGCCGACGCGGAAACTGCCGGTAATGAGCTTGATGCAAACCAGCTTGCTCCGCTTATCCAGTTGCTGTAATAACGGTATTAATTGAAGCGTTAAAATTTCGGGTGCCAGGCCGCGTAGTGGCAACAATTTGGTTTCCACCCACGCGGCCAGCCCTTCTTCTGAAGTATGGATGGATTCAGGCAACAGCAAGGCCATGGTTTCTGCCAGATCACCCACTGCATGATAGCTTTCTTCAAAGAGCCATTCCGGCAGAATGGCGACCGTGAGTGTTAGTTCACGTAGTAATTTTGTGGGTACTAATTGGCGCGGCCGCCCACCCGCCAGGAAATACACGGCCCATGCGGCGTCTTCAGGAGAGACTGCAAAAAAATAATCGCGCAATGCGGCCAGTTTGGCATTGCTACTGGTAGTGGCGTCCAGCCTGTTATAAAGATCGGCAAACGCTTTCAAACGGTCGCCTTTGCCATTGTCATATGGGGCTGCCTTCAGTTTCAGCTGACAAGTTCGCTTCCGCCTCAGCTGCCTCTTCACCGTACTCGGTGACAAATGCCTGTGCATCCAGGCCTTGTTCGCACAACCAACGCACCATGGGGTGTATTTGTCCGTGCGTGACAAACACGCGTTCTGCGCCGGTGGCCTGGATAGCCTTCTGCAAGCCGGGCCAATCGGCATGGTCGGACATGATAAAGCCGCGGTCTACGCCCCGGCGCCTACGTGTGCCGCGTAACTGCATCCAGCCGCTGGCAAATGCATCTGAGTAATCGCCGAAGCGTTTCATCCACGGCGTGCCTTGCGCCGAAGGCGGCGCCAGCACCAGGCTTTTGCCTATCTGTGATTTATCCTGCATTCCGCTGACATATTGCGTGGCAGGCAAATTGACGCCAGCTTCGCGATAAACTTGGTTTAAGGGCTCTACCGCGCCATGGACCAGAATCGGGCCAATATGCGGGTTTAACCCCGACAGTACCCGTTGCGCTTTACCAAAGGCATAGCAAAACAGCACGCTGGCGCGATTGTTATCGGCATTGCTTTGCCACCACTGGTTGATGTCGGCAAAAATTTCGTTCTGCGGCTGCCACTGGTAAATTGGCAGGCCAAAGGTGGATTCGGTAATAAAAGTGTGGCAGCGCACGCTTTCAAAGGGCGCGCAGGTGCCGTCAGCCTCCACTTTATAATCGCCTGAAGCCACCCACACTTCGCCTTTGTATTCCAAGCGCACCTGGGCCGAGCCCAGAACATGGCCGGCGGGATGCAAGCTCAGGTTGACGCCATGATGGTTGATGCTTTCGCCATATTCCAGCGAAAGCAGATCAATATCTGCACCTAGGCGCTTGCGTAATATACCTTCCCCGGCTGCTGCTGACAGGTAGTGCTGGTGACCGGTGCGTGCGTGATCGCCATGTCCGTGCGTGATCACGGCGCGCTCTACTTGGCGCCAGGGGTCGATATAAAAATCCCCGGGGGGGCAATATAAGCCTTCCGGTCGCGCTATGACTAAATCCATGATCTAGTTTTGTTGATTGCACATGCATGATTCGACACCAAAAATGCAATTTCATTCTGCATGTCTTAACAATAGTCAAGGTGAATGCCAGAGGGTAAGACCATGTCTGATCGAAGAAATGTCGGTAGCAGCAGTGTGAAATACATATTTGAAACATTCAGGAATGGGCATGGGGAAATTCACAAGCTGGAGCGGACTTTCTTTGCTTAGACATTTATTGGTGAGCGACAAAATACAGCCTTGGGCCAGGTGCTGGAATGCAATATGGCCGAACTAGAACGTTGTTGAGGGTAGTGAATGGTGAAGTCGTGCAGGGCATTCTGAAAAAGAAAAGCCGGTTAGCTAAATATAGCGTAACCGGCTGATCTTAGTACTAAAATTTGGTGCGCCCGAAGAGATTCGAACTCCTGACCCCTTGGTTCGTAGCCAAGTACTCTATCCAGCTGAGCTACGGGCGCGTGAGGCGTGCATTATACGTGAAGATGATTTTTATGCCAGCAAAAATTCATTTCGTTTTGCACACTATCAAGGTGGCGGAGAGCGAGGGATTCGAACCCTCGATACAGGTTTAAGCCCGTATGCTTCCTTAGCAGGGAAGTGCCTTCGACCACTCGGCCAGCTCTCCGCACGAGGGCGTAACAATACTTGAATACGCCGTAAAAATCAACGCTGAACCGGCTTATTCTTTTAAACTTCTTCTAGCCCGAATGCCTTGTGCAGAACGCGCACCGCGAGCTCCATATATTTCTCGTCGATGACGACGGAAATCTTGATCTCGGAGGTGGAAATCATCTGGATGTTGATCCCTTCTTCCGCCAGGGTGCGGAACATCTGGCTGGCGATGCCGACGTGTGAGCGCATGCCGACGCCAACGACTGAAACCTTGGCGGTCTTGTCGTCACCGATGATCTCGCGCGCGCCGATATGGCCCTGTACTTTGTCGCGCAGGATTTCAAGGGCCTTTTGCAGGTCGTTCTTGTGGACGGTGAAGGTGAAGTCGGTGGTGCCGTCTGCGCCTACGTTTTGGATGATGATGTCGACATCGATGTTGGCATCGGCGACCGGCCCCAATATCTGATAGGCAATGCCTGGGCGGTCTGGTGCGCCCAGCACGGTGATTTTGGCTTCGTCGCGGTTGAAGGCGATACCGGAGATGATGGGTTGTTCCATGTTGTTGTCGTCCTCAAAAGTAATCAGCGTGCCTTCGCCTTCTTCCTCGAAGCTGGAAAGCACGCGCAGTTTGACCTTGTATTTCCCTGCAAACTCGACCGAGCGGATTTGCAGCACCTTGGAGCCCAGGCTGGCCATTTCCAGCATTTCCTCGAAAGTGACGGATTTCAGGCGGCGTGCTTCCGGCACGACGCGCGGGTCTGTGGTATAGACGCCGTCTACATCGGTGTATATCTGGCATTCGTCAGCCTTCAGGGCAGCTGCCAGCGCGACGCCGGTGGTGTCTGAACCGCCACGGCCGAGCGTGGTGATGTTGCCTTCTTCATCGACGCCCTGGAAACCGGCAACGACGACTACATAGCCATTGTCCAGGTCCTCCCGCATGCGTTTTTCATCAATCTTGAGGATGCGGGCTTTGGTGTGCGCGTTGTCTGTCAGGATGCTTACCTGGCCGCCGGTATAGCTTTTTGCCTTTACGCCCAGTTCCTGTAATGCCATGGAAAGCAGGGCAATGGTGACTTGCTCTCCGGTGGAAACCAGCACGTCCAGTTCACGCGGGTTCGGGTTGGGCATGACTTCCCTGGCCAGTCCGATTAGGCGGTTGGTTTCGCCGGACATGGCGGAAACTACTACCACGACCTGCTGGCCCAGTGCCTTGTGCCTGGCGACGCGGCGTGCCACGTTACCGATGCGTTCCGGATTGGCGACAGAGGTGCCGCCGTATTTTTGTACGATGAGTGCCATATTTATATCTGTATCAAGTGTGAAGCATCAATGAACACGAATAGAGGATGAGGAATGTGCCTCTATTGGCGGCTTAATTCAGTTTTTCCTTAACCCAGCCGGCGACGCTGGCGAGCGCAACCGGCAGCTGGCTGGCATCGGTACCGCCTGCCATTGCCATATCCGGTTTGCCGCCGCCCTTGCCGCCTACCTGGTTTGCGACAAAATTCACCAGTTCCCCCGCCTTGATCCTGGCGATGGTGTCTGCCGTCACGCCTGCGGCAACGCTGACCTTGCCCGCATTGACGCTGGCAAGCACGATAGCGGCGGTTTTCAGCTTGTCCTTGAGTTTGTCCATGGTTTCGCGCAGGGTGTTGGCATCGGCGCCTTCGAGCGTAGCAGCGAGTACCTTGACGCCATTGATGTCCACTGCCTGCTCAGCCAGTTCATCCCCTTGCGACGAGGCGAGCTTGGATTTGAGCCTTGCCAATTCCTTTTCAAGCGACTTTACCTGTTCCAGCGTCTGGTTGATTTTGCTAGCCAGCTCAACGGCTGGCGCCTTGAAGGCGGCAGCTGCATCAGTTAAAAAATGCTGCTGCTGCTGTATGTGTTGCAGGGCGACATCGCCGGTAGCGGCTTCAATGCGGCGCACGCCGGCAGCCACGCCGGATTCGGACACGACCTTGAACAGGCCAATGTCGCCGGTGCGGCTGACATGGGTGCCGCCACAGAGCTCACGGCTGCTGCCGATATCGATCACGCGCACTTCGTCGCCGTATTTCTCGCCGAACAGCATCATGGCGCCGGTTTTCTGTGCGGATTCAATATCCATGACGCGTGCCAGCGTGGGCGTATTGGCGAGGACCTCGGCGTTGACGATGGTTTCTATGCGGCGGATTTCTTCAGCGCTGACTGGCGCATTGTGCGAGAAGTCGAAGCGGGTTTTGTCCGGGTCAACCAGCGAGCCTTTCTGCTGTACATGGGTGCCCAGGACTTCGCGCAGGGCTTTGTGCATGAGGTGGGTGGCAGAATGGTGGCGCATGGTTCTATGGCGCGCAGCCAGGTCTACCCGTGCGCTGACTTCAGCGCCCACGCTGAGTTTGCCGGTGCTGAGCACGCCATGGTGGCCAAAGACATTGGCTTGGATTTTTTGGGTGTCTTCTACTTGGAAGATGCCGTCCGGACCCTTGAGCAGGCCCTGGTCGCCCACTTGGCCGCCGGATTCCGCATAGAACGGGGTGTTGTCCAGGACGACCACGCCGAGATCGCCTTCATTCAGCGTATCGACTGCAGCGCCATCCTTGTAGAGTGCAAGCACCTTTGCCTGGGATTCCAGCGTATCGTAGCCTTTGAAGGACGTTGGTGCTCCTTCGTATTCAAGATTGGTTGCCATCTTGAACTTGCCTGCCGCGCGTGCCTGTTCTTTCTGGCGAGCCATTGCGGCATCAAAGGCAGCGGAGTCGACGCTTACTTCCCGCTCGCGGCATACGTCGGCGATAAGGTCGAGCGGGAAGCCGAAAGTGTCATGCAGCTTGAAAGCGGTTTCGCCATTGAAAACCGTGTTGCCGTTCTTGGCCATTTCAGCAAGCTCGGTTTCCAGGATAGCCATGCCGTGCTCAATGGTCTCAAAGAAACGTTCTTCTTCCTGCCGCAGGATGTCGGTAATGCGTTGCTCGCCGGTCTTGAGTTCGGGATAGGCGTCGCCCATCTCCTCAATAAGGTCTGCCACCATCTTATGGAAGAATGCGGCTCGCGCGCCCAGCTTGTAACCGTGACGGATGGCGCGGCGGATGATGCGGCGCAACACATAGCCGCGGCCTTCATTGCCGGGGATGACGCCATCGGCAATCAGGAAACTACAGGCGCGGATATGGTCTGCCAGCACCTTGAGCGAAGGGCTGTCGAGGTACTGGCTGTTAGTGACGCGTGCCGCAGCCTTGATCAGGCTCTGGAACAGATCGATCTCGTAGTTGCTGTGCACACCTTGCAGGACGGCGGCGATACGCTCCAGGCCCATGCCGGTATCCACGCTTGGCTTTGGCAGCGGATGCATGACGCCTGCTTCGTCGCGGTTGAACTGCATGAACACGTTGTTCCAGATTTCGATGAAGCGGTCGCCGTCTTCTTCCGCACTGCCTGGAGGGCCGCCCCAGATGTGTTCGCCGTGGTCGTAGAAAATCTCGCTGCAAGGGCCACAGGGGCCGGTGTCGCCCATCATCCAGAAATTGTCTGAGGCATAGCGTGCGCCCTTGTTGTCGCCGATGCGGATGATGCGTTCGACAGGTACGCCGATTTCCTTGGCCCAGATGTCGTAGGCTTCGTCGTCTTCGGCATAAACGGTGACGGTGAGCTTTTCCTTGGGCAGCTTGAAAACTTTGGTCAGCAGTTCCCAGGCAAAATGGATGGCATCGCGCTTGAAGTAATCGCCAAAGCTGAAGTTGCCTAGCATCTCGAAAAAGGTATGGTGGCGAGCGGTATAGCCGACGTTTTCCAGGTCATTGTGCTTGCCGCCGGCACGCACACACTTTTGCGATGAGGTGGCGCGGGTATAGGGACGCTTGTCGAAGCCAAGGAACACGTCCTTGAACTGGTTCATCCCGGCATTGGTGAAAAGCAGGGTGGGATCGCCAGCCGGAACCAGGGAGCTGGAACTGACAATTTGGTGACCCTTGGAGGCGAAGTAATCCAGGAAGGCCTGGCGGATTTGGTTGCTCTTCATGTACCTGTTTTCTTGCTCAATGTTGTTATCAAAATGCTTGCCAAAACGGGTTTGGCGCTATTCAAATTTAATCTTCATCTGGGTTGTGGCGCAGCACTTGCCGGATAATCTCAAAACCAAATCCGCGACCTTGGAGGAACCTGGCCTGTTTTGCCCATTCCTCCCGATTTTGCGGCGGGCTGGTGAATTTCTTGCGATAAACCGTAAGTGCTGTTTCCAGTTCTCCGGCTTGCACTTCAGCCACGGCCTTGCCGATCAGTTCATCCGCTATGCCATGTTCCCTGAGCTCATGGGCTATGCGCAAGCTGCCAAAGCGGCCTTTGCGCGCATGCACGATCTGCTCGGTATACCTTGTATCGGATAGCCAGCCGCGATTCTTGAAGTCATTCAGCAATGCTGGCACGTCGTCATCTTCGCCGGCATAGGCGCGCAGTTTCTGCTGTAGTTCCTGGTAAGAATATTCCCGCCGTGTCAGATAAGCCAAAGCCCGCTCGCGCAGGCTGATGGCAGGTTTAGTCTTCTTCGTCGTCTTCATCCGGCGCCGTGGTGATGCGGGCGTTGGCCAGGTTTGATTGGGCGCGTATCTTGGCGTCGATTTCATTGGCGATTTGCGGATGCTCGCGCAGGAATTCGCGGGCATTGTCCTTGCCCTGGCCGATTTTCTCGCCGTTGTAGCTGTACCAGGCGCCGGCTTTTTCCACCAGCTTGAGGTTGACGCCAAGCTCGATGATCTCGCCCTCGCGGGAGATGCCCTCGCCATAGAGGATGTCGAACTCAGCCTGCTTGAACGGAGGGGATACCTTGTTCTTGACGACCTTGACGCGGGTTTCGGAACCGGTGACTTCGTCGCCTTTCTTGATCGCGCCGGTACGGCGGATATCCAGGCGTACGGAAGCGTAGAACTTGAGTGCATTGCCGCCGGTGGTGGTTTCCGGGTTGCCGAACATCACGCCGATCTTCATGCGGATCTGGTTGATGAAGATCACTAGCGTATTGGTGCGCTTGATGTTGGCAGTCAACTTGCGCAACGCCTGGGACATGAGGCGGGCTTGCAGGCCCATATGGGAGTCGCCCATCTCGCCTTCGATTTCGGCTTTCGGTGTCAGCGCTGCCACAGAGTCAACGACTACGATGTCGACAGAGCCCGAACGTACCAGCATGTCGGCGATTTCCAGCGCCTGTTCGCCGGTATCTGGCTGGGAGATCAGCAGCTCTGAGACATTAACGCCCAGTTTTTGCGCATACTGCGGGTCCAGCGCGTGCTCTGCATCGATAAAGGCCGCGGTGCCGCCGATCTTTTGCATTTGTGCGATCACGGATAATGTCAGCGTGGTTTTGCCTGAAGATTCAGGGCCGTAGATTTCCACGATACGGCCGCGAGGGAGGCCGCCTATGCCCAGGGCAATGTCGAGGCCCAGGGAGCCGGTAGAGACTGCCTGGATGTCAGCGGCAACATCGGTGTCGCCCATGCGCATGATGGAACCTTTGCCGAACTGTTTCTCGATTTGCGAGAGTGCCGCGGCCAGCGCTTTGCTTCTATTTTCATCCATCAGTTGAGTACCTTTTCGAGTTGCCTGCTAAAGCCTGCAATTATTTCATAAATCAGTGCCTAAGGTAAGTTTTAACAAGCCCGTTAAAGCGGTTTTCACAGACTGTTTGCGTACGGCTTCACGATCTCCTGAAAACACCTCCCGGTGCGTCAAGATATGGCCATCCTTGCTGCTCCAGCCGAAGCAGACGGTACCCACTGGTTTTTCCCGGCTGCCGCCGTCCGGCCCGGCAATGCCGGTAATGGCGGCGCTGATGTCTGCCGTGCTGTAGGCGAGCGCGCCCAGCGCCATTTCCTGCGCGGTTTCCTCGCTGACGGCACCATATTGCTGCAGCGTTTCGGCACCCACGCCGAGCATCTGTTGCTTGGCAATATTGCTGTAAGTGACGAAGCCACGGTCAAACCAGGTTGAACTGCCTGCTATCGCGGTAATGGATTGCGCTGCCCAGCCGCCGGTGCAGGATTCGGCCAGCGCCAGCACCCAGCCTTTGGCTTGCAATGATTCGCCCAAACGCTGCGCCAGTGTCAGGAGCTCTGCATCATCCACCATTGCAATCCTTTCAATGCGGCGATGGCATATACCGCCGCGAGCAGGTCATCCAGCATGACGCCAAAACCGCCATGCACTTTGCGGTCCAGCGTGCGGATAGGGAAGGGTTTCCAGATATCGAACAGGCGGAATAGCAGAAAGGCATATAGCCACCATTCCCAAGCCTTGGGCGTGAACTCCAGCACCAGCATGAAGGCGACGATCTCGTCCCAGACAATGCCGCCGTGATCGTCGACACCGAGGTTGCGCCCTGTAATGCCGCAAAGCGGGATGCCGATCACGAACAATAGGGCCAGAATGACAAGATGGATGGATTCCGGCAGCAATAGCAGCAGGCCAAACAGGGGAATGGCGACGAGGGTGCCACTGGTACCTGGTCCTTTGGGTACCAGGCCGCTACCAAAGCCGAGCGCGAAAAAATGCGCTGGGTGGCTGAGTAAAAAGCGTTTGTCAGGCAAAGTGGTCAAAACCATGCTCCTTGAGTGTAAGAGGCTTGTTGTCCATGCCTCTGACGATGAGTTGCTGTTCCTGGGTGATGTTGCCAATCACCGCGGCATTCAAGCCCAGCCCACGGGTGATGTGTGTAATACGGTCCCGGTGATTGGCCGACGCGGTAAAACATAGCTCGTAATCATCTCCGCCGGTCAGGATGAGCTTTTGGACTAGAGGTTCATGAGAGTAGGCGCTTACAGTTTCTGAGGTGGGGATTTGCTGGAGCCATATTTCTGCCCCTACCGTGGAACGTTCCAGAATATGCCCGAGATCAGCCAGCAGGCCATCCGAGATATCTAGCGCACTGTGTGCGAGTCCCCGCAACGCAAGGCCCAAGTGCACCCTGGGCTGGGGTTGGTGCAGGGCCTTGCTGCAGTCGGCGAGTTCGTCATGGGTGAGCCGATAATGTCCCTGGATGGCAGCCAAGGCCAGGGCGGCATCTCCTAGCGGGCCGGATACCCAGATGTTATCCCCGGGTTGCGCATTGCTGCGTAGTAGCGAAGCGCCAGGCGGTGTTTCACCCATGATCTGCACGCTGATGGCCAGCGGGCCGCGCGTGGTGTCGCCGCCGATAAGGGCGACACCAAATCGGTCGGCGCAGGCAAAGAAGCCTTCCGCAAATTTTGCCACCCAGTTTTCATCTGACCTTGGCAGGGCAATCGCCAGGGTTGCCCAGCGTGGCTGTGCGCCCATTGCTGCCATATCGGATATATTCACTGCCAGCGATTTCCAGCCGATTAGCCATGGAGAGGTATCTGGGTAAAAGTGAGTGTTTGCTATCATCATGTCGGCAGAGATGGCAAGTTCCATCCCTGCCGATACTTTTATCAAGGCCGCATCATCGCCTACACCCAGGATGGCAGCTTCGTGGGGGCGATTGAAGTAACGCTTGATCAGGTCAAATTCCGAGGCCATGGTTCAGGCCGGTTTTGGTGCCGACTTTGGACGGAAGGCCTGCACGATCTCTGCATTGGTTTCAATATAGGGGGCCTCGATCAGATCCAGGCAGTAGGGCACTGCGGCAAAAATACCGGGCACAATAGTTTTGCCGGTTTCATCCTTCAGGCCTTCCAGGGTTTGTGCAATAGCCTTGGGTTGCCCAGGCAGGTTGATAATGAGGCAACGCTTGCGAATCACGGCCACCTGGCGCGAAAGGATGGCGGTGGGGACGAAATTCAGGCTGATCTGGCGCATCTGTTCACCAAAGCCAGGCATTATCTTGTCTGCAACCGCGAGGGTGGCTTCAGGCGTGACATCCCGTATGGCCGGGCCGGTGCCGCCGGTTGTCAGCACCAGGTTGCAGCCGTCAAAATCCACCAGGTCGCACAGGGTGGATTCGATCTCTGGCTGTTCATCGGGAATCACGCGCAGCGTGCTTTCCCAGGAAGTGGTGAGTGCGCGGTCAAGCCATTCCTGCA
This sequence comes from Methylobacillus arboreus, assembly GCF_020532725.1. Taxonomy (GTDB): domain Bacteria; phylum Pseudomonadota; class Gammaproteobacteria; order Burkholderiales; family Methylophilaceae; genus Methylobacillus; species Methylobacillus arboreus. The sequence continues at coordinate 103,787 of NZ_JAJAVC010000011.1, forward strand.
AGGACGGGATGCCCTTGTCTTCGTATACACCGGTAAATGCGCGGTCGCTGATGGAAACCAGCCCGATGCGGAGAATGTCTGTTGCCATAAGGTAAAGATTCTGGGTTTAAGTAAAAGTGATGCCGGCGCATTATTGTACGCAGGCAATGAAAAAAAACTGGTTTCATCATACCATTGTCGTCAGTAAAAACGAGTGGAGGGGACATGCGCCCATATTTAATACTGCTGTTGCTTGCAATGGTGGCAGCCTGTAGCAAACCGGTAGTCAGGGAACCCGTGCCGGAAAGGCCGGTTGTGGCAGAGCCGAAAGTGGAGTTGCCCGCGGAGGATAACCCCTATGCCCTGCATTATGTCGCGCGCCGGTTGCATGGCGTTAAACTCAGCCCGGGAGCGGGCGAGCCAAAAATATATACAGGGGTAACAGAAACGGACGATTACCAGCGCATGCTCAATGATGGCTATGAAATGCTTGGTTACTCGAATTTTGAGGCAACAGATGTGCCGCCTTCCCGTGCTGTCGCTCAGGCAGCCAAAGTCAAGGCAGATGCTGTCGTGCTTTACACAAAATTGCTTGCCGGGCCTGGCGCTGCGATGAAAATCCAGCGCATCAAGGCGCAGTCCAGCGATTCAGGGGCCGCAGCCGGCACGGGAGAGGTCTATAGTTATTTTGCAACCTACTGGGCCAAGCTGGCGCCGCCATTCTTGGGTGTGCATGTGATGCAGCGCAGGGAGGATGATCCTGAACCGGGGTTGACGGTGCTGGCTGTGATCACCGGGTCTCCTGCCGCGCAGGCAGGCTTGGTGGTTGGGGATGTCTTGCTGAGTTTGGCAGGGGAGAGGCTATCTTCGGCTCAAGAGTTGCAGGCTGTCAGTCATCAGCACGCGGGACAAGAAGTCGAGCTTTTGTTTCGCCGCGTCAACGCCGAAAAGCGCGTGCGCCTGACACTGGGCGCTGCGTTGTAGCCAGATGTGCCCGGAACTTGCAGTAGTCACTTCGAAAGACGGTATGCTTAAGGAAGTTGGATTTGTCGTGATCTGGCTGGGATTCAGTAAACACTAGAAATAGAAATGATGATGATGGAAGATGCCCTGCGCGATTACGCACAACACAATACCGATGCTGCACGGTTGATTACTGACCTGGTGGCGCAAATTCGTCCGCGCCAGGCGGGGGATACCGACCATGCTGTTTATGCAATCCAGGCGCTGTGCCATGTGCTGACTAGCGACCCAGATAAGGCGGGATTGTTGCGTGATGCCATAGTGAGCATGCTGGGAGGCCGCAAGCCAATTTCGCTGTATGTCGATTCTGGAATCCAGCCCAATAGCGGGTTTTTTACCGAGTTATGGCGGCGCATTGGCCATAAATTGCTGCCTGATGCGATCAACCCGGCCTATCTCAAGGATTTGTTTGTCCAGATTTTCTCCAAGCATGGCGACGAGAACTGGATTGCTGCGGTTCCGGACGAAATCTGGCTGCAACTTGTGCATGCCTTGCGATTTCATGAGGTGCCTCCCGGACAAGTTGCCGAGTGCCAGAAAAGCCTGCTGGACTCGGCCCAGGTGCTCTCGTATCGGCTTGCGGCCTCCGGGCTGGAGCCGGAACTCATCCGCAACCACCCCGAGATCGAATATCACGACTCGCCGTTTATTACCCAGAGTGTCGAATTGCAAGCCTTGCTGGCAATGCCGCTGGAGAAGCAGCACGATGTCGGCCACATTCTGGTGATGCTGGACCAGTGTCGCGAAGTGATCGCCAAGATCCGGCGCAACAGCTCGCAAACCGGCACTAGTGTGCGCCTCACTTTTTTGTTGCAGCGTATGAGCCAGCAAGCTCGCCGCCTGGAGCACCTGCTGGGCATCATCAAGCTGGTGCGTAGCGAATCTGATGCGGGTGCGGCGATGGTGCAGTTGTTCAAGACACTGGTTTCTTCAGAGCGACACAAGAACGATGTCAGGCAGCATTTTCGCGAGAATGTGGAGCTGATGGCGCTGCGCGTGACAGAGAATGCCAGCCGTACTGGCGAGCATTACATCACTGAAACGCGCAGCGAGTATTTCCGTTTGATGCGTTCGGCCATGGGAGCGGGCGTGATCATTGCGCTCATGACCATGCTGAAGATTATTGCAGGCAAGCATCATTACGCGCCGCTGACAGAAGCCATTCTGTTCAGCCTGAACTATGGCCTTGGTTTTGCCCTGATTCATATCCTGCACTTCACGGTCGCTACCAAGCAGCCGGCCATGACGGCGGCGGCGATTGCGGCCAGTATCGATGCCGGCGACCGCAAGAACAAGAATCTCGACAAGCTGGTGATGATTGTTGCGCAGACCTTCAGAAGCCAGACCATCGCGATTCTTGGCAATGTGATGATGGCCGTCCCCGTGGCGATGTTGGTAGGATGGTTGATCCTGACGATGACCGGCGCGCATTTCATCACGCCGGAAAAAGCCCACCAGTTGCTGGATGCCAATGATCCTTTCCATAGCGGTGCGGTGTTTTATGCTGCCATTGCCGGGGTATGCCTGTTCCTTGCCGGCCTGATTGCCGGATACCACGATAACCTTGCGGTTTATAACAAGATTCCGCAGCGCTTGCGAGCGCTGGGCTGGCTGGAGTGGTTGATTGGTCCCGCCCGCCTGGACCGGGTAGCACGGTATGTTGAAAATAACCTGGGTGCCCTGGCGGGCAACTTTTACTTTGGCTGTATGCTGGGCGGGATGTCAGGACTGGGCGTGTTGCTCGGCGCGCCGATTGATATCCGGCATATCGCTTTTGCTTCGGCCTTCACAGGCTACTCGTTCGTCGCGCTGGATTTCATGTTTTCCTGGCAGGTATTGGTGACGGCTGTTCTGGGAATATGGCTGATCGGAACGACCAACCTGGTCGTGAGTTTCAGCCTGGCGCTCTATGTGGCGATGAAATCACGCAAGGTGACTTTTGCCCAGTGGCGCTTATTGCTCAGGACACTGGCCAAGCGCTTTATCCAGAATCCGGCCTTGTTCCTGCTGCCGCCCAAACGTGAAGTACCGGCGGCTGAACCTTTGCAAGCAGAGGCCATCGTTGATGATCCCGCCAGGACTGACAAGCCGCAGGCGCATTGAGTGAAGCCTAGTCCAGGGTCTGGTAAGGCTTGTGCTGGCTGTTCTTGCGGGCAATGGCCTCGTCTGGCAAGGGTACCAGCGACTCCACCTTGAGGTGCAATGCGGACTTTGCCAGCAGGTGGGCGCTGATCGGCGCGGTGATGAAGAGGAACAACGTAATCAGCACTTCATGCAGACTCAGCCCATCACCCTGAGAGCTGAAGAAAATGGACGAGGCAATCAGCAGGCAGCCGACGCCCAGGGTAGTGCCTTTGGTCGGGCCGTGCAGGCGCGTGTAAAAATCCCGTAGGCGTGCAAGGCCGAGCGAGCCGATGAAAGTGAACAGGGCGCCGGTGACAATCAGCACCGACAGCAGGACTTCGAGCACGATGTTCATTCGATGATGTCTCCCCGTAACAGGTATTTGCACATGGCGACCGTGCCGACAAACCCCATGAGCGCAATCAGCAGCGCAGCCTCAAAATAAACGCCGTTCTGGATGTGGATGCCGAATAAAACCAGCAGCGCAATCGTGTTGATATAGAGGGTGTCCAGCGCCAGGATGCGGTCCGGCGCACTCGGGCCCTTGAGCAGGCGCCAGGCATTGAGTGCAAGTGCCGCTGAGACCAGGACAAAGGCAATATGAATGGCAACTTCTATCATTCTTCAAAAATCTCCTTGAGAGGCTTTTCGTAGCGCGTCTTGACGGTATGGATGAAGGCATCCACATCCTCTACATCCATGGCGTGCATGAGAATGCTCTTGCGGTCCGGTGCAAGCAGGGCTGAGAGTGAACCGGGCGTCAGGCAGGATGTGTTGGCGAGGATGCTCATCCCAAAGTCGGAATTCAGGTCGATAGGGACAACGATAAACGCCGGGCGCAGCTTCTCCGGCTTGCCGAGAATGCGCAAGGCAACAATGAAATTGGCTTCCACAATGTCATGCAGCAGGATATAGCTGAATTTCAGCAATGTCAGCGGCTTATGGACCTTCAGCTTGTCCGGCCAGAACTGCAGGGCAAAAAACGGGATGGCCCAGCCCAAAAGCAGGCCGAGGGCGGCCTGGCCAAGCGCAATGCTATTGCTGAGCAGCAACCAGATGATGGCGAGGATGATGGTGAGCAGTGGGTGGGGCAGTAATCGTTGCATTACTGGGCTCCTTGGCCGAGCACGGCATTGATATAGGCGGGCGTATCCAGCAACTGGCTGGCAGCTTCCAGGCTGAAGTTGTTGATTGGGCCTGCCCAGAAGGTCATGACGATGCACAGGCCCAATAGTGAAAGAATTGGCAACAGTTCACGAACACGCAAAGGTTCGGCAGGGCCTTGTTTGGTATAGGTATTGGTTGACCTGTCCACCGCGTGTGCCTCGTAGAAGAACAGGCTGCCTGAGCGGGCCATGGCAATCACGGTCAGCAGGCCATTGGTCAGTACAATCAGCATGATGTAAGGCACGGCAGGATGCTCAAGCGCGGCGCGCAGCACCATGAACTTGCCGAGGAAGCCTGACAGCGGAGGCAAGCCCGATGCGAGGATCGCCAGCGCAAAAAATATCGCCCCCAGGAGTTTTTGCTGGGTAATCACGAAGCCGGCTTCGAGCCGGTCCTCCATTTGTTCACGGCGCTTGATGATCAGGTCCGCAAGCAGGAACAGCGCGGCTGTGGCAAAAGTGGTGTGCGGCAAATAATAAAGTCCGGCAGCAATGCCCGCCACGGAATTCAGGCTGAAGCTGGTGAGCAGGGTACCTGCAGAAATTACCACCAGGTAAGCCACCTGCTGGCGCAGGCGTATGCTGCCCAGCAATCCAAAGCTGCCGATGATGATAGTGGTCAATGCCATAGGCAATAGCCAGCCATCAAGCAGGTTGGCGAGCGGGCCTGCTTCATTGCCGAAAATCAAGGTATAGACGCGCAGGATGCTGTAGGCCCCTACCTTGGTCATGATGGCAAACAGCGCTGCTGCAGGCGCGCTGGTTTGCGAATAGGCCGATGGCAGCCAGAGATAGAGCGGCAGCAAGGCGGCCTTGAGGGCGAATACGACAAACAGCAGCAAGCCCGCGGTTTTCACCAGGCCGATGTTCTCAGGGCTGACATTGGCGACCTTGACGGCAAGGTCTGCCATATTGAGCGTGCCCAGTACGCCGTACAGGGTGCCGGCGGCAAACAGGAAAAGCGATGAACCGACTACGTTGATGACGACAAAGTGCAGTCCGGAGCGGACGCGCTTGCGCCCGCCACCGTGCAGCAGCAGGCTGTATGAAGCAAGCAACAGCACCTCAAAAAATACGAACAGGTTGAACAGGTCCCCGGTCAGGAACGCGCCATTGAGGCCGAACAGTTGCAGCTGGAACAGGATGTGGAACTGGCGTCCTTGCCTGTCGGTACCACCCATGGCGTATATCAGCGCAAACAGTGCCAGCAGCGATGTCGTGAGCACAAGCAAGGCTGCCAGCCTGTCTGCCATGAGGACAATGCCGAAAGGCGCAGGCCAGTCGCTGAGCGCATAGACCGTGATGGTGCCATCGCTGACAGTACACAGTAGCTTCGCTGCAACAGCGATGAGCGCCAGGCTGCTGATGCCGGAAATGGTGCGTTTGACGTAGATGCGCTGCTCGCGCAACAGCAGCAGGAAAATGCCGGTAAACAGCGGCAACAACAGGGGAATGATGGCAAGGTGGCTCAACGTACTTCCTTTCCATCGACATGGTCGTTGCCCATTTCCGTGCGGGCTTTTAGTGCCAGCACGATGATGTAGGCCGTCATGGCGAAGCTGATCACGATCGCGGTGAGTACCAGTGCCTGCGGCAGCGGGTCTGCATATGTGCTTGCCTGGTCGCTGATGATGGGCGGTTTGCCGATCACCAGGCGCCCCATCATGAACAGGAACAAATTGACGGCATAGGACAGCAGGGTCAGGCCAAGAACCACGGGGAAAGTATGGCTACGCAGGCAGAGGTAGACACCTCCTGCAGTGAGTATGCCGATCAGGATGGAGATCAACGCTTCCATGACGTACCTTGTTCGATTGTGCTTGTTTTAAGTTTTCCAGCCTCATTGATGGCTTGTGACCCGCTGGTGTCGGGCGCTGCACGCCCCGGTTTTGCATCCTTGCTGCCGGGGTTCTTATTGGCGCGCGGCAGGTAGCTCACCTGATGAATCATGCCCAGGTTGATGAGGATCAACAAGGAAGTGCCTACCACTACCAGGTATACGCCAAGGTCAAAGGCCATGGCGGAAGCCAGTTCCAGTTCGCCCAGTATAGGAATATGCAGGTGGTCAAAGGTCGAGGTGAGGAACGGGTAACCAAAATACCAGCTGGCGATGCCGGTGCTGGCGGCAATCAGCAGGCCATAACCGATAAGCGGATGGGTGTTGGCGGGCAGTTTGCTGCGCGTCCATTCCACGCCATTGGCGAGATACTGCACGATCAGGGCTGCCGAGGTGATGAGGCCGGCAATGAAGCCTCCGCCAGGCAGGTTATGCCCACGCAACAGGATGAATATCGCCACCAGCAATGCGAGCGGCAGCAGGATGCGGCTGAATGTCGCGAGAATGAGCGGATGCGTATCCGGGTTCCACGGACGGCCTTCGGCATCCTGCTTGGGGCTTAACAGCTTGAGCTGGTCCAGCATGGCGTATATCCCCAGTCCGGCCAGGGCCAGCACGGTGATTTCACCCATGGTGTCGAAGCCGCGGAAGTCTACCAGCAGCACATTCACCACATTGGCGCCACCGCCACCGCTGACGCTGTTGGCGATGAAGTAATCGGCAATACTGTGGTAATCACGCGTGAGTACGGCATAACTCAGTGCGGCAATGCCGATGCCGGCGAATAGCGCGATCACAATATCGCGGCCTTGGCGCAGGCGGTCCTGTTCATCTGGTGTGCTCTGCGGCAGGAAGAACAAGGCCAGTAGCAGCAGGACGGCAGTGATGAATTCGACTGCGAGTTGTGTCAGCGCCAGATCAGGTGCGGAGAATTTCACGAATGTCAGTGCCACGCCCAGGCCAACCGCGCTCACCAGGACGAGTGCAGTGAATCGTTGCTGGTGCATGATGACGGTTGCAGTTGCTGCCGCGATCATGATGATGGCAACCATGGCACTCATGGGGTCTACCGGCAGCAGCGGGCGGTTGCCTGCGAGGCTGCTGCCGCCAGAGATGAAACCATAGCCACCCAACACAATCGCCGTGACGAACAACACCCACAGCATGCGTTTTTGTGAGAGGTTGTCCGCGTTCATGGTGATGGCGTTGGACAATGCAAACAGTCTGCGCATTGCACCGTTATAGAGAATCTTGGCGTCGATCCTGCCATCGACGCGGGTCTGCAGCGAGAAAAATGATTCCCGTTTTCTATAGACCAGAATGCCACCGGCAAGCGCGATTGCGCTCATGAGCAGTTCAGGCGTGAAGCCATGCCAGATGGCGAGATGGAACTCAGGTATTGCCCCTTGCAGAGTACTGCCGACAACCAATGCCACCAGTGGTTGGGCGATATGGGGGAACAGGCCGACGACAATGCAGGCGATGACCAGGATGGCTACTGGAATCTGCATGCCACGCGAAGGTTCATGCGGCGTCTTGGGTAAGTCGGCTGGTTCGCCGCCAAAGAATACGTTGTGCGCGATACGGATAGAATAAGCCGCAGAAAAAACTGCGCCAGCCGTGACGATAGCTGGCAGCAGCCAGTGCGGGCTGAGTGCATTGCCATGGCTTACGATTTCGGCAAGGAACATTTCCTTGGAAATAAAGCCGTTGAGGCCGGGAATGCCTGCCATTGCAGCGGCGGCAATCACCATGAGCGTGGCGCTGTAAGGCATGTAGCGCCTGAGGCCACGTAACTGGCGCATGTCGCGGGTGCCGGTTTCATGGTCGACAATCCCCGCCAGCATGAAGAGGGATGCCTTGAACGTGGCGTGGTTGATGATATGGAATACGCCGGCGACCACAGCCAGAGGCGTTCCTATGCCAAACAGCGTGACAATGAGGCCGAGATGGCTGATGGTTGAATAGGCAAGCAAAGCCTTCATGTCGTGCTTGAACAGGGCGATATAGCTGCCGGTAATGAACGTGGTAATGCCGATGCCGGAAACGATCCAGGTCCATTCAGGCGTGCCGGACAGCGCAGGGAAGAAGCGTGCCAGTATGAAAATGCCTGCCTTTACCATGGTGGCGGAATGCAGATAGGCGGAGACCGGGGTAGGTGCTGCCATGGCATTGGGTAGCCAGAAGTGGAACGGGAATTGCGCGGACTTGGTGAATACGCCCAGCAGGATCAGCACCAGCATGAAAGGGTAGAGCGCGTGGCTGCGGATGATATCGCCTGCCAGCAGGATATCGCTCAGCTCATAACTGCCCGCGATTTTGCCGAGCAGGAGAAAGCCGCCCAGCATTGCCAGCCCGCCGCCGCCCGTGATCGTGAGCGCCATGCGTGCGCCGCGGCTGGCTTCTTCCCGTTGTTGCCAATAGCTGATGAGCAGGAAGGAGGAGAGGCTGGTGAGCTCCCAGAACATCAGGAGCTGGATAATATTTTCCGAGAGCACGACGCCCAGCATCGAGCCCATGAACAGCAGGAGATAGGCGTAGAAACGTCCCATGCTGTCGCGGGGTGAAAGGTAGTAACGGGCATAGATGATCACGATCAGGCCGACCAGCAGGATCATCAAGCTGAATAGCAGCGATAGTCCGTCCAGCCGAAATGATAAGCTGATGCCAAGCTCCGGCATCCAGGGGGTAACGCGCTGGATGACCGTTTCTCCTCGCCAGACCTGCTGCGCCAGCGGCCAGAGCAGGCTGATTGAAAGCAGCGCAGAAAGAATGGCAACCCAGGCGGAAGAGTACCGCCCCAGCCTGGTGCTGAGTTTGGTAAAAATCGCCCCGATAAAAGGTATCAGTGTTAAAAACGCTAAGCCCATGTAGTATTAATTTAGTCGTTAAAGTTTGTGTTATCCCGGCCAGTCTTGCTGGCGGGTAGCATGTGCACCTGGTCATTCGGCACAGCCGGAAACTTCCGGAGGGCTTTATTGGCGGGCAATGTCTATCACCTGTCGTTACGACACTGATAGTTTAATCAGTGTCGAGTTCAGTCTCTGCCGTAATATTTTCCGTAATGCTGCGTAGCAACTTGAACAGTTCACGGCTGCTCTTGGGCGGTTTGCCTGCGGCCTGTTCACGGCGTGCATTACGGATCAGGTTACGGACCTGTTGTGCCTCGGTTTGCGGATATTCGGTAATGAATTCCGCCAATGAAGACTCATCGTCAATCAGGCGGCTGCGCCATTGCTCCAGCCTGTGGAAGCGTGCGTTTTCTTCATTGTGGGAGCCTTCCCAGCGTTGCAGTTGTTCAACGATTGGTGCGGTATCGACATCCCGCATCAGACGGCCAAGGTATTGCATCTGGCGACGCAGTGCACCATTGGATGTGATGCGCTTGGCTTCGTTGACGGCGTCCAGCAAGGCTTCAGGTAGTTCCAGCTTGGTGAGCTTGTCCTTGGGTAGCCCGACGAGGATGACGCCGATGTCTTGTAGTGCATCAGCTTCGGCCTTGCGTTTGGTTTTGCTGACAGGCTCAATGCTGTGTTCGGTGTTTTCTGTCTTGTTCGGTTTCATGCTGATGTATGATAACAGTTTTTTGCAAAGAGACTCCTGTGAATGACCTGACAGAGCGTGGTTCGCGCTTTTCATACACGCTAGATGAGCTGAAGGGCTTGAGCGAGGAAGTATTGAGCCTGGCTAAGGCCGCGGGGGCAAGCTCAGCCGAAGCCGAGGTCAGTCTGGGTATCGGCCAGAACGTCTCAGTGCGCATGGGCGAAACCGAAACTATAGAGTACAACCGTGACAAGGGTATGTCGGTGACGGTTTATTTCGGGCAGCAGAAAGGCCATGCCAGCACTTCAGACCTCAGCTTGCAGGCGCTGAAAGATACGGTAGCCGCCGCCTGCAATATCGCACGCTATACCGCACAGGATGAATTCTGCGGCCTTGCCGACCCTGCCTTGCTGGCGCGGGATATTCCTGATCTTGACTTGTACCACCCGTGGGATATCAGTGTGGATGACGCCTTGGCGTTGGCTGTGGAATGTGAACAGGCCGCGCGGGGTGCCGACCCCAGGATTGCCAATTCTGAAGGCGCTTCAGTTTCTACCTATGAGGGCCTGTTCTCCTACGCCAACAGCAATGGCTTCAATGCGGGCTATCCCAGTTCCCGTCATGGTTTGAGCTGCTCGGTGATTGCCGAAGCCGGCGAGAGCATGCAGCGCGACTATTGGTACACCAGCGCGCGTCATGCCGGTGAACTGGATTCTGCACGCGCGGTTGGGCTACGCGCTGGCGAGCGGGCAGCGCGACGTTTGAACCCCGGCAGGGTCAAGACTTGCCAGGTGCCGGTGCTGTTCGAGGCACCGCTGGCCTCCGGCCTGGTTTCCCACCTGATTTCGGCGATTTCGGGAGGCAGTCTGTACCGCAAATCATCCTTCCTGCTCGATAGCCTTGGCAAGCAAGTGATGTCCCCCCTGATGAATATTGAGGAACTGCCTCATGTGCCACGCGGACTTGCCAGTTCGCCATTTGACAATGAAGGCGTGGCAACCCACAGCCGTACACTGGTTAAGAACGGCGTGCTTGAAGGCTATATGCTCGGCAGTTATTCCGCACGCAAGCTCGGCATGCAGAGCACTGGCAATGCAGGTGGCAACCATAACCTGGTCATCCAGCATGGCGAGCTGGACCAGGCTGGCCTGCTCAAGACCATGGGCACGGGGTTGTTGGTGACTGAGCTGCTGGGGCATGGTATCAACCTGGTGACAGGCGATTATTCGCGTGGCGCAGCGGGTTTCTGGGTAGAGAACGGCGTGATTGCCTATCCAGTGGAAGAAATCACCATTGCGGGCAACCTAGCGGAGATGTTCATGAATATTGTCGCTGTCGGCAGTGATGTGCTGGTGCAAGGCTCAAAACAGACGGGATCCATTCTGATTGAGCGCATGACAGTCGCTAGTGGCGAGGAGTAGTCGTTTTTTCCGTGCTTGAATAGCAAAACCGTATGAATAAAAAAAGCCACGCAATGCGTGGCTTTTTGTTTGGTTTGATCCTGGGGATTACTTGACTTCTTCTTCGTCGTCTTCGTCCAGGTCGTCATAGTATGCATCGCTGGCTACCTTGCCGGTCACGAATTGTTCACGGCGTTGCAGGTAGGCATCACGTGTGAAGCTGTAGGGATCAAGGGCCGCTTCGTCAATCAGGTCGCTGGCGGGCAGGTATTGCGAACGCAAGTCGACAAACTGGAGCAGGCGCAACTGGTTACGCGTACGTATCTCGTTGGTGTACTGGATAGGATCAAAGTACAAAGTGTCCACAGTCAGGCCAGCCGTATCACGGAATGTGCTTGGGCCGAGGAATGGCAATACCAGATAGGCGCCGCTGCCCACGCCCCATTTGCCCAATGTCTGGCCAAAGTCGGCCCTGTGCCTGGGTACTCCATCCATGGAGGCGACATCCACCAGGCCGCCGATACCGATGGTGGAGTTGATGACCAGGCGGCCGGCATTATCCATGGCCTTGCCCAGTTCGAGCTGCAGGATGTTGTTGACCAGCGAAGTGAATGTGCCCAGGTTGGTGAAGAAGTTGTTGACCCCGGTGCGGATTGGGCTGGGCAGGACTGCCTTGTATGCGCCTGCGATTGGTTTGATGACAGCCTTATCAGCAGTATCATTGAATTTGTAAATCCCGCGGTTCATACTTTCCAGCGGGTCTTTGTTGGCTTGGGTTGCACAGCCGGTCAGGGAGACTGCAAGGGCAATACTGATCGCAATCCCGGAAATGTTAACGCGCATACATCTATCCTAATTATTATTGAGTGTCTCTAATTTGACACAAACGGAATCCACTTTAACCGAGCAGTTTTTAGTTGTCCATCGAATTCAGCGGATGTGAAATCTGCCTGGAGAGTATAGTTGTAAAAATGAAACACCTTGTCATCGGCGGACATGATGGATTCGCAGTTGGTGGCATCGTTCTTTCACGATTGAAGGGAAGTCTATGTCTATTTTGAATCTTGCACACTTTCTTGCTGAGCAGGGAAGAAAGTTTGGTCTGGCTAACAGTTTGTTGTCGCTTGTCGATGATCTTGCGCATACCTGCAGGCAGGTGGCGCGGGAAGTCAGCCATGGCGCATTGCGTGGCAACATGGGGGATGCGGGTAGCGAGAATATCCAGGGCGAGCAGCAAAAGACGCTGGACCTGGTCAGCAACGATATTTTCCTCCGCATGGCAACGCAAAACCCCCATGTCGCCGGGGTTGCTTCCGAGGAAATGGAGCATGCGCAGGTGTTTGCCGGAAAAAATGCGGAGTATCTGCTTGTATTTGATCCCCTGGATGGCTCGTCCAACGTCAACCTCAATCTTTCTGTGGGCAGCATCTTCTCCATACTTTCAGCACCGCCGGGTGAGGTTGAGGAGCAATCCTTTCTGCAAGCGGGTGCCCGGCAAATTGCCGCAGGCTATGCGCTTTATGGCACATCCACCATGCTGGTGCTGACCCTGGGGCATGGGGTACATGGATTTACCCTTGATCCTGAGAGCGGCGAATTCCATCTGACGCATCCTGACCTGAGAATTGCGCCCAGCACGCAGGAATTTGCCATCAACATGTCGAATCAGCGATTCTGGCAGCCGCCAGTGCAACGCTATATTGATGAATGCCTGGCTGGCAGCAGTGGCCCTCGCGGCAAGGATTTCAACATGCGCTGGGTTGCTACCCTGGTGGCGGAAGTGCATAGATTGCTGATTCGCGGAGGTATTTTTCTTTATCCGCTGGATAATCGCACTGTTGGCCGCGGCGGGCGCTTGCGCCTGTTATACGAGGCCAATCCCATGGGCTGGCTGGTGGAGCAGGCTGGCGGGCTGACTAGCACCGGGCACAGGAATATTCTTGAGATTGAGCCGACAAGCCTGCATCAGCGCATTGCCGTGATTCTTGGCGCACGCGAAGAAGTAGAACGCTTGCAGCAATATCACTCCTTCACTGATCCAACCGCCTGACCTGTTGCCGGTGTTGCGCCGGCCTGTTTATAAAGCGCCAGCACTTGCTCACGGCGCATGGCGTGATTGACCACGGGGGCAGGGTAATCCTTGCCGATGACCAGGCCAAGCGTCTGCTGGCGTAATGGCGGAATCAGCCATGGCGTGTGGATTTCCTTGTTGTCGCAGCTATTCAATTCGGGCACATACTTGCGGATGAACCTGCCTTCAGGATCGAATCTCTCCGACTGTGTCACCGGGTTGAAGATGCGAAACCAAGGCTGGGCGTCGCAGCCGGTAGAGGCTGCCCACTGCCAGCCGCCGTTGTTGGCGGCGAGGTCGAAATCTAGGAGTTTCTCGGCAAAGTAGCGCTCGCCCCAGCGCCAGTCAATCAGCAAGTCCTTGACCAGGAAACTGGCCGCAACCATGCGCAAGCGGTTGTGCATGTAGCCGGTCTGGTTGATCTGGCGCATGGCAGCGTCGACCAGCGGGTAGCCCGTGCGACCTTCGCACCACGCCTTGAACAGGCTGTCATCATTCGGGAACGGGATATGCTCGAATTCAGGCTTGAAACTTTTCCCTGCGGCCACCTGCGGGTGATGGTGCAGTACCTGAAAATAGAAATCGCGCCACAAGAGTTCATTGAACCAGGTTTCCGCACCTGCCCCGCCTTGCTGCCAGGCGGTTCTTGCCAGGTGACGGATCGAGACGGTGCCGAATCGCAGGTGCACGGATAGGTAGGATGGGCCTTTGACTGCAGGAAAGTCACGCGCATCCCGGTAATGTGGTATGCGCGAACAGAAATCCTCGAATAATGCGCGGCCTCCCGACATGCCGGTCGGCAGCTTGAGTTGCTGCAGGTTACTGCGTTCAAACCCTATGCTTTCCAGGGATGGCATGGGCGTGGGCGAGCGTTGTGCCAAATGTGCTATGTAGCGGTCGACCGGATAGGCCTTGAGGTAGAAGTCATTCAAGGCCTTAAGGCAAGCGTTCTTGTAGGGAGTGAACACGCTGAATGATGTTCCGGACTTGGTCAGGATCTCGTCACGCTCGAAAATGACCTGGTCCTTGAAGCTCCTGAATGCGATGTCATGGCTTGCCAGGGTTTGCTCGACGGATTGATCGCGTGCGATGGCGGCTGGCTCGTAGTCGCGATTGCAATAGACGTATTCCACCTTGAGTGATGCGGCCAGCCGGGGGATTTCTGCAATGGCTTTGCCATGCAGCACCAACAGGTCGCTGCCGCGTTGTTGCAGTGCCAGCTTGAGCTCATGCACGCTTTCCCAGATGAACTCGACCCTGCGGTCTTGCCGGTCGGGGAGGGTATCCAGGATGTCGGTATCGAAAACGAATACGCACACAACTTGGTCAGATTCTTTAAGGGCGTGGTACAGCGCTGCATGGTCATAGTCGCGCAGGTCGCGGCGGAACCACACCAGGGATTGGGTCATGAGTTATTCGCGGTGATAAGGATGATTGTTGATGACACTCAATCCGCGATAGAGTTGCTCGCTCAACATCACGCGCACCATGCCATGCGGCATGGTGAGGCGCGACAGGCTCCAGAGCCAGTCCGCCTTTTGTTTCAGGCTTTCATGCAAGCCATCCGCCCCCCCGACGACCAGGCTGACATCGCGGCCACTCTCCATCCATTGCCGCATTTTATCCGCCAATTGCAGGGTCGTGACCTCCTGGCCCCGCTCATCAAGCGCAATCAAGTAATCGCGGCCTGTCGCTTCGAGGATGCGCTTGGCTTCGGCTTCCTGCACAACTTCGGCATTCTTGCCGGAGGCGCGCTTGTCGGGCTTGATTTCGACGATTTCCACGCTCATCTCGCGCGGCATGCGCTTAATGTATTCGGTGCATGCGGATTGCACCCAGTCCGGCATTTTATGACCGACAGAAATAATCCGCAGTTTCAAGGAGGATTAGGGCCTGTTAATACTAATCAAGGGGATCGCGTTGGAGCGAGAAAAGGCCGTCCGCGGCGTTACCAATGCTCGCAAGGCACCCAGCCTTGCTGTGCTTGGCGTCTTGCGCCCAACCTTTTCTCGCTCCAACGCGATCCCCTTGATTAGTATTAACAGGCCCTGGCTACTCCGTGGCTTTGATGTGGCCTCGGCGGCTTTCAGCCTCACCCCAGAGTTGCTCCAGGTTATAGTAGGCGCGGGTGGCAGGCACCATGACGTGAACGACGATGTCTCCGAGGTCGACCAGCACCCATTCGCCTTCTTTCTCGCCTTCTGTGCCTTGAATGTTGGCACCTTTTTCCTTGAGCTTTTCGCGCACATTGTCGGCAACCGCCTTGGCCTGGCGCGTGGAATTGGCGCTGGCAACAATCATGTAATTGGTCATGGAGGTGAGCTTGCGCACATCCATGACGGTAATATCAAAGGCTTTGATATCTTCCAGCGCGTCGACGACGGCCAGTTTCATTTCTTCTAGATCTAGCATTAGGCGGCTTGTACCGGGATGTGCTGGCGTTGGTCCTTGATGCGGTTTTCAGCATCGACATACACCAGTTGGGGTTTGAATTGGGCGAGTTCGACTTCGCTATAGCCAGCGTAGGTCGCAATAATCAACAGGTCGCCAGGGCTTGCCTTACGCGCAGCAGCCCCATTGACCGAAATTGTGCCGGAATTGCGCTGGGCGCGGATGGCGTAGGTCGTGAAACGTTCACCGTTATTGATATTGTAGATGTCGATTTGCTGGTATTCGCGGATGTCCGCTGCTTCCAGCAATGCTTCATCAATGGCGCAGGATCCCTCATAGTCCAGCTCCGAGTGCGTTACACGCACGCGATGTAGCTTGGATTTGAGCATAGTTCTTTGCATGGCCTACCAATTGTAATGTAAAAATAAGACCGGCTATTATAGTGTAAACAATACGCTGAATAAATGAAGTTTTACTGCCGGGAGCGAGATAAGGTCATGAATAGACAGGAGCGAAGCTGGATTATTGCCTGGGCAACCCTGCAAGGGGTCGGCTTGTGGCTGCTGCACGAGTGGCTCCTGAGACTCGCGGCGCCGGGGCAGTATTTCAGCCTGATCTGGCCTTTGTATGTATTGATTCTCACCTTGCCGCTCAGCCAGATGGTGCTCTCCGGCTATCGTCAGCAGAAGCGCTTGTGGTGGATGGCGTCTGGATTTTCTCTGCTGATGGCTGGTGCCGCGGCTTATGTCGGCCACCAGGCATGGGTTGCGGATTTGCCCTTCAGCAAAACCGGGGAGCTTGGTTTTACGCTGGGCGTCATTACTGCGGCAAGCTGGTTCGTCTTGCTCCCGTTTGCCGAACACAGGTTGAGACTGAATAGCTGGTTCAGCGATTACTCACTGCTGTTTTCCGCCGCTTGGCGCAATCTGGTCAAGCTGCTGCTGGCCGCCGTGTTTGCCGGCTTGTTCTGGGCATTGTTGTTCCTGCTCGCGGGCCTGTTCAAGGTGCTCAATGTCAATTTCCTCATGGGCCTGTTCACCAGCAGGATATTTGCCTATCCAGTCACCGCCATTGCCTTCGGGATAGGGCTCTCCCTTTACGCGGCAAAGGAGGAGGCATTGGTGGGGATTTACCGTGCTAGCCTGAATATCCTGGGCTGGTTGCTGCCTGTCGTGAGCTTTATCCTCATCTTGTTCCTGCTGGCTTTGCCATTTCAGGGCCTGGCCTTGCTCTGGAAAACGGGCTATGCCACCAGCCTGATGCTGTGCTTGTTGGCATGGACAGTGTTCCTGTTCAATGCCGCCTGGCAGGATGCTTCGGGAGAGCAGCGTTTCCCCAAGTGGCTGTTGCGGTTTATCGGTGTCGGCCTGCTGGCAATGCCGGTTTATACCGGCCTGTGCGCCTACTCCCTCGCCTTGCGGGTCGCGCAATATGGTTGGACGATAGATCGCATCTGGGCCGCTTTGGCGATTATGACCATGGCTATTTATGCGCTGGGTTACGCTTTTGTCGTGATCAGGCGGCAGGCCATATGGATGGCAGGCGCAAGACAGGTCAATATTGCAGCCGCCCTGTTCACGGTGGCGTTGCTGATACTGACCGTGACGCCAGTGCTTGATCCCGCCAGGATTGCTGTTGGCAGCCAGGTTGCCAGGTTAATGGATGGACTCACACCAGTCAGCGATTTCGATTTTGAATATCTACGCCTTCAAGGTGGACGATATGGGAATCAGGTATTGCAGGACCTGAGTAAAAACAACGACCATGCCAATGCCGATCTGGTCAGGCAAAAAGCCGAAGCTGCGTTGAGGGTGAAATACCGTACTTTCCATGACAAGGGGCGTGGGCTGTTAACGCGTGAGCAGCTGTCCGGCCATCTGGCCCCATATCCTCACGGGGTTGAGCTTGATGCCGAATTTGTTGATTTACTGCTGGAGCAACGCAATGCCGGGAGCATTTATCTCAACTGCAGTGCCAAGAAACCCTGTCCGGTATTGTCGGTTGATTTGAATGCTGATGGTGAAAATGAACTGGTATTGCTGGATGGTTACCAGAGCCGGATATTCAGTCTTGATAATGGGAAATGGCGTGTTGCTGGGCGGCTGCAAGGTCAGCGCTCAAACTGGCTGACGCAAAAAGACGTAACGGGAGCGCTTGATCAGTTAGGCTTTTCCATCAAGCCTTCGCAGTGGCAGGATCTGTGGATTGGTGATATGAAGTACGAAGTATTGGAGGAGTAGGTAACAGTCTTAAGGGCCTGTTCAACATCTTTTTGTGTTGGGGGTGAGTATTCAGGGAGAAATCGATCATGAAATGGGATGGATTAAGGCGTTCGGGCAACGTGGAAGACAGGCGCGGGCGCGGCGGCAAGGGCGGCCTCGGCCTGGGCGCCGTGCTTGTGGCGCTGGTGGCTAGCTGGATATTCGGCGTGAATCCGCTGACTATCCTCGGCTTGCTCGACCGCGCCAATGCGCCGGCAACGCAACAGGGCACGGCGCCGCCCGCAGACGATAGGCAAGCCATGTTTGTGTCCGCGGTGCTGGCGAACACCGAGGACGTGTGGGGCAAGCTGTTCAGCGAAGCGGACCGGACCTACCAGGAACCCAGGCTGGTGCTGTTCGGCGGCGGCACCAACACCACGCAGACCGGTTGCGGCGTAGGGCAGAGCGCCATGGGGCCGTTCTATTGCTCCCTGGACAATACCGTCTATATCGACCTCGGCTTCTATGAAACGCTGGAAAGGCAGCTCGGCGCGCCGGGTGAGTTCGCGCGGGCCTACGTGATCGCGCACGAGGTGGGGCACCACGTGCAGAACCTGCTTGGCGTGCTTCCCAAGGTGGATCAATTGCGCGCCCGCGCCAGCGAAGCGGAGGCCAACCGGCTTTCCGTATTGCAGGAGCTGCAGGCCGATTGCCTGGCGGGCGTATGGGCGCACCATGCCGACGCACAGTACCGCATCATGGAAACCGGGGATATCGAATCCGCGTTGAACGCGGCCGCGCAGATTGGCGATGACAATCTGCAAAAGCGCGGGCAGGGTTACGTGGTGCCGGAAAGCTTCACCCATGGCAGCAGTGCGCAGCGTATGCAATGGTTTAATACAGGTTATAAAGGCGGGAAGGTGGAAGCCTGCGATACTTTCAGCAAGGGATAATGACGAGTGTCAGGATTTTGCTGGCTTTGATAGAGCCGGGTAGCCTTTATAAATTGCTCATGTTATGATGCATCGCAATTGCAACGCAAAGGGCTGGAATGAAAACCGCATCTTTTCCCTCTCTGCGGGTTGACCCGCAATTGCGCCAGGAAACCGAAAGTGTCCTGCTCGAAGGCGAAACCTTGTCGCAATTCATGGAAAACGCCGTGCGCAGCCAGGTTGCCCTGCGCAAGGCCAATATCGAATTTCTGGCTCGAGGCCTCGCATCCCGTGACAATGCCCGCCAGGCTGGCCGTTATGTGGATGCTGACACTGTGCTTGGCAAACTGCAGGCACGTTTGCAGTCCGCAAAGGACCAGCACGGCGGGAAATGAGTTATAGCGTCCGTTTTACTGAAGAGGCTGAGATCGACCTATTGCGCCTATATGACCACCTCATCGAGTGCAGTCCACATGACATTGGTCCCGCAGAGCGTGCGTTGGAAAGTATTGCGCTGGCAGTTGAATCGCTGAAGCGGTTTCCATTCAACTGTCGTAAGGTAACTGCCGAAAATCCTTACTTGCGTGAATTGATCATCTCTTTCGGTTCATCCGGCTACGTGGCGCTATTCGAGATTGAGCCCGGTGAAATCGTGACTATCCTTGCCGTGCGACATCAGAGGGAATCGGATTACCATTAATTGCAACAAAACTCTACTGAATAACCAATGGGAAAAAGCCGGCAACTGCCGGCTTTTTCTTTGTGACTAGTCGCTCAACGTCCAGGCGCCGGTCTGTCGCCGCCCTGTCCTCGCTCGGAGTTACCCGGGCCTCCGCCAGGGCCGCCATGCGGGCCGAAGCCACAGCAGCCGCCAAGCAGCATGGCGGAAATGACGATTAACAGAAAGCTTTTGCGTAACATGCTGGTTCCTTTAATGCGATTGCGGTACGCCAGATTGTAGAGGCTTGGGCACGTCTTGGTTGTTAATCGAGGTAAATTGCTCTAGAAAGTCCCACGCAGTGTCAGCATCATGCTGCGTGGCACACCATAAAAGTTATTGCCATTCGTGTCATATACCGTTTGGTGATAGCGTTTGTCGAAAGCGTTGTTAATATTTAATGCTGCAGCCCAATGTTCATCGAACTTATACTCAGCAAATGCATTCCAGATGGCTCTGCCTGATGCCATGAAGTCATAGGGTACTGTTGGCCCATCAAAGGCACCTGTGCCTGATAATCCGCCTGTAGGATTCCACGTATTGACTGAGCCACTACGATACGAACTAGATTGCGCTTGGACGCCACCTCCCACTCGAAGTGAGGACAGGGAGCCACTCAGTTGATAGCTGCTCCACAATTTCAACATGTGTTTCGGTGTGTAGCTGGCATATCGATTGCCAGCATCAGTTCCATATTCTGTTGTATTGTCATCGTAGGTATAGCCAGCATTGATCTGCCAGTTATGAGTCAATGCCCCGCTTATCTCAAGTTCTAGGCCTTGAGATAAAAACTTGCCATCTCCGGCATAGCAACAGTTGCGGCCTGGTAGAGAAAAGCTGGGATCGCCATTAAGATAGACTGCGTAGTTCTTTCTAAGGCTGCGATAGATAGCAACACTGGAATTCAAGTGTCCATTAAAGTGTTCCCCCTTGAGTCCAATTTCCCAACTACGTCCAGTGGTAGGATTCAGCGCCTGTTGTGATGCATTGAAATATCGACTTTGATCTTCATAGCTCTCTGTCATTGAAATGTAACTAGTCCACTCCGTTGTTAGATTCCACATCAGTGCGTAATAAGGTGTGAAAATCCCACTAGTGTCCTGAACCTTGTCATAAGCAGCTCGATGAGTTAGATCATAATTAAAGCCATTACTCCAAGCTTTAAAGCTAGCATAGCGGCCACCCAATATAAGTTTTATATCTTTAATGAGTTCAAATTGTCCGTATGCATACAACCCAGATTGCTGGTATTTGCTTGCGTTTTCCCACGAAGGTACATAGTTATAAGACACTATATTGTCTTCATCAAAATCTGAATAACTGATATCTCGAGTGACAGCAATTCCTGTAGGGGCTGTATAAACCAAGCTGTGTTGTTTCGCTTTGCTTTGATCAAAACCAATGGCAAGTTTATGTTGACGTTCAAAGAGTGAGAATATGCCAGTCAGGTTTATATCAAATGCCTGAACCTCGCTTTTCCAGGAAACATGACCTGATGAGGCTTTGCTCAGTAGTGTGCTGGGGTCGACTGCTCCATTGTAATAAGGAACCCAGCTCTCCCCATCGTTCTTAGTATCAGAAATGCCTGTTTTCAATTTCCAGTTATCTCCTAATTTTTGTTCTAACGTGGCGAAATAGTTTTCAGTATCTAGATCGCGTTTTGCCCAGCTGGGATAGCCTGTGCTGCGGCTGATCTTCAATGCCTCACCGGTGGTGTAGCGTGGAAATCCAGGAGGTAAATCTGGAGCGCCATGTGAAGTATCCTTGCTAGCGCCAACGCTGAGCAAAGTGTTGGGGGTTAAATCGGCATCGACAATGCCGTAGACCATAGTTTTGCGACTATTGGCGCTCTCATAGAAATGATCACTTGTGTTGCGTGCTGCTACGAGGCGTCCGCGAATATTTCCTGTTTCGGTCAACGGACTACTCAGGTCGAATTCGCCCGCATAGTTATTCCAGGAGCCGCCCGATAGTGCGGTCTTAATCTGCAGTTCATTTGTAGGGTGCTTACGAACCAGATTGATGCTGCCGGAAGGTTGTCCATTGCCGGAGAACAATGCATCTGGGCCTCTCAGCAACTGCACACTGTCAAATTTGGCCATCCCAGTGTTGGTGCCACCCCCTCGCGCATCCCCGTCGGTCATGCTGCGCGTAGAAATGCTCAGTCCATCAGCCATAATGTTATCCAAGCGGTTGCCGCGTGAGAAGAACTGATTTTCCTCTCGATTTAATGTGCCGACTGAGCTGGTGACTCCGGGTAATTGGATGATAGCGTCATAGAAATTCAGCATACGCTGGTCATCCAACTGCTGCCGAGTGATCACTGAAATTGATCGCGGAGTTTCCCTGAGCGACTCTCCCATTTTGCCACCTACTGTGGCCTGTTGCACGGTATATAAGCCGGTGTTTTCTGTCAGGTTATTATTAGTATTATCTTTGCTTACTGTTACATTGACCTCGGGTAAGCGTGAGTCTTTCTGTGGCTCGGCCGTGATGATGAAGCTGTTGTCTCCCTTGTCCTGGATGGTCAGGCCAGAGCCTGCCAGCAGTTTCTCCAGCGCTTCGCGGGCGGTGTATTCGCCCTTGAGGACTGGGCTGGTCTTGCCGTTAACCAGGCGGCTGGCAAGCAGTACTTGCACATTTGCTTGCTTGGCGATGCGGTTAACGGCTTGTTCCAGCGGTTCTGCCGGGATGTCGAATGACAGCTTGCCTGTATCTGCATGGACGTATGTGGCCAATAGCAGGCCGACGGCGATGGCAGCCTGCTTGAGTGAGTGGTGATGTGACACGGTAAAACTCCCCTTCTGTAAAACGATTTTAATGACCTACAGGGAGTTAGCCGTTTGGCAGGAGACTTGCCCCAACCTGGGAATGAGAATTTTTTTGATTATTTTTCGCTAATCAGCAAACTGCCATCTTTTTGCTGCGTTACCTTGACCGGCAGGATATCCGGCAGCAGTTGCAGTAGCTTGTCGCTATTGTCGATGGCGAATACGCCGGAGAACCGGAGTTTGCCCAGCGCCGCGGATTGCAGGCGGATAGGCTCACGGCGGTAGCGCTGGATTTCCGCGATGGCCTGGCTGAGTGGTGTTTGCTCGAACACCAGTTTACCGTCGCGCCAGGCGAAGCTGCTAACAGGGTTAATGTCATGTGCGGGTTGCAAGGCGCCGTCTGCCGACATGGTGATCTGCTGGTTGGCGGTGAGTATGCTGCGCATATAGCCGCTGGCCGACTTGCTCGTGACCTGCACCTTGCCTTCTTCCACGGTGATGGTGACATGGCCGGGATGGCGGTAGACATCGAACACAGTGCCAACTACCTTAATGTTTGCTGTGCCCGCCGCCACTATGAATGGTCGGTACGTGGCCTTGGATACATTGAACAATGCCTGGCCTTGGTGCAATGCAAGCCGGCGCGAGCGCAGGTGCCAGGAAACCTCAAGTTGCGTATCGGTGTTGAGCGTGAGCTTGCTGCCGTCCGCCAGCGCAATTTCGCCACGCTGCCCGATGACGGTGGCATGTTGCTCGCTCCTGTAAGCCGGGTCCAGCCAGAGCACGCCAGCGGCAACAAGCGCGACAAACAACGTTGCATTCGTGGCGGTTTTTTTCTTGCGCGGTTTTTTGAGTTCCGGCAGCGGGAAAAGCTCTTTCAGCGTTTCGCGGTGCTGCTTAATGACATCTTCCGCGTTGGCTTTGTCCTTGTCGGAAGACGATGTCCGCTGCTTCATGGCTTCAGTCGCGTCCAAGTTGCTTTTTGCAGGCAGCCAGGCCCAGCCGGGTGTGGCGCTCCACCATTTTGACGGAAATGCCGAGTTGCGCGGCAACTTCGGATTGGGGCAAGCCATGAACCTTGTGCATGATGAACACCTGTTTGCAGCGCGGCGGCAGGTTTTCGATGGCTTGGGCGAGCAGTTGCACTTCGCGCTGGGCATCCAGAGTAGCAGCATGATCGGGAATGCTGGCGTTGTCCGGCAACTCGGCCATGGATTCGATCAAGCGCTTGCGCACGTTCTCTGAGCGGCATTCATTGACGGCCATGTTGTGCGAGATGCGCTTGAGCAGGGCAATCGGCTGCCTGGCTTCGATTGCTGGTTTTTCCAGAAGGTGAACACAGACGTCATGCACGATCTCACGCGCAAACAATTTGCAGCCAAAGCGCCGCCGGACGTAATCCACCAAGTCGTCATAATGACGGGTGAGAGAGGCAATCAGCGAGGGCGGTGAAGTGGATGACTCTTGCATGGGATCGAGGCAGCAGGCTGGTTTTGCGCGATGGTTGAATGACAATTGCATATTCTAGTCGAGAATGCTTGCCATTCACAAATGCCGGAGTTATGCGCTGATGCTGAACTCGATGTTGTCGATGAGCCGGGTTCTGCCTTGCCTGGCTGCCGCGAGGGCGACCAGGTCACTATCCTGTGGTGTGGCAGGCGCCAGCGTGGCTGCAGAGCGAATAGAAATATAGTCGACAATCCAGCCAAGCTGGGTGAGGTATTGGCTGCTTTGCGTTTCAATCGCGGAGTAATCGCGGTTGCCTTTCTGCACATTCTCTACAATCAGTTGCAATGTGCGGTAGAGGCGCTGGGCTTCGAGTCTCTGACTGGCATTGAGATAGCCATTGCGCGAGCTTAAGGCCAGTCCACTTGCTTCACGCTGGGTTTCACCTGCCACAATCTCAATGGGCAGGTTGAACTGGCGCACTAGTTCGCGAATGATGAACAGTTGCTGGAAATCCTTTTTGCCGAAGACGGCAACACTAGGCCGCACGATATTGAAGAGCTTCATGACCACAGTTGCCACGCCATCGAAATGGCCGGGCCGGGCTGCGCCGCAAAGCTCGTTGGCAATCGGCGGAGCGCTGATGCGCATGGTTTGCTCGGCAGGGTATATTTCGCTGGCGGATGGCGTGAAGACAATATCCGCGCCTGCCGCGTCCAGTTTTTCGCAGTCTGCCTCTAGCGTGCGCGGGTAGCTGGCCAGGTCTTCATTGGCACCAAATTGCAGTGGGTTGACGAAGATGCTGGCTACTACGCATTGTCCTTTCTCACGTGCCAGCTTCACCAGGTGGATATGTCCGGCATGCAGGTTGCCCATGGTGGGCACGAACGCAATATAGTTTTCCTGTGCCAGGCGCGCGCGCAGGCTGGCGATGTCAGAGATGGTTTCCAGTGCCATATTCCTACTCGAAGCTGTGCTCAACTGCCGGGAAGGTTTGTGCCTTGACTGCGGCGACATAGTCGGTAATTGCCTGTTCTATGTTGGCGGCGCCTTGCATGAAGTTGCGCACGAAGCGCGGTGACTTGCCTGCATAAATGCCCAGCATGTCCTGCACCACCAACACCTGGCCGTCACAATATTTGCCGGCGCCAATGCCGATGACAGGGATGTGGACGGCCTGGCTCACAGCCGCTGCGAGAGCGGCGGGCACCATTTCCAGCACCAGCATGCCTGAGCCTGCCTGCGCCAGGGCTTTTGCGTCCTCAAGCAATCGGCGGGCTGTGGCTTCATCCTTGGCCTGCACGCGATAACCGCCAAGCTGGTGTACGGATTGCGGCGTGAGCCCCAAATGGCCGCAAACGGGAATGCCACGCTCTACCAGAAAGCGCACGGTATCCAGCATGATGGCGCCGCCTTCGATTTTCACCATTTGCGCACCGGCTGCCATGAGCAGGGCCGCATTCTCGAATGCCTGTTCCGGGGTTTTTTGATAGCTGCCGAATGGCATATCGGTGACGATAAAGGCATTTTTAGCGCCATTGGCGACACATCGGGTGTGGTATTCCATATCTCGCAAAGATACTGGCAGCGTGCTGCTGTGGCCCTGAATCGTCATGCCCAGCGAATCGCCCACCAGCAACACTTCCACGCCTGCCTTGTCGGATAGCGCGGCAAAGCTGGCGTCATAACTGGTCAGCACGGCGATTTTTTCGCCCTGTGCCTTCATCTGCTGCAATGCCAGGAGGTTCATATTGAGCAGGCTCCTATTCCAGGTTGGGGTTGAAGAACTCGCGGCGGCTGCGGATCTGCATGATGCGTTCCAGCAGCATATTCATTGCGGCGTCTTTTTCCGTGATGTCGAGTTTTTCATTATTGACGATAAGTACCGGCGCGCCATCATACTGGTGGAAGAAATTGCTGTACGCATCCGAGAGCCGCGCAAGGTATTCGCGCGGAATTTCCTGTTCATAAGCAGTGCCGCGCTGATTCACCCGTTCATGCAGCGTATCCACGGAGGACTGCAGGTAGATCACGAGATCGGGAGTAGGCACCTGCACATGCAAGTGCTTGTACATCTGGCGATAGAGCGCATATTCCTCATCATTGAGGTTCATTTGCGCAAACAGCGGATCTTTTTCCAGGAAAAAGTCGGCAATTGTCGCATGGTTGAACATATCGCGCTGGCTGAGGTCTCGGATCTGCTCCACACGCTGGAACAAAAAGAACATCTGCGTGGGCAGGGCATAGCGCGGCGCATCTTGGTAAAACTTGGGCAGGAAAGGGTTGGCGCCGGCGTTTTCCAGCAGCAGGTTGACGGGAAACAAGTCGGCCAGCTTGCGCGCCAGCGTGGTCTTGCCGCTGCCGATCGGGCCTTCAATGACGATGTAGTGAAAACGGTCAAAAATACTCATGCGCTGGGTTCTTCCAGTAAAACAACGCCCTGGTCTATACAGTGTTGCGCGAGGTTGGCAACCAGGCCATGGCCTGGAATTTCCAGGTCCGGGGCAATTTCTGCCAAGGGCAACAGGACAAATCCGCGCTCATGCATGCGTGGGTGCGGCAGGGTCAGTTCAACCGAGTTGACGGACAACTGATCATACAGCAGCAGGTCAAGGTCGAGCACGCGCGGCGCATTGGGGAAGGGGCGCTCGCGCCCATGCAGGTTTTCCAGGTGCAGGATCGCGCGCAAAAGCGCAAGCGGACTCAGGCTGGTTTCAACCTCGGCAACGGCATTGATGAAATCCGGCTGGTTATCGTAGCCCACCGGTGCTGTGCGGTACAGCGAGGAGCGGCGGATCAGCCGGGTATCCGCCAATGTATTTAGTTCTGCAAAAGCACGGGTAACCTCATCGGCAGGGTCACGCAGGTTGCTGCCCAGGGCTATAAAAGCACGGTGCGTCATTTATTCGGAGGTCGGTGAAGGTTTCTTCGGGCTGCGGCGACGCTTGCGTTTGCGAGGCGTGGTGTCAGGCAGCAGCATGGCCTGGCGTCTTTCGCCATCCGCATTGGCAAATTCCGTCCACCACTGGCCGATTTCGGCGGGCAGTTCACCTGATTCGCAGCGCAATAGCAGAAAGTCGTAAGCAGCACGGTAGCGTGGGTTTTCCAGCAAGCTGTAGGGGCGTCTACCCGCGCGGATTTCAAAGCGTGGCTGCAAACCCCAGATTTCGCGCATGGTGGCGCTGAAGCGTTTGTGAATCGCCATTTTCTCGGCCTGCAGGTCACAGACTTCATCCATTGCCATATGCAATGCCGGAATAGGCTTGTTGCCTTGCTGCTCGTACTTTTTCCAGGCCAGCAGCACCTCATGCCAGAGCAGGGTGGCAAACAGGAAACCCGGAGAAACAGGTTTGTCCGCCAGTACGCGTTCATCGGTGTTCCTAAGGGCAAGCTTGACGAAACGCTCGCCCATTGGTTGTTCCAGCACTACATCCAGCAGCGGCAGCAAGCCATGATGCAGGCCATGCTGACGCAAGGCGCTTGCGCTTTCCAGGGCATGGCCCGAGAGGAACAGCTTGAGCATCTCGTCAAACAGGCGCGAAGGCGGCACGTCGTGCAATAAATCAGCAAGCTCGGATATTGGCTTTTCCGTATCAGGCGCAATCTTAAGGCCAAGCTTGGCAGAAAGCCGCACCGCGCGCAGCATGCGCACCGGGTCTTCACGGTAGCGCGTCAACGGGTCGCCGATCATGCGCAATACCCCCGCCTGAAGGTCGGCTACCCCATGGTGAAAGTCCAGTACTTCCTCGCTGGCCGGGTCGTAATAGAGCGCATTGGCAGTAAAGTCACGGCGCACGGCATCCTCTTCCTGGTTGCCGAATACGTTGTCGCGCAAGATACGGCCGCTGTCGGCGACCTTGGAGTCCCCAGTTTCATTCAAGTGGCTGCCACGGAAAGTGGAGACCTCAATGGTCTCATCACCGAACATCACATGCACCAGGCGGAAACGCCGCCCAATAATGCGCGAGCGGCGGAAAATACGGTTCACCTGCTCAGGCGTGGCATTGGTCGCTACGTCAAAATCCTTGGGACGTTGCTTGAGCAAAAGGTCACGCACCGCGCCACCCACAATAAAGGCCTCGAACCCTGCCTTCTGCAAGCCTTCAGTGGTCTTGATCGCCGCGTTGCTGATGAGCTTGCGGTCAATACCATGCACCTTGGCAGAAATGCGTGCGGTTTTGCCCGGAGAAGCGGCTTTATTGGAAGGGGCGGGTTTTTTTGAGGATGTAAAAACGCGTTGCAGCAGTTTTTTGATCATTAGAGGTAGAGCCTGAGCATCTAGTTGGGTATCAGAATGTAGGAATTATATCGTATGTCGCCTTTATAGGTTCATCCGTCATTGTTCAGGATGAGTATGCAACGTGGATGATTTTGGTTATATTCATGATTAAAAATAGAAAGCCCGGCGTATTGCTACGCCGGGCGGATACGAACAATTAAGTTCTTATTGTAGCAACGGCTCTCACCCCGGATGACTACAACAGCGGAAATGATAGGGGAATTCATCGTGAACAACAATAAAAATTTCGGCCAATTGACCTTTGGTTTTGATATTGGCATTGCCTCTGTTGGCTGGGCCGTCTTGAATGAACGGCGGATTGTGGATTTGGGAGTACGGGCTTTTGATAAAGCCGAGACGGCGAAAGAAGGCGAATCCCTTAATCTAGCAAGACGCACTGCACGCTTGATGCGTCGTCGTTTACGACGTAGAGCATGGCGATTAACTAAAGTGGCACGCCTCCTGAAAAGGCATGGCTTAATTAACGATGTCACGATATTCAAGCCTGAGCATCCTTTTACTTTTTCATTATGGGAGCTGCGTAAACAGGCATTGGATCGTCCACTGAATGCAGAGGAGTGGGCACGTGTCATTTATCACTTATGCAAGCACCGTGGTTTTCACTGGGTGAGTAAGGCCGAAGAGAAAAAAGCCGAGGCAGATACCTCGGGTGAGGGCGGCAAGGTGAAGCAGGGGCTTGCCGCAACCGCCAGGTTGATGAAAGAAAAAGGCTATCGTACCGCTGCTGAGATGGTGCTGGCGGAGTTTCCGCAAGCACAACGGAATAAACAGGGCGAATACAGCAAAGCCTTGAGCCGTTCTCTATTGAGCGAGGAGTTCTCCACGCTGTTTGCTGTCCAGCGGGCATTTAATAATCCCCATGCTAGCCTTGAGTTAGAAAGCAAATTGCTAGATCGAAAAACGGGATTGTTTTGGGCGCAGAAGCCTGCTTTGTCTGGTGAAAAGTTGCTTGAAATGTTGGGCTATTGTACTTTTGAGCGAAAGAAAATGACCGGCGAGAAAGACGAATACCGTGCACCCAAAGCCAGCTTTTCCGCCGAGCGCCATGTCTGGCTGACGCGACTCAACAATTTGCGCGTGGTGATGGATGGTGTTACCCGCCCGCTCAGTCAGGAAGAGCGACAATTTGTTTTGCCGCTGCCATACAACCAGGCAAGTGATCTTAGCTACAAACAACTCAAAGCTGCGCTGGTGAAGCAAGGCTTCTGGTCAGAAGCTGTACGCTTCACTGGATTAAGCTATCCGAGTCAGAATCAGGTAAAGGATGGCAAAGCCAAAGATCCAGAATCTGCCACGTTGGTAAAAATCCCCGCTTTTCAAGAGCTGCGCAAAGCATTGAAAGAGGCAGGTTTGGAAACTGAATGGCAAGGCATGGTTAACGCTGCCATGTCTGGTGATGCTAGTTTGCTGGATCAAATTGCATGGGTATTAAGTATCTATAAAGATGACGACGAAGTTGAGCGTGAGTTGAAAGCGCTGAGTTTGCCTAGTAAAACCAATATGGTTGATGTCTTACAAAACATACGATTTGATAAGTTCAGTAATTTATCTCTCAAAGCCTTACGCAATATTGTTCCGCATATGGAGCGTGGCTTGCGTTATGACGAAGCCTGCATCAAGGCAGGATATCACCACAGTCAACTCGTCAAGCCAGACGATGAAAAACTACACTATCTGCCGCCGTTTTATAGTGCCCGCGATAAAACAGGCAAGCTGATTTGCAATGAAAATATTGATGTTCCGCGTAATCCGGTGGTGCTTCGTGCATTGAATCAGGCACGCAAGGTGATGAACGCCCTGATTAAAAAGTATGGGTCTCCACACCAGGTTAATATTGAGATGGCGCGAGACTTATCCAGGCCTTTTGATGAGCGCCGCAAAATAAAGGATGCACAGGAAGAGTTCAGGGATCGCAATAAAATTTCCCGCGATAAATTTAATGAAACATTTAATACTGCGGGTGACTTAAAAGGTCGTGATTTTGAGAAATGGCAGTTGTATGAGGAGCAGGAATGCAAATGTGCTTACTCACGAGAACCGCTAGATATACATAGGCTGTTTGAAATGGGCTATGTGGAAATTGATCATGCTCTGCCATATTCTCGCAGTTTTGATGACAGCAAAAATAATCGCGTGCTGGTATTGGCAAGAGAAAACCGCAACAAAGGCAATCTGACGCCTTACGAATATCTTGATGGCAAAAATAACAGTGAGCGCTGGCATCAATTTGAAGTGTCTGTGAATACCAATAAAGCTTATCGCCAAGCCAAGCGCAGTCGGTTGTTGCGTAAGGAATTTGGTGAAAAAGAGTCTGCTGAGTTTCGTGATCGTAATCTCAACGACACCCGATATATTTGCCGTTTTTTCAAAAACTATGTCGAGCAGTTTCTGCGGTTGGCTGAAACGAGTGAATCCAAGCGATGCATAGTCCTGAGTGGGCAAATGACAGCCTTTTTGCGCGCGCGATGGGGGCTAACCAAAGTGCGAACCGATAGCGATCGCCATCATGCATTGGATGCGGCCGTGGTGGCGGCTTGCAGCCATGGCATGGTGAAGCGCTTGTCTGATTATTCACGCCGCAAAGAATTGGAAAAAGTTAGTGAAGGTTTTATTGATGTGACAACAGGTGAAGTCGCCAACATTGCAATGGATCGACAGTTGAAAGAACACTTTCCAGACCCTTGGCCACATTTCAGGCGGGAGCTGGAGGCAAGACGGTTGGTGGATGATTTGCCATTGATGAAAGCCGAATTGGCGAATCTGGGCACTTACTCAGAGGAGGAGTTGGATAGTGTTAAGCCCTTGTTTGTCTCGCGTGCTCCGCAGCGGCGTAACAGTGGGGCAGCCCATAAGGAAACTATTTATGGCCAGACTGAGCGCCTGAAAAAGACAGGGAGCGTGACACAGAAAGTGGCTGTGGCTAGCATGTCTCTCAAAGATCTTGGTGAGGTGATTGATGGCGAGCGTGTGAATTGTAAGCTCATAGATCCGCATCGCAACGAAAAACTCTACGCTGCCATCGCTATTTGGCTGCAAGGCAAAGACGACCGTGAAAAACGTGCGAAAGAGATAGAAGCTGGCGCTGGGCGCGGTAAAGAAAAGCGAGCCCTCACCGTAGATGAAAAGGCTGAAATTGAACGCCTACGAGCATTACCTCGCAAACCCATGAACGACGGTTCGATTGGCCCCATAGTGCGTACTGTCACGATGGTGATTGATAAATTGTCTGGTATCTCTATTCGTCATGGTGTTGCTAAAAATGACACCATGCTGCGAGTAGATGTATTTACCAAAGCCAATAAATTTCACTTGGTGCCTGTGTATGTGCATCATGCTGTTGCAAAGCACTTACCTAGCCGGGCAATTGTGGCATTTAAAGATGAGGATGAGTGGACTCTGATTGATGAGAGTTTTGCATTTTGTTTTTCGCTGTATCCGAATGACTTTGTTAAGATTTCACAAAAAGGAAAATCTCCAGTTAGTGGATATTACAGTAGTTGTCATCGAGGTACTGGAAATCTCAATATCTGGTCGCACGATCGAAATCAAGAAATAGGTAAAGGTGGGATTATTGAAGGTATAGGTGTTAAAACTGCATTATCAATTGAAAAGTTCAATGTTGATGTCCTCGGTAATATATACCCCGTATTGAAAGAAGAGCGACGTGGTCTGGCGTAGCGTTGTTATCTCCCAGCCTGCCAAGCTCAAACGCGAGCATTTTTCGCTCGTGATTGAGCAACAACAATCTGCCCGAATACCATTTGAAGATATAGCAGTGATCGTGCTCAATAACCGTGAGATTACGATTACACATCCTGTTCTATCTGCTTGTGGTGAATATGGTATCGGGCTTTATTCTACTGGCGATAATCATCAGCCCAATGGCGTGTTTCTGCCATTTCTAAGCCATAGTCGTGCCACGCGCATGATGCGGTTTCAGTTAAGTATTGATAGGCCGCAAGCTAAGCGAGCCTGGGCGGAGATTGTAAAAGTCAAAATCAGAAATCAGGCGAAATGCTTGAAGCTTCTCAAGCGAGGTGATGTTGAGCGCCTTGAGTCTTACGCTAACCGTGTGCGATCAGGCGATTCTGAAAATATGGAAGCGCAGGCCAGTAGCTATTACTTTCCTCAGATATTTGGTGCTGGTTTTCATCGCGCTAAAGATTGCTGGATAAATGCAGCACTGGATTATGGTTATGCGATTATTCGGGGTGCTGTCACGCGCGCACTGGTGGCACATGGTTTTCAGCCCAATATTGGGCTGTTTCATCGCAGCGAGCAAAATGCTTTCAACCTAGCTGATGATCTCATTGAGCCTTATCGTGCTTTGGTGGATTTGCACGTATTCCAGAACATTAATCCTCATGCGCTGCCAGAGGCTGATTTAACGCCCACTGATAAAGTGGCGCTGGTAGGGTTACTCAATGTGGATGTACAAATGCCACGTGGCAATATGAGCGTACTTTCTAGCATCGAGCAAGCAACTGAGTCTTTAGTGCGATTGTTTGATGGAGCTAATGAAAGTGCCTTGGAGTTGCCTACTCTAATAGGCTTGCGCCAGCATGTCTTTGAAATGTAAGTCATGAGCGGGGAGACACGACGATATATGCGCATGCTCGTGTTTTTTGATCTGCCTGTAGTGACTAAAGCCGAGCGCAGGGCTTATACCGTGTTTCGCCGTTATTTGCTAAATGACGGCTTTGATATGATTCAGTTTTCTGTATATGGTCGTATTTTGAATGGGCGAGATGCAGAAGCAAAACATATGCAGCGCCTAGTATCCAATCTTCCCCCTGATGGCTCTGTCCGCGTATTAACCGTGACAGAGAAACAATATGCCAGCATGAAGCTGCTGGTTGGTCTGCCGCTTTTTCAGGAAAAAGCGATCAAGGCCAGTCAAATGATTTTGTTTTAACAGCCTTTTGAAAATAAAAAGCCCCGCCCAGTTTTGCTGGGTGGGGCTTAGGTGAGAGCCTATTGTAAGTCATCCGGGGTGAGAGAGGGAGCTACAACCAATCCAACGCTGAGGGATATCATGACACTATTGTAAGTCATCCGGGGTGAGAGAGGGAGCTACAACAGCAAGGTGGCAAGACCCACTCAATAGAGTATTGTAAGTCATCCGGGGTGAGAGAGGGAGCTACA
Organism: Methylobacillus arboreus; assembly: GCF_020532725.1. Lineage (GTDB taxonomy): Bacteria > Pseudomonadota > Gammaproteobacteria > Burkholderiales > Methylophilaceae > Methylobacillus > Methylobacillus arboreus. The sequence continues at coordinate 136,834 of NZ_JAJAVC010000011.1, forward strand.
ACCTACATCTGATTTACTAGGCATTATGCCTGATTGTAAGTCATCCGGGGTGAGAGAGGGAGCTACAACACTGCATACGGATTACCTACTACCTCGGTAATTGTAAGTCATCCGGGGTGAGAGAGGGAGCTACAACCGTATTGACGACCCTCGCAAGCTGCAAGAAATTGTAAGTCATCCGGGGTGAGAGAGGGAGCTACAACCTGTACAGGGCAGTATCGATAACGTCAGCAATTGTAAGTCATCCGGGGTGAGAGAGGGAGCTACAACTCTAATGTAGTTGCCATGATAGTCCTAACGATTGTAAGTCATCCGGGGTGAGAGAGGGAGCTACAACCGAATCCTCGCAGGTAGTTCTCAAGAGCAGATTGTAAGTCATCCGGGGTGAGAGAGGGAGCTACAACTCCTGCGCCTCGTGAGAGGTGAAGACATAAATTGTAAGTCATCCGGGGTGAGAGAGGGAGCTACAACCGTATCCCAGCACTAACACCGCGTCTGATAATTGTAAGTCATCCGGGGTGAGAGAGGGAGCTACAACCCGACGACCAGGATGCCGTGCGTGATGCGCATTGTAAGTCATCCGGGGTGAGAGAGGGAGCTACAACGAGTGGTATGATACTCATTGACTACGATGGATTGTAAGTCATCCGGGGTGAGAGAGGGAGCTACAACCTTCAAATGCTCGCTCAATCCCGGGAAACCATTGTAAGTCATCCGGGGTGAGAGAGGGAGCTACAACTCTCTACTGCTTCTGTAGATCAGTCCATAGATTGTAAGTCATCCGGGGTGAGAGAGGGAGCTACAACTTCACCTTTGTCCTTAGTGGATACCTAGTAATTGTAAGTCATCCGGGGTGAGAGAGGGAGCTACAACTTTGGCGTGGTAGCTCCATTAACCCTTTAGATTGTAAGTCATCCGGGGTGAGAGAGGGAGCTACAACGTGGGGATGGTATTGCACCCGAGCACCTACATTGTAAGTCATCCGGGGTGAGAGAGGGAGCTACAACAGGAGCGGGAGAAGGCAGCCGCTTAAACTGATTGTAAGTCATCCGGGGTGAGAGAGGGAGCTACAACGCGATTCCTGCGGTATTACGCAACAACATTATTGTAAGTCATCCGGGGTGAGAGAGGGAGCTACAACCGATTAGCATTGCCATTCATGCCCGCCTGAATTGTAAGTCATCCGGGGTGAGAGAGGGAGCTACAACATGCTCTAGTTGCCATTAATTGGGAAAATAATTGTAAGTCATCCGGGGTGAGAGAGGGAGCGATGCCATAGCTCCCAGGTTCCAGATATGAAGGATGGCAGTGTGGTGCTATAGGATCCAACTGTAAGCAATCCCGAGAGTATCTTGGTGCATTTTAAGGTTCACGTCTCCTCCGCCAAATGCAGCAGGGATGGAGTTGTTGCCATTTACCTTGTTTTCAAAAGCATGGACGTAGCTGAATGAAATTTCGTCATTATTGGCGAGTTTCCAGGAGGCACCCAAGGTCAGGTGATCTTGTACTACAGCGGGAGCCAGGATGTTGAACAAGGTTTCACCACGTGGGATTGGTTGCGTTGTATGGTTGTAGCCGGCGCGTAATGTGAGTTGGCTATTCACAGCAAACACGGTGCCCAGTTTATATACGGTGACATCACGCCAGCCAAATCCTGGACCTTGGTCAGAGCCTAAGGCGTTTCCTTCTACGGCGAACTTGCTGAGCGAATTTCCGATTGAGTCTACGTTGCTGTAGCGGATGCGTTGGATGTCGCTGGCAATTGTCCATGATGGGTTGATCTTGAATGCCACGCCAACGCCGTAATTTTCGGGGATATCGAAATCTCCATCCTCAGCAAACAGGCCGCGATATTTGTCAAAGCGTGTCGTGGATATCTTGCTTTGGTAGCTTGCGCCAAGAGTGAGGCGTTCATCAAAAAATTGACCAAGCCAACCCAGGTGTAGCCCTACACCATAGGATGAGTCATGGCCACGGTTGGTGACGTTTCCAGGTGCCTGGGAGAATCCAGGGGCATCAAAATTCTGCAAGCCTTTGGCTTCGAAACGTTGATAGGCAATATTGAGCCCGAGGCCGACGTATTGCGTGGGGCTTAATTGCCATGATAATGTCGGTTTAACGAATACCTGGATCAAGTCGACTCCGGCACGCGTATTGCCCAGCAGGGGAATGGCACGGTCATAAGAGGTGTTCATGCCGCCGTTGCCATAGACGCTGATGCCTGCGGTCGTTACGTCGCTGACGCGTTTGCTGTAACCGATTTCTGGAATGATAAAGTGTTCGCGTTCATCGCCGGAATATTTGCCATTCGCTGAGGGGGCTGGGCTGTTTTCGATTTCAGCTTCGCGTTGGGGGCGGAACCACGAAGCCCCTATATCCAGCCGGTCGCCGACAAGTGATAAGCCGGCTGGATTGCTGGCCGCTACCAGGCTGTCTTGCGGCAGGGCAATGCCGACACCACCTGCGCCTTGTGCCCTTACCCCATATCCATGGGAAAAATAACCATCAGTCGCATATGCATTATCTGCAGCCCACAAGGCCATGAGTAAAATTGCCAACCCTGTATATGTGAAGTCTTGTGCTTTCTTCATGGTGTCTTTCTCCTTACTAGAGTCCAAATAAAAAAGGCCAGTGTGATGCAAACATCACACTGGCCTCCTGTGGTCAGGTTGGCCTGACTAGGCTTGCGTTAGGTCTGTTATTTCGTTTCCAGGAACACCTGCACGCTGCGTGGTTTGAGATAGACATGGCTGCCTTGGTTCAGGGCAAGTTCACGGAAACGCTCGCGTGTGATTTCGGCTTCGATAATGTCGGCATCGTTCACGGGTTGCAGCTCGAGCCTTACCAACGGGCCGGCTGCATGAATATAGCTGACGACAGCATGCAAGGTCGGGTGGCCGTTTTGCTCGGTGAAGATGTCGATGTCATGCGGGCGCACATAGGCAAGGGCGTCGCTGTCCTGTACTCCATGGTGGTCATTGAGGCTGAGGGTGATGTCGCCAATATGGGCCTGGCCTTGGTTGACGCGGCTATGGAACTGGTTGACGTTGCCGAGGAACTTGTAGACAAACGGCGAAGCTGGGTTGTCGTATACATCTTGCGGCGAACCTATTTGCTCAATCTTTCCCTGGTTCATGACGACGATACGGTCAGCGACTTCCAGGGCTTCTTCCTGGTCGTGGGTGACGAACACGCTGGTGATGTGCAATTCGTCATGCAGGCGGCGCAGCCAACGGCGCAAGTCCTTGCGTACTTTTGCATCCAGTGCGCCAAAAGGTTCGTCCAGGAGCAATACCTTGGGTTCTACCGCCAGTGCGCGTGCCAGTGCAATACGCTGGCGTTGGCCGCCTGAAAGTTGTGGCGGGTAGCGGTCAGCCAGCCAGTCCAGTTGCACCAAGCTTAGCAGCTGATGCACGCGGCGGTGAATTTCGGCCTCGCTAGGACGAGTCTTTTTCGATCTGACACGCAAACCAAACGCGACATTTTCAAACACGGTCATGTGGCGGAACAGGGCGTAGTGCTGGAAGACAAAGCCGACCTGGCGTTCACGCACATCGCGATCCGTGGCTTCCTCGCCATGAAAGTGGATACTGCCGGAATCAGGGGATTCCAGCCCGGCAATGATGCGTAGCAGTGTGGTTTTTCCGCATCCGGACGGGCCTAGCAGGGCGACCAGCTCACCGCTGGGCACGTCGAGGCTGACATCCCCCAGTGCGGTGAATCTGCCAAATTCTTTTTTGATGTTGCGGATTTCAATACTCATGATGCCATCCTTGTGACAGGTATGCTGTAAATACGTTATTGGTCAGAAGCTTTTTCGTTTGCGCTGGCAGTGCGCCCGCTTTGCCATTCAATATAGGACTTGAGCCCCAGTGTAACCAATGCCAGGAACGCCAGTAGCGATGCCACTGCAAAAGCAGCAGCATAGTTGTACTCGTTATAGAGGATTTCCACATGTAGCGGCATGGTATTGGTGAGGCCACGGATATGGCCGGACACCACGGATACTGCGCCGAATTCACCCATGGCGCGCGCATTGGTGAGTATCACGCCATACAGCAGCCCCCATTTGATGTTGGGCAGGGTAATGTGCCAGAGAATTTGCCAGCCGGAAGCACCCAGTACCAGGCCGGCTTCTTCCTCTTCTTTGCCCTGGGCCTGCATGAGCGGGATCAGCTCGCGTGCGATAAACGGGAAAGTCACGAATACTGTGGCCAGCACGATACCCGGAATCGCAAAAATGACCTTGAAGTCATTGTCGATCAGCCATTCGCCAAACCAGCCCTGCAACCCAAAAATCAGGACAAAGATCAAACCGGCAATGACCGGGGACACGGCAAAAGGCAGGTCAATCAGGGTAATCAGTATGCTTTTGCCTTTGAATTCAAATTTGGCAATTGCCCAGGCGGCAGCTATCCCGAATACCAGATTGAGAGGCAGGGAAATGGCGGCAGCAATCAGCGTGAGCTGGATGGCGGATACCGCATCAGGTTCCACCAATGCTGCAATGTAGGTTTCAAAGCCTTTTCGCAAGGCTTCGGTAAACACTGCGGCAAGCGGAATGAACAGGAACAGGCTGAGGAACAGCAGGGCCGAGATAATCAAGGTCCAGCGTACCCATGTCGGCTCGGAAGTCGCGCGGCTACGGGCTACCTTGGCATTGTAATGGGCGAGTTGGGAAACGATTGCAGACATATTGTTATGTTCCTCGCGATGCGCTGTTGCGGCGGCTGCTCCACCATTGCAGGCCATTGATGGCGAACAATAGCAGGAAGGAGATGATCAGCATCACGACGGCTACTGCGGTAGCGCCGGTGTAATCATATTGCTCCAGCTTGGTGATGATGATCAGTGGCGTGATTTCGGACACCATGGGCATATTGCCTGCAATGAAGATCACAGAGCCATATTCGCCAATGGCGCGGGCAAATGCCAGGGCAAAGCCGGTGAGCAGGGCGGGCCAGAGCGCAGGCAGGATGACACGGCTGAATGTCTGCCAGCGATTGGCCCCCAGGCTGGCTGCGGCTTCCTCGGTTTCGGCTTCAAGATCCTCAAGCACGGGTTGCACCGTACGCACTACAAAAGGCAGGCCGATGAATGTAAGGGCCACTACAACGCCCAATGGGGTGAATGCCACCTTGACCCCAAGGGGTTCCAGCAGGCTGCCAATCCAGCCATTGGTTGAATAGACCGCAGTCAGGGCGATGCCTGCCACTGCGGTTGGCAGTGCAAAAGGCAGGTCGACCAGGGCATCCACCAGTTTTTTGCCTGGAAAAGTATAGCGAGTCAGCACCCAGGCGGTGAGTAGGCCAAAGATCGCATTGATGACTGCGGCAAACAAGGATGCGCCGAATGTCAGCTTGTATGAGGCCACAACGCGTGGCGTGGTGACGGTGTGCCAGAACTCGGCAAAGCTCAATTCAGTCGTCTTGAAAAACGCCGCGGACAGCGGAATCAATACAATCAGGCTGAGATATAGCAGGGTATAGCCCAGTGAGAGATTGAATCCGGGGAGCACATTATTCGGTTTGTGTTTTTTGGCCATATTTGTGAATTCTGTTTGTTTGGCTGGGCAGGTGCAATGTAGCAGAAGCTTTACGTTGGAAAAAATAATATGTTTTTATAATGATATATCCGGATATTATTCTTCCCATACATTATGCTGCTGCGCGCTTGTTCAATCTCAAGGTTGGCTTCAAGGCATCTGTAGGTTGCAATTCCTTTGCAGTCACCGGTTTGCCGAGGAAGTACCCTTGCAGCAAGGTGCTGCCTGATTCAATGGCGATCTCAAGGCCGGCTTGGGACTCTATACCCGTAATCACGGGCTGGGCGCCAATGTCGTGCACAAGCTGGATCAGTCGGGGCAATATTTTGCGCACGCGCGCATTGCGTTCGGCTTCCTTGATCAGGCTGATGTCCAGCTTCACAAATTCGGGCGAAAGTTTCCATAGCCGCTCCAGATGCGAGTGCTTGTTGCCGAAGTTGCCAATGGCGATGCGATAGCCGCGCTCGGTGTAGTTCTCAATGGCATCTGCCAGCTGGTTTTCATGTTCGACGACACTTTCCTGTATCTCAATCACCACGCGATTGGTCGGTACGGAATTGGAATGCAATATACGTTCGAACACTTTGCCATGCGCATTAACGCTCATGAGCAGGTTGGGATGGACGTTCAGGAACAACAGGCCATTTTCAGCATAAATCTGGCGGAAATTCAGCACATGGAGCGTGCGTACCACACGATCAAACTTAACCAGCTTGCCTACTTGTGCCGCAAAGCTGAAGGCGAACTCAGGGCTGATTGCCTGCTGGCCTCCAAGCGATGGGCGGATAAAAGCCTCATGGCCGCACAAGTCCCCAGCCTCACTATCATAGATGGGCTGGAAAGCGCTGTTCAGCTGCAGCCCCAGGAAAGTACTGTTGAACTCTCCTGATGATTGTTCTTCCAGGCCATATTCATCAAGGTCCAGATATAAGGACTCGCGCAATTGAGACTTTAACTGCTCAATGGCGGCTGATGTGGTAGCTGTTTGTTTTTTGCTCATGTTCGGTTGCTTATTTGTTAGCGTAAATCTGGTCGAAAGTCCCGCCATCGGCAAAATGGGTTTGTTGTGCTTTTTGCCACCCGCCAAATGTCTCATCAACAGTGAAAAGCGCCAGTGGCTTGAAGCTTGCCTTGTGTGCGGCCAATACGTCGGCAGAGCGCGGGCGCAGATAATGGCGCGCTGCGATTTCCTGGCCTTCTTGTGAGTAATGGAATTCAAGGTAAGCCTGGGCTACCTGGCGTGTCTTGCGCTTGTCCACGACTTTGTCGACGAGGGCAATGGGGTTTTCGGCGAGTATGCTGGCAGAAGGGTAGACCACATCAAAATTGCTATTGCCCAGTTCTTTATTGATGAGGAATACTTCATTTTCAAATGTCAGCAACACATCCCCGATGCCGCGTTGTACAAAGGTGGTGGTGGCACCGCGCCCTCCTGCATCCAGGACAGGCACATTCTTGAACAGGCGAGCCACAAAGTCGCGGGCCTTGGCTTCATCGCCGCCCTTTTTGATCACGGCGCCCCAGGCTGCGAGGTAGCTATACCGCCCGTTTCCCGAGGTTTTGGGGTTGGGAATCACGACGCCTACTCCCGGTTTTACCAAGTCATCCCAGTCCTTGATGTGCTTGGGGTTGCCCTTGCGGACGAGAAAGACGGTGGTGGACGTGGTGGGTGAGCTTGCGTTAGGCAGGCGTTTTTGCCAGTCGGCGGGAATCAGCTTGCCGCGCTCGAACAGGATATCAATATCATTGCTCTGGTTCATGGAAATGATATCGGCTTGCAGGCCATCAGCAACGGAGCGGGCCTGTTTGCTGGAACCGCCATGGGATTGGTTGATGGTGACGGCTTCCCCGGTTTTTTGTTTCCAGTACTTGCTGAAAGCAGGATTGAAGTCCTTATAGAACTCTCGCGTGACGTCATAAGATACATTGAGCAAGCTGGTGTCAGCATGTGCGAGCCCTGTAGCGGCTAATAGGCTGATCGCCAGTATTTTTTTTAGCATCTAGACCTCAGAGGGATTGATACAGAGTGAACTGTACTATAGGTTTTTCCAAAAATAATGTAAAAGAATATAGTTGAATATATTTAAGCCTAAATCATCTTTTGAAACTCTCCCCCTTCTTATATAATTTTTAATTATAAATATAGAATTAATTGGAATATGTGATAATCTTCCATTATGCAAGAGTTTGTTGCACCATCCTCAATATGGACAGCAGACATTGTAAACGATGGCGCGTTTTAAGTTTCATGCCATATTTAAGTTGAATCGTGAGCGTTTAGCTGACCGGACAGCCGGAAGTCAGTGCGTCCTTCAGGGTACACTGGCTTTTTTGTTTTTGTGGATCCCACTCTGGGTAGCGCCTGATGAGTCAAAGTGAAAAAAATGCTGAGGTTGGTGATGAACTGGGCATCAGTCAGATCGTAAATGAGCTACGTGAGGTCAGGCTGACAGCGCTTGAACACCGTAATCGCCTTAACCGTCCCCCCAAGTTGCCTGCCCGCAAGGCGCTGGCTGGAGTAGTGGAGGGACTGGGGGCTGCCTTGTTTCCCAACCGGCTTGGTTTGCCTGATCTGCGTGAGGAAGGCATTGATTATTTTGTCGGCCATACCTTGGATGTGGCATTGCGCGAACTGGTGGTTCAAGTCCGGTTGGAGCTGAGCCTTGCAGGCGAAGTTGCTGGGCAGGCGGAAGATGTTCGAGCGCGTGCAACATCGCTGGTAAGGGGCTTTGCGGCGCAGTTGCCGGCCGTCAGGCAATTGCTCGACAGCGATATCCGGGCTGCCTATGAAGGGGACCCTGCAGCCCGGAGTGTGGATGAGGTATTGGTGTGCTATCCCGGTATCAATGCCATTATCCATTACCGTATCGCCCATGTGCTGCATCAACTGGGCGTACCGTTGATTGCCCGCATGATCACCGAAATTGCCCATTCCGCGACCGGTATTGATATCCATCCCGGCGCGCATATCGGAGAGGGGTTTTTTATCGACCACGGCACCGGTGTCGTGATTGGCGAAACCTGCATTATTGGCCGCCGCGTCAGGCTTTACCAGGCGGTAACCCTGGGAGCCAAGCGTTTCCCTGTGGATGCCGATGGCAGTCTGGTCAAGGGCAATGCACGTCATCCCATCGTAGAGGATGATGTCGTGATCTATGCAGGTGCCACGATACTCGGCCGGATCACGATTGGCCGCGGATCGGTGATCGGCGGCAATGTCTGGCTCACGCATGGCGTGCCGGCCAACAGCAATATTAGCCAGGCGCAGATGAGGGAAGGCGCGCCCGCAGGCCAGCATAACGGTACTGCGACTCATCAATAAAGGAGAGCGGCCTTTGCAGCCGCAACTTATTAGTTAGTCGATATTTTTAGTTAGTAGATTTTTAAAGGAGAGCGCTACATGTCTGATATCCATCAAGGCCATACCGCACTGGGCGATGTTGCGGCCCGCACGCTGGCCAATGCCACCAAAACCGTGCCCATGCTGGGCGCCATCACCCCGCGCTGGCTGGTACACCTTTTGCAATGGGTGCCAGTCGAGGCCGGTATCTACCGCGTCAACAAGGTAAAGGACAACCATCATGTCGAAGTGGATTGCTCCAACAAGGATGAACGTGAGCTGCCCGCGACATTTGTCGATTATGAAGAGTGGGGCCGCGAATATGTGCTGAATGCCGTCAATACCGTGGTGGACGTGCATACCCGGATTTCTGATCTCTACAGCAGCCCGCACAACCAGATCCGTGAACAGTTGCGCCTGACCATAGAAACCGTCAAGGAGCGCCAGGAAAGCGAGCTGGTCAATAACAAGGAATACGGCCTGCTGCATAATATTGCAGCCGGACAAAAAGTGAAGTCCCGTACCGGCTCCCCAACACCGGATGATTTCGATGAGCTGATTTCCCGCGTCTGGAAAGAGCCAGCGTTCTTCCTGGCTCACCCTCAAGCAATTGCAGCATTCGGCCGCGAATGTACACGTCGTGGCGTGCCACCGCCAACCGTCAGCCTGTTTGGCTCACAATTCATTACCTGGCGTGGCATCCCGCTGATCCCATGTGACAAGCTGCGCGTCACCAAAGGTAAGACCAACATTCTATTGCTGCGTACTGGTGAAAGCCGTCAAGGCGTGGTTGGCCTCTACCAGCCGAATCTGCCAGGCCAGCAAAGCATGGGGCTTTCCGTGCGTTTCATGGGCATCAACCACAAGGCGATCGCTTCATACCTGGTTTCCCTTTATTGTTCGCTGGCGGTGTTGACCGAAGATGCGATTGCCGTGTTGGAGAATGTAGACGTAGGCAACTACTATGACTACAAGTAACCTTAACGATTTGTCTTCCTTCGAGCCCGAAGCCATTCTTAGCGCGTTGCCAGGCGAGCATCCTCGTATGGCTGCGGCATTGGCAGTAGGGCGGGAAGCGCAGGCAGGCGGCCACTTGGATATAGACGAACTCACCCGTATTGCAAACGAGATTTACGCTGAAGGGTTCCCTCGTCCACAACAGGATTTTCCATCGGCAGCTTCGCTGACCGATGCTGCAGCGCCTTACGCTGCGGGCAGTCCTACTATCGGTGCTCAGGTGCCGCCAGCTCCTTCGGCGATTTCTGCAGTGCCTGCCGGGTTGCCTGCTGCGACCAATGTGGTGCCGGGGGCGGAAACCGTGCCGGTAAGTGCGCCCAGTTTCGGCATATCCCCATCGGATCTGCCGCCGGAATTCAGCCAGGAGCGTGTGGATGCGGTAGGGGCTGTGCCACGCTTCCCCGGGCTTGATATCAGCAGCCTGTTGGGCGGTTCTGATATTCCCTATCCCGTGGATTTACAAAGTTTGCTGACATCGCCGAACAGCAGTGCTGCCGGCTCGGGAAAATCAGCGGGAAGCAAGGCCTCGCCTTATTACTTCCTGGCTGAGACGCCTGGAGTGCCGGAGGTTTCAACTTCGGCCCATCCGCCGTTTGATGCCAACTTGGTGCGCAAGGATTTTCCTATCCTGCGTGAGCTCGTGAATGGCAGGCCGTTGATCTGGCTGGATAACGCAGCAACCACGCAGAAACCGCAAGTGGTGATCGATCGCCTGTCCTATTTCTATCAGCACGAGAACTCGAATATCCACCGTGCCGCACACGAGTTGGCGGCACGCGCTACCGATGCCTATGAAGGAGCGCGTGAAACAGTACGTCGCTTCATCAATGCGCCTGCGGTGGAAAATATCGTATTCGTGCGAGGAACGACAGAGGCGATCAACCTTGTGGCAAAAAGCTGGGGCAAGAAGCACCTGGGCGAGGGTGACGAGATCATTGTCACCAATCTTGAGCACCATGCCAATATCGTGCCTTGGCAGCAGCTTTGCCAGGAAACTGGGGCCAAGCTCAAGGTAGTGCCGGTGGACGACAGTGGGCAGGTTTTGCTGGATGAATATCAGAAACTGCTGACTTCGCGCACCAAGCTTGTATCTTTCACGCAAGTATCCAATGCCCTGGGTACCGTGACGCCAGCACATGAAATGATTGCAATGGCGCATGCCGCCGGTGCAAAAGTGCTGCTGGATGGAGCTCAATCCGTCTCGCACATGCGTACTGATGTGCAGGCGCTGGATTGCGATTTCCTAGTGTTCTCTGGGCACAAGATATTCGGTCCGACTGGTATCGGCGCTTTGTACGGCAAGCCTGAAGTACTGGATGATATGCCAGCCTGGCAAGGCGGCGGCAATATGATCCAGGATGTTACCTTCGAGAAAACCGTGTATCACGGCGCTCCAGCCAGGTTCGAGGCCGGTACCGGCAATATCGCCGATGCTGTGGGCATGGGGGCAGCGCTTGAGTATGTGGAGCGTCTGGGGATAGAAAACATTGCGCGCTACGAGCATGAGCTGTTGGTCTATGCGACAGCCGCACTCAACAAGGTGCCTGGCTTACGCCTGATCGGCACTGCGCAGAACAAGGCCAGCGTACTGTCATTCAACCTGCATGGCTACAAGAGCGAAGAGGTTGGTGCGGCATTGAATCAGGAAGGCATAGCCGTTCGTTCCGGCCACCATTGCGCGCAGCCGATTTTGCGGCGTTTCGGGGTAGAAACCACAGTACGGCCATCCCTGGCTTTCTATAACACTTATGCTGAGGTTGATATCTTGCAAGGCGTGCTGCTTAAATTGGCGTCTGCCAAGCGCTAGCTGAGTGACTGAAGTAGTAGCAAACGCAAAAGGCCAGAAATAAATTTCCTGGCCTTTTGCGTGTATGTGGGCAAAACAAAAGCCGGATGTTTATCCCGGCTTTATATTTTTATGATGGATTACACCTTGGCGAGGGAAACCTCGGTTGCCTTGATCAAGGCCAGCACTTCGGTGCCGACTTGCAGGTTCAGCTCATTGACTGAGCGCGTGGTGATCACGGAGGTGACGATGCCGACTGGGGTTTCTACATCGATTTCGGAAACCACAGGGCCGAGCACGATTTCCTTGATCCGGCCACGGAACTGGTTACGGACATTGATTGCATGAATTGCCATGATAAAACTCCTTTTGCTGCATCTATACTTGAGTAAGCGTTAATTCAGTGAGCGACCTTGCCACTGCTGGCGGTTTTGGGCATCTTCGCTACATTCCTCCTCCACGACATAGTCGGGGTTGAGCTGCCTTAACCGCGTTCGCAAGGCAGTCGGGCCATTGGGGGTATATACAATCCTTACGCCGCGCTTGGCTGCGCTTTGCTTGATCTTGTGGGTGAATGTATGGCTGATCCAGTCCGTCACCAACACGATCAGGTCGGTATCGTGGGGGATGACTTTCTTGCCATCGCCTACCTTGCGGCCTGACCAGTGGTTGATATGGGTGATGCCAAAATTGGATAGCTCTTGCTTGATGCCTTCAATCTGGTCGCCGCCGACAATTAACGCAGTACTCATGGTGAGAGTCTCCTTTAGCTGCTGGCGGCGCCAAATTGTGCCTGGCGCTGCCTGTTAATCAATAATGATGGGTTTTATTGCTGGTATATCTGGTCAAAGGTTCCGCCGTCGGAAAAGTGTAATTTCTGTGCCTTTTGCCAACCGCCAAACGCAGAATCAATAGTGACCAAGGTCAGTTTCGGGAAAGTCTTCTCATATTTCTTTGCGACGGATTCCAGGCGCGGGCGGTAGTAATTCTTCGCGGCAATTTCCTGGCCAGCTTCGCTGTATAGATATTCGAGATAGGCTTCCGCTGCCTTGCGGGTGCCGCGCTTGTCTACTACCTTATCCACGACAGAAACGGAAGGCTCGGCCAGGATGGAAAGGGATGGCGCCACAATCTCGAACTTGTCGGGTCCCAGTTCCTTTTGCGCCAGGAACGCTTCGTTTTCCCATGCCAGCAGCACATCGCCTATGCCGCGTTCGACAAAGGTCGTTGTAGAGCCTCGAGCGCCAGAGTCAAGCACTGGCACGTTCTTGAGAATCTTGCCGATGAGCTCGCGGGTCTTGGTCTCGTCGTTGTTGAACTTCTTTTGGCCGTAAGCCCATGCGGCCAGGTAGTTCCAGCGTGCCCCGCCGGAAGTCTTGGGGTTGGGGGTGATCACTTTGATGCCAGGCTTGGCCAGATCATCCCAATCCTTGATGTTCTTGGGGTTGCCCTTGCGCACAAGGAATACGATGGTGGAGGTATAGGGCGAACTGTTGTCTGGTAGGCGCTTGATCCAGTCCTTGTTGATCAGCTTGCCTTTTTCGTAGAGCGCATCCACGTCGTAAGCAAGTGCCAGGGTAACGACATCCGCTTGCAGGCCGTCAATGACCGAACGGGCCTGCTTGCCTGAACCGCCATGAGATGTCTTGATAGTGACCTTGTCGCCAGTCTTGGCTTGCCATTGCTTGGCGAATACGCTGTTGTACTCCTGATAAAGTTCGCGGGTGGGATCGTAAGAAACATTAAGCAGGGTAATGTCGGCAGCTAGGGTGGACAAGGGGGTTGCCAATACAGCGGCAACGATCAGGCTGGAAAGGCCAGGGAACAAGTGTTTCATGCAACAAAATCCTTTATTTGGGTAATTGTTTAGTGGTTGGCAACACTGTTCAGCGTTGTTTTGTTTTTTTGGTTTTCATGGTTAAAGCGCACTTTCTCCCGGCGCTCGATCTGGGTAACGCGGCCATCGTGAACCGTGATTTCGACAGAACCGAAGCGCAGCAGCTCAATGGAACGCAGAATTTCCTGGATCACTTCGTTGCTGGTTTTTATTTTTGTTTCTTGTGACATACATGTGCCTTTGGCAGTTTCAATCCGATTAGTGCACTGTAGCAAGATTTTTAAATAGTTAAAAATAATTTGTTTGTATATTTTTATCGTTTATTGGAATATTGAATGGGATGAAAAAACCGGGAAAGCCTCTGGCTATCCCGGTGTAAATGGAGGTGTACAGATTGCGAGAGACTAGAATGCGCTGACAGTCAATTCCACATAGAGGAAGTTAGAGGTGTCCTTGCGGTCTCCATACACGTTCTTTACAAAATCCCCACCCTTGAAATAGGCATAGCCCACATTGGCTGCTACGTGTTTGTGCAGTGGGAAACGTACGCGAATATCCCACTCCTCGCCGAGGTCACGGCCACTGTTGCCGGTTTGGTCGCGCAGGTTGGCACCCGCATTCCAGCGGTCAGTGGCGCTATCCAGCTTGTACCAGCTATATCCGGTGTCGATGTTCACGCTGGTGAATGGGCTGAACTCGGCACGGATCTTGGTGGAATTGATATTTTCCATCTGGATGTAATCATTGCTCGACCAAGGACGCGCAAAGCCGAACAGGCGGTCAAAACGTTCGCTGGTGCCGGTGCTTGATCCTTTGTCGCCAGTTGCTACGCCATAATTGGCGCTGAAGCGGGGCTTCCATGGATGTTGTTCTACAGTGTAGCCAAATTCGGCAATATAGGAATATGCCCTGTGGTCGCGCGTGCCGTCCTCGCCCCACTGTTTGTAATAGTTGAGGTCGTAGTCAAAGCCAGTCTTGCCGATCACGCCATAGCCGCGCAGGCCTGCAGTGTGGATTTCCCGGTCATTCGCATTGGTGACCCTGGCGCCATTGGCGTTGTATTTCACCTGGTCACCATCCTGCTTGAGGTAGAAGTAGGATGGGGAAATCGTGACGATATCCGACCATTTGCGCCAATCGAACACAGCGCCATAGAACCACTGGCCTCTGTCGCGCTGATTGAGCTGTTCGGTAAAGCGCACGATAGGCTGCAAGGCAAACAGATCAAGTTCCCAGTCGTTCTTGTGTTGGCCGATGGTGGCGCGGAAACCTTGGAAGGTGTTGGTGGTGTTGCGCCATTCATTACGGGCGATCAGGCGGCGCTCGAGCTGTTCGAATGCCATGCGCCCAGCTTTGATGCTCACGGGGCGGGCGTTACCCAGATCATCCTTGCCGAGGAAATCCTGAAAATAGAGTTCGCCATAAGCCTGGATAGGTTCTGCCAGGTCGACGTCACGATTGTCGCGCTCGAAATGGCTGTGGTTGCGGCGGGCATCTTCAAGTTCTACCGTAAAGCGGAATGGGTCGAACTTGTTACGCACTGCAAGGTAAATACGGGAGCGCAGCAGGAATGGCTCGTCGGTGACATTAACGTTGCGGCGGAAATCGTTCTCACGCCTTTCATAACGGAAACGGTAATCCGCCCCTACATCCAGCCAGTCGATGTCGGTATATTCCTTGAGCCAGGTCTGATTGATTGGCTTTGTGAACCGGGGTGGTTCGGCTTCCCTCGTGGTGCCGTAAGAGCGAGGCGCAACCCAATAGCCTTTTTCTGCCTTTTTTGCCAGGGCGGCTTCGGCAGCAAGTTCTGCTTTGCGGGCTTTGATGCGTTCCTGCTGGTCAGGTTCTTCTGCGCTAAGCGGAGCGTTCGTAGCCTCTTCGGCTGCATGTATCAAGCCGGTACTGAGTGCAAAGCCTCCAGCAACCAATAGCTGGATGATTCCAGTTTTTTTAAACAAGATAGATCTCCCTGATCGAATGTCCCTTCCAGTTGACTGGAAAGCAAGCCTTGCTTGTTGACAAGTGTTGATGTTGAACCGCTGGTAATACAGTAGGTGTTGGGGTTGGCTAGAGGTGGCAACAAGAGATACTGCTGTCATGTTGCAGCTGAGCCGGAGGAACGAGGCGAGAGACTCCCAGCGCGAAGATAATACCTAGTGTAAAACCTGAGGATGGTATCGACATAATCTGGGGTTTCTTTATAACGCTATCAAACAAGATGCGTGAACTTTAACAATGAATATTGAAGAGTAAAAATATTTATTTATTCTATTAATATAGTGTGTGGGAATATCAGCATTTAATGCTCGGCAATAATCACTTCTGATGATTCCACAGCACGTCTGGAGCGCCTGAGCTATGGTTGAGGTGGCGAGCTATGACAAATAGCAGATCAGACAGGCGGTTGAGGTAAGGCAATGCAATGGGTGGCGTGGCTTGTTGGCGATGCAATGCAATCAAAACCCGCTCTGCGCGGCGGCATACGGTGCGGGCCAAATGGCACAATGCGGCGGCGCGGGTGCCGCCAGGCAGAATGAATTCGCGCAGAGGGCTGAGGGTGGCATTGAGGTCATCCAATACTTGCTCCAATGCTTCAACGCGGTGAGCTTGTAAAAGCTGGTGTCCGGGGATGGAAAGTTCGCCGCCCAGGTCGAAAAGGTCATGCTGTATTGCAGTGAGGCACTGCGAGATTTGTTCCGACATGGGTTCTGTGAGCAATACGCCCAGCAATGCATTGAGCTCGTCCACGCAGCCTAGCGCTTCCACGCGTGCGCTGTCTTTCTCAACGCGGCTGCCATCGCCCAGGCCGGTAGTGCCATCGTCGCCAGTGCGCGTGTATATCTTGCTTAAACGGTGGCCCATGCTGAATCCTTTTAATTCAATGTGATTCATTTCATTTTAAACCAAAGCATAGACTGGCTCACAAGCGCGGGCTTGGGTAAACTGCTCCGGTTTCCGTTTATCTTGTCCACTGTGCATAACATATCTGCCCATTTGCCTAAAGAGTCCGCGTCTGCTGCCATTGGAGTGTTTGATTCCGGTGTCGGTGGCCTCTCTGTATTGCGGCATATCCGTGGGCTGCTGCCGCATGAGAATCTACTTTATTTTGCAGACTCCCGGCATGCGCCGTATGGCGCTAAATCGCAGGCGTATATTATTGACCGGTCGCGCGAGATCACCCATTTTCTGCTGGCACAGGGAGCTAAGGCGATAGTGGTTGCCTGCAATACCGCAACTGCAGCGGCTATTCACGCTTTGCGGCAAGAGTTCCATATTCCCATCATCGGTATGGAGCCAGCCGTTAAACCCGCAGCGGCGGCAACCCGCAGTGGTGTTGTCGGCGTTCTGGCAACCACCGGAACCCTGCAAAGCGCCCAGTTTGCAGCCTTGCTGGAAAATTACGGTAAAAATATTAAGGTGGAGACCCAGGCTTGCGTAGGCTTGGTGGAGTGCATAGAGCGTGGCGACTTGAGTGCTGGCGCAACACGTGCGCTGGTGGCGCAGTATGTTATCCCGTTGATGGAAGCGGGCGCTGATACCATTGTGCTTGGTTGCACGCATTATCCTTTTGTCAAACCGCTGATTGCCGAGATCGCAGGCGAAGAAGTTGTACTGATTGATACCGGGAGTGCTGTTGCGAGGCAGTTGAGGCATCGCCTTCAGGAGGACGGATTGTTAAGCGAAAATCGCTTGCAGGGGACGACAATATGCTGGAGCAACAGTCCTGAAAAAGAAGCGCAGCAGTTGATAAAGCACTTGGTTGGGGAGGATGTGGTTGTGGAGGTTGTTCTGGATGAGGCTGGACAGATTGAGGGAATTTAAACAATAAAGCCGGGTTTCCCCGGCTTTATTGTTTAGTGATGGCTGACGGTTTCGCCAGCTTTCAATTTGTACTTGGTGCCGCAGTAAGGGCAGGCTGCATGTCCATTGGCAGCAATATCGAGGAAAACCCGCGGGTGAGAACACCACAATGCAACCTCATTGGTTGGGCAGTGCAAGGGTAAGTCTTTTGCACTAACTTCGATTTCCTTGATTTCAGTTGCCATGGTGTCCTCTTGCTATTTAATCAGGGTGAGCCAGCCGATGTGTTCCGGCGAGCGACCATGTACTACGTCGAAATACTTGGATTGCAGTTTTTCGGTGATGGGGCCGCGAGTTCCGGCGCCAATGGCACGATTGTCCAGTTCACGGATCGGAGTGACTTCAGCCGCAGTACCGGTGAAGAAGGCTTCATCTGCTGAATAGACCTCATCGCGTGTAATGCGCTTCTCGATGATCTGGTAGCCAAACTCGGTAGCAAGCTGTACTACCGTATCTCGGGTAATCCCTTCCAAGGCGCTGGTGAGATCAGGGGTGTAGATCTTGTTGTTGCGGATGATGAAAATATTTTCACCAGAACCTTCGGCAACAAAGCCGTCCACATCCAAGAGCAGCGCTTCGTCATAGCCATCATGCGCGGCTTCCTGGTGAGCCAGGATGGAGTTCAGGTAGTTGCCGTTGGCCTTGGCCTTACACATGTGGATGTTGACATGGTGGCGCGCGAAGGAGGATGTCTTGACGCGAATGCCATGCTTGATTGCCTCGTCGCCCATGTATGCGCCCCATTTCCAGGCGGCAACAATAACATGGGTTGAAAGTGTCTTGGCAGAGATGCCCATGGCTTCGGCGCCGTAAAATGCCATTGGGCGCATGTAGCCGGATTCGAGATTGTTTTCGCGAATAGCGGCTTTTTGCGCTTCCAGCAGCGTGGCTTTGTCAAATGGCATTTTCATGCCAAGGATATGAGCCGAGCGGAACAGGCGGTCAGTATGGTCCTGCAACCGGAAAATGGCAGTTCCCTTATCGGTCTTGTAGGCACGCACGCCTTCAAACACCCCCATGCCGTAATGCAATGTGTGGGTGAGTACATGGGTGGTGGCATCGCGCCAGGGCACCATTTTTCCGTCATACCAAATCAGACCATCGCGGTCGGCCATCGACATCTTTGCTTCTCCGTTACCAAGTGCTGTCAAAAACGCTAATTGTACGCGCAAGGCCTTGTATTTGAATAGCTGGTTTTCTTAATTTGTTGTGATGGACGGCAGGATTTCGGCACGGAATTAAATCGGTTTGGAACTTATAATATGGTGCCGTAATAATGTTGACTGTTTTGCTGGGTTATTAACCACTTTTAAGTTATGGTTAATAGGTGTAGAATTAAAAATAGGGGTAGAACCAAGCGTTGTATTTAGTTTGTAGTAATCAAATGAAGAGAGAGCAAAAAATGAAATTAAAGCAAAGTGTATTGTTGGCTTGTGCCCTGCTGGCGCCTGCTGCGGCAATGGCTGAGGCAGGAGATTGGGTGATACGTGCACGTGCTGTGAACGTGAGCCCGAATGAGGATAGCAAGCTGGGCGATTACACCAATTCCTTGCTGGGTGCAGGGGCTGGATCCAAACTGGAAGTGGGCGATCAAGTCATTCCGGAACTCGATATTTCCTACTATGTCACTAAGAATATTGCCTTGGAATTGGTATTAGCATTGGGTACGCGTCATGACGTGAGCATCAAGGGTGCCAATGGCGTTGCCAGTGAAGACCTGGGCTCGGTGAACCTGCTGCCGCCAACACTGACGGCGCAATGGCACTTCCGTCCAGACAAGACGTTTGATCCTTATGTCGGTGTCGGCGTGAACTACACCCGTTTCATGGATAACGGTTTGCATTCTGCCCAGTTGAATCAGGATATCCGCGTTGAGCGCAACAGCTGGGGTCCTGCGCTGCAAGCCGGCTTTGATTTCAACCTGGGTGATGGCTGGTTGGTGAATGCCGACGTCAAGTACTTGTGGATTGATACTGACGTTAAGCTCAAGAACGGTCCCAAGATCGACAGCCTGGATATCAATCCCTGGGTGCTTGGCTTCGGTTTCGGTAAGCGGTTTTAAGTAGAAATGCAGCATGCCCTGACTGCCTAGGTTGGCGTCAGGCCGCTGGTGGCCGATAATCCGGGTTTGGATAATTGGTTTTGCGAGGTGGGGTGTGCTGAAATATTTGTTAATCCTGTTGGCGCTGCTTTTATGCTTGGTTGCATGCGGACAAGGCCGACAGGAATTATTGGAGTTGTATGGTACGGATGTGACTGGCGCCGAAATTACCGGGGCATTCACGTTGACCGACCATGAAGGCAGGCAGCGACAGCTTGAGGATTTCAAGGGCAAGGTAGTGGCGGTATTTTTTGGCTATACGCGGTGTCCGGATGTATGCCCGACCACCATGTTGTCTATGGCAAATGCCATGGTGCTGATGGGGGATAAGGCGCAAGATGTGCAGGTGTTGTTTATTACCGTAGACCCTGAGCGGGATACACAGGATATCCTTGCACAGTATGTCCCGTCCTTTTACCCAGGTTTTATCGGTCTTTATGGAGCGGCAGAACAGCTGAAGCAAGCAGCAAGAAATTACAAGGTGGTATACGCCAAGCAACAGACGCAAGATGGTAGCTCATATACCGTTGATCATAGTGCCGGGGTGTATGTGTTTGACCGGGAAGGAAAAATTCGTGCCTATTTGCGGCATGACGAAACGCCGGAGCAATTGGCACATGATATTACCCAATTTTTTTAGGGTTTTTCTTGTCCAATCGATTGGATACGGAATATAATTTTTCGATTTTTTAAGCTAGATTTTGTGTGAGGAGATAGTAATGGCAACGGCAAGCATCGCGACTGCTGGTGTTGGTACTAGCGAACAATATAATTACGATATTATTCGCAAGTTCGCCATCATGACCTTTATTTGGGGGGCGATCGGTATGTTCGTTGGCGTTTATATCGCCTCTGAACTGGCCTATCCGTTCCTAAATTTCGATAATCCATACATTACATTTGGCCGCCTGCGTCCAGTCCATACCAGTGGCGTAATTTTTGGTTTTGGCGGCAGTGCGCTGTTCGCCACTTCTTACTATGTCGTGCAGCGTACCTGTCAGGCTCGCCTGTTTGGTGGTGAGGGGCTTGCCAATTTTACGTTCTGGGGCTGGCAGGCAGCGGTTGCGCTTTCCGCACTGGGCTATATGTTTGGGTATACCCAGGCGCGTGAATACGCTGAAATGACATGGCCGGTTGACCTGTTGATCCTGTTTGTCTGGGTGGCTTACCTTGCCATTTACGTTGGCACCTTGCTCAAGCGCAAGCAGCCACATATCTATGTTGCCAACTGGTTCTATCTTGCCTTTATTCTTGCAACCGCTTTGTTGCACATTTTCAACAACCTGCAAGTGCCGGTAAAGCTGTTCTCCCTTGAGTCCTACAGCCTGTTCTCAGGTACCCAGGATGCGATGACGCAATGGTGGTACGGTCACAACGCGGTGGGTTTCTTTCTCACGGCTGCCTTCCTCGGCATGATGTACTACTTCGTTCCCAAGCAGGCAGGCCGTCCGGTTTACTCCTACCGCCTGTCCATCCTGCACTTCTGGGCAATTATCTTCCTGTATATGTGGGCCGGCGCGCACCACCTGCACTGGACTGCGCTGCCTGACTGGACTGGCACACTGGCTGCCACCTTCTCCATCATGTTGTTACTGCCATCCTGGGGCGGCATGATCAACGGCATCATGACCTTGTCCGGCGCATGGGACAAGTTGCGTACCGACCCCGTGATCCGCTTCCTGATCGTGGCGCTGTCCTTCTACGGCATGTCTACGTTTGAAGGTCCGATGATGTCGCTCAAGGACGTCAATGCGCTGTCCCACTATACTGATTGGACTATTGGTCACGTGCATTCCGGTGCGCTGGGCTGGGTAGCAATGATTACTTTCGGCAGTATGTATCACCTGGTGCCGCGTGTTTGGAATACCCAGATGTACAGCGTGCGCCTGATTAATGTCCATTTCTGGCTTGCAACCATTGGTGTGTTGCTCTACATCACTGCTATGTGGATTTCCGGCATCATGCAGGGTCTGATGTGGCGTGCTTTTGATGACTTCGGCAACTTGCAGTATTCCTTCGTTGAGTCTGTGGCCGCTGCGCATCCGTTCTATGTTATGCGTGCTGTCGGCGGGGCTTTCTTCCTCGCAGGCATGATTCTGATGTGCTACAACATGTATAAGACCATTCGCCAGGGCAGTACTGAGGCCCATGCCGGTCTGAATGTGGCGGCAGCCTAATCGGCGCTTGATTGTAAAGACGAGTTACTGGAGTTATTCATGAAGCATGACAAAATTGAGCGCAACCTAGGCATATTGCTGGTGTTTACCATGCTGGCAATCAGTGCCGGTGGTATGGTTGAGATCATTCCGCTGTTCTTCATCAAGGAAACCGTGGAAAAAGTGGAAGGCGTGCGTCCTTATACGCCATTGGAACAGCGTGGCCGAGATATTTACACGCGTGAAGGTTGCTATCTGTGCCATTCCCAGATGATCCGTCCTTTCCGTGACGAGGCACTGCGTTATGGCCACTATTCGCTAGCGGCAGAGTCCAAGTACGATCACCCATTCCAGTGGGGTTCCAAGCGTACGGGCCCTGATCTGGCCCGTGTCGGCGGCAAGTATTCAAACGACTGGCATACCCAGCATTTGATCGCGCCACGCTCGCTGGTGCCGCAATCTGTCATGCCCAACTACCCATGGCTGGCTACAACAGAGCTGAAGTACGACGATATTCAGGACCGCCTGAAGTCTCTGCGCCGCGTCGGCGTGCCGTACTCCAACAGCCAGGCTGAATATCAGCGCAATGTGGAGGAGTTTGGTGAAGATGTTGCCAAAACCTTACATATTCCTGATGCCCAGAAAAACCTGGAGGCGCAGGCTCAGTCGGGTAATTACGATACTGATCCAAGCAATATCACGGAAATGGACGCGCTGGTTGCCTACCTGCAGGTACTAGGCACTATGGTTGATTTCAAGAAGTATGACGACGATTATTTCGTCAAATTCCGTTAGGAGGTAAAGACGATGGAATGGCTGCTCTGGTTCACTCGTTTTGAAAACACCAAGCCTTTGTCACTGGTGATTTTTTTCCTCGTGTTCTGCGGCATCCTGTTCTACGTCTTCGGAAGCAAAAAGCGCGGCGAGAAGCTGGAAAGCTATAAGAACATCCCGCTGCAAGATGACGAAATTTAGTTAGGAAAGCATTATGAGTCAGGATAAGGCTGCGACAACAACACCAAAAACCACGGGCCATAACTGGGACGGTATTGAGGAATATACCAACCCGTTGCCAACGTGGTGGATTTGGGGTTTTTACATTACATTCATCTTCACTGTGGTTTACTGGCTGCTCTATCCGGCCTGGCCGATTGGGGACAAGTTCACCAAGGGTATTCCAGGACTGCACACCATCACTTACACAGCCAAGACTGCGGATGGCAAGGAAGTGGAAAAAACGACGCACTGGAACATGCGTGCCAAGTTCATGCATGAAATGAATGAGCATCAGGCCGACCAGAAACAGTGGTTTGACAAGGTGGCTGCCACGTCTTTTGAGGACGTGTCCGCGGATGCAGAACTCATGCAGTTCGTGAATTCGGCTGGCAAAACCCTGTTCTCTGACAACTGCGCACCATGCCACCAGGCGGGCGGTCAGGGGAAGATTGGCATGGCGCCTAATCTGACCGATGACCATTGGCAGTTTGGCGGTACCTATGATGAAATTCACGAGACTATTGCAGAGGGCCGCAATGGTGTGATGCCACCGTTCCAGGACACTCTGGAAGATGATCAAATCACCCAGCTTGCACATTATGTATTGAGCTTGTCTGGAGAGCCGCATAATCCGGCGCTGGCTGCGACGGGCAAGACATTATTCACTGGCGCCGGTATATGTTTCACATGCCATGGCCCAGACGCCAAGGGTAATACTGCAATGGGTTCCGCTAATCTGACAGACAAGATCTGGCTATGGGCCGATATTGTCGGCACGACCGGACAGGAAGCCAAGGTTGCCGAAGTGAAACGTATCATTGCCGGCGGTGTAAACCGTGGCGTGATGCCTACTTGGGAAGGCCGCCTGAAACCAGAACAAATCAAGCTTCTGACTGTCTATGTTCATGATACTTTGGGTGGCGGTCGCTAAACCGTACTCATTTTGAGTAAAGGCCCACTTGTGTGGGCCTTTATTTCTTGAGCTGCAGCATTTCTTTTTCAGGGGGATGGTGATTTAATCAGTACTATGGAAGCAACCAGTTCTGCCAACAGCATTAAGAAATCCCCGCTTCTAAACCGGCAAATACCCATTGTCACGCGTTCGGTCAAAGGCAAGTTCCGCACGTTCAAGACGGCGGTGATGGTGATTGCCTACTCCGTCTACTTCCTGCTGCCTTGGCTACCCTGGGAGCGCAATAGCGCGGCAAGCCAGGCCATCTTGTTTGACCTGGAGTCACGCCGCTTCTTTATCTTCAATCTGATTGTCTATCCACAGGATATCTTCTGGCTTGCAATGCTGTTGTTCATCGCAGCCGCATTGTTGTTTTTTACTACCGGCCTGATTGGCCGTGCGTGGTGCGGTTATTTCTGTTTCCAGACCTTGTGGACTGATCTCTTCATCATGATCGAGCGCCTGATCCAGGGGGAACGCCCTGCGCGCCTCAGGCTGTTGAAGCAGCCCTGGAATGCTGAAAAGATCTTCAAGATGGGAGCTTCGCATGGCCTCATGGTGCTCATCTCATTCTGGACCGGGGTAACGTTTGCCTGCTACTTTACCTATGCCCCTGACTTTGTGCCCAGGCTGTTTACCGGCGCAGCGGCTGAGGCGGGCTATATCACTGTCATTGTGTTGACCATTACCACCTACGTCGCGGCAGGATTGTCGCGTGAGCATATTTGCACGCTTGCCTGCCCTTATGCCCGCTTCCAAGGGGTGATGTACGAGACGGACACGCTGGCCGTTGCTTACGACGTGAACCGTGGTGAGGGCGCGGCAGGACGCAAGGTGCCTGCGAAGGGACTGCGCACCCGGGAGGAGCGGCAGGCTGCCGGTCACGGGGATTGTATTGATTGCGGCTTTTGTGTGCAGGTATGCCCAACCGGCATTGATATTCGTGAAGGTTTGCAGTACCAATGCATTTCCTGCGGCTTGTGTATTGATGCATGTAACAACATCATGGACTCAGTCGGATTCCCACGAGGCCTGATCCGCTATGATTCAGAGCAAAACATTGCCAGCCCGGCACCGCACAAGCCGCGCCTGGAATGGAAGCGCCCCAAGGTGCTTGGTTATGCCTCTGCGCTGGTGGTGGCCACCGCGATCCTGTTCTACAACATCGGGACGCGAAACGATACCGAAGCCAATGTCCAGCAAGTAAGACAGCCCTTATTTGTCATGTTGTCTGATGGCAGTGTGCGTAATCGCTATCAGGTCAACATTGCCAACAAGACCGAGCATGAGCAGCGCTATGAGCTCAGGGTGCAGGGCATACCCGCTGCCGCACTGGATATTGGCAATATCCCGGAAATCCGTGTGCGTGCAGGCAAAAGCCTGAGTATCAATGCCAAGGTTGACCTGGCAAGTGATGTCGCGCGTAATACCAAGGAGTTTTCTTTTGTGATTATCCCCACCATTGCCGATGCCGAGCCGGTGGTGGTCAAGACCCATTTCAACAGCCATTGATTCATGCTTAATCTGATTCCATCCCTGAGCATTGCCGAAACTCTGTTTGGCGGCCTGATCTTTGCAATTGGGCTTTATTTCCTGTTGCGTGCCGTGAGCGTGTCCAATTTCTGGGCGGCAGTATTGAGCGGCGCTATCCCATTTGTGTTTTATATTGTCTACAGCACACAGCACTGGGCGGGCGGAGATGTGCTGGCCATCCACTTTGCCGTGTTCCTGGCCAATGCCGGCTTGTTGGGCGTATTCGGCAGCATGAAGCAGAAAAAGCAGGCCATGCATTGGGGGCCAAAAATCATCATCGGCTTTTTCATCTTTCTGGTGATTTCCAATGCGATCCTGCTTTCAATTGCAGGCCGGGGCCTGCCGCAAGGCTTGACTTCCATCTTCCTGCCGAATCCTGAAAACCAGCGTGTGCATACCGGGTTTCCCGGTGTCATGCCGCATGACCGTAACAAGAGCTACCAGCCGCATCTCGAACAGATCGAACAGCAACAGGTCTTGGGATGGCATCTCAAGTTGCATGGGGTAGATGAGTTGCATCCCGGCAAATTGCAAGGGATTGTGGCGCAAATTAAAGACGAAAACGGCGATGCGGTGACGCAAGCAGAGGTGACGCTCAATTTCTGGCGCATGGCGAACAGCCGTGACGACAGGGTTTATATGCTGGAAGAGCAGGATGCAGGCCAGTATGCCGCTGATGTGATTCTGCCGGACTCCGGGCGCTGGGTGGCCGAGGTGCTGGTCAAGCAGGGCGACAAACGCTACCGCAAGCAGGAGTCGCTGTTCATCGGTGATGAATAGCAAGCTGGCAATGGATGCATCCTGCTACCATTGCGGATTGCCAGTTCCGGCCAGCAGCGATTTCCACACCACTATCCTGGGGCAGCGCCGCCGGATGTGCTGCCATGGCTGCCAGGCTGTGGCGGAGTCTATTGTCGAGAATGGGCTGGAAGGTTATTACCAGCACCGTACTGAGCTGCCCAAGACGGCTGAGGAGCTGGTGCCGGAAGAACTGCGCCAGCTGCAGCTGTATGATCATCCCGAAGTGCAAAAAAGCTTTGTCCATGACGAAGCCGGGGATTTGCTCGAAGCCTCGCTGATTCTGGAGGGTATTACCTGCGCTGCGTGCATCTGGCTCAATGAGCGTCACTTGCAACAGCTTGAAGGCGTTGTCTCTGCCTCTATCAATTATTCCTCGCATCGTGCCCGCGTCCGCTGGGACGACAATAAAATCCGCCTGAGCCAGATCCTGGCCGAAATCCGTAAACTTGGCTATCACGCGCATCCCTTCAGTGCGCAACAGCAGGAAGCCGTGCGCGAGCAGCAGCGCCGGCAGGATTTCCGCCGCCTTGCCATTGCCGGCCTTTCCGCGGCACAGGTGATGATGGTCGCGGTGGCGTTCTACGCCGGGCCGGCGCAAGGCCTGGAACCCGCTACCGAGCAATTGCTGCGTTGGTTCAGCCTGGTTATGACCGTTCCCGCCATGATCTACTCGGCCTGGCCGTTCTACCAGGCGGCATGGCGCAGCATCGTTAATCGCCGCATCGGTATGGATGTGCCGATTAGCCTGGGATTGATTACCGGTTTTATCGGCAGTGTCTGGGTGACATTTTCCGGTGAGGGCATCGTGTATTACGACACCTTGACCATGTTGATTTTCTTCCTGCTTGCCACGCGCTATCTTGAAAGGAATGCGCGAGAGAAATCTGTGGAAGCGGCAGAAAACCTGCATCGCCTGATACCGGCCTTGGCAACCAGGCTGGACGAAAAGCAGCAAGCGCAAATGGTGCCATTGCACGAGCTTAAGGCGGGGGACATCCTGCTGGTAAAACCAGGTGAGACTATTGCAGGCGACGGCGTGGTGACGCAAGGCACAAGTCAGGTGGATGAAGCGCTGCTGACAGGGGAAAGCCGTCCCGTATCCAAGTTGCCTGGCGCTTACGTCTACGCGGGTAGCGTCAATTATGAGAGTCCGCTGAAAGTAAAGGTAAGCGGCGTAGGAGAGCAGACCGTGATTGCCGGGATCGCCCGCCTGCTGGATCGTGCGCAAGCGGAAAAGCCGCGCCTGGCCAGGGTTGCCGACCATGTTGCGATGTATTTCACCTCCATCCTCTTGATTGCGGTCGTGATCATTGGGCTGGCATGGTGGTGGATTGCGCCTGAGCGTTGCTTTGAGATTGTGCTGGCCGTGTTGGTGGTAAGTTGCCCGTGTGCGCTCTCACTGGCGGCCCCGGCTGCATTTGCAGCGGCAGGATCCCATTTGGTCGGGCGTGGTGTGCTGCTGACGCGCGGTCACGCGCTGGAGTCTCTTGCGCGGGTCAATCATGTGGTCTTCGATAAAACCGGTACCTTGACCATGGGGCGGCCACGTATTACGGCAACCATTCCCTATCATGGCAATCAGGTTGAAGCTTTGTTGCGCATTGCGGCCAGCCTGGAACAAGCTTCCGAGCACCCCTTGGCCCGCAGTTTTACCGACATGGTGGCGGCAGGCGAGCGCTTGCCCATGCAAGCTGCCAGTAATCAGCCCGGCAAGGGCATCAGCGGAGAAATTGACGGCGAGCGATATTACATCGGTAATGTCGCGCTGAACCCGGATGTAACCTATCCGGAGCCACCTTGCCTGGAACCCGGCGCCAGCCTCGTTTGGTTGAGCAGCGCACGCGAGGTGCTTGCCGCATTTGTGCTGGCAGATGCCATCCGTCCAGGCGTGACGGAGCTGATGGATAACCTGAGGAAACGCCATATTACAGTATCCATCCTGAGTGGCGACAGCGCCTCCAGCGTGCAGCATTTTGCTGCGGTCGCAGGGATTACGGACTGGCAGGCCAGCCTGACCCCGGAAGGCAAGCTGGCTGCGTTACGTGAAATGCAGCAGCAAGGCCGCGTGGTGGCCATGGTGGGCGACGGGGTGAATGATGCGCCTGTCCTGGCCGGTGCGCAGGTATCGTTTGCCATGGGGAATGGCACGCAAATGGCACGAGCCTCCGGTGATATCGTGCTGTTGGGAGAAAACCTGCAGGAAATCGACCATGCGATTGCCACCGGGCGCTTTACCGTCAGCGTGGTGCGGCAGAACTTCACATGGGCATTGGCCTACAATGCCGTTGCATTGCCGTTTGCGGCCGTGGGCCTAATTGCACCATGGATGGCGGCGATTGGCATGTCCGTCAGCTCGCTTATTGTCCTCATCAATGCCTTGCGCCTGCGCTAGGCGCAGCTTCATTCCATATTCCCGCTCCGGGAGTGTCTTTTTTCACTAAAAAACGCCTGTTTCTACGTAATAGAAAGAATGATTCTCGTTGGTATTTTTCTTCATAAAATCATTAAAAATCAATAATTTATATTAAATATTTCTATCTATTTATTGCGGGTTTTAGTATCATGCATCCAACTGAACAAATAACTCCGTGGAGGCGCTATGAAAGGCGATAAAAAAATCATTGAGACCCTGAATGAATTGCTGGCAGGGGAGCTGACTGCGGTTGACCAATACTTGATTCACGGTGAGATGTATGCGGATTTTGGCCTGCATCAACTGGCGCAGAAGAGCTTGCATGAGTCTGACCATGAGCGCCAGCACGCGCGCGCCATCATCCAGCGTATCTTGTTCCTGGAGGGCAAGCCCAACCTGGAAAAGCGTAATCCGCTAGGTGTGGGCAAAACCGTGCCGGAAATGCTCAAGGCAGACCTGGCGCTTGAATACCAGGTTGTTGGCGACCTCAAAGCCGCCATGGCCCAATGCGAAAAAACCGGTGATTATGTGACGCGAGACATGCTGCTGGTTCAGTTGGATGACACTGAAATGGACCATGCCTACTGGATTGAAAAGCAACTGCGCCTGATCGGCCTGATCGGCCTGGAAAACTACCTGCAAAGCCAGATGAAGTCTGACGCAGCAGTTTGATAAGGAGCATATGATGAAAGGCGACAAGAAGATTATCGACATCCTCAACAGGGTGTTGAAGAACGAGCTGACTTCGATCAACCAGTATTTCCTGCATGCGCGCATGTTCCGCAACTGGGGATTGGAAAAGCTCAATGACTACCAGTACAGGCAATCCATTCGCGTGATGAAGGAGGCGGATGAGCTGATCGAGCGTATTTTGTTCCTCGATGGCCTGCCTAACCTGCAGAACCTGGGCAAACTGCTGATTGGCGAGAATGTGATGGAATGCCTGCAAGGTGACCTCAAGTATGAAAAAGAGATTCACCGTCCTCTGCTGATTGAAGCGATTGCCTTGAGTGAAGAGTTGCAGGATTATGTCAGCCGCGACCTGCTGGAAGAGTTGCTGGAGAAAAGCGAGGCCGCGATTGACTGGCTGGAGACCCAGCAGAGCCTGATTATCGACGTGACTCTGCCCAATTACCTGCAGGCGCATATCGAAACTGCAGACTAACTAAGGTTCAGTAGACAAAAAACCGCAGTTTTTACTGCGGTTTTTTTATTTAAACAGCTGCTTCATGTCTGGCCCTCCCTGCTGTGAGAAAGATAAGCGCAAGAGCGATCTGGTACTATCATGTAAAGCTTGGTCAACCCGGCTCAACCTGTTGCAAGGGGTCGTTCTAGTGCATCATCCGACATCGCATTCACATTCAGTTACTGGTGCAGACGGCAGCCCTGCCGCCAAAGAGATTGAAGGTTCATACCGCGACCCGGTCTGCGGCATGACGGTCAGCGCTAACGCCGAGCACCGTACCGAGCATGAAGGCCATACCTTCCTGTTCTGCAGCGCACACTGCCGCGACAAGTTCCTGACGAACCCGCAACGCTATACTGGCGAGCCGGCGGATCAATACCACGTCGGACAGGTTCACCATCAGGCAGGCCATGACCTGGAACATTCCCATGGCCACTCATACAACCATTCTCCTGCTGAGGCTGCCCCAGCCATCCCTGCCACCGCGCCCGCCAGCACGATCTATACCTGCCCGATGCACCCAGATATCCGCCAGGACCACCCCGGCACCTGCCCCAAGTGCGGCATGGCACTGGAGCCCGAACTGCCGAGCCTGGAGGAGGAGGACAACCGCGAGCTCAAGGACTTCACGTGGCGCTTCTGGTGGACGCTGCCGCTGTCGGTCGTGGCCATGCTGCTGGCGATGTTCGGCCACCAGCTGCACCTGATGGACATGGCGACCCAGACCTGGGTGGAACTGCTGCTGACCGCGCCGGTGGTGCTCTGGGCCGGCGCGCCGTTCTTCCAGCGTGGCTGGCAGTCGCTGTTCAACCGCAGCCCTAACATGTGGACCCTGATCAGCCTGGGCACCGGAGCGGCCTTCGTCTACAGCGTGGTCGCCACCCTGGCGCCGGAGGTGT
This sequence comes from Methylobacillus arboreus, assembly GCF_020532725.1. Classification (GTDB taxonomy): domain Bacteria; phylum Pseudomonadota; class Gammaproteobacteria; order Burkholderiales; family Methylophilaceae; genus Methylobacillus; species Methylobacillus arboreus. The sequence continues at coordinate 167,257 of NZ_JAJAVC010000011.1, forward strand.
TCCCCGATTCCTTCGTGTCGATGGGCCGGGTCAACGTCTATTTCGAGGCGGCGGCGGTGATCATCTCGCTGACCCTGCTCGGGCAGATGCTGGAGCTGCGCGCGCGCTCGCAGACTTCGGCGGCGCTCAAGTCGCTGCTGGGCCTGTCGCCCAAGACCGCGCGGCGCGTGTGCGAGGACGGCGGCGAGGAGGACATTCCGCTGGCCCACGTGCACGTCGGCGACCGCCTGCGCGTGCGCCCCGGCGAGAAGGTGCCAGTCGACGGCGTGGTGCTCGAAGGCGGCAGTTCGGTCGACGAGTCGATGCTCACCGGCGAACCGGTGCCGGTGAGCAAGCGGGTAGGCGACAAGCTGATCGGCGCCACGCTCAACACCAGCGGCGCGCTGCTGATGCGCTGCGAGCGCGTCGGCGCCGACACCACGCTGTCGCAGATCGTGCAGATGGTGGCCCAGGCGCAGCGCTCGCGGGCGCCGCTGCAGCGCATGGCCGACGGCGTGGCCGGCTGGTTCGTGATCGCAGTGGTGGTCGTCGCGGTGCTGGCGTTCTTCGCCTGGGGCTTGTTCGGCCCGGAGCAGGGCTGGGTGTTCGGCCTGATCAACGCCGTATCGGTGCTGATCATCGCCTGCCCCTGCGCACTGGGGCTGGCCACGCCGATGTCGATCATGGTCGCCACCGGGCGCGGAGCGACCCAGGGCATCCTGTTTCGCGACGCGGCGGCGATCGAGAACCTGCGCAAGGTGGATACGCTGATCGTTGACAAGACCGGCACCCTGACCGAAGGCCGCCCCGCCTTCGATCGGGTGGTGCCGGCCGCAGGCTTCGCCGCCGACGAGGTGCTGCGCCTGGCCGCCAGCCTGGACCAGGGCAGCGAACACCCGTTGGCCGACGCCATCGTGCGCCAGGCGCGCGAGCAGGGCATCGCGCTGGCGGCGGTGGAGGAGTTCGAATCCGGCTCCGGCATCGGCGTGCGCGGTCGCGTCGACGGCCGCCAACTGGCGCTGGGCAACACGGTGCTGATGGCGCAGGCCGGCGTGTCCGTCGAGGCGCTGGCGGCGCAGGCCGAGGCGCTGCGACAGGAAGGCGCCAGCGTCATGGTTCTGGCCGTGGACGGTGCCCTGGCCGGGCTGCTGGCGGTGTCCGACCCGGTCAAGGCCAGCACTCCCGAGGCGCTGGCGGCGCTGCACGCGGCCGGCCTGCGCATCGTCATGGCCACTGGCGACGGCGCGACCACGGCCCGCTCGGTGGCCGCGCGCCTGGGGATCGACGAGGTGCACGGCGAGGTCAAGCCCGAGGACAAGCTGGCGCTGGTCGAGCGCCTGCAGGCCGAAGGCCGGGTGGTGGCGATGGCCGGTGACGGCATCAACGACGCGCCGGCGCTGGCCCGCGCCGACGTCGGCATCGCCATGGGCACCGGCACCGACGTGGCGATGAACAGCGCCCAGGTCACGCTGGTCAAGGGCGACCTGCGCGGCATCGCCGTGGCCCGCACCCTGTCCCAGGCGACCGTGGCCAACATGAAGCAGAACCTGTGGTTCGCGCTGGTCTACAACGGCCTCGGCGTGCCGCTGGCCGCCGGCCTGCTTTACCCGCTGACCGGCTGGCTGCTGTCGCCGATGTTCGCCGCGCTGGCGATGAGCCTGAGCTCGGCTTCGGTGGTGGGCAACGCACTACGGCTGCGCCGTCAGGAGCTGCTTGATAAGTAATTTGATTCAGACTCCAGCGGAGCGCTACGTGTAAGGTAGGGTAGATCACCGCACTCGCATCAGATGTCAAGGCTCATGGATGCTTTAAACAGGCTCTAAGGCCTATAAACAGGTTTCAGCCATGTTTTTACAATCCTCTCTTACGCTAGCGAGGTGCTTTAGGCCTTTTATTTTTATATGCATATGGGAATGCTATTGACAAGTAATTGGGTTAAAAACGATAATAGTTATCGTTTGTTTTATATCTCAATGGTTTGTTCAATCAACTTGGTTTTTTGCATTTGCAAGAAAAGGCAACTGGGCGCTTGATATGTATGTCTGTGTTTGTCGCGCTATAACTGATCGCCAAATTCTCCAGGCCGCGCGAGCAGGAGCTAGCAGTCTCAAGGATTTGAGGCGTGAGTTGGGTGTGGCTACCGAGTGCGGTCAATGTGCCAGCTGTGCCAAGCAGTGCTTGCGCGAGGCGCACCAGGATGGCGACATCGCCATGCCAATCAGCTTTGCTTAAAGCATTTTCCATATACCGGTGAGCGTTTGCCCACCGGCTTGCAGTTCTCCCTAGCCAATCTTTTTCACAGCAGATGGTCCAGCAAGTCAGGGCCGAATACCTCGCGATGAATTTGATCTGCCGTTACGCCTGCTTTCAATAACTGTTCCCTTTGTGCCTGCATGAAGCCCAGTGGGCCGCACATATAAATATCCGCATTTTCCAGTGCTTCCGGCCACAAAGTGGTGACATCCATCAGTCCTTGGCGTACCCCGCCTATGCTGCCATACGCGCCTTCCAGGCTTTCGTAGAACAGGGCCGTGGTGAGATTGGACATGCGGCCTCTCGCTTCCTGCAAGTCCAGGCTATGGCTTTGCCAGGCCGGGCTGCGCGCTGCATAAGCGAAGAAGACTTTGCGCTGCGGAGCAAGGTCGCGTACTGAATTGAGCATGGACAATAGCGGTGTGATGCCCACGCCTGCAGAAAGCAACAGCAATGGTTGCTCGCTGATGACTGGGTTTAACACGAAGTCACCGAATGCTGGCGTGGCCTGGATCAGGTCGCCAACCTTCACTTCATCATGCAGCCAATTGGAGACCCTGCCTTGAGGTTGATCGGTTTCTTCTTCACGTTTGATGGAAATGCGCCACCATGGAGCGGCGCTTGAGTCCGACAGGCTATATTGCCTAAGCTGGCGGCTCCTGCCTCCGTCAAACTGCATCTCTACGCTGATATATTGTCCAGGCAGGAAATCACCTGGTTTGCGGCCATCGGGATGTTGCAGGTAAAACGAGACAATATGTTCGGATTCGAATACCTTGCGCGCTACCTTGAGCGGCATCAATGCGCCGGCCGTGGTTGCAGTGGCGGCATACAATACCTTTTCCTCTTCAATCAGCAGGTCAGCTAATAGCCAGTAGGCTTCTCCCCATGCTGCGAGCAGTTCGTCGCTTGCGGCATCGCCCAGCACCTGCTTGATGGCATCCAGCAGATGCTTGCCCACAATGGGATAATGTTCCGGCTTGATACCCACCGCAGCATGCTTGTGCACGATGCGCTTGACCACAGGCGCCAGTGCCGCAGGGTTGTCGATATTGGCTGCATAGGCAAACACGGCAGAGGCCAGCGATTGCTGTTGAATGCCGCTGGCCTGGTTGCCCATGTTGAATAGGTTCTTAAGTTCGGGATGGGCGCCCAGCATGTTCTGGTAGAAAGTGCGCGTGATGTTCAGGCCGTGTTCTCGCAGCACGGGCACACTGGCTTCAATATAGGGACGGGCGGTGGCAGAAAGCATATTGGCTCCTTATGTTGTATTTTAAATGAAACAATTAATGCATAAAAAAATGCAGATACCTGCAAGATTTTTTCCAGGCATCCTAATGCACTCCAGCCAAATGGCTTTGCTGCAGCCTGATGATAATGTTGGCAGTGCGGTTGTGGATGACATCCTGCAGCGTGTAAGAGTCCATATGCGCATAGAATGCATTGAGCCCTTGATCCAGTGCATGCCTGAGTCCGCATTGTCCTCCCAGCGGGCAGGGCGGATCCTGGCAGTTTACGAGGGAAACGCTGCCTTCAAGGACGCGGATTACGTGTCCCAGGCGTAGCGAGGCCGGATCGGTGCCAAGGCGCAGCCCGCCATTGGGGCCGCGGGTGGTCTGAATCCAGCTGGTCTTGTTCAGGAATGTGACGACTTTAATTAGGTGGTTGCGCGGGATATTGAACTGGGTGGCAATTTCGCTGATGGTAATCGGTTTTTCGCGTTCATGCTGCGAGACATACATCAGAACGCGCAGGCCGAGATCGGTGAATTTGGTGAGTTGCATGTTGCGCAGTATATGATTGTTTATTTTTGTATGCAACAATTGGCTTGTACTGCCAACAAACCGGAGGAGCTTAACCGATTTGGTAAAGTTGTTGCGAGCAGGCTTTCAGCGCTTGTTCCGCGGTGCGGTAGTCGGGGTAGATGCTGGCGACGACTGCCCAGAATCGTGCCGAATGGTTCATTTCGCGCAAATGGGCGAGTTCGTGTGCAATGACGTAATTGACCAGGGCAGGTTGCGCCTGGATCAGGCGCCAGTTGAGCCTGACCTCGCGCCTGGAGTTGCAGCTGCCCCAGCGGGTCTTGGCATTGGACAGAAACAGGGAGGGTGTCGGTTCGCCCAGGCGGGCTGAGAGGATTGGCAGGCGTCTGGCGAAATCCAGCTTTGCCTCCTTCTGGAACCATTGGATTACCTTGCGCGCAATCACGGCTTGGTCATGAATGTCGGTCGTTGCAAGCCTTAACGTATTGCCTTCCAGTCTGGGACTGCGGTTGCGGGGGGATTGCGCGATGCTCAATGTCAAAGGCTGGCCCAATAATCGCAATTCAGCGCCATCGCGCCACTCGAATTCCGGGATGGTCGCGGCCTGCCTTGCCTTGAGCTTGCTGGTGATCCAGCGCGCCTTGCTGCGCAGCAAGGCTTCAAGGTCGGCTTGGCGAATGCGCAATGGCGCATGTACGACCAGGCCATCCACTGTAATTTTCATGCCTATCGTACGCCGCGCCCGGCGTTCAAGAAGATAAGGTATTTCCTCCCCATCGGGCAGGGCCAGTACCTGGTGCATTATTTGCGGTCCAGCAGTAGCATTTCCTGCTCAATCCACGCCTCGACGCGCTGGTTGAGCTCATCCGCCTTGAGGCCAGCGGCCTCGATCGGCCGACCGATGCTGAGCGTGATGGTACCAGGGCGTTTGAGGAATGAGTTCTTGCCCCAGTATTCGCCCGCATTGTGGGCTACAGGCACGACTGTGCTCTTTGTGTGGGTCGCCAGCCATGCGCCGCCGATGTGGTACTTGCCGCGGGTGCCGGGGGTTGTACGTGTCCCTTCGGGAAAGATCACGACAAAAAAGCCCTGCTTGAGGCGCTCCTTTCCCTTGGCGACCAGTTGCTTGAGTGCTTCGCGGCCTGCCGTACGGTTGATCGCAATAGGCGAAGTCAAAGCCAGGCCCCAGCCGAAGAAGGGAATCCACAACAATTCGCGCTTCAGTACCCAGACCTGTGGCGGGAATATCTGCTGCAAGGCCAGGGTTTCCCAGGCAGATTGGTGCTTGCAGAGGATCACGCTGGGATGGTCGGGAATATGCTCGCGCCCAATCACGCGGTAGCGCAGGTCGCAGGTGACACGCAGCCACCAAAGCATGCTGCGCGCCCAGCCAGAGATCAGGATGTAGCGTGTCCTGCGCGGCAAGGGGAAGGTGAGCAGGGAGAGGGTGGTGAAGATGGGCGTGAAAATCCACATGCCCAACAGGTAAAGCGATGAACGTAAATAAATCATGGGTTAGCTGGCTTCTGTGATGATACGGCGTGCTGCCTCGGCGAGATCGCTGCATACCCAGGTGTTTTCGGGCAGGTTGCCTGCTGCCAGAGTCTTCTCGCCCTTGCCTGTGCGCACCAGGATAGTCTGGGCGCCAAAGACGGCGCTGGCTTGCAAGTCACGCAGGGAGTCGCCCACGCTGGGCACGCCCTTGAGGTCCGTGCCAAAGCGTTTGCTGATTTCTTCTATCATGCCGGGCTTGGGCTTGCGGCAATTGCAGTTCGCATCGGCCGCATGCGGACAATAAAACAGGGCGTCAATGCGCCCGCCAAATTGCGCCAGTGCCTTGTGCATCTTGTCGTGGATGGCATTCAGGGTGGCCATGTCAAACAGGCCGCGCCCGATGCCGGACTGGTTGGTCGCCAATGCCACGCGGTAGCCGCTCTGGTTGAGCAGGGCGATGGCTTCCAGGCTGCCTTCGATCGGTTTCCATTCGTCCGGGCTCTTGATGAATTGCGCACTATCCTGGTTGATCACTCCATCACGGTCGAGAATGACAAGTTTCATAGCGGTTTCCGGGCAGGCTGAGAGGTAACTATTATGCCGCGAGCCTGGACAAGTCGGCTACCTGGTTCATGGCCTGGTGCAATATTGCCAGCAATGCCAGGCGGTTGGCCTTCAATGCAGGGTCATCGGCATTCACCATCACATGGTCGAAGAAGTCATCCACTGGCGTCCTGAGCGCGGCAAGTGCCTTGAGTGAGCTGGTGTAGTCCCCCGCTGCGAACGCCTTTTGCGCCTCTGGGCGTACTTGCTCGAGCGATTGTGCCAGCGCTTTTTCCGCGTCTTCCTGCAGCAAGGCAGGATTGATCCTTGCTTCGATGGTGCTTTCGGATTTCTTGAGGATATTGCCCACGCGCTTGTTGGCCGCAGCCAGGCTGGGTGCCTCTGCCAATGCGGCAAATGCACGGACAGCGGACAGGCGGCTCCGGATGTCGGAGATCAATTGCGGCTTTAATGCCAGCACAGCGTCGATTTCCTGCGCACTGTAGCCATCTTCACGCAGGCTGCTTGCCAGGCGGTCATAGATGAACTCGTCCAGTGCCTGCAATACTGCCGTCTGGTCAAAATCGTGCTGGAATACCGATAATGCCTGCTCAAGCAGGGTGTTGAGTCCCAACGGAATATCACCCTCGTTCAGGATGCGCAGGATGCCGATGGCATGGCGGCGCAGCGCGAATGGGTCCTTCTCACCGGTTGGCTTTTCACCAATGCTGAACATCCCCACCAGGGTTTCGAGCTTGTCTGCCAGTGCGACCACCAGGCCAACACGGTTGCGCGGCAGTTCGTCGCCCGCAAAGCGGGGGCGGTAATGATCCTCGATGGCATAGGCAATGTCATCGCTCAAGCCCTCATGTTGCGCATAATAGCGGCCCATAATGCCTTGCAGTTCGGGGAACTCGCCCACCATGTCGGTGACGAGGTCGGCCTTGGCCAGCTGTGCAGCCTGTGAGGCCTGGGCTGCCAGTGTTTGATCGCCTAATGCAGTTGCCACCAGGTTGGCAATGGCGCTGACGCGCGCAATACGCTCGCCCTGCGAGCCCAGCTTGTTGTGGTACACCACCCTGGCCAGGCCGGGAATGCGCGATTCCAGGGTTTTCTTGCGATCCTGTTCGAAGAAGAACTTGGCGTCGGCAAGCCGCGGGCGCACTACGCGCTCGTTGCCGCCGATCACGGCGCTCGGGTCTGCCGGGCTGATATTGGAAACGATGAGGAACTGGTTGGTGAGCTTTCCCTCTGCATCCAGTAGCGGAAAGTATTTCTGGTTGGCCTTCATGGTGAGGATCAGGCATTCCTGCGGCACGGCAAGGAATTCTGCCTCAAACTGGCCGACCAACACGTTGGGACGCTCGACCAGCGCAGTGACTTCATCCAACAAGGCTTCGTCCTCAATCGGGCGTAGGCCGAGCTTGCTCGCAGCCGCTTGCAACTGGCTGGCAATCTCGTCCCGGCGCTCCTTGAAGCCGGGAATCACGGCGCCGTCCTGCTGCAATTGCTTAGCGTAGCTGTCGGCATCGCGCAGCACGATGGGGTTCTGCGTAGCTTCGAAGCGATGGCCTTGCGTCTGGTTGGAGGCGGTCAGCCCCAGTGTGCTGATAGCGACGATAGCGCTGCCATGCAGCGCCACCAGGCCATGGGCCGGGCGCACGAAATTGACGTTGCTCCAGCCGTCCTGCAACTGGTAGGTCATGACCTTGGGGATGGGCAATTTGGCGATCGCTTCATCCAGGGCTTTTTGCAAGCCTTCCGCCAGCGTGGCGCCTGCAACGGTGAGGTCAAGGAACAGCACTTCCGCCTTGCCGTCATGCTCGCGCTTGAGCTGGCTGACGACGCTGGCATCGGCGCCCAGCGCCGACAGTTTCTTTTGCAATGCCGGGGTGGCATTGCCATCGGCATCCAGGCCCACGCTCACCGGCATGAGTTTTTGCGCAACAGCCTTGTCATCTGCCTTGGCGGCGACGCTGGTGATATGCGCAGCAAGGCGTCGTGGCGATGCATAAGGCGTAACGCTGGAATCTGCGGCTGTCAGGCCTTGGGCCTTCAGGCTATCAAACAAGGCAGAAGAAAATGCCTGGCCCAGTTTGTTCAATGCCTTGGGCGGCAGCTCTTCAACGAATAATTCTACGAGTAGGTTGCTCATGCTGCTGCTTTCTTTGCCAGTTCTGCCAATACTTCATCTGCCCAGGCCCTGGGCGCCATCGGGAAGCCCAGGCGGGCGCGGCTGTCGAGATAGCTCGCGGCGACAGCACGGGCCAGGTTGCGGATACGGCCGATGTAGGCAGCGCGCTCTGTGACGGAAATGGCGCCACGGGCGTCGAGCAAGTTGAAGGTGTGCGCAGCCTTGAGCACTTGTTCGTAGGCTGGCAGGGCCAGCCTGTGCTCCATCAGCTCCTGCGCTTTTTTCTCGTGGGCATTGAAGGCGGTGAAGAGAAAATCAGCATCGCTGTGCTCGAAGTTATAGGTGGATTGCTCGACCTCGTTCTGGTGGAATACGTCGCCGTATTTGAGGTCAGGCGCACCGTTGATACCCTTGGAATACACGAGGTCGTAGACATTTTCCACGCCTTGCAGGTACATCGCCAGGCGTTCCAGGCCGTAGGTGATTTCCCCGGTGATCGGGCGGCAATTGATGCCGCCTACCTGCTGGAAGTAGGTGAACTGCGTGACTTCCATGCCGTTGAGCCAGACTTCCCAGCCCAGGCCCCAGGCGCCCAGGGTAGGGTTTTCCCAGTCGTCCTCGACGAAGCGGATGTCGTTTTTCTTCAGGTCGAAGCCCAACGCCTCCAGCGAGCCGAGATATAGCTCCAGGATATTGTCAGGTGCCGGCTTGAGCACGACCTGGAACTGGTAGTAGTGCTGCAATCGGTTGGGATTGTCGCCATAACGGCCATCCTTGGGACGGCGGCTGGGCTGCACATAGGCGGCTTTCCAGGGTTCGGGGCCGAGCGCGCGCAGGAAGGTGGCAGTGTGCGAAGTGCCAGCTCCCACTTCCATGTCATAAGGCTGTAGCAATGCACAGCCTTGTTTGTCCCAGTATTGCTGCAGGGTCAGGATGATCTGTTGAAAAGTCAGCATGGTGTGGTTAATTGTTTGTCCGGATTGGTTTATTTGCCTATTGGCGCCACACGGGGTGTCGTGGTTGATCGTGTAGTCGACATCATGCAAAAAGGGCTTGATTTTACTTCTTTTTACGGCGCCACAAAAGGCCAAGTGCCGTAAAGAGCGCGATCAGGATCGGCCAGTTGCCCCAACGCACATAAGGCGTCGTGCCTTGGTAACCCTGGGCCTCGCCTTCAAGGGTGGTGGCCTGGAAATGCGGCGCGTGGGCTGCCAGGCTGCCGTCCGGGTTGATGATGGCGGTGGCGCCGGTGTTGGTGGAGCGCAGCATCATGCGCGCAGTCTCCATTGATCGGGCCTGTGCAATCTGCAAATGCTGGTAGGCGGCAAACGACTCCCCGTACCAGGCATCGTTGCTGGTGTTCACGAGGATGCTGGCTTCCGGGAGTTGCAGGATGATTTCCTCGCCAAAGACATCCTCGTAGCAGATATTGATGGCCACAGCCTGGCCTGCCACCTGCATGGGCCTTTGCTGGAATCCACCGCGCGCCAGGTCGGTGAGTGGGATGTCGAGCCAATTTTCATAAACCCATCCAAATACCTTCTTCAGGGGAATGAATTCGCCGAAAGGCACCAGGTGGGTCTTGCGGTAAGCCTGTTCCGGGGAACTGCCCAGGCTCAGCATGCTGTTGTAGTAAAGTCCGCCCTCATGCTCCACCGTGCCAATCAGGATATCACCGCCGTTGTTTTTGGCATGGTCTGCAAGCCGTTGCAGATAGTCTTGCGGGATCTGGCTGGAAATCAGCGGAAAGGCGGTTTCCGGCAAAATGATCAGCTTGGCCTTGGTTTGCAGCGTCATGTCCAGATACTGCTGCAAGGTCTGGAACAGCGTCTGGTTTTCCCACTTGAGGTCTTGTGTGATATTGCCTTGCAGCAAGGCGACCGACACCGGCTCGCCTGTAGGCATGCTCCACTGGTTGAGCTTGAGCAGGCCACCAGCCAGCCATAGCACGGCCAATAACAGGAGGCTGCGTCGTACGGCAGCAGCATTGCGCCAATGTAGTGCCAATGCTGCCAGCAGGCTGGCGCTGAGCACTGTAGCAAGGGATACGCCATGGATTCCGAGTACCGGCGCAAACCCGGCAAGCGGGCTGCCCGGGATTTGCGAGTATCCTGCCAGCAGCCAGGGGAATCCGGTGAATATCCAGCTACGCACCCATTCGCTGAGTACCCACAGCACTGGTATGCTGAGCCAGATATTGCCGAGCTTGCGGCCTGCCCAGCCTGCAGTAGCGGGAAACAGGGCCAGGAAGGCGCTCAATGCGAAGGTAGCAAATACCGCCATGGCAGCTGGCATGCCGCCAAAGTCATGCAGGCTGATATATATCCAGTAGATTCCAACGCCGAACAGCCCCAGCCCGAAGCTCAGGCCCAGCCACCATGCCTGAGACGGAGTTTCAGCCTTGTGCCAGAGATAGATCAGGCTGCCCAGCCCGAGGATGGTGGCGGGACACCAGTAAAACGGGGCAAAGCCGGTAACGCTGAACGCGCCGGCCAGGAGAGCGGCAAGGTGGGGTAGGCCTAAATGGGGAAATTTCAAGGGATCCTCGGGGTTGGAAAGTAGACGGCAGCTTAATCTTTATTGCATTATAGCGGCTTGGACTGGCATGCAGGCTGCATGCGCTACTCAATTAGCCGTTTTTGATGGGAGATAATAATGTTTAAGGAATTCAAAGCGTTTGCGATGCGCGGCAATGTGGTCGACATGGCGGTGGGTATTATCATTGGGGCAGCATTTGGCTCCATCGTGAAATCCTTGGTCGATGATGTAATCATGCCGCCGATTGGCTTGCTGCTCGGCAATGTGGATTTTAGCAACCTTTTCATCGTGCTTAAGGATGGCGCTGAAGTGGCTCCGCCCTATGCTTCTGTTGCGGCTGCGCATGCGGCTGGCGCAGTGACACTCAATTACGGCTTGTTCATCAATGCGGTGGTGAGTTTCTTGATTGTGGCGTTTGCCGTGTTCCTGCTGATCCGGGCCATCAACAAGCTAAAGACTGCCGAAGTGCCTGAGCCAGCCGCTACGCCAGAGGATGTCCTGCTATTGCGTGAAATCCGGGACTCGCTCAAGAAGTAGCTTAGGCTGCTATCATTGCCAATCATTGGATTGGTATGCCGTATTTAAGTGCAGCAAGTAAAAAAAGCCGGATAAATTCCGGCTTTTTTACTTCGACGGGAGCGGCTTATAAATCGGGAGTAAAGGAATTGGGAGCGGCCTCGGGTTTATTCTTGCCATCATGATTCATGAATACCACCATGACGACATTGTCACCGACGAAATCTAGCTCGGTGGTCTGATAATAACTGCCCTCAAGATCGGTATTGATGTAATGGTATTGCCAGACCGAGGTCATGAGTTCATCCGTGCCCGGCCGGTGATAGTCCTGCTTGCTGGCAGGCTCTCCGAATTGGGCCACAATGCTGGCCTTGTCGAACTGATGGATGTTCTGGACAAACTCGGTTTCAGCGGTTGGAATGGCGGCCTCTGATGGCTGCTGGCTTTCTTCAGCCGGGAGCGGGCCGGAGAACAGGGACAATAACAGGGTAAACCACACGATACGCATCACGTAACTCCCCATCGAAGGTGTCAGATTGGTTTGATAAAAATTTTGATCTGAAGTTCCTGTTGCAACAATGGGTTATTGGGTTTTTTCTAGTGAGGGGCTCTCTTGTTACAGCTCGCTTTCATTCTGTATTGGCGGAACGATTTCGATCAATAGAGAGTAAACGCGGCGGCTGTCGGCGCGCAATACCGTAACATTGAGGTTGTCGAAGCTGACTTCTTCCCCACGCTTGGGCATGTGCTGGAACTTGCTCACCACCAGGCCGCCAATAGTGGAAAATTCCTCATCGCTGAACTCGGTACCCAAAGCCTCGTTGAAATCGGCAATTTCCGTGAGCGCCTTGACGCGGTAGCGGCCATGCGCGTCCTGGATGATGTTGTCTTCGTTGTCGTCTTCGTCAAACTCGTCCTCGATGTCGCCGACAATCTGCTCTAGGACGTCCTCGATGGTGACCATGCCGGCCACGCCGCCATATTCATCGACGACAATCGCGATATGGTTGCGGTTGCTGCGGAACTCCTTGAGCAAGACATTGAGGCGCTTGGATTCGGGAATGAACACGGCAGGGCGCAGCATCTCGCGCACGTTGAAGTCCTTGCCGCTATAGAACTGCAATAAGTCCTTGGCAAGCAGGATGCCGATGACGTCGTCCTTGTTTTCGTCGATGACGGGAAAGCGGGAGTGTGCGGCTTCGATGACGAAGGGGATGAATTTCTCGGGCGGGTCGGTAATGTCGATGACGTCCATTTGCGAGCGCGGGATCATGATGTCGCGCACCTGCATTTCAGAAACCTGCAATACGCCTTCTATCATGGCTAGCGCATCGGCATCGAGGACGCTGTTCGCGTAGGCGGTGTGGAGTTGTTCGATGAGCTGTTCGCGGTCTTCAGGCTCGCGCAGCAGGAAGTTGGTCAGGCGTTCCAGCCAGTGGGGTTTGTCGTTGGCGCTACGTTTGTCGGGTTCTGCCATGATGGTAGATTAAGGCTTCCGTTTTTCTGATAAATAAGGGTCTGCATAGCCAAGCCGGACCATGGTGGCGGATTCTATCGATTCCATCAGTTCGGCCTGGTGTTCCTCTTCGTGATCATAGCCGTGCATGTGCAGTATGCCATGCACGGTGAGGTGCGCGTAGTGCGCTTCCAGTGTAATGCCCTGTTCATTCGCTTCCCTGGCGACCACCGGGGCGCAGAGAATGATGTCGCCGATCAGCCAGGGTTCTTCCGTCAAGGGGAAGGTCAGCACATTGGTGGCGTAATCCTTGCCGCGGTAGTCGCGGTTGAGCGTGCGGCCTTCTTCCTCATCCACAATGCGCAACGTTGCCTCGGTATCCACGCGCAGGGCGGCGCGGGCCCATTTGCGGAATTGCCTCTCGCTGGGGAGACTCTCGCTTTCAGCGGCGTATTGCACGCTCATGGCCAGCCTGGGCATCCTGCCTATTCCTTGCCGGCCTCGGGCTTGGCCGCATTCGGCTGCGCATGCCGCTCGCTGTCGTAGCGCTCGTAGGCGTTGATGATCTTTTGCACCAGCGGGTGGCGTACCACGTCCTCGGAAAGGAACTGGGTAAAGGCAATGCCGCGTACATCCTTGAGTATTTTTTGTGCTTCCACCAGGCCGCTTTTCTGGCCGCGGCCCAGGTCGATCTGAGTAACGTCGCCGGTGATGACGGCCTTGGTGCCGAAACCGATGCGGGTGAGGAACATCTTCATCTGCTCGGGCGTGGTGTTCTGCGCCTCGTCTAGGATGATGAAGCTCTGGTTCAGCGTGCGGCCGCGCATGTAGGCAAGCGGGGCTACCTCGATGGCGCCGCGCTCGAACATCTTGTTGACGGAATCATAGCCCGCAAGGTCATACAGCGCGTCATAGAGCGGACGCAAGTAAGGGTCCACTTTCTGCGAAAGGTCGCCGGGCAGGAAGCCCAAACGCTCGCCAGCCTCGACGGCTGGACGCACCAGCACGATGCGCTTGACGCGGTCTCGCGTCATGGCGTCGATGGCGCTGGCAACGGCGAGATAGGTTTTGCCGGTACCCGCAGGCCCGATGCCGAACGTGATGTCGAAATCCTGGATCTGCTGCAAATAGCTGACCTGGCGCGGCGTGCGGCCATGCAGATCTTGTCGCCGGGTCATGAGTGCGGGCATAGCCGTGCTCACCTGTTCAGGCGCCAGGCGTTCAAGCTCTACCAGGCCGAGCTGGATTTCTTCCAGGCTGATCGGCTTGGTGGCGCGGGCGTAGTAGTTCTCGACGAGCTGGGCGGCGAGCCGGGTGTTGTCCTGCCCGCCGGAAAAGCGGAACTGGGCGCCGCGCCGCGAGATGCCCACGTCAAGCGCATCCTCGATCTGCTTGAGGTTTTCGTCCAGCGTACCGCAGAGGTTGGCAAGCCGCAGATTGTCTTCTGGTTGTAAGGTGAGCTCCACAAGCGGTCCTATATAAGTTCGCCACGCAAGGTGTGCGACGCAGCCTCGGTGATCCTGACGTTGACGAACTGGTTGATCAGTTTGGCATCGCCGGGGAAGTTGACGATGCGGTTGTTGTCAGTGCGCCCGGCAAGTTCGCTGGCGCTCTTGGCAGAAACGCTTTCAATCAGCACGCGCTGCACGCTGCCGACCATAGACTGGCTGATGGCCTTGCCCTGCGCCTCATTGAGGGCCTGCAGGCGCACCAGGCGCACCTGTTTTTCTTCTGCCGTGCAATCATCGGGCAGATACGAGGCCGGCGTGCCGGGGCGCGGGCTGTAAGTGAAGCTGAAGCTGAAGTCAAAACCGACATCGCGCATCAATTTCATGGTGGCTTCGAAATCCTGCTCGGTTTCGCCAGGGAAGCCGATGATGAAGTCCGAAGTAATGCAAATGTCAGGCCGCGCCGCGCGCAGTTTGCGGATGATGGATTTGTATTGCAGGACTGTGTAGTTGCGCTTCATGCCCATGAGTACGCGGTCCGACCCGGCCTGCACTGGCAGGTGCAGATGCGACACTAGCTTGGGGATGCGTGCATAGCAATCGATCAGCGTGGGTGTCATTTCATTCGGGTGCGAGGTGGTATAGCGGATACGCTCGATTTCTGGAATCTCGGCCAGGTATTCGATCAGCAGCGCCAGGTCGGCTGTTTCGCCTTCCGTGGTTTCACTGCGGTAGCCATTGACGTTCTGCCCAAGCAAGGTGATTTCCTTGACGCCTTGCTCGGCAAGCTGGATGGCCTCGGTGAGGATGTCGTCAAACGGACGCGATACCTCGTCGCCGCGGGTATAGGGCACCACGCAGAACGTGCAGTATTTGCTGCACCCCTCCATGATGGAAAGGAAGGCGGCAGCGCCTTCAACGCGTGGCGGCGGCAGGTGGTCGAACTTTTCCACCTCAGGGAAGCTGATATCCACCTGCGATATGCCGGTTTTACGTCGCGAACGGATCATTTCCGGCAGGCGGTGCAGGGTTTGTGGCCCGAATACCACGTCGACATAAGGCGCACGGGCGACAATGCTCTCGCCTTCCTGGCTGGCGACGCAGCCGCCTACGCCGATGACCAAGTTGGGGTTCTTTTCCTTGAGCGGGCCAAAACGGCCCAGGTGGCTGAACACCTTCTCCTGCGCCTTTTCGCGCACCGAGCAGGTATTGAGCAGGATTACATCGGCTTCTTCCGGGTTCTCGGTCGTCTGCATGCCTTCAGCCGCATGCAGCATATCCAGCATGCGCGACGAGTCATACTCGTTCATCTGGCAGCCAAAGGTTTTGATAAAGACTTTTTTCGGCGGATTCATACAGCAGGCTGGATTGCACTAGAAGTGCAGGAGGAATGAGAGATGGACGTTGCAGGCTGCAAAATAGCGTAAGAAAAACAGTAGGGTAAGGGTTCATTTTAGCTTAGCTGTTGCGGAAAGCCAATCGCAGAGTCATTCCATTTCCAATTTAATCCGATACGCTGTTGTTTCTCCTTGCCGTGCAATTGCACTGTCTGCGTCGTCACGCCTAGTCTCGTATTAAATTGGAAATGGAATAAAATGCCAGGCATGGAAACCCTGCCTATCTTCATGAAAGTCCGCAATCGCCCCTGCCTGGTGATTGGCGGCGGCGATGTCGCCAGCCGAAAAGTCAACCTGCTGCAAAAGGCGGGTGCCCGGGTGACGGTGGTGGCGCCGGAATTGCACCCCGTGCTTGAGGCATTGCTTGCCGATGGACAGATCCGCCATCTTGCTACGACGTTTGAGCCTGCATGCCTGGAAGGCGCTGCCGTAGTGATTGCGGCGACGGATGATGAGGAAGTGAACCGCGCGGTTTCCCTGGCAGCGCAGGCGCGGAATATCCCCGTGAATGTCGTGGATGCGCCTGAACTATGCACGTTTATCGTGCCTTCCATCGTCGACCGTTCGCCGTTGCTGGTGGCGGTGTCCAGCGGCGGGGCGGCGCCTGTGCTTGCGCGCATGTTGCGTACCCGCATAGAAACCATGATTCCCGCCAGCTATGGCAGGCTGGCGGCATTTGCCGCCGAGTTCCGTGAGGCCGTGAAGCGCCGTTTCAGTAACGGGCAGCAGCGGCGGATTTTCTGGGAGGATGTGTTTCATGGCGCGATAGGGGAGCAGGTATTGTCCGGGCAGGAGCCTGCTGCGCGCCATGCCATGGCGCAGGTGCTGGCCGGCAGCGGCGAGCTTAACCACGGCGAGGTCTACCTGGTCGGCGGCGGGCCGGGCGATCCTGACCTGTTGACTTTCCGTGCCTTGCGCCTCATGCAGCAGGTCGATGTCTGCGTGTATGACAAATTGGTGAGCAAGGAAGTGATGGAACTGGTACGGCGCGATGCCGAGCTGATCTATGTCGGCAAGTCACGAGACCAGCATACCCTGCCGCAGGAGGACATCAATCACCTGCTGGTGCGACTGGCCAAGGAAGGCAAGCGCGTATTGCGGCTAAAGGGCGGCGACCCCTTCATTTTTGGCCGTGGCGGCGAGGAAATCGAGACACTCATGGAAAACAACGTGCCGTTCCAGGTGGTGCCTGGCGTTACGGCAGCCAATGGCGTTTCCAGTTATGCCGGCATTCCGCTGACCCACAGGGATTATGCCCAGTCATGCCTGTTTACCACCGGGCATCTCAAGGATGGCACTGTCAACCTGGACTGGGCCGCATTGGTGCGCCCGAAACAGACGGTGGTGATTTACATGGGGCTGGTGGGCTTGCCGGAAATCTGCCGCCAGCTGATCGCACACGGCGCTGAACAGGGCCTGCCGATTGCCATCGTGCAACAAGGCACGACACAGCGGCAGCGGGTGGTCGCCGGTACATTGGCAACCTTGCCGGGCCAGGTCGAGAATGCCGGCCTGCGCGCGCCTTGCCTGATTATTGTCGGCGAGGTTGTGCGTTTACGCGAAAAGCTTGCTTGGTTTGAGCCGTCACCTGGGGCTGTATAGGCAAGGTAAGCCGGGCCTCAAGGCCGCCTTGCGGGCGGTTGAGCAGGCTGAGCTGGCCATTGTGCAGCTTGGCAATGCGGTCGGAGATTGCCAATCCCAGGCCGCTGCCGCTCTTGTTGCCGCGCGCAGTGTCCAGGCGCTCGAACGGCCGCAGCAGGCGCTCCATCTGTGAGGCAGGGATGCCCGGGCCGTTATCCAGTACGCTGAGAATGATGTTGCCTGCAGTGATGCGGGTGCTGACGGTGACTTCACCACCGCCATAGGCAAAGGCGTTGTCGATGAGGTTGGTGAGCAGGCGCTGCATGGCGAGCGGCCGCAAGGGGATCAGGTGGGTGGGGGCGAGTGACATTGTCAATTTGCGCCCGGCGCGGATATGCCGGTCTGCGATGGAGGTCAGCAAGGCATTGAGGTCCATCATCTGCGTGGGTTCGCCTTCAATGCCGCGGACAAAGTCCAGGAACTGGTGGATGATGCTGTCCATGTCGCCAATGTCCTGGATCATGCCGACCTTGAGGCTGGCGCAATACTCATCGGGCAGCATTTCCACGGATAGCCGCAAACGGGCGAGCGGCGTGCGCAAGTCATGGGAAATGCCCGCCAGCAACAGGGTTCTTTCATTGTCCAGGCGAACCAGCGCCTGGGTCATTTCATTGAAGGTGCGGCTGACTTCTCGCAGTTCGTGCGCGCCTTCTTCCGGTAGCGGCGGTGGGTATTCCCCGCTGCTAAGCCGCCCGGCGGCTTTCACCAGCAAACGCAGCGGGTGGTGGATATTCGAGGCAATCAAGTAGGCGCCAAGCAATGAAAGCATGATGACCAGGGCGCCCCAGCCCAGCCACTGCCAGGGAAACGGGCGGTCTACCTGAATGCGCGGAATGACCACCCAATAGTCATCCTGTCCCAGGTTGAAACTGACCCACAGGCCGGGAATGCCGAAGTGATTGAGGACGACCAGCGTGTCCTTGCCCAGGCGTTCGCGGATTTTCTCGGCAATCAGGCGGATCAGGTGGTCATTGGGAAGCGGCTCGATTTCTTCCAGCAAGTCGGCTGCGTAAATCCGCACGCCTTCACGCCCGGATAGTTCAGAAAGCAGCGCCAGGCGGCGGTTTTCATGAGCTGCGAGTAATGAGGCACGCGTATAGTTGACGACAGTGATGGCCTGTAAGGCGGCCGCCATGGCGCGCGGCTCGCTTTCAAAGTAGTCAAACAGTTTTAATGCTGCAAATTGCCCCACTGCGAGCAGCAGGGCAATCAGCAGCATCACGCGTGCCAGCAGGGTGCGGGGTAGCAGGCTCACGGCGTGGCGACACTAGTTCTTCTGGGTTTCGCCATCGGGCACGAAGACATAGCCGAACCCCCACATGGTCTGCAGGTAGCGCGGATGTGATGGATCCGGCTCGATCAGGCGGCGCAGGCGGGATACTTGCACGTCGATACTGCGGTCGAACACGTCAAGCTCGCGGCCACGGGCAAGCTGCATCAAGCGGTCACGCGACAATGGCTGGCGCGGATGGTCGACAAATACCTTGAGAAGGGCAAACTCCCCACTGGTGATGGTGACAGGTTCGCCATTCTTGGTCAGGGTGCGTGTGGATGGATCAAAGACAAACTCGCCAAAGCTGATATTTTCTGCTTCAGCCACAGGTGTTCCGGGCGGCAGGCGGTTGTGGCGGCGCATGACGGCATTGATACGGGCTAGCAGTTCCCGCGGGTTGAATGGCTTGGGCAGGTAGTCGTCGGCACCCATTTCCAGGCCGATGATGCGGTCGATCTCATCACCGCGCGCTGTGAGCATGATGACCGGGATCGTACTGCCATTGGCGCGCAGGCGGCGGCAGATGGCAAGTCCATCCTCACCGGGCAGCATCAGGTCGAGTACCAGTAAATCCACATGTTCATGCGCGAGCACCTGATCCATTTCTCCGGCATCGGATACGGCTTTGACAGTGAAACCCTGTTCGCCGAGATAACGTTGCAACAACTCGCGCATGCGCAGGTCGTCGTCCACCATTAGTATTTTTTTCGAAGGCGTTTGCATAGTCATATTTTCTGCGGAAATGGGGGTTGATGAAAAGTATTATTTACAAGGCATCTGCTTTTCCCATTGCCTGCACATGGTTTGCGCGAAGTCATTAATCTGATGCCGGAATGTTGTTACAATTTTTTACAATGGTAAGCCAATATGAAACACTCAGTTTACATCAATGGGGGATGATGTCGCCTCATTCAATGGCTCACGAGTGATTAAATTGAATGGTTTCTTGTCTGTGCAATTTGAACGGCAGGCATGGAAACAGTAAGCTTAAAACAGAGGCGAGCGAATCATATGATCTTGCAAGTGTACGGTTTAGCTTTATGTTGATGGTAACCAGTGATCTTGTTTCCCATCATAAGCTGTTGTTGGCGGCGGCAATGCTGGGGTTTGCCAGTTTGGCGAGCGCTGCGAGCCTGCGTGATGCCAATGATGCATTGACGGTTGAAGGCGAAATACAGGAACTATCTACCGCCCATATCCATCAAACTCTGGATGCAAAAATTTCTGGTGAAGATCGCCAGCGCTTAAGGCGCGATCTTGATGAATATTCCCGTAGCGTAGATGCTGCCCATGCCCAGATTGAAGAGCGTCGACGTGTGATGCGCCAGCGGATTCTGGAGCGTTTTCAAGAGGCTGACAAAGACGGTAACGGGGTCATTTCACGCGAAGAGGCGATGGAAATGATACCGCAGGTGGCACGCCATTTCATGCAGTTCGACCTGAACGGTGACGGCATGCTGACTTTGAATGAGCTGGAAACGATGCAGGCACGCATTGCCGAGCGTCAGCATAAGGCGCTCGATAAAAAAGACAAAGAGTTGCAGGAGGTTGGTGAGCCTGCACCGATACATGTAAAGGATGTAAATGCGACCGCTACCAAGCGCGCACTTTGACTGAATTCCAATAATAAATCTTCCTTGTGAAACCTCTAAGCACTGCCTTGCCGGGACAGTGCTTTTCTTTTGTCTTTGATCAGCGACGATTTTCTTGTCTCTGGCGGTCTTGTATTTTTATATCTCATTGATTTTATATTGATAATTGTTATTGGCCTGCTTTTTGCGATGTAGCTAATGAGCAGGTGAAAACCTGGAAACTTGTGAGGAAAATGCAATGAATAAAACAATCGCAGGTGTATTGTTGGTTGTGATGTTAAGCGGCTGCTCGGGGTTATCTACACGCCAGAAGAATGCAGCCACAGGCGCGGCCATTGGTGGCGTTGCCGGCGCAGTGCTCACCGGCGGAAGTTCGTTTGGCACCGTGGGCGGTGCTGCTATTGGTGGTGTCATTGGCCATGGTGTGGATTCTGCAGGGAAGCGCAAATAGCCTCAATTTATCGTGATGTCGCAATCTTGCGACATCACGATACCCTCGATATTTCAGCGATCTTTCGCATTATCGCCACTGTATAGTGGTGTTTTTTCATCTGTTACTGTCGCACTATCCTGATACCCTTACATCACTGGGCAATGGAATCACCATTGCCTGCGGACCCGCATGTTGCCTGGTACTATTTTCAGAGCAACGCGGTTCGCGAACATAACAGGAACAGACCCTGGGGGTGTGAGATGCAGGATGTGGTTCATGACAATTGAGACTGTATGAAGATAGAGGTGGAAATTGTCGGCAGCGTAAGCGAGTTGGATAGCGCGCAGTGGAATGCCCTGACGGATGGCTCACCGCTTCTCAGCCATGCTTTTCTCAGTGCCCTGGAGCATAGTGGTTCGGTGGGAGAGGGCACTGGTTGGGAACCGATGCCCCTGGTATTCAAGCAGGATGGCAGGCTGGTGGGCGCTGTGCCGCTATACCTCAAGCATCACTCGTATGGGGAGTATGTGTTTGACTGGTCGTGGGCAGAGGCTTATGCCCAGTATGGCCTGGAATACTATCCAAAATTGGTGGCAGCAGTGCCGTTCACTCCGATCACTGGCGCCAGGCTGTTATCACCCGATCTCGCACTACGGCTAGGCATGGCGGATGTCTTGCGCGAGACGATACATCGTTTGCAGCTATCTTCCGTTCATGTGCTGTTTCCTGATCTCCCCAGCGCCGAGCCTTTGCTGAACCAGGGTTGGATCAGGCGCCAGGGCGTGCAATTCCGCTGGCAGAATCCGGGTTTCTCCAGCTTTGATGAATTCCTCATGACGCTTACGCATGACAAGCGCAAGAAAATTCGCCAGGAGCGCAAGAAGGTGGCTTCTGCAGGCGTGACTTGCCGGCGTTTGCGCGGGGCCGAGATCACTCCGCGCGAATGGGACTTTTTCTACAAGTGTTATATCAACACTTATCTTGAACATCGCTCCAGCCCCTATCTTACCCAGGCATTCTTTCATGAGCTGGGTGAGCGTCTCCCGGACAATATCATGCTGGTATTGGCAGAGCGCGATGGGCGGCGCCTGGGTGCAGCGCTCAACCTTTATGATGACCATTGCCTGTATGGACGGTATTGGGGAGCATTGGGCTATGTACCCAATCTACATTTTGAACTTTGCTATTACCAGGCACAGGAGTTCTGCATAGAGGCTGGAATCAACTTTTTTGAGGGGGGGGCCCAAGGTGAGCATAAGCTTGCCCGTGGCTTTACGCCGCGGGAAACCTGTTCATTCCACCAGATTGCCCATCCGGATTTTGAGGCGGCGGTCAGGCGCTTCGTGGCGCGTGAGGAAGTCGGTATCAGCCACTACCAGCAAGAACTGGATGAGCGGGCGCCATATCGGAAGTCTGACTAGATTTCGCGCTTACCATTCCACGCCGGCACGTACCCAGTTGGCCATGCCCTTGGCAATTTCCCGTTCGCCCATGATGGTGTAGGAGGCGCCATGTTTTTCCAGATGTTCGATCTGGGCATCGGAATGGGCGCGGGCGACCACCTCAATCTGGGGGTTGATCTTGCGGGCGTGTTCAATAACTTGCCCAGCTTCCAGCGCGTCTGGGATTGCAACCAGCAGCCAGCGCGCCGATTTGAGGTTGGCGGCTTCCATCATGCCGGGCGCGGCGGCGTTGCCGCACAAGGCAGGGGTTCCCTGCTCGCGTAATGCCTGGACTAGTTCAGGCTGGTCTTCCAGCACGATAAACGGTTGATCCTGCAAATGCAGTGAAGCGCCTACCAGTTTGCCAACGCGTCCATAACCGACCAGCACTGCATGGGCATGGAGGTGAGGGTAGGAAATGGTACGCGTGCCGCTTTCGCCTTTCAGCGGCTTTTTTTCTTCGCGATTGAGTAACCAGGGTTTCAGGCGATCCAGCCCGACAAACAGCAGCGGGTTGAGAAGTATGGAAAGAATCGCGCCGCTCAGGATGAGGTCGCGGCCGGTATCTGACAGCAAGCCGAGCGAGACGCCAAGCGAAGCCAGAATGAATGAGAACTCGCCAATCTGCGCCAGGCTGGCAGAAATGGTCAGCGCGGTGCCCAATGGATGGCGGAAGGCAAGCACGATGGCAAATGCCGCCAGGGATTTGCCAACCACGATAATGAACAAGGTGGCGAGGATGAGCCAGGGCTCACGGATCAGGATGGAAGGGTCAAACAGCATGCCTACCGAGACGAAGAACAGGACTGCAAACGCATCGCGCAGTGGCAGGGATTCTTCCGCAGCGCGGTGGCTGAGTTCGGATTCGCTCAGTATCATGCCGGCAAAGAAGGCGCCCAGCGCAAACGACACGCCGAAAATATAAGTGGCGCCCAGCGCAAACCCGAGGGCAATTGCCAGCACCGCAAGCCGGAACAGTTCGCGCGAGCCGGTGGCTGCCGTGCGTGCAAGCAGCCATGGGATGAGGCGGCGCCCCACCAGCAGCATGACCGCCACAAAGGCAATGACCTTGCCTATCGTAAGTGCCATGGTATTGAACAGTTCGCCGCCATCGAGGCTGGCCCCTGTGCCGCCAAGCATGCCACTCAGGGCGGGCACCATCACCAGGGTGAGCACCATGGCAATATCCTCGACGATCAGCCAGCCAATGGCAATCTGGCCGCGCTTGGTTTCAAGAATGCGCCTTTCCTGCAAGGCGGTGAGCAAAACAACCGTGCTTGCAGTGGAGAGGGCAAGGCCGAATATCAGGCCTTCCCCTGGCGGCCAGCCAATTGCGAGCGCGAGGGAAAGGCCCAGTAGCGTGGCGATTGCAATTTGGACGATGGCCCCAGGAATGGCAATGGCCTTGACCGAGAGCAGGTCCCGCAGCGAGAAGTGCAGGCCGACTCCGAACATGAGCAGGATGACGCCGATTTCGGAAAGTTCATGCGCCAGGCTGGCATCCGCAACAAACCCCGGGGTGTGGGGCCCGACCACCACGCCAGCAATCAGGTAGCCTACCAGTGGCGGCATGCGCAGACGGTTGGCCAGCATGCCGAAAACAAAAGCCAGAACCAGTCCTCCAACTATGGTGGCAATTAACGGCGTGTGCTCCATCCGGGGGGGACCTTTCAACTTTGGAGAGATTAATTTTCCTGAGCCATGGCTGTGGCTTTGCCGCACAGCCAATAGGGCTATTGGAAATTAACTCAAGAATATGTCAGTACGCAACTCTTTATATGAAATTGATGTGAGGCAGTAGCCTTATCTTGATTGAGTTTTCCGACAGGCTTTTAGGACGGTGCCGACTGTTGCATGCAGGCAATGGCGCTTAATGTCCTGGAATAATGTTCTGCTGCGAGGTAATGGAAAATGGCGCTGTTTCAAGTATATGTCCGGGCTAAGCACAGTTTGTCCAGCGAGTCACCGCTATGGAGCAATTCGATTAGCGCAGCCAGTATCGAGGAGGCTTATCGGATTGGCAAGGCCCAGTTTGAGACAGAATGGCCTGACCTTGCGCATGAGCAAGTCAGTATTGAGGCGACTTCGGCTTATGTAGAGAAATGAGAGGGTGGATATGGAAAGCCTGATTACCAAACTCAAAACCCCTTCGCCCCACCATCAGGTGAAAATGGAGGCACATGGTTTTACCATATGTCCGCTGGACGAGAGCGTGAGCGCACTGGAAGATTTTCAGCCCATAGCGGAAGAGGCCATCCGCTACGCTGAAGGTGACTATAAAGTTGTGGCCGAGCCTGCTGAGAGCGCACGAGGCAAGTATGGGAAAGTGTTCTTCAATAAGGTGGGTAAGCTGAAGCACCTATGAAAAATCACTCTTGGCACAAGGCCAGCCATTTGCTTATATATTCATTGAGATACTCGCGATCACCTTCCACGATATTCCCGATTACACCTTGTTCAATCAGCTTGTCACGCTGCTGTTGAATGGATGTGGATAATGCCGCCTTGTCGGGATGGGATTCCACCACGGCCTTCATCAGGATGCGGTATTCCAGGCTTTCCAGTGTGCGCTGGTTCAGTTGCATAGCCATGTCTTTAACCTGTGCTTGCAATAATGGGATTCTTTCCATCGTTACCTCTTTCAGGATGCTGTAATTCCCCGATGCAATAAACCATATCTTTAGTAGTTATGGGTTGTTATGGCGATATGCTACGCCTTTATTCATGTTGCATACAATGCCGGGTCTCTGCCAAGCCTCGGCGCATGCCTGGTGGTTTCGGCCTATTTTTCTGTACGGCAGACTTCAGCCGCTTGTAAGGTAAACTGACACGGCCTGGATTCTTGCCATAAATGTCGATCCATCGGGGCGCTGCATCCTGCATCTTCCAGCAAACCCCGGAGACCATCTTGGGTACAGACCAACAGGATTGCATGGCGATCCTCGGTGTTTACCTTGATCAAACGATGCTGGAACGGGCGTAGCAGGTCAGGATCATGTGCCGTGGCCGTTTGCAGCAACTGCTGATCGCTGGTTACGGTGCCGTCCGAGTCGTACCTGACGTAGGCTTCCACTGCACTGCTGAGCTTGGTCAGTGCAGATGCCTCAATTAACATGGTTTCTTCATGTGTGGTGCGTATGGAGCTGCACCCGCTCACCAGAAGAAGCAAGACGAAGCACAGGCAAGGTCTTAAGCCCAGAAACCGAACTGTCCATGTTCATCCTTTCCTGTATCTAGATTCCAATTCCGGATAGCGGTTTGGTATGCGTTGTCGCGGTTAACGACCGCATTGGCAACCGCTGTCCAGATGCGCAGTGTGTTGGATAGCGCATATTCAAATAGCGCATCGTAGTCCATGGTTCCATCGGGCACTTGGAGTTGCTGGATGTATTGCCTGTCAATCTCATTCGGGTTGGGATAGGTGAGGCCTGCACGCACGCCGAGGTGGCGCGCGAATGGCAGCAGCCTGTTGCCTTCCTCCGCGATCTTGTTGACCATGCGATTGAAGCTGCGGTGCCATTTGTCGATAGCAGGAGGATTGGTTGCATATGCCTGCGGATAAACCTGTTGCAGCATGCCGGACCATAGCATGTGGATGTCTTTATCCAGTTTTTTTGTGCCAGGCTCGCGGCAGGCCCATATGCCGGATTCAAGATGTTCTGACAGGCCAAAACCGCCCAGATTCAGGCGCTGGAAAATATGGGCATCCTGGTGCATCTCACATTCACGGTGATGGCGCTTGTTGCTTGCATAAGGGCCGACCTTGAGTTCGACCACCGGATGAATGGTGACATCCATGATCACATGTGAAACGTAACCCAACAACCAGGCTACGCCTTTTTCACGTTGTATGCCTTGCCATTGCCTGAGCGTCTGGATGCCGGCATGGATGACGTCGCCGGTACGGACATAATGCATGTCATCTGCCCAAGCCAGTGAGGCCTTGTCACGGATGGCAAGATAGGGATAGTCTGGGCTGATGGCGCCAAGCTCTGCAAACTTGAAGTGCCTGAGCAGCCAGGGGATGACCTGGCGGGGAAATCCGGCTGCAGCTTCCAGTCTGGGTGTTGCACGTAAATGGTTGATGAAAGTGAGATGGGCAAACGCGCCGGGCATTGTTATTTTCCCTTGTTATAGACCTGAATATGTCATCCAGGTGAATGGCTTACCCCGCCATTCCTGAGTTTCCCCGATATTTTAGTGATTGTTTTTATTATGCTTGTCAGATCCAGCCTCAGGGATCCTGCCGGTATTTCAGGATGAATTCGTTTTCCATGAACTCGCATGCTTCTGCGACATACTTCAATTCGGTGGGCGACAGCGGCGAATTTGCATGCCGTTGCCAGCAATCCTTGATTGCGGCGCGATCGTTGCGTTGTTCCTGGCTATCGGGCACTGGTGATGTACCGAAGATATAGTAAAGCAAGGCTGCGCCGATCAACACCAATATAAATAGCCAAAGCCAGGCTTGCCTACCCCATTGCTGAATACGGCTGGTCATGATGTGGTTCTCCTCTTCCCATTGATCGTAAGAATGCTGGTTTTTGTATTATGCATTGATTATAGTCTGACAAGATTGCTCAAGTTGGTTCGGATATTGTTCTTGATCGCGGTTGCTGGTTAGAACCTGCGGGTTATTAATTTGTCCGATTGCAATGCGCTCAGCCCATTCTAAAGGAGAATTTATGAAACAGATATTGGCACTATCGTTATTGTTATCAAGTGGTGTTGCATTCGCGGATATTGCTGTCCCTGTCCACCTGGTTGATGAAGCAGGCGCGGGCAAGGATATTGGCCAGGTGCTGGTGACCGAGAGCAAATATGGGGTTGTGTTCACGCCAGCGCTCAAGGGGCTGACCCCTGGCTTGCATGGGTTCCACCTGCACCAGAACCCGAGCTGCGATACCAATGAGCAAGACGGCAAGCGCGTGCCTGCGGGAGCAGCAGGCGCTCACCTTGATCCGGCCAATGCGAACAAGCATGGTACGCCGTGGGGAGATGGGCACCTGGGCGATCTGCCGCCATTGTATATCGATGCCAATGGGGCTGCCAGCCAGCCTGTCCTGGCGCCCCGGCTCAAGCTCAAGGATGTGAGCGGGCATGCACTGATCATTCATGCAGGCGGGGATAACCATTCGGATCATCCTGAAAAACTGGGCGGTGGCGCGGGCCGGGTAGCTTGCGGCGTGATCAGATAGTAGTGATTCCGGCTTAGAGCCTGTTCAATGTTTTTCATGGGGATATTCCAGCTTGTGTTTCGTTTGCCGGAGCAGAAATGAGTATCACGTGAGCGCACGGGGATCCCAGGTCGTATCATTGGGCAGGTTGTTATTCACCGGCTGGTGGGCCCGGTGCATAGTGATTGTGCTGGTGATGCCATTGGTAGCGTGCGGCCTGCCCCAGGTACGGGATAGCGACAAGCCGCCTTCTTTTGCGCTCAAGCCTGATGAAGTGGCCGACACCATGCTGGGCAAGGCAATGCGGCCACTCAAGGATGCGCATCCTGGCGAGTCCGGCATCATGCCGTTACTGGATGCGTATAGCGCATTTGCGGCGCGAATGTTATTGACCAATTCTGCACAGAAGACCCTCGATGTGCAGTATTACATCTGGCGCAATGACAATACCGGCATTCTCTTGCTGGAAGGCTTGCGCAAAGCGGCAGAGCGTGGTGTCAGGGTGCGCCTGTTGCTGGACGACAACGGCATCACTGGCCGCGATATGGATACCAGACTGGCCGCGCTGGACAGCCATCCGTTGATACAGGTGCGTCTTTTCAACCCTTTTCCTTTCCGCACATTCAAGCCGCTGGGGTTTCTCACGGATTTTTCACGCCTCAACCGTCGCATGCACAACAAGTCGTTCATTGCCGATAACCTGGTCACCATCATAGGCGGCCGCAATGTCGGGGACGAATATTTTGGTGCCACCGATGGCGTGTTGTTTTCTGACCTGGATGTCATGGCGATCGGCAGTGTGGTGGACGATACTTCCCAAGACTTTGACCGCTATTGGGCAAGCGCTTCGGCGTATCCCGTCAGCGTGCTCTTGCCAAAGTCCGAAGAAAGCGCGCTGCAGAATTTAAGCCAAGCCGCCGCCAATGCGGAAAAAACAGTGACTGGGGAAGGTTATCTTAAAGCGTTGAGGGACAGCCAGTTCATCCGCGACTTTCTCGATGGACAACAGGAATTTGACTGGGCAAAGGTAGAGCTAATCAGCGATAGTCCGCAAAAAATCACCGGAGATGCCGAGGAGGAGGATATGCTTATTTTCAGCCTCGCGCGCATCCTGCGTGATCCCAAGTCTAGTGTGGACCTTGTTTCTCCGTATTTTGTCCCTACCCAGGCCGGGGTAGATGGCCTGTCGGCACTGGCCAAACGCGGCGTCAATATCCGTATCCTGACCAATGCGCTGGAATCTACCGATGTAGCGGCTGTTCATGCTGGCTACGCCAAGTGGCGCAAACCTTTATTGCAAGCCGGTATCCAGCTATATGAAATGCGCAGCCAGGGGAATATGAACAATATGTCGGATTACCTGGGGCCGTTTGGCAGTTCCGGTTCCAGCTTGCATGCCAAGACCTTTACCGTCGATGCTTCCCGCGTGTTTATCGGCTCTTTCAATTTTGATCCGCGTTCGGCGCGGCTTAATACCGAGCTTGGTTTTGTGATTGAAAGTCCTGCGCTGGCGAAAAGAGTGGAAGAAGCCTTCAAGTCCGATGTGCCACAAAGTTCATATGAAGTGCGGCTTGATGAGAGTGAGCGCTTATATTGGGTTTCTTATCAGGATGGTGTTGAGCAGCGTTATAAAGTAGACCCAGGCACTACGCTGTTGCAACGTTTTCTCGTCAGGGTATTGTCCGTACTTCCGATTGACTGGCTTTTATGAAGCGCTCGCCATACGCATGTTATTAGTGCGTCATGAAGCCTGTTGGGATAATAAACTTTTGAGATGATGGAAAGAAAAAAGGCGGAACAAGTCCGCCTTTTGCAGCGTCGTGGAGACTTAGTCTTTTTTGACTAAGGTAAGGCCAGTTCTTTTGGCTTTCAGCAATATTTCAAATACGTCTACAGATGCAACCTTGTGTGTTTTCACAACGGTATCAAATGCTGCGATCAGCTCTGGAAAACCTTCACTTTGACGGGTCAGTTGTGACGGTTTCTGCTCAAGTGCTTCAAGTTGCTGGGTAAGCGCAGAAATTTTTTGCTTTAGCTTTTCCCTCTTTGCATCAGTCGTTGCCATTAATAGATCCTGTTATTTAAATGAGTAATGAAAGAATTCAACATAATTAATCAATATTAATCAATGGGAAAATGTGGGTATTTTATCTCCCAACCAAACCCAGAATAATTCAATTGATTTCGAGATTATATTAAATTTATCCAGAAAAACAAATTGATGATTATGATCAATTCTCTTAACGGAAAAGCAGGAAGCTGCCATACATAAGTACTAGGCCGACCACAATGCTCAACGTGACATAAAGCAGTGCAATCAATAATTCTCCGCTTTTCAGCAATAGCATAGTTTCCAGTCCAAAAGCAGAAAATGTCGTAAAGCCGCCCACTACACCAGTAAACAGAAAAACTTTCCATGCGGCTGGAAACCCACCCCATCGTTCGCCAAGCCCTGCGAGCATGCCAATAATCAGGCATCCGACAATATTGACGACGAATGTGCCAAGGGGGAATTTCAGATGTATCGCCTGATGCAGAATAAAACCTGATAGTTTGAACCGGGCGACCGAACCAATTGCGCCTCCAAGCGCTACCAGCAATAGTTGTTGCATATGTTTCCAGGTTCAGGTTTTGTATGGATTTGTATAGTTCAGCAGGCTATCACAAATCGCTTGGCAGCCATACTTCTATGCATGAGCCAACACAATTTAGCATGGCAGTGAACCTAAGAATTCATGCAATATATCCATCAACCATCAACTTTATTTTTGCGGGGCAGGAAGGTATTTATCCTGTCCCGCCTTGGCGTTTTATGGATTTGTTCCTGTGCTGGTAGGCGGCGAAGTGCTCGGCGATACGCCCGGATTGGCACCTGGTGTTCCATTTGTCACTCCCGGCGCATTGGCTCCCTGGCCCTGTGCGCCTGGTGCGCTGATGTTGCCATTGTATTCCCGTACCGGAGGCTGTGTGGTAGCGCCAGTGCCTGGGGTGGTAGTAACTCCTGTATTGCCGCTAGGCGTAGCAGGAGGAGGTACAGGCTGTGAGGTGGCACCTGGGGAATATGGCTGACCCGTTACCGGGTCTATCCCATCATGGGTGGGATGTATACCGCCTGCCTGTGCGGAAGAAGCAAGCTGGAGAAACCCCCATATGATTGCCATGGTGAACACATGTGCGATACCAGGTTGTCGCATGATGATCTCCTTGCCTTAAGTCGATGAAGCTTCATTTTAAATAAGGCTGGCAAACATGATAGTCAGGAGTTTTCTTAAAGCCATGTAGGAATATATGCTGAGAAGCGGGCTTGATTATCAGGAGGTCGCTACGTCACGGCTCTGGTATCGCACATATGGATACGTAACCGTTTTCTGAGAAAAGGGCGGGATTTTCATAGATTGCAGCAGACAATTCGCGACACTTATTTGGTTCATCACTATTGTCATCAATGATTTGATAATTTCTGTTCGTCTAAATGAGTGGAGAACGATTCGCACATCATTGTTAATTATTCTGACGGTATTATCAGAGTTATCTGATCCTTAAAGTTCCTGTATTCGATCAGAATAGTTCAAGATTTATTATTTCAATATGCCTTGATAGAGGTCAATATGATAGAAGAATTTGACTACATGGATAGAAAAGTCAGAATCATTGGCAGAACCCATGATTCTGCGGGAATTGTTTTCTCTGTCATTATTGACCGTATAGAGCATTATCCAGGTACTGAGTTCAATGTCAGCTGGGCAGAGGCCAAGTTGAAGGGCGCTGATTATGCCAGAAACCTGATTGATCTGGTTTCCAATTAGTCATAGACATGGAATGAAGAAAAAATTTAACCATCGTTTCACAGCAACGCAAAAAAATATTTTCTATCTCCTTCTTGCTGTGATTGCAGGATTGGTTGTGTATAAACTTATAGGCCCCAACCCTCCGCTCACAGATCAGGCCCACCATGAGCTTGAGACCAAGGCTGAGGAATTGGAAAAGCGACTCACGGAAGACCTTGAACAGGATTCTGGGACAAAGGCTGTACCTCATAATTATTCAAATTAATATTGCAACTTAATACATTTCCTTCTATCAGAATGTTGGGCATAGAGTTGGGGAAAGTTTTAGTTTCCCATGTCAAATGACAAAGCCTACTCCTTGGTTTTCAGATTCGGATATCGACAGCAATCGCTGCCAAAGGCAAGATCGAAAAGACCTCATCTAGTTTGATCTGGCCTATGTAAATATGGCATGGCTGGTCGGAAATGATGTCCCGCGCTTCTGAATTGAGTTTGCCTGGCAGATGGACAATGGTGTCTTTCCACGTATCTGTATCGAGGCCCAGTTGATGCCTTTTTCGCATGAAAGAGGCCGTCAACCTTGGCACCACGACAACGATGGCCTGGTCATGCAAGCTTCTCATGAATGCCAATACATGTGCGGCCTGCGGCCCGCGCACTTCAAGTGCCGCATAGTCACCGCCACTGAACAGGCCGGGCTGTTGTCTGCGGTGTTGCAGCAGAGTCCGGATGACATGCTGTTTGATCGCCCCATCCTGCCAACCCGCTATTTTGTCCTGCAAAGGAATGCGGGCTTCCAGTAGCTGTTCCCTATGATTAAAGTCCACGCTGCGCCGGTTATCAGGGTCCAGCAGGCTGAGGTCCCACAGCTCCGTTCCCTGGTATAGGTCGGGGATGCCTGGCGTGGTCAGGCGCAATAGCGTCTGGGACAGGCTGTTGACAGCGCCGGTTGCGGAAATTTCCTGTACGAAGGCATAAGCCGATTGAAGGAACGAGCTGCTTTGCTCGTGATCCAGAATGCTGAACAGCAAATGGCTGCATGCATTTTCATATTCTTCATTGACCTGCATCCAGCCAGAGAGGCGTTTTGCTTCACGTATGCTCTTGATCATCCATTGATTGAGGCGCTCGGCATAGGCTTTCAGGCCTGCTTTATCATCCATCTTCAGCTCATAGGGCCAGGCGCCGATGAGCGTTTGATAGAGCATGAGTTCATGCTGGGGACGCGGGGCGCTGTAACTGACGATGAGGTTTTCCTCGGGATGGATGTTCTGGTGGAAGCGCGCGTTCATGGTGAGCCACTCTTCTACCTGCGCTTCCCAGTGCTGGGGTATCTGGCTCAGGACGGCAATCCGCATGCGGGTGTCCTCGCCGCGTTTGTGGTCATGCGTGGCGGTACCCAGCATGGTGTTGGGGTAGCCTTTCCGGCGTTGGGTGCACGCCTGGTGGAAGTCTGCCGGGGCCAGGGCAAAAATATCCGGATTGCTGCCCACTTCGTTGCGGGACAGCAGGCGTCCAAAACGATAGAACGCGGTATCCTCCATGGATTTTGCAGCTAATGGCGGCATGAGCTGCTGGAAGCGTGTCATGGCGCGTTGCGACAAGTCTGAAAGTTGACTGTCGGGATCCGCAATGACCAGTTCGGCACTCAGCCAGCCCAGCACGATATCCACCAATGCCTTGTCCACCTGGCCCAGGGTGCGCCTGGCGTGGTTGGCAGTGTCCTGGAAGATGTCGCGGTCTATCTGGTCGGGGCCGGTTTTGCCCACATAGCTGCGATAGACCGGGAAGTGGACGAGGATTTCTGCCAGCACGCGCTTGATTGCGGCCAGGGAGTAATCCCGGCTGCGCAATTCCGCCCGGGCAATATGGTGCAAGGCGGCGGCCGTGGCATTGAACTCGCCGACCAGGTTTTCTGACAACAATTGATAGCGCGCACTGCGTACATGACGGGCAAAATCGTATTGGTCCCCCGTATGTTTCTGCCATAAGGCGGTAAGCGGCCGGGCGCCGCGTGGGTCATGCAGGACGGCACTTGCCTGGTCCATGAACTCATAACCGGTCGTGCCGTCGATATGCCAATCGTCGCGCAACCATTCGCCAGGGGCAAGAATCTTTTCCGCAATGATGTAGGGCGCTTGCTGCAAGTGTTTGGGCCTGTGCCTGACCAGTTGTTTCAACCTTTTCTGCAGCTTGAGGCAGTATTCCTGCGGATGAGCCAGGCCATCGATATGATCCAGCCTTACGCCATCCACAAGGCCTTCGCGATAAAGGTTGAAGAGCAGTGAGTGCGTGGCTTCGAATACTTCATCTATCTCGACGCGGATGCCGGCCAGTTCACTGACTTCAAAGAAGCGGCGCCAATTGATCTCGTCTGCCGCATTGATCCACCAGGTGAGGCGATAGTGCTGCCTATCCAATAACAGGTGAAGCTGCATCCGGCTGTCAGTGTCGTCCTGGTTGTAAAAAGCCAGGGCCGACTCCAGCGCTGCCTTGCCTTGAGGATGATGGGCAATGTCATGCAGAATCTTCCTGGCGTGTATGACGGTTTTTTCCTGCTTGAGGAAGGGCTGCTGCGGGTCCAGTTTCTCCAACTGTGCTATCAATGGCTGCAACAGCTTGCTGTCTGCTTGCCGCAAGATGGCGGGATAATCAAACAGTGAAACGGGGAAATGGTTGTCGAAGTAGGCCACGACAATCTGCCCTGTGTCCTGCTGATAAGCCAGCTTCAGCTCGCCCTTGTCCAGCACTTCTCCGTAAGGATCCCCCAGGAAGGGGGCCAGGATTTTGCCATGCAACGCCGGGTCTGTGGAATCCCAGTCTATGTCGAACCAGGTGGCGTAAGGGCTGTTCCGCCCCCATTCGAAGACATGCTGCCACCAGGGGTTTTCAGCGCCGCCCACTCCCATGTGGTTGGGCACGATGTCCACAATCAAGCCCATCCCCGTAGCGCGCAAGCCCTCTACGAGGCGTCTCAGGCCCTGTTCACCGCCGAGTTCCGCGCTGATTTGAGTGGGGTCGACAATATCGTAACCATGCATTGAGTTGCTGCGGGCGGTCAGGATGGGGGAGGAGTAGATATGGCTGATGCCCAGCTTGGCAAAGTAGGGGATGCGCTCCAGCGCATCATCAAAGGTGAAGTCCTGATGGAATTGCAGGCGTATGGTCGCGGTAATGTCTGACCTAGGCATGGTCGGCCAATGCAAGCGGAGGTTCAAGGCAGGCCAGGACGCTGTAGGCGGGCATTTCCCCTGTGGCCAGCGCGGCATGGGCATTGCCGTGATTCAGCAATACCTGCGCCGGGCCTGATACCAGTTCATCCAGGTGTTTGCCGGCGGTTTCCGCGCCCAGGTTGACTGCCAGGGTGAGAATGGCGCCATTGCCCAACTGCCATTGCGCATAGACGGCGGCCGGACCAAAGGCGGCATAACGCAGGGCCCGGCATTGCTCCAGGTGGGGGAGCAGGTGCAGGTGGCGTAGTTGCAACAAATGGCTGATCCATTCGCGCCATGCTATTTGTGCAGGCGTTTGATGGTCATGGGGGATGGATTGCTCGAAGCTGGCTTCTGCATTGGGATCGGGAATGCGCTCGGCCAGCGAGGTATCCTGGAATTGGGGAAAAGTGGCAAACTCGGCGCGGCGTCCTTCACGCACAGCGTTGGCCAGCGCAGGGTCTTCATGGTTGGTGAAATAGAGAAAGGGTTCCGTCGCGCCATATTCTTCTCCCATGAACATCAGCGGCACATGGGGGCTCAACAGCAATAATGCGCTTGCGACCTTGAGCGCAGGTTCTGGTGCCAGGGCTGCCAGACGCTCGCCGAACGCACGATTGCCGATCTGGTCGTGGTTCTGCAGGAAAATGATGAAGCTGGATAGCGTAAGCCCGCTGCTTGGCTCGCCCCGCGGCTGGTTGTGGCGATGCGCCGAGATTTCGCCCTGATAGACAAAGCCTTCGCCCAGGCAACGCGCAAGCTTGTCCATGGTATGTTCCGCGTAGTCTGCGTAATAACCGCCGGTTTCACCGGTAAGCAGCACATGCAGCACATGATGGCTATCATCGTTCCATTGGGCGTCGTAGCCGTTTTGCAGCAGCGTGACCGAATTATGGTCATTCTCGGCCATCAAGTGGATATGGCGGCGGCCATCGAACTCTTGGCGTATCCGCGCTGCAATATCCAGCAGGAAGGCCTGGTCCCAGATCGCATGGCAGGCATCGAGCCGCAGGCCGTCGAACTGGAATTCCTCCAGCCAGTAAAGCGCATTCTCGGTGTAAAACTCCAATACCTCCGGCTGGGCGAAGTCGATCGCATCCCCCCAGGGCGTCTGGTGCTGATGGCAGAAGAATTGCGGAGCATAGTGATGCAGGTAGTTGCCATCCGGTCCGAAGTGGTTATAGACCACGTCTAGGTAAACGCTGATTCCCAAGCCATGGGCATCATCAATCAGCGCTTTCAGCTCATCGGGAGAGCCGTAGGAATATTGCGGGGCAAATTGCAGCACGCCGTCATATCCCCAGTTGCGGTTTCCGGGAAAGCTGGCAACCGGCATGAGCTCGATGGCGGTAAAGCCCATGGCAGCCCATTGCGGCAATTGCGCACGCACGCCCTGGTATCCTCCCAGTGCGCCGGCATGGACTTCCAGGATGATGCTTTCATGCCAAGGCCTGCCCGCCCAATCCTGATTGCGCCAGAGATAAGCCTGCGGATCGATCACCAGGCTGCTGCCATGCACGCCATCCGCCTGGGCGCGTGACCATGGGTCGGGCACGAGGAGTTCCTGGCCCTGCTTGTTGCGGACCCGGTAACGGTACTGGGCGCCTGCATCGGCGGCGAGTTCCAGGCTGAACCAGCTGGCACCGGCTTCAGCCACCAGGGCATGCTCTTCCCCGCCCGGCAGTACCACCCAGACTTTTTCCGCATTGGGCGCCCATAGCCTGAACCTGACCTTGCCTGGTTCCAGGATGTGGGCCCCGGCGGGCAGCAGGCGCATATGGGTATCCTGTCTCCTGGCTTTCGGCATTGCATCGGCTTGCAGGTATAAGGTCATGGGTTTGTATCCTCAACAACGTAAATGCACAAAAAATTGGTCAGGTCCAGGCTATGGCGCATCCGGATTCAACTCATTCAACAATCCCAGCAGGCCGCGCAGTGGAATGCCTGTCCAGGCTGGCCGGTTTGCAGCCTCGGATGCGATTTCATGGAGCATTTTTTCCAGCAGGCATAAATCCAGCACGGCTTGCTCATCTGGAGGCAGGTACTGGTAGTTTTCAATGCCGCGTGGTTTTTCGGGGGCGCGATGATGCAGGCAGTAAGCCTGCATGAATACCTGCTTCGAGCAAGCCTCGTAGTTTTGCAGCAATTCCTGGCGATGTTGCGCACCGTCGCTTGCAGGCTGGTTTATGTCGCTTTTTTCCACCTGGGCCGCGGCATGGGAGAATGAGCGCAACAGGCCTGCCACGTCGCGCAGCGGATGGTCTTTCTGGCGGCATTGCGCCAGGCTGCGTGCAGGATCACCTTCGAAATCGATGATCATTACATCGCCTGACATCATCAGTACCTGGCCCAGATGAAAGTCGCCATGGATGCGGAACCGGCGCTGGCCGGGTACTTGTTGCGCCAGCCTGTCTATCACGGCCGCCAACTGCTCCTGTCTTGCCAGTATGGCGGCAGCGTGCGTGGCATCCATCTCGTCGGGCCATGGGCTATGCTCGAGCAGTTCCAGTGCTGCATCTAGCTGTGTCCGGAGATTGCGCTGCCAGACTTCGACCTGTGCGCTGGAAAAGATTTCCGGGTTGAAGTCCGGGTCGGCTGAAGGGCTGCCCAAGGCATTGTGCAATTCAGCTAGGCGCTGCCCCAGTATGCCGGCGAAGGTAGTCAGCTCTTTCAGCGGGCTAGGATCATCGACTGCCAATGCCTGCTTCGCCAAGTCAGCGGAGCTATTGTCATGCAATACATGGCCCAGCCTGTCCAGTGTCCATTGCCAGGCATTCCCCTGGTTATGCATAAAAGCCTGCATGATGACTTGGGTGTGGGGGATGCCAACAGCATTGATGAATGTCATGTCTCCCAGCAACTGTGGCGTATTGGCGTGGCCGATCTTGCCCAGGTGGCGGGCCATTTCCAGTGCCGGGTTGATGCCCGGCCGGACGCGCCGCAATAGCTTGATGACCGCAATATCGCCGATGATCAGTGAGCTGTTGGATTGTTCTTCGTCTGTGCGCCTGGTTTCCAGCCCGGGCTTCCAATCAATCTCGTGGAATGCCTTTGTACTGTTGAAGTGGATGCTGCCTGTTTCGGCATCAAGCACGCTGTTGTGCCGCAGGTGGTGCACCAGGGTGCGGATGAAACTGCCCAGTGCAAATGCGTCTGTCAGCACGCCGATCCGCGGCCCCTGGCGTACGCGGGCAAATGCCAGTTTCCGCGCCAGGTCCGGCATTTCCTGGTCATCGGAGAAAATTCCCATGGGCAGGAAATAGGACTCCTGCCCAATGTCGGAACTGGTATCCGCCTGGGTGAGCAGCACGGGCGAGTCGCCGGACGCGAGCGGTTCCAATATGCCCAGCAGCACCAATTTTATTGCTGGCGGAGCATGCTCCTGTTTGCCGGAGTACCAGCGTCGATGGGGCAGGTAGGCGGGAAGGATGTCTTGCTCCATGGTCTGGCGCAATTGGGAGCCGAACAGGCTGGACAAGTCCCTGTTGAGCACTAGGGTCAGGTATTCCGGCAATGCCGCCTCGTTGCTGCTGGCTGCATCGAGGGGCTGTTTGCTCCTGGTAAGGAGGAACCAGTAAAAGTCGTAGGCGGCCAGGGTCAATATATAGGGCTGCTGCCCGATTCTGGGGAACACCGACCCGCCCAGCATTTCCACCGGCTCATACCCGGAAAATTCCGCCAAGTTGAGCTCCACTGCCTGTGCGGTGCTGGAGATATTGGCCACGCACAGGATTACCTGCTCATCATCCGCGTTCTTTCCCGCATTCTCTCCACCGGGGGTGTGAATGCGCAAATAACTCAGTATCTTGCGGTTGCCGGGATAAAGCAGGCGCATGCTGCCACGGCCAAAGGCGTGATATTGCCTGCGGACCGCCAGCAAGTGGCGCATCCAGTTGAGCAGGGAGTGCGGGTCGCTGTTTTGCGACTCCACATTGATTGCGTGATAGCCATATTGCGTATCCATGATGGGAGGGAGCACCAGGCGCGCCGGGTCGGCGTTGGAGAATCCGCCGTTACGGTCCGGGCTCCACTGCATCGGCGTGCGCACGCCGTCGCGATCTCCGAGGTGGATGTTGTCGCCCATGCCGATTTCATCGCCGTAATAGATGACGGGGGTGCCGGGCATGGATAGCAGCAGGCTGTTGAGCAGCTCCAGGCGCCGCCTGTCCCGCTGCAACAGGGGCGCTAATCGGCGGCGTATGCCGACATTGAGCCTGGCACGGCTTTCCGCGGCATAGAAGTTGAGCATGTAGGCGCGCTCATTGTCGGTGACCATTTCCAGGGTCAGCTCGTCGTGGTTGCGCAGGAATATGGCCCACTGGCAGGTCGGCGGAATATCGGGGGTCTGCCTGAGAATGTCGGTAATAGGGAAGCGGTCTTGCTGCGCCAGTGCCAGGTAGATGCGCGGCATCAAGGGAAAGTGGAACGCCATGTGGCATTCGTCTTCGCCATTGCCGAAATATTGCTGAACGTCTTCCGGCCACATGTTCGCTTCGGCCAGCAGCATGCGGTCAGGGTAGTTCTGGTCTATTTCCCGCCGGATGCGCTTGAGGATGTCATGCGTTTCGGGCAGGTTTTCATTGGAGGTGCCTTCCCGCTCGATCAGGTAAGGCACGGCATCCAGCCTGAGGCCATCCACGCCCAGGTCCAGCCAGAAGCGCATGATATTGATGATGGATTTCAATACCTGAGGATTGTCGAAGTTCAGGTCGGGCTGGTGCGAGAAGAACCGGTGCCAGTAATAGGCACCCGCCACAGGGTCCCAGGCCCAGTTCGATTTCTCCGTATCGGTGAAAATGATGCGGGTCTCGCTGTAGGCAGTATCCGTATCCGACCAGACATAGAAATTGCGTGCAGCCGACCCAGGCTTGGCATGGCGCGCACGCTGAAACCATGGGTGCTGGTCCGAGGTGTGGTTGATGATGAGCTCCGTGATGACCCGCAGGTTGCGCTTATGCGCTTCGGCAATAAAGCGCTTGGCATCGGACAGGATGCCGTAGTCGGCATGGACGCCGCGATATTCTGCAATATCGTAGCCATCGTCCCGCCGAGGAGATGGATAGAAGGGCAGCAGCCAGATGGTGTTGACGCCAAGTTCGGCAATATAGTCCAGCTTGCGGATCAGCCCGGCAAAATCGCCGATGCCGTCATTGTTGGCATCAAAGAACGACTTGATATGCACCTGGTAGATGACGGCATCCTTGTACCACAAGGGATCGTCGTTGAAGCGCAGGTTTTTTTCAGCCCTGGTTTTCTTCTGCAATTGCTCCTTGGTCATGGGAGCTGTCCCTTCACGCTGATTCGCCGGACGGCGCGGGAGATTGCTTGCTGGCGCATGTGATTGCTGCTATCTGGCGATAGTGGTCAATCACTTGCATGGGAACGGAATGACAGGTCTTTTGCAATCTATCTGAATGTTGGTGTTGTACGGGCGTGCACGCGACGACTCTCACCATAGTCAATGCTTTCTGCTTGGGTTGGTAGAAGGACAGGCCATGGCGAACGCTGTAGATGCATGAAAACGCCAAGCCAGTGAGCTCATCATAAGAATGAGGGCAAGCTGTTACCGATAAGTAAGCTACTGATTTACTTGTAGGATTTATTCTACGTGGTGGATATTTTTTTATTTAAATCAGTGTGTTGAATGGTTATTGCTGATTTTGTGCTGTGTTGCAAGCAATTGGTTTTAGCGGTTTCATTGGCAATATGCCGATAAGGGGGATTGCCCCATCGACGCTGTTTCCACAAGTGACAGTTATGAATCAGGCACTGGAGGAGAGGAAATGAGCAAATGCCGAATATCCATCGCCGCCTTTTTTACGGCGGCTATGCTTGCCATGAGCGCGCAGGCTGATCCTGCGCCGGTAGACAACGTGGTTCCGCCCTGTGATGACTCTGCCGCGACCGACAAACCGGACTGCAAAACCGATTCAGATAGCGTGAAGGTTCCCCCTCCCATGCCAGGCGAGCGCGAAAGTGTGATTGTCCCGCCTGAAGTGCCAGCCGAGGGATTGCCCAACGACCCTCGCACCAGGACGCCGGATATTGAAGATAGAAAAATACCCAAGAACAAGAAATAGCTATGCCTGCTGCGGGATATCCAGATAGCGTGGGTTTAGGGCGGCTGACAATACTCAGCGAAGCGGCCATGGCTAGCCAGTGGTACGACAAGGCAGAAGCAACAACGCCAGGAGAATTTTGTTAGAGGCCCTTATCCAGGAGAAACCGATGCAGCGTACTTCAGCCTCAGACCCACCCCTTGCCACGGCATTGTTCCGGGTGGGACACAATTGCTGGAAGCATGCCCGTGCCAGCCACATGGCGCCCGTCATTGATTGTGCCAATTATTACCGTGCCCTGCATGAGGCCATTTGCTGCGCGCGGCATTCCATTTTTATCCTGGGGTGGGATATAGACAGCCGGATTGACCTGATCCGTGGTACCGAGGCGGAGGTGCAATCCTGTCCAACCACATTGTTCGAGTTGCTGCAGTGGAAGGCAAAACAGACGCCAGACATCCGGATTTACCTCAATCGCTGGAATTACTCGGTTTTCCTGGCGGCGGAAAGGGAAAGCTTTTCAGAGGCAAAATGGAAGTTGAGCGGGCCGGACAACCTGCATTTTCTCTTTGATGATCAATTGCCGCTAGGCGCCAGTCATCATCAGAAAGTGGTGGTGATTGACGATGAGCTGGCATTTTGCGGTGGCATGGATGTGGCGATAGCCCGTTGGGATAACCGCCACCACCACCCGCATAACCCAGATCGTGCCGACCCGGATGGCAGCCTGAAAATGGGCATGGAAAAGCGCTTTAATCCTTATCATGATGTGCAGGTTCTCGTGGCAGGGCCTGCTGCTGCCGTGTTGGCGCGGTTGGTGCGCTACCGCTGGCATTTTTCCCGTGGCAAGCGAGCCGTGGCCATGCGCCCACTGCAAGGCGATGAATTGCCTGCCAGTTGGCCGGCCAGCGTCAAACCGGTCATGCAACAGGTGGGGCTGGGCGTGGCATTGACCATGCCGCATTTCCACCGGCAACCGCAGATTCGCCAGATTGAGCGGCTGTACCTGGACATGATTGCCCAGGCGGAGTTTTTCATCTACATGGAAAACCAGTTTTTTACGCAGAGGCGAATCGCCCAGGCCTTGAATCAAAGACTGCGGGAGAATCCCAGGCTCAAGGTATTGCTTGTCAGTTGCTACAATGCGCAAGGCATCATGGAGCGCAAGGCCATGTTCCACGCCCGGGTGATTTTCCGGCAGCTTGTCGAAGCTCACGGCGTGGCCGACCAGGTGGCCCTGGCTTATCCTGTTAGCTGTGAAAACGGTGAGGAAATACCCGTACGCATCCATTCCAAGCTCATGGTGGTGGATGACCGGTATATGCGCATCGGCTCCAGCAATATCAATAACCGCTCCATGTCCCTGGATAGCGAATGCGATATTGTCATCGAGGCCGAGAGCGATGTGCAGCGTCAGCAGGTTGCAGCCATGCGCAATGACCTGATTCGCGAACATACAGGGCTGGAGCTGGCCGAAATCGAGCGCATCGTGAGCCTGGATGTGCGGGTTGCAGAATTTCTTGTGCAGTTGCCGCATAGCCGCCAGCATTTGCGCAGGATCAACGATGAGCGTTACCGCCGGGAGCGTTTCACCCGGCTTGCCAGGCGTTTTGCCGACCCTTCCCGCCCCATATTGCCAGGCCTGCTTACCTCGCGGCGTGTATTCAGCGGCATGAAACGGCAAATTCCTTTCCGTCTCATCATTGCCATTACGCTGGTGGCGGCAATTGCTTTGTCCTGGAAAGTGACGCCTTTGTCCGAGTTTGCTACGCCGGAAAAGATAGTCCCGCTCCTGGAACAGTTGCAAAACACGGCATGGGCGTTTCCTGCCGGCATAGCCGCCTATGTGGTGGGCACATTGATTTTTCTGCCTCATGTGGTTATGACGGGGACGGTTGTGATCGTCTTTGCCCCGGTTGAAGCATTTCTGGTCGCCATGCTGGGGTCGTTGATCAGCGTCAGTATTGGCTGGGCGGCCGGCTTGGGACTTGGGCAAAAGTCATTGCGGGCCATGCTGGGCAAATATGCCGGGAAAATATCGCAATACGCCAGGGATGGCGGCGTGATGGGCCTGACCCTGCTGAGATTGCTGCCGGTGGCGCCATTCACTGCGGTCAACCTGGCGCTGGGGATGATGAAGGTGCCTTACATCACGCTCCTGATCGCCACCTTGCTGGGCCTGCTGCCTGGCACGCTGGTCTCGGTATTTATCGGCCAGTCCGCACTGGCGCTTTTCAAAAATCCTGATGTCGGTAATTTTGCCTTAGTGGGCGCCGGCCTGTTGCTCTGGGGCCTAGTGATTGCCGGGACTCATTTTATCGCTCGGCGCTGGCAGAAAAATCTGCCTCAGGATTAAGAATTCTTACTGTCTCAAAGCGATCATGCATGCAAAGAATAAGACTACTTTGTTTCAATATTCACGGAGGGCGCAGCCTGGATGGCAGGCGGGATCTGAGCCGCATTCATGGCCTGATGCAAAGGCTGGATATCGATATCGGTGTTTTCCAGGAAATGGAAACCCGTCATTCGCACGGCGGCCTGGTCACGGACGTGGAGACACTGGCGGGCCCGGAGCGTCCTTACCGCCTGGCCTGTCCCAGCATGGAGGAGGGAGAGGGCTGGTATGGCAACCTGATCGTCAGCCGCTACCCCATCATCCGTGGGCTGTTGCATAACCTGGAGACGCATCCCAGCCTTGAGCCGCGCCATGCGGCCGATGCATTGATACAAGGCCCATTGGGGAAACTGAGGGTAATTGGCACTCATCTCTCGCTTTCTATTTTTGAGCGCAGGTCCGAGGCGCGCAATCTGATGAGGTTGATGCAGGCGGTGGAAGAGGAAGAGCGTAGCCCTATCCTGCTGATGGGGGATATCAATGAATGGCAGGTGCCGTCGTCCCTGTTGCGCTATCTCAACCGGCAGCTCACGCCTTTGCCCTGCAAGCCGACATTTCCTTCGATCTGCCCGATATTCCGGCTGGATCGGGTCTGGCATGATGCGCCGGGCATCAAGGTCACGGCTCACCGGTTGCCAGGTGAGGGAATCAGGCGTTTATCGGATCATTTGCCCTTAGTGGTGGAACTTGAATATTGAAGTGCAGGCATTTGATGAAAAAAGCGTAGATAGAATCAATTTCAATACCTCATGCCTGCATGGCGCAAGGAGTCAGTATGGATTATCTTGATTGGTTGCAATGGCCCGCGATGATTGTCACCATCGCCGCCGCATGGCTGGTGGGGTCAGCTTCCAAATACCGGCGCAATTGGGGTTTCTGGGTATTCATTCTGAGTAACTTGCTCTGGGTAGCTTGGGGGTGGCATGCGCAGGCATATGCCCTGATTCTCCTGCAGTTTGGCTTGGCTATCATGAATATCCGGGGCGTATGCAAAAGTGCCCCTCCCACTGCCGGGACAGAGAAAACTGAATAGTCGATACGACTACGCTTTGCTAGGGGAGTGATGTTCAATGCCCCGCCGGTGTTCTTGACAGCTTAAGAGACGTTATTGCCGTTTATGAATCCGGCGGGGAAGTGCCTGGCCGATCCTGCTTGCGCAGGTTTCAGCCACCTCCTACGCCCAGCCGGATAAGCAGCCGGGTTAGGAGGTTGGCAGTAAACCCCGTAAGCACAATAAGCAGGACAATACATATGGCAAGGTCGACATATTGGCTCATTGCTCTATCCATTTACAACTGATCCGCCATTGGGATGGATGACTTGCCCGGTCAAGTAAGAACCATCATTGGAGGCAAACAGCACATAGGCAGGAGCAACCTCACTGGGTTGCCCGGGCCGTTGCAGCACGGTATCGTGGCCAAACTCCTCTACTTGCTCGGCACTGAAACTGGCTGGAATCAATGGTGTCCAGATCGGACCAGGTGCCACCGCATTAACGGTGATGCCCCTTTCGCCCAGGTCTACAGCAAGCGAACGCGTGAAGGAGACAATCGCGCCTTTGGTGGCGGAATAGTCAAGCAGAGCGGGGTGGCCCTTATAAGCGGTGACCGAGGCAGTATTGATGATCCTAGCGCCTTTTTTCAGGAAGGGCAGGGCCGCCTGGGTCAGGTAGAAAACGGAAAAAATATTGGTGCGGAATGTATGTTCCAGTTGAGCTGGAGTAATATCCGCGAGACTGGCTTGTGGATATTGCTGGGCGGCATTATTCACCAGGATATCGAGTTGGCCCAATTCCTGCAGGGTCTTTGCTATCAGTTCTGCAGCAAACTGCGGGTCGCCCACGT
The DNA here is from genome assembly GCF_020532725.1 of Methylobacillus arboreus. Lineage (GTDB taxonomy): Bacteria > Pseudomonadota > Gammaproteobacteria > Burkholderiales > Methylophilaceae > Methylobacillus > Methylobacillus arboreus. The sequence goes on from NZ_JAJAVC010000011.1 coordinate 211,634, forward strand.
CGCCCTGGATGGCAATTCCCTTGCCGCCTTGTTCGCGGATCAACGCTAAGGTCTTTTCCGCATCCTCTGTTTCATCGTCGCTCAGGTAGTTGATGACGACATCGGCGCCCTCTATTGCAAAATGAACGGCAACGGCCCTGCCGATTCCGCTGTCTCCGCCTGTAATGAGCGCAACCTTGCCTTCAAGTTTCCCGCTGCCCCGGTAGGCTGGGTCGATATATTGCGGCCGTGGTTCCATTTGCGTCTCAACTCCGGGCTGCTGGCGCTGATGCTGGGCGGGCTGGTCGATATCGCGATGGTCTTTTTCGGGATTGTAATCCAGTGTCATGTCGTTCTCCTTTTGGTTAGAGGAAGGTGTCAATTCAAAGAACCATTAAAAGTGGATTTATCCTAGGGGGATAGAAGCGGGAGTTTCATCCTAATACGTCCTATTTTCCTGTGAGAATCATGAAACAAGCACGGTGATCCTCAACTCTGGCTTGACTGGGTATGGATGGGGTTCAGGCGTGAGGAAAGAAAGGACGGCTTGTCAGCGGTTTCTGTCATGAAATTCAGGATTGTCTGCTCCCACGATTGGGCAAGTAGGAGCTAGATTCCCTTTAGTTCGGCCTATCCTCAACCAGATAAGGAGAAACACGATGGACCCCGTTTATTCTGCCGGCAGTGGCACGAAAGCAGCATTCAGGCGTCATCCCTTACACCCCATGCTGGTTTCTTTGCCGATAGGGTTCCTGATCGGAGCATTGGCAAGCGATATTGCGTTTGCCGTTCTCGAAAACCCATTCTGGGCTGAGGCTTCATTCTGGTTGTTGATAGCGGGCGTGGCCGGCGGGATACTAGCCGGGATCACCGGCATCATCGAATTGCTGGGAGTGAGACGGGCCCGTAGGCTGCCGATGGCCTGGCTGCATGGGTTGATCAATCTCGGCGTGCTGGGAGTGACATTTGCCAATATCTGGTTGCGTTCAAACGATATACAGGCGATTCTGCCATTTGGCCTAGGGTTGTCACTGGTGACAGGTGCCATGCTGGGCGTTTCAGGCTGGCTTGGTGGTGAAATGACATTCCGGCATGGTATCGGGGTATCGGAACAAGTGGGCGATCCTCAGCTTGATGAGGGCAAGCGCAAAGTGCATGTGCAGCAGAGCTGATAGCTGGAGGCTGACAAGTGATAATGTGCGGTAAAAGCAGGATTTTGCAGCGGTACCTCATGCTTGGTTTATTGCTGCTTCCTCTTTTTGCGTGGAGTCATAGCAAGCTGGTTTCCACCGAGCCTGAGGATGGGGCTGTCCTGAGTGCGCCTCCAGAAACGGTGACCTTGCATTTTAGTAAACCGATAGAGCCGCGTTTCCATCAAGCCGAACTGCAACAAGGCACTGCCTGGGTTGCCTTGGCTTCAGAGGCTGGGCCAAGAGCGCTGGTTATCAAGATGCAGGATGCTGGCACCATGCATGAATACCGCATCCGCTGGAGCGTGATGGCACGCGACGGTCACCGCCAGCAGGGAATGTTGCGCTTTTCCATTCAATAGGCATGCCATTCTTATTTGACCATGTCCACTTGCTTGATGGCGCGCTGGCGCGGGCAGGGGCGTATATGGCCTTGGCTATGATCGGCGGCATTGGGTTATGGGAATTGCGTTTTCGGCGGCCGCTGGTCTGGGAGGGTTATTTCCGTTGGAGTGCACTCGCGCTCGGCACAATTGCTTTGCTGCTCGCTCTCAACAGTGCTGCGTCGAATGGAGAGGATTACTTCAATGCAGAGGCGATGGCTGTCGCCGGCATTGGGGATATGGCCGAACTCCTGATACATAGCGCCTTCGGGCGGGCCTGGCTGGTGTACTGGCTTTTTTTATTGCTCGCGGCTGTAAATCCAGGGCAGCGGCTGGGCTGGATATGCGCGCTGGTCATGCTGGGGGCATTGGTGTTTGCTTCACATGCCGGAGAGTTGGGCATGATGCACTGGGTGTTCTGGATTGATCTTGTACATATGGCCTGTGCATTGCTGTGGTTAGGTGGGTTGACCCTTATGCTGGTGTTCAGGCTTTCTGGCAGTGAATGGATTTCTCCTGTTGAGTTCAGTTTCTTTTCCAGCGTGGCCTTGCCTTTGTTTGCAGTAACCTTGGCCAGCGGACTAACAAGAGCCGTGCTGCAATACATGGAGGAGGGCGGGCTAGTTTTGACATATGCGGCCATGCTTATACTCAAGCTGGCTGCCGTAACGGCAGTGGCGGTTTGCGCGTGGTTCTTGAGACGTTTGCTGCAGCGGCCCGGTTTCAGCATGGCACGTTATGATAACGGCCTGAGCCTGGAATTCTTTTTTGCCCTCACGCTGCTCTTGTTCACCGCGTTGCTTACCCAGCTTCTGCCAGGGTGAGCGGTGCCTGGTCGGAAGCGATTTCCTCTCCGCCATGGAGGGTGAATATCCGCGCGATACGTGCGGCTTCCTCCGGCGGTTGCAGATACACCAGCAGTAGCATTGCGTCGTTCCGTTGCGTGGCACGCTGCATCAGCGTATTGGTATCGCTCTCGCGCAGCCAGCCATACAATGCCCCGAGCGCTGCCCCCACGATAATGCCGATATCCGGCCCTAACAACTGCACCAGCGCCAATGAGTTTGTCACCTCATATCCTGCAAGCAGGATAATGACCAAGGTCAGCGCAGAGCTGATCAGCAAACCGGCCAATGCGCCCTTGCCGGTCCAGGCAAACCAGCTGTCGGTATTTTTTCTTGCCTTGAGGGCGGGGAATTTTGCAGCAGCTTCTTCCGACAGGGCGACATCGATCAGGTCGCGCGGTATGCCCAGCCGCAGGCAATCCGACAGAACGTTATCCACTTGGCGCTGATCCGTGAAAAATCCCGAGACGGTGAGGGATTCCTTGAGTTTTGCATGCGGTTTCATGTTCCCAGCGCCTCCAGCTCGGAAGCCGTCCAGGGCGTTTGCCGATCCTTGGTCTGTTCCCGGATTTTCTTTACCAGGGCTGCATCTATCTTGTCTGCCTGGTTTTCGCCCAACTCGGTGCGTATGTGGTTGATGACCGCTGCAATTTCCTCATCCCCCAGTTGCGATTCCCAGGGCGGCATGATGCCGTTGTAGGTTTGCCCGGCCACCTTGATTTCTCCTTGCAGCCCGTGCAGCACGATGCGCACCAGCACTTCAGGGTCCCCCAGCACATATTCCGCACCTGCCAGCGGCGGAAATGCGCCCGGAACGCCCTGGCCGTTGGCCTGATGGCAACTGGCGCAGCGGCTGCCGAAAACAGATGCGCCGGACACTGTCGAAGCCTGGGTATTTTCCTGGGCTTGATCCTTGGAGCCACCGTCATGGAGAAAGCCGATATGCGCGGCATTATCCAGCCTGCCCATATGCCGGCCAAGATAGAAGGCGCCGACTACCAAAGCCAACACGACAAAAATATAAAACCAGGTAGGCCCCTTGATCGTATCTTCGAAAGGTTCTGCAGTTTCGTGCATGGCTTCGTCATGCAAGGCCAGGGTGGATACTTCGTTTTTCTCCGACTGGATAGGTTGGTCGTGCTGACGAGTCTCATCATTCATGGCTGCACTTCCTTTTGATCTTCATTGGAGGGGGCGGGATAGTCGTGCCGCAAGCTGATGAGATAGTCCACCAGGGCCTCAGCCTCTTCACTGACTACCACTACGCCATTGCCGGGCGCAAAAGGCTTGGGTACCTCCAGCACCTTGTCGCCCGGATCCGCCTTGGGCTTATGCCGGAACAGGAAAGGAAAGGCAGGCATGATGGACCAGGGCACCAATGCACGCGGCTGGTATAGGTGCAGCAAGTGCCAATTGCGGTCCGGCAGGCGCGCGCCTACGTTGAAAAGGTCAGGCCCGGTGCGCATGGTGCCGAGGAGGTGAGGTTTATCATGAATGTAATCCTCCGGCACGGAAGGCCTCGACCCTAGGCCCTTGCTGATGTCGGCGGTAAAGCTGGGATCGCGGACCTGCTGGGTATGGCAATAGATGCAGCCGTTGCTGATATAGAGGCTGCGCCCGGCAAGTTCCTGCTCGCTCGGCGGCTTGAGCTGCGGTGGCGCCTGCAACTGTGACAGCATGCTCTTGGGCAGGATCACCAGGACAACCAGGGCGAATATCACGGTCGCCATTGCCCCCATGATCAATACGAGCAAGCGGGTCATGGCGCCCTCTTTTTCACAAGCACGGGCTTGAGTTCAAAGAAAGGCGGTTGGCGCGTCAAGCTGCCACGGTGCGTGAAAGCCAGCAGGTAGGCATGGTAGGCAAAAACGATATGGCCGGCTGAAATGATGACAGCGGCAACGCTGCGCATAAGCAGCCACGGCCGCGTGCTTGTCACGGACACCTCGAAGCCTTCGCTTGGCGCAAGCAGGCTCAAGCCCTGCAATACTCCGCCTATACCCAGCGCCACCACATAAAGTATCATGCCGCCGCCCACAAGCAGAATATGCGCGCGTACCAGCCGCGTGCTCGGCCATTCCTTTTTCAGCACGCGCGGCAGGATGTAATACATGCCGCCGAACAGGGACAGCGTCACGAACATGTAAAGCCCGAGGTGTGAATGGGCAATAGTCCAATGCGTGAAGTGGGTGATGCGGTTGACGCTGACCAGCGCCGTGAGAATGCCTTGCAGCGATACTGCGGTATAGGACATGGCGGCGATCACCGCCAACGTCAGCGCAGGCGAATAGCGCATGGCGCCAAAGCGGCCGACCACCGTCATGTGCTGATTGATGCCCACGGCGACCACTGGGATGATCATCATGATGCTGGCGGTGATCGAGGTGGCGATCATCCATGATGGCAGCGGCCCGCCGATCAGGTGATGCATGCCGTTGAGCGCATAAAACAGGGCCAGGCCCCAGAACCCGACCAGCGACAGCCAGTATGAGTAGATCGGGCGGCCGATGATCTTGGGCAGCAAGTAATAAATCAGCCCGAGGTTGATGGTGGTGAGCCATAATCCGAGGGCATTGTGGGCATAGAACCAGTTGACCGCGGCAGACTCCACGCCTTGGTAGATAGGCAAATTGCCCGCAATGAAGATGATGAGAAACCAAGGGTAAGAAGCTGCGACATACCAAACCGAAACATACAAATGATGTACCCGGCGTGCTGCCAGTGTCCGCCAAATCGAGGCACCCACAAGCGCTGCACCCGCCACCAGTAAGGGGTCTGCCCATTGGCCGTCCAGTTCCAGCCATTCAAGGCCATCGCTATAACCGGCGATCAATAGCACGGTGCCTACCGCCAGTCCCAAGGTCCAGATAAGGATGCCGGCTGTGGCGGCTGTAGCCCAACGCAGTCGGGTGCGGCAGAGCCTGGGCATCAACCAGAGCGAAATCGAGAACATCGCGGTGGAGGCCCAGCCGTAAACCATGACGTTGAGATGGGCGGGCCGGATACGGCCGAACGTGAGGTAGGCTTGCTCGGAGAGAAGGTCGGGACGATCGAACTTGAAACTGCTGATATCCCCCAGCACTGTACCCACCAGCAGCCATACTACGGCGATAAAGAAGCCAAGTAGTACCGGTTGCCTGCCGGAGTGGTCATAGGCGGCGACTTCATCCGCGCTTACCCTGATCTTGCTGTGTTCCAGTGTACTGTCCTGCTGCGTGCGCGGCGAGGCAACGGTTTCTGTCATAGCCAGCGCTCCCATTCACGATTGGGATTGTTTAATAACCCTCCATGCTGCTCTAGCCGTTGCTGGGCCTGCTTGCGGTTTTCCCAAGGACGGAAGTAACGCATCTCGTCCGCCTCGAAAATGGAGTCAGCCATTGCGTCGACATGGTCGAATTGTCCGGAGGTCAGGGCCATGAACAAGAAGATTAAGGGAGGGATTCCCACTGCAAGGCTAAGCAAGATGATGACAAACGAATTGGCAAGCATTCCAGTTCCTGTTGATGGGTAAAAACCATACTCAATGAAATGACTTTATAAAGGTGAACCTGTACCGCTGCCAGTCCTCGCTTTTCCGAAAGCAATGTCGGATAAAACAACATCTTGCCAATGGGCTGATGGAGAAAGGTAGGCGAAAGCCTCGTGCAGAAGGCTTCTCGGAAGAGCTGATGGTTGGTTGCTGTGTTACGTGGGCAGTAGTGTTTTCCCATACCAATCCGGCATCGATCAGCGGACTAGCCTCAGGATTGGACCCCGCGCCATGGCGTCTTATTGCAAATGCTTATTGTGGGAGAACATGACGTTCTCCTTTGCGTATCGAAGAACCCGGTTTTAGTGAATCGGAATGGTCAATCTAAGAAGCAGGGAAGGCAGGCTTCATGAGACCATACCTGTTTTTGCTGTCGAAAGGATTAATGGGTAGGAGGGATATTAAATAATCACAGTATTAAGCGGCTTTACCGTCATCAGGTAGAACACGCATAACAAGGAAATGAATGCCGGAATGCCCAGCAGTATCCAATAGCGCAGGTAGCGCCAGTAAAGCGCAGGTAACCGCTGATGGCCGTCTGCTGCCTGGGCTGCCATCCTGTGCATACGGATCTGCAGCCATACTACCGGCAACCAGCAGGCACCCGCGAGCAGGTAAAGCGCGATGGACCAGGCAATCCAGCCCTGCGTAAGGGGATACCCGGCGAGATGGATCAGGTAGAAGCCGGTGAGAGGCTGCAAGATGATGGCGGGCGTCGTGAATATCCAGTCGGCCAATACGACCAGTCGCACTACATTGGCAGTCGTTCTTGCATCGGCAGACAGGCTGGTGGCAAGCATATAGAAGGCCGACCCAATACCGGTGCCGAACAATATGGTGGAAGAGACGATATGCAGCCACTTAACGGTGAGGTAGTCCATCATCGCGCTCCAGCTTCAGTAATGCGAAGATCAGGGCAAGCATAGGCAGGTTCTTGAGCAACGGGCCGAAAGGATGCAGCCAGAAAGCCGGGACAAACCAGCTCAGGATCAAGGTATAGCCTACGATGACTGCAATTTGCAGTTTCCAGAGCAGGCGGCGCTTGCGCAGTAATAAGGTGGCGATGCCCAGCGCGATGTCCATGCAAGCCGCGCCATAAAGCGCAATGCTCGCTGCCAGGCCGGTCAGCCCCACCTGCGCCAGCAGCGCATAGCTCTCCTGTACCGGGTAAATACCCAGCGACAGTACGCCGGTGACGATCCATACCAATGCAATGCTGAACCTGAGCAAGGGCAGCAGCCATCCCAGCAACGCAACCGCACGAAAGCCTTCGGCCTCCGCCGGGCTGATGAATGACTCGACCGGTGTGGCATCCCGGCCGAGGAAAAAATGCATATTGTCCGCCTCTGCGGTGTTGCCGCGTTCCAGCATTGCCAATGTATCCGGTGTAAGCAGGCTGGATGGCAGCCATTGTCCTATACGCGCTGCAAGCCCTGTAACCGCGCGATGCACACTGAGCATCCTAAGTCGGCCAAGCTCCATCTGCCGCCGCAGGGCTGCGCAGTATTCATGCATGGTGACAGCCTCCGGGCCGACGACAGGAATGGTGATAGGCCCCGCTGGATTGAGCGGAACCAGGGCCTGGACCAGGCTGGCAACATCACGAATGTGGACCGGTTGTACATACTGGCCGCCTCCGCCTGGCAATGGCAGCAACGGCAGGCTTGAAAGTGTCGTGAACAGGCGTGCACTGGTACCATCCGGTCCGAAGACCAGAGAAGGCTGCAATATGAAGGCTGGCATGTCCAAGGCCCTGAGTGCGTCATCAGCGGCTTTCTTGCTCAGGTGATAGGCGTTGGCAGCGGCCTCGTCCGCCCCCAGTGCGGAAAACTGGATAACCAGCCCCACTCCCGCCTGCTGACATGCCTGGAACAAGGCAATGGGAGTCTGCTCGTGCACTGTGCGGAATGTCTGGCTGCCATGCTCGCGCAGCAAGCCTACGGCATTGATCACGACCTCCACACCGTCGAGTACCGGCAGCCAGTCCCGTGTCTCTTTTCCCTGGGTGAAATCGGTCTCGATATAGCGCACATCAGGATCATGGCCTGCAGGCAGCTTGCGCACTCCGGCAATGACATCATGACCTTGCTGGCGCAGCGCCGGCACGAGGTGGCGCCCGAAAAAACCGTTTGCACCCAGTACCAGTACAGTCTTGGTTGCTCTGGCTTCCACGGGTGACAGGTCAGGTGCTGACGGTGTTGAACTTGTGTGCCGTGCCAGGGCTCTATGTAAAGAGCCCGAAACGCTTGAAGCAAACTTATTCAACCAGACAGTGAGACGCCTCATGCCGACAGTATTATGCAAGCGAGGGTTGAGGTCAGGGACATATGCCAGCATAAGTTCGGCATTGGCGCTGGCGATGGCAGGAAAACTCGAAAATAAGGCATATGCGGCTCCTATCAATGCGATCAGTCACTGGATATGGGGTGATGACGCTGCCCGGCACGACAAGGCAGACTTGCGCCATACCCTGGTCGGCTACGGCATTCATCATGCCTCCGCCACTTTCTGGGCCATCATCTACGAGCATGCCACCAAATCGCGGCCAGTCGGCAATGCCGTGCAGTTATATGCCGATGCGGCTGTCATCTCCGCCTTGGCGTGTTTTGTCGATTACCACCTGACGCCCCACCGTCTTAGGCCGGGATATGAAATGCGCCTCTCGCGCATGTCGCTGCTTGTTGTATATGCCGCTTTTGCGTTGGGCCTCGCCAGGCAGAAGCTCAGCCGTCAACCGGCAGGCGTAAACCGTGCCTAATAGGTAATCGGGCGGCAGACTATCTTGTCTATCATGCCATTGGCTGATCTGTTGGTTTCGATACCATAATCGCTTCCTATAGTCCCTAAGACTGCCACGACGATTTTCTGAAAATCCTCCAGCGCGGCGAAAGAGTCATCAACAGGCTTGATCACGAACCCCTGGCCTTCAGGAATGTCTTCAGCGAGATGCAGGGGGGAAGATGTCTTGAACTCGCTTATGTTTGCCATGATTGCTTCTTTCTATAATGTAATGGAAGACAAGGCGGTATTCGGAAGTCAATGCAGGCCTGGCGTCAGCACAACCTTGCGGCAGCTTTCTTCCGCATCATTGAAAATGCGGTAGCCCAACGGCGCATCTTCCAACGACATGCGATGGGTGATGATATCGGCAGGATGCAGGTCGCCGTTTTCAATGAATTCCAGCAGTTCAGGCAGGAAGCGGTGCACATGGGTCTGGCCCATCTTAAACGTCAAACCTTTGTCGAAGGCATCCCCAAGAAGGAAGCCGTGGATAAAGCCTGCATATACGCCGGGGATACTGACTGTGCCGCCACGCCTGGTGGCGGCAATACATTGGCGGATCACTTTGCCGCTGCTGGTTTCCAGCTTCAACGTCGTCAGGGCGGTTTCCACCACGCTGCCTTTGGCCTCAAATCCCACGGCGTCGATTGAGGCGTCCACGCCGCGGTGCGCAGTATGTTCCAGAATGTACTCGGCTGGGTCTTCGATTTCGTCCAGATTGATGCTGATCGTATTGTATTGGGCCTGGGCGAAATCCAACCGGTATTGCAGGTCATCAATCATGAAAATAGTCTCGGCTCCGAGCATGCGGGCACAGGCGGCGGCCATCAGCCCGACCGGACCAGCACCGAAAATGGCGACGCTGCTGCCTGCCCCGATATCTGCATTGAGTACGGCCTGATAACCTGTAGGCAGGATGTCGGTCAGAAACAACACCTGCTCGTCTGCCAGGCTGCCATTGATCTTGAAAGGCCCTACATTACCTTGCGGCACGCGTACCAGCTCGGCCTGCCCGCCAGGAATGCCGCCATATAGGTGGCTATAGCCAAACAAGGCTGCAGGCGGCGTACCGCTTTTCTTGTTCAGGCTGGCACCAGTGCCGGGATTGGTGGTTTCACAGGCGGCGAATTGCTGCTGGTCGCAAAAATAGCAGTGACCGCATGCAATCACGAAAGGAATAATCACGCGGTCGCCTTTTTTCACCTGGGTGACAGCTTGGCCCGTATCTTCGACAATCCCCATGAATTCATGCCCAAGGATATCGCCATCGTGCAACTGCGGAATTTTGCCGCGGTAAAGGTGCAAGTCCGATCCACAAATGGCAGTAGAAGTTACGCGGATGATGACATCGTCAGGTGCTTGCAGGATAGGGTCGGGCACTGTTTCGATCCGGACATCTTTACTACCATGGTATGTAAGGGCACGCATTAGAAACTCCTTTTAGTTACGTGGTTAAGACAGCATGTCCATACCTGCCGAGTAAAAACCGGATGAGTCAGTCACCTATATCTCTCATGTCGGACGGGGAAAAACATATCCCATGCTAGCCAAAGTACGGAATATAGGTTCATCCGCCCTTTGCTGATAGCGTTGTAAGAATTCCATTACATTGTGTATGCATGGCACGGTCCATACATGGCACGGTAATGTCCTCTTACATGAGAATCCGACAAGTTCCTGTATTTGTCATGATGAGTATGTTTAACAATCGCGCTCAATTGTTTGCCTATCCATCTTGAATCTTACCAATGGAGTATTCATGACTAGTGGCGCGACTAGCCCTCCGCTCGAAAGCAGCTATGCGCTCTGGAAAAAGGGATATACCTTTATTGGCAATACTTGCGATACGCTTGGAGTAAATGCCTTCAAGACCCGCTTGCTACTGCAGCCAACTATCTGCATGAAAGGTGAAGCCGCGGCCCGGCTTTTTTACGATAACGATAAATTTCTGCGGGCAGGCGCAATGCCAGCGCGTGCGCAAAAAACATTAGTGGGAATAGGGGGCGTGCAGGGGTTGGATGGCCAGGCGCATCGTCACCGTAAACAGATGTTTATCCGTGAATTGATGTCCCATGACCATATCAGCCAGCTTGTCGTTTTGCATCACGAGTATTGGCGCGAAGCAATACAACAGTGGAGTCCGGCCAGGCAGATTGTGCTGTTTCAAGAAGCACAAAGGCTGCTATGCAAAAGTGTTTGTGCCTGGGCGGGCGTGCCTCTGGCGGAGAGAGACCTTAGCTGGCGGGCACGCGAGTTCGGCTACATGATAGACAGTGGCGCAAGGCTGGGGCTACACCATTGGCGAGGTAGAAAGGCACGCAAGTCCTGCGAGCGCTGGATCGGTCAACTGATCGAGGATATTCGCCACTATGGCAAACGGGAAGAAGCAAGCAGCATATTGCAGGCGGTGGCCTGGCATCATGATGAACAGGGAAAACTACTGCCACAGCATATCGCGGCCGTGGAGTTGATCAATATATTGCGTCCCACGGTCGCAGTCGCGCAACTTGCTGTATTGAGCGCTATGGCATTGCATGAGTTTCCCGCCTGTAGGCAGAAGCTGCAGCAGGGCGATGCACATTATCTGGATTGGTTCGTGCTCGAAGTCAGGCGCTTTTATCCTTTCTTTCCCTTTCTTGCTGCAATAGTGAGTCATGATTTCCATTGGGAGGGCATCGATTTCAAGCAAGGACAACGTGTGCTGTTGGATATTTATGGTACGCATCGAGATCCCAGTCTTTGGCAATATCCGGACCAGTTTATGCCGGAACGCTTTAAAAGTTGGGATGGCAACAGTTTTGGATTGATCGCCAACGGCGGCGCTACTTATGACTATCATCACCGTTGTCCGGGCGAGTGGGTGACGATTGCACTTATGAAAACCATCACCCAGGTGCTGGTGCATGAGTTGGAGTACACGGTGCCGGAACAGGATTTGCAGTTGAATCTCGGCAGCATCCCGGCCTTGCCGCCAAGTGGATTCATTATCAAGCCCGCATTGATTGCGGCAAATTTGGAGAAGAACTATGCAAGCTAATGAATTGACACGCCTACAATGGAAAGCACTGGATAAAGTGCGTGAAGCCGAACAGCAAGGGCACGCGGCAGAAATTGCCGATGGCTTGCGCGACTTCCTTGTTGCGCAGGAACTGATCCTGCCTGCGATAGACCAGCATCACCGCATTACAGAAAAGGCCAAGTCGTTGTTTCAGGCAAGATAATCCCCCAAGTTTGAAGCCAGCTGGTACGGTGTTGATCCCTTGCTCGGCTTGGGTTTTTCCGTATTTGTGGCCGTTGGGTTTTCAGACAAAGCCAGGCGATATATTCCAGAGATGTTTCAGCATATGACCTACATTCTGTATTGAAACCGTCGGTTAGGCTGACCTTTCATTCATCTGAAAGGAACACACCATGAAATCCGTATTATGCACGATTGCCTTGAGTCTCGGCCTTGGCCTGGCGCCGGCCTATGCCGAGGAAATCAACCCGCGCGCACTAGATGACGCCAATACCCACAAGGGACAGGAAAAAAAGGCGAGTACGGATGGAAAACAGAAAGCTGTGGAAAATGCGACTGACCAGCAGGCAGATCCCAATATCAAACGCCATCACAATGATCAGCGCAGCGATCAGCCCCGTTCAGGGCAAGAGCGCCGTTAAGGCCAATACCCCTCCGCTATTTGTGTACAACCGGCCCGCAGGCGCCTGACTGGCGCTTGCGGGTGTTGACGTTCAAGTCCGCCATGGGTGCTTAGGCAGGTCGCAACTGCCGGCCGCCTCCGCACCGGCCTTGGCAACAATATGGTCATTCTCTACCGTGTCGCCGCTGACACCAATGGCACCCACCAATACTCCCTCGTCGTCCACGATAGGCAATCCACCTGGAAAGGTGATAAGGCCCTGGTTGGAATGTTCTATGCCGTACAGGGGTTGGCCGGGTTGCGACAATTTGCCGATTTCGCCGGAAGGCATGGCGAAAAAGCAGGCGGTCTTGGCTTTCTTGACCGCGACGTCGATGCTGCCTACCCAGGCGTCATCCATGCGCGAAAACGCCTTGAGGTTGGCGCCCGAGTCGAGCACTGCGATACAGCTTTTCACGCCAATGGCCTCGGCCTTGCGCGTGGCCTGCTCGATAATGTTCCTGGCTTGTTCTATTGTGACATGCATGATACTTCTCCTCGGTGGTTGGTAAAGAATAGGTCGTGCTGGTTAATTTCGCTTATTTAAAACAGGCTGTCAGTCATCCGCTGGCCTGTTTTGTTGCAGGCCGGCTCCTGCTTTCCATGCTGAGCAGGCGATAGCAGATCGCCAGCGCTACCACTAGGTAGGCAAGTCCGCCCGGGATCCACATGATGAGCCCGCCCAGCTGCTGGTCCTGCAAGGCCAGTTCCAGGCTGCCTGCCGGCACAATGTAGCTGTGGTACCAGACTCTGCTCGAGAATGTCAGCAGGGCGCCGAGCAAGGCGGTATGAAGCGCGGTGGTGAACAGAGAAACCAGGCCCGATACGGCTGGGCTGCGCGTGCTGCTCTGGCTCATGAGCGACCACCAGAACAGCAATGCGGAAAAAAAGAAGCTGAGGTGCTGGAGGTCATGCACCAGCGGGTAATGCAATGCGGCCTCGAAAAATTCCGGGATATGCCATCCCCAGAGCACTCCTGCATGTATTGTCCATGCGCAGAGCGGGTTAGTCAGCATTCGCCAGAAGCGCGAGAAACTGCTACTGGAAGTCACCTTGCCGACTTTTGCCGCCGCGCCGGGGAAAGCCCATGCCCATATCGAAAGGGGCCGGGCAATGACGAAAAGCGGCGCGGCGATGATCATCAACAACTCATGCTGCACCATGTGCATGGAGAAATAGGCATTGCCCAAGGTATCCACGGGGGAAAACAAGGCCGCCACGAGCGTGGCCCAGGCAAGCAGGAGCGCCTTGACGCGCATGGGCGCGTAGTTGGTCGGCCTGCCTGCCTTGCGCATCATGCGGTAGAGGCCGGCGAGGTAGAGGACAAGCGCCAGCCCGACCGGGAGCGCCACCCAGTAATCCTGTAGCAGTTGCAGCCAGGGATTGGCATGATGGTGGCCGCCAATCGGGTGGGCCCACGCCTGTGCGGCATGGAGGCAGGCAATGAAGACGACAAGCCGCTTCATATGCATGGATCCAGCACCAGGACGGGCAACCACTGGATCACGATCACCAACAGGAAGAACAGGCTGAGCATGAAGCCTGCCAATGCCATGAATTGCCGTGGCGGCATTTCGCTTTCGCTCTCGCTGCCGCGCTTGTGCGATTGCGGGTTCTCGTTGATGCGGGCCAGGGTCTTGTGCAGTTGCAGGTTGTGCCAGCTCAGGTAGGCGCTTGTTGCGCTGAGCAAAAAAGCCACGAGGGTCGCGATATGCACCGGGATCAATTGCTCTTCCCGGCAGGACCAGTCAAGGATGGGATAAGCTACGCTCAACTGCAGGCTCCAACTGACGGGCCCCGCCAAGATGCATATCCAGAGCAATGCTAGTGCAAAGCTGGGATTGTGTTCCGCGATTTTGATCGGGTCACGCATGCTGATGATTCCTTTGTTCAGTCAACGCCTCAGCTCCAGATACGGGAGCCCAGGTAAATGGTCAGGTAAAGCGGTATCCAGGCCGCCGCGACGAAATACCAATAGAGCCCGTTCACGGTGACGGCGATCCTTTTTTCCGGCGTGAAGTAACGCCTGCGCGCAAGGTAAAGAATCACCAGCGTTTTTAAAATCACCGCAATGACGTGAGCGCTATGAAAGCCGATCATGAGCCATACTATCGAACCGTAGGCATGGGTGTCCCAACGGAAATCGACATGGCTGGCATACTCATAGGCCTTGATCCCGAGGAACACCAGCGCCAGGGCGATGCTCACCAGCGGCATCCATGCCAGCGGCTTGGGGTCACCGCGCTTGAAGGCCTTGTCGGTGAGGTAGACCGGCACCATGCTGGCGAGCAGGACCACGGTGGACAAGGTGGGCAGCAGCAGTTCCGGCGGGCTGGTGCCTGCGGGCGGCCAAGCGGCATGGTTGCCTTGCAGGTAGAAGAAGCTCGCGATCAGGGTGGCGACCACCGTGCCTTCCACTGTCATGAGCCCGACGATGCCCCACCACAACGGGGACCTGAATTCATAGCTGAAATCCGGCAGTTTGCTGGCGTCGATATCGGCATGCAGGCTCATTTTGCCGCTCCCAGTTGTTTAGGCCATATCCAGCCGGTAATGGCAATAAAGCAAAGCAGAAAGCCCAGCAGGGGGATGGCCATATGTACCATCAGGCCGGCAAAGGTGAGGGCGGTGGCAATCGCGAGCCAGAAAGGCCAGGGCGACGGGCCGGGCAGCGGCTGCCGCGCTTCCGGGTGCGACTCGAGAATAGAGGTGAGCAGGATTTCGCGCCGGTCGCTGCGGATGCCGGTGACCACCGGGTTCTGCTCGAGTCCGCCGGTGCCCGACCATAACGGGTAGCGGCTGTCCACGATCCTGATGTGGCGGAAATTGTACGAAGGAGGAGGGGAGCTGGTGGCCCATTCCAGAGTGTCCGCATTCCATGGATTGTCCCCGGCGGTTTTGCCGCGCTTGAGGCTGATTAATGCATTGGCCAAGGTCAGCAGGAAGCCCAGCGCAAGCACGGCGGAACTGATGCTGATGAAGAGGTTGGCCTCGTTCCAGCCGAGGCCGTCGAGATAGGTGTAGACGCGCCTGGGCATGCCGTCCAACCCGAGCTTGTGCATCGGGAAGAAGGTGAGGTTAAAGCCCGCGAAGGTGACCCAGAAACCAATCTTGCCGAGGCGCTCGTTCATCATGCGGCCGGTAAACTTGGGATACCAGTAGTACAGCCCGCCAAGCAGAGGGAACACCGCGCCGCCAATCAATACATAGTGAAAGTGTGCGACGACGAAATAGGTGTCATGCGCCTGCATGTCGAACGGCACCGAAGCCACCATCACGCCGCTGAGTCCGCCGATGATGAAAATGAGGAAAAAGCCCAGCACGTGCAGCAAAGGCGTGTCCAGCTTGGGTTTGCTGCCCCAGAGCGTGGCGATCCAGCAGAATATCTGCACGCCGCTCGGGATGGCGATCATGGCGCTGGATGCCGTGAAGAAGTTGGAGCCGAGCTGGGGCAGACCCGCCGTGAACATGTGGTGTACCCAGAGTCCGAAGCCGATGAAACCGATGGCGACGATCGAGAGCACGATGGGGATGTAGCCGAAGATGGGCCGCTGGGTGAAGGTGATGATGATGCTGGAGATCATGCCCAGGGCCGGGATGAAGATGATGTAGACCTCGGGGTGGCCGAAGAACCAGAACAGATGCTGCCACAGGATAGGGTCGCCCGAGGCCGCGGTAAAGAAATGCATGCCGGCCATGCGGTCCAGCGCGAGCATCAGGCTCGCGATCACCAACGGTGGCAGGGCGAATACGATCATGAAGGACATTACCAGCATGGCCCAGACGAAGATCGGCATGCGGTTGAGCGACATGCCGGGCACCTTGCACTTGAATATGGTGGCAATGATCTCGATCGCCGCCACCAGCGCCGAGATTTCCATGAAGGTGATCACCGTCGTGTAGAAATCCAGCCCCAGGCCGGGCGAGAAGCCGGCGCCGGCAAGCGGGGGATAGCTGAACCAGCCCGCGTCGGGCGCGATTTTCAGCAGCAGCGCAGCGTACATCATGACGCCGGCGATGAGGTAGATGTAGTAGCCGAAGGCGTTGAGCCGCGGGAACGTCATGTCGCGCGTGCCCAGCATGAGGGGAATGATGTAGACCGCGAAGCCTTCCATGACCGGGATCGCGAACAGGAACATCATCGTGATGCCGTGCATGGAGAATACCTGGTTATAGGTTTCCGGGTCCATGAAGTCGTTATCGGGCACCGCAAGCTGCAGGCGCATCAACAGCGCCAATATCACGCCCAGGATAAAGAAGACGAACCCGGTGACGATGAAGCGCATGCCGATATTGGTCTGGTTGACATGGGTGAACCAGGCGAAGAACCCAGGCGGGGACGACCAGGTGCGCTCTAGTTGCTGCGTTTCCTCGTCGTGGTGAATAGATGCTAAATCGGTCATTCCGCTACTCCAGGCTGAGCAAGTATTCGACAAGGTTGCCAAGGTCCTCTCCCACGAGCACGGTCGCCGGCATGTGGCTGCCGGGCTTGAAGCTCTGCGGGGAAAGAATCCAGGAAGACAGCGTTCCGGGCATGTTTTCCAGCGAGCCCGCCGCCAATGTTTTGCGCGAGCCGATATGCGTCAGGTCCGGCGCAACGCTGGCGAGGGCGCTAGTGCCGCGGATTGCGTGGCACATGGCGCAGCTTGAGCGCAGGAACACCTGCCTGCCCTTGTTCTCAGTTTCGGTGACAGGTTCGCGCGCTGGCTGCGCCTGCCGCTGCAGCCATGCTTCGAAATCCTCTTCAGGCACGGCATCGACGATAAAGGCCATCTTCGCGTGCTGCTTGCCGCAGAACTCGGTGCACTGGCCGCGATAGCTTCCAGGTCGGTCTGCCTTGACCCAGGTCAGGTTGCTTTTGCCCGGCACCATGTCCGTCTTGCCGTTCAATTGCGGAATCCAGAAACTATGGATGACGTCGCTGGCCTCAAGCGCGATGCGCACGGGCTTGCCGACGGGAATGCGTATCTCGTTGGCGGTTTTCGCGATGTGATTGCCTTCTGTGTCGAGGTAATCGACTTCCCACCACCATTGGTGGCCCGTGACCTTGATGGTCAGGGCATTTTTCGGCATGGGCGCGACGATCTCACGGTTGACCGCTGCGCTGGAGATGACGAAGACGGTCAATATCAAGGCAGGGATCACAACCCCCGAGATAAAGACCAGGTTGCGGCTCTGCGTAAAGGTCAGGGGCTTGGACTCGGTTTTATTCCTTGCCCTCAGTAATGCCACGGCCAGCATGGCCAACACAATGAAAAGGATGATGCCGCCAATGACCACCATACCCCAGAACAGGTTGGCAATCGCCGCTGCCAGCGGACCTCCGGGCTCTAGAGCGGATTGGCTCGCATACGCCGGGGAAAAAGCAGATACGAGCCAGATGATTGCTGCAACAATGCCTGGCAGTATGGATTTTGGCGATATAGCGTTTTTCTGCGGCGGGCTCATTGAGTTTCGCCCTCACGCAGGTCTGATTCCGCCTGGTCTTGCAACGGCCTGCTGCTGGCGCCAGCGGGCAGGTCCTTGTCCAGGCCGCCTAGCGAGCGTACATAGGCGACAATCTTCCATGCCTCCTGTTCGGGGATTTTTCCGTGGAAGGCAGGCATGCCGTTGGGACGCCCCTCCATGATGGAGGCGAAAATATGTTGGGGTTCGCTGCCATATATCCAGTGTTTGTCAATGAGCGGCGGGCCCATGCCGCCACCGCCGTTGGCATGGCATCCGACACAGTTGAACCAGCTATAGAGCCGCTTGCCCTCGTTGATCGCATGGCGGTTGTTCATGTAAGGGTGCTGCTTGACGGCAGCATCCTCGGTGCCGGGGCCGAACTCCGTCATCCTGGCCGCGGGCGGCGAGGGTGGGTTTTCTGCATTGCGCAGGGCGGCCTGATCCTCGCAGCCGCTCAACAGTAGCAGGAGGACAAGGCCCGCAGCAAGTTTGCTAAAGGGAGAAAACATACAATTGCCCTCCCTTGTCGGTGTGTTGCGGCAGGTCCTTCATGGCGTTGGCAAACCCCAGGGCAGCCGTGCCGTCGCGAGCATCGAGGCCGCCGGAGACAATGGCACCGGACCAGCCGCCCACGCCCGAGAAGATGGCCACGTACTGCTTGCCGTTCTTGTCCTTAAAGGTGACTGGTTGTCCGACAATGCCTGACCCGACGCGGTATTTCCAAAGCAGCTTGCCGGTCTTGGCGTCCACAGCCTTGAACCAGCGGTCCATAGTGCCGTAGAACACGATGTCGCCAGCGGTCGCCACCGTGCCGCTCCAGACCGGGAAGCTTTCCTCAATGCTCCATACCTTGCCGCCTGCGACCGGATCCCAGGCCGTGTAGACGCCACGGTGCCCGCCCGGGCCTGCAAACATCTTTACATCCGAGCCCACATAAGGTGTCCCTGCGATATAGTTGGCCTGTGTGCCGTGCATGTCCATGCAGAGGTTGTTGTGCGGCATGTAGATGAGCCCAGTCCTAGGCGAGTAGGCGGACGGCTGCCAATCCTTGCCGCCCGGGGCGGCAGGGCAGATGTTGTGCACGGTCTTGTTGGTGCCGGGCTGCTTGTCCTTTACTTTGCGCAAATGGCCAGTCTTGAGGTCGACGCCTTCCGTGACGTTGACCGGCACATAAGTGTTGGCGGACAGCACCTCGCCGCTGGCGCGGTCCATGACATAGACATGGCCGTTGCGTTCCGGCCTGACCAGCACCTTGCGTTGTTCGCCGTTGACGGGCAGGTCGAGCAGCAGGCTTTCGTTAACGCCGTCATAGTCATACAGGTCGTGCGGTTCTATCTGGTAGGCCCAGATGGCGCTGCCGTCGTCCGGACGGCGCGCGAACACCGTCAGGGTCCACTTGTTGTCGCCAGGCCGGAAATCCGGGTTCCACGGGCCGGGGTTGCCTGTACCGTAATAGACTAGGTCCAGTTCCGGGTCGTACGAGAGCCAGCCCCATACCGTTCCCCCGCCGATTTTCCACATTTCCGGCGGCCAACTGCTGGCACCGAGGTCTTGCCCTTGGTCCTGCGGGTAAAATGGCTTGAAATCCTCGCCGATCAATACCTCCTTGTCCGGGCCGGTGCTGTAGGCAGTCCAGAGCAGCTCGCCCGTCTCGGTATCCAATGCCTTCAGCCAACCGCGCACGCCCATCTCGCCGCCGCTATTGCCGACCAGCATTTTTCCTTTGACCACCAGCGGCGCCATGGTCATGGTTTCCCCGCGCTTGAGGTCGCCGACCCTGGTTTTCCACAGCTCCTTGCCCGTGGCTGCGTCCAGGGCAATGGCATGGTTGTCCAGGGTATTGAAGAACAGCTTGCCATCCACATGGACCAGGCCGCGGTTCACTACGTCGCAGCATGCCATCCCCTGGGATTCCTGGTGCGTGTCGGGTTTGTATTCCCATTTCTTGCTGCCGTCGAGTGATAGTGCATACACCGTGTTCGGGTAAGGCGTGACCACGTACAAGGTATCGTCCACGAACACCGGTGCTGCTTCATGCCCAGGCGTGAGGCCGGTCGAGAATGTCCAGGCCAGCTTCAGGTCCTTCACGTTGTCGCGGTTGATCTGCTCCAGGCCGCTGTATCGGGTGCTGGCGTAATTCTTGGCGGGCATGGTCCATTGTCCGTCTTCTTCTGCCTGTAACCAGGATGGAGGTTTCGACTTGTTATGCGGATAACTTGCAGCTTCTGTTTCGGAGGCTGTGCTTGCAGGGGCTGCTTGATCACTATCCTGGCTACAGGAAGCTGCAAAAAGACTGGTTAGCAATAATCCCGGATAAAGGAAAAATCCTTGGTAGTTGTGCACTGCAAGTTTCCTTTTTTTGTGAATTTGTGTAGCAGTTGGCAGGAAAATATTTATCTGTTGGTAGGAATTTTAGAAATTAAGTTTCAAATAAATTTTAAAAAATGACTCAATGTAATTAAATGTAAGTTGTTGGAATTTTATTGATGAAGCGCTGTTCCACAATATGCAGGTGTTTTAACTTGATGGGAATGTTTTTGTTAATTATCTCTGACATAAAAATAGGAGTTCGCCTTATTGAATTTCTATTCACATTAGAATCAGGAAGGAACGAATCTGAATGGAGAATATAGTTAAGGTTAAAATTGTGGAATTTATGGGGTAGGATAAAAGTACACGAGGTGATTGTTCGCAATATTTCTTGCTGTATGTCAGGAACAGGAGGATTGGATGGGTGGTTTATTGGAAAATAATTCTTTATCAGAACTACTTTCGAATGCATGGGTGATGGTAGCGATTATCACGATTTTTGTATATCTGATATTGGTCAACATTTTTCAGATTATTATCAAAAAACTATCAAAAATTACATTGAAAAGTAATAGTAAATTCAATGATATATTTGTTGATGTTCTGCAAAGTACACAAAAGTTGACTTTGGTTTTCATTGCTTTGTTGATCGGTCTAAAATTCCTGGATATTCCTCTTAAATGGGAAGTCAGGCTAACTAATTTAACATTTCTCGTCATTGGTGTTCAGATCGCGATATGGCTGAGTAAGGGCATCACGATTTGGTCCAGGATGCAGCTGCTGGAAAAGGAGAACTCAGTCCCGAATCCCGTTATCACATCTATGCTGAGCTGGATTCTGAAGATCACTGTCTGGTCGATCGTTATATTGGCTGTGCTTTCAAATATAGGTGTGAATATTACTGCTTTTGTGGCTAGCCTGGGGGTGGGAGGGGTTGCGGTTGCGTTAGCTGTTCAGAATATTCTGAGCGACCTGTTTGCTTCTCTTGCAATTGGATTAGACAAGCCTTTTGTCATAGGTGATTTTATTGTATTTGGAGAAGTTGCAGGAAGCATTGAAAGGATTGGGCTAAAAACCACACATATTAGAAGTATCAGTGGTGAGCAAATTGTTTGCAGCAATACCGAGCTTCTAAAAAATACCATTCACAATTACAAGCGCATGTCTGAACGACGAGTGGTGTTTAAATTTGGAGTAACTTACGATACGCCTCCGGAGACATTAAGGGAGCTGCCAAAAGTTGTGCAGGCTGCAATTGAAGAGCCTAAGGTTACCCGATTTGATAGGGCTCATTTTAAGGAGTTTGGCTCGAGCTCGTTGGATTTTGAAGTGGTCTATTTTATTAATTCCAGTGATTTCAATTTGTATATGGACACGCAGCAAGCGATCAATCTATATTTGATGCATGAATTTCAACGCCTTGGAGTTAAGTTTGCATTGCCAGTTACCACTGTGCATATCCAGGATGCCGCTTCATCAACTCCTGACACCAGAAATTCCGTGAAATTGTAAGCTGTGCCAAAGTACTCAGTCTGGCTTCAATATGATCAGGAAAACCAGTTGGGACTTTAGCAGAGAATAGTGGAGCGATGAGAGGGCGTATCTGCAACGCATTATTGGGACATGCAAAAATAATTCAGCGTCGACCAATGTAAAGAATTTCTGACACCAGGACGGTTAAACCGCTGATAGTACGGATGAGCTACTTTATCTAAATTGAAAGCATAGTAACCAGGTGACGACATCATGAGCATTCTCAAAGAAGGCAGGCCTTATCCCCGTGGTGCCCATTTTGATGGCAAAGGAACGAACTTTGCGCTGTTTTCTGATCATGCTCGCAGTGTCACGCTGTGCCTGTTTGACCAGCATGGCGAATCGGAAACCGAGCGGATTGTACTCAAGGAGTGCACCAATGGCGTCTGGCATGGCTATCTTGAAGGCATAAAGCCTGGTCAACACTATGGTTACCGGGTGGACGGTACATGGGCGCCTCTTGAGGGCTTGAGGTTCAATGCCAACAAGCTGTTGCTGGACCCATATGCGCGCAAGCTTTCGGGGAGTATCCAATGGGATGATGCGCTGTATGGTTATACCATCAGTGACGATCCAGATGCAGACCTGCATATGGATGAGCGCGATAGCGCCAAATTCATGCCCAAGGCCATCGTGGTCGGCTCCGATATCCTGGTCAAGTCCGCCAAGCCCGACATCCGCTGGCCCAAGACCATCATTTACGAAGCCCATGTCCGCGGCCTGACGATGAAGCACCCGCTGATCCAGGACGATATCCGCGGTACCTTTGCGGCCCTGAGCGACTCCGCCGTCATCAGCCACCTGCAACGCATAGGCATTACCGCCATTGAGCTCATGCCCATCCATGCTTTTACCCAGGATCGCTATCTCCTGGAGCGCAAGCTATCCAACTATTGGGGCTATAACACACTGGCCTATTTTGCCCCCGAGCCATCCTATCTTAGTTCGGGTGCGCTGGAAGAAATTGCCAAAACGGTAGATGCCCTGCACGAAGCCGGAATAGAGGTAATACTCGACGTGGTCTACAACCACACTTGCGAGGGCAATCATCTGGGCCCTACGCTGTGCTGGAAAGGCATAGACAACCTCAGCTATTACAAGGAACTGCCCGGCAACCCGCGTTACTACGACAACTTGACCGGTTGCGGCAATGCGCTCAATACCTCTCACCCCAAGGTCATGCAGATGATCATGGACAGCTTGCGGCTGTGGGCCTCGGTCTATGGCATAGATGGCTTCCGCTTTGACCTCGCCCTGACGCTGGGCAGGAATGAAAACGGCTTCAATCGTGATCACGCATTGCTTCACGCTATGTTGCAAGATCCAATACTGACACGTTGCAAACTGATTGCCGAACCCTGGGATGTCGGCCCTGGCGGTTTCCAGCTCGGCTCCTTTCCCCCGGGATTCTCCGAATGGAATGGCGATTACCGCGACGTTACGCGCGAGTTCTGGGCCGGGCACGATGGCATGCTGCCCCGCTTTGCCAGCCGCTTTGCCGCTTCCAGCGACCTATTCAACGAACAGCACCGGCGTCCTTGGTCCAGCGTTAACTTCATTACCGCACATGACGGCTTCACGCTGCACGACCTGGTTTCGTACAACGAAAAGCACAATGAGGCCAATGGCGAGGACAACCAAGACGGTGCCAATGATAATCGTAGCTGGAACTGCGGCCATGAAGGGGAGACCGATCAGGAAGATATATTGGCATTGCGCGCGCAGCAAAAACGCAACTTTCTCACTACCCTGTTCCTGTCACAAGGCATTCCCATGCTGCTCGCGGGCGATGAGCTCAACAACAGCCAGCAAGGCAACAACAATACCTATTGTCAGGACAACCCACTGGGCTGGACAGACTGGGAACATAGCGATGATACCCTGATCGACTTAGTAGGCCGGCTGGCTGAGCTACGCAAAAGCCATAGCGCCATCTCACGCGCCGAGTTTGTCACCGGCAAGCTCAATGAGCATGGCAATTCAGATGTGGCCTGGTTCAATGTCAACGGTGAACCCATGAGCAATGAGCAATGGAGTGATCCGCACAACAAAGCCATGGCAGTAAAGTTCGTGCCGCCGATCAAGAGCGAGAGCGCAGTGCTGGTCCTGCTCAATGCCTCGCATGTCACAGTACCCGCGCGCCTGCCCTATTGCGAAACGTACGACTGGAAACTACTCATAGACACCCCGCTCAAGCCCATTCCCAATCAGCAGGGAGGGGAGCTGATGTTGGAGCCACGTTCTATGTATGTATACGAAGGTAAGCTCATCGTCTAGCTTTGCTTTAGATATTCCTTTATTCATAGTGGGAATGTCAGCAGGAGGCAGATGAGCTTGGTTTTCAAACAGTAGCGGCATATCCAACTATGCAATACGTGTTAATCCTGATGTGGAATTTAGACATTAAGGAAAGAGCTCAGAGAGCCAATGTTTGAACCCTTCCCTAATACCACATTTAGTATCGGAACTCAGCCGTTAATTCAATCTGCCTTGGAGCCCCCACTATTTGCTGGGTTGCTGAATAAGCAAATGCTCCGTAGAACTTGTCGGTGAGGTTGCGGATATTGGCACGTAACGTCATTTGCTTGTTCACATGCCAGGCAGCACTTGCATCAAACACCGTGTAGCTACCCAGTTGGATATCGTCGTCACGGTTAAAATCCCCATATACATAACGTTTTCCAACATACCTGGCACCAATCCCGGCATCCCATTGTGGCTGCTGATAAGAAACCCAAGCATTCGCTGTATGTTCAGGCACATTGGGTGGGGTATTTCCTCTCATTGAGGTACCGAATACATCAGCCAGGTCATCATAACGGGCGTTAAGTGCTGTTGCATTGAAATCAACTCGCCAGTTTGGTGTAGGGAACAGGGTAGTTGTTAACTCGATACCGCGAGAAGAAAGCTTACCGCCTTGTACTGCCTGGAACAGGCCAGTGTAGGTAATGATGTCATCTTTAGCGATGTGAAAGAGTGCTACTGATACTTCCCCCTTGGTATCTGGCAATTTGTGCTTGATCCCAACCTCTGCCTGGCGGGAACGAGTGAGTTTCATGTCAGAGGTCAGAACATTCAGCTCCAGCAAAGTTGAAACTGGATCAGTTCCCCGACTGACCTGAACGTAAAGGCTGGTGTCAGGTGTGACATCGAATACGGTGCCAACACGCCAGGTGGTCGGAGAAAAATCCTTCTCGATCTCGTTACTGGTACGCAGTAATTGACGCTCGGTGTCCAGCAACTCCTTGCGAATGCCTGCAATCAATTTCCACCGGTCCGTGACACTAAAAGCATCTTCAACGAAGAAAATACGTTGAGTCAGTTCAGAGTCAAAGTCAGGCGTAATGGGGCTGGTGTATTGCAATTGACCTGCAGTGAAGCCCAAGAGCGGGACGGAGGCACTGTTTACATTACCATTGCTACGCCTGAAAGTAGTACGACTTAGTTCAATACCAGCAGCAAAACGGTTTTGATGATCAAAGATATCACTGGTAGAAATCAACTCCAGCCTGTTGCCATATTGCTTCTGGTCATGATTGATTGCCAGAGAAAAACGATCTACAAGTCCTGTACCTGTGTCATAAGTCAATTCTTCAGCATTACGCCAATCGCGCTTAGATTTGAACCAATAGGCTTCATTCTTCAACTTGAGAGTAGACGTAATATCCCATTCGATCTTGTTCCTGAAGCGCGTATCGATGAAGTTCAGCTTGTTGTTGCTAACGTTGTAGTTCTTGTTGCGTAGAGACTTCAGTAGCTTTCCATTGATCACAGGCACACCGTAATTGGCCGATGGAGAGTTATCAGAATAGTCTAGGGTAAAGCCAACTTTGAGTGAGTCAGTTGGTGTGAAAAGCAAAGAGGTCATCAGCTTGGTGCTTTCGTAATCACCTTTAGAAATATAGCTATTGCCCCCGAGAGTAGACACATCGATACGGAATGCCCCAATTTCGCCAATTGCACCTGTACCACCAATGCCTGCACGATAAGCACCATAGGAGCCAGCACCAATCACAGCTTCGGCAGAAGTTTCACGCTTAGGCTGCTTGCGAACGCTATTGATAATGCCACCTGAGGTTCCGTCACCAAACATGACAGAAGCAGGCCCCCTCAATACCTCAATCTGCTCATAGCCCCAAGTATCAGCTGGATAGTTGCTTGTTCCAAGCCCAGGTGTTTGGCGTACGCCGTCTTCAGCCTGTCCTACAGAGTTGTTACCGGTTAAACCACGAAGCGAGAAAGCTTGGCCAACATTAGGCGTGCTGATGTCCGTTAGACCGGTGGTTCTGCTCACTGCTTCACGCAATGAAATATCACCACGGCGACGGATCGTATCGGTATCCAGGATTTCAATGCTTGCTGGTGTTTCTTGTACGGTTAGTCCGACCCGGTTGGCAGTACTAGTTTGCTTGGACAATTGTAGTGCCTTGTTCTTCTCGGCTTGTGCCTTGACCTCCACTTCGTCCAGAACAGCATCTTCAGCCAATGCTCCAGAAGCAAACATAATGGATAGGGCGGCTGCCAAGAGCCGATATTGATGTTTCATGAGTATTCCCCAGCACCAAAGGAAAGGTGCAAAAACGTATATGAAATGTCACGTTAAGTATAAGTGCGGGGCAGTTTGATGACAGGCGGTATCTATAGGCAGCCCCAAAAGAATCGGGAATACCAATATCTTGTTCACTGCATCAATGAAAAAATGCGAATAGATCGCCGATTCCAGGGGCACCCCGCCCTTTGCTTCAACGTACTGTATACGGCAGGTCTCCTGACTCTCGGGTCATCATCTTGAAGCAACCTTCCCGGAATAATCCAGTGGCATGTATGATTTCAAGACTCGTCGATTACAGTTGCGGGGACAGTTCCGGATTTAGATCATTATGTCTTCACCGGATTCCCTATTAATCTGACCAGCGTGAACTGGCACAGAACCGTACGCGGCGATATTAGTTTTTACTCGTATAAAAAGCAAGGCAAAGAAACATACTCGATGTCATGAGCTATGCGGATGACTCCAGACTTGATAAGCATGCGTTTCAATACTTACTCATTTGTTATATTTGCTGCGCTACTCCCATCATCAACTGAATGTCGGTATTAATGTCTATTGGAGCAATAGGCGATTTTGGAGGCATTGAGTATTGGCTCAACAGTTTGAGCGGCATCTAAATGCATCAAATTTGTTGTCTAACCTCACTGCTTCAAGGCGGCAACGCTTTACAGCTTTTTAGTGCGAAGGGAAAAGATGATTTCTTTGCCGTACTGCTCGATAAGGTCGAGAGGTGTTTTACGGCGAAAATAATAGGTACCGCCACGCTTGGTTAAATAGTTACACATCGTCTCTTCCATAACAAAAGTGTAACACCCATCGGGAAGATGCTGACTGTAACCTATTGATGTTTCTATAAGTCTTTGTTGGAAAAGACTTAAGAAGGGAGATGGTGGTGATGGGGGGACTTGAACCCTCGACCCCAGGATTATGAATCCTGTGCTCTAACCAGCTGAGCTACATCACCAGAACCCAATGGATTCAACCAAGCCCGCTATTCTATTTTCTTGCTTGCTGAATGTCAAAGCCAATGTAGGGT
Source organism: Methylobacillus arboreus (assembly GCF_020532725.1). Classification (GTDB taxonomy): domain Bacteria; phylum Pseudomonadota; class Gammaproteobacteria; order Burkholderiales; family Methylophilaceae; genus Methylobacillus; species Methylobacillus arboreus. The sequence continues at coordinate 238,900 of NZ_JAJAVC010000011.1, forward strand.
TTTGTGGCTCATGAGGAGTGCGTTATCAGCGATATCGGTTCCTGACGATGTCAGGATTTTTTCATAAAAAATCTTAACTATTTGTTATTAATGTGAAATAGATATTTATTCTGGATTTGTGATGATTTTCCTACGAGGGGGAGGGAAACTGTCCGACGGTAAACGTCTCTAATTTTATACACAATTCTCCATTATCGCTGATGTGCAAAACGGGGGTGCGTCATGAAAGAGATTACGCTAGGTCGGAATTTTGGATTGGGGCCTGTTCCAAGCCTGATGTTCAAGCGTGATGTTTCCTCTATTATCTTCAAGCGCAACAAGCCTCCGTTGCCACTGCCTATTTCTACGCCCGCTCGCGATTTATATTATGCCTTGGCACGACCGGGTGATATCGAAGACTCACGTAATCTGGCCCGGACTTTTCTGGATGCACGTTTGGGCGAGGTAGCATCGCGTGAAAGTGACTTGCCTCAGGATATAGAAAAGCTACCGTCGTGGTTGGAGCAGCGTTGTGCTCAGGTGAGATGTGATTACCGTGCTTATTTGGCTGATCGGCATGATGGGCAGAAGCCACGATATTTCACTTGCAAGTCGCATGCCTTACATTTTTTGCAATCCATTGCCCCTAGCCGTATGGTCGAAGGCGCTTGGCTTTATGGTTTTCTCAGGCACTGGCGGGAAGCCAGGTTCGCGCCCTTGTGCAGGATTTATCTTAAGAACCTGGGTGATGGAGATGAATGTTTCAACCAGGTCAGGTTATACCAAAAGCTGCTTGATCACAATGGATGCGCTGACTGGCGCAATCTGGATGATAAGTATTATATCCAGGGTGCTATCAGGCTGGCATTGGGGCATGACGTAGACCAGTACTTGCCGGAAATTATTGGTTTTAACCTGGGTTATGAGCAGGCCTCATTGCCGATGCTGATTGCGGCTTATGAGCTGAGCGAGCTTGAAGTTCAGCCACATTATTTTACTTTGCATGCGACAGAGGATGATGCCTGCATTGCCAGTGCTATCAAGTTGCTGCAGCCATTGCTTGCTGCGGCAAACAACGATGCAGAAAAACAGGCGTTGTTGCAGCGCGTCAATAATGGTTACAAACTGCATCGGCTGGGCCTGGATATTCCGGGAATCGTCGCGGCGTTTGATTTGCAGCAAGCTTTTCTTGCCGTGATGCAACCCTGCGCGGCTTATCTTGAGCGGGTCTACCGTATCGATTGCATGGAGCGTGGTATTCGCGGTCGCTGGCCGGATAGCCTGCCTCTAGCTTCGTTGCTGCAGCGGTTATGCAATCAAGGGTGGATGCAGCCGGGTGAGGAAGGACAGACGCGTTTGTGGCAGGTCCTGGAGCGTGGTCATTTGTTGCCGCAAGGTTACCAGCAACAGGTGCTGGTAGATTGGTTGGGCTATAGCCAGGAGTATGGTAAGCGTTTGCGATATGCGGATGCTTCAGTCTTGAACTATCCCGCTGCACCAGCCATGGAAAATATCGAAATCCGTCAGACTCATCTTGATGGCGTGGATGAGGCCAGCGGTCAAACGGAAATTATGGAGTGCATGATTCGGCTTATGTCCCCCTTGGTGCATCATACGCAGGAAGGCTTGAAGGCTGCCAGAGTGTATAAATCCATTCTGGACAAGGGTAGCGAGCTTTATTCACAGCATTATGCTTTTTTCCTGATGCGAGATCAGATATGAATTGATGATGGATGTAATAAAAGCCAGGAAATGAGGATTTCCTGGCTTTTTTGCTTTTGGCAATCTCTTAACGAGAGTTATGAACTGCGGCGGCCGCCCTTGCGGCCTGCGGCACGGGCCTCCTTGGATGTGAATTGATGTGCCGTGCCTTTGGCATGTGCTGCCTGCCCACCTTTGCGGCCTGCCAGCCGGGCAGAGTTTGAGTCAAATTCGTGGGCTGTTCCTTTGGCATGCGCTGCCTTGCCGCCCATGCTGGCAATCTGGCGTTGTTTCTCAGGACTCATTGCGGCAAAACCACGCGGATTTGCAGTTTGTCGTACCATGATAAACCTCCATTACAAGTTGTTGGAATGAAGCAGCTGACCCGCAACTGCTCTCTCCGTTGGAAAGGAAAGTAAGTTCATTATTGGCGCGGGCAGGTAATCTGTTTATAAGCCACTGTCTCATATGAATGTAAGAAAACTCAACAGCTGGAGAGAGGGCTGTAGCTTATTCGTCTTCCGTCGCCTGGATGACTGCGAGCAGTGCTTTTGCTGTTTCCAGGCTGGATTCCGGCGAAGGCAAATGTTGCAAGGCAAAAGCCTTAAGGTCCGGATCATCAGCACGGCTGGCAACCTTCTCTAGCAATTTCACAGTTTCTTCCTGTGTCTTGACGCCTATGCTTTTGGCATAGGACTGATCAAACTCAGCCCCATCTTTGGATGATAAGTTCCTGAACTTGGCTTTTTGCCATAACGATGGCTCTTTCGGCAACTTGGCATGTTTGTGCTGGGCCAACAGTTTGAGCTCCTCACCCAACTGCATGTGCTCCTTGACCACTTCACGCGCAAATTCGCGTACATTTTCATTGCTGGATTTAACTACGGCAAGCTCACTGGCTTCTATTTGCAGCACATTCAGCCGACCAATATCCTTGAGATATCCTTGATCCCGTGCAGAAAGGCTTTCTGCCGCCATGGAGTCGATGACAAACATGGGCAAGGCGATCAGCAATAGCGCCAGCAGGCTTGGCGATTGCACACGCAACCATTGTTCAACTTGAGAACTCATTGTTGGGCTCCAGTTAACCTTGGATCTTGCATGATGCAGGCAAACGATTTATATCGAGAATCAGAGAATGCTGATTTTAATGTAGGAGCAGCTGCTACAAAACTGACGGGCGATAGACAGGGAGGGGCGGCTTTAGTTATTTTCCTACAATCTTTTGCGTGGTTGGACTACAGGCAACTGTCGCGCTATGCGCTTATATTCTGGCTGTCATCGTGACATGAAAGGCTGCAATGGCCCTGTTTAGCTTCAGCGTTTCCCCATGGGAAATCATATTGCGCGGATCACTCGTGTTCTTGCTGCTGTTTTGCATCTTCCGTTTTGTATTGCGCCGCGATGTCGGCAACCTCGGAATAGGAGATTTCCTGTTTGTGGTAATTGTGGCCGATGCGTCGCAGAACGCTATGAGTGGCGATGCCAAAACTTTTCTGGATGGTGCATTGCTGGTGGCGACCCTGTTAGGCTGGAATCTGCTATTCGACTATCTAGGCTACCGATTCCCCATAGTAAGGCGCTTCACCGAGTCATCCAGCATGATGCTGGTGAGCAATGGCGAGATACAGTGGCGCAACCTGCGTCGGGAGTGGATCACCAAGGAGGAGTTGATGTCCAAGCTGCGTGAGGAAGGGCTGGAGCACATGGATGAAGTCAAGGAAATGCGATTGGAGCCTGATGGTCGGATCAGTGTTATCCGACTTTCTGCTTGAAGGATGGCGCTTGCTTGCAGAAATAAAAATCCGCGTAGACACGCGGATTTTAAAAGGGAAAGATCACAACTCTTGTTTGTGGTGTGATCCAGGCAGAAGATCAGACGTTAAACCTGAAATGCATGACATCACCGTCCTGCACAATGTAGTCCTTGCCTTCCAGGCGCATCTTGCCGGCTTCCTGTGAGCCTTTCTCGCCTTTGTGCTTGACGTATTCGGCATAGGCAATTACTTCTGCACGGATGAAGCCGCGCTCGAAGTCGGTATGGATGACACCGGCAGCTTGCGGGGCGGTTGAGCCTTTGCGCACGGTCCAGGCCCGCACTTCCTTCACGCCGGCGGTGAAGTAGGTCTGCAAGCCTAGCAGATCGTAGGCGGCGCGGATGACACGGTCCAGGCCGGGTTCTTCCAGGCCTAGTTCCGATAGGAACATGGCCTTGTCTTCGTCTTCCAGGTCGGCGATTTCGCTTTCGATCTTGGCACAAATGGCAACGACGGGAGCGCCTTCTTTTTTGCCAAGTTCTGCCACCTTTTCCAGCAGCGGATTGTTCTCGAAGCCGCCTTCATCGACATTGGCGAGGTACATCACGGGCTTGACGGTGATGAGACAAAGCGGCTTGATCAGCTTGAGCTGGTCTTCGTCCAGCCCCAGGGTGCGCACGGGATGGCCCTGGTCGAGGTGTTTCTGCACTTTTTCCAGTACGTTGCACAGCGCGATGGCTTCCTTGTCGCCGGACTTTGCTTTCTTGCTTTCGCGCTGGAAGGTCTTTTCCACGGTTTCCATGTCGGCAAGCGCCAGCTCGGTGTTGATGGTCTCGACATCGGCAAGCGGGTCTACCTTGCCTGCGACATGGACGATGTTGCCATCGTCAAAGCAGCGCACTACATGGGCGATTGCATCCGTTTCGCGGATGTTGGCGAGGAACTTGTTGCCCAGGCCTTCGCCCTTGGAGGCGCCGGCCACCAGGCCGGCGATATCGACGAACTCGACGATCGCAGGCTGGATTTTCTGCGGGTTGACGATCTCGATGAGCGGTTTGAGGCGCGGGTCTGGGACTTCAACGATGCCGACATTGGGTTCTATGGTGCAGAACGGGTAATTGGCAGCTTCGATACCTGCGCGGGTAATCGCATTGAAGAGGGTGGATTTGCCTACATTGGGTAGGCCAACAATTCCGCATTTCATGATGATCTGCCTGTTCTTGGTTAAGGGTTAATTCTGTTTCGGTTTGGTGTGCAGTTTGAGCATGGCTTCCTCAAACTTGCCGTCCAGCAATTGTGGCAACACCAGGGTGCTGCCGTCGATGGCATATTCTATTTGTTGCAATTCATCGCGCAACGGTGCGTGCAGCACATAATTGACCACTGCGCTGCGGTCACCGGGATGACCAATGCCCAGCCGCAGGCGCCAGAAATCGTTAGTGCCCAGTTGTGCGGAGATGTCCTTGAGGCCGTTATGGCCGCCATGGCCGCCGCCTTTCTTGAGGCGGGCAGCACCAGGGGGTAAATCCAACTCGTCATGGATGACCAGGATTTCTTCTGCTGAAATCTTGTAAAAACGTGCCAATGCTGCAACGGCACGCCCGCTGGCATTCATAAAAGTCGTGGGCTTGAGCAGCCAGGTATCGGTATGGCCATTGAGCCGTCCACTTAGGCCGAAGAACTTGGCTTCTGGGCTGGTCTTGCTGGCAGTTTGCACGCAGACCTGGTCTATCCACCAGAAGCCTGCATTGTGGCGGGTGTCTTCATATTGGGCGCCGGGATTGCCCAAGCCAACAAAAAGCCGGATACCGTTCATATTGTGACTCTTTAAAATGAATACGCGCGCCCCGGTTACCCGAAGCGCGCGTTCAAGCTCTAACGGCCAGGATTACTCGGCAGCTTCGCCTTCACCTGCTTCAGCTTCGCCTTCAGCTGCGGCGGCGCCACGTGGCTTGGTGACCGATGCAACAGCGGCATCGTTGTCATGCGCCAGTTGTACGAACTCAACGCCCTTAGGCAGCTTGATTTCGGACAGGTGGATGGATTGGCCGGTTTCCAGGTTGCTCAGGTCAACTTCAATGAACTCAGGCAGGTCCTTAGGCAGGCAGCTTACGTCTGCTTCTGTCAGGATGTGAGTCACAATACCGCCACCCAGTTTGACGCCAGGTGCAACGTCAGCATTGACGAAGTGCAGAGGCACCTTCACGTGCACCTTCTCGCTGGCGCTTACGCGCTGGAAGTCGATGTGCTGAATGGTGTTGCGGACTGGGTGCAGTTGGTAGTCACGCAGAACGACTTGTTCCTTCTTGCCGTCCACTTCCAGGTTCAGGATGGAAGCGTGGAATGTTTCATGACGAAACTCCAGGAACAGTTCCTTGTGGTTGAATTCAAGGCTTACCGCTTCTTTATCGCCACCGTAAACAACACCGGGAACGTTACCAGCGCGACGGAGACGGCGGCTCGCACCCGTACCTTTGCCTTCGCGCGTGGTTGCTTTAATTACAATTGCCATTTTACTACTCCTAAAAAAGGCCAACCGGCCTTGGGTTTGCCTGTTATCCGCGACCAGATAACAGAAAGGGCGGATGCTTGTGCATCCGCCGGAACTATGCCCCTGTTTATTCTACAAACAGGGAACTGACTGAATCTTCATTGCTGATGCGGCGTATGGTTTCCGCAAACAGCTCGCCTGCGCTGACCACGCGAATCTTCGGCGATTGCTGCGCATTGGGACGCAACGGGATTGTGTTGGTGACGACTAGTTCGTCCAGTTCGGAATTGGTAATGCGTGAGACTGCCTCACCCGAAAGTACGGGGTGGGTACAGTAGGCCACGACCTTGAGCGCACCTTGCTGCTTCAGGGCGATGGCTGCCTCGCACAATGTGTTGGCGGTATCCACCATGTCATCCATGAGCACACAGGTGCGGCCTGAGACATCACCAATGATGTTCATCACCTTGGCGACATTGGGCTTGGGGCGGCGCTTGTCGATAATCGCCAGGTCTACATTCAAATGCTTGGCTGCGGCACGGGCGCGCACCACGCCGCCGACATCAGGCGACACAACTACGAGGTTATCGTGTTTCTGTTGCGCCAGATCGTGCAGCAGTATAGGGGTGGCGTAGATGTTATCGACTGGAATATCAAAGAAGCCCTGGATCTGGTCTGAGTGCAAGTCCATGGTCAGCAGACGGTTGACGCCCACTGTGGTGAGCATGTTGGCAATGACCTTGGCAGTGATCGCGACGCGGGCGGAACGCGGGCGCCTGTCCTGGCGGGCATAACCGAAATAAGGGATGGCGGCGGTGATGCGGCCAGCAGATGAGCGACGCAAGGCATCCACCATGACCATGACTTCCATCAGGTTGTCATTGGTGGGCATGCAGGTGGATTGCAGGATGAAGACATCCTTGCCACGGACATTGTCCAGCAACTCGATCATGACTTCGCCGTCACTGAAGCGGTCAACTGTGGCCCTGCCCAGCTCAATGCCCAGGTGGCCTACTACTTCTTCGGCAAGCGCACGGTTGGCGTTGCCGGTAAATACCATCATGTCGCCCCTGGCCACAGTTGGAATCCTTATGTCTAAGTAAACTGCATAAATCGCGTGCAAAAAACAAAAGCGTGTAATTTTTTAAGTTACACGCTTTCATTCTGGCTGGGGAGGAAGGATTCGAACCTTCGCATGCCGGAATCAAAATCCGGTGCCTTAACCAGCTTGGCGACTCCCCAATTGATCGTTATATTCTTCAGGTTGCGTAGCTGTGTAAGGGGTGTTTATTCAACCCTGCTGCATAGAATCCTGAAATCTCACACCCTGCGGCTTGTTGCAGCTCGCATGTTGTATTCAGTCTTGCCAGTACAGCCTCTGCTTTTTCCCGGTTCTCGAATGCTGCGAATACCGAAGCGCCAGAACCACTCATGCGAGCTTTGGAAAATTGCGATAACCAATCCAGGCTTTTTGCAACTTCCGGGTATTGCCGGCTAACCACGGTTTCGAGATCGTTGTGAACCAAGTCCCTCAGAAAGGCCGCTATTGTCGTGGGATTCGTGTCCCTTGTCAATTGCTTTGATGCAAAAATTTCTGCGGTCGAGATATGGATTTGAGGCGTGATGACCAGGTAATTGGCGGGAGGCAGCTGAATTGATTTGAGTTTCTCACCAATTCCCTCTACCCAGGCATTTTCGCCAAAAATGAAAAAAGGCACATCTGCCCCCAGTGCCAATCCCAGTGCAATCAGTTTCTCACGGCTCAGGTTGAGGTTCCATAGGCGGTTCAAGGCCAGCAGGACGGTGGCGGCATCCGAGCTGCCGCCGCCCAGTCCGCCGCCCATGGGGGTTCGCTTGGTGACATAAATATCGGCACCCAGCGGGCTGGCAGTATGTTGCTTGAGCAGTCTTGCTGCACGTATGCACAGGTCTTCAGCCTCTGGCACGCCGGGAATATCTTCTGTGCGGCGGATGAGGCCATCCAGCCGCGGGCGGATATGCACGGTATCGCCATGATCCAGCAGCCGGAACACGCTCTGCAGCAGGTGATAGCCATCTGGACGCCTGCCTGTGATGTGCAGGAATAGGTTGATCTTGGCAGGAGCGGGGTAGGGCTGGAAGTCTTGCATGAATGTAATGCGGCTTTGTCTTCAAACGTATAATTGCGTTGGGTCGCTTTGCCGTGTATCAGCACTGTCTGCGGCAACCCGCCTTATTCTACGCTTGAATACAAAACCGTAAAATGGCGTTGTGAGTTAATTTTCTTAGTCTATCTGCCATTGCTGCACGATAAGTTTGAGCGTAAGCCTGCTTGCATTGCGCAGCGTAATCCTGGTTGGCAATTGGTAAGCGCTTGTCGTGATGTATTGGCCGTATTCGATATCCCAGCCATCCTGTTTGAGCTTGATGAGCCGTCCGGCCTCATCCCATTGTGCTGCCTCGATTGCATGTTGATTCGGCCGGCCCAGCACCCAGTCGGATAGTCCACTCATAGGCAGGCGCCAGCCCAGGTTTTGCTCGGTAAGCGTTTCTGCATCTGCGGCTTCGTAGCGTTTGTTATCGCTGGTGACGAGGCTGACGCCATCAGCTGTGCGGTTGATGGACGCCACTTGGCTGCCCAGGGGCGAAAACAAGGAGATGTCATCTTGCGCCTGGCTGTGCTGCCACTGCGTGGAGCCGGAAAAGCCCTTGGCTTCGGTTTGCATGCCAATGCGGCCCTTGAGGCCGAAGCTGTCAATGCCGGCCAGGCTGGTCAGGTGTTGTTGGTGTACTTCCGCTGTGCTTGGGCTGACAGCGGGAGGAAGGCTGGCGCAGCCGGCAAGCGCCAGGGTGGCGCCCAGCAGCCAGCATTTCACAACCTGCATCTTAACGGTTGAACTTCCTGTTGGTGCTGATCAGGACTTCATTTTCAGGAAAGGCGGAAAGCGCTGCTTCCCAGGTTTTGACGGCTTCATCCCGCTTGCCTTGTTTCCAGAGCACTTCGCCCAGGTGGGCAGCAATTTCCGGGTCTGGCTGCTGGGAGTATGCGCGGCTCAGGTAGTCAAGCGCCTGGTCCAGGTTGCCCAGGCGGTAATGCACCCAGCCCAGGCTGTCGAGAATATAATGGTCATCGGGGCTCAACTCATGGGCCTTCTCGATGAGAGTCTTGGCTTCGTCCAGGCGGATGTCACGGTCGGCCAGGGAATAGCCAAGGGCATTGTAGGCCTGGGAGAACTCGGGCTGTATCTTGATCAGCTTGCGTAACTCGCGCTCCATGACATCCAGTTTGTTGACCCGTTCTGCGGCCATGGCGAAATCGTAAACCAGTTCAGGTGAATTCGGCAGTGTGTTGATCGCGTTTTCCAGGCGGGAGTATGCTTCCTCGTGGCGTCTGGCCTGGGTCAGCACGTTGGCTTGCGCGTGAACGACCGCGGCGCGCTGTGCGTCTGTCAGGTCAGGCAGCTTTTCCAGGGACTGGATGGCAGCGTCAATGCCTTCTCGGCGTGATATCACATTGGCTACACCGAGCTGGGCATCCACATAGCGGACTTCGCCTGGGGATACCTTGCTATACCATTGCAGGGCTTCATTGTCGTTCTGCTTTTTCTCCGCGATCTGGCCCAGGTAGATATAAACCTGGTCTTTATCCTTGAATCCCTTGCCCAGCGCCTCCTTGAAGTATTTCTCGGCATCTGGCAGCTCATTGGCCTGTAAAGATAGCAGGCCGACGACGACGAGGATTTCCGGATTGCCGTTGGAGGCTTCAATCAGTTTGATGAACTCGTTCTTGGCTTCATCGAACTTCTTTTGTCCAGCCAGGATGCGCGCCAGGGCAAGCCTGACTTCATTGGCGCTGTTGTGCTGGGCCAGGAAGCTGCGATAGAAACTCACTGCTTCCTCGGGCGATTTTCCAAGCAGCACCTGCCCTTGCATCAGCGCTGCCATTTCCCAGCCCGGGCGTAGCTTGTTGGCCTGGTTGAGTTCCGCGAGGGAAAGCTCGGTGTTGCCGGCATTCCAGGCTGCATGGGCAATCGCAAAATGCGCCTCGGGAAGCTCGGGATAGTCGCGCGCAAGCTCTTGCACCAGGCTCAGTACCGCGCCCTTGTCTTGCTGGCGCGAGAGCAGGTTGTTCAGGAACATGAAGCCGCTGGCACGGCCTTCTTCATTGGCGAGCAGGTGCTTGAGATGGGGCTTGGCTGCATTGAATTGCCCTGTGTTGATCAACATCTGGGTCAATGCCTGGTGTGCCTCGGTAGAGCCTGGGTCAAGCTGCGACCAGAGATTTGCCGCATCAATCGCGGTGCGGCCATCATTGCCCAGGACGGCGGTTTTAGCGGCGCGCTCGGCAAGGCGGGAATCCTGGTTAAGCTTGGCCAGGTCAAGGAACAGGGCGCTTGCGAGGTCAAACTGGCCGCGCTGCCCTGCAATTTCTCCAATCAGGTATTTATAGACAAATTCGCCGGTGAGTGCAGGTTGAGGCGGACTTGTTTCACCCTTGGTCGCTGCGGTGGCGGCGTTTCCCATGCCCACTGACAGTGCTGCGCAGGCAACTGCGATTGCGATTTTTTTGCTGATAGGCATTTTCAAGGAAATCTCATTCAGGTTGATAAATGGCATATTGAGGCCTGCCGCGCCCGTTTTCAATGGGGCAAATGCAAGTTTTGCATCATTTTGCACCTTAGGGTCTGTTCCTGTTTCTTAGTCAGTGACAGCGTTTGCAAGTTCACCCATAATGCGCGATGCTAAAAAATGGATTGCAGGAGGTTTACATACCTGTATGCTTTCCATTGATGTTTTCAGTTCGACTATAGCTGGTTTGAGCGCGATATTTCAATAGAATCAGCGTCGAATTTTGTTCCCTTCGCAGTGGTGTGGGGATGTTACAAACTTGACAGGTGAGTGGTGTTTTTTTAACGTAGCACCCCTTAAAACCGGATAATCCAGTTCAACTTATGACGACTATTACCGTAGAGGCATCAGAGTTAACCCGCAAGTATGGTGGTCGTGCAGCGGTCAATGATGTCAGTTTTACCCTGAACAAGGGCGAAGTGTTAGGTTTCCTCGGCCCCAATGGCGCTGGAAAATCCACCACTATGAAGATGCTGACAGGCAACCTGGCACCCAGCAACGGTTCGGTGAAGATTTGCGGCATCGATATGATGGAAAGGCCCAAGGATGCCAAGGCATTGATCGGCTACCTGCCCGAGCAGCCGCCTTTGTACCGCGAATTGACTGTGGACGAGTTCCTCACCATCGCCGCGCGTTTGCATCGGGTCAGCCGCCAGCACATCAAGAAAGCTGTCGACGTTGCCAAGCAACGCTGTGGCCTGACCGAGATGGGCAAACGCCTGATTGAGAACCTGTCAAAAGGCTACCAACAGCGTGTGGGCATTGCCCAGGCCATTATCCATAACCCCATGGTTGTCATTCTGGACGAGCCGACAGTTGGCCTTGACCCGATCCAGATCCGGGATATCCGGGCGCTGATCAAGGAGCTGGGTGGCGAGCATAGCGTCATTCTTTCCACCCATATCCTGCCAGAGGTGGAGATGGTGTGTGATCGCGTACAGATCATCCATAAGGGCTCGTTGGTATTCAATGGCGGCATTGATGTGCTGAAGCAGCAGCGCCATGGTAACCGTTTGTTGCTGGGGCTCAGGCAGCCTCCTGCGCATGACGCCTTGTTGAGTATTCCTGGCGTTGAAAGCGTGGAAGCGCTGGGGGATAACTTGCTGCGCATCCACCACACGCCTGGTGCAACACCGTCAGAAGCCTTGGTGCAGGCGGCGGTAAGCCAGAACTGGGGCCTGTTCCAGATCAATCCTGACCAGACCTCGCTTGAAGAGGTTTTCGTCCAGCTAACATTCCAGGAAGCAGTTGCCGCCTGATCGCGGACAGCATGCGTTTGAAGGTGATTCCCTCATGATCGTCAATATAGCCAGAAAAGAACTGAAAGGGCTGTTTTCCTCGCCCATGGGCTGGGTGATCCTTGCCCTGTTGCAGTTTGTCTTTGCCACGTTTTTCCTGATGGGGGTAGATCAATACTTCCTGACCATGTCCGGCTCCATCAGGCCGGATCAGCGCATCGGTGTGACCGAGTTTGTCGGTGGCAGCGTATTCGGCATTGCGCCTTTCATCATGCTGTTTGCCGTGCCTTTGCTCTCGATGCGCCTGATTAGTGAAGAACGTCGCCAGCAGACCCTGCCTTTCCTGTTCAGCGCGCCATTGTCGCTGACTGAAATCGTGCTCGGCAAGTTTCTCGGCCTGCTGGTTTTCCTTGGCGTCAGCGTGTTGCTGATCGGTGTCATGGTATTCTCGCTCAATTTGTGGGCCGATATCGACTTCGGTTATGCGCTTTCCAATCTGCTAGGCCTTTTCCTGCTGCTCGCGAGCTACTGTGCCTTGGGGACGTATGTTTCGAGCACCACGCAACAGCCGGTGGTGGCCGCCATCATCACCTTTGTGGCATTGCTTGCCCTGCAGTTGATTGAGTATTTTCTCGCGGGAGATCCAAGCAACACGGTGGCTACCCTGTCCCTGATGCGCCACTTCGAGCCGCTCTCGCGAGGTCTTCTGGATACGCGCGATATTGCTTATTTCCTGTTGTTCATCATTACCTTTCTGACCCTGACTATCCGTCGGCTGGATGCAGATCGCTTGCGTGGCTGATCGAGAGACTCTATGAAAACCAATCGCAAACTACGCTTTCAATTGTTCGTGCAGAACAGCTTCTTTGTGCTGCTGTTCCTGGTGCTGGTATTCCTGCTTGGCTTCCTGACCTATCAATACCATGTCAGCCGTGACGTGACGCAAGGCGGCCGCAATACGCTGACCGAGGGCAGTGTCAATGTCCTGAAGCAGATGGAAGGGCCGATCAATATCACGGCCTATGTGGTGAAGGATAACGAAACTCGCAAGTACATCAACAAGTTTGTCGAGCGCTATCAGCGCGTCAAGCCGGATATCCACTTGAGCTTCATCAGCCCGACCGAGGAGCCGAAGGCGACCCAGGACGCCGGGGTGAAGGCCGAGATCGAGCTGGTGGTGGAATATAACCAGCGTACCGAGCATATTGTGCCGCCGCAGGCGTTTGCCGAGCAGGAGATGACCAACCTGCTGGTGCGCCTGTCGCGTACCAACCAGAATGCCATCATGTTCCTCGACGGCCATGGCGAGCGCAGCCTGATGGGGGTCAAGAACCACGACTTGGGCGATTTTGGGCGGCATTTGGAGAAGAAAGGCTTTAAGCTTTCCAATCCTGATTTGCTGCTTGCGCAGGAGGTGCCGAGCAATGGCTCCATGCTGGTGATTGCAAGCCCGCAAGTGGAGGTGACCGAGGTTGAGGTCCAGAAGATCAAGCAATACCTGGAAAAGGGCGGCAACCTGCTGTGGCTGATCGATGACGAGGTCAACCTGCGTGGCTTGCAGCCGATTGCCGAATACCTGGGTCTGCAACTGACCCCTGGCATGGTGGTTGATCTCTCAGCAACGCGCTATGGTGCGGATTCCAAGGTGGCCTTTGCCAACCAGTATGGCGTGCATGCCATTACCCAGAACTTCATGCTGCGTACCCTGTTCCCCGAGGCACGCATGGTGCATGCCGAGGATTCCTACGAAAACGGCTGGCGGGTTTCCAACCTGGTCGAGGTTGCGCCGAATGGCTGGCTAGAGACTGGCAAGGTGGATGATAACGTCAGTTTCGACAGCAAGAAGGACTTGCCCGGCCCAATCAATATTGCCGTGGCGCTGGAACGTAAATATGATGAAAAAGGCCAGCGTGTTGTGGTGGTGGGTAATGGTAATTTCCTTGCGAACACCTTCCTCTCCAATGGCGGCAACCTTGATCTTGGCCTGAATATCATCAACTGGCTGGCGGGCGATGACAAGCTCATCACCATCCAGCCCAAGCCACGCAAGGATATTAATGTCGTTATTCCATCCGAGGGCTTGTCCAACCTGTTGGCCCAGTTGGTGTTTATCGGCTTCAGCCGCATCCTGCCGCTTGGCCTGATCGTGATTGGCGTGGTGATCTGGTGGAGGCGTCGCAAGGCATGAAGGCGAGATGGCTGGTTAACCTGCTGCTGCTGATACTGGTGGCAGGGATTGTGGCATTCCTTTACCTTAAACCTGCGGATGAGCAGGAGGCAGTGCCGGAATATGAGGTGTCCACCCTCAAGCTGGCGGATTTCGACAAGCTCAGTATAGAGTTTCCCGCCAAGGCGCCAGTGGTGTTTGAGAAAAAAGACGGTTACTGGTACCTGGCGCAGCCTTATGCCGCCAGGGCCGACCAAGTCACGATGCAACGTATCGTCTCCATTGTGGCTGCCAGCAGCCACGAGAAATTCCCTGCTGACGACCCGGCGCGCTTCGGCCTGGATAATCCACGCTTGAAGATCAAGCTCAATGATGAAGAGTTCACCTTTGGCATCTACAACCCGGTGACTTCTGAGCAGTATGTGGCGTACAAGGATTCAGTATTCCTGTTGTCCAGGCTGTATTCCGAAACCGCCTCAACCCAGATACTGGAAATGCTGGACAAGAGCCCGTTGAAGCCCGGAGAACAGATTGCGGGTTTTGACTTTTCCCGTTTGGAACAGTGGGAAGAGGTACGTTTGCAGCTCATCCTGAATGAGCAGGGCAAATGGCAGGTGTCAGTCCCTAATGCCAAGCCGCAGCAGGAAGAAATCAATGAATGGTTCGATAGTTTTTGGGAGAAGGTGCGCGCGAGTTCAGTGGAGCCGTACACGCCGGAACGCAATGCCAGTTATCCTTCATTTTCAGTCAAGCTCAAGGACGGCAAGCAAGTACATTTTGACAAGCTGCAGGAGTCCCCTCAGCTCATCCTGGGCCGGCCGGACGAAGGTATGCGTTATATCTTCCCGGCAGATGTAGGCTTTAGCTTGCTCAACCCGCCAGCAGGGGTGGGCAAGTAGCCATGTTGCCCGGCTGTGACTGATGCCAGAATTACCAGAAGTTGAGGTAACGCGCCGCGGGCTGGAACCGTTGCGGGGCGCGACAGTAACCCGGGTGGTGATACGCCAGCCATCCATGCGCTGGCCGATTCCATCCCATCTGCCGCAAACCTTGCAAAATATCAAATTGCTTGAACTCAAGCGCCGCGGGAAATACATCATTGCCCGCTTTGAGAGCGGCTGCCTGATCCTGCACCTGGGCATGTCAGGGCGTCTATGCCTGCTGGAGCGAGATACGCCACCCGAAAAGCATGACCACTTCGACCTGCATTTTGCCGATGGCCGTGTGATGCGCTTGCGTGATCCGCGCCGCTTTGGCGCGGTTTTGTGGGCAGGTGAACACCCGGAGGCGCATAGCCTGCTCAGTGTGCTGGGCCCCGAGCCGCTTGATGAGTCTTTCAATGGTGAATTTCTCCGCCGCGCCATACGCACTCGATCATCTCCGATCAAGACCGTGATCATGGATAGCCACCTGGTGGTGGGCGTGGGCAATATCTACGCCAGCGAGTCCTTGTTCCGTGCCGGCATTCATCCGCAGACACCTGCACGTGCACTTAGCCTAGTGCAATGCGAGCGTTTGGTGCAGGAAATCAAGGCTACTTTGCAGGATGCCCTGCAGGCAGGGGGCAGCAGTTTGCGCGATTTCTTTGGCGCAGATGGCAACCCTGGCTATTTCCAACAAACCTATTTTGTCTATGCCCGTACCGGCGAACCTTGCCGGGTATGCAAGAAACCGGTTGAAACATTGCGCCTGGGCCAGCGCTCCACCTTTTACTGCGCTTCTTGCCAGAAATAATATTGATATAATTAATTTTAAACTTTCAAGTAAATTAGTCTGTTTGGACTATATTTGGATATATCTTTATTGCTTATGATGGAAATCCATTCATCAAAAGGGAGTCATCATGAGAGCAATGGTCGCGAAATTGGTACCTCTTCTTGTAGTAGCGGGGATTGCAGCGCCTTCGGCTCAAGCGGCAGAGCCGACATTGGCTGATATTTTGCAGGGAGTAGAGGCGACTAGCTGGACCCAAATAGATTACGCAGATTTTATCGGTGGCAGCTGGAACCAGGTCGGCCAGCAGCTGACTTTCACGTTTGTGGCTGAGCACACTGCACATGCAGCAACCCAGGAATTCTGGTTGGATGCAACCTTTACGCCTGACCCTTATGGATATTCTTCGGTGATCTTCAGTGGTGCGGATGTTCCTGGCGCCACGTTGACCGTGACGTTGGAAAGCGTCGCTAGCCGGATCCTGTTTAATTCCAGTATCAATGCTGACCAACTGGCTCCAGGGGGAGATGCAGGAGATTTGCAAGTCTGGTTGAGTGCGAGCGGCACTTATGCATTGGCCTATGAAGATTGGATTTACGGTGGCTCTGACTATAACGATTTTGTTGTGACTGTCTCAGCAGTACCTGAACCGGCAAACCTTGCAATGCTATTGGCAGGATTGGGATTGCTAGGAGTCGCTGCAAGGCGCAAACGCAAATAACCTGGATCAATCCTGCATGAATAAAAAAGGCTCGAAAGAGCCTTTTTTATTGGGTATCACTTCAGCTTGCAGCTTGGCGTTTAAATAGTGTTTTGGTCGGCTATATGCCTTTTTACTTCAGTTGATTAGCGGTATTTCCTGGGCGGAAACGCTGAAATTTTTTGATCACGCGACCTGGGAATTTTTCTAAAAAACATTGCCAAAAGTTAATTTAATCCTCAGAATATACAGATCTGTATATTTATTGACGCGGGTTGAGGATGGATATGGCAAGTACAGCAACGGATGGCCAGTTAGCGGACTGGAGAATGCGCGCCTTGAAGCTCGAAGAAGAGGTCAAGAGCGTGATTGTAGGCCAGGATGCGGCCATACGCTTGATCAATATTGCGATCTTCGCACGCGGGCATGTCATGCTGGAAGGCGGAGTCGGCGTCGGCAAGACCACGTTGCTGCAATCGGTGGCGCGCGGCATCGGCGGCGCTTATGAGCGGATAGAGGGGACGGTGGACCTGATGCCCAATGACCTGGTCTACCACACATTCCTTGGGCCTGAAGGCCGCCCGCAGATAGACGAGGGGCCTTTGCTGCGTGCTGGGGAAAATCTTTCCGTATTCTTTTTCAATGAAATCAACCGCGCCCGTCCGCAAGTGCATGCCCTGATGTTGCGCGTGATGGCGGAGCGTCATCTGCATGCCTTCAAGCGCGAATACCGCTTGCCGCACATGATAGTGTTTGCTGACCGCAACCAGGTGGAGAAGAACGAAACCTTTGAGATTCCTGCTGCTGCACGCGACCGCTTCATGATGGAAATCCCGATCCATGTGCCGGAAGACAAGACCCTGCGTAAATCACTGGTGTTCGACACGCGCTTCCAGCATGCGGAGCAACTGGCGCGCCGCGTGGAGTCGGGTTTGCTGCCGTTCAATATGCTCAATGATTTTTCTGATGTCGTGCAGAACCATGTGCAATCCTCCCCAGCCCTGGAGGATTACGTCATTGACCTCTGGGATGCCACGCAAAAGCCGCAGGATTTCGGCATTACGCTCGAAGGCGTGGACATGCAGCGCCTGATCCAGGCCGGTGCAAGCCCGCGCGGCATGGGCATGCTGCTCAAGGCTGCGCGCGTGCATGCCTGGCTCATGGAGCGCGACTACCTCTACCCGGAGGATATTCATGCGGTATTCCATGAGGTAATCGCCCACCGCCTGGTGTTCAACTCGATGTACGAGAGCCGCCGCACCGTGCTTGCACGCGAGCTGACGGCAAAAATCCTGCAAACGGTGGCCGTGCCGGCTTAGGAGCATGCTTTAAACCATGCTGCCGTCTTATATCAAGCCGTTCTCTTACCAGATTCCGTGGAAGTCCTCCAGCGTGCATGCAGGAGACCACCTTGGCGTGCAGCGCGGGCTGGGGTTCGAGTACAAGGGCAATACCTCACTGATCGACTACCCCGACCTGCGCCGTATGGACCTGCGCCAGAGCCTGCGCGATCCCTATGAGCAGGTGCAGGTGCGTCTGTTCAACCATGACTCGATTACGCCAATCTATGCCGTATGCGACCTCTCCAGCTCCATGCAATACAAGGGCGCGCGCCGCAAGATCGAGCTGGTACAGGAAGTGGCCGCGTCGGTGGCCTATTCGGTTTCGGTGGAAAACGACGTATTCGGGCTCATAGGTTACGACCGGCATGTGCTGGACGACTATGTGCTGCCGCTCAGCTACCAGGTGCACGAGGCATTGGAGCGTATCGATGCCTTTGCCGGGATAGAAACCTTGGGCCGCAGTTCGGCAGGCATCCTCGAAGTGGCGCCTTTATTGAGCCAGAACAGGGGATTGGTGTTCTGGATATCGGATTTCCATTTGCCGTTCGACACCATCATCCAGACCATGAACATGCTTTCCCGGCACCAGGTCGTGCCTGTCGTGCTTTGGGAGGAAGAGGAATACCGCCGTCTGCCGCGCTTCGGGCTGGGCACGATGCTGGACCCGGAAACCGGGCGTGACCGCACCATCTTTTTCCGCGAGTCCATCCGCGCCAAGTTCATTACTGCATTCGAGCAGCGCAAGGCCGCGCTCGAAGACCTGCTCCTGGCATTTGAAAGCCCGCCGCATTTTGTCAGCGGGACATTCGAGGCTGAGTCGATGACGCATTATTTTGAAAAACTATGACAGCATGAAAAAAGCGACGATTTTATTCTGCATATGCCTGTTGAGCGCAACCGCAGCCAATGCGGCGGAAGCGACCCTGGTAGCACTTGAAAACCCGCGTGTGAGCACAGGCATAGCAATAGGCGATGTACTGGAACGCAAGCTGGTGATCGAGGCCAAATCACCATACGAATTACCCGCATCGGCCCTGCCGCTCAAGGGGGAGCGGGTGGATGGCATCGAGGTAATGGATGTGTCGTTGCAAAGCGAAAAGGCAGGCGACGGCCATCGGTACCAGGTCAAGCTGAGCTACCAGGTATTCGCGGCATCGGACAAACCGCGCGTGATGCGGCTGCCGGCGGCAACGCTCAACCTGGCTGGCGGCAACACACCGGTCGAGGTGAGCATTCCTGCCTGGCATTTCTGGTATTCGCCGCTGGTGGCGGGGAATATCCATACGGCACGCAGCAATGCGCAACCGCAACGCAAGCCTGCGCTGCTGGATACCGGCATGGAGCCCTTGGGGCTTACGTTGGCTGTGCTGCTGCTTGGCTTGGGCGGGCTGGTCTATATCAATGCCGACCGGCGCTGGCTGCCCTGGATGGGCGGCAGCTTTGCCCAGGCCTACCGCAAATTGCGCAGATTACCGCCGCAAGCGGGGAGCAATGCCCAGGCGCTGGGATATTTGCACCAAGCCTTCAACCGGGTGTACGGGCGTGCATTGTTCCGCCGACAGCTGGGGGAGTTTCTTGCGCAGCATCCGCAATATCAGTCCCTGGCTGGGGAAATAGACGGTTTCTTCCAGCGTTCCGAAGCGCTGCTGTTTGCGCATGGAAATGCGGATAGCGCCGCTCTGATCAAGGACTTGCAGCAGCTTTGCCGCCGCCTGCGCGACTGCGAGCGGAAAATCGCATGAGCTTCCTAAATCCATGGGCATTGCTGCTGTTGCCACTGGCGCTCCTGCCATTCTGGCTCAAGAGCTTGCAGGGGCAGCGTTATTCCTGGCTGGAAATGGTGCCGGACGATCCCTTCTCGGACAACATTGTACGTTCGCTCAAGATCGTCACCGCGCTCATCATTGCCTGCATCGTCCTGGCGCTGGCCGCC
This sequence comes from Methylobacillus arboreus, assembly GCF_020532725.1. Classification (GTDB taxonomy): domain Bacteria; phylum Pseudomonadota; class Gammaproteobacteria; order Burkholderiales; family Methylophilaceae; genus Methylobacillus; species Methylobacillus arboreus. The sequence continues at coordinate 258,530 of NZ_JAJAVC010000011.1, forward strand.
CCGCAAGGCAGCGACAAGGTGGTCAACCGCGTGGGCAAGGGCGCGCAAACCGTGATGGTGATAGACCGCAGCGTGAGCATGGATCATCCTTTTGCCGGCGACGCCACCAGCGGGCGCGCCGGGGAAATCAAGTCCGGTGCCGCCCGGCGCTTGATTTCCCAGTTCATCGATTCGCGGCCAGATGACATGATGGGCGTGGTCGCCTTTACCAATTCCGCATTGTATGGCGTCAAGATCACCTCCAACCGCGACGCCATCCATGCCGCGATCAACGCCGCTACCAGTTCCGGCATCAACCAGACCAACATCGGCGCGGGTATTACCCAGGCGGCCAGCCTGTTCGACAATATCCAGAGCTCCGGCTCACGCGCCATCATCCTGTTGTCGGACGGCGCGGGCAAACTGAGCCCCCGGGTCAAGGCGAGGATCAGTGAGGAGCTCAAGGAAAAGGATATCAAGCTCTACTGGATCGTGCTGCGCGAGCCGGACGACGTGAGCATTTTCGGCGACCGCGTGTTCGAGGAAGACCGCGGCCCCGCAGCGATCCAGCTCGACCGTTTCTTCAAGTCGCTCAAGATTACCTACAAGGCGTATGAGGCTGACAATCCTGTGGCCTTGCAGACTGCGATCCAGGATATCGACAGCCGCGAGAAGAACATTATCCAGTATGCCATTACCGTGCCGGGGCACGATTATGCGCGCGACTTGATCGTGGCGGCCCTGGTGTTGAGCATGGGCATGCTTGTCATTAAAAATTTCAGGGTACAACCATGGGAATCCGCATAAAAGGCCTCAACCTGCTGTTTGGCCTGCTGGCAGTGGCCGGCCTGGCTGGCAGCATCTATGAAGGCAGCGCGCTGTTGCAGCGACATGATGTCAACCGGCAGATCAAGGCCGGGGAGTTGGTGCGTAGCGATGCCTACATGTTTGAACAGAAATTCATGGCGGCATACAAGCTGGGCGAATCGGGCGACCATAAGCACGCGGTGCAAAGCTACAGCCAATTGCTGGAAACCGGCCTGGCCCAGCCGCAGCAAGCGCTGGTGCAGTACAACATCGGCAATAACCTCCTGCAATCCGGGCTGATGCGACGCCTGAACGACGACGGCAGCCTCAAGGACGAGGCAAAGTACGATTTGTCGCAGGCCCGTATTGCCTATGAACAGGCCTTGCGGCTCGATCCGGGATTCCGCCAGGCCAAGTTCAACCTCAGCCTCATGCTGCTGGTGCAACCGAATGGGATCGACGGGCTGAAAAAGGAACAGGAAGGCATGGAGCTCAGCAATATACCGGTAGGCCTGCCATGAGGCGGGTGGTTCGATGGCGCCATGCCTGGCGCTGGGTCAAGGATCGTTATGAAGCCTGGCTGTATCTCGCGGTAGTATTGCTGCTGTTGCTTGCCGTCTTCAAGCCGCAAATCCAGCTCAAGCAACAGGTGCACAACACCCTGCTGATCGCGGATGTCTCGCAAAGCATGAATGCGGAGGACGTGAGCCTCAACGGCAAACAGGTGAGCCGTATGGAGTATACGCGCCACCTTATGCGCCGTCTGGTCGAGAGTTCCGCTTGCGGTACCTATTTCAGCCTGGGCGTGTTCTCGGCCGAGGACGTCGCGTTGTTGTTCATGCCGCTCGAGGTCTGCGCCAATTACGATGTGATCGTCGATGCGATCGCGCATCTTGAGTGGCGCATGTCCTGGCGCGGCAACAGCCGCATCAGTTTCGGCGTCAAAGGGGCTGCGAAAGCCTTTGACTCATTGAATGCGCCGGCACGCCTGCTGTTTTTCACCGATGGCGACGAAGCGCCCAAGGTGAACGCCATCAATAAGCTCAACCTCGACGATGTCCAGATCGGCGAGCATATGGTTTTTGTGGGCGTGGGCGGCAGCGAGGATGTGCCTATTCCGCGCTACAACTCGAGCAACCAGTGGGTAGGTTACTGGTCGTCGGATGCCAAGGAGAATTCCGCGGGGGCGGTGGGCGTGACCTACAACGATACCAGCCGCGACGATCCTGACCCGGTGGTGGCCTCTGCGGATTATGACCGCTATCTCTCCAAGCTAGAGGAGGGATACTTGAAGGAGCTTGCAGAGGAGATCGGCGGCCAGTATGTGCATGGCGACGACAGGCCGGAGTTTTACGCCTTTGTGCAAAAGCAGAAGCCGGCGGCCAGTTTTGTCACTGCCTACTCGGTGCGCTGGCTATACCTGTCGCTGGCCCTGGCATTGATCCCTGCAGCCTACTGGCCATATATCCGCCAGTGGCGGAAGTCACAAGCGGCCTGATTTTTATTTATGCGGCACATGGCCATGCGCTGCATGGCGGTGCAGGTAGCTGGGCTGATCGTGGCGGTTGTGCGCAATCTTCTGCGGCAATAGCGAGCCTGCCACCATGCCGATGATGCTGACGCCCAGCCCTATCAATTGTGGCGGGATCAGTCCTTCCTCCCCGACCAACACCTCAACCAGCACCCAGGCGCCGATGCCGCCGATAATGGCGGCAAGCGCGCCCTGGTTGGTGGCACGCTTCCAGAATACGCCGAAGAACAAGGGGACGAACGCGCCAGCCAGGGTGATCTTATAGGCGGATTCAACCATGCGGAAGATGGATAGCTCGGTATTGAGGGCGTACAACAGCACGCAGCCGGCAAAGCCGACCAGGCAGATGCGCATGACCTTGAGGAAGCCCCTGTCATCCAGGTGCGGGAAGTAAGCGCGCACGATGTTTTCTGCAAAGGAGACCGATGGCGCGAGCAGGGTGGCGGAAGAGCAGCTCATGATGGCGGATAATACCGCACCGAAGAAGATCACCTGGGCCGCAACCGGCATATGTTGCAACACAAGAGTAGGCAGTACGCGCTGTGAATCCTGGTCGATCAGGTTGTTAAAGAAGGCCGGATCGATGATGGTGGCCGAATAGGCAATGAACATCGGCACGAAGGTGAAGCAGAAATAAATCGAGGCGCCCAGCACGGAACCCCAAATTGCCACTTTCGCGCTCTTGGCCGAGGTGATACGCTGAAATACATCCTGCTGCGGGATGGAGCCCAGCATCATGGTCATCCAGGCGCCGATGAAAGTGAGCCAGAGCCAGGGGTCGGCCGGGGGGAAGAAGTCGAGCTTGCCGGCAAGGCGCGCATGTTCTATCACCGGCGCCACGCCGCCTGTCATGTCGGACACCATATAGCCGATATAAAGCATGCCGCCGATAATCACGCTCATCTGCACGAAATCAAGGATTGCCACCGAGAGCATGCCGCCCAGCGTGGTGTAGGTGAGCACAATGGCGGTGCCCAGGATCATGCCGATTTCCTCGCTCACAGCACCATCCGTAATGATGTGGAAAATCAGTCCCAGCGCCTTGATCTGCGCGGCAACCCAACCCAGGTAGGAAATGACGATGGCGATGGTGGTGAGGACTTCCACAGTGCGGTTGTAGCGCATGCGGTAGAAATCACCCAGGGTGATGATGTTGAGCTTGTAGAGCTGGGTGGCAAAAAAGAACCCTGCGATGACCAGGCACATGCTGGAGCCAAATGGGTCGGCGACAATGCCGTTGAGGCCGTCCTTGACGAAAGTGGCGGAGACGCCGAATACTGCCTCTGCACCGAACCAGGTGGCAAAAACGGTTGCCATGACCACAGGCAAGGGCAGGTGGCGGCCGGCCACGGCATAATCCTTTGTTGTCTTGACCCTGGTGGCGGCAAACAGGCCGATGCTGATGGACACCATGACGTAGAGAATGACAAACCAGATCAGCACTAAACCGGCCCTTTACTGTGAATGAAGATGAAAAAATGTCTTGCCTGTTCAAAGGCAGGCAGATTTTAGCAAAAACTTATCCATGCAACAGGTTTTAATCGCTGAAAATCAATGGGTTTGGCGGAATGTTTTGATGGCGTATCAGTTTCGACTTAGCCACCAGAACAATATTGCGGCGCTTTGCAATAGCACCAGCAAGATCAATGCCACGGAAATCAGGCGCAGCCAGCGCGTCTGGCGCTGGTGCTCGTTGAGCATTAGCTGCAGTTCGGCATTGGTGGGCGGGAGTTGCAGGCCGCGCTCAAGCTGCTGGTGGATCAGGCGCGGCATCTGCGGCAATATCTTGCCCCAGTAAGGTAGCTCAGCTTTCAGGTTGTCCAGCGCACTGCGCCAGCCGACCTGTTCCGACATCCAGCGCTCCAAATAGGGGCGCGCGGTCTTCCATAGGTCAAGGTTGGGGTCGAGGTCGCGGCCTAGCCCTTCGACATTGAGCAGGGTTTTCTGCAGCATGGCGAGCTGGGGCTGGATTTCCACGCCGAAGCGGCGCGAGGTCTGGAACAGGCGCAGCAATACCTTGCCGAACGAGATTTCCTTGAGAGGCTTGTCGAAGATCGGTTCGCATACGGCGCGGATCGCGGTCTCGAATTCGTCTACCGGCGTGTCCTTGGGCGCCCAGCCGGATTCGATGTGCGCGCGCGCCACCTCTCTGTAGTCGCGGCGGAAGAAGGCTAGGAAGTTGCGCGCGAGGTATTGCTTATCCTCTTCGTTGAGCGTGCCCATGATGCCGAAATCCAATGCTACATATCGGCCGTCATCGGCCACCTGCACATTGCCCGGATGCATGTCGGCATGAAAGAAACCGTCGCGGAAAACCTGGGTGAAAAATATCTCCACGCCGTCGCGCGCAAGCTTGGGGATGTCGACGCCGATTTCTCGCAGATAGGCGACTTGGCTAATGGGCGTGCCGTTCATGCGCTCCATCACCATTACTTGCTCATGGCACCAGTCCCAATGGACTTCAGGCACCAGCAATAGTGTTTTATCGGCAAAGTTGCGGCCAAGCAGGCTGCAGTTGGCGGCTTCGAGCATGAGGTCCAGCTCGCTGTGGATATGGCGTGCGAATTCGGCGACCACTTCGCGCGGCTTGAGGCGCTTGCCGTCCGAAGAAAGTGTTTGCAGTAGCCATGCCGCGCCGTCAAGCAGCTTGAGGTCTTTCTCGATCACGGTGGCTATGCCTGGACGCAGGATCTTCACTGCGACAGGCGTTCCCCCAGGCAGTTGCGCAAAATGCACCTGGGCGACCGAGGCGCTTGCCACCGGCTCAACATCGAAACTCTCGAATACTTCAATTACAGGTTTGCCATAGGCTTTGATCAGGATGGTTTCGACATCTTCATAGGGAAACGCGGGCACCCGGTCTTGCAGCTTGGCGAGTTCGTCGGCAAGGTCGAGTGGAATGAGGTCGCGTCGTGTAGACAGCATCTGGCCGAACTTGACGAAGATAGGCCCCAGCGACTCCAGCGCCAGCCGTAGCCGCTCGCCGCGTGGCCGAGAGGTGTTGCGCCAGAACAGGATGAGTTGCACCGGCCGTTGTAGGGGCCGCAGGCGGGTGTGACCGAGGACGAATTCATCCAGGCCGAAGCGCAGGGTGACAAAGATGATTTTCAGCAGGCGCAACCAATGCATTCAGGATTCTTTCTCAGTGATCCGCCTGCAGGCGGGTTTTCAGCTTTTCGATACGTTTTTGCAGCCTCTCTGCATCCTCGCGCAGCGTATCGACGTCGCGCACGAATTGCTCGACATGGCGCTTTTTCGCGATCAGCGGCTGCTCTTCCTGCCAGTATTCCGCAAACATGCCCGCCACGCTCAAGGTTTTACGCCTGGCTTCATTGACTGCGGCGCGGCCGAACCTGGCAATCTCATGCGCAGGCGCATCGCCCACCATCCGGCTCAGGTCTTCCTCATATTCCCAGGAGATGCCTTGCAGTACCTTTGCCAATGCGCTGGCGAACTCGGTATCGCCCGTGACAGAAGCCGCAGCGCCTGCTGCCTCGTCACCAGCGAGAAGCCGCAATGCCACGGATGGAGGGACCGTAATGGTGGCATCTGCGCTGGCTGTTTCGCCGGCAAGCGCCAGCCCGCCATCCTCAAGCACTGTAATCGTGGCGCTAAAGGGAGGCAGGATCAGGCGGGCATGCTTACCGCCAAAAGGTTGCAGCAGGGGGGCTGCCCAGCTGTTCTGGGCGAGAAGGTGGTTTAGCAGTCGGGGGAGGAGCGGCTTTAGCATGATGACTTCAATTCCGGCGGGTTGGGCAAGTTCTGATCAGGTTTTCCAGCCTTTGTGCAGGGCGACAACGCCTGCAGCCAGATTGTAGTAGTCCACCTTGCTTAAGCCCGCATCCAGCATCATCTGCTTCAGGGTTTCCTGATCCGGGTGCATGCGGATTGATTCGGCCAGGTAGCGATAGCTGTCTGCATCATTGGCAAACAGCTTGCCCATGATGGGGAGCAGCTTGAAGGAGTAGGCATCATAGAGCGGAGCCAGCGGCTTCCATACCTGGGAGAACTCCAGCACCAGAAGGCGGCCGCCGGGTTTGAGCACGCGCTGCATCTCGGCTAGCGCCTTGTCCTTGTGCGTCATGTTGCGCAGGCCGAAGGCGACGATGACACAATCGAAATATTGGTCGGGAAACGGCAGTTTCTCGGCATCGCATTGCAGGGCAGGCACAGCCTTGCCATCATCGATCAGGCGGTCGCGCCCGACGGCAAGCATGGAGGCATTGATGTCGGTGAGGACCACCTGGCCTGTCGGGCCGACCTTGTTCGAGAACAGGCGCGAAAGGTCGCCGCTGCCGCCGGCGACGTCCAGCACACGGTCGCCCGGCCTCACGCCGCTGACTTCCACGGTGAAGCGCTTCCAGGCGCGGTGCAGGCCGGCGGACATGACATCGTTCATGAGGTCGTACTTGCGGGCCACCGAGTGGAACACTTCGCCTACCTTGCGCGCTTTCTCGCTCTCGTCCACGGTCTGGAAGCCGAAGTGTGTTTTAGTGTCGTCGCTCATGATGTTTGTCTTGTCCTAATTGTCAGCATCCCGGCTCGCGCCCGCTTCGGCGAGGCGGTCCAGGTATTTTTGCCACAGGGTGTCCTGTTGCTGTAGCAATTCATATAAATAATCCCACGAGTAAAGACCGGTATTGTGACCATCGCTGAAGCTCAGTTTCACGGCGTAGTGGCCGACAGGCTCGATGGCGGTGATATTCACGTCCCGCTTGCCCGTTTGCAACACCGGGTTGCCATGCCCTTGTACCTCTGCCGAAGGGGAGTGCACCCGTAGGAATTCGCACGGCAATATACCGCTGACGCCATTGTCGAAGGCAATTTCCAGCTTGCGCGAAACCTGGTGCAGGCGGATATCTGTGGGGCGTGGAGAGTCTGGAGTCAAGCCGCTCATGTGCCAAATGCCGGAATTTACTCAAAAAGCGATGATAGCAGAATGTGCAAGCGGGCTTCAAAATACCGTCATTATTGTGATGCATGATGTTCTGATGCGTATTTCAGCGAGGATCGTTTCGCTGAGTTTTGTTAGCCGTTCTTAGTCGGCTGATTCATTTGATAATTTACATAAGCATGCTAGAGTAGCGCTTGAATAATAAGCATCGGGGGGTGCTATGACTAACAATAAGCTCGAACGTCATTTCCAGGCATATACCGAATGGCGTAAGGCCTTGGTAGAAACGATCTGTGACTATCGCAACTGGCTGAACGAGCAGGAACTCAATGATGCGCAAATCGACCTGCGCCTGCAGCAACTGTTGGAACGCTTGCGTGAGGACAAACTCAATGTTGCATTCGTGGCTGAATTTTCCCGTGGCAAATCAGAGTTGATCAACGCCATTTTCTTTTCGGCTTACGGGCAGCGTCTGCTGCCATCCAGCGCAGGGCGCACAACCATGTGTCCTACGGAGTTGTTGTACGACCCCTCCAAGCCAACCTCCCTCCAGCTTCTGCCGGTGGAAACCCGGACTTCGGATGCCACCACGACAGAATATAAGCGCTACCCTGATGAGTGGACCATCCTGCCGTTTGATGTCGCCGATAGCGACAACATGGTCGAGGTATTCAAGGAAGTCAGCCGCACCAAGCGTGTGACGGTGGAAGAGGCGGAACGTTATGGCCTGTTTGATACCAATAGTGCAGATGATGCACTGGCCATCAATTCCGATGGTACCGTGGATATTCCCTGCTGGCGCTATGCGGTCATCAATTTTCCGCACCCCTTGCTGGAGCAGGGCCTGGTGATTCTGGATACGCCCGGGCTCAATGCCATTGGTACCGAGCCGGAGCTCACCCTCAACATGTTGCCGAATGCGCATGCCGTGCTGTTTATCCTGGCGGCCGATACCGGGGTGACCAAGTCGGAGATTGATGTCTGGCGCCAGTACATCAGCGGAACGCGCTGGAAGCAAAAGGGCAGGCTGGCGGTATTGAACAAGATCGATGGGCTGTGGGATGAGCTGCGCAATGAGGCTGAAATCGGCCGCGAGATTGCCAAGCAAATATACTCCAGCGCCGAGCTGCTTGGTCTTGAGCAGGCCCAGATTTTCCCGATTTCTGCACAGAAAGGCCTGTTGGCCAAGATTGCAGGGGACGATGCCTTGCTGACGCGTAGCGGTTTGCCAGCCCTGGAGAAGGCGCTTTCCGAAGAGTTGATTCCTTCCAAGCGCGAAATCGTTCGCGACAACACCATGAGCGAGATCAACGACCTGGTGAAAAATTCCAGCCTGATCCTGGATGCCCGTCTTGCCAGCCTCAACGAGCAGCTGGAAGAACTGCGCGGCTTGCGTGGCAAGAACGAGGACGTCATTGAGCACATGATGAACAAGGTCAAGGCGGACAAGGAAATTTTCGAGAAGGGCTTGCAGCGCTTTCAGGCGTTGCGTAGCGTATTCTCGCAGCAGACCAACAAGTTGTTCACCCTCTTAGGGATGGAGGCGCTGCGCGTGCAGGTGACCAACACCCGCAGTACCATGATTAACGCTAGCTTTACCAAGAGTATACGCAGTGCGATGGATGGCTTTTTTGCCGATCTGCGAGATCGTCTGGTGAAATCCGAGACGCAGATTGACGAGATCAAGCGCATGATGGATGCCATGTATGAAAAGTTCGCCTTGGAACATGGTTTGCGCAAGGCCGAGCCGCCTGCATTTTCCACTCTGCGCTATCAGAAGGAGCTAGGCAAGCTCGAGCGCGCCTATCGTGAACAGTTCAATACCGCATTGAACATGATTACGAACGAAAAGATGACATTGACGTCTAAATTCTTTGAGACACTGGCGAGCCGCGTGATTCATGTATACGAAGTAGCGAACCACGATGTGGAGAATTGGCTCAAGGCGGTGATTGCGCCGATGGAGTCGCAGGTGCGCGAACATCAGCTGCAATTGCGGCGGCGGCTTGAAAGCATCAAGCGCATCTATAAGGCAACCGACACCCTCGAAGACCGCATCGGTGAGCTGGAGGCGATTGAGAAAAGTATCAAGGGCCAGATGGCAGACCTCAAGGTGCTGCGCCAGCATATGCACAACGCCCTGATTTTTGAAGAGATAACGGAGGAAGTGGCGGCATGAACCTATCAAGCCTACTGTTGCAGCTCGGCCTGACGTTTGTTTTTATCGGTTTTGCCGCAGTAGGGATTCTATGGGCGATCAAGAGTGGTCAGTACGACGACCTTGAAGGCCCTGCGCAGCGCATCCTGATGGACGACGATGACCCCATGATTCCATTTAACCACTTGAAGCCTGGGGCTAATCCGAATAAAATCGGCAAATAACTTGCTGGGGAATTTTAATGGGTACTACAAATCAGGCAGATGAAGGGATCAAGTCTTATTTCACTTTCGAGAACTTTCCGCTGACGATCACGATTGGTTTGATTGCCATGTCTTGGTTGAGCGCATTATCGGTGATCTTTTTCGGTTAAGCGGACAGACACTATTTCAATAAAAAAGGCTGCAATTGCAGCCTTTTTTATTGCGTGGGTTTGAGCTTTAGGCCGGGCGTAAAAAGCCTTTCATCTGCTTCATTGCCTTTTGCTCGATCTGACGGATACGCTCCGCGGATACGCCAAACTCTTCTGCCAAGTCATGCAGGGTGGCACCGCTGCCTTCCTGAAGCCAGCGCGCCTCTACGATGCGGCGGCTGCGGTCATCCAGCTTGGCAAGTGCTGTGGACAAGCCCGAGGCCTGCAACTGCTCGCTTTCCTGCTCGGCCAGAATCTCGGAAGGTTCGGCATGCGATGCCTGTAAATAGGAGATTGGGCTGAACACATCCTCGTTGTCGTCATCCGCATTGCCTTCGAGGGAAATCTCATGCCCGGACATGCGCGACTCCATCTCCAGCACTTCCTCGGGCTTGACGTTAAGCTCACGGGCAATATGGGCCACTTCCTCTGATTGCAGGCTGGCGGATTGTCCACTCTTCATGCTGCGCAAGTTGAAGAACAGCTTGCGTTGTGCCTTGGTGGTGGCAACCTTGACCAGACGCCAGTTGCGCACGATGTATTCATGAATCTCGGCTTTGATCCAGTGCATCGCGAATGAAACCAGGCGTACGCCACGCTCAGGGTCAAAGCGGCGTACAGCTTTCATGAGACCGATATTACCTTCCTGGATCAGGTCCGACTGCGGCAGGCCATAGCCTGAATAGTTGCGGGCGATGCTGGCAACCAGGCGCAAGTGTGAGACGACCAGTGTCTTGGCCGCATCAAGGTCGTTTTCCTTGTTGAGGCGGGTTGCCAACTTGTATTCTTCTTCTGCGCTGAGCAGGGGGAAGCTCTTGATCATACGCATGTATTGATCAAGGCTGTCAGATGATATTGCTGGTAATGTCATGGTGTTGGTCATGTTTGAAACCTCTCTCATGAAAATGATTCTAGCACTCACTCTTTGAGAGTGCTAGCGTAAAAAAGTTTCGCTGCCGGAGTTGGATAATATTCCGTGACATGAAAGTTCTTAAATCCAATTTACTGCTGTAGCCCTTCCAGCAACGTTCTAAGGGCGGCCTCAGCTGCATTTTCGCCTACCTTTTCCTTAAGTAACAGCCCATCAATGGAAAGTAGGGTAAGTCCATGCACTTGTGCCCAGCACGCAGCTGCTTGTGCCTCTACAGGCTTTTTCTTGAAGGCTCCCACAATTTGCCCGCGCCTCAAAATATCAAGCAACACACCTAACGTTGACATTGCTCTTTCGTTTAAGTGCACCTGGTTGGGTTTGACGCCCGCATCTGAGCTAAACATTAATTTGTAATGTGAAGGATTTGTTTCGCCGAACTGGATATAAGCCCTCGATGCTGAAGATAGCTGCTTGATGGGCGAGTCCGGAAAAGGGGCGATTGAATTTTCCAGGTCTGCCCGTAGTTGGTCGAACCCGATTAATGCCAGTTCCGCCAGCAAGGCACTCTTGTCCGGGAAGTGCTTGTATGGTGCGGCATGGCTGACCTCGGCCCGCCTGGCTATTTCGCGTAATGTGAATTGCCATCCCTCGCTTTCTCTCAGCATCTGAAGCGCCGTTTCAATAATGGTTCTCTTCAGGTCTCCATGATGATAGGGGCGCTTTATCTCATTCATTTCAGACATGCTGCACAGCTTCCTTGAAAGTTTTGAATAATCTTTGCCCGACTGTCTTCTTGAATTATACGCATCCTGCCATATGTTTTCATTGAAAACATAGTTGACAGTGTAAACATATGGCGTACAATGTTCTATGTTTACATGAGAAACATTGAATGTCCTTATGTGCTCTGAGTAATTCACTGAAATCATTTTTGAATTAAGGAGAATGGAAATGAGCTTTCCTACTGATCTGCAGCCTGAAGTTGGGCTTTTGAATGATTGCCTACTAAGGCAACGGGCCGCGTTTTTGAAAGAAAGCCCTCCCACGTTGGCCGAACGTCGGGCCAAGCTAAAGAAATTGCGGGGCGCCATTCTTGCCCGCAAGCCCGAGATCGAGAGGGCCTTGATCGCTGATTTCGGCAATCGCGCATCCCATGAAACGGCCATCATGGAGGTCATGACGATGATTCAGGGAATTGATTATCTTCATGCCAATCTACGACGCTTCATGCGTCCGCAAAAAAGGCACGTGCCGCTGCCTTTCCAGCCGGCGAATGCTTATGTCGCCTATCAGCCATTGGGGGTCATCGGTATCATGTCTCCCTGGAATTATCCCATCGCGTTGGCGCTCATGCCGCTGGCGACTGCCATTGCAGCGGGAAATCGCGCGATGATCAAGCCATCTGAAATGACGCCTGTTTCCAGCTCCTTGATAACCCAGATGCTGGGCGAGATTTTCACGGTGGAGGAAGTGGCGGTGTTTACCGGCGATGCAACAGTAGGAGCGGCTTTTTCAAAACTTGCTTTCGATCACCTATTCTTTACTGGTAGCACCCAAGTTGGCCGTATGGTCATGAAAGCCGCCAGCGAAAATTTGGTGCCTGTCACGCTTGAGCTTGGCGGAAAATCACCTGTCATTATTGCGCCCAATCATCCGCTGGAGCATGCCGCCAGGGAAATTGCGCAGGGAAAGTTGGCCAACTGCGGACAAACATGCATTGCTCCAGATTACGTGATGGTGCATGAAAGCCAGGCCGATCAATTCTTGCAAGCCTATGATCATGCCGTTCGCAAGTTTTATCCGGCAGGACCCTTATCGGATCAATACACCTCCATCATCAACGAGCATCACTTCAGGCGGCTTTCCAGCCTGGTCGACGATGCCCGCGACAAGAAAGCGAGAGTTGTCGAAGTAGGCATAAACCCACATGAGGCAGTACAACGTCCCCATAGCCTCCCGCCGGTGGTTGTGCTGGATGTGTCTGATGAGATGAGTATCATGCAGGAGGAAATCTTCGGGCCGCTCTTGCCTGTGGTGACTTACCAAGATATCGAGGGCGCAATTGCCTTTGTCAATGCCCGCCCGCGACCTTTGGCGCTCTACTATTTTGGTGACGACAATGATGACCGGCAAAAAGTCATGACACGAACAACCTCTGGAAATCTCACGATCAATACCACCATATTGCATTATGCGCTGGATGATTTGCCGTTCGGCGGAGTGGGGCCGAGCGGCATCGGCGCATATCATGGGGTTGAAGGATTTAAATCCATGAGCCATGCAAAAGGAACGCTAGTGTTCAGACGATGGAATATGAGCAATTTACTGAAGCCGCCTTTTGGAACTTTGGCTGACCTTGTCTTAAAGGTGATGTTGCGATAGCCAGGTGGGAATTATTGCCAAGGGTCGGTGGGAGAGAAAAGGGTGCCTTTCTCGTCAAACTGCTCCTTGTCGTTATTTTCTTGTAATCGGCGCGGCTGAAGAGATAAAGGTGTAGCATATACAAGTCTGTATATTGCAAGGTAGTGCTGTTATGTATCGCTTGTTCTTGAGATTTATTGTATTTCTTTTTTGCATCAATATGGTCGTCCCTGCAGCAGCAGGGGAAGGGCTTCCCTCTGTCATGTTTACCGAATTTCAGCTTGATGATCGCACTGGTCTGCCTGACCCTCCGGAAGAGCTTGCACGTATTCAGCTCTTGACTGAGACTTTTGAGCAAATGCTTGCTGAAAAGGGTGTGAAGGTAATCCCTGCCAATGATGAGCTCAAAAATATCATCGCCAGTCAATCTTCTAATTATCTGTATGACCATCCTGATCTGGCTGCTTCAACAGCAAAAGCCTCCGGGGTGAAGTATTTGATTATTGCGGTGGCTTTCAAGCCTACTTATCTCTTTGTATATCCGCGATTGCTCCTGGTTGATGTCAATACTGGAAAAGTCATGATGTCGAAATCAGCCCAGCTCGAAAGCTCCTGGACTGACAAGGGTACGACTATCAATATGGGGAAAAAGCTGGCGCAAGCGCTTAAGGACAGGATTGACCAAGCCGAGCAAGAGTGAAGCGCTTTAGTTTGGGATTTTTGATTACCGAGATCCACGCCTGTACTGTTGCCTTCATTGCTCCATAATGAGGATGGTGTTGTACCTGCGATTCTCGCTTGTGCTTGAGTAAAGCTGTTGGAGATAATGAGACTAGTGCTCGTGACATATTTCTGTCATGCCAGTGACATGTAGCTGAGTTAATTTTCCTACAGATTGGTCCGTAATGGGACGTTGAATTTAATCAAGGAGGATTGTCGTGAAATTTCATACATGCAATGCGCAGTATCTGGAAAAGGCCCGGGAATTGAGTGACAAAAAAGCGGAACGCTTGATGTCGCGCATGAGTGTCCATTTGCATGCCCAGCTGATGCAGGAGGGCTATTCGCCGGTGCAGATCATGGCAATACAGCTAGAAATCGAGGATGAACAATTAAGTGAGTGGCGTGAGCGTGTGGCGCAAGTGCGTGAGCAGGAGAAACAGTGGCTGGTGCAAAACGCACACTTGGCGAATAGAACCTCTGTCAATTAACGGAGCACTCTGAGTTTTTGCTTTTTTGTTGATGCTGGCTGGGAAGCAGGAGGAAAGGGTGACGTTGCATAATATTCTTGATAAGGAGATAAATGTCTCTTTATGGAGACGGTTTAATTAATTTAAAAAACAATAGGTTAGTTAAAATTTCTCATAAAGTGGTGAGAATTGGTGTCTCAAATTTGAGACAGATTAAGGTTTGGGAATATCAGATGGATTGGTTTAAAGTATATATAAATCAATAATTTATAATAATTGGCATGAAGAGTGCTTTATATGAGCTGAAGTACAAGCCCGTTAATAGGGCTGCTTTACGAGTCCAAGCCATCCCCCCCTGGCGGAAGACTCAAAATCCAACGCCGGGCTTTATGCCCGGCGTTTTTATTTCTATTTTGCCTTGTGCGCGCGTAGCAGCATCAAGTTGATGTTTGTCGCAATGGATCCAATAATGGCTTGAGGCCATTGTGATCCAGCTCTTGCATCAAGGTCAGCAACCTTCCTATTTCGCCCGGCGGAAAGCCATTGCGCGCAAACCAGTTGAGATAGTTGCCCGGCAAGTCGGCAATCAGCCTGCCTTTGTATTTGCCATAGGGCATGGTGCGGGTAACCAGGAGTTCGAGGTCTTTTGTTTGCATGGGGTTATTTCTCTTACAGGTTTTCAAGTAGCCGGATCGCCGATGAGATACTGACGGCCCCTATCTTGGGGGTGCAGCAGACGCCCTCTTGTGCTGCATGCGCTCTTATCAAGTTGAGGACCTCTGCCAAGGAAACCTTGCCTTGCTCTGTCAATGCCTTGGCTGGTGCAAGCTGGTATAGAACGCCATTACTATCAATCAGTTTCGCGCTGGATAGTCCGGGTTTCCAGGCATCCCAGGCTGTCTGGTCATGCAGGTATTCCAGCTCGTCATCACCTGGATATTGAATGAGTGCCGGCCAGTGAATGGGCGTGGGTGTCGACATGTATCCTGTTCGGTGTGCGTTAAATTGGTGGGCGGCTGGTCTTCTGCGGCTGCTGCCGGTACCATACGCCTTTCGCTGGCAAGGCCTTAGCCCCGCCGGATATCCTGAATTGTAACGCCTTAGTGCAAAACTGAAAGTTTGGTATGAGCAAGATTATTGTTGAAAGCAATCCCGCTGCGTCGCGCCTTGATTCTTTGGGAGTGACTAAATGGCCAACCTGGTCCAAGGAGGTTTCCACTTTTCCCTGGGTATTCCCGGAGCAGGAGATTGCTTATGTGCTGGACGGTGAAGTGGTGATTACGCCTGATGACGGCAGCGCGCCTGTCACTTTCCGCAAGGGTGATCTGGTGACCTTCCCTGCCGGGCTGCGCTGCACCTGGGAGGTCAAGCAACCTTTGCGCAAGCATTACCAGCTCGACGGCACCTTGATTGGTCGACTCTACCGCCGCGCCAAGCTGTTCTTTACACGTTAATTTCCCTGTAACCACTATGCGGCGCACAATACGTTCCGCATAGTGGCGCGGATTGAAGCTCGCCGCCAAGGGCAGGAGCAACACAAATAGCCCTGCCAGCAATCCCCATGTGATGTTGAAGGTTTGCAGATGGTCGCGCAGAAGACCTGCGATCATGGGCATGGTGCCCGCGAGGAGATAGCCGATGCCTTGCACGCGTGCCGTTAGTACGCCGGAGGCATGCGGGTCAGGCAAGTGATCTATCCATACGATCAGGCTCAGCGGGAACAATGCGCGTACGCCACATCCTGCCAGCACGACGCCCAGCCAGGCGTGTGCCGGACTTGGTTGCAAGACAGAGCAACCCACTGATTGCCAATAATATGGCGATTATCAGCCATGGCCTGTGGTCGGGCGAACGTGCCGTCAACTGTGCAAACAGTAATCCTGCTATCACTTCGGTCGCACTCAACAGTGATAACGTGACGGGTGGATAGCCCATATCCAGGAGGTGCGGGGGCAGCCATGCGCCCCAATAGGGCGTTGCCTTCAGGGATTGGCACTAATTTTGAGCGAGATGCGGCCGGAAGAAGGTTGCCTATTGCAATGAATTGAAGCCTGGATGCGGGTTTTTGCTTTCTGGCGTACTTGTTGCTTGAAAATCAAGGCCAATAGCAACGACGCATTTGGCAGACATATTCTGGATAACGAAGTCCATCCCTGGCTCCCGTAAACGGGTAGCCGGGGGTGGGCTTTTTTTTGTTCATTTACTTACTCAATATAGGAGCTGTTATGGCTTATCTTTTACCCTCGGAATTCGTCACAAAAATGGTGGATGCCGGCGAGTCCAAGGTGCTGATGTCCACCCGGGATACAGTGATTCGCGCTTATATGGCAGGTGCCATCCTGGCGCTCGCAGCAGTATTCGCCGTGACGGTCACGGTACAAACCGGTTATCCGATCATCGGCGCAATCCTGTTCCCTGTCGGTTTTTGCATGCTATACCTGTTGGGCTTTGATCTTTTGACCGGCGTATTTGTGCTGACTCCGCTGGCCTTGATCGACAAGCGTCCCGGCGTGACATTGAAGGGCGTGTTGCGCAACTGGGGATTGGTGTTCGCCGGCAACTTCCTCGGGGCGTTTACCGTGGCACTATTGATGGCGATCGTCTTTACTTTTGGCTTTTCGACAGAGCCTGACAAGGTGGGTAGCATCATTGCGGGAATTGGCGAGAAGCGTACGCTTGGCTATGCCCAGTACGGCGCGGCAGGCATGCTGACGGTGTTTGTGCGCGGGATGTTGTGCAACTGGATGGTGTCCACCGGCGTGGTCGGCGCCATGATTTCCACCAGCGTGACCGGCAAGGTGGTGGCGATGTGGATGCCGATCATGGTGTTCTTCGGTATGACGTTCGAGCACTCCATTGTTAATATGTTCCTGTTTCCCTCCGCCATGTTGATGGGGGGTGATTTTTCCATCATGGATTACATTATCTGGAACGAATTGCCGGTGGTGCTGGGCAACCTGGTGGGCGGCCTGGCGTTTACCGGCCTGACACTGTATGCCACCCATATACGCACCGCCGCCAAGCGCAGCGTGCGTTAATCTACCGAAGGAGCTGCCAGGCATGGGCGCAAGGCTGGAAATCGCGCTGGGGCAATATTCTGCTTGCGGAGCCAAGCCAGTCAATCAGGATTTTCATGCAGCCATCGTCCCCGCAGAGCCGCTGCTCAGCCGCAAGGGTGCCGTAGTGGCCATTGCGGATGGCATCAGCAGCAGCATGGTCAGCCAGGAAGCGAGTGCCATGGCGGTACGCAGCTTTCTGGATGACTACTATTGCACTTCCGATGCCTGGAGCGTGAGCCGCTCGGCACAAACCGTTTTGCTGGCAACCAACTCCTGGCTATATGCCCAGAGCCAGCGTAGCCAATACCGCTTTGAGCGAGACAAGGGCTACGTTTGTACCTTTAGTGCCCTGGTCATCAAATCCACGCGCGCGCACCTGCTGCACGTCGGCGATACCCGGGTGTACCGCCTGCACGGTACGGCGCTTGAGCAACTGACGACCGACCATCGGGTTTCTGTGGGCGGCGGGGAGAGTTACCTCGGGCGCGCCTTGGGCATGGCGCCACAATTGGAGATCGATTACCAGTCCTGGGGCCTGGAGGTAGGGGAGTGCTTGCTGCTGAGCTCGGACGGTGTTCACGAGCATATGGATGGCGTATTTGTGGGCCGCATGCTGCGGGAACATGCTGACGACCTCAATCTGGCGGCGCAGCGTATCGTTGAGGAAGCCGGGCGTCGCGGCAGCCGGGATAACCAGACCCTGCAGATCGTGCGTATAGAGCAACTGCCGGAGCAGGGTATTGGAGAAATCCAGCAGCAGCGCATTGAGCTGCCATTGCCACCAATGCTGGAGGCAGGCATGCTGTTTGATGGCTACAAGATATTGCGCGACCTGCATCGCAGTAGCCGTAGCCATCTCTACCTTGCAAGCGATCAGGAAAGCGGAGAACAGGTCGTCATCAAGACCCCGTCTGTGGATATGAGCGCGGACAGTGATTATCTGGATCGCTTTGTACTTGAGGACTGGGTGGCGCGCCGTCTGCATCATCCGCATGTGGTGCGATCTACTTGCTTGACACGCAAGCGAGCCTATCTTTATGTCGCGCTTGAGTTCATTGAAGGGCAGACACTGGCGCAATGGATGCGCGATCATCCCAATCCTAGCTTGGAGCAAGTGCGCAG
Organism: Methylobacillus arboreus; assembly: GCF_020532725.1. Taxonomy (GTDB): domain Bacteria; phylum Pseudomonadota; class Gammaproteobacteria; order Burkholderiales; family Methylophilaceae; genus Methylobacillus; species Methylobacillus arboreus. The sequence goes on from NZ_JAJAVC010000011.1 coordinate 276,914, forward strand.
CATCGTGGAGCAAACCGCCAAGGCTTTGCAGGCCTTCCATCACCTGGAAATGCTGTATCAGGATCTACGGCCTGAAAACCTCATGATAGACCAGCATGGCAGCATCAAGCTGATTGATCTTGCTTCGACGCAAGTGGCCGGACTGGCGGATTCCTTGTCTGCGGAAGGTTGGCCGGGCACCATGCAATATGCGGCACCCGAGTGCCTGCTGGGTGAGCCGGCTTCGCTGCGTTCTGAAGTATTTTCCCTTGGCGTGATCGCTTACCAGATGGTGAGCGGGCATTTGCCCTATGGGACCCAGCTGGTGAGGGTCAGGAGCCGCGCTGCGTTGCAAAACCTGCGTTATCGCTCCCTGGATAACGAGGGAGTCCTGGTGCCAGGCTGGCTGGACGCTGTGTTGCGAAAAGCGGTACATCCATTGCCAGACAAGCGTTATGAGGCTTTATCCGAGTTTATCCATGCCTTGCGTCATCCGCGCCGGGAGACGCGCAACCATATCCCCTGGCTTGAGCGCGATCCTCTGCTGTTCTGGCGCTGCACCAGCCTGTTCCTGTTTTTGCTGGTGCTGGGCTTGCTGAGTTTCATACACTTGCGTATGGCTTAGAGCCTGTTCAAAGTCTTTTCATAGGGTACGCATGGCTATCAAAACGTGTCCGGTCAAGGCGCAGTCTGCAGGTAATGCTCATTGCCTTGCCAAGGACTGCAACGCAGAGCGGGCGCGTTTTGAAGCCATGCCCTTCGGGTTGCCCCGGCAGTGCAGCCGCTGCTGCGTTGCAAATCCTCGCCGGGCAATAAGCCTGCCTGCGGTTTGCGCCTTGCTTCGACTACCCTGCCGGGGCAACGTGCCCTATGAAAAGACTTTGAAAAGGCTCTTAAAGGCTGCCGCTAGAGATGAGGCCCAATTGTTCAGGTACTGGCAGGAAACAGGCAGCGTACGCACAAGCCGCCGTCGCTGCAGTTGCTGAGCTCTATGCTGCCCTGGTGGCGTTCAATAGCTCGCTTGGCAATCGCCAGCCCAAGGCCGTATCCCATGCTGCCCGGTTTGTCTGTGCCAGCGACGCGATAAAACGGCTGGAACACATTCGCAATCTCGGCTTCAGGCAAACCCGGGCCATGGTCGCGGACTTCCACTATCAGCGATTTGTCGTCTTTTTTGATTGAAACTTCTATCGTCTCGCCTGCCTTGTTGTATTTGAGCGCATTGCGAATGATGTTCTCGAATGCCCGCCTGAGCAGCTCATAATGACCTTGCAGCATGATTTCCTGCGGGGCGTGGAACTGAATGCTGCTACCCATGGATTGGGCTTCGAAATTGGCATCCTGGACAATGGTGGCCAGCAGGTCGTTCAGGTTGAGATTTTCGCTGCCTTCGCTACCAATGCCGGATTCCAGGCGCGAAAGCGTGAGCATCTGTCCCAGGAGTTCATCCAGCCTTTCAGTTTCGCGTTCGATTCGACTGAGCGCCGAGGCCAGCTTGTCAGGCTGCTGTTGTGCCAGACCGACTGCCAGGCGCATGCGGGCGACCGGGGAACGCAGCTCATGGGATACGTCATGCAGGAGCAGGCGCTGGGCGTCGAGCAGGGTCTGCAGGCGGGTCGCCATGTAATCAAAATCCTCACCCAGCTCGGTCAGCTCGTCATTGCGGCGATTCAATTCCGGGCTAACGCGTGTGCTCAAGTCGCCCTCAGCAAGTTTGCGACTGGCTTTTCTCAACAGTTTGATCGGACGGCTCAAATAGACTGCGAACCCTGCACTGAAGAGCAGGCTGGCGAGCAGGGCAATGAATATCTGCAACTGCAGGTTGTAGCGGGGAGGGCCGGCAGAATCTGCGCTGGTGGCCGGAACGAAAAGGGTGTATTCGTTGCCATTGCTGGCCTGGACGCGACGCACACTAGGGATAGGCGGTATGTGCTCTAGCGCCTCGATGGCCTGGCGCAAGGTGTCAGGCTTGACAGTGCGGCCCAGAATATCCTGATTATGCTGATCAATTACCAGGACAGTCGGGGTTCTCTGCCCAGGCCATGTTTCAAACAGTGCCTTGGCCCCGGCCTCACCGCCATATTGCAATGCATTGGCAGCAATGCCGACAACGAAGTCAGCCCTGCGATCGCGCAGGAAGCCTTCCTCCCCGGTGGCAGACCTTTCATTCAGGTAAATGGCACCGCCCACGCCTGCGACACTGACAAGCAGGGTAAGGGAGAAACCTAGAAATATTTTCCAGAACAGCTTGCCCATATGGAGTTCCTGAAATGATCAGCCAGCAATAAACTGGTAGCCCACACCGCGCACGGTCTGGATCGGGGAGCGGCCGTCCTCAAGAAGTCCCAGTTTCTGGCGCAGGTTGCTGACATGCACGTCAATGCTGCGGTCATAGCGGGTTTCTGGCCGTCCTAGCGCTTGGGCGAAGAGGTCTGCCTTGCTCACTACGCGCCCCGCATTGCGCGCAAGCACTTCCAGCAGGGCGTATTCGCTGGTGGTGATGTCCAGTGATTCGCCTTTCCACTCAATAATGCGCTCGGACGGGTAAATCGCGATCTTGCCTACGCGCGTGATATTAGGGGTGTGCTGGTTTTGCAGGGTTTCGTCGCGGATAACGACACGGCGCTGGATGGCCCGCAGGCGCGCAACGAGTTCCCGCGGGTTGAATGGCTTGGACAGGTAATCGTCGGCGCCCAGCTCCAGCCCGACGATGCGGTCAATCTCATCTCCCTTGGCGGTAAGCATGATGACCGGAATCTGGCTGCTGGCGCGAATCAGGCGCAAGGTGTCAAAGCCATTGAAGCGCGGCATCATGACATCGAGCACCACGAGGTCAAAATCGCCTGACAATGCCATACGTGCACCCTGTTCGCCGTCATGAGCCGTTGTCAGGGTGAAATCCTCGGCGCCCAGATACTCTTCCATCATCTGACAAAGCTCGACATCGTCGTCAATGAGCAGTACACGTAGCACGGTATGTTGCCCTTCTAAAAAATAACAGGTGGTAATTTTGTCGCATGAAAGCACTGCAAAAATCGCATATTACAAACTTTTACCAAGTATTACACCGACCAGACGCAAGCATACAAACAACGGACGAGAATAGGACTCGTAACATTCAGGCAGCACAATCAGATGTGTTCGCCATTTTAAGGTTACTCTATAAGGAGCATCAAAATGTTCAAGGCACGTAAATTATTGGTATCTTCCGCCATTCTGGCCTCTTCCCTGCTGGCGCTGAATATAGCGACCAGTTATGCGGACTCTGGCGACAAGAAATGCGACAAGGATAAAAAGCACGCCTCATTTGATGGGCGGCACGGGTTCTCCGAGGGCAGGTTTCTTGCCCACAAACTGCGCCCGCTCAACCTGAGTAGCGAGCAGCAGGCGCAAGTGAAACAGATCGTGGAAAAACAGAAGCCTGTGTTTGCCGAGAAGCGCCAGGCTATCCATGATTCCCACAAGGCGCTGGCAGCCGCTTCCGGCAGCGAGAGCTATGACGAAAAAAGCGTGCAGCAACTCGCAGGCGAGCAGGCCAAGATACAGGCGGACCTGATTGTGCTGCGTACCAATACCATGCATGAGGTCTACCAGGTGTTGACGCCGGAGCAGAAGCAAAAGTGGGCAGAGTTTGAATCCAAAGTAAAAGCCAAACACGCCGGCAAGGCGTAATGTTCTAAGGTAAATACCCAGGGGATTTTTAAACCCCCTGGGTATTTATTTTTTATTGGCAATAAAAAATTATAATAACTGGCGGGATAATTCAGCCAGGAGAGCAAGGGACAGTATGTTAGGCAGGTTTTTCATGTTGGGGGCTATTAGCCTTGCGCTAGGCTGTAGCCAGACTTCCGCGCCGGAAAAGGCCAAGGAGCGGATGGAAGTCGCAGTCTTCACAGTCAGCAAGACCTCACAGGTCATCAGCACAGACCTGCCCGGGCGAACCACTGCCTACCTGGTGTCGGAGATCAGGCCGCAGGTCGGCGGTATTATCAAGCAGCGTGCATTTGTCGAGGGTGCGGTGGTCAAAGCGGGCGACCTGTTGTACCAGATAGAGCCCGCGCCATTCCAGGCTGTGTATGACAGTGCCGCTGCCTCGGTGCAAAAGGCGGAGGCCAACTTGGTGTCGGTACGTCTCAAGGCGGAGCGCTATGCCGAATTGGCCAAGATCAATGCCGTGAGCCGCCAGGATAACGATGACAACCAGGCGCTGTTCAAGCAGGCGGAAGCCGACCTGGCGTTGGCAAAGGCGGCGCTGGACACTGCACGCATCAACCTGGGCTTTACCCGCATCACCGCCCCCATTTCCGGATTGACCGCTGCCTCTGCCGTCACCCCGGGCGCGCTGGTGACCGCCAACCAGGAAACCGCGCTGACCCGCGTGCAGCAGCTGGACCCTATCTATGTCGATGTGGTGCAGCCCAGCAGCGAGCTACTGCGGCTCAAGCATGAACTGGCGCAGGGCAACATCAAGCGCATCAACAATATGGAAACCCCGATCCGCGTGGTGCTGGAAAATGGCCAGCATTATCCTCACCCGGGCCGCCTCAAGGTGCACGGGGTCAGCGTCAACCCGACGACCGGCGCCGTGACCTTGCGCGCCGTGGTTCCCAACCCCGATGGCCTGCTGATGCCAGGTATGTATGTGCATGCCTTGTTGGACGAGGGCGTGGATGAGGACGCCATCCTGGTGCCGCAGCGCGGCGTCAGCCGCAATACCCGTGGTGAAGCCACGGTGCTGGTTGTGGACGGCAATGACCAGGTGCAGATCAAGACCATCGCCTTAAGCCGCACCGTAGGCCAGAACTGGCTGGTGAATGAAGGGCTGGCGGAAGGGGAGCGCGTGATTGTCGACGGCCTGCAGAAGGTGAGAGTAGGTGACAGTGTGCGTCCTGTGCCTTGGCAGGATACGGTATCCGCCCCTGTAGCAAGCGGCGGGAAATAGGCGGCGCATGGCAGGCTTTTTCATCGACCGTCCCATCTTTGCCTGGGTCATCGCCATCGTCATCATGCTGGCCGGCATAGGCGCCATCAATCGCCTGGCGCTTGAGCAGTATCCGGATATCGCGCCCCCGCGCATCTCGATCTATGCCAACTATACCGGCGCCTCCGCGCAGACCGTGGAAAACTCGGTGACGCAGGTAATCGAGCAGTACATGAAGGGGCTGGACAACCTCATTTATATTTCCTCCAACAGCACCTCGGCAGGCACTGCGCGCATCTCGCTCACGTTTGACGCCGGCGCCGATCCCGACGTGGCGCAAATGCAAGTGCAGAACAAGCTGCAGCAGGCTATGCCGCGCTTGCCGCAAATCGTGCAGAGCCTGGGCGTGACTGCCAACAAGTCCAGCATCGATTTCTTCATGGTGATTTCCTTTATCTCCGACAATCCGGAGGTAAAGTCGGTGGATATCGGCGATTACATCACCAGCACGGTGGTAGACCAAATCAGCCGGGTGGATGGCGTGGGCGATGTGCAGACCCTGGGCTCGGGCTATGCCATGCGTGTCTGGCTGGATCCGGCCAAGCTGCAGAATTATGGCCTCATGCCTTCTGACATCGATGCGGCGATCCAGGCGCAGAATGCGGATGTGTCGTCGGGCCAGATTGGTGCCCTGCCGATTGTCGAAGGCCAGCAGCTAAATGCCACGATTACGACCCGCACCCGCCTGGAGAGCGTGGCACAGTTCGAAAATATCGTGGTCAGGTCCACCACCGACGGCGCCGTTGTGCGCCTGCGCGATGTTGCCCGGGTGGAGCTGGGCGCGGAAAGCTATTCGCCGACCACCAATTACAACGGCCGCACTTCCGCAGGCATGGGCATCCGGCTGGCATCAGGCGCCAATGCGCTCGATACTGCCAAGGCCGTGATGCAGAAGCTGGAGGAAATCAAGCCCTATTTCCCGCAGGACATGCAGCTCAGCGTCGAGGTGCCTAACGACACCACGCCCTTTGTGCGGGTTTCCATCCGCGAAGTGGTCAAGACCATGATAGAAGCTGTGCTACTTGTCGTGCTCATCATGTATGTCTTCCTGCAGAGCTGGCGCGCCACCCTGATCCCCGCCATTGCGGTGCCCGTGGTATTGCTGGGAACATTCGGCGTGCTGGCCGTGTTCGGATTTTCCATCAATACCCTGACCATGTTCGGCCTGGTGCTCGCCATAGGCCTGCTGGTGGACGACGCGATCGTGGTAGTGGAAAACGTTGAGCGGGTGATGAGCGAGGAAGGCCTCAGCCCGCGCGAGGCAACGCGCAAATCCATGGGGGAGATCACCGGCGCATTGGTAGGCATTGCCCTGGTTCTGTCTGCGGTGTTTGTGCCGATGGCGTTTTTTGGTGGCTCGACCGGCGTGATTTACCGGCAGTTCTCCATCACCATTGTTTCGTCCATGCTGTTGTCCGTGGTCGTTGCGCTGACCCTGACTCCGGCGTTGTGCGCCACGCTGCTCAAGCCGGAAAGCCATGGCGCTAGGCATGGCAAATGGCTGCAAGGTTTTTTTGACTGGTTCAACCGTAGCTTCCAGCGCGCTGCCGGTGGTTATCAGCGATCGGTCAGCGGCTTGCTGCGGAGGAAGGCCCTGGCGATGGTGATATACGTGTTGGTCGCCGCGCTGCTGGTATGGCTGTTCGCGCGGCTGCCCACTTCTTTCCTGCCTGATGAAGATCAGGGCATATTGCAGGCGCAGGTAGAGTTGCCGACCGGCGCTACCGATGCGCGCATGCAGGAGGTGATGGGACAGGTGGAACAATACCTGCTGTCACGTAACGACGTTGTGTCGCAGTTCGTCACCCTTTCAGGGCTCGGGCAGGGCGGAGGCACCAGCCAGAACTCGGGACGGGTCTTCATCCGCCTGCGCGACTGGTCGGAGCGTACTGGCCCGGACCAGTCTGCCGCGGCGATTGCGCGCCAGGCGACTCGTGCCTTTGCCCAGATTCGCGACGCCAAGGTATTTGTCACCCAGCCGCCCACTGTCAACGGGCTGGGACAGAGCACCGGCTTCAACCTGCGCATCAAGGACCTTGGCGGGCTGGGCCATGATGCACTGGTCGAGGCCAGGGATCAGTTCCTCGCGCTGGCCTCGGCCGATCCGCGCCTAACCAAGGTACGGGCCATCGGTCTGAGCGATACGCCTATCTTCCGCATTGATATCGATGATGAAAAGACCGGTCCCTACAACCTTGCCGCCAGCGACATCAACCAGACCCTTTCGGTAGCCATGGGCGGCACCTATGTGAACGACTTTCTCGACAAGGGCCGTATCAAGCGCGTCTACATGCAGGGCGATGCACCTTACCGCATGCTGCCGGAAGACATCAATCGCTGGTTTGTGCGCAATGCCAATGGCGAGATGGTGCCGTTTTCCTCTTTCTCCAGCAGCCGCTGGGATTACGGTTCGCCACTGCTGGAACGTTACAATGGCATGCCGTCGATCGAGATTTCCGGCGAGCCGGCCCCGGGCGTCAGCTCCGGTACTGCCATGGATATAGCGGAAGCCATCGTCGGGCAATTGCCCGAGGGCATAGGCCTGGAATGGAGCGGGCAATCCTACCAGGAACGTCTCTCGGGCGCCCAGGCGCCGCTGCTGTATGCGGTATCCATCGTATTCGTCTTCCTGTGCCTGGCGGCGCTCTATGAAAGCTGGGCAGTGCCGTTCTCGGTGATTCTGGTGGTGCCGCTGGGCGTTATTGGCGCGGTATTGACGACCAGCCTGCGCGGCTTGTCTGGCGATGTTTATTTCCAGGTGGGCTTGCTGACCACGGTAGGGCTTGCCGCCAAGAACGCCATACTGATCGTCGAGTTCGCCAAGCATATGCAGGAGCAAGGCTTGCCGCTGTTGGAAGCTACTTTGCAGGCAGTCAGGTTGCGTTTGCGCCCCATCATCATGACTTCGCTCGCCTTCGTGTTCGGTGTGTTGCCTTTGGCATTCAGCACCGGTGCTGGCGCTGCGGGACGCCAGGCCATAGGCACCGGCGTATTGGGCGGCATGCTGACTGCAACCTTCCTGGGCATTTTCTTTGTGCCGGTGTTTTTCGTCATGATACGCAGCTGGTTTCCATATCGGCATGATCTCCAGCCAGCAAAGCAGGAGTCGCAGCCATGAAACAGATGAAATGGCCTGCGGCCCGAACCATCCTGTGCATGCTATGGCTGGGTTCGGCATTGTCCGCTTGCAGCCTGATGCCCGGCTATCAGCGTCCCGCTTCCCCAGTGGCGCAAAATTGGCAGGGCTTGGCGCAGGGGATAGAGGACTATCCGCTTGCCGAGATAGGTTGGCACGAGTTCTTCCTAGATACGCGCCTGCAGCAACTGATTGCCCAAACCCTGGATAATAACCGCGACCTGCGGGTGGCCGCCCTCAACATTGAACGCGCCCGTGCTCAATACCAGGTGCAGCGCTCCAACCTGTTTCCCACAATCAACGCCATCATGAGCAGTACTGCCCAGCAGACCAGCGGTAATGTGGCAGCGGTAGGCGTAAGCCAGCAGGCTGCCGGCGTTTCACACAGTTATCGTGCCACGGTGGGTTTCAGCGCTTATGAGCTTGACGTGTTTGGCCGCATACGCAGCCTGAACGAGCAGGCGCTGCAAACCTTCTTCGCTACTGAGGAGGCGCGTCGCAGCACGCAGATTTCGCTGGTGGCCGAGGTGGCAACCGCCTGGGCCACGCTGGCCGCCGACCAGGCCAGGCTCAAAGTGGCGCAGGAAACCCTGCAAAGCCAGCAGCAGACGTATGAACTGAGCAAACGCAGCTTTGAACTGGGCGTGAGTTCAGCACTGGCCTTGCGCCAGATCCAGACCAGCGTGGATAGCGCACGTGTGGACGTGGCCACCTATAAAAGTCAGGTGACGCTGGACAGGAACGCATTGGACCTGCTGGCGGGCAAGCCGGTGGCCGATGAGCTGTTGCCCCTGGCGGGCAGCCATGACCAGCCGGTAAGCCGCTACCAGGTGCCTGCCAATCTCAACTCGGAAGTCCTGCAGCAGCGTCCCGACGTGTTGCAGGCCGAACATGCCTTGCAGGCGGCCAATGCCAATATAGGCGCGGCACGTGCCGCTTTCTTTCCCCTCGTCAGCCTGACTTCCAGTTTTGGCAGCGCCAGCACCGAGCTTTCCGGCCTGTTCGGCCCAGGGTCGCGCGTCTGGTCATTTGCGCCTTCCATCAATGTACCTATCTTCAACGCCGGGCGTAACCGAGCCAACCTTGAGGTGGCTAAGATCGACCGCGATATCCTGCTTGCGCAATACGAGCAATCAATACAGATTGCCTTCCGTGAAGTGGCAGATGTGCTGGCGGTGAGGCAAAACCTGGGGGAGCAGATAGAGGCGCAGCAATCGCTGCTGCAAGCCTCGACCGAGGCGTTTGAGTTATCCGATGCCCGCTTCAGGAACGGGGTGGACAGCTACCTGACAGTGCTGGACTCCCAGCGCACCATGTATATTGCCCAGCAAAACCTGATCAGCCTGCAACTGGCGGATGCCGCCAATCAGTTCAGCTTGTACAAGGTATTGGGAGGAGGCTGGAAGGAGTGATGCGGTTTTGCCTTCAAGCGCATAACCGCGTTGGGTCGCCTTGTTCTACGCTTGAAGGCAAAACCGGTGGTACGACAAGGCAGAGCAAAAACGCCAGGAGAGTTTTGTTAGCCGCCCTTAAGCTTCACTCTTTGCCGACTTTACTTTCACATACTCCCTGATTGCGCTCAATACCAGCGGATGTAGTCCGGTATCAGGCGTTTCGGCAACGTAGTCGAGAATCTGCTGGCGCATTTGCGGTGCCCAGAAACGTGTGAGGTGGCTGGCGATATCTTTCTTGGCCTGCTCATGGTCAGGATAGGAGCGGAAGAAGTCGCCGATCTGGTTGGCCATCTTCACCAGGTGTTCTATGTTCATGCCAATTCCTTGTGCAATAGGCGTTCTGGACAACTGTAAACCACATGTTGCTGTTTGCGTGCAAAGCCCACCAAGGTAACACCGCAGCCTTGCGCCATGCGGATCGCCAGCCCGGTGGGGGCAGAGATTGCGACCAGCATGGGAATATCGGCGCTGGCGGCTTTTTGCACCATTTCATAGCTGGCCCGGCTGGATGTCAGCACAAACCCTGCTGTTTGCTGCTGTTGCCGCGCACGCGCGCCTATCAGCTTGTCCAGTGCATTATGGCGCCCGACATCTTCACGTACCATGAGTACTTCGCCTTCCGGGTTGACCCAGGCGCAGGCATGTGTAGCGCCAGTGCGGCCTTGTAATGCCTGCAATGTCTGCATGTTGCGCTGGGCCAGGTAGATGGCCTCGGCGTCGAAGTGGATATCATGCGCCTGTATGCGGTTGGGAATGCGGATGGCCTGGTCCAGGCTTTCCGAGCCGCAGAGGCCGCAACCGGTACGGCCGGCCATGCTGCGTCGGCGTTCCTTCAAGTGCAGGAAATTTTCGGAGGCGATCTCCATCTGCAGCTCTATGCCGTTGACCCTGTGCACGATTTCCATGTCATACAGATCCCTGGCGCTGGAGAGTATGCCTTCGCACAGTGAGAATCCCAATGCGAAGTCGGCCAGGTCGTCGGGGGTTGCCAGCATGACGGCATGTGAAATGCCGTTGTAGATCATGGCAACCGGGACTTCCTCTGCTACCCTGTCCTCAACCTCGCGCAATTGCCCGTCCTCATACTTGAGGGCGGTGATCGCACTGTCAGTGGCCTCGCTTTCTATCAAGAATTCCGTCTGCTTCATCGCTATTCCACGCGGGCTTCATCCCGCTGTTGGGCCAGGGCAATCTGCTCGTCGCTGAATTCCTGGTAGTTGCGCTGCCATTCGGAAAGCTGCGTTACCCGGGTGACCTCAACCGCAGTCACCTTGAATTCAGGGCAGTTGGTTGCCCAGTCCGAGTTGTCGGTGGTAATCACGTTGGCGCCGGACTCCGGATGGTGGAAGGTGGTGTAGATTACGCCAGGCTGCACGCGTTCCGATATCCTGGCACGCTGCACCGTATTGCCTGCGCGGCTGGTGATGCCTACCCAGTCTCCGTCCTGTATACCCCGGTCCTCGGCATCGTGCGGATGGATTTCCACCTGGTCTTCCGGATGCCATGCCACGTTATCAGTTCGCCGTGTCTGCGCGCCAACGTTGTATTGCGACAGTATACGCCCGGTGGTGAGGATGAGCGGGTACTTGGCGTTGACTTTTTCCGAGGTGGGCACGTATTCGGTGACCATGAATCGGCCCTTGCCGCGCACGAACTCGTCCACATGCATGATCGGGGTGCCGGTGGGATGCTGTTCGTTGCATGGCCACTGTATGCTGCCCAGTTCTTCCAGGCGCTTGAAGCTGACGCCATGGAAGGTCGGTGTGAGGCGGGCGATCTCGTCCATGATCTCGGAGGCATGCCGGTAAGGCATGGGGTAGCCCAGCGCCTCGGACAGCATGGCGGTCACCTGCCAGTCCTCGTAGCCGTTCTTGGGGGTCATCACGCGCCTTACCGGCGAAATGCGGCGCTCGGCATTGGTGAAGGTGCCGCTTTTCTCCAGGAAGGAGCATCCGGGCAAGAATACATGCGCATACATCGCGGTTTCGTTGAGGAACAAGTCCTGCACGATCACGCACTCCATGGACGACAGCGCATGGGTGACATGCTGCGTGTTGGGGTCGGATTGTGCAATATCCTCGCCTTCGCAGTACAGCGCCTTGAAGCTGCCGTCGATCGCAAAGTCCAGCATATTGGGGATGCGCAGTCCCGGCTCGTTGTCCAACGGCCTGCCCCAGGCAGCTTCGAACAAGGCGCGGGTGGCATCGTCCGATACGTGTCGGTAGCCGGGGAATTCATGCGGGAAGGAACCCATGTCGCATGAGCCTTGAACGTTGTTCTGTCCGCGCAGTGGGTTTACGCCCACGCCTTCGCGGCCTATGTTGCCGGTGGCCATGGCGAGGTTGGCGATGCCCATGACCATGGTGGAGCCCTGGCTGTGCTCGGTGACGCCCAGGCCGTAGTAGATGGCGGCATTGCCGTCGGTGGCAAACAGGCGGGCTGCCGCACGCACATCGGCCGCAGGCACGCCGGTGGCTGCTTGCATTGCTTCCGGTGAATGCTCGGGCTGAGCGACAAATTCGCTCCAGTATTCAAAGGAATCCCACTCGCAGCGGCTGCGGACAAACTCCTCGTCCACCAGGCCTTCCGTAACGACTACGTGCGCCATGGCGGTAATCAGCGCCACGTTGGTGCCTGGGCGCAGCTTGAGGTGGTAATCGGCCTGGACGTGCGGGCCGGATACCAGGTCGATTTCCCTGGGGTCGGCGATAATCAGCTTGGCGCCTTCACGCAGACGGCGCTTCATCTGCGAGCCGAATACCGGGTGGCCGTCAGTGGGATTGGCGCCTATGACCATGATAACGTCCGACTTCATCACCGAGTCAAAGGTCTGGGTGCCCGCGGATTCGCCCAGGGTCTGCTTGAGGCCGTAGCCGGTGGGCGAGTGGCAGACGCGGGCGCAGGTATCCACATTGTTGTTGCCGAAAGCAGCGCGTACCAGTTTCTGTACCAGATACGTTTCCTCGTTGGTGCAGCGCGATGAAGTGATGGCGCCGATGGAGTTGCGGCCGTGCTTGGCCTGGATGCGCTTGAGCTCGCTGGCGGCGTAGCTGATGGCCTCCTCCCAGGAGACTTCCTGCCAGGGGTCCTTGATGCTCTTGCGGATCATGGGGGTGGTGATGCGGTCCCTGTGGGTGGCATAGCCCCAGGCAAAACGCCCCTTGACGCAGGAGTGGCCGTGGTTGGCGCCGCCATTCTTGTCCGGCACCATGCGCACCACCTGTTCGCCCTTCATTTCGGCGCGGAACGAGCAGCCCACACCGCAATAGGCGCAGGTGGTGATGACGCTGTGCTCGGGCTGGCCATGATCTATGACGGTTTTTTCCATGAGGGTTGCGGTAGGGCAGGCGGCAACGCAGGCACCGCATGACACGCATTCCGACTCAAGGAAGTTGTCGAAGTTGCCGGCAGCTACCTTTGAATCAAAGCCGCGCCCGGAAATGGTGAGCGCAAACGTGCCCTGGGTTTCCTCGCAGGCACGCACGCAGCGTGAGCAGACGATGCACTTGGAGGCATCGAACTGGAAATAGGGGTTGGAGACATCTTTTTCTGCATCCAGGTGGTTGCTGCCGTCATAGCCGTAGCGTACCTCGCGCAGGCCTACGGCGCCCGCCATGTCCTGTAGTTCGCAATCGCCATTGGCTGAGCAGGTGAGGCAGTCCAGCGGGTGGTCGGAGATATAAAGCTCCATCACGCCGCGGCGTATATCGGCCAGCTTGGGGGTTTGCGTATGCACCTTGAGCCCCTCATCGACCGGCGTGGTGCAAGAGGCGGGATAACCGCGCCTGCCTTCAACCTCCACCAGGCAGAGGCGGCAGGAACCGAAAGGCTCCAGGCTGTCGGTGGCGCACAGTTTGGGGATGCTGATACCGGCCTCGACAGCGGCATGCATGATCGATGTGCCTGCGGCAACGGTGATGCTTTTACCGTCAATTTCCAGCGTGACTTGCCTATCAGTTACGCGGCTCGCTGGGGTGCCGTAGTCTGCTTGCTTGTCCATCACTTTCTCCTCTTGCTTCCTTGAGGCAGGACCCTGCATTTTTATATGAGCGCTATGCAGGTGTCCTGCCGGTTTTCAATTGCTGCTAATTCATGCTGCCTGTTCTTTCTTGAGTAAACCGAAATCCTCGGGAAAATGGTTGAGCGCGCTCAACACCGGGTAGGGCGTCATGCCGCCCAGCGCACAGAGCGACCCGTTGAGCATGGTGTCGCTGAGGTCGCGCACCAGCGCGACACTTTGCGCATGCTCTGTGCCTGCGATAATCTTGTCCATGACTTCCACGCCGCGCGTGGAACCTATGCGGCAGGGCGTGCATTTGCCGCACGATTCGATGGCGCAGAACTCGAAGGCATAACGCGCCATATGCGCCATGTCCACGGTGTCGTCAAAGGCGACGATGCCGCCGTGGCCAAGCACTGCCCACAGTTTGCTGAATTCCTCGTAATCAAGTGGCGTGTCGAATTGCGACTCGGGCAAATAAGCGCCGAGCGGACCGCCCACCTGCACTGCCTTGATCGGCCTGCCTGTGGCTGAGCCGCCGCCATAGTCGTATAACAGTTCGCGCAGGGTAATGCCGAACGCTTTTTCTACCAGGCCACCGTGCTTGATATTGCCAGCCAATTGAATAGGCAGGGTGCCGCGCGAGCGGCCCATGCCGTAATCGCGGTAATAGGCACTGCCCTTGTCCAGGATGATGGGTACGGTGGCGAGCGAGATAACGTTGTTGATGACGGTCGGCTTGCCGAACAGCCCTGAGATTGCCGGCAGTGGCGGCTTGAACCTGACCAGGCCACGCTTGCCTTCGAGGCTTTCCAGCAGGGCGGTTTCTTCACCGCAGACATAGGCGCCCGCGGCACGCCTGACTTCCAGGTAAAAATCAAGTTGGCTGCCCAGTATTCCCCGGCCAAGGTAGCCTGCTTCATAAGCGCTCTTGATGGCGAGGTTGAGTGCGGCAATGGAGTGCGGATATTCCGAACGCACATAGATATATCCCTGCGTGGCGCCAACTGCGATACCGGCAATCGTCATGCCCTCGATCAGGACAAAGGGATCGCCTTCCATGATCATGCGGTCAGAGAAAGTGCCGGAGTCGCCTTCATCTGCATTGCAGACAATATATTTTTGTTCTGCAGTCGCCTCGAGCACGGTCTTCCACTTGATGCCGGTCGGGAAGGCCGCGCCGCCGCGTCCGCGCAACCCGGAGTCGGTGACTTGCTGCACGATATCCTGCGGCGCCATGGCGATGGCATTGCGCAGCCCCTTGTAGCCGTCGTGGGCAATATAGTCCTGCAATGAAACCGGGTCGGTGATGCCAACGCGGGCGAACGTCAGGCGCTCCTGGTGTTTCATCCAAGGCAGTTCGTCTGTCAACCCAAGACAGAGGGCATGATCCCCACCATCAAGAAAACCAGCGTCAAACAGGGAGCTCACCTGCTCAGGTGTGACGGGGCCATAGGCCATACGTCCATGCGGGGTGGCAACCTCGACCAGTGGCTCCAGCCAGAACATGCCGCGAGAGCCATTGCGCGCAATCTGGATCGGCAAGTGGCGCGCTGCCGCTTTCTTGGCGATGGCTGCGGCAACCTGGTTGGCGCCCAGCGAGAGCGCGCTTGAGTCGCGAGGGATGTATACAGTGTTCATGACACCTCCCTGGCACTGGCCAGCAGGTGCTCGACTTGCTGCGGGCTGACGCGTCCGTAGACCTGGTCATCCAACATGATGGCGGGGGAACAGGCACAGTTGCCAAGGCAGTAGACCGGCTCCAAGGTAATGGTGCCGTCGCTGGTGGTTTCGTGGTAGTCGATACCCAGGGCGGACTTCACATGGGTTTCCAGCGCGGTGCAACCCATGGCCTGGCAGGATTCCGCACGGCATACCTGCAGGACATGGCGCCCTGGCGGCTTGGTACGGAAGTGGTGATAAAATGTCACCACGCCGTGCACTTCTGCGATAGAAAGGTTGAGCGCCTTGGCAACTAGGTTGTAGCACTCTTCCGGGATATAGCCTAAATCGTCCTGAATCGCATGCAACAAAGGCATTAACGCACCGGCCATATGTCGATGAGATTCGATATGCGATTTAATGCGTGCCTGTTGGTCATGCATTACTTTCTCCTCGAATCCATACTAACTACAGACTACGTTGTTATTATGCTTGCTTTGCTTATAGTACGAACTATATACCGAATTGTACACGGGCTCACAATAAAAACTACTATGCAGAGTAGGGCTATTTATAGCCATAAATAACGGTTTTCAGGGCAACAATTGAGAATATCCAAGCGTTTGGTCGTGAAAATCACCCGTTAGGGTTGCTATACCTGCCCGTGTAAAAATAAGACAGAAAAATTCAGCAATGGTTTGAAATTGTCTGCGGCATCATTTTCATGAGGCATGGGGCTGGTGTTACAGCTTCTTGACCACTGTTTCACCGGGAGTCAGGGGATTGCCATTGTTGGCCTGTGGGGCCATAAAAGATACAGGCTTCTTCGTTTTCTTCTCAATCAGTAACGAGTGATGTTCATCGCGTGCAAACAAATGGCGTTCCCCCCATTGCCGCAAAGCTACCACAACGGGAAACAGACTTTCTCCCTTGGCTGTCAGCACGTATTCCTGATAAGCAGTGCCATCTGAGGCTGGTTGGGTTTCCAGGATGCCGGCATCAACCAACCGGCGCAAACGGTCGGACAGGATGTTGCGGGCCACACCCAGGCTGCGCTGGAAATCGCCGAAACGGTGCATACCATCGAAAGCATCGCGCACGATAAGCAGCGACCATCGATCGCCAACTACATCGACGGAGCGCGCTACGGGACAGGTTTCATCGTGCATTGGGTTGCGGCGGGGCATGGTGTTCCCTTCTGGTCAGGTTCGGCAGTTATTGGTTGCATTTTAAAACTAGATTGCCTATGATTCAATTGGTTTTATTTTAAAACTGGATTGATAATAATGAGAACTCCCTGTTTTGCATCTGCATCGTTGTACCATGGCAATGCGGTTGAGCCGCAAGCGAACATGCCTCCCGGCCTGGTGCTGCTGTTCGCTGCTGCCAGCGGGTTGAGCGTGGCCAATGTCTATTACGCCCAGCCGCTGCTGGATGCGCTATCCCTGGATTTTGGCATCGGCCATGCGGCTATTGGCGGTGTTATCATGGCTACTCAAGTGGGATGCGCACTGGCTTTGCTGCTGCTGGTGCCGCTGGGTGACCGCCTGGACCGCCGCCGCCTGATGCTGACGCAGCTAATGGTACTGGCCGTTATGCTCGGGATAGTGGGACTGGCGCAATCCACCGTGATGCTGCTGGTTGGAGTGCTTGGCGTCGGTCTGCTGGGCACGGCGATGACGCAGGGACTGATTGCCTATGCGGCTTCTGCCTCTGCGCCGCATGAGCAAGGGCGCGTGGTCGGCGCGGCGCAAAGCGGCGTATTTATCGGCTTGTTGCTGGCCCGCGTATTCGCTGGCGGCGTTAGCGACCTGCTCGGCTGGCGTGGTGTGTATTTCTGTTCTGCGGCGTTGATGTTGGCAATCGCGCTGCCGTTGTGGCGGATGTTGCCGAGGTTTACGGTCAATCCAGATGCCATGAGTTACCCGCGCCTGATTGCCTCAATGCTGGTTTTGCTGCGGGAGGAGCGGGTGCTGCAAATCCGCGGCATGCTCGCGCTGCTGATGTTCGCTGCTTTCAACATCTTCTGGGCTGCAATAGTACTGCCGTTGAGCATGCCGCCTTACGGTTTCTCGCATATCGTGATCGGTGCTTTCGCGCTGGTTGGCGTAGCGGGGGCCCTTGCTGCTGCTCGTGCCGGGCAATGGGCAGACCGTGGATTTGGTCAGCGCACCAGTGCCGCCGCGTTGGTGCTGCTGCTGTTGGCTTGGTGGCCGCTGTCGTTGATGGAATGGTCGTTGTGGGCGTTGGTCATCGGTATTGTGCTGCTGGACCTCGGCGGCCAGGCGCTGCATGTCACCAACCAAAGCATGATTCTGCGCACCCGTCCGGAAGCGCATAGCCGATTGGTCGGCCTTTATATGCTGTTCTATGCAGTCGGCAGCGGGCTGGGGGCGATCGGCACGACCGCGACCTATGTCCATGCGGGCTGGCAAGGCGTGTGCATCCTGGGCGCGACGGTCAGCCTGCTGGCATTGGTGTTTTGGGCCGCAACCCGGCGCTACATGCCAGATGCAGCCCATGCTGGGGCTGATTGTGCTACAGGTCGAAGATCTTGCCTGGATTCATGATCCCATTCGGGTCGAATACCTTCTTGAGTTCGCGCATATAGCCGATTTCCACCGCATCGCGGGTGTAGCCAAGGTAATCCTTTTTGGTCATACCGACGCCGTGTTCCGCCGAGATGGAGCCATTGTATTTCTGCACGGTTTCAAAGACGGACTGGTTGACCACCTTGCATTTCTCGAAGAATTCATCCTTGGTCAGGTCGGCAGGCTTGAGGATATTGAGGTGCAGGTTGCCATCGCCGATATGGCCAAACCAGCAGATTTCGAAGTCCGGGTAGTTTGCGGCGACGATCGCATCAATATCGGCAATGAAGGCTGGCACATGGGTAATCAATACCGAAATGTCGTTCTTGTATGGCGTGAATGGGGCAATCGTCTCGGAAATGCCTTCACGCAAGTGCCATAGCGCTTCGGCTTGCGCCTGAGACTGGCTCATGACGCCATCCAGTATCCAGCCTTGCTCCATACAGTGCTCGAAGATGTTCATGGCATCATCAACGACCGCTTCGAAGCGGCCCTCGAACTCCAGCAGTACGTAGAGCGGAGATTCGGTCTCGAACGGGCGTGTTGCGTGACCATGCGCCAATACTTTCTCCAGCGCCACCTGGTTGAAGAACTCGAATGCGGTGAGGTCGATGCGCTGCTGGAACGCGTGAAGGATAGGCATGACCGCGGCAAAGTCGGGCACGCTCAGCACCAATACCTTGAGGTCCTGCGGTTGCCGCGTGAGCTTGATTTCCGCTTCGGTGACGATGCCCAGGGTGCCTTCCGAGCCGATGAATAACTGGTGCAGGGCGTAGCCGGTGGCATTCTTGACCATGCCCTTGTTGAGGTGAAGGATGTCGCCCTTGCCGGTGACGACAGTGAGGCCCAGCACCCATTCGCGCGTCATGCCGTAGTGGATGACCTTGATGCCGCCGGCATTGGTGCCGATATTGCCGCCCATCTGGCTGGAGCCCGCAGCGGCAAAATCCACCGGATAGTAGAGGCCCTGCTGCTCGGCATATTGCTGCAATTGCTCGGTTACCACGCCGGCCTGGATGCGCACCAAACGATCGGCATGCAGGAAAGACAAGACCTTGTTCATGCGGTCCAGGCTGATGACGATCTCGCCATTGGCGGCGACCGCCCCGGCAGAAAGTCCGGTGCGGCCGCCGCTTGGTGTCACCGGAATGCTGTGCTCGTTGGCCAGCTTAACGACAGCCTGCACTTCCTCGGTGCTGGCCGGGAAGACAATCACAGACGGCCTGGGCTCGAAATGCTTGGTCCAGTCTACGCCCCAGGTCTTGAGGCTGTCCTCATCGGTCTTGACGCGTTGTTCACCCACAATGGACTGCAATTGTTCCAAGAGGGCTGAGGGGAGGCTGGCGGGTGCATTCATCAAACATTTACCTGTAAAAATAGCACCGGATGTCCAGTGCGAAATAGTCAACGGTCAAGCGACCGAATCGGTTATTCTAGCAGTTTTTACAATTGATATTGATTCCTGATCTCAGTCTGCTCGTGTCACCTGTGTTCAAGCTTTATTATGTGCGTACCCCTGATTTAATAGGGGTTTAATAAGTTTGCCGGTATGCTACGATCACTGATTTTTGGCCTTTTCCGGAGCTGTAATGACCCAACAACTTTCCCTGCCAAAGGACAAGATTCGCTTTTTGCTGCTTGAAGGCGTGCACCAAAACGCTGTTGATGTACTGAATGCTGCTGGCTATCGCAATATCGACTACCGCAAGACCGCATTGGATGAAGATGTCCTGGTTGAAGCGATCAAGGATGTGCATTTCATTGGCATACGCTCGCGTACCCAGATCACCAGCCGCGTGCTGGACGCAGCCAACAAACTGACGGCGATTGGCTGCTTCTGCATCGGTACCAACCAGGTTGACCTTGACGGTGCGCTGGAGCGCGGCATTCCCGTGTTCAATGCGCCTTATTCCAATACCCGTTCTGTTGCCGAGCTGGTGCTGGCGCAGACTATCCTGCTGTTGCGCGGCATCCCCGAAAAAAATGCGCTGGTGCATAAGGGGGGCTGGACAAAGTCGGCCGAGGGGTCATATGAGGCGCGCGGCAAGACCCTGGGAATTGTGGGTTATGGCTCGATTGGCTCCCAGTTGTCAGTGCTGGCGGAAAGCCTGGGCATGAAGGTGATCTACTTCGACGTGATTGCCAAGCTGCCTTTGGGCAATGCCCGCCAGGTAGCCAGTATGGACGAGCTGCTGGCAGAGGCTGACGTGGTGTCCCTGCATGTGCCGGAGTTGCCATCCACCAAGAACATGATGCGCGCCGAAGACTTTGCCAAAATGAAGAAGGGCGCCATTTTCATCAATGCGGCGCGAGGCACGTGCGTGGATATCGATGCATTAGCCGATGCGCTTGGCTCAAAACATCTGAGCGGTGCGGCGATTGATGTATTCCCTGTCGAGCCCAAGGGGAACGATGAGGAGTTCATTTCCCCACTGCGCGCGTTCGAGAACGTCATCCTCACGCCGCATATCGGGGGGTCGACGCAGGAGGCGCAAGCCAATATCGGGATTGAAGTGGGCGAGAAATTTGTGCGTTACTCCGATGCCGGTTCTACGATTACTGCTGTCAACTTCCCAGAAGTCGCGATTCCACAGCAGCCTGGCACCCACCGCCTGCTGCATATCCACCGCAATGTGCCGGGTGTATTGTCTGCAGTGAACAGCCTGTTCGCGCGCAATAACATCAATATCTCCGCGCAAAGCATGCTGACCAGAGGCGACATCGGCTACATGATCATGGATGTGGAGGCTTCTGCTTCCGATGCGGCGATTGAGGCGTTGCAGACGGTTGAGGGGACGATCAGGACGCGGGTATTGTACTAAGAGCGGCTAACAAAACTCTCCTGGCGTTTACTTGTACTGCCTGCAGCAAAGCGCCTAGCCAGGAGCGCTTCGTTGAGCTCTGTTAGCCGCTCTAAAGTGCGCTGTCGTTCTAGTCAGGCCAAAAAGCACACTTTCGAGTGTGCTTTTTTATTAGGGCGAGCGCAGCGATGCCAAGTACGGGTTTGACCTTTTTGACCTTAGATTCCCCGTCTGGCTGCGCCGAGTAGCACAAATCTGTCTGGGAGCTTGCGTCTGTTTGAGCGTAGCGAGTTCAGCAAGCTCCCAGACAGATTGAGCAACGCAGGGAACCGGGAGCACAGCTCCCGGCGCAGACTCCAGGGTCGCCTTTTCTTTGGTATCTTTCTTTTGGCGACGCAAAAGAAAGATACTCGCTGGCAAGCGAAAGGCAACGATCCAATCTCTAACGGCAAGTAGTCAAGACCATCAAGTCATGCCGCAGATATGGCTTACATTCACAAATCAAAGATTGTAATAGTCATCCATACTGTGAATTGCGAGAGGACGGGTTTCGCCCCGCCGGGCGAGTCCATTTCTTTTGTCTCGCCAAAAGAAAATAGACGAAAGAAAAGGCGACCCGATTGTCTGCGTCCCTACGCTGCGCTCCGGGCAACCTGCGTTGCTCGCTTTTAATGGGGACTGGCTGAACTCGCTGACGCTCAGACAGACGCCAGTCCTCTTTCCATTAAAAGCTGTGCTACTCGGCGCAGCCAGACGGGAGGAAAAACCATGGCGACTTGGCTTTGCTACGCTCGCCCTTGGTTTTGGTGGAAGTTTTCATTTACATACCTACATAGTTTGGCCCGCCGCTACCTTCTGGCGTGCGCCAATTAATGTTCTGCAAGGGATCCTTAATATCGCAGGTCTTGCAGTGGATGCAGTTGGAAGCGTTGATCTGCAGGCGCGGGTTGCCTTCGGTGGTGACGATTTCGTATACCCCGGCCGGGCAATAGCGTTGTTCCGGTGCGTCGTATTGGGGCAGGTTGATGTCGACCGGGATGCTCTGGTCGCGCAGCACGAGGTGGCAGGGCTGGTCTTCCTCGTGATAAACGTTAGTGAGGTAGACCGACGACAGCTTGTCGAAGCTCACAACGCCATCTGGCTTGGGGTAGTCTATCTTTCTCGATTCGCTGACCTTCTTCAAAGTCTCGTGGTCGGCCTTGCCATGCTTCAGGGTCCAGGGCACGTTGATGCCGAAAGAGGTTAGCCACATTTCCGTGCCGCCATAAATGCTGCCCAGCAGGTTGCCGAAGCGGGAGAGGGCGGGCTTGATGTTGCGCACGGCATACAGGTCCTTCCATATCCACGAATCGCGAATTTTCTGCGGATAAGCTTCCAGCGTGGCGCCAAAGGTTTCCTTGGCTAGGGCTTCCACCACGGTTTCTGCTGCGAGCATGCCGGATTTCATGGCGTTGTGCGACCCCTTGATGCGCGGCACATTCATGAAGCCGGCGGTGCAGCCGATCAGCAGGCCGCCCGGGAACACCAGCCTCGGGATGGATTGCAGGCCGCCTTCGGTCAGCGCGCGGGCGCCATAGCTCAGGCGCTTGCCGTTTTCCAGCAGCGGGCGGATGGCCGGATGGGTCTTGAAACGCTGGAATTCGTCGAACGGGCTCAGGTGCGGATTGCTGTAGTTGAGGTGCACGACAAAGCCGATGACAAGGATGTTTTCCTTAAGGTGGTAGATAAACGAGCCGCCGCCGGTGCTGTTGTCCAGCGGCCAGCCCTGCGAATGCTGCACCAGGCCCGGCTTGGACTGCTCAGGCGCAATCTGCCAGATTTCCTTGAAACCAATGCCGTATTTTTGCGGCTCGGCCAGCGCGCGCAGCTGGAAGTGCTCAGTCAAGTCCTTGGTGAGGGAGCCGCGGGCGCCCTCGGCAAACAGGGTATAGTGCGCGCGCAGTTCCATGCCCAGGGCAAATCCCGATTTTTCGTTGCCCTCCTTGTCGCGGCCCATGTCGCCCGTGATCACGCCTTGCACCACGCCAGCTTCATCGTAGATCACCTCGGCAGCGCTGAAGCCGGGATAGATTTCCACCCCTAGCGCTTCTGCCTGCTCGCCCAGCCAGCGGCAGACGTCGCCCAGGCTGACTATGTAGTTGCCGTGGTTGTTCATGAGCGGCGGCATAAGCTTGGTTGGGATATTGAAGCTTTTTTCCTTGCCGAGTACCAGGAACTGGTCATCAGTCACCGGGGTATTGAGCGGGGCGCCTTTTTCCTTCCAGTCCGGGATCAGTTCGTTGAGCGCGATTGGGTCGATGACGGCGCCAGACAGGATATGCGCACCGACTTCGGCGCCTTTTTCCAGCACGCATACATTGATCTCGCGCTCCTGCTCCAAGGCCAGTTGCTTGATGCGGATCGCCGCAGACAGGCCGGACGGGCCGGCACCGACGATCAGTACGTCATAATTCATTACATCGCGTTGCATGCTAAAGCTTTCATGGGATATACGGTATGTTGATTTCGTCGCTGCGCCGCACGTTGCGGGTCAGCAGCCGACAATGGTTGAGGAATTCACGTACGGCGGCAGTCTGGTATTTCTTTTTGTGCCAGACAAACATGAACTGGCGCTTTAAATCCAGTTCGGGGGTTTCAATCGCCACCAGGTGGCCACGGGCAATATCATCCTTGAGTGCCAGTCGCGAGACGCACCCAAGTCCCAGCCCGGATTCTACTGCCCGCTTGATGGCTTCGGTATGCTCCAGCACCAGTTTTACATTGAGGCGGGTATGATGGTGGCGCAAGGCATGGTCGAAGGTTTCACGCGTGCCGGAACCGTGTTCACGCAATACCCAGCTTTCCTTGAACAGGTCTTCCAATGTAGCTTTTTTCTGCTTTGCCAGTGGATGTTGCGGTGTGCAGAAAACCGTGAGTTCATCTTCTATCCACGGCTCTACCTCAAGCTCCGTATGATGGCAGTCGCCCTCGATCAAGCCCAGGTCGAGGTCATATTGCGCCACCTGGTGCATCACGGAATTGGTGTTCTGCACATGCAGTTGCACCTGGCAATCCTTGTGCTGCTTCATGAACGAGCCGATGAGCAGGGTGGCGAGGTAATTGCCGATGGTGAGTGTTGCACCCACTTTTAGCAAGCCAAAGGCGGATTTTCCCTGTAAAATGCTCTCTATTTCAGCGGCCCGGTCAAGCAAGGCTGCTGCCATCGGCAGCAGGCTGCGCCCGAGTTCGTTGAGTTTCAGCACTTTACCCATGCGGTCAAACAGTTTGCAGTCAAACTGTCGTTCCAGTTCGGCAAGTGCGGTGCTCGCGGCAGATTGTGACAACGACAATGCCTCGGCCGCTCGTGACACATTCTCCAGGCGTGCAATGGCAACAAATACTTCCAGTTGTCTTAATGTGTGCTTCACCTGAGAATGATTCTCATATCGATGTGATAGATATGTGATATAGTAATAATTGATTTAACAGATATTTTACCGCCGATTAAAATACGCGGCAAATGATGGAGTGAGATCGCGAATATGAAAGTTTTAGTTGCTGTCAAACATGTGGTTGATTACAACATCAAGCCACGTGTAAAGCCCGATGGTTCTGATGTGGATATCGCCGGTGTCAAGCTGAGCATCAACCCGTTCGATGAGATTGCCGTTGAAGAAGCGGTGCGTCTCAAGGAGCGTGGTGTTGCCACCGAAGTGATTGCCGTGACCATCGGCAAGACCAACAGCCAGGACAGCTTGCGCCATGCATTGGCCATGGGTGTGGACAAGGCCGTGTTGATTGAAACCGATGTCGAGTTGCAGCCCTTGGGCGTTGCCAAGTTGCTGAAGTACGTGGTCGAGCGCGAGCAGCCCAGCCTGATCATACTTGGCAAGCAGGCCATTGACGACGACCTTGGCCAGACCGGCCAGATGCTCGCCGCATTGGCTAATGTTGGCCAGGGCACGTTTGCTTCCGTGATCGACATCAAGGGCGACGAAATTGAAGTGACCCGCGAAATCGATGGCGGTACCGATGTGGTTGCGCTCAAGCTGCCTGCAGTAGTCACTACCGACCTGCGCCTTAACGAGCCGCGCTTCATCAAGCTGCCTAACCTCATGATGGCGAAGAAGAAGCCGATCGAGACTATCAAGGCGGCTGATCTCGGCATCGACATCAGCCCGCGCCTGAAGCAACTCAAGGTCGCCGACCCCGAGCCGCGCAAGCCCGGCATCAAGGTTGCCAATGTTGCTGAACTTGTCGAAAAACTACGTCTTGCGGAAGTCCTGTAATGAGTATCCTGATTCTGGCCGAACACGACGGCAAACATATCAAGCAATCCACCCGCCAGGCAGTGGCCGCTGCCGGTGCATGGCAACTGCCCATCCACTTGGTAGTGACAGGCGCCAATAGCGCAGACATTGCCCGGGAAGCCTCGGAAATCGCTAGCGTTGCCAAGGTGCTGCATGCAGATGCGGCGCATTTCGAGCATCCCCTGGCAGAAGATGTGGCCGCATTGCTGGTGCAACTGGGCGCTGACTACAAGGTTATCTTGTCCGCCCACACTGCATTCAGCAAGAGCGTATTGCCCCGCGTAGCCGCCTTGCTTGACGTCGGCATGGTGTCCGATGCTGTCAGCATCACCGCGCCCGCGACTTATGTGCGCCCTATCTATGCAGGTAACGTGCTTTCCACCGTTGAAAGCAGCGATGCCATCCAGGTGGTCACCATTCGTGCCACTTCATTCGCTGCAGCCGCAGCTGGCGGCAGCGCAGAAGTGGCTACGGTGAGTGCGCCCGCAAGCAGTGGCTTGAGCCGTTGGATCAAGGAAGACAAGACTGTTTCTGACCGTCCCGAACTGTCTTCTGCACGCGTTGTAGTCTCTGGTGGTCGTAGTCTGGCTGAGCGTTTCGACGAACTGCTGGAGCCTTTGGCACATCGCTTTGGCGGTGCACTGGGCGCAACCCGTGCGGCTGTGGATGCCGGTTTTGCTCCAAACGATATCCAGGTCGGCCAGACCGGCACCATCGTTGCGCCTGAGCTGTATTTCGCGATTGGCATCTCCGGCGCGATGCAGCACTTGGCCGGGATGAAGGACAGCAAGATCATCGTCGCGATCAACCATGATCCTGATGCCCCTATCTTCCAGCATGCGGATTTCGGCCTGGTAGCCAACCTGTTTGATGCAGTGCCTGAGCTGACCACAGCCCTGAACCAATAATTCAAAATCTTAAAGAGAATAGAATCTAAATGAGTGCATTTAATACCGAGAAAGTGTTGAGCGTCAGGCACTGGAACGACAGCTTGTTC
This sequence comes from Methylobacillus arboreus, assembly GCF_020532725.1. Taxonomy (GTDB): domain Bacteria; phylum Pseudomonadota; class Gammaproteobacteria; order Burkholderiales; family Methylophilaceae; genus Methylobacillus; species Methylobacillus arboreus. Next base: position 302,804 of record NZ_JAJAVC010000011.1, read on the forward strand.
AGCTTCACCACCACCCGCAACGAAGCGTTGCGCTTTGAAAACGGCCAGTTTGTCATGATCGGCCTGCAAGTCGACGGCAAGCCGTTGATGCGTGCTTACAGTATCGCCAGCGCCAACTATGCCGAGAACCTGGAGTTCTTCAGCATCAAGGTGCCCAATGGCCCGCTGACTTCCCGTTTACAACACCTGAAGGTCGGCGACGACTTGCTGGTGAGCCGCAAGCCCACTGGCACGCTGCTGCTGTCCGACCTCAAGCCCGGCAAGAACCTGTACCTACTGTCTACCGGCACCGGCCTTGCCCCGTTCATCAGCCTGATCCAGGATCCTGAAATCTATGAGCGCTTCGAAAAAGTGATCCTGGTGCATGGCGTACGCCGCGTGAATGACCTGGCTTATGAAGACTTCATCACCAAGGAGTTGCCCGAGAACGAATTCTTCGGTGAGCAGGTGAAGAACCAATTGATCTATTACCCTACCGTGACGCGTGAAGAATTCCGCTATCAGGGCCGCCTGACCGACTTGATGGAAAACGGCAAGCTGTATGAGGATATTGGCCTGCCACCACTTAGTCCCGAAACAGACCGTGCCATGTTGTGCGGTAGCCCGCAAATGTTGATTGATACCTGCAAGATTCTTGATGCCGCTGGTCTCAAGGTGTCTGAGCGGATTGGTGATGTGGGAGATTATGTGATTGAGCGGGCGTTTGCCGAGAAGTAAACTTATAAGTGTATATTGAATAAAAGCTGGCATATTTGATATGCCAGCTTTTTTTATTTTGTAATATATATTATTTACATGAGCAATGACATTTTCATGACGCTTCAATTGGAAGGAATTATAGTGTACGAGAGTAAATTTCCTGGTGGGTCAAAATCGAGGGTGAATCGCGCTGGAAATAATATTAGAAATGAAGTGGCGACGAAAGAAGATCTAGCTGTAATTGAGGAGTGGCGAGCTGCACACCGGGCAGTTTTAAATACATTTCAGGCTAGCTTGAGAAACAGAACAAAGTTAACAGAAATTGTAGTAGCGCAAAGACATAAGCGTCGTAATACTATTTTTAATAAATTAAAAAGGCTGCCTTCAATGGAGCTGGCGCGTATGGATGATGTGGCTGGTTGCCGACTTATTTTTAAATCTATTGATGAGTTAAATAATTTTAGACGAGATTTTCATAAAGCCCGTTTTAAGCATAAGCGGCGAAATGAATCTACAAAATATGATTATATTGCGAATCCAAAGGTAACAGGATATCGGGGGATACATGATGTGTATTCATATGATGTTAATTCAATAGCGGGTAAAGACTTCAAGGGGCTTCAAGTTGAAATTCAATACCGAACATTAGTTCAGCATGCATGGGCTACAGCAGTCGAAGTGATTGGTTTTATTACTGAGAGTCAGCCAAAGTTTCAGCAAGGAGATAAGCGTTATGAGCATTGTATGGCTCTGGCTAGTGAAATTCTTGCTAGGACTCACGAGGGTCTTAAAGGACCTTATCCAAACCTTTCAGATCAAGAGCTGATTGAGAATTTTGACGCATTAAATAATGATCTGAATTTGGTTAGGACTCTCAGTGGCCTAAATTCTGCAGAGTCGGCCGCGACTAATAATCGGAATGCCATTTTGATATTTTCTCCTTCTGGTGAACTAGAAGTAAGAAGTTTCCGAGAGGCAACCGATGCTTTAAAGGAGTTGTTCAAACTAGAAAATGAACATCCAGGTTTGGATATTGTGTTGGTGAAAGCAGATACTAATGAAGAAATAAGAATGGCATTTAAAAACTACTTTTCTGACGCGAAAGATTTTGTACGACTTTTAACTCAAGGATTAGAAAAGCTTCGCTAAATTGGATATGCAAAAATAATATCAGCATAGCCTGGTGGTTTAGAGTCTAGCTCTTGAATACCAAACCAAGTAATTTGTTCAACAATTACCGCGGCCACGTCGTTTTTAAACTCGTTAAGTTATTATAAATAAAGGTGACTTAAGGCACCGGATACCTCGGCGGCCCCGGTGGCGGCCTACGGCGCTGCGTATCCAGGTAGCGCATGTCGCCATCTCCGAAGAATTCCTTGATCAAGAAATCCTCCAGGCCCGCGCTGTCTTCCGTGCGTGCAGACAATACCACCACCCGCCCCAGTTGCCGTGATTCCCAGTTGAAGTCGCCGCTGTAGTGGCGGCGTATTAGCTCAATCATCTTGCGCACGGTGGCGCGGTGAATGTCTTCGCCGGCTTTGGCTTCGATCTGGAACACTTCGCGCTTGGCGGTGCTGAAGTCGTTGACCCAGCCGCGGAACTCGAAGGTGGAGGTGTAGGTGCTTAAGCTCATGATGCGGAATACGCCGCTCGCGCCGGATGACAGGTTTTTCTTGATGGTTTCATCACGCTTTTCTTCATCTGACAGCGAACGGTTGCCGGATTCGCGCTGGGCGCGCTGGTTTTCCATCATTGCGGCATAGTTGTTGTCGGTGGAACTGCGGTATTCACGCATGGCATTCATGTAGGAAGACATGTCTGAATACTGAGATGGATCTGGCTCCTGTGGTCTTGGTGGTGCAGGCGTCGGCGCTGGCGCAGGACGTGGCTCAGGTTTTTGTTCGGGCTGGGGTACCGGCTTATCCTTGCCTGTGACCACGGGCGGAGTGGGCGTGCTTTGCCTGCGTGGCTGTGGGGTCGGTTTGCGGGCTGCCGGAGGCGGTGGCGGCGCTGCCGCTGGTGGCGGTGCCATTTCCGGTTGTGGTTTTTTCTCTGGTTGGGCCAGGCTAACGACCAGTTCTTTTTGGCCGCCTTCGCTGCCTGATTCCTCTCCCTGGTCCAAGGTAGGCATGATAAAGCCGAAGAACAGGATCAAGTGCAGAATCAATGAAAAGATAAGCGCATACAGCGTGCGGCGGCTGATACGGAACTCGATATATTGCTCGTGGTACGCAGGCGGCTGCCAAGGAAGGTCGGACGCGTCTGGCTGTGGACGTGCCTGGCCGAGGTGGCTCGCGATGAATGCGATGATATGGCGAAACAGACGCGGTGCAGCCACGGTTAATTAGTCCGGCATTGTTGGTTTTGATTAGTTGGGATTGAGGCGCGCCAGTGAGCGGTTGACGGCGATATAGGAGCCTATCCAACCCAATGTAACAGCGCATGCGATTACCCCCAGGCTGATTTCCCAGCCCGGTAAAGTTAAGATGAAGCTGCTGCCATAAAGTTCTGCCAAATCAGCAACCGAGAGGTTAAAGATTGTAAGAATGCCGTTGACGAACAGCAGGGCGATCAGGCTGCCGCCCAGGCCATACAGGGTGCCTGCGTACAGGAACGGCCGGCGGATGAAACCATCGGTGGCGCCGATCAGTTTGCTGACTTCGATTTCCTCGCGCTGGGTCGCAATTTGCAGGCGTATGGTATTGCCGATGACTGCCACCAGGGCAAAGCCGAGTAGGCCGGAAAGCACCAGGACGGCTTTCTGGCCCAGCTGCAGCAAGGCATAGAGTCGTTTTGCCCAGTCGGCATCGGCCAGCACATGCTCTACGCCTGGCCAGCCTTCAATTTCACGTTGCAGTTGGGAGATGGCCTCAGGTGAATGATCCTTGGGCTCGATGAAGAAGGCATCAGGCAGCGGGTTGCGGTCCAATTGGCTGGCAACATTCTGGCTTAGTTCCTGCATTTCCTGCCAGGCGACTTCCTTGCTGACAAATTGCTGTTTTGCGATGCCCTTGTGCTGCTCCAGGTTTTTCCTGAATGCCTCAACGGTCGCCGGTTCGGCATCCAGTTTCATGAACACGCTGACCTGCGGCTCATTCTTGACCTGTCCGGCCAACTGGTTGAGATTGTCGATGACTACATAAAGGATGGCTGGCAGGCTCAGGGCAATACCAATCACGCTCCAGATCATCAGGGTAGATAGCTTGGCCCGCAGAATGCGCGAGAGGACAAGGCGCCAGACCAGGGTATGCTGGTTGATCCAATGTTTCATGATGCGGTGAGTTTCCCATGGTCGAGGTGCAGCAGCTTGGCCGGTATGCTCTGGATGCCGTGGGCATCATGGGTGGCGATGATGACGGTGACGCCGACCTGCTGAAAGGCATGGAACAGGCGCATGATGTCTGTGGCATATTCCTCGTCCAGGTTGCCTGTCGGCTCGTCCGCAATCAGGATGGCAGGCCGGCTGACAACTGCGCGGGCGATGGCCAGTCGTTGCTGCTCGCCGCCTGAGAGCGTGATCGGCATGGCTTTTTCCTTGCCGAGCAGGCCAACCTTGTCCAGCGCGGCGCGGATGCGCCTGGCGGCTTCCTGACCGGTGACGCCATTGATGTAGAGCGGCAAAGCCACGTTTTCGAAGCAGTTGCGGTCGTACAGCAGTTTGTGGTCCTGGAACACCAGGCCGAACTTGCGCCTGAGGTAAGGCAGCATGCGCGGGCGCAGCTTGCTGACGTTCTGGTTGCCGATCAGCACCGTGCCGCTGCTTGGCCGTTCTATGCCTGCCATGAGCTTGAGCAGGGTGCTCTTGCCCGCGCCGGAGTGACCGGTGACGAACGCCAGCTCGCCTGCGGCGATCTCGAAGGAAACGTTGCGCAAAATCTCGTCGCTGCCGCGGTAGCGCTTGATGACCTGGTCGAAACGTATCATGCGCGGCGCGATTCCTTATTCAAACAATGCATCAACAAACTCGCTGGTTTTGAACGCACGCAAGTCATCTATGGATTCGCCCACGCCGATGAAGCGGATGGGGACGGGGCGCGCTTGGGCAATTGCGGCAATCACACCGCCCTTGGCGGTACCATCCAGTTTGCTGAGCACCAGGCCTGTCACGCCCAGTGCATCGTCGAACGCCTTGACCTGGGTGACGGCGTTCTGGCCGGTGTTGGAATCGAGTACCAGCAACACCTCATGAGGTGCGCCAGGCAATGCCTTGTCGATTACCCGTTGCACCTTGCGGATTTCTTCCATGAGGTTGAGCTGGGTGGGCAGGCGGCCAGCAGTATCGGCCAGGACGATATCAATGCCACGCGCCTTGGCCGAATTCACTGCATCGAAGATGACGGCAGCAGGATCACCGCTTTCCTGGGCAACGACGTGCACATTGTTACGCTCGCCCCAGGCTTGCAACTGCTCACGCGCGGCAGCGCGGAAGGTGTCGCCTGCTGCAATCAGTACCGACTTGCCCTGCGACTGGAACAGGTTGGCGAGCTTGCCGATGGTGGTGGTTTTACCAGCGCCATTGACCCCAGCCAGCATGATAACGAAGGGCTGGGCCGTGGAGGTGTCCAGCGGTTTTTCCAGTGGGGCGAGCAACTCGAGCAAGGATTGCTTGAGCGCATCCTTGAGCTGGGTGGTATCGCTGAGGTTCTGGCGCTTCACGCGGGTGCGGATCTGTTCGAGCAGGGCCTGCGTTGCAGCGATACCGACATCCGAGGTGAGCAGGATGGTTTCCAGCTCCTCGTATACATCCTCATCAATCTTGCCACCACCGAACAGGCTGGCCAATTGCAGGCCAAGCTGGCTACGGGTCTTCGCCAGGCCGCGCTTGAGCCGCTCGGCCCAGCTCAGGGTCGGTTTTTCCTGGGTCGGCACCTGGGGCGTGACAGGCGCTGCTTGTTCCGGTTCAGGAATAGCAGCCGGTGGGGACTTATCTTTTTTGAAAAAATCGAACATGGGGTGTGTTTTTACCAGTAAGCAGATATTTTAAAGCAAAACAAAGCGCTTGCCGCGGCTCAAGCAGGATATCTGTGCATATCTTCAACGTATTTTCACCAGGAGACGAAATAGTGGCTATATATCCCAGGCATATATCTGCCTCAATCATAAGAACTAATTTTGAAATGGTTCTGTCAGAGCATCGTTGAATTGATATTTGCCATCCGGGTGCGGTCAGACAACAGCGTGGTGGCGGCAATTCAGCATTAAACTACCGCTATAATGCATGAATAATGCGGCTAAAGGAGAATCACAAGGTGTTTATTCGAGGAGTGTGGCTGGCCCTGGCATTGATGCCGATGGCAGCCCAAGCAGCAGGTACGCATGAGTTCAAGCTGGACAATGGCTTGCGGGTGATCGTACAGGAAGACCACCGGGCGCCGGTGGTGGTGTCACAGGTATGGTACCGCGCTGGCAGTGTGGATGAAGTCAATGGCAAGACCGGTGTCGCCCATGTGCTCGAGCACATGATGTTCAAAGGCACCAAGACTGTTCCTCCTGGCCAGTTTTCGCGGCTAATTGCCGCTGCGGGTGGGCGTGAGAATGCCTTTACCGGCAATGATTACACGGGTTATTACCAGCAACTGGAAAAGTCACAACTGCCATTGGCGATCAAGTTGGAAGCCGACCGCATGGCCAATCTCCAATTGACCAAAGAAGAATTCTCCAAGGAAATCCGCGTAGTGATGGAAGAACGCCGCTGGCGTACGGATGACAAGCCGCAAGGTATGCTCAACGAGCAATTCAATGCGATTGCCTTCCAGGCCCATCCTTATGGCCGGCCTATCGTCGGCTGGATGAACGACCTGGAAAACATGACGGTGGAGGATGCACGCGAGTGGTACCAGACCTGGTACACACCAAGCAACGCGATTCTGGTGGTGGCAGGGGATGTCGATCCCCAGGCCGTCCTCAAGCTGGCCGAGCATCATTTTGGCGTGATCAAGCCGCATGCATTACCAGCGCGCAAACCGCAACTGGAGCCCAAGCAGATAGGCGAGCGCCGCACAGTGGTGAAAGTGCCGGCTGAGCTGCCTTATGTACGACTGGGCTTCCATGTGCCTGTGCTGCAGGATGCGGAAAAAGACTGGGAGCCTTACGCGCTTGAAATCCTCGCAGGCGTGCTCGACGGCAATGCGTCCGCACGGCTTAACCAGAACCTGGTGCGCCAGCAGCAACTGGCTGTGGATGTCGGGGCAGGCTACGACCTGATCCAGCGCGGGCAGGTTGGGCTGTTCGAGCTTGAGGGCACGCCTAGCGAAGGCAAGACCGTGGCCGAGCTGGAAACCGCCTTGTTGAATGAGATCGAGCACATCAAACAGGAAGGGGTGACTGAAGAGGAGTTGCAGCGCGTCAAGGCGCAAGTCATTGCGGCAGATGTTTACCAGCGCGACTCCGTGTTTTATCAGGCAATGCGGATTGGCCGCCTGGAAACCACCGGTTTTTCATGGCGCACGCTGGAAAGCTATCCAGCCAAGCTGAAGGCCGTAACGCCACAGCAGGTACAGGATGTTGCCCGTAAATACCTGGTCAAGGACAGCCTGAGCGTGGCAATTCTCGATCCGCAACCCATAGACCCAAATGCAAAACCAAAAGGCAAGCCACATGCGCATTAATCTTTCTTTTGTCCGGCGCGCGCAGCAGGCGCTCGTCATTGCGACCGGGCTGTTACTGGCCGTGCAGGCACAGGCAGCTCTTAATATCCAACATTGGCAAACCAGCAAGGGCAGCGCTGTCTATTTCGTGGAAAACCACGACCTGCCGATCATTGATATCAGTACCAACTTCGCCGCAGGAGGCGCGCGTGATGGCGACAAGTCCGGGCTTTCCGGCATTACCCGTTATCTCATGACGCTGGGGGCAGGCGGCCTGACCGACCAGCAGATTTCCAACGGCATCGCCGATGTCGGTGCAATATTGGGGGGTGAGCTTGATGCAGACCGTGCCGCGCTCAAGCTGCGCACCCTGAGCAGCGAGCGCGAGCAAAAGGCGGCGCTGGATATCTATACCAAGATACTGCATCAGCCGGATTTCCCCGAAGCTACCCTGACGCGGGAAAAAGCACGTATTATTGCCGGCCTCAAGGAAGCGGCCACCCAGCCTGCGAGCATTGCGAACCGGGCTTTCCTCAAGGCTTTGTACGGCAATCATCCCTATGCGGTAGAGGAGGATGGGGAGCCGGAATCGGTCAATGCTCTGGTGCGTGACGACCTGCAACAGTTCTACCATCAGTATTACGGCGCAAAAAATGCGGTCATCGCGCTGATGGGGGACTTGACCCCGGAGCAGGCGCGCACGATTGCCGAGCGGATTTCCTCAGGCCTGCCTGATAGCCCCGCGGCGGCGGCTCTGCCCGAGGTAGGCTATCCACAGGCGGCGGTTGAGCGGCGTATTGCGCATCCGGCCAGCCAGTCCCACATCATGCTCGGCTATCCTGGTGCCAAGCGCGGCGATCCTGACTACTTCGCACTGTATGTCGGCAATTACATCCTGGGCGGCGGCGGTTTCGTGTCACGTCTGACGGAAGAGGTGCGCGAGAAGCGTGGCTTGGCGTACAGCGTTTACAGTTATTTCCTGCCGATGCAGCAGCTGGGCCAGTTTCAGGTGGGCCTGCAAACCAAGCGCGACCAGGCCGAGGATGCGCTCAAGCTGGTGAGGGAAACCCTGGCCAACTTCATCAGCAAGGGCGTGACCGAGGCCGAGCTCAAGGCGGCCAAGCAGAACATCATCGGTGGTTTTCCGTTGCGCATCGACAGCAACAGCAGGATCTTGGATTACCTTGCCGTGATCGGCTTTTACAAGCTGCCGCTTACCTATCTTGAGGAGTTCAATGGCAAGGTGGACGCAGTGACGGCAGCGCAGATCAAGGATGCTTTCAGCCGCCGCATAGACCCGGACAAGCTGGTGACGGTGGTGGTGGGTGGCAGCAACTAACCGTGTACGCATCAGCGGCGGTGAATGGCGCAGCCGCCTCTTAAGCTTTCCCGATGTGCCCGGTTTGCGCCCCACGCCAGACCGGGTGCGCCAGACTGTGTTCAACTGGCTGGGGCAGGACATGTATGGGCGGCGCTGTCTCGACCTGTTTGCTGGCACCGGCGCGATGGGGTTCGAGGCATTGTCGCGCGGCGCGAGCGCCGTGGTGCTGGTGGAGAAATCCACGCCTGCCACCAAATCCCTGCAGCAGAACCAGTCCTTGCTCAATGCTGGCGCCGCGCGCATATTGCAGCAGGACGCCGTGCAATTCCTTGCGCAGAACCGCGAACGCTTCGACGTGATCTTTCTTGACCCGCCCTACCAGCAGGGCTGGCTGCCCAAGCTTCTGCCCCATCTGCAAGGGCATCTGGCTGAGGACGGCGTAGTCTATGTGGAGGCCGAGTTTGCCCTCGATGATGAGCTGCCTTGGCAGGTCATCAAGCATGGCAAGGCGGGCAATGTTTTCTATCACCTGTTAAAATTGGCAGATAGATCAACCGATTGACAGGCTGCGTGCCTGCTTCGCCTTGCAAGGATTGTTTATTTGAGCCAGCTGAAAGTCGTATACCCAGGCACCTTCGACCCGATTACGCGCGGTCACGAGGATATCGTGCGCCGTGCCGCCGGGTTGTTCGACCATGTGATCGTCGCGGTTGCCCGCAGCCCGGGCAAGCACCCGATGTTTTCGCTTGAAGAACGCGTGGAACTGGCTTCCAGCGTGCTTGCGGATTGTCCTAATGTGCAGGTGCAGGGATTTTCAGGATTATTGATGCAGTTTGTGCGCGAGCAAGGCGCGCGTGCCGTGGTGCGTGGACTGCGTGCGGTGTCCGACTTCGAGTACGAATTCCAACTTGCAGGCATGAACCGCCAGTTATTTCCCGAGATGGAAACCATTTTCCTCACCCCAGCCGAGCAGTATATGTTCGTCTCGGCAAGCCTGGTGCGCGAGATCGCCCAGCTCAAGGGCGATGTCAGCCAGTTTGTCTCGCCCCTGGTGCAGGAGCGCATTGCGCTCAAGCTGGCTTGAGCGCGGCGGGGAATCAGCCATGGCCTTGATGATCACCGACGAATGCATCAACTGCGATGTTTGCGAGCCGGAATGCCCGAACGGTGCGATCTACCAAGGCGAGGAAATCTACGAGATCAACCCCAGCTTGTGCACCGAGTGCGTAGGCCATTTCAATAATCCGCAGTGCCAGGATGTTTGCCCAGTCGCCTGCATTCCGCATGATCCCAACCGCGTGGAAACCCATGATCAGCTTTACCAGAAATATCTTCAGATTATGCTGGTAAAAGAATCCTAGTCAGTTTCGGTGGTGGGTACATTAGTATTCATGCCATTGGGAGCCTGCACGCAGATAATTCCTTAAAGCTATAATGGCTTTCTTCCCTTTCATCGTTCAAGGAGTGAGCCGTGCGGATATTGCATACCATGTTACGTGTCGGTGACCTGGAAAAGTCGCTGGCGTTTTATACCAATGTGCTTGGGATGAAGCTGTTGCGCCGCCATGAGTATCCAGAGGGAAAATTCACGCTGGCGTTTGTTGGTTATGGCAGCGAGCGCGACCAGGCCGTGATTGAGCTTACCTATAACTGGGATACCGCCAGCTATGACAAGGGCAATGCCTACGGGCATATCGCCATCGAGGTAGAAGATGCCTATGCTGCCTGCGAGGCGGTCAAGCAGGCGGGCGGAAAGGTGGTGCGCGAGGCTGGGCCTATGATGCACGGTACTACCGTGATTGCCTTCATTGAAGACCCGGATGGATACAAGGTGGAATTTATCCAGAAGGGTACCTGGACGCCTGCTTGAGACCGCTTGAATTATTTGCCTGTTTTGCTGGTCTTGATGGTTAGAGCCTTACATGTCATGCATGAGCCGGCCATGCGGTAAACGTCAGTCGAATGAATTCCTGAAGGAGCAACCGATGTCACAAGCCCTGCCCCTGGTCCGCCCGGGGAAGTCTCTGAATTTGCTGCAAGACCTGATTGCCTATGCGCAAACCCTGCCGACGGTGCGCACGGGCGTGGTGCATCCTTGTGATGCGGTAAGCCTGGGTGCGGCGCTTGAGGCCAGAAGCTTGAACTTGATCGACCCTTTGCTGATCGGGCCTCGCGCACGCATTGAGGCAGTTGCCGGGCAGGAAGGCCTGGCACTTGACGGCATTGAGATCATTGATGTGCCGCACAGCCATGCTGCCGCGGCCAAGGGTGCGGAGCTTGCCGCGGCTGGCGAGGTGCATGCGATCATGAAGGGCAGTCTGCATACCGATGAGCTGATGTCGGCTATCCTGCCTTCCGCAGCCGGCCTGCGGACGAAGCGCCGGGTTTCGCATTGCTTTATCATGCAGGTGCTGACTTACCCGCGTGCATTCATTATCACGGATGCCGCTATCAATATCGCGCCCGACCTGCTGGCCAAGGCAGATATCGTGCAGAATGCGATAGACCTTGCCGCGGTGCTTGGCCTGGAGTCTCCCAGGGTGGCGCTGCTGGCAGCTGTGGAGACGGTGTCGACGCATATGCCTGCCACGCTGGATGCCGCCATTCTCTGCAAGATGGCGGATCGTGGGCAGATCAGCGGCGGCGTGCTCGATGGGCCGCTTGCGTTTGATAACGCCATTTCCATCGAAGCGGCGAAGATCAAAGGCATACGCTCGGAAGTGGCAGGGGCTGCCGATATCCTGGTGGCGCCTGACCTTGAAAGCGGCAATATGCTTGCCAAGCAGCTTGAATATCTTGGCAATGCGCAGAGCGCAGGTATCGTGCTCGGAGCCAAGGTGCCTGTAGTGCTGACCAGCCGGGCAGACCCCAAGCAGAGCCGTCTTGCTTCCTGCGCGGTCGCTGCCATCCTCGCCCAGCACTACAAGGATAATCCGCCATGAGCAAGCTGGTGTTGGTATTGAATTGCGGCTCCTCCAGCATCAAGTTCGGCCTGTTTGACATCAGCAAGGCCGAAATCCCGCGCAAACCGCGATGGAACGGCAAGGTGGACGGCATACTCGGCAGCAATCCTACCTATGGTGACAGTCTCACTGAGCCGCACCCAATTGCACTTGGCAGCGAGCATCCCTATTCGGATGCTTTGCGCCAGATCATTGACCAAACGCAGCAGCAGTTGCACGGCGGCACGCTGGTGGCGATCGCGCATCGCGTCGTGCATGGTGGCAGCCAATACTTCAAGCCGGTGCGTGTTGATGCGGAAGTGTTGCGTGATTTGCGCAGCTATATCCCGTTGGCACCCTTGCACCAACCGTTTGCACTGGAGGCGATAGAGCGCTTGTTGCGCTTCGACCCAGCGCTGCCCCAGGTGGCGTGCTTTGATACGGCTTTCCACCATACCCTGCCTGAAGTTGAGCAAGTATTGCCATTGCCCTATGCGGCTTTCGAGCGCGGCATCCGCCGTTACGGTTTTCATGGCTTGTCCTACGAGTATATGGCCCTGCACCTGCCCGAGCTTTTCGGCGAGCAGGCAAAAGGCCGCACTATCGTCGCGCACCTCGGCAGCGGCGCCAGCCTCTGCGGCATGCAAGGCTTGCAAAGCGTTGCCACCACCATGAGCTTTTCTGCGCTGGACGGCCTGATGATGGGGACACGCTGCGGCGCGCTCGACCCGGGCGTGCTGCTGCACATGATGGAAGTGGAGCACCTGAGCCCGGCCAGGGTGGGGGAAATGCTTTACCATGAATCCGGGCTGTTGGGGGTTTCGGGGATTTCTTCCGACCCCAGGGTATTGTTGCAGCGGGAAGCCGATGAGCCGCGCGCCCGGCTGGCGCTGGATTTATATGTCAGGCGAATCGTGCGTGAGATAGGCTCGCTGGTGGCTGTGCTGGGCGGGCTTGAGCTGCTCGTATTCACGGCGGGCATAGGCGAGCACAATGCCGATATCCGTCAGCGCGTGATCCAGGGGCTGGGCTTTCTTGGCCTGAAGCTGGATGAGGCGGCAAACCAGGCGCACGCGCGAGTGATTTCGCTTGCAGAAAGCCAGGTAATGGCAGCTGTTGCTTTCACTAATGAGGAGTGGATGGCAGCGCACCATACCCAGGCATTGTTACAAGCAAAGCAGGACGGATTGTAAGGCTTTGTAAACGGTCATAGAGGTAAGCCGTGAACTATGTAGGGTTGTGTAAATTAGTTTGCGGCGATTCATTCTGAACAATAATATTGTTCTCACGGTTAGTGCCCCCTTGGCAGGTTTGCGTCTGCCGGCAGGGCATGCGAAGCTGATTTAATTTTCCAATTCATATGCACCATATCCTATGTCCAGTTCAATATTAAGAACCCTACGTCCCTGGCTCATCCTGCTTGCCCTCCTGGCAATCGTGGCTTATGTGCTGTGGAAATACGTGCCATTATCCTCTTCAGGCGCTAACCAGGGGCCTCCCGGCATGGGACAGGGCATGCCTCCCGGTGGCCCAGGCGGACCAGGAGCCGGCAGGCCAGGGCCGCCGGGAGGCGGAGGTTTTCCCGGCGGGCGTCGCGGCATGTTTGGGGAAAGCATGCTGGTGAGTGTGGGCTCAGTGACGGAAGCGCCGCTCTCTGTGCAATTGGAGGCTGTCGGCACGGTGACTTCGCTTAATACTGTGAATGTCACGGCACGCGTGGAAGGGCAATTAAGCAAGATCCTGTTCACGGAAGGGCAGGAAGTCAAGCAGGGCGATGTGCTGGCCGAAATTGACCCCCGGCCTTACCAGGCCGCCCTCAAGCAGGTGGAAGGCGTGGTGAGCCAGTACCGTGCGCAGCTCAGGAATGCCGAAATCGACCTAGCGCGCTACCAGGAACTGCGCGATGAGGACTCTATTGCAATCCAGACGCTGGATACCCAGACAGCCTTGGTGCGCCAGTATCAGGGCAACCTGGAAAATGCGCTGGGCCAGCTCGAGGCTGCCAAGCTTAACCTGGAGTTCACCAAGGTGCGTGCGCCCATCAACGGGCGCATTGGCCTGCGCCAGGTGGATATGGGCAACCAGGTGTCGGTGAATGCCACCACGCCGATCACGGTGCTGACGCAAACGCGGCCAATCAGTGTGGTATTCAGCCTGCCTGAGCAGCAGCTATCCACGGTTCGTCAGCAACTCAAGCGCAATCCCGACAAGCTGGTGGTTGAAGCGCTTGACCGCCAGCGCCAGGTGCGCCTTGCCACAGGCAAAGTGGCAAGTATAGACAACCAGATCGATACGACCACAGGTACATTCAAGTTGCGCGCGCGCTTCGACAATGCTGACGATAGCCTGTACCCGAACCAGTTCGTCAATGTGCGCCTACATGCCGCCGAGGTCAGCAAAGCCTTGCTGATACCAAGCGGCGCCTTGCAGCGTGACGATGAGGGAACCTATGTCTATACGATTGACGGGGAAAAGAAAGTATCCAAGCAGCGTGTTACGGTAGGCATCAGCCAGGCTGAACAGGTGGAAATCCGTAAGGGCCTGAATGCCGGCCAGCGTATCGTGATCGATGGCGCGGACAGGCTGTCGGACGGCATGGTGGTACGTGTTGCAGGCGAGGAGAACATCCAGCCAGCGGCTGGTGATTCGGGTGAAGGCAGGCGCGGGGCCTGGCAGCAGCAGAATGGCCAGGCAGGGCAGGGCAGGACAGATCAGGGTCGGGGCCCGCGTTCATGAATCCCTCGCGGATTTTCATCGAAAGGCCGGTGGCGACTACGCTGCTGATGCTGGCCTTGCTTATTTCCGGCATCCTGGCCTACCGGCTGTTGCCGGTGGCATCGCTGCCGGAGGTGGAATACCCGACAATCCAGGTCAAGACCTTGTACCCGGGCGCGAGTCCGGAAGTGATCAATTCCATGATCACCGCGCCGCTGGAAAGCCAGCTAGGCAGAATCGCCGGCTTGGATGAAATGTCATCCAGCAGTGCAGGCGGAGCGTCGGTCATTACCTTGCGTTTCAACCTGGATACCAGCCTGGGCATTGCCGAGCAGGGTGTGCAGGCAGCGATTAATACCGCGTCCAACTTATTGCCTAATGACCTTCCCAGCCAGCCGGTCTATAGCAAGGTCAATCCCGCAGATGTGCCTATCCTGACCCTGGCGGTGACTTCTGACGCATTGCCGCTGCCCAAGGTGCAAGACCTGGTGGATACGCGGCTTGCGCAGAAAATAGCGCAGATTTCTGGCGTGGGCATGGTGAGCATCAGCGGCGGGCAGCGCCCTGCCGTGCGCGTGAGCGCCAATTCCACCGCCCTGGCCTCCTATGGCCTTAGCCTGGAATCCATACGCACGGCAATTGCCAGCAACAACCTCAATGGTTCCAAGGGCAGCTTCAATGGCGCAACACGTTCCACCACCATTGATGCCAACGACCAGATGCGCAGTGCGGATGAATACCGTGAGCTGATCGTGAGCTACCAGAACGGCGCGCCGGTACGCCTCAAGGATGTGGCGCGAGCTTACGACGGCGCGGAGAACGAGTACCTTGCCGCCTGGGCCGACGACAAGCCTGCCGTGATCGTCAATATCCAGCGCCAGCCCGGCGCCAACGTGATCGACGTGGTCGAGCGCATTCGAGACCTATTACCTGACCTGGAAGAAAGCCTGCCGGAGAACGTCCAGGTTTCCGTCCTGAGCGACCGCAGCCATACCATCCAGGCTTCAGTCAAGGATACCCAGATCGAGCTTTTGCTCGCCATCGGGCTGGTGGTGCTCGTGACTTTCCTCTTCTTGCAGGACGCGCGCGCGACCCTGATTCCGTCGATTGCTGTGCCATTGTCGCTGATCGGCACTTTTGGCGTCATGTACATCGCCGGTTTTTCCATCAACAACCTGACCTTGATGGCGCTGACCATTGCGACCGGTTTTGTGATTGATGATGCGATCGTGATGCTCGAGAACATCGAGCGCTACATAGAGCAAGGCGACCATCCACTGCAGGCGGCTTTGAAAGGCTCCAAGCAGATCAGCTTCACCATTATCTCACTGACCATTTCACTGGTTGCGGTGCTGATTCCGCTATTGTTCATGAGCGATATTGCGGGCCGGTTGTTCCGGGAGTTTGCCTTGACGCTGGCGATTGCCATCCTGGTCTCCATGCTGATTTCGCTGACATTGACGCCCATGCTGTGCGCATTGTGGCTCAAGCATGTGCCAAATACCGAGAAAAGCCGGTTCGCCAAGACCGGCGGCCGCATGATACAGGGGCTGATTGAGCGTTATGGACGCGCCTTGAAATGGGTGCTGGCGCACCAGGGGCTGACGCTGGCCGCCACGGTGTTTACCCTGGTGATTACGGTATTGCTTTATCTCTACCTGCCCAAGGGTTTCTTCCCAAGCCAGGATACCGGCCTGATCCAGGGCATCAGCGAGGCGCCGCAGTCGGTCTCGTTTGCGGCGATGTCAAGGAAGCAGGAGGTGCTTGCCAGGGTCATCAAGCGTGACCCGGCAGTGGATAGCGTCTCATCCTACATCGGTGTCGATGGTACCAACGAAGCGCTCAATACCGGGCGCCTCCTGATCAACCTCAAGCCGCATGCGGAACGCGACGTGACCGCCAACCAGGTGATTGCACGCCTGAAACAGGCAACGGCGGATATCCCTGATTTGAAGCTCTATCTGCAGCCCGTGCAGGACCTGACGATCGAGGACAAGACCAGCCGTACGCAATACCGCTTCCTGCTCACCGACCCCGATATTGCTGTGCTGCAATCGGCCATGCCGCGCGTGATGGAAAAGCTGCGCCAGCTCCCGCAACTGACCGATGTGGCGAGCGACTTGCAGGACAAGGGCTTGCAGGCCTATCTGGTGATAGACCGCGACAATGCTGCACGCCTCGGCGTGACTGTCTCCAGCATCAATGCCGCGCTTTATAACGCCTTTGGCCAGCGCCTGATTTCCACGATTTATACCCAGGCCAGCCAATATCGCGTGGTGATGGAAGTGCCGCCCAACTACCGCAATAGTCCGGCAGCGTTGTCGAATCTCTATGTGCCGGGCAGCAGCGTCGATAGTGCAGGCAATACCGTCACGACGCAGGTGCCGCTCAACTCCCTGGTGCGGGTGGAAGAGCGCAATACCTTGCTGACGATCAACCATATCAGCCAGTTCCCGGCCGCCACGGTGTCGTTCAACCTGGCTGACAATGTCGCGTTGGGTGATGCCGTGGCGGCCATTCGCGAGTCTGTGGGGGAACTGCAACTGCCTGGCAGCGTGCAGACACGCTTCCAGGGCGCGGCACTGGCGTTTGAGGCTTCGCTGTCGAATACCCTTTACCTGATCCTGGCTGCCTTGCTTTGCATGTATATCGTGCTTGGCATCCTCTATGAAAGCTTCATCCATCCGGTCACCATCCTCTCGACCTTGCCGTCGGCAACGGTCGGGGCCTTGCTTGCCTTGTGGTTTTACGGGCACGAAGTGGGCATGGTGGCCATTATCGGCATCATTCTCCTGATCGGTATTGTGAAGAAAAACGCGATCATGATGATCGACTTTGCGCTTGCCGCTGAGCGGGAGCAGGGGCTCAAGCCGGTGGATGCCATCTATCAGGCTTGCCTGTTGCGTTTCCGTCCCATCCTGATGACGACCATGGCGGCATTGTTTGGCGCCTTGCCGCTCATGTTTGCCAGTGGGGCGGGGGCGGAATTGCGGCAGCCATTGGGTATTACGATGGTGGGGGGCTTATTGCTTTCCCAACTGCTGACCATTTTTACCACGCCGGTGATTTACCTGTTGTTTGACCGCCTGACGCGTCGCCGTGCCAGGATCAAGGCCCGCATCAGCGATGCAGATGAGGAACTGGCCTGATGCGGGAGCGCGGCAAGCCATGAAGCGGATGCTGTCCTGGTCCCAGTTGAAGCCGAGTGAGCGGGGGCCTGCGTCGCTGTTCATCCTGCGGCCGGTGATGACCTTGCTGGTTTCAATGGGCATGATGCTGGCTGGCTGGCTGGCGTTCGGCTTGCTGCCGATCGCGCCGCTGCCGCAAGTGGATTTCCCGACCATTAATGTTACTGCCAGCTTGGCGGGCGCCAGTCCGGAAACCATGGCTTCCTCGGTGGCGACGCCGCTGGAGCGCAGCCTGGGGCGTATTTCCGGCATCAGCGAAATGACCTCTTCGAGTTCGCAGGGTAGCACTTCCATCACCCTGCAATTTGACCTCGATAAGGATATCGACGTGGCGGCGCGTGAAGTGCAGGCGGCGATCAATGCTGCGGCAGGCATGCTGCCCAGCGGCATGCCCAACCGGCCCAGCTACCGCAAGATGAACCCGGCCAATATGCCCAGCCTGGTGCTCACCATGACCTCTCGAACCAAGAGCATGGGGGAGTTGTACGACCTGGGATCCAATATGGTGTCACGCAAGATTTCGCAGGTGCAGGGCGTCAGCCAGGTGAATGTGGCAGGCAGTTCCCTGCCTGCGGTGCGTGTGGATATCAATCCGGATGCCTTGGTGCAGCAAGGCCTGTCACTTGATGATGTGCGCAACGTTATCAATGCCGCCAATGGCAGTGGGCCAAAAGGCTATTTGCAAAGTGATGAATATAGCTGGCAACTGGATGCAGATGACCGCTTGTTGCGCGCCAAGGATTACCGCTCGCTCATCATCGCCAGCAACAATGGTGCGGTGACGCGCCTGAGCGATGTCGCCCGTGTGTATGACTCGGTGGAAGATATCCGTAATGTCGGTTTCCACAATAACCAGCGCGCCATCCTGCTCATGGTCAGTCGCGAGCCGGGTGCCAATATCATCGAAATGATAGACCGCATCCGTGCGGAGCTGCCCAGCATTCAAAGCAGCCTGGGAGACGACATCAAGCTTACGGTGGTGGAAGACAGGAGCCCAAATATCCGCGCCTCGCTGCATGAGGCTGAGTTGACGCTGGCGATTGCGGTGGCACTGGTCATCCTCGTGGTGTTCCTCTTCCTCAGGAACGGCCGCGCCACCTTGATTCCCGCGCTTGCCGTGCCGGTGTCGCTGGTTGCCACTTTTGCCGCGATGTATCTTTGTGATTATTCGCTCAATAACCTGACCTTGATGGCCTTGATCATTTCTACCGGTTTTGTCGTCGATGATGCGATTGTCGTCGTGGAGCACATCGGCAAGCGCATCGAGCAGGGCGAGCCCCCCTTGAAGGCGTCGTTGCGCGGTGCGCGCGAAGTCGGGTTTACCGTCATCTCCATGAGCCTGTCGCTGGTGGCGGTATTTATCCCGCTGCTGTTTATGGGGGATATTACGGGCCGCCTGTTCCGCGAGTTTGCGGTGACACTCTCGGTTGCCATCCTGATTTCACTGTTTGTCTCATTGACGCTGACACCTATGCTCTGCGCCTATCTGCTCAGACGCAAGGATGCCCAGGCGGTGGAAGGCGAGGCTGTAGCAGGGCAGGCCAAGCTGGGGATTTTCCAGCGCGTGCAGCATGGATACCGCAAGAGCCTGGCCTGGGCGCTTGATCACTCCGCATTGATGCTGGCGATCCTGCTGTTCACGATTGCCGTCAATGTGTATCTCTATACCGCGATTCCCAAGGGGATGTTCCCGGACCAGGACACTGGTCGTCTGTTCGGCAATGCACGAGCTGACCAGGGGGTTTCATTCACCGAATTACAGAAGAAGCTGGAAGCGTTCCGCAGCATCCTGCTGACCGACCCGGCTGTGGACCAGGTGATGGGGATGTCTGGCAGCGGACGCGGGCCTGGCGCCTCCAGCAATTCCGGTAATTTTATTATTATTCTCAAGGATATCCGCGAGCGTGAACCGGCAGAAACGATCATTGCACGGTTGCGACCCAAGCTGGCGCAGGTGCCTGGCGCCTCGATGTTTCTCGTCAATATGCAGGACTTGCGCGTAGGTGGGCGCTCCGCTGATTCCAACTACCAGATGACGCTGAAAAGCGACGACATAAAAGACTTGCGCACTTGGGAAAACAAGGTATTGGAAACCTTGCAGTCCGTGCCGGAGATTGTGGATGTGGGTGGCGGTGGACGCAGCCGCGCGGTGCAGGTGTACCTCAACATAGACCGCGATGCAGCCAAGCGTTTGGGGATAGATGTGGAAATGGTGATTGCACTGTTGAACAACTCCTATGCCCAGCGCCAGATTTCCACGATCTACCAGGAGCAGAATCAGTATCGTGTCGTGATGGGGGTGGCCGACCAATACATGCAAAGCCCTGACATTCTTTCCAGTTTGTATGTCCTGACGGGTAGCGGCGCCCGTGTGCCGTTATCCAACTTCGTGACACTGGGGTACAACACGGCGCCGGCCTCGGTGCAGCATGAAGGGCAGTTCGCTTCCATTACCTATTCCTTTAACCTGCCCGAAGGCGGTAATCTCGAAAATGCCAAGCAGCAGATCAGGCATGCGCTAGCCGACCTCAAGATGCCGCTCAATGTGCAGGCGACTTTTGCCGGCACGGCCAGTGCCCAGGATAAGGTATTGAAGCAGATGCCATGGCTGATCCTGGCAGCGCTGGTTTCTGTGTATATCGTGCTCGGCATGTTGTACGAGAGCTATGTCCATCCGCTGACCATCCTCTCGACCTTGCCATCCGCCGGTGTGGGGGCATTGCTGGCATTGATCCTGTTCGATACGCCGCTGACCCTGATCGCCCTGATCGGCATCATCCTGCTGATCGGCATCGTGAAGAAGAATGCCATTCTCATGATCGATTTTGCGCTGGTGGCCGAACGCGAGCGCGGCTTGTCCTCAAAGGAGGCCATCATGGAGGCTTGCCAGCAGCGCCTGCGCCCTATCCTCATGACCACCATGGCGGCATTGCTTGGTGCCTTGCCGCTGATTATGGGCACGGATGGTGACGCTCCCCTGCGCCGTCCGCTCGGGATTGCGATTGTAGGCGGTTTGCTGCTGAGCCAGCTGCTGACGCTTTACACCACACCTGTGGTCTATCTTTATCTGGATCGTTTACGCCTTTGGGCCCTCAATCGGCACAAGCCCCGAGGCGCAATGTTGGAGAAAATGGAATGAGAGCATTTGCCAAGCTTGGCATTATCAGCTTGCCCTTACTATTGTCTGCCTGCATGGTGGGGCCGGATTACCACCGGCCACAGACCGCGGTGCCTGCTACATTCAAGCATGAGCAAGGCTGGAGTATCGCGGCGCCTGCAGATGAGGCCCCCAAAGGGGAGTGGTGGGAGCGCTATGGCGACCAGGAACTCAACCAGCTCGTTGACAAGCTTAACAACGGTAACCTGACTGTCGCGCAGTATGAAGCCCAATATCGCCAGGCCTTTGCCCTGGCGCAAAGTGCCCGCGGCGCCCTATGGCCGCAATTAAATGCGACGATGGGCAAGACCCGCGCGGGCCAAGGGGCGGGCAGTTCCACTTCCAGCCAGGCCGTGCAGGTGAGCGGCATCCGCACAACCTACAATGCTGCACTCAATGCGAGTTGGGAAATCGACATCTGGGGCCGCCTGCGGCGCACGCTGGAGGCAAACCGGGCCAATGCCGATGCCAGTTTCGCAACCCTGGCGGCCATGCGCCTCAGCATGCAGTCCGAGCTGGTGCAGAACTATCTGCAGATACGCGTGCTGGATCAGCAAAAGCGGCTGCTGACTGAAACCGTCGAGACCTACCGGCGCGTGGTGCAGCTCACTGAAAGCCAATATAAACGCGGTGTGGTGGCCAGTGCCGATGTGGCAGCGGCGACCACCCAACTCAAGAATGCGGAAGCCGACCTGGTGGATTTGGTATGGCAGCGCGCCCAGCTCGAAAATGCCATTGCCGTGTTGATGGGTGAGGCGCCCGCCAATTTCAACCTGGCTGAGAGTGACAAGGTGCCAAACTTGCCGGTAGTTCCTGCTGCCGTCCCCAGCCAGCTGCTTGAGCGCAGGCCGGATGTAGCGGCTGCCGAGCGCTCCGTCATGGCGGCAAATGCCAATATCGGGGTTGCCAAGTCGGCCTATTATCCCAGCCTGAGCCTTTCTGCCAGTGGCGGCTATAGAAGCAGCACCTTCAACGACTGGATGACCATGCCTAACCGCTATTGGTCGGTTGGGCCGCAGCTTGCCATGACCTTGTTTGACGGTTTGCAGAATAAGTACAACGTTGTGCAGTCGGAGGCCAGTTACGATGCGGCAGTGGCCGGCTACCGCCAGACGGTATTGGCCGCCTTTCGCGAGGTGGAGGATTACTTGGTGACATTGCATACCCTGGGTGAAGAGTCGGCGTTGCGGGAGGAGTCAGTGGCAGCCGCCAAGCAGGCACTCAGGCAATACACCAACCAATACCGCGTTGGCCTGATTGGTTTCCTTGATGTCGTGACCGCGCAAACCACGGCCCTCAACACCGAGCGCACCTTGCTGACCTTGCAGCAAAGCCGCCTGATCAGCAGTGTGCAGCTGATCGCGGCGCTGGGCGGGGGATGGGAAGGCTTGCCTGCGCAGGATTAGCCAGGGTCTGTTCCCGTTATATTCGAGTCCGCGTTGCAGTGGCAAATGGTGCCAGGCAAGGCGCGGGACGCAGGTAATGGTGATTCCATTGCCAAGTCCCGCAACGCAGCATGGGGCCATTTGCCATTGCAACCCGAAGGGCCGGTGCCGGTTTTCGCACGGTGCTGCGTTATTCGTCGTTCATTTGGAATAGCCAAACATCACTCCTCATGCCTTGCTCCGCACTAAAACCGGCACCGGCGCGGACTCGAATATAACGGGAACAGACCCTAGACTCCTACAAGTCTGTCAGCAGCAGGCTGACAGACTGCGATACATCGTTCATGCAGAATCAGGGTTCACTACCACCTGCATGGGAGATGTATCGTGAATATCCTGGATCCTATCCTTAACACCTTTGCTTCCGACAATACTCAATATAGTGGAGTAGAGCCTCGCACCAGGGCATTCCTTGAGGAGCTGGCGGCCTCTGACAGCAAGCCTGTGGAGGAGCTGAGTCCTGATGAGGCGAGAGGAGTCCTGAGCGATTTGCAGGCCAGTATCGAGGTCGATATTGCCGGTGTCACGGTTGAAGAGAAAGAAGTGGCAATCGAGGGGCATTCCATCCGTCTTGTGATCGTCAAGCCCGAGGATATTGCCAGTGATCCCCCCGTGATCGTGTTCTTTCATGGCGGGGGCTGGGTGCTGGGGGATTTCCCCACCCACGAACGTTTGGTGCGCGACCTATCTGTCGCCTCCAATTGCGCCGTTGTGTTCGTGGATTACACCCGCTCCCCCGAGGCCAAATACCCGACTGCGGTGAACGAATGCTACCTTGCCACCAAGTGGGTGGCGCAGAATGGCACCGAGATTGGCGTGGATGGCGCGCGTCTTGCGGTTGCCGGTAACAGTGCAGGCGGCAATATGGCCACCGTGGTCTGTCTGATGGCCAAAGACAAGCGCGAACCGTTCATCCGCCACCAGACTTTGTTCTGGCCGGTGACCAATGGGCATTTCGATACCGGGTCCTATGACGATTATGCCGACGGCTATTTCCTCACCCGCAATATGATGAAATGGTTCTGGGACCAATACCTGGAAAATGATGATGTGCGCAACGACCTCTATGCCTCGCCCGGCGGTGCCGAGTTGGAACAATTGAGCGACTTGCCGCCGGCCTTGATCCAGACCGCGGAATTCGACGTATTGCGCGATGAAGCGGAAGCCTATGCGCACTTGCTGACTGATGCCGGGGTCGATGTGACCTGCACGCGCTACCTTGGCGCGATTCACGATTTCGGCCTGCTCAACCCGCTGGCAAAGGCGCCGCAGGTGCATGCGGCGATCATGCAGGCTGCGGGCGAGATACGGAAACATATCTAGTCTAGGGCAGGGATATAAAACAGCTTATATTCCTGTGTGCCACAAGATTCCGGGCCTTGCCCAGAATGATCCAACTTTCGCCTATGCATGTCAGGCCGGATTTTGATCCGGCATCTTGCTGTGCATCCACCTGGCCGCCAAGCTTTCCTGGATTGACACGGACGGTGTCTTCTGTTTATGATTGCCTCATTATGGCTATCCAGCAGACCACATTGCTATTATCCTCCAAGGCTCTCCTGAGCCTCGGCCTGCTGCTGCGCTTCGCGCGCATCTAATCTACTTCCCTCCTGCCGGTTTTAGTTGATTGCCCTTGTTTGCCAAGGGCAATATGTTTTATCCATTTTCCAAAAGAGCATTCTGCATGATGTACAGCGAACCATGTTTTTTCAGCCAGTTTCGACTGCCCTGCGGTTGGCAGGCCTTGCGTGAACGGCAGCCTGCCAGCCTTCGATGCCGGCAATTGAATTGATAATTTGAGAGAACATGATGTTGAAAAATCCCAGCAGCAAATACCGCCCATTTACACCGATTGATTTACCCAGCCGTCAGTGGCCGACGCGTACCATCACACATGCGCCGATCTGGATGAGCACCGACCTGCGCGATGGCAACCAGGCCTTGTTCGAGCCGATGAATGCCGAGCGCAAGCTGCGCATGTTCAAGATGCTGGTGGAAATCGGCTTCAAGGAAATCGAGGTGGCATTTCCCTCGGCGTCACAGACGGATTTTGACTTTGTGCGCAACCTGATTGAGAACGGCCATATTCCCGCTGATGTGACCATTGAAGTATTGACCCAGGCACGCGAAGACCTGATCCGCCGCACGTTTGAATCCCTGCGCGGCGCGCGCCGGGCCATTGTGCATGTGTACAATGCAACATCGCCCGCGTTCCGCAAGACGGTGTTCAAGACCGACAAGGCCGGCGTCAAGAAAATTGCGACGGATAGTGCGCGCCTGATGAAGCAATTGGCCGACGAGCAACCCGAAACGGAGTGGGTATTTCAGTACAGCCCGGAGACTTTTACCGCGACCGAACTTGATTTTGCCAAGGAGGTTTGCGATTCCGTGACGGAAATCTGGCAAGCCACCCCCGAACGCAAGGTGATTCTCAACCTGCCGGCGACGGTCGAAGTGGGCACGCCCAATTACTATGCCGACCAGATCGAATGGATGCATACCAATCTCGAACGCCGCGATAGCATCATCATCAGCGTGCATCCGCACAATGACCGCGGCACGGCCGTGGCCGCTGCCGAGCTTGCGGTGATGGCCGGTGCCGATCGTATCGAGGGTTGCCTGTTCGGCCATGGTGAACGCACCGGCAATGTAGACCTGGTCACGCTTGCGCTTAACCTGTACACCCAGGGCGTGGACCCGGGTCTGGATTTCTCCCATATCAATACCATTGCGCGCACTGTGGAGGACTGTACCCAATTGCCGGTGCACCCACGCTACCCTTATGCCGGCGATCTGGTATTCACTGCATTTTCCGGCTCGCACCAGGATGCAATCAAGAAAGGCTTTGCGGTGCAGGATCCGGACGCTGTCTGGGAAGTGCCCTACCTGCCGATAGACCCGCATGATGTGGGCCGCACTTACGACTCCATCATCCGTGTCAACAGTCAGTCAGGCAAGGGTGGCATTGCCTACTTGCTTGAAACCGGCTACGGCCTCGCCATGCCGCGCCGCATGCAGGTGGAGTTCAGCGGCGCCGTGCAGCGACTTACTGACAGTAGCGGGCAAGAGGTCAGCGCAGAGGGTATCTGGCAATTGTTCAATGACGAATATATTGCGGCGGATGAGCCGGTGCATTATGTCGATCATGAACTGGATGAACGTGATGATATACAACATATCAAGCTGACGGCCCGGATTCATGGGGTGGAGACCGTGCTTGAAGGCACTGGCAATGGCCCCATTGATGCGCTGGTACAGGCATTTGGCCGGAAATTCACTATCCATGACTATGAAGAACGTGCGATGGGGGCCGGGGCAGGCGCGAAAGCAGTGGCATTTGCCGAACTGGGCAAGGGTGACCAGCCAGGCACTGTCTATGGCGCTGGTATTCATGACAACCTCGTTACTGCTTCCATCCTGGCCGTAATCAGTGGCATCAACCGCTTGTATCATCGCTTGGAAGCGTCCGAGCGGCAAGCATTCCTGTCCTGTTAAGCAATTGAGGGATTGAAAGCAGCCCACGAGCCGATGCTCGTGGGCTTTTTTGTTGGTTTACCTGAGGGTGGTAATAATCAGGCGGTGACTCAGCCAGGCACCTATGCCGCAGCCAGCCATTACCATCGCCATCGGGAAGGTGCTGCCGTCATGCAGCAGGTTGACCAATCCGCCTGCGAGGGTAGCCAGGCAGAACTGTAGCGAGCCCATGAGCGCGGATGCTGTGCCAGCCTGCTGACCATGGGTGGCGAGCGTGGCTGCGCTGGAATTGGGGCCGATATAGCCGATGCTGGCGACAAAGCAGAAAATGCCGGTCAGCAGCAAAGGCAGGGTGATGTGCCCTGTCAGTGACAGGGCGAGCAGGGCGATGCCAATGCCACCCGGCAGCCACAAAGCACGCGAAAGCAGCACGGTGGCATCGTGCTTTTTCAGGCGCCAGGCATTGATCTGGCTGAACAGGATCAACCCCGCAGCATTGGCGCCGAAAATCCAACCGTAATGCTGGGCAGGAATCTGGTAATACTCGATAAAGACAAAAGGCGAGCCGGCGATATAGGCAAACATGCCGGCGCGGGCAAAGCCGCCGCTCAATGTGTAGCCGATAAAACTGCGATCAATCAGCAGCCTGCCGTAATCGCGCAATATGCGGGTGAATACCAATGGTGGCTCGTTGCGGACGTCATGGGTTTCTTCCAGGTGAAAATACACGGCAACCAGCCCCACGCTGCCCGCAATGGCCAATGTGATGAAGAGGGCGCGCCAGTCGAATACCGTCACAATCCAGCCACCAACCAGCGGCGCCAGGATGGGGGCCAGGCCCATGACCAACATCAGCATGGATAGAGCCCGTGCAGCATCATTGGCACTACATCGGTCGCGAATGATTGCCAGCGTTATCACCATGCCCGCACAACCGCCTAATGCCTGCAAAAAACGCCAGATAATCAGTTCGGGGATGCTGCCTGTGAAAGCACACCCAATTGAGGCGATGATGTAAATCACCAACCCTACCATCAACGGCAGGCGGCGCCCGAATCGGTCGCTGAGCGGTCCATAAAACAACTGTCCCAACGCTAGCCCGACGAAATAGCTTGCGAGCGTCAGTTCTGCACTGCCCGCATGTGCCAACAGGCTTTTCTCAATCGCGGGAAAGCCCGGCAGGTACATGTCGATGGATAGCGGTGCGAGGCCGGTGAGGGCGCCTAGTAGGAGCAGCCAGCCGCTAAGTAGGGATAGAGTGGAGGGCGGGACGCTGTTGTTTTTTTTCATGAAAAGTTGCAGTTTTTTAAGGTTCAATATTAACGCGTCTAGGTTGAGTTGCACAGAATATGCTGCGGATAGAGATAAATGGATTGGTGAGGTTTCTTGATGTAGATTCAACTATTATTGTTTAATTCAGTGTTATCGCTATGGAAGCTACATATGAACAAAAAAACTGCTATCGACGTTGGAAATATTTTGATTGGCCAGCTTGAAAACTGTACTGAGTTTCAGGTGATAGAACGCAAGGAAAAGCTTCCTCTAGAAGGATTTCATACATTTGCTAATGGTAAACCTTGTTTAGGGGCGTTTAAGATTGGGCGTGCCTCAGAGAAAGGCTTGAAACTTTGGTTATTAGTGATTGATTGGAAGGATAGTGGAAACTATTACATAGTCATATATCCAGAAAATCACAATCTGGCTCCAATAGCTGAATTGCATGATCAGCAAAATAATCGTGACTCAGTCGATTTGATTTGGACATATAGTCCTCGCAAAAGGGATGAACAAAACGCTTTGAGAAAACGTGCGTTTGTGGAGGCGGTTGGTAGTATTGACTATATCGTATCGTTGCCTAGCGCGTTGGTATCGCTTGAAGATTTCTTAGATGATATTTTTAACCTTGCTTTCTATCGAATGGCTGCAGATGATCTTGATGAAACTGTGCTTAAGAGGGAGGTTACTCGCTCATCTTTCCCAGAGGGCAGAAGAATTGAAAGGTTACATAAGTATAGAGAAAGGGATTCTCAAATAGTTCGTCAAGCAAAAAAGACTTATGCAGAGCGAAATGGCGGCGTGTTGCCGTGCGAGGTTTGTGGGTTTGACTTTTCCGAAAGATATGGCGAACTTGGAGCCTCATATATTGAGGCACATCATACTCTTCCGTTAAGTGATTTGGATGAAGGGGAAGTGCGGGATACTCAAGTCGAAGATTTCACTTTTGTTTGTGCTAATTGTCATCGCATGCTACATAGAAAGCGTCCATGGGTATCAATTGAAAAGCTTAGAACTATACTTCTCCGTAAATAAATAATATAAAACGCATCCAAACAAACAATTGATTGATAGTAGAAGTGTTCTTTTAGAACATAGCAGGCTGGATAAACGAGCCTGCTATGTTGAGTTTACTGAAAGAAATCCTTCACCTTCGTCATCCAGGATTTAGCCCGAGGACTGTGTTTCCCTGAATCCTGTTGATTGATATCTTCCATCTCACGCAACAGTTCCTTCTGACGCTCGGTGAGCTTGACCGGCGTTTCCACCACGACGTGGCACATGAGGTCGCCCAGCTCGCTGCTGCGCAGTGGCTTGATGCCTTTGCCGCGCAGGCGGAACACGGCGCCGGTCTGGGTTTCTGGCGGCACTTTCATCTTGGCATGGCCATCGAGGGTCGGGATTTCGATTTCGCCGCCCAGGGCTGCCGTCGTGAAGCTGATCGGCATTTCGCAATGCAGGTTGGCGCCTTCGCGTTGGAAGATTTCGTGCTGTTTGATATGCACGACAACGTAGAGGTCACCCGATGGTCCGCCATTGACGCCGGCTTCGCCCTCGCCGGATAGGCGGATACGGTCGCCTTCATCCACACCAGCCGGAATCTTGACTGAAAGGGTCTTGTGCTGCTTGACGCGGCCGCCGCCGTGGCAGGTCGGGCAGGGTTCCTTGACCATCTTGCCGGAGCCATGACATTTCGGGCAGGTTTGCTGTACCGAGAAGAAGCCTTGCTGCATGCGCACCTGGCCGTGGCCGCCGCAAGTGGTGCAGGTGACGGGTTGTGTACCGGGACGTGCGCCGGAGCCGTGGCAGGTTTCGCATTCGGCCATGACGGGGATGCGGATCTTGGTTTCTGTGCCGCGCGCTGCGTCTTCCAGCGATATTTCCATGTTGTAGCGCAGGTCTGCACCACGATAGACGTTGGAGCGACGGCCACCGCCGCCTCCGCCACCGAAAATATCGCCAAAAATGTCGCCAAATGCATCGGCAAAGTTGCCGAATCCGGCACCCGCGGCACCTGCGCCTGCACTCGGGTCAACGCCCGCATGGCCATACTGGTCGTAAGCGCCGCGTTTCTGGTCATCGGAAAGAACTTCGTAAGCTTCCTTGGCTTCCTTGAAGCTTTCTTCGGCCTTGGGGTTGTCCGGGTTGCGGTCCGGATGGTATTTCATTGCCAGCTTGCGGTAAGCCTTCTTGATTTCATCATCCGACGCATCGCGATTGACGCCAAGTATCTCGTAATAATCTCTTTTTGCCATTTTCTTCTGCTAAAAATAAATAAGGCACAACAGGGAATTTCCCTGTGCGCCTCATGATGTTACATGGAAAAGGACTTACTTTTTATCATCCTTGACTTCCTCAAACTCGGCGTCCACCACTTCGGCATCCACAGTCTTTTCCTGCGGTTCGCCTTGTTCGGTATTGGCTTCAGCCTGGCTGGCAGCGTAAACCTTCTCGCCCAGCTTCTGGGAGGCTTCAATGAGGGCGTTGGTTTTGCTCTCAATGGCTTCCTTGTCGTCGCCCTTGATGACGTCTTCCAGGTCCTTGATGGCGTTTTCGATGCTTTCCTTTTCACTGGCATCCAGTTTGTCGCCATGGTCAGCCAGGGATTTCTTCACGTTGTGGACGGCACCGTCAGCACTGTTACGGGCTTCAACCAGTTCACGCACTTTCTTGTCTTCATCTGCGTACTTGGCCGCATCTTCTTCCATGCGCTGGATTTCCTCATCAGACAAACCGGAGTTGGCCTTGATGGTGATCTTGTTTTCCTTGCCGGTCGCCTTGTCCTTGGCGGATACGTGCAGGATGCCGTTGGCATCGATGTCAAAGGTCACTTCGATCTGCGGTGCGCCGCGTGGTGCCGGCGGAATGTCGGACAGGTTGAACTGGCCCAGGCTCTTGTTGCCGGAAGCGACTTCGCGCTCGCCCTGCAGCACGTGGATGGTCACGGCGGACTGGTTGTCGTCAGCGGTCGAGAACACTTGCGATGCCTTGGTCGGGATCGTGGTGTTTTTCTGGATCAGCTTGGTCATCACGCCACCCAGGGTTTCAATACCCAGGGACAATGGTGTCACGTCCAGCAGCAGCACATCCTTCACATCGCCTTGCAGCACGCCGCCCTGGATGGAAGCACCTACAGCCACGGCTTCATCTGGGTTTACATCCTTACGTGGTTCCTTGCCGAAGAATTCCTTCACCTTTTCCTGCACCTTGGGCATGCGGGTCTGGCCGCCCACCAGGATGACGTCCTGAATGTCGGAAATCTTGACGCCGGCATCCTTGAGTGCGGTTTCGCAAGG
This sequence comes from Methylobacillus arboreus, assembly GCF_020532725.1. Classification (GTDB taxonomy): domain Bacteria; phylum Pseudomonadota; class Gammaproteobacteria; order Burkholderiales; family Methylophilaceae; genus Methylobacillus; species Methylobacillus arboreus. The sequence goes on from NZ_JAJAVC010000011.1 coordinate 332,903, forward strand.
CTTGATGGAGCGTTCGATCAGGTCTTCCACCAGGCTTTCGAACTTGGCACGGGTGATCTTCACGACCAAGTGCTTGGGGCCAGAGGCATCTGCTGTGATGTAAGGCAGGTTGACTTCAGTCTGGGTGCTAGAGGACAACTCGATCTTGGCCTTTTCGGCAGCTTCCTTCAGGCGCTGCTTGGCCAGCAGGTCATTGCGCAGGTCGAGGCCGTTTTCCTTCTTGAACTCGTCAGCTAGGAAGTCGATCAAGCGGTTGTCGAAGTCTTCGCCGCCAAGGAAGGTGTCACCGTTGGTGGAGAGCACTTCAAACTGGTGTTCGCCATCGATCTCGGAGATTTCGATGATGGAGATGTCGAAGGTACCACCGCCCAAGTCATACACCGCAATCTTGCGGTCACCTTCCTGCTTGTCCAGGCCGAATGCCAGTGCAGCAGCGGTAGGCTCGTTGATGATGCGCTTGACTTCCAGGCCGGCAATGCGGCCTGCATCCTTGGTGGCTTGGCGCTGGCTGTCGTTGAAATAGGCCGGCACGGTGATCACCGCCTCGGTGACTTCTTCACCCAGGTAGTCTTCGGCAGTCTTCTTCATCTTGCGCAGCACTTCTGCGGAGATTTGCGGTGGTGCCAGTTTTTCGTTGCGCACTTCCACCCAGGCGTCGCCATTGTCAGCCTTGGTAATGGTGTAGGGCATCAGGCCGATGTCCTTTTGCACTTCCTTTTCTTCAAAGCGACGGCCGATCAGGCGCTTAACTGCATACAATGTGTTCTTTGGGTTGGTCACAGCCTGACGCTTGGCTGGCGCACCAACCAGGATTTCGCCATCTTCCTGGTAGGCGATGATGGATGGTGTGGTGCGTGTACCTTCTGCGTTTTCAATCACGCGTGGCTTGCCACCTTCCATGACAGCTACGCAGGAGTTGGTGGTGCCCAAGTCGATACCAATAATTTTTCCCATTGTCTTGATTCCTTGTGTTCTTTAAATGACTCAAAGTGGATAACTATGTTGCCAAAGTGGGGATAGGCGAGTCGATTTCAAGCCTGATTTGCAAAAATGTTCTGCAAAACCCCGGTGGCAGATTGAATTGCTTACTTGGCCACCATGACCAGTGCCGGGCGCAATACGCGCTCATTCAGCGTGTAGCCCTTTTGCAGGACAGTGACGACGGTGTTGGCTTCTTGATTGCTTTCCACAGTGCCGATCGCCTGGTGTTTGTTGGGATCGAATTTCTCGCCCACCGGGTTGATTTCGACAATGCTGAATTTTTCGAATACGGAGGTCAGCTGCTTGGCGGTGAGCTCCACGCCATCACGGTAGCTTTCCAGTGTGGCCGAGCCTACGCTGAGGGCAGCATCCAGGCTGTCCTTGACGGAGAGGAGTTCATTGGAGAATTTTTCCAGCGCAAACTTGCGTGCCTTGTCGATATCATCTGCCGCTCGGCGGCGGATGTTTTCGCCCTCGGCCTTGGCATAAAGCACCGCGGCCTGTTGCTCGGCCAATTGGGCTTCCAGCTCGGCAATCCTGTCATCAATCGAACCCGCAGCACCCGCTTCTTGTGGCGCTGCCTCTATATTTCCGGTCAGGTCGGTTTCTGGCGTCTTGTCTTCTTGCTGCATGATAGTCCCTGTTGGTAATGATGTAACAACGAAGCAAATGGGGGTATATGCGGAAATTACAAGAGGACGTGTGGGATTTTAATTCGAGGGTGCAACGGTATTATTTTATAAATTTGATTTTATTGATTATTTTTTACTGGTGATTTGTGCCAATGCCTTCAAAACGGTTTCCACGTCGGGTATTTGGCCTTGGCCGCCGAGGTTGCGCACTTTGTTTTTGTCATGGGCAAATACGCCAGTGAGTTTTGGGTCGGTGTCGGTGTAAATCGCCACGGTTGGCAGGTTTAGTGCGGCGGCAAGATGGACCAGGCCGGTATCCACGCCGATGGCGGCATGGCCATGGGCAATCACTGCAGCAAGTGCATTCAGCGAAAGCCGCGGCAGCACCATGCCGGCAGGAATGGCGCTGGCAATGCGTTGCGCCCGTGCTTGCTCATTGGCGTTGCCCCAGGGGAGCGCTAGTGTAAAACCCTGCTGATGCAATGTATTGCCCAGCGTTATCCAGTTTTCTTCCGGCCAGAGCTTGGAATCCCGGCTGGTGGCATGCAGGCCGACGACATAATGTGCCGGTAGCCTTAAAGCTGGATCAGGGCTGCTTGCGGTAATGCCGTAATCCGGAGCAGAGGATGGAATTGTGTAGCCGAGCGCATGTGCTGTAAGCTCGCGGTTGCGGGTGACGGCGTGCTGGTTGCGTGCGACCGGATGCCTGTGCTGATAAAAGGCTGCGGCCCATGACTCACGTGCAGAAGCGCTGTCTTGCCCATGATAGGCGCCTGTTGCCTGCCAGCCGATCAATGCACTTTTCAGCAAGCCTTGCGTGTCGATGATGTAGTTATAGGGGCGTGCACGCAGGTGGTGGCGCAGGTTGCGGATTTCCCGCCAGGTGCTGGCCTGAAATAGATGCTTGCGCCAGCGCCGAACTGCAACGGTAATGACTTGGTCTACACCGGGATGCAGGCGTGGAATATCGGCAAAACTTTCCTCGACAACCCAGTCGATCTCCATGTTCGGAAATGCGGCCTTGATGTCGGTGATCACCGGCAGGTTGTGGATGACATCGCCAAGCGAAGTGGTTTTGATCATGAGCAAACGAGGCATGGGCGGCATTTTCGCATACAATTCAGCTTCTTTTCCCAATTGAAAGTGGTCGCATTGAAGTTTGCCTTCCTGATCTTCAAGTATTTTCCTTATGGCGGTATGCAGCGTGACATGGCGCGTACTGCCAGCCGGCTGGCTGCGGCCGGGCATACGGTCGACATTTTTGCGATGTCGTGGGACGGGGAAGTACCTCAGGGCAATATCCAGGTGCATATCCTGCCGGGTTCCGGGTGGTTCAATTTCCAGAAATATCAGGACTTCATCAGGCAAGTTCAAACTCGCATAGCGCATGAGTTCAAGTTCGACCTGGTGGTGGGCTATAACCGCATGGGTGGGCTGGATGTGTATTTTGCTGCCGACCCCTGTTTCATCGAGCGCGCTCACAGGCAGCGTAGCTGGTTGTATCGCCTGACGCCGCGGTATCGGTGGTTTCAGGGTATCGAACAGGCGATTTTCTCGCCGCAGGCGGATACCCAGATACTGATGGTCGATATGGCGGAGAAAGCCGTATTCCAGCGTTGGTACCAAACCCAGGATGATCGTTTCCACTATATTCCGCCTTATCTTTCCACCGAGCGGTTGCAATTGCATGACCGTGCTGAAATGCGTGCTTATTTACGCAATGCCTTCGACTTGCCGCAGGATACTATCCTGGCCTTGCTGGTAGGGTCGGGCTTTTATATGAAAGGCCTGGACCGGGCGGTGCAGGCCCTGGCAAGCCTGCCTGAAGCCATGCGCAAGCACTTCAAGCTGATTGCCATCGGGCAGGACAAGCCCGGACCTTTTATCAACATGGCGCGCAAGCTGGGTGTGGGCGATAACCTGATTATTTCCCGCGGCCGCCCGGATATTCCACAACTGATGCAAGGCGCGGATTTTTACCTGCATCCTGCCTACCGAGAAAATACCGGCCTGGTGATTCTTGAAGCCATGGCAAGCGGCCTGCCGGTGCTGGCGACGGCGAGCTGCGGCTATGCCTTGCATGTCCAGGCGGCAGAGGCCGGGAGCGTAGTGCCGGTGCCGTTTGAGCAGGCGACGCTCAACCGTATGCTGCAGGAGATGCTGTCCCTAGTTCAAGGGCGAGACGCGCAGCTTGATGCCTGGCGCGACAATGGCCTGCATTACACCCGCGGGCTGATGGTGGCCAATGATGGCAGTGCGGAGGCGCTGATTATGCAGCGCCTGGCCCAGCAAAAGCAGGAGAGGACGTAATGGCCTGCAATCAAGTACAACTGCCGGGCGAAATCAGCCGAGCGCTGGGCGCTGGAGAGGCCTTTGACCGTGTGATGTCGCTTGAGGGCGAGGTGTTCCGCGATGTACCGGGCCGCAAGACCGTACGCGTGCAGCTTGCCGGACAGCCCTATTTCATCAAGCAGCATTTCGGTGTCGGCTGGGGGGAGATTTTCAAGAATTTGCTGGCATTCAAGGTGCCTGTGGTCAGTGCGCGCACGGAAAAACAGGCGATAGAAAAGCTGGGAGAGATTGGTATTGCGACCACACCGCTTGCCGGGTTTGGCAGCAGGGGCTGTAATCCGGCCCGGCGTCAGTCTTTTCTCATTACGCGTGACCTTGGCGAGATTGTTTCGCTGGAAACTCTGGCGGAGCAGTGGGGGAAAACCCCGCCCGATGCGGTATTCAAGCGGCATTTGCTGCTTGAGGTGGCGGCGCTGGCTGCACGGTTGCATGACAATGGCCTCAACCACCGCGATTTCTATATCTGCCATATCTGTCTTGATCTGCCCAGGCTGCGGCAGGGCGATATCCACTTGTATTTGATAGACCTGCATCGCGTCGGAATTCGTGAGACAATTCGCCCCCGTGACCGCATGAAGGATATGGCGGCATTGTATTTTTCCGCGATGGATGCGGGGCTGACACAGCGGGATTACCTGCGCTTCCTGCGCCGGTACCGGGGCAAGCCGATCAGGCAGCTTATGCAGGACGAGCGTGAGTTTTGGCGTCAGGTGCAAGCCCGTGCCATCAAGCTTTATATCAAATTACACAAGGTTGCGCCCAGCCTGCGCCAACTTGGCGGCATCATCGCCTAAGTTGTGGCAGGCCGGCCTACAGCCGGGATATTTATGCAATTACCATTCAAGCTTTCATGGAGGCGCTCGGACTGGGGCGCCTTGTTCAGTTACTACCTGTTTTTCTTCTATTTTTCCGGCATCACCCATATCCTGCTGCAAATAAGCGGCACGACCATCTTTGTCGGCATGCGCCAGGCCATCGTGATGAGCCTGTTGTGGCTGATTCCGGTCATGCTGGTGCCACGCTTTGCCCGCCAGATCGCAGCGGTAATCGGCATTGTGCTCTGGGCTTTCTCCCTCGTTACCCTCGGCTATTTCTGTATTTATGGGCAGGAGTTCTCGCAAGGCGTGCTGTTTACCATTTTCGAGTCCAATGCCGTGGAGTCGAGCGAGTTCATTGCCCATTACTTTGTCTGGTGGATGATCCCGGTCTTGTTGTTGCATAGCCTGGCGGCCTATTGGTTGTGGCGTCGGCTGGGCAGACTGGCCATCAGCCAGCGGGCAGCTTGGGCAGTCACGGCACTTATTCTGGTCTTGTTGTTTGTGCAGCCGATGTTCAAGCAACTGGTGATCAATGGCGCAAGCCTGGATCACGCCGTGGAAAAACTGCATGACCGCATGGAGCCTGCTGTGCCGTGGCAGATGGTAATAGGCTATGCGCACTACCGCAAACAGCTTGCGAACATGGAAGCGCTGCTGGAGCAAAACAGCAGGATTCCCCCGCTTGCCAACCTCCAGGATGCCAATGCCGGCCAACCCGCAACGCTGGTCCTGGTGATTGGCGAGTCAACCAACCGCCAGCGCATGAGCCTGTATGGCTATCAGCGCAATACCACGCCCAATCTCGATGCGATACGTGGCGAGCTGAGCGTATTCCAGAATGTAGTCTCCTCGCGCCCGCATACGATCGAATCCCTGATGCAGGTGTTGACCTTTGCCGACCAGGAGCATCCCGACCTGTACCTCACCAAGCCATCGCTCATGAACATGATGCATCAGGCTGGATACAAGTCTTACTGGATCACCAACCACCAGACCATCACCAAGCGCAATACGATGCTGGCGAATTTCTCCAAGCAGACCGATGAGCAGTTCTATATGAACAACAGCCGGGCGCAGAATTCGCGCGAATACGATGCCAATGTGTTTGCCCCGTTTGAAGAGGCATTGCGTGATCCCGCGCCAAGGAAATTCATTGTCGTCCATTTGCTTGGCACGCATATGAAATATGAATACCGCTATCCGGCCGAGTTCGATTATTTCAAGGACCGTGAGGGTGTCCCTGCCGTGTTGAACCATGATCAGGTGCAGGTCTACAACAATTACGACAATGCCGTGCGTTACAATGACTATGTCATGTCTACCTTGATCGGCAATTTGCGCGAGCATGCTCCAAACAGCCTGATGGTCTATTTCTCCGACCATGGCGAGGATGTCTATGACGCGCCCGGCCACAACATGCTGGGGCGCAATGAGGGCAAGCCAACCCTGCCCATGTATGCTGTGCCTTTTATTATCTGGACCTCCGAGCAATGGAAGGTCAATCATGATGTGCATTTCGACGGCATGATGGATCGCCCTTACAGCAATGCGCATTTCATCCATACCTGGGCCGATCTCGTAGGCTTGAGTTTTGACGGTTTTGACCCTACGCTAAGTCTGGTCAATTCCCAGTTCAAGGAGCATCCATTGCTGATAGGCGACCCGTACGAGCCAAGCACTATCCGCACATTGGACCTGCATGCCCATGAGTAATCCCGGCGGGATTGTCGTACCAGACTTGCAGCAATATTCCCGCGAGGCTGTTGCTTCGCCATTCAACGTGGTGCTGGATGACGGCAACCGCTTGCATGCGCTAGAAATTGTGCGGCGAGTACCGGGCAAGCGCATTGTCTGTCGCGGGTTTTGGGGCGAACAGGCAATCTATGCCAAATTTTTTATCGGCAGCCAAGCCGGAAAATATGCTGCGCGTGACAGGCGTGGTAGCAAGTGGCTGGCAGCTGCCGGCATTGCCACTCCTGCATTGCTGCTGGAATCCAGCGTGGCGACGCAGGGCAGCCAAGTGTTGTTGTATGCGGCAATTGCTGCGGACAATGCGGAGTATGCTTGGCAAGAATTGGATAAGGAAGCCAGACATGCTTTGTCAAAACGGCTGGTGGCCGAGGTGGCACGGCATCACCGGGCAGGGTTGCTGCAAACTGATTTATACCTGAAAAACTTTTTGGTCGATGCGGGCACGGTATATACCCTGGATGGTGATGGCATACGCCGCGAGCGCTATTGGGGTAAAAGCCGCCAGCGGCTGGATAACCTTGCCCGCCTGATTTCCAAGTTCGATGTGAATGCTGTTCAGGCCTGGCTGCCCGGCTTGTTGCAGCATTACGCGGAAATCCTGGAAGAGGATGAATCGCCTGACTTGGCTGCCATGCAGCAGCGCATTACGCGGCACTGGCAATACGAGATGCGACAGTATGCCGAGAAAGTACAGCGCACCTGCAGTGATGTTGTGGCATGGCATAGTTCCCGTACTTTTACTGCAATCAACCGCCCCTATGACAGCGCTGGCCTGCGCCATGCATTGAAGTCGCCAGACCTGCTGTTTTCACTGCCGGAAGCGGAGCGACTCAAGAGTGGCAATACCTGCACGGTGGCCGCGGTGCAAATTGATCAGCGCAAACTGGTGATCAAACGGTACAATATCAAGAGTTTTTGGCATGGGCTGGGCCGTGCGTGGCGGCCTTCAAGGGCGGTGCAAGCCTGGGCCAATGCCTTCCGCCTGCAATTGAAGGGCATTGCCACGCCTGCTGTGACTGCGGTGCTGGAGCGCCGGGTTTGGGGAGTGCGCCGCGAGGCGTATTTACTCGCCGAGTTTGTTGAGGCGCGCGATGCCGTGGCGTTTTTTGCCGATGCAACCCTGGATGCGACTGCAAGACAGCAGGTTGCCACGGCTGTTGCCCGGTTGTTTTACCAACTTTGCTGCCTGCAGCTGGAGCATGGGGACTTCAAGGCGACCAATCTGCTGGTGCAGAGCTTGCAGCCGGTGCTGATCGACCTCGACAGCATGAAGCAGCATGGCTGCGTCAAGTGCTTCCGGCGCAGGCATGTGCGGGACCTGCGGCGGTTCATGAAGAACTGGCAATCTGACGAGGCTACCCGTCATCTTCTCAGTAAGGCGTTCAGGGCGGTTTATACAGACCAAGGCTTGTTGGACAAAGCTGGTATTAAGTAAAGCGAAAGACGAATGATCATTCTAGGTTTATCAGGCGCGTTGGGGCATGATGCCTCGGCCGCTATTATTGTCGATGGAAAAATCGTGGCGGCGGCAGAGGAAGAGCGCTTCATCCGCGACAAGCATGCCAAGAACAAGTTTCCGCTGGAAGCTGCCCGCTACTGCTTGCGCGAGGCCGGCGTGCGGCCTGAACAGGTTGATATCGTCGCGTTCCCCTATGGCGAGATTCCCTTGAGCAGTGGCGCGCGCTGGCATTATGCCAAGCGCTACTGGTATGCGCCTGACCGTGCATTGGATGCCTTGTTCAATGGCAACCGCCGCTTCCGCCGAAATCGTGACAAATCGCTTGCCCTGATGCGCGAGCTGGGCCTGACCAAGGCGCGCTTCGTGCCAGTGGAACACCACCTGGCCCATGCAAGTAGCGCCTATCACTTAAGCGGGTTCAAGGAAAAAACCGCGATTGTTGGCATTGACGGCAAGGGAGAGTATGCCACTACATTCTTCGGCTATGGCGAGAATGGCAAGATTCACAAGATCAAGGAATTCTACGATCCGGATTCCCTGGGCGGCATGTATGGCGCGATTACCGAGTACCTTGGTTTCGAGATGCTGGACGGCGAGTTCAAGGTGATGGGCATGGCGCCGTATGGCGATCCCAAGCGTTACGACTTGTCGCGCCTGGCCAAGTTCGAGAATGGCGAACTCAAGATCAATACCGATTACGTCAATGTGGTGGGCCTGCGCCGCTACAAGGAGAAGGGCAAAGGGTATTACTTCACGCCCAAACTGGTGGAATGGCTAGGGCCCAAGCGCCAGGGCGACGAGATTGACGACCCCTATATCCACTACGCAGCCTCCATACAGCAGTTGCTCGAAGACATTGCGCTGGAGATGATCGAGTATTACCTCGGCGACATCATCCGCGAGACGGGCCGCATTGCCATGGCGGGTGGCGTGGCGCTCAACGTCAAGCTCAACCAGCGCATCATCGGCTTGCCGCATGTGAAGGAGCTGTTCGTGCAGCCCGCCTCAGGCGATAACGGCACGTCACTCGGTGCGGCAAGCTATGTGGCTGCTGAGTCGGGCGAGCCGTTGGAGCCGATGCGTCATGCCTACCTTGGCCCGTCCTTTACCACTGAGGAATGTATTGCAGCCTGTGAGGCGCATCCTGCCAAGCCCAAGTTCCAGCGTGTGGAAAATGCGCCGCAGAAGGGTGCTGAGATTCTTTCCCAGGGCAATCCGCTTGCCTGGTTCCAGGGACGCATGGAGTTCGGCCCGCGCGCATTGGGCTGCCGCAGCATCCTCGGTGACCCCAGCCATCCGGGCGTGGCAGACCGCATCAACGCCCAGATCAAGTACCGCGAGCGCTGGCGGCCATTCTGCCCCAGCATGCTGGACCGTGTGGCGGCGGATATCCTGCAGACGGATCACCCCGCGCCTTACATGACATTCACTTTTGATGTGGCCGAACACTGGAAGCCGCGTATTCCCGAAGTGGTGCATGAAGACGGCACGGCGCGCGCGCAGATCGTCAGCAAGGACACCAATCCACGCTACTACGCGTTGATTGAAGAATTGGAACGCCTGCGCAATGTGCCTGTGATACTCAACACCTCACTTAACCGCCGTGGCGAGCCCATGATTTGCAGTCCTACAGACGCACTCAATATGTTTTACGGTTGCGATCTCGAATATCTCCTCATGGAAGATGTCCTTGTAACTAAGGGTTAGGCCGGATAAGGTTTGCAGTGGGGGTTTGTCCGCTGCAAACCCATGGTTTTTTTACCTTATCCCAGTCGTGGTTAATTTGACGATGCCTAGCGCTTTCAGCGATAATTCCTGGCTAAACTCAACTTTCCAGCAGCATAAAATTAATGACACAAACCCTGATAGAAGTCACTGAGCGCATTCGTGAGCGCAGTGCGCCCACCCGTAAGGCCTACCTGCAACGCATAGACCAGATCATCAACCGCACACGCGGCGCTGATCGTCTCGGCTGTGCGAATGTGGCGCACGCTTTCGCTGCCATGCCCAATAACGACAAATTCCGAGTTGTGGCAGAAAAAGCGCCGCATATCGGCATTGTCACGGCTTACAACGATATGTTGTCGGCGCACCAGCCTTATGAAACCTACCCTGCCATTATTCGTGATGAAGCTCGCAAATATGGTGCAACGGTACAGGTTGCGGGCGGTGTTCCTGCCATGTGTGATGGCATTACGCAAGGGGAGCCGGGCATGGAACTCAGCTTGTTCTCCCGCGATACCATTGCCATGAGTACGGCAATTTCCCTGTCTCATGATGTATTCGATGCGGCTTTGCTACTGGGCATCTGTGACAAGATTGTGCCCGGCTTGCTTATCGGTGCGTTGCATTTCGGTCATCTGCCCTGTGTGTTTGTCCCTGCCGGCCCGATGGCAACAGGGATTGATAACACTACCAAGTCCAAGGTGCGCGAGAAATACGCCCAGGGCCTGGTGGGCCGTGAAGAGTTGCTTGCCTCCGAGTCTGCGGCCTATCACGGCGCTGGCACCTGTACTTTCTTCGGCACTGCCAACAGCAACCAGATGCTGATCGAAGCCATGGGCCTGCATGTGCCTGGCGCTGCCTTTGTTCACCCGCATGACGACATGCGTGAATTATTGACCCGTGAATCGGTCAAGACGGTGCTATCCATCACCAAGGGACAGCGTTTCACGCCAATTGGCAAGATGGTGGATGAACGTGTCATCGTCAATGCCATCGTGGCGCTGCTGGCTACCGGCGGCAGTACCAATCACCTGATCCACTGGGTCGCGGTGGCGCGTGCGGCCGGTATCATCATCGACTGGTCTGACTTCTCCAAGCTGTCGCAAAATACGCCATTGCTGGCGCGTGTTTACCCTAATGGTACTGCAGACGTGAACCAGTTCCAGACTGCAGGCGGCCCCAGCTTCGTGATCCGTGAGCTGGTTGATGCTGGCTATATGCACGGCGATGTGAATTCAGTGGTAATCGGCGGCTTGCGTGATTTCGGCAAGAAGCCGGTCAAGTCCGACGATGGCCTGATCTGGGTAGACTTGCCCAAGGAAAGCCCGGACGAAACCATTGTGCGCAATACCTCCAAGCCATTCAGCGAATCCGGCGGCCTGCGCTTGCTGACCGGCAACCTGGGCCGGTCCGTGATCAAGAGTTCTGCTGTGCCGGAAGATCGGCAGATCATTGAAGCGCCTGCGATTGTTTTCAATGGCCAGGAAGAACTGCTGGCTGCGTTTGAGCGTGGCGAGCTAGAAAAAGACTTTATCGCTGTCGTTCGCTTCCAAGGCCCGCGTGCCAATGGCATGCCGGAGTTGCATAAATTGACACCTCCGTTGTCCGTGTTGCAAGGCAAGGGCTACCGTGTTGCCATTGTGACTGATGGCCGTATGAGTGGCGCTTCTGGCAAAGTGCCCGCCGCGATCCACTTGAGCCCCGAGGCCTTGGCTGGTGGGGCAATCGGCAAGATTCGCACTGGCGACCTGATCCGCCTCAATGCGATTGTCGGCACCCTGAATGCCCTGGTGGATGACGAAGAATGGCAGGCCCGTTCTGTGGCCGTCATGACTGAGGCGCAACGCAATAACAATGGCCATGGCATTGGCCGTGAGCTGTTTGGCGGGATGCGCAGGAATGTACATTCGGCCGAAGAAGGCGCCGTCACCTGGTTGTAAGCCATTTGAAAATACGCGGGGGACTTCGTTGTTTTTCGCTTGCCGTACTAACGTACTGTCTGCGCTCAAACGCCTCGTCCGCCGCGATTTTGAAATGGCCTGTATTTCTGCTTCAGAATTGACGTAACTACAGATTTATTCAGATATTCCGGTCTCAACGATGTTGAACAACATTCGCAGCTTTTTAATAATTAACCCATAGGTATTGAATATGAGCACACTAGATTTAGCCAACCATGGCCCCGTAATCCCGGTCATCGTCATCAACAAGGTGGAAGATGCTGTGCCTATGGCAGAAGCCTTGCTTGAAGGCGGCATCAAGGTGCTGGAAGTGACCTTGCGTACCCCAGTGGCCCTGCAAGCGATGGAAGCCATTGCCAAGGCTGTGCCGGATGCTATTCTCGGTGCCGGTACGGTACGCAGCATCAAGGATGCCCAGGCCAGCAAGGATGTGGGCTGTCAGTTTGCGGTCAGCCCTGGCTATATTAGTGAGTTGGGTCGCGCTGCACGTGAAATCGGCTTGCCATTGTTGCCGGGCGTGTCTACCGGCAGTGAAATCATGCAGGCCAATGCCGATGATTATTACTTCCTCAAATTGTTCCCAGCCGTTGCCGTGGGCGGTATCAACCTGCTCAAGGGCTTTGCCGGCCCGTTCGGCGACGTGAAATTCTGCCCGACTGGCGGGGTGACGGTGGATTCTGCTCCGCAATTTCTTGCATTGCCTAACGTGGTGGTTTGCGGTGGCACGTGGTTGACGCCGGCAGATGCCGTGGCACGCAAGGATTGGGCGCACATCACCAAGCTGGCACGTGAAGCCAGCGCAATCAAGGCAGCTTAGTCTTAATGTATTACAGGCCCCGATGGGGCGTGTGTATTACATCAATGCGGCCAGAGTCTGTGGTCGCGCTTAGCGGGTGTCATCTGAACCTCAGGTAGTTATATGCTGAATCTCGACCAATATCGTACCTTGGTGTTTGATTGTGATGGCGTCATCCTCAATTCCAATCATCTGAAAATTGAGGCCTACTTTGCCACCGCCAAGAACTTTGGCGCGAGTGATCAGGCGGCCCAGGCGCTGGTTGACTACCATATCAAGCTGGGCGGTATTTCCCGCTTCGTCAAATTCGAGTATTTCCTCAATGAAATCCTGAAAAAACCATCAACGCAGGCGGATGTGGATTTTTTGCTGGAGGATTTTGGCCGTGAAGTGCGCAAGCGCCTGGCTACTTGTGAGATTGCACCGGGGCTTGAGCAATTGCGTGAAAAGACGGCTGCAAGCAATTGGCTGGTGATTTCCGGTGGTGACCAGGAGGAGTTACGGGCGATTTTTGCCGAACGTAATCTAATGTCACTTTTTGATGGTGGCATTTTCGGCAGTCCAGATAACAAGGACCAGATCATGGCACGCGAGATCGGACATGATAATATCCGTCAGCGTGCAATGTTTATCGGGGATAGCCGCTATGATCATGAATCCTCAAGCCGTGCCGGGCTTGATTTTGTCTTCCTGTATGCCTGGACAGATTTCCCTGATTGGCAGGCGTATTGCTCCAGCCATGACATCAAAGTGCTCCCCGATATCAACACCTTGCTAACACAAGCATGCAATTGATACCCGGTTGGAATATCCGCAGTAGCCAGATCCTGTCTCGGGAGAACTTTGCACAATTGTGCATGAATGCCGAGGTACTAGAGCAGGATGAGCGCGGTATCAAGGTACTGCAACTGGAGAACGGGCATATCTTCAAGGTATTTCGTGTGCGCCATATCTTTAGCCTTGCCCGGGTATATTCCTATGCGCGCCAGTTCTGTCACAATGCGGATCGGCTCAAGACGCTGGCAATACCTACTGTTGAAGTCATGCAGCTGTTCCATTTCGAGGAAACCAGTGATACCGCCGTACTCTACAAGCCTTTGCCTGGACATACCTTGCGTCAACTCAGTATGTCTAGCTTGTTGAGTCTGGAATTGATGCAGGATTTTGGCCGCTTTGTCGCGCGCTTGCATCAAGATGGCATATATTTCCGTTCCCTGCATTTCGGCAATGTGGTGAGAACCCCACAAGGGGAGTTTGGCCTGATTGATATCGCTGACCTCAATGCGTATCGGTATAGCCTAACTGAATCGCAGCGCGCCCGTAACTTCCGCCATTTGCAGCGCTATCGCGACGACTGGATGGTATTGCCGATTGCTAGCCGGAAAGCGTTTGCAGACAGCTATTTCTCAACCAGTCAATTACCGGCCAAGATGGAATCCATCCTCAGGCCGAATTTCAATTCTTGTCCGGCGGTTGATATGTACGTTCTGCACATCTGTCACAGCTATTACCCGCCTTTTCTTGATTGCGCCCGTCAATATGCTGCCTTGTTCAAAGATAGCCCTTACAAGGTTGTAACCGTCTATCTTACCGGCAGGCCTGATCCCGAAGTCGAGCGGGGTAGTGCCTCTGATGAAGTGATTTTCCTCGGATATAGCAGCAAGCAAGTGAGAGGACTCAAACTGGGGGCGATTGCGCGTATCCGTAAGCTGGTAAAAAGTCGGAACTTTGCATTTTGTATTGCCCACCGCGCCAAACCAACCTATGTGGCTTTGCTGGCGACCAATTTGCCAGTGGTGAGCGTACACCACAACTACAATGACTTCGGACGTGTTTCGCGTCGCCTGTTGGTCAATCTTTGCCGGAAACGCTTATTGATGCTCTGTGTATCAAACTCTGTCCGTGATGAAATGCGCCGACATCTCAGGCATTGGCCTGCCGAGCAAATCCAGACGTTGTATAACCGTATCGACCTTGATGCGGTAAAGCAGTCCTTGTTGCCAAGAGGGCAGGCGCGTCAGGTTCTTGAGTTGGATGATGATGCCTATGTCATTGCCAATGTCGGGCGCTTGCATCGGGACAAGGATCAAGCCACCTTGCTGCGCGGATTTTCGCAGGCATTGCCTAGTTTGCCTGCAAATGCATTGCTCCTCATTTTGGGTAAAGGGCCGCTTGAGCAGGAGCTTAAGGCACTAGCCAAGACACTGGAGATTGCTGAAAAGGTCAGGTTCGCAGGACAGGTGCCGGATGCCAGACGTTATTTCAAGGCATTCGACTTGTTTGTATTGGCCTCGGATCACGAGCCCTTCGGCATGGTCTTGCTTGAGGCCATGGCGGCTGAATTGCCTATCATCTGTAGCGATAGCGGAGGAGGGGCCGAGGTAGTTAGGGATTTTGCCAAATTTTTTACATTGGGCAATGAGGAATCGCTGTCCAAAGCAATGGTGGAGGTTGTGACAGCCATTGACGAGTATCCGCTAAAGACGTCATCTGAGATATTGTCGAGTAAGTTTTCGGACGATGCGGCAAGAGTTAGATTCTTTCAGTTAATCAATACATCATGGATGATCGACAAAAAACGATAACTGCCCGTATTGCGCTGGTATCATTCAGTTCCTTAGGTGATGGGTTGGTCTATTACATGCTGGCAGAGAATCTACGGCAACATGGATATGACATTACTTTGTATGGAGACATTGCCTACCAGTTACGCGATTGGATGCCTCACTTAAAAGTCAGGCCATACCCGGTTGATGGTAAGTTTGATGTTGCCATGAGCCAATATCATCATGTCATCATGAGCCCGCCCAATTCGCTTCGTAGAGTTTTATCTGGGGAGTATCTGGAACAGGCCAAGAGAAAATGGCTTTTGCTATGCCAGAAAGCGCCGCAGGCATGGTGCTATGATCATTTAATCCAAGACCTCAAGCAAAAACTTCCCGCAAGCGTGTTTTCCCAGCTTGAGCCAATGCTGGCTTGCGGGTCGTCGATTCGCTTCAGGAAATTTCCCCGAGGCAGCTCTCTAGTTGATGTCTGTGTAGCCTTTATGCGAGAGAGGCTGGGGTTGCAGCATGCAACGAGAGATGTCAGCTTGCATGCGCCGGAACACCTGATATATAGGCGCCATCCTCAGCGCGTGGTCATTAGTCCGGATTCTGCCTGGCCGGAAAAAAAAGACTGGATGCCATCGTCTTTCGTGAAAACTGCAAGATTATTGCAGGCACATGGGTATCAACCAGTATTCACTGTCGCGCCGCTCAATCATCAGCGTTGGGACGAAATTCTTCAGGGCGAATTCATGCATGCAAAGTTCAGCAATATTAATGAGCTTGCTTCGTTTATTTATGAATCAGGGGCTCTCATTTGCAATGACTCGGGCAGCGGGCATCTTGCTTCAATCCTGCGTGTTCCGGTAGTGACCGTTTATCGCAAGCGTAACCGTGAGTTTTTATGGCGTCCAAGTTGGGGTAAAGGGATCGTTGTAACCCCGCGGTTTGTATTGCCATGGTTAGGAGAAGATATTTGGCGTCCTTTCATTCGTCCTGTTGATGTATTGCGTGCTTTACAAGAGTTGATCCAGAAAAAATAGATGCTCACCAAAGTAAAGGTCTAGCCATGAAAAAACTATTGATTCTTGATGGTATCTCAGGGGTACCCTTGGGCGGGGATTTGAAACGTGCTTTTCTAAATATAGGCATCAATGCTGAATATTATGATTTGGCAAAAATACCGCGGATTGCGCTTTATGGCGTTAAATCCGGACTCGCTAAATTGGCGAACAGAATGCAGGATAAAAGCGGGGATACGTTTTTCTATCTGCCCAAAGGGGATCAGAAAACGATTGAGCGACTGATACAGGAAAGCAGGCCCGATGTAATTCTGGTAGTTGGTTTTCTATACAAATTCATTGATCCAGCAGTACTACGCTCATTGGCAGACCAGCATCACGCAGATTTGTATTTGTATGATACCGATAGTTGTAATTTGTACACCAAGCGTCGAGAGTTTGTTTTCTTCCTCGAGCGTGAACTGCCGGTGTATAAAAAGATATTCTCATGTTCGAAAGTGACCGCTGATTTTTTCAAGAAAACCAGGAAACTGGATGCAAGTTTTGCCCCATTTGGCTCGAATTTTATTGCATCTCCAACAACATCAGATGATAACAAGGCCCAAGATGTTGTGTTCGTTGGAAGTGGTGATTTGCGTAGAATCCTGGTGCTGGAGAGCATTCGTGAGCATGTGTCGATTTTTGGGAATCGGTGGAAACGCAATTTCCCGTTAATGTCCAAGGTGCTGATTGAGCGAGTGGATGACCGTCCTGTATGGGGGGATGAGCTGTATAAATTGTTGACCAGTGCCAAGATTGTGCTGAATATTACTCGCGGTCCTTATTATGCGGCAGGGACAGGGATTAATTTACGAATCTTTGAGGCTTTGGCCGCAGGTTGTTTTCTCATGACCGATTATTGCGATGAGATCGCTGGGTTATTCAAACCGGGCGAAGAAATCGAAACCTTTAATGGGCCAGTGGAATTGCAGGAAAAAGTGCGTTTTTATCTGGACCACCCCGAGCAAAGAATGCAAATTGCCAAGCATGGTCATGAAGCATTTCTCAAGCATTTTTCCTGGGAGCATCGGGCGCGAGCGATGCTGGAAACCATGCAGTCTTGATGTGTATGAACCTTTAAGGTTGCGTTAACTTTGCCCTGGCTGCTTGGTGTAATTGCTGTGAAATCAGTAATGCCAGTGGCAGGTGGAATACCAGCCAGCGCTGGTTAGGGCTGTGAACCAGGCTGCTGCCGTCAAAACAGAGTCCTGCCACACCCGCAATAAAATACCAAGCAGCCCATGACTGGGTTTGATAGCCCTTGATGGCAGCCCAGAAGGTAAGCATGACTAAAGGAATGAGGCCAATAAGGCCTGCCTTATAAAACTGGGTCACAAATACACTGTGCGGGTGCACCATTGTGAAACCATCATGCGAAATGTACTGGAATGCGTGATCAGGCCCGCATCCCAGCAAGAGGCCGCAGCGCAAGGTTTCTGTAATATATCCTGTCCAAATCTCTGGACGATAGACATTCCGGGATAGCAGGCTGTCGCCGATAGAAGTAAATGCAAATAAGCACACAACGGCGAGCAGTGCAGCCAAACTGGTCCCTGCAATAGCAAGCTGGGTCTGGCGGGAATTGAGGTGATGCCGATAAAGGCTGATATAGGTTATTAGGCTGATGACAGCCCAGATGACCAGGATGCTGCGAGTTTGCAGGAGGGTGAGGCTAACGCCTAATACCAATATATGAGCAAGCAATACGCTGCGATATTTTTTTGCTTGCATACCCAGTAGTGTAATGATTGCGAGCATGCCTCCCATGGCATTGGTGGCATAGATGACATTTTCCAGTTTTGAACTAAGGTCTCCCAGGCGATCTCCCGGGATCCATCTTCCTTGATGGTATTGCCAAAGCATATTGAAAATTACATATGCAATGATCAGGCCCAAATATCCCCAGGAGGCGATGTAAGCAGTGCGGTCATTGATTTCTGGCAACCTTGCGACGGCAATGAAGAACAGCAGGACAATCAGGCTGAATTTGGCTTGCCGGAGCGGATCACCGCTACCTAGGAATGCAGCCAGTACCAAGCTCAGGATGACGAACAGTAAACCTTGCGCCAGTCGATTGCTGAATAGCCTCTTGATGTCGCTGAAGCGCAATGAGATCAAGGCGGGAAGGAATAAAATCAGGTAACTTACATTGTTGTGCGCTTGGGAGCCTGAGACCACTAAAAAGCTGATCATCCAGACACCTACTGCGTATAAGGCAAAAGTAGGGCTGCGTAAAAATTCAATAAATTTCATTAGCTCATATTTTTCTTTAAGTGGCTTTCAATCAATGTACGGTAGTTGAAGCGGTAAGTGTCAATACTGTGATGATTTGAAAGGAACCGAAATGCTTGTTGTCCCTTGTTCTCTAACTCGGATGCATCAAGCGTCGCATATTCTGTGAGTGCTTGTGTTAACGCATCAATATCCTCAGGCGCTACCGTTATTCCTCCAGCGCCAACGATCACATCGTGCATTTCAGGAATGTCTGAAGCGATAACCGGCAGGTGGCCACTGATGCCTTCCATCAGCGCGAGTGGCAGCCCTTCTTTTAATGATGGCATTGCCCAAATATCGAAGGCTCTAACGTATTGCAAGGCATTTTCTCGAAATCCAAGCAAGTGGACTTTGTCATTTAGTCCCAGAGATGCGATCTGATTTCTTAGGTTTTGCTCTTCCGGGCCTTTGCCGATGATGCCAATGTGCAGATCAGGAAATTGGTGCTGAATGTTTGCTAATGCCGCAATCAGGAAACGATGACCCTTCCGTGCAAAAAGCTGCCCAATAGCACCAACAATGAGTTTGTCTTGAGGAAGGTTGAGTGCTTGCCGTGCACCTTGTTTGTCCAATTGGGATGCTTCAGCTTTGGTGATGTCGATCGCATTGGGGATTGCATGCGTATTATGTTCATTGAATCCGCTTTTATACGCTATCAAGCAATTCTTTACAGCATCGGATACACCGACAAAATGCCAGTGTTTGTCAGTCAGCAGTCTGACTTGGAACCTGCGGTAGGGACGGTGATACTCATTCAGAACATGTGAGACCCCAACGCACAATGGGATATGCAGTATTTTATTAAGTTGCAGCACCATGCTAACCACTTTGAAACGGTTGCAGATGACGACATCAAATTGGTTTGCCTTGCAGAACTTGTAGAGTTGCCAAAGAGCGCTGAGCCTGAGCCCGTGCATCTTTGTGTCGGGAAGTTCAAAATAGTGCTCATGCTCGGCAATACTGTGTGGTTGGCTCCCTGTAGGTTTCCCCGAGAGATAAGCACAAGTGACCTCAAATTGGTCTGTTGGCAGGCTTTTGACAATTTGCTCCCCAAGGTCGGAAACATCGTTTGTTTTGACGTTGTAATCTGGATGAAGCTGTAAAACTTTTATTCGTTGTTTCATTGGCCGGAAGGTGTTGAAGATAGCAGTTCTGAAATAACTACTTGAGGCAGAATTTGTTTTAAGCAATTCAAATGCCCCAACGGACATTTGCGCTGAAAGCATGGGCTGCATTCCAACCCGAGATATTCGATCACAGCCTTGCTGGTCATTGGCGGTGTGTGGTGCGGGTCTGAGGAGCCGTAAATGGCCACTAATTTTTTATCCAATGCGGCTGCGACATGCATTAGGCCGGAGTCATTGCTGACCACGGCATCGCAGAGCGACATCAGGTCGATGGCATCTCCGAGCTTGGTTCTTCCACCCAAGTCCAGGCAAATCATATTGCTCAGACGATTGATTTGGGCGGTGAAAGGGACATCCTTCTCAGAACCAAACAGCCAGACTGCCCAGCCCCTGGCATGCGCAGCCCTTGCAACCTCGGCATAATATTCGATTGGCCAGCGTTTGGCCTCGCCATATTCTGCCCCTGGGCAAAGCCCGAGGATCGGCGTTTGCGGTTGGGATATGCCTAGTTTTTGCAAGCAAGCAACGGCATTGTCACGGTTGGCAACCAAACTTGGGTTCGGGATCGGACTGGTAGATGCGGTATGTTTCGTCATTCCCAGTGCAACGAAGCGGTCTACAGTGCGGGGCAGCTTAGTTTTATCCAGGGGACGAATGTCATTGAGCAGGCCATAACGCATTTCACCCAGGAAACCCGTGCGCTGCTTGATACCGGTTGCGGCAGGCAGTATCGCGGATTTCAAGGAGTTGGTAAGCATGATGGATTGGGTGTAGTGGCGCTCTTTCAGGCTGCGCCCAAAGCGGATGCGCTCCTTCAGTGCAAGCTCACCATGCTTGAAGGGCAGGGCGATGCCTGCACTAACCTCAGGCATGCGGTCCAGCAGCGGTAGCGTCCAGGCCGGAGCGGCAACCTCAATCTCGCAATCGGGGTTTTGCTGTTTCAGGGTTTTGAACAGGCTTTGCGCAAGCACCATATCGCCTACCCAGGAAGGGCCCATGACCAGAATTTTATCTTTATGGGCCTCTGCCATCAGGATGCGAGTTTCTGGATGATGTTGCTGGTGCTGCGGCCGGGTACGACATCGATCAGGGCGACCTTGCCGCCCCATGACTTGACTTCTGCGCCGCCCACTACCTGATCTTCGGTATAGTCGCTGCCCTTGACGATAACATCCGGACGCACGGCCTTGATCAGCTCCATCGGTGTGTCTTCATCAAACAGGATGACTGCATCCACGGACTCCAGCGCGGCCAGCACCCGTGCGCGGTCGGATTCGTGGATGACGGGACGGCTTGGTCCCTTGAGCGCGCCGACTGAGCGGTCGGTATTGAGGCCCAGCACCAAGCGGTCACCGGTTTTGTGTGCGGCTTCCAGGTAGGTGACGTGGCCTGCGTGCAGAAGGTCGAAACAACCATTGGTGAAGACGATGCGTTCACCCTGCTGACGCCAGGTTTTCACTCGGGCGAGCAGGGTTTCCAGCGTGGGGCAGACTTTGTCTGCCTGGGCTGCGGACTGCTGCGAATGCAGCTCGCTTTCAAGTTCGGCCTTGCTGATGGGCACGGTGCCGACCTTGCCCACCACGATGCCGGCAGCGATATTAGCGAGTTCAATGGCGTCATGCAATGGGAGGCCATGGGCCAAGCCTGCGGTCAGGGTGGCGATCACGGTATCGCCAGCGCCAGAAACGTCGTATACCTGGCGAGCCGTGGCTGCCAGATGGGCGCTGCCGTGGTTATCCAGCACGCTGATCCCTTCCTCACCGCGTGTGACGGCCAGGAATTCGAGGTTGAGCGTCTTACGTAACTGCTCTGCCGAAGCGAGCAGGGTGGCGTTGTCAGTGATCGACAGATTGCAGGCTTCAGTGGTTTCACGTTTATTGGGAGTGAGGCCAGTTGCGCCTCGATATTTGCTGTAATCGCGCCCTTTCGGGTCAACCAGGACGGGAATGCCGGCTTCACGCGCCTGATGAATCACAAACTGGCTCAGCGTTTCACTGAGGACGCCTTTGGCATAGTCGGATAGGATAATGGCTGCCGGGCGCTCTGCAAGCGCAGTGGCAATGGTCGCTTGTAGGGCAGAATGCTCTTCTGCCGTGAGTGCCGAAGCATCTTCTTGATCTAGGCGCATCATTTGCTGGTGTCCACCCAGAATGCGCGTCTTGGTGATGGTCGGTCTTTGCCGGCTGTGATGGATATATTGCGTATCCACGTCAATGTGCTTCATCAGGCTGAGCAGGGTTGCGGCCTCATTGTCTTCACCTATCACCCCCGCAATTTTAGTCTTGATGCCCAGGCCGACCAGGTTTGCCGCTACATTGGCAGCGCCGCCAGCCCGTTCGTCCTGCGACGTGAGGAGCACAACCGGAACAGGCGCTTCAGGCGAGATACGTTGTACATCGCCGAACAGGTAGCGATCCAGCATAAGGTCGCCAACGACCAGGACCCACACGGGATCGTGACCAAAATGATGTTGAATAGTATTGAGGAAAGACTCGCGTGTATTGAGTGTCGTCATGTCAAAATATTTTAGTCAGCTTCAACCAGGTCACACAGGCTGTGCCCGATCAGGATGTGCGCTTCCTGGATGCGGGGCGTGTCACTGGTCGGCATGATCAATACCTGGTCGCACAGGCCGGCTAGCTTGCCGCCGGTGCCGCCTGTCATGCCTATAGTCACTGCACCGATTTCACGGGCTTTTTCAATGCCTGCCACCACGTTCTTGCTGTTGCCAGAAGTGGAAAAACCAATGACGAGGTCATGCGGCGTACAGAGCGCCTCGACCTGGCGCGAGAAAATGAAATCGAAGCCATAGTCATTGCCTACCGAAGTGAGGATGGATGTGTCGGTGGTCAGTGCAATGGCTGGCAGGCCACGGCGCTCCTTTTTGTAGCGGCCTACGATCTCGGCGGCGATATGCTGGCTGTCTGCCGCGCTGCCGCCGTTGCCGAACAGCAGGATTTTGCCGCCGCGCGCCAGGCAGGCGCGCATGGCCTCGGCCACGGCGGCAATTTCGGGCAGCAGCGGTTCCAGCGCCGCAATCACGGCCTGGTGTTCGCTAATGGCTTGTTTCAGTGTGTCAACAGCGCTCATGATGTTCTCCTGGATAGGCTCAGCAATAAGGGTCTGCTTGCAGAAGGTATTGCTGGACATAATCCTGCACGCCTTGTTCCAGGGTATGGAACGGTGTGTTATAGCCAGTATGTCTTAGCTTGCTGATATTGGCCTCGGTGAAGTATTGATACTTGCCCATGAGGTCTTGCGGCATGTTGATGTATTCGATGGCGGGCTCACGGCCCATGCTGGTCATCACCGCAGTGGCCAGGTCCTTGAAAGCTCGCGCCTCGCCCGTACCGATATTGAACAGGCCGGAATGTTGCGGTTGCTCAAGGAAATGTGCCATCACGGCAACCGCATCCTTGACGTAAACAAAGTCGCGCAACTGCATGCCATCCTCAAAGCCGGGTTTGTGGCTCTTGAACAGCTTGACATGTCCTTGGTCGCGGACCTGGTTGAAGGTATGGAAGGCGACACTGGCCATACGCTCCTTGTGGTATTCGTTGGGGCCGTAGACGTTGAAGAACTTGAAGCCGCACCATTGCGGCGGCGTGGCCAATCCTTCAGAGCACTGCCGCAGCGCCCATTGGTCGAAGAACTGCTTGGAATAGCCGTAGCCGTTGAGGGGGCGCAACTGGTCGATGGCGGATTCTTCGTCGTCATAGCCAAATTCTCCGCCGCCGTAAGTGGCTGCCGAACTGGCATAGAGAAAAGGCACCTCGTTCTCGGCACACCAGCCCCACAGCAATTGGCTGTAGCGAATGTTGTCCTGAACCAGTTTGTTGAAGTCTCGTTCGGTGGTCGCACTGATGGCGCCCATGTGGATGATGGCGTCTATTTTGCCTATCTTGGGCAGCCAGCCTAGGAGCTCGTCCTTATCCAAGTAATTGGCATAACGCCTGTGGCACAGGTTCTGCCACTGGTCAGGATGTGAGAGGCTGTCCACGATCACAATATCGTCGCGTTGATGCACGGTATTGAGATGCCAGGCCATCATGCTGCCTATCATGCCTGCGCCGCCGGTGATGACTATCATTGCTTGAGTCCGTTTATAGCTAATTCGGGATTATATCAAATGCCCACCGCTTGGGCGTGGGCTTTACGCTGTTTAGCGAGGTGTAACCCAGCCTTGCAGATTGTCGATTGCGATCTCGCACATGGCCTTGATCCAGGTATCACGGTCATTGAGGGCGGGAATGTAGTGGTACTCACCGCCGCCTGCCTCCAGGAACAGGCTTTTGCCCTCCATGGCGATTTCTTCCAGGGTTTCCAGGCAGTCGCTGGAAAAGCCGGGGCAAACCACATCGACCCGGCGCAATTTCTGTCGTCCTAGCTCTTCAATGCTGGGCGCGAAATAAGGCTGCAACCATTCGGCTGCGCCAAAGCGGGACTGGAACGCGATCAAATATTGGTCTGTGCTTAAGCCCAGCGCTTCTGCAATCAATCTGCCGCTTACCAGGCACTGCCCATGGTAGGGATCGCCCAGGTCGCGTGTGCGTCGTGGCACGCCGTGAAAGCTCAGCACCAGTTTTTCCGGTTTGCCGTGCTCCTGCCAATAGAGCCGGATGCTTTCTGCTACTGCGGAGATATAAGCCGGGTGGGCGTGATAGTCGCGTATGGTGCGTATTTCAGGCATGTTGCGCGTGCGCAGCAGGGTACGCATGGCATCGTCAATGGCCGAGGCGCTGCTGCTGGCAGCATATTGCGGGTAAAGCGGGAATAGAAGGATGCGGTTACAGTTCCTTGCCTTGAGTTTTGCAATGGCCGAACCAATCGAGGGTTGGCCGTAGCGCATGCCAAGCTCAACGGCATAAGGTGAGGCAATGCGCTCATGCAGGTAGCCTGCCAGCAATTTGGCCTGTTTTTGGCTATTCACCATCAGTGGCGACCCTTCAGGTTGCCATATCTGGGCATATTTGTGGGCAGACTGCCGCGGACGCAACGGGAGAATGAAAAGGTTGAGAATGAACCACCAGATGGTGCGCGGAATCTCGATCACGCGACGGTCACTGAGGAATTGGCGCAGGTAGGGGCGTAGCGCCTTGGCAGTCGGCGCAGTCGGCGTGCCCAGGTTCATGACCAGAATACCGGTATGTTCCGCTTCCTGTTCGGGAATGCTGGGTTCTTTCAGGTAAAAAGACATTCATTCTCCTCAAGTGGCGTTTAGAGCGGCTAACAAAACTCTCCCGGCGCTGTTGCTTTGCCTTGTCAAACTACTTGTACTGCCTGCGGCAAAGCGCCTAGCCAGGATTGCTTTGCTGAGTTTTGTTAGCTGCTCTTATGTATGCCGGGTTGTGGTTAATTGTTGGATAGGGCATTGGACAGCAGTCTGGCGGTGATGTCCACAATCGGGATTACCCGTTCATAGGCCATACGGGTTGGGCCAATCACGCCCAATGTGCCCAGTGTCTGACCATTTGCTTCGTAAGGGGCTGTGACCATGCTGCATTCATCAAGTGGCAGGTAGCCGGACTCACCGCCGATGAAAATCTGTACGCCAGCGGCGCGCTGGCTGTTATCCAGCAATTGCATAAGCGAAGTGCGGCGCTCGAACATCTCGAACAGCTTGCGCAGGGAGCTCACATTCGAGGAAAGATCCTGCACATTGAGCAGATTGCGTTCCCCGGCGATCACCACGCCATCCTTGCTGTTTTCCGCCGTCTTGCTGCTGGCTTCCAGTGCAGCGGCCATCAGACGCGTCATATCCGACTGCATTTGCTTCAATTCCTCATGCAGTTTCTGCTTGACCTCATCGAAGGTATTGCCGGCATAGTGCTGGTTGAAGAAGTTGCTGGCCTGGGTGAGTTCAGATGCGTTATAGGGCTTGTCTGCCAGGATGATACGGTTCTGCACATTACCGTCTGTACTGACGATAATCACCAGTATGCGCTTTTCCGACAGGGGCAGGAATTCCAGGTGGCGGAATGCGATACTCTGGCGCTTGGGGATCATGACCAGGCCAGCAAAATGGGTGAGGTTGGATAGCAGTTCCGCAGTGGAGTTGATCAGTTCCTGAGGGTCTGGCGAAGAAAGCTCGTTTTTAAGCTGGCGGATTTCCTGGCTTTGCAGTGGTTGTACCGTGAGCAAGCTGTCTACGAACAGGCGGTAGCCGCGCTGCGTGGGGACGCGTCCGGCCGAGGTATGGGGGCTGGCGATGAAGCCATGCTCCTCGAGTTCTGACATGATATTGCGGATCGATGCGGGGCTGAGGTCGAGCCCCGAAGCCACAGAAAGCGTGCGCGAGCCTACAGGCTGGCCGTCGCTGATGTAATGTTCAATCAGGGTCTTGAGCAATATCTGGGCGCGTTTATCTAGCATAGTCTTATAGGTGGGGATATGGCATTTCTAATTCAATATATGCTTGATGACTCTGATCCTGGATGAAAAAATTATCCGATACCGGCCAATCTCGCGCAATCTATTATTGATCTCGATAATTGATTTGACACACGGCAAGGGTTTTATACCTCAATCTTCTATGATTTAATGCCTGCCATGCAAAGCGCATTTCAGACAGTGGCATTGATCGGCAAGTATATGAACCCGGAAACCCGGGAGCAGATACTTGCCTTGGCGCGTTTTCTTGCCGAGCGCCAGGTAGGCGTGTTTATTGAAGAGAAAACTGCCCAGCACTCCAATATCAAGCGTTATACCACGCTGCAGATGAATGCCATCGGTGCTTATGCCGATCTGGCGATCGTGCTTGGCGGCGACGGCACCATGTTGACAGTGGCGCGCGCCCTGGTGGATTACAAGATTCCGCTTGTCGGCGTCAATCGTGGCCGTTTCGGGTTTCTCACTGATATCAATTCTGACCATATGCTGGAAGGGGTTGCGGGCATTCTTGACGGTAAATACGACACCGAACAGCGCATCCTGCTCGAGGCATGCATTGTGCGCGATGGCAAGACGGTTGGGCAGGGCTATGCGCTGAATGACGTGGTGGTGAACAAGAATGGCTTGGCGCGCCTGATCGAGCTTGAAATTCACATTGATGGACAATTTGTGCAGAGGCAGCGCTCGGACGGCCTGATCGTGGCGACGCCTACTGGCACTACCGCATATTCATTGTCTGCCGGCGGCCCTATTCTGCATCCCACATTGGATGCGATAGCGCTGGTGCCCATTTGCCCACACACCTTGAGCAACCGTCCGATTGCCATCAATAGCGCAAGCGAGGTGCTGATCCAGATCGTGCATGCCGAGGATGCCAGCGTGCATCTGGATGGACAAATGAAAATGGCATTGCAGCCAGGTGATCGCGTGCAAGTCAGGCGTGCAAAAAACACCATCACACTGTTACATCCGTCCGGACATAATCATTATGACGTCCTGCGCGAAAAGCTGCACTGGGGCTAGGGCGTGAATTTACTATGAACAGACCCTAACATGCTGCAAACACTTTCCATCCGTGATTTTGTCATCGTCGATAAGTTAGAGCTCGATTTTGAGTCCGGCTTTACCGTATTGACCGGAGAGACGGGCGCAGGCAAGTCCATCCTGATCGATGCGTTGTCCCTGGTGCTGGGCGCGCGCGGCGAAGGCGGCATTACGCGTGTTGGTTGCGAGAAGGCGGAGATCAATGCCGTATTCGATATTGCGGCATTATCCGGCTTACAGGTATGGCTGAGGGAAAACGAGATTGACCTGGATGAATCACAGCTGCTGTTACGCCGCGTGATTTATGCCGATGGCCGCTCGCGTGCCTTTATCAATGGTTCGCCTGCCACCATCCAGCAGTTGCGTGAAATCGGTGAATTTCTCGTCGATATCTACAGCCAGCATGCCCATCACTCTTTGCTGAAAGCGGCATCCCAGCGGCAGGTGCTGGATGCATATGCCGGTTTGCAGGGCCTTGCGGAAGAGGTTGCCAATGCCTACCAGGCCTGGCAATTGCTGTACCGCAAGCGTGTGGATGCCGAACGGAATGCGGAAGCCTATGCTGTGGAGCTTGCCGAACTGCGGGACCAGGTGCGTGAACTCGCAGCACTTGCACCAAGCAGCGATGAGTGGGAGCCCTTGCAGCAGGAGCACGTGCGCCTTTCGCATGGCGCCAGCATTCTTGCCGGTGGCGAAGAGTGCCGTGAACTGTTGAGCGAAGGCGAGCTGGCGGCTGTCCGGCAATTGAGCCGGGTTCAGCATAAATTGCAGGAGCTTGCAGTGTATGACAGTGGTTTGCAGGAGGCATTGGACACGCTGGATAGCGCCGTGATCCAGCTGGAGGAAACCGATCGTTTTCTCAACCGGTATTTGCAGCGTGCCGACCTTGATCCTGAGCGCCTGCAAGAGGTAGAAGCCCGTATTCATGCCTTGCATGCAACTGCACGCAAATACAGGGCGCGACCTGAGGAGCTTGCTGTATTGCTTGGATCCTGGCAGTT
This sequence comes from Methylobacillus arboreus, assembly GCF_020532725.1. Lineage (GTDB taxonomy): Bacteria > Pseudomonadota > Gammaproteobacteria > Burkholderiales > Methylophilaceae > Methylobacillus > Methylobacillus arboreus. The sequence continues at coordinate 360,822 of NZ_JAJAVC010000011.1, forward strand.
GCGCATGCAAGAGCTTGAGTCTGCCCACGATAACGGACAGTTGCAGCAGGACGAGGCGCAAGCGCGTGCAGAATATGATGCGTTGGCGCAGCGCCTAAGTGCGGGACGCGAGCAGGCGGCAGAAAGCCTGAGTGAGAAAATCAGTACCGAGATGCAGCGCTTGTCATTGAGCGGCGGACGATTTGCTGTTGCGCTCAATGCGCAGGAGCCTGCTGCGAGTGGCAATGAGCAGGTGGAATTCCTGGTGGCAGGCCATGCGGGCGTGGCGCCGCGGCCTTTGTCCAAGGTGGCTTCGGGCGGCGAGTTGTCGCGTATCAGCCTGGCGATTCGTGTCGTCACTGCCCAGCAGGGCGATGTGCCAACCATGATTTTCGACGAGGTCGATGTCGGGATTGGCGGCGGCGTGGCCGAGGTGGTGGGGCAATTGCTCAAGACCCTGGGGCATCAGCGCCAGGTGCTGGTCATCACCCATCTGCCGCAAGTGGCGGCGCAAGGCCGCCAGCACTTGCGTGTCAGCAAGCACTTGCAGGATGGGCAGACATTGAGCCGGATTGATGCCTTGAGCCACGAACAGCGGGTGGACGAGGTGGCCCGCATGTTGGGCGGGGTTGAGATCACCGACACTACGTTGCAGCATGCCAGTGAGATGCTGGCCGCAAGTGCTTGAGCTTGCATTGCAACCAACTCTTGTCGTTTTGCGCATTAAAATCGGGGACAGCGTGAATATGCGTGAAAGGCGACTTTAATGTCGTGGTATATTACGCAATTTCCTGCCAAAGTCGTGGTGTGATGCGTCATATAATCCTTTTAGCTGCGTTGCTGTGCGTGGCCTGCAGTTCTGCGCTGCCTTCCTTCAAGCCTTACAAGATGGACATCCAGCAAGGCAATGTCGTGACATCCAAGATGATGTTGCAATTGCGGCCAGGCATGACCAAGTCCCAGGTGCGCTTCATCATGGGTACGCCCTTGATCCAAGATAGTTTCCATCGCGATCGCTGGGATTATTTCTACCAGATGCGCAAGGATGGCAAGATATTAGAGCAGCGCCGCGTGATCATGGAATTTGAAAATGACGCCTTGAAGCGTGTGCGTGGCGATGTCATTCCTGCGGCGCCAGGCGATACAGCAATCGAGGCTCCTCCTGCCGCGCCTATCGTGGTGGAACCCAAGGCGCCGGAAAAGAAGGGTGTGCTTGACCGTCTGAAATTCTGGAAGAGCGATAAAGACCAGCCTGCTACGGGTGCCGAATATTATGATACCAAGCCCGTCGTGCCATTGGCTAAGGATGATCCCAAGGCGCCAAGCAAGGTGGTGCCTGAGTTGGTGTCGCCTGCTGCGCCAGCGGCAGTTCCTGCCCAGTCCCAGCCAACCACACCTCAATCCAGTCAGCCTGCGCAAGCCAGGCCAGCGGCACAGGAAGGGTTGGGCGCTGCTGCCAGCCAGTCGGCACCAGATGCGGACGAGGATGAAGATGATGACTTGCCGCCAGAAGACGAACCCGGCTATTTCGAGCGCATGCTGGAAAAAATCGGCTTCTAAAGCATGTGCTGCTGGTTTAATCAATTGATGAATATGGTTTGAAGATGCAAAAAATTGTGATTGCCGGTTGCTCCGGCCGTATGGGCCATACCCTGCTTGAGGGTGTGTTTGCAGACGCTGAACTGGTATTGCATGGTGCGTTGGATCGCGAAGGCAGTCCGCAGATAGGCCGCGATGCCGGTGAGCAGTTTGGCCGCGAGACCGGTGTCAAGATAACCGCGGATGTGGCCGCCGCCATTAGCGGCGCAGATGTGCTGGTGGACTTTACGCGCCCTGAGCCAAGCCTGGAATACCTGGAAGCTTGCCGCCAGGCGGGCGTGAAGCTGGTGATCGGCACGACGGGTTTCAGTGCTGAACAGAAGCAGCAGATAGAACGTGCGGCACAGGATGTCGCAATTGTGTTTGCACCTAATATGAGTGTGGGCGTGACCTTGCTGATCAATCTGGTACAGGCTGCAGCCAAGGTGCTTGACCAGGGCTACGATGTGGAAATCATTGAGGCGCATCACCGTTTCAAGGTGGATGCGCCATCCGGCACCGCATTGCGCCTGGGTGAGGCCGCCGCGGAAGCGTTGGGGCGCAATCTTGAAGAATGCGCGGTATACGGTCGTGAGGGTGTGACAGGAGAGCGTGATGCCAATACTATCGGCTTTGCCACCGTACGTGGAGGCGATGTGGTGGGTGACCATACTGTGTTGTTTGCCGGTACGGGCGAGCGTGTGGAGTTGACACACAAGGCATCAAGCCGTGCCACTTTCGCACTGGGAGCGTTGCGGGCAGCCAAGTTCCTCGCGGCGCACCAGCGTGGCTTGTATGATATGCAGGATGTGCTTGGCCTGAAAAAATAGTTGGCTGGTGGCAGTACGGTCATGCAGAATGACCGTGATGCGAAAATTGTTTAAAGCGCGCGTTGAAGGCGATACCGCTTTAGGCTATAATTCCACAAAATTTCAAGCGGGATGAGCGGAAGCTCGTCCCGCTTTGCACATCCGCTTTCCGTGCCTGCCAGGGGGCGGAATATCAAACAGTTACAAGGAGTTAGAATTGCCGCAAAGCCCAGCCGTACTTGTACTCGCAGACGGGACAGTGTTCAGGGGCATTTCAATCGGTGCCTTGGGTCAGACTGTGGGCGAGGTGGTGTTCAACACCTCGATTACCGGTTACCAGGAAATTCTTACCGATCCATCCTATACCAAGCAAATCGTCACGCTGACATATCCGCACATCGGCAATGTCGGCGTGAATGTCGAGGATGTCGAGTCTGAGCGTGTCTATGCAAGCGGCCTCGTGATTCGTGATTTGCCGCTGCTCAGCAGCAACTGGCGTAGTGAAAAATCCCTCTCCGATTACCTTGCCGAAAATAACGTGGTTGCGATTGCCGATATCGATACTCGCAAGCTGACCCGTATCCTGCGTGAAAAAGGCGCGCAGGCCGGCTGTATCATCGCCGGCGAGGTGGATGAAGAAAGTGCGCTGGAATTGGCGCGCGGCTTCCCGGGCCTTGCTGGCATGGACCTCGCCAAGGTGGTGAGCCGCAAAGAGGTTGGTACCTTCGACCTGGGAGAGTGGAAGCTAGGTGAAGGTTATGCCGCGCCGGATCATGCCAGGTTCAATGTGGTGGCATTCGACTACGGTGTCAAAAACAACATTCTGCGTATGCTGGTGGAACGCGGCTGCCAGGTGACGATCCTGCCGGCGCAGGCAACCGCTGAGGATGCGCTGGCGCTGAATCCTGACGGTATCTTCCTGTCCAATGGCCCTGGTGACCCGGAGCCATGTGATTATGCGACCAATGCAATCAGCACCCTTGTGGATACTGGCATTCCTGTATTTGGGATTTGCCTCGGCCATCAATTGTTGGCCCTTGCCAGCGGTGCCAAAACGGTCAAAATGAAGTTCGGCCATCACGGTGCCAATCATCCGGTGCAGGACCTGGACGACAAGCGCGTTTTCATTACCAGCCAGAACCATGGGTTTGCGGTTGATCCTGACAGCCTGCCGGCCAATGTCAAATCTACCCATGTTTCACTGTTTGATGGCAGCCTGCAAGGCATTGCCCGCACCGACAAGCCTGCATTCAGCTTCCAGGGTCACCCGGAAGCCAGCCCTGGCCCGAACGAGATGAGCTATCTGTTTGACCGCTTCATCAACCTGATGGAACAGCAAAAGCAATAATTACCATGGCAAAACGTACCGATATCAAATCCATTCTCATCATAGGCGCGGGCCCGATCGTGATCGGCCAGGCCTGTGAGTTCGACTATTCTGGCGCCCAGGCCTGTAAGGCGCTACGCGAGGAAGGTTACCGCGTCATTCTGGTCAACTCCAATCCGGCGACTATCATGACCGATCCGGATATGGCAGATGCTACCTACATCGAACCTGTGACCTGGCAGATCGTCGAGAAGATCATCGACATCGAACGTCCGGACGCCTTATTGCCGACCATGGGTGGCCAGACTGCGCTTAACTGTGCGCTGGATCTCGCCAAGCATGGCGTGCTGGAAAAATACAATGTCGAGCTGATCGGTGCTTCCAAGGAAGCAATCGACAAGGCCGAGGACCGCGAGAAGTTCAAGACTGCCATGACCAAGATTGGCCTTGGCTCTGCGCGCTCAGCAGTTGCCCACAGCATGGAAGAAGCCTTGCAGGTACAAGCTTCCATAGGCTATCCCGCAATTATCCGCCCATCATTCACCATGGGCGGCAGTGGTGGCGGTATCGCCTACAACCGCGAGGAATTCATCACCATCTGCGAGCGCGGCCTGGAGGCTTCGCCTACCAGCGAACTGCTGATTGAAGAGTCCCTGCTCGGCTGGAAAGAATACGAGATGGAAGTTGTCCGCGACAGCAAGGACAACTGCATCATCATCTGCTCGATCGAGAATCTTGACCCAATGGGGGTGCATACTGGCGACTCCATCACCGTGGCACCAGCGCAGACCCTAACGGACAAGGAATACCAGATCATGCGCAATGCCTCTCTCGCGGTACTGCGCGAGATTGGCGTCGATACTGGCGGTTCCAATGTGCAGTTTGCGATCAACCCGGATGACGGCCGCATGATCGTGATCGAGATGAATCCGCGCGTGTCGCGTTCCTCAGCGCTGGCTTCCAAGGCGACTGGTTTCCCGATTGCCAAGGTGGCAGCCAAGTTGGCAGTGGGCTTTACCCTGGATGAACTGCGTAATGAGATTACTGGCGGCGCAACGCCTGCGTCCTTCGAGCCTACGATTGACTATGTCGTTACCAAGATTCCACGCTTTGCGTTCGAGAAATTCCCGCAGGCCGATTCACGCCTGACGACGCAAATGAAATCGGTGGGCGAGGTGATGGCGATTGGCCGCACCTTCCAAGAATCTTTCCAGAAAGCCCTGCGCGGCCTGGAAGTCGGTGTTGACGGTCTGGACGAGAAAACCACTGACATCGATGAAATTCAAAAGGAGTTGGGTGAGCCCGGCCCTGAACGTATTTGGTACGTTGGCGATGCTTTCCGCGCTGGTCTTAGTGTCGACCAGGTGTTTGATTTTTCCAAGATCGACCGCTGGTTCCTGGTGCAGATCGAGGACATTATCAAGCGCGAGCAGGCACTCAAGGGCCGCCATCTCGCCGATCTTGACCGCGACGCCCTGTTCCAGCTCAAGCGCCGTGGTTTCTCCGACAAGCGATTGGCCAAGCTGCTGGGTACCGACCAGCATGCCGTGCGCGCCTATCGTCAGGCATTGAATGTACGTCCGGTTTACAAGCGTGTCGATACCTGTGCTGCCGAGTTTTCTACCGACACTGCCTATATGTACTCCACCTATGAGGAAGAGTGCGAGGCGCAGCCCACCAACAGGAAAAAGATCATGGTGCTCGGCGGCGGCCCCAACCGTATTGGCCAGGGCATCGAGTTTGACTATTGCTGCGTGCACGCGGCATTTGCCATGCGCGAAGATGGTTACGAGACCATCATGGTCAACTGTAACCCGGAAACCGTTTCTACGGATTACGATACTTCCGACCGCCTCTACTTCGAGCCGCTGACACTCGAAGATGTGCTCGAAATCGTCGCGTTGGAAAAGCCGGAAGGCGTGATCGTGCAGTATGGCGGGCAGACGCCACTCAAGCTGGCACGCGATCTGGAAAAGGCCGGCGTGCCTATCATTGGCACCAGCCCGGATGCGATTGACCGTGCGGAAGACCGAGAACGCTTCCAGAAGATGTTGCAGGAACTGGAGCTGAAGCAGCCGCCAAACCGCACCGCACGTACACCTGAAGAAGCGATTCGCCTGGCGCAGGAAATTGGTTATCCGCTGGTCGTGCGTCCATCCTATGTGCTGGGCGGTCGTGCGATGGAAATCGTGCATGAACAGGCTCAGCTTGAGCGCTACATGCGCGAGGCAGTCAAGGTGTCGAACGAGTCTCCCGTGTTGCTGGACCGCTTCCTCAATGATGCGCTCGAGGTGGATGTTGATGCACTTTCTGATGGCGAGGATGTCATCATTGGCGGCATCATGGAGCACGTGGAGCAGGCCGGCGTACACTCTGGAGACTCTGCCTGTTCCTTGCCGCCTTACAGCCTGACTGCCGCGATGCAGGATGAATTGCGCGAGCAGACCGTGAAGATGGCCAAGGCGCTGGGCGTGGTCGGGCTCATGAATGTGCAGTTCGCCATTCAGGGGAATACTGTTTACGTGCTGGAAGTGAACCCTCGTGCCTCGCGCACTGTGCCATTCGTTTCCAAGGCCTGTGGCTTGCAGCTTGCCAAGATTGCTGCACGCTGCATGACGGGCCGCACACTCAAGGAGCAGGGTGTCACGCATGAAATCGTGCCGCCTTACTACTCGGTGAAGGAGGCGGTGTTCCCCTTTATCAAGTTCCCGGGTGTCGACACCATTCTTGGCCCGGAAATGAAATCCACGGGCGAGGTCATGGGGGTAGGCAAGACGTTTGCCGAAGCCTTTGTGAAGTCACAGCTGGGTTCCGGCACCAAGCTGCCCAAGAGCGGCAGGGCATTCATCAGCGTGCGGCGCGAGGATCGCGAGCGGGTGGTGGAAATTGCCCAGGCACTGGCTGATCTTGGCTTCCAGCTTGTTGCTACCCGGGGTACTGCCGGCGCTCTGACTGAGGCTGGCCTGAGCGTTACCCCTGTCAATAAGGTTGCCGAAGGGCGTCCGCATATTGTGGACATGATCAAGAACGGCGAGATCAGTTTTATTGTCAATGTCACGGAAGACAAGCGCGCCGTGGCGGACTCCTATGAAATCCGGCGCAGCGCCCTGCAGCAGAAGGTGACGTACTACACGACGCTGGCTGGGGCCAAGGCGGCCTGTATTGGCATGGCGCATATGCAGGAGCTGGAAGTACAGTCCCTGCAAAGCTTGCACAAGCAGCTTCCTAAGTAATAATATAGTCGTTAACCAGACCACGCCTGTGTTACAGGTGTGGTTTTTATTTTTATTCATGGCATGCATGTCCGTGGCTAGGGGCCCGGTGATGGTGCATCTTTAAATTAGCAAGTTGTGGAATTCCAGGGAATAGCAAATGAATCAAATTCCAATTACAGTCAAAGGCGCCGAACTCCTCAAAGCCGAACTGCAACGCCTGCGTAGCGTAGACCGGCCAGCAGTGATCCAGGCGATTGCGGAAGCGCGCGCGCAGGGTGATCTTTCTGAAAATGCGGAATATGATGCCGCCAAGGAGCGCCAGAGCTTTATCGAGGGCCGGATTGCCGAAGTCGAGGCCAAGCTTTCCAATGCCATGGTGATCGACCCGAAGACCCTTAATGCGGATGGCCGTTGTGTATTCGGTGCCACGGTTGAGGTTGAGGATCTGGATAGCGGCGATATTGCCACTTACCAGATTGTGGGGGATGATGAGGCCGATATCAAAGGCGGCAAGATTTCAATCGGTTCGCCGATTGCCCGTGCATTGATCGGCAAGGTCGAAGGGGATATTGCAGAAGTAGTAGCCCCCGGCGGCTTGCGTTCCTATGAAGTGCTCAATGTGCAGTATATCTAACGAGGTCCCGGTATGAACGCATGGTCGGACAGGTTGGCATTGATCGTCATTACCTTGTGGGTAGGGGCCTTGTGGGTCGTTGGCTATGTCGTGGCGCCCAGCCTGTTCAGCCAACTGGCAGCAGATAAGCCATTGGCCGGCAACCTTGCCGGGCGTTTGTTCGAGCTGGTGGCCTATATAGGCTTTGCAAGCGCGGCCTACTTGTTGCTACACCGCTTGCTGCGTTCAGGGATTTTTGCATTGAAGCAGGGCTTTTTCTGGGCCGTGGTCATCATGCTCCTGATCGCGATTGCTGGGCAGTTCGGCATACAGCCGATGATGGCGGATCTGAAGGCGCAAGCTTTGCCTTCAGATGTAATGCATAGCGACTTTGCGGATCAATTCAGCCTTATCCATGGTATCGCCAGCGTAGGCTATCTGGTTCAGAGCCTGCTGGGATTGGTCCTGATTTTCAAGGGCAGGCAATAAAGAAAAGCCGCACTCAAGCCTAGCTGGCCAAGGTTGCGGCTTCTTTTCTAAGAATATTTATTTGGGAATTATAATCTTGGGTTGTTCTGCCCGGCGGTAGATAACCAGCTGCTTGCCGATATGGTGCACAGGAATGGCGTTGGTCTTCTCGCATATTTCCTGCAACATTGCAGTACGGGCTGCGCGATCGTCGCCGAATACCTTGATCTTGATCAATTCATGGGATTTCAGGCTGACGTCGATTTCCTTCAGAACCTGTTCTGTCAGGCCGTTATTACCAATCATCACGACTGGGTTCAGATCGTGGCCCAAGCCACGCAGAAAACTGATTTGTTTGGAATTCAATTGATTTATCTTGTTGATTCGAAAAGGCTCGCAGTTTAGCAGATGAAGCGCCGACCTACCAGTAAAGCTTGGCTGCAAGAGCACGTGAATGACGAGTTCGTCAAGCGTGCGCAGCGGGATGGTTACCGCGCACGCGCAGCTTACAAACTAATTGAAATTGATGAAAAGGATCAACTGATCAAGCCGGGCATGACCATCGTTGATCTGGGATCAGCCCCGGGAAGCTGGTCGCAGGTCGCCATGCACCGCCTTGGAGGTAAAGGACGCGTGATTGCGCTGGATATTCTTGAAATGCCGCCGGTTCCCGGCGTGGAGTTCATTCAGGGGGACTTCCGTGAAGATGCGGTATTGGCCCAGCTGGAAAAAAGTCTGGATGGAAAGCCGGTAGACCTTGTAATTGCCGATATGGCCCCCAATATCAGTGGCATCAGTGTAGTTGATCAAGCCAATGCGGCGCATTTGACCGAGTTGGCACTTGAATTCAGCCGCGATTGGTTGAAACCGGGCGGCAATTTCCTGGTCAAAGTGTTCATCGGTTCCGGATTTGACGAGATTGTGCTTGCCATGCGCGACAGTTTTGAAAAGGTGGTAACGCGCAAACCCAAGGCTTCCCGCGACCGTAGCAGTGAGGTTTATCTTCTCGGCCTGAAACGCAAGAATGCCTGAATATTGGGGCAGGGCAGCTAAAATAGGTTTAGAATAAAGCAGTAAATTCCCATATGAATAAGGATCGGGACTTTGAATAACATCGTAAAGAACATTGCTATCTGGCTGATTGTGGCTCTGGTGCTCATGACGGTTTTCAACCAGTTCGGCCCCAAGGGTTCTTCGGAAAGCCAGGTGGTGTACTCCCAGTTCATCAATGAGGTGAAAGACGGCAGGATCGCCAAGGTCACGATAGACGGCCGCGTGCTACGGGGTGTTACCAATGAAGGCCGTAAATTCAATACTTATGCGCCGTCTGATCCATGGTTGGTATCCGATCTCCTCAAGCACAACGTGACCGTGGAAGCCAAGCCAGACGAAGAGCCTTCTCTCCTCATGAGTATTTTTGTCTCATGGTTCCCTATGCTGTTGCTGATCGGCGTCTGGGTATTCTTCATGCGCCAGATGCAAGGTGGCGGCAAGGGCGGTGCGTTCTCGTTCGGCAAGAGCAAGGCGCGCCAACTGGATGAAAATTCCAACCACACGACCTTTGCCGATGTCGCCGGTTGCGACGAAGCCAAGGAAGAGGTTTCCGAGCTGGTGGAATTCCTGCGTGACCCGACCAAGTTCCAGAAGCTGGGTGGACGCATTCCACGCGGCGTATTGATGGTTGGCCCTCCCGGTACAGGTAAAACCCTGCTTGCCAAGGCGATTGCCGGCGAAGCCAAGGTGCCTTTCTTTACGATTTCCGGTTCCGACTTCGTTGAAATGTTCGTTGGCGTGGGTGCAGCCCGTGTGCGCGACATGTTTGAACAGGCCAAGAAAAATGCGCCTTGCATCATCTTTATTGATGAAATTGATGCTGTAGGCCGTCATCGTGGTGCTGGTACTGGCGGTGGTAATGATGAGCGTGAGCAGACGCTCAACCAGATGCTGGTGGAAATGGATGGCTTCGAGGCCAATTCCGGCGTCATTGTCATTGCTGCTACCAACCGTGCTGATGTGCTGGACAAGGCGCTGCTGCGTCCTGGGCGTTTTGACCGCCAAGTGATGGTCGGCCTGCCCGATATCCGTGGTCGTGAGCAGATTCTCAAGGTGCATATGCGCAAGGTGCCGATTGATGCCGACGTCAAGGCCGATATCCTTGCGCGCGGTACGCCAGGTTTCTCTGGTGCCGACTTGGCCAACCTAGTGAACGAGGCTGCATTGTTTGCGGCACGCCGCAACAAGCGCACTGTCGATATGCAAGATTTCGAGGATGCCAAGGACAAGATATTCATGGGGCCTGAGCGCAAATCCATGATCATGCGCGAGGAAGAGCGCCGCAACACGGCTTACCACGAATCTGGCCATGCCGTCGTGGCTGCCCTGCTGCCGCATGCCGATCCTGTGCACAAGGTGACCATCATGCCTCGCGGCTGGGCGCTGGGCCTGACCTGGCAATTGCCCGAGCATGACCGCATCAGCAACTACAAGGACAAGATGCTGGAAGAAATTTCCATCCTGTTCGGCGGTCGTATTGCGGAAGAAATCTTCATGCACCAGATGTCCACCGGTGCTTCTAACGACTTTGAGCGGGCCACCAAGATCGCGCGCGACATGGTGACCAAATACGGCATGTCCGATGTATTGGGTACCATGGTGTATGCGGGTAGCGAGCAGGATTCGTTCTTCGGCAGCATGTCTTCCAAGACTGTGTCCGAGGCGACCCAGCAGAAGGTGGATGCGGAAATCCGACGTATCCTGGATGAGCAATATGCCGTGGCACGCAGGTTGTTGGAAGAAAACCGTGACAAGGTGGAAGTCATGACGGCAGCTTTGCTGGAATGGGAAACCATCGATGCCGAGCAGATCCAGGACATCATGAAAGGCAACCAGCCCCGTCCGCCTAAGCCTGCGCCGCCAAGCAACAAGCCTGCCGCAGATAATGATAGCGGCGGCGGCACTACGACAGAGCCTGCACCGCAGCCTGCCGCTAAAACCTAAATCTGATTCAAGTTCCAAGGCCACAAGCCACTCGAAAGCAATGACTTCGGGACTTGTGGCCTTTATTATTTCCGTTTTTTAATCAATGTATGCATAACTCCAATCAATTCATTTGCGGCAAGTTTCAGCTTGACCTCATGCGCCCGCACGTCATGGGCATTGTCAATGTCACACCGGACTCCTTTTCCGATGGGGGCCGTTATGCCTCGGCAGAACTTGCAGTGGCGCACGCGTTGCAACTAGTGGCCGAGGGCGCCGATATCCTCGATATCGGCGGCGAATCCACCCGGCCCAATGCCACGCCTGTCAGCCTGGATGAGGAGTTGAGCCGGGTGATTCCGGTGATAGAACGTTTGGTGCGAGAGGTGGAAGTGCCGCTGTCGATTGATACCTATAAGCCGGAAGTGATGCGCGAGGCGGTCAATGCAGGCGCTGCCATCATTAACGATATTTGTGGCTTGCAAGCGCCGGGGGCGTTGGACGCCGCGGCTGAAGGCAATGCCGGAGTTTGTTTGATGCATATGCAGGGCACGCCGCAAACCATGCAGCAAAACCCAACTTATGGGGATGTCGTGCAGGAGGTAAAAGCCTTTCTAGAGGAGCGTTTGCAGGCAAGCCAGGCTGCGGGTATTGCTGCCGAGCGTATCGTCCTCGACCCGGGCTTTGGTTTCGGCAAGCGTACTGTGCATAATATTGCCTTGTTAAACGGCCTTCCCGAGGTGTTGAGTTTGGGGCGTCCCTTGCTTGTGGGATTGTCACGCAAATCGGTACTCGGGCAGATTCTCGGCAGTGATGTCGACCAGCGGTTGCATGGCAGCCTCGCAGCCTCCGTGGTTTCTGTCATGAAAGGTGCTCGGATTGTCCGTGTGCATGATGTGAAGGCGACCGTTGATGCGCTCAAGGTGGTGGATGCCGTGGTCAATGCCTGAGCGCGGCTTATAAAAGAAAAAGAGTGAATGATGAGCAGAAAGTATTTTGGTACCGATGGTGTGCGCGGCAAGGTAGGGACATTCCCTATCACTCCGGATTTTGTCATGCGGCTCGGTTATGCTGCCGGGCGCGTGCTGACACGCATGGACCATCACCTGGCGCCAGGCACCAAGCCGTTGGTAATTATTGGTAAAGATACCCGCATCTCGGGCTACATGTTCGAGACTGCACTGGTCTCGGGCCTATGTGCCGGCGGTGTTAATGTCCGCATCACTGGGCCGTTGCCGACGCCGGCCATTGCCCATGTCACCCGTGCGCAGCGTGCGCAGGCGGGCATTGTCATTTCCGCATCGCATAACCCGTTTGATGACAATGGCATCAAATTCTTCTCGGCACAGGGCACCAAACTGCCTGATGAAGTGGAACTGGCAATCGAGGCTGAATTGGATCAACCCATGGAACTGGTTCCGGCTGAGCAAATAGGCAGGGTCAAGCGTATTGATGATGCCGCGGGGCGTTATATTGAATTCTGCAAAAGCACATTTCCTAATGCGCTGGATTTGCGCGGCCTCAAGATCGTGCTCGATTGTGCCCACGGCGCGACTTATCACGTGGCACCACCGGTGTTCCACGAGTTGGGCGCAGAAGTGATCAGCATAGGCACGAACCCGAATGGCCTTAATATCAACCTCAATGTGGGTTCCACACACCCAGAGACATTGCAAAAGGCCGTGGTGGAAAACCAGGCCGACCTCGGCATTGCATTCGACGGTGATGGTGACCGCGTGCTCATGGTGGATGGCGATGGCCAGTTGCTGGATGGCGACCAACTGCTTTATATCATTGCCAGCCATCGGTATGAGCGCGGCCAGCTTGAGGGTGGCGTAGTTGGCACCCTGATGACCAACCTCGCGCTGGAGCATGCCCTCGGCAAAGCCGGTATTCTGTTCCAGCGTGCCAAGGTGGGTGACCGTTACGTTCTGGAGCTGCTCAATGCCAACAACTGGCAACTGGGTGGGGAGAACTCCGGGCATATCCTCTGTCTGGACAAGCACAGCAGCGGCGACGGCATCATTGCTGCCTTGCAGGTGCTGCATGCCTTGCGGGCATCCAGCCTGACACTGGCGGACTGGGGCAAGCGCTTGCCGCTTTATCCACAGGTGCTCATCAACGTCAAGGTGGCGGAACGCATCGCACTGGATGAACATCCCCAGCTACAGGCTGCGGTTAAATCTGCAGAAGATACATTGAACGGCAGCGGCCGGGTGCTGTTGCGTGCTTCCGGTACTGAGCCCAAGATCCGCGTCATGGTCGAAGGCCAGGATAGAGCATTGGTGCAGCGCCTTGCCGAAGACATTGCCGCGGTGGTGCAGCAAGTGGCTGGAGGCTAAATGCTGTCATCATAAATTCAGCGGAGTGACACGGTTTTGTCATCGAGGCGTGCGAATCTGCACGCATGCAAAACCGTCCGCTGACAACTTATCTTGACCGTATCTGTGCGCTCGACAGCGCCCTGTGCATCAAGGCCAACCGCAGCAGCCATTACCGGCTGGTGCGCTGGAGCTTCCGTTTGGTGAGTCGGCTGGGCGATGGCGTGTTCTGGTATGCCGTCATGCTCGGGATCATATTGACACAGGGGGAGGCAGGCGTTGTCCCTTGCCTGCATATGATTGCCGTCGGCCTCACCGGCACGCTTATCTACAAATGGCTCAAAGGCAAGACGTTGCGCCCCAGGCCATATGCCGTCCACCAGGATATCTGGCTTGCGGGCAAACCACTCGACAAATTCAGCTTTCCTTCCGGCCATACATTGCATGCCGTCGCATTCAGCGTGGTTGCGCTAAGTTATTATCCTGAACTCAACTTGTTGATCCTGCCGTTTGCTGCCCTGGTGGCGATGTCGCGTGTGGTGCTGGGACTCCACTATCCAAGTGATGTGCTTGCCGGGGCAGGAATTGGCGCCCTGATCGCTTCGATGTCTTTCATGCTGGTCTAGTTGATATGTCATGCTGGGCTTCCCGGCATCTTTCATATTCTGCATCGCTTTTGCAATCATCCTGAGCATTACCAACCGATTTAAGGTCAGGATGGCACCTCTTAATTTAAGGGCGAGCGTAGCAAAGCCAAGTTGCTTTTGACCTTAGGTTCCCCAACTGCCCGCGACATCCCCTGCGCTGCTCGCTTATAGCGGGGCTGACAGAACTCGCGTCGCTCAAACAGCTGCCAGCCTGTTTCCGCTACAAGCTCCGCTGCTCGGCGCGGTCACATGGGAGCGAAGGTCAAACCCGGACTTGGCATCGCTGCGCTCGCCCTTGATTTGGGGGGGGGCTGCGGAGCGGGCTTAGTAAAAATATTCAATCGGGCTATTCAACCGCCGTTTGAGGTCGGTAAGGCAGCGTTTACGCCAGCGTTGCATTTGTTCACCAGAAATATGGTTTAGCTCTGGTTCCCAGTGTGGACGGCCTCCCTGCAATAATGTACCGATATGGGAAAGCGCTGTCTGGGTTCTGGCGATGTAGAAGCTGAAATTACGAAATAGGCGCTTATCCATGAACCGCATGCCATGGTAGATCATTCCGGGCAGGCGCGATAAGCGCAATACGCGGTCGGCATGCCCTAGCCTTGAGATTGCCTGGATCGCTTCAGTTGGACGACAGTTGAAGTAGGGCGCGATAAAACGGCCCAGGCAATGCCGGTGCTTAAGTAGCAATTGCGTAGGGGAGCTTTCCAGCAAGGGTGCGAGGTAGGCATCCATGGCCCATTCGGCGCCTATGTGCGTGATTATGCTGTTTTCCAGCCACATGGCCTCATGTGCCGGAACAAAGTGGTTGTGGGCGATGACGTCTATGTATAAGTGGCTGGCGTAACCGATGGCGATAGCAGTTTCTTCATCATCTTGTGCGCTGGCGAGCATTTGGTGGGCGTTTTCCCAGTAGTGGCTATGGCTGAAGCGGCGCGAGACGATGGCAAGGTCCGGCAGGCAGGCACCTGCCATGACGAGTTGCGGGAAGCGGCGGATGGCGCGTTGCAGGCGCGGGTCGAGCAAGGGCATGGCCCAGAGCAGGGAGTGGGCAAAGTAGACATGGGTGACCAGGCCCCAGGCCTGGGCATCTGCGCTGTAGCTGGTCAGCGGAATCAGCCATAGTATGTGCTTGAGCAGTTTGCCGGTTTCCATGCCGCATAATGTGCGGGCTGGCGATGAATGGTTTGTGGCAAATCCGTGATTTTATTGTGACAATGGCAGTGGCTGCAGGGGATTTGCTATACTGCCGCGCTCAATTGCAAACGTACCGTTCTGGGGAATTCATGGAAAGTCCATACAAGGGCAAGACCGGCTTGCGCCGCTTGATCAATGCGTTTGGCTACTCGGTCGATGGCATTAAGGCGGCCTATCGAAATGAGGACGCTTTCCGCCAAGAAGTACTGATGGCAATCGTCCTTATTCCCCTGGCGCTCTATCTGGGCAATGACGCAGTTGCCAGGGCGCTCATGATAGGCAGTGTGTTGCTTGTGATCATCGTCGAGCTGCTTAATTCTGCAATTGAAGCCACTGTGGACCGCATCTCGCTGGAAAACCACCAGCTTGCCAAACGTGCCAAGGATATTGGCAGTGCTGCTGTGCTGCTGACCTTGATCAACCTGGTCGTGGTCTGGGGGCTGCTGATATTCGGGTAGTGTTTTTTTACCAGAGCGGCGCAGACAGCAGGCGCAAGCCGATGCTGAACCAGCGGTCCTCGCTGTTGTGCATGCGGTTGCCGTAGGTGGTGTCTATCTGTATCCGGTCCCGTACAACCCAGTAGCGTACACCTGCCTGGTAGTAAGGACGTGAGCGATGGTCGCCATAGGTTTCCGCAATCAGTTCCACGGTGTTTGAAAGCGGGATTTCCGAACCTAGTCCCCATGTAAGGTCGGTACGGCGTTTTTCCTTATCGTGCAATGCTCCCAAGTTAGTGTGCAGGATCAGTTTGTCGCTGAAGAAAGAAGCGCTGACCGGCATATAGGCATAGGTACTGCCTACCATGCTGGAATTGTTATCCAGCCTCGGATGCTGGGCATAGCCTAGCACCAGGCCATAACCATAGCCATTGGTTTCCAGCGGCTTGAATAGTGCCTTTGCCTGCATCATCAGGTCGGTATTCTGCGAGGCGCGATCTTCACGCGTCATGGCACCGCCTAATGTGAGCTCCAGATTCTCCGTCGGGCTACACCCCGGTAGCGCCCAATACTCAGTACTGTCCCGGTTGCGCTTGGCCCACGATTCGAGCTGGCAGCTTTGCGGATCCACAACACGTGCATCGTCGGTGATCATGGGGCGGGCAGCCAGTGCGACGGACGGCAGCAGTGCGGGTAGCAATAACAGTAAGGAACGGATGTTTACCATGGGACAAGTCTAGCCAAAAAATGTGACGTGCGCATGGCAATTCATTGAAGCGTCATAATCCGCAGGTATCTTCATTGCTGTGTATTCTCAAGACTGGAGAGGAATCGCGTGAAGATATTATTCATCTCGGATGTGTACTTTCCCCGTGTTAACGGGGTTTCAACATCGATTCGCACTTTTGCGGCCCAGATGCAGTCTCTCGGGCATGAAGTGCACCTGATTGCACCCGATTATGGTATCGCCACTGAAGACGAGGCCTGGATCAAGCGTATCCCGGCGCGCAGTATTTATTTCGATCCTGAAGACAAGCTGATGCGGTACGGTGAGGCACTGAAGTTGCTACCCGAGTTGCGTGACGAGAATTATGACGTGATCCATATCCATACGCCTTTTGTTGCCCATTACCTGGGTCTCAAGCTTGCGCGCATGCTGGATATTCCCTGCCTGGAGACTTATCACACCTTCTTCGAAGATTACATGCATCATTACTTGCCATGGATGCCGCAATCAATGGCACGCAAGATGGCCATCAGCATCTCCAGGCGCCAGTGCAATGCGGTCAGTGCTGTGATTGCGCCTTCGCAGCCTATGCTCAATGCCTTGCGCAACTATGGCGTCAAGGCCAGCGCTGAAGTGATTCCCACGGGCTTGCAGGACAGTAGTTTTCACGAAGCTGACGGTGAGGCTTTCCGCGATAAATACGGTATCTCGCGCTTGCGCCCCGTGGCATTGTTTGTCGGCCGCGTGGCGCATGAAAAAAACATTGATTTCCTGCTGCGCATGGCCAACGAGTTGAGGCGCCAGCAGCCCGATATGTTGCTCGTGATTGCCGGAGAAGGTCCTGCGCAAAAACATCTTGAGGCCGTCAGCGAGGAGCTTGCGTTGGGAGATAACATCAAATTTATCGGCTATCTGGATCGCAATACCGAGTTGAATGCCTGCTACAAGGCGGCCGATGTGTTTGTATTCTCCTCCAAGACCGAGACCCAGGGCTTGGTACTGCTGGAAGCCATGGCGCAAGGCGTCCCGGTGGTTGCATTGGCCGAGCTCGGCACCGAGTCTATCCTCATTGAGGGAGAAGGCGCCATGATTGCGCCTGAAGACGAGCGCATCTTTGCCGCCAAAGTATTCAGCCTGTTTGCCAATCCGAGCCGACGTACAAATCTGGGAGAGACAGCCCGGCGCTATGCAGCCAAGCACTGGACTTCCCGTCTGCAGGCAGAGCGCATGCTGCAGTTTTACCAGCGTGTGCAAAGCCGTAGTGCATTCCATGTGCTCAGCATGAATAACCTCAATGCCAAGAACGGTTAATCAGCCAGCCTCACCCAATATGTCGGCTTGATGCTAAGCTAAGCTCATCTCGTTTGATGAGGACTCAATGTGCATATCATCGTCATGGGCAGTGGCGTCATTGGTGTTACCACTGCCTGGTATCTTGCACAGGCAGGTCATGCAGTCACTGTGCTGGATCGCCAGCCCGGCCCGGCACTGGAAACCAGTTTTGCCAATGCCGGACAAGTTTCCCCTGGCTATTCAAGCCCCTGGGCCGCGCCGGGCGTTCCTCTCAAGGCAATCAAATGGATGCTGCGACGCCACGCGCCGCTGTTCATCAAGCCGGACGGCACGTGGCAGCAGTTGCGCTGGATGTGGCAATTACTGCAAAACTGTACTGCCGCACGTTACGAGCAAAACAAGGCGCGTATGGTGCGGCTGGCTGAATACAGCCGCGATTGCCTTGATCAGCTCCGTTCAGATACCGGTATCGAATATGAAGGGCGGCAGCGCGGCACCCTGCAGCTTTTCCGTACCCAGGAACAACTCGATGGTGCCTTGCGCGATATTGAAGTCCTGCGCTTTGCGCATGTGCCATTCGAACTACTGCCAAGCTCATTGCTGACCAAGGCAGAGCCCGCCTTGGCGCATGTAAAGCACAGGCTGACCGGCGGATTATGGCTGCCGCATGATGAGACCGGCGATTGCCATCTTTTCACTACCCGTTTGGCGGAAATGGCGGCTCCCAAGGGCGTGCAGTTTCTCTATGGGCAGGAGGTTAGCCAACTGCAGATTGAGAGCGGCAGGGTTGCGGGCGTGGTGGTGAATGGACAATGCCTGCAGGCGGATGCCTATATCGTTGCGCTGGCAGCGTATTCGGGTGATTTGTTAAAAGGTATCGTTGATCTGCCAGTCTACCCGGTCAAGGGATACTCGATTACCGTGCCGATTATTGAAGAAGCCAATGCACCAGTATCCACCGTGCTGGATGAAACCTACAAAACTGCGGTTACACGCTTCGACAACCGCATCCGGGTTGGCGGCATGGCTGAACTCGTCGGATTTGACCGCAGCCTGAGTTCAAGCCGGGAAACTACCTTGCGGATGATTGTTGATGATCTGTTTCCCGGGGCTGCTGACTTGAGCCAAACCAGCTTCTGGACCGGCCTGCGCCCCATGACCCCCGATGGTACGCCTATCGTAGGCGGGACTCATCTGCGCAACCTGTACCTGAATACCGGTCATGGCACTCTGGGCTGGACCATGGCTTGTGGTTCTGCGAAGTTGCTGACAGATATCATTTCCGGACGTGAAAGCGATATTCAGCATGATGATCTTGGGATCAGTCGTTACAGCGGATAAGGAGAAGACTATTCAATAAAAAGCCGGATTGCTCCGGCTTTTTATTGATGCAGCAAATACTTAAAAATACTTAACCGAATTTCCCGGTAATGTAGTCTTCAGTTTCCTTGCGGCTGGGGTTGGTAAAAATCCTATCGGTATCGTCATACTCGATCAATTCACCCAGGTACATGTAAGCGGTGTAATCGGAGACCCGTGCTGCCTGTTGCATATTGTGGGTCACCACCAGGATAGTGAGCTTGTTGCGCAGTTCAGACATCAATTCTTCGATGTTGGCGGTGGCAATGGGGTCCAGTGCAGAGGTTGGTTCATCGAACAGCATGATTTCCGGATCAGTAGCCAGTGCACGTGCAATGCACAGACGCTGTTGCTGACCGCCGGACAGGTTGAAAGCCAGGTCGTGTAGGCGGTTTTTTACCTCGTCCCAAAGGGCAGCGCCCTTGAGCGCTTCTTCCACCTTGTCGTCCACCACGCGCTTGCTGCGTTCGCCGCGCACGCGCAGGCCGTAGGCGACATTCTCGTAAATGGACTTGGGGAATGGGTTGGGCTTCTGGAACACCATGCTGATGCGCATACGCACTTCGATCGGGTCTACGCCGTTGTCGAGAATATTGGTGTTGTCGGGATGCATGACGATCTGGCCATCGTACTTGTTGCCCGGGTAGAGGTCGTGCATGCGGTTGAAGCAACGCAGGAACGTGGACTTGCCACAGCCGGATGGGCCGATCAGGGCGGTGATGCGCTTCTCGTACAGTGGCATGGTGATGCCTTTGAGCGCTTTGTGACCGCCGTTGTAATAAAAATTCAGGTCGCGTGATTCGGCTTTGACCGGGCTAGTTGTTGTCACCATGATTTAAATATCCTGATTCTGGTTTGTTCTACTTGATAAGCGGCTTACCACTTGATGTTCTTGCGGATGCGGTAACGCAGCCAGATGGCGGTGCCGTTCATGAGCAAGGTCACGACGATGATCAAGGCGCCAGTGGCGGCGGCATTGATATGGAAGGCATGATCCGGGCGTGATAGCCAGTTGAACATCTGGATGGGCAGCACAGTGAAGCCGGATTCCAGCCATTCGAAATTGATGAATGGCGCGACATCGCTCACTGGAGATGGCGGCAGGAAGGCAATAAATGTGAGTGCGCCAATAGTGATGATAGGCGCGGTTTCACCCAGTGCGCGTGCCATGCCGATAATGATGCCAGTCAGGATACCGCCGGAGGAGTAATGCAATACATGGTGGAACACGACCTGCCATTTGGTGGCGCCTACTGCATAAGCTGCCTCACGGATTGAAACCGGAATGCCGCGTATGGATTCGCGTGTCGTCACGATGACGATAGGCAGGATGAGCAGGCCCAGCGTGAGGCCTGCGGTCAGGATGCTTTCACCAAGATTCAATCCGTAGACGAACAGGCCGAGCGCGAGCAGGCCATAGACAATCGAAGGTACGCCAGCCAGGTTTGTGACGTTGATCTCAATGAGGTCGGAGAACCAGTTCTTGGGGGCGTACTCTTCCAGATAGACACCGGCTGCAACTCCCATGGGCACGGCAGAGAAGAAGGTGACCAGCATGACCAGCAATGAGCCTACCCAGGCGGATAGCAGGCCAGCGCTGGCGGCGCGACGTGAAGGGTAATTGGTCAGGAAGTCTAGGTTGAAACGGGGATAGCCATCTATCACCAAATCGATAAACAGGGTGAGCAGGGTGAGCAGGCCGATCATTAATGCCAGCAAACCGACAATCGAAAAGATAAAGTCGTTGCGCTTGTGCTTGCGGATCATTGCCCGCACTTCGGCGAGGTTTTCCAGTACGGATGCTTGTGTTGTCATGATCAATATACCTCGCGGAATCTCTTGCGGGTGAGGTGGCCGATGATGTTGAAGGTCAGCGTCATCAGCATCAGCACCAGGCCGGCCGCAAAAATACTTTGATAGCCGATGCTGCCGTGCGGCAAGTCGCCCATGGCGACTTGTACGATGTAGGCCGTAATCGTGGCGGCGCTTTCCATCGGGTTGAATGTGAGGTTAGGTTGCTGGCCGGCCGCCAGCGCTACCACCATGGTTTCACCTACAGCACGCGAGATGCCCAGGATATAGGCGGCGATGATGCCGGAGATTGCCGCTGGCGTGACGACGCGGATGGCAGTCTGGAAGCGGGTCGCACCCATGGCGTAGGAGCCTTCGCGCATGCTCATCGGAACGGCGCGCATGGCGTCTTCCGCCATGGAGCTGATATACGGGATGATCATGATGCCCATGACGATGCCGGGCCCCAGCATATTGAAACCAGGCAGTTCAGGGAAAATTTTCTGCAGCAGTGGTGTCACGAACAACAGCGCGAAATAGCCGAATACCACGGTCGGCACGCCAACCAGCAGTTCAAGGATGGGCTTGACGATTTCCCTGGTGCGGTGAGAGGCGAATTCCGAGAGGTAGATCGCGCCTATGGTGCCAAGCGGGATTGCCACAGCCAGCGCAATCGCCGATGTCGTCAATGTGCCGGAAACCAGCGGCAGAATGCCGTAGTGGGCATTCTCGAATAATGGCGTCCACTCTGTGTCAGTGAGGAAGTCGAACAGTGATACATGTTCAAAGAAGGTGTAGGACTCGTAGAGCAGAATCACGACAATCGAAATGGTGGTAGCAACGGCAGAAAGCGCTGCCAGCATCAGGATGAACTCAATGACGCGCTCCAGGATGTGGCGGCGCACATTCTTGGCCAGGCGGGCACTGATGGGAAGTTCTGCAGGTTTTTGTAACACTTGAGAGACCATGATCACATTAATGATTCGTGCATTGTAACGGAATGCAGTTATGCGGGCGATGACGGGAAGCCTGAAAAAAGCCTGGCTTCCCGTCACTAAGGGATTACTTGATACGTTTCAACAGGTCAGTGATCTTGACGCCAACTTCAGGCTCGCCGCCAAAACCAGTGCCTACCTTCTGTGCTTTCCAGTGTTCAGCCACTGCTGCATATTCATGCGCGGGCAGGGCGACATACTTCACCTCTTCTACCAGTTCCTTGCTGTTTGCCAGGTAAAAGTCGATGAATGCCTTGACGTTGGGATTGTTCTTGGCAGCGTTGGCGCTGACATAGATGAACAATGGGCGTGACAAGGGCTGGTAGGTACCGTTCATCACCGTTTCACGCGATGGCAGCACAGCAGGCGCCCCAGCCTTGGCGACGATAGGTACAGCCCTGACGCGCTTGCTGTTCTCTTCATAGTAGGCAAAGCCGAAATAGCCGGTGGCGGCGACATCGCTGGCAACGCCTTGCACCAGGACGTTGTCGTCTTCCGATGCGGTAAAGTCGCCGCGGCTTGACTTGGCCTTGCCGACGATGGCCTCAGTAAAGTAATCAAATGTACCGGAGTCTGAGCCTGCGCCAAACAGCTTCACAGGTGTATCAGGCCAGGTTGGGTTGACTTGTTTCCAGGTCTTGACCTTGCCTTGGGCTTCCGGCCCCCACAGCTTCTTCAGTTCTTCAACGGTAAAGCTTTTGATAAAGGTGTTTTTGGGGTTGACCACAACAGTGAGGGCGTCATAGGCAACCGGCAATTCGATGTAATCAATCCCTGCTGCCTTACAGGCTTCCATCTCCTTGGTCAGGATGGGGCGTGAAGCTTCGGAGATGTCTGTTTCACCGCGACAGAACTTCTTGAAGCCGCCGCCGGTGCCGGAAATGCCCACGGTCACCTTGATGCGTTTTGCCTTCTGGAATTCCTCGGCCACAGCCTCGGTAATGGGGTAAACAGTGCTGGAGCCGTCGATGCGGATAATGTCATTCTTGTTTGCGGCTGCATTGGCTTGTGGCATGGAAAATGCAACGGCAACGAGGGCAGCAACGCCTGCTGCCTTCAGTAACTGGTTTGGAACAAAGTGGGATGGCATATGGGCTCCGTGATTGGTCTGGTGTTGCCTCGCATCTGAAGTCCAGCTCCGCTTTGATGGCAACGTGGCAAATATAAAGATGAAATGTTGCAGGTTTGTGACAATTCAGCAAAAACGCCATTTTGCCTGATGCAAACCATGGATGCCAGGCGTGTTGGGCAAACCGGGAATCAGGCCCTGCGCCCAGTCCTGCCAGCAAAAGCAGGCCTGATGCGAGTAATGCCGACAGGCCGGGCTCAGGTACGGCACTAACATTGCCAATAGCGGTGCCCAGGGTAAGACCTTCGCTGGTGGCAGTGTCTATCCAGGTCGGGAGCTGCCTTCGTACTTCATCCGGATCGGTCGGGACGTATAGCAACATGGTGATATCTATCCAGTCGCGGTAGGCCGTCGGCTGCACATAGCAAGAATTATTGGCGCGGCAGATGGCGGAGGCAATGCCCCCCAATACCAGGTTTTCCATACTGGCCGGGTCCATGAACAGACCGCTGCCACTGTCGCCACCTTGCACGATTGCGCTGCCTGTGGGTGACCTGTCGGTGAGTATCCAGTGGACAATCTGGCTGCCATAGCGGGCCGAACTGTCGACCAGCGTGGTTTCAACATAGTGTCCGTTACCACTGCCGCTGGCATTGGCAAGGGTAACCGTATCGTATTGGCCGAGATTGCTGGCGTCGATATAGGTCAGGTTGAGCGAAGTGTAGCTATCTGCCTCGATTGGCGTGGCAAGGTGCAGCAATGCCAGGTCGTTGCCTGGGAAGCGGTAGCCGGGCAGTATGAATTGCGCATCTATCATCGCTTCGCCCTGGCCGGAAGAAAACAGTTTGTTCGTGGTGGCTGCATGTCCTGCGGTCAGCACCCAGTTGGGCGCGATCAGTACGCCATCAACGCCTCCAATAATCTGGCCGACCATGCCGAAATCGGTGGTTGGAGTGCTACCAACCAGGGCAAATACAGGTGTGCTGGATAGCATGCCTGCAAGTAACAATATGCGGCCGAGGTTTGAATGACGCATAGCTGACTCCGATTTTATATAAATGAGAATTATTCTACATAAAACCCGAGTGCTGGAATACATAAGGCCTTGTCTGGGTATTGTGAACAGCGGCCAGCAAGGCATTAATGTATAATTACCGGCTTTGAATTCAGCAGGTTCGGACATTTCATGGAAGCGGAACAACTCAATCTAATTGCCAATCGCCTGGATGACCTTATCGAGCGTCAGCAGGCCCTTCGGGGGTATCTTTGACTTCGAAACCAAGCAACAGCGCCTAGAAGAAGTCTCGCAACTGCTGGAAGACCCCAACATCTGGAATGACAACGAGCGCTCGCAAAAGCTAGGCAAGGAGCGTCGCGAGCTGGAGTTTATCGTCAAGTCCCTGGTTGAGGTTGATAACGGCGTGCGCGATAGCCGCGAGCTGTTCGAGATGGCACGCGAGGAAAACGATGACGATACATTGCAAAGCATAGACAGCGACACCCAGGCACTGGAAAAGGTCGTGGCGGAAATGGAGTTCCGCCGTATGTTTGCCCATCCGATGGATCCGAACAACTGTTTCCTTGACATACAGTCCGGCTCTGGCGGGACCGAGGCGCAGGATTGGGCCTCCATGCTGTTGCGCATGTATTTGCGCTATTGCGAGCGCCGGGGCCTGAAAGTCGAGGTGCTGGAAGAATCGGAAGGCGACGTGGCCGGTATCAAGAGCGCATCGCTCAAGATTTCCGGCGATTACGCCTATGGCTATCTGCGCACCGAGAGCGGCGTGCATCGCCTGGTGCGCAAGTCGCCATTTGATTCCGGCAATCGCCGGCATACCTCGTTCGCCAGCGTGTTCGTCTATCCCGAGGTAGATGACTCCATCGTCGTGGAGATCAACCCGGCTGATCTGCGCATTGATACCTACCGTGCCTCCGGCGCAGGCGGGCAGCACATCAACAAGACCGATTCCGCGGTGCGTATTACCCATTTGCCGACCAATACTGTGGTGCAGTGCCAGAATGACCGTTCGCAACATCGCAACAAGGATGAGGCGATGAACATGCTGAAGGCGCAGTTGTATGCACTGGAATTGCGCAAACGCAATGAAGAAAAGCAGGCGATGGAAGATGCCAAGACCGACATCGGCTGGGGCCACCAGATCCGCTCCTACGTGCTCGACCAGTCGCGCATCAAGGATTTGCGTACCAATGTTGAGGTCGGCAATACCCAGGGTGTGCTGGATGGCGACCTGGATCCGTTTATTTCTGAAAGTTTGAAGCAGGGAGTGTAAGGGTGAGTGACGCACAAAATTCCAAGCCTATTAATGAGGCAGCCAGTGTGCAGCAGGACGAAAACCACGTGATCGCCGAGCGTCGCGAGAAGCTCAAGGCGATTCGTGAAAAAGGTGTTGCTTTCCCCAATGACTTCAGACCCGAGCATGCCGCCCAAAGCCTGCATGACCTCTACGATGCCCAGGAGGGCGAAGCGCTGGATGCGCAGGCCGTACAGGTATCCATTGCCGGGCGCATGATGTTGAAGCGCGTGATGGGCAAGGCCAGTTTTGCGACCGTGCAGGACAAGAGTGGCCGTCTCCAGGTGTTTGTCACCAGGGAAAATATTGGCGAAGAGCTGTATGACGCATTCAAGAAATGGGACTTGGGTGACATCGTTGCGGCACGCGGCGTGCTGTTCAAGACCAAGACTGGCGAGTTGTCCGTTAAGGTGAATGAGCTGCGTTTGCTGACCAAGTCTTTACGTCCGCTGCCGGAAAAGTTTCATGGCCTGGCCGATCAGGAGACCAAGTACCGTCAGCGTTATGTTGACCTGATTGTTTCCGACGAGACCCGCAAGACCTTTATCGCACGTAGTAAAATCGTGGCGGCCATACGGGCTTTCATGCTCAGCAACGAGTTTCTTGAAGTTGAAACTCCTATGTTGCACCCGATTCCAGGCGGCGCTTCTGCCAAGCCGTTCATCACGCATCACAATGCGCTGGATATGCAGATGTATATGCGCATTGCGCCCGAGCTCTATTTGAAGCGCCTGGTCGTGGGCGGGTTTGACCGCGTGTTCGAGATTAACCGCAATTTCCGTAACGAGGGCTTGAGCGTACGCCATAACCCCGAGTTCACCATGATGGAATTCTATGCGGCTTACACTGACTACAAGTGGCTGATGGACTTTACCGAGAGTTGCATCCGCGCAGCGGCAATTGCCGCCTGTGGTTCTGCCGTGGTGCAGTACCAGGGACGCGAGCTTGACCTGGGCAAGCCGTTTGAGCGCTTGACCATTGTCGGCGCCATCCAGAAATATGCGCCGCAATACACGCTCGAGCAGCTCAATGACCAAGCCTTCCTGCGCCAGGAACTCAAGAAGTTTGGCGTGGAGGCCTTTGCCCATCTGGGCCTGGGTGCGTTGCAACTGGCCCTGTTTGAAGAAACTGCGGAAAGCCAGCTCTGGAACCCCACCTATATCATTGATTACCCGGTAGAGGTTTCGCCACTTGCGCGTGCTTCAGATAGCAACCCAGAAATCACTGAGCGTTACGAGCTGTTTATTACAGGCCGTGAAATTGCCAATGGTTTCTCCGAGTTGAACGATGCCGAAGATCAGGCGGCACGCTTCCATGCCCAGGTAGCTGCCAAGGAGGCAGGCGATGATGAGGCCATGTATTACGATGCGGACTTCATCCGTGCGCTGGAATACGGCCTGCCGCCGACTGGTGGATGCGGCATCGGTATCGATCGCCTGGTCATGTTATTGACGGATAGTCCAAGCATCCGGGACGTGATTCTGTTCCCGCATATGCGGCCAGAACATTAAGTCTCTGTAAGGCCAAGGCTGGGTTTTCCCAGCTTTTTTTATTTATGTGCATACTTTTGCGATTGTTGCTTGTAGGCGACAAGCGTTTTTCCTGTAGGAGTGGATGACGTATTTTGATGGCCTCTGCTGTATGCCTGATATCGCATTGTTTGAAGGCTGCATGCTTTGTTTATTGATGACTTGTAGGGCTGAGTAATTGGAGGAGTCAATGTGTTGCGTCGTAGATAGGCGACGTTTTTCTTGGGAATCTCGTGTTGATTATGAAATTATTTTTTCAATATCATGATTTTTAATCATTAATTCTAGATGGCACACACTTTGCTGACTCTCGGTGGTCTCGGCTCATTCCCAGAATGGGTCTATTTGTCATATCAAACGAGAGGTTCGATTCATGTTAAACAAGCAAGGTTTATTCAGCCGTACTCCCAGTCCTCAAGGTAGTAGTGTCAATCCAGTGTCTTCTTCTCCTTTGAATAGCAAGCCTGAACCAACCCCTGTATCACATCACGT
The DNA here is from genome assembly GCF_020532725.1 of Methylobacillus arboreus. GTDB lineage: Bacteria > Pseudomonadota > Gammaproteobacteria > Burkholderiales > Methylophilaceae > Methylobacillus > Methylobacillus arboreus. The sequence continues at coordinate 387,959 of NZ_JAJAVC010000011.1, forward strand.
AGCCGCAGCAAGCAATACCACTGCCGCGAAAAACGAAACGACAGCCAATGCAGGCGTGCATGCTGATAGCCAGACTGGCAGCCGTCTGATTGTTGGGCCTGACGTCAAGCTGAAGGGTGCCGAGATCCAGGATTGTGACATTCTTGTCGTGGAAGGGCGTGTAGAGGCGACGATGGATAGCCGCGTGATCCAGATCGCAGAGCACGGCTCGTTTTCTGGCAAGGTCGGCATTGATGTAGCCGAGGTGCATGGCAATTTTGAAGGTGAGCTGACTGCGCGCAGCCAATTGATCATTCACTCTACCGGCCGCGTCAGCGGGAAAATCCGCTATGGCAAGATCCTCATTGAAGAAGGTGGAGAGCTTTCTGGCGATATTGCCTCACTCTCTGTTGAAGAGGGTAGCAGCAAAGTGAAGCGTATTCAGTCAGCATAAAGTAATGACTTTGGCTAAATAAAAAAGCCCCGGATGGGGCTTTTTTATTGCTGCAAACTACTGGCAACAGGGATCAAGTGCCGCTGGCGGCAGCTGCTCCCTTGGTGTGGTACTTGCTGATCAGGCTATCCCATTCAATGGTGACATTGCCGCCTGTCATCTGGTATTGCTTTTGCCAGCCACTCAATAGCTCAATGCAAGCATGGTCGATGTATTCCAGGTCATTGAATTGCACATGGACGTCACGGCCCGATTCCAAATTGTCCAGCACGGCAACCAGCTTGGGGATGCCAAGCTGCGTGGCAGAACCCTTGAGATGCAGGGTTGTGTTCTTGCTGTTGGGTTTATGCTCGGCCTTGATGGAAACATGGGAGAACACATACAGTAGCTTGGCGATAGACAATAACAAGCCAGTCACAACGCCGGCCAGCAGGTTGAAGCTGACAATAGTGACGATGGTGATGATGTAGATTGCCAGTTCAGCCTTGCCGTAGGACAGTAGTTCCTTGGCCACTTTGGGGTAAGCCAGCTTGTAGCCGGTATAGACCAATACGCCGGCCAGGGTGGCGACCGGGATGTATTCCAGTGTGAACAGGAATACGCTGATGAACAGCAGCAACCAAAGGCCATGCAAGATGGTGGAGGCGCGAGTGGTGGCACCTGCTTCCACGTTGGCGCTGGAACGCACGATAACACCTGTCATCGGCAATGCGCTCAAGAAGCCGCAAATGGCGTTACCTGCGCCTTGCGCCATCAGTTCGCGGTCGTACTTGGTGCGTACTCCTTGATGCATCTGGTCCACGGCTGCGCAAGACAGTAGCGACTCGGCACTGGCAATGAATGCGAGTGAAACAACGGCCAGCAGCACGCCGACCGTCATGGAGGCCTCTACTGTACTCAGTGTTGGCGTGATGATCGTGCCCAGAATGTTCTGCAGGTTGGTTGGGCCGTCAAACAGGTCGGTCAGGTATTTGATATCGAAGCCAAACAGGTTGGCAATAATCACTGCCAGCACTACGCCGATCAATGCACCCGGAATCAGTTTGAATTTGGCCGGGGCATAGCGAGTCCAGAGCACAATGGAGGCGATGGTAAGCAGGCCAGTAACCGCGGCATAGATATTGGCGCCATCATGTGATGAAAATATCTCGATCAGCGCATTGGGGATGTCCAGCAGATTTTTGATGCCGCTGGATAGCGGATCCCGATCAAGCATGATATGGAATTGCGAGCCTATGATCAGAATGCCGATGCCGCCCAGCATGCCGTGGATCACGGCAGGCGAGATGGCGCGGAACCATACGCCCAGCTTGAATACGCCAGCGAGCACCTGCACCAGGCCTGCCAGCAATACGATGACGCCATAAATGGCAATGCCGAATTCGGCCACAATATCGGCCACGATCACGACCAGGCCGGCCGCAGGGCCGCTCACTGTCAATGGGGAGCCTGAAATCGCGCCTACAATCAAGCCGCCGATAATGCCTGTAATGATGCCGGCCGTTGGCGGCAAGCCTGAGGCAATTGCAATGCCCAGGCATAGCGGCACTGCCACCAGGAATACAACAATGGAGGCAAAGAAATCTTTGCTGAAGCTGCCAGTTTTCACAGCATCTGTGGTGGTTTGAGTTGTCATGCTAATTTGTCCTGAGAGGGTTTCATCCTGAGGATGCTAGTTCTGCACCATGGGATGGTCTGAGCTGAAAATCTGGTAGTGCTCAGGGAATGACACTGTGGCAGTTGCCAGATCGTAAACGCCACCTACAATGCCGATTTCGCTCTTGTTCAAAAGTTCACGCAGGATTTCACTGGAGTTCCAGATGGCGTCGATTTGAGTCTTGACGTTGAGTTCACATACATGGTTTACAAAAACATCATTTGACGAGGAGCGGTTTTCCTTGGTGGTGGTTTCGGCTTCCACGGCAGGGAAGATCATCTTGGTAATTTCGCCGATATGACCGCCGGAAAAGCCGTCACAAGCCGCTTTGACGGCACCGCAATTGGAATGGCCCAGTACCACGATCAGTTTGCTTCCGAGGTATTTGCATGAATATTCCAGGCTGCCAATGGCCTTGCGGGAAGCGATGTTGCCAGCCAGGCGTACACTGAAAAGATCACCCAGGCCCTGATCGAAGATCAGTTCCGTGGAAGTGCGGGAGTCGCTACAACTCAGGATGGCGGCAAAAGGATGTTGTTTATCCTTGGTGATGTTGACCACATTGAGCAAATCGCGATGGGCGGAGATGTTCTGGGTAAAACGTTCATTGCCCTCCAGCAAGATGGCCAAGGCCTCTTGTGGCGACATCTTCTCACGATCTTTTAGCGGATGTTTGTACATATTCTAGCTTCCCCTAATAAGTTAAAAATCAGCATATTTATAGATGGTTTCCGAAATAAACGGTCTTAAAAAAGACAGGAGAAGAATCATTTCGTTCCGTATAAATATGATTATTATAGGCAATTCTCATTATTTCTATAAAAAACATATTGTAAGTAAATGTAAGGTTTTGCAAGGATTTGGCAAAAAATTCAATGCATCATGGAGTTAAATCATGACGGCTTCATGAAAATAATCGAAGGGGTCACAGGTTTCTAGTTCTTTTTTGATGCTGCACTTTATATGGTTGTCATAAAAGTGTCATTTTCAGTACATCATTCAGTCACATTGCATGCACATACTGCACACCATATTACTTACGGGACTAGTTCTTCCTTAAGTAATAGGCGGCTACACCGCCAATTGGCAAGTACCAATATTGGTACACATCTTAATAAGTGCATATTTAAAAGTGATTGCGATGACAACAGGGAAGATGACCCCCAAAGCCATAGTGGCAGCTGTTATTCTTGCCACCGCATCTGCTACTGCAATGGCAGATGCACAAGTCCTAGAGTTATATGTGGATTCCACTACCAAGCAAATTTTTGCCGAGCCCGGGCCTAACCGGGTGAAAATGGGAACTTTCAAATCTGTTGATAGCGCTGCTGAAGCCAAAAGCGAGAATCCTGCCAGCGTAGACCTGGTCGAAATGAGGCAGGAGCTGGAGCTCAAGCAGCGTGAACTGGAAGAAAAGCTCGACAAGATCGCCATGGCCCCGGCACCCAAGCCGGCCAGTTCTAGCAAAAATTGGGCTGACACCATGAAGGTACGTGGTTATATGCAGCTCCGCAGTAATCCCATTGTTGGCGGTGACAAGCAGATTGCCCACCAGGCTGACCGTTCCATTGGGGACAATACTAATTTCCTCATTCGCCGTATGCGCCTGATTTTTTACGGCGATATCGGTGAGCGTCTTTCTTATTACATTCAGCCGGATTTTGCCAGCCGGAGCGGCGATGGTACCGGCAACCTTGCGCAGTTGCGCGATGCCTACGGCGATGTCTACCTGACCAAGGACAGGGTGCACCGTTTGCGTGTTGGTCAATCCAAGATTCCATACAGCTTTGAAAACTTGCAGTCGAGCCAGAACCGTATCGCGCTGGACCGTAACGATGCGTTGAACAGCTGTTGTAAGGACGAGCGTGACTTGGGTGTGTTCTACTACTACACACCAAAAGACCAGCAGGAAATGTTCAAGTATCTGGTGGATAGCGGACTCAAGGGTTCAGGCAACTACGGTGTCTTTGCTTTCGGTGCCTATAACGGTACTGGTGCGAACCGTTCGGAGAACAACGATAACCTGCACCTGGTGTCGCGTTTCACTTATCCGGTCAAGTTCGAGAATGGCCAGATTTTCGAAGCTGGCATTCAGGGGATTTACGGTACGTTTAAGCCAAGCACGAGCGGCGCTGTCGTTGCCGACTCCAAGACGGACGGTTTCAAGGACCAGCGCGTAGGCCTGCATGCCGTGCTTTATCCACAGCCTTTCGGTCTACAGGCGGAATGGAACTGGGGTAAAGGACCTTCGCTTAACGATGCAGGAACGATGATCGAGGAAAGCTCGCTTAATGGCGGTTATATCCAGGCCATGTACCGCATCAAGGATTTCTATGGGTATGGCATCATGACGCCTTTTGTGAAGTGGCAATATTTTGACGGCGCACAGAAGTTTGAAACCAATGCGCCGCAAAACAATGTCAACGACTGGGAAGCTGGCTTTGAGTGGCAGCCGGTGCCTGAGATCGAGTTTACGGCGTATTACTCCAAGCTGGATCGCAACAATCTCGCAACAGCGCCTTATTCAAAATACAACACCGATATTCTGCGCTTTCAGTTGCAATACAATTTCTAAACTGGTCTAGCAGTGATTTGAGCCCGCTTCGAGCGGGCTTTTTATTGCTTAAGGGATTTTTATCCGCAATTGTAGGAATTTGCTACTACAATCCCAGATTATGTACATATCAAGCCACCAGTCTGCCCAAAAAGCCAGGCCGATTCGATATCTGCTGATCTCAATTGCGATAGCCTTGGGTTATTTTCTGCTTGGGCATAGCACCATGCAGCTCGGAATTCCCGAGACCTTTGCCACCTTCATATGGCCGCCTGCCGGGTTTGCCCTGGCGGTCTTGATCCTTGGCGGCCTGCGTATGCTGCCTGGTTTGCTGGTGGGGGCGGTGATGACGCAATACAGTGCGAATTTGCCTGTTTTGGGCGCAGTCACTATTGCGTTTAGCAGCATTGCCAGTGCCGCTTTCGGATATTACATACTGACCCGGTATATCAAGTTTGAAGCAGCGATGACCCGCCTGCGCGATCTGTTGGGCATGATACTGACGGGTGCGATTCTTAGCCCTTTGCTAAGCGCTACTTTCGGGTGTTTGAGCCTGAAGTCGTTTGGTGTTGTGCAAGGCCCCGCATTATATGAAATCTGGCTGCAATGGTGGATGGGGGATGCCTTGGGCATCATTCTCCTGACCCCTGCAATATTGGCTTGCTTTCACTACGAGCCTGTGCGCTGGACACGTGCCAAGATACTTGAGGCTATCGTATTAGGCGCGCTTCTGCTTGGCCTGGTCCTGCTGGCAGTTAATGGCGTCTTGTCTCAAACGTTGGCCGAACTGGAAGCCAAGGCTTTTCTCGTATTTCCACTGGTGATCTGGGCTGCGTTGAGCTTTCATCAGCGCGGAGCCGCCATTGCTTCCCTGGTGATTGCGATCGCTGCCTTGTGGGGCGGCGGGGGATATCGCGGTTATTTCAGCATGGGGATTAGTAGCGCGGATCTTTTCAATTATTGGTTGTTTGCACTGGTGACGGTGTCTATAGGCGTTGGCCTGTCGGGTTTGTATGTTGGGCGCTTGCGCGCCGATGAGCAGCTGAAACGCCGGCTAGGATTTTATAACGCCTTGAGCAATGCCCAGTCCGATGCAGGAGAGGGCGTGATGGTGATCGAACATGGCAAGATCATCTATGCCAACGAGGCTGTATGGGAGATAGGAGGATATGATGCGCGCGATATTCCCATGGGCTCGAATTTTCTTACCTTGATTCATCCCAGTGACCGGGAGCGTGTGGCGCAACATTATGCACACCGGATGCATGGGGAATACGCTCCCAGCCGATATGAAGCGACCGCGATCAGCAAGGCGGGAAAACCGATCCCGATCGAGGTGGCTGCCGCCAACTATCGTGATGGCAGCGAAAGAGTCGTGGTATTGATCATCGATATCAGCAGCCGCAAGCAGGCGGAAGAGGCTTTGTTGCAAAGCCGTGCCGAATATCGCGAGTTGGTGGAGTCTGTGCATGCCGTGGTATGGCGGGCGAAGCCGGACACGGCATTTACCTTTGTCAGCCAGGAAGCGGAGAGCCTGCTTGGATATCCGTTGGAAGAGTGGACCGACAACCCGAAATTCTGGATGGAAAAGATGCATGCGGATGATCGGGAGTGGGTCGTTGATTTCTGCGCCCGGGAATCGAAACAGCTCAAGGACCATGTATTCGAATACAGGATGCTGGCTGCTGATGGCAGGGTAGTTTGGCTGCAAGATATTGTGCGTGTCATTCCGGATCGTTTCGGCAATCCCCAAGAGCTGCTGGGCGTGATGCTGGATATTACCGCGCGCAAGGTAGCCGAGACCGGCCTCAATCTTTCCAAACAGGTGTTCGACAATACGAGCGAGGCCATCCTGATTGCGGACCGGAATCGTCATGTCCTGGAGGTAAACGAGGCCTATCTGGCAATGACCGGCTATACACGCGAAGACTGCATCGGTACACGGTTATCTCTGCTCGACGAAATCAGCGAGGGCGATCAGGTCATTGGAAATCTGGTGCAACAGCACGGGAAATGGATGGGAGAATTGCTCGCACGCAAAAAGAGCGGCGAATATTATCCGGAATGGGTGTCGATCAGCACCGTGCATGACAACAATGGCATTCTGCAGAACTATGTCGTGGTGCTCACTGATATCAGCCAGCGCAAGCAATCTGAAGAACGCTTGCAGTTCCTCGCCACGCATGATGGCCTGACTGGCCTTCCCAATCGTGCGTTGCTACAGGAGCGTATGGAGCTGGGCTTGTTGCGGGCACAGCGCTATCAGCAGCGGATAGGCGTGCTTTTCATTGATCTGGACCGGTTCAAGATCATTAACGACACCTTGGGGCACCAGGCTGGCGATCTGCTGTTGCAGGAGGCCGCGGGGCGGCTCAGGGAGTGCCTGCGTCAAACTGATACGGTTGCCCGCCAGGGCGGTGACGAGTTTGTGGTGCTGGTGGAAGATTTTACCGAGCAGCAATACCTGGTGAAGGTCGCACGCAAGATCATGGATACGCTGGCCCAGCCTTTCATCCTGATGCAGCAGGAGTTATACATCAGTGCAAGCATTGGGATCAGCGTCTATCCCGAGGATGGGGTAGAAATTTTCTCGCTGCTCAAGAATGCCGATATGGCCATGTATCGTGCCAAGGATAACGGCAAGAATACCTTTCATTTTTATTCTGCAGAGAGCAATGCCAACAGTGTCAGCCGCCTTACGTTGGAGAATAGCTTGCGCCGTGCCTTGGAGCGGGAGGAGTTCACGCTGCTGTACCAGGCGAAGCTTGATTTGGCCGACCAGAGCATCATTGGCGCCGAGGCGTTAATTCGCTGGCATAGCGCCGAGCTTGGCATGGTGTCGCCACAAGATTTTATCCCGATTGCAGAAGAAACCGGGCTGATTATTGATATTGGTGAGTGGGTGCTGAATCAGGCATGCCGGGATGCTTACCATTGGCAGGCAATAGCGGGCAGGCCAGTCCGGGTGGCGGTGAATCTTTCAGCCCGCCAATTCCGCGAGGATAGCCTGCATGAGGCAATCAGCGATGCATTGGCGCAAAGTGGCCTGACGCCTGATTGTCTGGAGCTGGAAATCACTGAAAGCATGATCATGCAGAATGCGGAACGTGCAAGCCAAATGCTGCAGCATTTCCGTAATTTGGGCAGTCATGTGCTGATTGATGACTTTGGTACTGGCTACTCGTCATTGGGCTATCTCAAACACTTCCCGATTGATTCGCTGAAAATCGACCGTTCCTTTGTGCGGGACATTCCGCAGGATAGCGATGATATGGCAATCACGCAGGCCATTATCGCCATGGCGCACAGCCTCAAGATCAAGGTTGTGGCTGAGGGGGTCGAAACCCAGGCGCAGCTTGATTTTCTGCGTGCGCAAAGATGTGACCAGTTGCAGGGCTATATCTTTAGCCGCCCGCTGAGCGCGGACGATTTTATCGGCATGCTGCGTTTTGATACTGCAAAACGTGCTGGGCGTACCCATGTGCGTGGTTTGCGGCTTGCCGAAGTTGGGATGGCCGGAGCTTAGCCAGCGCCAGACTAGTGAGGTGGTTCCTTGGCAAGGTTGAGTGAGTAGGTTGGGATTTCCACCACAATATCCTCGTCTCCCACAATGGCCTGGCAGGAAAGGCGGGAATTGGGTTTCAGGCCCCAGGCCTGGTCCAGCATGTCTTCCTCGTTCTCATCTGGTTCCGGTAAGGAGTTGTAACCCTTCTGGATGTAGACATGGCAAGTGGTGCATGCACAAACACCGCCACACGCGCTGTCAATATCGATATGCTGCTTGTGCAGGTTATGGCAGATTGAGCGGTCCGGTTGTGCTTCAAATGTCTTGCCTTCAGGACAGTATTCCGGATGAGGAAGAACGGTAATTTTTGCCATGACCTAAAGTTCCAGTGTATTCAAGGTTTGCCCGGCAAGCGCTTGCCTGACCGAGGCATCCATACGGCGTGCCGCAAAGGCTTCGGTAGCGTGGTTGAGCGCATCGACCGCCTTCTGGATCGCATCGCTGTCGTCTTGTTGTGCGAGCTGGCGCAGGTTTTCCATTTCTGCTGTGATGGCGGCTTTTTCTTCGGTATTCAATAGCTTGTCGCCGTCCTGGCGCAAGGCAGCATCAATGGCTTCCAGCAATCGCGCAGCATCCACCCGGACTTCCTGCACTGCGCGGGCATGCTTGTCTGCTTCGGCAGAATTGAAGGAGGTTTGCAGCATGTGGGTGATCTGGTCTTCGCTCAGGCCATAAGAGGGTTTGACCACGATATTGGCGTGAGCGCCACTGGTTTGTTCCTGGGCAGAAACCGAGAGCAAGCCGTCGGCATCCACCTGGAAAGTCACGCGGATACGTGCAGCGCCAGCAGCCATAGGCGGGATGCCACGCAGCTCGAAGCGGCCCAGCGAGCGGCAGTCCGTCACCAGTTCGCGTTCGCCCTGCAGCACGTGGATGCTCATGGCGGTCTGGCCGTCCTTGAAGGTGGTGAAGTCCTGCGCGCGCGCAATCGGCAGGGTGGAGTTGCGGGGAATGACTTTTTCCACCAGGCCGCCCATGGTTTCCAGGCCAAGGGAAAGCGGGATGACATCCAGCAACAGCAGGTCATCGTCGCTGCGGTTGCCGGCAAGAATATTGGCCTGGATGGCAGCGCCGAGCGCGACGACCTGGTCGGGATCCAGGTTAGTCAGGGGCGCCTGGCCAAAAAAGCTGGCGACGGCCTTGCGTACCTGCGGCATGCGCGTGGCACCCCCTACCAGCACAACGCCCTTGATTTCCTCTATTGAAAGCTCGGCATCGCGCAATGCCTTGCGGATTGGGTTTAATGTGCGGTTGATGAGCTGCTGGCTTAAAGCGTGAAATTCGGCTTGGCTCAGGTTGAGGTTAATGATGTCCCCTTGGCTCAATACTGCGGTAATGCTGGCACTGGCATGTTCAGTGAGCCACTCCTTGGCTTCACGGGCCTTGGTCATCAGTAGGCGCGTGTCGGCCGGACTAAGTGGTTGTAGGCTGGCCTGTTCCAATATCCAGCAGAAAATGCGGCGGTCAAAGTCATCGCCTCCCAGGGCAGAATCGCCATTGGTGGCGAGTACTTCAAATACGCCTTTGGCCAAGCGCAGGATGGAAATATCAAAGGTGCCTCCACCCAGGTCATAAATGACGTAAATGCCTTCCGATGCATTGTCCAGGCCATAGGCGACTGCGGCGGCCGTGGGTTCGTTCAGCAGGCGCAGCACATTGAGGCCGGCAAGGCGGGCGGCATCCTTGGTGGCTTGACGTTGCGCATCGTCAAAATAGGCGGGCACGGTAATGACGGCACCGGTCAGCTCTCCGCCCAGCGCCTGTTCTGCACGCGCCTTGAGCGTTTTCAGGATTTCCGCAGAAACCTCCACCGGGCTCTTGATGCCTGCACGGGTTTGAATTTGCACCATGCCTGGCGATTCAACAAAGCGATAAGGCAGATGGCTGGTATCGCCGATATCATTGAGTCCGCGACCCAAGAAGCGCTTGACCGAAACAATGGTATTTTGCGGATCCTGGCTTTGCTGTAATTGGGCTGGATAACCGACTTCAATTTGATTGTCGGCAGTGTAATGGACGACAGAAGGCAGCAATGCATGCCCGGTTTCATCAAGCAACACGGTGCTCAGGCCGCTGCGTACGGTGGCCACCAGCGAGTTGGTCGTGCCCAGGTCTATGCCCACCGCCAAGCGGTGCTGGTGGGGGGCGGTGCTCATGCCGGGTTCTGATATCTGTAATAAAGCCATAACTTGATTTTATTCGTCTTCCAGTTTGCTTATTTTGTGTTCGACATCTGCACGTATCTTGTCGATGAAACTCAATTTACGCACGATGCCGGCAGCTTCCTGCCATGCCTGTTGCTGATCAAGGATGGCAACGAGCTTTTGCTCCAGCGCTTGCGCCTGCTCGCGCATCTGCTTGAGCGATGCGTCCAGTGCGGCAATATTTCGCTCGTCATAGGCTTCTTCCACGGTTTCACGCCATTCCATCTGCAGCATCAGAAAGTCGGCTGGCATGGCGGTGTTGTTTTCCTCTTCGGTGTCCACACCATGCAGTGCCAGCAGGTAGCGAGCCCTTGTAGTGGGATGCTTGAGGGTGCGGTAGGCTTCGTTAGCCTGGGTTGCCCATTGCATGGATTGCATGCGTTCACCGGGAGACGCAGCTGCAAAACGATCCGGGTGAACCTCTGCTTGCAACTTGCGATAGTGTTGATCCAGCAACGCCATATCCAGTGCGAACTGTGCAGGCATGCCAAGGAGCTCAAAATGATTCTTTTGTAGGTCAGACATAAAAGGGCGGCGGTTAAACAGGGGCGGGCAGCCGGGTTATCCCCAGCTACCGGGAATGAGCGTGAGCAAGCTAGACGGTAAAACTTTCGCCGCAGCCGCACTCGTCCTTGACATTCGGGTTGTTGAACTTAAACCCTTCATTGATGCCTTCCTTGGCAAAATCCAGCTCGGTGCCATCAATATAGACCAGGCTTTTGGGATCGACGATGACCTTGACGTCATGACTTTCAAACACGAGGTCCTCTGTGTTGATTTCATCGACAAATTCCAGGGTATACGCCATGCCGGAACAGCCGGTGGTCTTGACGCCAAGGCGCAGGCCTACGCCCTTGCCGCGATTGGCAAGAAACTTCTGCACACGTTGAGCTGCAGTTTCGGTGAGCGAGATTGCCATATGAAAACCCTTTACGCTGCCTGTTCGTGTTCGTCCTTGGTGCCCTGCTTGGCCTTGAGGTCGGCAACCGCTGCGCGGATTGCATCTTCTGCCAGCACCGAGCAATGGATCTTGACGGGAGGTAAGGCCAGCTCTTCTGCAATGTCGGAGTTCTTGATTTCCATGACCTGGTCAAGCGACTTGCCCTTGATCCACTCAGTTACCAGTGAACTGGAAGCAATGGCCGAACCGCAGCCATAGGTTTTGAACTTGGCATCCTCAATGATGCCTTGCTCATTGACCTTGATTTGCAGCTTCATGACGTCGCCGCAGGCTGGGGCGCCCACCATGCCGGTGCCGACAGATGGGTCGTTCTTGTCCAGGGAACCCACATTACGTGGATTTTCGTAGTGATCGAGTACTTTGTCTGAATAAGCCATTTTTCTACTCCTCAAATGTGTGCAACACATGCCGCTGCTTGGGTTGTACCTGCGCGGCAGTTGCAGGTGCCTATAACTATTTTGCTAACTTCAGTAGTCACAAGCCTTGGTTAAGGTGGGCGGCTGTTAGTGCGCTGCCCATTGCAAGGTGTTCAAATCCACTCCGTCCAGATGCATCTCCCAGAGTGGGGATAATTCACGCAACTTGCCGATCTTGCTCTTCATGAGCTCTATGGTGTAATCAATATCCTCTTCTGTCGTGAAACGCCCGATCGAGAAACGGATGGAACTGTGAGCAAGCTCGTCCGACCGACCAAGCGCACGCAGGACATAAGAGGGCTCCAGGCTTGCCGAAGTGCAGGCGGAACCGCTGGATACCGCAATATCCTTGACAGCCATGATCAGCGATTCGCCTTCAACAAAGTTGAAGCTAATGTTCAGATTGTGCGCCACGCGGTGTTCAAGGTCACCATTGACATACACCTCGTCGATCTCTTCCAGGCCCTTGAGCAAGCGGTCGCGCAACTGGCGAATCCGCAGGTTTTCGCTGTCCATTTCTTCACGTGCTATGCGGAAGGCTTCACCCATGCCGACAATCTGGTGTGTCGCCAGGGTGCCAGAGCGCATGCCGCGCTCATGGCCGCCGCCATGCATTTGCGCTTCAATGCGTACGCGTGGTTTGCGACGCACATACAGGGCGCCGATACCTTTGGGGCCGTAGGTCTTGTGCGCAGAGAAACTCATCAAGTCCACAGGAAGCTTTTGCAGGTCAATATGCACCTTGCCGGTCGCCTGTGCCGCATCCACATGGAAGATCACGCCCTGTTCGCGGCAGATGTTGCCTAGTGCCTCAATATCCTGAATCACGCCGATTTCGTTATTCACCAGCATGACAGAAGCCAGCACAGTATCCGGGCGCAGGGCGGCCCTGAATTTCTCCAGGTCTACCAGGCCGTCGGGTTCCGGTATCAGGTAAGTGGCTTCATAACCAAGGCGTTCCAGTTCGCGCACCGTATCAATCACGGCCTTGTGCTCAGTCTGCACGGTGACGATATGCCTGCCCTTGTTGGGGCTGTAAAAATTCGCTGCTCCCTTGATGGCCAGGTTGTTGGACTCGGTCGCACCCGAAGTCCAGACAATTTCACGCGGGTCGGCATTGACCAGCTTGGCCACTTCCTCACGGGCATTCTCCACGGCCTTTTCCGCGGTCCAGCCGAAGGCATGGCTGCGTGAGGCCGGGTTGCCGAAATGCTCGGTGATGTAAGGAATCATTTTTTCCGCCACACGCGGGTCAACCGGGGTGGTGGCTGAATAATCCAGATAAATTGGCGTACGTACTGTCATTTTCCGTTTTCCTAAACTGCGATTGCAGTTAACTTTCTCAATCGTGAGAGCTCGCGTTCCAGCGCTTGCAGGAAGGCGTCTACCTCTTGTGCTTCATTATTGTTGCCCAGACTTACTCTGATCGCACCGCGCGCGATATCCGGGTGAATACCCATTGCCAGCAAGACATGGCTAGGCTCTGTGTTATCGCTGGAGCAGGCAGAGCCGCTGGCAACAGCAAACCCTTGTTTGTCCAGTGCCATCACCAGGGTTTCGCCCTCAATGCCGTCAAAGGCAAAAAAGCTGGTGTTGGGCAAGCGTTCTGCTTCCGCACCGAAAATAATGGCGTCCAGCTTCTGAATGCCTTGTTCAAGGCGCGTACGCAAGGAAATCAGCTTACTTTGACGATTACGCGCCTCGGTCGCTGCCAGGTTGCAGGCGGCACCAAAGCCGACAATTGCCGCGATATTTTCGCTACCGCTTCTCAGTCCTTTTTCCTGACCACCGCCATAGAGGAGTGGCTGGATATCAATGCGCTTGTCCAAAATCAATGCACCGGCGCCCTGTGGGCCGTTGATCTTGTGCGAGGACAAACTCATCGCATGAATATTCAGACTGGCGAAATCCACATCAATCTTGCCCAGGGCCTGCACCGCATCCGTGTGCATGTAAGCCTTGTGCCGGCGGGCAAGCTCTCCCAGGACTGCAACATCCTGGATGACACCGGTTTCGTTATTTGCCAGCATGACCGACACCATGTCGGTTTTATTTTCCAATATGGTTTCCAAGGAGGTTTTTTCAACCTGACCATGCCGATTGCTGCCAATTCGATCTAACTTCCAACCCTGCCATTTCAATGCTTCAGCCGGCCTGGAAACAGCAGGATGCTCTATCCTGCTGACGGCAATCCGGCCTGCCCCCAGGGCATTTGCCACACCGGTGATGGCAAGATTGTCTGACTCGGTACCGCCACTGGTAAAAATCACTTGCGATGGATGCGCGCCTACTGCCTCGGCGACTTGCTCACGTGCCTGGTCTATGGCATTACGGGCTGCGCGGCCAAAGATATGCCGACTGGTTGCATTGCCTTGTTGCTCCGACAAATAGGGCAGCATTGCCTGCAACACCTTGGGGTGAAGGGCGGTAGTGCCGTTGTTGTCGAAGTAAACAGAGCGATTCATTCTGCAATCCTGAAGTTAGGCTGCGGCTTGTACCGGGGCGCGCGAGTTTTCACGGCGCACAGTAAAGCGAATTTCCTTGCCTTCGCGTTGAGAAGCCACCAGGTCTGCAAGCGCAACACCAGAGAGGTATTCCAGTATCTTGCTGTTCAGGCTGGACCAAAGGTCGTGCGTCATGCAGGGCTTGCCTTCGTGGCAGTTTTCCTTGCCGCCGCATTGCGTTGCATCTATCAGTTCATCGACGGCAGTAATGATGTCCGAAACGGAAATATCGTTATGGCTTTTTGCCAGTCGATAACCGCCACCTGGTCCGCGTACGCTCTTGACCAGGCCGTTGCGACGGAGGCGGCTGAAAAGCTGTTCCAGATAGGAGAGGGAAATGCCCTGGCGCTCACTGATGCCCGCGAGGGTGACCGGCTTTTCCTCTTCATTGAGGGCCAGATCCAACATTGCAGTAACTGCAAAACGGCCTTTTGTGGTTAATCGCATGTTTAGTTCCTAAAGTTGTTCGGATAACGCGCCACTATTGGGTTTGGCGCAGCTTTCGCATAGCATGATTCTAGGATGGAATTCTAGAATACTTGAACACTTTAGTCAACTATTTTGTTGATGTAGTTCACATCAAAAGCATGGCCTACCTCGGCGTCTGTTTCGACGTCTGCGCCTAGCTTTGCAAGCTGTTGCTTGACTTCCTGCAGCTGGGTATCTTGATGGACGATATGCTCGATCAGGGCGTGGATCGCCTTGGCCATGGGGTCATTCATATTCTCGCTGACGGCATAGGCGGCGAATCCGATGTTTTCTTCCGTACTATCCTGTTGGTGCGGTTTTTCCTGGTCTACAATCCGTGCAGGGATGCCGACTGCGGTGGCACTGTCCGGAATATCCTTGACGACCACTGCGTTGGAGCCAATCTTGGCGTTGGCGCCAATGGTGATCGGGCCAAGTACTTTTGCACCTGCACCGATCACGACCCCTTCCAGCAGGGTGGGATGGCGTTTGCCTTTGTTCCATGAAGTGCCGCCAAGGGTGACACCGTGATACAGGGTGCAGTTGTTGCCGATGACGGCGGTTTCGCCGATGACGACTCCCATGCCATGGTCGATGAATACGCGGCGGCCAATGACGGCCCCTGGATGGATTTCAATACCGGTGAACCAGCGCGCGATATGGGAGCAGAGCCTTGCCAGCCAGTAAAAATGTATTTTCCAGAGCGAATGGGAGGCTCTATGGATTAGCAGGGCATGTACACCTGGATAGGTAGTCAGGATTTCCCAGCGGGTACGAGCGGCAGGGTCGCGCTCAAACACCACGCTGATGTCTTCTTTGATGTGGCTGAACATCCGAGTATTTTACTCTGAATTAACTTAAACAGCATGTTTCAGGAGCTTGGGGGCTCCGGTGGGCGCGGGGCCTGGGTAGCGCTCAAGATACCGCGCAGGATATTGACTTCTTCTTTTTCCAGCTTGGTACGCCCGTACAGGCGGCGCAAGCGTTGCATCAGGCGCTTGGGCTGTGCCGGATTGAGAAAGCCGATTTCAACCAGGACTTGCTCCAGGTGGGAATAGAAGCGTTCCACATCTTCGCTGGCTGCCAATGGCACAGCTTCCAAGCCTGCGGGTTGTGGATTGTCCAGCGCAGCCATGCGTAATTCATAGCTGATTACTTGTACGGCAGCGGCAAGATTGAGAGAGGAGTATTCGGGGTTGGCTGGAATCATGGCGAGCAGTTGGCAGTGGCCAAGTTCCTCGTTGGATAGTCCGCTCATTTCCGTGCCAAATACAATCGCTACTGGTGCATGGTGGGCTGTGCTAATGGCGCGTTGCACGCCTATGCGTGCCGAGACCAGTTCATGCGAAAGTTCGCGCCTGCGCGCGCTCATGCCAATTGCCAATGTGGTGCCATGCAGCGCCTCGGCCAGGGTTTCGGATATTTGGGCGCTTTCCAGGATGTCAGACGCTCCCGATGCCATGGCAACGGCATCGGCATGCGGGAAAGATTTTGGTTTGACCAGCATGAGCTGAGACAGGCCCATGGTCTTCATTGCCCGGGCAGCTGCGCCTATATTGCCAGGATGGCTGGTTTGGCAGAGCACAATGCGGATTTGTTCAAGCAGGTTAGGTTTGGATGTCATGGCAATAAGGCATTAAAATGTCATTTTACCAGTTTCGGGATGTATGCTCGTGAAGTCGGGCATGTCCGTATCTCTCCTGCTCTTTAACCCGCCCGGTCACCGGGATATCATAACGGAAAGAATCTATGCATTTGTTGAATAATGCGGTCAAGGCCGCCCGCCGTGCTGGCGATATTATTAATCGCGCCTCTCTGGATATTGGCGCGTTGACTGTACGCAGCAAGGATTACAATGATTTTGTCAGCGAGGTCGACCATGCTGCAGAGGCGGCGATCATCGACATCCTCAAGCATGCTTATCCTGACCATGGCTTCTTTGGCGAGGAAAGCGGACGTCAGGGCGACGATGCGGAGAATGTCTGGATTATTGACCCTCTGGATGGAACAACCAACTTTCTGCACGGTTTTCAACAGTATTCAGTATCCATTGCCCTGCGGCAGAAGGGCCAGATCACGCGCGCCGTGGTTTATGACCCGAGCCGTAATGACTTGTTTACTGCGATCCGCGGCGGCGGCGCCTTCCTCAATAACAAGCGCATCCGTGTCACCAATCGTCCCAAATTGCAGGACTCCCTGATTGGTACAGGCTTTCCGTTCCGCGACTTTAGCCATCTCGAAACCTATCTGGGCATGTTCAAGGATATGGTGAAAAAGACTGCTGGCCTGCGCCGTCCCGGCTCTGCCGCCCTAGACCTGGCTTACGTTGCTGCCGGCTGGTTTGACGGTTTCTGGGAAATTGGCCTTTCTACCTGGGATATTGCTGCAGGGGCCTTGCTGGTGCATGAGGCGGGTGGATTGGTCGGGGACTTTGAGGGTAATGAGGGCTTCCTGGAAAGCGGCAATATCGTGGCAGCCAATCCCAAGGTGTTTGCCCAGATGCTGCAAACCCTGGCTCCGCATCTGACGGATGCATTGAAAACGCCTAAAGGTCGATGATCTAAAAGATTGATGCTGAAGTGCAGCTGATAGCTGCCAATCGCGAGGCGGGTTTATAAAAGAAAAAAAGCCAGCGTGGGTTTCCACGCTGGCGTTACACTATGGAGAAGTTGCAAAGAACATGGAGTGAACTCTTAACTTCTGAGATACATTCTAGAGGGTGGGCTGGCAGGTGGCTGTAGGAATGTGTCATTTGGAATAGGGGAAATGTTCATTAAGATTTCGTGTTGGATATATGAGTGTCGGGACTTTTTCCCGTTTCTGTTTTCGGAGAACTGATTTAAATTGCGCAATCACTCGCAACCGCCTGCCCGGTCCAGTTCACCGATGAATCTTAAGTTACGTCTTAACCTGATCATTACCCTGCTGCTGGCATTGGTATTGGTACTTGCTGCCGCATTGATGATCCACAATGCGCGCGATGACGTGCGTGCCGAAGTGCAATCCACTGCCACGCTGGCCATGCATTTGCTGGATGCGGAAATATTGCATTACACCTCTGATTTCGGCTGGTTGCGTGAAACCGACGGTCAGAATTCCAACTCGATGTTCCGTTTGCATAGCCTCGGTAATGTCCGCCATCTTCGCATTGAGTTCTTTGATGCGCATGGCCGCCTGCGTGACAGCAATATCGAGGATGACAAGCAGGAGCCCGTATCCTGGCTCGTCCGCACGATGGGGTTCATCTCCCCGTCAATGCCGGAAATCCGCCGTAAGATTTTTGCCAATGGTCGCATGATTGGCGAGCTGGTGGTCACGCCTGACCCAACTTATGAAATCCAGGAAGTGCTGGGTGACATCATGGGGCTGCTAATGCTGGTGGCAGTCTTTTTTGTGGCCGTGAATGCATTGGTGTATTGGGCTGTTGGCCGTGCGATGCGGCCAGTGGATAGCGTCATGACAGCCTTGAACGAGCTGGAACAGGGAAACTTGAAAGCCAGGCTGCCTGAGTTTGAGTTGCCCGAGCTGGCTGGAATCAGCCGAAAATTCAATGCCATGGCAGAAACGCTGGAGAAAAGCATCCACAACAACCATAAGCTCACCCAGCAGATGATCCGGCTGCAGGAGGATGAACGCAAGAATCTCGCACGCGACCTCCACGACGAAATCGGCCAGTACCTGACCGCTGTCCATGTTGACGCCTCTGCCATCCTCAATGCCAAAAACATAGAGGGTGCGAAGGAGAGTGCCAAGGCGATCAGCGTTGTGGCGCGGCAAATGATGGATATTGTGCATGACATGTTGCAGAAATTGCGCCCGTCCGGCCTGGATGCCTTCGGCCTTACCACTGCCGTGACCGATCTCGTGAATACCTGGAAGCAGCGGAACCAGCAGGTGGAAGTTGATCTGGATATCCAGGAAGACCTGGATGACGTGCAGGATGAAACCACAGCCATTGCGGTGTATCGCATTGTGCAGGAATGCCTGACCAATGTGACCCGGCATTCTCATGCGAGCAGGGTAGGTATACGGATCAGTATCGAGAATGCTATGCTCAGCATCGCGGTGATGGATGATGGTCGGGGGTTTAATACCGCACAGTTGCCATCGGGCTTCGGGCTTGCTGGCATGCGTGAGCGCGTGGAAGGCCTGGGAGGACGCTTCTCGCTGGAAAGCGCCTTGGCGGCGGGAGTACGGATTAATGTTGAATTGCCATTACAAGAATCAATAGAGGGAAAGCAATGAGTGCCAATATTAGCGTCATGCTGGTGGATGACCATGAAGTCGTCCGCTCTGGTTTGCGACGCCTGCTTGAGCAGAATGAGGGGGTGGAAGTCATTGCTGAAGCGGATAGTGGTGAGCAGGCATACCAGTTTTACGGCGAGCATTTGCCCGATGTGGTCGTGATGGATATGTCCATGCCTGGCATGGGTGGGCTGGAAGCCTTGCGGCGCATTATTGCGCGTTACCCGCAGGCACGCATCATTATTTTTTCCATGCATGAAAATGCAGCTTTTGCATCACAGGCCCTGGGGGCAGGGGCAAGAGCCTATGTTGCTAAATCGGGTGCTGCCGACGACTTGGTTCAGGCCGTACGCGAAGTCGCGCAAGGCAAGGGTTATCTGAGTCCTGGCATTGCCCAACAGATCGCATTGCAAACACTTTCCGGCAGTGATGATCCGACGCGCCTGTTGTCTGCACGCGAGTTTGAAGTATTCCGCCTATTGGCCGCAGGGAAGGGAATAGAGGAAATTGCCACGATACTGAAAATCAGTCAGAAAACAGTGGCCAATTACCAGACCTTGTTAAAACAAAAGCTAGGCATCACCAGTCCGATCGAACTGGTACGTTTAGCAATTAAGCATGGCGTCATTGAAGGGTGAAGCAGGATTCCAGGATTTGTAGATGTAATTTCCCGAAAATCGGCAGACTTTATCCTTGTCGGGAATAAATCCCAGATATTTTGGGGAATTAATGTATAGATGGTTTATGGGCTTAGGCATACGATGTTAATCAACAGCTTGGTATTTTGTAGATAGCGGTTTCCCCATCAAGCCTGTTGTTCAACTCCATACCACTAAGGTTTAGTCAAAACCAGGCGATCACCTGGTTTTTTTTTGTGCCTTAATCGCGCTGCTGGGTGATGCCAAAGCGGATGGCCATATGCACTAACTGGCCTGTGGTTTGCACATTGAGTTTTTGTCGTACCTGGGTCTGTATATTGGCCGCTGTTTTATAACCAATATGCAGCTGTTCGGCGATGCCGCTCAATGAAACTCCCTCTGCAATACGGCGGAACACTTCAAACTCGCGCGGAGAGAGCTTTTCCAGTGGATTCTCGGTAGGGATGAATCGGTCCATGGCAAGATGTTGTGCCAATTCATGGCCGATGTAGCGCCCGCCACGCAGGACTTGCTTCACGGCTTCCAGTAATACTTCCGGCGCGTCTGTCTTGACGACATATCCCTTGGCGCCAGCCTGCATGGCGCGAGCAGCATAGATGTTGTCGTTATGCATGCTGAAAATGATCAGACGTGCATTGGCGTCACGTGCAATGATGCGGTGCAAAGTTTCCAGTC
>NZ_JAJAVC010000011.1:408447-646470 GCF_020532725.1 Methylobacillus arboreus
GTGGTCATCTGCCAACAGTATTTTTTGAGCCATGTATTAACTTTCCTGAATTGCCTTGGGTTCTGTGCTGAGAGGTAGATTGGCCGAAATGACGACACCTTTTCCCTGACTTTGCACGTTAAAAGTGCCGCCTTCGGCTTCAACCCGTTCACGCATCCCGGATAGGCCAAAGCCAGCTCTGGGAGTGTGCGGGTTGAAGCCAACGCCGTCATCTCGAATCTCAATTGTCAAGGTATCCGAGAGGATGCCCCGGGTACCGATCAGCTTGATTGATATGTGGTTGGCATGGGCGTGGCGCGCGATATTAGTCAGTGACTCCTGCACAATGCGGTAAGCAACAATGCTGATTTTTTCCGGTAGGCTTAGGCAGCTTTTATCCAGCGCAAGCTGGCAGTCCACTGCCGGGTGCTGTTTTTTCCACTCATTAACCAGTTGCTCGATTGCTTCGGCAATTCCGTGGGCGTCCAGCGCGGTAGGACGCAGGCGATGAATCAAGCCACGCACTGCCTGCTGGATGTGTTCCACATGAGAATTGATACGGACTGCAAACTCTGTCAGTGGATGCTGCTTATCCTTGGGCAGGCTGGCCAGCTCCAGGCGGATTGCGGTTAAGTATTGGCCCATTTCGTCGTGAATTTCACGCGCTATATTACGGCGCTCCTCCTCTTGCACCTGCATTGCATGGCGGGCAAGCGCCTGATTTTCCTTGAGCAGCACCGCAAGTTCACGTTCAGCTAGATGCTGTTCAGTAATGTCGGTAAAAAAACCGTGGATCTTTTTTTCCTGCGATTGCGGATTGTCCAGGGCGCGTGTCAGCCGGGCCATCACGATCCAGGGTGCATTGTCAGGACGAGCTACCGTAAGTTCAGGAATGTCTACCTTCTCTACGGATTGCAATTTGCTACAAAGTTCATCCCAGCGTGCGCCAATGGCTTTCTTGAGGTTAAGGGTGGATTCACTGTTGCCTGACATGGCACTAAAGGATTGGTTGCAAAGTAAGATATTGCCTTTAATGTCTGCAATGAAATTGCCACATAGCCCTTGGTCGAAAAGGGTTTTAAACATGCGCTGGCTTTCCTGTGAGGCATGCTCTGCCTTTATTCTACGATTGGCTTCCGAAATCATTTCACGCATGCGTCGGCGTGAAAACCAGATAGAAACAAAGGCTGCCGCAAAAAGTACCAGTGGAAATTCATCTAGCTGCAATGATTCATGTGCCAGGGCCCATTCAATGAATTTTTCTGAAAGATCCAGTTTTGCTGAGAGCAGGAAAACGCTGGCAATCACAATTAAGGCAATAACAAGATCACGGGAAGACTGGGATATACGCGTCCAGAATGTGATCACGGGAGTGGAGTTTTGACTGGTACTCATTATCACAATATTGTGAAGATATGATTCATTCTGTGGAAGTGATTTTTTCCTGAAATCGCTTGCCAGACTTGGGTTTGTGAGTTTTTCCCGGTTTTATGCATGATTAGTTTTTATTAACATTGAAATATTTTCAAAATATATTTGGGATTTTTTCCCAATATAATTCGTGATTAATTCCTCTTCTTGGATTGATGCAATCCTTGGAAACTCTCACCTATTGCTGGTTACAAATTTTTACAATTAAAAAATACCGGTAATATTTATGGAGAAGAGCTGGGGGGGGATTGGTGATTCCCCAGCATTAATGAGACTAAGAGGGAATTCAAAAGTGATTAAAAAACCAATGATGGGGATGGCAGCCTTGATCCTGACCATGCCAGCATTTGCGGCAGAACAGGCAAGCCAACAAGATGTTGCTTCTGCATCCAGCGAGGAGAGTGTGGTTGCGGATAAAGTCAAGGTTACAGGCATCCTGCCGGATCGCCTAGAGTCGGTGCCTGGCTCTTTCAATGTGATAGATGAGAAAGAGTTGAAATCCCGCCAGCCGTTCAGTGTACGGGAAGCATTGAACCAAACGCCTGGTGTCAACATTGTTGGCGAAGATGCCTTTGTGCTGGCCCCTAATATCGGTATTCGCGGCCTTAATCCTCGCCGTACTTCACGCACATTGCTACTGGAAGATGGTGTGCCCTTATTCCTTGCACCTTATGGCGATCCTTCCGCGCATTATTCCACACCGCTGGATCGTGTAAGCCGTATCGAGGTCGTTAAAGGTTCAGGCCAAACCTTGTATGGTCCGCAAACTGTGGGGGGCATGATCAACTTTGTGACCAAGCCGGTTCCCAAGGAATTCCAGGCTAGCGTGAGCGCCATTATCGGCAACAACAATTTTAGTGGTGGTCATGTCAATATCGGCACTGGCGGCGACTGGGGTGGCATTATGTTGGATGCCGTGAATCGTAAGGGTGACGGCATTCGTGATAATCACGATTTCGAAATTAACGAGCTGACGCTTAAAGGGCAACTGAATCTTGATGAGCGTAATACGCTGATTGCCAAGGTAGGCTGGTATGAAGAGAATTCCAGTATTTCGGAAACTGGCTTGGGTCTTGTTGAATATAACGAAGACAAGTATCAGGCACCGACTGGTAATCAAGACAGCTTCAATCATACGCGTAAGTCGTTGCAGTTGCAGCATATTTTTCAAATAAATGATAAAGCTAAATTCAGTACACAGTTTTACTACGTTAAGTCTGATCGGGCATCTTTCCGGCAAATTAATGATCCGGGTACTTTGGGTGGTCGGTCAGAGATGGATCGATGCTCAGGTGTCGTGGCAACAGAAGCAAATTCAGCTCAGTGCGGAGGGCGTTGGCGTCCGCGAGAGTTTGAATATTGGGGAGTCGAGCCTCGACTAGATATTAGTCATAGTCTATTTGGGATAGAAAGTGATGCTGTAATTGGTTTCCGTTACCACAGAGAAGATCAGGAACGTAATCAATATCGCGCGAGCAATCCGCTGGCACAAAATCTTGGCTGGGTAATTGCAAACGGGGATCATCGTGAGAGCATTGATATTGATGTCGAAGCCAAATCCTATTATGCACAAAATACTTTCTATGTTGGTAATTGGTCATTAACGCCAGGTGTGCGTGTAGAGGATATTCGGATTTCTACTAATGTTTTACGGGCTGAGGGCGCGGATCATAATAATCCGGAGTCATCGTTGACTAATAACCAGACTAAAGTTCTGCCTGGGTTTGGCATAGCATGGAATGGCATTGAGAACACTACTTTATTTGCGGGCGTGCACAGAGGATTTGCTCCTCCCCGTCCTGATCGTGATTATTCTGCAGGTGGTGCAAATACTGCTGTGGTGTCTAAAACAAAGCCTGAAGAAAGTACCAACTGGGAGCTTGGTGTGCGATCAAGGTACTTCAAAGGGTTGAGCTATGAGGCCACTCTGTTCCATACCAAATTTGATGAAATTGTAATCAATGGCGCTAATCCAGGCAGTTTTGTCAATGGTGGTGAATCTCAACAGTCTGGTATTGAGTTTGCTGGGCGTGTGGATTTGGGGCAGGTTTACAACACACCGCATAATTTCTATGTCAGCGGTACTTACACCAATCTGTTTACAGCTAAATTCAAAAAGGACGGTCAGAGAGTTGCGGACGGCATTGTAAGTGGCGATCGTTTGCCTTATGCGCCGCGCCATCTTGCTTCGATTAATTTTGGTTATTCTCATCCAGTTGGAATTGATGCCCGCATCGGAGTCGATTATGTTAGCCAACAAGAAGAAGATCCTGCATTTAGAGCCGGAATTGTTGGCAGTACAAACTATATATTGAGAGGCCAAAGTGGAAAAATCCCGTCCTACACTTTGCTCAATGCCTCCGTAAGCTATCGTCCAGTCGGCAGCAAGGCTACCTTTTTCGTCAGCGGCCACAACTTGGGTGACAAGGAGTATCTTGCCAGCCGTGTAGATGGCATGGTGGCAGGTCGTCAGCGCCAGGTGTTTGGTGGTGTCCGTTACGATTTCTAATGTTTAGCTGAATCCTTCCTCTGGCTTTGCCAGGGTTGTTGTGACACGCCCCGTTTATCGGGGCGTTTTTTTGTGCGGAACATACAGATGGCCACGAAGCTGGCGCCTAGCGTCGCCCTCCGACCTCGTCGATGTGCCGTAGCAAGTCGCCCGGCTCCTCATAGACCCGGAATGCGCCAGCGCC
Source organism: Methylobacillus arboreus (assembly GCF_020532725.1). Lineage (GTDB taxonomy): Bacteria > Pseudomonadota > Gammaproteobacteria > Burkholderiales > Methylophilaceae > Methylobacillus > Methylobacillus arboreus. Next base: position 412,551 of record NZ_JAJAVC010000011.1, read on the forward strand.
GCGCAGCTCGTCGATCCCGTAGCCGCCGCTGAGCAAACCCACTGCAAGCGCCCTGCAGCGTATTGCTGCGAGCATGTCCCAGATGCTGTCGCCAACCACGATGGCCGTTTCGATCGGCACGCCGAGACGCTCTGCCGCAGCCAGGAACAGATCTGGGTCTGGCTTGGCATATTTCACTTGGTCGCGAGTGACGACTGGCGTCTGGTTCGGATCGACACCAAGCGCGGCGAGATTGATGGCTGCGGTTTCCATACGTCCGCTTGTGGCGATTGCCCAGGGAATTCCTGCCTGCGTCAGCCAGGCCAGCAGTTCTCGTGCCCCCGGCAAGGGACGAACGCTATCGGCTTGGCGTCGGTAGGCTTCGGCATGGTTTCGCCGCAACCGCTCTACAAGAGGTCCGCTGATCTCGATCCCGGTTTCGCGCAGGAGCTGGTTTGTGAACAGTCCGCCGCTCATGCCGATCTTGCGGTGGATGCGCCAGACTGGAAGCTCGATGCCTTCGGCGTCAAGTGCCTCTTTCCAGGCGAGTACGTGCTGGTAAACGCTATCCACCAGCGTTCCGTCGAGATCAAACAGGAATACGGGTTGTATATGCATTGTTTTCTTCCTTTCGTCCAAGGTGTCAATAGCGCAGAACAAAGTGAAGCAGCGGAATGACTTATGGCACGAGCACCGCTGCGCCGTCGAAGCGGCCTTCCCGCAGGTCAGAGAGCGCCCGGTTGGCTTCTTGCAATGGATAAGTGGTGGTGCGGGTGACGATGCCTATATTGGGCGCCAGGCCCAGGAACTCGATCCCGTCCTGGCGGGTGAGGTTGGCCACCGAGACAAGCTGGCGCTCCTCCCAGAGCAGACTATAGGCAAAGCTGGGAATGTCGCTCATGTGGATGCCGGCGCACACTACGCGTCCGCCCTTGCGTACCGCTTTCAAGGCGGCAGGCACCAGCGCGCCGACCGGCGCGAAGATGATCGCCGCGTCCAGCGCTTCGGGCGGCGTGTCGTCGGAGCTTCCGGCCCAGGCTGCCCCTAATTGCCGGGCGAAATCCTGCGAGGCTGTGTCGCCCGGGCGGGTGAAAGCGAAGACCGAGCGGCCTTGCCAGCGTGCCACTTGGGCAATGATGTGCGCTGCGGCACCGAAACCATACAGCCCGAGCGTCCGTGCATCGCCGGCCATGGCCAGCGCACGCCAGCCGATCAGGCCTGCGCACAGCAGGGGAGCGAGCGCCACGTCGTCTCCCTGTTCGCCGAGAGGAAATGCGAAGCGCGCGTCGGCGATGACGGCGGTGGCATAGCCGCCATCGTGCGTATAACCGGTGAACCCGGGAGCATCGCACAGGTTCTCGCGCCCGCTTCGGCAATAGGGGCAGATGCTGCAAGTGTGGCCCAGCCATGGCACGCCGACACGTTCACCGATGCGATGCCCTTCGACCCCAGGCCCGATGGCGTCGATGCGGCCGACGATCTCATGGCCGGGAATGACCGGTACCCGAGGATGGGCCAGTTCGCCATCGACGACATGCAGGTCCGTGCGGCATACACCGCAGGCAGTGACCTTTACCCGGATTTCCCCCGGGCCTGGTTGCCGTTCCGGCAACTCGGTCCAGGCCAGCGGTGTTCCGATGGCGTTCAGCATCATGGCATGCATGGCGAGGCCTCCTTTGCAGCGTCAGAACCGGGCGTCGATATCGACGACGTCGATAAGCTTGTGATTGACGAACTCCTTGAGCCCGAGACCGATCAGTTCGCGGCCATAGCCGGAACGGCGGATGCCGCCGAAAGGCAGGTCCGCTTCGACTTTGGTGGGGTGGTTGATGAATACCATGCCGGTGGATATCTTCTTGGCCACTTCTACGCCGTGAGCGGTATCGGAAGTGAAGACCGAACCGCCCAGGCCGAACGGCGAATCGTTGGCGATGCGGATCGCATCTTCCTCGTCGCGGGCACGGAACAACAGGGAGACTGGGCCGAAGAACTCCCAGTAGCGGGCGGGATTGTCTTCGCCGACTTCCGTCAGGAGCGTCGGCTGCACGAAGGCGCCTTGCGTTGGCACGGGCGGCCCGACTTCCTCGGCCTTGATGCCGAGTAGCACTGCTTCACGGATTTTCTCCTTCACCTCGTCCGCTGCCCCCTGGGAAGACAGCGGTGCCAGTGTGGTCTTATCGTCGAATGGGTCGCCAGCGACGAGCGCAGCCACACGTTCGCGGTAGCGTGCGAGGAATTCGTCATAGACTGCATCGACGACGATCAGGCGCTTGGAGGAGCAACAAACCTGGCCGGCATTCCAGTGACGCCCGAACACCGCCCAGTCCACTGCCTTGTCGAGATCGGCGTCGGCCAGCACCACGAAGGCATCCGCGCCGCCAAGCTCCATGGTCGATTTCTTCAGCACCTTGCCGGCTTGGGCGGCGACGATGGCACCCGCAGCTTCCGAACCGGTCAAGGCAACGCCATGCACGCGGTCATCGTTGAGGATCAACTCGATCTGCGAGCGGGTGGCGTAAAGATTGCGGAATGCGCCATTGGGCAGCCCCGCTTCCTTCATCAGCTTCTCGAAGGCTGCAGCGCTCTGCGGCACGTTGGAGGCGTGTTTGAGCAGTAGTGTGTTGCCCGCGCTGAGCTGCGGGGCAAGAATGCGGGCGATCTGGTAGTAGGGGAAGTTCCAGGGCTCGATGGCCAGCAGTACGCCTAGCGGCTCATGAACCAGGATGGCATCGCCCTCGGCAGGGTCGAGTACCGGAAGTTTCTCGGGTTTCAGCAGGGTTTCGGCATTGCGTACGTAGTACTCGAAAATTTTCGCCGAAAGCTCGACTTCGGCCTTGGCCTCGGTGAAAAGTTTGCCCATCTCCAGCGTTAGCAGCCTGGCATAGGCATCGCTGTCACGCCGCAGGAGGTCGGCAGCATTTTGCAGGATGCGGGCGCGTTCTGTGAAGCTTGTCTCCCGCCACGCCAGGAAGGCGTCGTGCGCTTGGCTGATCGCTTCGGTCACTTCGGCATCAGTGGCGTCCGGAAAGGTTTTCAGTTTTTCGCCGGTGTAGGGATTGATAGTGGCATAGGCCATTTGATTCTCCTCCGTTTAAAATAGTGGATTGTCTTGCGTATATCAAAAATGTGCTGTTGATCGGCAGCGGATTTCATCATTTGTATGCTCTTGAAGGGGACGTGGGGGCCAGCGCCTCCAGGTCGGCCAGGATATTGGATACCGACTGCAAATGATCAATAGCGGTTCTCCATTCCAGCGCAATGGCGCTGGAGTCTGCCTCCTGCATAATGGCAGGTACTGCCGCTGGTTTTTCTTCTGCCAGGTCCGTGCACCGTGCCGCCACATCCAGGATGCGCGCGGCCAATTCTTCCGGTACCGACTCCGCTTGCTTGCGCAATGCATTTTCCAGGGCTTCGCCGAACAGCAGGGAGGATGCATAGAGCCGGATGGCGTGCCGGTCGTAGCGTGCCGCCGTTTCAGCGACAGCACGCGCAGTCAGCCTTCCGCGCACGGACCAGCGGGCGGCATGTTGTGCGGCGCCGATGCCCTCGCCGAGCGCAATCAAGCTTGCATGCGTAGCGGAGAATGCTTTAAGCGCCACTTCAACCTTACGCATATCCCTATGCTTCAGAGCCTCGGCACATATCCTGAACGCTTTTGCCAGCCTTAGCAGCAAGTCGTCGGCAGCGGCATCAATCTGCCGGACCGGGTCGGGCGTGAGCAGCACCTGGCTGAAAAGCAGGCCGACCATGACGCCCACCACGACGTCCTCCAACCTGACCAATCCGGCACTATGCGGACCGAGTGCGAGTACGAGCACGGCAGACACGCCCGCCTGGATCGGTACGACCGCCACGCCGCCGAATGCGGTGGCTACCAGCATGGCGAACAGGGTCGCCAGCACCAGGCGCAGCAGGGACATACCTTCTGGCATCAGCAGGCTTTCTGGCAGCATCAAGGCCAGCTCGCCGATGACGATGCCGGTTGCGACACCGAGGATCAGCCCCAGCGCCTGCCGGCCGTGATTGGGCAGGCCTGGTGCCAGGCAGATGATGGCGCTGATGGCGGCAAACACAGGATGGGAGTGGCCGAAAAGCCATACCGCCAGCGTCCAGGCAATGCCGGCAGCAACAGCCGAGGCCACGGCATCGCGCCAGGCTGTCGCAAAGCGGCTGGTCAATGTGTTCAGCAGGCTTCCAGGCGACATAACAATATCCTCTTATCCCCGGCGGTTGGTGATGAGCAGGGGAGCCATCCGGCATCGCTTCTCATGTTGAGCGCGCTTAAGCGTCAACGGGCAAACAAGATTGCCCGCCACGAAGGTGGTGATGAGGCTAACCTAAACAAGAGGTTGCGATGCATCATCACGAGAACCTGGCGGTTGCTCATCGAGAAAATTTCCAGTTCAATAAGTTATCCCGCATTGCACGATGATGGAAATGAATTGATGGACTAGGTATTATTCCAATATGGAATTCAGGCCGCTCCGCGTATTCGTCGAGGTTGTCCGCCAGGGCGGTTTCTCCCAGGCTGCCAAGACTGTTTTCTCCACCCAATCGACTGTCAGCAAGGCGGTGAAACAGCTTGAGGACGAACTCGGCGTCCCCTTGCTTAACCGGATTGGTCATCGTAGCACTCTCACTGCCGCCGGAGAAGTCGTTTACCGCCGGGGCGTCAAGCTCCTCGCAGACCGCGAAGACCTGCTTGCCGAGCTTGACGAGGTCCGCGGCCTGAAGCGAGGCATTCTGCGCCTGGGCCTGCCGCCGGTCGGCAGCAGCACCTTGTTTGCACCGCTGTTCGCGGTCTATCGCCAGCGCTATCCCGGCATTGAGGTCCGTCTCGTCGAGCATGGCAGCGACCAGCTCGAAGAAAGCCTGCGAACCGGCGAGATTGATTTCGCTGCTGCCTTGCTTCCCACATCACAAGACTTCGGCTGGGAACCGATCCGGCGTGAGCCGCTGGTTGTATTGCTGGCCTACCACCATCCTCTCTCGGCCAAGTGTTCAGTCTCGCTGGCGGAACTCAAGGATACGCCCTTTATCCTGTTCGACAGCGGCTTCGCCCTTCATCGCATCATTATCGACGCCAGCCGGCATGCGAACTTTGAGCCGAACGTGGTGGCGTGCAGCAGCCAGGTCGATTTCATGATCGAGCTTGTTGGTGCCGGCGTTGGCGTTACCTTCCTGCCTCGCATGATCGCTAACCAGCGCCGGCACCCAGGCGTGCGTCATGTGCTCCTGGACGAGCCGGGTATGGAGTGGATCATGGCCATGGCCTGGCGCCGGGGAGCCTACCTTTCAGAGGCTGCCAAGGCATGGCTGGAGCTCGTGCGCGAGATTCACGGCACGGAATAGCTCCATATTCCAATGGCCGACTTTGTTAAAGTCGGATAATTCATTTTGTTCATCTCTTAATCCAGCGTATCGTGGTCTACAGCTTATTGGACCAAGACCGGTGCTGATCTTGGCTGCAAGATCATCAGGCGAAAGATATGCAAAGGAGTGTCAGATGTCCCATATAACCATCCCCTCAATTACCCTCAACGATGGTATCTGCCTTCCCCGGGTAGGTTTCGGCACCTACAAGCTGAACGGCGTTGCTGGCGTGGAAGGTATCGTGACTGCCATTGAGTCTGGATACCGATTGCTCGATTCGGCCTTCAATTACGAGAACGAAGGCGCGCTTGGTGCCGCGATCCGCAAGGCCGGCATTCCACGGGAGGAATTGCGGGTTACTTCCAAGCTGCCGGGCCGCCATCAGCGCTTTGACGAGGCACTTGCGACTATCGAGGAGTCACTCTACCGCGCACAGCTCGACTACTACGACCTGTACCTGATCCACTGGCCTAATCCGGGCCAGGGGCTTTATGTCGAGGCATGGCAGGCTTTGATCGAGGCACGCCAGCGCGGGTTGGTTCGATCGATCGGTGTCTGTAATTTCCTGCCGGCGCATCTTGAAAAGATCATGAGCGAGACCGGCGTGGCACCCGCCGTCAACCAAGTGGAGCTGCACCCATACTTTCCCCAGGCCGAGCAACGTGCTTTCGACCAGGTCCATGGCATTGTTACCGAATCCTGGAGCCCGCTCGGGCGCGCCAACCACCTGCTGCAGGAAGCGACGATCAAAGCGATCGCCGAGCGCCTTGGCCAGACAGTCGTCCAGGTGATTCTGCGTTGGCATGTTCAGCTCGGCGCTGTTCCGCTGCCCAAGGCGGCCAGCAGGGAACGTCAGGTAGAGAATCTCTCGGTTTTCGATTTCGAGCTCCTGCCTGAGGACATGGCGACAATCGCTACGCTGGCCCGTCCGGATGGCCGGATCGCTGATCAGGATCCGGCGCGCTACGAAGAGTTCTGACTTCTGGCGGCCGTGTGCTGCGGTTTGCCTTAAACCGATAGTGGAACAGCTGTATACACGCTTGCGATAGCGCATGGGATGCTGGTCTCGATAAGTATATTTGAGCGTATAATCTTGCGCCAAGGCAATGGACTTGGCCTGTGCCGGAAAACCGCAATCAGGCCATGCATACACCAGACCTATTCAAGTTGTTTCGGAAGTTAAATTGCGGTCGAGCGTTTCCTACTCCTTTCTTTTGAAAGGCATGGTCGTTCGTGGATGCAAGCATCTGGCTTTTTTACGACAACCTGCCGCTCACTATGATCCAAGGCACGCCTGACGCGGTTGTGCCACAAACATTGCACTCAAGTTTTTCCCTGGAGAAGCTGGGGAGTGGAATAGTTTATAACTGTTGAATGTACATGGATAAGATAGACAACTCTGCTCACACTCCCATGATGCGGCAATACCTGGGTATCAAGGCGCAATACCCAGATATGCTGCTGTTTTACCGCATGGGGGATTTTTACGAACTGTTTCATGATGATGCGGAGAAAGCATCGCGCCTGCTCGGCATTACGCTCACCAAGCGAGGTAGTTCCAATGGCGAGCCCATCCGCATGGCGGGTGTGCCTTACCATGCGGCTGAGCAGTATCTGGCAAAGCTTGCCAAGCTGGGCGAGGCAGTGGCGATTTGCGAGCAGGTGGGGGATCCGGCCACGAGCAAGGGACCGGTGGAGCGCCAAGTCACGCGCATCCTCACGCCTGGCACCTTGACAGATGCTGCCTTGCTGGACGATACACGCGACAATCTGTTACTGGCGATTGCCCGCGCGGAAGGCGTACTCGGGCTGGCGCGTATCAATCTTGCCTCGGGCCGGTTTGTGCTGAGCGAGGTTGCGCCAGGGCTGCTAGGACAGGAACTGGAGCGCATCAGTCCGGCTGAAATTATTTATCCAGATGATTTTTCCCATGTTGCGTTGGAGCAGGTGAAATGTTCCAAGAAAAGGTTGGCACCGTGGCAGTTCGACCTGGATTCATCAATCCAGACCCTGGCCAAGCAGTTCAGCACCTACGACCTGGATGGGTTCGGCTGCGCTGATATGCAGGCCGCCATCATGGCGGCTGGCGCCTTGCTGGATTACGTCAAGCATACGCAGCGCACCAGCCTGCCGCACATCCAGGGGCTGACGGTAGAGCAAGGCAGCCAATTCATCCAGTTGGATGCCGCAACACGCCGTAACCTGGAAATTGACCAGACCTTGCGCGGGGAGCCATCGCCCACATTGTATTCTTTGCTGAATACCACCGTGACGGCCATGGGCGCGCGCTTGCTCAGGAGCTGGCTGCACCATCCCCTGCAACACCAGCCTGATATTCAGGCACGCTTGCAGGCGGTGGCAAGCTTGCAGTCCCAATATGATGCGTTGCGTCCGGTATTGCGCAATGTGAGCGATATAGAGCGCATTACAGCACGGGTCGCCTTGAAGACCGCGCGTCCGCGCGATTTGTCCGGCTTGCGTGACAGCTTGCGCCAGCTTCCGGTGTTGCAGCAGGCATTGATCGCGGAAGGTTCGGGGCTGTTGCAATCATTGCAGCAGCAGTTGGATGTGCCGCAATCAGCGCTGGAAATGCTGCTGGCGGCAGTCAAGGATGAACCGGCGGCAGTGTTGCGCGAGGGCGGCGTGATCGCCGATGGCTTCGATGCCGAGCTGGATGAACTGCGCGGCATACAAAGCAATTGTGGCGAGTTCTTGCTGAAGTTCGAGGCGCTGGAACGTGAGCGTAGCGGTATCAGCAACCTCAAGGTGGAATATAACAGCGTGCATGGCTTCTATATTGAGATCAGCCGCGCGCAATCGGAAAACGTGCCTGCGGAATACCGCAGGCGGCAGACGCTGAAGAACGTGGAGCGCTATATCACGCCCGAACTCAAGACTTTTGAGGACAAGGTGCTTTCTGCCAACGAGCGCGCCCTGGCGCGTGAAAAAATCCTGTATGAAGCCTTGCTGGATAATTTGCAGCCCGCATTGCTCGCCTTGCAGCGCAATGCTGAGGCTGTGGCCCAGCTCGATGTGCTCGCCACCTTTGCCGAGCGCGCAGATGTGCTGAAATATGTTGCGCCCCAGTTCACTGACGAGGCCGGGCTCGCCATCGAGGATGGCCGCCATCCGGTGGTCGAGCAATTGGCCCAGCCTTTCATCGCCAACAGCGTCGCGCTTTCTCCCTATCGCCAGTTATTGCTAATCACCGGCCCGAACATGGGTGGTAAATCGACTTATATGCGGCAAACGGCATTGATTGTGCTGCTTGCGCATTGCGGCTGCTTGGTGCCGGCAAAATCGGCGCGGATAGGGCCGATAGACCGCATTTTCACCCGAATCGGCGCCTCCGATGATTTGGCCGGCGGGCGTTCCACCTTTATGGTGGAAATGACCGAGACCGCCAATATCCTGCACAACGCAACAGAGCAAAGCCTGGTGTTGCTGGACGAGATCGGGCGCGGCACCTCCACTTTTGACGGCTTGTCGCTGGCCTGGGCCGTAGCGCGGCAGTTGCTGGAAAAGAACCGCAGCTATACCTTGTTTGCCACGCACTATTTCGAGCTGACCAGGATCAGCGAAGAATTCAAGCATGCGGCCAATGTGCACCTGGACGCAGTGGAGCATGGCAATGGCATTGTCTTTCTGCACAATGTGGAGGAAGGGCCAGCCAGCCAGAGCTATGGCTTGCAGGTGGCACAGTTGGCAGGCATCCCGCGTTCGGTGGTGAATGCCGCCAGGCGCAAACTGGTCCAGTTGGAGCAAAGCCAGGTGGCGCAGCAGTCCTCGGCATGGCAGGGAGACATGTTCATTGGTGCGGATCCTGAGCCGGAACCGGTGATGCACCCGGTGGTGTTGGAGCTTGAGGTGGTTGATCCGGATGAACTGACGCCGAGGCAGGCGCTGGACGTTTTGTACAAATTGAAAAAATTAACCTGAAAATTAGACATACTTCTGAAACAACTGATGGCCATAATATGAACCGTAGTTCTTACCAGGGCTGCGGTTTAGTCAATTTAGATCCCAAAAGGAAAATATGGTTGTCGAGTATTTCATCAAGATAGTGATTCCGGTGGTGTTTGCATCATTTGTTGCCATGATCGGCTGGTTTGTCGGTGAAAAGCAGGGTGCAATGGTTGCTGGTGGCGTTTCTCTGGCTGTGTCTATCGGCTGGACCAGCTATAGCTGGTCGCTCTCTGTCAGGCAGTCGCGCATTAATGAGCGGCTGGCCAAGCGCAAGCAGGCGCGTGCTAAAAAGGCAGTGCGCAGGATTTCGTGCGCATAATATAAGCCAAGCGGCTTTTCTATAGCCGCAAATGGATAAGCAAAAGGCAGCCAATGGCTGCCTTTTTACTTTCAGGCTAACTGTTGGCCAGCTAGCTGGATTTCACGTACATTCGCCTAATGGTGATGGCCGCCAGCACCATGTACATGGCCATGCTCTACTTCTTCATTACCTGCAGCACGCACTGCGGTAACCGATGCCTTGAACAGCACGCGCTCGCCTGCCCAGGGATGGTTGCCGTCAACGATGACCTTGCCGTCCTCGATGTTGGTGATGGTGTACAGGACAACATCGCCAGATTCATCTTCGCCCTCAAACTGCATACCCACTTTCAGTTCTTGGGTCGGGAAGGCAGATGCGGGTTCTATCTGCACCAGTTCTTCGTCATAGTCGCCAAACGCATCGGCTGGTTCAAGTGTAAGCTCAATGGAGTCGCCAACGGACTTGCCGTGCAGTTCTTCCTCTACGCGCGGGAAAATATTGTCATACCCGCCATGCAGGTAGCTGACAGGATCCTTGCTGGCCTCCAGGATATTTCCATCGCTATCGCGTAGTTCGTAGGTGATGGTGACAACAGTGTTCATGGCGATCTGCATGAAAGATCCTTCTTTTAAAGTGATTTGATAAAGTTGAGTATTTCTGTGGCATGGCCTTTAGCCGCGACGCCATATTGTGCCAAGCGTAACATTCCATTCCGGTCGATGACAAATGTGGAGCGGACTATGCCCATTTTTTTGATTCCGTCTTTTTCCTTCTCCTGCCAAACGCCATATTGGGCGCATATCTCGCCATCCTCATCGGAAAGCAGACGCACCGCCAACCCATGTTTGTCGCGAAAGCTGGCATGGCTGATGCAGTCATCTCGGCTGATCCCAATTACGATGGTTTCATGGCGTTTGAACTCGTCCTCCAGGTCGCTGAACTCAATGGCTTGCAACGTGCAACTGGGCGTGTTGTCCTTGGGATAGAAATAAAGCACGACATTGCGGTCACGTAACGCTGAAAGGCTGATGTTTTCCATATCTGCGTCAAGCAGGGAAAAATCAGGGGCTGGCGTATTTGTCTGCAACATGGCTTGCTTTGCAGTTTGGAAGATGGGAAGGATTCTAACCTAATTTCTTCGCAGCGTAAGCAATGCGCTATGATAAGAAGATGAAAAAAAATAATTATCCCAAAGCGGTGCCTGATGTGCCGCTTACTTTGCTTGGTGGTTTGAGCGCGGCACAATTCCTTGCCGAGTACTGGCAAAAAAAACCTCTATTGATCAGGCAGGCCATTCCCGGGTTCAATGGATTGTTGAGCCCGGATGAGCTGGCGGGGCTTGCCTGTGAGGATGATGTGCAGTCACGCTTGATTTCATTCAAGCGAGGGCGCTGGAATGTAGAGAGCGGGCCATTTGATGAAAAGCGTTTTGGCAAACTGCCTGAACGCGACTGGACTTTGCTGGTGCAGGGAGTCAACCACCATCTGCCCGAGGCGGTGGAATTGTTGCAGCAATTTGCCTTTGTGCCATATGTGCGACTGGATGACCTGATGGTGAGCTTTGCCCCGGATGAAGGGGGCGTGGGGCCGCATTTCGATTCCTATGATGTATTCCTGCTGCAAGGAGAGGGCCAGCGTTTTTGGCGGATCAGCGAGCAGGAGGATTTAACCCTGGTCGAAGGGGCGCCGCTACGTATCCTGCAAAACTTTAATGCTGAGCAGGAGTGGGTGCTGGAGCCGGGAGATATGCTGTACCTGCCTCCCCATGTCGCCCATTGGGGCGTCGCAGTGGGAAATGCGATGACCTATTCCATCGGCTTTCGCGCGCCTTCTGCACAGGAGCTTGCAAGCGAGTTCCTCAATTACCTACAGGACAAGTTAAGCGTGAGTGGCATGTATGCCGATCCGGATTTGCGATTGCAGGCCCACCCAGCGGAGATTGGCAGTGACATGCTGGCAAAGGTCAGCGAAATGCTGAACCAGATACGCTGGCAGCAGGAGGATGTGACAGACTTTCTTGGCCGTTATCTTTCTGAACCCAAACCCCATATTGTGTTTGAGGACAACAAGGTATTGAGTCTGAAACGCTTTGTACAACAGCTTGCCAAACAAGGTGTCACCTTGTCTGGCAAGAGCCAGATGCTGTTTCATGATACGCAGTTTTTCATGAATGGCGAGCAATTCGCCGTGCCAGCATCGCATCAGGCGATATTGGTGGTGTTGGCGGATGATCGCCAGCTTGAGCCAAGCTGGTTTGGTGCAGCGGTATTTCAGGATACCGCCTTGATGCAGCAGTTCTATGATTGGTACCTGGCTGGCTATTTGCATTTGATTGAGTGATAACGTAGTTTAAGTTTCAATAGCGTGTAATATTCGGCTATATCGCTGATTAAAATATTCATTTTCCAAGGAGTGTGATGCGTGCCTTGTTGATGACCATGAGCCTGCTCTGCTTGCCTGTACAGGCTGCAGGATTGGATTTCAAGATGATTACCCTCCAGCACCGCTTTCCGCAGGATTTGTTGCCCGCAGTGCAACAAATCATCGGTCCTGAAGGCTCGGTGAGCGCGATAGATCACCACTTGGTGGTGCGTGCGACACCAGCGCAGATGGAAGCTGTCGAAGCTTTGGTTGAAAGGCTGGATACTGCGCAACGCAATGTTCAGATTACTGTGCGTCATGATGATCATGTCACCCAGAGCGGTAATGAGGTTGGCGCAGATGGAAGCGTGCGCTATGGCGATATCGAGGTTGGTGTGAACAGGGTGCCTGAACGGCGCGAAGGCTTGCGTTTCAATTTTGATGAAAGCCAAGCCACAACGCGCCGCAGTGGAGAGCAATTTCTTACCGTGCTGGACGGGGAGCGCGCGTTCATCCGTGTCGGGCAGTCGGTGCCTTTTACCCAGCAATGGGTAGTATTGACAGCACAATACCTCAATGTGCAACAGACAACGGAATTTCATGACATTACGACGGGTTTTGCTGTGCGGCCAAGAACGATTGGTAATGAGGTCGAGGTTGAAATTACGCCGCGTATTGCACGTCTTGATGCATTTGGATTTATTGATTTTGAGGAGCTTTCTACTACTGTACGCGTTTCCAGGGGACAATGGCTCGATATAGGCGGCATCATGCAAAGCAGCGACCAAGTCAGCCGTGAAATTCTTTCGCGCAGCCAGTTTGGAGAAGAGAAAATCAATCGTCTGCAAATCAAGGTTGATTAGGGTCTGTTGACGTTATATTCATATCAGCGCCGGAACCGGTTTTAGTGCGGAGCAAGGCGTGATGAGAGAGGTTTGGTTATTCCAAATGAACGACGAATAACGCAGCCCCGTGCGAAAATCGACCCTGGCCCTTCGGGTTGCAGTGGCAAATGGCACCATGCTGCGTTGCGTGACTTGGCAAGGGAGTGACCATTGCCTGCGTCCCACGCCTTGCCTGGCACCATTTGCCACTGCAACGCGGACATGAATATAACGTCAACAGACCCTAAGTTATTTGTAGAACATTTTTTCATTCAAAAAACGCGAAAATTTGTGTCAAATAAGGCTTGCAGCCCAAAAAACAGTGGTATTTTTCGTCGGAGATGGTAGAATTTTTGGCACTCGGTTGGTTTAGAAGGCTTACCGTAACTGGTTTTTATTAATTTATTGTCTACATCTTAAGGGATAAAAAATGACACGTTCCGCTCTGCTTGCCGCTCTGCTCGCACTTGCCTTGACCGCTTGTGGTCAAAAGGAAGAAGCTCCTGCTGTTGAAGAAGCACCAGCTGTCGAAGAGGCTCCTATTGTTGAAGAAGCACCAGCTGTCGAAGAAGCTCCTGTTGTTGAAGAAGCGCCAGCTGAAGAAGCTCCTGCAGAAGAAGCACCAGCTGAAAGTAACTAATCGAACACTGGCTTAATGCCGGTTTCAGTTTAGGAAAAGCAAAAAGCCGGCATGCCGGCTTTTTGCTTTTCTGTTATCTATTTCTAGCTTTGTCACTGGGTCATCTGATGTCGCGCCAGTCAAACCCTTCAGCCTGGTGCGCGATGCCTATCCAGTGGTTCTCGCAATTGAGGGTGCGGCTCAAGGCTGTACTTGCGAGTGTTGGCTGGTTGTTTTTCTCGCTCAAATGCGCGGCCACAATGTGCTGTAGCTTGCTGGTATCCAGTTTCTCCAGCAGCTTGGCTGCGCTGTCATTGTCCAGATGTCCCAGGCGGCCACCGACACGTTGTTTCAGTGAGCGGATATACGGACCATTTTGCAGCATTTCCAGGTCATGGTTGCATTCCAGTACCAGTGCATCGCAAGCATTCAACATGGCTTCGACATGCGGCGTTGATGTGCCTACATCAGTGAGAACGCCAAGTTTGTGTTGGCCATCTTCAAAAATATACTGCACAGGTTCGCGTGCGTCGTGTGGTACGGGATACGGCTGGATTTGCAAGTCGCCGATGCTGAATGACTGGTGGCTATCGATGACATGGAGATCAAATCCCTGCTGGGTAAGTATGAGCTTTTGGCTCATGACGTGAGTGCCATGGGTTAGCCACACCGGGATACGATACTTGTTGGCGAGCTTGAACACGCCGCCAGTATGGTCATCGTGTTCGTGGGTCACGAGAATGCCATCAATGGCATCGGGTTCCAAGCCCAGCCTGGTGATACGATGCACCGCATCGCGCAGGCCGAAGCCACAATCCAATAATAAACGGGTGGAACCCTGTTCGACGATCAGGCCGTTGCCTGCGCTGCCGCTGCCAAGTGAAGCGAATCGCATATCAGCCAGCGCCGGCGAGCCTGGTTATTTCAGTTGCTCGAACAGCAGGTTGATGATGCGGTTGGCAGTGCTTGAGCGCTCGCGCTGGCCATCTTTGTCGGTAATGGTCACCAGGGAGTTGCTTGAACCGGCATCCTCTACCTTTACTAGGTATTGGTTTTCTCCAGCCTTGCGTTTTTTGTTGCCATCCTGGTCTTTGTCGTTACCCCAGAATTTCAGGCTTGCCAGCAAGCCTTTCTTCTCCTTGGGCGCTTCATCAATATCATTATCCGTGTAACGCACATAGAAAATGCCGCTGGAGCGGTCGCGGTCTTCCACGACGAAACCAATGCGGTCCAGCGCCAGGCCTACGCGGCGCCAGGCACGGTCAAACGCATCATTGGTGCTGAGGCTGAGTGTGTTGTCAGCTTCCTTGTTGATGCTGGCGCGTAATTCGGGAGTAGCATTGGCAATGATAGTGCGGGATTTTTGCTCCTCAACGCCCAGGCGCACCATAAGGCGGCGCAGCAGTTCCGCATCAATATCTTCGGCAATGGCGCGGGATTCATCAGCGCCAGTGCGCTTGGTTTTGGTGGGGGCGTAACCCATTTCCACTTCGCCAGCGATGGTGCGTACCTTGACCTTGCCATCATCAGGCACATTGCTGACGGCACGGTGGCTCATGTAGATCTCGGTGGTGCCTTCTTCTATGCCACGATCAATGCGGGTACGGAATTTCTGCCGGTTTTGCAGGCTGTTCAGCTTGTCCAGCCAACCCTGGAATTTCTCCAAGTAGCTTTTATCGGTAGGATCAAGCGAGCTGGGATCCACCCATTCGGTTTCCATCACGCCGGTTTGCGGGTTTTCAACCTGTACGGCAAAACCAAGGTCAGTCCAGAATTCGCGAATGACTGGCCAGACCTTTTCTGGTGCAGCCTTGACGACCAGCCAGCGCTGGGCACCGGCACGCTCCATACGCACGCCATCTGCGTTGGGCAGCAACTTGTCTTGCACGTTTTCTTGCTGGCCGCTTTCATTGAGCGTTTGGCTGTAGTCGGAATAGCTGGTGGCAGCCCCCGGGATAGCGTAAGCATCGCTGGCCGAGATGTTGGTGAGGTCCGGCGGCACTTCAAGCGGGCGTGAGCGGCCTGCTGCCTTGTAGTCTGATTCGGTATTGATGAATGGAATGGAGCAACCGCTGACAGTTAGTGTGAGCAATGTGGCCAGTAAAACAGGTTTGATTGTAAATCGATTCATGGTTTCTCTTGACTGATAAACGGTGGCATCAAATGGCAGCTTGCTTCATGGCGCTGCGTAGTGTGTCGTGATATTGCGATGATAGTGGCACTAGTGGCAAGCGGATGCCACTCTTGATTAACCCCATCTGTTGCAATACCCATTTCACTGGGATTGGGTTGGCCTCGACAAATAGCTTCTGGTGCAAGGCAAACAGCTTGGCATTGATGTCGCGGGCGGCCTTGATGTTACCTTCCAAGGCCGCGGCACACATCTCGTGCATGAGTTTTGGCGCGGCATTTGCTGTTACCGATATGACCCCGTGTCCTCCCAGCAATAATAGTGCCAGGCTGCTGGCGTCATCACCGCTGTAGATGGCAAAATCTTCTGGCGCACGCAGGATCAGGTCGGTGCAGCGTTCGATATTTCCGGTAGCGTCCTTGATGCCCACGATATTCTTGATTGCAGCGAGGCGCAGCACAGTATCATTCTGGAGATCGCAGCTGGTCCGGCCAGGGACATTGTATAGAATCTGCGGGATATCAACTGCTTCGGCAATAGCGCGGAAATGCTGGAACAGCCCTTCTTGCGTGGGCTTGTTGTAATAAGGTGCAACCAGCAGGGAGGCATTAGCCCCCAGTTCCTTGGCTTTACGGGTAAGTGCGATGGCTTCGCTGGTGGAGTTGGCGCCTGTGCCTGCAATCACCGGGATACGCCCGGCACTATGCTCAACGGTAGTTTTGATCAGCAGGGCGTGCTCATCAAAGTCGACAGTGGGGGATTCGCCCGTAGTGCCGACGACCACAATGCCGTCCGAGTTTTGTGCGACATGGAAATCGATAAGTGAGCGTAACGCCTGGATATCCAGGCTGCCATCGTCGTGCATGGGGGTGGCGATGGCAACGAGACTGCCTTGCAGCATGGTTATACGACCTGATAATGATTAAACCTGATCATTTTAACTGAAACTGGCATGATAATAATACGATTTTTGCCGTTTCACGGCGGTAAATCATTGTGAGTATCAGCGGTTTCTGGCAAATGGTGCAGGGTTTTGTGAAGGTGCCGCATTTCTTATAATGGCGGCTCGGTTTTAGGAAGTGATGGGCTAATGAAGTGTGATGTATGTGTTAAATCCGTGATCGCTATGATCACGGGGCTATTGCCATTGCTTTGTCAGGCCAATGATGCGGCCCTGAGTAGTGAGCAACCTGCGATTCCCGAGCCCATGTTGTTTGATTTGGTGCGGCCCCTCGCTTCTCCTAAAGGGGAGTTGGAGGTGAACAACCTAGCTGAGCATTCCTTGCGCAACGGGGATATCAACTGGGCGCCAGAACTGGAATATGCCTTTGCCGATGGTTATGCGGTAGAGATCGAGCTGCCGTTCGAGAATTCGTCGTTATCTACCTACAAACTAGCTTTGCAAGGCACGTTGGACTCCCCTGCCAGTGACCGGATGATTCATGGTTGGCAGGTGATTACAAAGCGCAAGGCGCATGAAAATGTGTACTCGGCTGATGCGTTGTATCTGCATGGTTACCGGATGGCGCCCAGATGGAGCACATTCAATATGCTGGGCATACGCCGCACAGAGTTTGGTGGCGATGGCAGAAATGTCATTCTTTCCAATAACAGCCTGTTCTATAACTATTCGAGCCAGCTCGTGCTAGGTGTCGAGGTGAACAATGAGCTGGATCACCATATGAAGTGGAGATACCGGGTGATGCCGCAATTCCATTACAACTTTGATAAAAACCGCACCTTGCAGTTCGGCGTTGGCCCTTCACGGCTCAGTGATGAGATGAGAACCGAATGGATTGCTTCATGGCGGCTGATTTATGCGTTTTGATAGGATTTCCAGCGTTATAGCATCTGCTTGATACTCTCCACGATAAGGTTGGTACGGGCAAAACGGTGGTTGCCGCCGCCTGGCAGGATGAGCCTGGCCTTGCCGGAGAAATTCTGCACGCTTTCCTGGTAAGGAATCAGTTCATCGCCTTGTTCGTGCAGTACGGTGACGCGGCTGGGCTTGCCCGCAAAGCGGTATTTGCGATATTGCGCCAGGTGCGTTTCAGTCAGTATGCCGCGTTCGTGCGTATAGAAATTCTCCACTTCACCAAGATAGCGCTGCAGGCTTTGTTCAGGATGCATGCAGGGGTTGATCAGCAGGCAGGGCTGGCGATAGCGGCTGGCAAACTGGTAGGCCCAGAAGCCGCCTAGGGAGGAACCTGCCAACAGTACGCCTGCCCTTGCCAATGGCTGGATGACCTCGCCCAGTTGTGCGTGCGAGATGTCTGGATCCCAGGTGTTGTATTCTGGGATGGCCACCAGGGGGAAATGCTCTCGCAACAGGCGTGATTTCTCGCTTGCCGGACTGGAGTTGAAGCCCGGCATATAGACGATATTCAAATGCTGATCCTCTTTAATCTCAGATCTGCAGCCCTAGTAAATCCGGCAGGTCGGCGACAGAGTCCAGCACCACATCCGGCTTGACGGAGGATGCGTCGAAATACTCCTGGCGGAATTTGCCAGTGCGTACCAATACGCCACGAATGCCCGATTTTTGTGCGCCGCCAATGTCCGAGTCTATATCATCACCAACTACCAATACTTCGGAAGGAGGCAGTTTGAGGTCGGCAAGCGCGATCTGGAAAAATTCGGCGGCAGGCTTGCCTATGATCATGGCTTCTGCTCCCGATGCATATTCAAGCCCGGTGATAAAGCCACCAATGTCCATTTGCAGGCCATGCTCGGTTTGCCAGAAGCGATTTTTGTGAATGGCGATCAGTTTTGCGCCGTTTTTGAGGCAATTGAATACTTCATTCATGATGTCGTAGGTCCAGGCGCTACCTATGTCGCCCACCACGATGTATTCCGCTTCGGTATTGGATTGGCGAAAGTGCGAGAAATCCTTTTTGACATCGTCGGCAAGCAGGAAGCGGCATACCGGGTTGCTGAGCTGTTCCAGGTATTTCAGCGCCGCTTCGGGCGCACTGATGATTTCTTCTTGCGCTACATAAAATCCCAT
Organism: Methylobacillus arboreus; assembly: GCF_020532725.1. GTDB lineage: Bacteria > Pseudomonadota > Gammaproteobacteria > Burkholderiales > Methylophilaceae > Methylobacillus > Methylobacillus arboreus. The sequence continues at coordinate 431,172 of NZ_JAJAVC010000011.1, forward strand.
GCCCAGAATTTTCTGGTGCAATGAATAGCGTGAGAGGGTGCTGGTGTTTGTGACAAAGCGGCAACTAATGCCGCGTATGCGCAGCAGATCCACGGTTTCTATTGCACCTGGAATCGGGCTGTTACCTATATGCAAGACACCATCCAGGTCGAAGAGGACGGCGTTGACTGATGAAGTGTCCATGCTTTTACCTCCTGAGATGTTGACTACTATTAAGCAAGGCTTGTGCCGCCGTGCAAAAAAGAACGGAGGCTCGAGCCTCCGTTATTGCAGGATGATCGAGTTGACCGTTTAACGCTTCAAATCTGCTTCCCAGGCATTGCCATAAATCTTGCCGTTGCGGGACAGGATCAGCATCTGGTACATGCTGGTGAACCACATGAAGGTGGAAGCAATGCTGTAGCCAATACCGCCGATGATGGTGAGCCAGGCGAAGCCAGGGTTCCACTTGGTGAGCCACCAGGACAGCACATCCAGGATCAGGAAGGCGAACGGGAACGCAATCGCCAGGATTTTCAGGATGCGTGGCACATTGACGGCAAAACTGAAAACGAATGCCATGAGGAAGAAAATAAAGCAGATGCCGAACAAGTGGATGTGTGAAACCCGCGTCAGGCTCTGAATACTGGCGCCTTCATTCACGGCAGATACTTGTTTCACGCCCTCATAGGTCCTGTAGTCCGGAATACCTGGAATAACGCTGTGGCACATGACACACCGTTCGGCAAAGACACCTTTGAAATGGTTTTCCCATTGGTCTTCCGGTGCGCCGTCACGCACCCACTTGATGATATCAAGGCGCACTTCAGGCGGTGCATGCGGCTTCATCGAGCCATTGAGCTTGCTTTCCAGTTTACTGCCGCTACGATCGCCATAATAGCTATAGACAATGTCGTCCTTGGATAAACCCAACTTCCCATCGGCCATGCCATGCGTCAGCATGATTTGCAGGCCGGCCATGCATAAGCCGACGCCAATGACCAGAAGATAACCAACAAACAAGGCTTTGATTGAAGTGGGTAAATTGGGGAGGTTGAGCCAAGGCAGGCTGGAGGGTGTTTCTTTCATGGCAGTCTCGTCTAGCGTTAAAAATACAAGCAACGCAAGCATACCTCAAATTGAGATATAGCACCTAGTATTAGTAGGGTTATTGCAAATGAAAAGCCTTACTTGTGAGGTAAGGCTTACGTTTCAAGACAGTGGAATTATGAGTGCGATGTGGCGTTTTCTCGTTCTTTGCGCGCGTTAATGATGCAGAATCCAACCCAATAGCTGATGACTGCAATTGTCAGAATAATGGTGCTGATGGATGCAATGCCCACCCATGAACCAAACAGTACTCTAAGCATGGTTGTCTCCTCTTTAAAGTAAAGTAATTAGCATTAACCATATTTATTATGTGGTTATCCTACGCTTTTGCGATAAAGAGTAAAGACCTTTTTTTAAAAAAGGTTATGGTTGGTTTTGAAGATTTATCCTACACAGATTGATTTATTGGTAAGATTCCTTACTAAACTGCTGCGATCGGCAAGTGAAGCCTTGTCGTGCCAGGGTTTCTGGACTTAACAACAATCAAGAGTCGTGTATGGAAGAACAAGGTATTCCTGAAGTATCCCGGATTGATTTTGATTCCATGAATATGCCGGTTGGCGCAAAGTTGCAGGTGCTCACGCATCGCGGCCGCACTCCAACTCAGCATATTTCCACTTTCATCGGCATGGAAAATAATGAATATCTTTTGTTGCGGCTGCCGCGTGTACAAGGCAATGCCATGACATTCTATGATGGGGAGAAAATCACGGTCAGGGTGTTTTCCGGCACCATGATTTGTAGCTTTGACAGCAGCGTTATCCAGACTTTTTATCACCCGCTGAATTGCCTGTGCATCAGTTACCCTGAAAATATCCGGGTGAATAAGATCAGGCGTGAAATGCGGGTGAAGGTGGATATTGACGCCAAGGTCAACCTGCCTGATCAATCGGTTGTTGAAACCAGGTTAGTGAACTTGAGTGCGACAGGTTGCCAAATCAGGGTAGGTCGAGAGATCGGGCATGTGGACGACCAGCTATTGCTGAATTTCAATATTCCCCTGTTTGGGGAGGAGCATGGCTCTGACATTAGCCTTAATGCCAAAATCCGCAATATTCTTGATGATTCCGATCCCAATGGTCAGCGATTGCTGATCGGGGTGGAGTTTGTCAGCGTCGACCCTACGACACAATTAATCGTACGTCATTATGTCTATGAGGGCTTGGTGGACCGGCGGCAGAGCCTGGCCTGATGCCATATCAGCGCCATGGTTGACTAACTTGCAGTAGTAAGGGTGCAGTTAACACTGATTTAGACTGAGTGCCGGGTATAATTCACAGCTTGGAACTAAAATGGCGCCATGATGGATTTCTCTGCACTTGCTGACCGTATTGATGCTGTCTTGCCACAGACGCAATGCACGCAGTGCGGCTATGCCGGTTGCCGCCCTTATGCAGATGCACTGGCGAGGGGAGAGGCCGCTATCAATCAGTGCCCGCCCGGCGGTGAGTCCGGGATTCATGCGCTGGCGCGTATTCTCCACCAACCTTATCTGCCGCTGAATCCCACGCATGGCGTGACTGGCCCCAAAATGCTGGCGGTCATTGATGAGTCCAGCTGTATAGGCTGCACGCTGTGCATCAAGGCTTGTCCCGTGGATGCGATTCTCGGGGCGCACAAGCAAATGCATACCGTGATTACCGATGAGTGTACGGGGTGTGAGCTTTGCGTGGCACCTTGCCCGGTGGATTGCATCAGTATGCAAGCATTGCCAGATGGGGAGTGGGATTACACCGTGCCGGCAAGTCATGCGCGCCAGGTGGCGGATGCAGCGCGCGAGCGCTATCAATCCCGCTTGCATCGCCTCGGGCGCATCCCGGCCAAGCGCATGGTAGACCCCAGAACTGCACAGGCTGATGAGCATACATCCAATACCGTGCAGGCTAAAAAGGCAGCGATTGCCGCTGCCATGGCGCGTGTTCAGCGGCAGGTCAAAATAGATACATCCCAAAAAACATGAACGCAGAAAAACGTCAGGAAATATTCCGCAGGCTTAGCATTGCCATTCCCGAACCTACCACCGAACTTGTGCATCACAGCACGTTTGAACTGCTTGTTGCGGTCATTCTTTCCGCCCAGGCGACTGACAAGGGCGTGAATATCGCTACCGCCAAATTGTTCCCCGTGGCGAATACGCCGCAGGCGATACTTGATCTGGGGCTGGAACGACTGGAAAGCTATATCAAGACGATAGGGCTTTATCGCGGCAAGGCAAAGAATGTGATGGCAACCTGCCGCATGCTAGTTGAACAATACAATGGTGAGGTGCCTGATACGCGTGAAGCGTTGGAAAGCCTGCCAGGGGTGGGGCGCAAAACAGCGAATGTCATTTTGAATACGGCCTTCGGTCAACCCACGATTGCGGTAGATACGCATATTTTCCGCCTGGGTAATCGTATCGGTATTGCACCGGGCAAGACCCCGCTCGAGGTGGAAAACAAACTCATGAAGGCAGTGCCCAAGGAGTATCTGCATGATGCGCACCATCTGCTGATCCTGCATGGGCGTTATGTTTGCGTGGCACGCAAACCTAAGTGCGGTGAGTGCGTGATTTATGATCTCTGCGAATATAAGACCAAATCAACGCCAGCTCCTGCCGTTGCGGGTGCGCTTTGAAGGTTGGCACAGGGCTGGCCCGGGGTCATCAGGCCACGCCGGAACTTGCGGCAGAAGCAGTCAGGCAGGCCCTGGATCACGCCGAACTTGAAATTGCCAATAGCGTATTGTTGTTCCTTAGTCGGGATTTTGCGGGCAATCCACAGCCAGCTTTACAGGCTGCTGCAAAAGAGGCCAGTACTATCCAGGTCAGCGGTTGTTCTTCCCATGGGATTTTCACGGAAGAGGAGTGGGTGCTGGATGTGCCTGCCGCAGCGGCCATGGTGTTGGGTGACGGCGTGGCGTTGAGTGGTGCAAGACAAGCAGGCGACCTGCTGCTTACCTTGACCGCACCGAATGCCTTGAATGCTACCTGGATGCACTTGTCCGGCGCACGTTTTGGCGGAGTGGCTGGCGATGCGACCGGCCGAGGACAATTCTCCGTCTGGGAAAACGGCAAGGGTGCATCGCGTGGTTATTGTGAGTTGGGCTTGCATGGCGCGGTCGGTGAGGTAGTTGCCGCACATAGCGTGAAACGGATTGGTGCGCCGCAACGGATTGAAAAAGTGAATGGTCATGATGTGATGCTGCTTTCCAGCCAAACGGCATGGGCAAGTCTCAACAATACTCTTGATATCCATGGAGTAGATGTCGCTGCCGGCGCGCCTTATCACCGTTTAATGGTCATGCTCGCAGAGGATGAGCCTGCGCTGCTACGAGGGGATTACCAACTGGCATCCATCATTGGCGCTGATGCAGCATCACAGTCCGTGACACTGGCAAAGGAGATAGCCACTGGCAGCTGGCTGGCCTGGGGTATCCTGGATGCTGAAGCGGCGCAGCAAAACCTGCTCACCCAGATCGAGTCTGCCAGTGGCAGGCTACCGGGCCATCCGGCATTCGGCCTGATGTTTTCCTGCCTGGCGCGGGGGCCGCATTTATACGACGGTATTGACCGTGATATCGCGTTATTGAAACATTGTTACCCTGGCATGCCGGTGATCGGGTTTTATGGCAATGGCGAGATTGCCCCGGTCCATGGCCGCAATGAATTACTTCAGCACTCCGTCGTGCTGGCCTTGTTTGCTGCTGAAAGCTGAAATTATGAATACACCAACATTATTGAACCCAGGCAATCGCTACCCGCGCGTGCTCTCCATTGCTGGCTCCGACAGCAGTGGCGGGGCCGGTATCCAGGCCGACCTCAAGACTTTTTCTGCGCTTGGCTGTTATGGCATGACGGCAATCACGGCCTTGACAGCGCAAAACACGCAGGGTGTGCGTGCTATCCATAATGTGCCTGCACAAATGCTGCGCGACCAGATTGATGCCGTAGTCGAGGATATCGGTGTGGACGCGGTCAAGATCGGCATGCTGCATTCGCCGGAGATTGTGATGACCGTCGCCGCGGCACTGGATGCGCATGGCCTTAAACAAGTGGTACTCGATCCCGTCATGGTATCAGCCAATGGCGCCAAGCTGATTTCGGATGAAGCGGTTGCGGTATTGGTGCGCGAGCTGTTTCCCCGTGCGCTGGTCGTCACGCCTAACCTGGATGAGGCGATATTGCTGCTTGGACGAAAGCTGACTGCCACGGATGAACTGGAGCAGGCTGCAGAAGAATTACTCAAGCAGGGGGCGCATGCTGTATTGCTCAAGGGCGGCCATCTGCCTGGTCATGATGTCGTTGATATCCTGGTGCGAGCGAATGCCGACGGCCAGATTGCTGAAGTGCACAAACTGCATTCCCTGCGGATTTCCACCCATAACCTGCATGGCACGGGCTGCACGTTGTCATCTGCGCTGGCTGCCTACCTGGCGCTTGGGTTCAACCTGCCCGATGCCGTGCAGGCCGCCAGAATTTATGTGCGTTCCGCCCTCTATGCCGGCTCCCATGTGCGCACGGGCGCAGGCGTCGGCCCGCTTAATCATGGCTTCGCCCCGCAAGCCATGAAGGTGTGGGAGAGCTGATGGCCTTGTTCAACCCCAGCCGCGATCAGGTACGCCTGTTCTTTTTTGACAGCTGGGCCAAGTTTAATGCCCAACAACCGTTGACTGACCTGGAGAAACTGGCGGTAGAGGTGATGCAGATGCACCCGGAATATCACCATGTGCTGAATGCGCCTGAAACTTACCTTGACCAGTCATATTTTCCGGAAATGGGGGAAACAAATCCTTTCCTGCATATGAGCCTGCATCTTTCCGTCCTGGAGCAGGTGGCGATAGACCAGCCACCGGGGATCAATGCGGCTTATCACAGTTTGTGGCGCAAATATGATGATGCATATACAGCACAACATGATTTGATGGAATGCCTGGCTGAGACAATATGGCAGGCACAGCGTCAAGGCCAGCCTTTGGACGTGCAGGCCTATATCGATAGCATTGAAGCCAAAGTCAGGGCTTAGCTTCTTTTAAGACTGGCTTGCGCGCAAGGGAAAGATTCTAGCTTAGCTGTTGGTGGGTATGCTCAGTCTCAGGCGTGAGGTGTGCACTATGCTGCCCATGGTGACTGTCGAGCAGGCTGTAATAATTGGAAGGCTCCAATACCGTGGGTAAAGCTTCTTCTGCAAGCAATGGGTAATCCTTGCTGTAATGCAGCCCTCGGCTTTCCTTGCGATCCATAGCGCTTTTTACGATTAACTCAGCTACCTGTAGCAAATTGCGCAATTCAATGAGATTGTTGCTGATGCGGAAATTGCTGTAGAACTCGTGTACTTCATCGCGCAGCAAATGGATACGGTGAAGGGCGCGCGTCAGGCGCTTGTTGGTACGGACGATACCGACGTAGTTCCACATGGTCCGCCGCAACTCGCTCCAGTTGTGGGTGATGATCACTTCTTCGTCTGCGTCGGTGACGCGGCTTTCGTCCCAATAAGGCAATTTGACCACTGGTATAGGCGGCTGGGCCAGGATGTCATGGGCAACCGCCTGGCCGAATACCAGGCATTCCAGCAGCGAGTTGCTGGCAAGGCGGTTGGCACCATGCAGGCCGGTACAGGCGGTTTCGCCGATGGCATAAAGCCGTGGAATGTCCGTGCGGCCGATATGGTCAGTCATGATGCCACCGCAGCTATAGTGGGCAGCGGGAACAACCGGGATCGGTTCGCGTGTGATGTCTATTCCCAGTTCGAAACAACGGCGGTAAATCGTAGGGAAGTGAGACAGGATGAAGTCCGCAGGCTTGTGCGAGATGTCGAGGTATACACAGTCCAGGCCGCGCTTTTTCATCTCGAAATCAATCGCGCGGGCGACGATATCGCGCGGCGCCAGTTCTGCACGTTCATCGTGCCAGGTCATGAAGCGCGAGCCGTCAGGCAGCTTGAGCAAACCTCCTTCGCCACGTACTGCTTCTGTAATGAGGAAGGATTTGGCTTCGGGGTGATAGAGGCAAGTGGGGTGGAACTGGATGAATTCCATATTGGCGATACGACATCCGGCACGCCAGGCCATGGCAACGCCGTCCCCAGAGGAAACATCCGGGTTGGTGGTATAGAGATAGACTTTGCCTGCGCCGCCTGTGGCGAGCACGGTATGTTGTGATGCAATGGTGGAAACCTTGCCGCTGGTGTTGTCGAGCACATAAGCACCCAGGCAGGCGCTGCCTTCCATGTTGACTTTGCCTGCGGTGATCAGGTCGACGGCAATGTGATCTTCCAGGACGGTAATATTGGGATGCTGGCGCACCTTCTCGGCCAGGGTTTTTTGCACGGCGTGACCAGTGGCGTCAGCCGCATGAATAATGCGGCGATGGCTGTGACCGCCTTCGCGTGTCAGGTGGAAGCCACTGTCGTCGTCTTCGCGTGTGAACGGGACACCTTCTGTAATCAGCCATTCCACGGTTTCCCGCCCATGCTCGGCAACCAGCCGCGTTACCGCTGCATCGCACAGGCCTGCGCCTGCGGTCAGGGTATCTTGTATATGTGCTTCTATTGAATCATTATCTGTCAGTACTGCAGCAATACCGCCTTGGGCCCAGTTGCTGGCTCCATCATTGATGCCGCGCTTGCTGATCAGGCAGACTGTCTTGTCTGCGCCGACTTTGAGTGCCAGTGTGAGACCAGCCAAGCCGCTGCCGATGATAAGAACGTCGTATTGCTGCATAAGAACCCGAAATTGGATGAACTTTCGCGAGTGTAGCGCTGTCTCTCCTACTAAGCTAGTCATGAAAAGCAAAGGGAAGGTCATGATAAAGACAAATAATTTCGAGGAATTTTCGCGCCTGGGGTTCGTTGACACCGGTGTGCGCGGGTATACTCCGTCTGTCAAGAAAACACAGACAGGGAGCATGGCCGCGATGGCAGTAACCCCGCCGGCGGGCAATCGGGAAATAGACCAGCAGTTGGTTGAACGTGCGCAAAGTGGTGACAAGCGTGCTTTTGGCTTGCTGGTAGACAAGTACCAGCGCAAGCTGGGACGCCTGCTCTCGCGTTTGATCAGGGATCCGGCAGAAGTCGAGGATGTGGTGCAGGAGTCTTTTATCAAGGCTTACCGCGCCCTGCCCAGCTTCCGTGGCGACAGTGCGTTTTACACCTGGCTATACCGGATTGGCATCAACACTGCCAAGAATTATCTGGTAGCGATGGGGCGCAGGCCCCAGGCGACAGGCGATATTGAAATCGAGGATGCTGAAAACTTTGAAGATGGTGACGAGTTACGCACCATGGATACGCCTGAGACAGAGTTGATGGGCAAGGAAATTGCCCAAACCGTGAACGATACGGTGGCGGCCTTGCCGGAAGAATTGCGCACAGCGATTACCCTGCGCGAGATAGAAGGCTTGAGCTATGAAGAAATTGCTACGATGATGGATTGCCCGATAGGGACCGTGCGCTCGCGTATTTTCCGCGCACGTGAAACGATTGCCCAAAAGTTGCGTCCTTTATTGGACACCCCCGAAAACAGGAGATGGTAATGAAAAGTCAAATTTCGGCGCTGATGGATGGAGATGTGGCGCTTGAGGATGCAGAGTACCTGTATACGACTTTGAAGTCTGGTGGCGAGACCACGCAGGCTTGGGCCGATTACCATCTGATTGGTGATGCCATGCGTGGCAATCCTGTTTTCAACCCCGATTTTACAGAGCGATTAATGGCCAGTCTGGATCAGGAGCCGATTCTGCTCGTGCCTGCCGTCAAACGTAAACAGGCGCTACTGAAGAACAGCAAGCTCTGGTCTGTGGCGGCTTCGGTTTCCGCGGTGGCATTTGTGGGCTGGGTGGTATTGCAGCAACAAGTGCAAAACGGCATCGATGATGATGCAACACCAATGGAAATTGCTCAAAGCTTGCCAGCCGACTACTGGTTGGCACACCAGTCTCAAGCTTCCAATAACTCTGCTTACTATATCCAGCCAGCCAACTATTCGGAGTAGCCGGTAGATGAAGCGTTTTCTGCTGGCTTTTCTGCTGGCAACTCCGATAGTAGTTGTGCATGCTGAATCTGAAGACCCATGGCTTGTGCTGAAAAAAGCGGCACAAGCCGCACATGACCTCAGTTATGCCGGAGTGTTCATTTATCAGTCGGGCGAAAACGTCAAGTCGGTCCAGATTACCCACACGAATTCCGGGCAGGGCGAATATGCGCGCGTGGTAGTGCTTGACGGCACACCGCGCGAAATGCTGAGCCAGGGCAGCGATGTTGTCATTTTTAGTCCCAAGAACGAAAAAGTCATCATGGAAAAACGGCGTGCGCACAATTTGTTCCCAGCTGTGCTGCCCGTTGATATTGAACATCTCAAAGCCAGTTACCAAGCTAGGATAGGCGGCACGGAGCGGGTCGCGGGCCGTGACGGACGTGTTGTTTTTCTTGATCCGCGCGATAGCCTGCGCTATGCCTATAAGTTCTGGGCGGATCGCGAATATGGATTGTTGCTCAAGTCATTGATGCTGAATGAGCAGAAACAAATGTTGGAAAAGATGGCTTTCAGCCAGGTGAATATGCTGGAAGACCAGGGCATGGACTGGTTCCATCCCAACGTCGATCATAGCAAGCATTACATCCTCGAAGAAGCCAATGCCCAACCCGCCCAGGAAAGTTCTGGCTGGACAGTGGGCGCCTTGCCCGCTGGTTACCGCAAGGTAGAACAGGTCACGCGCCTCGTGCCTGGCAAGACTGCGCCTGTGACCCAGGTAATTTTTACTGACGGCCTGGCTTCTGTGTCTCTCTTCATTGAACCTTTATCCAAAGGTATTCGTCCTAAGATCGGTCAGACCTCGAAAGGGGCAACCAATTTTTATGCCAATGTCAGCAAAGGGCATCAAATTCTGGTAGTCGGCGAGGTTCCTGCTGCGACTGTGGCGCAAATTGGCAGTGCGGTCAGTTTCAGTAGCAAGTAAGACTTCATGTGATTGGCTTCGGCCTGGCAGAGTGGTTGCTGCGTGGCGGAAGCATTGTGATAGATGGTGTGAGAGTGTGCTGCTGATTGCTTAGTAGCGTATGAGTGTGACGTGTTAACGAGGTGAATCAATGTTTAAGAGGCTAATTGCCGTTTCAGCAATTTGTTTATCTGTTGGGCTGTCTGCGGCAACACCGGCTTTGGCCAAGGAGCTGCCGGATTTTACGGAACTGGCTGAAAAGCAGGGCGCTGCGGTTGTGAATATCAGTGTGACGCAGGTGGTGCAGGCTGGCCCTGGAGGTTCTCCTTTTCAGGGTGGGCCTGACGATGAGGCGTTGAATGAGTTTTTCCGCCGCTTTGGCATTCCTGGATTCCCGGGAGTTCCTCGTGGCCAGGGTGAACCGCAACAGCCTGAGTTCAAGTCCCAGTCGCTGGGTTCGGGCTTCATCATCAGCAATGATGGTTATATCCTGACCAATGCCCATGTGGTACGTGAGGCAGATGAGGTGATTGTTAAACTCAACGACAAGCGCGAATTCAAGGCCAAGATTGTTGGTGCTGATCGGCGCACCGATGTGGCCTTGCTCAAGATTGATGCAACAGGTTTGCCTAAGGTCAACATCGGCAATCCTGAACAGCTCAAGGTAGGTGAGTGGGTGGTGGCGATCGGTTCGCCTTTCGGGCTGGAAAGTACCCTCACTGCCGGGGTGGTCAGCGCAAAGGGCCGCGCGTTGCCGCAAGAGAATTTTGTGCCATTTATCCAGACCGATGTGGCGATCAACCCAGGTAACTCGGGCGGGCCGCTGTTCAATCTCAAGGGCGAGGTTGTCGGCGTGAATTCCCAGATATACAGCCGTACCGGCGGTTACATGGGCCTTTCTTTCGCCATTCCTATCGATGTCGCCATTGACGTGTCCAACCAGCTCAAGGCTACCGGTCGCGTGGCGCGGGGCTGGCTCGGTATCGGTATCCAGGAAATCACCAAGGATCTGGCTGAGTCGTTCGGCATGAAGAATACCAGCGGTGCATTGGTGGCAGGGGTGGAAAAGGGCAGTCCTGCTGAAAAAGGCGGGCTGGAAGCGGGCGATGTCGTGGTCAAGTTCGACGGCAAGCCTGTAGTGACGTCCGCGGACCTGCCGCGGATTGTAGGCGCTACCAAGCCTGGCAAGCAGGTGCCTGTGGAAGTGTTGCGCAAAGGCGCAAGCAAAACACTGAACATTGCCCTGGGTGAAATGCCAGCTGACAAGGATGAAGTCGTGGCAACATCGCAGCCTAATGCCAAACCGGAAGCCAACCGGCTCGGGTTGACCTTGCGCGAATTGACACCGCAACAGCGCCGCAACCTGAATGGCCGCAATGCCTTGATCGTGGTGGATGCGCAAGGTGCGGCGGCACAGGCAGGTATCCGCCGTGGTGATTTGGTCCTGGCGTTGAATAATACCGAGGTGCAAAGCCTGGAGCAGTTTGCCAAGCAGGTGAATGCGGTGCCTGCTGGTAAAACAGTGGCGTTGCTGGTGCAGCGTGGCGATAACACCTTGTATGTGCCGGTCAAGATTGGTAAGTAAAACATGCTAATCGCGGGTATTTGCGGTAAAATCCGCTACTAACTAGTATGTTGTAAAAGGGCGCTTCGGCGCCCTTCTTTACTTGGCTTAATCCAGAATAACTACATGAAAAACATCCGCAATTTTTCTATCATCGCTCACATCGACCACGGCAAGTCCACACTTGCCGACCGCATCATCCAGTTGTGCGGCGGCCTGTCCGACCGTGAAATGGAAGCCCAGGTGCTGGATTCCATGGATATTGAACGTGAGCGCGGCATTACCATCAAGGCGCAGACCGCGGCGCTGCAATACAAGGCAGTCGATGGCCAGATTTACAGCCTCAACCTGATCGATACGCCGGGGCATGTGGACTTCTCCTACGAGGTCAGCCGTTCTCTCGCAGCCTGTGAAGGAGCGTTGCTGGTCGTGGACGCCTCGCAGGGGGTGGAGGCGCAAAGCGTGGCGAATTGCTATACCGCAATCGATCAAGGGGTTGAAGTAGTGCCAGTCCTAAACAAGATCGATCTTCCCTCTGCCGATCCCGAGCGCGTGATGCAGGAAATCGAGGATGTTATCGGTGTTGATGCTTCTGAGGCTGTGCGCTGTTCCGCCAAGACCGGTGTGGGCGTGCAGGACGTGCTGGAATCCATGATTGCCAAGATTCCGGCGCCCGTGGGCGATCCTGAAAAGCCGCTCAAGGCATTGATCATCGACTCCTGGTTCGACAACTATGTTGGCGTCATCATGCTGGTGCGCGTGGTGGATGGCGTGCTCAAGCCCAAGGACAAGATTCGCATGATGGCAACCAAGACTACCTACCTGTGCGAGCAGGTTGGGGTGTTCACGCCCAAGTCCCGTCCTCGTCCCTCGCTGTCTGCAGGCGAGGTGGGTTTCATCATCGCCGGCATCAAGGAACTGACCAGCGCCAAGGTGGGCGATACCATTACGCTTGCCGACAAGCCTGCGAGCGAGCCTTTGCCTGGCTTCAAGGAAGTCAAGCCGCAGGTGTTTGCCGGGTTGTACCCTGTTGAGTCCAACCAGTTCGAGGCATTGCGCGAGGCACTGGAAAAGCTGCGCCTCAACGATGCCTCCCTGCAATTCGAGCCGGAAAATTCCACTGCGCTCGGCTTTGGCTTCCGTTGCGGCTTTCTTGGCCTTTTGCACATGGAAATCGTGCAGGAGCGCCTGGAGCGCGAATATGACATGGACCTGATTACGACAGCGCCGACCGTGGTCTATGAGCTCTTGCTCAAGACCGGCGAAGTGGTGCAGATCGAGAATCCATCGCGCTTGCCGGAGCCTTCCCGTGTGGCGGAAATCCGCGAGCCCATGATCACCATCAACCTGCTGATGCCGCAGGACTATGTCGGCCCGGTCATGACCTTGTGCAACAACAAGCGCGGCGTGCAGCGCAATATGCAGTACATGGGCCGTCAGGTGATGCTGACCTATGAAATGCCTTTGAACGAGGTAGTGTTAGACTTCTTTGATCGTCTGAAATCAGTGTCGCGCGGCTATGCCTCCATGGATTATGAGTTTCTTGAGTTCCGTGCGGCAGACCTGGTCAAGCTGGACATCATGGTCAACGGTGAACGTGTCGATGCGTTGTCACTGATAGTGCATCGTGCAAACAGTATTTATCGCGGTCGTGAGCTGGTATCCAAGATGCGCGAGTTGATTCCGCGCCAGATGTTCGATATTGCCGTCCAGGCTTCGATAGGTGCCAATATTATTGCCCGCGAAACCGTGAAAGCCATGCGCAAGAACGTGCTGGCCAAGTGCTATGGCGGCGATATAACGCGTAAGAAGAAGCTGCTGGAAAAGCAGAAAGAAGGCAAGAAGCGCATGAAGCAGGTGGGTAACGTTGAAATTCCGCAGGAAGCATTCCTGGCCATTTTGAGGGTTGAAGACAAATGATGTTTGCATTGTTCATGCTGGCGGTGCTGGCAATTACGGGTTTGATCTGGCTGCTGGATAGCCTGTTCTGGCGCAAGAAGCGTGCTGCCGATGCTGCCGACCCAGTGCTGGTGGAGTATTCCAAGAGTTTCTTCCCTGTGATCCTGGCGGTGTTCCTGATCCGCTCGTTTATTGTCGAACCCTTCAAGATTCCCTCTGGCTCCATGATGCCGACTTTGCTTGCCGGTGACTTTATCCTGGTGAACAAGTTTACTTACGGCTTGCGTGTACCTATTCTTAACAAGACGTTCGTTGAAATCAATAAGCCAGAGCGTGGCGATGTATTTGTTTTCCATTACCCCCCTGATCCTTCCATCGATTACATCAAGCGCGTCATCGGTGTACCGGGCGACCGTATTGCCTACAGAAACAAGCGCCTTTATGTGAATGGCCAGGCAGTACAGACTGATTACGTCGATGATTACAAGTATGTGGGTTCCGGCCTCAACATGATTGTCACCAAGCGTTATCAGGAGCAGTTGGGCGAGACTAAGCACGATATCCTGATCGAGGAAAACGGCATGGCATTTGACGGCGAAGTGGAAGTGCCGGAGGGCCATTACTTTGCCATGGGCGACAATCGCGACAACAGTAAAGATAGCCGCGTTTGGGGCTTTGTTCCCGAAGATAACCTGGTGGGCAAGGCGTTTTTCATCTGGTGGAATTTCGATGACTTTGGCAGAATCGGCAACAAGATCAAGTAAGGAGCCAGCATGAAAAAACAGCAAGGCATGACATTCCTGGGCCTGGTGATCCTGATCGCCGTCGGCGTGTTTTTTGCAGTGCTGGCGATGAAGCTTACGCCTTCTTATATCGAGTATTTCGCGGTCAAGAAAGCGATTGCGCGCATTGCCCACGATCCGGCGTTTCCCAGCATGAGCAAAGCGGACATGATTACCGCCTTTCAGAAAAGCGCTACTATTGATGACATTCGCAACGTAGAGACCAAGGATCTGGCATTCTTGCGCGATGAGAACGGCAAGACCGTTCTTTCTGTGGATTATCAGGTGGTGGTGCCGCTCTTTTCCAATATCAGTGTCTTGCTGGATTTTGAAGCCTCGACTGACAATGCACGTTGATCGCCGTTGTTGCATGGGCTGCGCGAATGTTTGCGAAGCCTGCCTGTCGCTGCTTCCCATTGCTGTCGCTAGGGCGCTGCCATGAGCCAGAGCAGCCTGGTGCGGCAGCTTGCATATGAGTTCAAGGATAAAACCCTGCTCACGCGTGCCTTAACCCACCGCAGCCATTCCGGCAATAATAATGAGCGTCTTGAGTTTCTTGGCGACGGGGTGTTGAACTTCCTGATCGCCCATCAGTTGTATCAGCGATTTCCCAAGTTGCCCGAAGGCGATCTTAGCCGTTTGCGTGCGCAGTTGGTCAAGGAGCAAACATTGAGCGAAATTGCCGTGAGCCTGGAGATGGGGGAGTTTCTCAAGCTGGGCGAGGGTGAACTCAAAAGCGGTGGCTGGCGCCGTCCTTCGGTGCTGGCGGACGCGGTAGAAGCCATTATTGGCGCAGTCTTTCTCGATGGCGGCTATCCGGCAGCCGAAGCGCTGGTCAAGCGTTTGTTCCTGCCACGGCTGGAAGGTATCGACCCCAAGGCTATCGGCAAGGATGCCAAGTCGTTGCTGCAGGAATTTCTGCAAGGGCGCAAAATCGACTTGCCCGAGTACAATGTACTGGCGACGGAAGGCGAGGCGCATTGCCAGACGTTCCGTGTCGGCTGCCATATTGCCAAACTCCAGATTACCACTGAGGGCAAGGGCTCCAGCCGCCGTGCGGCGGAGCAACAGGCTGCCCAGGCGGCATACGAGCAATTGCTCGAAAAAGGAAAGAAATGACATCATCTAGCGCTTTTCGTTGTGGCACGGTCGCCATTGTCGGCCGTCCCAATGTGGGCAAGTCTACCTTGCTCAACCATATTCTCGGCCTCAAGCTCAGCATTACTTCGCGCAAGGCGCAAACCACGCGCCATCGCCTGCTGGGCATACACACTACTGAAGATACGCAGTTCCTGTTTGTGGATACGCCAGGTTTCCAGCAAAAGCATATCAATGCCCTCAACCGCAACCTGAACCGTACCGTGACGCAGGTGTTGAGCGAAGTGGATGTGGTGCTGTTTGTCATAGAGCCCATGCACTTGGGAGATGCAGACCGCAAAGTGCTGGAATTGCTGCCGAAGAACCAGCCGGTATTCCTGGTGGTCAACAAGGCCGACCTGATGGGGGACAAGGGCAATCTTTTGCCGTTGATTCAGGATTTTGATCTGGAGTTTCCATTTACCGGCATCATTCCGGTAAGCGCCAAGAAGAATCTTTATCTCGACGAGCTACTCGCCGCCGTCCGTGAGCACCTGCCAGAACAGGCAGCGATTTATGGCGAGGATGAACTGACCGACCGCAATGAGCGATTCCTGGCGGCCGAAATGCTGCGCGAGAAGATTTTCCGCCTGCTCGGTGACGAGGTGCCTTATTCCGTGGCGGTGGAGATCGAGAAGTTTGAGCAGGAGGGCAACCTGCGGCGTATCCATGCCGCGATCATCGTCGACAAGGATAGCCAGAAGCCCATGCTGATCGGCAAGGGCGGCGAAAAGCTCAAACGCATCTCCACGGAGGCGCGCCAGGATATGGAAAAACTGTTTGGCGGCAAGGTATGGCTGGAAACCTGGGTCAAGGTCAAAGGCGGCTGGGCCGATGACGAGCGCGCCCTTAAGTCGCTAGGCTACTGACGGCTAGAAACTGGCCCTGGACCAGAAGAACAGGATGTTGCCGTTTCCCCTGCCGCCCGGGACATAGCTAGTGTTGAGCGAGTATTGCTGGTAGTTGACGGATGCAATCGGCAATACGCCGGGAATGGGAAAATTCCTGTAGATATCTGCGCGCGAGGTGATAAAGGCCGTATAGCCAACGCCGGCATGCAGGCCTGATACGGGGCCAAACATCCATTGATGGCCGTAGCCCAACATGGGTTGCACCTTGCTGTGCGAATCGGAGAACGCCATCAGGTAGAGGCCTTCCCAATTGCCAGCCGCATTGTATCGGCTGCGCCCATAGCCCAGGCCCCAGGTGAATTCGCGGAACGAATCGATTTTATCGTCGTCGTAGGCAAACCGGAGATGGTGGGTCCACAATGGCAGGTATAAATCCTGGCTGCCCGTCTCCCAGATGTCAGTGATACGCTCACATGACTTGTCAACCCAGGTATAGTCCGTATTACAGGAAGCCTGTGCTGAAAAGGGGAGCAGCAAGGTGCTGCTGGCAGCTAAAAAAGTGTGCTTGATCTTCATGAGTGAAATGCCTGAACGTTTAATACATCAACTAGGCCTGACAGCGTAATGCTGCAAAAGGTTTCTCTTGTCTTTTCGGCCCTGAGATAAAATGCATCCTGCTTCTCATCCGATTATCTGAAATAGCTAGAATGGCCGCCAGCAATCTTCATCGCCAAGACAATCAGCCGGTTTACGTGCTGCATACCTATCCGTTCAAGGAAACCAGCCTGGTTGTGGAATTATTCAGCCGCGAGTTTGGCCGTGTGGCGGCGGTTGCCAGGGGCGCCAGGCGCCCACGCTCGGCGATGCGCGGCATGTTGCAGGCATTCCAGCCCTTGCAGGCAACCTGGTCCGGCAAGGCCGAGCTCAAGAATCTGCACGGCATGGAGTGGGGTGCCGGCTTGTTGCTGCTGCGCGGTGAGGCATTGATGTGCGGTTTTTACCTTAACGAATTGCTGCTGCGCCTGTTGCTGCGAGAGGACGGGCACGATGCCTTGTTCGATTACTACAGCCAGACCTTGCGCATCCTGGCGCAGGACCAAGTGCTGCCCGCGACAACCTTGCGCCGCTTCGAGCTCAAGATGCTGCAGGAACTGGGCTATGCCGTGCCGCTCGAGCATGATGCCAGCGGTGAGGCTATCCAGTCTGGGCATCAATATGTCTATGTGGCCGAGCAGGGCGCATTGCGTAGCAGCCAGCATGCGGCACAGGCAAATGGCGTACAATTGTCCGGTAAGGCCCTGCTGGACATGGCGCAGGATGATTACACCGACACGCAGACCCAGCAGCAAAGCAAGCAGTTGATGCGCGCCTTGCTGGCGCATTACCTGGGCGAGAAACCTCTACATACGCGACAATTACTCATGGATTTGCAGGCATTATGAAACTAGGCGTCAATATTGATCATGTAGCCACCCTGCGTCAGGCGCGTGGCACCCAATACCCAAGTGTGGTGCAGGCAGCCTTGCGCGCCGAGGAAGCCGGCGCGGACAGCATCACTATCCATTTGCGCGAGGACAGGCGCCATATCCAGGATGCCGACGTGTTCGCGCTGCGTCCCTTGCTGCAAACCAAGATGAACCTGGAAATGGCAGTGACCGATGAAATGGTGGACATTGCGCTCAAGGTCATGCCGCAGGATGTCTGTCTGGTGCCGGAGCGCCGTGAGGAACGCACCACCGAAGGTGGGTTGGATGTGTCTGGCAATCTCGGCACTATCAAGTCTGCCTGTACGACACTGGACAATGCGGGTATCCGCGTTTCCCTGTTCATCGGGCCAGACCTGGTGCAGGTTGAAGCTGCCAAGGCTGCAGGCGCCCCTGTCATAGAGATCCATACCGGCGCGTTTGCCGACGCGAAGACAGAAGCGGAGAAGAACACTGAATTACAACGCATCCGCATGGCGGTGGATCACGGTTTGGCGCTGGGCCTGACAGTGAATGCCGGTCATGGCCTCAATATTCACAATGTGCATGAGATCGTCGGCATTCCGGGGATTGAAGAACTCAATATCGGCCATGCCATTGTCGCGCATGCCCTGTTTGTGGGCTGGGAATACGCGGTGCGGGAGATGAAGGCCCTGATCGTGCAAAAATCAAATTAAGCATGCAGGCATGATTTACGGGATAGGCACGGATATTGTCGAGGTTGTGCGCATAGAGGAATCGCTCAGCCGCTTTGGCGATGCGTTTGCCAAGCGCATTCTCAATGCCGACGAGTGGCACGAATATGCGTCCAGCCGGGTAAAGGCCAGGTTCCTCGCCAAACGCTTTGCGGCAAAGGAAGCCTTTGCCAAAGCCCTGGGCACGGGTATTCGCGGTGCTGCCAGTTTTGAGAATATCGGCATCGGGCACGATGCGCTGGGCAAGCCGGAATTCCAGCTCGCCCCCGCCTTGCAGCAATGGCTGGCGGAAAAGGGGGTGGGTAGCCTGCATCTTTCCATCAGTGATGAAAAAGCCCTTGCCGCTGCCTTTGTCGTATTGGAAAAAGCCTGAGTGATGCGTAGTGTATGGTTCGGATTTCTGTTGCTGGCGGGAGTGGCTGCCCATGCCGAGCAATGGGACCTGATGGGAGAAAGCAATGTCGGCAGGCATTATGTTGATCCAGGCACTATGGTGCGTGATACTGCCGGGAAAAAGTTCACTATGCATACCAAAGTGGAGCAGCCCGACAGCGCCATCTGGGTTACTACCATGCAGGTGGATTGCCGGGCACAGCGGTTCAGCTACCTTAGCGGCTATCAACTCAAGGACGGCAAGCAGGTAGTCAAGTTCGATGCTCCGCGCGCGCAAGGGCCGATCAGTGCAGGGTCACTGCCGGACCAGCTACAGCAGAAATATTGCGTTGCGGCTGCACCGGCAGCAAGATCGACGCAATGGGAAATCGTGAGCAACAGCAATACCGGCGAGGTTGCATTTGACCGCGCCTCCTTGCAGCAACATACCGCACATGAATTTACCGTGAATACACGGGTCAAGCCGTTTAATAAAAATGAACAGACCTTGAGCACGCTGCGCCTGGATTGCAGCCTGAACACCTTCAAATTGCTGCAGGCGCAAAAAATGCGGGACGGCAAGACCGAAGCCTTGTTTGACAAGCCACAGCCAGCTGCACCCGTGAATAAATCTGCAACCGTCCAGCAGCTTGCCCGGGCGATTTGCAGCCCGCCTGCCAAGCCTGCGCGCAACCCGTTCCAGGATGATGCCTGCAAGGGCATATTGAACGATCTCCAATCGCTGGAAAAACGGGTGCAGGCCGACGTGGATGCCAGTGCTCTGTATTGCGACACTATGCAGAAATATCTCGATCAACTTGCCGGCATTGCCGATGCTGTCGAAAAAAACCGCTGTGATATCCATAGCCTGGACCAGTACCAGCGCCAGATTCGCGCTGCCGGATGTGAGGATTCGCGATGACCGGCCCGCTTGATTTCGATTGGGAGCGTCGCTTTGGCGGCGTGCGCAGGCTCTATGGGGAATCGGCATTGCAGCGCTTCCGGCAAGCCCATGTTTGCGTCATCGGCATGGGCGGCGTGGGTTCCTGGGCGGTGGAAGCATTGGCACGCAGTGCAATCGGAAAATTCACCCTGATCGACCTCGACAATATTGCCGAATCCAATGTCAATCGCCAGTTGCATGCAGTCGAAGGGGCGTTTGGCCAGGCCAAGGTGGCCGCCATGGCTGAGCGCATACATGCCATCAATCCCTTGGCACAAACTCGGGAAATCGAGGACTTCATAACGCCCAATAATTTGGATGCAATGCTGGACCCGAAAGTTGACGCGGTTCTGGATGCGATAGATGACGCCCGGGCTAAAGTGGCCTTGGCAGCCTGGTGCCGTCAACATGATATTCCACTGGTGATGGCCGGTGGAGCGGGAGGACGGGTCGACCCGATACGCATCAGGGTGGCGGACCTGGCCGAGGTCCATGGCGACAGGTTACTGGCAAAAGTGCGCAACCAGTTACGCCGGGATCACGGCTTTCCTAAAGGTACGGATGGCAAGAAGAAAGTACAGAAATTTGGCATTAGCTGCATCTATTCCGATGAGCCGGTTCAGCAGCCGGATGCCAGCTGTGTTGCCGATGCTGGCGGGGTGACAGGATTGAACTGTGCCGGCTATGGATCCTCGGTTGCCGTGACGGCGCCCTGTGGTATGGCTGCCGCGGCTGTTGTGCTCAAGGTGCTGGCAAGTCGTTCGCGTTAGCTTGAGATTTTGCGTTCGTATTCAGGAAAATAGCGCGAAATTACCGAAAGGTCGAAACTGCGCAGGATGCTGGTGTTGGGTTCGCGTTCCAGCAGGAACTCGAAAGAGCGCCTGACCAACTCTTCGCTATCAAAACGCCCTTGGCTCAGCTTGTCTACATATTCCGGGGCTACTGTGACGCGATGCGACGTAAAAGATGTTGCTTCAACCGCTACTTCAAAAATGCTTGCATCAAGCTTGTTGATCGTGATCTTGGCCATCGTCATCCCCTTTTATGAACAGGGCCTTTATGTGAGATGGGCATAGTGTAGCTTGAAAGTTCTTCATTTACATAAAAAATCAGCCACCTGCCATACAAGCCAGGTGGCTGTTTCCCTTTAACTGACCAGGCCGGGTTTAGAAGTCGTAGCGCAGGCTGGCGCCTATGGTGCGAGGTTGTGCGGCGGAACCGGCGTACATGCCGAAACCTGAGTTGACCAAGCCAAGGAAGTAGTGCTTGTCAAACAGGTTTTTGGCCCAGATTGAGATATCCCACTGGTTATTTCCATGTGGAATTTTGAAGCCAGTGGTCAGGTTGAACACGCCGTAGCTGGGAATCCTGGAGTAGGTCGAATTGTTGACGTCAGCATAGGTTTCAGAGCGCCAGCCGTAATTGGCGGAAGTGTAATGCTCTACGCTGCCATTGATGTTCCATTGATGGAAGACTCCTGCGTTGGCGGTCCAGCGTGGGGCACCATTGACGCGATTGCCAGAGATGCTACGGAATCCGCGACCATAACCTACACCATCGAACTCTTCAAATGGTGTCGGGGCGGTACCTCTGTCAAAAGTAGCATCGGTATAAGCCGCATTGAAGGTTAAGGCCAAATGGCTAGTTGCTTGGGCCTTGATGTCAAGTTCCACGCCTTTGCTAGTCAGGTCACCGACATTTGTTAAGAGTGCTAGATAGGCCCCACCAGATTCAGTATTGGTGACAGCTTGGTAATCGGAAATCTTTGTCAGGAACAGGTTGGTATTAACATGAATACGATTGTCGAGCCAACTGGTCTTAAGGCCGATCTCCAAATTTAGCGCTTTTTCCGGCTCAATGCTGAGAGCTTGGCTGCCTAGTATCGAACCAGGGGAAGCGACGCTGTTGACGTTAAATCCACCGGATTTTTCACCAGTGGAATATGTTGCAAATCCTAAGACATCCTCTGTGAAATGATAACTTGCCGTGATTAGGCCGGCGATGCTTTCGTCCTTGCGCCTCAAAGTGCCTGAATCATAAGCTCCGAATAATTGCGGATGGTAAATGATGTTAGCTGCAGGTGAAATCAGTTGTTGATTGACCCGACCTTCTTTTTTCTCCAGCGTATAACGCAGACCCGCTGTTAGGTCCAGTTTCTCCGTAGTATGCCAGGTGGCCTGGCCAAAAATGGCGTAGCTGTCTGTCTTGGCAGTACCTTGGCCTTGCAAGGATGAGTTGCCCGGATAGGCGAAAGTTAAAGGGAGCGAAATGGGGCCTGTCCTGTAACCGTTGTCACTATCAATATCTTGATGGTAATAATAAGCTCCTACGACATAGTCATAGACTTCTCCTAGTGGCGAGGCGAGGCGGATTTCTTGTGAGTATTGTTCTTCCTGTACTTTGAAACCGCCAGTCAGTCCCGAGAGGCGGGAAAAGTCAAGATCATTCTCAGGACTGAATTTCCAGTCTCGCCAAGCAGTGATAGAAGTCAGCTTATAGCCATTGATATCCCAGTTTGCTTCAGCAGAAAGTGCATCCTGATTAACCTTTGAGCGTTGCCTTGCATCAAAATCCACTTTGTAGTCGTAAGGGCTGCGGGCTATATTCACCGCTCCCAGACCTGTAGCGTTTTGTGCGTACGTTGTACCATTAGGACGCCAAGGTCCAAAACTATAGGGAATCAAGGTGCCGGTACTGGAATTTTCCTCATTGTGCTCGGCAATTATGCGTAAGTTGAAAGTTTCGCTGGGCTTGATCAATATCTGCCCGCGCACACCCTGGCGGTTGATCTCGTTCAAGTCCTTGCCATTGTAGGTATTCTTGATCCAGCCGTCGTCATGGGTATCGTAGGCGGAAATACGTACCGCGACCGTGTCGCTCAATGGCTGGTTGATCATGGCCTTGAGCTGGCGGTAACCGCGCTCACCGCCTGAGACTTCAATAGTGCGCTCTTCCTTGAATACGGGCTGCCTTGAGGTGATGTTCAGCACCCCAGCCGTCGTATTCTTGCCGAATAATGTGCCTTGCGGGCCGCGCAGCAGGTCGATCTGCTCAATGTCGAGAAGATCGAATACTGCCTGGCCTGGACGGCCGAGGTAGACGTTATCAAGATAAATACCGACGCTGCCTTCCAGGCCTTCGTTTGCAGTGTTGTTGCCGATGCCGCGCACGGCGACGCTGGATTGGCGCGCGTGGATGAATTGCGAGGTGAAGTTGGGCAGCAGTTGTTGCAGGTCCTGCACCTGGTATATCTTGGCCGCTTCAAGCTGCTCGCCCTTGACGACGCTGATTGGGGCGGGCACATCCTGCTCTTTTTCCGTACGCCTGCGGGCAGTGACGGTGATGCTGCCGAGTTGATTCTCGTAACCGGATTCTGCTTCCTGCCCGACTGTTGTGCCAGGGTCGTTTTCCTCGGCATAGGCCGGATTGAAGGCCGCATGTATCGCCAGTGCGATACTGCTGATGACAAATGGTTTGCTCAGTTTCATGGTTGGTTTTCCCCTAAATGATATTTGGTGTTGCTTGTAACTGGTGGCTGGATTGAACACATCGTTGTTTGTGGTTGTTATCCATGCTTATCCAGCCTCCAGCCTGTAGCTGCCTACCTTGCCCAGGTCATTCTGGTAATGGCGCAATGCGGTTGCCAGCAGGATGACGGCTAGCGTGCCGCTGACGACGGGTAGGATGAACAGGGCCTGCCCCAATCCGTAATAATCCGACAGCAAGCCGGCCAGGAATGGGCCTGGGACCGAGCCGAGCAGATGCAGGGTCACAACAGATGTCGTGCCTGAAAGCGCGCGTCCTGACGGATGTGCCAGTTCCTGTGTCATGCTCAAGGGGCCGGAGCCACTGACGGCGGCAGAGAAGCTTGCCGTCAGGATAAGCAGATACTGGGTGTGGGCATCCTGGACCAGGCCGAATGCGAGTCCATATAAAAGTGTTGATAAAGCAAAGGCAATGGTGGAGAAGTAAATCTTCGCATTGCGGTGGCGGCGGGTCAGAGTATCCATGATCCAACCGCCCAGCGGAATGGCCACGACGCCGACCAGCAGGAGACCGCTGGTCATAAGTGAGGCCTGCTGCAGGGGGATGCCATGGATACGGTTGAGATAGGTCGGCAGGAAGAAGATGATCGGCACCCACTGCAAGGTAGCCATGGCACCGCTGAGGTAAGCCAGCAGCAGCGATGGCGTGCGGACAATTTTTGACCAGTTGTGGCGGATCACCTGCCAGTGGCTGACAGGTTTTTCCTCGCCTGATGCCTGCGCTTCAGGCTGGATATTGCGGTAATCGCGGCAACGGTAAAGCGCAATGGCAACCAGGATTCCCGGAATCGCCAGCAGTCCCAGCGCATGGCGCCAGCCGTAATGCGCGGCAATGAAGCCGCCCAGCGCAATCCCCAATGCCATGCCTATGGGCTGGCTCGCAGAGAACACGCCCAGGGCCAGTTGCAGCCTGCGGCGCGGGAATGCGGCACTGATCCAGGCATAGGAGGCCGGCGCATAAGCCGCCTCACCGGCTCCCACCAGGGCGCGGCTGGCGGCCAGCTGGCCAAAGTTCTGTGCAAATGCGCCGCTGGCGGATGCAAAGCCCCAGAATATGCCCATCAGGCTGGCAGTCTTGATCCGGCTCCAGCGGTCAATGGCAATCGATACCGGGAAGGCGAACAGCACCATGCCCAAGGTCAACAGCGAGCTGAGCAACCCCGACTGGGCGTCGCTCAACCCCCATTCCGCCTTGATATACGGCAGCAGCCCGGCGATGATCAGGCGATCGGCAAAGTCGAACACCATCAACAGGCATAGCAGAGAAAACACCCACAGGGTGCCTGGCTTGCCGAAGAGGTAGCGGTCATCTGCGGCTGGAATGCCGGCCTGGTTTTCATTGGATGCAGAAGCAGTGTTGCTCATTTATATTGGCTCCGGGGGCGTGGCAGTTCAAGGTGTTCACGCAAGGTGCTACCCGTGTATTCGGTGCGGAAAAGTCCACGGCGCTGAAGCTCGGGGATCACCTGGTCAACAAACTCGGTGAGGCCATGCGGGAAAGTCGCCGGCAGGATGTTGAAGCCATCCGCCGCACCCTGGGTGAACCAGATTTCCAATTGGTCAGCAATGCTGCTGGCGGTGCCGGTGATAATGCGGTGCCCGCGCGCGCCAGCCACTTTCTGGTAAAGCTGACGGATGGTCAGGTTATCCCGGCGTGCCAGGTCAACCAGCAATTGCTGGCGGCTTTGCCAACCCTCTGTGTTGGGAAATTCGGGAACCGGGCCGTCAATCGAATGTTTGCTCAAGTCTATATTGCCCAGGAAGGCTGACAATAACGCAATGCCCACGGACGGGTCTATCAGGGCCTGTAGTTGTTCATATTTTTCCTGCGCTTCCTCTTCTGTCCCCCCGATGATCGGCATCACGCCTGGCATGATTTTCACGCTGTCAGGCGAGCGGTCATGCTGGGCCAGGCGGTCTTTCAGGCCTTTGTAGAAAGCTTGCGCGCCCTCAAGCGATTGCTGGGCGGTAAAGACGATTTCCGCAGTGGCGGCTGCCAGGTTTTGCCCGTCCTCTGATGAGCCCGCCTGCACGATGACAGGATACCCTTGTATAGGCCTTGCCGATTGCAAGGGGCCGGACACGGAAAAATACTCGCCTTTATGGTTGAGAAAGTGTAGCTTGTCCGGGTCGAAGAAGTTACCCGCTGCCTTGTCAAACAGGTAGGGATCGTCATCCCAGCTATCCCACAGGCCTTTTACCACATCCACGTATTCACGCGCGCGCAGATAGCGTTCAGCATGGGGAATCTGGCTGCTCAGGCTGAAGTTGTTGGCCTCGAAATCCGTACCTGATGTTACGAGGTTCCATCCTGCACGGCCGCCGCTGATATGGTCCAGCGATGCAAACAGCCTTGCCAGGTGATAGGGCTGGAGGTATGAAGTGGAAACCGTGCTGATCAGGCCGATTTTCTCGGTGCTGCCAGCGATGGCGGACAATACGGTCAATGGTTCCCAAAAATAGGTAACAGCACCTTTGGCCAGCAATCGCTTGTCTATCTGAGGCAATCCCAGCGCATCGGCAAAAAAGATGGCGTCAAATTTCCCCCGTTCCGCAATGTTTGCCAGGTTCTTCAGGTGGGTTAGGCTGGTGGCGTCGGCGGGGTTCACGTCCGGATGACGCCATGCGGCCAGGTGGTGTCCCACACTTTGCAGGAATGCACCTAGTTTAATTTGTCTTTTCTGGGTTGCCATACTGTCCTTGTGTGCTGCCCTGTTGCGATGTGCCTACATCTTGGCAACAGTGCAATATGCATAAAAAAGGGTTGCATTTAAGTGAACGATAACGTTTACTTAATCAGCGCAATCTAACCTATCTTTTTTAGAATGAAAAATACTTATTTAAAATATTGATATTCTATTTTTGAATAATAAAGCGCGGCACAGGAAAAGGCGGGTGTTATACAGGAGTGGCATAATGCAGGCCTTGCCGATTGCAAACTCAATTGAATGGAACAGGATGAATAGCAAGGCGATTGTTGGCAGACCCACCAAGCAAGCTTCGGAACAGCTTGGTCAGCATATCCTGGACGTGGCATCAGCGTCTTTTCTGGAGAAAGGCCTGCAAGGTGCCAGTATCGAGGGCATTGCAAAAGCTGCGGGCGTCTCGAAGCTGACAATTTATCGCCAATTTTCCAATAAAAACACCTTGTTCATGGCGGTGATCAACAAATATGTCGCTAGGTATATAGACGCATTGACTGCAGCTACCAACACCAATAAGCCGCCCAGGCAAGCATTGTTTGACATAGGCTGTTTCATGGCCGAGCAATGGTTCAATCATGACAATGTGAAGTTCAGCCGCATGATTGTCGCAGAGGTTGACCGGGTCGAAGGGTTGTCCAAGCTGGTAGACCAGGTGATGAACCAGACGCGGACACCGATAGAACGTTATCTAGAGCAGCTCAAGCAGAAAGGATTGGTGCGATTCTCCGATGTCAGGGCTGTCACCATCCAGTTTGTGCAGTTATGTGTTTCCGGCCATTATTATTTGCTGCGTGACGAGGCAACTCTGCCGGGGCCTGAAGCAAGGGTTGAATTGGTCAGGTCTGCGGTTGATCTTTTCATTCACGGTTATTTCCTGCCAGAGGTCGCCGTGTAGACAGAACGGCTAAGAGCGGCCAACAACTCTCAGCGAAGCGATCCTGGCTAGGCGTTCTGTCGCAGGCAGTAAGTGGTAAAGGCAGAGTGTTGTTAGCCGCTCTAAAAGTCGTAGCGCAGGCTGGCTCCAATCGTGCGCGGCTGACCAGCCGAACCGACATAGAGGTTGCTGCCTGCATTGGTGACACCAAGGAAATAGCGCTTATCCAGCAAGTTCCTGGCCCATAAGGACAAATCCCAGCGGTGTTTTCCGTTGGTTACGCGCAGGCCGGTGCTGAAATTGAGGATGCCGTATCCGGCAATCTTTGAATATTCGGAATTGTTGACGTCACCATAGCTTTCAGAGCGCCAGCTGTACTGGACTGTACCGTAATGCTCCAGGTTATCGGCCACATTCCAGCGCAGGTTTGCATTGCTGCTCAGGGTCCAGCGAGAAGCGCCGTTGACCTGGTTGCCAGCGATGCTGCGGGTGCCTTTTCCGTAACCGCTGTTGACGGTGCCGCCTGGGCCGTCAAATTCTTCGGCAGGGGTGGGCGCTGTGCCGCGATCAAAAGTGGCATCGGTATAAGCGCCATTCAAGCCCAGGCTCAGGTGCTTGTTCACCAGGGCGCGCAGGTCGAATTCCACACCCTTGCTGGTCAGGTCGCCCGCATTGGTCAGGAGGCCGGTATAAGTGCCGTTGATGGAAGCCCCAGTGCTTGCCTGGTAATCACTGACCTTGGTCAGGAACAGGCTGGCATTGGCGATAACGCGCTGGTCCAGCCAACTGGACTTGATGCCAAGCTCCAGGTTCCTGGCTTTTTCCGGGTCTATGTTCAAGGCAGCCGCGCCCAGCACCGCGCCGGGAGAAGCTACGCCATTGATATTGAAGCCGCCGGATTTCTCGCTGGCTGAGTAGGTGGCGTAGCCAAGCACATGATCATTCAGCCAATAGCTCGCAGTCAGCAGGCTGGAAAGGCTTTCATCCTTCTGGCGTTGCACACCGGTATCGTAATGGTCGAGTAAAGGGTGGAGGAGCGGCGGTAGCGGAGTAATCTGGTTTTGCACCACTCTCGCTTCTTTTTTCTCCAGCGTGGCCCGCAGGCCTGCGGTCAGGTCGAATTTTTCTGTCAGGTGCCAGGTAACTTGGCCGAAAAGTGCGTAGCTGTGGGTCTTGGCGTAGCCCGACCCGGAAAATGCCGAATTGTCGGGATAAATGGTGGTCAGGGCAAATGCATCCGGGCCGGTTACGTATTGCTCATGGTTGGAGACATCCTGGTAATAGTAATAAGCGCCTGCCACATAGTCGAACACATCGCTCAAAGGCGAAGCAAACCGGATTTCCTGCGAATATTGCTTGTGCCTCACATCGACGCCGCCGTTTACCGCATAAAGGTCCGTGCGGTCCAAGTCGTTGTCCGGCTGGAATTCCCATTGGCGCCAGGCAGTAATCGAGGTGAGGATGTAGCCGTTCAAGTCCCAGTTGGCCTCGGCAGAGAGTGCATCTTGCTTGGCGCGCGTTCTTTGCTTGCCATCCACTGTGACCTTATAGTCCTTAGGGTCGTAATTGCGGTTGCTTGCGCCCAGGTTATTGGCATGGCTCAAACCATCGGTGGCATTGGAGCCTGGGGTGCCAGCAGGCAGATTACGGGAATTGTCAGGGGCAAAAACTGGTTGGCCTGTTATTGGATGTATGCCTGCGAATATAAATGAATTGGGTGTCCATGGCCCATAGCTGTAAGGCACCAGGGCGCCAACGCTGGAGTCTTCCTCATTGTGTTCGGCAATCAGGCGCAGGTTGAATGACGCGCTGGGTTTCAGCAGCAACTGCCCGCGTACGCCGGTGCGGTTGATTTCATTGAGGTTCTTGCCGTCGTAGGTGTTTTTGACCCAACCGTCGTCATGGGTTTTATAGGCAGAGATGCGAAAAGCCGCCATCTCATTGACTGGCTGGTTGAGCATGACCTTGTATTGCTCATAGTCGCGTGAACCGTAACTGGCTTCAACCGAATATTCCGGCCTGAAAACGGGTTTGCGGGTGGTGATGTTGAGCACGCCGGCAGTGGTGTTCTTGCCGAACAGCGTGCCCTGCGGACCGCGCAGCAGGTCGACCTGCTCGATATCCAGCAGGTCGAACACGGCCAGGCCGGGGCGGCCAAGGAATACGTTATCGAGATAAATACCGGCACTGCCTTCCAGCCCTTCATTGGCGGGGTTGTTGCCGATGCCGCGAATGGCAATACTGGACTGGCGCGGTTGCAGAAATTGCGCTGTGAGGCTGGGCATGAGTTGCGGCAAGTCCTGCAATTGATAAATCCTGCTTGCCTCAAGTTGCTCTCCCTTGACCACGGAAACTGCGGCGGGGACATCCTGCTCTTTTTCCAGCCGTCTTCTTGCGGTAACGCTGGTGACTTCAAGCTCGTGGATTTCTTGTTCGTCGTGCTCTGGCTGAATTGCGGTATCTGCTTGGCTGGTGCCGCAGGCAGCAAGCAGCGCCAACAGGCTGCTGGTGTATTTCATCGTTTTTGAATGCTCCCTTGTCAAGGTGTCAGGTGGGTATCCCCTCAAGCGACAGCATGACAAATATTATCTTTATGTTTTTATTTGTATTTTACATTTGAATTGATCAATTCGGTAGCCGGAGCTATGGAAGGGGCTTGAAATCCAGCCAGGCAGCCCCATATCCGCAACATTGTTTTCCAATGAATAACGGGAGTTAAGTTATGTCCACAGAGACCCTGCAAAAAGAAACGCTGGGCTTCCAGGCAGAAGTCAAACAATTGCTGCAACTGATGATCCACTCGCTCTACAGCAACAAGGAGATTGTGCTGCGCGAACTGATTTCCAATGCGAGCGATGCGTCGGACAAGCTGCGCTTCGAGGCGTTGGCTAACAACGGCCTCTATGAAGGCGACAGCGAGCTGAAGATACGCGTCAGCTTCGACAAAGACGCGCGTACCGTGACTATTGCCGATAACGGCATCGGCATGAGCCGCGAAGAGGTGATCAATAACATCGGCACCATCGCCAAGTCCGGCACCAGAGAATTCTTCCAGTCCCTGACCGGCGACCAGGCCAAGGATGCCAACCTGATCGGCCAGTTCGGCGTCGGTTTTTATTCCGCCTTCATCATTGCGGATAAAGTGACGCTGACGACACGTCGCGCAGGCAGCAGCGAGGCGGTGCGCTGGGAATCAGCGGGCGAGGGCGATTACACGCTGGAAAATGTGGAAAAAGCCAGCCGGGGCACCGATATCGTGCTGCACCTGCGCGAAGGCGAAGACGAATTCCTCAACGACTGGAAGCTCAAGTCCATTATCCGCAAGTATTCCGACCATATCACCCTGCCCATCGTCATGAAGAAGTCCGAATGGAAGGACGGCGAGCAGGTAGTGACCGACGAGGATGAAACTGTCAACAAGGCTTCCGCGCTCTGGGCGCGCAGCAAGAGCGAAATCTCGGAAGAGGAATACCAGGAATTCTATAAGCACGTTTCCCACGATTTCGAGAACCCGCTTGTCTGGAGCCACAACCGTGTGGAAGGCAAGCAAGAATATATTTCCCTGCTTTATATTCCGGCCAAGGCGCCGTTCGACCTTTACGACCGTGAGCGCCAGCATGGCATCAAACTGTATGTGAAGCGTGTGTTCATCATGGATGACGCCGAACAGCTGATGCCGCAATACCTGCGTTTCGTGCGCGGCGTGATCGACAGCGCAGACCTGCCACTCAACGTCTCGCGTGAAATTCTCCAGCATTCCAAGGACATTGATGCGATCAAGGCAGGTTCCGTGAAGAAAGTGCTGGGTCTGCTTGAAGACCTGGCGGAAAACAAGCCGGAAGACTATGCCAAGTTCTGGAACGAATTCGGCCGCGTGCTCAAGGAGGGGCCAGGCGAAGACTTTGCCAACAAGGAAAAAATCGCCGGTCTGCTGCGCTTTGCCAGCACCCATGCCGACAGCGACGCGCAAGTGGTTTCCTTCAAGGATTACATCGGCCGCATGAAGGAAGGCCAGGAAGCCATCTACTATATTACTGCCGATAGCTTTGCCGCCGCTCAGCATAGTCCGCACCTGGAAATCTTCCGCAAGAAGGGCATAGAAGTGCTGCTGCTTTCCGACCGCGTGGACGAGTGGCTGTTGGGTAGCCTTACCGAGTTTGACGGCAAGAAACTGCAATCCGTGGCCAAGGGCGACCTGGATCTGGGCAAGCTGGAAGACGAGGCCGAAAAGGAGCAGCAGAAAAAGACCGAGGATGAATACAAGTCGTTGGTGGAAAAAATCCAGGGCAGTTTGGGCGAAAGCGTCAAGGAAGTGCGCGTCACGCATCGCCTGACCGATTCTCCTGCGTGCCTGGTGGCAGGGGCGCATGATCTTTCCGGCAACCTGGAGCGCCTGCTCAAGGCAGCCGGCCAGAAAACGCCGGAAAGCAAGCCTGTGCTGGAAATCAACCCGCAACATGCGATTGTGCAGCGCCTGGCTGGCGTGCAGGACGATGGCAAGTTTTCCGACTGGGCGCATTTGCTGTTCGATCAGGCCTTGTTGGCCGAGGGCGGACAGCTGCAAGACCCGGCCGCCTTCGTGCGCCGGGTGAATGCCTTGCTCGCGCAGTAAGTATCAAAATCACCTGAAAAACCGGTATTGATCGCCAGTTTGGTCAATGCCGGTTTTTTATTGTATAATCCGCGGCTTCTCGATTGTGGTTAGGTGTTTTTCGGCCACAATGGGATCTGAGTAGTTTGCAGGTATGCCATGCAATTGCATGGTGATAGCGTCTAAGCTATCCATCTTCAGGCTTGGGTTAACGCCCTGGCAGTGCAGATGCAGGAAAATATTTATCAGGCCAGCCTGATCAAACCAATTAAAGGAGTTTTAAAGTATGTCTAGATTTACCGGCCCCCGTCTTAAAGTAATGCGCGCACTTGGTATTGATCTGCCTGGCTTGTCACGCAAGAGCATTGAAGCACGTCCTACCCCTCCGGGTCAGCACGGTGCCAAGGCTACTCGCCGCAAGAAGTCCGATTTCGGTGTCAAGCTGCAAGAAAAGCAAAAGCTGCGTTTCAACTATGGCCTGTCCGAAAAGCAATTGCGCCGCCTGGTGGTGGATGCACGTAAGGGCAAGTCCCCTACTGGCGAAACGCTTTTGCAACTGCTGGAACGCCGTCTCGACAACGTTGTGTTCCGTGCAGGTTTTGCACCTACTATCGCCGCGGCGCGCCAACTGGTTTCACACCGCCATGTCCTGCTGAACGGCAAGTCCGTGAACATTCCATCCATCCGCCTGCGCGTGGGTGATGAAATCTCCCTGAAATCCAACAGCACCAAGCTGCCTATCGTGATTGAAACATTGGCTAACCTGCCTTTGACCCGTCCAGAATGGATATCCTGGGCTGAGCAGGGCCAGCAAGCCAAGGTAGCACACCTGCCAGCAGCGGAAGATGTACCATTCCCTGTTGATGTACAACAGGTTGTTGAGTACTACGCTAACCGTCTGTAATCCTGACAGCATCGAAAAGGCCGCATATGCGGCCTTTTTTTTTGTACTGACATGCTTGGGGTGTCGAGCGGATGCATATGCTAAAAATAATAAGAATCGCGTTTAATTAGCTGCTAGAATGCGTATTATTCTTGACTGTATATATGAGAATAGTTATCATTTTTCGCTCTTGCGTAGGGCAAGCTGGCCTTGCGTCAATATTGACTGCATACCATGCGTAGAAGTCAAACAACGAGCGGGATAACGATGAAAACAGCAAACAATTGTAGGCGTGTAGTCCTTGCTGGAGGCGATGGATGCAGGGTGCTGTACTGTGAAGAATGTAATGTTGCGGAAGTTGAAGTCGGCGCATTGAGCTTGAGGCTGGAGGAACATGCATTCAATTCACTTGCTGAAATGATTCAGGAAGCGGCTGCCCGACTGGCAATATATAGCGCAAATAAATCTCACAGCCAATTTACTACCAGCATCAAAAATGTCCATTGAGTCTTCGCTTGCACGCCTTTCAGGAAAGCAATATGTTGAGGGGCAATTGAGTCAAAAACCAACTCGCAGTTTAGTTCCAAAACGGGTTTCCCGCGAACAAGACACGCATGATTTTTCTGCCAAGGCATTGGTTGCTACTGTAGTAATCCATGCTGCCGTTTTTACTGCCTTGATCGTTGCCTCTACCAGGGAACCGCATCAGGAAGATGCAGCACCACCCATCATGGTGAGTTTGGTGCAAAGTCCAGAGCCTATCCCTGAAGTCGCGATTACCGAGCCGGAACCTCAGCCGCAGCCTAAGCCTCCTGAACCCAAGCCTAAGCCGAAACCCAAGCCAAAAGTAGTGGATAAGCCGGTGCCAATAGAGGCGCCGCAGCCTGAGGAGCCGGTGCAGGAGGTAACGGAAGAGATTTCCGAGCCACAGCCGCAAGATATCAAGCAGGCTCCATCACAGGCGCCGGTAAACGATGTGCCTGTCGTGGCTGAGCGAATTGAGCCAGTCAAGCCGCCTGAGCCCAAAGAGCAGCCCATTCCCGAGGTTCCGATCAGCGGCGTGTCGTACCTGCATCAGGAACTGCCTGTATATCCTGCCATGTCGCGACGGTTAGGGGAGCAGGGCGTAGTGATGTTGCGAATGCTGATTTCTGAAGCCGGAATACCCGAGACTATCCAGATTGAAACCAGCAGTGGTTCTGAGCGACTGGACAAGGCTGCCATAGAGGCCGCCAAGAAATCCCGGTTCAATCCGTACAAGCGTAATAACAAGCCGATGAAGGTATCCGTAATCGCTCCGGTTCGGTTCACCATTGCGGATTAGCAAGTTCAACCAGGTTAGTCATACTTTTTATATATAGGATTAGTGCAATATGGAAAATGCATACGAATTTAACAGTTTGGACTTCATTCTGGACGGTGGTCCAGTTTCCATCCTGGTTGCAGTTGTGCTCGTGTTTATGTCGGTGGCAAGCTGGTATCTCATGGTAGTCAAGTTTTACCAGGCGTTGACCATTCGCAGCGCCAACCGCGAATACAGCAACCATTTCTGGCAAGCGCCTTCGCTTGAAGCGGCATTGCGTCACAATAGTGGCGAAACCCTGGTTTCCCGTGTGGCCAATCAGGCAATAGATGCGGCAGAGCATCACCAGACGCATGTTGCAAGCAATGTGGAAGAGGCCTGTAACAAGGATGAGTTCATTGCCCGCGCAATGCGCCGCCAGATTTCCGCTGAAAGCGAGCGTATGGATTACGGCCTGACCATGCTGGCGTCGGTTGGCAGCGTGGCACCGTTTGTCGGCTTGTTTGGTACGGTTTGGGGTATTTACCATGCCCTGGCTAGCATCAGTCAAAGTGGCCAGGCAACCCTGGACAAGGTAGCCGGCCCTGTGGGTGAGGCGTTGATCATGACGGCGCTGGGCCTGGCAGTGGCGATTCCTGCGGTATTGGCATACAACGCGCTGGTGCGCCGCAACCGCGTGATCCTGGGTGAGGTGGAAGGCTTTGCCAATGATTTGCATATCCTGTTGACCACTGGCGCACCGCTGAATCCCAGCAGTAAGACCA
The DNA here is from genome assembly GCF_020532725.1 of Methylobacillus arboreus. GTDB lineage: Bacteria > Pseudomonadota > Gammaproteobacteria > Burkholderiales > Methylophilaceae > Methylobacillus > Methylobacillus arboreus. The sequence goes on from NZ_JAJAVC010000011.1 coordinate 465,564, forward strand.
CAGCGGGAGCAGCGGCAGTGCGCACTGGTGCCAAGCTGAAAGAGGTGACAGCATGATCACGGGCGGTGGAGTCGGAGGCGGGGAGGGTAACTCCCGCCCCATGTCAGAGATCAACACCACACCGCTTGTGGATGTGATGTTGGTTTTGCTGGTGATCTTCATCATTACCGCCCCCTTGTTGACGCATGCGGTCAAGATCGATTTGCCGCAGGCAACCAGCCAGCCATCGCCGGAAAAGCCGGATATCATCGATGTGGCGATTGATAATGCAGGTGCCATATACTGGAATGACGAAGTGGTGACACTGGAAGAGATGAATGTGAAACTGCACGAGGTCGGTGATAGGGAGCCCCAACCAGAGCTGCATATCCGTGCCGATAAGGAAACACGTTACCAGGTGCTGGCTGAGGTGATGGCCTACGCACAAAATGCTGGTGTACAGAAGCTGGGGTTTGTCAGCGACCCTACGCCAAAATAATTTTTACTGATGATTTGCAGCAAAAAGCCGGGAGTTCCCGGTTTTTTTCTTTTCTGATGGACCATTTTCCTGCATTTTAAAAAATGGTGCTGAATGCTTGCCGCTATGTTCTGTTCAACTTTTTTGCACTGCTGTAGTCTTGTAAAAGAGTTCACCTGTAGGCGCCGTATAACACTTTACTCTTCGCGTTGCATTGGTTTGGCAATGGCCTGATTTTTGCTGGCATATATTAATACCAAGCTTCGCAAGAATTTCATGTTCGCCATTCAATATGACGGTTTTATACTCAAGCCAACGGGTGGCATTTTGTAAACTCACATGGAAATACGCCAATGACTGCTGCAAAAGAATCCAAAAAGCCCAAAGTCACTACACCTGTGATTACGACCGAAAAAACTCCGATTGCCCAGGCATTACAGAATCACCTGATATTCTCCGCATTCAAGACCAGTGAGGCATCCACACAGCGTGACTGGTATGTAGCCGCTGGCCACACTGTGCGCGACCATGTGGTGGAACGCTGGGTGAAGACCGCGGAGGCTTACAATGCACAAGACCCAAAGCGGGTGTATTACCTGTCACTGGAGTTCCTGATCGGGCGCATGTTGCAGAATGCTGCACTGAATCTGGGCATTGAGGATGAAGTGCAGGAGGGGTTGAAGGCGCTGGGCCATAAGCTTGAAGACGTGGTCGAGCTGGAAAACGATGCTGCGCTGGGCAATGGGGGCCTTGGGCGTCTGGCGGCATGCTTCCTGGATTCCATGGCCAGCTTGGATATTCCCGGCACCGGCTATGGTATCCGTTATGAATACGGCATGTTCCGCCAGTCCATCAGCCAGGGCCAGCAGGTGGAGAATCCCGACAACTGGCTGCGCTACGGCAATCTCTGGGAATTCCAGCGCCCGGAAAGCCATTATCCCGTCAAGTTCTATGGCAAAGTCATCGAGTTCCCGACCCTAAAAGGTACCGAATATCACTGGGTGGACGCTGAGAGTGTTCTGGCAATTGCTTATGACATGCCGGTGCCTGGATACGATACGGAAACCGTGAATACCTTGCGCTTATGGTCGGCCAAGGCGGCACGCGAGTTTGATCTGGCCCATTTCAATGACGGCAATTACGAGAAGGCTGTTGAGGAGCGTAACGCCTATGAGAACATCTCCAAGGTGCTATACCCGAATGATACTTCGGTACTGGGCCGCGAGCTGCGCCTGAAACAGCAATATTTCTTCGTATCGGCCTCCATCCAGGATATCCTGCGCCGTTTCCTGGCCAAGCACGATGACTGGAATGTATTGCCTGACAAGGTGGCGATTCAGCTTAATGACACGCATCCCGCAATTGCAGTGGCCGAGCTCATGTATCAACTGGTGGATGTACATCACTTGGCCTGGAACAAGGCCTGGAGAATCAGTGAGCGGGTGTTTGCCTATACCAATCATACGCTGATGCCTGAGGCGCTGGAGACCTGGTCGGTGGATATGTTCAACAAGCTGTTGCCACGCCACCTGGGCATTATTTACCGCATCAATCATGAGTTCCTGCAAATGGTGAACCACAAGTTCCCGGGAGAAACAGACCTGCTCACCAGGGTGTCCATTATTGATGAGGAGCATGGCCGCCGCGTGCGCATGGCACATCTGGCGGTTATTGGCAGCCATACCGTGAATGGGGTGGCTGCCTTGCATAGCGAATTGTTGCGCACCACCTTGTTCGCGGATTTCAACCGTATTTTCCCAGGCCGCTTCATCAATATCACCAACGGCATCACGCCGCGCCGCTGGTTGAATCAATGCAATCCAGGCCTGACCCATTTGCTCGAGGCAGTGATCGGCAAGGAGTTTCATCATGATCTCAACAAGCTGCGGGCTTTGGAGCCGCTTGCCGATGATGCTGATTTCCGCAAGACCTTCCGTGAAATCAAGCATGCCAACAAGCAGCGGTTGGCGCGCCGCATTGAGCAGTTGACCGGGGTGCGGCTCAATCCGGCTGCATTGTTTGATGTACAGATCAAGCGTATTCATGAATACAAGCGCCAATTGCTCAATGTGCTGCATATCATCACGCTATATAACCGCATCCGCAGCGGACAACTCAAGGATGTGACGCCCAGGGTGTTTATATTCGGAGGCAAGGCCGCGCCAGGCTACTGGCTGGCCAAGCTTATCGTCCGCTTGATCAATGATGTCGCATCCATCGTCAATGAAGACCCTGCGGTGGGCGACAAGATCAAGGTGGCGTTCTATCCCAATTATGAAGTGTCGGCAGCCGAACTGTTGTTCCCAGGAAGTGATCTTTCCGAGCAGATATCCACTGCAGGTACCGAGGCGTCAGGCACAGGCAACATGAAAATGGCGTTGAATGGTGCGTTGACCATAGGCACGCTGGACGGTGCCAATGTGGAAATCCGTGAGGAGGTGGGAGAGGCCAATATCTTTATCTTCGGCCTTACTACCCAGGAGGTGGCCGAGGTCAAGGCCAATCATTACAACCCCTGGGATTATTACCATGGCAACCCCGAGTTGAAACAGGTGATTGATATGATCATCAACGGTTTCTTCTCCGTCGATGAGCCGGAGCGCTACCAGGCTATCGGCGAGACTCTGCTCAACAATGGCGATCATTATCTCCTGCTGGCAGATTATGCGAGCTATATTGAAACGCAGGACGCCGTAGGCCAGCTATACAAGGACAAGGAAGAGTGGAGCCGCCGCGCTATCCTGAATGTGGCACGCGTGGGTAAATTTTCCAGCGATCGCACCATAGGGGAATATGTCGATAAAATCTGGCATGTAAAGCCTGTGCAACATTAGGCAGGCAAGCTGCGCATGAGTCCTGCAATGCGGGTAGAATAAGCCCATATTGTTTTCAGCATTTTGTTTGGAGGAATCATGCGCCAGTTTGTCACCGCTCTTGGCTTTGCCCTGTTTGCTAGCCATGCATCAGCCCTCGGGTTGAGCGATATCAGTAATACCGATGCCAGCCAGGGGCTGAAGCAGGCATTGACACAAGGGGCTGAGCGCGCGGTAAGCCAATTGGGACAGGCTGGCGGATTCCTCAACAACCCCCAAGTCAAGATTCCCTTGCCCGAATCCATGCAAAAGGCAGAAAAAGCCATGCGCATGTTCGGCATGGGCAAGCAGGCGGATGAGCTGGTACTGAAGATGAACCAGGCTGCGGAAGCTGCCGTGCCTGAGGCCAAGGCCTTGCTGGTCAACTCGGTCAAGCAAATGAGCGTGCAGGATGCCAAGGATATCCTGACTGGCGGCCAGGATTCAGCTACCCAGTATTTCCGCAAGACCACCTCAACTCCCATGGCGGAGAAATTCCTGCCTATCGTGAAAAAGGCGACTGAAAACGTCAACCTTGCGCAGCAATATAACCGGTTTGCTGAAATGGGCAGCAAGTATGGCCTAGTGAATAAAGACCAGGCCAATCTTGAGCAATATGTGACGCAGAAAACATTGGATGGTGTCTACCTCATGATGGCGGAAGAAGAAAAAGCCATTCGCCAGGATCCGATGGGACAGGCCAGCAGTCTGCTGAAAAAAGTGTTCGGCGCGGTTAAGTAAGTGGGTTGATGGACAGTTGCATGAGTAACGCGGAGAACTAAACCACAGAATATGTTCTAACCCAACATAAAGTTTGGGGGAGAAACATGCAAAAGAATGCTGTCTATATCATCCATGGATACCAAGCGTCACCGCAGAGTCACTGGTTCCCATGGGTGAAGCAAGCACTGGAAAGCCAGGATTTCAAGGTTGACGTATTAGCGTTGCCCGAGTCCAGCACCCCTGACCTTGGCGTTTGGCTCGATCACCTACGCGCCAATATCACTGGTCAGGATCAACATACTTATTTCATCGGCCATAGCCTGGGTTGTATTACCTTATTGCGCTATCTTGAGGAGCAGCAACAGCCTGCGGGGGGCATGATATTGGTATCGGGTTTTGCCGAACCTCTCAGCTTCTTACCAGCACTTGACGTATTCACTGCTGTGCCATTGGACTCAGAACATATTATCCGCTTGGTGCCCAAGCGTATTGTCATGGCAGCACAGGATGACAATATTGTGCCTTATCCCTATTCATTGCGTTTGGCGGAAAAGCTGCGGGCAGAGTGGGAGCTGTTTGAAAAAGGTGGTCATTTTATGGCGCAGGATGGCTTTTCTGAATTTCCTGCTCTGTATGATGCCATTATCGGCATGCGTGAATAGTGCTTAATGTTGAGAAGGAGGGAGCATGAAAATTACTCAGAATGTCATCCCCGCCGTGCGGGTCGCTTCATATGCCTTGAGCAAGCCCTACTATGAAAAACTGGGGTTTCGTGAATTGTGGACGCACCAGTTTGAGCCTGGATTCCCTACATTTGCTGCCATTGCCCGTGAGGAAATGCAGATATTCCTAACCGAGCATACTGGTGATTGCGCATTTGGCGGGCTGGTACATTTTTATGTGCCGGATGTCGATGCGGTGCACCTTGAGTTTCAGCAACAGGGGCTACACATCACCGAACCTCCCGGCAATGATCTTGGCCCTACTGTGCGCAATATGCTCATGGTCGATCCCGATGGCAACCGCTTGAGTTTTATCACGGTTTCCTGCGAGTGATTTAAACTTTCTTTACCAAATGCATTTGTCTTTTTTGAGTCCCACCTGCAGGTTTGGCCTCCAGCGTTTAGAATCCTGATTTTGTTTGATGGTCAATATGATGCAAAACTGGATTTATCTTTCCATTGCAATTCTCAGTGAAGTGATTGCGACTTCAGCGCTTAACGCCAGTGAAGGGTTTACTAGGCCGGTGCCTAGTATTTTGGTGGTGGTAGGGTATCTGCTGGCATTCTATTTCCTCTCCCTTACCTTGCGCACCATTCCCGTGGGTGTGGCCTATGCGATCTGGTCTGGCCTGGGGATTATATTGATCTCGGTAGTCGCTGCCGTGTTGTATGGGCAAAAGCTGGATTTTGCCGCGATGATGGGGATGGCGTTGATTGTTGCAGGGGTGATTGTCATGAACCTGTTTTCCAAAACGCTTGGGCATTAGAATTTTCACATCAGGCAAGAGCGAATTTGCCGAGGCACAGGCATCAATGTCATATGCTAAGCCCCAATATCGAATTTGAAAGGAACAAGTATGGCAGCACCCTGGTTAGCCGTCGTTTTGAAAAGTGTCCCTTGGGTCGAGGTTATACGGCGTGCGCCGGACATCGCGGATGGTGCTAGAAAGTTCTGGCAGGCAGTCTCAGGCAAGCCGGTACAGGTACCGCCAATTTATGATGTGCCTTATGACGAACTTAAAAGCGATGAGGACAAGGATGCTCGCATCCAGGCGCTCGAAGGCAGGGTAGAGGAGTTGCACAGGCAAATGTTTGAATCTTCCCAGCTGATCAAGAACCTGGCAGACCAGAATGCCCTGTTAGTGGCCAAGATCGAGGATAACCGCCGACGTGTAGCCAGGCTTTCTCGTATTGTTCTGGTGCTGACTGTTGCAGCCGTAGCGCTGGCTTTCTGGCTCTGGAGAGTGCAGTAGATTGATCAATAATACTTAGGTTTGTTACGCCGGCTGTACCGATGTCACCCGGTTACGGCCGCTGTGTTTGGATTGATAAAGCGCTGCATCAGCCTGTTCAATAAGCTTTTGCAGTGAATGCGGCAGGGTATCGGATTGCGTGACAGCTATGCCTATGCTCAGCGTTGGCATGATGTCAGTATTTTTGAGCTTGGTTGCCGCATGGGCAAAAGCTTTTTGCAACCGTTCAGCTACTTCATAGCCTTGCTTCTCGCCGCTTCCTGGCAAGATAATCACGAATTCATCCCCACCCTGGCGTGCAAACAGGTCCGAGCCGCGCAACTGGGTGTGCACCATGTCGGCGAAACTGCGCAGCAATTGGTCGCCATAGGCATGGCCAAGCTTGTCATTGACCTGCTTGAAGTGATCAATATCCACTAGCAGCAACGATGTTGTGGCGTGGGTATCAGAGCGGCGGCGTAGCGCATTGTTTTCGACGGCGGCATTCAATCCCGCCCGGTTGAGAGCAGCGGTCAGCGGGTCGCGCAATGCACGCCCGATCCAGTTGCGGTTGATGCGTTCCATGATCATGAGCAGCATCGACATATTCCACAATGGCGCGATAGTCGCTGCCAGGAGAATCATCCACATATTCATGCCGCCGGGCGCAAATATCGTGTCACCCCCTAACTGGTCAGTCAGCCCTGCCAGGATACGCAGGCCGAAAGAGAGGGCGACGAAGGTAAATATTCCTGAAACCAGATAGGCCGCGCTTATATCCTCTTCCTGCGCAATATTTCTCGTAATCTTTGCTATGTTGATGGCATAGAAGCCGCAGGCGATGGCGGTCAGGATAGTGCGTTCGGTATAGTAATGGTTTGAATCCTGCAGCAGCATGAGCAACACACCCAGCAACCCCAGGAACAATGCATGTGGTTTCCATGATATCTGCCTTTGTTGCAGGTGGTGTGTGGTGGTCATCAAGAGAAAGTAGCCGAGGATGGCGAGCATGTTGGCCATCACGATGCTGTAAAAGTTCGGGATCAGGTCACGGAACGTGAGTAGCAGAATGCCGCCTCCTGTCGCCAGATTGCTGATTCCCCAGTATTGCAGCCAGCGATCAAAACGGCCTGTCAGGGACAGCGCTACCAGCACCATCCCTGTGGTGGTGGCTAGCAGCCCGAGGACGAAATAAAGGGTTTTGACATCAAGTTGCAGCATCTAGTGGGTAATAGGCCTATCAAGAGTAGGAGATTATAGCGAAACTGCAAAATGTAAAGACAGGAAACATTTTAGAAAAATTGCCGAACGTGAGATTGGTTGATTACATTATTTTTCTTCAAAAAGCGGGATGATTTTGACGTCTTTAGGACGTTGGGCAAGCATGGAGAAAATCATCAAGTAAAAAAGTGAGTATTCCGATTTTTACCAGAGCATGAAAGGATAGGCGCAGGCATATTCTGGTAAAATTCCACTTTTGCCAACACTTTGAATTTCTTCATGTCCAGCCAAATGATCAGTTTTCGTGGCAGTGCCGCTTTATCTCCTTTCCGTCTTGAAAAAATCCTCAGCGCACTGAAAATTGCCGCGCCGCGCATTAGCCACCTGTATGCTGAATTCTGGCACTTTGCCTGGTCTGACGTAGCCCTGACTGAAGCCCAGGAGCAGACGCTTAGGCAGATCTTGACTTACGGCCCGCGGCTGGATGAGGAAATCCCGGCAGGCGAACTGTTCTTGGTGACTCCACGTCCAGGGACAATTTCGCCATGGTCGTCTCGCGCTACGGATATTGCGCGACACTGTGGGTTGGAAGCCATACAGCGCCTGGAGCGCGGCGTGGCCTATTATGCAACGACTGCCGATGGTAGTCCGCTGACAGATGCGGAAAAACTCGCTTTGCGTCCGCTGATTCACGACCGTATGACCGAATCTGTATTTGCGGACCTGGCTGACGCGCAAAAGCTGTATCACACAGCCGAGCCCGCGCCCCTGTCCAGCGTCGATATCCTGGGTGGCGGCAAGGCGGCATTGGATGCCGCCAATTCAGAGATGGGCCTGGCCTTGTCGCCTGACGAGGTGGATTACCTGGTGGAAAATTTCCAGCGCATGGGCCGCAATCCGACCGATGTCGAGTTGATGATGTTCGCCCAGGCCAATTCGGAGCACTGTAGGCACAAGATTTTTAATGCGGACTGGGTGATTGATGGCGTAGAACAGGCGCAATCGCTGTTCGGCATGATACGCAACACGCACAAGCTCAATCCAGGCAAGACCGTGGTGGCTTACTCTGACAATGCCTCTATTGTGCAAGGCGAGAAAACCAGGCGTTTTTATCCGCAGACCGACGGCAGCTATGGTTTTGTCGAGGAGGATATGCATTTCCTCATGAAAGTGGAAACCCATAACCATCCTACCGCGATTTCGCCGTTTGCCGGCGCTGCTACCGGTGCCGGCGGCGAAATCCGCGATGAGGGTGCGACTGGCTCAGGCTCCAAGCCCAAGGCCGGCCTCACCGGCTTTTCAGTTTCCAACCTCAATATCCCCGGTTTCAAGCAACCGTGGGAGCAGGATAACGGCAAGCCTGCGCGTATCGCCTCGCCATTGCAGATCATGGTGGATGGCCCATTGGGCGGCGCTGCCTACAACAATGAATTTGGCCGTCCTAATATCGCGGGTTATTTCCGCACCCTTGAAATCGAGGCTGCGGATGAAATCCGCGGCTACCACAAGCCCATCATGTTGGCGGGCGGCGTGGGCAATATCTCTGCCAAGCACTCTAAGAAGAACCCGATTCCGCCGGGTGCCGCCCTGATCCAACTGGGCGGCCCCGCCATGCTGATCGGCCTGGGCGGCGGGGCGGCGTCGAGTATGGATACTGGTGCCAATACCGAGAACCTGGATTTTGATTCGGTCCAGCGCGGCAACCCGGAGCTGGAGCGCCGTGCGCAGGAGGTGATCGACCGCTGCTGGCAGTTGGGCGACAAGAATCCCATCCTTAGTATCCATGACGTGGGTGCTGGCGGTATTTCCAATGCCTTTCCCGAGCTGGTGAACGATGCTGGCGTTGGCGCCAGGTTCCAGCTGCGCGACGTGCACAATGAAGAGCCGGGCATGGCTCCGCGTGAAATCTGGAGCAACGAGGCACAAGAACGTTATGTGATGGCCGTGCGCAAGGAGGACTTGCCGCTGATTGCCGAGATTTGCGAGCGCGAGCGCTGCCCGTTTGCCGTGGTGGGGAAGGCGACCGAAGAGCGGCGCCTGACCGTAGCGGACAGCCATTTCAACAACAACCCGGTGGATATGGAGCTTTCGGTATTGCTGGGTAAGCCGCCCAAGATGACACGCGATGTAAAACATGTCACACGGGAGCTGGCAGGGTTCGACCACTCGAAAATCGACTTGCGGCAAGCGGCAGAGCGCGTATTGCGCTTGCCTGGGGTGGCTGACAAGACCTTCCTGATTACCATTGGCGACCGCAGTGTGACCGGCCTGGTTGCGCGCGACCAGATGGTAGGGCCATGGCAAGTGCCTGTGGCGGATGTGGCAGTGACGCTGGCAGGCTATGAAACCTATCGCGGCGAGGCTTTTGCCATAGGCGAGAAGGCGCCGCTGGCGCTGATTGACGGTCCTGCCTCAGGCCGCATGGCAATTGGGGAATCCATTACCAATATTGCCGCCAGCCTGGTTGACGACATCAGCGAACTGAAGCTCTCTGCCAACTGGATGGCCCCGGCCGGGCATCCGGGCGAGGATGCGGCCTTGTTTGATACTGTCAAGGCGGTCGGCATGGAGCTTTGCCCGGCCCTGGGCATCAGCATTCCGGTGGGCAAGGATTCCATGTCCATGAAAACCGTGTGGGATGAGGGCGGAGAGAAAAAAGCCGTTACTTCCCCCATCTCACTGGTAGTGACTGCCTTCGCACCCACGCCGGATGCGCGCAAAACACTGACACCGCAATTGCGCACAGACCTGGGCGATACCAAGTTGTTGTTAATCGATCTGGGTGCAGGCAAGAACCGTCTGGGCGGTTCCGCGCTGGCACAGGTCTATGGCGCGGTGGGCAATGTAGCGCCTGACGTTGATGATGCCACCAGCCTCAAGGCATTCTTCGACAGTGTGCAGAAGCTCAACCGTGAAGGAAAATTGCTTGCCTATCATGACCGTTCCGACGGCGGCCTGTTCTCCACCGTGGTGGAAATGGCGTTTGCCGGGCGTTGTGGCCTGGATATTGATATTACCAGCCTGGGCGAGGATGCCGTAGCCGCGCTCTATAACGAGGAGCTGGGCGCAGTGCTGCAAGTGCGCGCAACTGAAGCGGATGCGATTGTGGCCGAACTCAAGCCGCAACTGGGCGGGTTGGTGCACGTGATTGGCACGCCTGCCGATCATGGCGATATCCGCATCCACCAGGATGGCCGCGTAGTCTTTGCCGAAAGCCGCGTGGCCTTGCACCGTGCCTGGTCCGAGACGACTTACCAGATGCAGAAACTGCGCGACAATCCGCAATGCGCGCAACAGGAATACGACCGCATCCTGGATGAAAAAGATGTCGGCTTGCACGCCAAGCTGAGCTTCGACCCGGCTGAGAATATCTCGGCGCCTTACATCACCAGCGGCATCAAGCCCAAGATGGCTATCCTGCGCGAGCAGGGCGTCAACGGCCAGGTGGAAATGGCGGCGGCGTTTGATCGTGCTGGTTTCCAGGCGCATGACGTGCATATGAGCGACATCATCAGCGGCCGCGTCAGCCTTAAGGATTTTGCAGGTTTTGTCGCCTGTGGCGGCTTTTCCTACGGTGACGTGCTGGGCGCGGGCGAGGGCTGGGCCAAGTCCATCCTGTTCAACCAGCGTGCACGGGAGGAATTCTCGGCTTTCTTCCAGCGCAACGACTCATTTGCCTTAGGCGTCTGTAACGGCTGCCAGATGATGAGCAATCTGCACAGCATTATTCCCGGCGCTGAAAACTGGCCGCATTTCGTGCGTAACCGCTCCGAGCAATTCGAGGCGCGGGTGGCCATGGTGGAGGTGATGGAGTCGCCTTCGCTGTTCTTCAATGGCATGGAGGGAAGCCGCATGCCGATTGCCGTGGCGCATGGTGAAGGCTATGCCGAATTTGCCGATGAGGCTGCACAACAGCGCGTCTTGGCAGGAAGCTTGGTGACCTTGCGCTATGTCGATAACAGCGGGGTTTCTACCGAGGTTTATCCATTCAATCCGAATGGCTCGCCTCAGGGGATTACCGGCCTGACTACCCCTGATGGCCGTTTCAGTATTATGATGCCTCATCCTGAACGGGTTTTCCGTGCAGTGCAGCATTCATGGCATCCTGATGGCTGGGGTGAAGATGGCCCATGGATTCGTATGTTCCGCAACGCCAGGAGGTTTATCGGCTAAGCGGTCAGCAACGATGCAAGATGTGCGTTAGGCTAGTCGGGCAAAGATGGCGTGCCATCTTACCCTGCAGTCTTAACAATAATAAGCACACTTAAAATTAATGATGATTACTATGGAGAAGTAGCATGAAAAAGATGTTGAAAGTTATCCTGGCAACGTTGGTGCTGGGCTGGGCTGTTATGGCGCATGCCGAGGATCCTCAGGTGGAATACACCGATGCCATTGGCAAAGGCGACCTGAAGGTGGTGAAGAAGTACTTCAATAACCCCTATGCCGTGAATGAATTGTTTTTTGCCTGGACTGGACTGGAGATTGCTGCCAACAAGGGCCAGCTGAAAGTGGTCAAGTTTTTCGTCGAGAATGGCGCGGACGTGAACTACAAGCACCCGATCACCAAGATGACCGCATTGCACCTGGCTGCCTATCAGGGCAACAAGGAAGTCGTCAAATACCTGATCGACCATGGCGCTGATGTGAATGCGAAGTTGCGCGGTAATGTTTCCATCATTCGCGCCTTGAAGGATGAAGGCCGTACTGACATGGTGGAGTTTCTGACTGCGGCTGGCGCCAAGAATGACGGCTGCCAGGAAGAAAAGTGCCATTGATCTAAGGTTTATTCCTGTGTTATTCGGGTCAGGCATGAGAAATGCCTTTCACGGTTTTGCAATGCCGGACTTGTTCCGGCATTTGCATATCTACTCCCCCATCAGGGAACCTATATTCAATCCCAGGCTCGTAATATCTGGTCATCCGTCTTAATTTGAAATGGGGGAGCTTATGTGGAAATCGAGGTTGCCGGTCAATGTGTTGCCTGCGATGGTTGCCAGCGCTGCGCTGATGGCATGCACCACAGTGGCAGCAGTCAGCAAGGCGCCGGAGGATATTGCCAGCAGCCTGAAGCTGCCACCAGGGTTCAAGATCAATACCTTTGCTAAGCTCAACCCTGCCAAGGGCGACTATTTCCGTGGCCCGCGTTTCATGGCGTTTGGCCCGGACGGCAATCTTTATCTTGCCAGCAGCGTCGATGATACGGTTTATATGTTGCCAGACCGTAACCATGATGGCGTAGCGGACGAGGTCGTGACCGCAGTGGACGGGCTGAATGCGCCAAATAGCTTGGTATTCGTGGGTGATATCATGCTGGTTGCCAACCAGGATGGCGTGGTGCGTGTTGAAACCAAGGATGGCAAATGGCCTGCCCGCAAATTGACGCCGCTCATCAGCGGCCTGCCCACCGGCGGCCACACGCTCAAGACGATCAAGCTGGGGCCGGATAATCACCTTTACCTCAACGTCGGCTCCAGTTGCAACGTCTGTGTGGAAAAAGACCCGCTACGAGCCACCATTCTGCGGTACACGATTGACGGCAAGCCCGCAGGTGCTCCTGACGGCAGCGTGAGCGGCGCCAGGGGTGCCGTATGGGCCTCGGGCCTGCGTAACTCGCAAGGCTTGGCCTGGCATCCTGGCACCGGCGATTTCTATGCCACCAACAACGGGGCTGACATGCGTTCCGAGACCAAGGGCGGCGCCATGAATGACGAACTGCCGCCGGAGCATATCAACCATATCGAGCCCGGCAAGCATTATGGTTGGCCGCATTGCTGGGGCAACCGCTTCACTGACCCGAATTTCCCTGGCAAGCCCGGCTTCTGCGCAACGACACAACCGCCTGCCATTACACTGCGCGCGCATTCCACGCCTATCGGCATTACCTTCCTCGACAAGACGGATTTCCCGGCTGAATACAAGCAGGATGCGATTGTGGCCTTACATGGTTCCTGGAACCGTGTCGAGCCGTACGGCTACAAGCTGGTGCGCATCCGCTTCAAGGATGACAAGCCTGTGGCGGTGGAGGATTTCGTCACCGGCTGGCAAACCCGCAACAGTGCCTGGGGGCGTCCCGTGGACGTGATTACCGGGCCGGATGGAGCGCTGTATGTCTCGGATGACCGGGCAGGTTTGGTGTATCGTATTACCTACAATAAAAAATGACTACTTGAGGATAATGCAATGAAAAAACGAGTTCTGGGGCTGGCGGCGTTGCTGCTGGCAGCCAACCTGGCACATGCGGAGGCGCAACAGCCGACCAGCAAGGTCGTGGTGTATATCAGTCCCTATGAATATACCAACGAGATCAAGCTCTGGCATTTCATGAAGGATTACTGGTTCGCCCAGGGGCCATTGGTCGAGCCGGTGCTGACTAAGACCTTGAGTGCCAAGCTGGGTGAAACCGTCGTGTGCGAGGCTGGCGTGACCGGTAATGTATTGCTCTGGGTGCAGCCGAAAATGTTCTACAACCCGCACATGCGTAATTTCTACGGCACGATCAAGGCCACGGTATACACCGGCGCTGGCAAGGCCATTGCCAGCTACACCGGGGAGTCGCGCTATAGCGGCGACCTGGATATCCTGCCTGCCAACACCGTTCAGGCCACTTATGACCTGGCTATCCAGCAGGTAGCAGACAAGATGCAGGCCGACCCGGCCATCAAGAAGCTCATAGACGAAGGCATTGCCAGCAGTGAGTCCTATACACCCTGTGCCATGATTGCCTTGCTGCCGGGTTTGCGTACGCCATAACATCGTCATGACGGTGATCTTGCGTGATCTCGAGGCCGGGATTACGCAAGATGACGTATAGTGACGAGGCCGTCGCCATCATATATTGCCTGCTATTCCTTAAGCGCGCTAAGGCAGTAAATTCATGGCAAAGTCCCCCGTTGGTATTAGCGAATTATCCATTCCTGCCTCTGCTGTTCCATCGCAACATTTCTCCCAGCCGGCTTCCAAAATCCCAGTCGGATTCGCCATTGCAGCCATCATTCTGGTGGCAATTGCCTTGCGCCCGGGCATTGTCTCCATGGGGCCGCTGCTGCCAGTCATTATTGATGAATTCCAGCTTTCTCACAGTGCTGCATCACTGCTAACGACAATCCCGGATTTGCTCATGGGGCTGCTGGCCTTGCCAACACCCTGGCTGGCACATCGTTATGGGCGCGATCCGGTGTTGCTACTGGCCTTGCTGCTTTTGTGCGTGGCGATTGCTGCGCGTGCCTTTGCCAATAGTGTGGATGTGCTGCTCCTGACTACAGCTGGCGTGGGGGCGGGCATTGCCATCGCTGGCGCATTGATTGCCGGTTATATAAAGGGCAATTTTCCGCACAAGGCCGCCATGGTCATGGGTATTTACGCCACCGCGCTTTCCTTTGGCAGTACGCTCTCAGCCGCGGTGTCAGGGCCAATCGCCATGCATCATGACTCGGGCTGGCGGCTGGGTGCCGGTGTATGGAGTATTTTTGCGGCAATAGGCCTGGTCACATGGTTATTGATCGCACGGTTGGAGCGAGGCCATGCCCAACCGCAATCACGCCCTGCACGTTTGCCATGGGGCAATCGCACGGCCTGGCTGGTTGCCTTGTTCTTTGCCGCTGACAACTTCTTGTTTTATGCCGTGTTGTCATGGACGGCACCCATGTACATTGAATATGGGCTGGATACCTCCACAGCCGGATTCATCCTCGCAACATTCACCACTGTGTTCATGATTGCCAACCCCATACTGGGCGCCATCAGCAAATCCATCGACCGGCGTGGCTTATTGGCTGCCTGCGCAGCCCTGGCGGTTGTTGGCTTGGTATTGATTGCCATGGCACCGACATGGTCGCCGTTCGTGAGTATTGCGATTTGTGCATTTGGCTTGGGCGGCGCCTTTACATTGGGCATGACCTTGCCGCTGGACAATACCCATAGCGTGGATGAAGCCAATGCCTGGAATGCGTTTGTGTTGACGGTGGGCTACTTGATCGCTGCCGCAGGCCCGCTGTCTGTCGGTTTCCTGCGCGATTTCATGCATGATTTCCATCTGGCAAGCTGGCTGCTGGTGTTAGTGGCAGTCGCCATGTTGCTGGTCACTCCGCTACTTAAACCGCATCATTTAGCACATTAGTTGAGTTTGCCTGCATTCAAACGCATAATCAAAAGCATAGGCTGGATAATGCTAAAAATAACGTTGCGAATACAGGAGGAAAGTATGCATAAAACGGTGGTTACTGCCTTGCTTGGCAGCTTGTTGATGGCTTCAGGACTGGCTTGGGCACATGATGTGAAAGTGGTCACGGGATTCAAGAACCCTGAATCGGTAGTGGTGGATAAGGTTGGCCGGGTTTATGTTTCAGAAATCGGCGAGTTCGATAAGGATGGCGACGGCCAGATCAGCGTGATTGACGCAGATGGCAAGCCCAAGGTGTTTGCCAAGGGTTTGAACGACCCCAAGGGCCTGGCGTTCGTCGGGAATGATTTATATGTGGCGGACAAGGACCGCATACTCAAGATAGGCAAGGATGGCCAATGGACGGTATTGGTTGATAAAGGCGCTTTCCCGTCATTGCCTAAGTTCCTCAATGACCTAGAGCCTGATTTTGCCGGTGATTACCTGTTTGTCAGCGATAGCGGCGACATTGCCAACCAGGGTGGCACTAGCGGCGCCATCTATAGAATAACCTTGGCAACCGGTAAGGTGAGCACTGTCATCAACCACCAGCAGGATGCCAGAATTAAGTCGCCCAATGGATTATGGATGGATGATACCGGGGAAGTGCTGATCTACGTCGATTTTGCGAGCGGCATCTTATACAAGCTCGATCTTCTCAATCGTCACCTGATCGAGTTGGCAAATGGATTTGGCGGTGGCGACGGGCTGGCACTGGGGGCGAACAAGAAGCTCTACATCAGCGATTACGTCAATGGCAAGGTGTTCAGCCTCAGTGTTGAGGATGAAGTCAAACTTGAAAAACAGGGCTTCCAGAGCGCGGCGGATATCGGTATCACGCCTGATGGCAAAACTCTTTTGGTGCCCGATATGAAGGCCGGAACGGTCACCTGGGTGCATTTGCATTGATTTAATCGGGCATAAAGACAAAGCCGCCTGCATGCACGCGGCTTTTTAGTGTGACATCATCTGGCAGTCAGTCATTCCATGGCTGCCATTTCCAGTCCCTGATTTCCGGCATGTCCTCACCGTGTTGCCAGATATATTGCTTGTGCTGGGCCAACTTCTCATCCATCAGGGCATCCAGTACAACGGCGTTTTCAATATGCGGTAGCCAGCGCAATGTGTTCTTGACAAGGTTATAGCGGTCCAGGCGGTTAAGCACGGTCATGTCGAATGGGGTAGTGGTCGTGCCTTCTTCCAGGAAACCGTGAACGTGGAAATTGGCATGGTTATGCCGCTTGTAGGCGAGGCGGTGGATCAGACCGGGATAGCCATGGAAGGCAAAGATTACCGGCTTGTCACGTGTGAACAGCTCGTCGAAGGCTTCATCGGTGAGCCCGTGCGGATGCACGTCGTGCGGTACCAGGGTCATGAGGTCTACGGCGTTGACGTAGCGTATCTTGAGCCCGGGTACATGCTCGCGCAGCAGCATGACGGCGGCGAGCGATTCCATCACCGGCACATCCCCCGCGCTGGCGATAACCAGGTCAGGCTCTTCGTCTGCTGCGCAATTGCCAGCCCAATCCCAGATACTGGCGCCATGCCGCGCATGTTCGATCGCGGCGGGCATGTCCAGCCATTGCCCCTGCGGCTGCTTGCCTGCGACGATGACGTTGATGAGGTTACGGCTTTGCAGGCAGTGGTCGGTGACGGCAATCAGCGTGTTGGCATCGGCGGGCAGGTAGATGCGGATGATGTCGGGTTTTTTATTGGCGACATGGTCGATGAAACCTGGGTCCTGATGCGAGAAGCCGTTGTGATCCTGGCGCCAGACGTGCGAGCTCAGTAGGATATTGAGCGAGGCAATCGGTTTGCGCCATGGGATATGCCCGCATTCCTTGAGCCACTTGGCATGCTGGTTGAACATAGAGTCGATGATGTGGATGAACGCCTCGTAGCAGGAGAAGAAACCATGGCGGCCAGTGAGCAAATAGCCTTCCAGCCAGCCCTCGCAACTGTGCTCGGAAAGGATTTCCATGACGCCGCCATGCGGCGCGAGATTCTCGTCGTTTTCCAGCCGCTCTGCCATCCATTGCCGCTTGGTGACTTCGAAGAAGGCCTGGAGGCGGTTGGAGTTGTTTTCATCAGGGCTGAACACGCGGAAGTTATGCGGGTTGAGCCGCCAGACCTCGGCCAGATATTTGCCGAGTTCACCTGTGGTGCTGGCCTCGCGTTCGCCAGGCTGGGTGACGGCATAAGCAAACTTGCGGAAATCCGGTAGCTCCAGTGGTTTTAGCAGCACGCCGCCGTTGGCATGCGGGTTGGCGCCCATGCGGCGCTTGCCCTTGGGGGCGAGGGCGCGCAGTTCTCCCTTGAGCCTGCCTTGTTCGTCAAATAGCTCATGAGGCGCATACGACAAGAGCCAGTCCTGCAGCAGATCGATATGCTCGGGTTTCTGCATTTCACCAAACGGCACCTGGTGCGCTCGGAAAGTGCCGGTGCTTTGTTTGCCATCCACCTCTTTAGGCCCGGTCCACCCTTTGGGCGAGCGCAGGATGATCATGGGCCACTGCGGGCGGGTAACCTCGCGCCTCAACTTGGCCTCGCGCTTGATCGCATGGATTTCTTCCACCACCTGTTCCATCACGCTCGCCATGCGCTGGTGCATCAGTTCCGGCTCGCTGCCTTCTACGAAGTAGGGCTTGTAGCCATAGCCTTCAAATAGCTTTTGCAGTTCTTCATGGCTGATGCGCGCGAGTATGGTGGGATTGGCGATCTTGTAGCCGTTTAGGTGCAGGATGGGCAGCACCACGCCGTCAGTCTGCGGGTTGAGGAATTTGTTGCCGTGCCAAGAGGTGGCGAGCGGTCCGGTTTCCGCCTCGCCGTCGCCCACTACACAACAGGCGATCAGGCTCGGGTTGTCGAATACCGCGCCGAACGCATGTAACAGGCAATAGCCCAGTTCTCCACCCTCGTTGATCGAGCCGGGTGTTTGCGCCGAGGCATGGCTGGGAATGCCGCCGGGGAAGGAAAACTGCTTGAACAGCTTGGCTATGCCGGCTTCGTCCTCGGTGATTTCCGGGAAAAGTTCGGTATAACTGCCTTCGAGGTAGGTGTTGGCGACAACCGCAGGGCCGCCGTGCCCCGGCCCGGTGATGTAGATCATGTCGAGGTCGTGTTTTTTTATAACGCGATTGGCATGGACATAGATGAAATTAAGTCCGGGCGTCGTACCCCAGTGTCCCAATAGCCGCGGCTTGATATGTTCGGGCAGCAGGGGTGTCTTGAGCAGCGGGTTGGCGTAGAGGTAGATCTGGCCGACAGAGAGGTAATTGGCTGCACGCCAGTAAGCATGCAACTGCGATAGCTCATGCTTATCCAGGATATTGTTCGCGGCTTGGTCCAGCATTGACATTCTCCTCGGGGCGGATAATTCATGATAACAGCAGGGATTGGTATGGCAACCCTGAATATGTGAAGTTTCATGGCTGGCGGGGCAACGTGCCCTACGAAAAGACATTGAACAGGCTCTCAGGCTGGTCTTATACTTTGAGGCATGAACGTACAGGCCTTGATGCAGCTGTTAGAGGAAATCGAAAGCGAGGACCCGGTTGATTTTTCCGGCTTGCCGTTTGATGCCGATGACTTGCGTCAACTGGCCTGCATCAATGTGGCAGAGATCATGGAAAGGTTCCGCGAGGACAATCCCGCTGAAGACCGGGAAATGGTAATGGCTGCGACGGTGACCCGCCTGATCCTGGAGAACATGGTATTGCAAGCGAGGCTGGCTATCCTGCTGCAGAATGAGGACTGATGTTAGGCTATCCAATCAATACATGAACAGCACCAGGCGGCATGATGTGACCTCCTGTCGCGGTATGGTCGCCCACTCGTGCTGCAGGCATGCCGTTGATGAAAACAGTCGATGAGCCTTGCACTATGGCGTCGATACCATCGCCATGGCCTATGCAAGCCGCGGGCATGCCGCCAATCAATACTGTAGGGCAGCCATTCATGATACGGCTGATGCGAGGAATGGCCCTGTTAAAGGTCAGCAGGCGGTCTCCTAGACGTGCAGCGGTTTTCATTTAGCTTTTCCTGTTAGTTAATTAATGTGCACCATGCTTCCCTTAAGCGTCAGGGTAGCGGAGGAGTTTATTTCCACAGTTCCTCCCTTCAGGCGCAAAGCGTGTTCAGCCTCAAGATCAATATTGAGGCCCTTGATCTTGAGGCTGTCGCTTTCCAGGAAGATACGAGCACTTTGCAGGTGTAGTCCGTCTTTAGTGAAACGTATTTTATTCTGGTGCTGATCCTCAAGCAGGAAAGTTTCTGCGGTGTCTTGGCTCAAAAGTAAGTTTGTACCATTCCTGGTGCTGATTTGCACTTGCTGCCTATTGTCGTCGAAGGTCAGTTTAAGCTGACCGGGGCTTTGAAATCCATGCTGATCGGTATCTTCCCATGGTGGAAATATGGCGCTGCTGTGACAGGCGCCCAGGATCACAATGTCGTTTGGATCCTCGCTGATTAGCCCCAAAATCACCTCACTGCCTATGGCGGGACGGAACACAGTGCCTGAATTCATCCCGGCTTGCAGGGTGGCTAGCCTTGTCCAGGTGCCTTGCCCTTGCGGGTCGATCAAGGGGCAGGTGACCTTAATCCTGCCTTCGCCTGTTGGGTCGTTGCCACCGTCGATTACTTTGCCTATGAGCAGGTTTGAAAAAGTGTTGGATGTTGGCCGGCCTGCGGTTTGCTGGGGAAGGCCAAGCTCGAAACTGGTTTGCGGTGGCGCGCCAGCAGGCCATTCGTAGGTCACTCCGGAAATATAGTAGTTTCCCGAAAGATGGATACCTGTTGCATCAAGCTTCAGGGTTTGTCCTGGCGTGGCATGGTGTAAACCAAGCGCGCTGATCTTGCCCTGCACCGAAGCAAGCCGTAACTGGGTGAGCCGGGCATTGGCCGCGATTTGCAGTTCTTCCTCTGTAAATTCGCCAGCGAGGCGTTGTGTACAGGTGTTTCGTGCGGCATCTTCAGCTCGGGGTGCCGTGGCCAGGCGATCATTGACGGAGAAATCCGGAACTTCCGCCTTGACCTCGAATAATGCCTGATCACTGGAATTCCAGGCAACCAGGCTTAGTCCGCCGACTTGCTGGCTGGCATCCACAGCAATATCCAGGTTGATGATTGCTTTATAAGGCAGGGAGAATCCCTGGCCGGGTTGCAAAGTGGGAGAGGTCACGATCAGCTTTTTGCCTGAGAAGTATGCTACCAACCCGTTCGCATCTAGGCGTTGCAGCAGGAAATCCCAATCGCTGACATTGTGCTGGACAAGGCCGTTGTGATGCAGCGTCGAGGGAGTGATCTCGGCTTCAATCTCATGCGGTGCCAGCAATTCCTGGATAGTCTGGAGATCGGAGTTTTCTGCAAAATAGCGGCTGCGCGTATGCGTTTGTAAAGTAACGGCTTCGTGCTGGCAGATCAGCGTAAGCAAATACGCGCCTGCTTCAAACCGGACTTTTTGCTGCTGTATCTTTCCCTGGAACAAGGCTTGGTCATTGGCCTGAATTCCAAGCAATTGGCCGGGGAGCAGGTTGCCGCTGGCTTGGTCGAATGCGTTTAATGTGTCGAATTCGAGCTGCAAGTATGCGTTCGGTAATGCATTCAGGCGTTGCTCGATACGGAGTGTCTTGATGTTGCCAGCGAGGCTGGAGCGCGTGCCATTGATGACCAGGCTGGGAATTGTCATCAGGAGGATTCCAGCGGCCGGGGCTTGGTTGCCTTTACATACTGGGCTGGCTTGACAGTGACGTTGATGGGGCTGGTCTTGGCGCGGACTCTTACTTTCTTGGACGGTGCAATGTCTTTGACCGCGGCACCAGGCTTGGCAGCTTCTGCAGTAGGTGTAGCCTGCTGAATTCTCAGAATGATAAATTCAGCAGGTTTTGCCAAGGCAATGCCAACTTCAATGATTAACCTTCCAGCTGAAATATCCTGGCTGGTCATGGTCTGGTTAAGGCCTGCTCTTACATAGAATGCATGCTCTGGCTTGTCGCCGCTCAAGCCGCCGTCCTGCCATAGCTTGTGTAGAAATGCATGATAACTCTGGCGGATGCGTGCCCAGGTTCTTTCGTCGTTGGTTTCAAAGTTCTGCTGGACCAGATGGCGGCGCAGCGAGGCCAGAACAAAGCTGCGGGTGCGCACCTGTGAGATGTAGCGCCATTCATGATCGTTGCCTGCCAGTGTGCGGGCGCCCCACATCAATATTCCGCGGCCATTGAACTTGCGGATGGCATTGATGGATTTACCTTCATGTTTATCAATATTCAAGGGTTCCTGTATGTTGTCAGTGATGCTGGCGCTGAGGCCGAGAACCTCATTGATTGGTACCTGTGACGGTGTTTTCCATATGCCACGGTTGCGGTCATGTGCGTGGAAAAGGCCGATGATGGTGCCGTTGGGGGGAATCATCCTGCCGATGGCGATATCGGGAGACTCTTCCAGGCGCTTGTGCAGCAGACGCGACTGCAGCCTGGTGGCCTTGTGGTATTGATTCCAGGCAGCAGCGACACCTGGTGTGTACTTGATTTCCAGGTCTTCGTAATGTTCGGCGCGAGGCTGGGCTATCTCCAGCCAGGGCAGGAAGGCAGCGCCATGGCGGAGCCACTGCTTGCCTACGCTGTCGCGAAAGGTTGCTACGGTAGTTGGCAGGGTCTGGTCGTTGCAGTAGGGAACATCCAGGATAGCCAGGCAATGGTCCTGCTGCTGGCAGTATTGCAGCAGCTTGTGCTGTAGCTGAGGCAGTTTCGGCAGGCATATGGCATCCGGAATTGCCACCATAGTAAAAGCAGCGCTGGCGGGTAGCCGGCTGATGGCCGATTCCAATGTCACTGTATCCGGGGCCTTGGGATAAGGCCCGACTGACAGGATTTCGCACAAGCCGCCGCCATTGGCGAAATACTGCTGGATGCACGCATGCAGATAAAACGGGCTGTAACTTGCCGCATTGACAATACGGCCTGTGCCGTCCAATACAACCTGCAAGGTCTCAGGGGCCCCTTTGCCGAAGCATTGTTCGTATTCTGCCAATGATGTAATGGAATAAGGTTGGCCCGGCGGCAGAGAGGCTCCATTCCTGTCGACGGATTTCTCGGTATAGCCGATGAAGAGCGGCAGGCAAGTGGCGGCAGCTTCGGCGCTGGCCGGAATCTGTGGTATTTCTTCCACGTAAACTCCAGGATATTGGTGATTCCCCATGCCCCGCCCCTTTAGATTCTTTTAAATATACTCATATTACTGCAAATTACGGCTGAGATTAAGTTTTATGTAAATTGTTGTAAATTCAGGCGTGTCTTTGGTAAATGCTGTGCGTAAAGTTAAAATGCGCGCATGAAACCAGAAGCATCATCAATGCCGGGAGGCACAAAGGAATTGCGGCAGGCCGCACTAGTCTTGCTTTGTATCAGTGATCCAGACGAAAAGGCAAATGGCGTGGCAGTGTTGCGTGAGGCTTGGCTTGCAGGCGAGGCCGACATAGCGCCACAGCTTCATCTTGAGTCGGTGCAGGCAATTCCGGGCCGGCCGGTAAAGCCGGAACTCGTATCGCCCTTGTTGCTGGAGAAGCGGTCCATGAGAACCGCGGAGGGCAGGGCCGCCCTGATCCATGCCTTGGCACATATCGAGTTCAACGCCATCAATCTTGCCTTGGATGCCGTCTGGCGCTTTGCTGGGATGCCCGCAGAATACTATGCAGACTGGCTAAAGATCGCCGCCGAGGAAGCGTTGCATTTTGGCTTGCTGCATGAACACTTGCAAAGCCTGGGCTATCGTTATGGCGATTTCACCGGGCATGACAGCTTGTGGGAAATGGTGGCAAAAACCAGCGATGATGTGCTGGCGCGCATGGCGCTGGTGCCCCGCACGCTGGAGGCGCGCGGCCTGGATGCTTCGCCGCCATTGCGTGCCAAGCTGGCACAGGCGGGCGATCTTCATGCCGCGGCGATTCTGGACATATTGCTGCGCGACGAGATCGGGCACGTGGCGATCGGCAACCGCTGGTATGGCTGGCTATGTGAACAGCGCGGCCTGGAACCGATAGCCACTTATGCATTGCTCACCGAGCAATATGCCGCCCCCAAGCTGCGCGGGCCGTTCAATTTTCCTGCCAGGAAGGCAGCGGGATTCAGCGAGGCAGAGCTTGCGTTGCTGGCGGAACGCAAATAGTCCAGCACAGCATCTTCAACATTTAAACCAGGCTCATTTCCTTCATGCGCCTGTAAAGCGTATTGCGGCTGATGCCGAGCTGTCTTGCCACTGCAGAAACATTGCCGGCATGGGTCTGCATCGCGGCCTTGATCGCTTCCGCCGTGATGCTGGTAAGCGAAGGAGCAGATTTTTCCTGAGGCTGGTTGTCAATGTCGTCCAGGAAATCCTGGGTGAGGTGCATCAGCGAAACCGGCTCTGACCCCGCCAATGCGAGTGCAGTGCGCAGCACATTATGCAGTTGGCGGATGTTGCCCGGCCATGGATGCGACTCGAACAAGGCCATCACATCGGCATCAATCGGTTTGTCTGTGGCGTTCTCAGTTTGCAGGATGGTGTCCACAAGCGCGTGCAAGTCCTGGCGCTGGCGCAAGGAGGGCAGGCTGACGGTCAAGCCGTTGAGCCGGTAATAGAGGTCGCGGCGGAACTCGCCGCTCTCGACCTTTTCGCGTAGTTTCTGGTTGGTGGCGCTCAACAATACAAAGTCTACTGGCTTGGATTTGCTGCTGCCCAGCGGCGTGACGCTGCGCTCCTGCAATACGCGCAGCAATCGCGCCTGCAGTGCCAGCGGCATATCGCCGATCTCGTCGAGGAACAGGGTGCCGCCGTCGGCTTGTTCCAGCTTGCCAGAGCTGCCCTTGCGCCGCGCGCCGGTAAACGCGCCTTCTTCATAACCGAACAACTCGGATTCGATCAGGCCCTCGGGTAGCGCGGCGCAATTCACTGCCACCCATGGTCCTTGGCTGCGCTTGCTGGCTTCATGAATGGCGCGCGCGAACAGCTCTTTGCCTGCGCCGGTTTCACCCTCGATGAGGATGGTAATGTCCTGGTCGATTACACGTTCTACCTGGCTAATGACTTGCGCGATGCGTGGGTCGCCCGTATTCAGCATTTTCAGGCTGGCAGGGCAATGGCGCGGTAATGGCTGTGCCGCCGCGCGGTTGCTTCCCGGTTGCGGATGGCGCTGCTCAAGGCGGGCATAGATGCGTGCCTGGCGGCTGGTGTACATCGGAAAGACCAATTGACTGCCAGTACTCTCCACTTGGAAATGCTTGGCAGGCAATGCCTCGAACAAGTGGCTGAAATTCAGCCCCTGCAAACGTTCGGGAGCGAGCCCCAACTGGAACTGGCCGCTGCGGTTGATGGCGATTAGGTTGTTACCTTGGTCAAAGATGGCGATGCCTTCCCATAAGGTGCCGATGAATTCGGGGCGCGAGTGGAAATGCAGCGAGTATTCGCCCGCATGGCTGGCCGTGAACAGGCGGTTTTCTATCATCTGCGCCGACATGCGCACCAGGGCAAGGGTGTGCTGCTGCGGCATTTTCACATCAGTGGAAACGTCCAATGTGCCCATGACCTCGTTTTGCGCATTGAAGATCGGCACGGCGGAGCAGCCGAGGATATGGTTGCGGTCGAGGAAATGTTCCGCGCCCTGTACGGTCATGGCTGAGCGCTCGACCAGCGCGGTGCCGATTGCGTTGGTGCCGCGCAGGCTCTCCTGCCATGAGCATCCGGGCATCAGGGCGACGCGCTGGGCATCGTCGAGGAATTCGCTGTTGCCGAGGCTGTGCAGGATGATGCCTTCCTGGTCGGTAAGGACGATCACGCTGCGGGTGTGGCTGATCTGCTCGTTGAGGCTTTCCATTTCCGGCTGCGCCTGCGATAGCAGCAAATGGTTGGCTTCCTGCTTGAGCAGAAGTTCCTGCCGGGTCAGGATCTCGGTGCGCACCTGTGACCCGGCTTCCATGCCGTTTTCCACGCAGCGGCGCCAGGAGCGCTCTATCTCTTCCGGTACGCTGCCGGTTTCCACCACGCCGCGGGCGAGAAGCTCGTTTCTCGCGTTCAATAGCTCGGAGTGATCGCTGGCGGGGTTGTGCATAAATAACTGCCTGATTCAATAGGTTGAGATGTGTTCCAGCCAATGTAGCACCTGTTCAATCCTGACACAACAGGCCCGCATCTGGCAGGGTGGGAGTTTAATGCATCATTGACCTTGCTATTGTTAAGTCATTGCCAATATTGGTTTTTTTAATTTTATCGTCTTGCCAATCCAGGCTGGCACACGCTTTGCCATAGTGTATTCACCGGGAAAAACTCCCGGAGAAGTATACGACATAAAAAAATGATTCTTGAAAATAGACTATGGAGAATGGCGTGAAAGCAAAACCGATGACTCTGGCACTAAGTGCCGGCATGCTGGGGCTGATGGCAATGCCCGCCCTGGCATCCCAGGACCTGGAAAAGCTCATGAAGGATGACGGCCAATGGGCGCACCCGCGCAAGGACTATAGCAACACCGGCTATAGCGCCTTGTCGCAGATCAACAAGAGCAATGTCAAGAACCTGAAATACGCATGGACCTTCGCCACGGGCGTGAACCGCGGCCATGAGGGCGCACCGCTGGTGGTGGATGGCGTGATGTATATCCATACCGCGTTCCCGAACAATGTGTACGCGCTGGACTTAAACAACAACCAGAAGATTCTCTGGTCTTATTTCCCGAAGCAGGATCCATCGGTACAGGCGCTGCTGTGCTGTGACAATGTCAACCGTGGCCTGAGCTTTGGCGATAGCAAGATTTTCCTGCAGCAGAACGATGGCATCCTCGTCGCGCTCGATGCCAAGACCGGCAAGAAGATCTGGGACGTGAAAGTGGTCGACACCAAAGAGGGCGCCTCCACCACCAATGCGCCGCACGTGATCAAGGACAAGGTCGTTACCGGCTGTTCGGGCGGCGAATATGGCGTGCGCTGCTATATCACTGCCTATAATATTAAGGATGGCAGCCTGATCTGGCGCGCCTACAGCACCGGTTCAGACGCGGATGCGCTGATCGGCAAGGATTTCAACAAGGAAAACCCGCACTACAGCGCCTTGTCGCTTTATGAGGATGTCAACGGAGGCAACAAGGAAGGCGGTTCCTTCAAGGCGCTGCCCAAGGAAAAGCTCAAGTTCCCGGAAACCGAGCTGGGCATCAAGACCTGGCTCAAGCCGCAAGCTGTGAAGAACGGCTGGGAACATGGCGGCGGCCCGACCTGGGGCTGGTATTCCTATGACCCGGCGCTCAACCTGATGTATTACGGTACCGGCAACCCCGGCACCTGGAACCCGGATGTGCGTCCTGGCGACAACAAGTGGTCGATGACCATCTTCGCTCGCGATGTAGACACCGGCTTCGCGCGCTGGGGTTACCAGATGACGCCGCATGACGAGTGGGATTACGACGGCATGAACGAAATCATCCTCTGGGATGCCGATGGCAAAAAGCTCGCCACCCATTTCGACCGCAACGGTTTCGGTTATACCTTCGACCGTACCAACGGCAGCCTACTGGTGACCGAGAAAATGCATCCGTTCGTCAACTGGGCGACATCGATCGACCTCAAGACCGGCATTCCGAACAAGGATCCCAAGTACTCCACCCACCAGGATTACAACGCGCAAGGCATTTGTCCTTCCGCATTGGGCGTCAAGGATGAACAGCCCGCCGCATTCTCGCCGCGCACCAAGATGTTCTATGTGCCGCTCAACCACGTGTGCATGACCTACGAGCCGACCGAGTCCAAGTATATCGCCGGTCAGCCCTGGGTGGGCGCGACCTTGACCATGTTTGCCGGCCCGGATGGCGTAATGGGCGGCTTCATGGCCTGGGACGGCCTCAAGGGCAAGGCGGCCTGGTACAACAAAGAGAAATTCTCCGCCTGGGGCGGCGCGCTCGCCACAGGTTCCGACCTGGTGTTCTACGGCACGCTGGACCGCTGGTTCAAGGCACTGGACGCCAAGACCGGCAAGGAGCTATGGAAGGCACAGGTGGGCTCCGGGGTTGTCGGCAACGCCATTACCTACACCCATAAAGGCAAGCAGTATGTCGGCGTGCTCTCCGGCATTGGCGGCTGGGCCGGTGTAGCGATGAACCTGGGCCTGGAAGAAGAAACTGCGGGCTTGGGTGCTGCTGGCGGCTACAAGGAACTCAAGGATTGGAACGCCGCGCCTGGCGGCGGTGCAATGAATGTCTTCAGTCTCTAGGAGGACATTGCAGTAAACCTGATGTATTGATGAATCATCTCCTCGACTCATTCTGGCTCATCTCCACTGAGTAATGTCTGAGTCCCTTCCGCCCGGCCACCTTCCATGCCGGGCTTTTTTTGTCCATGAACGCATGTACTTTGGAAGATCGGGAACGGGCTCAGAGGTTATTGCGCGATCTCAATTTCCTGATGTAACGGAAGACGGCTGCAACCGAAACTGTGTCACTAGTCCCCCATTCATACTGAGGTCATGGCCGGTGGCGAGACTCGCGTTACTTATTTTCACTCATTTTCAATAGGGGATTGCAATGAAGCTGAAGTCCGTTGTTAGAAATCATTTTGTCCTCGCTGCCTGTATCGGGATTGCACTCGGCGTGCAGCCAGTGTTTGCAGCATCCGCCGCCAGCTCGGTTCCTGCCCGCTGGTCTTTCGGTCTCCTTACCGACACCCAGGGTGCCAGCGATCCGCGTGGTGTATCCGTCAGGTTGATGCAGCCGGTGGTGGACCGCTTCGTGAACAACCACAACATCGACCTGCTCATTTCCATCGGCGACCTGACCGAGGACGGCACGGCGGCTGAATTCGATGTCTGGAAGCAGACCGCGAAGCCGCTGACCGATGCTGGCGTTCCTCTTTACCTGACGCGCGGCAATCACGACGTGCGTGCTGAGAGCACTACCGTAGGCATTGATCCCTTGCTCGGGCCCTCCTCTTACCGCGGCACTGACACCTGGTCCGCAACCTTTCCCGACCTGAGCGGACCGACGGTCACGGCAGGGCCGGGAGCCTCCTACTCGTTCAGCTACAACAACACGCTCTTCGTCTCGCTCGATCTATATGGCGCGATGCCCAGCGAGATCGTCGGCTGGGTAAGCAGCCAGCAGAAGGGCAGCTACGACCACATGTTCGTCTACGCTCACGAGCCTTTCTTCGGCCGTGCACGCGAGGGCGTGCTTGGCGACAGCCCGCTGCGGATGCAGATACTCACTCAGTTGGGTGAAAATGGTGTTGACGCCTATTTCAGCGGCATGCGCGGCGCTGGATGGATTCGCACAATAATGTGATGGGCGCGCGATGACATCTTCTTAATTGTAATTGAGCTGTTTATTTTGCGAAGTAGCTCATAGGCAATTCCATGGGCGCATCGGGCTGCGTTTGCGGCGTGACGCGGACAATGAAACTGTTGGTACTTGTTGCCAACGCTGGCGGCAAGGATACGCTGAAGTCGCTTGCATAGGATTTGCCGGCAGGAATGGTGATTTGCTTCCAGCCCTTGAAGCTGCCTTCCGGCAGACCTTGTGCCTCGATGCGATAGGTTTCCGTGCCCCCGGATTTGTTAGTGATGCGTAGCTCGTAACGGTTGCGCAGGCTGCCGTCGGCAAGCTGGGTGACCAAGGGCTGCCGTTGCTGCTGCACAATGGCGGTAAACGGAGTGATGGTGCTCGTGGCATGCCAGGTGAATGCAATGCTGGCGACCAGCACCGCAAGATAGCCGGCGCGCTTGGCTTTTGTCCAACGCTGCATGCGCGTATCGGTTTCCTGGATATTCTCATCGCGGTCAAAACGTATCAGGCCGTGCGGCAGCTTGAGGCTGTCCATGATGTTGTTGCACGCGTCCACGCAAAGCCCGCATGAAATGCAGCCGATCTGGAATCCCTTGCGGATATCTACCCCAGTGGGGCAGACGTTCACACAGTAGTTGCAATCTATACAATCGCCGAACCCCTGGCTTTGCCGGATTTCGGGTGTCTTGAGCTTGGCGGTCGGCGCCTGGCGCCCGTGTTCCCGTTCACCGCGGGCCTCGTCATAGATCACGGTTACGGTGGACGGATCCTGCATGACGCCCTGGAACTTGCCGTAAGGGCAGGCGACGAAGCAGACATCCTCGCGCGCAAAGCCCGCTGCGACATAAGTCGTGGCCGTCAAGACCGACACGGTGACATAAGCGGCGATGGCGGCTTTTCCTGCGAAGATTTGTGCCAGCAAGGTGCCAGCGTCGGCAAAATACAGCGTGAATGTGACCGCAGTGGCGAAGGACAGCAAAAGCCACAATGCATGCGTGCTGCCAATCAGGGCAATCTTGCGCGCACTCCAGGGCGCTTGCTGTAGCCGTTTTCTTGCCTGGGCCTCGCCCTGTATCCATTTTTCAATGAAGCGGAAGGCGTCGGTCCATAAGGTCTGAAAACAGAAAAAACCGCAGAAAATCCGCCCGAACATGGCTGCGGAAATGAACAGCAGGCTTGCTGCGATCACCATGACACCCATGAGTACCATCAAATCTTGCGGATATAGCACTAGGCCCAATATATGAAAGCGCGAGTTGCCTATATCAAACAGCAATGCCTGACCCACCTCGTTCTGCCAAGGCAGCCATGGCAAGAGGAAATACACGCCAAAAGCGATATTGAGGATGAGGGACTTGATATTGCGGTAACGCCCCTTGACGGAATAGGGCACGATAGGGATGACCTTGCGTGCCGGCGCGGAGCGGGCGATGACAGCTTCTGCTTGCATGACATTTCCTGGTGTGAATGATGCAATGCCGATTTTGCAGAAGGGGCTGTATTTATAACAGATTCAGTTTTGTTTTAATTGGTAGTATCAGATGGATGAAAACGATTGCTGTGACTGAGTTTTTACTAAACTATCAATGCTGCCGCCACCTGGCGGCTTTCTGCCATGAGGATGTTATAGGTGCGGCAGGCAGCCTCGGTTGTCATGCATTCCACGCTGATGCCTGCAGCGATCAGCTCGCCGCTGATGGAAGGGTGCAGAAAGCGGTGCTTGCTGCCGGTGCCCAGCAGGATAAGTTCGGGCTTGAGCGCAAGCAAGTCACTGAAGTGTTCGGGCGCCAGGCTGTCAAAATCATCCACCGGCCACGCGGGGAGCAGAGTGCTAGGCAGCACGATTAAACTGTGTTCATGGCGGGCATGGTTGATTTCAACCCAGCCATCGCCATAGCCGGTAATCAGGTGGCTGCCCGCAGCCTGGGTCAGGTGTAATTTCATAAGCAGATGTATTGAATAATCAACAAGGTCTTTGCGGAGTTACGCTTCAATTGCATGCCAACTCAAGGTAAGATAGCACATTTTCCGAACTCCTCATTGCGGGTAATATGCAACCACTTTCCAAATCCAGCAAGCTCAACAACGTGTGCTACGACATTCGCGGCCCGGTGTTGGACCGAGCGCGGCAAATGGAAGAGGAGGGGCACCGCATCATCAAGCTCAATATCGGCAATCCTGCGCCATTTGGGTTTGATGCGCCGGAGGAAATCCTGCAGGACGTGATCCGCAACATGGATTCAGCCTCGGGCTACACCGATTCCAAGGGCTTGTTCGCGGCGCGCAAGGCGATCATGCACTACACCCAGCAGAAGAATATCCGTGGCGTGGGGGTGGATGACATCATCATCGGCAACGGTGTTTCCGAGCTCATCGTGCTGGCCATGCAGGCCTTGCTCAACAATGGCGACCAGATTCTGGTGCCGATGCCGGACTATCCCCTGTGGACTGCGGCCGTGACCTTGGCTGGCGGCACTGCGCGTCACTACCTCTGTGATGAGCAGTCGGGTTGGCTGCCCGACCTCAGGGATATCGAGAACAAGATTACCGCCAATACGCGCGGCATTGTGCTGATCAATCCTAATAACCCGACCGGGGCCTTGTATCCACGAGAAACGCTGGAAGGCATCATCGAGATCGCACGCCACCATGGCCTGGTGATTTTTGCCGATGAAATCTATGACAAGGTGCTCTACGACGGCAATACGCACACTTCCATTGCCTCGCTGGCGGAAGATGTCTTGTTTGTCACATTCAATGGCTTGTCGAAAAACTACCGCACCTGTGGCTACCGTGCTGGCTGGCTGGTGATTTCCGGCGAGAAGCGCCATGCTACCGACTATATCGAAGGCCTCAATATGCTGGCCTCGATGCGCCTGTGTGCCAATGTGCCGGGCCAGTTGGCGATTCAGACGGCACTGGGCGGCTACCAGAGCATTGATGACCTGGTGGCGCCCACTGGCAGGTTGTGCAAGCAGCGCGACCTGGCTTATAAAATGCTCACTGAAATTCCCGGTGTGAGCTGTGTCAAGCCCAAGGCCGGCTTGTACCTGTTCCCGCGCCTTGATCCCAAGATTTACCCGATACAGGATGACCAGCAGTTCATCCTCGACCTGTTGCTGGAAGAAAAAGTATTGCTGGTGCAGGGTACCGGTTTCAACTGGCATGCGCCCGACCATTTCCGCGTAGTGTTCCTGCCCAATGTGGATGACCTTACCGAGGCATTCACCCGGATTGCACGCTTCTTGGAGAATTATCGCAAGCAGCACAGTACGATCACGCTGGTTGCAAATAAAGAGACACACGCCAAGCAGAAGCATATTCCCGCATAAGTGGGATATAGCTTGGCGCTAGAATTGAAAAGCAAGAAAACTGGAAACTGAATGAAACCCATCAATGTTGGCCTGCTCGGCATCGGCACTGTCGGTGGCGGCACTTATACCGTCCTTACCCGTAACCAGGAAGAAATTGCCCGCCGTGCGGGTCGCCCTATCGAGATTACACGCGTTGCGGACCGCAACCTGGAATTGGCCCGCCAAGTCACCGGCGGCAAGGTTGGGGTGACCGATGATGCCTTTGCTGTGGTGGCCGACCCCGAAATTGATATCGTCGTCGAGTTAATCGGCGGTTATACCGTGGCGCGCGAGCTGGTGCTGAAGGCGATTGAAAACGGCAAGCATGTGGTCACTGCCAACAAGGCGCTGATCGCACTGCATGGCAATGAGATTTTTGCAGCGGCACAGAAAAAAGGCGTGATCGTCGCGTTCGAGGCGGCAGTGGCGGGCGGCATCCCCATCATCAAGGCAGTGCGGGAAGGCCTGGCCGCCAATCGTATCGAGTGGATTGCCGGTATTATCAACGGCACCACCAACTTCATTCTCTCTGAAATGCGTGAGAAAGGGCTGGCGTTTGCCGATGTGCTCAAGGAAGCGCAGCGCCTGGGCTATGCCGAGGCCGATCCGACATTCGACGTGGAGGGCATCGATGCTGCGCACAAACTGATGATCCTGGCGGCGATTGGATTCGGCATTCCCGTGCAGTTCGAGAAAGCCTATGTGGAAGGCATTACAAAGCTGGATGCAATTGATATCCGCTATGCGGAAGAGTTGGGCTATCGCGTCAAGCTGCTGGGCATTACCAAGCGTACCGATAAGGGTGTTGAACTGCGGGTGCACCCGACGCTGATTCCCGAGAAGCGCCTGATTGCGAATGTGAATGGTGCGATGAATGCAGTGCTGGTCAAGGGTGATGCGGTTGGTCCTACCTTGTATTACGGCGCCGGTGCCGGCGCTGAGCCTACGGCAAGCGCGGTCGTCGCTGATCTTGTCGATGTAACGCGCACCCATACGACAGACGCTCACCAGCGTGTGCCGCATCTTGCGTTCCAGCCGGACCAACTGGTGGATTTGCCGATCCTGGCTATCGGCGAAGTGAGCAGCGCCTATTACCTGCGCTTGCGTGCGGTGGACAAGCCGGGCGTGCTGGCAGACGTGACCCGCATCCTGGGCGACCGCCAGATTTCGATCGACGCGATGATCCAGAAGGAACCGCAAGAAGGCGAGGACCAGGCCGATATCATCATCCTGACCCACGTGACCATTGAAAAGAACATGAACGATGCCATTGCAGCAATCGAGGCATTGCCTGCCATTTCAGGCAGCGTTACTCGCCTGCGCATGGAAGAACTAAGCCGATAATGAGGAAAGGGTTGCAGGTCGGACATATTGTTTGCCTGCATCAGGTTGTGCAATGAAATATATTTCCACTCGCGGGCAGGCGCCTGCACTTTCGTTCAGTGACATTCTCCTTGGCGGCCTGGCCCCCGATGGCGGTTTGTACCTGCCTGAGCAATATCCGCATTTTACTGATGAAGATTTGGCGGCGATGCGCGGCATGCATTACCGCGATCTTGCCTATACTATCCTTTCACGCCTGGTCGACGATATTCCTCCCGCTGACCTGCGCGCGATTGTGGACAAGACCTACCGGGCCGATGTCTATGCCTATGCCCGTCCGGGCCAGAACGCTGAAGATATTACGCCGACTTTGAAACTGGAAGAAGGCCTTTACCTGTTGTCTCTGTCCAATGGCCCGACCCTCGCGTTCAAGGACATCGCCATGCAGTTGCTGGGCAATCTGTTTGAATATGTGCTGGCGCAGAAGGGCGAGATCACCAATATCCTGGGTGCAACCTCTGGCGATACTGGCTCAGCTGCTGAATATGCTATGCGCGGCAAAAAGGGCGTCAAAGTCTTCATGCTGTCGCCACATAAGAAGATGAGCCGCTTCCAGACCGCGCAGATGTTCAGCCTGCAGGACGACAATATCTTCAATATCGCGGTCAAGGGCGTGTTTGACGATTGCCAGGATATCGTCAAGGCCGTGTCCAACGACCATGCATTCAAGGCCAAGTACAAGATTGGAGCAGTGAATTCTATCAACTGGGCCCGTGTTGCGGCGCAGGTGGTGTATTACTTCAAGGGTTATTTCGCCGTCACTACAGACAATGCGCAGAAAGTAAGCTTTTCCGTGCCTTCCGGCAACTTCGGCAATGTCTGTGCCGGGCACATTGCGCGCATGATGGGCTTGCCAATCGCTAAATTGGTGGTGGCAACCAACGAAAACGACGTGCTGGACGAATTTTTCAAGACCGGCGTTTACCGCCCACGCGGCTCGGCGAATACCTACCATACCTCCAGCCCCTCCATGGATATTTCCAAGGCCTCCAATTTCGAGCGCTTTGTGTTCGACCTCGTCGGGCGTGATGCAGCAAAGGTGCGCGAACTATGGAACAAGGTGGACGCTGGCGGCAGTTTCGATCTCAAGGCGGATGGCTGGTTTGACAAGGTGGCGGATTACGGTTTTGTCTCCGGCAGCAGCAACCATGCGAACCGCATGCAGACCATCAAGGCCACGCATGAGCGCTATGGCGTCACGATAGACACCCATACTGCCGATGGTTTGAAGGTGGCGCTGGAGAAGCGTGAGGCCGGGATCCCGATGCTGGTGCTTGAGACCGCATTGCCGGCCAAGTTCGAGGATGCGATTGTGGAGGCGCTGGGACAGAAGCCGGAGCGTCCGCCCAGCCTGGAAGGCCTGGAAGCGTTGCCGCAGCATTTCGACGTGGTGCACTCCAGCGCGGATGCCATCAAGCAGTTCATTGTTGACCATATCTGATACCCGGGAGAACCTATGAAGGTCTATCACGACTTGATGCGCCACGTACTGGAGCACGGCCACAAGAAGGAAGACCGCACCGGCACCGGCACATTGTCCGTGTTCGGCTACCAGATGCGCTTTGACCTGGCGCAGGGATTTCCGCTGCTGACCACCAAGAAGGTGCATCTGAAGTCCATCATCCACGAGTTGCTGTGGTTCCTCCAGGGCAGTACCAACATTGCCTATCTCAAGGAAAACGGCGTGACGATCTGGGATGAGTGGGCGGATGCCGAAGGTAACCTGGGGCCGGTCTACGGCTACCAGTGGCGCAACTGGCCCAAGCCTGATGGCGGCCATGTCGACCAGATCAGCGATGTGATCGCCTCGATCAAGCGCAATCCTGATTCCCGCCGCCTGATCGTATCGGCATGGAATGTTGCGGATGTGGACAAGATGAAGCTGCCGCCCTGCCACGCGTTTTTCCAGTTCTATGTCGCGGATGGCAAGTTATCCTGCCAGCTATATCAGCGCAGTGCCGATATTTTCCTTGGTGTTCCTTTCAATATCGCATCCTATGCCTTGCTGACCATGATGGTGGCACAGGTGTGCGGGCTCAAGCTCGGGGAGTTTGTACATACGCTGGGCGATGCCCATATCTACCTCAATCACCTTGAACAGGTGAACGAGCAATTGTCGCGTGAACCCTATCCGTCACCTGTTATGAGGATCAATCCTGAGGTGAATGATATTTTCGCCTTCCGTTTCGAGGATTTCACGCTGGAAAACTATCAGTCCCATCCAGCAATCAAGGCGCCTGTCGCAGTGTAAATTCGTTGTTTCAATCCATGGTTTTCTTTCCTTCATGCTGTTTCGATGCGGGCGTTGATTGTTGTCCGTTTCTTTTCCGCGACAATCTGCCTGCGCATTTTATTCATGGACGTGTAGTGTGTGATGGCGACTCCTGCCACTTATAAATCAGTGCCACCTAGGCTGCGTATGGCACATATGGTTGCAGTCGGTCTGGCACTGCTGATTGCGACAGTTTTCCTGATCAGCATGGAGTACGCGCTGCTTAGAAGTAATATGGCCACTACCATGCAGATCCAGATGCGCATCATGGCCGGTAATATTGCACAGGCGTTGGTCGTGGGTGAGCGGGAAGGCGCGTTTGAAGTGCTGGCGAGTCTGGCAGAGGCGCCGGAAATAGATGCAGCTGCCCTATACAACATGCAGCATAGCCGTTTTGCTGAGTATGTGCGTCGTGGCAGCTTGCCACAATCCTTTGAAGTGCCGGTTGTGACACAGGCGCAGCGCAAGACTGATTTGCATAAGAGCGAGATATGGCAACCGGTGATGTATGGCGGCATGCAGGTCGGTGTCCTGTACATACGGTCCAATATGAAGCGCTTGTATCGCCAGTTGCTTTGGTATATCGGCACGACAGTGACGGTGATGCTGGTGACCTTGTTTGCTGCGGCATTGTTGTTGAACCGTCTCCAGCGAGCGGTGCTCAATGCCGAGGAGCGTGCCGGGTTTCTGGCCAATTACGATACGGTCACAGACCTTCCCAATCGCCATGCTTTCAATCAGCACTTCCAGATGTTATTGGATGAAGCGCATCAACGCCGGGGAACCTTGGCATTACTGGTATTTGATCTTGATGATTTCAAGGTCATCAACGATACGCTTGGTCATGATGTCGGCGATAAATTATTGTACCTTGTCGCACAGCGTCTTGTATCTGTTGCGGGCAAGCACGATACGATCTACCGGGTAGGCGGGGACGAGTTTGCCATGGTCCTGAACCAAGCTGTTGATGTTGAGAACGTAGAAGCTATGGCAAACCGTTTTATCCGATCACTAGCCCAGCCTATTATGTTGAATGACCGCAGTTTCTATGTCGGTGTGAGCATAGGCGCGAGCATTTATCCTTACGATGGTGAAGATGCCGCCCATCTGCTGCGGGATGCGGATGCGGCCATGTATTATGCCAAGAGCCGTGGCAAGAATAATTTCCAGATGTTTTCCGCTGAAATGCATCACAAGAGCTCGACACGGCTGATACTTGAAAGTGAAATGCGCGTTGCGTTGGAGCACAAGCAGTTTGAGCTTTACTATCAACCACAGATCAGTTTGCCTGAGCGCAAGCTGGTTGGGGTGGAGGCGCTGATTCGCTGGAATCATCCCCAACGCGGCATGCTCAATCCAAGCAATTTTATCCCAGTGGCAGAAGAAACCGGCTTGATTGTGCATATCGGCGAATGGGTATTGCGTGAGGCTTGCAAGCAAGCAATGGAATGGAAGGAGATGGGGTTGGCGTTACGCATGAGCGTTAATCTCTCCGGCCGCCAGTTCCGCCAGGAATGTCTGGTGCAGACCGTTACCCGGATCATTGAGCAAACCGGGATGGATACGAGCTTGCTTGAGTTGGAAATCACCGAAACCGTGTTGATGGAAGATGCGGAAGCCACTACTACCCGCCTGGTTGATCTGAAGGCGATGGGCATGCACTTGGCGATTGATGATTTTGGCACGGGATATTCATCAATGGCTTATCTTAAGCGCTTCCCGGTGAGCCGGCTCAAGATTGATCGCAGCTTTATCCGCGATATTCCACAGGATGCCGATGATGTCGCTATCACGACTGCCACCATCCAAATGGCGCACAGCCTCAAGCTGGAAGTGGTGGCGGAGGGTGTGGAAACCAACGCGCAGTTGCAGTTTCTGCTAGAGCAGGGCAGTGACATTATCCAGGGTTATTTGTTCAGCCATCCGATTGACGCACATCAAATGACAGAGGTGGCAATGACTGGCAGGGTTGGAAAGGGTTAGGTTGTGACTTTATCCTAAATTATATCGGGATTTTTTCCCGATTTTTAATTATTCATTTATACTTGTCGCATTAATAACTATTAGATGGAGATTAAGAATGGGAAAAACAGTATTTGGTATCAGTGCATTGGTTTTGGCAATGTCCAGTAGCCTGGCTTTTGCTGATAATCACGCTTTTCCCAAGGGAAAAGTAAGCCTGGAAACCTGTTTGCAGGCGGCGCTCAAGGTCAAGCCGGGTAGTGTGGTCAAAGTCGAATACAAGCTGGAAGATAAGACTCCGGTCTACGAATTTGATATAGAGTCTAGCGATGGCACTGCTTGGGATGTAGAATGCGATGCTAACACCGGCAAGATAGTGGAAGTGGAGCAAGAAGTTGATTCCGCAGATCATCCATTATTCAAGGCCAAGCTGAAGGTAAATGAAGCAGATGCGCGCAAGACAGCCCTGGCCGCATACCCTGGCGAAATTATTGAAGTAGAATACGAAATTGAACAGGATGGCTCGGCTTCCTACGAGTTTGACATCAAGACCAAGGATGGCAAGGAAATCAAGGTGGAAGTTGATGCCACTAGCGGCAAGATTGTGGAAGCTCACCAAGAGTTCTACCAGATAGGTAAGGAATAATATCGATTTTTGACTGGACGGACAGTCGACACGCTCCTTCGGGGGCGTTTTTTTTGCCTGCTATTTTAATAAAGACTTCATGTTTTCATCCTAAGAGCCATTGGATTCATCCATTGCATGCAACGGCCCTCCATGAAAATCACAGCTATGGCTTAATTTGATTGCTGCATTGCCGTTAATGGAAGAAGACTTGATGATTGGAGCCATGATGGATATAAATGCAATTGCCAGTGTTGCGACAGAGCTTTCTGCCAGTAGTTTGCAGCAGAAAGTGGATATGACAGTTCTGAAAAAAGCGTTGGACATTAGCTCTTCTAATGCCCTAGCACTGATTGAAGCCTTGCCCTCAGCACCTGCAGCAGCCAATTTGCCCGCGCATTTGGGGCAGAACATCAATACAACCGCCTGAGTTTTTGTACGACCCTAAAAAATAAAGCCCTGCAAACGCAGGGCTTTATTTTTGAATAAAAAAAGCAGACCTTCTCGGGGAGGATAAAGGCCTGCTATGAGGAGCTTGGAGATACTTTCTATGCGTTAACTAGCCGACCACTTCTAAGCTTGACCATATCGCCTACTGAGTGGTGCGGTGTGCTGTCTTGGGTAATGGTATGAAAGCTGCCATTGCCCATCTTGACCTTGATAATGTAAGTTGCGGCAGTGGCTTGCTGGTCAACTTTATGCACAGCCGACATCCTCTCTTCTAGAGGGCGAATTGAAACAATGGTGCCGCATTCATTACATGAAATGCTGATTTGCCTAGCGTCGCTGACGTGGTTGTCCATTTCCTGGTTGAGCGTGTTGCTGATCACCATGGCTGCGTTGGGATCAGTGATCAATTCTTGTGCCAA
The DNA here is from genome assembly GCF_020532725.1 of Methylobacillus arboreus. GTDB lineage: Bacteria > Pseudomonadota > Gammaproteobacteria > Burkholderiales > Methylophilaceae > Methylobacillus > Methylobacillus arboreus. The sequence continues at coordinate 504,687 of NZ_JAJAVC010000011.1, forward strand.
GTCCGGGCGATATGTATGGCTCACAGGGATCAGGCCGGTAATGGCGGCGCTACCCACCAGGCTGAATACAGTCAAGGCCGTTGCAGCGACCAGAACCATAGGATGCGTTTTCTTAATGTTGGATGCCATGTTTTCTAACTCTCCGACTATTTAATCTTGCTTTGTATTTGCAGCCGAAATATTTACTGGATATATAGCGAAGAGTGTGCCAACTTATAAAATCACTTATAAATCAATTAATTATTTTATTTTTGCAGGGACTTCTTTCTGGAGAATCTGTCTCAAAACTGAGACAGATTCGGTATGTTTTTGTTAACTATATGAAAATAAAAGAATAATCCCGTCTCCTGCCGGAGACGTCAATTTGCGGCGTTGTCGTTCTTGAACAACGCTGGGGTGAGTTGATGGCGCTGTAATAATTTATAGAACTCGGTGCGGTTGCGCTGGGCAAGCCGTGCCGCTTGTGTGACACCGCCGTTGGTTGCCTTTAACAGCTTAACCAGGTAGTCGCGCTCAAAGTTCTTGCGTGCGACCTCAAATGGCACAATGCCGCCAATGTCCTCTTGTAGCGCTTTTTGTACCAAGGTTGCCGGAATCAGTGGCGTAGTACAGAGCACTACCGTTTGCTCGACAATATTTTGCAATTGACGAACATTGCCGGGCCATGGTGCTGCAATCAGAAGCTCCATAGCCTCGGGGGCAAAGCCGTTGAGCTTTTTGCGATATTTGCTGGCAATCTCATTGAGGAAGTTATTGGCCAGCAGCGAGATATCTTCACGCCGGGCTGCGAGGGCGGGAATCTCAAGCCCGACTACATTGATGCGATAGTAGAGATCCTCACGGAAACGGCCCGCTTTCATCTCTTCCGCGAGATTGCGATGAGTGGCGGAAATCACGCGTACATCAATATTGATGCTGGCATTGGAACCGACCGGGCGAATGGCTCGTTCCTGCAGGGCGCGCAAAAGTTTTACCTGCAAGGGTAATGGCATGTCGCCAATCTCATCCAGGAGCAAGGTACCGCCATCAGCCGTTTGGAAGAGGCCTTTATGGTCACGGAGCGCACCTGTGAAGGCCCCCTTGCTGTGACCAAACAATTCCGATTCCAATAAGGCTTCTGGAATCGCACCACAGTTGATGGCAATAAACGGCTTGTCGCGGCGGGGGCTGGCCTGGTGGATCGCGCGGGCGAGCAATTCCTTGCCGGTGCCGCTTTCGCCTTGGATGAATACACTGGCATCGGAGATCGCCATGAGCTTGGCTTGACCCAGCAAATTTTCCATCTGCGGGCTGCGAGTAATGATGGATTTCCGCCAATCATTATCCTCGTGCTCGGCGCTGTTATGCAGCGACCCGGTGCCGATGCGTAATGCGGCCTCAACTTGCTGCAACAATGACTTGCTGTCAAATGGCTTGGTGAGAAAGCCAAATACGCCGCGCTGCGTGGCATCCACAGCTTCCGGGATGGAGCCATGCGCTGTCACCATTATCACGGGCAAGGCCGGGTCGGATTTGTGTATGACGTCGAACAAGGCCAGGCCATCCATGCCCGGCATGCGCAAATCTGTAATGACAAGGCTGGGTCTGCTGATGGCAATTTGCGACAGTGCTTCTTCGGCATTGGTTGCTGTCACAACTTGATAGCCGGCAGCCTGGAGCCGCATGCCCATCAGCTTGAGAATGTCGGGGTCATCGTCAACCGTGAGAATTTTCTTTGTTAATTCAGTCATTTACTACTGCTCCTGTTGGGATCCTTCAGCGATTTCTGCATCATGGTCCTCTCAATTTTTTTCAGTTCATCCAGCTTCTGCTGCAACGAATTGGTTTTTTGCTGGCTTTCCTCGGAACGCCGTTGCTCCTCGCGTATACGCTGGTTGAGCTTGCCTGTTTCAGCCGCGTGCTCCCTAAGGATGGCAACAATGGCGTTTTCTTCCTTGCTCAACCGTTTTTCGCGCGCCAACTCTTCAAGCAAGGGTTGTGCCTTGAGCGGATCGCGCAGCTTGCTGCCAGGGACGGCATAGATGATCGCAGCCTTGGTTTTCTGGTGTAACTCGTCGTGGTGGATGCTGATTTTTTGCAGGGTTTGCGCCAGTTCTTTTTTTTGTGCATCCAGCGGCAATTCAGAAAAGTTGCTAATGAACTCTAGCAAGCCAGGTGTGTGTTCTGAGGTATTTTCCTTGTGCGCGGCAATGTGAGGGGGAGGGTTTTGTACCTGCTCAGTGCTCGCGGCAGGAGCTGAAACTGTGGGTTTGGGCTGGTGCGCGCAGGCGCTCAACAGCAATCCTACCAGCATGGGGGGGATAAAGAGTGTTGGATTCATTGGTTTGCGGCTTTCAAGGGTAGGGATACGCGGAAATGTGCTCCGCGTTCCGAAGGTAACAGAATGATTTCACCGCCGTGGGCATCCACATATTCCTTGGCAATGGAAAGCCCAAGGCCACTGCCGCTGACCAGGCTTTCGTAGACGCCATCGCCTCGGTAGAACGGGTCGAACAGCTTGGCCTTGTCGGCTGACATCACGCCCGGGCCGCCGTCGTGGACCTCGATGATGGCATTGCCTGCCTGATGGGTGATGCTGATGCGTATGCTGCTGGATTGCGATGTATATTTGATGGCGTTGGACACCAGGTTGTCGACCACGGAGTGGATTTTCTCCCGATCTGCCATGATTTCGGTAGGGAAGAAGTCGCGCTGGATTTCAATATGCTTGGTGGAAATGGTGAGTGAATAGTCAGCGAGGATTTCCTCGGCAAGCTTGGTCAGGGCCACCGGTTCCAGCTTGAGCTGGGGCGCATGGAACTGCACGGCAGTGTAGCTCAACAGGTTTTCTATCATTTTCTGCAGTCGCAGGCTGCTTTCGCGCAGGATGCCGGCGATTTCCCGCTGTTGTGGCGTGAGGGTGCCGCCAACCTCGTCGCTCAATAGTTCGCTGCCTTCGCGGATGGCGGTGAGCGGTGTTTTCAGTTCGTGCGACACATTGCGCAGGAAGCGCTGCTTTTGCTGATCCAGCTCGTTCAGTTGCGCACGCAGCCAGTCCAGGCGTTCACCCAGGCTGCGCAGGTCCCCAGGGCCGTCTATGCTGATGGGTTCGGTATAGTCGCCTTCACCCAGACGGCGGATGGCAGCATCCATGCGCCGTATCGGCTGTGCCACGAGGAAGGTGATCATGAGGGCAACCAGCAATGCCACCGGAATCAAGGTTAGGGTCTGCCAGAGCATGATCTGCTGGGTGCGTTCGGCGGTTTCGGCCAGGATGGCGGATTCGCGGTCTATCTGACGGTTGTTTTCATCCAGGATATCCTGGGCCTGGGTGGTGAGGTCGGCAAAGCGGCCGACGATTTCCTCGGACGGAGTGGCTTGCTGAGGATGCTGCATGATGCTCTGGAACAGGGATTGTTCCTGGCTGGATAGGGCTAACAAGGCCCGCTTCTGCTTGCTGGTCATGGGCAGCAAGTCCAGATCCTGCAATGAGTCTGTGAATTTCTCATGCGCGCGCTCATAGTTGTCGAGCAGCAATTCGTCTTCCAGCACGAAATACTGCCGGGCGCTACGCTCCATGAAGGTGATTTGCTCCACCAGCGCGCGGCTCGCGCGCGTTGCCTGCACCGCCTGGGTGACCGCATCGCGGCTTTGGGTGGCAAGGCGGTCGAGATAGAGCGCCGCATTGCCAAACGCAAACAGCAGCGGCAACATCGCAAGGGCAAAGCCAATCAGCAGTAGCTTGAGAAAGGATTTTGGGTAGGCAATCTGCAAAACTTGTCTTCCATTTCTTTTAATTGAACTATGGGAAAACCGACTTTAATCTTAAACCATCTCCTTGCTGTGGGGCAGACAGTGTTTGTCCTACAAAACTAGGATACCGAAACTCCCAGTATAATAACGCTATGACTAACCTTTCCCTTATCGTTGCCGTGGCGCACAACCGCGTCATTGGCCTCAACAATACTTTGCCGTGGCACTTGCCGGAAGATCTCAAGCGTTTTCGCGCCCTGACCACGGGTCACCATATCATCATGGGTCGAAAGACGTATGAGTCGCTGAGCCGTTTATTGCCGGACCGCACCACGGTGATTGTGACGCGGAACCGTGATTACGCTGTGCCCGGCGCCCTGGTGGTCCACAGCCTGCAAGAGGCGGCTGCCTTGGTACAGGATGATGGCGAGGCTTTCCTGATTGGCGGGGCCGAGCTTTATCGCGAAGGCCTTGCGCTGGCAAACCGTCTTTACTTTACCGAGATTGATGCCGAGTTTGCCGGCGATGCCTTCTTTCCGGATATTGATTTTTCTCAATGGCAAGAGGTCAGCAGGGAATCCCATGTCAGCGTCAAAGGGCTGGGTTTCAGCTACATTACTTACGAACGCAAGCGCGGCTGATACGGGGTTTCGCCTGCAAGCATGTAATTTGAACGTATAACAACGTTGCATTGCCCTACGTCAGCAATTGTCTGCGGCGCTCTGGCCTTTCTGCTTTTGAAGGCTAAATCGCATGAGAGTCGGTTTCCGGCCCTTGCAGGCCGGAAGCCTAGTGTCAATCAATCAATTGGCGACGCAATCTACATAGTAATGCGCCTTGCCATCTACCACTTCTTTTACCAGGCCATGCACATCAGTCTCAAAGCCTGGGAAGCGTTCGTTGAACTCCCGAGCAAATTTCAGGTAGTTGATGATGACCTGATTGAAGCGCTCGCCAGGAATCAGCAGGGGAATGCCTGGTGGGTATGGTGTCAGCAATACGGCAGTGATCCTGCCTTCCAGCTCATCAATCAGCACCCGGTCTATCTTGCGGTGCGCCACCTTGGCAAATGCATCGGTAGGTTTCATGGCCGGCACCATGTTGGATAGATACATTTCTGTCGTCAGGCGTGCCACATCATTGGCTGCATAGATTGCGTGGATATGCTTGCAAAGTTCTTGCAGGCCGATGCGCTCATAGCGCGGATGCTTGGCAACAAACTCGGGCAATACCTTCCACAATGGCTGGTTCTTGTCGTAATCATCCTTGAATTGCTGTAGTGCCGTGACCATGGTGTTCCAGCGGCCTTTGGTAATGCCGATGGTGAACATGATGAAGAACGAGTAAAGGCCGGTTTTCTCTACAATCACGCCGTGCTCGGCCAGATATTTGGTGACGATGGCGGCGGGAATGCCGATTTCATCAGAGAATGCGCCATCAACATCCAGGCCTGGCGTGATGATGGTGGCCTTGATCGGATCCAGCATGTTGAAGCCTTCGGCCAGGTTGCCAAACCCATGCCAGCGGTCGCCGGCCTTCAGCATCCAGGCTGCGCGTTCTTCTATGCCTTCTTCGGAAAGGTCAGTCGGCCCCCAGACCTTAAACCACCAGTCTGCTCCCCATTCCTCGTCCACCTTGCGCATGGCACGGCGGAAGTCCAGGGCTTCCATGATGGATTCTTCCACCAGGGCTGTGCCGCCGGGAGCTTCCATCATGGCAGCAGCGACGTCGCAGCTCGCAATGATCGAGTATTGCGGACTGGTGGACGTGTGCATGAGATAAGCCTCGTTGAAGAGGTCGCGGTCGAGCTGGATATCCAGTGCATCCTGCACCAGGATTTGCGAAGCCTGGCTCAAGCCAGCCAACAGCTTGTGCGTGGACTGGGTTGAAAATATCATGGATTCCTTGCAGCGCGGGCGATCTGCGCCGATGGCATGGTAGTCGCCATAGAAATCATGGAAGGTGGCATGCGGCAGCCATGCTTCGTCGAAATGCAGGGTGTCGATCTTGCCGTCCAGCATTTCCTTGATCTCTTCGACGTTGTACAACACGCCGTCATAAGTCGATTGCGTGATGGTCAGTACGCGGGGCTTGACGCTCTTGTCACCGATAAACGGGTTGGCTTCCAGTTTTTTCTGGATGTTCTCCCAGGAGAATTCTTCCTTGGGAATTGGCCCGATGATGCCGAAGTGATTGCGCGTCGGCATCAGGAAAATCGGGATGGCGCCGGTCATGATGATGGAGTGCAGCACCGACTTGTGGCAGTTGCGGTCGACGATCACGACATCGCCCGGGGCTACGGTGGAATTCCAGACGATCTTGTTCGAGGTCGAGGTGCCATTGGTGACAAAGTACAGATGGTCACAATTGAAGATGCGTGCGGCGTTGCGTTCAGAGGCTGCTACAGGGCCGGTGTGGTCGAGCAGTTGTCCCAGCTCATCTACTGCATTGCAGACGTCGGCGCGCAGCATGTTCTCGCCAAAGAACTGGTGGAACATCTGACCCACGGGCGATTTCAGGAAAGCTACACCGCCGGAGTGTCCCGGGCAATGCCAGGAATAGGAGCCGTCTGCGGCATAGTGGGTCAGGGCGCGGAAGAAGGGCGGTGGCAGGCTGTCCAGGTAGGTACGGGCCTCACGCACAATGTAGCGGGCCACGAATTCCGGCGTATCCTCGAACATATGGATGAAGCCGTTGAGCTCGCGCAATATCTCGTTGGGGATGTGACGCGATGTACGGGTTTCACCATGCAGGAAGATGGGGATTTCCTCATTGCGGAAGCGGATTTCATCCACGAAATTACGCAGGTTCTCCAGTGCTTCCGGCGACTCCTCGATGAATTCCTCATCGTCTATCGACAATATGAAGGCCGATGCCCGGCTCTGCTGTTGCGCAAACGAGGTGAGGTCCCCATAGCTGGTGACGCCAAGCACTTCAAAACCTTCATTTTCAATGGCTTTGGCCAACACGCGGATGCCCAGGCCGGAAGAGTTTTCTGAGCGGAAGTCTTCGTCAATGATGACGACGGGAAAGCGGAATTTCATGAGGCCTCCTGAAGGCTGCCTTGGGATTGAAAAAAGCGGAATATAACATACTCAACTGCGCTTGATATGACAAAGACGCAATTGAGTATTTGGGGTCTGGATCAGATCTTTGGCAGGGTAACGCCAACCTGGCCCTGGTATTTGCCGCCACGGTCTTTATAGGATGTCTCGCATTCCTCGTCAGACTCCAGGAACAGCACCTGGGCGCAGCCTTCACCTGCATAAATCTTGGCAGGCAACGGCGTTGTGTTGCTGAATTCCAGTGTGACATAGCCTTCCCATTCAGGTTCAAACGGGGTGACATTGACGATGATGCCGCAGCGGGCATAGGTGGATTTGCCCAGGCAGATAGTCAATACGCTGCGCGGGATACGGAAATATTCCACGGTGCGCGCCAGGGCAAATGAGTTTGGTGGAATGATGCAGAAATCGTTATTGAATTCGACAAAGGAATTGGGATCGAAGTTCTTGGGATCGACGATAGTGCTATTGATATTGGTGAACACCTTGAATTCATTGGCGCAACGGATATCGTAGCCATAACTCGATGTGCCGTAGGAAACGATCTTCTGGCCGTTCACCTCACGGATCAGGCTGGGCTCGAATGGCTCAATCATGCCATGCTGCTCGGCCATGCGGCGTATCCACTTGTCGGATTTGATGCTCATGTAATGTTCTTCCGCTAGAAAGACAAAAAGCGAAGTTTGCGGATAACCGGCTTTTGCTGCCAGCTATCCGGTTAACTGCGCTTTGATCGGGTTGTCAAAAAGAGTTATTGCTTGTCGCCACCCAGCTTGATGCTGTAGCGCCAGAATTGATCTTCGTGTTCGAAAATCACCTTGGATGCTTCCGGGTCGCTGCTGCCTGCGGGGTACTGGAACACTGGCTTGCGATCCTTGGTCCAGGCTTCGATGACCGGGTCGACCAGGCGCCATTGCGCTTCCACTTCGCTGATATGCAGGTAAAGCGAGTTGTCGCCTTCCATCAGGTTCAGCAGCAGGGCTTCATAGGCGTCGATGGTTTCATCGCCTTCCTGGCGATTGGCACCGTCAAGCTCGATCGTGCGGGTTGCGATATCGAGGCCTGGAATCTTGGACTGGATTTCCAGCTTGATGCTCTCGCGCGGCTGGATGCCGATGATCAGCCAGTTCTGGTCCTGACCGTTGCCCAGTTGCAATGGTGCCTTCTTGAAACGGATGGAAATCCGCGTGTCGGCCTCATGCAGGCGTTTGGCGGTGCGGATGTAGAAGGGCACGCCTTGCCAGCGAGGATTGTCGATGAACAGCTTGAGTGCGGCGTAGGTTTCCACCACGCTGCTGTTGTCGCCAAGTTCTTCCAGGTAGCCAGGGACTTTTTCGCCCTTGACTTCGCCAGCAGCGTATTGGGCGCGAAACGCATTCTTTTCCAGTTCGTTCACGGGAATAGGACGAATGGCTTCCAGCACCTTGATCTTCTCGGCACGGATATCGTCCGACCTCAGCGAGGCAGGCTGTTCCATGGCAGTCAGGGCCAGGGTCTGCAGCACATGGCTCTGGATCATGTCGCGCAGGGCACCGGTGGCATCATAGAACTGGGTACGCTCGCCCACGCCGAGCTGCTCGGTGTTGGTGATTTGCACGTGGTCGATGTAATTCTTGTTCCACAAAGGTTCGAGGATGGTATTGGCAAAGCGTTGCAGCATGATGTTCTGCAGTGCGGATTTGCCAAGGTAGTGGTCGATACGGTAGATCTGGCTTTCCTTGAGATGCTTGGTGATCGAGGATTGCAGTTCCTGCGCGGTCTTCAAGTCAGTGCCAAATGGTTTCTCGACCACGACACGGCGCCAGTACTTGTCTTCCTGGGTCAGGCCGACGCCAGCCAGTTGCTCGACAATGGTGGCAAAGTCGGAGGGGCGAACCGAGAGGAAATAGGCCAGGTTCTGCGGAAACACCGCTTCGTTTGATAAAGTTTCTTTCAGCCGGGTGAATGAAGTTGGGTCATCAGGCGGGTTGGCGTGGTAATGGTGACGTTCGATAAAACGTTTGAACACTGCCTGGTCATAACCCTTGGGGAATTTGGCATCCAGCATGCCTTTGATGTCGGCAAGCCAATCTTCGCGCGAAACCTGACCACGGCCAACAGAGAGGATTGCCATGTTCTCTGGCAAGCGGCCTGCCTGGTCAAGACGGAACAGGCCAGGCATGAGCTTGATGCGGGAGAGATTGCCGCTGGCGCCAAATAGGACAAGGGTACAGGGGTCTATGACTTTCATTCAGTGTTCTCTAAAAAAAGATTGATATCATAAAAGGCCATGCCTAAGCATGGCCTGGGTTTATTGCTTGGTCTTGACTGCGTGGCCACCAAACGCGTTACGCATCAGGGAAAGCAGTTTGTAGCTATAGCCTTTGGAATCCTGGCTTCTGAAACGTGCTTGCAATGCCACGGTCAGCACTGGGGCTGCTACGCCTTGATCCACGGCTTCCACGACAGTCCAGCGGCCTTCGCCTGAGTCGGCAACATACGGTTCAATCGATGACAGTTCCTGGTCATGCGCCAGCGCTTCTGCTGTCAGGTCGAGCAGCCAGCTACGGACCACGGAGCCATGACGCCAGAGCTCGGTAATCTGTGCCAGGTCCAGGCCAAACTCTTCCTTGCCCTTGAGCAGATCCAGGCCTTCGGCGAAGGCTTGCATCATGCCGTATTCAATGCCGTTGTGTATCATCTTGGTGAAGTGGCCGGAGCCGATGGGTCCGACGTGTGCCCAGCCGCGGTCTTCATGCGTGAGCGCCTTGGCAATTGGTTCGATGATGTCGGCAGCTTCTTTGGCGCCGCCGTACATCAGGCAGTAACCATTGTCCAGGCCCCAGATGCCGCCGGAAGTACCGCAGTCGATAAAGTATATGCCTTGCTCGGCCAGCCACGCGCCACGGCGCTGGCTGTGCTTGTAATTCGAGTTGCCACCATCGACAATAATGTCACCCTTGCTGAGCAAGGGAGCCAGATCCTTGATCTGGTTTTCAGTAATTTCACCGCTAGGCAGCATGATCCAAACAATCTTCTGGGGTTCGCCCGAGAGCTTGGCAACGGCATCTTCAACCGAGTGGGCTGGAATCAAACCGTTGGTCAGGGATATCTGGTTCACTGCATCTTGATTGAAGTCAAAGCCGACGACTTCGATACCGTGCTTCAGGAGGCGGCGCGCCATGTTGCCACCCATTTTTCCTAGACCGATTATTGCAAGTTTCATTGAATTTTTTCCTTGATGAGGAGAATGCCATCTTCCTTTTGGGTAAGACTTTTGGGGTAAGATGAACTTAGTTGATAATTAAGATCAGCGTATAGCCAGACAATTATAACGTGAAGGTTTTATATCATGCAAAATACAACACAATCCCTGGTGGTCAATAACCAGGTGAGCCGATGGCAGGTGTTCACGGCACAAGAGGCGCTGTATAGCAGCGCTGTCCAGTATATAGAAGAAGCAGCCCGCAATGCGATCGCCGGACATGGAAAGTTCAGTATCGTGCTTGCAGGAGGCAGCACACCCAAGAGCATCTACCAGTTGCTGCCCAAGATAGATACTGACTGGAGCAAGTGGCACGTGTATTACGGCGATGATCGTTGCCTGCCGCCCGAGCATGAGGAGCGTAACAGCTTGATGGCGCATGAGGCCTGGCTCAAGCATGTGGCGATTCCTTCTGCGCAAATACACGATATTCCTGCCGAGCGTGGCCCGGTAGAAGCCGCAGAAGCTTATAGCCAGACTCTGGCGGATGCGGGTGAGTTTGACCTGGTACTGTTGGGGCTGGGCGAGGATGGTCATACTGCTAGCCTGTTCCCTGGACACAGCTGGGATGACAACCAGCCAGCCGTGTCGGTGTTCGACGCGCCCAAACCGCCACCGGAACGGGTTTCCATTAGCGCCGGCCGCTTGAGCCATGCGCGGGAGGTGATATTTTTTGTGACTGGCGCCGGCAAGCAGGAAGCGGTAGATAGCTGGCGCCGCGGCGAGGCCATCCCTGCTAGCCTGATCAAGCCCAGAAACGGCGTGGATATTTATATATTCGGCGTGAATATCTAAATCAAAAGCCCACGGCAATCGTGGGCTTTTGATTATCAGGAGCTTTGTATCACGATGTTCGGGAACTTGCTGCTGTAGTCCTGACTCAGGCCTGCAAGTTTGACGGCTGCCCGGCGGGCGATCGTTTTGTAAATGCCTGCAATCTGCCCAGCCGGGTCGGCGACAACAGTGGGTTTGCCGCCGTCGGTTTCTTCGCGGATACGGATATCCAGCGGCAGGCTGCCCAGTAGTTCCGTGTTGTAGTCGGCACACATTTTGGCAGCCCCACCTGCACCGAAGATATGTTCCTCATGCCCGCATTGCGAGCAGATATGCGTGCTCATGTTTTCCACGATGCCTAGGATGGGAATGCCGACCTTCTCGAACATTTTAAGCCCCTTGCGGGCATCCAGCAGGGCGATGTCCTGTGGTGTGGTGACGATGATAGCGCCTGTCACCGGCACTTTTTGCGCTAGTGTGAGCTGGATGTCGCCGGTGCCGGGCGGCAGGTCAACCACGAGATAATCAAGATCCTTCCAGCGGGTGTCGCGCAATAATTGCTCCAGGGCACCCACTACCATGGGGCCGCGCCAGACCATGGGAGTATCCACGTCGATCAGGAAGCCGATGGACATGGCCTGGACGCCGTAGTGTTCCAGCGGTTCCATGCTTTTGCCGTCAATGCTCTCAGGCTTGCCGCTCAGGCCCAGCATTTGTGGCTGCGAGGGGCCGTAGATGTCTGCATCAAGAATACCGACGCGCGCGCCTTCTGCTGCCAGTGCCAATGCCAGGTTCACGGCGGTGGTGGACTTGCCTACGCCACCTTTGCCAGAGGCGACTGCAATGATGTTTTTGACGTTGGGGAGCAGTTGCACGCCTCGCTGCACTTTGTGCGAGACAATGCGGCTGGTGACGCCGACCGTGACATTGCCAACATCCGGCAGGGTTTTCACTGCCTGTTCCGCCAATGCCCTGATCTCGCTGACGATACTCTGTGCCGGGTAATCAAGCACGATGTCGACAGAGACATGGCTGCCATTGATTGCGATGTGGCGGACGGACTTGCTGCTGACAAAATCCTTACCGGTATTGGGATCGATAACGGCCCGGAGCGTATCCTGCACCTGAGATTCGGTAAGTGGCATGAGGAGCTTTCCTGCAAGATTCTTGGAAAGGGCATTCTAGCGCATGCGGATTGCTTATGTGAAACCGTGGCAGTTTGCTAGAATGCAGGATTATCTTGTTGCCCATCATTTTCACTATGTCCGGAAATACGTCCTCGAACGCGCCACGCAAAATCCTTGTCACTTCCGCCTTGCCGTATGCCAATGGCAGCATCCACCTCGGCCATATGGTGGAATATGTGCAGAGCGATGTCTGGGTGCGTTTCCAGAAGATGCAAGGGCATACCGTGCATTATGTCTGTGCCGATGATACGCACGGCACGCCTATCATGCTGCGTGCAGAGAAAGAAGGCATCACACCGGAAGAACTGATCAACCGTGTTCATGCTGAGCACTATGCCGATTTCAGCGATTTTCTCGTGACTTTTGACAATTACTATTCCACCAACTCCGAGGAGAACCGCGAGCTTTCCAGCCGTATTTACCGAGAACTCAAGTCCAACGGCAAGATCGCGATACGCACGATCGAGCAATATTTTGACCCGGTGAAGCAGATGTTCCTGCCCGACCGTTTCATCAAGGGCGAGTGCCCGAAGTGTCATGCCAAGGACCAATATGGCGATTCCTGTGAATCTTGCGGGACCACTTACAGCCCCACCGAATTGATTGAGCCATATTCAGCCGTATCCGGCGCGCCACCGGTGCGCAAGGAAACCGAGCATTACTTCTTCAAGCTGAGTGAATGCGAGAACTTCCTCAGGGAATGGACGCGCTCCGGCACACTGCAGCCGGAAGCCGCCAACAAAATGGGCGAGTGGTTCGCTTCAGGACTTTCGGACTGGGATATTTCGCGCGACGCGCCTTATTTCGGCTTCGAGATTCCCGACGCGCCGGGCAAGTATTTCTATGTCTGGCTGGATGCGCCTATCGGCTACATGGCGAGTTTCAAGAACCTGGCGACGCGAGAAGGTTTGGATTTCGGCGAATACTGGAAAGCGGACAGCCAGGCCGAGCTTTATCACTTCATCGGCAAGGACATCCTTTACTTCCATGCGCTGTTCTGGCCGGCAACATTGAAATTCTCAGGTTATCGCCAGCCAACGCAGATATTTGCCCATGGTTTCCTTACCGTCAATGGCGAAAAAATGTCCAAGTCGCGCGGCACTTTCATCACCGCGCGCAGCTATCTTGACCATGTGAAGAATCCTGAATATCTGCGCTATTACTATGCTGCCAAGCTAAACGGCACCATGGAGGATATCGACCTCAATCTTGAGGATTTTGTCGCGCGCGTGAATAGCGACCTAGTGGGGAAATACATCAATATTGCCAGCCGTACCGCTGGGTTCATTGCCAAGCGTTTTGACGGAAAACTGGCTGCAGTGGAGAACAACGCTGTGATTGCGGAGTTGCGCAGTGCAGCCGATAGTATCCGCGACAGTTTCCATAATCGTGATACCGCGCGAGCCTTGCGCGATATCATGGCGCTGGCTGACAAGGCCAATGCCTATGTGGCGGAAAATGCGCCGTGGGAAATTGCAAAGCAGCCGGAAAAAAGTGCGGCACTGCATGAAGTATGCTCGGTTTCACTGGAAGCGTTCCGTTTGCTGACCTTGTATCTCAAGCCTATATTGCCCCAACTGGCGCAGTCCATCGAGACGTTCCTCAATATCAGCCCGCTGACTTGGGGCGATATTGATCGTCCATTGCCTGCCGGGCACGAGATTCAGGCATATCAGCACCTGATTACCCGTATTGACCCCAAGCTGGTGGAAGCCATGGTGGAAGCCAACAAGGAGTCCATGCAACCTCAAGCGGCAAGCCAGCCGCAAAAGCAGTCTCAGGATGCCATAGCGGAAGAAACCGGCTATATCTCAATTGATGACTTTGCCAAGGTAGACCTGCGCATTGCTCGCATCGCCAATGCCGAGCATGTGGAAGGCGCGGAGAAGCTGCTCAGGCTGACCCTCGATATTGGCGAGGAAAAGCCGCGCCAGGTGTTTGCCGGTATCAAGTCAGCCTATGATCCTGAAAGCCTTAAGGGTCGGTTGACTGTGATGGTGGTCAACCTCGCACCGCGCAAAATGAAGTTCGGCCTGTCCGAGGGCATGGTGCTGGCTGCCAGCGACGAGCGGGGCGGGCCTTTTATCCTATCTCCTGACAGCGGGGCGCAGCCCGGCATGCAGGTTAAGTAAGTAACCATCAAAAACAAAGCCCCTGGATAGGGGCTTTGTTTTTATGAAACGTGAACGCATGTCTTATTTCTTGTCAGCCTTGGCCGCAGTTTTCTCTGCTTTTGGAGGCTTGCCTGCGGTGAGTTCGCTACGCAAACTATCTACGCTTTTCTTGCCAAACCCCTTAACGTTACCCAAGTCGTCCACTGACTTGAACGCGCCATTGGCCTTTCGGTAGTCAACAATCGCCTGGGCTTTTGCCGGTCCTATGCCCTTGACGGATTCCAGTTCGGTGACTGAGGCTGAATTAAGGTCAATTGCTGCCATGGCATTGAATGTCAACCCAAGTGAGATCAGGACTGCAAGCAATAATGATTTCTTCATGATGGTCTCCTTAAATAGTGTGGTAGAACTCCCTGTTGTTCCCAGGTCGGACCATCATATTCCTCATGCTGAGCATGAGCTATTGGAGGATGGGATAGTTTTTCTGTAAGCTATTTTCCTTATTTTTCAAGGATAAATTCCTGAATGTGCTGCAGGGCTGCAAGCGGATTGGCTGCTTTGGTGATGGGACGGCCGATCACCAGGTAATTGGAGCCCAGGGCAAGGGCATCCGCAGGGGTGACCACACGGGATTGATCGTCGAGATCGGCATTGGCCGGGCGAATGCCAGGGGTAACCAGGTAGAAGCCATTGCCCAGTGTTTTTCTCAACACTGGCGCTTCCTGGGCAGAGCAAACCACACCGTCAAGGCCTGCTCGCTGCGCCAGGGTGGCGAGGCGAAGTACGTGCTGCTCAATCGGGGCATTGATACCGAGCTGTTCCAGGCCGGCTTGGTCCATGCTGGTCAGCACGGTGACGGCAATCAGCAGCGGAGAGTGGCCGCTACGGGTAACGCCTTCACGGGCCGCCTCCATCATTTGGCTGCCACCGGATGCATGGACGTTCAGCATCCATACTCCCAGCCTACTTGCAGCTTCACAAGCCTTGGCAACGGTATTGGGAATATCGTGGAACTTGAGGTCCAGGAATACGCCAAAACCTCTCTCTACCAATTGCTCGACTAGCTGCGGCCCGGCAGTAGTAAAGAGTTCCTTGCCTACCTTGACCCGGCAAAGGGTGGGATCGAGCTGCTGTGCCAGTGCCAAAGCGCTGGTGGCATCGGCATAATCAAGGGCGACGATGATCTTGGGGTCATTCATACAGCGGATTCTTTGCTTTCAGGTGAGAGGGATTCCCAGGCGTTGCAGGCCGGACATTGCCAGTGGAAGTTGCGTGCGCGGAAGCCGCACTGGTCGCAATAATGCGCGCTGCGGTTGCCAATGGCGTAGCGCACGGTCTGTTGCATCAGCAGGGCATCCTGCTGGTTGCCGACTTCCAGCATGGATTGCGCGCGCAGGAACTGGTCGAGGGTCTGCAGGCTGGGCTTGCGTTGCAATTCTTCGCGGGCGAGTTGTTCCGCACTGGCAGCACCTTCCTCGCTCAAGGTGGTTTCATACACCAGGTTGAGGATGGAGGCGAGTTTGTAGGATTGCAGGTAGCCTTTGAGAGTCGCAATGCCTTCATCGAGTTTCCCCAGCGCCTTGTAGCTGTTGAGCAGTTTGGGGGCGACCAGGCCAAGATATTCCGGTTGCTGGTACTCCACGCGCTTCCAGAATGAAATGGCCTGTTTATGGTTGCCGGTGCCGGCTTCAAGATCCCCCAGCATGATGTTGGCGCGCACGCAGCGCTTGTCGGCCTCAATGGCCATGTCCAACGCATGGCGTGCGCTGTGGGCATCATGTTCCAGGATGGCCTTCATAGCAATTTCGCAATGGAATTGCGCCACTTCCTTGCGGAAGGAGATGCCTGAAAGCCGCTCCAGTTCTATCGCACTCTTGATGGCGTTGTTCCATTCACGCTCACGAATATAGATTTCCAGCAGCGCGCGCAGGGCTGTTTGCTTGTAGCGGCTGTCATGCAGAGAGGTAAAGAGTTCTTCTGCACGGTCAAATAATCCGGCTTTGAGATAGTCCTGTGCAAGCTCGGCCATGACAGCCTGTTTTTGCTGGTCAGGCAATTCCTTGCGTTCCAACAGGCTGAGGTGCAAGTGGATGGCGCGGTCTACCTCGCCACGGCGACGGAACAGGCTGCCTAGGGCAAAATGCAGCTCCATGGAGTCAGCATTGGCTTGTACCGCTTCGATAAATGCTTCAATCGCCTTGTCATGCTGGTCGCTGATGAGGAAATTGAGGCCCTTGAAGTATGCTGCCGGCAGGGCAGTCGATTCTGTCAGCAACTGGTTGATGTCCACGCGTGCTGCGAGCCAGCCGAGTGTAAAAAAGAGGGGTAGGGCGAGTAGCCACCAGTATTCAAATTCCATGATTGATTTCCAGACCTGACATTAAGTTGGCAGGGGTTCTACTAGGGATGAAGCAACAAGGCGCATGCTTGTTATTTGTTTGACTGGTTATTGGTTATCTTGAGGTTCTTGATTTCCTTTTCCAGTGCAAGCAGTTTGCGGCGCTGGCTGATCAGCGAACCCAGGCAAGCGATAATGCCTGCAATGATGCCGCTGAAAAAGGTAATGAGCAGCATCAGGGAAAGCGGTGCCCTCCAGGAGTAGCCGAGGTAATAGGCAAGTTCTACAGGCTCTGAATTTTTGAAGGCAAAGCCCAGCAACAGGATGAACAGTAGAACACCGAGTATCATGTATAAGGTACGCATACTATGATTTTACCCAAGCCCCGCCAAAAGCGTGCAGGATTTGATGCAAAAAGATAAAAAAGCGGCAGTATCATGAAGATACTGCCGCTTTTTCTAGCCTAACTTATAGTCAGCTGGACTTATCGCTACTAACGTCTACGCGCTCACGCAATTCCTTGCCTGCCTTGAAGTGCGGCACATATTTCTCAGGTACCTGCACTTTTTCGCCAGTCTTGGGATTGCGGCCTAAGCGTGGTGGGCGGTAGTTCAGACTGAAGCTACCGAAACCACGGATTTCAATGCGTTCACCAGAAGCAAGATTATCCGTCATGGAGTCAAGAATGGCCTTGACGGAAAGTTCTGCATCCTTGACGACCAGTTGCGGAAAGCGCGCAGCCAGGTTGGCAATCAACTCCGATTTGGTCATGACGCTACGACCTTACTCGTTGTTTTTGCCGTCAAGTTTGGCTTTCAGCAATGCACCAAGGTTGGTGGTGCCAGCAGAGCCGGCATCATTGCTGAATTTTTGCAGTGCATCAGCTTCGTCTGCAAGATCCTTCGCCTTGATGGACAGGGTAATGGAGCGGTTCTTGCGGTCGATATTGGTGATGCGGGCTTCGATTTCTTCGCCTTCCTTGAGTACGGTAGAGATGTCTTCCACCTTGTCACGGGAAACTTCGGAAGCGCGCAGGTAACCTTCCACTTCGTTTTCCAGGGTAATCACTGCGCCCTTGGCTTCGATGGACTTGACGGTACCCTTGACGATAGCACCCTTGTCATTCAATGCAGCGTAGGCGCTGAACGGATCGCTGTCGAGCTGCTTGACGCCCAAGGAGATACGCTCTTTCTCAACGTCGATGCTGAGCACCACGGCTTCGAGTTCGTCACCCTTCTTGAAGTTGCGGATCGCTTCTTCGCCAGTCTGGTTCCAGGACAGGTCGGACAGGTGAACCAGGCCGTCGATGCCGCCAGGCAAACCGATGAATACGCCGAAGTCAGTGATGGACTTGATCTGGCCGCTGACCTTGTCACCCTTCTTGTGGGAAGCTGCAAAGTCATCCCATGGGTTGGCCTGGCATTGCTTCATGCCCAGGGACAGGCGGCGACGGTCTTCGTCGATTTCCAGGATCATGACTTCTACTTCGTCGCCTAGTTGGGCGATCTTGGCAGGGTGTACGTTCTTGTTGGTCCAGTCCATTTCGGAAACGTGTACCAGGCCTTCAATGCCTGGCTCGATTTCAACGAATGCGCCGTAGTCGGTGAGGTTGGTCACCTTGCCGAACAGGCGGGTGCCGACAGGGTAACGGCGGCCCAGAGCAACCCATGGATCGTCGCCCAGTTGCTTGATGCCCAGGGAAACGCGGTTCTTTTCTTGATCGAACTTGAGGATCTTAGCTTCAACTTCTTCACCAACGGTCAGCACTTCGGATGGGTGCTTGACGCGGCGCCATGCCAGGTCGGTGATGTGCAGCAGGCCATCAATGCCGCCCAGGTCAACGAATGCACCGTAGTCGGTAATGTTCTTGACGATACCCTTGACCACTGCGCCTTCTTTCAAGGACTCAAGCAAGGCTTCGCGATCAGCGCCCATGGTTTCTTCCAGGACGGCACGGCGGGAAACCACAACGTTGTTACGCTTGCGGTCAAGCTTGATGACCTTGAAGTCCCATTCCTTGTTTTCGAACGGAGTAGTGTCCTTCACTGGGCGCAGGTCAACCAGTGAACCTGGCAGGAAGGCGCGGATGCTGTTGACCATCACGGTCAGACCACCCTTGACACGGCCATTGACCATGCCCTTGATGATACGGGATTCGTTCATTGCTTCTTCCAGGTCTTGCCATGCTGCGAGGCGCTTGGCCTTCTCGCGTGAAAGCTTGGTAGAACCATAACCATCTTCCAGGGATTCGATGCAGACTTTGACAAAGTCTCCTACATTCACTTCGAGTTCGCCGCGGTCATTGCGGAACTCGGAAGCGAGGATTACGCTTTCCGACTTCAGGCCGGCATTGACAATAACAAAGTCGTCATCGACAGAGACAACTTCAGCGGTGATCACTTCACCGGAGCGCATTTCCTGGCGGGCCAGGCTTTCCTCGAACAGGGCTGCAAAGCTTTCCGCGGAGGAGGTTGTGGTTGAAAGGTTAGCCATTAATAAAAATATCCAGATAATCCCGCCGTGCAGCGGGGTTAAATTAAAAAAACCATGAACCGGTGGAGTTCACGGTGCTCGTACTACAAAAAACAAACTTAATCTTTAGTAGGGGCGCGGCTGTGGTCAAGCACTGCCTTGACTGCCTGCTCTATGCTAAGCTGGCTGGTTTCCAGTAGCTTGGCATCCTCGCTTTTTTGCAATGGTGCAACGGATCTTTGACTATCCCTTGCATCGCGGGTTTGCAAATCCTGCAAGATGTCCGCGAGATTAGCATGGTTTCCTTTTTCCATCAACTGTTTATAGCGTCTCTTGGCCCTGACCTCGGCGCTTGCCGTGAGGAATATCTTGGTCTGCGCATCCGGGAATACCACGGTTGCCATATCGCGCCCATCTGCCACCAGGCCAGGTGCCTTGCGGAAGGATTGCTGCAGGTTGAGCAACGCTTGGCGCAGTGCAGGATGAACCGCAACTTCTGATGCGCCGCGGCTGATCTCTTCAGTACGCACTGCCTCGGTGATGGCTTCGTTATCCAGATAAATATCAGCAGCGGAGAAGCGGATATTGAGATGTGCTGCCATTTCAGCCAGGGTGGTCTCGTCCTGCCAGCTGATTCCGCGCTTGAGCGCGGCCAGGGCGGCAATACGGTAGATCGCACCGGAGTCAAGGTAGTGGTAGCCCAGTTCCCGGGCTACGCGCTGGGCGACAGTGCCCTTGCCTGATGCAGAGGGGCCGTCAATGGCAATCACGGGAATGGTGGAGTCTGGCATATCGATCATTTAAAGATTTGAATAGGTGCTTTATGGATGCACCAGCGTGGCAAAACGGTCAAAGTAATCCGGGAAGGTTTTGGCGACGCAGTTCGGGTCGTTGATGACTACAGGCACGCCTCCTAGCGCTACCAGCGAGAAGCACATGGCCATGCGGTGATCGTCATAGGTGTCGATACTGGCATTGGGCGTCAGATGGGCGGGAGGCGTGATGTACAAATAGTCGCTGCCTTCTTCAATAACAGCGCCGACTTTCCTTAACTCTGTAGCCATTGCAGCGAGCCGGTCGGTTTCCTTGACGCGCCAGCTGGCAATATTGCGCAAGGTGCTGGGGCCATCGGCAAACAGGGCCAGGATGGCAAGCGTCATGGCGGCATCCGGGATATGGTTACAATCAAGATCCAGCGCCTTGAGCTTGCCAGGCAGCGTACTGACCTCTATCCAGTTGTCTCCGGTCGTTACTGCGGCTCCCATCAATTCCAGTGCTTCGACAAAGCGCACATCGCCTTGAATGCTGTTACGGCCAACGCCTTCCACCCTCACCGGGCCGTGTCCAATTGCGCCTGAGGCAAGAAAATAGGAGGCGGAAGAGGCATCGCCCTCGACATGTACGCGGCCAGGACTTTGGTAAATGCTGCGTGCAGGAATGGTGAAGTTGCTCCATCCGTCACGCAAGACCTTGATCCCGAACTTCTCCATGAGGTTGAGGGTGATTTCGATATACGGCTTGGAGATCAGTTTGCCCACCACTTCAATCCGTGCTTCCTGGCCCGTGAGCGGGAGTGCCATCAATATTGCGGTAAGAAACTGGCTTGAGACATTACCGCGCACCTGGATAGGGTTTTGTGTATCAAGCTGGCCTGGCCGGATATGCAGTGGTGGAAAGCCCGGGTTGCCTAGATACTCGATTGCGGCACCCGCAGCATTGAGTGCATCTACGAGGTCGCCGATGGGACGCTCATGCATGCGCGCAACGCCTGAGAGCTCGTAGTCGCCTTGTGACAAGGCTAGTGCGGCGGTCAACGGCCGGAAGGCGGTGCCGGCATTACCCAGAAACAGCTTGGCCTCCCTGACCGGGAACTGGCCGCCGGTGCCTTGCACTTGCCATTGGCGGGGGCCGGTTTGCTGCAATTCAACGCCAAGTGCCTGCAAGGCTTCCAGCATGCGCTGCGTATCGTCGGATGCCAGCAATTCATGAATGTCGGTGCTGCCTTGAGCAAGGGCGGCGAGCAACAGGGTACGGTTGGAGATGCTTTTTGAGCCGGGTAGCTTGACGGTGCCATGGGCGTGCCGTACGGCAGGCAGGGTCAGGGTTTCCATATTCAGTTTTTCCACGACGCGGATGCTTGCTGCCGTGCCCAGTCGTTGCGGGCGTGGCTGGCTCGTTCAAACAAAGCCTGCAACCCTGTGCTGTCACCTTGTTCCAGGATTTCGCGCAAACCGGAAAGGGCGGCCTGGTAGTGATCCAGCTCCTGCAGCAGGGCGGTGCGGTTGGCAAGGCTGATGTCACGCCACATTTCCGGGGAGCTGCCCGCGATACGTGTGAAGTCGCGAAATCCGCTGGCGGCAAATTCAAAGAACTGGTTTGCGTCTGGGCGCGCAGCCAATTCGTCTACAAGGGCAAATGCGAGCAGGTGCGGCAGATGGCTCACTGCTGCAAAGATCGTGTCGTGGCTGCTGGCGCTCATTTCACGCACAATAGCACCGGTGCTCAGCCACAATTCGCGCACTGCATTGAGGGCAGCTGGGTCAGTCTGTTCCCCTGGCGTGAGTACCACATTCCTGTTTTGGTAGAGGTTGGCTTGTGCAGCGGCTGGGCCGCTTTTCTCCGCGCCCGCAATCGGGTGGCCAGGCACAAAGCGCGATGCAGCCTTGCCAAGGATATTTTGTGCTTGCTCAGCGATATCGGCTTTAGTGCTGCCTGCATCGGTAATGACGGTCTTGTCTTCGAGGTAAGGGGCAATGCGCTGCAGAATAGGTGCAATCTGAGCGACTGGCGTTGCGATCATGACAATGTCCGCATCCTTGAGCGCGGCTGCCAGGTCGCTTGCGGCTTCATCAATAATGCCCAGCGCCAGTGCTTCTTGCAGGCTATCGCCTGTACGGCCGATACCGGTCACATGCCAGCCAGTTTGTGCGGCTTTGAGCGCAAGTGCAAGCGACCCGCCAATCAGGCCAACGCCGAAAACGAGCAGTTTTTTCAAGATGGAATTCGAGGGCGCAAAGTTAAAAGCGCAATTGTAACATGCCAGCCATGATCGGCTGGGGTCACGAAAAGCAAACGCGGCGCTTTGTGTGAAGGCAGAGAAACACAAAGCGCCGGTTGCGGGAGATGACAAGGAGTATTCTTCAGAAAGCTGACACCGGGTTTAGTTCACCAAAACAGCACAGTTATTTTTGTTTGTCTGCTTCTTCAGTGTGAATCGGGCGCCATTCACCATCAATCAAGCCTTCTTGCGGCAGGAAGTTCTGCTTGTAGGCCATTTTGCGGCTTTCCTTGATCCAGTAGCCAAGGTAGAGGTAGGGCAGGTTGAGGTTTTTGCACCAGTCCAGCAGCCACATGATGTTGTAGGTGCCGTAGCTCGCATGCTGGTCTGCCGCGTCATAAAACGTATAGACCGCAGAAACGCCGTCGTGCACGATATCAATCACGCTCACTATTTTAAGTACGCCATTCTCTCGGAACTCGACCATCAGGCTTTCCACATTGCTTTGCACGAGAAAGTTGCGGTATTGCTCGGCGGTTTCCGGATCGCCGGAGCCACCTTCATGCCGCGCTACCTGGTAAGCGGAATAAAGCGCGAAATGTTCTTCCGAGAAAGTCAACTCCATCAATACCACGGATAGGTTCTGGTGTTGTTTCCAGGCGCGGCGCTGGCTGCGTTTGGGCTGGAACTCGGCCACCGGCAGGCGAACTGGAATGCAGGCGTGGCAGGTTTCGCAGTGCGGACGGTAGGCGAATTTGCCGCTACGGCGGAAGCCGAGCTGGATCAGGCCGCTATAGGCGTGGGCATCAATTAAATGGTGGGGTGTGGCGATCAGCGACTGCGCCGGCTGGTCGGCAAGATAGCCGCAGGAATACGCAGTGGTTGCGTAGAACTGGATTTTTTGCAGATGCTGTTCGCCGGGCAAGGTCATGAAGGGTAGTGTACCAATTCATGCAGCCGTTGTGAAAAATCTATCCGCGGAATTTCCCTGGCGCCGAGCGATGCCAGGTGCGGGGTCTTCATCTGGCAATCTATCATGCCGCAGTTCTGGGCCTTGAGGCGTTGCACCATGTGCACGAAGGCCAGCTTGGAGGCATCCGTGACGTGGTGGAACATGGACTCGCCGTAAAACATGTGTCCCAGGCCAACGCCATACAGGCCTCCCGCCAGTTTGCCGTCGATCCAGGTCTCCGCGCTATGGGCATAACCCAGGCGGTGCAGTTCGCTATAGCCCTGCACGATGTCATCGGTGATCCAGGTGCCGTCCTGGCCTTCGCGCCGGGTATTCGCGCAGGCGGCAATCACCTCGGTAAAAGCTGAATTGAAGCGGATTTCATAATCCTGGCGCCGCATCCGCTTGGCCAACGACCTGGATATCTTCAGTTCTTCCGGGAACAACACCATGCGCGGGTCGGGGCTCCACCATAAGACTGGCTCGCCTGCACTGAACCAGGGAAATATGCCCCGGCTGTAAGCGCTGAGCAGGCGTGCCGCGCTCAGTTCCCCGCCAACGGCGATCAAGCCGTTTGGCTCCTGCAAGGCATCTTCCAAAGGCGGGAAAGGCGTATCCGCCTGCAATGCGCGCACCAGGCCGCCGGGCAGGCGATAGTATCTATGACTCATGCCATATGCTTTGAAGGGGTGAAAGTGAAGGGCAAGATTGCATTCCAGATGCTCCAGCCGCCTAGCTTAGCATAGTGCGAAGGCGCTTTGCCGCCTGTCGCAGTTGTGCTATGTTGCACCTATGCGTTTTTACCGCGTCATTATTATGCTGTTGCTGACCATATTCCTGGCGGATACGGTGTCGGCCAGCGCCAGCCTGCATTTGCCAGCCTTCCAGGCTGGCACGCAGGCTGATGTGCATCAGCACCATGCCATGCCTGGGGATATGCAGCATGATGCCCAAGCTGCCCAGCAGGCCGATAGCTGCAAGAATTGCCATGATTGCCTGTCGTGCTTCAGCGTGTTGCCTCTTGCTTTCAAGGTAGTTTCGCCTTATCTGCCTCACCATCAATTGGCGAGTGCCAGCATTGTCATTTATTACCCGCCCGCCCTGGCGCAATTGCAACGCCCGCCGATTCCGCTTTCCGTTTGATTTCCTTGCGGTCTTGCGCCGCTCGTCTTGGCCGTTTGCGCTATGCAAGCCAAATAAATCATGAACGGAGAGCATTATGCGATTCAGCATTATTATTTCAGCCTTTTTCTCCCTATGCCTTGTTCTGCCTGTCCTGGCAGCAGAGCCTGATGTTAAAGGCAATACCACTTTGGGTCACGAGCCTGTGCTCAACCACTACCACAAGTTCGACCATGGCAACGCCACAGCGCAGCCTGATCCGCATGCCGGCCATGGCGTGAGCCATGACCATGGTGCCCATGATATGCCTCAGCATGAAGGGCATCATGAGCACATGCAGCATGACCATGCCACACATGGGCATGTCAACAAGGAGTAAATCATGGCCAGATTGGTTTTCAGGCCAAGCCTGCTGGGCCTGGCAATAGTTGCAGGCATGCTTGGCGGTTGTGCCAGCTTCAGCCGGGATGGTGGTTTTGAGGATGTGCGTAGCATTGCTGGCCGTCACCTTAAGCAGGATATTGCATGGCAGCGTGAAGGTATGCCTATGCAAGCGCGAACCGAGGAGTTACTGGGCCAGCCTTTGGGCATTGATGATGCAGTGCAAATGGCCTTGCTCAACAACCGCGGGCTGCAGGCCAGTTTTGCGGAGCTGGGCATTGCCGAGGCCGACCTGGTGCAGGCGGGCCGGTTGCCCAACCCGCGCTTTTCCATGCTGTATGCGCGTCGTGATGGCGAATATAAGATAGAACAGGCATTCACCTTCAATGTGTTTTCGCTGTTGACCATGCCGCAAGCCAAGGCAATTGAGCAGCGCCGTTTTGAACAAACCAAGCGCGATGTCAGCCTGCGGGTGCTCGCGCTTGCGCAGACAGCACGTCAGGCCTGGGTTCAGGCGGTTGCGGCGGAGCAGTCTGCGCTGTATGCCGCACAGGTCATGCAGGCTGCGGAAGCCGCGGCGGAGCTGGCGCGGCGCATGAACCGGCAGGGCAACTGGAACAAGCTCGACCAGGCACGCGAGCAAAGTTTTTATGCGGATGCTGCGCTTGAATATGCTGCCGCACGTGAATACCAGATAGTGACGCGCGAGCGGCTTTCCCGCGTGCTGGGCCTGGCCGATAGCCAGCACTTCAGCCTGCCGCAGCGTTTGCCCGACCTGCCATCGCAGGAGAATGACTTGTTGCAGGTACAGCAGCAGGCTTTTACGCAAAGGCTGGACTTGCAGGCGATGCGTGTCGAGGTGGATGCACTCGCGAAGCAGCTCGGCCTGAGCAAGACAACACGTCTGATCAATGTGCTGGACATCGGGCCGGCCCGTGTCCTGGAAGGCCGCCGCAGCGAGGCTTATAAAAAGGGCATTACGCTGGGGTTTGAGTTGCCCTTGTTTGATTGGGGCGGTGCACGCGTAAAGCGTGCCGAGGCGATCTACACACAGGCACTGGAACGTACTGCCCAGGCAACTGTGGATGCGGAATCTGAAATACGCGCAGCCTATGCACGCTACCGTGTGCGCTATGAAGTGGCGCGCCATTTCCAGGATGAGATCGTGCCTTTGCGCAAGCGCATCCTGCAAGAGAACCAGTTGCGCTACAACGGCATGCTGCTGAGCGCCTTCGAGTTGCTGGCCGATGCCCGCATGCAGGTCAACAGCGTCAATCAATACATTAGTGCCGTGCGCGATTTCTGGCTGGCTGAAGCCACATTGACCATGGCGACCCTGGGGCCCGTGGCCGAGTTGGATAGCTATGGAAGGGGAGATTGATGTTGAATCGCCGGGATTTTTTCAGGCTGGGTGCGGCAGCTGTTGCCGCGGGCACGGTCAGCAAGGTGGCGATGGCTGCCTTGCCGGAAATCGTCAGTGCGGAGCATGCCGAGACCCAGGCACCGCCTATGCCTGCCAATGGCCGGCTTTATCATCCGGTCGTGACCCTGAACGGCTGGAGCCTGCCATGGCGCATGCGGGACGGCGTCAAGGAATTCCACCTGGTGGCGGAGCCAGTAGTGCGCGAAATTGCGCCCGGTATGCAGGCGCATCTGTGGGGCTACAACGGGCAGAGCCCAGGGCCGACAATAGAAGTGGTAGAGGGGGACCGCGTGCGTATTTACGTGACAAACCGCTTGCCCGAGGCAACGAGCGTGCATTGGCACGGGCAGCGCCTGCCCAACGGCATGGACGGAGTGAGCGGCCTGACCCAGCCTGCGATCCCGAGTGGCAAGACCTTTGTCTATGAGGTCGAGGCCAAGCGTGCGGGCACGTTCATGTACCACCCGCATGCGGATGAAATGGTGCAAATGGCGATGGGCATGATGGGGTTCTGGGTGACCCACCCCAGGAATTCCGACTTCATGCGCGTGGATCGCGACTATGTCTTCCTTATCAATGCCTACGACATCGACCCCGGCAGTTACACGCCCAAGGTTGCCACCATGCTGGAACACAATCTGTGGACCTTCAACAGTCGGGTGTTCCCAGGGATTGCCCCCATGGTGGCAGGACAGAACGAAAGGGTGCGTATCCGTGTCGGCAACCTCAGCATGACCAACCATCCCATACACCTGCACGGACATGAGTTTGTTATAACGGGTACGGATGGAGGATGGGTGCCACCTGCGGCACGCTGGCCGGAAGTCACTGCGGATATTGCCGTCGGGCAAATGCGCGCAGTCGAGTTTATCGCCGATGCGCCGGGCGACTGGGCGTTCCATTGCCACAAGAGCCATCACACCATGAATGCCATGGGCCACCAGGTGCCGACCATGATAGGCGTGGAACAGCAGGGGCTGGTGGACAAGATCACCCAGCTATTGCCGAATTACATGCCCATGGGCGAGAGCGGGATGGCGGAAATGGGCGAGATGTCCATGCCATTGCCAGAAAACACCTTGCCGATGATGAGCGGCAAAGGCCAGTTCGGTGATATGCACATGGGCGGTATGTTTACGACAGTCAAGGTGCGGGCGGGTTTGAAGCCGGGAGATTACAGCGATCCAGGGGATTACCGGCACCCTCCAGGCAGCGTGGCCCACGAAGTCGGGAGCAGCGATGCCCCAGTCACCAGGGCGCCTGAAGATGCCGGGAATGGACACGAGGTCCATATCAGGAAGCCTGGGGGCCATGAAGGGCATTAAGCAAAGTAACTATTCCGGCGTATAACCTGCCTCGCTGATGGCATGGCGGAATGCGGCTGCATCGGTACTGCTTTCTATGCTCACCGTCTTGGCCGCCAAATCTACATTGACGACGGCTTGCGGATCAATTGCAAACGCGGCCTTTGTAATGGATTGCACACAATGATTGCAGCTCATGTCGTTTACTTTGAAGGTATGCACGGGGATAGTTCCTTATCGGGTGTTTGAAAGATGCAGTATGAGCCTGCCATGATGGGAGGGTTCAGGCTGTTTAGATAAGATATTGATGGGGGCATTTTTGCCATGTTAAAGCAAGCACCATTAGAAAAACTGGATTTCGCCATTACCGGCATGACCTGTGCCTCATGTGCCGGACGCATAGAAAAATCCTTAAACAAACTGTCCGGCGTGCAACTTGCCAATGTCAATCTTGTGACCGAAAAAGCACACGTGGAGGCTTATGGTACAGGCCTGGAGCAACAAGTAGTACAGGCTGTGGCCAAGCTGGGATACCAGGCCAGTCTGATCAGGCCTGATGCTCCCTCAAGACTGGCCGAGCCTGCCCAGGATGGCTGGAAGGTCGTGGTGGCTGCATTGTTGACCTTGCCCCTGGTATTGCCGATGGCAAGCATGCTGTTCGGGCAGCACTGGATGCTGCCGGGATGGTTGCAATGGCTGCTCGCCACGCCGGTGCAGTTCTGGCTGGGCGCGCGATTCTACCGCGCGGGCTGGAAGGCTGCGGTCAATCTCTCGGGCAATATGGATTTACTGGTGGCGATCGGCACCTCCGCGGCTTATGGGCTCTCCATTTATTTGCTCTGGCAGCAATCCCCGCATTTGTATTTTGAGGCAAGCAGTGCCGTGATCACGCTGGTGTTGCTCGGCAAGTGGCTGGAAAGCCGCGCCAAGCGCCAGACCACCGAGGCCATTCGCGCCTTGCAGGCATTGCGGCCAGATACTGCGCGCATCCGCCGTGACGGCAAGGAGCAGGACGTGCCGCTGGAAAGTGTCATAGTGGGCGATCAGGTGGTCATACGCCCGGGTGAGCGTGTGCCGGTGGATGGCCTGATACGTGAGGGCAGCAGTCACCTTGACGAAGCCATGCTGACTGGTGAAAGCGTGCCGGTCAAGAAAGCTTCTGATGACAAGGTGACTGGCGGGGCTGTGAA
Organism: Methylobacillus arboreus; assembly: GCF_020532725.1. Classification (GTDB taxonomy): domain Bacteria; phylum Pseudomonadota; class Gammaproteobacteria; order Burkholderiales; family Methylophilaceae; genus Methylobacillus; species Methylobacillus arboreus. The sequence goes on from NZ_JAJAVC010000011.1 coordinate 532,983, forward strand.
CCTGGATGGCGTGTTGTTAGTGGAAACGACGGCGATAGGCGCTGAGACTACCTTGTCGCATATCATCCGCATGGTGGAGGATGCCCAGGCTGCCAAGCCGGGCATCCAGCGGCTGGTGGACAAGGTAAGTGCCGTGTTTGTGCCTGTGGTGCTGGTGATTGCCGCGTTGACTTTCGCCGGCTGGGTATGGCATGACGGCAATTGGGAGAAGGCCGTGCTCAATGCAGTGGCTGTGCTGGTAATTGCCTGCCCTTGCGCGCTTGGGCTGGCGACGCCTACGGCTATCATGGCTGGCACCGGAGTGGCGGCGCGTCACGGCATCCTGATCAAGGATGCTGATGCGCTGGAATTGGCGCACCGTATCACGATGGTGGCTTTCGACAAGACCGGCACCTTGACGGTAGGTAAGCCGCGGCTTATCAATGTGCTTGCAACCCTGGGAAATGAGGATCGTCTGCTGGGGCTTGCTGCTGCACTGGAAAGTGGCAGCCACCACCCCTTGGCTACTGCCGTGCTCGATTATGTGCAAAGCCGGGGGATTGCTTTCAGCGTGGCAACTGAGGCTATGGTGTTGCCGGGCCGAGGCCTGACGGCGAAGGTGGACGGGTGCCGGGTATGGCTCGGAAACCAGCGCGCCATGCAAGACGTCGGCTTGCTTGTAGAAGGCCTGCAGGGCGATGCAGAGGCCATGTTGAATAACGGCCATACCGTGTCCTGGCTGGCGGCGGAAGATGCAGACGGGCGGCCGGAGTTGCTCGGCGTGATGTCGTTTGGCGACGAACTCAAGCCTGATGCGCGTCAGGCGGTACAAAAATTGCATGCTCTGGATATCAAAGTGTTATTGTTGACGGGAGACACGCTGGCCAGCGCCCAGCGCATCGGTCAGCAGTTGGGCCTGGATGAGTTGCATGCCGGGCAACTGCCCGAAACCAAGGCGCAGGTCATTGCCGGGTTGCGCGAGCAAGGCAGGGTAGTCGCCATGATAGGGGATGGGATTAATGACGCGCCGGCCCTGGCTGCGGCCGATATCGGCTTTGCCATGTCCAGCGGCACGGATGTGGCCATGCATACTTCCGCGGTAACCTTGATGCGGTCCGGCCCGGTGCTGGTGGCCGATACGATAGAAATCTCGCGCCGGACCTACAGCAAGATCAGGCAGAATTTGTTCTGGGCGTTTATCTACAACCTGGTGGGAATTCCGCTGGCGGCCTTAGGTTTGTTGAACCCGGTGGTTGCAGGTGCGGCGATGGCATTGAGTTCGGTCAGCGTCGTGACTAATGCGCTGACATTGCGTCGTTGGCAGCCTGCTGTCAAGGATCAGGCATGAGATAGGGGAGGGTGGTGTTGCGGAAGAGTCGATATGCCATCAAGGTCTCAACCTGATTCCTGTGTTATCAAATATTGGATATACCGGCCGCAGGAGGTGTGTGGGCTGGTTTTTCGCCTTCATGTTCAGCGCCAGTATGTCGATACTAAAAGTGTTAGTAGTCAATTGATTGCAGGGTAGAATGCTCAGCCATGAAAGTTGAGACCGCGATGTCAGCCGATACCAGCAGCAACCGTCATATGCGGCTGCGAGGATGTTGCTCGCCTTTCATCCTGTCAATAGGTGCTGCTGGCATGGAACATCATGACTGTCATCGGTGGTGGACATATGCTTGCCCGTGGTTTGGCCGCCGCTAGGCACATGCGCTGGTTATTGATGTGCGTGCTGGCGCTGCATGTGGTTTTTGCGCAGGCCGAGCCCTTGGCTACCGGTGGCAAGTGGTACCAACTTGCCGACGAGCCTGTCATGGCTGGCGACTTGCGCGGAGACGCTGGGCTCCATCCTGTCACGCGTCCTGCCAGCACTGGCGGCCACTTTGTCTACAAGGCTGCGTTCGATCTGCCCGAGGATGGGCGTTATGTGCTGGATTTCAGCAATTCAAGCGTCATCGGCCGATTTACGCACCATGTGTATGATGCAGCCGGAAATGAAGTCGCAACCCTGGAAGGCGGCATCCAGTCTCGCATCGTCAACCCATATATGCTGCGCCACGGTCGCGATCTGGCGTTGCCAGCCGGGCGCTATGAACTGGTAAGCGAGCTGAATTCTCCGTTCTTCCTTGCCCATCCCGAACCCTATATCACCACTGCGCAGGAATACCAGCAGTCAATCAAGGCCAGCAACGCCATGGTATTGATCTGCTATGGCGCCATGCTGATCCTTATGATCTATTACGCCGCCCTGGGTTTTGTGCGCAAGCAGGTCACGGATTACATGTATGCCTTGTTCATTTTCGGCAACCTGTTCTATAACGGTACCGCCTTGCTGATCTTGCCTGATCTTGCCGGCATGCATTGGTTCTACCTGATCAGCTATCCCATCCTGTTCTCCAATATCGCTTACGTGTTCTTCGTGATCTACCTGCTGGATATGCGCAGATACCCAACCTCCAAACTCTATCAACTGGGGCGCTGGATATTGGTTGTACTGCTGCTGTTCATACCCGCAGCGCTGATCTTGCCTAACTGGTCGCTGGAATTTGACCGTTACGGGGTGGGCCTGATTATGCTCTATGGCCTTGTTGCCGGCAGTATCAAGGCATGGCGCGGCAACCTGATCGCCAAGTATTACTTGGTGGCGATACTGGCTTTTTTCCTCATTGGCTCTTACTCCATTACCAATACCCAAGTGCATGGCTCGCAGACATTTTATATCGAGCATTTCGGCATGCTGGCGGTGACGGTGGAAATGGTGCTGCTGGCCCTGGTATTGGCCCGGCAGTTCGCCTTGCTGCACAATGAGAAAGAGTATGCCCTGACCCTATCGCAGCACCACTTGCAGATCGCGCATACCGATGCCCTCACCGGGCTGCCCAACCGCTATGCGCTGGATCAGGAGTTGGACATGCTGCCACCCGAAGGCGTGCTGGTCTTTATTGATATCGACGGGCTTAAATACTATAACGACAATTTTGGCCATAAGCGCGGGGATGAACTCCTGTGCGGATTTGCGCGCGCAGTGCATGATGCTATCCGGGATGTGGGCATATTGCACCGGATTGGCGGCGATGAGTTTGCCATTACCAGCCCGCAGGGACATGTGCAACTGCTGGAGGCACGCTTGCAGTCGGCAATGCGGGCCTTGCATACGCAAGGCTTCGAGTTTTCAGGCATGAGTTATGGCATTGCCCATGCCATGGAAAGCCAGGACGGTAATGTGTTGAAGTACCTGGCCGACACCCGCATGTACGCCCACAAACGTGAGCGACAGCGCGGTGTTTTGCAGTACCCGAGAAAAACCACAACATCAATTTGATTGAATAAGGGGATGAAATGAAGAAATGGCCTTTGCTGTGGCCGGTGCTCTTGTGCCTGGTCTTGCCGTTGATTGCTGCATGGTTTGCCTATCCTGATACACACTTGCCGCCGGGTTTCGGCGTGTTTCCCCCAGATTATGACCAGCCCATGCCAGGGTTAAATCCCACGGTGTTTGTCGTGATCGCGCTGGTTGAGCTTGCCTTTGGCGTTTTTCTGCTGTTCCCGAGCTGGTTCGGTTTCAAGACGGCGGCGCCTGCTCCTCAGCCCAGCAAGCGCCCGTTCCCTGCCTGGTTCTGGATAGGGGCGGTGTTGACCGTATTCTTCTGGTGGCTGATGTGGGCGCGCGTAACGCCATTCGGCGACCTGGTCTATTACGCGTTCAGCCCAATGTGGTGGGGCTTTATCCTGGTGCTGGACGGCCTGACCTACAGGCGCAACAATGGCGTATCACTGCTCTCGAGCAAGCCCAAAACCTTTGTTCTTAGTGCGCTAGTCTCGGTATTCGGCTGGCTGTTCTTTGAGTACTATGACTATTTCGTTCTGGGCAACTGGTATTACCCCAATACCCACATTCCCGGCCTTTCCCATGGCCTAGTCGTGGCGCTGTTCCTGATTGCCTACACCACCGTGTGGCCGGCGATCTTCGAGTGGTACACCCTGCTCAAGACCTGTCCGAAACTGGCAACACGCTACAGCCAGGGGCCTAAACTGGCACTGCCGGCCTGGTTACTGATCCTGGGCGGTTTTGCCCTGATCTTCCTCATGACCTTCCTGCCTTACCCTTTGTTCTGGGTGGTATGGATAGGCCCGCTCGCTGTCGTGTCCGGCATCCTGATCCGCCTGAATATCTGGAGCCCTTTCACCGCACTGGCGCAAGGCAACTGGACGCCCTTGCTGCTGGTGGCGCTGGCATCCCTGTTCAACGGCTTTTTCTGGGAAGTATGGAATTACGGTAGTGCGCATCCCATGCCGGAGCTTGCCACCAATCCCAACTACTGGATCTACAACATCCCGTATGTGAACGTGATCCATATCTTTGCCGAAATGCCTCTCCTGGGCTTCTTTGGCTACCTGCCGTTCGGTGTGCTGGTCTGGGTGGTTTTTATCTGGGTGGGCAAGCTGTTTGGCTTTGACACCAGCATAGAGCTTGATCAGCAGAGTCAGCCATAGCCGCTGCTCCCGGTTATTGCCATTGGCGGCTCAGCATGAAGTGCAGGAATAGCGCCTCGTTCCTGAGCTGGGCATTGCCGAAGACAGGCAGGTCGGGATTGTTGTAGTTGACCTTGACCACGGGTGAGTATTCCAGTCCGCCGGTGAAGGTCCATTCCTGATTCAGCTTGTAAGCCGCACCTGCGGTGTAGTGATGCTCCAATATCCCGGCGACGAAGGGCGTGGTATGCGTCCTCGGGATCGGGTTCTTGCCATAGTTGTAACCTGCATACAGGGTGGTCCTTGTATTCAGGTCATAGGCCAGGCCCAGTGCCACCACCACCTGGTCACGCCAGTCCATGCGGTTTGTCACAGACAGCGCGGGCAACAACGGATTGTCCGGATTCTTGGCGGTCAGCTTCGTCGAGTTGATTGCATCCGACCAGTTTATCCAGTTGAGCTTGATGGCAAGCAGCCAGTCATCTTCCGGTTTCCAGGCCAGCCCCAATGCCACTTCACGTGGCGTGGCAAAGCCATCCAGCTTGGCATCGTCGTAATGCACAATCGAGCCAATGTTCAGGTCCAGTGACCCACCCGACATCGGCAGTTTGGTTTTTTCCGTGTAAGCCGCACCAAAGGTGAGGGCAGGGGTAAGCTTATATTGCAGGCCAATCTTGAAATTGGGTCGGATGACGTCGGCATCTGCGAACTTGATGCCGTCCTGCGAGCTGCGATACAAGGATTGCTGGATCCGTGCGTAAGTCATGCCTATGGTTGCACCCAGTGCCAGGCGCTCGGTGACTTGGCAGCCTAGGCCTATGCCAATTTTGGCGATGCCGAACTTGGCCGCGAAATCATCCTGTGATCCATGGTAATTATTGATGTTGCGGAATACGCCTCCCGCGCCGCCTTGCACAAAGCTGCCTACGCCTGCGCCACAGGGAATGCTGTCCAGGGACTGCGCATAACCGCCGCCGCCCAGCAGCGTATAGCGGTTGGAGGCATGTTCATCGCTGCCGAACTGATCGGCATGGGACAGGTCCAGCGTACGTAGTACGCTGCCAAAGCCGTTGAACACCTTGCCGCGTATTTGCGCCAGCCCTGCAGGGTTGGTGTTGATTGCCGAGCTGTCTCGCGCCACGGCTACGTCCGCGCCGCCCATCAGGGTGGATTCTGCACCGAAGCCGATCAGGTTGAAGCCGTTGGTGGCATGGGCGGGCAAGGCCATGGCCATGAATAAGATGGATATTCCCCGGATATTGTGCTGCCTGGTGTTATGCATGAGTTTGGGTGACATTGAATAATTGCCTGATTTATCAGTTGATTTTATAAAATTTTGCCGGGGTTCCGTCATTACACAGGCATTCCAAGGTAAAATGCCGACGCTATGGAATTACAACTGGAACCACCTCGTTTATTAAGCGCTTACCGGCCTTATTGGGCCAAGCGTTTCGGCACAGCCCCCATTCTACCCATGAGTCGTGCGGAAATGGATAGCCTGGGCTGGGATAGCTGCGACATTATCCTGGTCACTGGCGACGCCTATATTGATCATCCCAGTTTCGGCATGGCGTTGGTGGGTCGCCTGCTTGAGGCACAAGGCTTCCGTGTCGGCATTATTGCGCAGCCGGACTGGCAGTCGGCCGATCCTTTCCGCGCGCTGGGCAAGCCCAACCTCTATTTCGGCATTACCGCCGGCAATATGGATTCCATGGTCAACCATTACACGGCTGATCGTAAAATCCGTTCTGATGATGCCTATACCCCTGGTGCGATAGCAGGCAAACGCCCTGACCGTGCCATCCTGGTGTATTCCCAACGTTGCCGTGAAGCCTTCCCAGGCGTGCCGCTGGTGATCGGCAGCATCGAGGCTTCCTTGCGCCGCATTGCGCATTACGACTACTGGTCTGACAAGGTCAGGCGTTCGGTGCTGGTGGATTCCAAGGCTGATATCCTGATTTACGGCAACGCCGAGCGTGCTTTAGTCGAGATCAGCCACCGCATCGCCAAGGGCGAGTTGGTGAGCGAGATTACGGATATCCGTGGCACGGCATTTCTGCGCAAGGCCTTGCCCGAAGGATGGGAGGAAGTTTCTTCCACCGCGCTTGACCGTCCGGGCAAGGTAGAAACGCCCGTAGACCCTTATGCCATGGAGCCAGCCATGGAGAAAACCGGTGCCTCCTGCGCTTCCACCGCGGCTGCGGCAGCCAATACCGGCCTCGAGCCAGGCGTGCAGGCCATTACCATTGTACGCAAGCCCAATAAGCCCAAGGCTGACCGCAGCAGGCAGTTCATCCGCCTGCCGGCGTATGAGGAGGTTGTGCAGGACCCGGTGCTTTATGCCCATGCCTCCCGCGTGCTGCACCTCGAGGCTAATCCGGGCAACGCCCGCGTGCTGGTGCAGCGTCATGGCGACCGCGAAGTATGGCTCAACCCGCCGCCGATTCCGCTCACCACCAAGGAAATGGACTATGTCTATGACCTGACCTATGCCCGTACGCCCCATCCTGTGTATAAAAAAGAGCGTATCCCGGCCTGGGAGATGATCCGCTTCTCGGTCAATATCATGCGCGGCTGCTTTGGCGGATGTACTTTCTGTTCGATTACCGAGCATGAGGGCCGCATCATTCAGAGTCGTTCCGAAGCATCTATCCTCAAGGAACTTGAAGAAGTCCGCGACAAGGTTGAAGGGTTTACCGGCACCATCTCCGACCTGGGCGGACCCACGGCTAACATGTACCGCCTGGCTTGCAAGAGCGAGGTGATCGAAAAATCCTGCCGCAAGCTTTCTTGCGTGTTCCCGGGCATTTGCGAGAACCTTAACACCGACCATTCACACCTGATCCAGCTTTACCGCAAGGCACGTGCGATTCCCGGCATCAAGCGCATCCAGATCGGCTCTGGCCTGCGTTACGACCTGGCGGTGAAATCGCCGGAATACGTCAAGGAACTGGTGCAGCATCACGTCGGCGGCTACCTCAAGATTGCGCCCGAGCACTCTGAAGCAAACGTGCTTGACAAGATGATGAAGCCTGCGATGACCGCCTACGACGAGTTCAAGGCCATGTTCGAGAAATTCTCGAAGGAAGCGGGCAAGGAGCAGTATCTCATCCCTTATTTTATTGCGGCCCATCCCGGCACTACCGATGAAGACATGCTCAACCTGGCATTGTGGCTGAAGAAGTATGACTTCAAGCTCGACCAGGTGCAGACCTTCACGCCGACGCCGATGGCAATGGCCACTGCCATGTATCACTCGGGCAAGAACCCCTTGCGCAAGGTGACGCATGACAGCGAGGATGTGCCTATCCCCAAGGCCGGCAGCGTACGGCGTTTGCACAAGGCTTTTATCCGTTATCACGACCCCAACAACTGGCCCATGCTGCGCGAAGCCCTGAAAAAGATGGGGCGAGAAGACTTGATCGGTAATGGCAAAAAGCACCTGGTACCTGCCTGGCAACCTATCCTTGCCAAGGATCAGGTGAAAGCCAATGGCAGCCGCCGCCCCGCAAAGTTGGCAGCCCCTGCAGCATCACGCCCGGTCGCGCGTGCCCCCATAGCTGGCAATAAGAATAAGCCCAGGCCTGCCAGGAAGCTCGGGCGTCCATAAACGCCAGGACAACTTCGCATGTATTGTTATCGAAGCCTCACGAGTTTTTGCTTGCGGGGCTTTTTTTTCGTGTGTTGTCTGTGGTCGGCCACGGTCATGGCGGCGGGACAGGGCATGCTCTGGAAAATCCAGTTGGATGATGGCCCGGCCAGTTACCTGTTCGGCACTATCCATGTGGATGATTCCAGAGTGACTACGCTGGTCGAATCGGTGAATGCTGCCTTGGACTCTGCAGCATTCTTCATGATGGAAGTGTTACCTTCCAGCGATGTTTCGCCTTATTTCATGCAGGAAACCAGCCTGGACAAGCTATTGGATCAGCAGGAGCTGGAAAAGGTATTTGAACTGGCCGATTTCCATGGAATTGAGCGCGGCATGGTGTTGCGCATGAAGCCCTGGCTGCTGGCCATGGTATTTGACCTACCCATTTCACAATCGCCCTACACCATGGACGTGCAGCTTTATTTGCAGGCCCAGCGAGCCGGCAAGGGAGTAAAAGCGCTTGAGTCAGTACAAGCGCATTTCTCTGCGCTGGAGAGTATCAGCCTGGATGAACAGCTGTTGATGCTGCGCAGCGTGTTGGCACGTACCCAGCAACAGAAGGAAACGGACTTCGAGTTGTTGATACAGGCTTACCTCGCAGGCGACCTGGAAAGAGTCGGGGCGCTGGATGAGCAGATGACTGGGGATGATTTGCCCAAGGCATTGTGGGACAAGCTGCGTGTCCAGTTATTGGATGCGCGTAATGTGCAGATGGCGGAGAGCATTGCTGCCGAGGCCAGGCAACAATCCGTGTTTGTTGCCGTAGGGGCGGCGCATTTGCCCGGGGAGCAGGGCTTGATCGCCCGATTGAGGCAATCGGGTTTCACGGTCAGCTTGGTAGAATAGGTTTATCCGGCTCGCTTTGTTCCTGGTCCGGGTTTTGTTGCCTGTCATGGCATGGCGCTATAATCAACCTATCCCATTTCCAAAGCAAAACTATGTCTGCTGATCGTATCAATCTGCGTCCTCTTGAGCGCAACGACCTGCACTTCGTACACAAGCTCAACAACAACGATACCATCATGCGCTACTGGTTCGAGGAGCCGTATGAAGCTTATGACGAACTGGTTGCGCTGTATGACCGCCATATCCATGACCAGAATGAGCGGCGCTTCATTATCCAGCTGGAAACCGGGGAGCTGGCAGGGCTGGTTGAGCTGGTGGAGATTGATTACATCCATCGCCGGGCGGAATTCCAGATTATTGTGGCGCCTGATTTTCAAGGGCGTGGCCTGGCCAAGTCAGCGACACGGATTGCCGTCGGTTACGCCTTCCGCGTGCTGAATCTGCATAAGGTATATCTGGTGGTGGACAAGGACAACCTGGCGGCGATTCACATTTATGAAACCTGTGGCTTTGAGGTGGAAGGCCATTTGAAGGAAGAGTTTTTCTCCAATGGTTCCTATCGGGATGTCTTGCGTATGCGCTTGTTGCAGGATGACTATCTGCAACATGTGGGTGCGGCGCCGGTGGATGCCTCGGTGTTGATGGAGTGGCAAGACCAGTGATTTTGCCTTTTGCCTGGTTACGCCACAAGCTTCAGGCCAATGATAGAGCCTATCAACAATAGCCGGAATCGAGGAGTGGTCAGGAGTGCAGGCCGATCGCCTGCATGAAGAGCCGCATGAGGTAGGCGGCAGCCAACATGGCGACAACGCTGGCTGTCCAGATCAGTACCAGCCAGAGCACGCGTTTTACCCATATCGCGCGCGGCTTGTCCGGTTTAGTGATAGCCATCGCCGTGACGCACCTTGCCCCTGAATACACGATAGGACCAGATGGTGTAAGCCAGTATCATCGGGATGATGGCAAGCGTGCCGACCAGTGCGAACTTGAGGCTGGCAGCGGGGGCAGCTGCCTCCCAAATGGTGATGCCGGGCGGGATGATTTGTGGCCAGATGCTGATGGCCAGGCCAAACAAACCCAGCAGGACAATGATGAGGGCGGCAATGAAAGGCTGCCGGTCATAGCCGGACTTAAGCTCGCGCATGAGGGAATACAGGCTGATGGCAACCAATACCGGCACTAAGGAAAGAAAATAGAAGTTGGGCAGGCTGAACCAGCGCTCGGCGATGCTGGGGTGGGCCAGCGGTGTCCAGATGCTCACGCCTGCCAGTGCAATCACTACCAGCCCGACCAATGGGCGTGTCAGTTGCAGCATGCGTTGTTGTAGTTTGTCTTCTGTCTTCATGATGAGCCAGGTGCTGCCGAGCAGGGCGTAGGCGACCATGACACCCAGTCCGGTAAACAACGAGAACGGGGTGATCCATTCGAATGCACCGCCTGAAAAGGTTTGCCCTTCAAGCACAATGCCATTGATGTAGGCGCCCAGCGTGACGCCCTGGAAGAAGGCTGTTGTGATGGAGCCGCCAATAAACGCTTTGTCCCATAGTGGCCGCTCTTTTTCCGGGGCCTTGAAGCGGAACTCGAATGCAACGCCACGGAAGATGAGGCCTAGCAGCATGAGGATGATGGGTTGGTAGAGCGCGCTTAGCACCACGGCATAGGCGAGGGGAAAAGCTGCCATCAGCCCTGCACCGCCAAGTACCAGCCAGGTTTCGTTGCCGTCCCAGACTGGCGCTACTGTATTCATCATCACATCGCGGTCATGCCTGTCCTTGACGAAGGGGAAAAGAATGCCTATCCCCAGATCGAAACCATCCATGATCACGTACATTGCGATCGCAAACAGGATGACCATCAGCCATATCATCGGTAAATCGAATTCCATCAACTACTATTCCTTAGGGTTAGGCAAATGCGCTTCGAGCGAGAAGGGCGCATCCGGCGCAGACAAGGGCCGCATTGGCTGTTTGGATTGGCCCGGGCCGCCTTCAGGTTCGGGTACTGCATGCTGTACCGGCAGCCGCATCAGGTGCAGCAAATAGCCAATGCCAATGCCGAACACAAACAGGTATACCAGCACAAACAGGGTCAAAGAGCCTGCCAATGTTGCAATATCATGGCTGGAAACTGCATCCGCGGTACGCATGATGCCATAAACCACCCAGGGTTGGCGCCCGACTTCCGTGGTGAACCAGCCGGCAAGAATGGCAACGACGCCGGCAGGGCCCATCCACAAGGAAAAGCGCAGGAACCATTTATGCGTATATAAACGGTCTTTGCGGCGCAGCCAAAGGCTCCAGAGACCAAGCGTTATCATCAATAACCCTAGGCCGACCATGATGCGGAACGACCAGAAGATGATCCTCGCATTGGGACGGTCTTCAGGCGGAAAGTCCTTCAGTGCCGGAATTTTACCATCCCAGCTATGGGTGAGAATCAGGCTGCCCAAATGTGGAATGCCTACGGCAAAACGGGTGGTTTCTTTCTGCATGTCAGGCAGGCCGAACAGTAGCAAGGGCACGCCTTCGCCTTCATGGTTCTGCCAGTGGCCTTCCATCGCCGCAATTTTGGCAGGTTGGTGCTTCAAGGTGTTAAGGCCATGAAAATCCCCGACCAAAGCCTGGATTGGCGCAACAATCAACAACATCCACATCGCCATGGAAAGCATGGTGCGTACGGCCAGCGTGTTCTGGCTGCGCAGCAGATGCCAGGCCCCGGCTGCCCCGACCATGAGCGCCGTGGCAAGAAACGCTGCAATACTCATATGGACCAGACGATAGGGAAAGGATGGATTGAAAATAATTTGCCACCAGTCAGTCGGGATGACAATACCATCGGCAATCTCAAATCCCTGCGGTGTTTGCATCCAGCTGTTTGAGGCCAGAATCCAGGTGGCGGAAATCAGGGTGCCGAGTGCGACCATGGCTGTGGAAAGCAAGTGCAAGCCGGGACCGACGCGGCTCCAGCCGAACATCATGACGCCAAGGAATCCGGCTTCGAGAAAGAATGCGGTCAATACCTCGTAGGTCAGTAGCGGCCCGGTGATGCTGCCTGCGAAGGCAGAAAATCCGCTCCAGTTGGTGCCGAACTGGTAGGCCATGACCAGCCCGGAAACCACGCCCATGCCGAAATTGACGCCAAAGATCTTGAGCCAGTAATGGTAAAGATCCTTGTAAACTTCACTCCCGGTTTTCAGCCACATGGCTTCCAGTACAAACAGGTAACTGGCAAGGCCGATCGTGATGGATGGAAAGATGATGTGGAAGGAGACGGTGAAGGCAAACTGGACGCGCGCGAGGTCGAGGGCGGAGATGTCTGGCATGGCGGTGTTCTGATTCCTTGATTACCTGGTTTGCAGGTACGCCTAACCGGGAGCGTTGCCTGAAACTTAGAGCCTGTTGATGATCTTTTCATGGGGTACGCATGGTGTCAAAACGCGCCCGATCAAGGCGCAGTCCGCAGGTAATGCCCATTGCCTTGCCAAGGACTGCAACGCAGAGCGGGCGCGTTTTGACACCATGCCCTTCGGGTTGCCCCGGCAGCGCAGCCGCTGCTGCGTTGCAAATCCTCGCCGTGCAATAAGCACGTCTGCGGTTTGCGCCTTGCATCGACTACCCTGCCGGGACAACGTACCCTATGAAAAGATCATCAACAGGCTCAAAGCCGCTAGCTTACTGCCGATCCATGCGCTTCAATAGACACAGATCAGCAGATAAACACCATCACAGATGGATGGTGCAGGCCCTGCCTGATCTCTTATGCGGCAAATTTGGCAGCGTGGGCTTCTATAGTCTCAATGGCAAGGTCAAAGTCCATGGATTTGTCAAAGAAATGATCTACGCCTAGTTCATTCGCCATCTGGCGGTATTGCGGGTAGGCATGATTGGTGAGGATGAAGTAGGTAGGCCGGGGAAATGGGTAATCGGCCTGTTGTGTTGCCTTGATTACTTCAAAGCCGTTACCCTGGGCTAGTTCAATATCCACCAGCAACAGATCAAACGCCTGGTGTTGTAGCTGCCGAATCGCTTCATCCTGGCTTAATGCAACGCCCTCAAATGACAAACCCGGACAGTCAGACAGGATGTCCATGAGCGTTTCACGTAATAGCGATGAATCTTCAACCAGTAATACTTTCATTGTCTTCGGGTCCGGCTCGAGAGAAGCGCGACGCTCTTTCATGATGGTATCCATAGTCTTAACTACCCATTGCTTGTGAATTCTATCCTGTTGGGGATACCTGTTGCCATCCGCCTTACTCCTACATAATCTGACGCTGGGGCTTTTCATTGGTGCTAGGCAATCAACTGGTTCTTGATTGCATAATAAGTGAGGTCTGCATTGGTCTTCAGGCTCATTTTTTCCATGATCCTGGTACGATAGGTACTGACCGTTTTCACGCTGATGCAAAGCTCTTCGCCAATTTCGGTGGCACTCAAGCCGCTGGCGAGCTTGAAGAAGACCTGGAACTCGCGGTCGGAGAGTGTTTCATGCAGCAATTTCTCGGAGGGGTTGCTTAATTCATTGGTCATGAGTTCGGCCAGCTCTGCCGAAATATAGCGCTTGCCACCTGCGACGGTGCGGATGGCCTTGATGATCTCATCAGAGTCTGCATCCTTGGATAAATAGCCCTTGCAGCCGCTACGCATGAGATTGAGCGCATATTGCTCCTCGCCATAGCCACTCAGGATCAACACCGGCAGATTTGGCGCTACATGACGCAGGTCATGCAGGGTATCAACGCCATTCTTGTCCGGCATGGCGATATCCATGACAATTGCATCATATTGGTGGTTTCTGACCAGCTTGATGGCTTCCAGCCCCGAAGCCGCTTCTCCTGCCACTTCAAGGTCGGATTCGAGTTCAATCAGGTTACGCAGGCCTTGGCGGACAATTTTATGGTCATCAACTAATAATATTTTTTTCATGGAGGCTGACGATCCTTGCAAATGTGACGTTTGACTATTGATACTAAGGTGGCTTGCCGGGTTCTGCAAGCCACCTGTATGCTCACCTAATGCCATGGGCAGATTTAATCATCCTTGCTCAGGGCGTAGCCGACCAGTACACCGGCACCCACAGCCAAAGAGAGCGTCAGCAAGGAGCGTTTGCGCAACCACTTGCGCGATGTGGTACGGCTGGTCTTGAGTGCTTGTGAGAGTTCCTTGTCCAGGGACTCGGACCATTCGGAGAAGTTTTCTGTGAGTTGCTCAATAATGTGCTCCGTGGCACTGCCATGCGCATCCGGGTCCAGCACATCCTTTAGGCTTTCAAGTAGCGCCAGGGCTTCTTTCTTGCTGTCGCGGGCCTTGCTTTCCAGCTTGCGGCCTAATTTGCGGACAGAGGTTTTGCCAGCTTCGGCGCTATCACTCAATGCTTCCTGCGCGGTTTCTGCCAAGTCTTCCGCGTGTTCCTTGATGTCGGATTGTTTGTTGATACTGAACATGCTTTGCTCCAATGCTGTCTATTGATGAAATTATGTGTATATCCAGGCCAGTGAACCATGAATTAGTCAATGCCGATTGTAAAAAATCCCGGCAACCAGTGAAATGATGGTAATGACCAGAAATACGAAGAACAAGATTTTGGCGATTTCTGCTGCACCTGCGGCAATACCGCTAAAGCCGAAAAAAGCGGCAATCAGGGCTATGACAAAAAAGATCACGGAATAATGCAGCATCATCTGCTCCTTGGTTGTTTAATGCACGGTTTACACTGTAGGCTGTTGCTTAATGCTGAATTAGCAGACAGGAACTGAATTCCTTGTCAGAAAAGGCTTACACAATGATCGAGAAACAATGGATATAAAGGCAATTGGCGGGAAAATAACGGCCTGGGGCAATAGCCTGGTCAGGCGGCTGGGCGGGCGCGTGCTTGCCATCCTGGTCGCCTCCATGGTGCTGGCATTGATTTCCGTGATGTTTACTGACGCCTGGCTGGTGGAGGTAGAGCAGCAAAGCGCACAAATCAATCAGGCGCAGCGCAATATCGTCGTTTTGCAACAATTACGCACCAGCCTGAACCAGGCCGAGAGTGCCCAGCGCGGCTACTTACTGAATCAGCGTGCCGAATTGGTAGCGGCTTTTGACCAGGCGATAGAGGCATCGCGTCGCCACATCCAGAAAATTGAAGGCCTGTTTACCAGCCAGAACGTAGCCATGAAGGGCAAGCAGGAGCAAAACTGGTTGATTGCGCTGAATTCCAGCCTGGAGGCCAAGAATGCCGAGATGAAGCTGGCGATCTCGTTGTTGCAGTCAGGCAAGGAGGAAGAGGCAATGCAATTGGCCCGGCTCGATCAGGGTATCGTAGAAATGGCCAAGTTCATGCAGTACTCACAGACCTTGCTTGACCAACAATATGAAGCGCAAGAGAAGCTGGTAAAGAAACGCGCGCAAACCATTGCCATTACGCGTACCGCAGTGATCGGTTCTGCCTTGATTCTCCTGTTGCTCGTGATTATGGTCATCCGTCAACTGGTGCAGGAAATGAATAGCCGTGACCACTTGCGCCAGCAACTCGCGAGGGATTGTGAGGCTTATGAAGAGCGTATCCGCAACAACTCCCATATGATGAAGACACTGGCGTTGGATTACCAGTCCGATGTCGAGCGTGCGCGGCAGAAGCTGGCGCGCGACCTGCATGACGAGCTTGGTTCAATTCTTACCGCCACCAAGATGGATATTTCCTGGACAATACGCAGAATCAAGGATCAGGATCCTGAGCTGGTGGAAAAGCTTGAAAAAACCATGCGTTACCTGAATCAGGGCATACACTTCAAGCGGCAGGTCGTGCAAAACCTCCATCCTTCGATTATCACCACCATTGGTTTCTGGCCGGCGCTGAAATCACTGATCGAGGATATGGCGGAGCGCAACGAGTGGGAGCTGGATCTCATCCTGCCGGATGCGCACATTGAGTTGCCTGAAACTATTGGCCTGATTGCTTACCGCGTGGTACAGGAAAGCCTCAACAATGCGAGCAAGTATGCCTATGCCACCAAGGTTTCGGTACACATGGTGGAGGCATTGGATTACCTCAAGCTGGAAATTGAAGACAACGGCGTGGGTGTGGATCTCGACAAGGAAAAATCAACCACGCATGGTCTTTCCGGCATTCGCAATCGCATCATGGCCATCGGTGGGCGCGTGGATATTACCAGTGCGCCAAACCAGGGGTTTTATTTGCTTGCGATTATTCCCATCAAGCTTTAGATCGGCTGCGACAATCTATTGCAACAGGCTAGAAGCGAAAAAATAATGATGTAGATAGCACATGATGCATGCGGTCCAAGGTGCTGCCACGCACATACTGGTTCACATAGCCAATCTCCAGCCGCGTATTGGAGGCTGCCTGCCAGGCAATTCCCGCAAAGGCACGGTTTTGGTCAAAGCCGCTCAATGCGCCCCAGTCCGTTTTGCGGCTGATGAAAAGTTCGTTCCACACCAGCCAGCTTAGTGACTCTTTCGACTCGATTTTTTTGATAGCGCGGACCAGCTGGCGCACGCGGTGGCCTGTGTCGTCACCAATGTCAAAGTTGCGTTGTTCCAGCCGCGTGCGGCTGGTGAGCACAATGCCGCTAGCGGTGGGTGGAAAGGTATACATGAACTGTTGCCACCAGCGCTGCTCATGGTTGGAGCCCCTGGCGCCATGTGTCCTGACATCGGCATAGCCGAGCCAGATGCTGGCGCGGTCAGAAAGTTTGTAGTTGATTGCCGGGCGGATAATGTTCTGGTCGTGCTCGCGACCCTCTTCCTTCCAGCGTGGCTGCAATTCCATATACCAGCCCAACTTGTTTTGCTGCGACAACGTGCCTTCCATGGTTAGGTTGAGCCATATCCTGCCATCTTCTTCCACTGAAGCCTGGGCGTATTGAGTCATGCCCAGCATGGTGAAGGGGAGCAACACGGTGAGGAGTCGGGGATAGAGCTTCATACGCATCCTTCTTGAATAAATACGCCAGAAACAAGAACAGCTTAATGCCAATCCGGGCGTGACTCTACCTCAACTGGGGCAAAAATGCGACCTTGGTAGGGTGTCAGCCGCCTCTGACACCATTTCCAGCGGATAGCTGACGGTTGATGTTGTCGGATGACATTACCATCCATACATCTATCCGTTTGCGATAGCCATGAAGAGGAGAGCAATATGCGTTACCCATTCAATATCAAAACAATTTCTGTCGCAACATCTTTGTTATTGGGCCTGACTGCGGGCAGCGCCTGGGCTGTATCCGTTTCAGACGAGCTCAATCAGAGCCCGGATGTGAAACAGTTCCATGAGCTGGACACGAATAATGATGGGCACCTTAACTATACGGAAGCCAGTCGCGACAGCTTCTACACCAAGGAGCGCTTTAATGCTGCCGATCAGAATAAAGATGCCAAGCTAAGCCAAGAGGAATATAGCAACTACAAAACCGCACAGCAGAAAAAAGAAGTAGGCCGCGTAGTGGATGACAGCACCATCACCGCCAAGGTGAAGGCGAATATTCTGAAGGAAGAGGGCTTCAAGGGTCTGCAGGTCAGTGTGGAAACCTACAAGGGCGTGGTGCAGTTGAGCGGTTTCGTCAACAACAAGGCGCAAATCCAGAAAGCCGGTGAAATTGCCAAATCGATAGAGGGTGTGAAGTCAGTCAAGAATAGCCTGATCGTCAAGGGTTAAGGCTTGGTGGTACGAGGTCGGTGCCGGGCATGAGGTAATTGGCTTATGCCCGGTTGCTTATTTGACTATATGTGAATTACGGCCTTGAAAATCCACAGATATCTGGTCATTGCCCGACGGGTTGGGACGGAACTATTGTTAATTCCTGCATATCTACTGCTGAATAACGCTTAACGTCTCAATCCAACGCTGAGGGATATCATGACACTACCTAATTGCAGGACACTGACGCAACGAGTCATTCTACCGGTGTTTGCTTCTGCAAGCCTGTTAGTCGCTATTTCGCTGGCGCATGCACACCATGGCTGGGCGTGGACGGACGGCGACCAAATCACACTTGATGGCACTATACAATCGATATCAATGGCACCGCCTCACCCGGTTCTGCGTGTAAAAAGCACCGACGGGGGAGAGTGGCAAGTGGATTTGGGCAATCCTTTACAAACTTCTCGTTCAGGTTTTACCGGTGACACTGCCAAGGTCGGCGATACGATCGTTATTCTGGGCAACCGGGCACAGGACCATTCCAAGCTGCATATCAAAGCAGTACGCATCACGGTCAATGGCACAGACTACAACATGTACCCGGAGCGCATTAAGAATTGATGGGAGTGCTGGGTCCTCAGCAACAATAACCTTGCCTTTCGTATCATGGCGATCCAGCAGGAAATGAGCCGAATAAAGCTAATTGGCCGGGCCAGGTGTATCGTGTTCGACAAAGATCAGCTTGCTCGTATCAAATCCCAGGCTTTGTGCCCTGGCGATCAATTCAGCCTTGACCGGATACGACAGTTCGGGTGTGCGCGACAATATCCAAAGGTAATCGCGGTCAGGGCCAGCCACTAGCGAGAAGTTGTAATTGACGCGATCCAGCACAAGGATATTGTAGGCACCATAAAACGGACCAAAAAACGATACCTTGAGCTTGCCCGTATCAGGCCCATCAACAAAATAAGCTTTGCCTTCCGCCTCTTTCCATTTTTGCTTTTTGGGGTTGTAGCCACGATTGACTACGTTGATTCCACCATCTTCACGCTTGCTGTAGGTGGCGGTGACTTGCTGCAATCCACGTTCGAATGAATGATCCAGCCGGGCAATTTCATACCAGGTGCCGAGGTACTGATCGGGCTTGAAGTGCGTGACAGGGTGCAGGCCTTTGGGTGTTTCTGTTCCCGTGCAGGCGATAAGGCACAATGACAGCAGCAGTAACCACGGATTTTTCATGAGATATGCTTTCGAATGAATGCGTTTCAGGGTGTGCCTGCGGCCTGACGTGCAATGAAGCGATCCAGTGCAGCCGCAAATGCCTGCCGGTCTGATTGGCTGAATGAGGCAGGGCCGCCTAGATCAACGCCGCTATTGCGTAAATCCTCCATGAAATGCCGCATCGCAAGGCGCTCGCCTATACTACCTTTGTCATACATCTCCCCGCGTGGGTTGAGCGCATGGCCTCCCTTGGCAATCACCTCCGCCGCCAGCGGAATATCTGCCGTGATGACCAAGTCGCCAGCCTCCAGCTTTTGCACGATTTCCCTGTCTGCGACATCAAAGCCGCCGGGTACCTGCAAGGCGCGGATATGAGGCGACGGCGGCACGCGCAACAGTTTATTGGCGACCAGCGTCACCATGATGCCGGTACGGTCAGCCGCGCGGAAAAGAATTTCCTTCACTGCCACCGGACAAGCGTCAGCATCCACCCAGATTTGTATCATGATGTTTGGCCTTGTTCAGCTTGCATGCTCTTCCAATACCTCCAGGAAGGCATCGCCGTAGCGGGCCAGCTTGGCTGCGCCTACGCCGCTGATGCGGCCCATATCCGTCAGGCTGACTGGTTTCTGGTTGAGGATTTCCAGCAATGTGCTGTCGTGAAAGATCACATAGGGCGGCACTTCCTGCTCGCGGGCAAGTTCCAGCCGCTTGGCCTTGAGCGCGAGCCAGAGCGGGTCGTCCTGCACCTCTTTGTAGGCCTCTCGGCTGCGGCCCGCGCGTTCGGCCTTGCTTGTCGTGCGCGCGGCTGGCGGGTCGCTCCTTAGCCAGATTTCGCTTTCCCCTCGCAGCAAGGGCCGTGCCTCTTCGGTGAGGCGCAAGCCGCCATAGCCTTCCATATCCGTAGAAAGCAATCCGGCCGCTACAAGCTGGCGGAACACGCTGCTCCATTGCGTCTGGCTCAAGGCCTTGCCTATGCCGAAGGTGGAAAGCGAGTGGTGGTTGAAACGCTGTATCTGCGCGGTGCTCTTGCCGAGCAGGATGTCGATGAGATGGCCGGCACCAAAGCGCTGGCCGCTGCGGTAAACGCAGGAGAGCGCCATGCGGGCGGCTTCTGTGCCGTTCCAGGTGTCCACAGGGTTGAGGCAGTTGTCGCACTGGCCGCAATCGCCCGGGTGTTGCTCGCTGAAGTAGCGCAATATCGCTTGGTGGCGGCAGGCAGTAGATTCGCAATAGCCGAGCAGGGCATCGAGTTTCTGCCGTTCCAGGCGTTTTCTTTCTTCCGGGGTATTGCTGCCATCCAGTAACTGGCGCATGTTCACGACATCGCCCAGGCCATACACCATCCAGGCATCGGCATCTAGCCCGTCACGGCCTGCGCGGCCGGTTTCTTGATAGTAGCCTTCCATGCTCTTGGGCAGGTCAAGGTGGGCGACAAAGCGGACATTGGGCTTGTCTATGCCCATGCCGAAAGCCACGGTTGCCACCATGATGATGCCTTCCTCGCGCAAGAATCGCTGCTGGTTGGCCTGGCGGATGCCGGCATCGAGGCCGGCGTGGTAAGGCAATGCATCCCAGCCTTGTTCCTTGAGCCAGCCGGCAGTCTCTTCCACCTTACGCCGCGAAAGGCAATAGATGATGCCGGCATCGTTGGGGTGCTCGGCTTCCAAGAATACCAGCAACTGCCTGCGGGCGTTGTCCTTCAACGCCACACGGTAGCGGATATTCGGCCGGTCGAAGCTGGAGACGAATTGCCGGGCGCTTTCCAACCCCAGGCGTTCGACAATCTCGTTGCGGGTGGGCGTGTCGGCGGTGGCGGTGAGCGCCATGCGCGGCACATCGGGGAATTCCTCGTGCAATACCGTGAGTTGGCGGTATTCGGGACGGAAATCATGCCCCCATTGCGAAACGCAATGCGCCTCGTCAATCGCAAACAAGGCAATGCCGAAGCGTTGCTCGATTTCATGCAGCGTGGCGAGAAAGTTTGGCGTCATCAGCCGCTCAGGCGCGACATAAAGCACATCAAGTTCGCCGCGCATCAATGTCTGGTAAATAGTACGCGCAGTATCGCTATCCAGGCTGGAATTAAGGAAAGCGGCACGTACGCCAAGCTGGCGCAAGGCATCTACCTGATCCTGCATCAGGGCGATCAATGGCGAAACTACGATACCCATGCCTTGCCGCAACAAAGCGGGTATCTGGTAGCAGAGAGATTTCCCGCCGCCCGTGGGCATCAGCACCAGGGCATCGCCGCCATCCGCGACATGGTTGACGATGGCTTCTTGCTGCCCGCGGAAGGCGCTGTAGCCGAAGGTTTGCTCCAGCAGTTGCTGGGCGGCGGTTTTCGCCTGCATGCTCGCTAGGCTCTAGCGGCGGCCCCGGTTGGGCTTTTGCCCGGGGTTGGCATTGTATTGGCGCTTGGGTGCTGCTGGCGGCACAAACAGCCCGACCTGTGGCATGGCCTGGTGGCGCGCGGCTTCGGACAGGAGTTTCTCCGGTTGCTTCTTGGCTTGTTCTGCCTGGCCTTGGGGTTTGTTGCGCTGTCCCTGGCCTTGCGGCTGCTGACCTTGTCCGCGCTGTGGTTTGGCCTGGCTGGGTTTTCCTTGGCGAGGTTTGTTGCCTGTGCGGGGCTCGGCGGTATTGGCGTTGGGTTCGCGACGCTGTCCTTGCGGCTTGTTGCTGCTCTTGCCCTGGCGCGGTGTGCCTGGTTGCTGCCGGGGCGGGCGGCTTTCAGTCGCAGGTTTTTCGCTCGGCACAAAGTTGCCCGGTATCTCCACGCGCGGAATTTCGCGCTTGATGAGCTTCTCGATGCCTTTCAGCAGCTTGAGCTCTTCATCGTCCACCAGGGAGACGGCAGCACCGGTACTGCCGGCACGGCCGGTACGGCCAATGCGGTGCACATAGTCTTCCGGCACATTCGGTAGTTCAAAGTTCACCACTTGCGGCAATTGGTCAATGTCCAGCCCGCGTGCGGCAATATCGGTCGCCACCAGCACCGGCAGGACGCCATCCTTGAAGTCTGCAAGCGCCTTGGTTCTGGCAGACTGGCTCTTGTTGCCGTGGATGGCTGCAGCGCCTATGTCATCCTTGCTGAGCTTTTCCGCAAGGCGGTTGGCCCCGTGCTTGGTGCGGGTGAAGATCAGAACCTGCTTCCAGCCGTGCTCGCGGATCAGGTGGGCCATGAGCTCGCGCTTGTGGCCCTGGCTAACCAGGTGCACGGTCTGCTCCACCAGTTCGGAGGTGGTATTGCGGCGTGCCACCTCGACAAAGCCCGGGTTGTGCAGCAGTCCGTCTGCAAGTTCCTTGATTTCATCGGAGAAGGTCGCGGAGAACAAAAGGTTCTGCCTGACCTTGGGCAATAATGCCAGTACGCGCTTGATATCGCGGATGAAGCCCATGTCCAGCATGCGGTCTGCCTCGTCCAGCACCAGGATTTCGATTGCGGAAAGGTCTATGTTCTTTTGCGCGGCATGGTCCAACAGGCGGCCGGGTGTTGCCACCAGGATATCCAGGGGCTTCTTCAGGAGCTCGATCTGCGGGTTGATGCCCACGCCGCCGAACATCACCATGGACCTCAGCTTGAGGTGTTTGCCATAAGTCTTCACGGATTCTTCCACCTGGGCGGCAAGCTCGCGGGTGGGCGTCAGGATCAGGCAGCGCGGCTGGCCTGGCTTTGCCTTGACCGGGTTCTTCTGCAACAGGTGAAGCAGGGGCAATGTGAACCCAGCGGTCTTGCCGGTGCCGGTTTGCGCACCGGCCATCAGGTCGCCGCCATTCAGCACCAGGGGAATCGCTTGTGCCTGGATCGGGGTGGGGTGGGTGTAGCCGGCCTCGGTAATCGCACGCAAAATGGGTTCTGCTAGGCCGAGATCGGAAAATTGTATGTTGGAAAGCGCAAGGCTTATGTCGGAAGACAAGCTGAAACTCCAGTATATTCAAGGGTTTTTTGTCGGCCTGTTACGATGACATAACTCCAATCTGGGCTGACAGCAAGAAGGTATCTTTAAGATTCAAGACCGCTGCGCGGATTGGATGAAGCGCAGGGAACGCAGATTATACGGCAAAAGCACGCAAGCTGTGCAATGTATATGCTGGTGTTTTATTGCACAGCGCTAAATTGGTAGCTGTCATGCCGGACTTGAACCGGCATCTTTATCTACTATTGTGCTGATTTAATAGCCAGGAATGGCAAGTCATTCAGGAGCCAAAGGTGAATTTATGGTTGGCGCACCGGTAACACTGCCTCCAGCATTTCGGCATCGAGCCAACGCCACTCTCCTGCAGCAAGGTCTTCCGGCAAGTCCAGGTTGCCGATGCGGATACGCTTCAAGGCTTCCACCCGGTTGCTCACGGCAGCCAGCATACGTTTGACTTGGTGGTATTTGCCTTCTGCCAAAGTCAGGTGCAGTACATGCTCGCTGACAACCTCCGCGGCGAGTGCTGCCACTGGCGCAGGTTCATCCAGCAGTTGTACGCCCTGCAGCAATGCCTGCACTTGTGCCTCTTCCAGTGGATGTTTGGCTGTCACTTGATAAACCTTGGGTGCTTTCCATTTGGGTGAGCTCATACGGTGGATAAACTGCCCGTCGTCGGAAAGCAGCAGTAGGCCGGTGGTGTCCTCGTCCAGCCTGCCCACGCACTGTACGCCGCGTTCCAGCAATGGCGCAGGCAATAGGCTGAACACACTGGGATGGTGCTGTGGCTTGTGCGAGCATTCGTAATGCGCCGGCTTGTTGATCATCAGGTAGGCTTTTTCGCGGAACTGCCAATCCTCGCCGCGCACCGTGAAAGTAAAATTATCAGTATCGAATTCCGTGAACGGGAAATCATGGACCTCGCCATTCACACTTACCTCGCCATGGCGAATCAGGCTGCGGCAGATTTTACGTGAGCCGAAGCCCTGGGAGTGCAGGATACGTTCTAGTTGCATAAGTTTGGAATTGGGAATTACGGCTGATAGGTTGGGAGATCGGTATCGCAAGCGGGCTTGACCCACTTGCCGCTGATGGATGAGTTCTGGTTCACAGGCAAGCCCTGCGCGGTTCCCTGCATGGAGATGTTGCCCTGGAAAGCGCTATCGCTAAGCAAGGTCATGTCGAAGCGGCCACTGCCCTTGATTGCGCCATTGCAACTCACATCCCCGGTGACTTTGTTGCCGTTGTGCTGGTAGTTTCGCACGCTACAGCCATCTTCCGTCTGTGGCAGCAGTGGCTGTTTCAGCTTGGCCTGTTCAGGGGTAATGCATTGCTGTGTCACGATCGCATTGCCGCCGACAGGCAGCTCGATGCCAAACTGCCTCAACTGTTCCAGTTGCTCAGGCGCAATTGCCGGGAGGCCTTGCATCGTCACGGAGGTTTCCCACTGGCCTGGTTTGATCTGGTCTATGGCAAGTGCCGGCAAGGGGCTGAGGGATAATGCACATAAACATAATCTTGCAATGCGGTTGGGCATAGGCTGGCGTGATGTTGAAAATAATGGACGAAGTATAACACCCGCGAACCGGTTGCTCTGGAATCACGGTAAGTTTGGAAGTGTTGTTTAGCCGGCCAGTGCACTGCTGTTAATTTAAAATATGTGTTGGCCGATGTTGCAATGATGCGAAATCTTGAAGATATTCCACTTATAGTTTGCGAGGCAAAAATTCTATGAAGCCCTACATCATCTTGTTAATGTTCATTTCTGTTTTACAAGCATCTCTAGCCAGTGCCGGGGAGAAAAGCTGTTCTACTGAGGTAGGCAAACGGCATGCAGAGATGCTGGTGAATTGGTGCAAGAACGTCAGCCCCGCGACGCATCCGCCTTGCAATGCGGCGAATAGCTGCGACTTGGTCATTGACGAGATCAAGCGCGGCTGTGCATTCCTCAAGCATGAGAAAAATTCGCCTTACTATTGCCGGCTGACATATCGCGGTAGCGATGAGTAAGGCGTGTCGCCAGGGACATTGCCTTGATTGGTTTCGGTCTCATGCTGGGGGAGATCGCGTATAGGCCAGGCCGATCAGGGATGCCAGGATGGGGAGTGTATAATAACCATGTTGTAATGTTGGTTAATCGGCAGCCGATGATGTGTCTGGGCTTGCCATGCAACTTCTTTGTTTAATCTTGAAATGAGTAAAAATGAGCGAATTACCTAATTGTCCCCAATGCAGTTCTAGCTATAGCTACCAAGATGGCGGCCTATTGATCTGCCCGGAATGTGCGCATGAGTGGACAACGGACAGTAATGAAGCCGCAGGCAGCGATTTCATCGTCAAGGACGCCAACGGCAACCTGCTGCAGGACGGCGACACGATTACCGTGATCAAGGACCTCAAGGTCAAGGGATCTTCGTTGGTGGTCAAGGTGGGCACCAAGGTCAAGAACATCCGCCTGGTGGACAGTGACCACAACATCGACTGCAAGATCGACGGCATCGGAGCGATGAAGCTGAAATCGGAGTTCGTGAAGAAGGCCTGAGCCCATGAACGAAATCAGCTTCGAGGATTTTCTCAAGGTGGAGTTGCGCGTGGGCGAAGTGGTTTCCGCGGAAATATTCGCCGCAGCCCGCAAGCCTGCCTACATATTGCATGTCGATTTCGGCCCGGAGATCGGCGTGCTGAAATCCAGCGCCCAGATTATCGTGCATTACCAGCCTGATGAGTTGATCGGCAAGCAAGTGGTGGCAGTCGTGAATTTTCCGGCTAAACAGATCGGCCCGATTCAATCGCAATGCTTGGTTACCGGGTTCCATGATGAGAATGGGGCAGTGGCTTTGTGCGTGCCGGATAAGCTAGTGCCTAAGGGGACAAAGCTGCTTTAATATGGCTGGATAGCAGTTGATTGCAACCAGATTAGGAGGTACAGATGGCCTGGTATTTCGATGGAAATTCATTAGTGCAGAGCAACGGAAACAATATTTGGTGGAAAACCATCTATGATCCGGGCGATGAGGTTCCGGTATCTGGAATCTACAAATGCCAAGGCTGCAGGAAAGAGATCACTTCTAATAGTGGCGATCCATTTCCTCCCCAGAACCACCACCAGCATGACAGAGCCCAAGGCGCGATTCGCTGGAAACTGATAGTTCGAACGAACACCAACGGTGATTAATGCGGCTAGATCAGCCTAACAATTCATTCAAGCCGACGCCGATTCGCGGTGCGGTTTAATTCAGGCGATGCATGTGCATTGCGTGAGAGACTGAAGTTCTTACTAGGAGTATTTTATGGAAACGCAAGAACTGCATCGAGGACGCCTGATTGATCACATTCAATTAGTAGTGCAAGACCTTTCTGCCAGCCAAACCTTTTATGCTGCTATTTTTGCCTCTCTTAATGTACCGATGGGAGGTGCGGGTGACGGTTATTTCTGGGCCGATGAATTGTTTGTGACTTCCGTTGATAGCCCAGCAGCGCTAGGAGCCTTAACTGGTCGCCATCACCTAGCATTTCAAGCGCAAGATCGAACTATGGTCGATAACTTTTACAAGGCCGCGCTCGCGCATGGCGGCAAGGACAACGGTGCTCCCGGAGAGCGTGCTTATCATCCCGGCTACTACGCTGCTTTCGTTTTAGATCCAGACGGTAACAATATCGAAGCTGTTTATCATGGTGAGGCAATTCGGAGCTCTGCTTCTGTGATGATCACTTTCTAGCCATGGTTTATTAGATGAACAATGGCTAACCCAAAACACAAATGCCGCATTCAGCGGCATTTTTATTTTCAGGCAATGATCTTTCAGCACTGCCAGCGCAAGGCGGCAGTATGCACCGGGCTATCCCAGTGCTGCCTGATTTCATCATCAAGCAAGGTGACGGTGATGGAGGCGCCTGCCATGTCGAGGGCGGTGGTGTAGTTGCCCACCAGTGAGCGGCTGATGACCAGGCCATGCGCTTGCAGCAGCTTGGATGCGCTGTTGTAGAGCAGGTACAGTTCCATGAGCGGGGTCGCGGCGAAGCCGTTGACCAGCAGTAGCACTTCGCTTTCGCTGCCCGGCGTCGGTTTGAGGTCTTCCAGGATGGCGGCGACCAAGTCTGCGACGATGGCATCGGCGTTTCTCATCGCTTCGCGCCTGCGTCCAGGCTCGCCATGGATGCCGACGCCCATTTCCAGTTCAGTGTCGCCAATATCGAAGGTAGGCCGGCCCGCTGCGGGCACGGTACAGCTGGTGAGAGCGACGCCCATGGAGGCGGTGCGGCTGTTGACCTTGTCGCCGAGCGCCTTGCAGGCGGCAAGGTCTGCCCCGGTCTCGGCCAGGCTGCCCACGACCTTTTCGACAATCACCGTGCCTGCCACGCCGCGGCGGCCGGTGGTATAGGTGGAATTCTCCACGGCGACATCATCGCTGGTAAGTACGGTGGCATTCTCGAATGGCAGCATTTCGGCTGCCATCTCGAAGTTCATCACATCCCCGGCATAGTTCTTGACGATGAATAGCACGCCCTTGCCGGCATGGACGGCTTCGGCTGCCGCCAGCATTTGGTCTGGGGAAGGGGAGGTAAACACATGGCCGGGGCAGGCGGCATCCAGCATGCCGTAGCCGATATATCCGCTGTGCAGCGGCTCATGTCCCGAACCGCCGCCGGAGATGATAGCGACCTTGTTCTCCGCTTTCTGCTTGCGCGTGAGGAAGTGCGGTTCCAGGTTAAGGCTGACGATGTCGGCATGCGCCGCGGCGAAGCCGCTCAGGCTCTCTATTAGGATGTCGTCGACGTTGTTGATGAATTTTTTCATGTTCTCCTCCGTTACATTTAGGCATTTAAACCTTGGCTTCAGCCAATTTGTTGTTTTGCGAGGTCGGCGATGGTGTGGATGATGATCTGGCTGCTGCGCGCGCCAGGATCGATATGGCCGATAGCGCGCTCGCCGAGGAAGGCGGCGCGGCCCTTGGTGGCGATCATGTCGCGGGTGGACAGCATGCCTGCTTCCGCTGCTTGCTGGATGGCGTCGAATATCTCGACTGGGGCAGCGTTGGCCGCAGTCAATCGGCCAAAGGTTTCTGCGACAGGGATCAGGGTGTCGAGCATGGTTTTCTCACCGGCGCCGGCTTTGCCGCGCTGCTTGATTGCCTCCACGCTGGCACTGAAGGCGGCAGCGATTTCGGTCAGGCTGCTGATATTGCCTGCCTTTTCAACCTTGGCCAGGGTAGTGAAAAATGTGGCAAATAGCGGGCCGGATGCGCCGCCGATGGTGGAAAGCAGCTTCATGCCGATACGTTGCAATGCATCTGCGGGAGGTAGCGGGGCCAGTTCGTCATGCATGGCGAGCAGGGCTGCACAGCCGCGCTTGAGGTTGATGAAGTGGTCGCCGTCGCCAATTTCCCGGTCTAATGATTCCAGCTCGGCTTCGCTGTTCAGCAGGGCATTGTTCACTGCCTCGATGGCTTCAAGAATAAATTCGGTTCTCATGGGTTCTTCCAGATTTCTTCCACTTGTCCGTTGTCTGCTATAAACACTGCATCGGCAAGCTCATCAAATACACCGTGCTCGACGATGCCGGGGATATTGTTGAGCAACTGGTTGAGTTCGCCGCTATTGAGCGCTTTCGGCAGCTGGAGTTCGAGTACCAGGCTGCCGTATGAGGTGATGGCCCAGCCGTCCTTGGCGGCATTCTGGCGCAGGCTGACTGTGATGCCCAGGCTTTCCAGCGAGGTTTTGACCAGTTGCCAGGCAAATGGCATGACTTCCACCGGGATGGGGAATTTCTCGCCCAGGTGGCTGACCAGCTTGCTTTTGTCGGCGAGGACGATAAAGCGGTCGCTGGCACGCGCAAGCAGCTTTTCGCGGACGAGGTCGTAACCCCTGCCTTTGAGCAGAGCCAGCGATGGCGTGATTTCATCAGCGCCGTCGACATAGAGGTCGAGCTTGCGCAGATGCTCTAGCGCCACTAGCGGCAGTCCTTGTTCCTGTGCCTGCAGTGCGCTGGCCACCGAGCTGGAGGCTGTCGTGATGCGTAGGCCTTGCTCGCGATGGCGGCGGGCGAGTTCCTCGATAAAGTAGTTGGCGGTAGAGCCTGTGCCCAGGCCTACGATCATGCCGTCTTGAACCTGGCGCGCGGCCTGGATGGCGACCAGTTGCTTGTCGTTCATGGGTTTCTCCTCTGTTTTGGGGCGGGCGCTTGCTGCTTAATCGGGTAAAATGGCCCGCATCTCAAGCTGTGTGCGATTTCTCATGACATTTAAACATATCACCTCCCGCGATAACAGCCTGTTCAAACAATTGAAACGGCTGGCCGACAATGCCCGCGAACGCCGGAAAAGCAATGAGACCCTGCTGGACGGCGTTCATTTGCTGCAGGCGTATATCGAGCAGTTTGGTCTGCCCAAACTGCTGATTACCGCCGAGGGAGAATCCACTTATGAGGTGGCGGCGCTGTTGCAGGAGTTGTCGGATGTGCCCACGGTGATGTTCACGACACTGATGTTTGCGGAGTTATCCCCAGTCGCGACGCCTACTGGCATCCTTGCCTTGGTAGATATTCCACAATTGCCCGTGCCTGAAAAGCCGGATTTTCTCTTGCTGCTGGAGGATATCCAGGATCCGGGCAATCTCGGCAGCATATTGCGTTCGGCTGCTGCGGCAGGCGTTGAGGGCGTATATCTGTCGCCGGGCTGTACCGATGCGTGGTCACCCAAGGCATTACGCGGCGGGCAGGGTGCCCAGTTTGTTGTGCCGGTTGTAGAGCGTGCCGACTTGGTGCCGGTGTTGCAGGATTTTGAAGGTCAAACCCTTGCGACTACGTTGGCTGGCGAGTCGCTATACGAACTGGATTTGGCGCAGCCGACAGCATTTGTGGTGGGCAATGAAGGAGCGGGATTGACTGAGGCTGTGATTGCCGCCGCCCGCCGCCAGGTAAGTATTCCGATGGCAGGCCAGGTAGAGTCGCTCAATGCGGCTGCGGCAACGGCGGTATGCCTGTTTGAACGCAGCCGGCAGAAAGCAAGCCGGGTTTGAGTCTGGCCGCCTGTGGCCTATCTAGTGGCGCACATCGTTGCCGGGCAGCACGATTTCGCTAGCGAATAGCTGCTCGGCATCTATCTGGTCAAAGTGATATTCCGCATTGCAGAAATCGCAATTAATATCAATGGTGTGCTGTTCGGCCAGGATATCGGCGACTTCCTCTTCACCCAGCATGCGCAGCATGTTGCCCACGCTTTCACGCGAGCAACTGCAATGGAATTGCAGAAGCTGCTCTTTGTACAGCCGCACATCTTCTTCGTTGAACAGGCGTTTGATCAATGAAACAGCGGCCAGGGTGAGCAGCTCTTCATCCTGTACCGTGTCGGCCAATGTCGTGATCCGGTTCCATGCATCAGGGTCGGCAGCATCGGGCTGATCCGGCAGCTTTTGCAGCAGCATGCCGGCAGCGCTCTTGCCGTCACAGGCAAGCCACATGTGGGTATCGATCTGCTCCGAGCGCTGCATGTAGTTCTGTAATATTTCTGCAATGCTGTCGCCTTCGACCAGCACAATGCCTTGATAAGGCTGGCCGCCATCGCGCGGGTCCAGCGTAATGACGAAATGGCCTTCGCTGACCATGTCACCGAAGCTAATGTCGTTAAAATCTCCAGACCATTTTGCTGTTGCACGCAGTTTGAGGTCGGCCGTGCATTCCACCACCAGCAGCTTGAGCGGCCCCTTGCCCTGCACTTGCAGAACCAGTGTGCCACCTTGCAGCTTGAGAGTTGCGGCAAGCAGTGCGCTGGCCGCCATGAGCTCGCCCAAGGCTTTGCGCAAGATGGGGGGAAAGCCGTGGTGTTGCAAGGCCTGGGTAAAACTTTCGTCAAGGTGAACGATGTTGCCGCGTACGGGCGTGCTTTCAAAAATAAAACGGTGCAGTTGGTCGCTGATTTGCATGGAATCTCAAGGTGTGATGCATATTGCCAATAGGTGAATGATACCACTGCACCTGTGCGATGAAGCCGTTTTGCTTATGTGTGCCGTGAGGGCGTTTTTTTAAAATGATGATTTTTCTATATAATTTCATCACTAATAAAAAAGTCATGGAAACCTGGTGCCAAGAATCTTTCAGTCCTTCAATCTCCGTCAGCTTGCCTTTTTATTAATCGTGGCCATCGTGCCGTTATTTTTCTGGCTTTCGAGCAAGGTCACCCACGAGTTGGTGAATTCCCGTGCCTGGCTTGAGCATACTTATGGAGTACTGGAGCACTTGCATGGGTTGCGTGCCGAACTGGATACGTTGGAAATCGGGCGCAAAGGCTACTTTATCCGCAGGAATACCGAGCACCTGCAGCAATTCCACCAAGCGCGTTCGGGCATTCCGCAGCAGATTGCGGTGCTGCAAGGCATGACCCGCGACAATGCCTACCAACAGGCCCGTCTTGAGCAGTTGGACAAGACGGTTGCGCTCTTGCTGGAGGAAACGGCGAACAACATTGCCGAGCTCGAGGAAAACAATATTGCCTACCCGGCTTACAGCAACAAGGCGCTTCCCTTGCTTGAGCGCTCGCGTTTTGTGCTTGGCGAAATACATGCCCATGAAAATGCCGTGTTGAAAAGCCGCCTTGCAAACAGTGCCGGCAAGCAATCGCAACTTAGCCTCATGCTGGCGCTCATGGGGGTCAGTTTCTTGTTATTGCTGGGGTTTGTCCTGAACAATATGTATCGCGAAATCCGGCAGCGGCGCAAGGTTGAGGCTGGTTTGCTGGCAAGCCAGATGCAAAACCAGGAGACTGTGCACAACCTTTCCCTGATGGGCGAGATGAGCAACCTGTTGCAAGCCTGTTCCCAGGTGGACGAGTCGCTGGAGGTTATCCGGCAGTTTGCCATGCAGCTCTTGAATGCGGATGCAGGGGCAATTTACCTGTTCTGCGAATCTGGTAACCAGATCGAAGAAAAAATAAGCTGGGGCAATGAATTGAAGAGCGACCCCATATTCCAACCTGATGATTGCTGGGCTTTGCGCCGGGGAGAACCCCATATGACCGGCGGCACGCACGATTCATTGGCATGCCGTCATCAGCATGATGCAGCTGGGGCTTACAGCTTGTGCATCCCCATTGTTGCCCAGGGCAATGTGCTGGGTATCCTGCACCTGGAGAATCCCCAGGGCCATGCTCTGGATGAGGTCCAGCGCAAGCTTGCTTCCGCCCTGGCTAGCCAGGTGGCGCTGGCAATGGCGAGCATGAAGTTACGCGAAACCCTGCGCAACCTTTCTGTGCGCGACCCGTTGACCGGCTTGTTCAACCGCCGCTATATGGAGGAATCCCTGCAGCGCGAGCTGGCCATTGCACACCGCAAGCAACGCTCGCTGGGCGTCGTGATCCTCGACCTGGACCATTTCAAGACTTTCAATGATACCTTCGGCCACGATGCGGGGGATTGCCTGTTGCGCGAGGTCGGGGCGTTGCTGGTCTCGAGTTCGCGTTCCAGCGATATCGTATGCCGGTTCGGCGGCGAGGAGTTCTTGCTGATTTTCCCCGAGACTTCCGCCGAGATTGTCCTGGAGCGGACCGAACATTTGCGGCAGCTGATTTTCGCCTTGCAGCTCCAGCATTTCGGTCGGTCGCTGGGGCAAGTCTCGGCCTCGTTCGGCTTGGCATTCTTCCCTGAGCATGCGACTAGTGCTGAGGAGTTGCTGAGGCTTGCGGACAAGGCGCTTTATCGTGCCAAGGCGGCAGGCCGTAACCGTGTGGAAGTGGCGTCGGGGGCGTGAAAGCCCATCAAACCGTAATGGCGCGCTGACGTGGGATGCTGTTCGGCTGCCAGTGTTGCAGGGCCCATTGCCACAAATACGCATGGTTCTCTTTAAGTAAGTCTATCGGCGGAGACTGGCGCAGGAACGCTAGCACGTCCCATAAGTCCTTGGTTGTGTCACGGCTGTCCAGCGGTTGCGCCAGGGTCTGTTTGCTGAGTTTCTCACCTGCGGCATTAGCCGCGACCGGCACATGCAGGTATTCCGGGGTAGCGTAACCCAGCGCGTGTTGCAGGAAAATCTGCCGCGGCGTGGAATCCAGCAGGTCGGCGCCGCGCACGATATGCGTGATGCCTTGCATCTCGTCATCCACTACCACCGCGAGCTGGTAGGCAAACAAGCCATCGGCACGCTTTAGTATGAAGTCGCCGATGTCGCGCGATAGCACCTGGCCGATTTCACCTTGTACCGCATCATGGAAACTGATGGGCTGGTCATCTACCCTGATGCGCCAGGCGCGGGCGTTTTTGCCGGGCGATAGGCCATGGCGGCAAGTGCCGGGGTATACCAGGCCATCTATGCCGTGCGTGGCAGAGTCGGCAATTTCCTTGCGCGAGCATCCGCATGGATAGAGCAGGCCGTGCGTTGACAGGGTCTGCAGCGCATCCTGGTAATAGGCATCGCGCTGGCTCTGGTACAGCACTTCGCCATCCCATTCAAATCCGTATTGTTCCAGCGTGCGCAGGATCAGGCTGGCAGCGCCTGGCATTTGCCTGGGCAGGTCCAGGTCCTCGATGCGTACCAACCATTCGCCTTGCCTGGCACGGGCGTCGAGATAGCTTGCCACAGCGGCGATGAGCGAGCCGAAATGCAGCGGCCCGGTGGGCGAAGGGGCGAAGCGGCCCTTGGGGGTGCCGGTCGTAAACGCTTCAGTCATACTGCCTAGTGGAGAGGATTGGAGGGCACCGGCTGCAAATAGGGCGGAATGTGCCAGCTCTGCAAATGACGGCCAAGCATGACAAGCTCGCAGGAAAGACGGTCGCTGCCGCGGGCGCTAACCTCGAACTGGTAGGTGCGCTGCAACTGCATGCGGCCGCGGCTGTTGCGGCCAAACCAGACCTTGCTGCAGGAAACGGTTTCATCCAGCAGTTGCAGGTTCCAGCGTTCCGCCAATTCGCGTCCGCAGGCAATGGCCTGTTCGCGGCTGGCGATGCTGTCTATCCAGTACCAGGCGGCGATCACGGCGATAATGAGTAAATACAGTTCCATTATGGTTTCAGCCGGTCAGGTTGTTCTTCGGGCTCATCCTCGTGCAGGGAGAGTGTGTCAACGCGTGCGTTGTTGTCCTGCGCGGCGGCATTCTTGCCATGCAGCTTGAAGCGCAGGCGCAGTTCGTTAAAGGAATCGGCATTGCGCAAGGCGTCCTCTTCTGTGATGCGGCCTTCCTCGCACAACGTGAACAAGGCCTGGTCGAAGGTCTGCATGCCGAGCTCGACGGATTTGGCCATGGCATCCTTCACCATGCCGGTTTCACCCTTGAGGATGAGGTCGGCCACCAGCGGCGAGTTGAGCAGGATTTCGATCGCGGCGCAGCGTCCGCCGCCTTTTTTCGGCACCAGGCGCTGGGAAATGAAGCCGCGCAGGTTGAGCGAAAGGTCCATGTGCAGTTGCGCATGGCGCTCCTCGGGAAAGAAATTGATGATGCGGTCTATGGCCTGGTTGGCGCTGTTGGCGTGTAGCGTTGCCATGCACAAGTGGCCGGTCTCGGCGAACGCCAGGGCGAATTCCATGGTCTCGCGGTCACGGATTTCGCCGATGAGGATCACGTCGGGTGCCTGACGCAAGGTGTTCTTGAGCGCGCTGAACCAGTCGTTGGTGTCGCGCCCGACCTCGCGGTGCGTGATCAGGCAGTTTTTGCTTGCATGCACATACTCCACCGGGTCTTCCACGGTGATGATATGGCCATGGCTGTTTTCGTTGCGATAGTCGATCAGGGCAGCCAGGGTCGTGGACTTGCCCGAGCCGGTGCCGCCGACCAGAATCACCAGGCCGCGCTTGGCCGAGATGACCTCCTTGAGCACAGGCGGCAGGCCTAGGTCGTCAAAGCGTGGAATTTGCGTGGTAATGGTGCGCAGCACCATGCCGACCTTTTCCTGCTGGATGAACACGTTGACACGGAAGCGGCCTATCTCCTTGGGCCATATCGCGAAATTGCATTCCTTGCTCTGCTCGAACTCCAACCGCTGCTTCTCACTCATAAGTGCATAGGCGAAGGCCTTGGTATGCTCGCCGGTCAATTTCTGCTGGGTGACCGGCGTCATCTTGCCATCTATCTTCATGGCGGGCGGAAAGTCCGCAGAGATAAACAGGTCGGACGCTTTTTTCTCCAGTATGGAGCGCAGCAGCGTGTGCATATAGGCCAGGGCCTGTTCCTGATTCATGCCAAATCCAATCTGGGGATGTTGGTTAAAAGGCCATGAGGGCCTGTTGATGCTCCGTTTGCAGCCGCCATATTAAATGAGGATAAACTCGGCTGTCATTATGAGGTTTAAATATGCGGTCATGAATTTCTTATATCAAGGGGTAAAGTTAATTCAGCCAATGCCGATAATATGTTGATGCATGTTAAACCGTCCCCCCTGGATATTGTTTCTTTGACTGATTCCATCGAGTTGTGCCAAGCCAATGAATGATACCCGTGAACGTGAAGCCCTCAACGCCTATCTCAAGCTGCTCAAGAACAAAGGCGTTAACGATGAAGGGCTTAAACAACGAGAGCACTGGCTGCTTGAGCTTGTCCCCGCCATTACCGGCCAGCCTGCGGATGGCTTGATCTACCGCGAAGCCGTCGAGCAACTGTTGACCGAGGTGGAGCGCGAACAGTGGCCGTTTTTTCTGTCTGTGGTGCGCGAGTATTACCACTTCTGGAACTATGACATCAAGGCGATTGCTGCGTTGAATGCCGGACATGAGTTCGAACTGAATCCCGCCAAGTGGCAACCGGTGGAGCAAGACCTCAAGACGCTTTGGCAACGGCTGGATAATGAGAAGTTCGGCGTGGCCGACACCTGGCCGCTCAAGGCCTATAGCCACGCCTTGCGCCAGGAAGGCGCCGAACAGGCACTGGTGGATACGCGCGTGCGCCTCGTCAAGCTATTGCTGCTCAAACTCAGGGACGTCCCCGAGCGCGACCACAAGGTATACCGCCAGGCTGTGGATGCCACTGTGGGGATTTTCAGCATGAAACCTACCCAGAGGTTGTTTCTTTCCGTTGCACGGGAGTTCTATTATTTCTGGATCGGTGATCCGGATGCGGTAAGTCATATCCAGATCGAGCGGGCGGAGAATATTGCTTGAGCTTCTCAATATCAAGGGTTAGCGCAGCGAAGCCAAGTCGCTTTTGACTTTAGGATCCCCGTCTGTCTGAGCTGTTTGGCGCGGTCAAATGGGAAGGGAGGCCAAACCCATACTTGGCTTCGCTACGTTCCCCTTGTTACTTAAGCGAATCAAGCTTGCGATCCAGCTGTTCGTAAATTGTCTTGAGTATCTTGATGCGTGCGTATTTCTTGTCGTTGGATTCCACCAGCGTCCACGGGGCCTGCTCGGTGCTGGTGCGGTCTATCATGTCGCAGACGGCTTGTTGGTATTCATCCCATTTCTCGCGGTTGCGCCAGTCTTCATCGGTGATCTTGTAGCGCTTGAAGGTGGTTTCTTCACGTGACTTGAAGCGGGATAGCTGTTCGTCCTTGTCGATATGCAGCCAGAACTTTGCGAGCACGATGTCGTGGTTGATCAGTTGTTCTTCAAAGTCGTTGATTTCGGCATAAGCGCGCATCCAGTCTTGCGTGCTGCAAAAGCCTTCCACCCGTTCCACGAGCACGCGGCCATACCAGGTGCGGTCAAAGATCGTGACGCGCCCGCGCCTTGGCAGTTGGCGCCAGAAACGCCAGAGGTAGGGTTGCGCGCCTTCCTCATCGGTGGGGGCAGCGATTGGGATAATGCTGTAGATACGCGCATCCAGTGCCTGGGTGACACGACGGATCGCGCCGCCCTTGCCAGCCGCATCCACGCCTTCAAACGCCGCAATCACTGAAATCTGCTTGAATTTCTCATGCCGGGTGAGCAGGTTGAGTTTGCCTTGATACTCTTCCAGCTGGTCCTCGTAATCATCCTTGTCCAGGGATTTGCTCAGGTCCAGCGTATTCAGCACATTGAGGCCATCGACTGCCGCCAGCGCCAAGGCGGGCGCTGCCGCCTTGCGTGGGGGAGGGGTCTTGCTATCCAGGCGTTTGCGTATGGTTTCCAGCAAGTACTTGCCAGTAGTCAGGCTGCGGTAGTTGGCGTCAAAGCCCTCAACTACCATCCACGGAGCGTTGGCCGTGCTGGTTTCGCGCAAGATGTGTCCGGTGAGGGTGCGGAAGGCGTCGTAATGCTTGAGATGCTGCTTATCCTGCTCGGTGACGCGCCAGCGTGTCTTCGGGTTGGCTTCCAGCTCGGCAATCCGGTTTTTTTGCTGCTTCTTTGACAAATGGAACCAGAGCTTGATGACGAGCGCGCCTTCATCCGTAAGCATGCGCTCGAAATGCACGATATCGTTGAGATGACTGTCGAGCTTCTTGCGCAGTTTGCCGTCCAGGTTTTCCAGGATCGCTGAGGTATACCATGAGCCGAAGAAAATCCCGATCTTTCCCTTGGGCGGCAACTCGCGCCAAAAACGCCACATCGGGGGACGCTCTGCCTCGTCTTCCGTTGCGGGTCCGAAAGCACAAGTATGGATCAGGCGCGGGTCCATCCATTCATTAAGCAGGTTGGCCGTTTCGCCCTTGCCCGCACCGTCCACACCGCCGATCAGGATCACTACCGGAAAGTTCTTGGCTTCGGCCAAATCAAACTGTACGTCGAGCAATGCTTCGCGCAGGGCGGGAGTTTCCTTTTTATAGACTTCATCGGCAATGCTATGGCCTAGCTCGGCGGATTCGAACATGAGTGCGGCTTTCCAGGTTGAGGGTTAATTCATGGTGCATAAATTCCAGCTGGGTGTCAAAGCGCCCTCAAAGCAGCTACTTGCCATTCCGGTTTTGAGCCAGTTATTTTTTTTACACGCTGTCGTGCCGGGCTTGATCCGGCATGACAGAAGAGGAAGTGCAAGTCTTTCCACAGACTGACGGGTTCTCAGCGCTGTAATTCCGCAGCAATCAGTTCAGCCTGGCGTAATACGGTTTCTGTCGCTAGCAACTCCATATCGGGCGGATAGCCAAACTGGCGCAAAGTGCGTTTGACAATCACTTTCAGTTTTGCCTTCACACTTTCCTTGATGGTCCAGTCGATCGAGGCATTCTCGCGAACACGCTGCAAGAGCACAATGGCCAGCTCGCGCAGTTTTTCCTGCTGCATCAGCTCGCGTGCGCTGTTGTTGTTGGCAACCGCGGAGTAAAAGGCAAATTCCAGCGGGTTGAGCTTCAAGCGCTCAGGTTCATTGTCGCCATGCACAATTTCCTTGCTGACTTTAATCAGCTCTTCAATCAGCTCCGCTGCCGTGATGATTTTGTTCTGGTAGCGTTTGATTGAATTCTGCAGCATTTCCATCAAGCTGCGGCTTTGCACCAGATTGGTTTTCTCGCGGATTCTGATCTCTTCGGTCAATAGCTTTTTCAGCACTTCAAGTGCAATGTTCTTGTGCTGGTGGTTCTTGAGCTCCATCAGGAACTCATCGCTCAATATCGAAATATCAGGTTTTTTGATTCCTGCAGCATCAAACACATCAATCACCTGTTCGCTGACCAATGCTTGGTCAATCACCTGGCGTATCGTGGTTTCAAGGGCCTGGTCTGATTGGCTGCTATCTGCACTGTCAAACTTTGCAAGGCGTGCTTTCACTGCCTGGAAAAAAGCCACTTCATCCTTCACATCCATGGCCTGCTCATGCGGGATGGCAATGGCAAATGCTTGGGAGAGCAAGGTGACTTCGTTGATATAACGCTTTTTTCCATCTTCCAATCCGAGAATATGTTCCTCGGCAGCCAATATCAGCGATAGCTTCTGCGAAGTATCGGCATGGAAATAATTCTGGTAATAAAAGCCGTGATACAGGTTGGCGACGACTTCCAGCTTTTCCTGCATCAATTGCAATGCCTGTTCCTGCGCAATGGCCGGGTCACCCTTGCCGCCGGCATCTGAATAAAACGACAATGCCTGTTTCAAGTCTGCCGCGATACCCAGGTAATCCACCACCAAACCACCAGGCTTGTCTTTATACACGCGGTTCACGCGCGCAATGGCCTGCATCAGGTTGTGGCCCTTCATGGGCTTGTCGATATACAACGTATGCATGCTGGGCGCATCAAAGCCTGTCAGCCACATGTCACGCACAATGACCAATCTGAGCGGGTCTTCCGGGTCTTTCATGCGTTCTGCCAGTGCACGTCGCTGTTGTTTGGTGGTGTGGTGCTTGGCAAGCGCAGGCCCATCGCTGGAGGATGCCGTCATTACCACCTTGATGGCGCCTTGGTTCAAGTCGTCTGAATGCCATTCAGGTTTGAGTTTGATAATTTCGGCATATAATGCCGTCGCAATGCGGCGTGACATGCTCACAATCATGCCTTTGCCGGCAAATACCTCT
The DNA here is from genome assembly GCF_020532725.1 of Methylobacillus arboreus. Taxonomy (GTDB): domain Bacteria; phylum Pseudomonadota; class Gammaproteobacteria; order Burkholderiales; family Methylophilaceae; genus Methylobacillus; species Methylobacillus arboreus. Next base: position 572,048 of record NZ_JAJAVC010000011.1, read on the forward strand.
TGCCGCTGTTCGAAATGCGTGACGATATCCTGCGCAATATTCCTGATGCGCTTTTCGCTTCCGATCAATGCCTCAATCTGGGTCCAGCGTGCCTTGGCCTGTTGTGTTTCGTTGAGGTCGTCCTGCGCCAGTTTTTCATCCAGCTCTGCCACCAGTTGGCGGCCTTCATCCGAGAGCTGCACCTTGGCCAAACGACTTTCGTAATAGATTCGGACTGTCGCCCCATCTTCCACTGCCTGGGCAATATCGTAAATATCCACATAATTGCCAAATACCGCCGGCGTATTCACATCGGTGCTTTCAATCGGCGTGCCGGTAAAGCCCAAGTAAGTGGCATTCGGCAAAGCATCGCGCATATATTTGGCAAAGCCATACACTATCTTTTGGCCGATGACTTCACCGGCTGCATTCTTATCTTCTACCGTTTTGGCCTTAAAGCCATATTGTGTGCGGTGCGCCTCATCGGCAATCACCACAATATTGCGGCGTTCCGATAAGGTTTCATACACATTGCCTTCCTCAGGCTGGAATTTCTGGATGGTGGTAAATATCACGCCGCCCGAAGCGACTTTGAGCAGCTCTTTAAGTTGCTGCCTGTCTTCCACCTGCTTAGGCTCCTGGCGCAATAACTGGCTGGATGCCGCAAACGTATCAAACAACTGGTCATCCAGATCATTACGGTCGGTAATCACCACAATGGTCGGGTTGTTCAGCGCCAGCACAATCTTGCCGGTGTAAAACACCATACTGAGTGATTTACCACTGCCTTGGGTATGCCACACTACGCCAGCCTTGCGGTCGCCTTTGGGCTGTGTGCTGACACTAGGCAAACCATAGCTGGCAGGGTCTTGTGCAACACTATTAGCTTCTGCTGATGCTCTTAAAGTGGAAATCACCGCCGCATTCACTGCGTAATACTGGTGATACGCTGCCAGCTTTTTAACTGTGCTGATACTGATCTGGCCTGTTTTGGTATCTTCTTTTGAGGACTTTTCAAACACGATAAAGTGGCGGATTAAATCCAGAAAAGTCGCTTTATTCAGCATACCGTCAATCAGCGTTTCAAGCTGACTGACAAGGTGCGAAGCTTCCGCTTTACCATCGGCGCTTTTCCAGGCCATAAAGCGGCTTAACCCTGCTGAAATACTGCCTGCTTTCGCTTCCAACCCATCCGAAACCACGACAAAGCCGTTGTAGGCAAACAAGCCGGGAATCGCCTGTTTGTAAGTTTCCAATTGTCGGTAGGCTGAAGTCAGTGTGGCGTTTTCATCTGCGGCATTTTTAAGCTCCATCACCACCAATGGCAAGCCATTCACAAATAGAATAATGTCAGGGCGTTTGTTCTGGTTGTTTTCAATAATGCTGAACTGATTTGCCACCACAAATTCGTTATTGTCGGGGTTGGCAAAATCCACCAGCCAAACCAGATCCCCACGTGTGTTGCCATCTTTTTGATAACTGATTTTCACGCCCCCGGTCAGCAAACGGTGAAATGCCTCATTATTGGCAAGTAGCTCAGGCGAACTAATACGCTGTATGGTTTTTATGGCTTCATCGAGTGCGGCAGCGGGCAGGGTAGGGTTGATGCGGGCAACCGCATGGCGCAGGCGACTATTTAATAATACGTCTGCAAAACTCTCGCGTTCTGGGTTTGCGCTGTCAGGTGCAACATCTGGCCCATAAATATAATCAAATCCAAGTGCTTGCAGGCGCTCGATGGCAAGGGTTTCAATAGCAGATTCTGTGAGCTTATGCAAAAGACTATTCTTTCGGTTCTTGTTTTTTTGATTTGCTTGGCTTCTTAAGCGCTTTTACCGTTTTATCAAAATCAGACACAAATTGTTTATCTTGCTCAACTCTAAAAAATTCATAAGCCTTTTCTGCTTTAAGCTTCGCCATTTCCGCACTTACTTTCCCCGCATCTTGAAAAATTGGATAGTTTGACAGCTCAAGAAATCCGTTTAAAAAGGTAATCCAATCAGCCATCTTCATCACAATCTGGCGCTCTGCACGATTTTCTGCCAAGTCTAAGTAGGCTGAAACGATCCGCCCTAATTCACGTATGTGTTGCTCAGATAGATAATTTTTTGCGACGGCCACATCACTTTTTAACACCTTGCCGTTTGGCGCATTCTTAAAAGTCATTAAGCCCATCTTAGGCTTTGAAGCATCCACAGACTGATAAATAATCTCAGCTGAAGTTTTGCCCGTAATCGCCCAGTGCAATTTGTTTTGCACCGTGGCAAAAAACTCTTTAGTTAACGGCGCGTTTTAATGCATAAATATCTGTGATTTTTTGATAGAACCTTCTCTCGCTGGCACGTATTTCCCTAATACGTTCAAGTAGCTCATCAAAATAATCTTTACCAAATACTTGTGAACCTTGTTTGAGGCGCTCATCATCCAACACAAAGCCTTTGATGATATATTCTTTAAGTGTTCGAGTTGCCCAAATGCGGAATTGTGTGGCTTCACGTGAGTTTACCCTATAGCCTACGGAGATAATCGCATCAAGATTGTAATACTGGGTCTTATAATTTTTGCCGTCTGCGGCAGTTGTTTCCAAAATGGAAATAACTGAATCTTCAACCAACTCATTGGTCTCAAAAATGTTTTTAAGGTGCTTATTGATGGCGGGCACACCCACCGCGAACAAATCTGCCATTGCTTTTTGTGTCAACCAAACAGTTTCACCACGCAATGCAACATTTAACTGAACATCACCACTAGGGGCTGTATATAAAATGAAATTGGTAGCCTGAATTTGTTGGTTATTCATTGATAGTCCTTTTACACGCTTTCACTTTAGTACCCCATTCCCAACTTTTGAGAAACGGTAGTCAGTTCATTCAACACTTGGTTTCGTGATAATTGCTTTTCAGTATCAATCAAATTCATTAAAAGCATATTTATCTGTCTGAAATTTTCATTTTGTTCATACAGTTTTTCAACTTGTTTTTCACCGTGAAATAAATTATTTATAAGCCTAAAAGCTATAAATAACAGAGCTTTTAACTTTTCTTCATTTGATGGATCTGCACTTGATAAGCAACCATACACCTTACTTTTAATTGGCTCTGAATTAAACTCAAAAGTACCAAAGTGATAAGTCGGCTGCCCATTTAAAACGTATCGATTTTTAAAGTAATTAAATACACTATCTAAAAGACTTTGGTTTACTTTCTGGTCATATTTTTCTGAATGATATTTTGGATGCCGTCTTATCTTGCCATCCCTGCCACACAGCTCTTTTTCATAAATGTTCCACACTAGGATAAAGTAGAAAATACTATGTAGTTTTGCGCCATCAATTTGATAATAAAACCTATTCTGCTCTAGCCAATTTTTTTTAATCATTTTTATTCTCCATCATCAAATAATGGCCGTTGGTCTTTTCCTTCTTTTTTCTTAAACCCTAACGGTCTCAGAGTGTAATTTGTTGAACCACTCTCTTTTATTGCATAAACCTTTCGTACTGAATAACTTCTACGTTTTTCATCACCAAACTCATCGAAAGTTGTAGTGACCTGTAATAAGCAACTCATTACAAAACCGTTAGCGAACTGATGCTGTCCATTGATGACTTCGTTCTTAAACCTTGCATCCCCCATACTAAAGTCAATCCTTTGTTCTTTATATGAACCGCGCCAGTTAAATGTGCCTTCTTTTAAAACTGGGGAAATAATCTCAATCTCGGCATCGTCATCTTCAGTAACTGTTTTGTCATCTACTAAAATAAAATCTTTAAATCGGCTCCGAGGTATAACAATCTCGTCTGTCTTTATGCTCAAGTTTTTAAAGCCAATCTTTTCTACTTTTTCATAACCGATAATTCTTGAGTAATAATTTGAAACATGCTTTTTAACCAGCTTATCTTCTAACGCTTTAGCAAACTTAGTTTCATAATCAAGCTCTTTTAGAGAATTGTCGAGTTGCAAACCTTTTAAGGTTTCCTCTTTGATTACGTCATCTGTTTTATTTTTTGTGAAATGGTGTTTAAGAATCTCATTGATAGCAGGTGACAAGAAAATTGCGACTGCGCTTAGACTCGGAATAATTAGGTTTAATGTTTCAATTAAACCTCCCTCATTAAACGCTTCAGTTTCAATTTCAGCGGTTACATCTGATAACTCTAAAATTCTTTTTACTGCCTCTAGCAAATCTTTCTCAGCTCGATTTCTGACAAATGCATTCATTGAGTGACTTTCGTCATCAAAGTAATAATGGACTTGAAATTGCTGAGACAGATTTTCTTCAGACATCTTTTATCCTTACTTCATCGCTCATTAGTTTTGCCAGTACGAGTTACCGCTTTAAGTCCACAATCATTGGCAAGTTCGATTTAACCGCTTTCCCAGTAACGACAGCATGAAATTGTTTAAGTCTCGGTAAAGTCTGTACTAACTCTTTACCTATATGATTTCCAACAAATGTAAAACTCGTATCATCGAACGCTTTAAAACAAATTACTGTATTACATTGAGTTAGTATGGTCTTAGAAACATTTGCAGTTCTTTGCGCAATAATCATAAACCCAACACCATATTTTCTGCCTTGAAGTGCTACCTGACTTATGCTATTAACTAAACTTTGAGATGTTTTGTCAAAACTGCCTGCAAAGTTCCACTCTGGTATTACAGTATGAGCCTCCTCAATCACAATGCAAATTCTCGCTGGATTACCAGCTAAAAGACGCTCTTTTGCTACTTCGAAAACCACTTTAAAGAAATATTTAGTGTAATCAAGAATTCCTGTGGTGTTGCTTACATCTGGTAACTCAAAAACTTTAACCATAGATTGTGCATCATCTAAAAATGCATCTACTTCAGTTTTGATTAATGTTTTAATCTGAGCCTGTCGAGTTGCTATTTGGGGCTTGTCTTGTTGATTAGAAAATTTATCTAGATCATTATTTATCCAATCAATGTGATTAGCGATTTGAGTTGCGATTACAGAATTTATGATAGGTAATGGTGATGGATTTAATGTTGTGACAAATTCGTTATTAAAATCAACACAAATTACTTTAGTATCCGTTTGAAGTTGACCTATTATTTCTCTCGCCAAAAATGACTTCCCTGAGCCTGTAACTCCAAGCAAAGCCATGTGGTGACTGACAGCATCATGTAAATTGATAACTGATGGTAAATTTGTGCCGGGGATGACTCCCAGTTTATATTCAGGATAAGCGTATTGATTAACTGCAAAGTTCGTTTTTGCTAAAAATATTGGCGTGTTTATATTTGGCACCCAACCATATTTCTTAAAACTCAAATCATTGTTCTGCCATTCACCAAGTTGTATAGCCTCTCCACAAGTGAAGCCACTTTCATTTTTAGATTCTAGATGCTCAATTGCTGTAATGCCTTCTACTACTTGATAGTAAATGGTTTTACTGCCAACCATTACTTCCAACAATTGACCTTCTTCTAAGTCTTCATCTTTTTTGGAATACTCAAATTTAATATTCCCTATATTAGAACCGTCAGTGACGATACCTACAAATTTATCAATAGCTAAGTCTGTGTGTTGATTCACTAAATTGCTGATCTTGTAAATAATGTTTGGATTTAACGATGAGTTTTGTTGAATATCATTCTTAAGCTTAAGTACTTTTATCCATTTTTCATTATTAAGGAAATGCGTATCAAAAACGAAACCAACAGAAACCGTGTTATCATCTTGAGTTGAGTATTTAAATTCAACAACATCAAATTTATTAACATCAGTTTTATCTTTAAAGACTTTCGCTAATAAAAGCTGTTTAGATTGAATGCTAAAGACTTCGCCAATAGCATTATTAGATAGCCTTTTACTTTTCAAGCTAAACGTATTCGTTAATGCTTTTGGGTTTATTAGCAAAATTCCACACCAAAAGAAAAATAACGTTATCGTGTAGTTGTTCTGGATTGAGTAGTAGCTTAGTAAAGATGCAATAAATACCAAAGAATATAAAACCCTCCCTTGACCAAATAATACCACGCTATTTTTCAGCAAAATTGAAATGCGATTTTGTATATGATTTTCACTCTTGGTTTCATTGTTTAATACTAATGCAACAAGGGCTACAATTAGTAAGGTCAGAACAACACCAAATGAAACCCACCATAGTTTTAGATCAATAAATACGTCTTTGATTGCTATAAGCGTCAAAGCTAATGGAATGGTGTTTGTTATTACATTTTTTGGAGAAGAATAGTATGGGTCAATGAATAGTATTGAAAATACCATCATAAATAACCCAGAGTAAAACCAAAGATTTTTGGTATCAGGGCTTGGCAATAATGATTTAGTGAAATAGTAATTTAATGTCATAAGAATGAAGAAAAACAAACCAAAAACGACAAATCTATTCTTTAACATCAGTATATTCCTCGATTAAATTACTCTTACTTCACCGCTCATCAGCTTGGGGAGAAAGTTGTCGCGGAATTTTTCTAGGGTTAGGGTTTGATGATAGTTAATTACCATCTTCTCAAGCTGGCTTTTGATAATCATAGAAAAATTATCTAATTTATCTTTAGATGGGATTTTAATTTTCAGAGATAGAAGATGAGGTACTTTTATACTAGGTTGTACTGAGCCAATATCTAATTCTTTTATTTCATCTCTAATGTTTTTCAGTGCCTCAAAAAGATAAATTGGACAAATATTTACTGCGCTAAGCGCAATGACATTTTGTGCAATGCTACCTCTTTCAACAAGAAACATTGAAATTTCCCCGATACTGCCAACAGTTGAAAGTAAGCTGTCATATTTCTTTGGGTGGCCTCTAAACCAAGTTTTAAAAGTTTGTTCATCAACAAACTTTCTGATCACCGAATAATCTACCAATCGATTGTTACCAGTTAGAGCATTCACTTCAATTAAAGGGTGAGCGCTAGGAATATCGGTGTAAGGTGGCGTTTTCCCTCGGTTATCAATTACTTTAACCAAATCACCAATTCGCTTTTCCTCCCAACTCTCCTGTACTTCTTCTACAAACCACTGCCTAAACAGGGTTTCGGCCATGCGTTCCATGGTAGCGTTTTGACGGTGGAGCAGGTCGATTTTGTCATCCAAACTGCTGAGGGCTGAGGAGATGGCTTTTTGTTCTTTTAATGATGGCATTTCAAAAACATGCTGTTTAACAACATCAGTTTGAACTCTTTGCCTTCCTGAACTACCTGTCATTGATGCAATTGCAACATCTCTGAAAATTGGTGAAATAGAAAAGTAATATAAAAATTGCTTATCAGTTACACCTAGTTTTTCACGCAAAACTATATATTCTGTTGAGCCAAAGGCAACTTCATTTTCATCAAGTAAATCTATGTATGCAGTTTTTCCATTTTCTAAACAAGGCGTGATACGAGCAATAATCGTGTCGCCATTTTTGAATTTCATTCCACCGTTATAGGGTTCGACTTCAAAAGTAGAAGGTCTTTTTGTAAATGGTTGCAAGGCGTCCATAGCAATTTTTTTAGCTACAGTACCCTTTGGTAATGATTCCGTTGGGTTTATTTGAGCAACTGAATCTAATGAAACTTCTTGCCACTCACTCACAGCTTCACCTTCGCAAAGTCCTTGATTATTTTTCATGCTTGTTTATTTACAACCAATTGTTTGTTATAGTAACTATATGGATTGGGAATGCCCGGTCGGCGGACGTTTTCTGGGAAACTGGAAGCGTCCGTTTTCATTTGGGGTGTACCTTGAGTCCATTGATATTGCCTGATGTATAGATATGTGGCCTCACAATATCGAATGCCTGATTGGCTATGTCTGGCTTGAGTAGGTGGCGAGCCGTGGGGTGTGCGCATAGATCGGCCACCTGGATACCGCTGATGTTATCTTGTTTGCGCCGGAAGCTAATCGGGCAGATGAGTTTCTGAAAGCGTTCCGCGCTGTTGTAATAGGTGCCTTGAGTCATCAGTTTGTGAAAGCTGGCTCTGAGGGCGTCATCTTCTTGTTGGCCTCGTGCTTCAGCAATGACGGGTAGCTGATTTTCCTGTTGAGCTTCCATAAAATGCAGTATCCGCTCAAAACTATACTCAAGTGCTACATCGTAAGGGTTTCTTGCTTCTCTGCCATAACGTGCTGCGTAGGCATTTTTATGGATGGTGGTAATAAATAGGGTAAAGGGTAGCGCAGCCATTAGCTTGCTCAGCTCTGCAAGGAAACTCTGACGCACACTGGCGTTTTGCAGAATGCTGAAAGGGCCTTCTGCCTTGCGAATTTCACGGCTATGCAGGTTGATGCCTTCATGTGCGAAGTAGCGAAGTTTGAATTCTGCCAATGAAGGAATGACCTGCCGGGCATAGGTGTCTCTTTCGACAATCACTGTGCATAGTAGAAATAGCGGGAAGTCCTTATCAATTTTTGTCAGTGAGTGGTCTCCGCACTCATCAAAAAATGTAATAAAGCGTGACTGTGAGAGGCAAGTATCAATCATAGTTTTATTCTCGCTAAACTCTCCAGAATCGCTTTATTCAGTTTTTCTTCCTCAATCAACTGCGCTTCAAACTCTGCTTTCAGGGCGTTAAAGCGCTCAGCAAAGTTAAAGTCATCTTCATCATCCGGCAGGCCGACATAGCGGCCTGGAGTAAGTACGTAATCGAGTTCTTTCACCCGCTCTAAAGATACCGATGCGCAGAAGCCTGCAATATCTTCGTAGTTGCCTTCGCCAGTGCGCCAGGCATGATAGGTTTCAGTTACTTTGTTAATGTCTTCCGCACTCAGTTGTTTAGTGCGGCGGTTGATCAGGTGGCCGAGGTTGCGTGCATCAATAAACAGGATTTCATTTTTGCGCAAATTGTCCTTGTTACGTCCACGGTTCATAAACCATAAAGCGGCGGGGATTTGCGTATTGAGGAACAGCTTGGCGGGCAGGTTGACGATGCAATCAATGACGTTGCCTTGTTCAATCAGTGCTTTGCGGATCTCGCCTTCACCACTGGTTTTGCTGGTGAGCGCGCCTTTAGCCAGCACCACGCCGGCCCTGCCATTGGGCGCCAGGTGATAAACAAAGTGTTGCAACCACGCAAAGTTGGCATTGCCCGCGGGCGGCACGCCGTATTGCCAGCGGCCATCATTACGCAGCAGTTCACCACTCCAATCACTCACGTTGAATGGCGGGTTGGCGATGATGTAATCGGCTTTGAGGTCTTTATGGGCGTCATTCAAAAACGAGCCTTCGTTGTTCCATTTGACCTGGCTGGCTTCAATACCGCGAATCGCCAGGTTCATCTTGGCCAGCCGCCAGGTGGTCTGGTTGCTCTCCTGCCCGTAGATAGAAATGTCATCAATTCTGCCCTGGTGATCTTTTACAAACTTCTCAGACTGCACAAACATGCCGCCTGAGCCGCAGCAGGGGTCAAACACGCGGCCTTGGTAGGGTTCCAGCATTTCTACCAGCAACTCAACCACAGAGCGCGGCGTATAGAACTGCCCGCCTTGCTTGCCTTCAGCCAGCGCAAATTCACCTAAAAAGTATTCGAACACATGGCCCAATACATCGGCGCTGCGGGCCTTGGCTTCGCCAAGGGCGATGTTGCTGATGAGGTCTATAAGCTGGCCCAGGCTGTTGGGGTCGAGATTGTCGCGGGCAAAGACTTTGGGTAGTACGCCCTTGAGCGAGGTATTTTCACGCTCGATGGCATCCATGGCGTCATCCACGGTTTTGCCGATGGTGGGTTGCTTGGCGTGGCTGCTCAGGAAGCTCCAGCGGGCCGATGGCGGCACAAAGAAGATATTTTCGGCAGCGTATTCGTCCTTGTCTTCCGGGTCGGCGCCTGCAAATTCGCCTTCGCCCGCCAGCAGTTTGGCGTGGTGTTCTTCAAACGCATCGGAAATATACTTGAGGAAGATCAGGCCGAGCACGACATGTTTGTATTCTGCGGCATCAATGTTTTTGCGCAGCTTGTCGGCGGCTTTCCACAGGGTTTTTTCAAGAGGTTCTTGCTTGGTTTGTTTTTGTTTTGCCATTGGTCGTCATGCACTTGTAACTTAAAGTTACAAAGGATTATAAGAGATTACGGATGCCTGGGAAGGATATTGCTGAGTTTCAGGAGCTAACGTGATGATCAGCTTTGATTAGGCATGTTGAAATTGGGCAGTGATGGGCTGGGCGACACAGATGCAGCCGTGCTATCTTCACAGGTGTTATTGATGTCAGGTGAATTATGCTCAGGCAAACCCAGATTCTTTTATGGCGCTTGTTGGCGGTGATTGCGCTTATTTTGGGCGTGATAGGCGCTTTTCTGCCCATCATGCCCACTGTGCCTTTTGTACTGCTGGCAGCATGGGCGGGCGGACATGGCTGGCCGCAGCTGGAACATTACCTGCTCAACCATCCCAAATATGGCCATCATATTCGTGATTGGCGCGAGCGTGGCGCGGTTTCGCGCAAGGCCAAATATCTTGCGGTATTCATGATGTCGTGCAGCGCGACCGGGCTCTGGTTTTCCCCTGCGCCGCTCTGGGCCAAGTGGGGAGTGACCATTACCATGGCGACGGTGGCAATCTGGCTGTTGTTGCGCCCGGAACCTGTGCACTGCCAGTAAGGTGGTGCAGCGCCAGTGCCTGCCCGTGCTAGAATCCCGCCCATGTCGAAATTCCATGTCCTGATCCCAGCCGCGGGCACTGGCAGCCGCATGGGGTCTGAATTGCCCAAGCAATATCTGCCATTACTCGGCAAGCCGCTGGTCCACCATGCCTTATCCCTGTTTGCTGCTGCGTCACGCATCAGTGCCGTGCATGTGGTGATCAGCCCGGATGATGACTTGTGGGCGCAATATAGCGTTGATTTCGGCGCAAAGGTTTTTGTGCATTGGCTGGGCGGCGCAACAAGAGCGGCTACGGTGCTCAACGGCCTGGAAGCAATTGCGGGCCAGGTGGAGCCCGATGACTGGATATTGGTACACGATGCGGCGCGTCCAGGTTTGAGCCATGCCATGCTGGAGCGTTTGCTGGATGCTTTGCAGGATGACGCCGTTGGCGGCTTGCTAGCTATCCCGCTTGCCGACACGCTCAAGCGGGCCGATGCTGCGCAACGTGTAGCCAGCACGGAGCCACGCGATGGCCTGTGGCAGGCACAGACGCCGCAGATGTTCCGTTATCAATTGCTCAAGCAAGCGTTGCAGCAGTCCGGTGGCGCGCCGACCGATGAAGCGCAGGCGGTCGAGGCGCTCGGGTTTAGTCCCAAACTGGTGCCGGGCGAACTCAGGAACCTTAAAATTACTTATCCGCAGGATTTGCAGCTTGCACAAGCCATCCTGCTTGCAGACGCCAGGGAGCAGAAAATACCATGATCAGAGTAGGAAACGGGTTTGACGTACATCAGTTGGTGGAAGGCCGGCCCTGTATTATTGGCGGGGTGGATATTCCGTTTGACAAGGGGCTAAAGGGCCATTCGGATGCCGACGTATTGCTGCATGCGGTGAGCGATGCCTTGCTGGGCGCGGCTGCGCTTGGTGATATCGGCAAGCATTTTCCTGATACCGATGAGCGCTTCAAGGGGGCGGATTCCCGTGTGCTATTGCGCCATGTGGTCGACCTGCTCAAGGCCAGGCATTACAGCATTGTGAATATTGACGCGACCATCATGGCTGAAGCACCGAAGATGGCACCGCATATCAGTGGGATGTGCAGGAACATTGCCGATGATTGCGGTATTCCTTTCGACTCTGTCAACGTTAAGGCGACAACGACAGAGAAGCTCGGCTTTACCGGCCGGGGTGAGGGAATTGCGGCTCAGGCAGTTTGCCTAATCCAGAAGTACCAGATTTAAAGCATAAAGCGTCGTTCATAAAAAGGCCCGGTTGAATCCGGGCTTTTTTGTATCTGTGACTAGCTGGGATCATGCCTTGAGCAGCACGATGACTGCGCCGCTGCCACCGTCCTGTGGGCGTGCCTGGGCGTAGGCGATGACTTCATCTTTCTGCATGAGCCAGTTGCGCAGCTTGTGCTTGAGCACAGGCTCGCGGTTGCGTGAGCTCAGGCCTTTTCCATGGATGATGCGCACGCAGCGGATGCCGCGTTTCTTGCAACTGGCAAGAAATTCGGCGACATAAACCCTGGCTTCATCGCTGACCATGCCATGCAGGTCAATGACGGCTTGCACCACCCAGTGGCCGCGCCGCAGCTTGCTTAGGATGTCGGGGGAGTGCCCATCTCGCAGATATAGCAGCTCTTCGCCGCTTTCCAGTTCATGGGCAGGGATGTAACCGTCGCTCAGCGAGTCGACCAAGGCCTGGCGTTCATCGCGCAGGAATTGCCGGGGAATGGGTTTGGGAGTAGGGGGCTTGTGGTGCAGGCGGGACGACTTGAGCGGGCGGACATCCTTCACTGCATCAAGGAACAGCCTGCTTTCATCATCCTTGTCGTCTTGATCTGCCATATGCTTGTACTGCCAGCGGAAGTGAGCCCGCAGGGAGGCCCTGCGGGATGTTGCTTACGACAGCTTATCCAGGTAACGCTCAGCGTCCAGCGCGGCCATGCAGCCGGTGCCGGCGCTGGTCACTGCCTGGCGGTAAATATGGTCCTGCACATCACCGGCGGCAAACACGCCTGGCACGCTGGTGGCGGTGAAGTTGCCTTCACGTCCGGCCTTGGTGATGATGTAGCCGCCTTCCATGTCCAACTGGCCTTCAAAAATGTCAGTGTTGGGCTTGTGGCCGATGGCAATGAACACACCCTTCAGTGTAATTTCCTTGGTCGCGCCATTGTCGATTTCCTTGAGGCGAACGCCGGTAACACCGGAATCATCGCCCAATACCTCATCCAGCGTATGGAAGGTTTCCAGCACGATGCGGCCTTCCTTAACGCGCTCCATAAGCTTGTCTACCAAGATGGCTTCGGCCTTGAACTTGTCACGGCGATGCACCAGGGTGACCTTGCTGGCAATATTGGCCAGGTAAAGCGCCTCTTCGACGGCTGTATTGCCGCCGCCGATCACGGCAACTTCCTGGTTGCGATAGAAAAAGCCATCGCAGGTGGCACAGGCAGAAACGCCCTTGCCGGCAAAAGCTTCTTCAGACGGTAGGCCCAGGTACTTGGCCGAAGCGCCGGTGGCAATAATCAAGGCATCACAGGTGTACTCACCGGCATCGCCGATCAAGCGGATGGGCTTTTCGGCAAGCTTGGTGGTATGGATGTGATCGAAGATGATTTCCGTGTTGAAGCGTTCGGCATGCTTCTGAAAGCGCGCCATCAGCTCCGGGCCTTGAACGCCATCGGCATCCGCAGGCCAGTTGTCCACCTCGGTGGTGGTCATGAGCTGTCCACCCTGGGCAATGCCGGTAATCAGCACGGGCTTGAGGTTGGCGCGCGCTGCATAGACAGCGGCAGAATAACCTGCCGGGCCGGAACCCAGAATCAGCAGGCGGGCATGTTTTGTTGCCATACGGTGAGTACTCCTAGATGCAATGTTTCAAAAGTTCAGAATGTTAGGGTTTTTCCAGCAAGCTGCGCAACATCCATGCGGTTTTTTCATGGATTTGCAGGCGCTGGGTCAACAGGTCGGCAGTCGCCTCGTCTGCGGCTTTTTCCGCCGTTGGGAAGACAGAGCGCGCAGTGCGCACTACGGCTTCGTGGCCTGCCACCAGTGCCTTAATCATATCCGCTGCATGCGGCACGCCATCGGTTTCCTCAATGGAGGTCAACCTGCTGAACTCCTTGTAGGTGCCCGGGGCTGGAAAGTCCAGGGAGCGGATGCGCTCGGCAATCTGGTCAACCGCTGTCCACAGTTCGTTGTATTGTTCCTCGAACATCAGGTGCAATGTGCGGAATTGGGGGCCGGTGACGTTCCAATGGAAGTAATGGGTTTTGAGGTATAGCGTATAAGTATCTGCAAGGAAACGGGAAAGTCCTTCAGCAATTTTCTTGCGGTCTTTTTCACTGATGCCAATATCTACCATTTTGTTCTCCTTTATTGAGGTGAAATGCAACTTGAACACATCCATGCCGAATATCTTACGGCTGTGCTTCACAGCCGAGCCTTGTAGCAGACAATCATTGCAATTCTTAGTTTCGCTAGTTTAGGCGCCGCTAGAGGGGAGTGCAAATTGATTGTGTTTATATGAATGATAGGCTGGCTTAATCAGTTGTCGGAAGAGTCAATAAAACTGACGCAAGATCATCCAGTTTCCTGAATATGGAAAGTAGGAACTATCTGACAAGAGCACTATCTATTAAATGACTGGAACAAAATTCCAGCCATGTTGATTAATCTCCCAAAAGGAAAAGGAATTTTTGCTATGTTAGTACTGGACGTTCATCCCTCGTCAGCAGATGTTGGCGCTATTCAGCCTCCTGCTCGTTTCATCCCACGGCTCAATCATTCGCAATATGTGCCCGCAGAAAATGTAGCGGAAAGAGAAGCTGCATTTGACCGTGTCAGCCGTGCCGGCAATGCCCGTGCGCTGGTACAGAACATTGATGCGTTTTGTGATTGTGTCTGATCTTGATTTTCCAGGGTGAACCGCAATAGGTGAGCTCTATGGAATTGACGCTAAGTAAATGCTTCAGATCGCCTTATAAAGCAACAGTGGCTTTCATAGCGTTGACCGTAGCATGCCTTATAGCCGCAAGCGCTAACGGCGAGCAAGCGTGGGCGTTACGGGAGAGCGGTACATCAAGCGAACTTCACTCAGTAAGTTTTACACCAAACGGTCAGCAAGGTTGGGCTGTGGGTTTTGGTGGCACTATTCTCGCCACCACCAATGGTGGGCAAACATGGGTGCCACAGGCGAGCGGCACATCTAATGAACTTCATAGTGTTAGCTTTACACCTGATGGTCAAAACGGTTTTGCCGTGGGCTTTGGCGGTACGATTCTCGCTGCTACAAATGGTGGGCAAACGTGGGTAAAGCAGGAGAGTGCTACGCCTAACGAACTTTACGCTGTCAGCATTGCCTCCGGTGGACGTTATGGCTGGATAGTAGGATTTGACGGTACTATTCTTTCCACCACCAATGGTGGGAAAATATGGGCGCCACAGGTGAGCGGCACATCTAATGAACTTCGCTCTGTAAGCTTCACGTCGGATGGTCAGATTGGGTGGGCGGTGGGATTTGGTGGAGCGATTCTTAGCACTACCAACGGCGGGAAAACTTGGTTGAAACAGGAGAGTGGTACATCGAGTGAACTTCATTCGGTCAGCATCACGCAGAATGGCCGGTATGGCTGGGCGGTAGGGTTTGGCGGCACGATCATTAATAATTAACTCAGAAAACACCCTTTTGTCGCAAGGGAAGAAAACTAAAGATGTCAGCCTTGTGTTTCGCGCATGATCATGTTTTAGCCCCAGGCGGGGCAAATACCCCACCTCGTAAAGTCTGGATTTAAATTGCAGATGACAAGTTTTATCCTGTACTCGGCACCGCCGTTGAGCGCCAGACCGAAACCGGGTTGATGCTGATATAATCAGGACAGTTTAACTTTAGTGCCGGGTACCGAATCATCTTGTTTTTCCAGAAAAAAAGCACGCCGCTCAATAGCCGCCGTCAAGCAGAGCCTGCAGCCACTCCTGGTATCGTCAAGGAGGCCTGGTGGCTTGGCCTGGTGGTGGTTGGCCTTTACCTTGCCCTGATCCTTTTCACCTATCGCAGTGACGATCCATCGTGGTCGCACAGCGCAAGCGATAGCGACATTACATACAATGCCGGCGGTGCATTGGGTGCCTGGCTTTCCGATATCCTGCTCTACTTGTTCGGTTTTTCTGCCTGGTTGTGGGTGGTGCTCGCGTTTTATGCCATGTGGCTGGTTTATCTGCGGCTGGAGGCGGTGGATGCCGAGCAGAAGCCTATGATCTGGCTTAACCTGAGTGGCTTTGCCATGTTGCTGCTGTCTTCCGCGGCACTGGAAGCCGGGCATTTCCATGCGGTATCGGTAGAGTTGCCGCTGGCGGCTGGCGGCATGCTGGGTGCATTAATCGATAGCGGCTTGCAAGCCATGCTGGGTTTCGCGGGTTCGACCCTGGTGCTTTTGTTGGCGCTTGCAGTGGGTTTCAGCCTGTTTACCGGCTGGTCCTGGATTGCGATTGCCGAAAAACTCGGTGCCGGGTTGGAGTTCAGTTACCACTACATCATTGAGCGCTGGCAGGATTACCAAGACCGCAAGGTGGGCAAGGCCGCCGAGCAGAAGCGTAATGAGTTTGTGGACAGCGAGCGCAAGCGCACCGAGGACAGGCAGCCGGTGCAGATCGAAGTGCCACCCACTTTCGAGATCGAGAAAAGCGAGCGGGTGCAGAAGGAAAAGCAGACGCCTTTGTTCGAAACCCTGCCTGATTCGCCCTTGCCGCCTTTGCACTTGTTGGATGAACCTACTGGCGTGGTGGAGGTGCAATCTGCCGAGACGCTTGAATTCACTTCGCGCCTGATCGAGCGCAAGCTCATGGATTTCGGCATCGAGGTCAAGGTGGTTACAGCCTTGCCTGGGCCGGTGATTACCCGTTATGAAATCGAGCCTGCTGCTGGCGTAAAAGGCAGCCAGGTGGCCAATCTTTCTAAGGATTTGGCGCGCGCGCTGTCCGTAGTGAGTGTGCGCGTGGTAGAGACTATTCCAGGCAAAGTCTATATGGGCCTGGAAATTCCCAACCCCAAGCGCCAGATTGTGTATCTTTCGGAAATTCTGGGTTCCCAGATTTATGCCGATGTGACGTCGCCATTGGCGATTGCCATGGGCAAGGATATTTCCGGCAAGCCGGTAGTGGCTGATCTTGCCAAAATGCCCCACGTGTTGGTTGCGGGTACTACAGGTTCAGGTAAGTCGGTGGCGATCAACGCTATGATCTTGAGCCTGGTGTACAAGGCCGAGCCAAGCAAGGTGCGCTTGATCCTGATTGACCCCAAGATGCTGGAACTGTCGGTTTATGACGCGATTCCACATCTCCTGGCTCCCGTGATCACTGATATGCGCCAAGCGGGCAATGCACTCAACTGGAGCGTGGCGGAGATGGAGCGCCGCTACAAGCTCATGTCTATGCTGGGCGTACGCAACCTGGCGGGTTACAACCAGAAGATTCGCGATGCAGAAAAAGAGGGCACCTCCATTCCTCATCCTTTCAGCCTGACCCCGGATGAGCCCGAGCCATTGGAAGAATTGCCATTGATCGTGGTGGTGATTGACGAGCTGGCTGACCTCATGATGGTGGTGGGGAAGAAGGTGGAAGAACCAATTGCGCGTCTGGCGCAAAAGGCGCGTGCCTGCGGCATTCACCTCGTAGTGGCGACCCAGCGTCCTTCCGTGGATGTGATCACCGGCCTGATCAAGGCCAATATCCCGACCCGTGTCGCGTTCCAGGTATCGAGCAAGATCGATTCGCGCACCATTCTTGACCAGATGGGCGCAGAAGCTTTGCTCGGACAAGGCGACATGCTCTACCAGCCGCCCGGTACCAGCAACCCGCAGCGTGTACATGGCGCTTTTGTTTCCGACCAGGAAGTGCATCGGGTGGTTGAGCACCTCAAGCAATTGGGTGAGCCCAACTATATCGAGGGTATTCTCACCGGCGGCAGCGAAGAGGGCGGGGAAGCAGGCGAACTGGGCGAGAGTGGCGGAGAGGCTGACCCGCTCTATGACGAGGCGGTGGCTATCGTGCTCAAGTCGCGCCGTGCCTCGATTTCATCGGTACAACGCCAGTTGCGCATCGGCTATAACCGTGCTGCCCGCCTGATCGAGGAAATGGAGCGCGCCGGGCTTGTTTCCGCCATGCAGAGCAACGGTAACCGTGAAGTAATCGCCCCCAATCATCATGAATAAGCACGAAAGACAGGCAGCATGAAGTTTCTGGCAGCAGCATTATTGGTGACGCCTTTGCTTGCGCAGGCGGGCGGCGTGGAGTCCCTCAAGGCATTCTTCCAGTCCACCAGCGCCATGCGCGCGCATTTCCACCAGGAGGTGACTGATGCCCAGGGCAACAAGGTGCAGGAAGTGCAAGGCAATATGCAGTTGCAGCGTCCGGGCAAGTTCAGGTGGGATTACGACAAGCCTTATGTGCAGCAGATCGTGGGCGATGGCGAGAAAGTCTGGCTCTACGATCCCGAACTCAACCAGGTGACAGTGCGCATGATGAGCAAGGCGATTGGTTCCAGCCCGGCTTCATTGCTGGCAGGAGCGCAGGATGCGGAGCGCAATTTCACACTGACCACGGTTGCGCATAGCAATGACGGACTAGAGTGGGTACAGGCGGTGCCCAAGGCGGAAGAAAGTGGTTTCGACAAAGTGTTGCTGGGCTTCAAGGGTGATGTGCTGCAAAAAATGGAATTGCACGACAGCTTCGGGCATACCACCAGCATCCAATTCAGCAAGTTCGAGCGTAATCCCTCCTTGGCCAATAACAACTTCAAGTTTGTTGTCCCGGCCGGAGCGGATGTTGTTGGAGAGTAACCCTGTGTCAGTCCTTTGATTTACCTGATGGAATTCCATTGTGTTTGATCAATGCATGACAAATGGCAAGGCGATGCTTTACAAAGCCGCCATGCACGGTGTGGCGGGTGCCTTGTTGTTATTAAGCGGAAATGCCGTATGGGCAGAGGATGGAACCCTGTTGAGCCGGGCAGGCAGCCTGATTGCCGCACGCGACTATGCAGCAGCATATGCCTTGCTGGAACCTGTGGAGTCTGAAAACTCGGGCAACCCTGACTATGACATGCTGCTGGGCCTGGCTGCCATTGATAGCGGCCATGTCACGCGTGGCGTGTTTGCCCTGGAGCGCGTGCTGGCAGTGCAGCCGGACAATAGCCATGCCAGGGCGCAGATCGCTCGCGCCTATTTCCTGCTCGGTGAGCAGGAAGCTGCGCGTACAGAATTCAGGAACGTGCTCAACCAGCGGCCGCCAGAGGATATGACCAGGATTATCAATCGCTATATGAGTGCGATTGATAAGGCCCAGGGACTGGCAACGACATTCTCGGCTTATCTTGAAGGCACGGTGGGGCACGACTCCAATGTGAATAGCGCCACTGGGGTTTCTTCAGTGGCGGTTCCCTTGTTCGGCGGGCAGATCATTATTGATCTTGATCGCACTGCCCGTGAGACCAGCGATAATTACATGAACCTGGCTGGAGGTGTTTCGTTTCGTACGCCGCTGGCAAACCGCCTTACTTTGTTTGCAGGCATCAATGCTTCACAGCGCTTGAATAATCATGAGGACGAATTCGAGATTGGCATGCTTGATGCCAATGTTGGACTTAGCTATCGTAAAAACCGTGATACCTTCACCCTGGCGGCGCAAGGCACCCACCTTAGTCTGGACAACCGTACTTATCGCCGGGCACATGGTATCAATGCCCAATGGCAACGAGATATCAACAACAAAAACCAGCTCAATGCCTTTGCGCAGGTATCGCGCCTGGAATATCCGGATAACGAAATCCGGGATGCCGACCGTTATGTGGCGGGCGGTGGCTGGGCGCACGTGTTTAATGGCGATCTGACGCCGCTGCTGTTTGTCAGCGGCTACCTGGGCAAGGAAGAGACTCGGGATAGGCAGTGGGATTTTCTCAGCAATCGTCTCTACGGCATTCGTAGTGGCGGGCAGTTGACGCTGAAGCCAAAACTGGTAGCGTTTACTACCATGGGGTATGAGTACCGAACCCATGACGGGCAAGAGCCGCTGTTCTTGAAAGATCGTATTGACAGGCAATTGGACGTAAGCCTGGGCTTGCGCTACCTGCCCGGGTACAATTGGGTCATTAAACCGCAATTGACCTATATCAGGAATGAATCGAACATTGATCTCAATGATTTTGACCGCTACATGGTTTCGGTCAGTGTCCGCCGTGAGTTCAACTGGTAATTGAGGCTATATATGCAGATCACGAACACAATCAGGATTGCTTTTTTCGCGTTGGCCATGGCGGCTAATGCCAGTATTGTCATGGCTGCCGCAGGCAAAGTGGAGTTTGTCTATGGCGTGGCAAGCATTGTGGATCAATCAGGCAATACGCGCGATGCCAGCAAGGGCAGCGAGTTCGATGCCGGAGAAACCTTGCAGACTGCCGATGGCCGCATGCAGGTCAAGTTTATCGATGGTGGTTATATCTCCCTGCAACCCAATACCAGCTTCAAGGTGGAGGAGTATCACTATAGCGGTCAGGAAGATGGCAGCGAGCGTGGCATTTTTCGCCTGATTAAGGGAGGCTTGCGTGCCATTACCGGCGTGATTGGTCATGCCAACAAGCCGAATTACCGTATGGACACGCCAGTTGCCACAATCGGCATACGTGGCACGGAGTTTTCCGCCTTGCTGGACGACACCCAGAAACTGTTGGTCAAGGTGGGCGATGGGGCCGTGTTCATGGAGAACAACCTGGGAAATCTTGTGCTATACAAGGGCCAGTCTGGCGAAGTGCTCAATGCGACTAGCCGCCCAGGTTATTCTGAAGTGATGCCGGTATTGGTTGCGGCAGGCCCGCAACAGGGAACACTTCAGGATACCCTTGAGGAAAAACATGCCGCTGATACCAGCGATAAAGGCTTTGCCAATGCCGATATCCGGAGCGATCAAGGGGTGCCTTGCGCTTTGGCCGATTGCCTTGCTTTAAATGAGCCTGAATTGCCTGATGAGTCATCACCTCCCCCGTTGCCAGGAGGGGGTAATAATGATTCCATTGCCTCACAGATTATTGCGGCTAATGCCGGAAATATGACAGGCTCCTGGAGCGGTAGCAGCGAGGTCAATGGGCGCTTTTTTGGAATTTCAATACCGCTGACGGCGGTAGGTGCATTGACGGTAAATTTCAGCAATTATCAGGCTGGTTTCAATGTAGGCTTGAATGGGCTGGATGGATTGGTGAGCCTCAGTACCGCACGAGAAGCTGCCGGTACATTACAGGCTGACGGCAGCTTTATTTTCAGCGATGGTCGCATGAGTGGTAGCGGATGCACGATCAACTGTACCTTGACAGTAAATTGGGGGCAATTGAGTGGTAGTGCCCTTGAGAATGCCAGTATCAACTTTTCTGTAAGTGACCTTCTCAATTTGATCGCTGTTAATCGGCAGACCCTGGAGTTACAGGGTCGACTTACTGAGCCGCAGTCTCAGTAGTTTCTAAACCATACAGACGGTAAAATAAGCATCTTTTGATGCTTCTTGGTGTACTGTCACGGGGCATTTCTCTGCATGATTCATCATAAACAGGCATTGCATTGACCGGACTATTCGAACCCGTTGCGCCCCAGGCCCCATTGGCAGAACGCCTGCGTCCCAAGTCTCTTGAGCAGGTGGTGGGGCAATCGCACCTGCTGGGAGAAGGTAAGCCGTTACGTCTGGCATTTACCTCGGGCAAGCTGCCTTCCATGATTCTCTGGGGGCCGCCCGGTGTGGGCAAGACTACGCTTGCCAGGTTGATCGCCAATACTGCGGATGCCGAGTTTATCCCGCTTTCAGCCGTGTTGGCAGGCATCAAGGATATCCGCGAGGCGGTGGAGCGCGCCGAGCATATCTTGCAGCAATCCGGCCGCCGCACCATCCTGTTTGTCGACGAAGTGCATCGCTTCAACAAGGGCCAGCAGGATGCATTCCTGCCGTTTGTGGAAAGCGGTCTTATCACCTTCATCGGCGCTACTACGGAAAACCCGTCATTTGAGGTTAACAGCGCATTATTGAGCCGGGCGCAGGTGTTTGTGCTCAATGCCTTGTCCGAGGATGAGCTGAAACAGTTGCTGGACAGGGCCCAGCAGGAAATGGCGCCCCAAATCAGCCTGGTTGCCGAGGTGGTGGAGCAGGTGCTGGGATATGCCGACGGCGATGCCAGGCGCTTGCTCAACTTTGTCGAAGGTTTGCTGAATGCCGCCATTGCGGCAGGCGTGGCAGAGATTGATGCCGATTTCCTGCAATCGACCATGGCAAGCAAGCTGCGCCGTTTCGACAAGGACGGCGAGGCGTTTTATGACCAGATTTCTGCCTTGCACAAGTCCGTACGGGGCTCTAATCCGGATGCAGCATTGTACTGGTTCCTGCGCATGATTGATGGCGGTGCCGACCCACTTTACCTGGGGCGGCGCATTGTGCGCATGGCGGTGGAAGACATCGGCATTGCCGATCCGCGCGCGCAGACCATGGCGCTTGAAGCTTGCCAGATTTATGAGCGGCTAGGCTCGCCCGAGGGCGAGCTGGCGCTGTCCAATGCCGTGATCTATCTGGCTGTTGCCGCCAAGAGCAATGCGGCCTATATGGCTTACAACCAGGCCAAGGCTTTTGTCGCCAGTGATAAATCCCGCCCTGTTCCCTTGCATTTGCGCAATGCGCCGACCAAGCTCATGAAGGCGCTGGATTACGGCAAGGAATACCGTTACGCGCACAATGAGCCGGGCGCCTATGCCGCAGGCGAGCAGTATTTCCCCGATGACCTTGAGGCAATTCAGTTTTATGTGCCCACGCCGCGTGGGCTTGAAGGTAAAATCAGCGAAAAAATGGCGCATCTGCGCGCGCTTGACGATGAGGCGCGCAGCAAGAAGCGTAAGAAATAAATCCAATATATTCACTATTAACGTGCATTTGCACATGTAATCAAACCAGGAATTTCCATGTTAGACATCCAGCAGTTACGCAACGACCTCGACACTGTGGTTGCACGCCTTGCCAGCCGCGGCTTTGCTTTTGATACCAATGCATTTGCAGCACTGGAAAGCGAGCGCAAGAGCGTGCAAACCCGTACCCAGGACCTTCAGGCCAAGCGTAATGCCACTTCCAAGCAGATCGGCATTGCCAAGTCCAAGGGCGAGGATGTCGCGGCCATCATGGCGGAAGTGGCTGGGCTGGGTGTGCAATTGAAGGCAGATGAGGAACGTCTGGCCGCGATTCAGGCCGAACTGCAACAGCTTTTGCTGAATGTGCCCAACCTGCCGCATGAAAGCGTCCCTGCCGGCAAGTCGGAGGAATACAATGTGGAGGTGCGCCGTGTCGGCACACCGCGTAGTTTCGATTTCGAGATCAAGGACCATACTGACATCGGCATGCCGTTGGGCCTGGATTTTGACACCGGCGCCAAATTGGCAGGCGCACGTTTCACCCTGATGCGCGGCCGGATTGCCCGTCTGCACCGCGCCCTGGCGCAGTTCATGCTGGATACACAGACCGAGCAGCATGGTTATACCGAATGCTATACGCCTTACATTGTGAATGCCGACACCCTGCGTGGCACCGGTCAGCTGCCCAAGTTCGAGGCTGACTTGTTTGCCGCACAGAAGGGAGGGCAGGAAGGTGATAGTAATGAGGCGCTGTACCTGATCCCGACTTCTGAAGTGACGCTGACTAATACCGTGCGTGATGAGATCGTGGCACTGGACGCCTTGCCAATCAAGCTGACCGCCCATACGCCTTGCTTCCGTTCCGAAGCAGGTTCTTACGGCCGCGATACGCGCGGCATGATACGCCAGCATCAGTTCGACAAGGTGGAAATGGTGCAGATCACGCATCCCGAGCGTAGCTACGAAGCGCTGGAGGAAATGGTGGGACATGCCGAACATGTGTTGCAGGCGTTGGGCCTGCCATACCGTGTCGTGTCGCTCTGTACCGGGGATATGGGCTTTGGTGCTGCCAAGACTTATGACCTGGAAGTATGGCTGCCTGCACAGAATACTTATCGCGAGATTTCTTCGGTTTCCAATTGTGAGGCTTTCCAGGCCCGTCGCTTGCAAGCCCGCTTCCGCAATGAAAACGGCAAGCCGGAACTCGTGCACACTCTCAACGGTTCCGGCCTGGCTGTGGGGCGTACCCTGGTGGCGGTGCTGGAAAACAACCAGCAGACCGATGGCAGCGTGATTGTGCCTGAAGTGTTGCGGCCTTATATGGGTGGCCTGGAAGTGATCGGCGCCAAGTAATCTTAGTGTGCTGCCGCGAGCATGCTCAGCTTGCGGCAGATCAATGTTCTTCCTTTTCCTGATTCAGGGTCTCGATCAGGGCGATCTGCATGCGGTAATGCAGGAGCACGAACCAACGCCACAGCAGCGTGACCAGGCCTGCGACAATCAATAACACTACAATCCAGACATCCAGCGGCGGCATGATGCGGTGACTCAATGCCAGGATCAGCAAGGTCATGCCAACGGCTGCCAGCACATTGACGGCCTTGGCGATAAAACGCTGCACCCGGCTACAATCGCTGCCAGTCATTCCCTGTGTGCTGTGATCTGCGAGTAACAATCCCAGTGATTGCAGTTTCCTGAATGCTGCGATCAGGAACGGTGCTGCCAGCAACAGCGCTATTCCCCAGGTTGCCGCCTGTTGCCACATGATGTCCCGCATGGGGGATGGCAGGTTCACCAGATAAACATTCACCAGCCATACCGCACCGAGAAACAGGGCGCTGACCATGCATAGGTTAACGAATACCTGTAGCAGCAGCTTGCGGTAAATGCCTGCGAGGATGGCGCCATCGCTATCTGGCGCATGATTGTTGGAGCCCAGCCAGTCGCTATAAAGCCGGAAGAATTGCGATATCTTGGCCGGCATGTTGCGCGCCAGGGTGCTCGAAAGCGGGTCGGCTGCCTTGATGAGATAAGGGGTTGTCAGCGTGGTAATGACGGAAGCCGCTACCGCAATCGGGTAAAGGAAAGAGCTGGTCACGCCAAGCGTCAGGCCAAGTGAGGCGATGATGAAGGAAAACTCACCAATCTGCGACAAGCCCATGCCCACGCGCAATGATGTGCGGCCGTCATTGCCGGCGGCCATTGCGCCTAGGGTGCAGGCAAAAATCTTGCCGAAGATGATGACCAGGATCACCACAATCACCGGTTTTGCATATTCCACGATAATGACAGGGTCCAGCATCAGGCCGATGGCAACAAAGAAGATGGCGCTGAACATATCGCGGATGGGCATGATCAGCCGTTCTATCGCACGGATACGGCGCGATTCCGCCATGATGGCCCCTATCATGAAAGCGCCGAGAGCAATGCTGTAATCCAGCTTGATCACCAGCAGGCAGAAGCCGAAACAGAGGCCGAGGATGGTGATCAGCAGCATTTCATCGCGCTTGAAGCTGGCAACATATTCCAGCAACTTGGGTACGAGGATGATGCCAAGCACCAGCGCTACCACCATGAATAGCGTGAGGTTGGAAATGGTGATTGCGGCATCCATTGTGGAAACCTGACCGGTCGCGGCGATGCCGGACAAAAGCGCGATGATGCCAATACCAAGGATATCCTCAACTATCAGCACGCCAAAAATCATTTGCGCAAAGCGCTCGTGCTTCATGTTGAGTTCATCGAGCGCCTTGACGATGATAGTGGTGGATGAAATCGCCAGCATGGCCCCGAGAAAGATCGAATCCATGGGTTTCCAGCCGAAGTAACTGCCGATTTCATAACCCAGCCAGATCATGACGACAATTTCGACCAGCGCGGCCACCACGGCAGTGGCCCCCACTGCCCGCAGCTTGCGCAGGCTGAATTCCAGCCCCAGCGAGAACATCAGGAAGACAATCCCCAGCTCTGCCAGGATCTCTATGGTGTGATTGTCGTGCACCATGGAAAATGGTGGCGTGTGTGGGCCCAGGATCAGGCCGGCAAGAATATAACCCAGCACCACCGGCTGCTTCATGCGGTGGAAAATGATGGTGACCATGCCTGCCACCAGCATGATGACAGCCAAGTCCTGTATGAAGGCAGCGGCGTGCATGAATCGTGAGTGCTTTCTTTATTTTACGAAGCCTGGGCTTAGGCTTCTATTTTATAACGATACCGGCTGTGTCAAGCGCAGGACAAAGATTGATTTTGCTGTTTATTCCTGGCTAGGCGTGTTGCCAAAACCGCTCAGGCCAGCTACCTCAAAACTCGGGAATATCGGAGTATGCCGAGGTTCTCGCCGCGCCAGGATCTTGTGATAGGTACGTACCGACTCGACAAACACGACTGGAGCACCACCGCGCGCGTAGCCATATTTGAGCGTTGAATAATGCTCTTCCTTGCTGAGTAGGGGCAAGGCTTTTTTCACATCCACCCATCTGTCAGGGTTGAGCTTGAGCCGTTTTGCCAAGATGCGCGCATCCTGCAGGTGCGCATAACCGATGTTGTAGGCGGCAAGTGCCATCCAGGTTCGATCTGGCTCATTCACAGTTTCCGGAATCAGGTCCTTGAGCATAAGCACATATCGTGCCCCGGCAATAATACTTTGGCGTGCATCCAGCCGGTCAGTGACCCCAAGGCGGTCCGCTGTCTCCTCAGTCAGCATCATCATGCCGCGCACATTGGTGGGCGAAGTATTGAACCTGTCCCAATGGGACTCCTGGTAGGCTATGGCGGCGACCAGGCGCCAGTCTAGCCCGGTAAGCTCCTGCGCTTCGTGGAAAAAGCGCCTGTATTGGGGTAGCAATGTTTCCGAGCGCTGCATGAAGGTGGTGACATCCACCGGTTTCAGACGGTCTGCATGCCCATAATAACGGTCAATCAGATTGTGCAATGTGCCATCCTGGCTAATGCGGGCAAAGAAGGCGTTGGCTTTGTCATAAAGCCATTTGTCGCTTGTTTTTGGAAACGCCCAGGCCACTTGCTCCGGTTTGCCCAGCGGCATGCTTGCACCAAGGTTGGGATAGTAGTTCTGCACCAGTGCAATCAAATGTCCGTCAGCGACAGTGAAATCCAGTTCACCTTCGGCAACTTCTGCCATCAGCTCATCTGAGTTTGCCTGCGATGTTTCCGTCCAATGGAGCTGCGGTTCCTTTTCTTTAAGGCGCTGCAAACGCTCCGAGTAGCTTGTACCCATCGATACTGTAATCTGCTTGCCTAATAAATCCTGGATATTGCCAGGCGCCTTCATCAACTCGGTATTGAAGACAATTTGCTGCTGCACGTTTTGATAGGGCCGGGTAAACCTGACCAGGTGCTCGCGCGTATGCGTAATGCTGAGGTCGGCAGCGGCAAAATGCGCCTTGTGCTTGAGTAACGTGGGGATAACCTGGGAAATATTGTGCACCACCAGGAATTTGACGCTATATTCAGGGCCGAGCTCACGGACGAAATTACGCACCAGGTCATGCTCAAGCCCGGCATATTGGTTATTGCCACTATAGTAATAAGTGCTGGGCCCATTGTGGGTGACCACAATGATTTCCTTGGTATGGCGCGGGTCCGCCAGGGGTTTTGGCGGCTCCTTACAGCCCATCAGCAACAGCGCTAGTAAAAAGATAACCAGTGAACGCATCCGGTCAAGTTTCCTAAAGATTGTTGTCTTTGTCCAGCCTGAGTATGGTTTAGTTCGCCATGGTTGATTAAAAACAATCACATAGTGGAATGGTCGGGCAGGGTGTTTTCTGCTTGAGTAGGGATTTTGATAGCGAACGTTGCAAATGAAAAAGGCTGTGGTTTTCACCACAGCCTTGAAAAAAACAGAATTAATCTACTAATTAAGCAAATTTGCTCGCGTTCTTGCGGCTACGGCTACGTGCAGCAAAACCAACTAGGCCAAGACCGAGTGCCAGCATGCCATAGGTAGAAGGCTCAGGAATGGCTGCGGTGAAAGTCAGGTTGCCGCCGTAAGATGCCTTCGCATCAGAAGTGGTTGCAAGACCAGCAATACCACTAATTGTCAGAGTGTAGTCACCTGCTGTCAGGTTGGTCGCTGAGAATGTCCATGTATTGGTGGTGCTTGATCCGCCTGCAAAGTTATAGACCAAGGATGTTTCAACGCTGGAACCACCTGAAAGAATTGCACTGGTGATATCAAAACCTGAAAAAGTGATTGCGCCAATTGTCAGGTAAGTGGAACTAGCCGAACCTGAAATATCGGTAGGCTCAGCAAGTGTGAATGTGAAAACATCAGTGTAAGAACCACTTGCAGCGAAGTTGTTGCCAAAATAGGCTTCACCGTCAGTGATGGTGAATGTGGGAGCAGCGAATGCGCTAGTTGCAACCAGCGATGTCAAACCAAAAGCCAGTGCAACAGCGCTTTTCTTGAATGTAGTAGCTAACATGATAAACCCCTAAAAAGTAGAACGTGGATATGGAAGGTCAAGCTTTTATTGAATTTATTGTTAGCCTGTGAGAAGCATAGTCCTCCATCCATCAGTACCACTCAATAGGGCAAACGTACTAAATAGTCCTATTGGACTATAGCTCCTGGGAGCTATAGAGATATCGAGACCCCGTTTTACTAAAAAATGACGCTAGGCTATAATCCGCCCTCCCGGAGAGGTGGCAGAGCTGGTTGAATGTACCTGACTCGAAATCAGGCATACGTGAAAGCGTATCGAGGGTTCGAATCCCTCCCTCTCCGCCATATGGCTGTGTTTCAGCGTTTCGGCAAAAATACATCTGATTTAATCGGGTATTTTTCTGTCTCAACCACGTCTATCTTCCGCCCGTTGGTCTTAAATTCTCCAAGGTTGCTGACTAGTCATGCAGACAATAAGGCTTTTTTTGCCGGTAAGCATGTCATAATGCAGGATCAATAGCTTGTTGATCTTAAATATAAATATTTTATAGACTCTTCCTAGCCTAACTCTTCTATTAATTTTTTGAGTCTTCAAGAGTTCGACATGTCAGCCTAACCACAAGGAGGAGACTGAATTTGTGAAAGCGCCACTCACGAGTAATTATGCAGACTGAGCCGGATGAGCATGCCTTGCGCCTCAGCGAGAAGCGCTTTCAACAAATGTTCGATTCTATCGACCAGGGCTTGTGCATCATTCAAATGGTATACGATGCCCAGGATCAGCCGGTCGACTACATTTTCCTCCATACCAACTCCGCCTTTGCCAGCCAGACTGGATTGATCGACGCTGTCGGCAAGCGCATGCGCGATCTAGCGCCTGATCATGAGCAGTTCTGGTTCGATATCTATGGCCGTATAGATCGTAGTGGCGTGCCTGAGCGTTTTGAGCACAAGGCTGCGTCCCTGAATCGTTTTTACGAAGTCTATGCATTCCGGATCGACGAACCGGATAAACACACGGTGGGCATCCTGTTCAAGGATATCTCGTCGCGCGTCGAGGCGGATCAGGCATTGATCCGGGCTAATAAGGCAAAGGATGATTTTCTCGCTGTCGTATCCCATGAGCTACGCAATCCCTTGAACTTGATCCAGTTGAATGCAGAACTTCTTGCCCGGATTCCGCAAGCAGGCACGCAGCCGATCATTCGCCGCACCGCGGAAACGCTCAGCCATACTGTGAAAGGCCTGACTAAGGTGGTGGATGACTTGCTCGATATGTCGCGCATCAATACAGGCAAGCTGGCGCTGCAGAGCACGACATACGACCTCGGGGAATCGCTCCAGGCGCTTATAGAATCCATACAGCAGGAGGCGCAAAGCAATTCGATACATATTTCCGCAGATCTGCAATCCGGTATCAACATCCATGCCGATCCTACACGCATTGAGCAAGTCATCTGGAATCTGCTGTCCAATGCGCTGAAGTTCACGCCTGCCGGCGGGTACATCCAGGTTTCGCTGGTGAAACATAACGACAAGGCGGTTATTGAAGTTGCCGACTCGGGACAGGGTATTCCGCCTGAGGTTCTGCCCAAGGTATTCGACATGTTCGTCCAGGAGGATTCCTCCCCATCAAGGCTCAAAGGCGGGCTCGGCATTGGGCTGGCACTGGTTAAGGAAATTGTGGAACTGCACAAGGGACAGGTCGAGGTTTTCTCCCAAGGCAAGGGTGCAGGTGCGACTTTCCGGGTCTATTTGCCGGTTAGCGATCCTGTTCTCAAGGAGGTTGCCGACACAAAACCAGGGGAGGGCAGGCCTATCCGTATATTGCTGGTAGAAGACAATCAATCCTCTGCCGAGCTGCTCGCGCAGTTGTTGACACTGGAAGGGTATGCGGTTGACCTTGCATTAGAGGGACAAGCGGGACTGACGAAAGCGACCAATGCCAAGAACGACTATGACTTGATCCTCTCCGATATCGATATGCCTGGCATGGATGGTTTTCAACTGGCTACGCAGTTACGGTTGCATGACAACACGGTGACAATTCCGATTATCGCCGTGACAGGAATCGCAAATGAAAACAATCTGGAGAAAATATTGGCAGCGGGCTTTAGCGCAGTTGTTCCCAAGCCCCTCACACTGGAGGCGATCAACGCAGCGGTGGGAAAACAGCTGCTTGCCCATTGAGCTAGAGCCTAACTCTGCTCCGAAGATTTTGTTGATCTATGCATTCCAGCATCGTTGTCATGCAACGGTTTGCTTCGGTTTGTGCCATAGCACCAACATACCACTCGCACAAATAATTGCGATCCCGCTAAATCCATAAATATCCGGCATATGTCCGAAAACCACGTAGCCGATCAGGCCCGCGAATATCAGTTGCCCGTAAGTGAAAGGGGCCAGTGTCGATGGGTTTGCGTGATGGTATGCCTCTGTCATTAACAGGTGGCTCAACAAGGCGGAAATACCCAGCCCCAATAGCAGCACTGAATGGTATGCGCTTGGACTTTGCCAGAAGAAGGGGGCAATGCCGCCAAGTACGGCACTGCCGATCAATCCGCTCAGTAGGTTGGTTGTCGCCGAGCTATCTGTTGCGTTGAGCTTGCGGGTGATGAGTTGGTAGAGGCTGAAGGTGAATGCAGCGCCGACTGCCAGGAGGCTGACCGGTGTGAAAAGTGCGCCGCCAGGTCTCAGGATGACCAGTACGCCGATAAAGCCCAGTAAAACGGCAGCCCATTGTAATGACGTTATCCGCTCACCCAGCAATGGCCCTGAAAGTGCAGTCACGATCAGGGGCGTCAGGTAAACAATTGCGGTGCCTTCCGCCAGTGGAATGTAGCGCAATGCGGAAATGAAGAGCATGTTGGTTCCCACCATGCATAGGCCCCGCAGCAATTGCAAACCCGGATTGCGTGTCTTGAAAATGGATAGGCCTGAGCGCGGTAGCAATACTGCCAGCATGAGGCCGCTATGAATGACATAACGTACCCAGATGACCATGACGACCGCATAGAAGCCAGCCAGGTATTTGGAAAGGGCGTCACTTCCTGCAAAGAGAAAAATGGCACCACACATGTAAAAAATGCCTTGAAGAAGTTGATTCCTGGAGTGGTGGCTCATGCTAAGAAAGCGGGGCTGGCAGAATGGGGTACTGATAGCGAGAGTGAATTGGTAGGCAGTGTACCATGCCACCAGGTGGCTTAATTAGAGACAATGTTTGCCACATGAAAAAGCTCTGAGTGTTTTGTACCGCTAATCGCCAGGCCAAACGTGCCGGATAGCGGGGCATGCTTGCCTGTTCTTTGAAATGGAAGCGGCATTCAACAGGTATGACGGCTGTAATTGCACGCAGGCTGAACGCGTATAATGCAGGATTTTTCGATCAAGCTCTCAGAGCCTGTTCACGATCTTTTCATAGGAAACGTTGTCCCGGCAGGGTAGTCGAAGCAAGGCGCAAACCGCAGACGTGCTTATTGCCCGGCGAGGATTTGCAACGCAGCAGCGGCTGCACTGCCGGGGCAACCCGAAGGGCATGGCTTCAAAACGCGCCCGCTCTGCGTTGTAGTCCTTGGCAAGGCAATCAGCATTACCTGCGGACTGCGCCTTGACCGGACGCGTTTTGCAGCCATGCGTATCCTATGAAAAGATCGTGAACAGGCTCTTACGGGCAGTCATGGGTAGTGGCATGCATTGTGGAATAGATTACGGCACATCCAATTCGTCGCTTGGCGTAGTAAAGGATGGGAAAGTTGTGCAGGCCAAGCTTGAACAGGAGAGTGTTTATCTTCCTTCTGCAATTTATCGCGCGTTCCCCGAGCATGAACTCAATGATGATATCGAGTCGCGCACCATACGCCAGCAATTGGGCAATGCCCAAGGGATGTTGTATGGCACTGAAGCCATAGAGGCGTATATCCGCAATCCTGGTGAAGGTTTGTTCATGAAGTCTCCCAAGGTGTTCCTGGGCAGCGATTTGAACAAGGATCAACTGGATTTCTTCCAGGTGGTGATTGCCAAGATGATGCTGCATATTCTTGAGCAGGCAAGAGCATTTTATGGACATGACTTGACCCAGGCTGTCGTCGGCAGGCCAATTCGCTACCATGGTATTCGCGGTGAGCAGGGTGATAAGCAGGCCTTGGCAATTATGCAGCATGCGGCGGCGGAGGCAGGGCTTGATGAAATAGTCTTCATGTATGAACCATTGGCGGCGGCACTGGATTATGAGCAGGGCCTTAGCGGCGATGAGGTGCTGTTGGTGGTGGATGTGGGTGGCGGCACGACAGATTGCTCGGTGGTGAAGGTGGGGCCGTCTTATCGCCAGAAGCGTGAGCGTAGCGATGACCTGCTGGCTTATGCTGGCAACCGCATTGGTGGCGTGGACCTGGATATCAACCTGGGCTGGCATAGCATCATGCCTCTGTTTGGACGCGGCACGGATGCATTGCACAACAAGGCATTTGATGCGATTGCCGTGAACAGCATTCCCAGCCAGCAGGCATTTTATTCCCGCTTCGAGATGCCGGTGCATGGCAAGGCCGATGCGGTGCGCGAGCGGCTTTACAAGGTTTGGCTGGATAAGCTCAGCAGCCATTTGGTCCGTAGTGCCGAACTGGCAAAAATTGCATTGTCGGATGCCGAGCGGCACGAGTTCGGGCTGGATTACGTCGAACAGGATTTGCAAGTGCAGGTGAGACGCGAGGATTTCCGGGAGGCTATTGAGCGGTCCACAGAGAAGATTCGGCAGGTGATTGATGATGCACGCCAGGCGAGCACATCAACGATCGACAAAATCTACCTGACTGGCGGCTCTGCCGTCTCTCCCGTGATTCAGCAGGTGATCCGCAATGTGGTGGGCGATGCAGTGCCATTTGTTTCCGGCAATATGCATGGCAGTGTTGCCTGTGGGCTCAGTGTGTTTGCCAGCCGGCATTTTTCTGGGTAGTTGGCTTGCTGTCGTTCCGTCGAATAATATAGAGTATCAATATGTAATGTGATGAGTTGC
Organism: Methylobacillus arboreus; assembly: GCF_020532725.1. GTDB lineage: Bacteria > Pseudomonadota > Gammaproteobacteria > Burkholderiales > Methylophilaceae > Methylobacillus > Methylobacillus arboreus. Next base: position 604,915 of record NZ_JAJAVC010000011.1, read on the forward strand.
CTGTCTATCATGTCATCAAGATGGGTATCAGGGGAGTAACCCATTCTGGCGTTTAAGTACCAGTTAGAAGCATTGTCGAAGAAGTGATTGAAGGTTTGCAGGGTGCTGCATTTCAATACTTCATAACAATTACACTTGACGAAAGTGCTTATGGGAAAGAAAAAACATGGCTGGTCGCTGACACTGGGCGTGTTCATCTTGGGAATGGTCATTACGGCAATTATTGCCCGGGCCCAGTTTTACAATAGCGCCTTGCAGTCACGTCAGTTTGAGCTGGTGAAAACTGCCAGCCAGGAGCTGCACCATTCCATCCAGTCCGAGATACAGCATGCAGTAGATTTTGTACAGGCCACGGGTTGGTTGTTTAATGCCAGTCAAACCGTTAGCCGTGCCGAGTTTACCGAATTTGCCACCCATGCAATCAATCAAAGTGCCTTGCTGAGAGAGTTGCAATGGCGTCCCAGGGTCAAGTCCGCAGATATACCAGCGTTGGTTGAAGCCGCCACCCGTGATGGCCTGACTGGCTTTCGCCTGCTTGAGCAGGATGAAAGCAGTGGCGCATTTGTCCCGGCTCGCTCGCGTGCTGAATATTTCCCCATCTTTTACAGTGAAATGTCCCATGAGGAGGCCGCTAACCCTTCCCTGCTTGGTGTGGATACCCTAGTTGGCATGCCTGATTTCAAGGTACTTGAGCAAGGCATTGCCAGTGGTCACGGGGTCATGGTTTTCATTCTTGACGAGCGTCAGTTAGCGATCTATGTCCCGGTGTTCCAGGCAGGGCAGCGTGATATTGACCATCTTGCCGGCTATATTGCTGGCCGGTTATCCCTTCAGCAGCTATTGCACGGGCTAGCGCAGCAGGCGGAAAAGATGGATCTGGATGTGATCCTGCTGGACCAGGATCGGATGCGCCTTCCTATCTTGCAGGTGATTGGCCAGGGTAGCGATTTGCACTTGAGCGATACCCAACGCGCTTATGAGTTGGGGCTGTTTGATGTCAGCCTGCCATTTAGTTTTGCCGATTTTTCTGGAAATCTGGTGGTACACCCACGTACTGACTTGAGTTACCAGTATGCTGGTTCGGTATTGGCGATTGTGGTGGCGGGAATATTGATCTCCTTGCTATTGGCTGGATTGCTTTATCGCATGTTGGGCGAGCAGCGTGCCGTCAAGTTGTCCCAGGAGCAGTTGGATAGTCTCACCGATAATTTGCCCGTGGGCGTTTTTCAGATGCATGCCGGTAATGGAACGCCTGCCCATTTTGCCTTTGTCAACGCCAGTGCCTGCCAGCTTCTCAGCGTAACAGAGGAGATGATATTGGCAGACTGGCAGAACGCATTTCTCCATGTGGCAGAGGAAGACCGGCAGGATTTGATTGCTGCATTGCGGCAGGCCAAGGATCAAAAACGGGTATGGGAAGGGGAATTCCGCCTGCAGGTTGATGATGAGCTTCGCTGGATACATGCACGGGCAGTACCGGCACATACGATGCTGGGCGAGCTTGTATATAACGGTTTCCTGGAAGACGTGACTGAGCGCAAGCGAATAGAGAGGGAAACCAAGTCGCAGAGCCTCTTCCTGCAACAATTGATTGATACGATTCCCAGCCCGTTGTTTTTCAAGGGAAGCGATAGCCGCTTCCTTGGATGCAACCGTGCGTATGAGCGTGAGTTCGGGGTTTCACGTGATCACATAATTGGCAAGACCGTGCTGGAAATGGAATACCTGCCTTACGATGACCGCTTGGCCTACCAGGAAGAAGATGAGCATGTGATCGCGACTGGGGCAACTGTCCATAAGGCGCTTTCCCTCAGGTTTGCCGATGGCAAGTTGCACCAGGTGCTGTATTGGGTCAGCGGATTCAAGCTTCCGGACGGCTCTCCCGGCGGGCTTGTGGGTTCTATCGTGGATATTACCGCCCAGCGCGAAGCACAGCAGGCCCTGAGCCTTGCCATTGATCAGCAAAAAGCGCTGTTTGACTCTGCGCCACTTGGCATTATCGAATTGAAGAGCCGTCGTGTGATTCAGTGCAATCGCAAGTTTGAACATATGCTTGGATACGGCACAGGTGAGTTGCTGGGGCGTGCTACCAGCGAGTGGTTCTCCAGCAATGAGGATTATGAGGCGGTGGGCAAGGGGTATGAGATATTGCGCCGCGGCGAGACGTATACCGGTGAGCACCAGTTCACACGCAAGGACGGCAGCAAGTTCTGGTGCCGCATTTTCGGGCATGCCGTCGATGTGAGCCATCCGGAAAATCATAGTGTCTGGCAGTTCGAGGATGTCACCGAAAAGCGCCTGGCGGAAGAGCAGTTGCGCCTTGCACGGGATATGGCAGAGGAGGCGACACTGGCCAAGTCCATGTTCCTTGCCAATATGAGCCATGAAATCCGCACGCCGATGAACGCGGTGATCGGGCTGTCCCACTTGGCATTGAAAACCGAGCTTGATACCAGGCAGCGCGATTACGTGACCAAGATACACAGTGCGGGCATGTCGCTTTTGTCCATCATCAATGACATTCTGGACTTCAGCAAGATCGAGTCCGGGCGCATGGATCTCGAGCATGTGGAGTTCTCGCTGGACCAGGTGCTCAGCAGCGTGACCAATACGCTCGCGCATTCAGCAAGTGATGCTGGGCTGGAGCTGTTGTTCGACGTGGCGGATGACGTGCCGGGTAACCTGGTTGGCGACCCGTTACGGCTGGGGCAGATATTGCTCAACCTGGTGAGCAATGCCATCAAGTTCACTTCTGAGGGAGAAATCATCATTCGCTGCCAACTGCTGGATTCCAACGACCAGCAGATCAAGCTGCAGTTCTTTGTCATTGACTCCGGTATCGGCATGGATGAGGAAACCAGCCAGCGCCTGTTCCAGCCTTTTATGCAGGCAGATGGCTCCACAACACGCAAGTATGGTGGCACCGGCCTTGGGCTGACGATTTGCAAGCGCCTGGTGGGGATGATGCAGGGCGACATCTGGGTGACTAGCACTCCCGGACAAGGCTCGACTTTTACCTTCACAGCCTGGTTTGGCAATGGCCAGCCGGCAAGGCCTTACATCCTGACCAATGAGTTGAATGACTTGCATGTATTGATTGTCGACGACAACTTGACTGCGCGCAGCATCCTTGCCGGGCAACTGGGCTTTTTGCCATGCAAGGTCAGCCATGCCGGTTCAGGCATGGAGGCTGTGGCGACTGTGCGGGATATGCAGCATGTATTGCCGGTTGACCTAGTGCTGATGGACTGGAAAATGCCGGGCTTGAGCGGCCTGGATGCTGCCCGGCTCATCAAGCATGACATCAGCCTGGCCAAGGTGCCGGCCATCATCATGGTGACGGCCTATGGCCGCGAGGAAATCCGCAAGGAATGCGAAGACTTGAAGCTGGAAGGTTTCCTGGTCAAGCCGGTCAGCCAGTCCACCTTGATTGATACCCTGGTGGGGATTTATAGCACGCAGGTTGCGAATTGGGAGTATGTGCCGCAAGGAGCAGGTTATGACCTGACAGGAATGCGCCTGCTTGTCGTGGAAGATAATGAAATCAACCAGCAGATTGCTTCCGAGCTGCTGCAAGCGGTAGGGGCTATTGTGGACATCGCGGAGCATGGTCAGGTTGCACTGGATAAGCTCGATAAAACTGGTGCGCATTACGATGCCGTGCTGATGGATTTGCAGATGCCGGTGATGGATGGCTATGAAGCCACGCAAAAGATACGTGCTGATGTGCGGTTTGATGGCTTGCCCGTCATTGCCATGACCGCACATGCTACCGTGGAGGAACGGCAACGCTGTCTTGAGCTTGGCATGGCGGCCCATATCACCAAGCCGATCAATCCCGACATGCTGTACCAGGCCTTGGCGTGTATCTACGCCGGACATGAAGGCGCCACAGACGATACGGAACAACCAACAGGGAGATACACGAAATTGGAGATTCAAGGATTCAATGTAGCGGATGCCTTACGCAGGGTGGCGGGCAACCAGGAGCTGTATCGCCGGTTGTTGAAACAGTTCTCCCAGAGCCAGCAAGGTGTGCCGGAAGAGATTCGTACAGCGCTGCGAGCGCAGCGTAAGCCTGATGCCATCAGGCTGGCACACAATCTCAAGGGTGTGGCAGCCAACCTGGGTGCGCAAGCTCTGTCCGATGTGGCGGCGGAACTGGAACGGGTTTTGCTGGAAAACACTAATAATGAAGCTGTACTGGCGCGGCTTGAATCTGCCTTGAATGATGCGATTGCGGCCGTGGTGCCTGTGTTGAACCTCAATGGTGCTGAGCCGTCAGCGGTGAATATCAGCGAGCAAGAGGGCCAGGCGTTATTGCATCAGCTGAATCAATACCTCGAAGCCCGTGATGCGAGCGTAGAGGACTTTCTGGCCGCCGAGGCGCAGGGCTTGCGCGCATTATTGAATACCCAGCAATATGAAAAACTGGTTGAGCTTGTTGGGTTTTACCAATTCGATGCAGCTTTGCTGTTGTTGAAGCCATTGTTAGCGACGACTTCTCATTAGAAATCAGACAACATGGGGGCGAATACTGATGGACAAGATACCGGATACAAACAATAAACAGACGATCCTGGTGATTGACGACACGCCGGAAAATTTAACGGTGATCAATGCCTTGTTGCGGGAGTTTTATCAGGTCAAGGTGGCCGTCAGCGGGGTGGACGGCCTGCGTGTAGCGCAGATGGAGCCCAGGCCGGATTTGATATTGCTGGATATCATGATGCCGGATATTGATGGTTATGAAGTCTGCCGCCAGATCAAGGCTAACCCGGTGACGGAAAACATCCCGGTAATCTTCCTCACTGCCAAGATTCATATGGAAGACGAGCAGCGTGGTTTTGATGTAGGGGCCGTGGACTATATTGTCAAGCCGATTAGTCCGCCGATTGTGCTGGCCCGCATCCAAACCCATCTCTTTCTCAAGGACCAGCGCCGCTTTCTGGAATACCAGGTGGAGCAGCGCACGCGCGAGATTGCCTTGACCCAGGATGTGACGATCTTCGCATTGGCCTCGCTTGCAGAAACACGGGACAACGAGACCGGCAACCATATCCGCCGCACCCAGCACTATGTGCGCCTGCTGGCAGAAAAGCTGCGCAGCCATCCCAAGTTTTCTTCCATGCTGACGCCGCCTGTGATTGATATGATTTACAAGTCGGCACCATTGCATGACCTGGGCAAAGTGGGGATTCCCGATCATATTCTGCTTAAACCCGGTCCACTTACTGTAGAAGAATATGAAGTGATGAAAACGCATGCCAGGCTGGGGGCCAACGCCCTGATTGATGCGGAAAAACTGATCGGGCGCAAAAACAATTTTCTGCAATGCGCGCGCGAGATTGCCATGTGGCATCACGAGCATTGGGATGGCTCGGGGTATCCTGATGGCTTGAGTGGTAACAAGATTCCCTTGGCCGCCAGGTTGATGGCGATTGCCGATGTGTATGATGCCCTGATCAGCGAGCGCGTCTATAAACAGGCAATTGAACACGATTTGGCCGTGGAGATTATTCTTTCCGGGCGCGGCACGCATTTCGACCCGGATATGGTGGATGCGTTTGCTGCAATCTCAGATCAGTTCCAGCAGATTGCGCAGCAGTACCGTGACCGTCATATCCCTGGTGCCCAGGTGAAATAAACCATGGCGTTCCTTTAAAGTGAGTTCAACGGTTAAAAATTAAACGTTCGCACTTACGAAATAAGCCGATGGCTCGACTGCAATCGCGATTTTTCCCTGGAGACCGTTGTTGGGGCTCTCCAGCCGGGCATGGGCGAGCGCAAGGTCGGCAAGCGAATAGACCGCGCCAACGTGCGGGCGCAACTGACCGCGCTCTACCAATGCGCTCAGCTCATCGAGCTTGCCGCGGTTCTGCCTGGTGAAAACAAAGTGATAACTGGCGTTCTTACCCCAGGCCTGCACGAGGTTTTGTGGCTGGGCAATGTCCACAATCGAGACCACGCGGCCAAGTTGTGCGAGCGCGTCGGGGCTACGCGACAATGTGTTGCCGCCGATGGTGTCGAACACCACATCGACGCCGTGGCCACCGGTTTCCCGCAGGATGGCGTCGACGTAATCCTCCTTCTCGTAGTCGATGAGCACATCGGCACCCATGCTGCGTGCGAACTCAAAGTTGGCTTCGCGCACGGTCGTGAAGACCCGCGCTCCAATGGCTTTTGCCACCTGGATCGCGACATGACCTACGCCTCCCGCGCCGCCGTGGATCAGAATGCTTTCCCCCACTCTGAGCGCCGCTCGCACGGTCAGTGCTTCCCACACCGTCCCGCCAACCAGGGTCAGACTTGCCGCCTCAAGATGGCTCAGTGATGGCGGCTTCTTCCCGATAATGCTTTCGGTCGCAACGTGGTACTCGGCATAACTTCCTGGCCCGTCGAATATTTGCGGGGTGTACCAGACTTCGTCTCCCGGAGCGAAGGTCGTCACACCCGGCCCAACTTCTTCGACAACGCCCGATACGTCGTGTCCGGTAATGGCCGGCAGTGGCACCAGGTCGGCATAGTCGCCACGTCGAACCTGATAATCCAAGGGGTTGATGGAGGTTGCGTGTACCCGCACCAGGACTTGTCCCGCACCCGGCACTGGTTTGGGCACGTCGCGCAACTCGAACGATTCCGGCCCGCCAAATGATTTAAGTACTATCGCTTTCATTTCAATCCTCGTTTCTATAAAAAGGAATATCTGGAATTTTCGATATATAGTGCTAAAAAATTACAGCTCTTTCCCTATGATTTCGGCAAGAGCGCTGATGGTTGCTTCGTTCCGCTTGTAGTAGGTCCACTGACCGATGCGCCTGACTTCGACCAAGCCCGCTCGCTGCAGCGTTGCAAGATAATCAGACACCGTTGACTGCGACAGTCCGACGCCTTCTTGAATACTGCTGACGCAGACGCCCACCGTAAGAACGTCACCTTCATCCTGCGGAGGGAAATTTTTCGCGGGATCCTTCAAACCTTTCAGGATTTCAAGGCGGGTACGGTTTGACAGGGCTTTGAATATTTCGAGCAAATCCATGACCTGATTATATCGATATTTACCGATATGTCAATACAAAAGCCAGCCGCTGTTGAGTCAGCCCGGTGCTGGAGCCAACCCTGGCAATCTGATGCCGAAGGCCTGCCTAGCCGAAAGGCAGCCCATGCTGCCGCCCAATCTCCCAGGACACGCCACCGCCGCGCATTGTGGCAGCGACCTGTTGCCCCAACCGTTGCTCAATCACGGGCTTCCACGGCACCAGGCTGAACCCCATGCCTTCGTCCAGCATGGCGTAGCGTCCACTGGTCAGTATGATGCTTCGCCGGTAGATCCCGGACACAGACCGCGTTTTCTGTTCGCCTTCGGCGTGCAGGCTTGCAGCACCATGAGTTGCCAGCGCACGGTGCCGTAGTCGTTCGATTCTCAGCGGATGCGGTAGAAGATTGCCGTGGGCAGGAACACCGCGCAGCGCCGCCAGCGATCGAGCTGGACGGTGCGCGCCGGGTGGCCGAAGCGCAGGTAACGAGCTGTGGCGTAGTCCAGCGAAGTTCGGTGCTGGAGTCATGCTGAAATAAAAAAGGATTGCGAGGACAATCCTTTGTTTGCGATCCTTTTTTATTGACGTGAGGCAGGCCGTGTTATTCGACGCCCTGGCTGGCAAGGTAGTCTTCGTAATTGCCGCTGAAGTCCACGATGCCGTCTGTCTTGATTTCAATAATGCGCGTTGCCAGCGAACTGACGAATTCACGGTCATGGCTGACAAAGAACAGGGTGCCCTTATATTTATCCAGCGCAGTATTCAGCGCTTCAATGGATTCCATATCCATGTGGTTGGTCGGTTCATCCATCAGCAGCACATTGGTGCGCGCCAGCATCAGCTTGCCGTAGAGCATGCGGCCTTTCTCGCCGCCGGATAATACCTTCACGGATTTCTTGGTATCTTCGCCGGAAAACAGCAACCGTCCCAGCATGCTGCGTACCGATTGGTCGTCGTCGCCTTGCTGGGTAAATTGCGACATCCAGTCGAACAGGTTGAGGTCTTCCTCAAACTCGTATTCGTGATCCTGCGCGAAATAACCTAGCTTGGCTTTGTCGGTCCACTTGATTTCACCATGCTGTGGTGTCAGGTCGCCTGCCAGGCAGCGCAGGAAGGTGGTTTTACCGATACCGTTTTCCCCGATAATGGCCACTTTTTCACCCGCCTCAAAGATCAATTCCACATCCTTGAACAAGGGTCGGTCAAAGCCGTGGCTGACTTTCTTCAGTTCAACGGCGTTGCGGTGCAGCTTGTCGCGCTCGTCATATTCAAAGCGGATGAATGGATACTGACGGCTGGAGGGCTTGAATTCCTCAATCTTGATCTTGTCGATCTGCTTGGCGCGGCTGGTGGCCTGCTTGGCCTTGGAGGCGTTGGCAGAGAAGCGGCGTACGAACTCTTGCAGGTCGGCGATCTGCTGCTTGGCCTTGGCATTGTCCTTAGCTTGTTGCGCGCGTGCCTGGGCGGAGGCTTCCATGTAGTCGTCGTAATTGCCCGGATACACGGTCAGCTTGTTGTAGTCCATGTCGGCCGTATGTGTACAGACCTGGTTCAGGAAGTGCCGGTCATGCGAAATGATGATCATGGTGCAATCGCGGTTGTTCAGCACATCTTCCAGCCAGCGGATGGTATTGATGTCCAAGTTGTTGGTCGGCTCATCCAGCAGCAGTATGTCGGGATTGGCAAACAGCGCCTGTACCAGCAGCACGCGCAGTTTCCAGCCCGGCGCAACGGCGCTCATGGGGCCGGTGTGCTGCTCAATGGGAATACCCACGCCCAGCAGCAACTCGCCTGCGCGGGCTTCCGCGGTATAACCGTCATATTCCGCATACACGCCTTCCAACTCGGCGGCGCGCATATAGTCGTCCTCTGTGGCTTCCGGGTTCATGTAGATGGCGTTTTTCTCTACATTGGCTTTCCACATTTCCTCATGGCCCATCATGACGACATCAATGACGCGCTGGTCTTCGTAGGCAAACTGGTCCTGGCGCAGGAAGGCCATGCGTTCATTGCTGTCCAGCGAGATATTGCCGGATGTCGGCTCCAGCACGCCGGCCAGGATTTTCATGTAGGTTGATTTGCCACAGCCGTTGGCGCCAATCAGGCCGTAACGGTTGCCTTCACCAAACTTGACCGATACATTCTCAAATAACGGCTTGGCGCCAAACTGCATAGTGATGTTGTTGCTGATTAACACGGTGTTTTCCTAAAAATCCTAAAATAATCTTGGTGTAATTGCCGGGTGTTACTTGAATCTGTTGCGGATAACCACTTCGTCCAGTGACAGCTGGCCGCCACGTGGCCGAGCAGGCTGGATACCCTTGCCGATCGCAACGAACATCACTGGCGTATGGTCAGCAGGCAGGTTGAGCAGCTTGGCAACTGCATCAAAATCAAAACCGTCCATGGGACAGGAGTCGTAGCCCAGTTCCTGGGCTGCCAGCATCAGCGTCGTGGCAGCCATGCCGCAGGAGCGCATGCCTTCGTCACGTTGTACCTGCGCTTTGTCACGGTAGTAGCCATCAATTGCATTGACCAGGTAATCCTGCACGGGTTGCTCTGCATTGCGCCAGTAGCGGCGTGGCTCTTTCTCCCAGGCATTGAGGTCAGCGGTCAGCACCACCAGCAGCGAGGCATCCGTTACCTGTGCCTGGTTCCAGCTTGCAGCACGCACCTGCTGGCGCAGTTCCGAATCCTGCACCAATACAAAGCGCCAGTGCTGGATATTGAATGCCGTGGGGGAGAGCACAGCCAGCGACATCAGTTTTTCAATGTCGGCCTCCGGCATGGCATGGCTGGCATCAAATGCCTTGACCGAGCGGCGGCCTTCAATGGCTTCAGTAACATTCATACTACAGAATTCCTCAATAGTGGATAGCAATAATTTCCAGGTCCAGGTCGCCGGCTGGGCGATGCCATGTGACGCTGTCGCCGATTTTCTGGCCGATCAATGCCTGCGCCAACGGAGAAGTCCAGCTTACCTGGTTGAGGGCGATGTCAGCTTCGTCCTCACCTACGATCATGAAGGTATGCTGGCTGCCATTCTCGTCTTCCACTTCTACAGTGGCGCCGAACAATACTGTATCTGCAGGCTGGGCAGCAGGGTCAACCAGTATTGCGGAGTCCAGCTTCGCCTGCAGATAGCGCAGGTCGCGGTCTATAATGGCGAGCCGCTGCTGGGCGACGGGGTCTTCCTTGCGCTGGGCGAGTGGCAGCCGCTCTTGTTCAAGCTGGCTCGCCTGCCGTTGCAGCTGCTGGAGGCCAGATGGGGTGACATAATTGGCATGCGCACTGATCGGGCGTTCCGGCAGGTCAGTACCGGCATGCTCCAGGTCATCCTCTTTGACAAATCCGCGGCTCATTGGGCTGAAAATGCAATGTTTTCAATAAAACCTTGAATTGTATCCTATTATGCTGCTGTAGTCCCCAGCGGACAGAAAGAGCTATATGGCGGCAGGTATGCCTATTGGACAGGGTGCTTTTAGAATTGAAATTGCTCGAGAATTGGAGCGTATGGTTTTATTACAGGCAGGCGTTTAACCTTTTGGATAAAAAGTCTTACCCAGACTTTCGGGTTTTATCTTCTCAACCCAATATGTTTACTTGATTTTCTGGTTGCTTGAATGACTCGGCTTGCAGAATATTGGCAAAGCTGGATAGCAGCGTATCGCCAAAGCCTTTTGGTGCACGGGGATCAATCCTGGCACTGGTCACCACCCTGGGCTTGGCACTCCAGGCAATGTTGATTCCATGTTTTTCCAAAGCTTGTACCAGGGCTACGTCCTCATTATTTGCCAAGGGTAAAAAACCGCCTACCTTGCGATAAGCCTCTGCAGAGATTCCCAAGTTAGCGCCATGGATGTGGCGGTGGCCTTCCTGATCCTTGTAGTTCTGATTGAAATCCGATTTCATGGCATGAGCATGGCGGCCGAAGCCGGACCAGTCGCTAATCTGGATAGTGCCGCATACTGCCTCGCTGTTGAGGCCTAATTGGCTGACAATCCATCTCAGGTCTACGATCGTATCGGCATCAGTGAAGGCAAGCCACCTGGCTCCCTGTGCCAGGAGATACTCCGCGCCGACAGCTCTTGCCTGGCCTACGTTTTTGAATTCCTCTTTAAGAATTTTGACGGTAAATAAGTGACTGATGGATTCAGACTCATCTGAACAGGCATCCAGCACTACCACGATTTTTACCGTCTCGTTCTGAAGCCTGCCGTGCCTTGCCGCTTTGGTGATAGCGGCAAGGCAGGCATGCAGGTATTGCGCTTCATTATGGACAGGCACGACAATACCGATCATCTGATGCCCTCCCGTTGAGCTACGGACCGGGAATTGGTGCCGTAGATTTCCAGCAGAAAATCGTCTTCCTCATGCCTTGCCAGGACGTTCAATATACTGATGTCCTGGAATAATTGACTGATAAAGCTGGTAGAGACTGTTCTCTGTGAAAATGCAGGCTTCCAATGGCAGATTACAATTTGCCCTTCGGCCGATAAGCTTTTTATCACTTTGTTAACCACGACGCGTAAATCGACTTCAGGAAGAAAATACAAGACCTCGCTAAGCACGATCAAGTCGTAACTGTTGATATCGGGATCAGGCCAATCCTGCGGCAGGATATGCTTTGCTACTTTAATGTTGGTGAGCGCTACCAGGTTATGTTCAGCAATTTTTACGGCGCGTTGGCTGCTGTCGCTGATCGTGAGAAAGTCGCACCGGGCAGCAAGCTTCTTGCTTAGTTCGGCTACGCCTGCGCCTGGTTCATAGGCATTTTTGTAATGCCGGTTTGGCAAAGATGCCAACAATATGTCGATTTTTCTTTGTTCGTACCATCGGGATTTAAGCCCATAGGGGTCGTCACTTGCAGCATACAAGCCTTCAAAATCCTCTGAAGGCTGTGTGGAAGAATTTGTCATTGGCAACCTCGCAGAAAAATCTCATACGGATTGTAGAAATGCTCAAGGACATGAGTGGGCAGAATCGGGCCGGCTCCCGTGCTGGGATCAGGCTCCAATTGGCTGCGGAACGCATGGATGGCGGTTTTTTTTCTATGCCATATTTCGCGTGGAAAATTCAATTTGAGGGCTGCGCTTTGATCTATTAGTTTTTCATCTGGGCTGCATGCATGCCATCCCCAGATAGGCGCTTGAAGCAGGGATGCATCCAAATCATTCGCGACATGAAAGCATGCCCTGGCTACGGCTTCATGGTCAGGATGGCCGTCGTTTTGCCACGGGCAGACCACCACATCGTTGGGTGTCAGCCATTTCTCCAATACCGATTGAATGCAAGGTTCAGCCGCATTCAGGCAGCCGTCGGGAAGATTGGCCCGCACAATCTGGATGCGGCCGGAGTGAAGGATGGATAACGCAATTTCAGTTTCCCTGGCCCTGATGGCAGCAAGGCAGGAGGGTGACCAGGCAAGGGAGTCGGGATGGCTGGCTTCGCCGTTTGTCACGGCAATCAGCAGGCACTCCCTTTGCGATGCCGTAGCCAAGGCTAACAGTCCTCCCGCACAAAGGATTTCATCATCAGGATGAGGGGAAACGATTACTAGCCGCTTGCCCGGCGGAACCACACCTGCAAGCGTGACCGAAGGTATATTGTGCCGATTTGTCCAATCGCGCCAAGATCTTGCGGATGTCCCCCGGTTGATCTCGATCACATTTCCATTCAAAGCCGCCATGGGTCGTTCCCTTCTATTTTTTCTGATAAGGAGGCGAGATCTTTTTCAGCGTGGCTTTGCCTGAGGAAAACCGTTAAATCCGCATGCATGCGTGCAAATTCCGCATTCTTGCAAAATGCCGCCGCCCCCAACGCCTTGCCTGTATGGCTTAAGACTTTTTCACAAGCGGATTCGACTGCCAAACGGACGCGCAAGGCTTCAACGAAGAAATTTTTCTTTGGATTGCCGTCTATGGCATTGGCCGAATCCCGTAGCAAGGCCGCGGCAGCCGCCAACGCCACATCCACTTCTCCCAGATGCATTGATTTGAAGGGCGCATGCGTGCCATGGCTTTTATGCAATTGCGAATAAAGCGTCATACCGAGTTTTTTTGCCGCTCCATACCAACAAGCCGCTATGCCTCCGCCCCCATGCCAAAAGCCGGGACGGTTCAAATAAGCGGAAGGCGGGCCAACTTGATGGCCAACTGCGCCATTGAATTCAACATCGACGCTATTAGTTTCCTGCATGCCTAGCGCGTGCCAGCCCTTGCTTGTTATTTTGACGCCCGGCTGGTCGAGGTTCACAGCGATCAAGACTGGTTGGTTCTCGGCATTCTTTGCGGTAACAAGCGCGTGGGAGAGGATATTGGCCCCCGAACACCAGGATTTGGTACCGGTGATTTCAACGCTTTGCTTAAATCCTGCTGCATGCAATGTGGAGTCATGCCTATCCGAAAATCTGGCTTGCAGGCTGAGTTCAGGGCACTCGGCAGCCCATGCGCCCCATCGTGTATTGGCCGGAATAGGCTGTTGGGTAATTTCATGTAGTATGGCTACCGCATCCTGGTGGCTTTCATACAATTTTGCGGCGCTTAAATCTATTGCCGCCACTGCTGCCAGCATTTTCCAGCGTAGCAATGTGTTGCCATGGCCAGGCAGGGGGAGGGTAAGAGTATCGTTTTCAACAAGGCGGTTAAAAATTTCAGAGGCGCAAGCAACTGGAGTGCACTTGGATAAAATATCTTCCAACTCCCCTAATAATTGAGTCTCGAGTCGAGTTGATAAAATATTCAAACCAGTAGAAGGAGCATTCATTTTCAGGGCCAGTAAGCATTCTCATGGATGCTAGAGTCAAAATTGTCCATGCCCTATAAGACAATTTCGCATATTGATGTGGGAATCGGCTGAGTGAGAAATAATTCAAAATTATCTCAACGGTCGAAGGACATAGTCGCTGGAATAAATACGTAGGCCGTGAATCTTTATTTGTAATGAACTTCTGACAAAGTTACCAGAAAATTACGCATTCCATTTGTTTTGCCTTCTTCCCATCATAAGGCCTAAATCAACTCCATTTGAGCAGGGTCTTTCCGTCATTTGTTAAGCCAATTCTAGTATGAGTTCAGTAGGCTCATTCACACCTGCTATTGTCATTTCCCTGCCCAACGACTCAAGCAAGAAGCTACTCAAATTGTAAAAACAGAATTAAATTCTTACAAAAAATTCAGCTAATGCAGGATAAGCGCATCTCAACTCCCCTCATAAAATATGTTTGAAGAGGGCGTCAGGTTAACAGGTTAAGATAGTTAGTTTGATTTTACTGGTTTTCTCGCAGATTAATTTCCTAAATCTAGCACATCGGGAGGAGAAAATGAGACATCACTTTCACGCAATTGTTATCAGTATCATGTTGGCGAATTTGTTCTGGTTGATATGGAACGCTGGTGTGTATTGGATCGAGAAGCATCCTTGAGCGAGAGATGACGAAGTGAAGAGCCTTTATCATATGATTGCAATGTAGAAATTGCATAGAAGACAAAGTACGCGTCCTTGTTTCAAAGATATTCATCATATCGACAACTGTCGTCAGAAAAATATAAAGAAAAGGCTGTCACAATCGACAGCCTTTTATCACACTCCTGTTACAGATATCGCTCAGGAATAAATATTAACGCCGCGATTATCTTCCCAGTCCTTGGCAAAGCGTTGTGAGTCTTCATCGGTTCTGGAGCGCACTCCTACCAGGATGCCGCCTTCATTGACGCCTTCTTCATATTCTTTCAGGCGGTCTTCAGGAATTGCCCAGCCGACCAAAGCACCTACGATGCCAGCCGTTACGCCACCAGCCCCGGCACCGGCCACTGCAGCAGCAAGGGGCCCCGCAATCACGAGTCCCAAGCCTGGCAAAGCCAATACCGTTCCTGTAGCTGCGATCGCCGCGGCGATTGCTCCTGCCGATGCGCCAATAGCGCCGCCAATAGCTGCGCCTTCAGCAGATTTGTTGCCGACTTCTGTTTCCAGCGTGGTGTTTTTGCCATAAAAACGCTCACGTGTTTCTTCTGACATAACAACGTCAATTTCGTCAGCACGGTATCCCGCGTTGGTAGCACTCAAATAAGCGCGCTCTGCACTTTCCTGGTCTTTAAATAAGCCGGTTACTGTTCGTGTCATGATATCTCCTCAGGGGGTAATTATCAGAAAGCCTGATGGAGGCAGTATGAAACAATGCTTCAAAATTCAATGTAGGGGTATTAACTAAATCCATGTAGGAGTTCTGCAGGTCATCGGTAGGCTAAGCTATATAAGGTAAATCCAGGCATCAAAAATCTTTTTCCAATCAATTCATTGGAATAATTTCCTGAATGCGCTGTTCCGATAAGCCCAAGCTGGTTTCTCCCGCGTTGGTAATATTTAAACGGGCCGTACATGCAATGCAGGTTTAGAAGTAATTCAAGCCTAGCGCAGCTTTGACCTCATCTGTCGTCCTGGCGGCGACTTCTCGCGCCTGCTCGGTGCCTTCGCGCAGCAGTTGCAGAATATGGCCCTTGTCTTCTGCGAGTTCGGCACGGCGGGCGCGGATAGGCTCCAGCAGTTCTTGCAGCACGGCTTCCAGGCGTTTTTTCACAATGCTGTCAGCGAGGCCGCCGCGGGTGTAATGTTCTTTGAGTTCGGCCACGGCAGCCTTGTCGCTATCGAACGCATCCAGGTAGGTGAAGGCAATATTGCCTTCGACATGGCCGGGATCTTCGATGCGCAAGTGCAGGGGGTCGGTGTAGACCTTCTTGACCGCCTTGCTGACTTCATCTGCAGAGGCGCCGAGGTTGATAACGTTGCCCAGGGACTTGCTCATCTTGGCTTTGCCATCGATGCCGGGCAGGCGGCCGATTTCAGGCACCAGGGCCTTGGTTTCCACCAGGATTTCTTCTTTGGTATTCGGGTTTTTGTAAAGGCGGTTGAAGCGGCGCACGATTTCGTTGGTCTGTTCGATCATCGGAATCTGGTCTTCGCCCACCGGCACCAGGGTGGCTTTGAACGCGGTGATGTCGGCTGCCTGGCTGACAGGATAGGTGAGGAAACCCGCAGGAATGTCACGCTCAAAGTCACGCAGGCGGATTTCTTCCTTCACGGTCGGGTTGCGCTCCAAGCGCGCCACGGTGACCAGGTTGAGGTAGTAGAACGCCAGTTCGGTGAGCTCGGGCACTTGCGACTGGATGAAGATGGTCGAGAGTCTGGGGTCGATGCCGACAGCAAGGTAATCCAGCGCTACTTCGATGACGTTGCGGTGTACCTTGTCGATATCATCCATATTGTCGGTCAACGCCTGGGCATCGGCCAGCATGATGTACTGCTTGTACTCATGCTGGTAATGCACGCGGTTGCGCAGGCTGCCGACAAAATGACCGAGATGCAGGGGGCCGGTCGGTCGGTCGCCAGTGAGGATAATGGGTTTTGTGCTCATCTCTTGTTCTCTGTTTCTTCTGAGGTCAGGCAAGTCGGGGCAGTTATTCCCACTCAATCGTGGCAGGCGGCTTGCCGGAAATATCATAGACCACGCGGTTGATGCCGCGCACTTCGTTGATGATGCGGTTGGATACCTTGCCCAGCAGGTCATATGGCAGCTCAGCCCAATGCGCGGTCATGAAGTCGGTGGTGACCACGGCGCGCAGGGCAACCACATAGTCATAAGTGCGGCCATCGCCCATGACGCCTACGGACTTCACTGGCAGGAATACGGCAAATGCCTGCGAGGTCTTGTCGTACCAGGACTTGCCATCTGCGTCCTTGGTGTTGCGCAGTTCTTCGATGAAGATGTGGTCGGCCTTGCGCAACAGGTCTGCGTATTCACGCTTCACTTCGCCCAGGATACGCACGCCCAGGCCGGGACCGGGGAAGGGATGGCGGTAGACCATGTCATGCGGCAACCCGAGTGCAACACCGAGTTCACGAACCTCATCCTTGAACAGTTCGCGCAATGGTTCCAGCAATTGCAGTTTAAGCGTGTCTGGCAAGCCGCCTACATTGTGGTGGCTCTTGATGGTGTGCGCTTTCTTGGTCTTGGCGCCGGCAGATTCGATCACGTCTGGGTAGATGGTGCCCTGCGCCAGCCACTTGGCTTGCGCCAGCTTGGCAGATTCTGCCTGGAATACCTCAACAAACTCGCGGCCGATGATCTTACGTTTGGCTTCAGGGTCGGAAACGCCGACGAGATCGCCAAGGAATTTGGCACTGGCATCGACATGAATCACCTTGACGCCGAGGTTTTTGGCAAAGGTTTCCATCACCTGTTCGGCTTCGTTGAGGCGCAGTAGGCCGTTGTCGACAAAGACACAGGTGAGCTGGTCGCCAATGGCGCGATGGATCAAGGCTGCTGCTACGGAAGAGTCGACGCCGCCAGAGAGGCCAAGGATGACCTCGTCATTGCCGACTTCGTCGCGAATACGCTGGACGGCGGTTTCAACATAGTCAGGCATGTTCCAGCCGCGGTCACAGCCGCAGATTTCGTGCACAAAACGGCTGAGCAGGGCGGTGCCTTGCTTGGTGTGGGTTACTTCAGGATGGAACTGCACGGCATAGTAGCGGCGGCTTTCGTTAGCCATGCCCGCAATCGGGGTCGCGCTATTGCTGGCGATGATCTTGAAGCCTTCTGGCAGGGCAGTGACCTTGTCGCCATGGCTCATCCAGACATCCAACAGGCCGTGGCCTTGCCCGTTGCGCCTGTCCTCGATGTCCTTGAGCAGGGCAGAGTGTCCTTGCGCACGGATCTCGGCGTAACCGAATTCGCGCTTCGCTGCATTTTCCACCGAGCCGCCGAGCTGGGCTGCCATGGTCTGCATGCCGTAACAGATGCCCAAAACAGGCACGCCGAGCTCAAATACGCTTTGCGGTGCACGCGGGGTCTCGTCCTCATATACCGAGTTGGGGCCGCCGGAGAGGATCACGCCTACAGGCTGGAATTCGCGGATGAAGTCGTCCGTGACATCCCACGAGTGCAACTCGCAGTAAACATTGGCTTCACGCACGCGGCGTGCAATCAACTGGGTATATTGGGAGCCGAAATCAAGAATCAGAATTTTTTGTTGCATGTAAGCTCAAGCGCGTTGGGAATAGGTTGAAGGGGTAGCTAAGCCTCAATGGCGTTAGTCTGAAAGGTAATACTCTACCGTGGATACCACGCGGACTTTCTTGATATGCGCGGTGCCGGAGTCGCGGTTTTCTATGCTGAATGTGCCCTGGTTGGCACGCTTGATCTTGCCGAGCGTGCTGTCGGAATCCTTGGCAAACTTGTTGGCTGCTTCGCGTGCGTTCTTGGTGGCTTCTTCAATCATCGCAGGCTTGATTTCATTCAGCTTGCTGTAGATGAACTGGGTGTTATAGCTGTCACCCGCAATCGGGATGCCTTGTTGCCCCAGTTCAGCTACCTGGATCATGGTTTCACGCACTTTTTCCACCTGGCTGGAGTACACGGTGATAGTGGAGCTCGCGGTATAGCGGTATTTTGCATTGGCGCCAGCGTCCCCATATTCGCGTGCCTGTTTGTCCACCACCGATGGGGCGGAAACGCTGGCCTCGTTTTCCTTGAAGCCATTGCGCTGCAGGAATTCCAGCACACTGGCGTTCTTCTGCTGGATGTTCTGGTACAGCGCGCTGAGGTCGTTGTCCGCGATACTGAAGGTAATGGGCCAGATGGCGATATCGGCGGCGACTTCGCGCTCGGAGAGGCCCTTGACCTCTACCGTGCGTTCCAGCTTCTTGATTTCCAGCGCGCCATGGGAAAGTTGGTAGCCCAATGCGCCCAACCCGGCAAACAACAGCACGCCGAGGATGGTGAATGCCGGGATGGAAGAGGTTTTTTCTGTCGCCATGGCTGTTTGCCTAGTCTATGCGGTAGTTAGGGGCTTCTTTGGTAATCTGCACGTCATGCACGTGCGATTCGCGCATGCCAGCCGCAGTGATCTGCACAAACTCGGCACGCGTACGCATTTCCTCAATGGTGCTGCAACCGACATAACCCATGGAAGCACGCAGGCCGCCCATGAGTTGGTGGATCACGGCCAGTACGCTGCCCTTGTAGGGTACGCGGCCTTCAATGCCTTCAGGCACCAGTTTGTCTGCATTGCCATTGTTGTCCTGGAAGTAGCGGTCACTGGAGCCTTTTTCCATGGCACCGATGGAACCCATGCCACGATAGGACTTGTAGGAACGGCCCTGGAACAATTCAATTTCACCAGGTGCCTCCTCCGTCCCGGCAAACATGCCGCCCAGCATCACGGAGTATGCGCCTGCGGCGATTGCCTTGGAAATATCGCCCGAGAAGCGGATGCCGCCATCGGCGATGAAGGGGACGCCAGTGCCACGCAAGGCTTCTTCCACATTGCTCACCGCGCTGATTTGCGGCACGCCGACGCCGGCGACGATACGGGTGGTACAGATAGAACCGGGTCCGATGCCGACCTTGACGCCATCAGCACCTGCGTCCACCAATGCCTTGGCGGCGCTGGCGGTAGCGATGTTGCCGCCGATGACTTGCACTTGCGGGAAGTTCTTTTTCACCCAGTTGACACGGTCCAGCACCCCTTGCGAATGGCCATGAGCCGTGTCTACCACAATGACGTCCACGCCGGCTTCAGCCAGTGCAGCAACGCGTTCTTCCGTACCTTCACCCACGCCCACGGCCGCACCTGCCCGCAGGCGGCCCTTTTCATCCTTGCTGGCATAGGGGTGGTCGCTGGATTTCTGGATATCCTTGACGGTGATCAGGCCCTTGAGCTCGAAATCATCATTAATCACCAGCACGCGTTCCAGGCGGTGCTTGTGCAGCAATGCGGTGGCTTCTTCCAGGCTGGCGCCTTCACGCACGGTGACCAGGCGCTCGCGCGGGGTCATGATGTTGGAAATAGCCTGGTCGAGATTGGTCTCAAAACGCAGGTCGCGGTTGGTGACGATGCCGACCACCTTCTTGCCATCCACTACGGGTAAGCCGGAAATCTTGTGCTGGCGGGTCAACGCCAGTACATCGCGCACGGTGAGGTGCGGCTGGATGGTGACCGGATCATTGACCACGCCGGACTCGAAGCGCTTCACGCGTGAAACATGAGCTGCCTGGTCAGCGATGGTCATATTCTTGTGAATAATCCCCATGCCGCCTTCCTGGGCGAGGGCAATTGCCAATGGCGCTTCCGTCACGGTGTCCATGGCGGCAGAGATCAAGGGGATATTAAGGGTGATGGAACGGGTAAGTTTGGTGGCGAGGCTTACTTCGCGCGGCAGCACGTTGGAATGTGCGGGAACCAGTAGAACATCGTCGAAAGTAAGCGCTTGTTGCAACAGACGCATAAAATATCTTTCCGGCAAAAGGTAATTATACCGGGTAGCGCCCTGGCGGTAAATCTCCGTGACATTTTGCCGATAATAATTCAGTACAGGTTTTCAATTGACGGCAGTAATGAAGCCGCTTACTGTGTTGAACGCGATTTCTATGATTCGGGGGAGTTCATGAATATAGCTCGGTGGCTGACATTAGGCATGATGCTGGTATTGCCATGGATGGCCTATGCCCAGGTTTACAAGTGGAAAGACAATAACGGCGTGACGTTGTACTCAGACTCACCGCCTCCTGGCAATGTCCCTTATGAGCTGGTGGATAATGTCAGGTCTGTATCCAAGACAACGCCTGCGCCAAGCAATGTGGATTCGCAGGCCGTGCGCAATGCCGCAGCCTTGCGCCGCCAGAGCGAAGCCGAGCAGGAAAGGCGCAACGACGAAAAGCAGCGTGCAGAAGAAGAAGCCAGGAAAGCCAATTGCCAGAATGCCAGGGCAAACTACCAGAACTTCAAGGTCGGCGGACGTATTTACAAGATGACGCCTGAAGGCGAGCGCGAATACCTAGGCGATGAGGATATCCAGCGTGGGCTGGAGGAGGCTACCAGGGAAGTGCAGCAATACTGCACTGACACTGAGGATTAACGGGTTCTGACTGAAACCTGTGGCGGCAGCTTGCGGCCGCCTTTTTTAGGCGCGGCAGTTTGGCTTACGCGCTTGCGCCTTGCTTCCTTGGGATCTGCTTGCAATGGACGGTAAATCTCTACCCGGTCATGGGCTTGCAGCAAAGAATCTGCCCGCACAATTTCGCCAAAAACCCCCAATTTGCTCTGTTTGACATCCAGCCCAGGGAAGTGGTCTGCAATCCCTGATTGCAGTACAGCCTCAAGTGCCGTGGTGCCTGTGGGCACTTCAACTTTCAGGATCAGTTGCTTGTCTGGCAGGGCATAAGCCACTTCAACGGAAATCTTCGCTGTCATGGCGCTTGATCTGGGGTTTCCGCCTGTTTTACGAAAGCTTCGACAAAAGTATTGGCGATATGGCTGAATACCGGGGCGATGAGTTTTTCCAGCAGGATGCTGGAAAACTCGTATTGCAACCTGAACTGTACCTTGCAGGCATCCTCCGCCAGAGGCGTGAAGCGCCAGAATCCCTCGAGGTGCTTGAAAGGGCCGCTTTTCAGGCGGATTTCCATATCAGTAGGGAATACCTTGTGGTTTTCCGTGGTGAATTTCTGCTTTAATCCATGGTAGTCGATGTGGAGCGTGGCTTCAGTCACCGCCTCATCCTGGCGGTGCAGATCCACTCCGCCGCACCAGGGCAGGAATCGCGGGTAGGCTTCCACATTGTCCACCAGATTGAACATGCGTTTTGCAGAGTGTCCCACCAGGACTGTTTTTTCAACCTGTGCCATTCGTCTCGCGATCTAGAGTAAAATATCGATTTTAAGTCATATTCACCGGCTGCAAGCAAAAGCGGCGCAAATTGGCATGCAACAGGCCGATTTCAAGTTTGCTGGCGCCGGAGGATTGATCTCACCATTTAAGTATCACGCCACCATGAGTATCGCCCAGAACAAAAAAGCGTTTCACGATTATTTCATCGAAGAAAAATACGAAGCCGGTATTGTGCTTGAAGGCTGGGAGGTGAAGGCTATCCGTGAAAACCGCATCCAGCTCAAGGAAGCCTATGTCATCATCCAGCGTGGCGAGATTTACCTCATAGGCTGCCATGTTACACCCCTGGGCTCGGCTTCCACGCATGTGCGCCCAGATGCGATCCGTACCCGTAAGCTGTTGTTGCATTCCGAGCAAATTGCCAAGCTGATCGGCAAGGTGGAGCGTGCTGGCTATACCCTGGTGCCGCTGGACATGCATTACACCCGTGGACGCATCAAGGTGCAGATCGGCCTGGCCAAGGGCAAGAAGCAATATGACAAGCGGCAGAGTGAGAAGGAAAAAGACTGGAAGCGCGAGCAGAGCTCAATCATGAAGAAGTATGTTAAAACTCAAGCAGGTTCCTGAATTCCTTCTACTTTCAGAGTTATCTGACAATCATTATAGCGGTAGGCTGACAGCCTGCCGGTCCTGTTCTTGATAAGGTTGTGTTAATGCATTAACGCAGACTTTTATCAGGAACATGATAATGAATATTTTCGAGGCATTGCGCCAAAGCCATGAACGCCAGCGTGAAATTCTCGCGCAACTGGTTGAAACCAGTGGCGACACACCCGAGCGCAAGCAGCTATTCAAGCAAATCCAGGTTGAACTATGGGCGCATGAGACCGCAGAGGAGCGACATTTCTACCGCCCTATCATGCTTGATGACAATGGCATAGAGCCCTCCAGGCACGGGATTGCCGAGCATCACGAGATTGACGAAATCCTTGAAAAGCTCAAGGAGACTGAATTGTCTTCACCTGCATGGCTGGTTCATGCTAAAGAATTGCAGCAAAAGGTACTGCACCACTTGGAAGAAGAAGAACATAAATTCTTCCAGATGGCAGGGAAAATACTCAACCAGCGGGAAAAGCAGCGTCTTTCAAAGCAATATCTGAAAGATTACGAAGAGGCGCTTGCGCAATAATCCTCACGTTAGCGCTTGGTACGGCGATATTGCCAGGGCGGGACAGGGCTTGCATCCTGCCATAATCCCTGCTTGTCGCGCTTGGCCTGATATTCCGCCTGGGCGTAGCGTGAGCGGTCTTCAGGCTCCTGCTCTCGCTCATAATATTTATAGTGCCAGGCCATGCCTTTCTGGATCTGCTGCAGGTTGATATCCTGGCCGTTGTAGACCACCTTGCCCACAATCCGCCCGTAATCATCACGCTTGTTCCAGTCTACCGTCACATTCTTGCCATTGATCGCCCGGTTGAGTGCCACGCGAGCCTGCTTGCCATAAGCCTGGTTTCTTTCCGGCGCATCAATACCCAGTAGCCTGACCTTGTGCTGGGTATTGTTTGCCATGATGGTCAGCGAGTCACCATCGGCAATATGGATGACCTTGCCGGTGATCGTGTCTGCGTTGGCATTGAGCGTTAAGCCGAGATTGAGTAATGCAATGGCCAACAGGCAATAGAACGAAGGATATCGGAAGTATGAGGTGGATGTCGTCATCGTGATTGTATGTTCCAGGCTAGCAAAATTTTGATTTCCAAGATTATGCCTGCTCCATCCCTCACTTGGAAATTGATAGTGAGAGCCATATCCAGTCTGCCTGTATGGTACTGTGGGCAGGTGCTGTTTAAGTCCCGAGTTTCAGACAGGTTTTTTGTAAAAGCAGAAAATTACAGCCAATAATCAATTATTCATTGACATTCATAGAATAAGAACGTAAAACCTAATTAAGGTGTTTGAACTTTATTTTTTACAGAATTTGAATACAAACTTTTGGGGCGCCTTCCCACAAATGAATGAATGGAATAGTTATGGCAACAGGTATAGTAAAGTGGTTTAACGACAGCAAGGGTTTTGGTTTCATTACTCCAGATGCAGGTGGTAGTGATCTTTTTGCTCATTTCTCGGCTATTGTGAGCGAGGGTGGCTACAAGAGTTTGACTGAAAACCAACGTGTTAGCTTTGATGTGACTGATGGTCCTAAAGGCAAACAAGCTAGCAACATCAAGCCTGAGTAAGTTTTGATGTAATGCAATGAACCATTGAAATGCATGTGCATTTCACATGATGTTCATGAGAAGCCCGGCATGCCCGGGCTTTTTTATGGGCAAGAATAGCTCAACATTCTAAAATTTTGTAGTGCTTGTAACATTAAGAGCTAATCCCTAGTGCTGAGCTCATTTATCCGAGTAGTGAGAAGAAGGGGATTATGAAAGCTGACCTCGAATAATTATCAGCCTTGTAAGTTTTCTTCAATAGCAGTATTTAGCAGCATGCCTCTTCTGACAGAGATCTTTGCTGGTAGCTTCTGGATTATCGGCCATATGGCAGGCTACCCTTCACTTGCCAGGGAAAGGGACATAGCAGGGTAAATATCGGATGCAAGCTGCTTCTCTTTAGCGATTGAATCGGTATTTGATCCCCCAAAACGGCAATAAAACCTGCTGAGTGCATGAAGGCTTAGTCCGTTAGGACCTGATACACAGCAGATAGCACTTGGCAAGTATGGCTCTGCGGTAAACAGCCGTGAGCCCAATGATAGCAAGGGGTTTCATATTATTAATTATATGACTTTTTAAGGATGAGGTTATTTGAGAGTTATATGAGAATAACTATAAGTTCTTTGTAATGGGGCAAGTCTGTTTATAATTTCTCTGGGGGGAATTTCATCGACAACAACTTTTAAGGAGTCCGTATGAATATTCTCAAAACAGCGCTTGGTTCTGCAACGCTAATAGTTGCTTCCTCTGGTGCGTATGCCGCCGACGTGGTGGACCTTGGCGAGTTGCATGCTGGTATCAATACTTATACCAACACTGTAGCTGCTGATAGTACATTCACCAATACCTTCAACTTCAGCTTGGCTGATATTTCGACAGGTACTTTCTCACTCAGTGATTTACCGCTCACCAATGGCGGAGTGAATGTTCTAGGTTTTAGTGATCTCAGTTTCAACCTCTATAACAGCTCTGATACATGGCTTGCTGGTTCTGTGGCAGGTGGCGAATTCACTTTTGCTAATCTGGATGCCGGAAGCTATTACATCAATGTAGAGGGCACCACCAATGGGGTAGCCGGTGGGGTTTATAGCGGTGCAGTCAGTATCCAAGCCGTGCCTGAGCCGAGCTCATACGCGCTTCTTGGTGTCGGTTTAGCGCTTGTGGGCGCAGTTGCCATGCGCAGGAGAAAAAACCTGAGCTAGCCCTTTAAATAGGATAAAAGCCACCTTCGGGTGGCTTTTTTAAATTCTGCTTTTTGATGATAGGTTCGAAGTGGGAGCACATGAGTGGTTAGACATTCAATCCGAATTAATGAGCGAGTAAATAGTAAAGCTTACCTGCAATTTCGAAAGGCAGATTATCGCCCTTGATAAATACTGGATGACAATAGACAAGTGTGGACGATATTGAATAAAAAACCCCGGAATCACTAGGATTTACCGGGGTTTAGTGTACTGCTCTGAATTGCGTTGAACAGGCATTTGGTGGAGCCGGGGGGAATCGAACCCCCGTCCGCAAGCCCTCCACAGACAGTTCTACATACTTAGCTGTGTTGTTTGATTTAACCTGATGCCCACCAACGAGCAAGCAAACAGCAGGCGAGTTACCTTGGATTTAATACAATATTAAGTAACCCAATATTGCACGATCCTCTCTAAATGACGCTGCTGCGGTTACCCGCCCGGCCGAGAGGCCCTCCGGTGCAGCGTCCAGCCGGGATTAAGCGGCTAGAGCGTAAGTTTCGTCGTTTGCGACTATACTTGTTCTAGTTTATTTACGAGGTGACTAGGCCTCGGTATGCCCTGCGCTGCTTTGTAACCCACGTCGAAACCGGGTCGGCCCCTGATGGTTTGAAGCTGTTGTATGACTACCCTTTGTAATGAAAGTTCTCAAGACAGTCGGGAGGCGGATTATAACCTTTCTGCAGATTTTCCGCCTGAGTTTGTCGTACTGCGACGTTTATTAGATGGCGTGTGGTTTAAAATTATCAAGAGGGGGGAGTTTGATGCCATGTTTTAGGCTATCAATGCTGGGTTAGCAATGTACTGCTTGGCTCGCCATTTTTTTGGAATAGGTGGGTCTGGTGTTTGAGGAGCTTAGTGATGCTCTGGGCAGGTAGTGGTTTGCTGAAGAGGTAGCCTTGCATTTTGTTGCAGCCCATTCTGTGCAGTGTTTTCATTTGCTGGAGGGTTTCTACACCTTCTGCAATCAGGTCCAGTTTGAAGCCTTTTGCAATGCCTGAGATGGCGGTGATGATGGGGACGCTTTCATTGTGGGTATTGATGTCCCCGACGAAGGATTTATCGATCTTGATGTTGTGGATGGGGAATTGCCTGAGATAGGAAAGTGATGAGTAGCAGGTACCAAAGTCATCCAGCGCAATTTTAATGCCGTGTTTGCCCAAGGCCTTGAGTTTTGCGATGGTGTTCTCGAGGTCTCTTACCAGCAGGTTTTCAGTAATTTCGATTTCAAAGAATTCCGGTTTGAGGTGCAGTCCTTCAATGTGACTGAGCGTTTTGGTGACAAAATTTTCTTCTTCCACCAGTTGCGGTGAGATATTGATGGCAAGCCTGAAGCTTAGCAAGCCTTCTTGATCCCAGCTCTGCATCTGCTGACAGGCTTCTCCCAACAGCATGTCGCTGAGAGGGAAGATGAGTCCGGTTTCTTCTGCAAGCGGGATGAATTCTGTCGGCGATATGGTGCCAAGTTCGGGATGGTGCCAGCGCGCCAGTGCTTCAAGGCCGATGATTTGCCGGGTTTCCACGTCAACCTGGGGTTGGTAGTGCAGGATGATTTGTTTCTTCTCAATCGCGCGTCTGAGCTCGTTTTCCATGGAGAGCTTTTTGTGGAACATGGCGTTCATGCTGGCTTCATAGTATTGATAGCCGTTTTTGCCGCGCCATTTGACATGGTACATGGCAATATCCGCGCTCTTGACCAGGGTTTCAATCGAGTCGCCATGGTCCGGGTAGAGCGCGATGCCGATACTGGATGAGATGAAGATTTCACGCTCATCCAGCAAGAAGGGGCGTTTGAGCTCGTCCACGATTTTGGCTGCCACGTGGCTTGCATCATCAGAATTTTGCAAGTCATGGAGGAGCAGGGTGAATTCATCACCTCCCATCCGGGCCAGTGTATCTTGCGCGCGCAGGCAGCCTGAAAGGCGCTGGGCGACGTGCTTTAGTAGTTCATCTCCATAAAAGTGGCCTAGGGTATCGTTGACCCATTTGAAGCGGTCCAGGTCCAGGAACATGATAGCCAACTGCTGTTTATTACGTTTGGCGTGATTGAGTGCCACATTGAGCCTGTCCTTGAACAAGGCGCGGTTGGGCAGGCCGGTCAGAGTGTCATGGTAAGCCTGGCGCGTGATGACTTCTTCCACTTTCTTGCGGTCGCTGATGTCGCGTGCCACACCATAGGTGCCGCTGAATGGGGTGCCAAGTTCGAGGGCGTTGTCATAAGTGCCGGTTGCGTTGAGGACGACAGTGATGAAGTTGATTTCAAAGTGGCGCAATTCACTGTCTTTGTCCTTGCATTTGAGGCGCAGCTCAATATTGCGTGTGGCCCGGTTGCCAGTGCGGCGTTCGTTGAATGCATAGGACGCGCGGTCAAAGTCATCGCTGTAGATAATTTCCGTATAGTGTTTGCCAATCAGGGATTCCCGCCTGTAGCCCAGCAGTGTTTCTACCCGGTGGTTGATGAAGGTGAAGCAACCGTTGTCATCCAGGGTGTAAATGATATCCGGAGAGCTGTTCACCAGGTATCGATAAAGATTTTCAGACTCTTCAAGCCTGGCGTGGATGTTGCGGTTCTGCGATTCCAGCCGTGATTTTTCAATCGCGTTTTCAATGGTGTGCAGCAATTCTTCCGGCTGGTAAGGTTTGCGTATGAAGTCGTAAGCGCCAAGGCGCATGGCTTCAATCGCGGCATTCAGCGTTTTTGTGCCACTGATCACGATGACAGGGAGATGGGCGGGATGCGTTGCAAGCTCTGTGAGAACATCAAAGCCGTTCATATCGGGCATGGAGAGGTCGAGCAACATCAGGTCAAATTTGATATCAGCGACGAGTTGCAGGGCATCCTTGCCCGAGGAACAGACTTCAGCGTTGTAACCATGCATTTGCAGCAGTTGCTGCAGGCTCTGGGCCAGGCGCTCGTTGTCATCAACAATCAACACATTGGGCCTGGACATCAGTTTGTCCACAATGCTAAGTGAGGTGGTATGTTGAGACATTGAGAGGGTTGCCTTAATTGTTGAGCACGGGATGCTGGCTGGCTTGTGTTGGCAGGCGGATATCGAAGCTTGTGCCTGTGCTGGAAGTGCGGCAGGCAATGCTGCCGCACAGGCCTTTGATCAGGTCATGACTGATTGCCAGTCCGATACCACTGTGCTTGCCATCTTTTGTTGTGGCGACAGGGCTGAACAGGTTGCTGAGAATCTTTTCCGGGATGCCCGGGCCGGTGTCGCTTACCTGAATCAATATGGCGGGCGGTCCTCCAGCCTGATTCTCGATAAAGGTGGAGATGGTGAGTGTGCCGCCATCGCTCATTGCCTCGGCTGCATTGCGTATCAGATTGACGAGCGCTTGCCGTACCTGGTACGGGATGGTTGTGATCTTGGGCAATTGAGGGTAGAGGCTGAGCACGACCTCTACGCCAGCAGGTTGCAGGTAGGTTTGCTGGTGCAGGGTAACGAGGTCGTTGATCAGCAGGTTGATGTCGGTGCTGGAGGCAATGTGATCTTGCTCATTGGAATACAGGTTGCCAATCAGGGAGCCGACACGGTCGATTTCTTCATTGACAATCGTGATGTCACGGTTGGGCATGCCATTAAGCAGCATCTTTTGTTCCAGAATGGCCAGGTAATTTTTGATCGTGGATAAAGGCGTGCTTGTTTCATGCACAAAGCGTTTGAGGCGTTCCTGATGTATCACGGCTTCAAGCTCTGATTCACTTGGCTCGTTGCTTGACACAACGCGTGCGGCAACAATTCTTGCAAGGGCAGACTGTACGTTAATCTGCTGTTTTGCAATCAGGAATTCTGATTGGTTCAAGGCAAAAACCATGATGCCGACCAAGGCGCTTTGCGCCAGCATGGGGACGCACAATATGCCATCCGTCTCACATATGCGCATGATCTGTTGGTCTGGCAATGAGGGTTTGAAGCCTTCAAATGCCTGGAAGCTATGGCACGGCGCCTTCTTGATCCATGCTGCTGTGATGATGCTGGTGGCAGGCTTTATAGGCAGGCTGAAGCTTTTGACCCATTCCTGATCCTCGGAAATCGGCATGCCGGAGAGGGTTTTTTTGCCCTCGTCAGGCACAAATAGCAATACCTGTCGCGCGTTGCATAGCAACCTGGAAATCTTGGGCAGCAATTCAAAAAAGCCATCCTGCTGGCTTGCCTGACCGCAAGTGGATTCCAGATGGTTGATCAAGGCGGTGTTCATGACTCCCTGGACCAGCAGGTTTTTGCTGGAAGGTGCGAGCGTTTGTGCTGGCCTGAAATTTGCGCTCAAGGCTTGCACCAGCGCTTCGATATCAGGGTCTTGGGCATCCCAGTCATGTTTGCTGGTGTGGGCAGTGCCGACATTGATACCGAGCGAGTCGGACAGGATATGTACCTGGGAGATTGCTAGGCTCATGATTTCATTAATGCTTGTCGTATCCAGGGCAAACCATTTTTTTGCCAGGATCAGGGCGGAATGGTGCTCGGTTCTGCGCTCAGTCAGCAGCAGGTTTGCCAGGTAGACGATTTTGACTAGGGCTGGTGTGTGTTCTACCTGTGCTGCAGGCAGGTGGTGGTATGCCACGGCATCTTCAAGGAAGGACTTGATGTTCCAGTTGCGGATGATCCAGGCGCCGAGCTCGCAATGATCAATGCCAAAATGGGCGACTTCACTTTCCATGTAGCCGGGTAGCGAGTCATCAATCGCGAAAAATGCCGGATATTTGCTCTTGAATCCGCTCAGCAGGCCCAACCTGCCAATGTTATGCAATAGGCCGGCGACATAAGCCTCATCGGGGGAGGCCGACATCGTACGTGCTGCAATGGACTTGGCAATGACCGCACAGCGTAAGGAGTGGTACCAGTAGTGCTCAATGTTTTGATTGCTCTGCTCGTAGTAATCATTGAACATCCGCTGACAGATGATGCTGAGCGTCAGCATTTTTACCATGTCCCAGCCAAGGATGATGATGCCGGTCCGAATAGAGAGAACAGGCTGGCGATCGCGACGATAAGCCGCGGAGTTGGCGACTTCAAGTACGCGAGCACTGATGACCACATCCATCTCAATCAGGTTGGCCAATTGTTCCAGGCCGGAATTCTCGTCCTGCAATGTCTCCAGTAGCCTGGTAAGGATTTGTGGAACGGAAGGCAATGCACTGATTGTGGCATTATTCAGAACAATTTGAGCACCAGCTGCACTGCACATTATCTAACATTCCCCATAAGGATTTTCATGGTAAATCAATTAGTTGCATTGTCGGCTTGAATTGTGGTTTTTATGCTTATGCCGAACTTGTCCGAGGAGCGTGCCTCGCTTTTTTATTTGCCTGTGTATAGACCTGAACACCATAAAATTAATTGAATAAGACTTGTGCTAATGCACTCTTAATAAACTACTTTAGCATTGAGCTGCAAGATAGTTAATACTTTTTTGCACCTGTATTGCTATCAGTAAGTTTATAACGGCTTTTTTCGAAATTTATTTAGGATGCTAAATGATTTTTTGTATTGTACGGTCTTTTGTGGCACGAGCATGACGCAGGACCAAGTCTGCTGGTTGGTAGAAACGCTCTGGCAATAACAGGAAGTTTTGACCTTGCCTGCATCATTGCCTGTCTCTAGACTGGCAGGGCATTGCAGATGCAAGAACTTGATAATGATGAGATTAAAACCGAGGAGTGATCATGACTGTGCAGTACTTGAACAAAAGTAACTTCAAGCAAACGATAGAAAATAATGCGTTTGTGATTGTGGATTTCTGGGCACCCTGGTGTGAGCCTTGTGTCTCGTTCACCCCGACCTTTGAGGCAGCATCCCAAGCCCATGCTGATATTGTGTTTGCCATGGTCAATATTGATGAGGACCCTGAAATAAGCAATTATTTCAATGTAAAGCAGATTCCTGCCGTCATGCCGATCCGCGACCAGATCGTGGTCGACGCGCAAGTGGGGGAGATGAGCACCAGCGAACTGGAAAAGGCGATCAAGGCGTGGGGCGAGTTTGATGTGACGGAGGTCAATCGCCACTTCAATGAAAAGGCGGCGATTTAGCAATTAACCTACAAGAGCGGCTAACAATACTCTCCAAGCGTTGTTGCCTTGCCGTACTACTTGTACTGTCTATGGCAGAGCGCCTAGCCAGGAACGCTTCGCTGAGTTTTATTAGCCGCTCTAAAAACGCCGGGCAGAGTCCCCGGCGTTTTTTGTGATCACTGCTGTTGTGCCTTGAGTTGTTTTAGGTCATCAATAATTTCTTGTGAGTGCTGAGAAGTGTCAACGCTCAGGTAGGTCTTGGCGATATTGCCTTTGGGGTCGATCAAGAAGGTATAGCGTTTGGCGATCTTGATGATGCCCAGGTTGGTCAAGGCGCCATAGCTGTCTGCCACCTTGCCATCGATATCAGACAGCAAAGGGAAGGGCAGGCTATATTTCTCGGCAAATTTGGCATGCGAGTCGGAGTCATCCACGCTGATGCCGACAACCTTCGCACCGAGTTTTTCCAGTTGAAACATATCATCACGGAAGCTGCAGGCCTCTTTGGTGCAGCCAGGCGTGTCGTCCTTGGGGTAGAAGTACAGTACCAGCCATTGACCGGCATAATCCGTAAGGCGGTGTTGTTCTTTCTTGGCGTCGGGCAAGGTGAAGTTGGGCGCTAGCGATCCTGGTTTGGGCACAGGGGCGGCATGTACGGAACGGAATACCATCAGCGCTACCAGGCCCAGCGCAATAACGATAGAAAAAATTTTCAGCATGTTTCCTCCAGGAGGTATGCAGGCAGATGCGCTGCTTATCAAGGCAAGTAATTGAAATTGAATGACATCAGTATAGCTTGCCAGAGCGAAATGGTTGAGCCGCTTTTGCTGGGGTTCAAAGTTTATGCAAAAAATCCCTGGGAGCCTCTTCCCAAATCAAAAAAATCCTGTAGAATCCCGCTCCTCAGTCAGGCAGGGTGCTTAGCTCAGTTGGTAGAGCGTCGCCCTTACAAGGCGAATGTCGGCGGTTCGACCCCGTCAGCACCCACCATCCGCCTGAGTGAGAAAAGCCATCGGGTTGACCACCTGATGCAGAGTCAAGGAGCGGTAGTTCAGTTGGTTAGAATACCGGCCTGTCACGCCGGGGGTCGCGGGTTCGAGCCCCGTCCGCTCCGCCAGAAAAAGCGAACCTTCGGGTTCGCTTTTTTATTTTCATATGCGTCATTTGACTGATATGCGCGCTTGAACATCTTGCGGCAAGATAATGCAAACAGAATCAGGAGTACGCTTACATGCATCCATCCATTGTTTTGTCCGTGTCGCTGTTTTTGTTTCCTGCTGCCATATCGGCCACAGAGTGGGAATCGCTGGTCAAGAAGCCAGGAGCCGAGCTTTTGGTGGATCTGGATTCTTATGATGAGAGCGGGGCTTATTCTTCCATACTCGCCAAGCTGGAAACGCGTTCAAAGCAGCACGTTGCCAAGCAAATGAAGCTGGAGTTTGATTGTGACAAGCAAACCTATCGCACACTGGCAACCGCATCATTCGATGCAAAAGGCAAGTTGTTGAACCAGACGCCTGGTTCACGCGAATTTCAGCCCTTGCACCAGGATGAAAATGCCCAGACCATTGCTGGTCTGGTCTGCCAGGTTCGGCGCATGGTCAACCCATCGTCTTGAGTTTGGATTCTAAGAGCCTGTTCACCAAATCCAGCAGCATGTTTTAACCCGGCGATATTACTGGAGGGTATTCAACCAGCTCATCAGGCAAGCTGGGAAATGAAGGTATATCCGGCCAAGGTTATCGCGTAAAACGTCTGCCAGGCCTTTGTGTGCGGGGTGCCCCTGCCTCAATATGCCTGAAGATTACTCTGCCTTTGGCCAGGTCGTAGGGCGACAGTTCTACAGTGACTCGGTCACCCGCCAATATACGGATATGGTGCTTGCGCATCTTTCCGCCAGTATAGGCAACCAGGGCATGTCCATTATCCAGGGTCACGCGAAAGCGTGAGTCCGGCAGTATCTCATCCACTTTACCTTGCATCTCGATCAGTTCTTCTTTAGCCATGTAGACTCCTTATAGATTTTATTGGATAGATAAATTGGATCAGGCAAACGCCTGGGGATTGCTTAGCCAGACATGGCCTTGACTGGCGGCATGGTTGAGCGCTTTTTCACTGCTCACGAATTCTGGCTCGAAGCTGTAGATGCGGCAGTGAGTGCTGCTGCCCTGGCCGCTGCGAATTGATACTGACGCGGTAAAGCGCCCATTCTCGTTAATGCGGAAGATGGGGGTGATCAGGTATCGTCCAACCATAAAAGGTTTGGTAGTAGGTAATTTCATAGATATCAATGCTTATGTAGCCTTAGGCTACAACCTTAAAAGTAATAGGCTATGCTGCTAGTTTCAGATAAAAGCGCAGCGTCGATGATCACGGTACGGTAAAAATCCGTCCGGAGAGGCTTGCCGTTGGGGGAAGTTTGACCACCGATATGGCCTTCATGAGGCGACTGGTGGGTTTAGGTGGCGGTGATATTGGGGGAACCGCAGCCTGTTCAGACTTGCTGTAGAAAAGGTAAGCAATTAGCTACAGGACAGCTAGTCTAATGATTAATAGTCATTATGTCCAGTAAGTTAGGGTTTCTTGGGCCTGAATCTAGTGCAGGCGAGCAAATATCCGTCACTAATTGGGTGCAATTTCTTCTTAGGCTAGTTTAAAAATAGGTCAGCCCAAGTACTTGTGTTGCGCAATAAAGCTTGCGGTCAACGCACCAGTTCGGCTTTGAATCTACGCGTTGCTGCCAGGCCTGCGGGGGAGTCATGCATGGCAGGGGTCATCCAGGCTTCCAGCAGGCGCATGCGTGCCTGTTTGTCGTTGATCGAATCAAGCTGCTGGTGGAACAGGCGTTGTTCCTGCGATTGCGCCTTGTCTTCTGGCCTTCCAAGTTGAATGACATTGCTGGCCGGGCTTGGAGTCAAGGATTGCTGGATGGTTTGCCGTTTCTGCACACGCCATGACTCACCTAGCCGTTCCCGTCTGGGAAGCTGCTCCAGGGCATCGCTTGCAATCCAGTCATATACAACCTGTTTTTCATATGGGGTAAATACACCAAACATCTGGCCTTGGCTGCCGTCAATCAGCTTCCAAAAGCGCGAGGTCTTGGGGTCTTGGTTTCGAACGATCCAGCCGCCATCTTGCAGAGCCTGCAATAAGGCAGGGATCTGATGTGGGGCGGACAGCCATTCCTGCAGGTTGCGGCCGCCAATCCGGCAATGGTTGTTGTGCATGTGTTGTCCCAGGATGGCTTTTTCCTGGAATATACGCACAACTTCTTCTTCCAACTTGAATGCGTTAATGATTTGCACGGTGCCTAGGCCCTGGTTGCTGAGTCTCGCCCCATTGAGCAGGCGCCGAATGAAGTCCTGCTGGTCACTGTATCGCGACATGATATTGCGCACCGCATTCACCGCTTTGACGGCATGCCCGGAAAGCGCATTATCAATGGTGATATGCAGCGTGAAGTAAAACGGATCGATATTGAGTTCATCGAGTTCGGTAGTGGTAATCAACAAATGCAAAGGCAATTGCTCATAAGCCAGGTTGAAGCCGATGACTTCAGGCTGATACTGATCGGCAACGGTAGCCAGGGCTAACTGAATAGCGCCCTGGGTAAAGTAATCGGGAGGCAGGTGCTGCCATCGCTCGCAACCATGGGTGCGCAGCAGTTTGCGGTAAATAGCCACATGATTCTGCTCCTCGATGCCGTCGCCCAGCTCTTCCAGGTAAATGTCGATAAGTTCACTGAATGCGGGATCTTCCCAATGTTTCACCATGCCATACAGCCAGGAACCATCCACCATCTTGGTCGGCGCCACGCGATTCAGAAAGTAAAGCGCATGCGCCTTGCTGCTGAAATAGCGCCGCGGGGCTCCTTGCTTGCGATGATTCAGATATTGCTGATATTCGGCACCGGCAGCTTGGCTACTATGCACTATCCAGTCTTCCAATTGTTCTATTGTCTCGGGAATGGAAGAGGGGGCATCGGCACATGCTGCTATTTGCCGCTGCAGGAATTCCGCAGCACTGGCCCGGCTGTTTTCCTTGTCAGCCTCGTGCAACAGCTTGAAGTACAAGTCGCGTGCATCCTTGCAAGGGGCCGCCGCGGTTTGTAAAGAGGGTGCAATTGTTCGGGTCAACATTGGTCAATAATTCCTGTGATGGCTGAGTGAGCCCTTGAGCTTGTAATTTTTATGCGCTGCCGCCCTGGTCGTTATCAGTCTCGGGATTAAACTGTTGTAAGACTGGGACGACATTCAAACCTGGTTCAGTTTGTTAAGCTGGAGCCCAATCACACTTGGGTACTTTTACTTGAAAGAACATATTGGCTATGAATAACCGTCTCCAAGCGCCTGAGCAGAGTGAAGCCCTGGTTGCCGTTCTCCAATGGCTGAAACGGCAGCAATACGAGTTCACTACCATTACGCCCGCAAGCCACAGTTTGGTGAATCAGCGCCCCGGAAATGAAACTGCCAGGGATATTACAGGCATCCTGGGTTGGAGCAGGCTTTTTACCGCGGAAATAGCTGGCCGGGAACTCTTTGACCTTTTGCAGCAGGCGAATGTCCTGAGTGCGGAGGGCGGGCTATGGCGCTGTAGCTTGCGGGTTTCAAGTCTAGCCGGGCATTTGTTCCTGCATTCTGCATTTCCTACGACTGACGGTGATACCGTGTTCTTCGGACCAGACACCTATCGCTTTGCGAATGCGATTTCCCAATATCTCGCCTTGCATAAGCCGCATGTACAGCGGGCAGTCGACATAGGGACCGGCAGTGGCGCTGCGGCCACTCTCCTGGCACAAGAGTTTCCCGGTGCACAGGTATATGGGGTGGATATCAATGAACAATCCCTGAAGCTGGCGCATGTCAATGGGGTTGCCAGTGGCTTGACCAATCTTCATTGGCGCTTCAGCAATCTGTTGAATGATTTGGAGGGTGAGTTTGGCCTGATCGTGGCTAACCCTCCCTATCTTGTCGACGACTCTGCGCGCATTTACCGCCATGGCGGAGGTTTGCTTGGTGCAGAGTTGTCCTTGAAAATCGTGGAAGCTGCCATGCAGCGGCTTGCGCCAAACGGCGTGTTGCTGCTGTACACAGGCGTGGCTATCGTTGATGGCAGGGATCTGTTTTTATCAGCAATAAAGACACTGTCAAATATCGGCAACATGCAATATGAGTATCGGGAAATCGATCCGGATATTTTTGGAGAGGAATTACAAAATCCTGCTTATGTTGATGCTGACCGCTTGGCCGCGGTGGTGCTCACTCTACGAAAATTGTGAAATAAATAATAGCAAGCTCCAGGGCCTACCGCTTTTTCTTGTACGGGCATAGGTATTTGCCCTGCTAAACTGACTTGTTAGCAGGGCACGTGCCAGCCATCTTAATTGCTTTGATTACCCATTGATGATGCTTCCGCCATTGGCATGAATTACTTGGCCGGTGATGTAAGAACCATCGTTTGAGGCCAGGAGCACATAGGCTGGCGCAACTTCACTTGGCTGCCCTGGCCTTCCCAGCAGTGTTTTCTTGCCAAATTCCCGCACATGTTCAGGCGAAAAACTGGCTGGAATCAACGGCGTCCAGATAGGGCCGGGCGCGACTGCATTCACATTGATGCCCCGGTCTGCCAGCTCTATCGCCAGTGACCGGGTAAACGCTACCACAGCCCCTTTCGTCGAAGAGTAGTCCAATAAGGCAGGACTGCCTCTATAGGCTGTCACCGAGGCTGTATTGATGATTCTTGAACCCCTTTCCAATACAGGCAATGCCGCCTTGGTCAGGTAGAACATGGAGAAGATATTGGTTCTGAAAGTATGCTCCAGCTGCTCCTGAGTGATATCTTCTATACTGTTTTGCGGGTATTGCTGGGCTGCATTGTTAACAAGAATATCGAGGTGCCCAAGCTGCTTCAGCGTTTGGGCGACCAGCTCTTCGCAGAACTGCGGGTCGCCAACATCTCCCTGAATGGCAATGCCTTCGCTGCCTTGCTCACGGATTAGTTCTACGGTTTTCTCTGCGTCCTCTATCTCATCATCAGACAGGAAGTTGATGGCTACATCAGCTCCCTCCCTGGCAAAGTGGACAGCGACTGCTCTGCCTATGCCGCTGTCACCACCAGTAATGATGGCAACCTTGCCTTCAAGCTTCCCGCTGCCCTGGTATGCCTCATCAATATACTGAGGCCGTGGCTCCATTTCACTTTCTACGCCAGGCTGTTGATACTGGTGTTGGGCTGGCTGGTTAATATCGCGGTGATCTTTTTCAGAAACATGGTCTAGAGTCATTTCGCTTTCCTTTTATCTGTTGGAAGATGGCTCCAGCCTAAAGAGAGATGGCGCCTGCAGTTAATCCAAGGCTGTCTGATATGAGTGTGAGACTAAAGCAACATTTTTGCTGGGTAGTGGCGTTTATTGACTAAGGCCCAATGGACGGTGACCATTGCCTGGCTATTTGCGCGCGCCTCTTCTTATCTAAAACTTGTTTAGTAGTAGAGATTAGCCTTGGTGTTGAAATGCCTGGGGGTTTGGCCAGGACAATAGGACGGAAGGTTGTTTGGTATCGCTCTAGAGGTCTTGCAGTGACCGCTTCAGGTAAGCAGAGTTTTCCATTTGATCAATTGCGCGATGGAGTTCCAGGATCAATGCTACTGCTTGATCAGCAGTCAATACATATTGTGGCCCCGTGGTTGCATCTTCAGGCTGTTGTCCTGGATCACTCAGGTAAGCAGGAGAAAACACGATGAGACCATTTTCAGGGATGGCGGTGGTGGTAAATGTGACGACGGGGAATAGGGAAGCTGAATCCTGTTGGCCCATAGAACGCCCTCTTCGGTTGAAAGTATTTGTGTTAAATGACGTTGGTTCAAACCAGCAAGCAGTGTAAAACTACTTGCTGATAACGTCAGCTTACATTAACGGTTTTTGTGGCTTTGGCTGCCAGCCTTGGCGTGTTGTTCACTTGTGCCGCCACGAGTATTTCTGCCAGCCGCAGATTGCGGCTGATTCTTATGACTCTGGCTACCAGCTTTCGCATGTTGCTGACTAGTGCCGCCTTGCTTATTTGACGTATTTGCCATGATTATCTCCTTTGGGCCTCGCTCCAGAAAGTACGTTGCTTGAATAATGTTATTTCTGGATTAAGAGGTCATTGGTTAAAAGCAACGTAACTCTAGATTAATTCTTACTTCCGGCACCATTCATCCGTTATCTTCCGAAAAGGCCGTAAGTTTTTCATAACAGCTTTTACTTTCGACGATGTTTGGATAATCGCGGCGTATTATTGAATATTTGGTATTCTTAGTGTCAAAATCACCCGCGGGTTAACCGAGTCAACAATAAAAAACCCCGCCGGAGCGGGGTTTAAATTATGACTGTAGGTATTGGTGAGCTTTAATCATTAAAGTAGCAAGGTCTTAGCTCTGCTCTTGCCAAGCTCTTTAAGTAGTAGCTTGTAGGTATCAATATCAAAAGAGAAAGCCAGCCGAGTACTGCGCATAGAATCAAGCTCTGCTTCATCCTCCACGCTGCCAAGGTAGCACCAATGTTCGAACACATGGATGACGGACTTGCCTAAAGTATCACTGGTTTCGCGTATTCCCAGCTTGCTAGGGTAGGGCCATGATTTCAGTTGATGGCTGATGAGGGCCTGTTTCAATCTCAAATAATGTAGCTCTGGTGCTTCCTGACCACAGCATATTCCCTTGCAACGCTTGAGCTGGTGTGAAAAACAAGGCCCCTTGCCCGTTTCCAGCCCAAGCCATTGAGAGCAGAGGTTGTTGGCTTCTGCAATCTGCCGCAAGGCTCCTATCGCTTGCCGCTTAGTTCTGTAGGTGCCATACAAATGCCCCAAGGTTTCTGGCTGCATCTCATCCTGGTTTACTAAAGTGAGCAAAGGTGCCTGCAATGCTGTTTCGGACAGTTGCCAGGAGCACAGTTGCCGCTCACGGCGAAGTTGGCGATTATGAATGGGTTGGCGCTCTTTGATCAGTCTCGCTTCAAGCAGCAAAGCCCCGAACTCTCCCGCGGTCTCCATCCACTCTACATGCTTGACTTCCTGCGTAATCCGCATACCTTGGGCACGGGCATGATCGCTGTTGAAATGTGAAAGAACCCGGGCGCGGATATTCACGCTCTTGCCTACATAAAGTGGCAGCTCATTGTCTCCATAGAATAGGTAAACCCCGGGGCCTTCAGGCATATCATCCAGCAGCTTGGGATCAAGCCCCACTGGGAGTGACTGGCTTTTGAGTAACTCCTGGGCGGCAGCTTGCAGCTGTTGTACTCCATGTTCTGCAGCTGCAATATCCAGGAATGCCTCCATGACTTCCACATCCCCCATTGCCCGGTGCCTGGCACCACAATGAATGCCATGCCGGGCGATGATCGCATCCAGCCCATGGCTTTTATGTTCAGGATACAGGCGCCGGGAAAGCTTGACCGTACATAACACCTTTTGTCGCAAGGAGATACCCAGCCTTTTAAACTCGCTTTTGAGGAAGCCATGATCAAAGCGGACGTTATGCGCGCACAGCACGGCACCGTGCAGGTATTCAAGCAGTTCGTGCGCCACCTCTGTGAATAGCGGCGCATCCTTGACCATGGTGTTATCGATGCCGGTGATACCTTCGATGAATGCGGAAATGTGCATTTCCGGATTGACCAGAGTTTGCCAGCGTTTGACCTCCATCCCATTCTCATATCGCACCAAGCCAATCTCGGTAATGCGATCTTTTACGGGCGTAGCGCCCGTAGTTTCGAGGTCCAACAGAACATAAGCAGGTAACATGAGGATCAGTAATTAAGGCTGTACATTTGTACAGCATGCTAAAGCGTTTGGTTTTTGCAGTCTATGTGAAATCGCTATCAATACAATAGCAATAAAAAGCGCGCCTGAATGGGTTGGCTGCCCAGTCAAGGAAACAGAAATAGCTCTAAACGGCAACTGTGGAATTTCGTGGCTGGAACACGGTGTAAAGCTAGGTATAAGTGCCTGTCAGCTTTCGCTGATGTTTTTAAGTTCACGGTATGCATTGGAATAAACAGGAATGATTTAATGCAGTTCGTTATCTTTACATAAGCTTGGTGAGAACATGCTTGAGTGAAATGCCGTTGGGTAATACTTCTGCATCTAAGAGATTGCCCAAAATGACTTGAGCTGCTTCACTGTTGCCTTGACTGTGTTGAAGAAGGGCTTGTGCATATAATCCAGAAAATGACTCTCGATCTAGACCAAGGGCGCGACGGATTGAGTTTTGTGCATCGTCAATCTTACCTCTGATAAGGTGAATGATAGCTAAGGTTCCGTGAGTTTCAGAAAAATTCGGATCAACTCTTAGGGATTGCTGAGTGCTCTCTTCTGCTTGGTCAATATTATGTTGAGCTAAATAGCACCAGATTAATGTTTGCCAAGTGCCTAGGTGGTTAGGCATGTACTGTAGTGCTGAATGCAAATTTTCAATCGCGGAAGCAAAATTTTTCTGCAGCATCTCAGCCATTGCTTTTCCCAGCCATGCTCTGCCATGATTTTGTTTGGAGTTTAAGGCTAGGGAGAAATATTCGGATGCTTTAGCTGTATCTTGCTCTGCAAGTGCGAGCGTGCCTAATGTTGAAAATGCATCTGCATTGCTTTGTTCTGAAGAGATGGCCTTCTCGGCATGTATTTTTGCTGCATCAAAATTCATATCATCTATATAAAGTGATGACAGCATTCCATGTAAGACTCTATCTTCCTCATATTGAGTGACGATACGTAATGCAAGCGCAATCGCCTCATCTATCTCCGCCAGATGGTGATGTAGCTGTACTTTGAGATGTGCCATTTGAGGCAGAATTGGGTATTGATCTTCAGCGTCAGTTAGCAAATTAAGCGAATTTTGAAATTGCTTTTCCAGAGCTAAGCAATAAGCTAAGTTATAGCGAATGCTGGGCTCGGTAATGCCTTGATCAATCAATTTATTGAAAATCGACTTTGCCAACTCAATGTTACCTTCCGCCAAAGCTGATAACCCCAGCAAGGCTCTTGCTTGCTGATTACTATCGTCGATTTCCAGTGCTTGTTGGGTGAGTTTCTTTGTAAGGGGAAGATCACCTGATTGATAAGCACAATCTGCTGTAGAGAGCATGAGGGGTAGATTGTGAGGATCCTGTTCTAGGAAACCCAAAAAGCGTTCAAGCTGAGTAGCTGACATATTGATTCTCAATCGATAGAGCACACAAAGTTAGCATAAATTACCTCACAAGCTTAAGATTTGTGTACATTTTAAAATTTTTTCATACTCCCCCTAAACTGAGGTAGGTTTCCCCGGAAGTCTTGTTTATAAGGGGCGAGGCCGGCTTGCCCTGACATCACAAGGATGGAGAGCAGGGATGGTATC
>NZ_JAJAVC010000012.1 GCF_020532725.1 Methylobacillus arboreus
GATGCGGCGATGTGGTTCCTGATTGCCGATGCCAATGGGCTCACCGACCAGGCCCTCACTGAAGGCCAGACCCTCACCATCCCGAACAAGGTGACCAACGTCCATAACAACAGTGCGACGTTCAGGCCATACAGTGCAGGGGAGGCGATTGGAGATACCAGTCCCACCTTGCCGACGGCACCAGTGCCCTACACGAAGAAGGGTAAGGGGAAGTGCGGGGGGATGGGGGGGATTATTGTCATGGTGGTGACGATTGCAGTCACCGTCATCTCTGGTGGAACAATGGCCCCCATGCTGGCAGCAGCAGTCGGTAATCTTGCTGGTCAGGCAGTCGGGATGGCAATAGGCGTACAGAGTGGATTTGACTTCAGGAGCTTCGCCACTTCGGTCGCCACGGCCGGCATTGCGGAGTGGGCCGGGATTGGCACGCATGCCGGCACGGCAGCCAAGTCCATAGACTATGGCCGCATCGCTGCCGATGCCATCAGCTATAACGCGATTGGTCAGGCTGTGGGCAATCTTACCGGTGCCCAGAAAGGCTTTAGCTGGGCCAGCGTGGCCGCGGCGGGTGTGGGAGCTGCGGCTGGAGCCTATGCTGGGAACAAGGTCGGCAATGCCTTGGCGGACAAGAACAACACCCTCAGCAGAACGGCAGGCACCCTCACCGCGGCAAGTCAGGGTGCCACTGCCAGCATTGCTTCACAATTGACCAGCGTTGCCCTGCAAGGCGGCAGGTTCAGTTGGTCCGGTGTGGCGGTCAATGCCATCGGGGCCGGGGCTGGGTATCTGGCCAGTGGACAGGTGCTGCCTAAGGATGGGGGGAATGTAGCTCCTGTTGCACAGGCCCAAAGCCAGCAGCCTGAAAGTTACTGGTCCATGACGGCAAATAACCGGGGAACGACAGATACCCCAGTTCATGAAGAACGGACACCTCTGCCTGAAATAGAGGTCAAGGCTTCAAGGCTGCCTGACATACGAGAGGAAGTCATTGCAAACGCCAATCGCATGCTATACAACCCGATCCCGAATACAGCAGAAGGCACCGTAGGCCGTACTGTTGCAGGTAATGTATCGATACCTTATCAGGGAGGCAAAGCCTTCACAGAAGATGTACAAGCCAGACAATCCTCAACAGCGTTCTGGACCAATACCCAACGGGTGCAAGGCTCGGGATTGCTGATTGATCCTGCGACCGGGGAGGAATCCTTTGCTTACAGCTCGGCACAAAGATTGCAATTGCAACAGTCAAGACTGAATAAATTAAATACTAAATATCCACTAATGGCACAAAACAACTCCTCTCAAGGAGTTAATTGGTATGAGCTTGGAAAATCAACTCTTGGCGTAGTTGGTAATAGTGCGACAATTACCACAGGGCTTGCCGTAGATGCAGTCGGGTTGCTTGCATTAGCTATGCCAGAACCCTCAACTCTCTCCAAGTGGGGGGGAATAGCAGCCTTGAGTGCTGGAACGAGCTTAGTTATAAAGGGAGAAACAGGTTTAGTATTGAATGCTAAAAACTTTATGAACGCATTGAATGGAGTTCCAACTGGTCAATCTTATCTACCGGGAAGTGGGTTGGAGTTTGCAACGCAGAAACTTGGAGGAACTCCATCTCAGATACGACTTGCACAGGCCGCAGATATGACAATTGATTTATTTACCAATCCAGCTTTAGGAGGAATGAGATTTACCACCAACTCTGCAGCCATTGCTTTGCCAGCATTATTAAAAGCCCCTGTGATATCTACTATAGGAATACAAGCAAAAAATATAACTCCTCAAATTTATGAAACAACTAAATCTGTAGAGAGTTATGCAGCATTCATTAATGCTGGATTTATTAACTATGAGCTTGGAAATAATGATTTTAAATGGTGGTAATTTTATGGGAAATGTCAATATAAAATGAGATTTTTTTCTTATATAACAATTGTATTGTTAGGAGTAATCTCTATAGTTAGTACGTTATTCATCCCTATTCTTGGGCTAATATTAAACATACAAATATTATTTTATTTTATTGATTATAATAAGAAAATTTATAAAAAATTTTTTGTTGATATTTCTGTAATTTTAAGAAAGGAAAATGGAGACAAGTTTCACAAAACTTTATTTTACATTCTTATTTTATCCTCTACTTTCACAATTTTTATATTTATTTATAGAGCACTGTTTCAGTGACTTGAGTGATGGCAAGCCAGAGCTAGGGTTTTGTAATAAAAAATTTACCTGCCTCAGCACCCAAGTTATGCAATTTAATTTGTTCTCTGGTGGTGACGCAATAACAATTGTGTGTCCTCAGCAGTTAGGTGGTAGTTATAGTATTCTGCCATGAGGTGAGATGTAATTTGGGTAAAAGACATTGATTCTTTGTTATGACTTTATTGGGTACGTTGTTCTTCGTGCACCTAATAGATTTCCTGTTGAAGACTACTTGCCTACTGAGGAACAAATGAATCTCAATCAAAGGGGTCAGACTCGATTGATCCTGTGGATGAATCATGATTATTCCGATAACCTATCTCTCCTGCTGAGACACTCATATCAGGGCCCACACTGTTAATTCTGATTGATCAATCGAGTCTGACCCCTTTGATTTAACAGCTGGTATTACCCGAGGGGTAGGGATTGGTGGTAATTCAGGGACAGTAAGTACCACCATCAGCTATGGCAAGATCGCGGCTGATGCCGTGATGAACAACGTGGTGGGCCAGGCTGTTGGTAATCTCACTGGCGCTCAGAAAGGCTTTAGCTGGGCCAGTGTGGCAGCAGCGGGTGTGGGAGCTGCGGCTGGAGCCTATGCTGGGAACAAGGTAGGCACAAGCCTGGCTAAAGATGGGAACCTCACTGAAGCGGGACGCCTGACGACGACCGCAGGCACCATCACTGCTGCAGCCCAAGGGGCCACTGCCAGCATTGCTTCACAATTGACC
This sequence comes from Methylobacillus arboreus, assembly GCF_020532725.1. GTDB lineage: Bacteria > Pseudomonadota > Gammaproteobacteria > Burkholderiales > Methylophilaceae > Methylobacillus > Methylobacillus arboreus. The sequence continues at coordinate 2,937 of NZ_JAJAVC010000012.1, forward strand.
AGCGTTGCCCTGCAAGGCGGCAGGTTCAGTTGGTCCGGTGTGGCGGTCAATGCCATCGGGGCCGGGGCTGGGTATCTGGCCAGTGGGGTGGTGTTGCCTAAGGATGGAGGGAATATAGCCCCTGCTGCACAAGCCCAGTCCCAGAACACACTTGATCCTTATAGGCAGGCTGGTCAATCAGTGTTTACCGGAGAACGGATTAATGTCGCTGATGGTTCTAGCGGAGTAACACGCAAAGACGGTGGCGGGCTTGAAATAGAAAAGTATGCCGTTGCTGGCAGAGGTACTCCGGAAGACCCATTCATACTCTCTTCTGAGATTGAGGTGAAAGCCTCCAAACTACCTATATTACGAGAAGAAGTGATTGAAAATGCCAATCGCATGCTGTATCAAGATTCGTTGAGAGTATTGACACAGAACGGACGCATTGATAGCAATAAAGTAACGCCTGTTGTTAGTACAAATGCAATCAACACCCGACATGAATTGAGAAATGCATCGCGCAGCATTGTGCCATATGATCAAGCTTATCGGAATAACCAAACGAGAAATAATGCGTTCCATTACCAGGCTGCAACAAATGTGAGCCAAGAATTGCCTGGCCTTGGAATTGGTACTCTGGCATTGAAAGCAGGAGCTTTCATCAGCCGAACAATGCCCGTACTCAATGATTGGAGGGCTATCACAGCCATTAATGGAGGCCTTGAGATTACTGGTCAAGCGATTAATACAGATGGTTTTACCAATGGTAGCTATCGACCTGATCAGACATTGCTTACAGTGGCATCGTCATTGGCATTAGCAAAAACATTAACCTATATGCCGATAAATAGTAGTCTGACATCTCAGTATGCTGCGAATGCAATGGGTGGAGGAGTTGTTGGGTTGAGTAATACATATTATGGAAACGTTACGTCTACCAATGGAGATAGTAAAGATATTACTCAAGTATTTGTGTATTCAAGTCTATTTGGTACGCTAGGGAAAGCAATAGGGCAACGTCTAAATAGTTCTTTGGACAGGATTTATACACCCTACTACGCAGGCACAATCAGTACGCGATATGAGAATGGCGTATCAGGTATTACCAACTTTCTTCCATTAGAAAATCAAGAGAAATAAATTTATGATAAATTGTAGCAAAAAAAATACATGGTCAAAATGTAAAATATGTATTTTTATTAGTGTGATAGTTTATTTTTTTTTCGGAGTATTTCTTTATTACCTTCCAGAGATATTTAGAGTGATAAAAGGGGAAGGTGTTGAATTTAACCTTAAATTTGACAAGATAATAATACCTATATTTTTCTATTTTTCCGGCATCATATGGGCATTATATTTAGAAATAAAAAGTTTTAATGAAAAACAAAAAATCAAAAAATTAAAGGGGACAGACTGATCTTACCCAAGTTCAGTGGACACCCGAATAAGGGGTTGATTGATGACTTCAAAGTCCAGCGGGTTGGCATAGTGTAACGACGAATGCCGCCGCTGGCGGTTGTAAAACACTTCCATATATTCAAACAGGCTGGCGCGAGCCTGCTCGCGGGTTTGGTAATCACAGTGCATCACCAGTTTCGTCTTCAAAGTATGGAAGAAACTTTCCATCGGCGCATTATCCCAGCAATTCCCCTTGCGACTCATGCTTTGGCGAATGCCATGGCAGTTCAGCATGGCCCGGTATTGCGCCATGGCATAGAGCGACCCTGATCTGAATGCAGGATGCCTGGCGCCGTGCCACAACGCGCCAATGCCATGCTCAATGCGTGCTGTCAATGCCGCCTGACGTTGACCTCGGGGACTGACGGGGCGTCCGCAAGCAGCGTAGTAACCACTGGTCGAAATGCGCAAGGCATGGCACAGTCGGCGTACCGGGTACTCCGTTCGATGGGCCGTCATGAATTGATGCTTCATTTGGATTCCCGCGCAAAGAAGATGGCCGCTTTTTTTAACAGGTCATTCTCATACCTTCAACCAGGCCACACTACAGAGCATTGCCCGGACCGTCTGGGGTCGTTTCTGATCGCTGATGCCAATGGACTGGCCTCGGAGGCTTTGGTCGAAGGCATGGTAATGACCATCTCGAACTAAAGTGATCAACGTCCGTTTTATGGGGGAATGTTGGTTGTAAAAAATTGTTAAAGAAATGGGTTGTATTTTTAGCATTTTTCTTCTACGATAAGTCATAGATAAGAATAATTATCAAATTAATAAATATTATTTGACAATTTTATTAAATAATAAAAAGACATAATAGTTAAGTTTAAACGTTATATCGGGGAGTTCTGCGTGACTGGGGATGTGGCACTGCAATTGGTCTCACATATGCTGTGGACCGGGTTGATGTTGATTGCGCCTTTGCTGTTGATCGTGATGATCGTGGGCATCGTAGTCAGCGTATTCCAGGTAGTGACCCAGATCCAGGAAATGTCACTTTCCTTTATTCCCAAAATCATTACGGTAGTGTTGGTGCTCCAGATATTCGGCCCCTGGATGCTCAAGCTGCTGGTCAATTATTCCTCTTCCGTCATTACCGATATTCCAGGTTATTTCTAGATGACCGGCGCGGTGTTTTTTACCTGGATTTTCGGCGTGATGCTTGTGTCTGCAAGGCTGAGCGTTCTATTCATTGCTGCGCCGGTGTTCGGGAGCGTGCCGGTCCCTGCCAGGGCCAAGATCATTTTGATCGTCGGATTGGCTGCGGGGCTGGCATCAACAGTCAATGTACCTTCAATGTCCGGTTTCAGCCCCGAGTGGCTGATATCGGCAATGCTTTCGGAATTGCTGGTAGGGGCTGCCATGGCCGCTGCCTTGTTTGCCGGCTTTGGCGCGTTTCATTTTGGCGGCCGCTTGCTGGATTTCCAGTCCGGATACGGCATTGCAAGCCTGGTTGACCTTGCCACGCGCAATAATGCGCCCTTGATTGGCAGTCTGCTCACGATGCTGGCGGTATTGATGTTCTTTCTGGTGGACGGCCACTTGGCCATGCTCAAGGTATTGCAGTTGTCTTTCACGGCATTCCCTATTGGTGCTGGCATTACCAGCCTGGATATAGGGTTGCTGATTGCCTATTTCGGATCGTGCTTCGTATTTGGCTTTGCCATTGTGGCGCCTGTGGTGTTGTGCCTGTTCCTGGTGGATATGGGGATGGCGTTCATGTCCCGTACGATGCCACAAATGAATGTATTTGTAATGTCCCTGGGATTGAAGGTCCTAGTCGGATGGGTGGTGCTTGCCATTGCAGTGCCATTTTCCGCTGGGTTGGTGCGGTCGGTGTTTGAATCGATCTTCAATGTCTGGAATAAGGTGTTGGGTTAGGCATGGCTGAGCAAGATCAGGACCGGAACGAAGCCGCCACGCCTTTCAAGCTGGAAGAGGCGCGCAAGAAAGGCTCTGTGCCCAAAAGCCTGGATGTCAATTCGTGGGTGATTCTGGGTGCCGGGTTATTGGCCTTGTATATCTGGGGCGGAAAAATGCTGGATGCGGAGATGAGCCTGGCAAGCCAGATACTCTCTCATTCGCACCATGCTTCGTTTGAACTCAATGAATTGATCGAGTATGTCACCAGCAATGTGCAACAGGCCTTGCTGATATTGGCGCCGTTGTTCCTGTTGGTGATATGTTTCGGCGCCTTGGCCAACTTCCTGCAGATTGGGCCTGTCTTCTCGTTCTTCCCATTAAAGCCCGATTGGAATCGAATCAATCCGGTTGCCGGTTTCAAGCGGATGTTCTCGATGCGATTGTTGATCGAGTCCTTCAAGACGGTGCTCAAGTTCCTGTTGCTGGGAAGCGTGCTTTACTTGGTGCTGGGGTCCTCCATTTCCCATTTGCTGATGGCGTTCCATGTATCGCCAGTGGCGACAGGGCGCTTTCTCATTCCTGAAATGACCAAGATGTTGTTTTACATGTTCCTGGTGTTGACCTTTGTCGCATTGATCGACTTGGTGTTCAGCCGCTGGGATTTTGCAAAACGCATGCGGATGAGCCGGCGCGATATCAAGGATGAGCATAAGCGCCGCGAAGGCGACCCCCGTCTCAAGTCGAGGTTGCGCGAACTGCAGCGTGAAGCGGTGAAGCGGGCAAAAAGCCTGAGCCGGGTAAAGGATGCGGATGTGTTGATCACCAATCCCACTCATCTCGCGATTGCGATTCAATATAACCGCGATGTTATCGATGCGCCATTGGTGATTGCCAAAGGAGCCGGTTTCCTGGCAGGCAGGATGAAGGCCTTGGCGCGCAAGCACAAGGTGCCCATGGTGGAAAATCGTCCCTTGGCCAGAGCCTTGTTCCATAAGGTGCAGCTGGAGCAGGCGGTGCCGGCAGAATATTTTGGCATTGTCGCCAAAATCCTGTTCTGGTCATATTCGATCCGTGGCGTGCGGTTGCCAGCACGGAGGCCTGCCTGATGAACGCCTTGCGCCGGGTTTTCGGCAATCATTCGGATGTGTTGATGATCGCAGGAGTGCTGGGAATCCTGGTGGTGCTGTTCACGCCCATTTCCTCAAGGTTGCTCGATTTCCTGCTGCTGGCAAACCTGAGTTTCGCCTTGCTGATCTTGCTGCTGACATTCTATGTCACCAAACCGGTGGATTTCTCGACTTTTCCTCCCATGCTGTTGATCGCAACCTTGTTCCGGCTATCCCTGAATATTGCCGCCACAAGGCTGATCTTGAGCAATGGCGATGCGGGCAAGGTGATCGGGGCAATCGGCTCGTTTGTGGTGCAGAACAACTATGTGATCGGCTTAGTCGTGTTCCTGATTTTGGTCGTGGTGCAGTATGTGGTGGTAACCAATGGCGCCCAGCGGGTTGCTGAGGTGGCAGCCCGTTTTACCTTGGACAGCATGCCAGGCCAGCAGATGAGCATCGATGCCGACCTGAACATGGGGTTCATCGACCAGGCTGAAGCGCAGCGCCGCCGCAAGAACATTGAGAAGGAAGCCAATTTTTACGGCGCCATGGATGGCGCCAGCAAGTTCGTGAAGGGGGATGCGATTGCCGGCATCATCATCATGCTCATTAATATCCTGGGCGGGCTTGCCGTCGGCGTGATGCAGATGGGGATGAGCTGGGGCGAGGCGGCGCAAACCTTTACCTTGCTTACGATTGGCGACGGTATTGTGACCCAGGTGCCTGCATTGGTGATCGCGGTGGGTACCGGGATCATCGTGACTAGGTCTGGCACGGATAACCGCTTGAGCAGCGAAGTTGCAGCCCAGATTTCCGCTTACCCCAAGGTATTGCTGCTTGTGATGGCGGCCTTGTTCGGCATCGGCTTGTTGCCGGGCATGCCTATCCTGCCTTTGCTGGTCATTGTGAGTGCATTTGGCGTGGTTGCCTATTTCGTGCAAAAAAGTCATTCGCAGAAAGACCAGAAGGCCGATACAGCTGAAGACAATGAAGAGGAAACCCTGGAGGAGCTGCTCACCGTCGACGCTGTCGAGGTGAAAGTGGGGCAGGGCTTGATCGACCTGGTCAATGCAGATGATGCTGGATTGGTCGATAGGATTGCCGCGTTTCGCAAGCAATATGCCCTGGAAGCCGGTTTTATCATGCCCAAGCTCAAAATTCGCGATGATAAAAAGCTGAACCCGCTTGTCTACCAGGTGGCGATTTTCGGGGTGAATGCCGGTGAGGCGGAGTTGGTGCCCGACCGTGTGTTGGCAATACATCCGTCGGGTAATATCAAGCAACTGGACGGCGTGGAAACCAAGGACCCGACCTATGGCCTGCCTGCTGTCTGGATATCACAAGAACAAAAATCCGGCGCGCGCAGCAAGGGTTTCACGATAGTCGATCCGCTGACGGTGTTTGTCACACACCTGACAGAACTGCTCAGGCGCAATGCTGCGAATTTGCTGACGCGTTCTGAAACCGGCTTGCTGGTCGAGCGGGTTCGGGAGCAGAACGCTGGCCTGGTGGAAGAGTTGGTTCCTGCCGTCCTGTCCCAAGTCGAAATCCAGAAGGTGTTGCAGAACTTGCTGAAAGAGAAGGTTTCCATCCGTAATCTCGAGGCGATTTTTGAGGTGTTGGCAGATGCAGGGCGGCAGACCAAGCAGGCAGAAGTCTTGACCGAAATCGTGCGAAACCGGCTTGGCCCCGCGATTTGCCAGTCCTTGGCAGGGAATCGCCCGGAATTGTCGGTATTGACCCTGGACCCGCTCATCGAGCAAAAGATTGCGGATGCGATCCATCGGACGGATGAAGCCACACGACTGGTGCTGGACCCCAGGTTCACCGAGCAGGTGATGGGCAAGCTCGCGTCGCAGGTGGAAGACATGCTGAAAAACAACTTTTCACCCGTCCTGTTGTGTGCGCCTGAACTCAGGCGGCACCTGCGCAGCATCACCGAGCGTGTGCTTCCCCATCTTGCCGTCGTTTCGATGGGTGAGGTGCCTACCACCATACGCCTGCATTCTTTCGGGGTGGTCAAGCTGTGAAGACATTGCCCCTTAGTCCTGTCGGCATAGGCAATCGCGAGTTCAATACTGCGACGCAGACGATTCATGCTGCTGAAAAGGAACAATGGCTGCAGTCCCTCACCAACGGGCAGATCATCAAGGGGCGCATCCTCCGGCAGTATTCCGAAGGGCGTTACGGCGTCAGTTTTGCCGGGCAGGAACGGGTTGTGGATTCTGCCATTCCTTTGTCGGTGGGCGATGTGCTGCAAGGCAAGGTGCTGGGGGTATCGGAAAACTCCGTGTCCATCCGATTGTTGTCAGGCCGTGCCGAGCAGCAGCCTGATGCGAGGGAGCAGGGCGAGGTGGGACAGCAAGCCCATGATGTATTGGATCAGGCCAAGGCAAGTCTGAGCGCTGTGCAAAGACAGGCAGTCCTGGAAGTCGCAGCTAGGTTTGCCGATCCTGACAATGCAATCCAGGCCGGGATTTTTCTGGCCAAGCTTGGCTTGCCGGTATCCCGGCAAGCGGTCGAGATGGTGCTCAAGAAGCTGCAAGCTGATTTACCTTTGGCATCTGTTGGGTCATTGGATGAGTTGCCCGAGTTGGCGTTTGTTGCCCCGAACGCTAAGCTGCCTGAACAAGCGGTTCCGGATTCTGAGGTGATCGATACGCTACAGAATTTCTTCATTCAACATTGGCAGCAGCAGGCATCGTTGCGCGGCATAGGCCGTGACGATGACAAGTTTGGATTATTCGCCGAGACGAGTGGCGAAGGGGCTGACCAAAGGGAACAACCCACTTTATTCAGCATTTTCAATACGCAGACGGGTGCCAATGTCCTTCACCGGCTACATGCCCTGCCGGTAATGATTGATGGACAGTTGCGCGAGTTCGACCTGGCATTGTTCGACCAACAGGATTCCTCCTCTCATGAAGAGGTAAGCAGCCGCCGGATTCAATTCAACCTGCAGACGGAGTTTGGACTGGTCGCCCTGGATGCACGCATTGTCAACCAGCATGTGAGTTTGCAGATAGCGGCACAGTCGTCGCAGATGGTCGAGATGCTGGATGATCATGTGGACACGTTGAAAGACAACCTGAAGGAGGCGGGCTGGAGCCTGGATCATGTGGAAAACCAGTTTGATGCCGTGATGCAGCAGCCTGCCAGGCAGATAGTTGAGCATGTGTTGGCGCAGGATAGCCTCCGTATGGTGATATAGCAGTGCCCAAGAAAGCGGTTGGTATTGCATATGGGCCGGGCAAGGGCTTGCCAAGGGTGATCCTTAAGGCTGCGGGCGAGCAGGCTGAACAAGTGATTTCGGAGTTTGAGCGGCAGAAGCCTGCTCACCGGGTGGTGGAGAACGAGAGTTTGGCGAGCGGATTGTTCCGCCTGCCGATGGATGGGGAAATATCGGCAGATCTGTATCAATTGGTGGCATTGCTGTTGGTGCATGTGTATTCGATAGAAGCGAAATTGAAGAATGGAATGAAACATGATTGATCCTGTGAGTTTGACGGCCTTGAGCATGCAGCATGATCTGCAGCGCATGAGCGTGGTCGCCAACAATGCTGCCAATGCGCTGACCACCGGGTTTAAGCGCGAGTACCTCGTGGTCTCGGGGCAAATGGATGCAAGCCTGGCGCCAGTGACTGCCTCCGACCCGACAGTCACCCTGGCGCCATTGCTGAGATCAATGACGGACCAGCATGCCGGCGTTGCGAAGCAGACGGGTGGCGCACTGGATATTGCCCTGCTGGGAGAGGGGTATTTTGAAATTCAGACGGCGAACGGGCTAGCGTATAGCAGGCAAGGGAATTTCAGGCTGGATGAGTTCGGCAGGCTGATGACGCAGAGAGGGGATGCCGTCATGGGGACTTCGGGAGAGATTGTGCTGATGTCGCCCAATCCAACGATAGACCGCACCGGCAAGATTTTTGAGGATGGCAAGCAGGTGGCGCAGTTGAAAATTGTGAGTTTCGATGCGGGCCAACCGTTGACCAATATCGGTGGCGGTTTGGCGATCAGCGAGACGAACGCGATTCCGCACCTTGTTTCACAGCCGCGTCTTGCCCAGGGGCAGCTGGAAAGCTCGAATGTGGATTCGACCATGGAAATGGTCCGCATGATGGAAACCTTCAGGCATTTTGAAAGCAGCCAACGCGTGCTCCAGGCATACGATGAAATGAACGACAAGACATTGCGCAATCTTGGACAATTTTAATTCTCGGGGAATGAAATGATTGACTCTTTATATATAGGCGCGACAGGGATGCAGGCACAGCAACTCCATGTTGATGCCATTGCCAATAACCTGGCCAACGTCAATACGACTGGCTTCAAGAAAAACCGGATTTCCTTCGAGGATGCGTTTTACCAGGCCGCAGGCTCTGTATGGGGTACGACGAATCAAGCGCCCGATGCGGTGATTCTTGGTATGGGCACCTTGGTGAGCGCCAATGCCAAGTCCTTTACCCAAGGCGACCCGAAAGCCACGGAAAACCCTCTGGATGTCGCGATCCGCGGCAATGGGTTTTTCGAGGTGGTGTTGTCCGATGGCTCTTCTGCCTACACGCGCAGCGGGTCTTTCAAGGTGAATGCGGATGGGTTGCTGGGCACGGCCCAGGGCTATGAGCTCAAGCAGCAAATACAGGTACCTACTGACATGACGGACATCGTGATCGACACGCAAGGCAAGGTGTCGGTCAAGACGTCGACCAGCAGCGACTGGAGCGAGGTGGGGCAGTTGGAGCTGGCAGCGTTTGCCAATCCTGAAGCATTGCAGCCGTTGGGCGAAGGGCTGTACCTGGCATCAGACAAGGCAGGGCTGCCTTTGGTAGGCCGTCCGGGAGAGGATGGGCTGGGCAGTTTGGCGCAAGGGTATCTGGAGTCTTCCAACGTCAAGCTGGCCGAGGAAATGGTCAATCTTGTGCTGGCGCAACGTGCGTATGAGTTGAATGCCAAGATTATCCAGGCTTCTGATGAAATGCTGTCGATCAGCAACAACCTGCGACGCTGATGCTGCGATTCGTTTCCATCATCCTGATATCGTTGGTAGCGTCTCCGCTGATGGCGGGCGACGAGGTCTATATTGAATTGCGACGTCAGGCCACGGTCGACCGACCTGACGTGGCGGTTCAGGAGATCGCCAATGTGATAGCAGATGATCCGGGCAAGCGCGACATTGAAGGTCTGCGCCTGAAGCTGGAAACCCTGGCGGCTTCGCAGCGCCTTGCCCGTGAAGATATCGAATCTGCATTGGTCAAGCGGTTTGCCTGGTTGCGCGGCAAGATTGCATGGGGAGGGGCGACGCATGTCGAGATTTTCGCCAGAAAGCGCAAAGTCTCCCTGGAGAATGGAATAGCCCAGGCAAGGCAGTGGCTGCAAGACGAGGTTAGCTCGAATTATGAATATCCGGTTGAGTATCGGCTGACGTCCAAAAACCTGGACATCGATATGCCTGCAGGAAAGGTGAGCCAATTGCCGGCGACTCAAGAGTTCAAAATGACCGGCAACAGGATGGAGCTGCCGCTGGATATCTATGTGGATGAGCAGTGGGTTGCAAGGCGTCAGTTGCAGTTTGCTTTGCATCCGTTGCGCTCCGTGAACAAGACGGAATCAATTCAAGGCCAATCCAGCCCGGTAGCGCTGGATAAGCACGAGACAGCGGAGCTATTGCATCAAGCTGGCGTGAGCAAGCACCAGGTCGTCAAAGTGCTCATGCACCAAGGCAGCATCAATATCGAAACGGAAGGGCAGGCGGAGCGGGATGCCAAGGTGGGTGAAACATTAATGGTCAAGCGCTTGGATGGCCCTGAATTATTTTTGGCGCAGGTGGTGGAGCCTGGCACCGTGATGGTGAAAGAGTGATGAAGACAGCAATGATCATGGCCCTGTTGCTCGGGATGATGTCCCAGGCTGCTGCCGAAAGCTTGTATAAACCGGAAACCTATCGCGCCTTGACTTCGGACAGAAGGGCGTACCGGGTGGGGGATATCCTCACGGTGCTTGTCGTTGAGAACTCCAGCGCTTCTGCAACTTCGGGAACGAGCACGGACAAGGGAAATGACACTGGCATCCGTTTTCTGTCCCCGAACAGCCAGAAGAATTACTCTTTGGGAATAAACGAGAGTTTTGACGGGGGAGGGCGAATTGCGCGGACGGGCAGGTTGCTGGCGCAAATTTCTGTGGCCGTGACTGCGATCGACAATACCGGCGACTTGAAAATCAGGGGCGAGCAGCTCATTGAAATCAATGGCGAGAAGCAGTCGATCAACCTTGAAGGCCGCGTCAGGCCGCGCGATATCGATGAGCAGAATACCGTCCTTTCCAACCGCATTGCCGAAGCTAAGCTGACTTATGTTGGCGATGGGGTGCTTGCGGAAAGCCAGCACAAGGGTTGGCTTTCGAGGTTGATTTCTTTATTGGGGTTGCTGTAATGGCGTTGCTTGGTTTCAAGAAATTTGCTGTCGGCATATTGCTGCTATCAGTGTCTGTCCATGTCGGTGCTGCCGCGCCGGACACGATCCGGTTGAAAGAACTGGGAAAGTTTGAAGGGTGGCGCGAGAACCACTTGGTTGGCTTCGGGATTGTGACCGGTTTGGCTGGCACTGGCGATTCTCCCCGTAGCCGGGCAACCCGGCAGTCGCTTGCCAACTTCATGTCAAACTTTGATGTCATGTTGACTTCGGACCAGATCAATAGCCGAAATGTCGCCATTGTGAGCCTGATGGCCCAGCTTCCACCGATTACCCACCAAGGAGACAAGGTGGATGTCATCGTGACGTCATTGGGCGATGCAAGGAGCCTGGTGGGTGGAACGCTGTTGCTGGCACCGTTGAAGGGCCCGGATGGCAAGGTCTATGCGCTTGCCCAAGGGGCCATCTCCGTGGGCGGCTATCGGTATGATCAAAACGGCAACATCGCGCAGAAGAACCATGCCACAGGCGGGGTGATCCCTGGTGGCGCCCAGGCGGAACAGGATATTTTTTCTTCGCCATTGCGTGATGACGGCACGATGGATTTCGTGCTGGAAAGCCCGGATTACACCACGATAGAACGAGTCGCCAAGGCAATCAACCTGACATTCAAGCAAACGCTGGCTTCGGTGCGGGATTCCAGCGCCGTCAGGGTAGCCATTCCCCCAGGCCAGCTGGCCAATCCATCCGCCTTCATGTCCGCGCTTGAAACGATTGAGGTGAGACCGGACCAGCGCGCCAGGGTGGTCATCAATGAGCGTACCGGCACCATCATCGCGGGTGGGGACGTCAAGATATCCAAGGTGACTGTGGCCCATGGCGATTTGAAGGTATCGGTGCTGACCAATTATTTCGTCTCCCAGCCGCAGATCATCGGACGTGCAGGGCCGAACATCCGGACACAGGTTGTTCCCAATACGCAGATCAATGTGAACGAAGAGCAGGGCGGCATGGTGGAGCTGCCGGATGCAAGCAGCGTTGGGGACCTGGTGGTGGCGTTGAACAAAATCAAGGTCAGCACGCGGGACATCATTGCCATCTTGCAGGGAATCAAGACGGCTGGCGCGTTGCATGCAGACTTGATATTGCAATGATTTATCGAAGTTTTTTAGTACACGAATAATGATTGATCAATCAAGGGGGGAAGCATGAATTTGGGAATCGGGGGCCTGACCTCCAGCGTTATTGGGATGGCGCTGGACGGCTTGTCGCTCAGGCATGAGGCAATTGCCAGCAATGTTGCCAATATCAATACGGCAGGGTATCGGCCCATCAAGGTCGGTTTTGAAGATCAGTTGGCGAGCGTAGTCACCGCTGCCAGGAGTAATCCTGCGGTTGCCGTATCCGCGATCACGCCGCATGTGGGACACGAGACGGTTGCGAACCCGGCATCCAGCGCCATGCGGCTGGACATGAATACCGTATTGCTCAATCAGAACACCTTGCAATACCAGGCATTGATCAGCGGGCTGGATAAGTATATGAGCACTATCGCCCTCGCAACCAATGACGGGAGGCGCTAATGGATTTTAGTCACTCATCCGCGATCAGCGCGGCAGGGATGGATGTGGAGCGGACCCGCCTGGACGTCGCGGCGATGAATCTCGCCAATGTGCATACATCACGCGCCTCTTACGGTGGGCCGTTTCGCCCGTTGCGTGTCGTGAATACGACAGCGCCGGTATTTTCCCAATCCTTGGCGCATGCCGGGCATTCCATGCTGCAGATTCCGTCCGCGCATGTGCAGCAAACCTATGCCGCGCCACGGTTGGTCTATGAACCGGGTCATCCTGACGCCAATGCAAAAGGATTCGTCGCCTATCCTGCCATAGACAATGTCAGCGAGATGGTCAACCTGATGACGGCAGTCAGGACCTATGAAGCCAACGTGGTGGCGATGAATGCGGCAAAATCCATGGCGCTGAAGGCCCTGGATATCGGAAGGGGAACGTAAGGTGGCGATCGAAACCATTTCATCCATATCTTCGCTGGAGCAGGCTGGCTTGTCTTCGGTCATGCCAGGCGGCAATAGCCAGCAAGCGTTTTCTACGCAGTTGTTGGCCGAGTTCAACCAGGTCAACCAGAAAATGTTGCATGCCGAAGCAACCCTACAGGATTTTGCTGCCGGCAAGTCCGGCAATATCCACCATGTGATGTTGGCATTGGAAGATGCCAAGTTGTCATTCCAGTTGTTGGCCCAGGTGCGTAATAAATTGCTTGAAGGCTATCAAGAAGTTCTGCGGATGCAGATATAAGTGAATCGAGGTTTATTTTGCTGGATCAGTTGAGAAATCAATGGCAACAGTCTTCATTGGCAAAGCGTTTTGTCGTATTGCTCGGGTTGTTTGCAGTAGTTGCACTGTTGGCAGGCGGCACCTATTGGTCGTTCAAGGAAGATTACCAGGTTCTGTTTTCTGACCTTAACGGTCAGGATGCATCTGCGATGGTAGCCGAGCTTGACCGATTGAAAGTGCCCTATAAGCTTGCGGATGATGGCGCCACAATTTTGGTTGAGGCGAATGAAGTTTACAAGACCAGGCTGAAATTGATGGGTAAGGGGCTTAACCTCAATGGCTCAGTCGGGTTCGAGATATTCAATAACTCCGAATTCGGCATGACTGAATTTGCGCAGAAGGTGAATTACCAACGTGCATTGCAGGGTGAGCTGGCAAGAACCATCATGGCGTTTGACGAGGTCAAGGCTGCCAGAGTGCATCTGGTATTGCCGGAATCGGGATTGTTCCGGCGTCAGAATTCAAAACCCAAAGCGTCGGTCAGCATACATCTCAAGGATGGCAATACGCTTTTGCCAGAGCAGGTATTTGGGATACAGCGCCTGGTGGCGGCCTCCGTTGCTGACATCACACCTGCGGAAGTGACGGTCGTTGACCATCACGGTATTGCCGTGACGAAACAGATAGTGGGGCCTCAGGCCGAGGCCGCTCTTCATGAACGCCTGGATATCAAGAAACAGCTTGAAGACTACATGGCGCGCAAGGTCGTGAATGTCGTTGATCGTGTCTTCGGACCGGGTAAAGCCATCGTGAGCGTGGATGTCACATTGAATTACGACCAGGTCAAGGTGACGCGCGAAGACGTGGTACCTTTGCCAGAAACCTCGGGACAAGAGGTCGGCGCCGTTGTCCGGCGCAAGGAAAGCATCCAGGGCGAAGAACAATGGGATAGCGTCAACAATATCCAGACCCAGGAAAGAGCCAACAGGTGGATGCCCAATTCAACGCAGACGGAGGTTGAATATCTCAACAGCAAGCGGGTGGAGCAGGTGCTGTCTGCCCCAGGCAATGTCGCGCGGATTAATGTCGGTGTATTGGTGCCGGAAACCGAGGACAAGGTCAAACTGGCGAAGCTGAAAGAGATGGTCTCCATGGTGGCAGGCATTGATGCTGGCAGGGGCGATGGCGTTGTGGTGTACGGTGTCGACATGATGCAGGCGCAAGCAGTGCCGGAAAGCACAGATAACGTCAGCGGGAGTGATGCCGAAGAGTGGGCTGGGCAAGAGGCTGTACAGACGCAGAAAGGTCAACCCAGCGCCATCGAGGTTTGGCAATGGATAGCCGGATTGGTGGTGATACTGCTGGCGGGGATTGCCTTGATGCAGTCCAGGAAACCACAAAGGTCCAGGTTGACCGCCGCCCAGCGATCGCAGCTATTGGCTGAGCTGAATGAGTGGGTCAATCATGCAAGGCAGCCTTGATATGGCAGACCAGGTGGATATTTCCCGCAGACTGGTCCTGAAGCTGCACACCCTGCATGAGGAAGACAGGGCGTGGCTGCTGGACCAATTGCCTCAAGATGAACGCACCACGCTTCAAGCATTGCTCAACGAGTTGAGCGAGCTGGGTATACAACTGGAGCCCGAGGATATTGAGCAAATTTCCTCCCAACCGGTGGTAAAAACGCAAGCAGAGTTAGAAGCCGATGCGGCGGATATCCAGGTGATCAACCGCGCCACACTATCTCAAATCGATATCGTGTTTGACGGCGAGCCTGCCGTATTGATGAATCAATTATTGGCATTGTATCCATGGGCGTGGAGAGGCGATTGGCAGCAGCGCAGGCGCGAGATGGGGCTTTCGCCCGATTTCAAGGCTGTTCAGGCGACTCAGGCGGTACAACGTGCCTTGCTCAAGGCTGTCGCTGACCAATTGCGAAACCAGGAGCTGTTGTTCGAACAGCCTTTCTTGATCAGCGGCACTCAGCAATCTTTGCAGGCACATGGTTCCGGATGGAAAAGGTTTCTGCCATGGGCGCAGTAGTCAAATCACCGCGCTTGACTGATGTGGCAGAGCTGGTTTCTCCTTTTGAGCAAGCATCATCGCAAAAAACAGAGCAGCCCTCCGTGACTTCCCTGGAAGCCGAGAATGTATTGGGGCCGTCGACCGTCGGGACTCCTGGCGCAGTTTCTGAAGAAGTCTCCCAGGAAATTGCTGGAGAGGCGCATCGGCAGCCACAGCATGCAGTTGAGCTTGCAGGAGCGCCAGAAGCATCGCGTGCCATTTCTCCAGAGAAGCTGGCAGAGCTTGAAGAGGATGCGCGGCAAGAGGGGTTCAGGAAAGGATATGAAGAAGGCAAGGCTTTGGCTCAGGATGAGTTTTTGGCTGGCCTGGAAGCCTTGGGCGCATTGCTGGATGCTGGCAAGGTCTCTCTTAGTGATGTTCTGGGCAAGCAGCATGGATTGATTGCATCGATTGTTTTTGAAGCCGTTTGCAAAATCATCGGGGAGAAACTCAGCTCGCAGGAAACATGCAGGGAAGTGCTGGAACACCTGATGCGCGGGCTACAGGAAGGGGAGGTCGCATGTTTGCAGATATCCGAGCGTGATTTCCAGGCAATCAAGTCTTCCTCATTGTTGCAGGAAGATACGCTGTTGTCGTCAATCAAGCTCGAACCCAGCGCCGATGTCGCGCTGGGCGGCTGCATCGTCAAGCTGCATGATGGCTTGATCGATGCCCGTATCGAAACGCAACTTAAGCAATTGGCCCAGACGCTCACGGAAATGGCGAGGCTGGATGAACGCCATTAGCCAAGCATGGGGCAATTACCTCGAGCGCCTGCATCATCAGGACTTTTGCGTGTCTACGGGACGCGTGACGAAAGTGAGCAGCCTGGTGATTGAGGCATCGGGAGTCCGGGGCTTTATTGGGGATTTGTGCCGGATCCAGAATCCGGCACGCCGTTCCACGCCGTGCCTTGCGGAGGTGGTGGGACTGCGCGGTAAAACGACTTTGTTGATGCCCTATGGGGAAACGAAAGGCATCAGCCTGGACAGCGAGGTCTTGGCGTTGGGCAATGCAGCGACTGTCAAGGTAGGCAATGGCCTCATGGGCCGTGTCATCGATCCGTTTGGAAAACCGCTGGATTCCAAGCCCTTGTACCTTACCGATACTATGCCGCTGCGAGGTGCTGCGCATAACCCATTGGACAGGGCGCCCATCATCGAGGTGCTGGAAACCGGCATCCAGGCGATTGATACTTTCCTGCCGCTGGGGAAAGGGCAGCGGGTCGGCATCTTTGCGGGGAGCGGTGTAGGTAAAACCACCCTGCTGGGCATGATTGCAAAGCATTCGACAGCGCAAGTGAATGTAATAGCGCTGATCGGCGAGCGCGGCCGCGAAGTGCGCGATTTCATTGATCACACACTGGATAGCGAAACCCTTGCCCGCTCAATCGTGGTGGTCGCCACTTCCGACCAACCTGCCCTGGTGAGAGAGCTGGCCGCGCATACAGCCACTGCCATTGCAGAATATTTTTGCGCGCAATCAAAGCAAGTGCTGTTGATCATGGATTCAGTCACCAGGTTTGCCATGGCCCACCGCGAAATCGGCCTGGCGGCAGGCGAGCCCGCAACGGCGCGCGGATATACGCCATCCGCATTTGCAGCATTGCCCAAGTTGCTGGAACGTGCCGGCAATTTTACGAACAAAGGCTCGATTACGGGCATATATACGGTGCTGGTGGAAGGGGATGACCTGCATGAACCTGTTTCCGACAACATGCGGGCCATCCTGGATGGACATATCGTGTTGTCCCGGGAACTTGCGAACCACGGGCATTATCCCGCGATAGATCTACTGGCCAGCATCAGCCGACTTTCATCCGAGCTCTGGAGCGACAAGGAGCGCCAACTGGTCCGCAAGCTGTTGCGCCTGATGAGCGTATATGCCCGCCACCAGGACATGATCGAGATTGGCGCCTATAAAGCGGGTTCAAATGCAGAGCTGGACCAGGCCATTCTCTTGTATCCATTGATTGAGAAATTCTTGACCCAGGACATAGATGCCATTCAGCCTAGGGAGCAGCAATTCAGGCAGTTGGCAGCGATTGCCGAACAAGTGGGGATAGCTCTGTAGCGCATCATGGAAATTGACAAGATACAACGCTTGATTGCCATCAAGACAGAACACCTGAATGCGCTCAGGCAAGACATGCGTCAGCTCGACATGCTGCATGCGAGTGTCCGGCAACAACATGATGCTGCTTTGAAGGATTACCAGGATTATGCCGCACAAATACTGGTGCTGGAGAACCGTCAATATTCCTCTGCAACCGAGATGATGGATCGACGGCGCTATGTCGTGCAATTGCACCAAGTGGCGGAACAGGCAAGACAGGCGTTGGAAAATGTCCAGCAACAGCAGGATTTGGCGAAGGAAACCCTGATGCAATCCTATACCGAGGTGAAGTCACTTGAGTTGCTGGCAGAACGCCAGCAAGCGTCACTATTGCAGGAGGAACGGCGCAAAATGTTTGTATTGGCCGATGATGAGCAAATGTTGCGTTACATGGCGAGGGCAGATTGATCATGTCATATATTGGGCAGTCATATGTCAATGACAGGAGCAACGCCGGGCAATTTGCTTCAAACAATAACGTTACCCATCAACAGGCATGGTTGCGTGTGATGGAACAGTCCGGCTTGTATGAGGCGTTGCAGAAAACGCAAGTGGTGCAGGCCAGCGTACAGAATGCTGAGGCTGATGCGATGGCAATGCCCTCGAAGGCTGCGGGAAAACCACAAGAAATCGCTGATCTTATAGCTGAGCATGGCGGTAATACGCCTGTTCCTCAACCTGCGGAGCAGATAGAAACATTGGTCAACCATCCTGCTTATGTATCCAATATTGCAGGCGTGAAGGCGATGGTGTCGGCTTTGAGCGTAGTCAGTGTGCCTAATTTAAACAGTGAACCGGGCGTGTTATCGAGCAACGGCAATGTGCAACGAACAGCAGTGCCTTTTACTGAAGCTACACGGGTATTGAATGAATGGGCATTGCGCAATATCGCAATACTCCAGGGGAAGCAAGGGGTCGAGGTCTGGATACGCGATGCCCGGCTGGGAAAAGAGCAGGCTTCCAGGCTCAATGAAGTGCTGGGTGAAATCCGCGGACAGATGGGATTGCTCGGCGCGAATCTGGTCAAGGTGATGCTTAATGGCAAGCAGGTGTTTGCCAAAGTATTGTCAGCAAACAATCCAACGGTTGGGGGGTAACAAATGGCAGTGGATTTTATTGGCGGCACGACCGCAGAACAACAAACGACCGCAGTGCAGCAGTCGACGCTGGGCCAGGAAGAGTTTTTACGCATCCTGCTGACCCAGTTGCAATACCAGGATCCATTGAAGCCCTTGGATAACCAGCAGTTCATTGCCCAGATGGCGCAGTTCACTTCGCTCGCCCAGACCTCGGAAATGAACGATCGCATCGATACATTGCTGACGATCCAGGCGGCGACGCAGTCGATCGGGCTGATCGGGAAGACAGTGGAAATCCAGACGGCTGCCAATACCGCAGTCGGTACAGTGACATCGCTGGCGTTTTCTGAAGGGCAGCCCAGCCTGACGATTCGCACCAGCGAGGGCGAGTTGCGGACCGGCATTCGTTTGTCGCAAGTCAACGTGGTCAGGTAGGAGGCATCATGTTGGATTCCATTTATATCGGCATGAGCGGATTGACCAGTTTCTCCAAGGGGCTTTCCAATATCAGTAACAACGTTGCGAACTTGAACACCGTCGGTTTCAAGAGTTCCGAGTTGGAGTTTCTTGATCTGTTCTACCGCACCCAATACGGCGGCGCAAACTCACAAGGCCTGCCTTATTCCCAAGGCAGCGGGGTGAAGGCGGGCGCCAGCTATTCCAAGTTTACCCAGGGGGATTTCAGGCAGACAGGAAACAGCCTCGATGCCGCCATTGATGGCAATGGTTTCTTTATCCTGCAGCAGGACGGCAAATTATCCTATACCCGCTCCGGCCAGTTTACCTTTGACGACAGTGGCTACCTGATTTCCCGGGAAGGCGGCGCCAGGGTGCTTGGCTTCAATAACGGAGCATTGTCCGAGATCAATATTGCCGGCAAGCGTAGTTCTGCGCCTGTAGCCACTACCAACCTGACTTTTACAGACTCCTTGTCGAATAGCTCGACCACCTATGATGTATCGAACATCACGATTTACGACTCTCTCGGCGCTGCCCACACGCTGACATTGACGTTGACCAACAACACGGCAAATGAGCCCGGCGAGTGGACGTTCAGGTTGATGGAGGGGGCGACAGAAGTGACAAGCGGGGCTTTCCGATATCAAGGGAGCGGAGTGTCCAGCCCTGGTCACGACCGCCATACCTTCACCTACAATCCCGGCAATGGCGCCATGACCACGTTTATTACCCTGGATGCCTCGGGAACCAATTTCTTCTCCAGCAGCGCTTCCTCCATGAGGCTGCAATCGCAAAACGGCAGCCCTGCCGGATATCTGACCACTACCACCCTTGATAGCGACGGGTTCATTACGCTTGGCTATTCGAACGGCAAGTCGGTGAAGGCGGATCAACTGGGACTTGCATTCTTCACCAACCCTGATTCATTACAGGCTGAAGGAAGCAACAGATTCTTTGCCACTGCAAACAGCCAGCGTGCGTTGGGGGCTCCAGGCGAGGGTTCTCTGGGCAGGCTCCGCACCAATGGCGTGGAGTTGTCCAATGTCGACCTGGCGCAACAGTTCAGCGAGTTGATCGTGGTGCAGCGCGGTTACCAGGCCTCGTCCCAGGTGATTACCGCGGCAAACGAAATGATCCAGCAGCTTGGCGAGATCAGGGGGCGTAGATAATGCCAGTTGCGTTACCGTTCCGGTTGATTGCCGCATCAGGTCGTGTTGCGGTTGAGGAAACCCTGAAAGCAGTCTTCAGTGATTGGAGCAAGGCTTGGCTGGGTGAGGATGCCAAGTGCTCATATGCCGTCGATAGCGATAGTGCCATTGGGCCGGATGATGAATGGTTGATCGTAGGCAATGCTCCCGAGTCCTGGGTGGCATGGAACCTTGCAGATAGTCAAGGCCGGGAGCTGGTGTCTGCCATGATGAAGCAAAGTAGTGGCCTCTCTTCAAAACCAAGCCCATTGACGAGTGCCTTGCGGCAGGAGGCCCTGCTGGATTTGTTCCGGCGCATCCAGACCTTGTCTTCCCATGAGCTCGCACAGCAATACCAGGGAGAAAAAAGGCAATTGCGCACAGGGTATGGCAGCGGCGTAGTGCACTTGCAAATATCGGGTATCTTGGGCCAGCAGGAATTGCTGATCGGCGGGGCGGTTGCCGAAGCACTGGGCGCATTCAAACCGACGAGGTCACCTCATGCGCAAGCGATGGTTCAGCGTGGGCGGACCCTGGGTCGATATGTTGCGCATCTTGAGGTGCTGGCAGGGCAGGCGGAAATTACCGTTCAAGACTTGTCCGGCATCGAAGTCGGGGATGTGATTCGTCTCTCGGCAAAAAGCGCGGATGCCCTCTTGGTGAGGTCCTTGACTGGCAAACAACCTGTCGCCAAAGCTTATCTGGGCCTGCAGGGAAACCATAAGGCAATTCAATTTCTAGAAAAAGTAGGAAAGTAGCATGAGTAAACAACAAGCGGCTGAACTGCAGGCCGAACACGAGATACCTTCAGCCAAAGCCGTCAATTTGAAACCGGTGCAGGAAGTCGCAAAAACCGGCAACAAATTGCTGGAGGGCAATTTTTCCATCATTGCCGGCCTGAAGGTCACGGTCGAAGTGGTGGTGGGCTCAGCGGAGCTGACCGTCGACGAACTCTTCGCATTGGAGAAAGGCTCGACCTTCAGCCTGGACCAACTGCACAATGCGCCTTTGATCGTCAGGCTGGATGGCAACCCGATCGCTACCGGCAGCCTTGTCGTCATTGAGGAGAATTTCGGCATCAAGATCGATGAAATCCTGGCTGCGGCAGCGGTTGCAACTTCCAAATGAAGCGTTTTCTCATCATGGCATGCTTGTTGGCCAATATCGGCTTCATGCATGCTGGGGTCGCTGCAAATGCCGAAGAGCTATCCGTGCCAGCCAAGCCGATTCCCTTCAAGGCCACTGATAGTCCCCTGGAAACCCATGGTTCAAGAGTGGGGTGGATAGTCATTGGGTTCCTCTTGGTGGCGTGGGGAGCTGCTTATTACCTGAAGCGTAAAAACCCCAAGGCGGCGCTGCAACTATTGGGACGTACTTCAGAAGAACTGAGGATTCTCGACAAAGTCAGGCTCAATCATCGCAGCCATTTGTACGTGGTTGAATTCGACAACCGGAAAGTACTGGTGGGCCAGGCGGGCGACAGGCTGGTCACCCTTGCCGAGTCCCAGGCCAAGGCGGCAGAAGAGGGCGGGCCGGGTGTTTAAAACATTGCTGTCGCCATTGGCTGCCCTAGGCAAGTACATCGCCATTGCAGTAGTGCTACTGCTGCCGTCGCTTGCTTTTGCCGCGCAGGAATCCGCAGCGATTGCGGATTTCCTCAATCAAGGCACGCAGGTTTCTGCCCAAGGTACGGACTTATCCTCTGCCATCCGCATCCTGGTGCTGCTCACGGCCCTGAGCCTGATACCTGCATTGCTGATTGCCACCACCTCCTTCCTGCGCATCATCGTCGTGCTTTCCATGCTGCGCCATGCCATCGGCATGCAGGATACGCCGCCGAACGCCGCATTGATCAGTATTGCCATCTTCCTGACCTTGTTTTCAATGCAGCCGGTCTGGAAAGAGGTCAACCAGCAGGCCTGGCTGCCATTCCAGCAGCAGCAGATAACCCTGGACAAGGCTGTGGATGCCGCCGTGCATCCCATCCAGGATTTCATGATCCGGCAAACGCGCGAAGCCGATCTTGCGCTCATGATGGATCTTTCTGGCGCTGCACAGCCTGAAACCGCGGAAGACATCGGACTGTTGCAACTGATCCCGGCGTTCATGCTGAGCGAATTGAGGGCCGCATTCCAGGTGGGGTTCATGATCTTCCTACCATTTCTGCTGATTGACCTCATCATTGCCAGCGTGCTGACATCGCTTGGGATGATGATGGTGCCGCCCATGACTATTTCCCTGCCGTTGAAAGTGCTGATGTTCATCCTCATCGATGGCTGGAACCTGGTCGTGAAGTCCCTGATGAGCAGTTTCTATTGACGGTAATGCGATGGGGCTCCCGGCATATCAGCAAGAGCATGAGCTCATGGAGTGGAAGGAGTTTCTCCTTCACCGCTCGATAGCAGTGCGGGAGCGGTTGATTAATCGCTACGAGGGCTTTGCCAACATCCTGGCGGCCAAACTATATGGCAACCGCCAAATCGACGAAGTCGAGTTTGAAGAGTATAAGCAATATGCCCTGATCGGCCTGATCGAATCGGTAGACCGTTACGACCCAGGCCAGGGGGCCAGCTTCAAGACCTATGCAAGCTACAGGATCAAGGGCGCCATCTTGAATGGCATAGAAAAGCACAACGAAAAACAGCAACAGATCACGGCCAGCGCCCGTATCAAGGAAGAGCGGATGCAGTCGTTGCTGCATGAAGCAACGGCAGGGCAGTCGCCAGGAGATGACCCATTCATGCGCCTGGTCGATATCGCGCTGGGAGTGGCAATCGGCTATATGCTGGAAGATTCCGGCATGTACCAGGCCGGGGAGGAGGTACAGCAATCCGGCGTCTACAAAAGCCGTGAGCTGCAAGACCTCATGCGCGTCGTGGATGCGCTGGTAGGTACATTGCCGGAGCAGGAAGAAAAAATCATCCGCCTGCATTACTACCAGCAAATGCGCTTCGACCATATTGCAGAAAAACTCAACCTCAGCAAGGGACGCATTTCACAATTGCATCATCGCGCATTGCAACGGCTATATGAGCATTATGACGAACTCAAGCTATTGCGCACCGAATACTAGCGCGGCATCAGCAACTGCATAGAAACCAATGACCAAAGACACCAACATCGGGAGGCCACAATGAATCAATTTACCAACCTGACACAAGACGAACTGCTCCACCTCGCCATTGAATCCATCAGAAAAGGCGAGCATGGAGCGGCCATTTCCTACCTGAAAGAAGGGGTAGAGCGCTTCCCGGAGGATGGCAAGCTGGCCTATATCCTCGGCGCGGAATTTGCGCAGATCGGACTCTATGACAAGGCCGAACTCGAAATGGCGCGTGCCGTCACGCTTGATCCTGAGCTCTACACTGCCTCATTCCAACTCGGCCTGTTGCAGATGACCCTGGGTAAGGTCACGGAAGCCAAGCAAAGCTGGCGAAAGCTGGATGAATTGCCGGAGCAGCATGCGCTGCACCTGTTCAAGACCGGCCTGGAGCACTTGGCAGCAGGGGAGTATCAGCAGGCGAGGGCCGCGCTTGAGCAAGGCATTGCAGTCAATGACTTTAGCCCAGACCTCACCCGTGATATGCAGAACGTGTTGCTATCCTTGCCGGATAACCAGCAGGAAGCAGTGCCAGAACTTGAAAATGCAGAGCCTGCGGGTGGCCATGCCTGGCTTTCGGCATACAATAGCGAAGATAAGCCCAACTAAGGTTCAAGCAGCAGATTCATGGATCCACTATCTCCACTGGATGGCATTGCCGAACTCATCCGCCGCAAGGTGGCGGCAGAGTCGCTTAACAAAGGCCAATTCCAGGCGCTCGGCAAAGCAGGCCAAAGCCAGGCCAAGACTACGCAATCAGACAAACCGAATGCCGATGCCATCAAACACAAGGTCGTCACGCAAATCAAGGGGATCAGCGGGGATGACCCTAAACGCAGCCATAAGGCTGTTACCTTGTTCGTAGAGAACATTTTGGCTTGGCAATTTGGCGACGAATTGCGAAATGACCCTGGATTTTCTGAGCTGGTGGAAAATGTAGTAGAGGTCTTGGAGAAAGAGCCTGCCATCGTGCAGCAACTCATCGCATTGACCAAACCTTAATGCATGAATCCAGCTTTAATAAAGTTAAAGTTTGCAATTGAGGGCAAAAAATCACATAATATCCTCATAAACAAACAAGTTTGATTGCCATGCGTGAAATTACCCCAGAAAGCCTGCCCCGTCCTGTCCTGGAGTTCACTTATGCCACCGGCATCCTGATCGCCGATATCCGCAAGCGTAAAGGCATGACCCAGAAAGAACTGGCAGAGGTCTCAGGTATCGGGCGCAACACCTTGGTGGAAATTGAAAAAGGTTCTCCCAAAGTGCAGATGGCGCATTGGCTCAGTGTGCTATATCAACTGGATTTGCTCAGGTTCATTTCCTCATGGCCTGGTCTGGAACTAGCCCAGCTCTTGGATAAGAAGGGGCAGAAGAAAGCATAGCATGACCATTACGCGTACTGAACCGGTCTGGATTTTCGAAATTCCCTACTGATCAAGTATATGAGCAATACAAGAACCGTACACGATAGTTGAGACATTTTTGATGTTATCAAACATACAACTGGCTACAACATCATCAATGTTAGGGAGCACCGTGGCACAGACTGCCAGAACTTATACCTTCAGATTTACAGCACCTGCGTGCCGAGCCTCTCGCAAACCCAATAGAACTGTATAAGGTTATTCTTTCGATAGGGCAATCCGAGCCGCTAACTATAAAAACATCATTCGCCTCTTCGAAGAAGGCTTTAGAGATTGATGACATCTTTTCGGAGAATCATTGTGCCTTAGCAGTATTGGCCGTCATGCAAACCAATATTCTATTGGCGTAAACCGAAGCACAAATCGCATTATTATGGGATAGAGCTTCCTTCTCGGGCAACTATACTCGCGCCCTTATTGCACAAGTGAGTGGCAATACAGATGAAGCGAATCAAATCATTGATGCAATTTTTGATAGTCCATATATCATTAACAACATTCTGGAAATGGGTCAAATTTTTTGCAAATTAGCTAAAGCAACATATACTCATAGATTGTGAAAGTGTTAGGGTTATAATGGTTAAAGTTATTGATGATTTTCTGTCAAAAGATGAACTAGATAGGGTTTTATTTGAGCTAAAAACCCCCATAGAGACTCACGCAGCAAAAAAAATTGTTACGAATGATGACTATGATAGAAGCTATGACAACGCACCGGCTAAAGTAGAGTTTTTCGATTCTGATTACATACATTGCGTATTTAGCAAAAAGTTGGGTATTGAATTGGATAGAAACTTTCAGCGCTTAAGAACCACATATAAAAGCGATGATCCTAGACCTAATCCACCACACCAAGATCTTAAAACACCCCATATAACTATTGTATGGTATTTATATGATAGCGACGGTGATTTATTTATATATAACGAACAACAACCATCAGAAGTTTTTTCTGTTTTAACTTCAGTTACACCACTAGCTAATAAATTAGTCTACTTTGATGGTAGTCACTATCACTCAGGCAATACGCCCAAAAGCTATGCAAAAAGAGTTGTTTTAAACTTGCATAGTTTAAACAACGATGAAAGTCACCTATTTATTGATTAAGAGCGTTCAGAATGGATTAGAAATTGTGTCTGCACAAATACATCCTAGCCCAACCTGTGCTGGGGTGCACTCATCTAGATTATTCGAAGTTTTCCAATCGTAAATTAAGTATTATTGCAAATTCAATCTGACAGGTACTGCGTTTTTTCAAGTATTTTTTTATTAGATTCTCACTATTCTAGATTTTACCCTAATATGCACTTTCATTAATGAAAGATAGCTTCATTAGAGCCTTACCCGCCCGGGAATTTTCTACCATTGGAAACTAGAGATTCAGGCCATGGTTGTTAAGTCATTGCTCAGGTTACTCACGAACTGTCCTGAGTTCAGGCAGTTCAGGCTAGAGTGGGGCGATTCAGTTGTGTCATATTGGCCGTACTGGATTCAGTTCATATTTTACTGCGGCTTGACAGGGAAGCTTACGCTTGGACGTCATTGACGTAGTAGATATTGCGCTTGCCCAAGTACGCCGTATTTTTATGTTCTTACATGCGGCGCTGCAAGCGATACGAGCTACGAGCTGGAAACCTTGATAGTTGTTATTGCGGAGAATCAGCATTCTCCAGACAATCGAGTGTGAACTATCCCGTTAATATCTGACACCTCCTCTAGTATTGTCTACTATTTCAATAGTGTCCGATATTAACGGGATAGTTCAGTCTGACCCCTTTGATTTCGGGGAGATTACCTTTACTTACGTTCAACACCATTAATATTATCTATAACAAAACCTGCAATACAACCTCTTCCTCTGGTAATTAACTTATCGCCTCCACGCAAACTAAGTTGTTCTAACATTTCATTCTTTAAAACAAAAGAGGCCTCATTATTATTTATGTCAACTACATACAATTTACTTAATTTTCTAAAGGTTTTTGCATAAGGTTCTACTCTTATCAATTTATACTCATGGATCGCAAACTCTGAGGCTATGAAATCAGAAGCAATTGGAGTTGTAAGTGACAATCCCCTACCAACTAGTATGGGAAAAATAAGACTAGATACTACAAAAGCCAACTTCCCTCCTATTGACAGTCTTTGAAAAAAAGACTTAGTCTCATTTTTTTCAAACCTATGCTGGAATATCACAAAACATACATATATTAAAAACAAGACTCCATAACTTACAATCATTTCCGTTAAATACTTATTTTGATAGATAAAAGAAATTGAAACAGATATTGGAGTAATCCAGCATAAAATTCCGAATACCACTAAAAATAATTTAAATAGTTTAGGCATTAAAAACTTTCATTATAAAGCGGAAAATTATTTATTTTGTACATACTCTTTACCATTAAACTTTAAAATCCCATTTTTATATGTAGACTTCACATAATCAGAGCCGCCATTAAATTCGTACTCCCAGAGAAAAATACCCCCCCCCGATAATACCACCTGCAATTGCTCCATACGGCCCTGCCCAAGATAATGATATAGCACCAACTGAAACCGACGCTCCCAATCCAAGCGTGCCATAAGTCGCACTTGCTGTACTTCCAACGAAGGTCTCAAACTTTGTATTAATTGGCGCTTTATATGTATCTATTATTGAATAATAGGGGACAGACCACGTTTATTCGCTAGGAGATACCTTAAATGGCCTACCAGCTTTACCTCGTAATACTCGTCTCTTCAATGCCTCTGAAATCTGATCTGCAAAGCTCGTGTCTCCCAACACATAATTACCATGAGTGGCTTGTCGTATTTCATCCACCAGCTTTGGATCAAGTTCATACCGGAATAGCTCTCGATAGGCCGCTTGCCTTGCTTCATCATCTAGCCCCAAGCTTTTATATATAGCATGTGATGAAACCAACTGACTAGACTCACCTTGTGCATTAGTGCGATAGCTACTCCATCTATAGTCCGCAGGGTGCTCTACCATATTCGCTCGTACCGGGTTAAGTTCTATGTAACGCTGGCAAGCGAGAAGATAGGTTTCTGCCTGGGTCGGGCAGGACTTGTAGCGTCCTTCCCACAAAGTGCCACTGCGTTTATAGGTACGGTTAATGTATTGCACATAACGTTGCCCCAGCGCTTTCATCATCCCGCTTATGGCTTCTGTTTTAATTGATGAAACCAAAAGATGTACATGATTTGTCATTAACACATAAGCATGTAGTTGGCAGCCGGTTTCATTGGCATAGTCTTTTAGCTAA
>NZ_JAJAVC010000013.1 GCF_020532725.1 Methylobacillus arboreus
TCTCGCTGAATTCGAAACGAATCAGCGGCGAGTAAAAAAGAAGTAACCTGCTCTTTAACAAACTGAACAACCGATAAGTGTGGGTGCTTGTAGGTGAGTGCAAATCGATACTTATTTATAAGAATCGAGAAACTCAAAATACAAGTGCTTAACACTTAAATGAAATCAAAACTGTAGCCTTTATGGTTACACCTAAGATTCATTTGAGAATTAAGCCAAGCGATATACCGACCTCGAAAGAGGTCAAACAAGTAATAGTCGGAATTAAACTGAAGAGTTTGATCCTGGCTCAGATTGAACGCTGGCGGCATGCTTTACACATGCAAGTCGAACGGCAGCACGGAGAGCTTGCTCTCTGGTGGCGAGTGGCGAACGGGTGAGTAATATATCGGAACGTGTCCAATAATGGGGGATAACTAGTCGAAAGATTAGCTAATACCGCATACGCCCTGAGGGGGAAAGTGGGGGATCTTCGGACCTCACGTTAATGGAGCGGCCGATATCTGATTAGCTAGTTGGTGGGGTAAAAGCCTACCAAGGCGACGATCAGTAGCTGGTCTGAGAGGATGATCAGCCACACTGGGACTGAGACACGGCCCAGACTCCTACGGGAGGCAGCAGTGGGGAATTTTGGACAATGGGCGAAAGCCTGATCCAGCCATGCCGCGTGAGTGAAGAAGGCCTTCGGGTTGTAAAGCTCTTTCGCAAGGAAAGAAAACTTATCTACTAATACTAGATGAGGATGACGGTACCTTGATAAGAAGCACCGGCTAACTACGTGCCAGCAGCCGCGGTAATACGTAGGGTGCGAGCGTTAATCGGAATTACTGGGCGTAAAGCGAGCGCAGGCGGTTTTGTAAGTCAGATGTGAAAGCCCCGGGCTCAACCTGGGAACTGCGTTTGAAACTACAAGGCTAGAGTATGGGAGAGGGGGGTAGAATTCCACGTGTAGCAGTGAAATGCGTAGAGATGTGGAGGAATACCAATGGCGAAGGCAGCCCCCTGGCCTAATACTGACGCTCATGCTCGAAAGCGTGGGGAGCAAACAGGATTAGATACCCTGGTAGTCCACGCCCTAAACGATGTCAACTAGTTGTTGGTGGAGTAAAATCCATTAGTAACGCAGCTAACGCGTGAAGTTGACCGCCTGGGGAGTACGGTCGCAAGATTAAAACTCAAAGGAATTGACGGGGGCCCGCACAAGCGGTGGATTATGTGGATTAATTCGATGCAACGCGAAAAACCTTACCTGGCCTTGACATGCCACTAACGAAGCAGAGATGCATTAGGTGCCCGAAAGGGAAAGTGGACACAGGTGCTGCATGGCTGTCGTCAGCTCGTGTCGTGAGATGTTGGGTTAAGTCCCGCAACGAGCGCAACCCTTGCCAATAATTGCCATCATTCAGTTGGGCACTTTATTGGGACTGCCGGTGACAAACCGGAGGAAGGTGGGGATGACGTCAAGTCCTCATGGCCCTTATGGCCAGGGCTTCACACGTAATACAATGGTCGGTACAGAGGGTTGCCAACCCGCGAGGGGGAGCTAATCTCAGAAAGCCGATCGTAGTCCGGATTGTAGTCTGCAACTCGACTACATGAAGTCGGAATCGCTAGTAATCGCGGATCAGCATGTCGCGGTGAATACGTTCCCGGGCCTTGTACACACCGCCCGTCACACCATGGGAGTGGGTTTCACCAGAAGTAGGTAGCCTAACCGCAAGGAGGGCGCTTACCACGGTGGGATTCATGACTGGGGTGAAGTCGTAACAAGGTAGCCGTATCGGAAGGTGCGGCTGGATCACCTCCTTTCTAGAGTAAGCCTTGCTTGCAAGCATTCACACTTATCGGTTGTTTCAAGAGCGCAACAAAGATTGGCCTTATGGGTCTGTAGCTCAGCTGGTTAGAGCACCGTCTTGATAAGGCGGGGGTCGTTGGTTCGAGCCCAACCAGACCCACCAGATTACTGTAAAGTAATGGGGGATTAGCTCAGCTGGGAGAGCACCTGCTTTGCAAGCAGGGGGTCGTCGGTTCGATCCCGTCATCCTCCACCAACTCTTTGTTGAAAAGGTTAGAAGTAAACACAGCGTGCTGTCTTTACTTCTGGCTTTTACAAGCTGGATTGATCTTTAACAAAATGGAAGAAGTAAAGAGAATACCAAGAACTTTGTGATGAGGTTCTAGTATTCAAATGGGTAATTTGATTGCAAAATCGAAACATTTGAACTCGTTGGTTCGCAAGAATTAACCGTTCAAATTAGTTCAGCCGCATCAGCTTGGTGTGGTTGGATGAAGTGCTTTAGAAAACCTATAGCGGATGTCTCATGCATCGCGGGATTTGAGTTTAAAAGGGCTCAGGTTTCAACGTTATAGGGTCAAGCGAATAAGTGCATGTGGTGGATGCCTTGGCGATTACAGGCGATGAAGGACGTGGTAGCCTGCGTAAAGTCTCGGGGAGCTGGCAAACAAGCTTTGATCCGGGAATGTCCGAATGGGGAAACCCACCCGCAAGGGTAACCTCTCCTGAATATATAGGGAGAAGGTGGCGAACCGAGTGAACTGAAACATCTAAGTAGCTCGAGGAAAAGAAATCAACCGAGATTCCGGAAGTAGTGGCGAGCGAACCCGGAAAAGCCTGTTATTTTTAGCAGACGCGTTAGTAGAACGGAATGGAAAGTCCGGCCATAGAGGGTGATAGCCCCTTATACGAAAACCCGTTTGTGGAACTAGGGTAACGACAAGTAGGGCGGGACACGTGAAATCCTGTC
The DNA here is from genome assembly GCF_020532725.1 of Methylobacillus arboreus. Classification (GTDB taxonomy): domain Bacteria; phylum Pseudomonadota; class Gammaproteobacteria; order Burkholderiales; family Methylophilaceae; genus Methylobacillus; species Methylobacillus arboreus. Next base: position 2,766 of record NZ_JAJAVC010000013.1, read on the forward strand.
TGAACATGGGGGGACCATCCTCCAAGGCTAAATACTCGTAATCGACCGATAGTGAACCAGTACCGTGAGGGAAAGGCGAAAAGAACCCCGGGAGGGGAGTGAAATAGATCCTGAAACCGCATGCATACAAACAGTGGGAGCCTCGTAAGGGGTGACTGCGTACCTTTTGTATAATGGGTCAGCGACTTACATTCAGTAGCAAGCTTAACCGATAGGGGAGGCGTAGCGAAAGCGAGTCCGAATAGGGCGTTCAGTTGCTGGGTGTAGACCCGAAACCAAGTGATCTATCCATGGCCAGGATGAAGGTGCCGTAACAGGTACTGGAGGTCCGAACCCACTAATGTTGAAAAATTAGGGGATGAGCTGTGGATAGGGGTGAAAGGCTAAACAAACTTGGAAATAGCTGGTTCTCTCCGAAAACTATTTAGGTAGTGCCTCGTGTCTCACTCTTGGGGGTAGAGCACTGTTATGGCTAGGGGGCTCATAAGAGCTTACCAAACCATGGCAAACTCCGAATACCGAGAAGTGCAATCACGGGAGACAGACCATGGGTGCTAACGTCCGTGGTCAAGAGGGAAACAACCCAGACCGCCAGCTAAGGTCCCTAATGACGTGCTAAGTGGAAAACGAAGTGGGAAGGCACAGACAGCCAGGAGGTTGGCTTAGAAGCAGCCATCCTTTAAAGAAAGCGTAATAGCTCACTGGTCGAGTCGTCCCGCGCGGAAGATGTAACGGGGCTAAGCACGTAACCGAAGCTGCGGATGCATATTTATATGCATGGTAGGAGAGCGTTCTGTAGGCCTGCGAAGGTGTGCTGTGAGGCATGCTGGAGGTATCAGAAGTGCGAATGCTGACATGAGTAGCGATAAAGGGGGTGAAAAGCCCCCTCGCCGAAAGCCCAAGGTTTCCTGCGCAACGTTCATCGGCGCAGGGTGAGTCGGCCCCTAAGGTGAGGCAGAGATGCGTAGCTGATGGGAAACAGGTTAATATTCCTGTACCTCAATATAATGCGATGTGGGGACGGAGAAGGTTAGGTCAGCCATCTGTTGGAATAGGTGGTTTAAGCGTGTAGGGAGATCCTTTAGGCAAATCCGGAGGGTCAATTCTGAGGCGTGACGACGAGTCTCCTTGTGAGACGAAGTGATTGATACCAAGCTTCCAAGAAAAGCCACTAAGCTTCAGTTATATTGAGACCGTACCGCAAACCGACACAGGTGGGCAGGATGAGAATTCTAAGGCGCTTGAGAGAACCCGGGAGAAGGAACTCGGCAAATTAGCACCGTAACTTCGGGAGAAGGTGCGCCCCGGTAGGGTGAAGGACCTCGCGTCCGGAGCTTGATGGGGTTGCAGTGAAAAGGTGGCTGCGACTGTTTAATAAAAACACAGCACTGTGCAAACACGAAAGTGGACGTATACGGTGTGACGCCTGCCCGGTGCCGGAAGGTTAAGTGATGGGGTGCAAGCTCTTGATCGAAGCCCCGGTAAACGGCGGCCGTAACTATAACGGTCCTAAGGTAGCGAAATTCCTTGTCGGGTAAGTTCCGACCCGCACGAATGGCGTAACGATGGCCACACTGTCTCCTCTCGGGACTCAGCGAAGTTGAAATGTTTGTGAAGATGCAATCTACCCGCGGCTAGACGGAAAGACCCCATGAACCTTTACTGTAGCTTTGCATTGGACTTTGACAAGATTTGTGTAGGATAGGTGGGAGGCTTTGAAGCGGTGACGCCAGTTACCGTGGAGCCAACCTTGAAATACCACCCTGATGTTGTTGAGGTTCTAACCTAGGTCCATAATCTGGATCGGGGACCGTGCATGGTGGGCAGTTTGACTGGGGCGGTCTCCTCCCAAAGAGTAACGGAGGAGTGCGAAGGTAACCTAGGTACGGTCGGAAATCGTACTGATAGTGCAATGGCATAAGGTTGCTTGACTGCGAGACGGACAGGTCGAGCAGGTGCGAAAGCAGGTCATAGTGATCCGGTGGTTCTGTATGGAAGGGCCATCGCTCAACGGATAAAAGGTACTCTGGGGATAACAGGCTGATTCCTCCCAAGAGTTCATATCGACGGGGGAGTTTGGCACCTCGATGTCGGCTCATCACATCCTGGGGCTGTAGCCGGTCCCAAGGGTATGGCTGTTCGCCATTTAAAGTGGTACGTGAGCTGGGTTTAAAACGTCGTGAGACAGTTTGGTCCCTATCTGCCGTGGGCGTTGGAAGTTTGAGGGGGGCTGCTCCTAGTACGAGAGGACCGGAGTGGACAGACCTCTGGTGGACCGGTTGTCACGCCAGTGGCATCGCCGGGTAGCTAAGTCTGGAAGAGATAAGCGCTGAAAGCATCTAAGCGCGAAACTTGCCTCAAGATGAGACTTCCCTTGTGCCTTGAGCACACTAAAGAGTCGTTCGAGACCAGGACGTTGATAGGTCGGGTGTGGAAGCGCAGTAATGCGTTAAGCTAACCGATACTAATTGCTCGTGAGGCTTGATCCTATAACCTTGAAACTTGGGAACCCCAAGCAAGGTGTTCTAAAGCTGTAATCAAATACACCTAAATTCTTTACTTCTTCTGTTTGTTGAAGATGAATTTGCTACGCAAATTCCATCAGATTAACAGTGAATGTGCATCAGCACACGCACTACCGGTTATGTCT
>NZ_JAJAVC010000014.1 GCF_020532725.1 Methylobacillus arboreus
CGATTGTCACGGGGAATGGACTGGGGTTATCTGGGAGTTCTGCCAATATACTGGGATCTGGCGGACAACTGAACTTGAACATTGGCGGTGCGGGGGACGCGGCCTACATCAACGCCAAGACCGGCAACCTCATCCTGCAGCGGCAAGACGAACTCCTGATCGGCCGTGGCCCTGACCTCGGCATCCTGCGCACCTACAACAGCCAGGGTGCCTTCGACTTCGACAATAATGATAATTGGCAACTCTCCCTCTATCGCCAGCTCTCCGGCCTCACGGGCAATGTCAACACCGCAGGCAGCACCATCACCCGCACTGCGGCCGATGGCGCGCAGTTGATCTACACCTATGATACTGGCACAGGCCAATACCTGAACAAGGACGGCGGCGGCAGCTACGACACCCTGACCTACAGCAACACCACCTGGACCTGGCAGGACGGCGACAGCCGGGTGACGGAAACCTACGAAGCCTCGGGCAGCATCTGGCGCATCAAGACCGTCGCCGACACCGCTGGCAATGCCCTGACCTACACCTATGACGCCAACGGCCTCATCACCGAAGTCGCGGATGCCAATGGCGAGACCACCCGTCTCGTCTACCTGGGCACCCAACTGCAACGCATCGAAGTCGTGAGTGGCAGCAACATCCTCAGCACCCGCACCCGTTATGAATACGATGGCCAGGGCCGTCTTAAGACCGTCATTACCGACCTCACCCCAGAAGACAACAGCACCACCGACGGCAACGTCTACATCACCAGCTACACCTACGACGGGACCAGCCACCGCATTGCCAGCATCACCAATGGCGGCGTGTCTGGCAGCGGCAACGGCACCACCGTCAGCTTTACCTACCATGCGGACGGCAAGGTCAAGAGCGTATCGGATGGATTGGGCAACACGACTGAATTTGCCTATATCGCCTTTGTGAGCTTCATGACCATCACCAATGCCAATGGCACTGCCGCCTATGCGATGGAATATGATGCCAAGGGCCAGCTCGTGACCCTGCACCATGCCAACGGTGGTGCCCAACACTACCAGTACAATACCAACGGCGACGTCACGCGCGCCATCGATGCGCGCGGCAATGTGACCGACTACCTGTACGACGCCAACGGCAACCGCACCCGTGAACAGGACGCGGCGGGCAACGTCATCGAGCGCACCTATGGCAGCCAGAACCAACTCCTGACCGAAACCCGGTATGCCGTGGCCGATCCGGATGGTGCGGGAACCGCCACGGCCAGCGTTCCCCAGACCACCCGCTACCTCTACAACGCGGACAACCACCTGCGCTTCATCATCAGCCCGGAAGGCCGCGTCACCGAATACCGCTATGATGGTTTCGGCCAACAGACCAGCCAGATCCAGTACACGGCCAACACCTTCACCGCGAGCGGCACCCAGACCGAAGCCAGTCTCACCACCTGGCTGGCTGGCGTCAACAAGGCCCAGAGCCAGCGCATCGACTACACCTATGACGCGCGCGGCGCGCTCAAGAGCCGCAGCGTCTACGGCAGCGTCGACAGTGCGGGCAACGGCGTCAACGACGCGAGCAAAGCCACCACCTACTACACCTACGACCAGGCCGGCAACCTGCGCCAGGTCATCGATGGCCGCGGCACCGAGACCGGCAGCACCTACCTCACCAGTTACGCCTACGACGGCCTCAACCGCCTCACCACCCAGACCGATGCGCTGGGTAACACCACCACTACCCTCTATAGCGATGATAGCCGCCAGGTGACCGTCCAGCTCGCCAACGGCCTGCAGACCCTCCAGACCTACGATGCGGCCGGGCGCCTCATCAGCACTGCGCAGCAGGACGGCAATACCAATACCGTCCTGGGGACTACCACCTACGCCTATGATGCGCTCGGACAACTGCGCCAGGTCACTGACCCGATTGGGCGGAGTCTCTATTACCTCTACGATGCCGCCGGACGCAAGATCGGCGAGATCGATGGCGAACAATCCCTCACCGAATTCATTTACAACCTCAACGGCCAACTGATCGCCACCCGACGCTATGCCAACCGCGTCACGGCTTCGCTCGCCAACGCTGCCGGCTTGACCCTGGACGGCGTCAAGCCGGCAGCACATGCCAATGACCGCATCACGCATCGCCTTTACGACCAGGCCGGGCGCTTGGCCAAGGAAATCGATGGCGTAGGTGCGGTCACTGCCTACACCTACGATGGCGCGAGCCGTCTGCTGACCACTACGCAATACACCAAATTGCTGAGCCAGGCCCAGTTGGATGCTTTGACCACTACCCTCAACAACGGCTTCGACATCCAGGCCAACCACCCCAATACCATGCCTGTCGCCGATAGCGCCAACGACCGTGTGACCCGCCGCCTGTACGACAACGACGGCCTGCTGGTTGGCGTCCTCGATGGCGAAGGCTACCTCACCGAGTACCGCTACGACCAGGCGGGGCGCCAGA
>NZ_JAJAVC010000015.1 GCF_020532725.1 Methylobacillus arboreus
GCCAGAACCACCATCAGGCACCACGGTCGACTACGTCATCCTCGGCTACCGCCTGCAGAACAGCAACGACGACTACACCCTGGTCCCGACCCAGGCCTACCTCGACAACGGCGTCACCCGCTACCGTGCCGACCTCAGCGGCCTCAATGCCAGCGAGAAATACGAATACCAATACACCGCCTATGCCGCGGACATCGAGAACCCGGACGACCCATTCAACCCCTACGACCCGAACGACCCTGACTGGCAAGTCTCCGTCGTCACCACCCCCTTGGGCACCGAGACCGGCACCTTCATCCCCAATGCGCCCACCGCAGGCGGCCACCTGGTATGGACGACCGATGATGCCGAATCCTTCCATCGCGAAATCGAGCGTAGCCAGAGCTACAACGCCTTCGGCGAAGTCATGAGCGAGACCGATGGCAACAGCAATGTGACCACCTTCAGCTACAACACCCTGGGCAACCTGGTCCTCAAGCGCGACCCCCAGGTCGAAGCCACCCTGGCGAATGGCTACCAGTTGACGGGAACAGAAGCCATCACCCCCGAGACCCGCTACACCTACGACCTTGCGGGCCGCCTCATCCAAATCGAGGACGCCAACGGCAACCTCAACCGGCAAGCCTGGCTCGCCGGCGCCCCGCCCGACGCTGAAGACATGATCAGCTTCGAGCGCCATGCCGACGGCGGCTTCATCACCCGCAGCTACGACATCTTCGGCAACAAGCGCAGCGAGACCGACCGCATCAACGCCTTGACCGACACCAGCGGCCGCACCACCGACTACGAATACGATGCCGAGAACCGCCTGACCAAGATCATCCGTCCTGAGCGTGAGACCGGCAGCCTCAGCTACCTGGCCACCCGGACCACGGATACCTACACCTATGATGCCGCTGGTCAACGCATCAGCCATACCAACGCCCTGGGCGAAACCGAGAAGACCGACTACGACAGCCTGGGCCGCGTGATCGAGACCACCAGCTACCTAGGCTTCGCCACCACCTACCAGTACGACTACAGCCACACCGTCCTCGGCCTGGGCGGCAGCACCCTGGGCGGCTGGGTCAGGACCACCACCCAATCTGATGGCCGCACCCTCATCGACGAACTCGACCTGTTCAACCGGGTGACCCGGCACACCGACCTCGGCGGCAACGTCTTCACCTACTTCTACAACCAGGCCGGCTGGCTCACCCGTCAAACCGGCACTACCGGGCAGGACATCGTTTACGACCACTATGCCAACGGCTACGTCAAATCCATTCACGACAAAGCCCTTGGCATGTACACCCATTACGAATACGACCAGAACGGCAACAAGACCTTCGAGGGCTACGTCAGCCTCAAGGATGCTGCGGATATCCTGGCAGGCAACCGCGACTACTACCAGTACGCCCACATTAGCTACGACAGCCACAACCGCATCGTCAACATCCTCGACCCCAAGGCCAGCATCAGCTACGAATACGATGCCGTGGGCAACCGCCGCCTGGTCAAGAGCGTCTACCATGATGGCGTCAATGGCGCGATGCGCACCCAGGAATACTGGTACACCTATGACCAGATGAACCGCTTCACGGTGACCATGGGGCAGTTGGGCACCCTCGACGGCAACGGGGACTTTACCGCAAGCGGACGCGCGACCTCAGCCACCGACACCACCATCGTCATCGACAAGGGCGGCCCAGGGAGTGATGGCGTGGCCATCAGCTACAACTTCGCCGGCGAGCGCACCGAGGCCAGGAACGCCATCGACGGCACCACCGAGACCTACCGCTACACCGCCGATGGCTACCTGGAACAGATCAGTTTCAACGATGGACGCAAGGCGACCCGCAAGAACGATGCCTTGGGACGGGTGGTGGAGTACAAGGAGTATGGCACCAACGGGACTTCTGTCACTTACAGCAAAACCACGACCTATGACAAGGATAACCGTATCCTGTCAGAGAGCGGTACCGACGGCACCTCCACCTATCAGTACTACAACGGCACCAGCACCACCTATAGCACTGGTGGTAGTGGCGCGTTGGCTCTGGTGCAAAACACCAACAGCGGTACCACGACCAGCACCTACTACACCTACGAATACTGGGACGAAGCCAAGATCACCGCAACAACGATTGCGGGCTACAACGCCAGCCTGGGCCGCAACCAGCAGCAATGGAAGTCCGGCTATGCCGATCTGCGCTACGACGTCAACGGCCATCTGGAGAGCGCCTACGACCATGGCGGCAACCGCAGCATCCAGTACACCAGCGATGCGCAAGGCTTGATCCTGGTCCGTGACGAAATCACCGGCATCATTGCCCGCCCCAATTACCAATACAACCAGGCCAACTACAACCCCGGCAGCGTCGCCAACAAGGTGACGCGCTACTACTACGTCGACGTCAAGCGCGTCGGCGATGTGAGCAACGACGGGCCGAGCCGGACCGACTATGCCCAGGCGATCGCGGCACGCAACGCGCCCCAGGGCAACTACGCCAACTGGAAGCCGATCTCGAGCGCCGACTTCGACCAGAACTACGAGCCGATCAGCCCGAGCTATCCGGGATTTGCCGCCAGCACTTATACGGTGAGGAACGGCGATACCCTGCAAAGCATTGCCCGGACGCTGTGGGGCG
>NZ_JAJAVC010000016.1 GCF_020532725.1 Methylobacillus arboreus
CCGACAAGTTGGGCCGGGTCACCTTGCAGATCAACCCGGACGGCGCAGTCACTGCCTATAGCTACAATGCCTTTGGGCAGCAGACCCAAGTCGCCAGGCTGGCCACCCGCTATACCGGGTCTCTCAGTACTACCGTCACCCCAAGCGTCACCTACTCAGGCAGCGACCAGCTGCAGGGCACGGCGTATGATCGCCTGGGCCAGGTCACTGCGATCACCACCTGGTGGGGCGGGCTGGGCACGAGCGAGTACTATAACGAAGGCTACACCTACGACGCCTTCGGCAACGTCAAGACCGCCACCGCGAGGAATGGTGCCGTCACCACCTACACTTACGACAAACTCAACCGCAAGGTGAGCGAGACCCTGCCGATCCAATCGAGAAACGATAGCAACCAACTGGTAGCCGTAGTCAACACCTACGCCTACGATGCCGCAGGCAATCTCGTGACCAGGACCGAGGCTGCGGGCCTGCCCGAACAACGCATCACCAGCTACACCTACGACAAGCACAACCGCCTGCTGAGCGAAGCGGGCGACACCTTCCAGGCCTACCACCCCGTGACCAACAGCACCGTCTCCGTCACCCCGACCAAGTACCACGCCTATGATGCCCGTGGCAACCTGGTGCAGGAGACCGATGCCAACGGCCACATCACCTGGCACACCTACGACCTGAACAACCAGCGTACCGGCACCATCGCCGCGGATGGCAGCTACACCCGCACCACCTACGACCAGACCGGCAACCAGGTCAGCGAGATCCGCTACGCCAATGCGGTCAAGACCAGTGGCACTGCCCAGCTCACGGCTGGCACCATTCCTGAATTACTGACTGCAGCCCCTACCGCTGGCAGCAACAAGGTGTACGTTCTGCTGGATGCGACCCAGGACAGGACCGTCTACGTTACCTATGACAAGATAGGGCGCGAGACTGGTACCAGGATCGAGGACATCACCACCGGCACCTACAACCCTGATATTGCTGGCGGACAATACCAGGTGACGACGGGCGACATCACGACCAGCAAGGCCTATGACGCCAACGGCAACCTGGTGAAGAGCGTGGACGCCAATGGCAACGTCACGCGGTATTACTACAATCAGGCGGGTGAACAAGTGGCGAAGGTCGATGCCTTGGGCTACCTCACCACCTGGACGCGGGATGCGTTCGGCAATGTGACGACGGAGACGCAGTATGCGCAGAGCGTCAGCACGGGTGCCTCTCCGCTGACCATGGATGACAGCACGACCCTGGCGGCGATCCAGGCCAAGGCGGTGACGCTCGCCAGCCACGCGGACAACCGCATCACCGAGCGTACTTACGATGCGCTCAATCGCGTCAAGACGGAAAGCCGGCTCAATGTGCAGGCGGGGACGATCAACACCAGCAATGGGCAGGTGACGCCGACGACCGGGTCAGCCACCACCACCTACGAATACGACGGGCTCAACAATGTCACGAAGAAGACGGATGCGACGGGGGCCGTCACCAGCTGGATTTACGATGGGATGGGGCGGCGGACCGCCCAGGTCAATCCGGGGTTCACCGACTACGAGGGCACTTACGTCAATCCGCGGACCGACCTGGAATACAACGGGCTCAACAATATCATCCGCGAGGTCGTGCGCGGCAAGGACGACAACACTGAGACCGATGACCATATCACGCGCTATGAGTACAACCAGCTGGGGTTCTTGACGGCGGAGATCGATGCTACCAATGCCAGGACCGAGTACGGCTATGATGCCCATGGCAATGTGACCCGGACGATCCTGCAGGATCGCAGGACGGCGGACCAGGTAGTGAACAACCAGGTTGGGGTGGATGATGTGACGGTGTTGCGTTATGACGCATTGAACCGCCAGGTACGTACCACGGATCAGGGCACGGGATTGATCAGCGAGATCCGCTACAACGGCTTTGGGGAGGTCACGGGCAAGCGCAGTTACGTCGGCACACCACCGGTCACGAGCAACCCCAATGACCCCGTCAGTGGCTGGCAGGAGTTTGCGCAGTATGATCAGGCAGGACGGGTGTGGAAGTCGAATTCAGGCGATGGGGTGACGAAGGTCTATGTCTATGACAAGCAGGGGAACACCACCC
>NZ_JAJAVC010000017.1 GCF_020532725.1 Methylobacillus arboreus
TACTGACCAAGAAATTTGGTGGCGAAGCCAAAGACTACTCCCAGATCGACAACGCGCCCGAAGAAAAGGCCCGTGGCATCACCATCAACACCTCCCACGTTGAATACGAAACCGAGGCACGCCACTACGCCCACGTTGACTGTCCAGGTCACGCCGACTACGTCAAAAACATGATCACTGGCGCGGCCCAAATGGACGGCGCCATCCTCGTCGTCTCCGCCGCTGACGGCCCCATGCCCCAAACCCGCGAACACATCCTGCTCGCGCGTCAAGTTGGCGTACCCTACATCATCGTCTTCCTGAACAAGGCCGACATGGTCGACGACGCAGAACTGCTCGAACTCGTTGAAATGGAAGTGCGTGAACTCCTCTCCAAATACGAATTCCCTGGCGACGACACCCCTATCGTAAAGGGCTCCGCCAAACTCGCACTCGAAGGCGACCAATCCGACATCGGCGAACCCGCCATCTTCCGTCTGGCCGAAGCCCTTGACAGCTACATCCCCACCCCGGAACGTGCCGTTGACGGCACCTTCCTCATGCCGGTAGAAGACGTATTCTCCATCTCCGGTCGTGGTACCGTTGTGACTGGCCGTGTAGAACGTGGCATCGTCAAAGTTGGCGACGAAATCGAAATCGTCGGCCTCAAGCCCACCATCAAAACCACCTGCACCGGCGTCGAAATGTTCCGCAAACTACTCGACCAAGGCCAAGCAGGCGACAACGTCGGCGTACTCCTGCGTGGCACCAAGCGTGAAGAAGTGGAACGTGGTCAAGTACTGTCCAAGACAGGCTCCATCAAGCCCCACACCAAATTCACTGCCGAAATCTACGTACTGGGCAAAGACGAAGGCGGCCGCCACACCCCCTTCTTCAACGGCTACCGTCCGCAATTCTACTTCCGCACCACCGACGTCACCGGTGCTGTAGAACTGCCAGCGGGCACCGAAATGGTCATGCCGGGCG
>NZ_JAJAVC010000002.1:0-613 GCF_020532725.1 Methylobacillus arboreus
ACCCAGACCATTCGCTATGCTACCCAGAGTCCGTCTGCGCAATGGGCGACTGGCACCTTGGCACAACTCAAACCAGCCACCAATGCCACCCGTGACCAGACCACCTACCGGCTCTACAATGCCCAAGGGCAACTGGTGGGGGAAGTGGATGCCGAGAGCTACCTCACCGAATACCAATATGACCGGGCTGGCAATACCGAAACCATCATCCGCTATGCCAGCAAGGTGACCTATGCCGTGGGCAATCCCTTGGCACAGATCAGGCCGGCTACGCATCCAGAAGACCTGATGGTGTACACGCGGTATGACGCCAACAACCGACTGGAACTCAAGCAGCAAAAAACCTTGAGCCAGAATGGTATGCAAGGATTGATGACCGTTTACACCCGTGACAACGTAGGCAACCTGACCTCGACCACCGCACTGGACTTCAGCAACTTCCCGCCTTCGGATCGCACCCAATCCAAGCGTTACGATCTGCAAGGCCGCGTGATTGCCGAACTCAATGGCGAGGGCAACAAGGCACTACAAGCCCTGGGGTCTAGCCCGACCCAGGCCCAGATCGACAATATCTGGAACAACTACGGCATTCGCTATGAATATGATGCGGCGG
>NZ_JAJAVC010000002.1:813-3271 GCF_020532725.1 Methylobacillus arboreus
CGGTGCTGGGCACCCTGATGGGCGGCAAGACCAGCACGCTGGGCACGGCGGTGAGCAGCCTCGCGGGCGGCTACAGCGAACTCAAGGCAGGTTATGACAGGGCAGGTCAAGTCATTAGCCGGACCGATGCCTTGGGCAACCTCAACACGCAAGGCTACAACGCCTTTGGCGAGCTTGCCTCCGAGAACTTCAAGATCGATGCGGGGCCGAATGGCTCAACCAATTACACTTATGACCGCCGTGGCAACCTCAAAAGCAAGGTCATGTTTGAAGGCGGTTTCTACCTCAGCAACACCCATGCCTATGATGCCTTTGGGCGTGTCACCCAAAGCGCGGATGGGCGTGGCAACACCACCAAGTACGAATACGACCGCCTGGGCCGCCAGATCACCCTGATCGACGCTACCAACACCACAAGCCGGACCACCTACGATGCCCATGACCGCATCCTGACCAAAGTGGATGGGCGCAATCAGACCACCACCACCGTCTACAACAGCGCGGCGCGCACCATGGTCATGACCACGGCGGAAGGCATCCAGGTCACGACCACCACCAACGGCTTCGGCGAGACCGTCAGCATCCAGGATGGCCGCGGCAACACGACCACCTATGCCTACAATGCCGATGGCCAGCTCATCCGCACCACCACCCCGGACAATGCGGTCAGCCTGATCGACTACGACAAGGCGGGTCGGGTCTGGATCACCACCGACGCCCGCGGGGTGGAGACCGTCTACCGTTATGACGAGGCCAACCGGCTCCTCAGCCGCCGGGTGGAGACCGATGGCGACTCCTTTACCACCTTGTACTACTACGATGCCCAGGGCCGCAAGGCTTGGGAGCGCGATGCCAACAACATCTGGACACGCACCGACTATGACGCCCAGGGACAGATCATTGCCATCGTGGTCGATCCTCTTGTGGTCGCGACCAATGCTACGGGCGGCACGGCCGCCAATCCCACCGGCCTCAACCTGCAGACCACCTTCACCTACAACGCCCTGGGCCAGCAGGTACGGGTGACCCAAGGCGCTGGCACGCCCCATGCCCAGACCGTGGAATACAAGTACGACCGCCTGGGTCGCCGTACCCAGGAAATCGTCGATCCGGACGGCTTAGCGCTCAAGACCACCTACACCTATAGCGGTGCGCACTACGTCATGAGCAAGACCGATGCGCTGGGCAACGTTACGCGTTATACCTACGACGCCAACAACCGCGTGATCCATACCGTGGATGCACTGGGCCAAGTCACGGCCAATACCTACGATGGCAATGGCAATATCACCAAGGTTACCCAATACGCAACGGCTATCAGCCTCGCTGGCCTGCCGCTCAATACCCCGCTCAATGATGTGGCATCACGCATTGTAGCCAATGCGGCGGACCGGGTGACCCAATACGTCTACGACAAGGACAACCGCCTCAGCTTCACGGTGGATGCCAACCGTTACGTCACCCGTCATGAGGTCGACGCTGCAGGTAACGTCGTCAAGCGCACCCAGTATGCCAGCGTCCTGCAGGGCACCCTGGCCGCGAATGGCAACATCGAGATCCGCACCAGTGGTGCGGGCACGGGGGCCTATCTGCTCGCGAATACCAGTCAGGACCGGGTCGAGCAGACCGTCTACGACCAGCTTAACCGTGTGAGCTTCAGCCTGGATGCCGAAGGCTATGGCACGAGCTACGCCTACGACCTCATGGGCAACCTGACCAAGGTGACGCAGTACGCCAACAAGATGCAGGGCACGCTGGCGACCAATGTGGCGCCGACGATAGTATCCGGGACAGGGACCGGCAACACCATCACGCTGGACAGCGCGCGCGACCAGGTCACGCACCACTACTACGACCAGCGCAACCTGAAAAGCGCGACGATCGATGCCGCAGGCTACCTCACCACCTACCGCTACACCCTCAACGGCCAACTGGGCACCACCACCCGCTACACGGTCAAGCCGGGCAGCGTGACCGACAGCAGCTACAGCCACACCCTGCAGGGCGACAGCCAAGCCAGCCAGCGCGTGTACGACAAGGCGGGCCGCCTCCAGGAACTGCGGGAAGCGGTTGGCACGAGCGACCAGATCAACACCCTCTACGCCTACGATGCGGCGGGCCACCTCATTAGCAAGACCATCGCCTATGGCACCGGTGCGGCGGTCACCACCCGTTACGCCTACGACAAGGCGGGCCGGCTCCTTGACGAAACCCGCGCCCACGGCACGCCTGAGGCCATCACCACCCATTACGAATACGACGCCTTGGGCAACCAGGTGCGCATCCTCGAAGCCTATGGCACCGCCGACCAGCGCCTGACCCAGCAGCAATTCGACACCCTGGGCCGCAAGACCGGGGCCATTGATGCCCTGGGCCACAGCATCACCACCGAATACAACGCCTTTGGCGACATCGTCAAACTCACGGACGCCAACGGCAACGCCGGCTATTTCTATAC
>NZ_JAJAVC010000003.1 GCF_020532725.1 Methylobacillus arboreus
TGGCGGCCATAGCGAATTGGAACCACCCCTTCCCATCTCGAACAGGGCCGTGAAACGATTCTGCGCCAATGATAGTATGCACCTCGCATGCGAAAGTAGGTCACCGCCAGGCTTTTATTCAAAAGCCCGCTAGATAACTAGCGGGTTTTTTCGTTTTCTGCGATATGCGGGTAACTTGTGTCGCTGCAGTCAAGTTAGCTGCTTGTCTTATGCATTAGGCCATTTCTGCGCTAATTCAATGAGCAGGGCAAGGTAGTTTTGTGCCCCGGTGCTATTGGGTTGGTGACGGAATATATCGATTCCATGCTCCGGGCTCTCGGCAACGGCGACATTCTCTGAGATCACTGTTTCTAGCAAGTCGTGCCCAAATAGCTCCTTGGCTTTTTTCTGCACTTCGAATGTCATGCCTCGCCTGCGGTCAAAACGTGTTAGCAGGTAGCGCCGTTCTATACGCCGCTTCAATACGGGTTCAATGGCTGCGAGTGTATCTCCTACTTTTTTTGCGCCTTTGAGCGAGAGAAAGTCGGATGAGATTGGAATAATGACCAGGTCTGCAGCAAATATGGCATTCAGTGAAAGCGTGCCTAGATAGGGGCAGCAGTCAATCAGGGTATGGCGGTTGATATAGAGCTTCTCTGAAACTTCCAAGCCCTGGCGCAGTTTATTGAGAATAGCTGGACCTTTGCCAAATGCTGTGTCTACCTTGATCAATTCCTTGTGGGATGGAATGAGATGGCCAAGTCCAGGCCATTCGATTTCCAAATGATAAAGCGGTTTGTCATCCTGAAAAAAGCCAAACAGGCTTTGCTTGGCAGTTTCAGGCGTATGACCATGAATCTGGGTCAGGTGTGCTTGTGGATCCATGTCGATCAGGAGCGCCTCCTTGCCGGTGCGGTTTAATGCTGCGGCAAGATTGAGGGCTGTGGTGGTTTTTGCCACGCCACCTTTCTGGTTAAAAACTGCAATACGCGCCATAATGCCTTCTGCTAATCTAGATGGTTTGCAGGATCTTGGTCTGTATTATGCGGTAATAGCATGATGTTTGATCTGCAGATTTAAGCCATTAATCTCGTACTTTTTACCACTTGAATTTGATAATCTGAATGATTAAAGGAGAAATGGTGGCCCAAGCAATTTTGGCAGGTGGATGTTTCTGGTGCCTAGAGCCCGTGTTTTCACAGTTAAAAGGCGTAACGCAGGTGGTGTCTGGCTATATTGGTGGCCATGTTGCCAATCCTACCTATAAAGAGGTTTGTACTGGTGAAACAGGGCATGCGGAGGCGATCAAGATCACTTTCGATCCAACTGAAATTAGCTATGAAGTGTTGCTTGAAATCTTTTTTCTCGCGCACGACCCTACAATGTTTAATCGGCAAGGGCATGATGTCGGAACGCAATACCGTTCAGCCGTCTTTTACCAGGATGATGAGCAGCACGCTATTTTGCAGCACCTGTTAGCAGAGTATGCTGCTGATAACCGCTTTGGAGCCCCTGTGGTGACTGAAGTGAACAAGGGCGGTATATTTTATCCTGCTGAGGATTATCACCAATACTATTATGCCAACAATCCCAATCAGCCTTATTGCCTGGCTGTCGCGGCCCCTAAAGTCGCTAAGATTCGTGCCCAATATGCGGATCGCATCAAAACGGCTGGATGACTAGTGCCGGCTGAGCCACTGGCGCCGCCAGAAATGGAGCCCCATGCCGCCTGCTACAAACAGCATCATGGCAATCGCAATCCAGAAGCCCCAGTGATCTTTGAGTAAAGGCATTTGCTCGAAATTCATGCCGAAAATCCCGGAAATCAGTGTTGCC
Organism: Methylobacillus arboreus; assembly: GCF_020532725.1. Lineage (GTDB taxonomy): Bacteria > Pseudomonadota > Gammaproteobacteria > Burkholderiales > Methylophilaceae > Methylobacillus > Methylobacillus arboreus. The sequence continues at coordinate 1,816 of NZ_JAJAVC010000003.1, forward strand.
GGCATGAAGAGCATGGTGACAACGGTGAGGATGCGGACTTCTTTATTGACTTGGTTGCTGATGCTGGAAAGGTAAATGTCCAGCATGCCTGCAAGCAAGTCACGCAACGATTCAAGGGATTCGATGAAGTGGATGCTGTGGTCATAGACATCGCGCAAGTAGAGGATGGTATTGTCCCGGAAAAAGCCGAATTCATTACGAATCAGGGTGTTGATGATTTCGCGCAATGGCCAGACGGCGCGGCGTAAATCCATGGTTTCACGCTTGAGCTTGTGTATGCTTTGCAGCACGGCATCGGTTGGGCGATGCAGCAATTGATCTTCGAGTTTTTCACAATCGTCGCTGATCTGTTCCAGCATGACGAAATATTTGTCCACGATCATATCTAATAACGCGTAGGCCAAGACATCGGCACCGGATTTACGCAGCAATCCTTTGTTGGCACGCAATCGTTCACGTACGGGGTCAAAAGAACCGGTTGGCCTTTCCTGGAATGACAGGACAAAATGCTCGCCGAGGATGATGCTGATTTGTTCCGAGTTGACGAGCATTTGCTCGGAATCATAGGAAAAGAAGCGAGTGACGAGATAGAGGTAATCGTCATAGGCATCTACCTTGGGACGTTGATCTGTATTGAGGATATCTTCCAGCACCAATGGATGTAGCTTGAACTTCTGGCCAATCTCAGCCATCAGTTTGGGGTCATGCAGTCCATGCACATTCAGCCATAGAATGCTGCTTTCCGTCTCTATTTGGATATCATTAAGTGAAGTAACGGTATGTTCTTCGATATTTTCCGCAGTGTAGCGGAACAATGTGAGTGTCACCTGCGGCGTCTTGACCTCGCCTGTGTGAACCAAGGTGCCAGGAGGCAAGCCGATTTTCTTGCTATGTGCATGGCGCCGTTTTTTCATCCTTGCTCCAGTGATTGAGAAGATTATCGAGGCTGGTAGTATCGTCTGACTTTAATCTTGTTGAAAGCAGCACCTGATCGCCACATGATAGAAGAAGCCCCAATACGGTTTTTCGCTGTATGCTGGGTTAGAATATTGCAAGCTTGCAGGCAATTGTTGCCAGCGACTATCTTATTTGAATTCGACCAAAAGCGCGTTGCATATCAGTTAGGTCGGATTGGCAATATTCATGAAGTAATCTAATAATAAAACAGTTAGAGTATACAACTGCGCCGTCGCTCATAAGCAAGTGACGCGTTATAGATCAACGGAGGAAGTATGCGTTTTTATCTGTTCGCCGGGTTGTTGGGCCTGGCATTCAATTTACAAGCAGCAGACTCATCTGAGTCCGTGAGTGATGCCAAGGTGGGTTTTATCGAGGATGAGAACTCTGAATGCCTGGCCAACGATGGCAAGCTTATTCTGCTCAAGAGCGATGCCACTGAAACCATGGTGGTCTGGCTCGATCGCTGGTTCATGGGTGTGCGAACAGCCGACCATACCAAGCATGTGCTGAAGCCGGGTGATGAGCCTATCGCATTGGGATGCTCACAGACTCGTGACAAGGAAAAACAATACTGGACTATTGCCAGTGCACAGGCCCAGTAAATTCTCTATTTCTTCAAGGCTTGGTGGTGAAGCCCTCACCGGGTGTGAAGAAAAAGCCGCCAGCCACATGATGCAGCGTGCGTAGCGCATCATGTTCTTCAAAATGCCAGCGGCCATCGCTGAACACTTGGTTGTCAGCATATGCTGCAACCACCTCGGCTAGGAACAAATCATAGGTTTCCTGGATGTGCGGTTCAGAGATGATCTTGCATTCCAGCCAGGCGACACAGCCTTCCAGTAGCGGGGCTTCAGTCTTGGATGCTGCAAATGTCGGCAAGTCAAATGCCGCAAACTTATTGTCTGGTGTCTTGCCGAGTAACTCACGGCCAGAGCTTGAGCCAACCTTGACGACCAGCTCTGCCTGGGCACGACAGGGTAGATTGATGGCAAATGTGCCACTGGCTTCCATCAACTCGCGCGTATAGGTTTTCTTGTCGACGACAATGGCAACCCTGGATGGATTGAAGTCCAGCGGCATGTTCCAGGCGGCCGCCATGATATTGGCGTGGCCTTGATGGCTGGATGTGACGAGGACGGTGGGGCCGTGGTTGAGAAGGCGAAATGCCTTCTCAAGTGGAACCGGCTGAATGTTCAATTGCATATCGTCCAAATAACCCGATTATTTCTGCCACGCATCACGCAGTGTTACCGTGCGATTGAACACAGGCTTGCCCGCTTGGCTATCCCGGCTGTCAGCGACAAAGTAGCCATGACGCTCAAACTGGAAGCGTGCTTCGGGCTTGGCCTCTTTCAATGCAGGCTCCAGTTGCGCGGTGATGGTTTTCACTGAATCCGGGTTAATGTCATCCAGATAGTCACGGTTGCCAGCGCCTGGGTGGGCCTCCTTGAACAAGCGGTCATACAGGCGGACTTCCGCAGTGTAGGCATGGGCTGCCGATACCCAATGGATATTGCCCTTGACCTTGACGGAGTCAGCACCCGGAGTGCCGGACTTGGTGTCTGGCAGGTATTCGCAATGCACGACGCTGACATTGCCGTCGGCATCTTTCTCAAAGCCGGTGCACTTGACGACATAGCCATAGCGCAGGCGTACCGTGTTACCCGGGAAGAGGCGGAAATAGCCTTTGACCGGCTCTTCCATAAAGTCTTCACGCTCAATCCACAGTCCGCGGGATAACGGCACGACACGATGCCCCAACTCCGGTTTTTGCGGATGGTTGGGAGCGTGGCAATCCTCGGATTGGCCTTCTGGGTAGTTGTCGATGACGAGTTTGATCGGGTCGAGCACGGCAATGCGGCGCTCGGCAGAGGCATTGAGCACTTCACGCATGCAGTCTTCAAGGATGGTGTATTCAATCCAGGAGTCTGCCTTGGAAACGCCGATACGCTCTGCAAACAGGCGGAAGCCCTCCGGAGAATAGCCGCGGCGGCGTGCGCCGACCAATGTGGGTAGGCGCGGGTCGTCCCAGCCGCTGACGAATTGTTTTTCCACCAGTTCGATCAATTTGCGCTTGGAAAGCACGACGTAGGTCAGGTTGAGGCGGGCGAATTCGTATTGTTTGGGCAGTGGGTATGCGAGCAGGCCATTTTCGGCGAGTTTTTCCAGTACCCAGTCATAGAATGGACGCTGATCTTCAAATTCCAGGGTACAGATGGAGTGAGTAACGCCTTCCACCGCGTCTTCCAGGGGGTGGGCGAAGGTGTACATCGGGTAGATGCACCATTTGTCGCCGGTGTTGTGGTGGGTAGCATGTTTGATGCGGTAAATGGCCGGGTCGCGCAGGTTGATGTTGGGCGAGGACATGTCGATCTTCGCACGCAGGACCATACTGCCATCGGCATGCTTGCCATCGCGCATTTCGTGGAACAGGGCGAGGTTTTCCGCGACGGGGCGGTCGCGCCATGGGGAGTTCTTGCCGGGTTCGGTGAGTGTGCCGCGGTTGACGCGCATTTCCTCTGCCGTCTGCTGATCGACATAGGCATTGCCGGATTCGATCAGGCTTTCCGCGGCGCGGTACATGAAGTCGAAATAGTTGCTGGCATAATAGAGGTGGGATTCACCGAATGCTTCCCAGCCAAAGCCCAGCCATTTCACAGAGTCGGTGATGCTGTCGACATACTCCTGTTCTTCCTTTTCCGGATTGGTGTCGTCAAAACGCATATGGCAGACACCGCCAAAGTCGCGTGCGAGGCCAAAGTTGAGGCAAATGCTCTTGGCATGGCCAATGTGCAGGTAGCCGTTGGGCTCGGGTGGAAAACGGGTGCGAATCTTGGCGGGGTCAGGCTCGCCAGTTGCATGGTGCTTGGCATCGCCGGGCGAGCGTGCCCGACGGCGGCTTGTGTACGTGCCTTGCTCGATATCACGTTCGACAATATTGCGGATAAAGTTGGAAGCAGGGATGACAGGAGTTTTTTCGGACATGGTCGTATGCGCTATTAATTTGCAGCTATTTTACACTGTGTCGCTGCCTCGCGGGCTCTTAAGGAGGTTGCCAGATTATTCATTCGGCTCCTTGCGGCTTGCGATATACTGGTTCAGCAATGAATAACTTGGTATTTCCTATATTGAGATTGCTGGCAGATGGTCGTTTCCACTCTGGTGAAGATATTGCCCGCCAGTTTTCCGTCACCCGTGCCTCGGTCTGGAATGCAATTCAGGCAGCACAGGGACTTGGCATTGAGATTTTTTCAGTTCGAGGGCGTGGGTATCGCCTGCCAGAGCCGGTGCATTTGCTGGATGAGGGTGCGGTGCTTGCCGAGATGGCAAGTGCGCAACAGCGCTTCAAGTTGAAACTGTTTGATTCGATTGACTCTACCAACAGTTATTTGATGCAGCAAGCGGCCAATGGCGCGCTGCATGGCAGCGTGGCTGCTGCATTGCTGCAAACCAAGGGACGCGGGCGCCGTGGGCGCAGATGGCAGGCAGCACTGGGGGCCAGCCTGACATTCTCATTGTTGTGGCGGTTCCAGCTGGGTGCTGCCGCATTATCCGGCTTGAGCCTGGCAGCGGGGCTCGCATTGGTGCGTACTTTGCATCAATATGGCTTGCAAGAGGCAAGGTTGAAATGGCCTAACGATATCCTGGTGGGTGAGCGCAAGCTTGCTGGCATATTGATTGAGTTGCAAGGGGATATGGATGGGCCCAGTGCCGCGGTCATTGGCATCGGCCTTAACCTCAAACTGCCTACAGCTATCCGTACTGTAATTGATCAGCCTGTGACCGATATGACGAGTCATCTGCACACCAGTATTAACCCGAATGAACTATTGGGACAGTTATTGAATCAGTTAGCTGATGTGCTGGATGAGTTCGAGCGGGCAGGTTTTGCCAGCATGCGCGAAGAGTGGCAATTGCATCATGCCTATCAGGGACAGGCGGTCAGGTTGCTGTTCCCGGATGGTCGCGAGCAACATGGAAATGTACATGGCATTGCCGACGATGGCGTGTTGTTAGTGCAGAATGAACATGGCACTCAGCGGTTTTCTTCAGGCGAAATCAGCTTGCGAGGACAATTGGCATGAGCCGCCTGCTTGCAATAGATGTGGGTAACTCCCGCACTAAATGGGCCGTGCTGGAGAGAGAAACTGGCGAGATATTAACACGTGGGGTGCTTGAGGACGAAGAAGAAACGCCTGCCTCCTGGCAAGCCTGTGATCGGGCTGCCATAGCCAATGTTGCGGGAAAAGAGCGCCACGCCGCATTGAACCAACGTTTACTGCCGTTAGGGCTGCCTGTGCGCTGGCATCTGAGCAGCTTTCAGGCATGTGGCTTGAGCAATGGCTATGATGTGCCAGAGCAACTGGGTATAGATCGCTGGGCAGCCATGGTTGCAACCTGGCAATATTATCAGCGCAGTTGCCTGGTAGTGAATGCTGGCACAGCGTTGACGGTGGACATGATTGTGAAAACTGCACCTGGGCAGGCAAAGTTTATCGGCGGTATTATTCTGCCTGGTATGCGCTTGATGCAGGCCAGTATTATTGGTGCTGCTGCGAATATTGGGCAGATTCATGGCGAGTGGCGGGACTTTCCGTTGAATACTCAAGATGCGGTGCATAGTGGTAGTCTTTATGCCTTGTGCGGCGCCGTGGATAATCTGCTACAAATATTGAGTGAGTATTGCGGGCATGTTGTGCCTTGCATGTTGAGTGGCGGTGATGCTGCCGCGTTGCTTCCCGTGTTGCAAAAGCATGCGCTGGCACGGGAGTATCACTTGGAAGAAAACCTGGTGTTGCAGGGCTTGTGGTATCTAGAAAGAGAAGCGTCATGAAATGGGTGTTGGGCTCTCTGCTGTTATTGAACATTGCCTTATGGGCGGGCTTTAGCTTGTTTCAGCCGCAGCAAGCTCCCAACCAACATTTGCACGAGCCATTATCCGCCGAGCAAATCAAGCTGCTAACGCCGGAAGAAGTGGAGGCATTACCTAAAACCGGTGAAGTTCCGGGGACGCCAAAGCCGGATGAGGTTTATGCCTGTTATGAATGGGGCAGCTTCTCTGCCGATGGCTTGCAGCGAGCGCAGGCGATTCTTAATCAACATTCATTAGTGGCCACGGTACAACAGAAAACCACGCAGGAAGCATTGCGATATTGGGTATATATTCCTCCATTACCTTCCTTGCAGGCCGCACAAGATAAAGTAACAGAGTTGAAAGCACTCGGTGTAGATGTTAGCTTTATCATTCAGGAAGTACCTTGGCGCAATGCAATTTCGCTTGGGGTCTTCAAGGATGAGCGATTAGCAACTAAACTACTGGAGCAGTTGCAAAGTCGTGGTGTTCAATCCGCACAGAAGGGCGTGCGTAATCAGGAAAAGGGACGCGTCAGTTTGATCATCAATGACATGTCGGCAGAAATGGCGATAGAGTTGAACAAACAGGGGGCGAGTTTCCCGGGTAGCGAACTTAAACAGGTTATTTGCCAATAGGAGTTTGTATGGGAATTTTCAAGAATATCATCAAGAAAGTCGCATTGGCTGCCGCAGTGGTTGCAGGAAAGCGGATATTGAGTAAGGTGGTGACAGACGTTATTGATGGTGAAAAGAAGCCAGAACCAGAAGTAGCAGCCAGCGCAAAATCAAAAGCTCCCAGCTCTCGGCGCAGATCACCAACCAAGTCGAAAACAGCAGGCACGACAAAACCTAAAACCACTCCCAGCAACGCTGCTACAGCGGCAAGTACGAAAGCTGCAAGTGCTACAAAAGAGGGTGGGGCGACAAATAAACCTAAGGCTGCCCGCAAGCCTGCAAATAGTAAGCCTAGGGCTAAAAAGACAGCAGCTAGTGCTGCTAGTAACGCTCAATTGAGTGATGCAGCAGCTGAGCCAAAGCCTGATGTTTCAAGCGGAGAGTCTCCAAAGGCGACGTAACTTAACTCAATAAGATTCAGTTAAGTTGCGCTGTATTGGAGTTGCTGTATGGAGGTGGTTGCCAACCACCTCCAAGTGTTTTGATCAGATACACTGTGTTGATGAATCTTTGTCCCGTGAGCTGCTGGACCAGCCTTTGGTTTTCTAGCTGGGCTCTCCTCGCAATGAATAATTCGAAAGAGGTTGCGAGTCCATTTTGATACTGGTGGTCAATAATGTCTGCTGCTTGAGATGCAGCTGCTTCTGCTGCGCGATTGCTTTCTACAGCATCTTCTAATGCCTTGTCCGCACTTAAGCCATCTTCAACTTCTTGTAAGGCCAGTAGTACCGTTTGACGATAATTCGCAGTGACCAGCTCGTGTCCCGCTTTAGCAAAATCTACTCTCGCCAGGTTTCGCTTACCATCAAAAATCGCTTGAGTAAGACCAATGCCTAATGACCATACAATGCTAGGGGCATCAAATAACCGGTTTAATTCGTTACTTTGCCAACCTCTGCTGGCTGTGAGGCGTAATGCAGGGAACCATACTGCCTTGGCAACGCCGATTTGCGCGTTTGCTGCTGCAACAGCTCTTTCTGCTGCTGCAATATCGGGGCGTCGTTCGAGCACATTAGCAGGCAGGTCTAGTGGGATGCTAGGAATGCCATCTGGGAGTGATGTTGCAGGGGTGGAAAATTTTGATGCGGGGATACCTACAAGTGTTGCAAGCGCATGGATGGTCTGTTTGCGTTGGTTTTGTAACAGATCCAGTTGCGCTTGTGCATTCTTGAGCAATGTTTCTTGTTGCAGGCTGTCCAGTTTTGACGAGACTCCATTGTCTACGCGGAACTGAGTAAGCGCTACAGTATCTCTTTGAATATCAATGATTTCCTGTAGGGCTCTGATTTCATTATCTTGTGCACATAAGTTGAAATAATTTGCTGCAATATCTGCAGCCAGAATTAACTTTATGTTCTCTAAATCTGCTTGTACTTGCTGTTGGCTTGCCAGTGTCGACTCGACATCCCGCGAAATGCGGCCAAATAAGTCAACTTCATAGGCAGCAATGAATGCGGGATTGATGTTCGTTTGAATATCGGTTGAAACACTCGTGTTCCTGGCGTTATTGGGACGATTGGCTGAAGGCTGGGTCCTGGATGCATCTACGCCGAATTGCAGTGTTGGAAAGTAAGCGCCACGAGAAATTTGAGCAAGCGCTCTTGCTTGTTCCAGCCTGGCAACACTAGCCTTGAGAGTTTGGTTATTGTTTAATGCCTGTTCTTCCAGCCGGTTGAGTTCAGCATTGCCAAAAATCTCCCACCAGTTGCCTTTGCTGAGTGTGTCTTGAGGTTGAGCCACATGCCAACCTTCATGCCAACTGGCAGGAATGTCTAGTGCTGGTTTCTCGTAGTCTGGGCCCACAGCGCATCCTGTGAGTAACAGGCCGGTGGTCAGTAAAGCTTTGATGTTCATGTTGATGCTTTGCCTTCTGGGCCGGATAGCAAAGGCTGCTTGGGATTTTTTTCTTTATTATCTGCTGGGCCTGGTTTTTTGTCTTCTTGAACTGCCAGTTCTTTCGCGATGACGATCTCATTTTCTTCTAATGAATCGGCTGGGTTGAGTACTAGCTTGTCTTCTTTTGTGATCCCGGAAAGTATTTCGACAGTTTTACCAAGATCTCTTCCAAGCTTCACTGTGTGGAACTCCACTTTGTTTTCAGTATTTAAAACAGCAATACGCGGCTGCTCTTTACCCAGAATCAGGACCCCAGCAGGCACGATTAAAGCCTTGATGTCGCTGGCTAACTCTAGCTCAACATCAGCGAAAGCTCCGGGAATTAGCTTGCCATCAGGATTCGGTAGCTGGATTTCTACTTGCCGTGAGCGGGTGACAGGGTCGATTGCCCCTGCGACGTGGGCGATCTTGCCACTAAATGTTTTATCCTGGATTTCATTGAGGCGAATCTTTACTTCTTGTCCCTGTTTAATGCCATTGGCATACACCTGAGGTACCCAAAGCGAGATTCTTAGTTTTTCTGTTTGCGCGAGTGTGAACAATGGATTGGTGCCTGCACTAACAAGAGCGCCTACATCGACATTGCGACTTACGATCGTGCCGGAGAATGGCGCTGTAATGCGACGGAAATCTTCCAGTTGTTGCAGACGCTTGACACTGGCTTTTGCAATTTCCAGTTCTGCATTGGCTTGCGCCAATAGGCTTCGTTTTTCTTCCAAGTCCTGTTGTGTGACGGATTCGCGCTGACGTAATACTTCCCATCGTTCCTGGGTAAGTTTGGCTAGTGCCTGCCTGGCTTGCATTTGCTCAAGCAGGGCTTGAGCCTGCAAAAGCTCTTGCGTTTGTTCTGGTGTTTCAATTTGGGCGAGTAACTCTCCCTTCTGAACTTTGTCTCCAAGGGTTTTGTACCATGCTGCCAGATATCCGTTGCTGCGTGCAAAAAGCACTGCTTCACTATATCCACGCAATGTCGCAGGTAAGGAGATGTTATTGACCAGATTGCCAGGTTTTGCATAGATGAAATTGACGGATCGCTGCAGACTATCACGTGTTTGCGACTCTAAAGCAGCCGCCTCACGGGAATTAAGGGTAAAACGAACCAGCCCGCAGACCACCAGGATCGCCACTAATAAAAAGGATAGCCAACTAAAGCGTCGCAATGTGAGCGCTGAGTCTGGAGAGGAGTGAGCGAGCAAATTGGGTTCTATTTCTGTCATGGTGTTGTCGGCTCGGCAAGCGGTGGGTTGGAGTGATGTTGATTGGATTGGCGGAAACGATGCAAGCTTGCAAACACCACAGGAACAAATAGCAGGCTGGATAATGTGGCAAAAAGCAGTCCGCCAATAACAGCCCGGCCAAGGGGGGCGTTTTGCTCGCCACCTTCGCCAAGGCCAAGTGCCATCGGTAGCATCCCGGCAATCATTGCAGACGCGGTCATCAATACCGGGCGCAAGCGGGTGGCACCAGCTTCCAGCGCTGCAGTAATCGGTGGCACTCCTTGTGCCAGCTGAGTCCGGGCAAAGGAAATGACCAGGATGCTGTTTGCGGTGACTACACCAATTGCCATAATCATCCCTGTTAATGCTGGTACGCTTAACGTCGTACCGCTAAGGAATAAAGTCCAGGCAATGCCAGCTAAAGCTGCGGGAAGTGCTGTGATGATAATGGCTGCATCAAGCCAGGATTGGAAGTTCACTACTATCAGTAGATAAACCAATACAATTGCAACGATGAACCCTGTGCCCAAACCGATGAAGGCATTTTCCAGCGTCAGGCTTTGACCACGTACTTCAATATCAGATCCTTTGGGTAGTGTTGCACGGGTTTCCTCTACCAGTTTATTGATTGCCCGGCTAGTGCTACCCAGGTCGCGGCCTTCGACACTTGCATATACATTGACGACTTGGTTCACGTCATAGTGAGATACGACAGGTTGCTGCGCTGAGCGCGATATTTTGACCAGATTTCCCAATAATTGAGTTTCACTATTATCAGCGCCTTTAACGGGAATTCTCAGTAATGCATCTATGCTAGGAAAATCGGTTTCTAAGGTATTTACCCCAATGTTGTAAGTATTGCCATTGGTGGGATTTAGCCAATATATCGGTGAAGTCTGCATACTGCCGCTAAGGGATATCATCAAGTTTCTTGCGACATCATTTGCTGTCAGACCCAATTGATGCAGCTTTGCTCTATCCATTTCCAGAGTTAAGACGGGTTTACTCCATCGTTGATGAACATGGGCATCAACCACTCCCGGAATTTCTCGTAACCTATTGCTGAAGCGATTAGCAATCGCAGTGTTTTCCTCGATTTTATTGCCCTTGAACAAGATATCGATAGGGGCGGGAATGCCAAAGTTGAGCGTCTGGCTAACTTGGTCTGCGGGCTGGAAGAAAAACTCTATATCAGGAAATACACGTGGCAGGTTTTTCCTCAGCTCTGAAATATAATTCTCAGTAGGGTGTTTCTTATAATTATTCAAAGAGAGCATTATCTCGGCGTCTGAGGACTCCACTGTTCCCGCATTGCCAAACAAGGTATTGCGAGGTGAATACGGTCCACCGACGATATCCAGTATATTCCCGATCTCGGAATTGGGGATAACAGTCCGGATTTCTTGCTCAATCCTATCTACCAACTTTGGCATTTCTTCTATCCGCGTTCCAGATGGGGCACGTATATGGAGGCGAATCTGCCCAGCATCCACTTGAGGAAACAAGTCCTGACCTAGCAGTGGATATAGTCCCAAGGAAAGCACGCAAAACAGCATGAACAAGAAGCCGAATTGACGGCGTCTATTGAGCAGCGCTCCCAACAAGCTGATGTAATGACGGCGCAGTGCCTCAAAGCCTTGATTGAATTTAAAGTGCAATCCAGCCAGAATTTTTAAGTTGCCGGCACGCTGGTTTTTTCTCTTTGCCGTCATCATAAACATGACGAGGGTAGGCACTAAGGTGCGCGAAAGGATATATGAGGCCAGCATTGCGAAGATCACTGCTTCAGCCATCGGGACGAACAAATAGCGAGTAATTCCTTCCAGGAAAAACATGGGGGCAAACACGATACAAATACATAACGTCGATACAAAGGCAGGAACGGCAATTTCTGCTGCACCGTCAAGAATTGCCTGGTGAGGAGGCTTGCCCATATGCATATGCCTTTCCACGTTCTCGATCTCGACCGTGGCATCATCGACCAATATACCAATGGCGAGTGCCAAACCACCTAATGTCATGAGATTAATCGTTTCACCAATCAGGTGGAGCACGATGAGTGAAGACATGATGGATAATGGAATGGAAATTGCAATGATTGCCGTTGTCTGCCAGTTACCTAAAAAAAGCAGAATCAGCGTTGCGGTTAACGTTGCAGCAATTAATGCTTCAAATACAACGTTACCAATTGCCGCTTTTACAAACAGTGATTGGTCAAACATCGTCTTGAGGTTAATGTCCTCAAGAGACTCCATCACTTTGGGTAATGCTTCCTTGACGCTATTGACTATATCGAGGGATGAAGCACCGCCTCTTTTCAACACAGAGACCAGAATGCCTCGCTCACCATCCTGTCGCACGATATTTGTAAATGGACTAGAGCCGTCACGCACCTGTGCAACATCACGCACATAGGTTGTATTGCCGTTTATTGTGCGAATCGGTACATCGCCCAGTCTGGGGATGCTTGAAATGGCGCCATTTAGACTTACATCATATTGACTCTCTCCCAACTTGATTGTGCCGGTAGGCAAAATCAGGGTCTGGTCGGCAATTGCATTGCTGACGTCAGCAGGCGTTAAACCCTGTGCCATTAATGTCGCATTGTCGATATTGACCGCTACTTGCCGACCACGATTCCCATATGGAAAGGTCATTGTCACGCCAGGAATCTTCAACAAGCTGGGACGCAAGATGTTATTCACCGCCTCGCCGATGTCAATATCAGATACTGATTCACTGGAAAGTCCAAGCTGGATAAGTGGTAAATCTGTTGCGGAATATTGAACTACCTGGGCTGGTTGCATGCCTTGTGGCATCGATCTTTGTGCCGTGGTGACATTTGACAACACCTGAGTCATTGCTGACCGAATATCAGTGCCCTGCTGAAAAAAAATCTTGCTGATGGATAACCCGGAAAGTGAAACAGACTCTGTGCGCTCTACATCTTCTACAGTTTGATTAAGCCCGCGTAAGGTCGGGTTGGTAACTCGGTCAGCCATTTCTCTGGCAGACAAACCGGTATATGTCCATGTCACTGCAACAACAGGGATGTGAATGTTCGGAAATATGTCTACTGGCATATTGCGTAGCACATAAGGCGTGGACAGAACAATAAGTAGTGCCGCGACTAAAAAAGTATATGGGCGGCGCAGTGCAATATTGACTATCCACATAATTAAACCGAATCCTGACGTTTCTTTATTTGTTCTTTAAAAGTTAAAGAATTTAATTGTCCCTAAATTATTGTGAAGGACGGAGGTGACTAGCAAATATTGTTCCTGACGGTTGTTGTTGATTTGTCTAGCTATGGTGGCGATAGAGGATCGTAAAGTGTTTTATTTGAAACACTTTGACGAATTTATTGTTGATTATTAATCATCTGTTGAAATTTAAATTGATGGAGCATGAATATTTTTTAGCTGTATTTTTGACAACAGTAAAAAGTCGCTCTGTTGGTACGGCAGCATTTTTCCGCAGAAGGCAATGTGGTGGATAATATGGCGGCTATAATTTTTATATAAAAAACATGGTGTTATTTTATTTTTTGGCATATTTCTAATTCTGGCACAATAAATGCTGATTAATTGGGCGATTTAGTTTTGGCAGTTCGAATAACCGAATTGCTGATTATCCGTTTACGTAAGGGTCGTCCAATGAAAAATAATGTCAGGTGCTTGATTTTGGCAATGCTATTGAGTAGCTCTGCTGTATATGCAGTTGATGCACCGGAGGGTGCGCAGGCCAAGTCGACAGCAAATAAATCCTCAGCAGCAAATCGGGACTGGTCTTGGCAGCCCGTAGCTAACTCTGGTGCGCCAGAGGTGCAGCAAAAGAAATGGGTGCGTACTCCCATTGATGCGTTTGTGCTGTCGAAGCTGGAAGAAAAAGGTATCAAGCCTTCGCCGGAAGCAGCACGTGCTGCTTATATCCGCCGGGCAACCTTAGATGCCTGGGGATTAATTCCGACGACAGCTGAAGTTGAGGCGTTTGTAAATGACAAATCGCCCGATGCTTATGAAAAATTAGTGGATCGTCTTCTTTCCTCTCCTCGTTACGGGGAGCGCCAGGCGCGTAAGTGGCTGGATTTGGCGCGCTATGCCGATAGCACTGGTTTCCAGAATGATTATACTCGTCCGAATATGTGGCGTTATCGGGATTATGTCATTAATTCGTTTAATGAAGACAAGCCTTATGATCGCTTCATTAAAGAACAGTTGGCTGGTGATGAGCTGTACCCTGGTGATAATAATGCATTGATTGCTACTGGGTTTCTGGCAGGTTTTCCTGATAATAAAAATTCACGTGATTTGATCCAGCGTAAATATCAAATTGCGACAGATATTACCGATACGATAGGTACTGCAATATTGGGTACGACGCTTGAGTGTGCGAGATGCCACAACCACAAGTCTGACAAAATCACCCAGAAAGATTACTTTGCCTTGCATTCGTTCTTTGCCAATGTGAATTTGGTTGAGAATATTCCTGCCCCTAAAGGCCCGGTCGAAATTCAATATGAGCAAGACCTTGCAAAGTGGGAAGCAGCAACCAAGGAGCTTCGGGAAAAACGTGCAGCCGTTATTGAACCAATAAGAGCTGCGGCAGAGCAATATCATAGAGAGCGCTACTTAACAGATAGCCGGGAATCCATTTTTAAGCCAAAGAGCGAATGGAATGCGACAGATCGCTGGGTTCATCATCGGTTGGCAAATGTGACAACTGAGGAGGACTTCGGGGGTTATCTACGGGTGACGGGCGAGAATAAGGATAGTCCTGAGCATATTAAAGAGCATGCTGAAAAATGGCTGGAATATAAAAAATTAACCGCCGAGTTGAAGAAGCTTGACAAACTCAAGCCAAAGAGGGGTTCGAATACCATTTCAGCAATGACCGAATTGGGATATCAAGATGCGCCGCCAAGTTATGTATTCTTTGGTGGCAATCATGAGCGCCCTCTTGATGAAGTACAACCAGCATTCCCTGCAGCCATCACAAGTGAAAAACCTGTCATCGTGCCGACAGGATTCTCCTCTGGTCGCCGTACTGCGCTGGCCAACTGGATTGTAAGTCCAACCAATCCGTTGACCGCTCGGGTATTTGTTAACCGCGTATGGGACCAATATTTTGGGACGGGGATCGTTCGTACCGTCAGTGACTTTGGTCGTGCGGGTGAAAAACCCAACAATCCTGAGTTGTTGGACTATCTGGCTGACAGCTTCGTGAAGCAGGGTTGGAGCGTCAAGAAGCTACATAAGGAAATCCTTCTTTCCAGCGTCTACCGTCAATCTTCTGATTATCGTGAAGATATTTATAAGGCTGATCCGGAAAATAAATTGCTGGCAGTATTTCCGCGTAAGCGCCTGGATGCAGAACAGATTCGTGATTCCCTTTTAGTGGCTTCTGGTACGTTGGATGACCGAATTGGCGGGCCTGCCGTTATGCCGCCTGTACCGACGAACTTGAATGCGGGTGCTTTTTGGGAGGTGTCGGAAGATAAAGGGGATTGGAATCGCCGGAGTATCTATGTCTTTACTCGCCGTAGCGTACCGTATCCATTGCTCTCTACATTCGATATGGCCTCACCGCAGCAGGCCCATAGTAAGCGTGACGTGACGACAACGCCTTTGCAGGCACTGACGCTGGTGAATAGCAATGTTGTGTTTGGATGGTCCCAGTCGCTTGCGGGCAGGGTCATCAGTGAGGTAGGTGCAGATGAAAGTGCTCAGCTTGATAAGCTTTACGAGATCTTGTTTGCGCGCAAACCGGATAAGGCTGAAAGAGCAACTCTGGCCGGTTTTCTGAAAAATCATGAGAAAACGATCCAGTCCAAGCTGAAAGATTCAGACGGAAAGTTGGCATTGGCCGTACCTGTAGGCCTCAAAGGAGATCAGCCGTTGGATCCAGTTCGCGCCTCGGCTTTTGTGGACTTAGTTCATACCGTGGCTAACTCCAATGAATTTAGCTATCGCTTCTAGTCGCTGGGATTGCAAGCTTCTTTAGCATTGAATACTAAAACTTAAAGGAACCATCATTATGAGTAAGAATTCGCGGCGTGATTTTTTGATTAAGGCCGGTTATGGTTTGGGGGGTATTACATTAAGCGGTCTTCTTCCTGGTGGCGGTATGTTGGCCACGGTTGCCAATGCAGCTACGTTGGGCGATCCGTTGGCTCCAAAGGCAACCCATTTCCCAGCCAAGGTAAAGTCAGTAATCTGGCTGCATATGGATGGTGCTCCCAGCACAATTGATTTGTATGATTACAAGCCAGACTTGATAAAGCTTGCTGGTCAGCCAATTCCGGCCTCTTTCCTCAAGGGGATTAAAACCAGTACTCGGGGTGGGGCAGAAAAGCTATATGTTTCGAACCGTACTTGGAAACAGCATGGCGAGAGTGGTGCTTGGTTCTCCGATTTGTTGCCTAATTTGGCTCAGCATGCGGACAAGATTGCATTCGTCAAGTCAAGTGTAACTATTGGTGCTACACACGATATTTCAATCCTCAAGCTGAACACCGGAGATCTCAATCCTGGACGCCCATCCCTTGGGGCTTGGATACAGTATGCATTAGGGTCAGCTAATTCAGATTTACCAGCATATGTGGTGCTATATTCTGGAGACAGAGAGCCTACAGGTGGTTCGGTAAACTGGAGCTCGGGCTTCTTGCCCGCCGTATACCAAGGGACTGCCTTCCGACCAGGTCCTTCACCTATTTTGCATTTGGACCGGCCTGAGTTGATTGCAGAGGCGCAACAGCGAGATAACTTGGATCTTCTGAAGCGTCTAAATGAGCATCATAGCGGTTTTTATCCAGGTGATACCGAGCTCAAGGCTAGGTTAAATGCCTATGAGTTGGCATACCGCATGGAATCTGCCGCACCTGAAGCGGTTGATTTAAGTAAAGAATCCGATGCAACAAAAGAGTTGTACGGTCTTAATGAAGAAGCCACCCGGGATTATGGAACCAATATGTTGCGGGCGCGCCGTTTGGTTGAACGTGGTGTGCGATTCATCCAAGTAGTGTCTGGGCCAGCAATAGGTGCAGGGGATAGGCGAAATTGGGATGCCCACCAGGATTTGGAAGATAACCATGGTGCTCATGCCAAGGCGGTAGACAAGCCTATTGCCGGCCTACTGGCTGACCTCAAGGCCCGAGGCTTGTTGGATTCCACGTTGATTGTGTGGGCGTCGGAATTTGGCCGCACTTCTTATGGTGAAAGTGGTACTGGGCGCGACCATAACCCATGGGGTTATACCCAATGGTTGGCAGGCGGTGGCATCAAGGCTGGCACTACATTTGGTCAGACAGATGAAGTTGGCTTGCAGGCAGTGGGTGATCAAACCATGGATACCTATGATCTGCACGCGACCGTACTCCAACTGCTCGGTTTGGATCACCTCAAAACTACTTTCCTTCACAACGGACGCTCTGAGCGCCCAACAGTAGTCTACGGTCAGGTGATCAAGGAACTGCTGGTCTAATTAATTTTATTAATTAAGGTCTTGTAAGTAGCGCGAGCTAATACTAGTTTTTTCCTAGGTTAGGCTCGCGCAGTTTTTTTAATCCCGGGATTTAGCTTTAGAAGTGTTTCCGGCAATAGCAGAGCGAAATTTATAAATGCGTAAGTTGTTATTGCCCCTAATAATATTTATGGGGCTTGCGGGATCAGTTGTTGCCGCATTGGATGAGATTGAGGGAGATTTCATGCAGGACATAGAAGACATACAAAAGAGTATGGCTTCTAACATTTCTCTTCAGGATGCAGCTACTGCAAGATCAGAAGCAGTAGAGTTGGAGGCAATGTTTAAGGATGTCGAAGACTTTTATGTGAGGAAAGGCGATGCTGCTGATGCCGTTGATTGGTCTAAGGACAGTCGTACCTACCTTACGGAAATTGTAAAGGCGCTGGATGCCAAAAACTTTGATGTTGCTTCCGAGTCTGCCGTCGCACTAGCCAAAACCTGCAAGGCTTGCCACAAGATATACAAAACTGACGATTAATTCTCAAAACTTATCCGGAACTTTTATGAAAAAAATTATTGCCAGCAGTTTATGGTTATTGCTTGGACTAGGTAGCATTTCTGCAAGTGCTGCACTGAAGGAAGGCGATGTTGCTCCTGATTTTCAGGCGCAAGCTTCATTGGATGGCAAGAGCTTCAATTTTTCTCTCAAGGAGGCGCTGAAAAAGGGGCCGGTTGTCGTGTATTTCTACCCTTCAGCCTACACTGGTGGATGCAATGTACAAGCACATACGTTTGCTGAAAAGCACGAGCAGTTTGCAGCTGCAGGGGCTACGATTATTGGGGTGTCGCTTGATAGCATAGAACGTCTCAATGAGTTTTCTGCCGATCCCGATTATTGTGCTGGTAAATTCCCTGTTGCCTCTGATGCCGGAGGCAAGATTGCCAAAGCATATGAGCTGAATGTTCGTGAAGCATCCCCTGGTAGAAAAGATACAAGAGGCAAGGAAATAGATCACGGATTCGCTGAGCGTACCACTTTCATCATTAAGACCGACGGCAAGATTGGTAACACTGTCGGAGGTATTGCACCTGCAGAAAATGTAGAACGTGCGCTGGAGTCGGTACAGAGTTTGGCTGCCGTGAAGGGCTTGCCTAAAAAGCCTTGATGAATTTCAGGAGAAGTAGGTAGGTCACGTGATATTTAGGTTTTGTGTAGTTTTTTTTGGCTTATCGCTTACATTCTCTCATTTTGTGCAGGCAGATTCTCAAGATGAATATGAGCTTCTTGACCGCATTGGTTCGGGGAATTCAGAGGCAGGAAAAATAAAATCCCGGGAAGAGCTGTGTCAAGGATGCCATGGGGAGATAGGCAATAGCAGCAGTGCTGAATATCCACGCCTTGCTGGACAGTATGCGGATTACATCATCAAGCAATTCCGGGATTTTCGTTCAGGAGCCCGTCAGCATCATGTGATGAATGCTGTCGCAAGCAGTATTTCCGATGAGGATTTAACCGATATTGCGGCTTATTTTGCTAGCCGGGAGAGAGTGCGCGCTCAGCAAAGAAAAGCCATTGAAGTTGCTGAAAAGATTTATTCCAATGGAGATATGAGGCGTGCCCTTATTGCATGTTCTAGCTGTCATGGCTCCTCAGGGCAAGGTAGCTACGCAGGGGAGGAAAGTGTTCCTACGATTGGCGGGCAGCACAAACTCTACTTGCGCGAGCAACTTTTGAAATGGCGTTCGGGAGATCGGGCTAATAGTCCGGGTGGCGTAATGAATATGGTGGCGAAATTGCTTAAGGATGAAGAAATTGAAGCCTTGGCTGAATATATATCTTCGATGTAACGGTATGAATCAATTATTGGTTTTGTGTCGTTGTGTCGGATGCAGATTAATGCAAGAGGAGAGAAATAATGCAATTTAATTTCGCTGTAAAGCAACAATGGTTGAGAGCATTGTTAATGGCTGGAACTGTAGTGACGGCTGTCACTATAGGGACTGATGCATGGGCGGATGATGATCCAGTAACACCTGCTATTCCCGGGGTTGTGGCAGGGGGAGTGAAGATAAGCTTGATTAAGGATGGCTTTACAGGTACAGAGGGGCCGATTGGCCTTCCAGATGGCAGCTTGATCTTTACCGAGACTCAGGCAAACCGCATTACTCGTATTGATGAAGATGAAAATGTGACCACTTACATTGCGGATAGTAATGGTGCTAATGGTCTTGCCTTGAGCCCCAGTGGCGAGCTTTATGCGGTGCAGACGTTGAAGCCTCGTGTCGGCATCATTCATCCTGCAGAAAAGACCAAAATCCTGGCAGAAAAATATAATGGTAAACCTCTTAATCGGCCAAATGACCTTGTGCTAGATAAAAAAGGCGGGGTTTACTTTACCGATCCGGGCATCAATGGACCTCTGAAGCCGGGGCAATCGCCGACCCAACCAGCAGTTTATTACATTAAGCCGAGCGGAGAATTGTTGCTAATTGATAGCGAAATCAAGCGTCCCAATGGCATCCAGCTGAGCCCTGACGAAAAGGTCTTGTATGTTGCCAATACCGCTGGCGAGTATGTGATTGCATTCGATGTGGCAGCAGACGGTTCGGTTAGCAATAAACGCAATTTTGCCAAGCTGGAAGATGCCTTGCAAACGACTGAAAACGGCCCATCTAGTGGGGCCGATGGGTTGGCTGTGGATTCAGAGGGCAGGTTATATGTTGCAGCTAACACCGGTATCCAGGTGTTTACTTCCAAGGGTGAATTTCTGGGCAATATAGTGTTACCCAAGAAAGCACAAAACATTGCTTTTGCAGGTAAGGACAAGCGTACTTTCTATATTGTCGGGCGTGGGTCTGCTTATAAATTCCCAACCCTTGCGCAAGGGTATACTGGCCGTGCCAAGTAAAAATAATGACATTTAAATATCCCAAGCGTGCATGATAGCGAGAGGATAGGCTATGAAAGAATGCTTAATGAAGAGCTTTACAAAGTTTGTATTATTGCCATTGCTGGCAATTAATCTTGCAGTGATTTCAACCATCGTGATTGCTGCGCCGACGGCCAAACCTGAAAAACTCATCCAGTGGCGCCAATCTGCCTACCGTGTGGCGGAATGGAATGTTGCTAGGCTAAAGGCAGCGTTGGAGGGGCAGTATGACAAGGATGAAGCAGTCGCAGCAGCCAATGCGCTTGCTGGGATTGCAGACTCTGGGATTGAGACCCTATTCGTGCCAGGAACGGAACAAGGCAAAGGATGGCATGAAACAAGTGCTAAGCCTGAGGTTTTTAAGGATAGCAAACGGTTTGCTGAGCTGTCACTCAGTTTCAGCAAGGAGGCTGCAGAGCTGGCAAAAATTGTTCCCACGGCAGATTCCTCTGCGGTGAAAGCTCAATTTGGCAAAGTAACTCGTACATGCAAAACTTGCCATGATGCCTTCAAGGGCAAAGACTAATTAATCATCCAATAAAACATCAGCGTAATGACTTTACGCTGATGTTACTTAAAATTGCACGATATCTTTCCTCTAGCTTCAATCGATCAAGACCGTTTTATTAAGCAAGCCAGGTAACCAGATAAGAATTGCTAATATCTTTATCGATCAGTCCTTGACTGCGATAAAAGTCTGAATAATGTACTTGGCGTTGGATTCTGGCATATGTCCGCAATGCATGTAATTCCATCCTGTTGGGAATAACACAAGATAGCCCGCTTTGGGAGAAATCTTTATCCCTTGATGGAAAAACTCGGTTTCTCCGCCTTTCCCCACATCATTCAAATACAAAACCATAGCTACTACCCTATTCCCGTTATGCTTTCCCACTGAGTCAGCGTGCCAACGAAAATAGCCTTCATTTTTCGGATACATTTGAATTTTATATCCAGTGACCTGCAAATCGAATGACTGTAAAACTGGACTTTTTGATAGGTAGTGAGACATGCAGGCTTCAATCTTTAGATGAATGGCCTGAAAAATATCCTGCCAAATACCTTTATTGAGTATTTCCAAATCCCAAGAGCTCTTGGTTTCCTCTTCATAGGAACCATTTCCAGCTGCCCCGGCTATTTTCCCTCGCCATTTGCTTTCATCTTGATCGAAAAGATCGACGACGGAACGGCATAGCTCTTTATCCAGTGCTTGGTAGACTACAACGAAATCTTGATCGTAAACGACATTGGCTGGTGAATAGCTAATAGTGCTTTGTGAGGTTTCCATATATTGAATACTGATAAGCAGAAATAATTTTAATGTATTGTAAAAATAAAATGCCGATATTAATAAGTCTAAGCAAGTTTCGTTCTTACACCCATCTAGTAGCACTTCCATCTTTGAATTTCATCTACAAAAGGTTCCATAAAAGAAAAGAAATGCCTGCTCGGATCAATGCTGACTCAATTCCTGGAAAAAACTAGCGTGCTTTAGCTTTGCTCAGGTGTTTTGCTTGGCAATTAAATGTACATGCGAATCTAAATGTGAACTCATTTAGGTCAACAGGAATTGCGCTTGGCAAAAAAGTGATGTGAATACAACAGTACTGTTTGTGGCTGGTTTCATTTGCAACATGTTATGTGATTCAAGAATGCGAAGATGAGTTCTTGGCTTCTTTATACTCTTTAAAAACATAAATATATCAATGCCTTGTATTTTTTATGTAGAAGGCGTTTTGAAAAAAACAAAGTGCTATATCTGGTGTGTAATTTGCTGAATATCCAAGGTTAATTAAGCGTGATTTTTAAATAACCTTCAAGGGAGACAATATGTCAGCTTATTTCCACTCGATTAACTGGAAAAATGCAATAGCACTGCCAACCGTACTTTTTTCATTGGGCCTGATTCCAACCTATTGCTTGGCTGCGGGTACGCTGCAGGAAGCGAGTGATGCGCTTGGTGCCAGCAAAATTCAATCCATTGCATTCACTGGTACTGGGCGCTGGTATCAGTTTGGCCAAGCACCCAATCCCAAGTCTCCATGGCCGCCATTTGATGTTAGCAGCTATAACGCTGCCATTAATTACGACCAGTCCGCTGCTAGAGTTCAAATTACGCGTAAGCAAGTTGTGGAATCAGGCCGTGTCAGGCCTGCCCCCGTCGAGCAGAAACCGGATCAATATGTGAGCGGTAAGGTGGCTTGGAATCTGGCGACTCCACCTGGGGGCAATGCGCCTACAGTACAACCACAGCCACTACAGATCGAGGAACGCACGGCCGAAATCTGGGCAACGCCACAAGGGTTTCTGAAAGCTGCGGCAGCCCATAATGCTGTTTCGGAGTCATATAAGGGCGGCTCCAAGGTGACCTTCAGCGTGGGTAAAAATCGTTACGTAGGCACGATCAATGCAAAGAACCAAGTAGAGCGCGTGCAAACGTGGATTGATAACCCTGTGTTGGGCGATACGGAAATTGATTACGCCTATTCTGATTATAAAGATTTCAACGGAATTTCTTTCCCAACGCATATTACACGTAAGCAGGGCGGCTATCCGGTGCTTGACCTCAAGGTCTCGTCTGTAACGGCAAACCCTAATGTGCAGATTGACGTGCCTGCAGAGGCCAGCAATGCTCCGGCTATTACTGTAACTTCAGAAGAGCTCGCACCTGGAGTTTACTACCTCAGAGGCGGTACGCATCATAGTGTGTTAATTGACCAGAAGGATCATTTGGTTATTGTAGAAGGCCCTCTGAATGAGGCGCGGTCAGAGGCAGTAATTGCCAAGGCCAAGGAGCTAGTACCCAATAAGCCTATACGTTACTTGGTCAACACTCATCATCATTTTGATCATTCTGGTGGTGTGCGCACTTTCGCTGCAGAGGGCGCTACTATCGTTACCCATCAGGATAATAAGCCATATTACGAAAAAGTCTGGGCAAACAAACATACAATCAGTCCTGATCGCTTAGCGCAATCAAACAAGCCGGCTAAATTTTCTGCATTCTCCGATAAGCATGTGCTGACAGATGGTCAACGTACGATTGAGGTACATGCCATCAAGAATAGCGGTCACAATGATGCATTTGTCTTGGTGTATCTACCTGCAGAAAAGATACTTGTGGAAGCCGATGCTTACACACCATTGGCGGCTGGTGTTCCGGCTCCAGCGAGTATTAACCCATACTCAGTGAACTTGTATGACAATATCAAGCGTTTGAAGCTAGATGTAGACAAGATTGCGGCCTTGCATGGTCCTGGTGTAGTTAATTTGGGCGATCTGGAAGCATTTGTTGGAAAGTCCCAGAGTGCAAGTAACTAACCTTTAGTTCTCTCTCAAGATTATGAAAAAGGCCCTTAAAGGGCCTTTTTTATGTGCTCGTTTTACCATAATACGCGGTTTGAAATTATTTGAATTTTTCACTGGCAGTTTTTGCATCTTCCACAATTTGATTGTTAGCTTCCTGTATGGCTAATTGCTCATTCCTCGCTTGGTTGTTAATTGCTTGTATATCGGCATTAGCTTCTTCTACTATACAATCCAGGTACGGTTTTACTTGTTCCCGATAGGCATTCACAGCGCTTACACTTTTGTTATAGGCATCTTCATTATTTAAGTCTAAGGCAGGCGCGATTGGGCGAGGGCCGCATTTGGCTGATGCCCATTTTCCATCTGCCAAGGTACCGGCTTCGGCAATATGATTAAAGCTGTAAACAGATATAGCCGAAATAGCAACGAGTTTGCAGAGGATGTTCATAAAACTACCGATATGATGATTTCTAACAAGCATAGTTAAATCCAATATAAATATTAAGAAGAAGGACCTTGGAAGTATATTACCAAGGTCCATAAGAGAAAAATCTGTTTTACATTTTTCCGCTAAAGCTTATGCCTATCCAGCGAGGGTAGGGGTATGGAGAGTAACTTAACCAACCTTCTTCATGCGAGCGATCATTAAATATATTTCGTCCAACCAGGCTGAGATCAAACTGTTTACTGAGCTGCAGACCAATTGATATATCAGTACGAGCTAGTGGATCTATCCATCCATAGCTGGAGTTTGTATCAGTGTTGTTATATTTACTCTGATAGTTTGTGTTGAAACTCGCATGGAAGACTCTACTTCCCCATACCGGGCGGGAATATTCAGCACCTACGTTGAATGTCCACTTGGAGACACCAGGAAGCGTTTGTCCGCTTTGATCCGTGAAAGGCCCTTGGGTAGACTGAAGATAGTTGAGCTCATCCGGGTATGCCGCATTCTTGAAATCTATGTATTTTGCATCTGTATATGCACCGGCAAACCTGACTGTGGTGTAGGGAATGCCGGAGTAAAATGCATCCAGTTCCAGGCCTTGAGATTTTGCTCGCTTAATGTTTCCCTGTACTGTGGCATAAACAATAGGATTGTCAATATTATTGTCAATATTAGTTTGTGTTGCGAACTCATCAACCGCGCGGATTGCAGCCTGGTAGTCACGAATATCCATGTAGAAAAGGTTGGCATTGAGGTTCAGTGTGTCGTTTAGCCAGTTCGACTTGAAACCAATCTCATAGGCATTGGTTTTTTCAGGCCTTACGTTTGCCGATACAAAATTGACATTAAGTGCCGAACCGGATTTTTCGCCATATTGAAAAGATGTGTAGGCCGAAAAATTATCATTAACTTTATAAGTGGGAGTGACAACTGCTGTGACCAACACATCACGATAAGTGCTCTTTACACCATTGTTAAGCTGCCCGATAGAGTTGGCGCGGATTGCTTTTGCTGCGGCGATTTGCCTTTGTTGCTCAGGGTCTAAGCCATTGTATGCTGCTCCAGGGTTGGCCGGATCTACTGTTACACCAAAAAATTTATTTGCAACGCTATCTGCTAATTGCAATTGCTCAGTGGAATTAGCTCCAGTTAGTTGACCACTAATATCAATTTCACTAGTAGGATCACCTGGGATCGTTAGCACTTTTTGATTGAAATTTTCTGAAGCAAAGCCACCTAAATTGACACCACGAACCGATACCGGGTTTAGTTCCGAGCCTGAACCACTGGCAGATAAAATTCTTGTGTCTTGTGTGGTGCGGTCTTCATGCGTAATACGCAGGCCAGTGAGCAAATCGAGTTTTTCGGTCAAATGCCAGTTGATTTGACCATAAATTGCATTATGAGTCGTATCTACTCTTGTATCTCCTATGGTGTAAACATCATTCAGCGAGTCTCTGAGTAGGGCCAAACCTGAACCGCGGTTAATTCCAGCATTTCTTTCCAGAGCCGCATACTGAGGATCAGTAGCAAACCAGGCGCCAGCGTCAGCACCAAAGCCAGCTTTGGAGGTAATCGAGTCCTCCGTCTTCATACCAAAGTACCCGGCGGTGTAATCGATCTTTTCTCCCGGGTCGGAAACAATCTTGAACTCCTGGGTATATTGCCGATAGTCAACACCACCACCGCCGTTCTTGCTTATATCGAATGGAGTACCTTCGTCATTGTGGGCATCGAAGGTATAGCTTCTCCAGCCGGTAATGGATGTCAATGTGTGACCAGGAATTAAGTAATTGATCTCTGCTGAAGCGCCTCTGTTGGAGACAGTCTGGCCTTGATTCTCGTTCTGCAATAGTCTGTTGTTATTGATATAATCATTGTATGTATATGGGTCATTAATTCTGCCATTAGCGCTATAAGTGCGATTCTCAAACCATGCTCGTCCAGGGGTAAAAACGGTACCTGCGCTGTTGTAAAAGCCAGCTAACTTGGCACGAGGTTGTGTTCCATTCGGATCAGTTAGCGCGCCATTGGCAAAGCGATAGGGTTGATCTTTTCTGACAGTCAAGCCGTTCTCTACCTGTGGCGCCTCGGGTTCAAGATCGAAACTGAAGCGGGCAGAGAGGTTCTCGGTAGGAGTCAGCAGGAATTGCGCCCGTCCGGCCAAGCGGTTACGGTTATAAAAGCTGTAGTTCGAGTCATAGTCGCTATCATAGAAACCACGGCCACGATCTGCAATGAAGGAACCGCGCCAGGCCAATACATCGTCTACAATTGCGCCGCCCAAATTGGCTTTTGCAATGACTGTGTCACGTATACCATACACCAATTGATAATCAGCTGAAGGTGTAAATGACGGACGTTTGGTTCTGATGGCAACACCACCAGCACTATAATTTAGACCGCCCAGAGTACCTTGTGGTCCGCGTGAGACTTCCACACTGTCTATATCATAGAAGTCGAAATTGCCTAATTGTGTCAGGCCATATGGAACACCATCGACTACCAGGCCTACGCTGGGGTCCTGTGTTTCTGTAAAGGCGCGTTTACCAAGACCACGAATGGACAGAGAAGCGCCTCGCGTGTTGTTTTGGTTGAACTGGATGCCAGCTGCACGCCTTGTGATAGCGCCAAGATCAAAACCCAATTCGCGATCAAGTTCTGCGCCAGAAATTACTGAGATGGATTGCGGGACGTCCTGAACAAGTTCCAGTTGACTCTGTGCCCGCACTACAATTCTACCTAGTTCCGCATTTTCTTCCTGAGCAACCTGTTCTGGAGCCGACGTGGGAGCGGTAGCGTTGACCGGGGCAGCAGTCTCTCCCCTTTGAGTGGCAAGCTCTTGGCGGCTTTTTTCCAACTCCTCTTTCAACCTTGCATTTTCTGCCTGTATACGTGCATTTTCCGCTTGAAGTTCGGATAGAGAGCTTTCATCAGCTGCATATAGATTGCTAAGGCTTAAAATAAAAATAGCGCTAATCGCTAAAATGAAATTTCTGAGAGTTAAAAATATAAAACGAAGGGTGAGATGATACGAATGAAAATGAGATAGTGCCGTTATTTTATTCTTCATTTAAATTTTATCCCTGATTGTTATATTAAAAATGCATATAGACAACAGCAGAAATCATGCCAATATTTTTGCGATAACTATCCGGGTTTAATTGTTATTAAAATACAGGTGGTTATATTTATTGGATGAAAAATAAATGAAGAATAAACAGGGTTATCCTTTTATTAGTGATTAATTAAAAGCAGTAATTGGTATATTTGGTTGTTAAAAAATAAACATTTAGTTCTAATGGTGAAATAAAAACGGACTCCCGAAAGAGTCCGTTAATTGATCTAAAAGCAATTAGATTATTTCATTACAAATTAGAGGTCGCTAGTGAACATAACGCCAATCCAACGAGGAATAGCCGGTACATAGGTATTCCATGTGCGAGTCAGCGATGTGTCATTGTCAAACAGATTCTTCACAAGCAAGGTGACATCAAACTTTCGATCACGTCTACCAAGACCAATAGCGAAATCTACCCGGGTGTGGGCATCAACCCAGCCATAGTCAGAAAGTGTTACATCTGAGTTGAAACGGCTTCTGTATGCAACATTGAGGCTGCTGTGGAGCTCTGCATTTGAAAAGACGGGATAGTGGAAGTCTGCCCCAAGATTTAAGCTAAATTTCGAGGCCCCTGGTAGATTTTCACCCGATACGTCACGGAATGGCGACCCTCCTTGAGCTGCACTGTATTGTGGTAATTGATTGTTGATTTCAGGAGGGAGAGCGCTGTTTTTGAAATCCCGGTATTTGGCATTGTTGTAAGCTCCTGCAAAACGCAATGT
The DNA here is from genome assembly GCF_020532725.1 of Methylobacillus arboreus. Lineage (GTDB taxonomy): Bacteria > Pseudomonadota > Gammaproteobacteria > Burkholderiales > Methylophilaceae > Methylobacillus > Methylobacillus arboreus. Next base: position 29,412 of record NZ_JAJAVC010000003.1, read on the forward strand.
CGTATGCTGGATACCGGTATAGAAGCCGTCAATTTCAACTCCATAGGATCGTACTTTTGCTGCATTGCCAGTGGCTTCTGTATAGTATTGTTGCCCATCATCATTACGTTGGGTTGTATATGCATCCTCGATCAGCACTCTCTGCTGATAATCCTTGATGTCGGTCAAGAACAGATTGGCATTGAATGTCAGCGTGTTATCCAACAGCACGGATTTAATGCCCGCCTCATATGAAATAGTTTTCTCGGGCTTAACCTGATTATCAAAACCATTCACTACTTGGGCAACGCCTGCTTTTTCACCATATTGCAAAGTTAGATAGCCGGTGAGGTTATCATGGAACCGGTAGCTTGGGCTCAATAACAGGGTTGGTTGCAGTTTTCTGAAGGTTTCAGCTTTGGTTTTGTTATAGACAATACCAAGATTACTTTGACGAATGGATTTTGCATCAGCAATCAACTGAGCCTGGGATCCAGTCAACTGGCCATAATCTACACCAAAATATCTTTGGGCTGTAGCGTTTGCCAATGCTGCCTGAGCCGGATCTGCTAGGTTCACATAGCCAATATGGCTTGCATCTGCAAATGCCATTTGGTCTGGAATTCCATTGATTACATCTTCTTCGAATAGAGTGCCTGATGTTGTAGAATTAAAACCACCAAGAGCTATTCCATTAACCTCGTAAGGGTTGAGCTCTGAACCAAAGCCTTGGTTTTTTATGTTCTTTCCAGAACTATTGGATCTATCCTCCAGGGTTAGTCTGAGTCCTGTAGTCACAGTGAGTGGCTCGCTGACATGCCAGTTGGCTTGACCATACACAGCGGTACTCTTGGTATGGATGTCTTGAGCGGTGTCATGTTCCAGTCCGCTCAATGAGTCCTGCATCAATTCCCTGCCGGCCGAGGAAGCATATAGCCTGCCATATTGGTTTGGGTTAGCGAACCAGGCACCAGCATCAGAGCCAAAACCAACGTTTGAGCTGTAGTCATTGCGCCATGTGGTGTAATACAACCCAGCCTGGTAATCAACCAGGCCTTCGATGCTGGAGCTCAATCTGAATTCCTGGCTGAGTTGATCATGGCGGTTTACCAGCCCGCCGCCATTTTTACTGATATCAAAGGGTGTGCCTTCGTCGTTACGGGCTTGGAAACTGAAGTTCTTGTAACCCGTAATGGACGTGAGGGTGAAATCACCAATATTCCAGTTCAGCACTGCCGAGGTGCCCCAAGTGGAGGTGACCAATGGCCGCTGGTTGTCCATGTTGACACCTTTTTCTAACCAGTCTCCATAATTAAAATCACCGCGCCGAAGGAAATAGTCTCTTGCCAAACGTGTAGATGGATCGGTATTTAGTCGGGTGGCTGTTCCATCGCTATATGTTGAAGGGGTCGGCGTTTTAAAGGTCCATCCATTGTAATATTCTTCGTGCTTAGGCGTCAGCTCCAGTTTGACTAAGGCATTGAAATTCTCGGTGGGCGTGAGTAAAAACTGCACCCTGCCGGAAACATTGTCCTTATTCATGAAGCGAAAGTCGCGGTTATAGTCGTTGGGATACCATCCTTCCCCTTTATCCACCATAAATGCGCCTCGCCATGCTAGGACATCTTCAACTACAGTGCCGCCAATGGCCGCATTTCCGATGACACGGTTATTATCACCAAGTGTTAACGCATAACTTTGTTGGGATTCAAATGTAGGGCGTCTTGAGGTGATGGTAAGAGCCCCTATGCTGGCATTTTTCCCCCTCAATGTGCCTTGCGGGCCACGGGCAACTTCGACAGCTTCCACATCATAAAAGTCAAAGCTGGACAATGGATTGTAACCAAAAGATATGTCATCTACGGTTACGCCAACACTGGGGTCCATTGCGTCGGTTTGGGCCTGCTGGCCCAGGCCGCGAATGGAAATGCTGCTGGTGCGCGCATTGCCTTGGTTCCAAGCGATATTTCCCAGTCGTTGTGTAATGGAGCCGAGGTCTCGGGCTTGAAAGCGGTCAAGTTCTTGTCCACTGACAACCGAGATGGAAATTGGCACGTCCTGCAGTGCTTCCAGTTTATTGCGACTGCGGACCACGATCCTGCCCAATTCTGCTTGCTCTTCTTCTTGCTCGACTTGCTCTTGCGCTACCTGCTGAGCTTGGGGAGCTTGAGGTTCTGTTGATGCCGGTGGCTGTCCTGTTTTTTGTGCGGCTAGCTCTTGCTGGCTTTTTTCCAGCGCTTGCTTAAGCCTTGCAATTTCTGCTTGTAGTTCGGATAGGCTGGGTTCATCTGCCGCATATACGGGCTGAAAGCCCATGAAGGTGATTGTTGCCCCAACAGCAGTCACTATTTTCGAAAGCCGGAACGATGCTGGCAATCTTGGTCTGTTGTGGTGATACGGCAAACTCATTATTTTTTACTCCCTGAAGAATCTATAAAAAATTGGTGCCGTAACTATGGCAAGGAATATGCCAATTTATAATTTGTTGTTATTTGTATAGCTTGAAATATTTCTTATTTGGCTATTAAAGCCTTGCTATTATTGGAATATGAAATTTTTTATTTGGAAAATAAGAATTAAATTTATTGTCTTATTTGAATAATTGAGTGTTGTTTACAAAACATCTAACATGTAAAAAATCACTTTGTTGATGACCTATTTTAAACAGCAGAATATAAAAATATTGATTTCTATTCTCATTTAAATATTAAGCTTAAAGTCTTTTATCAGGCCAATAGTGTGTAGCGGTTAACAAGGAAAATGTTTTATTTTAAACACCAAGTGTTTGGCGTTGATCATCGCGAGTGTTCTGGATGTTGTGGTTTTTTATAAGTGACTGATTTTAAATGGTGGTACGGATATTGCGTCAGGCGTCACTGCTAGGGTTGAAGTGGTTGGTAGATAGGCTTTTTACCTAGTAAAGATGGCTATCCAAATTTAAGAGAATATTCCCTCATGAAAGGTAGCTGGATTTAAGCTTTTCAATCAAAAAATATAAAGGAATCTAAAGTGAAGAAAGTATTGTATAAATTTATTTTGGCAGTAGTACTTGCGGGAAGTGTGCAAGGAGCCTATGCGGCGGATCCTAAACCTGAAGAAGAGATTCGCTATCGTCAATCCGTTTTTAACGTGATTGGGCGCAATTTCAATGCTTTGGGAGCGATTGCAAAAGGGGAGCGCCCCTATGATCAGGCTTTTGCTGTGAAGACTGCAAATCTGGTGGAATTGTTAGCCCCCCTGCCTTTCGGTTCATTTGGTCCAGGTACTGATAAAGGTGCATTGCACAGGTCAGACGCAAAAATTTGGACTGATCAAGCCAAATATAAAGAGGCTACTGATAAGTTCCTGGCTGAAGTTTCCAAACTGTCTACATCTGCAAAGGATTTGAATTCCTTAAAAGCGCAAGTTGGTGAAATCGGTAAAACCTGCAAGGGTTGTCATGATGATTTCCGTTTGAAGGAAGCAAGGTAGTAATTTAGATAACGACTCCTTAGATTCATCTGATCGGGGCCGGTTAATTAAGCCGGCCTTGTCTTTTCTAATGCTAAACAATTTGCAATTTGATTGATATATATGAGCCATTTGCAGGTGAACTATCTTAGTTCTATTCGAGGGAGCAGGATGTTGTTCACAGACTTGGCTTTTACACTGAGTCCAGGTGATTTGCTTTACGTGACTGGTGAGAATGGCGCTGGCAAGAGCAGTTTATTGCGTATCCTGGCAGGCTTGCTGACTCCCGAAGATGGTGAGGTGCTATGGGATGGGGCGGATATACGTGGGCACGGTGTGCAGTATCGACAGAGCTTGTTATTCCTCAGCCACTTGAATGGATTGAAAGATGATCTCAGTGTCGCAGAGAATTTGAGTTTCGCAGTCAGGTTGACTGAGGGAAGTGTGCAGCCAGAGCGGATTGCACAAGCCTTAAATGCCGTGAACCTTCAGCCTTATCTGAATGAACGGGTTGGAGGGCTGTCACAGGGTCAGCGGCGTAGAGTCACACTGGCAAGGTTATGGTTGAGTCGGGCGCGAGTATGGTTATTGGATGAGCCTTTTGTCGCATTGGATGCGGCTTCTGTTGAAATTTTGAAAGGCCGGATTCTGCAACATTTGCAAGATGGTGGAATGACAGTGCTGACGACGCATCAAGAGGTTGCCATTCCTGCAGAGCGCGTACATCGGCTTAAGATCGCGTAATGATGGCTATTTTTTTCGCTGTATTGCAACGCGATTTGCGCCTGGCATGGCGTAAACCTGCTGAAGCTGCTACAGGGGTGATGTTTTTTATTATTGTGGCCAGTTTATTTCCGCTGGCGGTGAATCCAGATCCGGTGGTCTTGAGAGGATTCGCTCCAGGTGTGCTTTGGGTGTCGGTGTTATTGGCATGCTTGCTATCTCTTCCCAGGGTGTTCGCATTGGATTATGTAGATGGGGCGCTGGAGCAAATTATGATCGCACCGCAGCCTTTGAGCCTCATTGTCCTCGCTAAAGTGGCTGCGCACTGGTTGACGGCCACCCTGCCTATTGTGTTGTTATCCCCACTATTAGGAATGCTCTACGGATTGGATTCCCATGGATTAATAGTTTTGGCTGGAAGCTTATTGTTGGGAACACCGACGCTGAGCCTGTTAGGAGGGATTGGGGCGGCACTGACTTTGGGAGCGCGTGGGGGAGGGGTTTTATTGTCTGTATTGGTGCTGCCTCTTTATATCCCGGTGCTTATCTTTGGCGCTGGGGCAGTGGTCGCCTCGCAGGCCGGGCTGGGTGTCCAGGCGCATTTTTCACTATTGGGAGCTTGTTTTTTGTTGTCTTTTGTTTTGGCGCCTTGGGCTATTGCTGCGGCCCTGAAGATTGTAATGGAATAGTGAGCGATGACTGGAATTAACTGGTTCAAATATGCTGCACCGCAAACCTTTTTCCACTTGAGTGGCAAGTGGATTCCCGTGCTGGGTTGGATTGCATTCTTCCTGGCCATTGCTGGCCTTTATATTGGTTTTTTTATTGCACCTACGGATTTTCAGCAAGGTGAGGCTTATCGGATTATTTTTATTCACGTGCCGGCTGCCTGGATGTCGATGGTGATCTATCTGGCGATGGCATTCTGGGCTGCGATTGGACTGGTATTCAATACGAGGTTGTCTGCGATGATGGCATTGGCGTTGGCGCCTACGGGCGCATTGTTTACGGCATTGGCATTGATTACCGGGTCCTTCTGGGGCAAGCCTACATGGGGCACATGGTGGGTGTGGGATGCGAGATTGACTTCCGAGCTTATTTTGCTGTTTCTCTACGTTGGTTTTATCGCGTTGCATGCATCCATTGATAATCCCCAGCGTGCTGATCGTGCGGCGGCGATTATTGCGATTGTCGGGGCGCTCAATGTACCTATTATTTATTTCTCAGTGCAATGGTGGAATACACTGCATCAAGGAGCGTCGATTAATGTGGCATCAGCACCAAAAATGGCGGTAACGATGCTCATCGGCATGTTGGTGATGACCTTGGCAAGCTGGGCATACAGTGTCGCTGTTGCCCTGTTCCGTGTGCGTTGCATCATTCTCGAGCGGGAGCGGCACGCAGCTTGGGTGAATGATTTGAAAGAGGTGAAATCCTGATGCAATGGAATTCATTTGCAGACTTCCTTTCTATGGGAGGTTATGCCGTGTATGTTTGGAGTTCGTTTGGTTTGACCATTCTGGCCTTGATTTGGGAGGTTGCCGCACTGAGGTTGCGTAAAAGCAAGGCAATCAAACAAATCAAGCAGGCAGATGCATGGGCTAAGCGAAGGGTGGAGCGTTAAAAAATGAAATTAAGGTATAAGCGACTAGGGTTGATCCTGGGAGCGGTGGCGCTGGTTGCCGTGGCGATAGGGCTGGTATTGAACGCATTTCAAAGCAATATTGTTTTTTTCTATACGCCCACTCAAATTGTGAATGGTGAAGTACCAAAGGAAACCAGTTTCCGGATTGGCGGCATGGTGTTGGAGGGAAGCCTCAAGCGGCAGGATGATGGCCTGACGGTTCAGTTTGCTGTAACAGACACAGTGAATGTGGTGCCGGTTACCTATACAGGTATCCTGCCCGACCTCTTCAAGGAGGGAAAGGGCGTCGTTGCACAAGGCGCGCTGGATAGCCAGGGTCGCTTTGTCGCCAGCAATGTGCTCGCCAAACATGATGAGAACTACATGCCGCCCGAAGCTGCTGAAGCTTTGAAGCGCGCGAAGGTTACACAGTCACCTGCAGTTCAACCGGACGGGAGCAATTCGTGATTCCTGAAATTGGGCACTTTGCTCTCGTATTAGCCTTATTTGTTGCCATTGTTCAGGGGGTTATGCCGATTGCGGGCGCAACGCTGTTAAAGCCAATCTGGATTGGGCTGGCAATCCCTGCAGCGCGATTGCAGTTTGTTCTAGTCGCATTATCCATGATATGCCTTGCGTACACGTTTGCGGTCAAGGATTACTCCGTGCTGTATGTAGCCTCGAACTCGAACTCCCAGTTGCCGTTGCATTATCGGGTTGCTGCGCTCTGGGGAGGGCATGAGGGGTCACTGTTGCTATGGGCATTCATTCTGAACGTATGGACATTGGCTGTTACCTTTTTCTCAAAAGGCCTGCCTGCGCTGACGCGAGCACGGATTATTGGGGTGATGGGGCTGATCAGCATTGGGTTTCTCCTGTTTCTGCTCACAGTTTCCAATCCCTTTGAACGCTTGATCCCAGCGGCGCTGGATGGTCGGGACCTTAATCCTTTGTTGCAGGATCCTGGCATGGTGTTTCATCCTCCCATGCTTTATATGGGCTATGTCGGGTTCTCTGTTGCCTTTGCGTTTGCAATCGCAGCATTGCTGAGCGGCGAACTGGATGCAACCTGGGCGCGTTGGTCGCGGCCATGGACCATCCTGGCTTGGCTCTTCCTGACCATAGGCATTATGGCCGGGAGCAATTGGGCCTATTATGAACTTGGCTGGGGCGGATGGTGGTTCTGGGATGCGGTTGAAAATGCATCCTTCATGCCTTGGCTGGTCGGCACTGCGCTTTTGCATTCACTGGCGGTGACTGAGAAGCGGGGTACTTTCAAGGCATGGACAGTATTGCTTGCGATTACTGCGTTCTCATTGAGTTTGCTAGGAACGTTCCTCGTGCGCTCCGGGGTATTGACCTCTGTACATGCGTTTGCAACAGATCCTGAGCGCGGCTTGTTCATCCTGGCATTTCTCGTCATTGTCATTGGAGGCTCGCTGGCGCTATTTGCGTGGCGTGCCTCCAGCATTGTTCGCGGCGGCGGTTTCAGTGCGCTTTCAAGAGAGAGTTTCCTGCTTTCGAATAACGTATTGCTGGTGGTGGCCGCTGCATCAGTCATGCTCGGTACGCTATATCCATTGGTGCTGGATACCTTGAATCTGGGCAAGATATCGGTTGGGCCTCCCTACTTCGATGCAGTGTTTGCGCCATTGATGGCGCCTGCTGTCTTCTTGATGGGGATTGGGCCCCTTGCTAGGTGGAAAAAAGCCGAGTTGCCAGAGTTGGTCGTAAGGCTGCGTTGGGCATTCGTGGTGAGCCTGCTGGTTGCTGGATTGCTGCCCCTATTGTTGGGACGTTGGACGCCAATGATCGGGTTGGGAATATTCCTGGCTTTCTGGGTGTTTGCATCTTCTTTGCAAAGCCTTTGGTTACGGCTGAGATTGGCTGGGGTGCCCTTGATAGAGCGTTTCAAGCGTTTGACATTTGCATGGTGGGGAATGTGGCTCGCGCATGTGGGGATCGGGGTATTCATTCTTGGGGTGACCATTGTCAAAGGTTTTGAAACCGAGACAGCTGTACGCATGCACCCAGGGGATGTCGCGCATTTATCTGGATATGATTTTGTCTTTGATGGCGTCACAAAGGTACAAGGGCCCAATTACACTGCAACCCAGGGCAATTTCCGTGTTAACAAAAATGAGCGTGAGCTGGCGACGATACATCCTCAAAAGCGCCTGTATACGGTACAGAACATGCCGATGACAGAAGCAGGGATTTCTGCCGGAATATGGAGCGATCAATACGCTTCGCTGGGGGAGCCGCTTGGCGACGGCAGTTGGAGCGTGCGGATATATTACAAGCCCATGGTGAACTGGATATGGGGCGGTTGCTTACTGATGGCGATTGGAGGTGGTCTGGCATTGAGCGACAAACGGTATCGCATCAAACGCAAAGGGCATCAAGTGGATGGAGTCGCCGCATGAAACGACTATTGATCATTATTCCCTTGGTGATTTTTTTGCTTGTGGTTATTTTCCTTGCGGTGGGCCTGCACCGCGACCCGAGCGAAGTGCCGTCTCCATTGGTCGGCAAGCCAGCGCCGGCATTCAATCTGCCCCGGCTGGATGATCCGGAGACCTTGTTCTCCTCATCCCAGATGCAAGGGCAGGTATGGCTGTTCAATGTATGGGCTTCCTGGTGCGCGCCTTGCAGGGAAGAGCACCCATTGCTGCTTAAATTGGCGGCGAGCCAACTGGTACCCATCGTAGGAATGAACTACAAGGACCAGCGGGAAAAGGCGTTAATCTGGCTTGAACAAGGCGGTGGCGATCCTTATGTCGTGACAGTGTCGGATGCTGATGGACGGGTTGGCATTGATTATGGCGTGTATGGTCTGCCGGAAACATACGTCATCGATAAAAAAGGCGATATACGTTACAAGCAAATAGGCCCCTTTACCGAGCAGATCATCGCCGAAAAAATACTTCCACTGCTGATGGAGTTGAAGGCCGAGTGAAATATTGCGTCGTTTTTTATGTATTGCTGCTGTCTTGCACATCATTATCAGCGCAAGATGCGGTGCCTCTAGCTGCTGATCCAAAAGTAGAGGCGCAGGTTTCCCGGTTGGCAGAAGAGTTGCGCTGCGTGGTGTGCCAAAATCAAACCTTGGCCGATTCCGATGCGCCTCTTGCCGGAGACCTGAGAAACCAGATTCGGGAAATGGCAGCGCAGAATATGAGCGATCAGGAAATTGTCCAGTACCTGGTGGCCCGCTACGGTGATTTCGTTCTTTACCGGCCCCCATTCAAGGCCACTACAGCGTTGTTATGGCTCGGGCCATTCGTCCTATTGTTTATCGCAGCTTTATCAGTTGTCCTGATTGTACGGCGCCGCGAGCGGCCAGTGACTGCTGAGTCTTTGTCCCCTGCTGATTCCCAGAGGCTGTCTGAATTGTTGAAGCAGGAGAAATAACGTGCTGATTTTCTGGATTATTGCGGCTTCATTGATCTTGATCACAGTGATTTCACTGATCAAGCCGTTGTTGTGGCCTACTCAAAATGCACTTGTTAGCCGTACAAAATCCACCGTCGAAATTTATCGCCAGCAGTTTGACGAGCTGGAGCAGGATAAATCCAATGGATTGCTTGATCTTCAGCAGTATCAGCAGGCCAAGAGCGAATTGGAACAACGCTTGTTACAAGAAGCCGAGATTGATAAAGCGGATAGGAGGACAGGTTCGCAAGCCCTCCCCGATAGAGTGGTACCTTGGGTATTGGCTATTGTCATTCCGCTTGGGGCGGTGCTTTTTTATCTGCAAACCGGCTATCCGACGGCAATCAATGAATTGAAGCAGCCTCCATCCAGCCAATTGGCAAGCGGTGAGGATGTTCCTGAAAATATTGAACAGATATTGCGCTCACTCAAGCAGCAGCTTGAGCTAGATCCCCAAGACGCTGCAGGGTGGGCATTGCTGGCCCGGGCCAACGCCAAATTGCAGCGCTATGATGAGGCTGTCCAGGCGTTTGAAAGAGCAGTGATTGCTGCGCCTGATGACCCTGAGTTGCTGGTTGATTATGCTATCACGCTGGCGTTCATCAACAACCATGACATGACAGGCAGGCCCGAGGAATTGGTAAACAAAGCCCTGGACATTGATCCCGAACAGATCAAAGCCTTGATGTTGGCCGCCTCAGCTGCATTTGACCGTCAGGATTATGCTCGCGCCATTGCATTATGGCAGCGCTTGTTGCAACGATTACCAGCGGATTCTCAAGCCGCAATTTCTGTTACTGAAGCGTTAGATGAGGCGCTTCGATTGCAGGAGCAGCAGTAATTGATGCGTTTGGTGCAGTTAAAGTGGAACCACTTTTGATCTTTCAGCAGATAGTGTCTGTTATTGATAACTAATCATTTAAATATCAATGGCTTAAATTGTATTGATTCGTGGCATATTTACTGCTGGTTGCATTGAATATTGATTGCAACAGTTATTAAGGATGGTCACGGATGTTAAACCACAAAAAGTCTGCGCAGTATCTTCATACTGGGATTCTCAAGAAAAGAACGACTTGGCTGGTGGCTTTGCTGGCACTGCTGCAATTGCCACAAGTAACCGCGAGCCCCAGCGTCTATCCTACAGGTACAACAAGATATGATCCCAGCCGTGCCTTCAATTCTTATGTACTGTTTACTGGCGGCGACAATGTGGCACGGTTGATTGATCTCAACGGTAATGTGGTCAAGACATGGCAAGATGCCGGCGGTCACAGTACCTTGCTTGATCCATCCCTGAATCAGGGCAGGTTGGGGCATGTGCTCGTGACCGAATCAGTGGTCGATGGCCGTGGTACCAGCCTGGTTCCCGGACTTAACCGGACCCGGATTTCCCAAACGGTCTCTGAGCTTGATTGGAATGGCAAGCCGGTGTGGACTTTTGGAGAAAAAGCGCCTGGTGGGCTGGCCCAGCAGCACCATGACTGGGCAAGGCTTGGGAATGGAAATACCCTGTTGCTTGCCAATCTGGTCCATACCGTCCCTGGTTTCAAACAATCCCAACTGCTGGATGATGTCATCTATGAAGTGAATCCGGCAGGCGAGGTGGTCTGGAAGTGGATTGCGGCAGAGCACATACAAGAGTTTGGCTTCAGCCCTGCAGAACTGGCGCTGGTAAAAAACTCGGAGAATGCAGATTACCTGCATTTCAATAACTTGAAAGTGCTTGGCCCAAATCGTTGGTTCAAGGCGGGTGACCAGCGTTTTCATCCAGACAATTTGCTGGTGGATGCGCGCAATGCCAACTTCATTGCAATTATTGACAAAAAAACAGGAAAAGTCGTGTGGTCTTTGGGCCCCCACTTTCCCCGGATAGCACGCGGCCCCCAGGCACGAGTTGTGCCCCGGCCTGTTGACCAGATCAGCGGCCAGCATGACGCACATTTGATTCCTGAAGGGTTGCCAGGTGCAGGCAATCTTCTGGTGTTTGATAACCAGGGAGAGGCAGGTTATCCGCCGGTAGAACTATCGGTGACCGGAGGGTCGCGCATACTTGAGATCGACCCCATTAAAAAAGAAATTGTCTGGCAATATACCGGAGAGGATTCCGGGGCTCCGGGATGGTCGTTCCGTAGCACCCATATCAGCAACGCCCGCCGTTTGCCAAACGGCAATACGTTTATCAATGAAGGACAAAAAGGCCGGCTGTTCCAGGTGACGCCGGATGGGGAAATTGTCTGGGAGTATGTCAATCCCTATCCACGGTCGGCTACAGATACTGTCACCGGCAAGCCTACAGTGAATAGCCAACTGTATCGCGGCCAGCCGGTGCCTTATTCCTGGGTGCCGGTGGGCACGCCACATAGTGAGCAAGCGGTGATTCCTCCAACGCAAAGTGAGTTCCATATACCTGTTCAGGCTGACTAAGTTCTGCTTAAGATCAGCATGAGCGTGCCAATCTTGCAGAGCAATATCCCCAAACCTTCAGCTGAAAGCGCAATGGCAGACCTGAAATGCCGGTATGTTGCCGATTGCTCTTGAAGTGCGAACGCATGGTGTGCAGGCAATATTCAACACTAATCAAGCGTGGGCTGACCATAGCTGGGAAATTTATTTTTTCTCTTCTACTCGTTTTGAGGTAGCGGGCCCAATACCGACAATTTGCAGAATGGTATCTTCGTCTTTTGCACCATCGTAATGTATTTCGTTGCCGTAATGGGTGACGAAGCTGCCTGCTGGCACAGGCTTGAAATGCTCCGGATTATAGTCTGAGCCCGTTGCCACCCACCATGTGCCTGATATGACGGTGATGAACCGGTCGTTGGGGTGGGAGTGGGGTTTGCTGTGATGATTGGCTTTCCATTTGTTCAATACGACATATAAGCCGGGCTTGCTGGGGTCGCCAACCAGGACTGCGGTTTCTGATCCGCTGGGGTTGGCTACCCATTTGATGTCCTTGGGTAGCTGGATTGAGATGGCTTTTGGGTCTAGTTCTTCCCCAGCGCTTGCAATGCCGACACTGGTAGTCAGGGCTGCAAGCCCAACCAGGCCAACAATATTGAGTGCAATTAAAGTTTTCATGAGTGTTGTCATTGTGCTCTCCATATGGGCCACACCACTGAAATTTTTGACGGTGTAGCAATTTGAATAATGGAAAATACAGCAATCAATATGCCAACATATTCTGTTTTTATGCTATTGATATGTATGGATTTTTAAAGGATATGTTTTTTTATTTGTTGATCTGGCAACAAATAATGTGAAATGAAGTGGTGCCTAGCCAACTCACTTCATAGTGTATCAGGGTGCCGGAGCCAGATAGGCTTTGACGAGGTCATGTACTTTTTGCTGAATTGCCGGTATTGCTGGCGGCGCAGGGGACTGTGCTACTTCCTGTGCATATTGATAAATTGGAATGAACAGGTTGTCCTTATCAGGCGAACCACGCAAGGTGAATGTATCAGTGGTGGCAATGAGTCGATCCCATTCCTGTTTCACTGCAGACCATACAGGTTTGCTTGCTTCAAAATAACGGTCGCCTGCGCTCCAGTCATGTCCACGGATGCGTTCATAACGATTGAATCCTGACTCACGGGCAAGCACCGGCTGATTGGCAGCAATTTGGCCTGTGCGATCCAGTTTGACCTTCAGGTTTTGCTGCTCATGGGTCCATCCTGTGGGATTAATAATATGCCGGTTGTTGCCAATCAAGACGTCATAGTCATCCCGGACACTATATTCACGCCGTGGAAGAGGCCTCCATCCATCCTCATCGCTCCAACTGGAGTAGTTGCCAAAATGTTGCCATTTTGCCACGCCTGAATAGCGTGGGCTATCATCAACCTGATAGACGGTCTGCTTCCAGGTGCCTTGTTGCTGGTGGGAAGGGATATTGATTTTCTGCCAGGTATTATTGCCTCTAAATACCAATTGCTTGGAAGCTTCATATTGCCAATCCTGTCTCCAGTGTTTGGTGACAATCGGGCCTTCCACTTTGCCATTTTTATCCACAAAAGACATGACGAGCAGATGTTGCAGCACAATCGATTTCCCCGTGTCTTCCACAACATATACTTTTTCGGTGCCCCAGCTGCGATAAGGACGTGTGGGGGTGTAAGCTGAAACGAAGCCTGTGGTTTCTACGAAGTCAAAGGTGGCCCGGTATTCCCCTGCCATTGCCAGGATGGCGCGCCGGTCACGTTCAAAATCGCTGATGCCCGATTGTTGCAATGCTATCCATTCCGCAGAGGGTTCAGTGACCAAGTCTACAGGGGCGCCCCGTGTCGTGCCGCCTCTGGGGCGCAGGCTGGATTCATCCTGGAATTGCCAGGAAAACGTATATTGGTGTGAGTCCTTGGCATCTGAAGCAGTATCTGCATGGGCTTGCCCGAAGGAAGACAGCAGGATCAGCACAATCGCGCGTTGATACAGTTTATGGCTTTTGTTGGACACAGTTTGCATTTGTGGAATAAGAATTATTCTAATTATGACCAATAAGTGGCGATAAACCAAACAATACCTGCGCTGGTAGCAAGTAATACGATGGCAAGAAGGATATGGCCTCCTTGACTGGCATATGTATCCGGGAATGAGGCAGGAACTTGCTTGCGTCCAGTGATCATTGCTTTGACGAGATTTTCTCGTTTGAATACCCGATAATAAATGATTGCGGCGACATGTAGCCCGATGAGTACATAAAGCACATACTGGTTGATGGTATGCAGGTAGGTGAGATAGTCACTCGTGTCCTTATCAACTAGGGAATAAAGCGGCCCTTCAGTGAAAATGTCGTCATTCGAGAAAAGTCCGGTAACCACTTGCGCCAGAATAAGGACCAGCATGGCAATGACTGACCAGCCTCCTAGAGGGTTATGCCCAATGGTCTTGTCGCCCTTGCCCTTGATATATCCCAGTATTGCCCTTGGTCCCCGGACGAAATTGCTGAATCTGGCATAGGTTCCCCCGGCAAATCCCCATAAGATCCGGAAGATGAGCAATGCCAGGAGGGCGAGCCCGGACCAGACATGCCATTCGAGGGCATTGCCTCCTACTTTGACTGTCACAATAGCGATCACAAAAAGGGTAACAAGCGACCAATGAAAGACGCGTAAAGGGATGTCCCAGGTACTGATAGATTTCATATGTACTCCTACTTATCCATCTATTAAGCGATGGCAAAATTAGAAAAACAAATGCAAATAGTGTACCTATGCCACTTGTATTGAATACAATGGGTTAATTAAAGAAGTGAGGATTGGAGATAGGGGTTCTGCTTGTAATTCAACAATAGAATGTTGATTTTTGTGCATTCTGGCAAAGGTAAAAGGCAAAAAAATCCCGCATAAGCGGGATTTTGATTTAGAAGTTAGCGCTTCTTCGGCGGCAGCATATCTGTGATCGTGCCTTCCTTGAGTTCTGCTGCGAAGCAGATGGTTTCGGACAGAGTCGGGTGGGCATGGATGGTAAGGCCCAGGTCATGCGCATCAGCGCCCATTTCGATCGCCAATACTGCCTCTGCCAACAACTCACCTGCATTGGTGCCGACAATACCGGCTCCAATGACGCGATGGGTTTCCTTGTCGAAAATCAGTTTGGTACTGCCTTCGGAGCGGGCGATGGAAAGTGCGCGTCCGCTGGCAGCCCACGGGAAGGAGGCTTTCTCGATGTTGAGGCCTTGGGCCTTAGCTTCCGTTTCCGTGACACCTGCCCAAGCCACTTCAGGATCGGTATAGGCTACGGACGGAATCGCCAATGCCTGGAACTCAACCTTGTGCCCGGCAATGACTTCGGCTGCTACCTTGGCTTCATGCGTGGCCTTGTGCGCCAGCATAGGCTGGCCGACGATATCGCCGATAGCGAAGATATGCGGCACGTTGGTGCGCATCTGCTTGTCCACAGCGATAAAGCCGCGATCATCCACGGCAACGCCTGCGTTTTCAGCGCCTATGTTCTTGCCATTCGGGCGGCGGCCGATGGAGACCAGCACACGATCATAGACTTGGGTGTCCTTGGGTGCGTTTTCACCTTCAAAGCTGACATGGATGCCGTCTTTCTTAGCTTCAATTTTAGCAACCTTGGTGGATAGCATGATGCTCTCGAAGCGCTTTTCCATGCGTTTGTGCAAAGGGCGGATCAGGTCGCGGTCGGCACCCGGGATGAGTCCGTCCATGAACTCGACCACGCTGACCTTGCTGCCTAATGCTTCATACACGGTACCCATTTCCAGGCCGATGATGCCGCCGCCGATGACGAGCAGGCGCTTGGGAACGTCAGCCAGCGCCAGAGCGCCGGTGGAGTCCATGATGCGTTCGTCTTCAGGCGCGCCGGGGAACTTGGTGGCTTGCGAGCCAGCCGCGATGATCGCGTTCTGGAAGCCGACAGTGGTGACCTTGCCGTCCGCGGCCGTGACGTCAATCTGGTTGGGGCTGGTGAACTTGCCTACGCCCTGCACCACGGTCACGCCGCGCTGCTTGGCCATTTGAGCCAGTCCGCCGGTCAGTTTGTTGACCACGTCGTTGGCTTTCCAGTCGCGTAGTTCATCCAGGTTGATCTTGGGTTTGCCGAAGCTGACGCCGTGATGGCTGGTTTCCTCGGCCTCGGTAATCACCTTGGCGGTATGCAGCAAGGCTTTGGACGGGATGCAGCCTACGTTGAGGCAGACGCCGCCCAGCGTGGAATAGCGCTCGATCAGCACCACTTGCTTGCCGAGGTCTGCGGCACGAAAGGCGGCTGTATAGCCGCCGGGGCCGGAGCCCAGCACGACGACTTCGGTGTTGATGTCAGCATCGCCTATAGCTGTTGCTGGGGCAGGCGTCGGTGCAACTGCAGCAGGTGCTGTTTCGGCAGGACTTGCTTGTGGTTGTGACTGGGCTGCAGATGCAGGGTCAGCAGTTTCGTCTGCGGCTTCTTCCAGCAGCAGGATCAGTGCGCCCTTGGCAACTTTGTCGCCCACTTTGACCTTGACTTCTTTCACCACGCCCGCGTGAGAGGAAGGGATGTCCATAGACGCCTTGTCGGACTCCAGGGTGATCAGTGAGTCTTCCTTGGCAATGGTGTCGCCAGCCTTGACCAGCACTTCGATGACGTCGACGCTATCGAAATTGCCGATATCGGGCACTAGTACTTCAGTAATTTTGCTCATTTCTATCCCTCAACTCTTACAGCAACAAACGGCGTACGTCAGACAGCATCATGCGCAGGTGGCTGGTAAAGCGTGCGCCGTCAGCACCGTCGATGACGCGGTGGTCGTAAGACAGGGAAAGCGGCAGGATCAAGCGCGGCTCGAATTCCTTGATCTTGCTGTTGAACACCGGCTGTATGCTGGAGCGGGAAACGCCGAGGATGGCGACTTCCGGGCAGTTGATGATGGGCGTGAATGCGGTGCCGCCTATGCCGCCCAGGCTGGAGATGGTGAAGCAGCCGCCCTGCATTTCTTCGACCTTGAGCTTGCGTTCACGTGCCTTTGCCGAGAGCTCGCCCAGTTCTGCGGCGATTTCCAATACGTCCTTGCGGTTGACGTCGCGGATGACCGGCACAACCAGGCCATCCGGCGTGTCGCAGGCAAAGCCGACGTTGAAGTATTGCTTGAGAATCAGGTTTTCGCCATCCGGTGACAGTGAAGCATTGAAATTCGGATAGGTGCGCAAGGCATTGACCGAGGCCTTGATCAGGAAGGCGAGCATGGTCAGCTTGACGCCGCGTTTTTCGGCATCGGCCTGCATGGACTTGCGGAAGTCCTCGAGGTCGGTAATGTCTGCCTCGTCAAACTGGGTAACGTGCGGGGCAGTCACCCAGTTGCGGTGCAGGTTGGCGCCGGACAGTTTCTTGATGCGGGAAAGCGGCTTGGTCTCGGTGCCGCCAAACTGGCTGAAGTCGATCACCGGCGCCTGTATCACGGCAATGCCGCCAGCGGAGGCTACACCGCCGCCGCGTGGCTTGTTCAGTTCACCCTTGACGAATGCCTGTACGTCGCTTTGCAGGATGCGGTTCTTCGGGCCGCTGGCGCTGACCAGCGAGAGGTTCACGCCTAGTTCCCGCGCAAATTTTCGGACCGACGGGCTGGCGTGTGCCTGCTTGCCCGGGGCCGTTTCTACATGGGCGGCAATCGGGTTGGGGGTAGCTTGCGGTTGTATGGTTTGCGGTGGTTCCGGTGCCGGACGAGTGGGCTCAGGCACGGCGGCTGCAGGCGCTGCTTGTGCCACTGGGGCTGGCGCAGGTTTTTCTTCAGCTGCTGGTTGCGCAGTAGCAGCACTGCTGCCTTCTTCCGCATCCAGAAGCAGGATCAGTCCACCTTGGGCCGCCTTGTCGCCGACCTTGATCTTGACTTCCTTGACTGTCCCGGCGAAAGGCGCAGGGATATCCATGGACGCCTTGTCGGATTCCAGGGTGATCAGGGAGTCATCCTTGGCGATAGTGTCGCCGGCCTTGACCAGGACTTCGATGACATCAACGCTGTCAAAATTACCGATGTCGGGAACGAGTACCTCTTTAATTGCCATGCTTGTGTTCCTTAAAATTCATCTTTTCAAGATCATCATGCACAACCGCCTCATGCCTTGCAGCGGGGTTGTTGTGCATGTGCTTAATGCATCAAGTTAAACCGTAGTCGGGTTGGGCTTGTTCGCGTTGAGTTTATATTTCTTGATAGCTTCAGCGGCCTTGGCTGCTGGCAGTTTGCCTTCGTCGGCTAATGCTTTCAGCGCCGCGACTACCACGTGGTAGCGGTCAACTTCAAAGAAGCTGCGCAGGGCCTCGCGCGAGTCGGAACGGCCATAACCATCCGTGCCCAGGGTGACATAACGCTGTGGAATAAAGCTGCGGATCTGGTCGGCAAAGGATTTCATATAGTCGGTAGACGCGATCACAGGACCTTCGGTCTTTTTCAGGCTCTTGGCGACATAGCTTTCCTTCTGTGCCTTTTCCGGGTTGAGCAGGTTCCAGCGCTCAACGTCCAGGCCTTCGCGGCGCAGCTCGGTAAAGCTGGTCACGCTCCAGATGTCGGCAGCAACGCCCCAG
Source organism: Methylobacillus arboreus (assembly GCF_020532725.1). GTDB lineage: Bacteria > Pseudomonadota > Gammaproteobacteria > Burkholderiales > Methylophilaceae > Methylobacillus > Methylobacillus arboreus. The sequence goes on from NZ_JAJAVC010000003.1 coordinate 47,638, forward strand.
TCTTTTTCCAGCAGCTCGCCTGCCGCAATCACTTCGCGCAGGATCACGCCACTGCCCAGGAGTTGCACCTTGGCGCCCTTGGCCTTGGATTGGCTGAATTGGTAGAGACCCTTGAGTATGCCTTCCTCGGCGCCCTTAGGCAGTGCGAGGTGGGTGTAGTTTTCGTTCATCAGGGTGATGTAGTAGTACACATCTTCCTGGTTTTGCACCATGCGGCGCAGCCCTTCCTGGATGATCACAGCCAGCTCGTAGGCAAAGGTTGGATCATAGGAAATGCAGTTGGGGATGGTAGCCGACATCAGGTGGCTGTGGCCGTCTTCGTGCTGCAAGCCTTCACCGTTCAGTGTAGTGCGGCCAGCGGTAGCACCAAGCAGGAAGCCGCGTGCGCGTGAATCGCCCGCTGCCCAGGCCAGGTCGCCGATACGCTGGAAGCCGAACATGGAGTAGAAGATATAGAACGGGATCATCTGCACCCCGCTCACGCTGTAGGAGGTGGCAGCGGCAATCCATGACGAGAACGAGCCTGCCTCGTTAATGCCTTCCTCCAGGATCTGGCCGTCCTTGGATTCCTTGTAGAACATTACCTGGTCGGCATCCTGCGGCTCATAGAGCTGGCCGACGGAAGAGTAGATGCCGAGTTGGCGGAACATGCCTTCCATGCCGAAAGTTCTGGCCTCGTCCGGGACGATAGGTACTACGTACTTGCCGATCTGCTTGTCGCGCAGCAGGGTGGAGAGGATACGCACGAAGGCCATGGTGGTGGAGATTTCACGCTCACCGGTGGCGCCCAGCATATTCTCGAAAGCCGAAAGTTCCGGCACGGTCAGCTCATTGCCCTTGCGGCGGCGGGATGGCACAAAGCCACCCATCGCTTCACGGCGGGATTTCAGGTACTGCATTTCCGGGCTGTCATCTGCCGGACGGTAGAACGAGAGGTTTTCCACCTGTTCATCAGTCAGCGGCAGGTCAAAACGGGTACGGAAGGCCTTCAGCGTTTCCACGCCCATGCTCTTTTGCTGGTGGGTGGTGTTCTGGCCTTCGCCTTCCTGGCCCATGCCATAACCCTTGACGGTCTTGGCCAGGATCACGGTAGGCTGGCCCTTATGGTTAACCGCGGAGTGATAGGCCGCATAAACCTTGTGCGGGTCGTGGCCGCCACGGTTCAGGCGCCAGATGTCTTCATCGGACATCGCTGCGACCATTTCCTTCAGTTCAGGATATTTGCCGAAGAAGTGCTCGCGCGTATAGGCGCCGCCCTTGGCCTTGAAGTTCTGGTATTCGCCGTCCACGCATTCTTCCATGCGTTTTTTGAGCAAGCCGTCCTTGTCCATCGCCAGCAATGGGTCCCAGTAGGAGCCCCACAATACTTTCAGCACGTTCCAGCCGGAGCCACGGAATGCGGCCTCGAATTCCTGGATCACCTTGCCGTTGCCGCGTACCGGGCCATCCAGGCGCTGCAGGTTACAGTTGATGACAAAAATCAGGTTGTCCAGCTTTTCACGGGCGGCCAGTGAGATGGCGCCCAGTGACTCAGGCTCATCCATTTCGCCGTCGCCACAGAAAACCCAGACCTTGCGGTCTGAGGTGTCGGCAATGCCACGGTCATGCAGATACTTGAGGAAACGAGCCTGGTAAATGCCCTGCAATGGGCCAAGCCCCATGGAGACGGTGGGGAACTGCCAGAAGTCAGGCATCAGCCAAGGATGCGGGTAAGAGGAAAGTCCATTGCCTTCCGTTTCAATACGGAAATTGGACATTTGCTCCTCGGTCAACCTGCCTTCAAGGAAGGCGCGCGCATAGACGCCTGGTGAGGAATGGCCCTGGAAGTAAATCAGGTCACCGCCGAAGTTTTCATTGGCGGCACGGAAAAAGTGGTTGAAGCCGGTGTCATACAGGGTTGCGGCTGACTGGAAGCTGGCGATATGGCCGCCGACGCCGGGGGATTTCTCGTTGGCGCGCAACACGGTCATGATCGCGTTCCAGCGGATCAGGGCGCGGATCTTGCGTTCCATGGCAGTGTCGCCAGGATGCTTGGGCTGCAGGTGCGCGGGAATGGTGTTTACGTAAGCCGTGGTTGCGTTGTACGGTAAATATGCACCTGAGCGGCGAGCCTTGTCGATCAGCGTTTCCAGCAGGAAGTGCGCGCGCTCGGTTCCCTCGTTCTCAAGTACCGATGAGATGGCTTCAAGCCATTCCTGGGTTTCTTGAGGGTCAATATCGGGGGTCAATGCCATGTAGGATTCTCCGGGAAACTTTTATGATTCGCTTGGGTATAATCAGCCTGATGCAGCATCAAGCTTGAAATGTCGTTATGGCTTGAGGCCGTTTTGAAGTCGCTATATTGGCTTTTTTGACTGATCAGGTCAAGTTTTGCCGCTTCCGCCAGCGCATGAAACCAAGGGGCTAACCCGCTAAAAACAAGAGGAATCTTATGACCGTGCAACTCAAGCAATCTGCCGCCCTGGCAGATGAAAAATCCCTGGCAACGGCTAGCCATATACTGTTTGTTCTGCCCAAAAACAAACCTGCTGCCCTGCCTTTGGTTTCTGTGCTTGAAGCGAGGTTGCGGCGCGCACGCAGCAAATATACAGATCTGGCGAAAACTCCCTTATCTGCAGACCTGCCCAATGGCGGTGTCGCGAGCTGGCTGGTACTGGACGGCAAGCAGAATACCTTCCAGCGCCACACCCTGCTACGCAAGGCCAGCAAGGTGCTGCTGGACGACCAGCCGCAAACCGTGATCGTGGTAGTGTTGGGTGACAATGCGTTGCGAAGCCAGGCGGCACGCGAGGCATTCTATGTACTGAGCGTGAATGCCGTGCCCGTGCCAACGCGCAAATCCAAGCAAAAAGACCTCCCGCTCAGGACTATTTCCATCCATGGCTGGAAATCTGCTGAGGGCTATGCCGACATTAATGCACTGGTATTAGGTAGTCAATTGACCCGTAGTCTCACGTTGACACCGCCGAATGAACTGACGCCAGGCCGGTATCGCGAGCAAATTGCCGCACTGGCCAAGCAGCAAGGCTGGAAGCATGAGGAGTTTGATATCAAAAAACTGCGCAAGTTGGGGGCCGGCGCGTTTGTCGCGGTAGCACAGGGGTCTGATCCGCAAGATGCGGCAATTGTGCATCTTACCTATGCCCCCAAAGGTGCAAAACAGCATGTGGCCTTGGTGGGCAAGGGCATCTGCTTTGATACCGGCGGCCATAACCTCAAGCCCGCGCGCTATATGAGCGGCATGCATGAGGATATGAATGGTTCTGCGGTTGCACTTGGCATATTGCTGGCTGCGAGCCAGTCCGGGTTGCCGGTCAAGATTGATTGCTGGCTGGCGATTGCACAAAATCATATTGGCCCGCATGCCTACAAGCAGAGCGATGTGGTGACGGCGCTGAATGGCACGACGATAGAAATCGTGCACACCGACGCTGAAGGGCGCATGGTGCTGGCAGATACGCTCACATTGGCTTCACGTGCGAAGCCGGAATTTATCCTTGATTTTGCCACCCTGACTGGCAGTATGCATACGGCACTAGGCGACCGTTACAGCGGCATCATCGGCAAGAACGAGCGCTGGCTGCAGGCCGCAGTCAAGGTCGGCAGTACCGTTGGCGAGCGTGTTTGCGTGCTGCCTTTTGACGAGGATTACGAAGAAGACCTTGAGAGCGATATTGCCGACATCAAACAATGCACGTTGGAAGGCGGTGCCGACCATATCCTTGCTGCACGCTTTTTATCCCGGTTTGTCGAGCATGAGACGCCGTGGGTGCATGTTGACCTTTCTTCTTACAATCGCAAAGGCGGGCTGGGTGCGGTCGCCGGTGATGTGAATGGTTTTGGCGTGAGTTTTGGGCTTGAATTGCTCAGGCAGGCCCTAATGATTTTGGCGCAGCGTCATGGTAATGAATCACACGCCTGATATTTCAATCCATCTGGATGAGGTCGAGATCACAGCGGTGCGTGCGCAAGGGGCTGGTGGGCAGAATGTCAACAAGGTTTCCAGCGCGATCCACCTGCGTTTTGATGTCAAGGCCTCGTCATTGCCTGATGCCGTGAAGGACAAGCTATTGCGCCTTTCCGACCATCGCATCACGCGTGATGGCGTTATTATCATCAAGGCGCAACTGCACCGCAGCCAGGAGTTGAATCGTGCTGATGCATTGGCACGGTTGCATGACTTGGTGAACCGTGTCGCCAGGCCACCCAAGCCGCGTGTGCCCACCAGGCCGACCAGGGGCGCACAATTGCGCCGCCTGGAAGGAAAGCGGCGTCTTGCCGAACGCAAGGCATTGCGCCGCGGGATAGATGATTAGCGCGAGTTAGGGTCTGTTGAAGTTAGTGTTTTGTCTGTTTATGCAACTTGCGTAAACGGGTGATTTTGCGTGACATCCAGCGCCATAGCCAGCCATCGGCGATTTCGCGGCCATTGATGATCCAGGTTAGTATCTTGTGGTTGCTCTGGGTAATCGGCTGGGCAGATTTGGCATTGGGCGTGCCGCAGAACAGCAAGCGGTCGCCTACCTGCAATGGCAGGTGCGGTTCCGGCAGTAGTTCATATTTTCCGCTACGGATCAGCATCAGCGGCACCAGTGCCAGCCGCTCTGTGCGGTTCCCCGGGTCGCGCATGAGGGAGTCCAGCGTGACGGGCAGGCCCCAGGCAATCAGGTTGGCAACGGCGGGGCTATGGTCGGCATCGATGGTGACGCCCCAGGCTTCCGGTACATTCTCGCCAACCACTTCCACCAGCTGGCTGATCAACTGGTTGGCCCAGGTGTTGTCCTGTGTGCGTACCAATTGCAGGAAATGCGTCATCATGGGAGTGATCATACGTGCCAGGCATTCATGGGCGATGATGGCGCTCGGGTCCATGGAAATATCGGCATTGAAATGCTCGAACAACGGCTCGTTGAACCGGCGGTTCTTGCGTACCACGACGAACAGGTCGGGATTCATCTTCTGCGCCGTCATCACGATGGACAGGTTGTTGATATCGTTGTTGGTGCCCGCCACAATGCCGACCGCGCCTTCTATGCCTGCTTCTGTGAGCGTGCCTGCCTCGGTGCCGTTGCCGACAACGCATTGTTTGCAATGCGTCAGTTCCGGGTCGGCCTCTATCACGACAGTGGTGATTTGCTCGCGTTCCAGATTCTCGACCACTGCCTTGCCGAAACGGCCATAGCCGCAGACGATCCATTTGCCTATCGGCGGCACCTTGGGCAAGGTCAGCGATTCACCGGGAACGCCAGTCAGCCAGCGGTGCAGCAGATAAGTGCCGATCGCATGCACTTCCATGCCCAACTGGTCGCCGAACAGGGTGTAGGGATTCAGGATATGGTCTGTGCCGAAAGAGGCCATGTTGGCAGCGACTTCGTCGTCTTCTGCCCGCGCCAGTACGGTAAGCTTGGGATTGAGCAGTTTCGCGGCAACGGCAATCGCGAGGTTGACATGGTCGTTATCGGTAAGCGCGGCAATGCCCTTGCACATGGGGTGGCGTACGCCGGCGCGCAGCAGCGTGTCCGGCATTTTGGCATCGGAGCAGAGCACGGGAATATCGAACTGATAGTCTTCAAGTTCCAGGTCATTGACCCGGTCCTGGTCCCTTTCGGTGACAACAACGCGTATGCCCTTGTGGTCCAGCGCCTTGACCAGCAGGCTGCCGGTTTCACCATAGCCTGAAACGATAAAGAATGGTTCATGCAGATTTTCCACAGCCCGGCCGAAGCTGCTGGTAGTCAGTGCCTGCTTCAGGGCAGGGTCCTGGAAGAGCGAAATGATCTTACCAATGGCATAAAACCAGGGAATGACGGTGAAGTAGATCGAGAAGGTCATCCACAGCCGCTGGGTGTCACTGTAAGGGAAAGGTACTTCGCCAAAACCGATGGTGGTGGCAGTGTAGCTGATCACATAAAATGCCTCGAAGAGGCTCATGTGCCATGGGTTGCCATGGTCATCCATCCCCGGCATCAATGTCAGGCCGACAATGGCGATGGTGTAGGTGACGATCACCGTGATCAGCGGCGCGCGCATGCGCCGCAGGATCAGGAAGAAGATATTATTCACAAGCGCTTCCGCTTAGAGCCTGTTGATGATTATTTCATGGGGTACGTTGTCCCGGCAACGTAGGTGATGCAAGGCGCAAACCGCAGACGGGCTTATTGCCCGGCGAGGATTTGCAACGACGCAGCGGCTGCGTTGCTGGGATAACCCGAAGGGCATGGCTCCAAAACGCGCCCGCTCCGCGTTGCAGCCCTTGGCAAGGCAATGAGCATTACCTGCGGACTGCGCCTTGACCGGACGCGTTTTAAAGCCATGCGTACCCCATGAAATAATCATCAACAGGCTCTTGGAATTTATCGGCGCAGCGTAATGGTTTCTGCCAGCAGCAGGATGACCGAGGTGATATTGGCAAGCAGGGCGCCCCCGCTCAATGAGACGACACGTGCCGCGGTGCCGGATTCGTCGGCATTGGCTACCACCCAGACGATGGCGGCGGCAATCAACTGCAAATCCGCGACCAGGCTGGTGGACAGATGGATTGCACCGATTTGCGAGCGGTCGCCAAACTTGAGCACTGTGGCGATCAGGTTGACCACGATGGCAGCATAAAGCTCATAGATGTGGTGCTCAATCGGGTTGCCGGTGCCGCCGATGAAAAAGCCGAAATTGAGGGTCATCGCCAATACGATGAAGAAGCCGAAAATGACTTTTTCCAGATTCATTTTGATCCCTATGCGTGTGCAGGTTGAGAGAGTTGTGGCGAGTTTAGTGGATTTTGCCGTTCATGGCACGCTTACCAGAAGGTTTTCGCTTGCAGCAGTATCTTCCATGATGCGGGCAATGCAGCGCGTTGGCGTTTTTCAAGCTTGGCCGCCGCTTGCTGCCAGGCCAGCCAGGCAGGTTGCAAGCCGGGGGTGCGTTTGCTCATTTGCGCCAACGTGCGGCTGGTCACGGCAATGTCATTGAGGCTGCCCAGCCTGGTTTGCGCATCACGCAAGGCGGAGAGCAGTTTTTCCGCCTGCGTTGCTGTTTTTTTGCCAGGGTAAACCGGGCTTAAGAATTCCAGTGTGTAGCGCAGGCGGCGTGCTTGGATGCGTACCTGGTGCCGTTTTTCAGCGGGTAATTTGGTCAATCGTTTTCCGCGTTTCAGCAGTTTGCTGTGTGTGCGTCGCAGTTGCTTGTCCGTGATTTTTTGCAGTGTGCTGCCATTGTCTTGCAGGCCGCTTGCAAAAAGGTGTCCCAGTGTGAGTAGCAAGCGCTGGTATCGTGCCTGTTTCAATCCATTGCGCAGCTTGCTGTAGGCGCGTTTCTTTGCGCGCTCGACATGGGATTGTGCTTGCCCGATTTGATCCGCAGGCAGCTTGAGGCTGGGTAGCGTTTCATATAGCAGCACATCCAGGTCGCGCGGCTTGGACAGCAGGTCACTGAGCCAGCTGAGTTCTTCCTTGATGGCATCATCCTGAATCGCGAAGGTTTTCAGGGCGGCTTTCAGGCGGCGCAATGCGATGCGCATCTGGTGCACGCCCTCTGTGTCGTCAGCCTGTATGGCAATGGCCTGGTTGCTTTGCAGATGACGCAGGCATTCCCAGCCTATCTTCTCAAATGCTTCGCTGGGGCTGTCTGCAGATGTCAGGCCTGCAGGCTTTGCCTTGGAGGCTGCTTGCGTAAAGTCGCGATAATAGGCATAGCCGCGCTGGGCCTTGCTGACATTTTCTATGCTGAGCGGAATGTCTGCCTGCAATTCCAGCGCCAGGGCAAACAGATGGGCAATATTGCCCTGCTTGAGTTCCAGCTCAATCTCGATCAAGGGTTGCTGCTTGTCGCCGACGATAAGCAGGCCGTCATCCAGTGACAGTTCGATATGGCTGCCGTGATAGTTCAACTGCCACTCGGTGCGGCGCATGTCGGTGGTGAAGATTGGCCTGAGCGCCTGGCGCAAGGCCGGCTGGTCAAAAATCGGGATCAGGCTGGGGTCGGTGATCTTGGTGTAATCGGGTTCTCCCCTGGAGATAATGTCTTCCCATTCCAGGCGCTGATGCAACCCTGCCAGAGAATGGCCTGCTGCCTTGACTGCCTGGAACCAGCCGCCCGACATGCGGCGTACACGCAGACTGACGCGCTGGTCGAATAGCTGCAAGTCATCTGTGTCGTAATAGGTGCTGACCAGGCGCCTTGTGATGGCTTTTTCCGCAATATGTTTGCGGATGGACGCATGGCGCCGCAGGCGGGGAATATCCGCTTTGGCGATGCGCAATTTGAGCTCGATCTCGTTCGGCATATTCCCTCCTTGGTAATTATTTGCCTTTGACGGCTTGTTGTTTCTTGGCGTTGACCAGCCAGTGCAGCAAGGGCGCCCATTGCTGCAAGTCACGGCTGACTTGCGATGGGCGAATGTCAAACAGGCTCGCCCCTTGCTCTGCTGCCAATGCATACACCTGGGCATTACGCAGATTGCCTACAGAAGGAAAGTCGGAAGCAGCCAGAAATTCCTGCAACGTCTGGGCGGCGCGCGTGCGGTTGTCCACCCGCATGCCGATCATGGAGACAAATGTTCGTCCTTTGCGGATGGATTTTTCTTCCTGCAGTATTTGCAGGAAATCACGTGTAGCACCTATATCAAAAGCAGATGGCTGCATGGGGACGATGACAAAATCGGCGTCCTTGACTGCCTGGCTGAGCTTTTCTCCGCGCAATCCTGCAGGGGAATCGATAATGGTCCAGTCTGCGCTCAGGCTGTTGGCATAATGGCCGCGCCCATCCTGCCCATGGATCAATGGTAGCTTGTAGGGGCGGCGTTCCAGCCATTGCAAGGCAGAGCGTTGCCTGTCCATATCGGAGAGCACCACATGCCGTCCCCGGCTGGCAAAGTAGCCGGCAAGATTGGTTGCCAAGGTGGTTTTTCCGCTTCCTCCCTTGGGATTGGCAATCAGAATAGTGCTCAAGTTTTCTCCTGAAGATTATTTTTTCTGATCATTCCAGAACTTGTTAAAGTAGTTCTGGCGTCAGCATGGCACGCAGCAAGGTTTGCTCTTCCTCGCCGCGGCGGCGGTTGGCAATCCACCAGATTGCGCCTTTTTTCACGCTCCAGTATTGCATGCGCCGCGTCATGGCATATGCCGCGGCCATGCCCAGGGTTGGCTGGTGGCCGATGATGAGCACACTGTCCTTGCCGAGTGGCCAGCCCGCTACCTCAAGCAAGGCTTGAGGCGATGAGCCCGGAGCTAGTTCGTCCAAAGTGGTAAACTCCAGTCCAAGGGCACTTGCGGTTTGTTGTGTGCGTTGGGCCGGGCTGGCAAGAATGCGGGTATTGGCAGGCATGTGCTGTTTGAGCCAGGCGGCCATTTTTTCTGCCTGCTGTTCGCCTCTGGCGGTAAGCCTGCGTGCAAGATCTGGCGAGCCTTCCTCGGCTTCAGCGTGACGCCATAAAATAATATCCATAACCTTGTTGCTAAGCTGAGAGTGTCCTTCTATCTTAGCGCTCAACGTGCTTCATGACAAAGTGACATCTGTGTGAAATTGCAAATCTATCTTTCCGGCATCCCTGAAAGCCTCGATGCCATCGCTACCGATGATGCATTGTTGCGCCTGTTGGCGCGTGGCCGTGTGCAATGGCTTGAGGATGAGTGGGAAGCTAGCCTGTGTCGCGGGTTTGGAATCGCCAGGCAGCAAGACTGGCCCTTGGCCGCATTGGCGCGCCTAGGGCAGGGCATGCCGGTTGATGATGCCTATTGGCTGCTGGCCAGCCCGGTGAATCTGTTTCTGCAGCGGGATTCCTTTCTGCTTAACCAGCCGGCACCCTTGCCGTTGACAAGTGCTGAAGATGAGGCATTGCGCGAGAGTCTGAACCGGCATTTTTCCGGGGAGGGGCTGGTGTTTCTACCGGGCATTCAGGGGCATTGGTACCTGCGCCTGGAGGCTACGCCAGAGCTCGTGACAACGTCGCTGGGGACAGCCTCGGGCCGGGAAATCACGCCCTGGCTGCCGCAAGGACGTGATGCGCAACGCTGGCGACAATTGCTCAATGAAATGCAGATGCTGTTGTTCAGCCATGCGGTGAATCAGGAGCGCGAAGCGCGCGGGGACCTTGCCGTCAATAGTGTTTGGCTGCATGGCGGCGGCGGTGTCCCGTCTTCTGGCCATGCCTTGCCATGCAGGGTTTATAGTGACGATGCCAGCCTGTGTGGCATGGCAGTGTCTTCCGGTGCGGTAATCTCACCTTTTACCGGCCTGGACGAAGTCCTGGCGCAACAGCATGCGTATTGCCTGGTGCAGGCGTCATTCCGTGCAGTGGACGCTGATTTGAGTGGGCAATTGTGGCGGGCATTGAAGGCACGCCGATTGCATCACCTTGAATTGTATCTGGCCTGGCCTGGCCGTATTCTGCATGTGCAGATCAGGCCGGCCGATCTCTGGAAATTCTGGCGCAAGCCAAAAACAATAGAAACGTATTTTTGATGGTACAGATCGTACAAAGAAGTTTTGACCAGAATGCCTGCAAGGCATTGATGGATGCCGGTATTCGCCCGGCACTGGCGCGCCTGCTTGCTGCGCGTGGCATTCGCGAAGCCGGGCAGTTGGAAGCCAGCCTCGCGCGATTAATTCCGCCTGAAAGGCTGACGGGCAATCAGAAAATGGCCGGCTTGCTGGCCGATGCCATAAAAGCTGGCAAGCATATCATGGTGGTGGGTGACTACGATGCCGATGGCGCCACGGCTACTGCGGTCGCCGTCAAGGGCTTGCGTAGCATGGGAGGCAAGGTCGATTTTCTCGTGCCCAACCGCTTTGAATATGGCTATGGCCTCACGCCGGAGATCGTGGCACTGGCGGCAGGCCAGCATCCTGACCTTATCCTGACCGTCGATAACGGCATTGCCAGTGTGGAAGGCGTAGAGGCTGCGCACAGACTGGGTATCCCGGTCCTGGTAACCGACCATCACTTGCCTGGCGACGTCGCACCCCGCGCAGCGTGTATCGTCAATCCCAATCAGCTTGGCTGTGATTTTCCCAGCAAAAACCTGGCAGGAGTAGGGGTGATGTTTTACGTGCTGCTTGCGCTGCGTGCTGAGTTGCGCAAGCGTGGCGTGTTTGCCGCAAGCACAGAGCCTAACTTGACCGAGTTGCTGGACCTGGTTGCATTGGGAACGGTGGCCGACTTGGTACGGCTCGACGACAACAACCGGATTCTTGTGGAGCAGGGATTGCGCCGAATTCGCGCAGGGAAGTGCAGCCCAGGCATCCTGGCCTTGTTTGAGGTGGCGGGGCGGGATACTGCCAAGGCTGGCCCGCAGGACCTCGGGTTCAGTATCGGCCCTCGCCTGAATGCGGCAGGCCGTCTGGATGACATGACGCTGGGGATTGCCTGTTTGCTGGAACAGGATCCGGGTGTTGCCCGTGCTCTGGCGCAGCAGTTGCATGAACTGAATCAGGAACGGCGTAACATCGAGGCCGGCATGCAGGATGGTGCCATGATCGTGCTGGATGAAATCGATGCGGTGGGAAGATACAGCCTGAGCCTGTTTCAGGCAGATTGGCACCAGGGCGTGATTGGTATCCTGGCATCGCGTATCAAGGAACGGTTTCACCGTCCGGTGATTGCATTTGCGCCTGCCAATGATGGCGAAATCAAGGGGTCGGGACGCTCAATTCCCGGCCTGCATCTGCGTGATGCCCTGGATTTGCTCTCCAAGCGCGAGCCCGGTCTATTGTTGAAGTTCGGCGGACATGCCATGGCCGCAGGCTTGAGCATTCGCGAGCAGGATTTTGCCCGGTTCAATATTGCTTTCGAAGCAGTGGTTGCAAGCCTGCTGACTCCGGAGCAGCTTGAGGCCGTGATTGAGGTCGATGGCTCGCTGCCGGCTGAGGATGTCGGCCTGGACATGGCGCATGCACTGGAGCGACAGGTGTGGGGGCAGGGTTTTCCGCCGCCACTCTTCTTTGATGAGTTCCGGGTGGTTGACCAACGCATTGTCGGTGAGCGCCACCTCAAGCTCAACCTGGAAAAATCGGGCCAGGTGTTTGCCGCGATTTTTTTCAGGCAAGAGGAGTTTCTGCCTGAAATCGTGCATGTGGTTTATCAAGTCCAAGTAAATGAGTATCGTGGCGTGCAGTCAGTACAGCTCTGCCTACAGCATTGGCGCGAGTCAGTCTAGGCCAAGTATTCGCATTGACCGTGTTTGTTGCAGCGCGGTAATATCAAAGAAATTTTTTTCGGGTTTTTTATGCGTCGCAAGCTGGTTGTCGGCAACTGGAAAATGAATGGCAACCTTGCACAAAACCAGAGGTTGCTGGAAGCGCTTGTGCACGGTCTCAAGGGTGTAGGGCATGTTGATATCGCCGTCTGCGTTCCTTATCCCTATCTGTTCCAGGCGCAGCATATCCTGACTGGAACCAACATTGCCTGGGGTGCTCAGAATGTCGCCTCGCATGAGAATGGCGCCTATACCGGCGAGGTCAGTGCAGCCATGCTCAAGGAGTTTGGCGCTAGCTATGTGATTGTCGGGCACTCTGAGCGTAGCGATGCCTACTGCGAGAGTAGTGCCAATATTGCCGATAAGTTCGCCATTGCCAAGCAACATGGCATTACTCCTATTTTCTGCGTCGGTGAAACCTTGCAGGAGCGTGAGTCCGGAGTAATGGAGTATGCGATTGCCAATCAACTGGACGCGATTCTGTCAGTCTCGGGTGGTGCCTTACTGGACCGGGCCGTGATTGCCTATGAGCCGGTATGGGCAATTGGTACCAACAAGAATGCGACGTCTGAACAGGCTCGCGCTGCGCATTCCTTTATTCGTGAGCGGATTGCAGCCATGCATCCTGGGGCGGCGGAAAGCGCAAGAATTATCTATGGGGGTAGCGTAAATCCGAGAAATGCGGCACAATTACTGTCTATGTCGGACATTGACGGCGGACTGATTGGTAGATGTTCGCTGGATGCTAATGATTTTGAAAGAATTTGTCGCGCTGCTTGCAAAATTTAAGCGGGCAGGGATTGTAAGAGAAAATGGAAACCATTGTAACAGTCATACATGTCATTGCTGCGCTGGGCGTTGTTGGCCTTGTGCTGTTGCAGCACGGCAAGGGCGCCGATATGGGCGCTGCGTTTGGTAGCGGCGCTTCCGGCAGCCTGTTCGGAGTAAGTGGGTCCTCAAACTTTATGAGTCGAGCTACTGCTATCTTTGTTGCTATCTTTTTCGTGACCAGCATGAGTCTTGCGTATCTTGCCAGTCATCGTTCAGAACAGGGCAGCGTGGTGCAGAAGTCTGTAGTAAAATCTGCGCCAGCATCTGATGTGCCCAAGCCTGCCGAACCCTCATCGGCCAAGGATGTACCTCAGTAATTTTTAGATGATGGGTTTGAAGCCCAATGCCGTCGTGGTGGAATTGGTAGACACGCTATCTTGAGGGGGTAGTGGCGAAAGCCGTGTGAGTTCGAGTCTCACCGTCGGCACCAAAAAATAAAATCAAGCAGTATCAAACCATATCAAAACCTGCATGTAACCTAGAGTTTGGCGGGTTTTTTCTTTTCAGTCCATATTTGTTCTTCTCAAGAAATCCCTTACTGTTAAGTGCAACGGTCGTAGATGGCGAAAATGAACTCATTTTTGAGATGATCCTATGCTCAATTTGCTAAACAATTAACAGGTCTTGTCAGATAACCGTGGTAGCTAGAGGATTTATCTCAATTTGCAGATTAAGGGAACGGACTAGTTCTTGTTTATTTATATTGAAATATTTTGGTAATACAGTATTCATCAATGCGTTTACGCGCATTGAATTTCCCAGAAAATTCATACAGGCCCGCAAGGGCCTGTTTTTTTCTGTGGGCTCCATCATCGATATGAATGCGCTTTTAAGGCTCCATGCCAAGAAACAATTGCAGCATCATCAATAAGGAGGAGCGGCCTTGTAATAAAGAATGCTTGACCAAGCCTGAAGGTGGCTTCAGGCGATGGAAATGCTTTTTGCAACTCCTCTGCCTAGTACAGGATATAGTTCTCTGGTTGGGGGATGGAGGGCAATTTCTCTATGTCCATTGATCGTAGCAGGTGAATTTCAATTTGGCGCGAAATGGTGCTGATAGGTAATGCATTGGGCTGTTTGCTGAATGGTACCTCAAGCTCATCTCCAAGCGCATCAAGTCCGAAAAAGGTATAAGCAGCCAATGCTGATGCAAAGGGGGTGACCCAACCTAAACTGTCAGCAAAACCGAAAGGGAGCAAGAAGCAGAAAATGTATGCGGTACGGTGTAGCAGCAGAGTATAGCCAAAGGGCACGGGCGTTGTCAGAATCCGTTCGCAAGCAGCTTGTAAGGTCGTCAATCGGCAAAATGATTGGTCAAGCAGCGAGTATGTAATATCAGTCAGCTTCCCTTCTTCCCTTAAGGCCACAATCTCCTTTTGCATTTCTTCAAGAAAGTAATCTGCTGACTTGCCCGACTTCGTCGGAATATTCTGGGTTGTAGGGTCCGCATTCGAACGAAGTTGGTCATGTAAGGCATATGTGAAACCGATGGCAAGGTTTAAAAGCCGACACCGGGCCTCATTCGCTTTTGATGATAGCAGCATGGTCTGTCTGGATAGGGTTCTAGTAACTGTAACGAGTTCCCCCCATTGTTTCCGTGCCTCCCACCACCGGTCATAACACGCATTATTTCTAAATGCCAAAAACACTGACAATGCAATTCCCAGCAGGGCAAACGGCGCGCTTTCAAATGCTGGCAGCCAATCTGGCAGCAGCCTGTGTGTCAGCACGATCAGTGCTGACATCAAGGTGATGACGAGGATTCTGGGAAAAATGCGCATGATGATGGATCCGCGCACAATGAAAAACAAGTGAATCAATCCTGGTCTATTGCGGATAATCATCTGAGTGGATATGTATTTTTAAATATAACGGGTCAATTATATCGCTTTGCTTCCTCGAGTGATCACCTCTTCCATAAACAAAGCACTGGGCTACACGTGGAGGCATTGCCGGGAAAGAGGGGTGAAGTTACTAATTCATTAACAGTGCTGGACCGCATGCATAGCCCGGATTTTGCTCAGTTGCAATTGATTAAGTCGAAATTTGCAACTTATGCGATCTTCACAGAACTATTGTGCGTTTTGTTGGTATAACCTGTATCTTGTAAGGTTATTTTTGTAACAAAAAGTTAATTTGTTTTCATTTTAACCTTGTTTTTATACGGTTATTTTTAATCAAACTTGATAATAAACAGGTGGTAAGCGTCAATTCCGCCCCTGTGGCTGCGTTCAAGGCTGTTTAGTTGTAATTTGTGTGTTACAATTCATTTACAAATGCGGGGTATGATGTATTCGCTGGTCCCTGCCGCAAGGTAGGTAATCTTGATTTTTTTCAGAGCTGATTTGTATAGGATTTGAACGTGCTGGAGAATTACTTTCCAATATTGCTGTTCATCATTGTGGGGCTTGCTGTCGGTGTGGCCCCTATCGTCCTTGGCAAGCTGGTTTCTCCCAATCGGCCTGATGCTGAGAAGAATTCCCCTTATGAATGCGGTTTTGAGGCGTTCGAGGATGCGCGCATGAAGTTCGATGTGCGTTACTACCTAGTTGCTATTCTGTTTATCTTGTTCGATCTGGAAATTGCCTTCCTGTTTCCGTGGGCCGTGGTACTGCAGGAAATTGGCCTGTTTGGTTTTCTGGCAATGATCGTGTTTCTGGGAATCTTGGTCGTGGGTTTTGTCTACGAGTGGATGAAAGGGGCGCTGGAGTGGGAGTAAGGGGTAATGCGGTATGAGTATTGAGGGCGTGCTCGAGAAGGGTTTTGTGACCACGACGCTGGATACGGTGATCAATTACACCCGCACCGGATCCTTGTGGCCCATGACGTTTGGATTGGCTTGTTGCGCTGTAGAGATGATGCATGCCGGCGCCGCCCGTTACGACCTTGACCGCTTCGGTATCGTGTTCCGTCCCAGCCCCCGCCAGTCTGACGTCATGATCGTGGCAGGAACGCTGGTGAACAAGATGGCCCCTGCATTGCGCAAGGTGTACGACCAGATGGCCGAGCCGCGCTGGGTGATCTCGATGGGGTCATGCGCCAATGGTGGCGGGTACTACCATTATTCCTATGCCGTGGTGCGCGGTTGCGACCGCATTGTGCCGGTGGATGTTTATGTGCCTGGTTGCCCGCCTACTGCGGAAGCATTGCTCTACGGCATTATCCAACTGCAGAACAAGATCAAACGTACCAATACGATTGCCCGCTGAGAGTCAAGCTGATGACGCGTCTGGAACAATTAAAACAACATGTGCAGGAAGTCCTGGGGGATAGCATTGTCCGCCTGGAGGACAATGTCGGTGAGGTGACGATTGAATGCAAGGCCGCATGCTTGCTGGAAGTATGCAATTTGCTGCGCGACCACAAGGTATTGGGGTTCGAGCAGTTGATCGACTTGTGCGGCGTTGATTATGCCGACTATGGTGAAGGCACCTGGTCTGGTTTGCGTTATGCCACGGTATATCATTTTCTCTCCATCAGCCTCAATCAACGGCTAAGGCTGCGGGTTTTTGCGCCGGATGATGATTTCCCGGTATTGCCTACCGTGGTGGATCTTTGGCCTGTCGCCAACTGGTTCGAGCGAGAATCATTTGATCTTTTTGGCATCATGTACGAAGGCCATCCGGATTTGCGCCGCCTGCTGACCGACTATGGGTTCGTCGGCCATCCGTTCCGCAAGGACTTCCCGATGATAGGCAATGTGGAGATGCGCTACGACCCCGAGCAGCAACGCGTCATTTACCAGCCGGTCAGCATCGATCCCCGCAACAATGTGCCGAGGGTGATACGCGAGGAAGGCTTCCACCATGGCTGAGATTCGCAATTACACCATGAACTTCGGGCCCCAGCATCCTGCGGCGCACGGTGTGTTGCGCTTGGTGCTGGAGCTGGACGGGGAAGTGATCCAGCGTGCCGATCCGCATATTGGCCTCTTGCACCGCGCCACCGAGAAGCTTGCCGAAAACCGTACCTATTTGCAGTCAGTGCCCTACATGGATCGCCTCGACTACGTGTCCATGATGGTGAACGAACATGCCTATGTCATGGCAATAGAAAAGTTGCTTGGGCTGGAAGTACCGTTGCGCGCTCAGTATATCCGTGTCATGTTCGATGAGATCACGCGTGTCTTGAACCACCTGTTGTGGCTTGGGGCTCATGCGCTGGATGTCGGTGCGATGACGGTATTCCTCTATGCCTTCCGTGAACGCGAGGATTTGTTTGATTGCTACGAGGCAGTCTCCGGCGCGCGCATGCATGCAGCTTATTACCGTCCGGGCGGCGTTTATCGCGACCTTCCCGATCGCATGCCGCAGTATGAGGAGTCTACTGTACGTAGCAAGGAAGACGTTAAGCAGCTCAATGAAAACCGCCAGGGTTCGCTGCTGGACTTTATCGAGGATTTCACCAACCGTTTCCCTGCTTATATTGATGAATATGAGACCCTGCTAACCGATAACCGTATCTGGAAGCAGCGTACCGTAGGGATTGGCGTGGTTTCGCCCGAGCGGGCATTGGCACTGGGGTTGACTGGGCCAATGTTGCGCGGCTCCGGTTTTGCATGGGATTTACGCAAGAAACAGCCCTATGAAGTCTATGACAGGATGGATTTCGATATTCCAATTGGCGTCAATGGGGATTGTTATGATCGCTATCTGGTGCGGATGGAGGAGTTCCGCCAGTCCAATCGTATCATCAAGCAGTGCATAGACTGGCTGCGCAAGAATCCCGGCCCTGTCATCAGTGACAATACCAAGGTGGCACCTCCCCCACGTGAAGAGATGAAATACGACATGGAGGCGCTGATCCACCATTTCAAGTTGTTCACCGAAGGCTTCCATGTTCCGGCAGGTGAGGCTTATGCCGCAGTTGAGCATCCCAAAGGCGAGTTTGGTATCTACTTGATTTCTGATGGCGCGAACAAGCCTTACCGTCTCAAGATTCGCGCCCCCGGCTTTGCTCACCTGGCAGCCCTGGATGAGATGACACGTGGCCATATGATTGCCGACTTGGTGGCGATTATTGGTACGCAGGATATTGTATTCGGAGAAATTGACCGATGAGTTTGTCTGCTGAATCCTTAGCCAAGATTGACCGCGAATTGACCAAGTACCCGCCCGAGCATCGGCAGGCGGCGGTGATGTCTGCATTGCGCATTGCACAAACTGAGAAAGGCTGGCTCTCCAAGGAAATCATCACGGAAGTAGCCGAGTATCTGGGCATACCGGCGATTGCCGCATTGGAGGTGGCAACTTTCTACAACATGTATGAGCTGGAGCCGGTCGGCAAGTACAAGATCACGGTCTGCACTAATATTTCCTGCATGTTGCGGGATTCTGCCGAAATTGTGGAGCACTTGCAGAAGCGCCTGGGTATCGGCTTCAACGAAACGACGACAGATGAGCGTTTTACCCTGAAGGAAGGGGAATGCATGGGTTGTTGCGGCGGGGCGCCATTGTTCCACATCAACAATACCGAGATGCATGAGTTCCTGACGCCGGAAAAGGTCGACCAGATATTGGAGGGCCTGGAAAAATGAGCGCAGCACAAACACTGGTTTGCTTGCGTACGGTCGGGCAGGAGAATCCCGCCTCGCTGGAAACCTACCTCAAGCTTGGCGGATATGCCCAGCTGAAGCGGCTAGTCACGGAAAAGGTCAAGGCCACTGACATCATCAGCCAGGTCAAGCTTTCCGGATTGCGCGGGCGGGGCGGGGCGGGCTTTCCTACCGGCCTCAAGTGGAGTTTTATGCCGCGCTATTTCGATGGCACTAAATATTTGGTATGCAATACCGACGAAGGTGAGCCCGGCACGTTCAAGGACCGGGACATCATACGCTACAACCCGCACCAGTTGA
Source organism: Methylobacillus arboreus (assembly GCF_020532725.1). Classification (GTDB taxonomy): domain Bacteria; phylum Pseudomonadota; class Gammaproteobacteria; order Burkholderiales; family Methylophilaceae; genus Methylobacillus; species Methylobacillus arboreus. The sequence goes on from NZ_JAJAVC010000003.1 coordinate 66,511, forward strand.
TCGAGGGCATGGCGATTGCCGCCTATACCTTGGGCGCGCGAGTGGGTTACAACTATATACACGGTGAAATCTGGCAGGATTACGAGATATTCGAGGCGGCGCTTGAAGAAGCGCGAGCAGCTGGCTATCTCGGTGAAAACCTGTTCGGCACCGGTTTCAGTTTCGATCTCTATGCGGTGCACGGTTACGGCGCCTATATTTGTGGCGAAGAAACCGCATTGATCGAGTCGATAGAGGGCAAGAAAGGGCAACCGAGGTTCAAGCCGCCTTTTCCTGCCAGCTACGGTGTGTTTGGCAAGCCGACCAATGTGAATAACACGGAGTCATACACGTCGATACCATGGATCATGGAGCACGGTGGCCAAGCTTTTCAGGAACTTGGCGTCGCCAATTCAGGGGGAACCAAAATCTTCTCGGTCTCGGGTCATGTAGACAAGCCCGGGAACTATGAAGTAAACATGGGCATCCCCTTTGCCGAATTGATGGCGCTGGCTGGAGGTGTATGGAAGGGGCGACAGTTGAAAGCCGTCATCCCCGGAGGGCCGTCAACTGCCGTTTTACCAGCTTCAGCCATCTTGGGGGCCACAATGGATTACGATGGTCTTTCCAAGGCTGGTTCAAGCTTGGGCGCCGGCTCCATGATAGTCATGGATGAAACCACCTGCATGGTGAAAACCTTGAAGCGTCTGTCCTATTTCTTCTTCGAGGAGTCGTGCGGACAGTGCACGCCATGCCGCGAAGGCACGGGATGGCTGTACCGTGTGATCAAGCGCATCGTCGATGGCCAGGGACGACTGGAAGACCTGGACTTGCTGACCGATGTCAGCAGCAATATTTCCGGCCGCACCATCTGCGCACTGGGTGATGCCGCGGCTACGCCGGTATTGAGCTTCATCAAGCATTTCCGCCCTGAATTCGAATACTACATCCGCCATGACCGCAGCATGGTGGAAGACGGCCTGGCAGGACGAATCCAGGCGCAGCAAGAGGTAGCCTATGCTTAATGTCGAGATAGATGGCAAGCAGGTTGAGGTCGAGCACGGCTCTACCATTATTGATGCCGCAGACCAGTTGGGCATTGCCATTCCACGGTTTTGCTATCACAAGAAGCTCTCGGTAGCGGCCAATTGCCGCATGTGCCTGGTACAAGTCGAGAAATTCAACAAGCCTTTGCCGGCCTGCGCGACGCCAGTAGCCGACGGCATGAAGATATTCACCCGCTCCAAGGCGGCCGTGGAGGCCCAACAGAGCGTCATGGAGTTCCTGCTGATCAACCACCCGCTGGATTGCCCGATTTGCGACCAGGGCGGCGAATGCGACCTGCAGGATATCGCCGTGGCCTATGGCGCGCCTGCCTCTCGCTACACCGAGGAAAAGCGCGTGGTTCTCAACAAGAACATCGGGCCGTTGGTGTCCACCGACATGACACGCTGCATCCAGTGCACCCGCTGCGTGCGCTTCCTCAAGGAGATCGGCGGCATGATGGAGCTGGGGCTCATCAACCGCGGCGAGCATGCCGAGATCACGGCCTATGTCGACAAGAGCGTGGACTCGGAACTGTCCGGAAATATCATCGACCTTTGCCCAGTGGGCGCATTGACCAGCAAGCCTTTCCGCTATACCGCGCGTAGCTGGGAGCTTATCCGCCGCCCCTCCATTGCGCCACATGATGGCCTGGGTTCTCATATTGAAGTGCATATCAAGGATGGCAAGGTGCTACGGGTATTGCCGCGCGAGAAGGAGACCATCAACGAATGCTGGCTTTCCGACCGCGACCGCTTTGCCTATGAAGGGCTCAACAGCCCGGACCGGCTCAAGGTGCCCATGGTCAAGCATAATGGCGTCTGGCATGAGACTGACTGGAAAACTGCGCTTGAGTTGGCTGCAGGCCAGATCAAGGATATCGTGAACAGTGAAAGTGGCGATGCGCTCGGCGTCTTGGTCTCGCCCAACAGCACGATGGAGGAAGCCCACCTTGCCACCAGGTTTGCGCATGGGCTGGGTTCCGACAACGTAGACTATCGTTTGCGCCATACCGATTTCCGCCACGACGGCAAGCGCCTGGGCGTGATCTGGATGGGGTGCAACATTCCAGACGTGCAGGAGATGGACCGCATTCTCGTCATCGGCAGCAACCTGCGCAACGAGCATCCTTTGCTTGCGCAGCGCATCCGCCGTGCCGTGGCCAATGGGGCAGAGCTTTCGGTGGTCAACCCACTCGATGACGATCCGTTGATCCCGATCAGGCATAAAGCTATCTGCTCGCCCAACGATATGGTGAACGTGCTGTCGCAAATCCTCAAGGCGGTGTCAGGCCTGGAGCGGCTTTCGCTGTGCCTGCCGAAGTCTCTGAGCGAGTTGCTGGAGGGCGTCAGGGTCTGGGACAATAGCCGGGATATTGCATTGAGCCTGACCGGGCATGGGGAAACCGTGGACCTGATCAGCCCGCGCTCTGCCGTGTTCTTGGGCAATATTTCCCAATACCACCCGCGCTATACCGAGATATTCAGCTTGGCAGAAGCGATTGCCTCGCTCAGTGGCGCCACCTTTGGCGTATTGAGCGCAGGAGCCAACAGCGTCGGCGCCAATCTCGTGGGCGCCATGCCCAAGGCGGGCGGCCTGAATGCGCGCGCCATGCTGGAATCGCCGCGCAAGGCCTATGTGCTGGTCAATGTAGAGCCCGAGCTGGATTGCCATAATCCTACCCTCGCACGGCAGGCTATCAAGCAGGCTGAGTGCGTGGTTGCGCTTACGGCATACAAGTCGGAAGCGCTGGAAGATGCCGACATCCTGCTGCCGATCACGCCATTTACGGAAACCTCTGGCACCTTCATGAGCATGGAGGGCAGAGTGCAGAGCTTTACTGCCGTGACCAAGCCATTGGGTGAAGCGCGGCCTGGCTGGAAAGTATTGCGTGTACTGGGCAATCTTGTCGGACTGTCCAAGTTTGACTTTGATAGCAGTGAAGAAATCAAGAACGAGATTTTCGGCGGCGAAAAGCCCTCTGCCGTTGTCTGGCGCACCTTGAACAACAACCTGCGCGAATTGATCGATGTCGAAATCAAGGTCAGGCTGGATAGTGATTTGCAGCGTGTGGGAGAAATTCCGCAGTTCCAGTCGGATGCTATTGTGCGGCGCTCCCCGCCATTGCAGAAGACGCGCCAGGTGGTAAAGGCAGTACTGGCGGCCCTGCATCCTGAGCAAATGAGAAAACTGGGCATCAAGGAAGGGGAGCGCATCCTTGTCAGGCAGGGCGATGGCAGTGCCATCCTGGATGCGTATGCAGATATCCGCGTGCCACTGGGATGCGTGCGCATTCCTGGTGCCTTGCCAAGCACTGCCGGGCTGGGCGACCTACTGGGCGAAATCACCATAGAGCGAATTCCGGCAACCCAGCCGCTTGACGAGGCTATTGCATGATCGCTCAAGCGCAAAACCTGTTGGGACCGCTTTGGCCGGTAGTCTGGACCCTGCTCAAGATCGTGGCGATCGTAGTGCCGCTGATGGGGGCAGTAGCCTATCTGACCCTGGCTGAACGCAAGGTGATTGGTTTCATGCAGGTTCGTCTTGGCCCCAATCGCGTCGGCTATGGCTGGCTGCAGCCTGTGGCGGATGGCCTCAAGTTGCTGATGAAGGAAATCATCATCCCCACGGCTGCCAACCGCACCCTGTTTCTGCTTGGGCCCGTGCTTGCGATTGCACCGGCGTTTGCTGCCTGGGCGGTGATACCGTTTGATTTGACGCTGGTGCTGGCTGACATCGATGCGGGACTGCTGTACATCCTGGCGATGACATCTGTGGGTGTTTATGGCGTCATCATTGCGGGTTGGGCTTCCAATTCCAAATATGCTTTTCTCGGATCGCTGCGATCCGCCGCGCAGATTGTGTCCTATGAAATTGCCATGGGCTTTGCGCTGGTCGGCGTATTGATGTCTGCCAACAGCCTTAATCTTGGCAAGATCGTGCTTGCCCAGTCCGGTGGCTTCTGGCAGTGGTACTGGCTACCATTGTTCCCGCTTTTTATCGTTTATTTCATCAGCGCAGTGGCGGAAACCAACCGCGCGCCGTTTGACGTGGCGGAAGGCGAGTCGGAAATCGTCGCCGGCTTCCATGTGGAGTATTCGGGGATGGCGTTTGCCGTGTTCTTCCTCGCGGAATATGCCAACATGATCCTGGTGGCCATGCTGGCAGCCCTGATGTTCCTCGGTGGCTGGCTCTCTCCCGTACCTTTCCTGCCTGACGGTATTTTCTGGCTGCTGTTCAAGGTGGCAGCGTTGTTGTTCCTCTTCTTATGGTTTCGTGCCACTTTCCCGCGCTATCGCTATGACCAGATCATGCGGCTGGGCTGGAAGGTGTTTATCCCCGTGACGCTGGTATGGATTCTATTTGTTGGCGGAATGATGCAGACGCGCTGGGCTTATTTGTTTCATTGAGCGATGGGCTTCCTTGAGAAACTACTTCATTGAGAAACTAGGATGATCAGCAAGATAAGAGAGTTATTCGCGAGTTTCATGCTGCTTGAGCTGGTCAAGGGCATGGCCCTGACCGGGCGCTATTTCTTCGCACGCAAAATGACGGTGCAGTTTCCCGAGGAGCGCACACCCATGAGCCCGCGTTTCCGTGGGTTACATGCCTTGCGCCGCTATCCCAATGGCGAAGAACGCTGCATTGCCTGCAAGCTTTGCGAGGCGGTTTGCCCGGCGCTGGCAATCACGATTGAATCCGAGCAGCGGGAAGACAATACCCGGCGTACTACGCGCTATGACATAGACCTGACCAAGTGCATTTTTTGCGGCTTTTGTGAAGAGTCCTGCCCGGTGGATTCCATTGTCGAGACCAGGATTTTCGATTATCACGGTGAGAAGCGCGGCGATTTGCTTTACACCAAGCCTATGCTGCTGGCAGTCGGGGACAAGTATGAAGAGCAAATTGCAGCGGATCGGGCCACAGATGCGCAGTATCGGTAACAGTGAGTGCGCAGTATCGTTAGGCAGTGAATGCGTAATATCGTTAGAAAGTTAAGCTAAGAAAGTCACGAGGAGGAGTGATGGTGTACGGCGCACGCGTGTTTCTAAGAGTCATTGCCTTGCCTGTAGCCACCCGAAAATAACCATGATATTCCAGGATTATGTTTTTTATGCCCTAGCCGCCATCCTGCTGTTTGCCGGCTTGCGTGTGATTACGGCACGCAATCCGGTACATGCCGCGCTATTCCTGGTATTGGCATTTTTTACCGCAGCAGGGATATGGCTATTGCTAGAGGCGGAATTCCTTGCCATTGCGCTGGTGCTGGTTTATGTGGGTGCGGTCATGGTGCTGTTCCTGTTTGTGGTGATGATGCTGGACATCAATCTCGACAGGCTGCGCGAGGGTTTCTGGAACGCATTGCCAGTGGCCTTGCCTGTCGGCCTCCTCATGGCGGCGGAAATGGTCATGATCCTTGGCAGCAAGCATTTTAGTGCCGATATGCTCAATGCACCCGCCCCTCGCCCGGTGGGATACAGCAATACTGCCGAGATCGGGCGCCAGCTGTATACCGATTACTTGCTGCCGTTTGAGCTGGCTTCGGTCGTGCTTCTGGTCGCAATCGTTGCTGCGATAGCCCTGACATTGCGCGAGCGCAAGGATTCGAAGTTCATCGATCCTGCCGAGCAGGTCAAGGTCAAGCGCGCAGACCGGTTGCGTATCATCAGTATGCCGGCAGAAAAAGAAAGTGTGTCCGCAGCTGAGCCTGCGGCTGAAAATAAATGATGGGGATGAATCAATGAGCGTAGGGCTTTCTCATTACCTGATATTGGGCTCGATATTGTTCGCTATCAGTGTGATCGGCATTTTCCTCAACCGAAAGAACGTGATCGTGCTGCTGATGGCAATTGAGTTGATGCTGTTGGCCGTCAATATGAATTTCATTGCATTCTCGCATTATCTTAACGATATTGCCGGGCAGGTTTTTGTGTTCTTTATCCTCACAGTCGCTGCGGCCGAGTCAGCGATCGGCCTGGCGATTCTGGTGTTGTTGTTCCGCAACTTGAAGACCATCAATGTTGATGACCTGGATAGCTTGAAAGGCTAGATGATGCGCACTCTGTTGATCTTTAGCCAGGATATTGCCGTGTCATCCGGGGTGGTGACATGACGGTACAAAGCCTTTATCTCTGGATTCCTCTGCTGCCTTTGTTTGCGGCAACCGTGGTCGGCCTGTTCGGGCGTCAGCTGCCGCGCGCATCAGCGCACTGGCTGACCATTGCCGGAGTGGCGGCGTCATTTGCCCTGTCGGTATGTGTATTCATGGATGCGTTGCAAGGCAATGTGTTCAATGGCGCGGTGTATACCTGGTTGACCAGTGGCGGTAATCGCTTCGAGGTCGGTTTTCTTATTGATCGCCTCACTGCCACCATGATGGTGGTGGTCACGTTCGTCTCGCTGATGGTACATGTCTATACCATAGGCTATATGGCTGAGGATCCGGGCTATAGCCGATTCTTCAGTTACATTTCGCTGTTTACTTTCTCCATGCTGATGCTGGTGATGAGCAACAACTTCATGCAGTTGTTCTTCGGCTGGGAAGCGGTGGGGTTGGTGTCCTATCTCCTGATCGGCTTCTGGTACAAGCGCCCGACGGCGATCTATGCCAATCTCAAGGCATTTCTTGTGAACCGGGTGGGGGATTTTGGTTTCCTGCTTGGCATAGGCATGGTGCTCTATTATCTTGGCAGTCTGGATTATGCTGCCGTGTTCTCGATAGCGCCGCAATTTGCCGATGCCACGGTTGAGTTGATTCCAGGCTCGCCCTGGTCGCTCATGACCGTGATTTGCATCCTGCTGTTTATCGGTGCGATGGGCAAGTCCGCACAAGTGCCGCTGCATGTCTGGCTGCCGGACTCCATGGAGGGGCCAACACCGATTTCCGCCTTGATTCACGCTGCCACCATGGTGACCGCAGGTATCTTCATGGTGGCGCGCATGTCGCCATTGTACGAGTTGTCCAGCACAGCCTTGTCCTTCGTGCTGGTGATCGGTGCCATCACCGCATTGTTCATGGGTTTCCTCGGCATTATCCAGCACGATATCAAGCGCGTGGTGGCGTATTCAACCTTATCGCAGCTTGGCTACATGACCGTGGCATTGGGTGTATCCGCCTATTCAGTTGCAATATTCCATCTCATGACGCATGCGTTTTTCAAAGCCTTGCTGTTCCTCGGGGCAGGCTCGGTGATCATGGGCATGCACCATGACCAGGACATGCGCAATATGGGCGGGCTGCGCAAATATATGCCGATTACCTGGATCACTTCGCTGATCGGTTCCCTGGCGCTGATTGGCACACCCTTGTTTAGTGGTTTTTACTCCAAGGACTCCATTATCGAAGCGGTCAAGTTTTCCAACATTACCGGCAGCGGTTTTGCCTATTTTGCGGTATTGGCTGGCGTATTCGTCACGGCCTTCTACTCATTCCGCATGTATTTCCTGGTGTTCCATGGCAAGGAAAAATGGATGCAGCAAGCTGATCACGGACATGACCTCCATCATGCCCATGAAAAGCATGAGCATGCGGACGACACGGATGACAGCCACGATGAGCACCACCATGGCCTGGGACCCAACGACAAGCCGCATGAGTCGCCCTGGGTGGTGACGCTGCCGTTGGTGTTGCTGGCCATTCCTTCGGTCATTATCGGTTATGTTGCGATCGACCTGATGGTGTTTGGCGATTATTTCAAGGATGTGATTTATGTCGATCACCAGCAGCACGGCGCCATGCAGGAGCTTGCCCATCATTTCCATGGTGCAGGCGCCATGGCATTGCATGGATTGACATCGTTGCCATTCATTCTGGCTGCCTCAGGTGTGGCGCTGGCGTGGTTCTTCTATATGAAGCGCCCGGACATCCCGGCGGCGATCAAGGCCAGATGCGGTTTGATTTATCGTATTCTTGACAACAAGTACGGCTTTGACAGTTTCAATGAAAAATTTCTCGCCGGAGGCTCGCGTTTCCTCGGCGACAAGTTATGGCAGATTGGCGACGTCAAGCTGATAGACGGCTTGTTGGTGAATGGCTCTGCCAGGCTGGTGGCACACATTGCCGGGCTGGTGAGGCGTTTGCAAACCGGCTTGGTGTACCACTATGCGTTTGCCATGATTATTGGCGCTTTCCTCCTGCTTACCGTCTTCATGAAAATATAAAAAGCTATGAACGACTTACCCATCCTGAGCCTGTCGATCTGGGTGCCTATCGTCGCGGGCATATTGGTGCTTTTTACCGGCGGGGACAATAATGCCAGCAGGGCACGCTGGCTGGCATTGCTCGGCAGTATTGCCGGGTTTGCTGTTACTGTGCCGCTTTATCTCGGATTCGATGTGCAGAATGGCGGTTTTCAGTTTGTGGAACGCCTGCAATGGATTCCGGCGTTCAACATTCAATACCATCTTGGCGTGGATGGGATTGCCGTGCCGCTGATCTTGCTCACCAGCTTTACCACGTTCCTTGTGGTCCTGGCGGGATGGGAGGTCATACAAAAACGCGTTGCGCAATACATGGCGGCCTTCCTCATCATGTCCGGCATCATGATCGGCGTATTCTCGGCGCTGGATGCGATTCTCTACTATATCTTCTGGGAAGCGATGCTGATCCCGATGTTCCTGGTGATCGGCATCTGGGGCGGCCCCAACCGGGTGTATGCCACTATCAAGTTCTTCCTTTATACCTTGCTCGGCTCTCTGTTGATGCTGGTGGCATTCATCTACCTTTACCACCAGAGCGGCACTTTCGATATTGCCGAGTATTACCGCATGCCGCTGGCATTGAGTGTGCAGATATGGATTTTCATTGCCTTCTTCCTGGCATTTGCCGTCAAGATCCCAATGTGGCCGGTACATACCTGGCTGCCTGACGCCCACGTCGAGGCCCCGACAGGCGGCTCCGTGGTGCTGGCGGCGATTGCGCTCAAGCTGGGCGGTTACAGCTTCCTGCGCTTTGCCATGCCGATTGCACCGGATGCCTCACATTATCTTTCCGGCTTTATGATCACGCTGTCGCTGATTGCAGTGGTTTATATTGCGCTGGTGGCCCTGGTGCAAAAGGACATGAAGAAGCTCATTGCCTATTCATCCATCTCGCACATGGGTTTCGTCACCCTGGGGTTTTTCCTGTTCAATCCGCTCGGGCTGGAAGGTGCCATCGTACAGATGATCTCGCACGGCTTTATTTCATCCGCCATGTTCCTTTCGGTCGGCGTGCTGTATGACCGCATGCATTCACGCCAGATTGCCGATTACGGCGGCGTGGGCAACACAATGCCGGTCTTCACTGCCTTTGCCGTATTGTTTGCCATGGCCAACGCTGGCTTGCCAGGAACATCCGGCTTTGTCGGTGAGTTCCTGGTGATCCTGGGCGCGGTGCAGGTCAATTTCTGGTACGCCTTCCTTGCCGCAACCACGCTGATTTTCGGCGCAGCCTATACCCTGTGGATGGTGAAGCGCGTTTATTATGGCGAGGTTGCCAATCCGCAGGTGGCTGAACTCAAGGATATCAACCGGCGTGAGTTTTTTATCCTCGGCCTGTTGGCCATCCTTGTGCTGGGCTTTGGTATTTACCCGCAGCCCATTACCGAAATAACGCATGCCACAGTGGGCCACTTGCTTGAGCATATGGCGCTGAGCAAGCTGCCGCCACTGTAATCGTGACGAGATGATACCTAAATGAATGCCATATCCTTTGATCTCATGACAGCGCTGCCGGAAATCTTGGTGCTGGCCATGGCCATGTTCATCCTGCTCCTGGACCTGTTCCTCAAGCCGGCAAACCGCTTCCTGATCTATGTGTTCTCGCAACTGGCCTTGCTGGGAGCAGCGGTTATCACGGCGCTGACACATACCTCTGTCGTGGAGTATGCCTTCAATGGCCTGTTTGTGGATGACCCGCTCGCAGATGTGCTCAAGCTGGGGATCTACCTTGCTACCTCCGTGACCCTGATCTATACCCGTTCTTACATCAGCCTGCGCGGCATGTTCCGTGGCGAGTTCTATGCACTGGTGCTGTTCTCCACGCTTGGCATGATGATCATGGTCTCGGGCCAACACTTCCTGACCTTGTATATGGGGCTGGAGTTGCTTTCACTTTCGCTGTATGCGCTGGTAGCGCTTGATCGGGACAATGCCAGCTCTACAGAGGCTGCCATGAAGTACTTTGTGCTTGGTGCGCTCGCATCCGGCATGTTGCTTTATGGTATGTCCATGCTTTATGGCGTGACAGGTCACCTTGATATTAATGGTGTTGCGGAAGCATTGCTTAACGGTGCGCCAGATCATGGCGTGCTGGTGTTGGGGCTGGTATTTATCGTCGCAGGTCTGGCATTCAAGCTTGGTGCCGCGCCATTCCAGATGTGGGTGCCGGATGTCTACCATGGCTCTCCTACCGCCGTAACATTGTTTATCGGTTCGGCGACCAAGATTGCAGCCTTTGCCATGGTGGTGCGGCTGCTGATTCAGGCCATGTTTGTACTGGCAGCAGACTGGCAGGGCATGCTAATCATCATGGCGGTGCTGTCCATGGCGGTCGGTAATATTGCTGCGATTGCTCAGACCAATATCAAGCGCATGCTGGCATATTCCACTATTTCGCATATCGGCTTCCTGCTGCTCGGCTTTCTGAGCGCCAGCCTCAACGGCTACGCCTCTGCGACTTTCTACATCCTGTCTTATGTGCTCATGACGCTGGCCGGGTTTGGCATCATCCTGCTCTTGAGCCGCAAGGGCTTTGAAGCAGACAAGCTGGAAGACCTCAAGGGCCTGAACCAGCGTAGCCCCTGGTATGCATTCCTGATGTTGCTAGTGATGTTCTCCATGGCGGGCATTCCGCCAACGCTGGGCTTTTATGCCAAGTTCACCGTGCTGCAAGCTGCCTTGCAGGCTGGGTTTATTGTATTGGTCGTCTTTGCTGTCATCATGGCCCTTATCGGTGCGTTCTATTACCTGCGCGTCGTTAAATATATGTACTTTGACGAGCCGGAAGATCACGCTGCCATTGTTGCACCGGTTGACATGAAGCTGGTCTTGAGTATTAATGCTATCGGTTTACTGATATTGGGCATGCTGCCGCAGCGTCTCATGGACGCTTGTGCCTATGCCATTATCCATAGCATTCAATAATCAGGCAGGGTGCAGTTCTGCTGCGCCGTAGGTTACTTAACGTCATGACAATTACTATCCTGTTGCTGCTGGCATTGCTTGCCGCCAACCTGCCTTGGTTTTCCGAGCGCTTGTTTTATCTTATCCCACTGAAAAACCAGCCCAAGGCTGTTGGCTGGAGCCTGTTGGAATTGATCGTACTGTACTTTGCCATTGGCGCCATTGCGATTGCCGTTGAGCGTGGCAGCATTGGCCAGGTGACTGCGCAGGGCTGGGAGTTTTACGCCATTACCTTCAGCCTGTTTCTAGTGTTTGCATTTCCTGGTTTTGTTTATCGCTATCTCTGGCGCAAGGTATAAGCCTGCCATTTATCAAGAGCAATTTTATGAGTGATCACAAATACGACGATCAAGATCTCGTTGAAACCAAAATTTCTTCAGAGACTATCGCTGAGGGCGGCATGTTGCTGGTCAAGCGGGATCAAGTGCGCGTGCCATCCGGGGCTACTAGTCAACGCGAATATGTCATTCATCCGGGTGCCGTGGTAGTGGTGCCTGTGCTGGATAATGGTAATTTACTGCTGGAGCGACAGTTTCGTTACCCCTTGTCCCGCGTTTTTATAGAGCTGCCTGCCGGCAAGATAGATGCGGGCGAACTGCATCTTGAGACAGGCAAGCGCGAACTGCTCGAGGAGACCGGCTATACGGCGACGGAATGGTTCTACCTCGGCCTACAACACCCTTGCATTGGCTATTCCAATGAGGTGATCCACATCTACTTGGCACGCGGCTTGTCTGCCGGAGCGCATAACCGGGATATCGACGAAGCATTGCAGTTGTTCGAGGCCAGTCTTGAGCAGTGCTTGCAGATGATACGGCAGGGTGAGCTGACCGATGGCAAGACCATCGTGGCATTGTTCCGTGCCGAGAAATTCCTTAATGGCGAATGGGCTGCCGAGGAGGAGAAGTGAGCAGGGTATTGATTGCCGGTTGCGGCGATCTCGGGCTGGAACTGGCACGACGGTTGGTGGCAGCAGGGCATGAGGTCACCGGATTGCGACGCTCTGCTCATCCAATGCCTGATGGCGTACAGATTGCGCTTGCGGACGTGACGCGTCCCGAAACGCTAAAGTCGCTGGCTGCCATTCAGCCTGAATTGCTGGTTTATTGTGTTTCAGCCAGTGAGCATAGCGACGAGAATTATCGCCTCAGCTATGTTGAAGGGTTGCGCAATGCGCTGGCTGCGTTGCAGGATGTCCCGTTGCGGCACGTGTTCTTTGTTTCCAGCACAGGTGTGTACGGCCAGGAAACACAGGCATTGCTTGATGAGGATAACCCGGCAATCGCGAGTGATTTCACCGGGCAGCGCATGCTGGAGGCGGAGGCCCTGCTTGATGCATACCCATCCAGTATTCTGAGGTTTTCCGGGATTTATGGGCCAGGCCGCACGCGTATGATTACGCTGGCGCAGAAGCCGCAACAGTGGCCAGCAAGAAATGGGTGGACGAATCGTATCCACCGGGATGATGGCGCTGCATTTATCACGTATCTGATTCAACAGCTCGAACATAAAGTGCCGGAGCGCTTGTATATCGTTACGGACAACCAACCATTGCCAGTCTATGATCTTCTGCAATGGCTTGCAGCCAAGCAGGGAGTGGAGACTGCAGCGATTGAAATTCCGCTAGCAGGCGGTAACAAACGCTTGAGTAACCAGCGCATGCTGGCAAGCGGTTATCAGTTTATTTACCCAGATTATGAGTCCGGCTATAGCGCTTTGCTTGAAGCAATGTCCTGACTTGATTTAGCTGACTTAACTCATTGAAAACGCCATGGGCTATGCCTATGGCGTTTTTGCTTTAACGGCAACCTAACAATAATCCTTAGATGGTTTGGGATATTCTCCCAAGGATAATTTTTCAATATAGCAATTTACCAACAGATGTTTAGCAAGAGTAGCTAATGAAGTTTGGGTGAATAGCTTGCAAATATAATACTTCTGGGCATACGCAACCTCACGACCAGTATGTGAACACTTTCCTTTTTAATCGGGAATCTTTCATCTGTTGTACTTGTTACAAATTGTTAAGAATTGTTTCTGCCGAGTAACAACCAATCGGCAGGGAGTTTGTAATCAAACCAGAATGAGGAGAAGTATATGAAAGGCAGAGTAACCAACGTCGGTATCGGCGCTGCGGTTAGTAGTTTGCTCGTGCTTGCCACAATGCAGGGTGCCCAAGCAAATCAGGAAGTGCTGAATTTGCAAAAAAATGCAGACAACTGGGCTTTGCAGACCGGTAATTATAACGGACAACATAACAGCACGCTAAACCAAATCAATAAAGGTAATGTTAAGAACCTGAAAGCATCTTGGTCTTTCTCCACTGGCGTGTTGAATGGTCATGAAGGTGCGCCATTGGTAATTGGCGACTTTTTGTATGTTCACAGTGCGTTCCCTAACAACACATTTGCAATCAATCTGAATGATCCAGGCGTGATTGCTTGGCAGCACAAGCCTAAGCAAGTTGCTTCGGTAAAGGCAGTTGCATGTTGCGATATCGTTAACCGCGGTTTGGCTTACGGTGACGGCAAGATTGTCAAGACTCAGCTCGATGGCAAGCTCGTTGCTCTGGACGCTAAGAGTGGCAAGATCGTTTGGGAAATTGAAGTATGCGATCCTAAGGTTGGTGCGACACTGACTCAGGCTCCATTCATCGTCAAGAATACTGTTCTGGTTGGCTGCTCCGGTGCTGAACTGGGTGTTCGTGGTGCTGTAAACTCCTTCAATCTTAAGACTGGTGAACTGCAATGGCGTGCCTTTGCAACTGGTCCTGACGAAGAAGTGCGCTTGGCCAAGAACTTCAACAGCGACAATCCACACTATGGTCAATTCGGCCTGGGTCTGAAGACTTGGGAAGGTGACGCATGGAAGATTGGTGGCGGTACTAACTGGGGTTGGTATGCTTACGATCCTAAGCTGAACCTGTTCTACTACGGTTCCGGTAACCCAGCACCATGGAATGAAACCATGCGTCCTGGCGACAACAAGTGGACCATGACCATCTGGGCACGTGATCTGGATACAGGCGAAGCCAAGTGGGGCTACCAAAAGACTCCTCACGATGAGTGGGACTTTGCTGGTGTGAATCAAATGGTTCTGTCTGATCACAAGGTCGATGGCAAGGTGACACCTCTGCTCACCCACGTTGACCGTAACGGCATCCTGTACACCTTGAACCGTGACAACGGTAACCTGATCCAGGCTGCCAAGGTTGATCCCGCAGTGAATGTGTTCAAGAAGGTGGATCTGAAGACTGGTACGCCAGTACGTGATCCAGAGTTCAGTACACGTATGGACCACAAGAGCACAAACGTTTGTCCTTCTGCAATGGGCTTCCACAACCAAGGTCTGGATGCACTGGATCTTGACGATCCTATCCTTTACGTTGGTCTGAACCACATTTGTATGGATTGGGAGCCGTTCATGCTGCCATACCGTGCAGGTCAGTTCTTCGTTGGCGCAACCCTGGCTATGTACCCTGGACCTAGCGGCCCAACCAAGAAGGAAATGGGTCAAGTACGTGCCATGGACATTGTGACCGGCAAGTACAAGTGGACCAAGTGGGAAAAGTTCGCAGTTTGGGGCGGTACTTTGGCTACCAAGGGCGGTCTCGTGGCTTACAACACACTTGATGGTTACATCAAGGTGCTTGATAAGGACAACGGTAAGGATCTCTGGAAGTTTAAGATGCCATCCGGTGGTATCGGTGCTCCTATGACCTACCAGTTCAAGGGTAAGCAATACATCGGTTCTTACTACGGTGTTGGTGGTTGGCCTGGTGTTGGTCTGGTATTCGACCTGACTGACCCAAGTGCTGGTCTTGGTGCTGTAGGTGCCTTCAAGGAACTGCAGAATCACACTCAAATGGGCGGTGGCCTGTTGGTGTTCAGCCTGTAATTTAAGCTGATGTCATGTTCCGGGGCGGCCTGGCCGCCCCGGTTCTAAGTAGAACTGCGTTTTTTGGAACTAGGTAAACATGCATATTGCTAATAAGAAATCCTGTATCAATGTTGTGAAAGCTGCATTGGTTGGTTTTGCCGGAATGGTTGCATTGCAGGCGCAAGCAGCAGATGAATTGAAGGTCTGTGCAGGTAAGGAGGAGCTGCCTTACTCCAATGACAAGCAGGAAGGTTTTGAAAATGAGATTGCCAAGGTTCTTGGCAATGCGCTGAACCGTACAGTGAAGTTTGTCTGGTGGTCTGATCCACGGTATTCAGTTAGGGATTTTCTTGACAAGAAGCAATGTGATGTTTTGCTCGGCTTGGATAAGGGAGACCCGCGGGTACTTAATACCAAGGTCTACTACAAGTCTGGATATGTATTTGTGACGCGTAAGGATAGGGAAATTGATATTACTTCTTGGGATCATCCATATCTCAAGGAACGTAATTTCCGCATTGGCTTCTTGCCTGATAGTCCCGCCAAGAATATGGCGCTTGAAATCAACCGCTTCGATGACATGTTTGATTATCTCGTAGAGTTGACTGATTTTAAGTCAACACGTAATCGCTATGTCAAGATCGATGAGCGTAAGTTGGTGGATGATGTTGTAAGTAAGAATTTGCATGCTGCTGCTTTATGGGGACCTTCGGTCGCTAAGTACGTGCATGAGTCTAAGACACCATTGAATATGGTACTGATCGAAGACAATGCTAAGCGTGCCAATGGCAGCAAGATTCCCATGCAGTACGAAGTAGTAATGGGCGTTCGTCTTGGAGATGAAGCTTTGAAGGCTGAATTGGATCAAGCAATTACGTCAAGTCAGAAAGAGATTGATGCGATTCTCGAGCGAGAACACATTCCTCTCTTGCCAATCTAGTTTTTTTGTAACTCCGGGGTAGTAAATGTTTAAAAAGTTAGCAGTAGTGAGTAGTGTGAGTTTCCTTTTGGCTTCTGGTTTCGCATTGATGCCTGCGCAAGCTGAATTGGAGTTTCGAGGCACGCTTTCCGGTGATGTTCTTGACACTAGTGGTGAGGAAGATACTCCCCAAGTGCTTGAGTTTAGAAATACTGGTAAGAATCCCTATAACGATGATCTAGAAGCAATGAGCAAAGGCTATGTTATTTTTGCTACTGCGTGTTCAGGTTGTCATGGTCACTTGGCAGAAGGCAAGTTGGGTCCAGCATTGAATGATGATTACTGGACTTATCCAACCAACTTGGAAGATAAAGGCCTGTTTGAAACCATTTTTGGCGGTGCAGCCGGCATGATGGGACCTCAGCAAGGTTTGCTCACTCAAGATGAAATTCTGCACATAATGAGTTGGGTTCGTGGTTTGCACAGTGATCCTAAGAAAGCTCAGGAGGCTGTAGATGCCTTTGAGAAAAAAGGTTCCTGATTTTAAGCAGTAAGAAGATTCTGCCGGGATGCTGACTGGTGGCCCCCGGCAGATCAGTAGTACCACCAGCAACCATAACACAAGGAGATATCAATGAAACGCGTTTTGACATTAGTAGCAACTGTAGGTGCGATGGTTGCCTCTGGGCTTGCCTTCGCATATGACGGCCAAACCTGCCGTGCTGCTGGCGACTGCTGGCAGGCCAAGCCTGGCTATCCAGAAAAGATTGCCGGTTCCAAGTACGATCCTAAGCACGATCCTGCTGAACTCAGCAAGCAAGAAGCTGCCATCAAGGCAATTGACGAGCGCAATGCTAAGCGTATTGCAAACGCAAAGGCTACAGGTACTTTCAAGTTTGACGTGAAGTAAGCTGTTCATCGTAAAAGGCTGATGTTCGGAAGGCGAACATCAGCCTTTTTGCTAATGCAATTAGATAGGCTTAATAGTTTATTTAAATGACATTTTTAAAAGTGCATTTAAATAAAATCTTCAGTCAGCAGGATGCAATACCATGCAAGAGCAAATAAATCTGAATGAATGGCGGGAACGCGCATTATCATTTGAGCAAGCTGCCAATAAGGTAGTGCTTGGGCTGGAGAGACAAGTTCGTGCCCTGACGATTGCCATTTTTTCGCGAGGTCATGTTCTCCTTGAAGGCGATGTGGGGGTTGGTAAAACCACTTTGCTGAAAGCAGCTTCCCGCTTGCTTGGTGGCGCTTACCAACGGATCGAGGGTGCTATTGACCTCATGCCTGGTGATTTTCTTTATCATGCCTATATCGACCAGAATGGCCAGCCCGCTGTGGCTCCAGGCCCATTACTGCGACATGAAGAAAATCTTGCCGTCTTTTTCTTTAATGAAATCAATCGTGCCCGTCCCCAAGCTCACTCGCTGTTGTTGCGTCTAATGGCAGAGCGTAGTGTCAATGCCTTTAACCGCGATTATGCCTTCCCTCACCTGATCGTATTCGCCGACCGCAATCGCTTGGAGCGTGAAGAAACCTTTGAACTTCCTGCTGCGGCACGTGACCGCTTCTTTATGGAAGTTTCCGTGACGGCACCTGAGGATAGAGAGCTGCAGCGTGACTTGATGTTTAGTACCCGTTTCCATGATGCGGATGCGTTGATTGATACATTGGAAGCCGGCCTGGTGCCTTATGACAAGCTCAATGCCGTTGCTGCAACCATTCAGGAAAGTGTGCGCGCTGAGTTGGCTTTGCAGGATTACGCAATCAATATTTGGCAGGCACTGCGTAATCCTGAACGCGCAGGCATACAAATTGAAGATGTTGATATCAGTCGTCTAGTGGCGGGTGGCGCCAGTCCGCGTGGCATGGCAATGCTGATGCGTGCTGCACGTACACGGGCCTGGCTGGAAGGTCGTGATTACCTGACCCCGGATGATATTCGTGCCGTTTTCCCCGAGACTGTAGGTCACCGGGTGTTCTTTACGCCAGCGTATGAATTGCGTCGCGACGAAATTGCCCCTGAGTTGCTGAGCGGCGTACTCAACAAAATCCCTGCGCCTTAGTCTGCACAGGCCCTGACAGGCAAGCGTTATTTTGGCAAGTTTTACACCACAGGAATTCTATTATCACCTGCGCTGGCGCGCTCGCGGTGCCCAGCCAGGTGCCCATGCAACCCGTACTCCCGGCAGCGGGGCGGATTTTGCCGGGCATGTATCCTTCATGGATAACCCTGACCCGCGCCGCCTGGATTTGCGCGCGAGTCTTCGCGTGATTCCCCGGCGCTATGTCGTGCGCTCATTTTTTGAGCGCGGGGCAATTGTGGTCTATGCCCTGCTGGATGTGTCCGCCTCCATGCGTTTTGCCGGCAATGCCGAGAAGAAACGTTTGCTTGCCGATATTACTGCTGCGATTGCTTGGTCCAGCACGCGCCATGGTGACGCGTTTTCATTACTGGCTTGTGATGATGCGGTGCGGCAGGATTTGTTTATTCCCCCTTCCGGACGGCGCGGCTTGGCTCAGGAGTCACATAAAAAAATACTAAGCGCGGAAATTCGCCCGCAATCCGGAGCCAAAGGCTTGCCGTGCGCGATCGAGCAAATGCGCCCAAGTCGATCATTGGTTTTTCTGATTTCTGATTTTCACCTGGACGAAGCTTTGTTGAATAGCACGTTGGCAAGTTTTTCTACTCATGACGTGGTGCCGCTGGTGCTTTGGGATAGCAGTGAATATCGCGATCTGCCTGACTGGGGCTGGGCACGGGTCAGGGATATGGAAGGTGGGGGCGACCGCTCCATATTCTTGCGGCGCAGCCTTAAGCGGGAAATCGAGCAAAGGTATCTCGCGCGTAGGAATGAGCTGAAGACGCTATGTCGTAAATTCGGTGCTCGGGCTCCATTTTTTATTGAAGATAAATTTGATGCTGGTTTGCTGACGCGTCATCTTTTGGAGGCTGGTTGATGCGACATCTGATCTTGTCTTTGTTATTTCTGAGCTTGCCTGCTGTTGCTGCGGAAAAAAGTATTAATGCCCAGTCTTTTGTGCGCGACATAGGTTACCGCGTGGGTGACGTTGTGGAGCAGCGGGTCGAGGTGGTGACGCCTGAAGGTTTCCAATTGGATGAAGGCTCCTTGCCGAAACGCAGGGGGGCAGGGGCGCATATCGAGCTACGCGAGCTTACTCACGAGACTGAGAGTACGGCTCAGGGCGTCAAGCATATTCTATTGTTTGACTGGCAGGTGTTCCGCGCGTTGAGAGATGTCAGACTCATTCCACTGCGTGACCTGGAATTGCAGTTCCGCAAAGGTGACGAGATATTGGTAGCCAGGTTGCACGCAGCTGAAGTGTTGATGGCGCCAATGCTGCCTACCATGCTGACTAAAGAGCAGGCAACACCGCGTGCGGCGATTGAGCCGCATTTGCAGCCACTGAAACCTATCCTGCAACAGTTGGGCTGGTCGGTGATTGGGTTATTGGTAGCGGTTCTTTATTTTGCCTGGCGATTTGATTGGCTGCCTTTCAGGGAGCAGCATGCCAAGCCTTTCCGCCATGCTGCGCGGGAAATCCGCAGTCTCCGCACACAGGAGAATGGTGTGCAGGCTTCCGTGCGTGTATTGAGCCGCGCATTTAATGACTATGCACAAATGGCGGTGACGCAAGAGGAACTCAAGCAGTTTTTTGTCAGGCATCCTGAGATGCAACAGTTCCAGGCAACCATAGAGCAATTTTTTGTGGCTTCCCACGAGATGTTTTTTGCCGGCAAGGCAGACACGATCACCCAGGCAGAGGTGGAAAAACTGGCACGCCAGTTGAGCCTGATGGAGACGCCGTGAGCGAGTTTCTCCAAACTGCAGGGGCTGGCTTACAGTCGCCAGGCTGGCTGGTGTTGTTGCTGCTCGCCTTGGTGCCATTGCTGGTGCGTGGGCATGCCGCATTTCCTTATCCTGCCATTTCGCGCCTGCCGGAAGATGAGCTTTCCTTATGGATTGAGCGTTTCTGGCGCTGGGCAGGGGCATTGGCGATTGCTGCAACGGCAATTGCACTGTCTGGCCCCTACTGGGGAGAACAACAACTGGAGAAGGTTGGGCGTGGCGCCCACGTCATGATTGTGCTGGATCGCAGCGCCAGTATGAACGACAGTTTTGCCGATACGGCTAAAAGTGACAGCGAATCGAAAATGGCAGCAGCCCGGCGGGTGCTGCAATCGTTTGTTGCTCAAAGCCGAGAAGATTTGCTTGGGATGGTGACATTTAGTACTTCTCCTATTCTGGTTGCTCCCTTGGGTGGCGATCGTGAAGCTGTTTTGGCTGCACTGCGTGCCACTGAAGCCGGTGGTATGGGCTTTACTGCGGTGGCGCGTGGTCTCGGCATGGGGCTGGATTATTTTGAAGGCCGGCCTGTGACCGGTGCCCGTGCGATTTTGCTGGTTTCTGATGGTGGTGCGCATCTGGATGTAAAAACGCAGGATTTGTTGCGTGAAATGTTCCATCGTCAGGGCGCCTCGCTTTATTGGGTCTATCTACGCTCTGCCAATGGTGTCAGCCTCAAGGAGAACCTCGACGATGACGACCGGGACGCTTACCCTGAGCATCAACTGCATGATTATTTCAAGTCACTCGGCGTGAATTATCATGTTTATGAAGCAGAAAGCCCCAAAGCTGTGGAAGATGCGCTTGCCGATATTTCCCAGCTCAAGAACCAACCAGTGAAATATTTCGAGGCTGCTGCCCGGCAGGATTTGAGCTGGATGTTTTATTTGCTGGCGCTGCTGTCTGCCGCAGCGTTGTTTGCCCTACACCTGACGGAGGTTAAGAGATGGCGCGCCGTTTAAGGCTGTTCCCATGGATGTTGCTTTTGCTGGTGCTGGCTGTGGCAGGGCTGATTTGGAGCAGTGTCAGTTTATATCGTGCACATGTTTACAACCAGAAGCTTGCGGCTGGAGAACAGCAGGCAGGAAAGTCTGCACGGGAGTTGTTTGCAGATGCCTGGCTGCTGGCTGATCAAGGACAAACAGAAAAGGCGCTGGAGCTTTACATTGAAGCTGCAGCAAAAGGAGATGACGACCTGCGCAAGGCGGCCTATTTTAATTCCGGCAACCTCTACCTGACGCAAAGCGTAGATATTCTGGAAAGCGAAGGATATGTATCCTGGGATAAGGTGGGGCCCTTGATGTCGCTGTGTAAGGAAAACTACAGCAAGGCCTTGTTCATTGACCCTGACTGGATTGAAGCAAAATATAATCTTGAGCTCGCGTTGCGTTTGTCCCCGTCTTTTGCCGGAGTAAAAACACCCAATCGTTACAATGAGGAAGACGACGAAATAGAGGAGGACGAAAAGCGTCCTGACGGTTGGCCGTCAATCCCGGGTTTTCCTAGAGGGATGCCTTGATTTTGCAGCGTCTGAACTTTTCCAATCTGGACCTGCGCGGCCGCATGATGCTGGCAACGGTAGTGTTGCTTGCGATCACTATGCTGAGCCCACATGCCACCTTGCCACGGCGGGTGTTCGATTGGTTTTTCGTGTTGGATATTACCCAGAGCATGAACGTTCGTGATTACACACTGGACGGTAAAAGCATCAGTCGCCTTGAGTTTTCCAAAAGGGCAATGCGTGAGGCTTTGCGGGATTTGCCTTGTGGTTCCACAGTGGCATTGGGCATGTTTACCGAGCGTGGTACCCAGAATATCGTACGGCCCCTTGAAGTATGCGCGCATTTTTCTTCACTTGACCAAACCATAGACCATATGGACTGGCGCATGGCCTGGGCTGCCGATTCATTTATTACCCATGGGGTATTTAGTGCGGTTGATCTGACAGCCAAACTTGGCCCGGACACCCGGCTGGCATTCTTCACCGATGCGCATCAAGCGCCACCGGCAAACCCTGATTACCTACCTCAGTTTGAAGGAAAGATTGGCGAGGTGGAGGGCGTATTGGTGGGTACTGGCAAAGAGGAGCTTAGCCGTATTCCCAAGCTGGATGAACACGACAATATCATTGGCTACTGGGAGCTGGAAGAGGTAATGCGTTTTGCTACCTTCGGTATTATGACTTCAAAATCTGTTGCCGAGATGGAGTCGGATATGGAGGTAGAGGAAAGCGGCGTGCATAATCGTAACGCTCCTCACGGGCGTAATCCGGCAGAAGATACCAAGGCCAATCTTTCCGGTCTGGATGAAAAAACTTTGAAACATTTGGCAGAGGTGACGGGTCTTAACTACGAACGCCTGAATTCATTGCATGGGTTTGCACGGGATGCTACAGCAACCACTATGGCAAGTTGGCGCTCGGGAAAAACCGATTTAAGGCCGTGGTTTGCATTGCCAGCACTATTATTGATTTTGGCGTTTTTCATGCCGCCAAGATTTTTCGATTTCGTTCAACAACATTTGAGGTTTAAGAAGAAATGAAGTTACTCATTGCAATACTCAGCCTTGCCATTGCAGCACCTGCATTTGCACATGGACCTACTCCCCGTAAAACGGATGAGGCGGTGGTAGTCAAGGCGGCTCCAGACGCAGTATGGGCTAAGATTGCCGAGCCTTGCGGCATTGCCAAATGGCATCCTGAGGTGAAGGCTTGCGAGGCGGTTGATGACAAGACTGTCAACCTGACTTTGCAGAACGGCGGCAAGATTCAGCAACAAGTGGATGAATTGGATGTAGAAAACAAGACTTTGTCTTATCGCCTTGGTGGCGAGATTGCCTTGGAAGCGTTGCCAGTCAGTTCGTTAACCGGACGTATCAAGGTGGAAGCAGATGGCAGCAATTCCAAGGTAAGCTGGCTGGCACGTTTCTACCGTTTTGATACCGGCAATGAGCCTCCAGAAGGTCAGGATGATGAGACTGCACAAAATGCCATTGATGATTTCATCAAGGCAGGTCTGGCAGGTTTGGAATCTGGCAAGTAGTCAGGCCAGGCTTTAGTTACAGAAAAAGGGCGGAAACGCCCTTTTCCTATTTGCACTTAAGTCATCACCCATGCAGGCAACTGCCTTTAACAACTGTTCCTGGTGTGCTTGCTGGGTATATGGATTCATGAATGTGCACCGTAACCAGATGTTGTCGCCAATATTGACTTGGCTTAAATGGAACATCTCTTGGTGCAGCAACTTTTTACGGATATTAGCCTGCAGTTCATTCAACATGGCAGAGCTTGAGGTTAAAGTGCTATTGCCGTGATAGCGGAAACAAACAATATTGGTTTGCGGATGCATTAGCAGCGTGAAACCCGAGGTGCGGGCGACCAGGTTGGCAAAATATCCGGCTGATGTAAATGCATGTTCAACCAGGCTTGCCATGCCTTGCCTGCCATAGAGCTTGAATGCAGCCAATAGCTTCAGTCCCATCATGCGTTTTGTGCATTCCAACGTTCGATAGCTCGTGTTGAAACCACGTGCTTCTGAATCCTCCTCCTCATGGAATAGGTAGGAAGCATCTTGGGCGAAAGCGCTATAGCTCGCTGCTTCATCGCGAAATAACACAGCAGATACTGTTGCAGGCATATATAAAAGCTTGTGCCCATCCCAGGTTACCGAGTCCGCCATTTCCATACCGTGCAGTTTTGCGCGGTGTTGCTCAGACAGTAACGCAGAAGCACCATGGGCTGCATCAATGTGCAGCCATAAACCATGCGTGCGACAGTATTCTCCTATCTCCTGCAAAGGGTCGATACTGCCCGTCGGAGTGCAGCCCGCGGTGGCAACAACCGCCATAACCTGCTCTTGGTTTTGTGCGCATGCTTCGTGTGCTTGCTTCAGGGCCTGGGGCAGCATGCGTCCTTGCTCATCTACTGCTACCGCAATGACGGCTTCAACACCCAGGCCCATGATGCCGGCCGCGCGCCTGATGGAATAATGCGAAAACTCCGACGTTAGAATACGCAAGCGCGGCGTTGCGGCCATCCCTTTATTCCAGATATTGGCCCCCATATGCTGTCTTGCAGCAAGTAGGGCGGTGAGGTTGGCTTGGCTGCCGCCCGAGGTCAGCACACCAGCGCCTTGGGGCCAGCCAACAGCCGTGTTGAGCCAGCGTATGACCTGGCGCTCTATGAGGGTGGCAGCAGGACCAGTTTCATATACAGCCATTGCCTGGTTGCTTAATGCGGCGACCAGATCACATAGTGCCGCGATTGGTAAAGGCGGTGCGGCTTGGTGGGCCATGCTGTGCGGATGATGCATGGACAGATTGCGGGGTAATACCTCTTGTTTTAGCCAGGTAATGAATTCTTCATTGCTGAATTCTGGCGATTCCGGCATAGGCTGCCGCCAAGCTTGTTCTGCTTCAAGCGGAGATTGCCATTTGACCAGGCTTGCATCGCCGTTTAATTGATTAGTCAATTGCTCAGCCAATAAATCAATGAGCGCATGACCACTGACGCGAAACTGTTCCGGGTCAAATAGATGGTTAAGCTCTGCTAAGGTCATGGCAAAGTTGATCCGCGCTTTCTGAACCATCCGGTCAGGCTGATGCGTGGTTGGATGGCAGGCAATACTTCATGCCAGAATCTGCCTGACAGGAAAACGACCAATGTGCCGCCTGTTGGGGAAATGTCAATGTATGGCTCGGCTTCTTTACCATTCAGATATAGGCGTAACTGGCCGCCATATTCTTCTTTCCAGTCTTCATTTAGATAGAGGATGCAACTGATTTGGCGCTCCTCGTTACCACGGAATTGATCCAGGTGCTTGTTGTAAACTGCCCCGGGCGGGTAGATTGCAAAATGATTTTCAAGCTCGAACAATCCAAGGAAGAGGTGGCGGTTGAATGATTCACGCAAGGCTTCCATGCTGTTGGAAAAATCCTGCTGTGTTGAGCTGGGCTGGGCGTGATCAAGCCAATGGATCAGGTCTCCACGAATTTTGTTGTCCAGCTTGCTGCTTTCCGCTCTGCCTATCGTAGCGCGCTGCAACTTGCCTGCCTCTTGCAATGCTAGCGCTTCCTGCCGTAGCGCTGCAATAAAACTGGCTGGGAAGAACTCAGGCACGACTGCATAGCCCTGGTCGGCGATGATTTCGGTGAGCTGGTCAATATGGTGGCTTAAGTGGGGAAAAGGAAGCATACAGGCCTTTATTCGAGTGTATTGCCATTATAGCGGCAGTGCGGTGCATGCATGGAAGCACCCACATTTTTGCTGGGCAGGATTGCGAACCCAGGGGCATTGCGCTAGAATGCGCAACTCTCTTGTTCAAGCAAGAGCAAATAGACCCGTAGCTCAGCTGGTTAGAGCGCTGCCTTGACATGGCAGAGGTCGATGGTTCGAGTCCATTCGGGTCTACCAACATTGCCAAAGCCACCCCCTCGGTGGCTTTTTGCTTGTTCTCCCTCCTTATTGCTTGATTGGCTATATACAGCCACATGGTTGTAACCACCTGGTCTATTTACAGCCAACTCCGAACGTTTTCCGGTTAAGTGTTCAGTAGTCTTGGTTAATAAACAAACAGTTAGTGTTTATTAACCTTAATGGCTCAACTTTTGCTGAACTGATCTCCAAGCCGGCTATAAAGCCGGTATTGACCAAAAAAACAAAATGATGGACATGGAGAAGGAGTGCGCGTGTTGGTTGCAGAAAGGCTGGGTTGGGCCGGCCGTATTGGGGTGGCGTACATATTATTGATGCTGGCAGGAGCGGCTATAGCGGCTGAAGGCGATGATCTCGAGCCCGACGTAGCTGAAGGTAATGCGGTGCCCGAACCTGCGATCAGGGTTGAGGAAATCGTGATCAGGGCGCCACGCGTGCGTATTGTCAGTCCACTGCCTGGTGTCGGCATAGATCGGGAACAGGCTGCAACCAATATCCAGAGCGCGACGGGAAAAGAAATCGCAGAGTCGCGCGCGATCAATATCACCGAATTCATGAACAACAACATGCAGTCGGTGAGCATCAACGATTATGCAGGCAATCCTTTCCAACAGGATCTCAACTTTCGCGGATTCACCGCCTCGCCGATGATCGGCACCCCGCAGGGAATCTCAGTCTATCTGGACGGCGTGCGGGTCAATGAAGCATTCGGCGATGTAGTGAACTGGGACTTGCTGCCCATGAATGCGATTGCCTCCATGGATCTGCTGCCTGGTTCCAGTCCGTTGTTCGGCTTGAATACCCTGGGTGGGGCACTGGCAATTCGCACCAAGACCGGGTTCACTGATAATTTCGCCCGTGGGGAAGTCATTGGAGGTGCCTGGGGGCGCCAACAGATGCAGCTTTCCAATGGTATCAATAACGGCGTTCTGGGCTTGTTTACCGCCTATAACCATTTCGAGGAAGATGGCTGGCGCCGGAATTCGCCTAGCAATCTTCGCCAGTTATACAACAACGCTACCTTGAAGTTGCCAAAAGGCGAAATCAACCTGAGCGCGCTCAATGTGGATACAGCATTGACTGGCAATGGCTTGGTGCCTTTTGAAATGGCAGAAGTCAACCGCAAATGGGTGTTTACTTCGCCGGATGAGTCGAGCAACAAGCTTGATCACTACAACCTGAATGGGCGCTGGGATGTGAGTGACAATTTCGTAATTTCCGCCTTGGCATATAAACGTAAGATGAACCAGTCTGCCATGAACGGCGATTTTTATGATGAGTATCAGCAGCTTGTTGGCCGGTTGAATATTGATTACATCAATGGGCGATTTAATCTTTCTGATCTGAACCAAGATAGTGTTGGCATTACCCTACAGGCGGCATGGGATGCCGGTAACCATCAAATAGTATTTGGCGGGAGCTTTGATAAGAACAAGGTCAAATTCAGGCAGCAGGAAATGTACGGCGAGATTGATGGTGACCGTCAAGTCAACCCGGTCAGGGATGAGGGGTATTACTGGGATGGGTTGTATGCGGCAAAGTATCCTGTATTGCGTAATGACCTTAAAGGACATAGCACAACCAAAAGCTTATTTTTTAGTGATACTTGGTCTCCCAAGGACAATCTGCACATCACTTATGGCACGAGGTTTAACTGGTCGCACGTAGTGAATGAATTGATGTCTGATTTTGGCAATGATCTTTATCAGTTCGAAATCAATCCTGCAAACCCGATTAATGGGAATAGCGGTCGGTTACTGGATCCCAGAAGACAACGTTGCCCGCTTCCTGGCGATCCTTTTGAAACTTTTGCTCGTTTTGTTTGTACGGATGGAGATTACAAGTACAAAAGCTTTAATCCATCTATTGGGATAGTCTGGGAGGCTATCGAGAGTCTTAGCCTTTATGGAAATATCAGCCGCGGTGCGCGCATTCCGACCATCGTTGAGCTTGGGTGCGCGCGTGACCATACCAGGGACAATGAGCCTGGTAGTACCAATTTTCAATATGGATGTTCGATTCCTACTTCATTATCTGCCGATCCTTACCTGAAGCAGGTGCGATCAACTTCATATGAAGCTGGTGTGCGCGGGAGGCATGACGGAATTATCTGGAATGTTGGTTTTTTCAGAACAGAACTTAAAAACGATATTTTATTCATGCCTCTGGGACGTAAAAACCGTGGCGTGTTCGATAACTTTGGTGAAACCCTGCGCCAGGGGGTTGAAATGGGCTTCAAGGCGGAAATAGGCAGAAGCCGGCTCGGGATTAATTACACGTATTTATTGGCGACGTTTGAATCTCCAGCCAATGCGATTAACCCCAACAACAGCAGCAATACTGCCCCGCAGACATTGCAATCTTATGTAAATATCGAGCCAGGGGATAGCTTATCGGGAATGCCACGGCATATTGTACAGGCCAACTGGAATTATCAATTCAACGACAGGTTCGATGCCACCTTGAACATGATCATGCATTCATTTTCATATGTGCGTGGCAACGAGAATAATGAGCATCGGCCACGTTCGGCAACTGATGCCCAGTATTGCACATTAAGCGGATGCTCCAATGCCGATCCTTATGACTATATTGGCAAGGGAGCCATTCCTGGTTATGCCATATTCAACCTGCGGGCTACATACAAGTTTGATTATGGCATGACCCTCTTTGTCAAAGCTGACAATATTTTCAACAAGGAATATTCCACAGCCGGGGATTTGGGACGCAGCCCTTTTGGGTCAGGCGGAGTTTTTAATTCTGATACTACCCAGTGGCAGAACACCACATTTATCGGGCCAGGGGCACCACGGGCCATATGGATCGGTCTCGCTTTCGACCTGAACTGGAAGAAATTCGCTGCAGATTCCAATACCCAGAAATAGAGTTGGTTGTTGGTGGTTGTAGATAGCCGCATTGGTTGTTTATAACCGGAATAAATGTAAATACGGCTGGTTAATTACGGCTCCAAAAGTCTTGATTATTAGTCCATTCGGACTAATTTTTGCCTATTTTGTTTCACACCTTCCTGCTGAAAATAAGCCATATGTAAATGATTTGTAAATATTTTGTTGCTCCCACTTAATTTCTCCTTCTCGTTCCGCCTTCATTTTTATTCCTGATTGGGCCTGGATTTTGCAGTAGAGGCTATGTGATGGCTACATTGCGAGCTGTCTCGGGATGCGGCCTCGTTCATAGAGGCTGAATCATTAATAAACAAAAAGGAGATTGATGATGAAATTAAGGTCTATGGCAATTGCTGCCATGCTGGTCACAGCGTCATCGGCATATGCGGGTGACTTTGTGACTTTGCGCGATGATTTGGCGAATCTCAATGCGGCAAATGGCGGTTTGATCGTTGGCGCCAATAATCCGTTCAGGGATCCTTTGTATCTGGATGCAACTAGCTTTACATGGTTGGATGGCTATAGCAGCCACCCAAGCCAGTTGATTGCCACTTCTATTTCCTATTCGGCAAACTCTGGCAGTGGCGTTCTTACTTTGTTGGACTACCGTATCAATACGGGTGTTGAATTGCTGCCAGGCGTGGCCCAGGCAACTGTTTATGACTTTGTGTTCCGTGATAGCAGCGACAACTCTCTGGTATTCGGTACTCGTTATATCAACCAAATCAACAACAACCAAGAAGTGAACTTCCTCTACCGTTACGGCTTTGAAGGATATGAAACTTCTGCCGCATGGTTGTTCCTGTCCGATTATGACTTGCGTTTGTATGAAACGGGGCGCACTGATGACTACTCGTTTAGTTCCACGGTTGCATATGATGCAGATGCAGTACGTCAGAAATCTGATATCAGTGTAAGTGAAGGGAATCCATATAGTGGCCTCTTCCTAGTCAAGACCGATGCCACAGATTACGCATTTGGTGACAAGGCAATTGGTTATTACCAAGCTGGTGAAGAAGGTCAGGCGGTGGTTGGTGGCTTTATCGGTGGGTTTGTTCCAACAGTGGCTGCAGTGCCTGAACCATCGGAATATGCACTGATGCTGCTGGGCCTTGGTGTGGTTGGTTTTGTGGCTTCACGTCGCAAAAAACAGAATCTGGCTTAATGGCCAGGCCGCTTGGCGTAAGTAATCATGCCGAGCACTATGGAGAAAGTAGTTTAATCAAGAACAGAGTCATTGCCTGTTCATAAGGCAATGACTCAATATTAGAGGGGATTCTTAAAATGCAACAAGTATTCAAACAAGCTATTGTTGGTGCTGCACTGACTCTTGTGAGTGTCAGCAGTGTCTATGCTGGTGGTTTTGTCGATGTCCTGAACACAGGTGAACGTACTCCAGGCAGCGTCAACAATGTGCTTACTGATCCATTCTTCCTGACCGGCGGTATTCCCTCCGGCTGGGCTCAGCAAGCCTCCATTACTACAGCTGTATACTCTCCTATCAACAATAGTATTCAGGTTGGTAACTTTATTGACACTGTATGGATTGATGCAACGACCAACCAACTGATTATCGGCAGTTACTTCCAGTTGTTGCCTAACTACCCCACAGGCAATATCCATGGCGGTGGCGGTATCTCTGAAATCAACTCCATTGTCCGCACCGGATTCTCTGACGTTGACACTATCTCTGCCGCTTGGTATTTCGCTGAAGGCATTTATAGTGGCGCTGAAGATGGCTATCGCTTGCGTGACCCATCCCGTTCCGGCTATGTAGCTTCGTATAATGCAACAGCTGCAGCTGCGGGCGCTTACTTAGACTTGGATAAGGTAGCGATTCGTACCGATGTCAGCATCGGTGAAAACAACCCCAATTCCGGAATCTATTTCCTGAGCGTGGATGCATCCCAGTACACCTATGTGTTTGGTAGCAATGCTATTGGTATCATTCAGGGTGCCTCTACCAGCGAAGGTGGCCGCGTAGGCCAAGAAATCTGGCTGAGTGGTTTCCGTGTCGCTGCTGTACCTGAGCCATCTGAATATGCGCTGATGTTGATTGGTTTGGGTATGATGGGATTTGTTGCGCGTCGTCGCAAAAACAAAGACTTGTCATAAATTTATAGCAGTAGCCCAGTAATATTTAATAAGTCGGCTTTATGCCGACTTATTTTTTAGCCCAAACGGACTACTCAAATGAGAATTTATATCATTTGTGGGTAAAGTTTTGTATCATGTACAAGATTAATTCATCTTCAAACTAATGTTTCTCTCTAAACTAGATCCAGCCTGGTTGAGCCGTGTTGCGCCATTTGCATTATATATGCTGTTCATGGCTGCAGTGGATTTGGTCGTCCAGTTCGGCCCAGCAGGCCTGGATGTGCGATGGCTTTATGGCGTCAAGGTAGTCTTGGTTGCCTTATTGCTTTGGACTTTGCGTAAACACTATGTGGAGCTTACTAAGTTATCCCTATTGAGTTTAAAGTTGTGGCTGAGCGCGGTCGTAATAGGTGTGTTAGTATTTATCGCCTGGATAAATCTGGATGCGCCATGGATGTTGCTCGGCGATCAATCTGAAGGGTTTAATCCAGGTAGTGGGTTAGAAGCCTGTCTGCTAATGGCGACAAGAGTGATGGGGGCGGCATTAGTTGTGCCCTTAATGGAAGAGTTATTCTGGCGGTCATTCTTGATGCGCTGGATTCAAAATCAGAACTTCCTCAAAGTCGAGCCGCAGCAGGTAGGATTCATAGCTTTGCTGGTTTCATCCGTATTATTTGCTATAGAGCACACGGAATGGCTTGCTGGTCTGATTGCTGGGTTGGCATATGGTTTGCTTTATATACGTAGCGGAAATTTATGGATGCCGATCATCGCCCATGCGGTGACTAATGGCATATTGGGGATTTGGGTCATTTACACCGGTAACTGGTATTACTGGTAATAATTGGGAAAGTATTCTTTGCGGTTACCTCACTCAATCAATTTAAAAAAAACAGCTCTTGCTCTGGCCATTAGTTGTAAGGTCGCAGTTGTTGATTCTGTTGCGTGGGCAGCGGAAGGGGATGTCATACGGCCTTACGCGAGTGCAACTTATTTTTATGATAGTAATTTACGTAGATTTAGCACTGAGGAACGATCCTTGGCTGCCACAGGTCGGCGTGATCGTTCAGACACTTTTATTCAAAGCCAAGTCGGTATTATTCTCGATAAGAAAATTAGTCAACAAAATTTTTATGTTGATGTGAATGTTAATAAAACCAAATTTGATCGTGCAACAGAGCTTGATAACGATGGTAAGACCGCGACTGCAAGGTGGGATTGGCAGTTAGGTAGCAGGTTGCATGGGAAAATTGAAGGATTTCACAAAGAGGCCTTGGTGCCTTTTTCTGATTTTAGAGGTATTACGCAGAACTTAAGAACTGAAAATCGAAAAATATTTGAGTTGATTTGGAGATTCCATCCTAGTTGGCAGTTGCGCACAGGTGTGGCTGACTACGATGTCGAGTACAGTGCTACTGAACAGCGTGCTGCGGCTTTAAATGAAACATCACAAAATGTGGGGATAGATTATCTTGCCACTGATGACGATTTGATTGGGATTGTTTATCGACATGCCCGTGGGGATAGGCCAGTAGCACAGCGGTTTGGGATTTTTCTGATTGATAATAGCTATGATCAGAATGAAATTAAAGCTCGTGTGCAATGGAAATTTAGTGGTAAGTCCCATATTGATTTTCTTGGGGGTATTGTCGAGCGAAAGCATGATGATCTATCTCAGCGCGATTTCAGAGTATGGAACTCGCGCCTTGATTATCGGTATTCGATGACAGGCAAAACTAATTTTGGCTTTAGTGCATGGCAGGATAATAATGCCCGGTCATTTGTAACTACTACTTATACTCAGAATAGAGGTTTAAGTACGGCGGTAAATTGGCTTGCTACCAGTAAAATTTCATTACAGGGCGCATTGCGTTATGAAGAAATGGATTTCAAAGGTGATTTGCTGTTTAATCAAGAGCGCGTAGATAAAAATAAAACTGCTGCTTTGAATATGACATATAGGCCGACCCAGTCATTCTCTATAAACTCATCATTGCGTAGGGTTAAACGAGACTCCAATTTAAGTGGAGCAGAATTTACTTCTACAAGTATCTCAATCACTGGGCAATACGAATTTTAATGGTGATTAAATGACAGTTAATGATATTCCTTTAGTCGCTTTTTTTAAGCAGCTGCTTGATCCTCTTGTTATTTTGGGGACGTTGTATGGATTCACTCTCCTGTATGGCGAGCCATTTAATGGCTATTACCTGATTTTGGCGCTATTAGCTTATTTTGTTTCATCTAATGTCTATGAGCGCCTTGATCTGTATCGCACTTGGCGCAGTGGAAAAGTCTTGGGATATATTCGAGACATCCTTTTTGGGTGGGCAATTGTGGTTGCTGTACTGTTATTCATTGGGTATGCCGCAGATCTCTCCAGCCAGTATTTAGATGAAATGATTTATATTTGGTTTGTTTGTGTACCAGCCATTTTTATTATGGCGCATTTGGCAATTCGTAAGATTGCCTCAGACTTGCACAAAAATGGAGAGGTGCGTTCAGTTGTAATTGTGGGTGCAAATGATATTGGTGTGCGTCTTGTTAACCGTATTAACGATGATCCTTACTTATTTATGAACATTAAGGGCCTGTTTGATGACCGAGAGGTAACCCGTCATCCCAAAGGTATGCGTAATATACCTTTGCTTGGCTCAATGGGGGATATTGCCCCCTATGTGCGCGCTAACAATACCCAGATTATTTTTATCAGTTTGCCAATGTCCGCACAGCCACGAATTAGGCAGTTGTTTGAAGAGCTTCAGGATACAACGGCGTCTATATACTTTGTTCCAGATATCTACATTTTTGACCTGGTACAAGCCCGGTTTGATGATGTGGCTGGTGTACCTGTGGTGGCAATCTGTGAAAGTCCTTTCACAGGTTTTAACAGTTTAATCAAACGGACTAGTGACATTATTCTTGCCTCACTTATCCTGTTAATGCTTTCCCCTTTTATGTTGGCGATTGCATTGGCTGTGAAACTGACATCAAAAGGCCCTATAATTTTCAAGCAGCGGCGTTACGGCTTGAATGGTGAAGAAATTATTGTTTATAAGTTTCGTTCCATGACGGTAATGGAGGATGGCGATAAGGTTGTCCAAGCGCAAAAGCGCGACCAGCGGTTAACCCCTATTGGCGGGTTTTTGCGGAAGAACTCGCTTGATGAGTTGCCCCAATTTATCAATGTGCTACAAGGGCAAATGAGTATAGTTGGACCACGTCCACATGCCATTGCTCATAATGAGCAATATAGAAAGCTGATTCGGGGCTATATGTTGCGACATAAGGTTAAGCCTGGAATTACTGGGTGGGCTCAAGTAAATGGCTTACGTGGTGAAACGGAAACATTGGACAAGATGGAAGCTCGTATTGAATACGATCTAGATTACCTTCGACATTGGTCATTAGCATTTGACTTTTGGATTATCGTCAGGACGGTTTTGGTTGTATTTAAAAAAGACAACGCTTATTAATTAATGGTGGCACCACTGGATTTTGAGGAGATTGTACGTTGAAGACACAACGCGGGAATGCAATGAATAAGTGGCCAAAACTTAGTGCAGGTGCATTAGTGTGCGCCATCATTAGTGTTGGTTTGGCAGGCTGTGGTGATAAGGGGCGAGAAGCTAAAGCTAGTCAGTCACTTGTCAGTGTAAACGGTAAAGAGATTACGGTTCATCAACTCAATGAGGAGTTGGCGCGCGCGAATATTCAAGCGGCGCAAAAAGATGCAGCATCAAAGCAAATTCTTAATGCACTTATCGATAGGCAATTACTTGAGCAGGCTGCACTCAAGGCTAAGGTTGATCGCGATCCTAATGTGATGCAAGCCATTGAGAGAGCTAAATCGCAAATTGTTGCTCAGGCTTATTTGCAAGCTAAGGTCGCAAGTGTCACTAAACCTGGAAATAGTGAGGTTGAGTCCTTCTACAAAGACAATCCTGCGTTGTTCGCGGAGCGTAAGTTAGTTGAAATGGAGCAATTGTTAATAGATTCACGTTATATCAGTGATGAATTTAAAGCTGCGCTTGGTGGGTTCAAAACCTTGCAGGAAGTGGCAGCTTGGCTGGATACGAAAGGTATCCAGTATGATCGCGGTGAGGTGGCTCGTAGCATTGCGGAATTACCCCCGCAAATTTCTGAAAGATTAAATGATGCTAGAAAAGGTCAGCTTTTTGTAATTGGCATGGGGCCAAGAACAATGTTGGTTTTGATGGATAGTGTGAAGGATAGTCCAGTATCGCTTGCTGATGCAACACCGCAAATTGAGCAGACATTGCTGAATAAAAAACGAAAAGAAGTTGGAGAGGCAGAAATCAAGCAACTGCGAGAGCAAGCAAAGATTGAGTATTTAAGTCCAAAGGTTGTGGATGATTCAAGTAATCAAAAATCCGGTACTGATAACAGTAAGAATGCTTCTGCCTCGGAGAAAGTACCTGAAAAAAATGATGACATTGCAAGCGGCGTCAAGGGTCTGAAGTAAGCAACAAAATTTCAACGTTTAATTATGGCTGAACTATTATGAATAAATTATATAAAAGCTTTTTTTCTCTAGTTCTAACATTCTTGTTTTTATCTTCTGTTTCTTTTGCGGCCGATGATGTATTGCTGGGCCCGGGAGATATTTTGAAGGTGTCGGTATTTGAGCAACCAGATCTTTCTCTTGAAGTAAGGGTGAGTGATTCAGGCACAATTACTTATCCGCTGATTGGGGCTGTGCATGTGGGCGGTGGAACGCCGGCTGAGGCAGAAAAGAAAATTGCAAATATGTTGGAGACAGGAGGCTATCTCAAAAATCCTCATGTCAGCATCATTGTTGCACAGTTGCAAAGCCTTCAGGCTTCGGTACTTGGTCAAGTTGGTCGCCCTGGCCGCTATCCCCTAGATAGTGCACGGACACTGGCAGATGTATTGGCATTGGCGGGTGGCATTGCTCCAGATGGTGCCGACATCATTACGATTGTTCAGAAAGTCAATGACAAGACCACACGTACCACTATCGACATCGCCGATATGATGCGTAGTGGAAATCTGGACAACAACATCGAGATCAAGGGCGGCGATATTGTTTACGTTGAACGTTCACCGAAGTTTTATATCTATGGTGAGGTGCAACGTCCTGGTCAGTATCGCCTAGAACATAACATGACCGTTCTGCAAGCTTTGTCAGTAGGTGGTGGTCTCACCATGCGCGGAACAGAAAAGGGTGTTGTTTTGAAGAGGCAAAATGAGAGTGGTTCTATCGAAGTCATTAAGGCAAAGCATGATGACCTGATTCAACAAAATGATGTTGTTTACATCAAGGAAAGCTTCTTCTAAAAGTTTAAATGTGCAAATAATCATGACGAAAAGGTAACACGATGAGCTTGTCCCAGTTTCTTCATATTCTCAAAGCTCGATACAAAATTATTTTGTTGACGATGCTTGTAATTGTCGTTGCCACGTTGGGCATCAGTTTGGTGTTGTCTAAAACATATAAGGCGACCAACACGGTAATTATTAATTACAAAGGGGTTGATCCGGTAACTGGTCTTGCATCGCCAGCCCAATTGTTGCCGGGATATATGGCCACCCAAGTCGATATTATCTCCAGTAAACACGTTGCACTTAAAGTGATTGATCAACTTAAATTGGCTGATAGTGAAGGTGTTAAAGCTAGTTTTGAAGAAGACGGCGGGGAGGGGGATATCAACAACTGGCTAGCCAAATTACTGCTGAAGAATCTAGATGTCAGCCCATCTAGAACAAGTAGTACCATTGATATCAATTTTAAAGGCTCCAATCCTCAGTTTGCTGCAGTCATGGCAAATGCTTTTGCTGCAGAATACATTCGTACCAATATTCAATTAAAAGTGGAGCCATCACGTCAGGCTTCTGAGTATTTTACTCAGCAGGTTAGAGGCCTTAAAGATGACTTGAATAATGCCCAACTTCGTCTTTCACAATACCAGCAAGAGAAAGGTATTATCAGTGTAGATGAGCGTCTTGATGTAGAGCGCGCGAGGCTTAATGAATTATCTTCGCAACTCGTTATTGCTCAGGCACAAACTATGGAAGCACAATCTCGGCAAAGGAATTCTTCAGGGAGTAATGCATTTGACTCTCCTGATATTGCAGCTAATCCCCTTATTCAGGGTCTGAAAACTGATATAGCGCGAGCAGAATCCAGGTTTGCCGATGTCAGTCAAAAAGTTGATCGGAATCATCCTTCATATTTAGGAGCCAAGGCAGAAATTGACAACCTTAAGCAGGAGTTAAATAAGCAAATCCAGGCAGCATCGGTAAATGTAGCCAGCAATTATCGTATCTTGAAACAGCGTGAAGATGAAATTCGTGCTGCCTTGAATAATCAGCGTGCAAAAGTCTTGGAGCTCAATAAAGATAGAGATGCATTGACTGTGCTGACGCGTGAAGTTGAAAACGCTCAGAATGCATACCAACTTATTACACAGAGATATACACAAACTAATGTTGAAGGACACTCCAACCAGTCAGATATTTCTGTTCTTAACCCAGCGACACCGCCTGTGGAGCCTGACTCTCCAAAGTTACTTCTTAATACTGTGATTGCTATTTTTTTAGGAGGCCTGCTTGGATTAGGTCTGGGCATACTGGTAGAAGTCCTCGATAGAAGGGTTCGTTCGGCAGAGGATTTAAGAGTACTTTTGGATGCGCCTGTGCTTGGTGTGTTTCCTAAAGATGGCTCAAAGCAAAAATTTGCGCGCTCACTTGGCAATAAGTCATCGCAACTGAGAATATCGAAAGTTTAATTATGAGTTCGACACAACATTCAGTAGCTTCAACAGATAAGCAATTAGCTGTGGATCCATTCTCCGAGTTTAATATCGGTAGCCTACTACTACGCATGGGCAAAATTAGCCCTGAAGATGCAGAAAAAATAATGAAGCTGCATAAAGATCAAGGCATGCGCTTTGGTGAGGCTGCAAAAAGCTTGGGCTTGATTACAGAAGGCGATATCCAGCAAGTTTTGGCTAGGCAGTTCGACTATCCATACCTGATTCAGGAAAGTAATAGCAAGCACGCAAAAGAGCTTGTTTCCGCATACCAGCCATTTAGCAAAAAGTCCGAAGTGTTTCGTGCGGTGAGAAGTCAGTTAATGCTTCATTGGTTTTCTCCCGAACGTAAAGCTTTGAGCTTTTCCTCCATGAATGCTGGGGAAGGTGTCAGCTACTTTGTGTCAAATCTGGCCATTGTTTTTGCACAGCTAGGTGAAAATACACTCTTGATCGATGCTAATCTGCGTTCGCCACGTCAGCATGACATTTTTGAGCTGGAAGAAAGAAAAGGTCTTTCAGACATTTTGGCTGGCCGGGCCGGACAAGAGGTCATTTCTAAGGTGGGTGTATTTGAAAGCCTATCCGTATTGCCTGCCGGTACATTGCCACCAAATCCACAAGAGCTTGTTTCCAGGCCTTCATTCAGAAAGCTGATTTACGATTTATCCAATCAGTATGATGTGATTCTGCTGGATACTCCGGCCTTCTCTTATGGCGCAGATGTCCAAGCCATCTCCACTGCAACCAATGGTCTGGTCATGGTTATCAAAAACCATGAGGCCAGAATGAACGATATTTCCGCAGCGGCAGAAAGCCTGGCAAATAATGGGACCCACATTGTCGGATCTGTGCTTGTAGAGTTTTAAATGTTCAAAAATACTAGCTTAGTAGATGGACTGAAAGCGCATTGGTTGTTGTGGGTGGGCATACTGGTTCTGTATGTCCCTACCTTCATAAATCTTGTGACTACAGTATGGACCAGTGAAGATCAGGCCCATGGCCCGCTGATATTATTGGTGGTCGGCTATCTGGTCTGGACGCAAAAAGAGTTTATTTTCAGCAAAGAAAGCAGAAAGACCTCTCCTGTCCTTGGCTGGTTGCTTATTGCCATCGGCTTATGTGCCTATATCCTAGGGCGTTCTCAAGATATCGTCATTCTGGATCTGGGGTCGCAGATTCCCATTATTATCGGGCTGTTACTCATCTACTTTGGCTATAAAGGGGTCAGGACGTTCTGGTTTCCGATATTCTTCCTTATCTTCATGATCCCCTTGCCAGGGGTATTGGTGGATGCAGTGACACTGCCCATGAAAATAGCCGTGTCCTATGTTGCTGAGGATATTCTGTATTTCTTTAATTATCCTATCTCGAGAACGGGTGTCATATTGCAGATTGGCCAGTATCAACTACTGGTTGCGGATGCTTGTGCCGGTTTGCATACGCTGATTTCCCTCGAGGCCCTGGGCTTGCTCTACTTGAATATCGTCAAGCATGATTCATTGTTGAGAAATATAGCTCTCGCTACCTTGATTATCCCGATTTCATTTACTGCGAATGTCATCCGCGTCATTGTACTGACGCTGGTTACCTACTATTTTGGCGATGCGGTCGGGCAAGGTTTTGTCCATGGTTTTGCCGGGATATTGCTGTTCGTAGTGGCGTTGACCTTGATTATTTCTGTTGACTCTTTGTTGCAGTTTTTTGTAGCACGACGCATTAAGAATAAGCATGGTGCTGATTTACAAAGAGGATAAGATGACTTTTCTAAGAAAAAATGATTTCTGGATTTTTATAGTATTTGCTATTGCAGCTTGGGCGGGGTTTTCCTTAAAGCCTAGCAAGCACCTTGATGTCATTCCTGCCATTTCTTCTTTTGATAATATCCCGACAGAGTTTGCCGGTTGGAGTGTGGATGACACCATAGTCCCGGTGCAAGTCAGCCCTGAGGTGCAGGCCACATTGGATAGGGTCTATGAAAAGACATTATCAAAAACCTATATCAATGCCGCTGGCCAGCGCATCATGCTGTCAATTGCCTACGGTGGGGATCAAAGTAGAGCCCTGCAGGCACACAAGCCGGAAACTTGCTACACTGCTCAGGGTTTTGTAGTTAAACCCCTGGGCAATTCATCCATTCAATACCAGAACCACAACATCTCGATCCGCAAGCTGATTGCCACGAACGGCAATCGCGTAGAGCCAATTACATACTGGATGCGTGTCGGTGAGCACACCGTATACGGCGGCCTGGGCCAGACTGTTGCCAGAATCAAATACGGCCTGAATGGTTATGTGCCAGATGGTCTGTTGTTCCGTGTTTCAAGTGTAGGTACAAATTCCGCAGAAGAATTTGCCTTGCAACAAGAGTTTGTTCAACAACTGCTCAACTCCCTCAGAGAAACAGAACGTACACAATTAATTGGTACAGTTAACTCTTAATTTTTAATCAGC
Source organism: Methylobacillus arboreus (assembly GCF_020532725.1). Lineage (GTDB taxonomy): Bacteria > Pseudomonadota > Gammaproteobacteria > Burkholderiales > Methylophilaceae > Methylobacillus > Methylobacillus arboreus. The sequence continues at coordinate 106,056 of NZ_JAJAVC010000003.1, forward strand.
ACAGTCTCAAATATCGTGCAAAAAACTGTCTTCCGAATTATTGCAGTATGGTCTGCGTCAATTGTTGCGGCTTTTATAGCACTTTTATTGCAAGTGATACTGGCCAGAAACCTGCATGCTTCCACATACGGGATTCTGGCTTCCAATCTTTCCCTATTTGCTGTTCTGGGCGCCCTGGGCCATTTCGGCATGGGCAATTTTCTCATCCGCAACTATGTTGAGAAATCCTCAAAGCTGGAAGATCTGCTTAAATCCACTTTGACCGTTAGCCTGGTCTCCTTGGGGATCTCCCTGGTTTTTACCATCGTTTTTGCTTCGCATGGTGATGCCTTGCATTCCTATACGATGTTGCTGATGTTTCCTGTAGCACTCTCATATGCTTATACTGAATTGGCAATTGCCAGAATGCAGATACAGGAATCGTTTTACCGGCTGGCTATATCGCAAGTCACCCCCAACCTACTGAGACTGCTTATCGTCTTGGTGTTAATCAGTTTTACAAACTCACCCTTAGTATTAGCGGCAGGGATTGGTTTGGGCTCGCTTATAGCTACATTAGTCTCACTTTACAATTTTGGGGCGTGGACGTTAGTCAGAACCCCTGAACCAAGCAGTAGTATCCCCATTCAGGAGTTGCTTATCAAGACATGGCCTTACGGACTAAGCATGTCTATATATTTGGCATACACGCAGGGGGGGGTTGTTGTAGCAAACTACCTTGATGGCCCCATTGCTGCCGCGAATTACTCTATTGCGATTTCATTGCTGATGGCGTGCTATCTGTTGCCGATTGCGATATTCCAAAGGGTGCAGGGTAAAAAGATCAATGATCTGGTGGCAAACAACCCATCGAGATTGAAGCCATATTTCGTTAAGGCCATGTCGGTAGCCCTAGCATCTGGTCTGATAATTGCTTTATTATTTGCATTGCTTTCCTATTATTTAATACTGTATATATTTGGGGAAAAATACATCAATGCATCGAGCATCCTGACCATCGTTGCATTTTCAATTCCCTTCAGATTTGCCGCCACAGCGAGTGGCACAGCGTTGAATAGCTATGTGCAAACACGGTTCAGGGTGATTGTGCAATTTATTGTCCTAGTGCTTTTTCTGTCAACGACGTTCTATTTTGCACCAGTAGTCGACCTATCAACGTTTATGGCCAAGCTTTTGGTGGCTGGTGAAATATTGATTGCGCTTGCTTATACTTCCTATCTTCTTATCTTTATTAAAAAAATTAATGTGAAAGTTAACTAATGTCAAAGAGCTATGCAGTTGCTGAAGAGGGGCGCTATAAATTACTGAAACAGATTTTGCCAAAAAGCGTGGTGAGGATACTGCTGTCGGTCAGAGCCTATGCCCAGCTTGTGATCAATTATGTTTATGATTTCTCACGCTATCACCGCGCAAGTTGCATGGGTGAGGCGGCTGGTAATGTAGAGCAATATGATGCCCTGATTACCATGAATTATCATCGACTGGAAAAAGGCCTGTCTCTGCGCGAACCCAAACCATTCTTTGGTAAGCAGGTTGTTGAATACTTGCTGCGCACTATTGAGCATCATCAACGCGAGTATGGCAGCAGGGAAAGCACTATAACTGCCCTTAATACCATCAGTTTTTATATTCAATGGCATGAAAAGCAGGACTTGCATTCAGACTATATCTCTAACCTGAAAACCGATTTGGCCAACATCATTTCCAGGCTGAATAACCCAAGCCCGCATATCGCCAAAGGCGGGGTCAATGCACGGGTGTTTCGTGATCATGCAAATGACGAGGAAATCAACTTCTTCTTCAATGAACGCCATTCGGTCCGTCATTATTCTGCTGAGCCTGTCTCCACGGATATCATCAATAGAGCGGTTTATTTAGCTACCTTCACGCCATCGGTATGCAATAGACAATCCTGGCGGGTTAAAGCTTTCACCGAAAGAAGCAAGATTGATCATGCGCTCAAATTCCAAAATGGCAATAGGGGGTTTGGTCATACAGCAACCGTGCTGTTTGTCGTCAGTGCCAAGCTGACGACCTTTGTCTCGCCATCAGAAAGAAATCAGGGCTGGATAGATGGTGGTATGTTCGCCATGTCATTGATTAACGCCTTGCATGCATTGGGTATAGGCAGCTGCCCGCTGAATTGGAGTACTGATGCAAAAAGGGATAAATCCTTCAGGCAGGCTTTCGGAATTCCTGATGATGAAGTCATCATAATGTTTATTGCTGGGGGGCACTATGAAGAGAATTATAGTGTGTGCGATTCAGCCCGGATTTCGGTTGATAATCTCTTGACAATCAATTAAGGGAATTAAAGATGGCTGGTGTAAAAAATAAATTAAAAAGTATCAGAAATTATCTGCAAGTAGTTTCAATGAGGCCTTACCAGCCCCAGCTGAGCAGCAACAGTCTTGAACCTTCTATTCTTTTCCTGCCTGCCGCCGATGCCGGGGGCATAGGCGATGATGCGATGATCTCTGGCGCCCTTAATGGTGTTGCTCAGCGTCAGACTCACCAACACAGTACTGCAGTTGGCCGATATAGTGCTGCCCAGAGCATTTACAATTTTGAACACACCCTGCACGAAGAGTTTTTCTGGACTCAATGGGGTGGGATTAAACAGGCGGAGAAAGTTTTTTCGCGCTATTCCCATTTTTATGTCATGGGCGCTGATGTGATGGATGGTTTGTATTCATATTCAGACTCTATCCGCCGCTTACGCTATGCCGAGCTGGCACGGGATATGGGACTAAAAGTTAGTTTCCTAGGCTTCAGCTTCAACAAAAATCCCCATCCTCTGATTACAAATGAAATCGCCCGGATCGGCAAAGGTATTCATTATTGCCTGAGAGATCCCATCTCTTATGACCGTTTCGCCAAAATCGGCAATCTAGATATGAGCCTGGTGGCTGACCTGGCATTTCTGGTCAAGCCGAATGAAACTACCAATAAATTGCGTGGTCTGGAGGATTTCGTCAAAAAGAACCACGACAAGAATAAATTAATCATCGGATTGAACATTCATTTATTGTTCAATAAAACCAATGGTAGTGGGCATGTGGATAAGCTGGTGACATCATTGGCATCAATTATCCGCAATCATCCTGATATCGCTTTTGTACTCTTGCCCCATGATTTCCGTCCTGGGGTGGATGATAGAGTGCCTCTTGCTGACATAGCAAAACAAGTTGCATCGCCAGAGAGCGTGTATTTACTGGATGTTCCCTTGTATGCAAGTGAAATCAAAAAGGCTGTGTCATATCTAGATGGCTTATTTACTGGCCGCATGCATTTGGGGATAGCTGCGTTGGGGCAAGGGGTGCCGATTGCCGGCATAGTCTATCAAGGGAAGTTTGAAGGCTTGTTCCAGCATTTTGGCTTTAGTGATGGCGAAACTATTTCCCCTGCCGCGGCAGCGGAAATTGATACAGTTAATGACTTCTTTGATCAATGGTTGAGTCGCCTGCCTGCCGCAACCAAAGTGGTAAAGGACAAGGTGCCTGAGGTTCAGAAGCTCTCACTGAAAAACTTTGAATATTTATGATATTGATCAAGCACATGAAATATCTTCTGGCAATCATTTCCCTTGGGGCCATGGGCAATGCGTATGGAATCTGGCGTGGCTGGATACCTAATGATGCAATGTTAACAGCGATTACTCAAACGAGAGAAGCTCAAGGAGCTAGGGATGAATGTGTCAAATAATATGTCTTTAACTTCTCCTTGCTTTAATGTATTTCAAGGTAAGGATAGTTATTTCCCGATATTTTTCCTGCTTTTTCTCTTATTCGTCATGCTGGGGATGGCCACCTATGGTGGGCCACTCATCCTGCTGCTATCGTTTTTGTTTATCTTTGCTTTATCCTTAGTCACTGTTTTTTACAGCACTTCAAATATTACCAAGCTGGACCTTTCTGGCTATTTGCTCTTCCCATTGTTTATTTCGGCTTTCCAGAATATATACCTGGGATTGCTCGCGAATGACATGGATGCTTTTGCTTTGCAGATGTTTCTGATGCTGCATTGGATGTTTGCCGTGATTACCCTGACAGGGCTGATGGTGACCGGCGTTAGTAAATCAGGCAGCAAACTGCCTATCATTCTGTTTGCCATGCTGGTTTTAATGATTGGCTATTCTGTTGTTTTGCTTGCATTCATGGGCGGCAGCCCTATAGGCTTGTTTGGCTCATTCCGTAACCTATCCACCCCCTGGATCTTTTTCCTGCTGGGCTTTTTGAGTATCCGGGTCGTCAAATTTGATACCTTGCTAAAGATGATATCCTTCCTGGGATATTTCATTATTTTCTTTGGTTTTCTCGAGTATTTCCTCGACAAGCAAGTCTGGCTCTACCTGAATATCGAAATGTTATGGGCTAAGAAAGGCTTGCGGAATATTGCAGAATGGGGCCTCCCACTGAACTTCGTTTCCTCGGAGCGGATTTTTGGCGAGCAAGTTAGGCGCATGGCATCATCCTATGCTGACCCTGTCAATTTCGGTACAGTGCTATTCCTGATTGCCAGCATAGGTTGGTATACAAAGAGATATTTGCTGTTGATACTCTCTATCGTGTGTATGGTGCTGGCGATCAGTAAAGGGGCATTCCTAGGACTGCTGGTTTTATTTGTGGTTTGGTCATACTTTTACACCAACAGAGTGATATTCGCGATCGCTGGCATGGGCGCCGCTGCAGTAGGTGTCGCATTCCTGATTTATTCTTCTCTGCATTCTACACAGAGTGTCGCAGCGCACTCACAGGGCTTGTGGTCTGCCTTGATGACACTGCCAAGTTACCCTCTGGGTCGAGGGCTGGGCAATGTGGGAATATTGTCTGGAGAGGGCGGTGACATCAAGGAGAGCGGCCTGGGAATCATTATCGGTCAATTGGGTGTGTTTGGCATATTGCTGTATGGTTTCTTCTTTAGTGTACTCATCAAAATGTCGCTATCGATTCCCACTGTTAGGGATAAGGTGTTTGCTACCACACTGGCTGTTAGTATCTTGATCAATATCGCCTTCAATGAGGTAGCTTTGAGTCCGAACTCGTCAGCAGGGTATTTCATGATCCTGGGATTAATTCTGGCTGCAACAGAGTATGAAAAAATTTCTAATAAAATAAATAAGACTGAGGTGGTGCATGGTTAAGGTGGCAATAATAGAACCTGTGGGCAGCCACGGAGGGATGGACTATTACGATACAGGCTTATGCGCCGGACTGCAGGAAAATGGGATCGATGTTAGTTGGTATACCTCGGATATCTCCAGCGCCAGGGGTAGTTACAACATCAATATCGTCAAAACCTTCAGTAACATTTGGGGCAAGGATCCTAGCTGGAAGCGGGGGCTGAGATATGTTGCAGGATTGTTCAAAACTTATATCGATGCAAAAAAACGCAAGATAGACATTGCGCATTTCCATTTTTTCCATGTCGGGATCATGGAGTTCCTCAGTGTATTGCTGGCACGACTGTTTGCATTGAAAGTGATCATCACGGTTCATGATGTCGAAGCCTTCAAGGCCGGCCTGACCAGCGACAGTTTAAGGTCCATTGCCTACAAGCTGGCAGCAAAGATCATTGTCCATAATGAAATCAGTAAGAAAGAGCTGCTGCAGAGTAGCGATCTGAATCCTGAGAAAATTACCATTATTCCTCACGGTAGTTACAATGGATTGATCGATGCTCCCGTCAACAAGGCTGAAGCAAGGGCTAAACTAGGCCTTGCTGAGACTGCCAAGACCATTCTTTTCTTTGGTCAGATCAAAGAGGTAAAAGGACTGGATCTTTTGCTGGAGGCATTCGGTAAAAGTAACGCGGAAAATCAATCCTTGGTGTTGGTGATTGCCGGCAAGGTATGGAAGGATGATTTTGCTAAATACCAGAAAATTATCGATCAGTACCAGATGAGTGAGTCTTGTAAATTATTCATCAGGTATATCCCGGATAGTGAGCTTACCTATTTCTACAGTGCTGCTGACTTGGTGGTTCTTCCCTATAGGAAAATTTATCAAAGCGGCGTCCTGTTGATGAGCATGAGTTTCGGCCGTCCAGTGCTTGCGTCTAACTTGCCTGGTATGACTGCGATAATTAAACATGGTGAAAATGGCTATTTGTTCGAGTCTGAAAATACGCATGATCTTGCCAAGCAACTGGATTCTATCTTTAACAGTGGAAATATTGACGCCGTCATTGATAATGCTACCAGGGATATGAATGGCAAGTTCAACTGGAATACTATTGGTAAGACCACGGGGTCTGTTTATGAAGAAGTTTCTAATTATAGGTAAATAATAATGGCTAAAATTCTTTCCATCCTTGGTACGAGAGGTGTTCCTGCAGCACATGGTGGTTTTGAGACATTTGCAGAATTTCTTTCTCTTTATCTGGTTAAAAAAGGCTGGGAAGTGACTGTGTATTGCCAGGTCGATGGTAAAGGCCCAGTCTTTGAAGATAACTGGCAAGGTGTGCACAGAGTCAACATACCGGTGAATATCCTGGGCGCTGCGGGCACCATTATTTTCGACCTCAAGTCGACCATCCATGCCGCCAAAAGGCGCAACCTGATTCTTACGCTGGGTTACAACACGGCAATTTTCTGCCTGCTGTACCGGCTCCTGGGTATTAAGAACCTGATCAACATGGATGGCATTGAATGGCATAGACAAAAGTGGGGCAAGCTTGCCAAGGCCTGGTTCTGGTTCAATGACTGGGCTGGCTCGCTGCTAGGTAACCACTTGGTTGCGGATCATCCTCATATTGCTGTGCACTTGGAAACCAGGGTAGCGGCTGAGAAGATCACGATGATTCCTTACGGGGCAGACAAGATTAAAAATCCTGATCTGAACCATCTCAAGTCTTATGGCCTGGAAGCGGGTCAGTATGCAATCCTGATTGCGCGCGCAGAGCCTGAAAATTCCATACTGGAAGTAGTGAAAGCTTGGTCTGCAAAGCCCCGTGGTATGAAGTTGGTCGTGCTAGGCAAGTACAATCCTGAGCATGCCTACCAGGTTGCGGTCAAGGCTGCCGGTTCCGATGAAGTGCTTTTTCCTGGCGCTATTTACGATAAGCCCGTGGTTGAATCATTAAGATATTTCTCAAGGGTATACATTCACGGCCACCAGGTTGGCGGCACCAATCCCTCTCTGGTTGAGGCGCTGGGAGCTGGCAATGCTGTATTGGCGCACAATAACCGCTTCAATCGCTGGGTTGCCGGGGATAAGGCAGCCTATTTCTCCAATGAGAATGACTGCGAAACCATACTTGAGACGCTGCTGAGTGATGAAAACCGGTTGCACGATATGAAAAGCGGCAGCCTGGCGCAATATGACGCTTTATTTACCTGGGAGTCAGTGTTGCAGCAATATGAGACATTACTGGCAAGATTTCTACCTAATAAGTAGTTAGGCGCTGCTCCTATTATCTTCCCCCTATATATTTCTATCCAGCGAGAAAATTATGCAGATTCAAGCCGTGATTTTATCAGGTGGTTCTGGCACAAGATTGTGGCCACTTTCCCGAGAAAATTATCCCAAGCAATTGCTGACATTGCTTGATGATGATTCTTTATTACAGTCGACATTACGCAGGGTCGATCCAGTCGTTGGATCTGAGTTTCTCCCGATTCTGGTATGTAATGAAGAGTACCGCTTTGTCATCGCTGAACAATTGCGGCTTATGGGAAGGCGTGGGTCTATCCTGCTCGAGCCTGTAGGCAAGAACACTGCCCCCGCGTTAACCCTGGCTGCCTTGGAGGCTACAAGGCATGGCCAGGATCCCATCTTGCTGGTCATGCCCGCCGATCATGCCATCGTCAATGCAGAGGCATTCCAGAATACCGTGAGGGCTGGGGCTGAGCATGCTGCTGCCGGCAAGATTATCACTTTTGGTATCGTGCCTGACAGGGCGGAAACAGGCTATGGCTATATTAAATCGGGTGCTGCGCTGGATGGGTTTAGCTCCGCATTCAGCATTGATCAGTTTGTTGAAAAGCCGGATGAGGCTACTGCTCAGCAATATGTAGCGAGTGGGAGCTATTTCTGGAATAGCGGTCTGTTCATGATGCGTGCAACGGTATGGCTGGATGCGATTGCAAAAACCCGTCCCGATATCTTTTCCTCGTGTGAACAGTCCTGGGATGGTCAGCAGCGGGACGGTGATTTTGTCCGTGTAGACAAGGCTAAATTCCAGGAAACCCCAAGCGATTCTATAGACTATGCCGTGATGGAGCATGTTTCCCGTGGTGTCGACAAGTTACCTGCAGGTATAGTTATCCCCTTGGATGCCGGTTGGTCAGACGTAGGTGCCTGGGATTCATTCTGGAAGATCCTGCCGCAGGATAACTCGGGTAATGCCTCGCTAGGGGATGTGCTGTTCAATGATTGTTCGAATACTCTTGCTGTGTCATCGGGCAGGTTACTGGCTTGTGTCGGCCTGCAGAATATCGCGGTAATTGAGACGACCGATGCTGTGCTGGTGATTGATAAAAACAAAACTCAGGATGTGAAGAAGATCGTGGAGCAGCTTAAGTCCCTGGAGAGACCCGAGGCCAGGACTCACCGCAAAGTGCACCGGCCTTGGGGATGGTATGACAGTATTGATATGGGCGCTCGTTTTCAGGTAAAGCGTATTGTGGTTAATCCAGGGGCTATGCTTTCCCTACAGATGCATCATCATAGAGCAGAACACTGGATCGTAGTGACTGGTACAGCTAAGGTGACCAGAGGGGATGAAGAATTCCTGGTTTCTGAAAATCAGTCGACTTATATCCCATTGGGTGTGACCCATATGCTGGCTAACCCAGGCAAGCTACCTCTGGAAATGATTGAAGTCCAATCTGGCGCCTATCTGGGCGAGGATGATATCGTGCGGTTCAATGACCAATACGGCAGGTCATAATAAGCTGCTACCATGAGATAGGCTTCGACCAGCAGTTTCTTGGCAGGTTATTCTCGGCGGCTTCAGGTTATGCAGTTGCTTGCATCTACATGGATGTTAGCAAAGGGAGGGTTGAATACGTACGCTGCGTTCCATCTAAGCCATCTCAGTATCGAATACAAGAGTGTCGACTCTACGAAGCCATGCTTCCCAGCACTGGATTAAGATGCTGGGCAAGTAAGGATTCATCGCTTCGAGCAGCTTCCGCAACCTGAACCTTTACGTCGCGTAGCCAGCATGAATGCAACTACGCTCCTAGGGGCGAGCACCTGCGTTAGGCGCTAATAACCTCCAAGGATTTTGGTGTCAACATGATTACGCGCCGTATTGATTTCTTGGGGTGCCTTGTCGAATCGACAAGCAAAGGTAGAGTTTTTTGGATTCTGGACAATTTGAAAGTTCATCACGTCAAGCTTGCTCAGCAATCGGCGTAAAATAAGCAAGCCAGTTGATGATTTTCTTGTCAATGTATTCGCCAGAATGGAACGACTACTTGAGCGATGATTTTTGAAAGCCTGCCGGCGCGCGACAGATCAGTCAAGTATGCAATGTGATTGCGCTGTTTGGCGTTGCCGGATTAATGCAGTTGCTTGGACAACACTTGCTCCGTACTCATGGCCACCACTTGCGAAGTTCAAGAGCTCCGGCCATACATGACAAAAATAGCATGGCAATCAGCCCCGGACCTGCCCACAAAAATACTGTGCAAGCGCACGCTATCAACCATGCAGCGCTGGCTAGCAAGGCCATCGGTCGTTTAAGTTGGCGCCAAAATGTCCATGGTGGCAAGATCCAACCGATAATCATAAAAATCCAACTACTTATCATTTTGCCCCTCGCTGATTGGCTAGGTGGTCGGCCAATCTCAGTGCAAAGGCAACAATCATCATTGTTGGTCCGGAATATCCCGAAGTTGTAAAAATCCCGCTGCCTGTCGCATACAAATTACTGATGCCATGCACCTTGCAAGTTGCATCCACAACACTGTCACGCTCGGACGCCCCCATTCGGGTCAAGCCAATATGGTGATAATGTCCCTCTGCGCTACGTCGAATCACATCAGGCGTTAACGTAGGGCTTTCAAAACGCCCTAATTTCAAGCGCACTAACTCTGATGCAACCACTTCTTGCCCGATTGTAAATGTCCGGTAATCAAGCTCATTGAAGTCCCAGTTCAGTACAACCTTGCGAACACCCAGGGCGTCGACATCCTCCGACAGTTCTATGCGAGAGTTCGGATTGGGAGCCTGTTCGATACGATGTTCAAGACTATAGGCAATCGGCTCCGGGCTATACACTTTCGAATGATTTCCTAGAACACGCATGGAGTCAAAAGGACGCTGAGTCACTCTCGTCAGTGCTTTTAGCATGCGCTGGTCCAAAGGATGCAGGGAGCCATCATAAACCTTCTTGAGCGCCTTTTCGGTATCCTCGAAACCATACAACGGAACAAAACGACAGTAGTATTGAAGAATGCCTTTTTCCAGCATTGCTTCTCTCGTCAGGCTTAAATTAGCATTGACGCCAATGCGATACATCGTTTCGTGACTATAGACTTTTGGGAAGCTCGCATTGGGGAAAAACAAACCCGAAGCGACAACCGGATGTTCCATAAAATACTTGCCGACATGGCCATACAGGTTCCCGATGCCAGTCTTGTGCACAGTATTCGACACTAGCAACAACCTCGCGTTCTCTACCGCATGCGTCGCTAAAATAAAAGTTCTTGCGCGCACCATGAAAGCATTGCCATTAGTTGTCTTGATTTGAGCTGATGATACATCGGTACCCCCTTCTCCGACATTCAAACCCACTACATTGGCACCTAATAAAACCCTAATATTTTTATTTGATGTTAGCTCATCTCCAAAGTCTGTCTTGAAACGCTTATTTCGTGCCATCAAGAATACCTTGGTTTCAAGTTTTGATGAGCGATCATCAAGCAGCCCAGAGGACAAGTCCGGATAGTCAGATAAGGCTTCCCGAGGGTCGAAGTTATGTGCATCAATACCTAGAATCTGCGCTGCTTGCTCGACATATGGCCGCACGTCCTTGTATGAAATCGGCCATCCCTGCAACCCTAGATTATGGCGGGCCTCGTAATCAATAGGATCATTTTCACGGCAGTATCCCCCCCAGTGATTCGTCGTACCTCCCAGGAAACGCAACCGGCATGCTGTCATATCAAAGTAAGGGATACCTGTTTGCTCGGTTTGATATAGTGACTGGGAGTCTCCGCTGATTGACTCTCGCCCCCCTTCCAGAAGTAATACAGATATGCCTTTCCTTGCCAGCTGCGTGGTCAGAATAATACCTGCGGCTCCTGCTCCGATGATACAAACATCCGCTTCGACAATAGAGTCTTTTTCCACCTGATCGGCGTTCCCAAAGGGCTTCGTCATGATATCCTCTATCAGTCGTCAGTCAGTAGCATTGCCAATTCCGTGGCAGTGAAATGCAGGCCCATCACTTCGCGAGTGCGCCCTGCTAGCAAATCATCATCTACCAACGTAGGAATGGTGTGCTCCAGCGTTTCCCATTGATCGCCAACAACCGTTCTGATACATAACGCCGAAGAGGCACTCCACTGCTGCAATTCATTGATGACATCGACAGATTCCCGACTTAAAACTGATTTCATATGTAGCGACAGTAACTCCAATTCAGCGACACGGCGCAAATTTCCAAAATATCCCATTGCTGTCGAGGTAGGGAGGGCAGCATATACTACTCCAGGAATCATGGCGGCCCCAATTAGCAGGAGCATGTTTCGCCTAGTCAAAACACCAGTATTTATTGAGTTGCTCATTGCAAGCTTTCCAAATGGGAGATCAGTTCTTCGGCTTCACTCTCAGTCAACGGGGAAATTCCCATGTTGGTGCCTTTGATAAACTCTTGGGGGGCCATCAGGAATTGTTTCAGATTTGACTTATCCCATGTCACGCCGCTTTCTTTCATGGCTGTCGAATAGTTGAAATCTGTCAGACTGCCGGCAGGTCGACCCAGTAAGCCAACCAAGTATGGGCCGACCCCATGACGCCGAGCTTCCAGAGCATGGCATGCAGTGCACTTGTTGCTTACCCGAGCGCCGCGTTCGGCAACAGCAGGATCAGCAATGGGCACATCTGGTGCATTCCCCACAAGCAACCTTAGTGCAGCAAACAACGCTGCACCGGATACGGCAAAAGCCAGACCAAACTTCATCAAATCCTCTCTATCATGTTCATCCGTTCCAGCGAGCCACGATCTTTAGGCCGCCCGAGTATACACATTTTGAATATCATGATGCAATCCATAGCCTATTCCGTTACTGACGTAGTAATAATACTACGCATGCACTGCAACACTATGCGGTTCTACTTCATTGTTACCCTGCCGCAAATCCGCAATAAGGTTCTTAGTCTGCACAATGACTCAAACCAGTGCTCGTTCAGACATTTTGCACGCAACCTGCATTGAGGTCCTCGCTAGAGCCGTTTTGCATTGGCCATCCCGATTTGATCGGGAAAAACCGTTGATCCGTTCTTCCGTGAATTGTATGGGTTTCATATCGGTCATTCTCTATAAAGTTGATGATTTCACGAACTTTAATTTTCGTATGACAATCAGGAGCAGATTAATACAAACGGCTTTTTATGCTGTTGCAGCTAGATCAAAGTCGGAATGGGTTAGCACTTTTTCCAGTGCTAGTTGCCAGGGAAGCAAGGTAACTCCCAGGTTGTTGGCTAGCTTGGCAACTTCCATACGCGAGTTGGCTGGGCGCTTGGCAGGCGTTGGATATTCTGCAGTGGTGATGCCACTGACATTTTCCACAGCGGTTTTTAATGAAGGCCAATTTTTTTCAGCTTGTAATTCACTATAGCGTGCGACGATCTCTCGTGCAAAGCCATGCCAACTGGTTTCGCCGGTATTTACTAGGTGATAAAGGCCATTCTTGCTCTCATCCCAATTTTTCAGCGCGCTGATAGTGGCATCGCTGATAGACAAACTTGAAGTCGGTGAGCCAAATTGATCAGCTACGATAGTAAGGCGATCGCGCTCTGCAGCCAGCCTGATGATGGTGCGCAGAAAATTTTTCCCGTAGGCGCCATAAACCCAGCTGGTGCGGAAGATGAGGTGAGATGCCCCCGTGGCAAGAATCGCCTGCTCTCCCGCTAGTTTTGTAGCCCCATAAACGCCTAGGGGATTGGGCGTGTCGGTTTCAACATAGGGACTGGCCTTACTGCCATCAAAGACATAATCGGTGGAATAGTGCACCAGCAGTGCCCCTAGTTTGGCAGCTTCTTGAGCCAATACCCTCGGAGCTATGGCATTAATGGCATAGGCTAGTTCAGGTTCCGATTCTGCCTTGTCCACAGCAGTATAGGCAGCAGGATTGATGATGAGGTCAGGCTTGATGCTTTGTACTAGGCCACGGATAGCATCTGCATCGGCAAGGTCAAGTTGACTGCGATCAAGGGCAATGACTTCACCCAAGGCACCGAGTTTGGGGTATAGAGCATTGCCGACCTGACCGTTGATGCCGGTCAGTAATATTTTCTTGAATTTGGCCATTATGTGAACAGTTCTGCCTGATTGAGGCCCAGGCCCTGCTGATCCTTGCCTGACAACAAAGGTGTAGTACCAATGTCGGGCCATTGAATGCCGATGGCAGGATCGTTCCAGGCGATGCAGCGCTCATGAGCGGGGGCGTAGAAATCCGTGGTCTTGTACAAAAACTCTGCAGTCTCTGACAATACCAAGAAACCATGGGCGAAGCCAGGAGGCACCCACATTTGTTTCTTATTTTCACCCGAAAGGTGATAACCCACCCACTGACCGAAGCTAGGGGAGGAGCGGCGGATATCCACCGCAACATCAAATACCTCACCTGAGACTACGCGCACCAGTTTGCCCTGGGCTTGCTCTACCTGATAGTGTAAGCCACGCAGTACCCCTTTGTTGGATTTTGAGTGATTGTCCTGTACAAAATCAAAATGTTTGCCAGTCGCTTGTTCAAAAAGTTTTTGGTTGAAGCTTTCAAAGAAAAAGCCACGGTCGTCACCAAATATCTTGGGTTCAAATATGATGACATCCGGAATTTTAGCTGTAACGACGTTCATTAAAATACCTTTTCTTTCAACATGCGTAACAAGTACTGACCATAGCCATTCTTCAAGTAAGGTTGGGCAATTTTTTCCACATCAGAAGCGGTAATGTAGCCCTTGCGATAGGCGATTTCCTCAGGGCATGCAACCTTGAGGCCCTGGCGCTTTTCTATGGTCTCGATAAAGAGTGAGGCCTCCAGCAGGGATTCATGTGTGCCGGTATCCAGCCAGGCGTGGCCGCGACCCATCAGCTCAACATTGAGTGCACCGTGCTCAAGGTAGGTCTTGTTAACATCCGTAATCTCGAGTTCACCACGTGGAGAAGGTTTCAGGTTGGCGGCAATATCGCTGACTTGATTGTCGTAGAAATACAAACCAGTAACGGCATAGCGTGATTTCGGCTGCTTAGGTTTTTCTTCCAGGCTGATCGCCTGTCCGGCATCATTGAATTCAACCACACCATAGCGTTCTGGGTCGTGCACAGGATAGGCAAATACGGTGGCACCCTGCTGGCGCTGGTCTGCATTCAGGAGATCATGTGCCAAGTCATGTCCGTAGAAAATATTATCGCCTAGCACCAGTGCGCTCGGATCATTACCGATGAAATTCTTGCCGAGTATAAATGCCTGGGCCAGGCCATCAGGGGAGGGTTGGACGGCATAGCTGAGGTTCAGACCCCATTGATTGCCATCGCCTAATAATTGTTCGAATCGGGGAGTATCTTGGGGGGTGGATATCAACAGAATGTCGCGAATCCCCGCCAGCATAAGGGTGGACAAAGGATAGTAAATCATGGGTTTATCATAGACCGGCAGTAACTGCTTGGATACCGCCTGTGTGACTGGGTAGAGTCGTGTGCCGGATCCACCAGCAAGGATAATGCCTTTTCTCATGCTACACTCCCGCTGTACTGTTTATTGACCCAATTTCGATATTCTCCACTGGTTACATTGTGAACCCATTGCTGATTCTGCAAATACCACGCAACGGTTTTGCGGATGCCAGTCTCAAAGGTTTCAGCCGGCTTCCAGCCCAGTTCGCGTTCAAGTTTAGTAGCGTCAATGGCATAACGACGATCATGCCCTGGCCTGTCTTCGACAAAGGTAATTTGCTCTTCATATCCCTTGCCATCGGTGCGTGGCTGCAATTCATTCAAGATCTGACATAATGTGTTGATTACATCGAGGTTTGCTTTCTCGTTCCACCCCCCAACATTGTAGGTCTCTCCCAGCTTTCCAGCCTCAAGCACACGGCGGATGGCGCTGCAATGATCTTTGACAAATAGCCAGTCACGAATTTGCTGGCCGTCGCCATAAATGGGTAAAGGCTTTCCGTTAAGGGCGTTGAGCAGGCAAAGCGGAATGAGTTTTTCAGGAAAATGGTAGGGACCATAGTTGTTTGAACAGTTGGTCGTAAGCACCGGCAAGCCATAAGTATGATGATAGGCGCGAACTAGGTGATCTGAAGCTGCTTTTGATGCTGAATATGGGCTGTTTGGGGCATACTGGGTTGTTTCTGTGAACGCTGGATCCTGTGGACCCAGCGTGCCGTAAACCTCATCGGTGGAAACATGTAAGAATCGGAACGGCGGATTATTTTTTATTTCTGGATTAGCTTCGACCAGAGAGTTCCAGTAAGCTCGTACTTCTTCCAGCAAATTAAAGGTGCCTACGACGTTGGTTTGAATAAAATCCTCAGGACCATGAATAGAACGATCTACATGGCTTTCAGCTGCAAAGTTGATGACTGCTCTTGGCTTATGTTCGGCGAGGAGCTTGGCGATAAGGGCGCGGTCACCAATGTCGCCTTGTATGAAGAGATGATCAGGGTGCTCAGCAATAGCAGAAAGATTCTCGAGATTACCTGCGTAGGTTAGTTTATCAAGATTGATCACGGTACCAAGCCCTGCCTTAACCCAGTCCAATACGAAGTTGCTGCCGATGAAGCCTGCGCCACCGGTAACCAAAATAGTGTTCGTCAATTTTTAGGCCTTCAAGTTTTTACGGAACGTGCCGTTAGTTTATTTTAGTGTAGGATAGTTTGAAAACTGTCTTAATAGCAGTTATGGTCAAATATATACCCATTTTGAATGTTATTTGCAATCATGTACCAATGAATTGTTCAGGTTTATGCCAGGTGAAAAGTTTGCTTTTTTGGAGAGAGGTTATGAAAAAAATCCTTTTTTTACTTATGGTTACGGGATATTTTCAAAGCTGGGGTTTTGCTAATGAGGTTTATAAAACAGTAAATCCTGACGGTGCGATCACGTATTCTGATTCTCCATCCGCTACTTCTAAAGCTATAAAAGTATATCCTGGAAAAGTAGGTGCAAGCCGAGCAGGCAGTGCAAAAACTGTTGATGTTCCAACATCTTCAAATGAAATTCTGTCTGGCGGACAGGCAAACACTAATGACCAACCATCAAATAAACCTGCTTTGATGAATAAGTCAAGTGGCAGCAATGCAAGCAAAACAACTGTTTCTGGCGGTAGCGGAGGGGCAGCCAGTTCTGGCAGTACAGGTGGTGGCTCATCTTCGTCGAGTGGAAAAACCACAATAGCGCCCCAAGCTACCACAGGCAACCAAGCTACCACAGGCAACCAAGCTACCACAGGCAACCAAGCTACCACAGGCAACCAAGCTACCACAGGCAACCAAGCTACCACAGGCGGGACAGAATTGATTAAAGGTGATGGCTACCCCCCCCTTAGTTGCCAAAATAAGCTGATCTGGGAGCGATGGGAGTCTGCAGCTTATCAGGGAGCAAATGTTTTGAATCAGATAACTTCTAAAGATTGGGAGATATTGGCTAGTGATTGGCATGTTAATGTTGTGAGGCTGCAAATTATCTTGACAGATACCAATTTAAGACTAATTGCCAATGGGGGATTAGATGCGCTGCCTCAATTCAAAAATCGAGTGCAACAGTTTATGCAAAATTCGATACAGCATAATGTTGACGTAGTTTTAGATTTACATAGAGCTGAGGGAGGGGCAGGTCAGACTGGAGTATTATGGGGCTCACCTCAGTTAAAAGAAAACTACAAGCGTGTGATACTTGCTTTTGTCAAGGAAATGCAGAATTACCCTAACGTTGCCGGCATCGATATTTTAAATGAACCAACTCCGAGAAGTGTTTATACCAAAACGTGGAGTCAGCGTAAGGGAACGGCTGATGATTGGATGGTGCTGGCTAAGGAAGTTATTGGTGAAATAAGAAAGCTGGATGCTTGTATGCCCATTATTGTAGAGCCGGTGGACTGGGCTAAACCATTTAGGTTTTCTGAAATGGAAGTGTTTGATGATCCATTCATTGTTTACAGCCCTCATCTATATGCGCCATTTGAAGTGACTCATCAAGGCATTAACCAGTATCCTAAGGGAACTACTTTACTTCAATATAATATGGGAACTCCCTCTGCATTGATCGAATATATAAAGAAAAATGTCAATGAAGCTAGAAAGTTTCAATGTAAATATGATAAGCCAATTTACGTTGGGGAGTTTGGGATAAATTATCATGCAAATAGTAGTGATAGGGATATGTATATCAATGCACTGACTACTGTTTTTGAGGGGTATGGTTGGTCTTGGACATATCATGCTTATAAGATATGGGATGGTTGGATGCCAACGGCTACAAGTTTGACAAAAATGCAAAATACTAAGTTGTCAAGAAGTGCTGTGGCAAAAGTAAGTTGTGATTGATAGTATATTTTGGAAGATTTATTTGTAAGAATTGAAGAAGACATTGCTTTGGTATTAATTACAGGTGGTATAGGTTATATAGGTTCTCACGCATGTGTTGAGTTGATTAATACAGGGTATAAGGTTGTAGTACTGGATAATTTCAGCAACAGCCAAGCTCATGTTGTGGACCGCATCAAACAGATTACGGGCAAGGCGCCCGTGATGGTTGAAGGGGATGTGCGCGATGAGGCGTTGTTGCGTGATTTGTTTGCCAAGTATCAGTTTCAGGCAGTAATGCATTTTGCAGGTTTGAAAGCGGTTGGGGAGTCGGTGGCGCAGCCTTTGCGGTATTACGACAACAATGTGGCTGGCAGTGTCACCTTGCTGCGGGTCATGCAAACGTTCAACGTCAGGCAGTTTGTCTTCAGCTCTTCGGCGACGGTGTATGGTGATCCGGCCAGCGTGCCGATTCGCGAGGATTTCCCACTATCGACCACCAATCCTTATGGGGCGAGCAAGCTCATGGTGGAGAATATACTGCGCGATCTTGCAGCTTCTGATCCGGAGTGGCGCATAGCCATCCTGCGTTATTTCAATCCTGTTGGTGCGCATGAGAGCGGGTTGATTGGCGAAAACCCGAACGGCATCCCTAATAACCTTATGCCTTATATCACACAGGTGGCTCAGGGGCAGCGTGAGTATCTATCGGTGTTTGGTAGCGATTACCCGACAGTGGATGGCACCGGGGTGCGGGATTATATCCATGTAGTGGACCTGGTGGTTGGTCATTTGCGTGCGCTGGAAAAGCTTGAGCATGCCTCAGGGGTATTTACCTGCAATCTGGGTACCGGGCAGGGTTACAGTGTGCTGGAAATGGTCAAGGCATTCGAGATTGCCAGTGGCCGCAGTGTGCCTTACAAACTGGTAGCGCGTCGCCCTGGGGATGTGGCGGCGACTTATACCGATCCTAGCCACGCAGAGCAGTTGCTTAATTGGCAGGCGACTCGAGGTATTGAGCAGATGTGTGTGGATAGCTGGCGTTGGCAGCAGACATTAGCCCAGACTGCCTGATTCGCCATGTTCGGCTTTGGTGCTGGTTTGTCCCGGAGCGCTGTTTATGGTGCACGATTGGTTTGCATGCCTGATGTATTTCTTTATATATTATTGATTTATATATAGTTTTTTAATTTTACCAATTGGCCTGATTATTGCTCTCTATCAAGTGTATCAACCTTGATGGGAGTACGAAATGAAAAACCAAGTGATGTCGTGGTTTGTGGGTGCGCTGTTGCTAGTCATTGCGACAGTTGCCAGTGCAGCTACGAAGGTGGATGAGGTCGGCTATCTATACGCTGACCCTAGTTTGCCTAGTGAAGCTGTATTTTCTTACAGTCTTGATGCAGGTGTTTATGAGTTGTCGCTGCTTGATTATGAGTTTCCTGCCGCATTTTTACCTGGAAGCTTTGGTATCGAGATATACACGGGTGGCTCACTTGTCAGCACATTGTATGGTTCCGGCACTTTCCTGTTGCCGGAGCTGACTGCTGGTTCTTATCTGTTTAGTGTGTTTGGTGATGCCAATAACGATTTTGGGTTCGGCGTTTTTGGTTTTACGGTTTCCCCTGTGCCTGAAGCGGATACCTGGGCGTTGCTGGCTGTAGGCATCGGTTTGTTGGTTGCTTACACTTCACGTCGCAAAACACCTTTGATTGCTGATAAAACATAAGGATCAGATCATGAAAAAATTGCTCAATATGATGAAATGGTTGGCTGTGGCAGTCGTATTCTCGGGCAGCTTAAGTGCTCATGCTACACCTGTGTTTGAGCTGGATGCAGCGACTACGATTCCTGGCGGATATAAATACAATGTGGCCTTGCTGGCTGGCGAGTATTCCTTGACGCTTGAGGATGTTGACAGCAGCTTTTCCTTCCTGGGCATTACCTTGGGTCAAGGGGCAACCCAGCTGGGTTCATTGAGTTTGCTGGGACCTGTGGATCAAGGTACTTTGAACTTCTCCATTTTGACAACTGGCATCTACACTGCAGTGCTTTATGCGCAGGGTGGAATTGGCCCGGTAAACTTGGTCATCAGCAGCGTACCTGAGCCTGAAACGGCAGCTATGCTGATGGCCGGATTGGGTTTGATTGCCTTCAGGATACGGCGCAAGCGCAAGGCATGATGGCGCTAGGCGTTCAGTCATTGTAAGATTCATGGGAGCCTAGGCTCCCATTTTTATTGGTATTGACCTAATAACAACATTAAAAGGCTGACGTGCGTTACTTATTACTGCTTTGTTTGATGCTGCAAAGTCTCGGGGTGGTGGCTGGTGAGGCGATTTCCCTGCGTACGCCGAACAAGGATGGCTATAATCTGCAACCTGCCAATGTGGCTGTGATTGTGAATACCGATAACCCGGATAGTGTGCGGGCAGGCGAATACTATCTCAAGGTGCGCAGCATTCCGGCGGATAACCTCATCAAGGTGAGTATTCCTGGAAGCCCGAAAAAGCTGAGTGCGCAGTATTTCAGCCAGTTCAGGCAGGAGCTGGATGCGCTGTTGCAGCCAGGGCACCAGGTCATCGTGCTGATGTGGACTGCGCCTTATGCTGTAGAGTGCAACTCGATTACTTCTGCCATCACCATGGGGTTTGACCCGGAGCAATGCGCCAATACCTGCGCCCCGGCCAAGCATCCAAACCGCTATTTCAATTCGCGCTCGCTAAAGCCTTTTAACGACCTGGGTTACCGGCTTTCCATGTTGTTGCCAGTGCAGTCGTTTGATGAGGCCAAGGCATTGATTGATCGTGGATTTGCCAGCGACTATAGCGCACCTGCCGCCACGGCTTATTACCTGACCACTTCGGATACCAATCGCAGCAGCCGCTCGGTGTTCTTCCCGCCGTCCGGCAAGGTGGCGCAGCGCTACCTTGAGATCAAGAACCTCAAGACCGACAGCATACGCGATGTGCAGGATGTCATGATTTACCAGACCGGGCTGGTCACCGTGCCGCATCTTGATACCTTGCAGTTCTTCCCGGGTGCGATAGCGGATCACTTGACTTCAACAGGTGGCGATTTGTTGGGTAGCGGCCAGATGAGCAGCCTGCGCTGGCTGGAAGCCGGAGCCACGGCAAGCTATGGCACGGTGTCGGAGCCCTGCAACTACTGGCAAAAGTTTCCCAACCCTGCGGTATTGCTCAGACATTACCTGATGGGGGCTTCTGCGATCGAGGCGTACTGGAAAAGCGTGGCCTGGCCTGTGCAGGGCGTGTTTATTGGCGAGCCGCTGGCTTCGCCTTACCGCCGCTAGCCGTGGTTGTGGTACGGCTTGCCTCTATGCGATAATTCGCCTCTGTTTTTGCGTATTTTTGACGTGGATAAAGCCGTTATGCGGCTTTTGCTGTTTATTGGATGGGGATATATGCCAGTTATTCGTTTGCCAGATGGTTCCGAACGCAAGTTTGACGGGCCGGTGACGGTTGCCGATGTCGCATTGAATATCGGTACCGGCCTTGCGCGTGCTGCCGTGGGCGGCAAGGTCAACGGCAAGGCCGTGGATACTTCTTATGAAATTACCGCGGATGCAGATCTGGCAATCATTACCGACCGCGATGCGGAAGGACTGGAAATTATCCGCCACTCCACCGCCCACTTGCTGGCACAGGCAGTCAAGCAGTTGTTTCCTGAAGCCCAGGTGACCATCGGGCCGGTCATAGAAAACGGATTTTTCTATGATTTTTCTTATAAGAGGCCCTTTACGCCGGAAGACCTGGAAAAGATCGAGGCGCGTATGCAGGAGCTGGCCAAGCGTGATATCCCCATCATACGCAGCGTCATGGAGCGCGACGAGGCGGTAGCTTATTTCAAGTCCATCGGCGAAGACTACAAGGCGGAAATCATCGCCTCCATCCCGCAGGATCAGGAAATCTCGCTTTATACCCAGGATGACTTCACTGACCTGTGCCGTGGCACCCATGTGCCATCTACCGGCAAGCTCAAGGCTTTCAAGCTCATGAAGGTGGCGGGGGCCTACTGGCGTGGCGATTCCAATAATGAAATGCTGCAGCGTATCTACGGTACTGCATGGGCCAAGAAGGATGACCTGGAAGCCTATCTTCATATGCTGGAGGAGGCGGAAAAGCGCGACCATCGCAAGCTGGGGCGTCAGCTCGACTTCTTCCATATGCAGGATGAAGCGCCAGGCATGGTGTTCTGGCATCCGCGCGGCTGGGCCATCTGGCAGGAAGTCGAACAATACATGCGCAATATGTTCCGCGAGTTCGGCTACCAGGAGGTGCGCACGCCTACCATCATGGACCGCGTCATGTGGGAAAAGTCCGGCCACTGGCAGAACTACCACGACAACATGTTTACTACCGCTTCGGAAAACCGCGATTATGCGGTGAAGCCGATGAACTGTCCCGGGCATGTGCAGATTTTCAATAACAGCCTGCATAGCTATCGTGACTTGCCGCTACGCTTGGCGGAGTTCGGTTCCTGCCACCGCAACGAGCCTTCCGGCGCCTTGCATGGCCTGATGCGCGTGCGTGGATTTACCCAGGACGATGCGCATATCTTCTGTACCGAAGACCAGGTCAAGGCGGAAGTCGCCAACTTCATCGTCATGCTGTACAAGGCCTACCAGGATTTCGGTTTCACTGATGTCCTGGTCAAGCTTTCCACACGTCCGGAAAAGCGCGTGGGTTCGGACGAAAGTTGGGATAAAGCTGAAGAATCCTTGGCGGCCGCCTTGCGCGAAAATAATCTGGAGTTTGATTTGCAGCCGGGCGAGGGTGCTTTTTACGGCCCGAAGATCGAGTTTACATTGAAAGATAGCCTGGGCCGGTTGTGGCAATGTGGTACTATCCAGTTGGATTTCAATCTGCCTGAGCGTTTGGGGGCGGAGTATGTCGATGAAGACAACACCCGCAAGCATCCAGTTATGCTGCACCGTGCGATTGTCGGCTCCATGGAGCGGTTCATTGGCATCCTGATCGAGAACTTTGCAGGTGCCATGCCGGTGTGGCTGGCACCATTGCAAGCCATGGTGCTGAATATCAGCGATGGACAGGCGGAATATGTGGCATCCGTAGTCGATGAACTGAAGAAAAATGGCTTCAGAGTCGAGTCGGACTTGAGAAATGAGAAGATAACCTATAAAATCCGCGAGCATAGTTTGCAGAAGCTCCCCTACCTGTTGGTGGCTGGAGAGCGCGAAATGCAGGCTGGTCAAGTGGCCGTGCGTACTCGCAAGGGTGAAGACCTGGGTTCAATGCCGATAAGCGCTTTCATTGAGCGCTTGAAAAACGACATTGCCAACAAGGTCTAAGGTGCCTCGCGAGTAGCGCGGTCTATTATTTTGACCATCATTATTAAATAACGGGAGATTTTGCGATAGCTCAGGACAAGGAATTGCGGATCAATGGCGATATTACTGCGCCACAGATTCGGTTGGTTGGGGTGGATAACGAGCCGTTAGGCATCGTCAGTCTGAATGAGGCATTTGCCAAGGCGGAAGAAGTTGATACCGACCTGGTCGAGATTGCGCCGCAGGCTAGCCCGCCTGTATGCCGCTTGATGGACTACGGCAAATTCAAATATGCCGAGAGCAAGCGTCAGCATGAGGCGCGACTCAAGCAAAAGCAGGTGCAGGTCAAGGAAGTCAAGTTCCGGCCTGGCACAGACGAAGGCGATTACCAGGTGAAGTTGCGCAACCTGATCCGTTTCCTGCAGGAAGGTGACAAGGCCAAAGTGACCTTGCGCTTCCGTGGTCGTGAGATTACCCATCAGGAAATTGGCTTGGCCCTGTTGAAAAGGGTTGAGGCTGATTTGGTTGAACATGCAGTGGTGGAGCAGTTTCCCAAGATGGAAGGCCGCCAGATGGTGATGGTGTTGTCACCGCAGAAGAAAGCAAAACCTTGAGGCCTGGCTTCAAGGTTTGTGAGTAGTAGCAAGCAGTAAGGAAGTAGCGACGTGGCCTAAAGGCATGCCCGATTGCTCTTTTTTCAATATCCCTTTTAGGAGAACAAAATGCCAAAGATGAAGACCAAGAGCAGCGCCAAGAAGCGCTTCAAGTTCTTGGGAAATGGCAAGGTGAAGCGCACTCACTCTCACCTGCGTCATATCCTGACCAAGAAGACCACCAAGCAGAAGCGTAACCTGCGCGGCACGGCCATTATTTCCCCAACTGACGTCAAGCGCGTACGCGCCATGATGCCTACTCAGTAAGGAGGTAAGAGATGCCTAGAGTAAAACGTGGTGTTATTGCCCGTGCACGTCACAAGAAGGTTCTGAACGCTGCCAAGGGTTATCGTGGTCGTCGCAAGAACGTCTACCGCATTGCCAAACAGGCGGTGATGAAGGCTGGCCAGTATGCTTACCGTGATCGCCGTCAAAGAAAGCGTCAATTCCGCGCACTGTGGATTGCACGTATCAATGCCGGTGCCCGTGAGTATGGTTTGACTTATAGCCGTTTCATCAACGGCCTGAAGAAGTCTGCGGTTGAAGTTGACCGCAAGGTGCTGGCCGATCTGGCTGTGTTCGACAAGCAGGCGTTTGCCAAGTTTGCCGAACTTGCTAAATCCGGTCTCTCAGCTGCCTAAGCAACAGCAATAAGAAAAGGAGGCCTTGTGCCTCCTTTTTTTTCCGGGTTTTTCCACAAGCTGCCATTGTTGAGTGACTCATGGTTTCCGCGTTGAGTAAACTAAGGGTCAGTGGTTGTTTGTGAAAGCATCCGTGAGGGCAAAACCATAACATGCAAAATCTCGATCACATCATCAGCGAAGCACAGCAGGATTTCGCAGCCTGTGCCAGTATCGCCGACCTGGAGCAGGCCAAGGCGCGCTATCTTGGCAAAAGCGGCAGTTTGACAGAGGCATTGAAAGGCCTGGGCAAACTCTCTGCAGAAGAAAGGCCGGCAGCAGGGGCCGCTATCAATGTCGTTAAGCAACAGGTTGAGGCAGCACTCAGGCAAAGGCGGGATGCCATCCTGCAGGCAGAGCAGGATCGCCAGTTGGCAAGTGAAACGATTGATGTGACATTGCCTGCCCGCAGCGCTGGCGCAGGAGGATTGCACCCGGTGTCGCTGACCTTGAGGCGGGTGGAGGAGCTGTTCCGCTCCATCGGCTTCGAGGTAGCAGAAGGCCCTGAAATCGAGTCCGATTTCTACAACTTCACTGCGCTGAATATTCCGGAAGACCATCCTGCCCGTGCGATGCATGACACCTTCTATGTGGATGACAAGCATGTCCTGCGCACCCACACGTCACCTGTGCAGGTGCACTATATGCAGGACAAAGCGCCGCCGCTCAAGATCATTGCCCCTGGCCGCGTATACCGCGTCGATTCCGATGCCACGCATTCCCCCATGTTCCACCAGGTGGAAGGCTTGTGGGTGGATGAGCACATCAGTTTCGCCAACCTCAAGGGTGTGGTACAGGATTTCCTGCAGCGCTTTTTCGAGCGCGATGACCTTCAGGTGCGTTTCCGTCCGTCTTTTTTCCCGTTCACCGAGCCTTCGGCCGAGATGGACATGAGTTGGGGCGATGGTTGGCTGGAAATCGGTGGCTGCGGCATGGTGCATCCCGAGGTATTCCGCCATGTCGGCATCGATAGCGGGAAATACCGCGGCTTTGCCTTCGGCCTGGGCGTCGAGCGTTTGACCATGCTGCGTTACGGTGTCAATGACCTGCGCCTGTTCTTTGAAAACGACCTGCGCTTCCTCAAGCAGTTTGCCTAGCCCTTATTTTTTTGACAGATCAACACTATGCAATTTTCTGAACACTGGCTGCGCCAATATGTGAACCCTGCCCTGGATAGCCAGGGACTCAGCCATGCACTGACCATGGCTGGCCTGGAGGTGGAGGAACTGGAGCCGGTTGCGGCCGCCTTTACCAAGGTCGTAGTGGCCGAGATTATTAGTGCCGAAAAACATCCTGATGCCGACCGCCTCCAAGTCTGCAAGGTCGATGTCGGCAATGGCGAGCCGTTGCAGATTGTCTGTGGTGCGCCCAATGCCCGTGCCGGCCTGAAGGCCCCTTGTGCGCTGGTGGGCGCAGAATTGCCGGGCTTCAAGATCAAGCAGGCCAAGGTGCGTGGCGTCGAGTCGTTTGGCATGATGTGCTCTGCCAAGGAACTGGGTCTGGCTGAAGAAAGCGACGGCATACTCGAATTATCCGCAGATGCACAAGTTGGACAGGATATCCGTGCACTGTTTGATCTTGATGACAAGCTGTTTACGCTTAAACTGACGCCTAACCGCACTGACTGCCTGAGCATTGCCGGGATTGCACGGGATGTGACAGCGTTGACCGGAGCATCGCTGACATTGCCAGAAATTAATCCCGTGGCTGCTGTGCATACGCAGCAGCAGGGCGTGAAAGTGAGCGAGCCTGACGCATGCCCGCGCTATGCGGGGCGCCTGATACAGGGAGTCAATGCCACTGCGCCGACACCGGACTGGATGGTGCGTAGGCTGGAACGTAGCGGTATTCGCAGTATCAGCGCGATCGTGGATATCACCAATTATGTCCTGCTTGAGCAAGGCCAGCCTTTGCATGCCTTTGATGCGGATAAGCTCAAGGGTGACATCGAAGTGCGCTATGCACGCAGTGGTGAAGCATTGCTGTTGCTCAATGATGAAAATGTCACCCTTAGCAACGACATGCTGGTGATTGCCGATGATAGCAGCCCGCTGGCGCTGGCCGGCATCATGGGCGGAGATGGCAGTGCAGTTGGCGACGCTACCCGCAATATTTTCCTGGAGAGTGCATTTTTTGCCCCGGCCGTCATTGTTGGCAAGGCGCGGCGCCTGAATTTCTCCACCGACTCCTCTTACCGTTTTGAGCGCGGGGTTGATTTTGGCAATACGGTGCAGGCGCTTGAGCGGGCGAGCCAGTTGATCCTGGAGATTTGTGGTGGTCAAGCTGGTCCTGTCACCGAAGTGCTGCATGATTTGCCTGAGCGCAAACCAGTACGCTTGCGGCTGGATCGTTTAAATTCCGTGCTGGGCATTGTGTTGGATGCTGCCATTGTTGGCACGCTGCTTGAACGTCTGAATTTCAGTTTTACGTTGGTTGATGGCGGCTTTGAAGTGGTACCGCCGAGCTACCGTTTCGATATTGAGATCGAGGAAGACTTGATCGAGGAAGTTGCCCGCCTGCATGGCTATGACAATATCCCAGCCCTGGCACCGCATGATGATTTGCAGATGCTGCCCGCGGCAGAAGCTAGGCTGAGCCGTAACTGGTTGCGCGATACCTTGGCCGCCAGCGGCTATCAGGAAATCGTCAGCTATAGCTTTGTTGATGAAGCCTGGGAACGTGATTTTCTTGGTAATGCCAATCCCATTGCATTGAAGAACCCGATTGCAAGCAACTTGAGTGTCATGCGTAGCGGATTGTGGGCTGGGCTCATCGAAACCCTGACTTACAATCTCAACCGCAGGCAGGAACGCGTGCGCCTGTTTGAAATCGGTTCGGCCTATTTTGCCGAGGATGCGGCATATCGCGAGGTCGGACGCATTTCCGGTCTGGCTTATGGCGATGCCGAGCCAGAGCAATGGGCGCTTGCGGCGCGCGAAGTGGATTTCTTCGATGTGAAGGCTGCCGTGGATCGCTTGACCAATGGGCGGGCGCAATATGTCGCCGCGCAGCATGCCGCATTGCATCCGGGCCAGACGGCGCAGATCGTGCTGGATGGCCAGCCGGTCGGGTGGATCGGCAAGCTGCATCCCAAGTGGCAGCAGCATTATCAATTGCCTCGCAGTGCCGTCCTGTTTGAGCTGGATGTGGAGCCACTGCTGCAACGCGAGGTCGCCTCTTATGCGCAGGTGGCGAAGTTCCCGCCGGTGCGTCGCGACATTGCCGTGGTAGTGGATGAAATCACGCCTATCCAGTCCTTGCTGGATACTATGCGCTCCAGCAAAAATACACTGATAAGCGAGATTTCATTGTTCGATGTTTACCGGGGAAAAGGCATAGCCGAAGGGAAGAAAAGCCTTGCATTTCTTGTGCTTATGCAAGATACTCAAAAAACTTTGACCGATGCAGAAGCCGATGCAGTAATGGCCGAGTTGCTGGATTTGTTGGTCCGGCACCATGGTGCAGCATTAAGAAATTAAAAAAGTAGTAGGGAAGGGTTTTGCATGACATTAACAAAAGCTGATTTGGCTGATTTGCTGTTTGAACAGGTAGGGCTGAACAAGCGTGAAGCCAAAGACATGGTAGAAGCATTTTTCGAGGAAATCCGCACCGCCCTTGAAGCCGGTGATAGCGTCAAGCTGTCGGGTTTTGGCAATTTCGAGTTGCGTAAGAAATCAGAGCGTCCAGGCCGTAATCCCAAGACCGGTGAAGAAATCCCCATCACCGCCCGTCGTGTTGTGACTTTTCATGCCAGCCAGAAGCTCAAGAGCAAGGTAGAGGAGGCTTATGCCGGAGCCAACGCCTAAGATCCAGCTCCCGCCGATTCCGGCAAAGCGCTATTTCACCATTGGTGAAGTAAGCGAGTTGTGTGGCGTCAAGCCTCATGTGCTGCGTTACTGGGAGCAGGAATTTACCCAGTTGAAGCCGGTCAAGCGCAGGGGCAACCGTCGGTATTATCAACACCATGAAGTCCTGCTGATCAGGCGCATACGTGAATTATTGTATGAGCAGGGCTTTACCATCAGCGGTGCGCGTAACCGTCTTGATGAAAATGCTGGAAATGGCTTGAGCCATGAAGCTTCTGAAGGGGTAGCATCCAATGTTCAGGCGCCAAATGCTATTGCAGCAACCTCCCCTGGCGTTGATCTCACAGGGTTGCGTGCAGAACTGCGCGAAGTGTTGAATCTGCTGAGTCCACACTAATAAAATCCAGTTTCTACCTGTCGCAAATCTAGGATTTTCGCTATAATCCCTTTCTTGCTTTCAGTAACATCTGGAGCATAGGTTCGGGGCGTAGCGCAGCCTGGTAGCGTACTTGCATGGGGTGCAAGGGGTCGTGTGTTCGAATCACACCGTCCCGACCAGAATGAATCATCGAAGCCAGATACTTTTCAAGTGTCTGGCTTTTTTGTTGGCTAGTTTCCGCATCGCTTAACTGTCCGCTTGTTCCTCTGTATGAAGTCTGAAATTAGGAGCGGCGCCAAAGATACTCATGAGCAGGACAAAATTTATACTAGAGAGTATATTGGCGAAATATGTAGGGGCGGCTTTGCTTGTTTCTATATCTGAAGCTGATTGATCAGCACATTCGTCTAATAACTCTCGGAGGAGTGTAGTATGAGTATTGATAGTTTGAAGGGTCTAGGTATTAAGGTTCCGTACAAAAATAAATATGACAACTACATTGGCGGCAAGTGGGTTGCGCCGGTAGACGGCCAGTACTTCGACAATATCAGTCCGGTGACTGGCAAGGTGTTTTGCCAGGTGGCGCGTTCCAATGAAAAGGACATCAACCTGGCGCTGGATGCCGCGCATGCTGCCAAGGATGCCTGGGGCAAGGCTTCTGGCTCTGAGCGTGCCAATATCCTGCTCAAGATCGCAGATGCGATGGAAGCCAATCTTGAAACCATCGCGATTGCGGAAACCATCGATAACGGCAAGCCCATCCGTGAAACCTTGGCGGCTGATATTCCGCTGGCGATCGACCATTTCCGTTATTTTGCAGGCTGTATCCGTGCCCAGGAAGGTGGGATCAGCGAGATTGATCATACAACAGTGGCTTACCATTTCCATGAACCATTGGGCGTGGTGGGACAAATTATTCCCTGGAACTTCCCGATTCTGATGGCAGCCTGGAAGCTGGCGCCCGCACTGGCAGCAGGCAATTGCATAGTCATGAAGCCTGCCGAGCAGACGCCGGCATCGATCCTGGTGGTATTGGAAATCATCGGCCACTTGTTGCCTCCTGGCGTGCTCAACGTGGTGAACGGCCATGGGGTGGAGGCAGGTAAGGCATTGGCGACCAGTCCGCGCATCGCCAAGATCGCGTTTACCGGTTCGACTTCTGTCGGCCGCCTGATCATGCAATATGCCAGCCAGAACCTGATTCCCGTGACGCTGGAGCTGGGTGGCAAGTCGCCCAATATCTTCTTTGAAGATGTGATAGACAAGGATGATGCCTATTTCGACAAGGCGCTGGAAGGCTTTACGCTGTTTGCCTTGAACCAGGGGGAAGTCTGCACCTGCCCGAGCCGTGCCTTGATTCAGGAGTCCATCTACGAACGCTTCATTGAACGTGCCATTAAGCGTGTGAAGGCGATCAGGCAAGGCAGCCCGCTGGACAAGTCGACCATGATCGGTGCGCAGGCTTCCAGCGAGCAGGTCGAGATCATCATGTCCTACATCAAGCTTGGCCAGGAAGAAGGCGCGGAGCTGCTCACAGGCGGTAAGGCTACCAAGCTGAGTGGCGATTTGAGCGATGGCTATTACATCGAGCCTACGGTGTTCAAGGGCCATAACAAGATGCGTATCTTCCAGGAGGAAATCTTCGGGCCGGTCTTGTCCGTCACCACTTTCAAGGACGAGAAGGAAGCGCTGGAAATCGCCAACGATACCATGTACGGCCTCGGCGCCGGTTTATGGACCCGCGACGGCAGCCGTGCCTACCGCGTTGGCCGCGGTATCCAGGCCGGGCGTGTCTGGACCAACTGCTACCACCTGTATCCTGCTCATGCGGCATTTGGCGGCTACAAGCAGTCCGGTATCGGCCGCGAGAACCATCGCATGATGCTGGACCATTACCAGCAGACCAAGAACCTGCTTGTGAGCTATAGTCCTGATGCATTAGGCTTCTTCTAAACTTTAATGTCGTGTAGCTAGTCCAACGCCTGGGTTTGTGAGTTCAAACCTGGGCGTTATTATTTTGTGGCATGCCAAATTGCCAAGATATCAGGAGGACTTATGAGTGCGAGCCGGATTACCGCTACTCCGTCTGCCGCAGTCTTGATTGATGAGCTGCGGGCCAGGCATGGCAATCTCATGTTTCACCAGTCAGGCGGATGCTGTGAGGGCAGCGCGCCCATGTGCCTGCAGGAGGGCGAATTTCTGCTCGGCACGTCGGATGTCAAAGTGGGCGAAGTGCACGGCGTGCCGTTCTATATGAACAAGACCCAGTTCGAATATTGGCAGCATACCCATTTGACCCTTGATGCCATTCCCGGACATGGCGGCATGTTCTCGCTGGAGCAGGCTACCGGCAAGCATTTCCTCATTCGTTCGCGTTTGTTTACGGATGAAGAACTTGCGGACCTGGAGCCTGTGGAGCAATGCGGGTGATCAAAATAGGTAATGAGTGTCGGCATTGCTCATGATCCAATAGTAAGTCAAGAAAAACGCCGCTAAGCATGATTCCGTAGCGGCGTTTTTACCTTAACTGAACGAATATTTCACGTGAATGTGGCTCCAAAAGTTGGGTGGGGCTTTTTCTTTAATTTCGGTATTGGTCAGAAATCGACCTGTGCCGACAAGCGGAATACGCGCGGCGCGCCCGGGATCAGGTAGCCGCCGAACGCGCTGGATGCGTCGCCCCAATAGAATTTGTTGAACACGTTGTCCACGCCGGCGCGGAATGTGGTGGCCGTATTGCCGAGCTTGGCGGTGTAGCGTGCGCCCAGGTTCAGCACGTGGTAGCCCTCCAATTTCCTGTTCAATGCTGCGATCTCATTGCTTGGCGCGAAGACCTTGCTGGATGAGTGAAGCCAGGTCGCATTCAGCTTGAGCGCTGGCAGGCCCGGCATTGCATATTCGGTATACACCGCAGACTTGAATCTCGGCACGTTGCCAACTTGCTTGCCCTCGATGCGCGCATCGTCCGTGCCTTCAGCCTTGGCTTGCAACGCGGTGAAGCTGCCGCCCAGCATCCAGTCGCGCGTGACGCGCCCTTGTGCAGCGAATTCCAGGCCACGGTTGACTTGCGTGCCGTTGATGACATAGGTCGGCGTGGCATCCACATATTCATGGTTACGTTTGATCTGGAATACGGCGGCAGACAGGCTGACATCGCGCGTCACGTCCGCTTTCACACCGAGTTCGACCTGCCTCGACCTGCTGGGATCCATGATGATTTCGGCGTTAGTGGTGCCGGTCGGCGCTGTGCCGCCTGGTTCAAGGCCTTGCGAATATGAGCCGTAAACCGCCAGTGACGGCTGAAGGTTGTAGAGCAGGGCGACGCTCGGCAAGACAAAATCGTCATCCGTGCGGCGCGTTGTCTCGCCGGAAGCATTGAACTGGTCGCGCTTGAGCTGCACATAGCGCACGCCGGCATGCAGCTTGAGCTGGTCAGTCAAGGCCATGACATCCTGCACAAATACCGCGCGTTCCTCATCCTTGCGGCGCAAGCGGACCGGATTGACATCGGCGAGTGCAAAAT
Source organism: Methylobacillus arboreus (assembly GCF_020532725.1). GTDB lineage: Bacteria > Pseudomonadota > Gammaproteobacteria > Burkholderiales > Methylophilaceae > Methylobacillus > Methylobacillus arboreus. The sequence goes on from NZ_JAJAVC010000003.1 coordinate 138,113, forward strand.
TGTCGTAGTAGACCGGGTTATAGATATTGCTTTCGCCAACATAGTTGAATACGTAGTCGGCAAAGCGATCGCGACGGTTCAGCGTGGATACGCCAGTGGTCAGGTCATGGCGCACGCTGCCTGTCGTGAAATTTCCCTGCAGCAGCGCCTGGGTTGTCGTGATCGAGCGCTTGTCGTTTTTGCGGCGCAAGTCGTACATCGAATAGCCGCCGTCGCTGCAATAGCCGACGATCAGCCCCTGGGTCTGGCAGCCGGAAGGCAGGGTCACCGCATCATCACGATGCAAGGTCGATTGGTTGGCTTGCAGGATGGTGCGCCAGTTGTCATTTAATGTGTAATCGAATTTCAGGCCGATGTTGTGGCTGTCATCGACGACAGGGCGGCTCCAGGACTGGTCGTTGAGCATCTGCTTGGCGCGGATGCCGGTCGGGATGCGCTGCTCAGGCCCGAGCAGCTGGAAACCCGGCACGGTCAGTTGCGATTTGTGCTGGTAGTCGAGGTCGAGCTGCAACAGCGCGCGCTGGCTCAGGCGGAAGTCAAACGCGCCCGAAATGAAGTTGCGGTTGCCTGTCGAGCTATCGACATACGACTTGATGTCTTCCGCCGCGGCGTTTATGCGATAACCGAAGACGCCGTCCTCAGAGCGGCCGCCCAGGTCTACCGCACCGTACACCGTGCCGCGTTCACGCACCTCGAACGTCGCCGAACGCAGCGGGGCATCGGTAGGGCGCTTGGTCACGTAGTTGAGCATGCCGCCCGACGCGGCAATCCCTGCCTGCAGGCCGGCCAGGCCTTTCAGTATCTCGATGCGCTCCTTGTTCTCCATCGGCACCATGGCCTGCGCAAGAATCACCATGCCATCCTTTCGATAGTTGGCGCCCTGGTCGAGCACGAAGCCCCGAATCGCGAACCAGTCCGCCAGGCCTACCGCATTGTAGGAGTTCTGCACGCTGGCATCCCACTTCACGGCATCAGTCGCGGAACGCACGCTGCGGTCCTGCATCTGCTCCTGCGTGATCACGTTGATCGAGGCTGGCGTCTCCAGCAGCGATGCTTCGGGAAAGCTGCCGATGCTGGCGCGGCGTGCCATGCTCGCATTCGTGGTGGAGCTGACAACGACCTCTGGCAATTGGGCATCAGCAGTATCGGCGGTCTGGGCCAGCGCAGCAGGCGCATATGCGCAGGCGACAGCCAGCATGCTGAGTTGTTGACGGAAAGTAAAAGCAGGCATTGTTTGTTCACTCGCGTTAGGGACAAGCACGCGCAGGAGCAAACAAAGAGCCCACCTCGGGGAAATGAATCGACCTTGAGTGGCTTTGCGCTTTCCTACGCTGGCATTATCCAGGTCAGGTTCAAGGGTATGTCTCACCCGAAGATCGGCTCTTCAGGACCCCTAGCGTGGGTCGTATACTAACAAAGAATGTGCAGAAAATGCCAATTTTCCGTCGCGAACAGGGTTAGATATTGCGTATGGCAGATAATCGGCTATCTGCTCAAGTGAAATTCATCATGCACAAGACCCAGTTTGAATACTGGGAGCATGCCTATCCAACATTGGATGCCATTCCAAGACATGACGGCATGTTTTCGCTGAAGCAGGCGAGACAGGGCGGTGTTTCCTCATCCGTTCCAGATTATCCACGGATCAGGAGTTGGAGTCGGTGAAAGCAATGTGGCTGATACGGAAGAGCGTTCAATGATGGCGATTCTGGGGAATATCAGGCCATAGCAGATGTAAGTGCGGCAATACATTGTCTTCGCCGATTTGGGCTGTAAGGCCAGACTTGCGCAGTTTTTCCAGGATATTGGGCCTGGCCTCGACAATCACCAGGCGGATCTGGTGCTGCCTGCAGGTATCCCATAGATTCCACAATGCTTGTATGCCCGTAGCATCTATAATGGGGACGCGTGCCATCCGCAGGATGATGGTGTCAGTATCGTTGCGTATGGTTTGCAGGCGGTGTTGCAGATGCTCCGCAGCTCCAAAGAAAAACGGCCCCTCCAGGCGATACACTAGTGTGCTCGCAGGCAGGCCCCATGGGCGTTGGCCATATTCCTCTGCCAAATCCTGCTCGTTCAATTGTGTGACATTCACCGTATCGGCCATGCGTTTCATGAAAAGCAGCGTTGCCAGCATGACGCCAATATTCACTGCAATCACCAGGTCGCTGAACACGGTTAGCAAAAAAGTGATCAGCAGCACGGCCACATCCGCACGCGGCGCAGTCCTGACCATATGCAGGAAGCGATGGGCTTCGCTCATGTTGTATGCAACGACAAACAGAATCGCCGCGAGCGCGGCCAGCGGGATATTCGCGGCCAGCGGCGCCAGGAATACGACGATCAACACCAGGGTAATCGCATGCACGATACCTGAGAGCGGACTGTTGGCGCCATTGCGGATGTTGGTTGCGGTGCGGGCCAATGCGCCCGTGGCTGCAAAGCCGCCGAATAACGGGGAGGCGATGTTGGCAATGCCTTGGCCGATCAGCTCCTGGTTTGATTGATGATGAGTACCGGCCATGTTGTCGGCCACGACCGCGGACAGCAGCGATTCAATGGCACCCAGCAGGGCGATGGTAAACGCCGGCCCGATCAACTCGATCATGGTGGCGGTGCTGATGCCCTCTGGTAGCGCAAAATGGGGGAGTGCCTGCGGAATTCCGCCGAATGCACTGCCAATCGTCGCCACCTCTTTAAAGCTGAATATGGACTGGGCGATGGTCGCGATCACGATGGCAACCAAGGGACCCGGGATTTTTTTCAGGTATTTATTTGAAAGTATCAATACAGCCAGGGTAAATGCAGCAAGCAACGTGGTTTCTAGCTGTAGTTGTGGCAGGGCTGCGACCAGATGCAGCAGTTTTTCGTGGAAGTGGTGCGAAGCTTGCGGCGCGAGCCCGAAGAAATCCTGCCATTGCCCGACAAAGATGATGACGGCGATACCGCTGGTGAAGCCGATGATGACGGGTTCGGGAATGTAACGGATGACGCTGCCCATGCGGGTAAGCCCCATGACCAGCAGCATGGCACCTGCCATCAGGGTGGCGATCTGCAAGCCAGCAAACCCATACTTGGCGGTGATGCCCGAGAGAATGACGATAAATGCGCCTGTCGGACCGGTGATCTGCAAGCGACTGCCGCCAAACAGCGAGGCCAGTGTCCCGGCGACGATCGCGGTGTACAAACCTTGTTCGGGCTTGGCGCCCGAAGCAATCGCGAACGCCATTGCCAGCGGCAGTGCGACTACGCCGACAATCAACCCCGACATGATGTTGCGGGCCCAGTATTTGCGGGAAAGCAAACCAGCGCGCTGGGCTTCGAGGATGGCGATCATGATCTAATGGGCTGCAATGTAAATGGTATGTAGGCAATATGCATATCATAGGCCTTTTTATACTGCCCGCAAGAAGGTCAGGAGGCTTACAATGATTCGATGAAAGCCAGCAACGCCCGGCGATCTTCTGGCGTCATCTGTCGTACCATTTCCCTGGATTCTTCGGCTTCTCCGCCATGCCATAGTATGGCTTCCAGCAGGGTTCTTGCACGTCCGTCATGCAGGAAGCCGATTTTTTCCTCTACCTGTTTGGCCAGGCCTATACCCCACAATGGAGAGGTGCGCCATTCGCTGCCGCTGGCCTCGAAATCCGCACGGTTGTCGGCGAGGTCCGGACCCATATCATGCAGCAACAGATCGGTATAGGGTGAGATGGTCTGGTTGCTGAGGGCAGACAACCTTAAAAATTCACCGGTCTTGATTTCGGGCTGGTGACAGGCGGCACATTGCGCCTGGCGGAATACCAAGGCCCCTTGTCGTACCAGCGGATGGTGCTGACGGCGTGGGACAGGCACGGCGAGTGCAAGCTGGTAGAACTCCATTTGCTGTAACTGGGCTGTGCTGATTTCAGGGTTGCCGGAAACAGGCGCTGCCTGACAGGCGGTTTGCTTCGCTGCGCAATTCCCATGAGGAAACAGGCTGGAGTTGAGGCCCATGTCGCCTGCCAATGCACTGGCAGTCTGCTCGCGCAATGTTGCAACGTTGGCTTTCCAGCCAAAGCGGCCGATCACATGCTGCTTTTGTTCCACGCCCCATACCATATTGACGCGCCCCTTGATCTTGCCGGGTTTTGGCTGATTCTGTAGTGCCAGCAATGTGCTGTCAGGGATGGCTTCCAGCAGGCCCATGCCATAAATGGCAGGCGCAATGCGGGCAGAGGTTTGCAAGTCATCTGGCAACGGCCCGTAAGCGAGTTGGCTTAATTTCAGGCTGGGCTTGCGCAGCCTGACCATTTCTCCACCGTTCAGTAGCACCTCGGTTTCTTCATATTCAATATGGGCGCGGCCCTCTGCGATAACGCCGGGGGCACCAAATTCCTGCAATTGATCGCCATAATGTGGATGCGGCAAAGGGGAGCCGGTGGCGGATTGCCCCGGCAGACTCAGGCGTACCAGCATGGCGCGCATGGATTCCGCCGGCCCATCGGGCGCAAAGCCGCGCCCGTTCTTGGCATGGCAGGCAATGCATGAATTGCGGTTGTATAAAGGCCCTAGTCCAGCAGTGTCACGATCCAGCGCCGGGGAAATGATCCAGCTTTGTCGCACCAGGCTTCTGCCTTGCACGAAATGCTGCCTTTGTTCCGCAGTGAGCGGGGTGACAGCCTGGGTGTAGGCCTCGCGGCTGGTATTGGTAGTGAGCACCTGGGCAGGCTCACTTTCACTGGCATTGATAGGCAGGCTGGCGAGTATGCAAAGAACCAGTGGCGGAAAACGGCGCATGGAGGTTAAGAGCCTATTCAAAGTCATTTCATGGGGACAACCCGAAGGGCATGGCCCCAAAACGCGCCCGCTCTGCGTTGCAGTCCTTGGCAAGGCAATGGGCATTACCTGCAGACTGCGCCTTAATCGGACGCGTTTTGAAGTCATGCGTACTCCATGAAATGACTTTGAACAGGCTCTATGGCTGTGATGCGATGCGTGCAGCCTCTTCATAGCGCTGTTGCATGATCTGCTGCCAACTCTCTATATCAGTAGCGGTTGGTGCTTGTGAGTGTTTAGCATCTGTTTCATTAGCCGGCAGGGTGTGCAGTAGTGTGGTTGCCTGTATCACTTGCGGCGCATCAGGCCCCAATCGGCTGCCGGCTGCCTGGATTTGCCGTACTGCATTCTGCAGGGCATTGAGGTTGAGCGTGATGACGGCATCAAACAAGGCGTTGGTTGTATCCTGCCGCGCTAGGCCGCGCCGGGAGTCATACACAAAAGCGGGATTGTTCTCAAAAGGGTTGAAGTAGGCAGGCGGCTTGTCGGCATATACGGCTGGCCTGACCGGTAGCTTGCGGATATCAGGATGAAACAGCAGGCGTTGCCCCTGGTCAGATAGTACAAAAGTACTGAAGGCCTGCGCTCCCTCAGGGTTGGCAGCATTTTTCATAATGCCAAGATGGGCAGGAGAGTAGCCCGTGACTGCAGGGTAAACAAACTGCAAAGGTGCGCCATTGGCAATTGCGGATGCAGTAAAGAAGTCGATGGTCAGCCCTGCAAACAGACGGCCGTTGGCAACATCATCGCTGACAAAAGTAGCGCCAGAGGTCACCAGTTCTGCATTGGCCGCAATTTGCTGTAGCAAGTTCCAGCCAGTCTGCCATCCATGGCCCTGGAGCAGAATATCGATTAATGGCGGCGCATATCCCACTTTCGAGGGCACAGGCAGTGCTACCTTGCCTTGCAGCGCAGGGCTGGCCAGGTCTTCCCAGCTTTTGGGGACGGGCAGGCCGGCATTGGCAAGCGCCTGCGGATTCACCACGATGCCATAGCCGGCAATTTCAGTGGCGATATGGTTGCCTTCACGCAATGCAAAGCCATTCACAGCTGCGGGCAAGCCTGCGAGATCCAGCTTTAGTGGCTGGAATGCCTGCATTTTCTCAAGCTGTGCGAAGTTGCGTTGTGCCGGTGTCCAGTACACATCGACAGGATGTGATGAGTCCTTGAAATAAGCCATGGCATCGCGCGACTGGCGCCAGAGCACTTCCAGCTTGTATTGCGGGTATTGCTGCTCAAACGCTGCCTCGAACTGCGAGACAACCTCTTGCGGGTAACTGGTCATGACAATGACCTTGCCGGGATCGGAGAATGCTGCTTGGCTGAAAATAATCAGCCAGGCAAGCAGAAGACGGGTTGGCCAGCTCAATGCTGCCTTGATAGTAAGAGAGCGGGCCATGGGTTTCCTATCTATAAAACCAAACTAGAACTTGCGAGTGACATTGACGAACAGGTTGCGGCCTTGCAGGAAGAAGCCTTCCATGTAGGCGTAGTTTTTGTCGAGCAGGTTGTTGACGCCCATGTTAGCAGTCCAGTCCTGGTTGATGAGGTAGGAGCCTTTGAGGTTGACTAATGCGAAGCCATCGCTGCTAGACCAATATGGGTTATTGCCTGAACCTCCACCAGTACGGCGTCTTGAGAATGCTGTGCCATCACTCGCTTCGATGTTGCCACTGATAGCAAGTTGGCTGTTGGCTTGCCAGCGGCCATAGGCAAATAGCTTATTGCGTGGAACGCCGAGCAGGTCAAACTCTTTATTTTTATTGTCACGGTCAATATAGCTATATGTGATGCCAAGTTCTAGTACATCATTTGCATAATAGGTTGCGCCTAGTTCAACACCGCTGCTAATGACTTTGCCCACGTTTTGCTGTTGAAAGCAATTTGCTCCGGGATTTACGATTTGATTGGCGCAGCCAGTCAAGCCAGCAACTTGTTGAATCATATCCTTGGTGTTGTAGTAAAAGACCGCACCTTGCAAACGCAGTTGCGGAACGACAAAACCAGATGCACCAATTTCATAATTGGTTGAGGTTTCATTTTTCAGGTTGGGGTTTTGTAGTCCAGTGCCATCGATGCCAGTGGACAGGCGGTCTTTCAACGTGGCGAAGCGGCTCTTGCGGGCGATGGTGACATGAACTTCACTATCTTCGGTGGGACGATAAAACAAACCTGCCTGCGGATTCCATGCCTGAGCTCTGCCATGATCGAACTGGAAAGGTTGTCCAGAACTGGTAAAGGCTGAAGCATCTACATTCTTGCGCTTGTCATAACTGACGCCTGTAACCAAGGATAGTTTCTCAGTAAACGCATGGGTGTCCTCAATGCCGATCGAGACTGTACGATCTTCGGCGCGCTCTTTAGGTTCACCGACCGCATTTGAGCGATGCACATCATATTTAATATGCGCTGAGGCTTTTAATGTATTGTTGTCGCTCAGTTTCGTGCCGAATTCAGTACTTCCACCGTAGGTGTGATCGCTGTAATGGCTGGGGAAGCCCACTGCATATTGTGTATAGGTGGCATCAGTCCCGAAGTTTTCCAGCCTGTTTTTGAATTTATCGTAAAACGCCCGTACCTTGATGTAGCTGTCTTGTCCGAGTTTTGTGTTGGAAATGAAATACAGGCTTTCCTTATCCCACCGCGGCCATTGCCAACGATTCACCGGTTGGTCTGTGCTGCCAGCATAAGGGGGGGAACCCTTGCTGGCTTGCTGGTTGATATAGTTGATCGAATATTCGTCCCCTTCCCGTGGGGTGATACCAAACTTCAGGTTGATCTTGCCATCGCGGCTGTATGAGTTGTCGCGTACGCCACCATCTTCAAACCGGTTGGGGGTGAAGTCGCTGGATAATCGGTAGCGATTGATGTCAATGAGGGATGCATTTGCTTGCCAATACCATGTGCCATGGTTGCCGCCAAAGCTGGCATCTGTTGTGTAGCCATTGTGTTGAAAATCGCGGTCAGTCTTAAGGCCAGCGGTAACACTGCCTTCAAATTCATTGACCGGTTTTCTGCTGACTAAGTTGATTGCGCCGCCCAAGGTATTTGCACCAAAGAGTACCGAACTGAAGCCTTTTGAAACTTGGATTTTGGATAGGTCATAAGTTGTGAATCGCCCCAAGTCTACATAGCCGTCATAGCTTACATAGACCGGAATGCCATCTATAAATATAGGTACCTGTCTCAGGTTAAAGCCACGGATTTGTACCATTTGTTCATTACGCTGGGCACCTTGGCCATTTTGCTGAGCGCCAGTCAGGCTGACGCCTGGGAGTAAATTGAGGGCTGAGTCTAGTGTTTCTCGGTTGAATAGGCGCATGTCATCTTGTGTGATGGTGTCACTTGCGAATCTTGTGGTTTCTTCCTTGAAGGTGGTGACCTTGATTTCACCCAGCGTAAACGGCGCAACTTCGGCCTGGGCAGTGCTGGCTGCAAGCACAGCAATAACTGCGAGTGTCAGCGGTTTGTAGTGATTTGACATTATTCTCCCCGATACTTAAGTAATTGAAACAAAGGCAGGATTAGATAATATTTCATTATATTTGTAAATATATAACGTAAGTTTTCGGCGATCAACGTATCAATCTTTCAAGAATTCATATTTGGATGGGGAGTTTGTTGTCTTGAATTAATGGCTTGATCTGGTAGGCTTTCCTGATATTTTCAATGGGTGTTGCCGTGTCGCCATTATCTGAAATCCGCAAGTATCTTGAGTCTGCCGCACAGAGTTCGCTGGATGATATTTATGCGATTGATCCACAGTCATGGGAGCTGGTCGGGGTTCTGGTTGATGGTGCCGAGGCATCGGTTGCTGAGCACCCCCTGGAGGATTTGTTGCAGGCGTTGAGGGAGCAGCCGGTTCGGACGTTATTGGATGCCGTGCCGTTAGAACAGCCCATGGTGGATATCAGCCACGAGCTGCATGATATCAATCGTTATTTCGGTGAGTTCCGGCTATTGTTGCTGGGGCGCGGCAGGGGCCGGGTATTGTTGGTCATGCGGGATAGCCGGGCGTTCAGCCGGCATATCCTGCATGTACTGAATGAGGGGGCCAATTTGAGTGCCTTGATTTCAAATGCCCCTGGCGTGGTGTACCAGGCCCATATGAGCCGTGATGGCGTGATAGGGTTTCTTTATCTGAGTGATGCCTGCAAGCCATTGCTGGGTGAGGATGCTGAGGTGTTGATTGCCAATCCCGACATTTTTCTTTCCTTGATTGACGAAGAAGACCGCGGGGCTTATGAAAAGAATGTCAGTCAGTCTGCCCATAATTTGAGTGTGTTGAACTGGACCGGTCGTTTCTGGATGCAGGCATGGCAGGATACCAAGTGGATCAACCTGCGTGCCAGCCCGCGCAAGATGCCTGACGGTACTGTGGTGTGGGAGGGCATCATGACGAATATCACGCAAAGCCGGCGTGAACAGCAGGCCATACGTCAATCCCATGAAAAGCTGGCACGGCTTTCTGCCCAGATGGCACAGATCAAGGAAAAAGAGCGTTTGAGAATTGCCCAGGAAGTTCATGATGACTTGGGGGGCAACCTGACGGCAATCCGCCTGGGCTTGTCGTCAATTATCAAGCGTCTGGAGCCTGAGCAGGCAGCCCTGCTTGCCAAGGTAAGACAGCTGGAAGCGATTGTGGATGATACGTTTGAGGCAACGCACCGGATTGCGAGCGATCTGCGGCCTAATGTACTGGAGCTGGGGATCGTGGCGGCGCTGGAATGGCAGGCTGCCCAGTTTGTCGAGAAAATCGGGATTCCGTGTGATTTTGTCTGCAATCAGCCGGAGTTGACGGTTTCTACTGATCATGCGATTACCTTGTTTCGTATCTGCCAGGAGGCGATGTCCAACATTGCCAAGTATGCGCAGGCCAGCCATGTGGAAGTGACGCTGGAAGCGTCAACTGATGATATCGTGATGCAGGTCATTGATGATGGTGTGGGTATTGCGCCAGTGGACAGGCTAAAGGCCAATGCATTTGGTATCAGCGGCATGGCGGAACGCGCCGTAGCTCTTGCTGGACAATGCAAGGTGCAAGCATGCGGGCAAGGGGGTACAATAGTTACTGTTACTTTACCGGTGCAGCCTGTCAATATTGCAGTTGCAGAATAAATAACAACAATCACTTTTAAGCATTGCATTTCCCATGCCATCAACGCCCACTATTAAAGTCATTATTGCTGACGATCACGCGATCTTGCGTGAGGGATTGAAGCAGATTCTTGCCGAAACCGAGGATATTGAGGTGATTGCCGATGCCAAGAATGCGGCTGAAGCCATCAAGCTTGCTGGTACCAAGGGGTTGGATGTATTGGTCCTGGATATTTCCCTGCCTGATCGTAGCGGTATAGAGGCATGCAATATCATTAAGAAAGAACGTTCACGGGTGTCAGTGCTGATGCTTTCCATGCACCGGGAAGACGCGTATGCAATTCGTGCCTTGCGTGCCGGCGCATCGGGTTATTTAAGCAAGCAGAGCGCTTCTGACCAACTGGTGACTGCAATACGCACAGTTGCCAAGGGCAAGAAGTACATCAGCGAAGAGGTGGCATTGGCACTTGCTGACCAAGTGGACGGCGGCCTGGAAAAACCGATACATGATTCTCTCTCCAACCGTGAATTTCAAACCCTGACCATGATTGCGTCTGGACAGTCTGTGGGCGAAATTGCCGACAATCTATCGCTCTCCGTCAAAACCGTGAGCATGTATCGTGCCCGCCTGCTGGAAAAACTCAACCTGCGTCATAACTCCGATCTCACGCATTACGCGATCAAGAATAACCTGATCGATTAATTTCAAGCGCAGATCTGGCGCTTTTTCTCCCGCTTTTTATCCTGATTGCATTCTATTCCTTGAGGGTAAGATATCTCTGCGTCTCATGCATGCGCTTTTTTTTCATATTCTCAATGCGCCGTCAGATGCCTGAAAACTTTAGGGTTAAAAATAAAAAAATTTTATTTTTAACTATATATAACTGATTTATTTGATTTTTTAGTTGGTTTTTGTTTGCATGGAGGGCAGGGCTCTAAAGATTTTTTTAATCAATCCGACATCAGGGGCATGGCATTGCGATCAGATGCTGTTCGAGAGAAAAACAAGTGTAGTCAAGCACCTAAATTTTCTCCAGAAGCTACCGATAACAGTCTTAACAGTGATGTGATTCAAGGCTGTGAAGCGATACCAAAAGCAACGAAATGTTGTTTTTGAAATTAACTAAATCGAAGGAGAACCAAACATGGCTGCAATTATCAACACCAACCTGGCTTCGCTGAATGCGCAACGTAACCTGACGACTTCACAATCCAGTTTGAACACATCCCTGCAACGTCTTTCTTCCGGCCTGCGCGTCAACAGTGCCAAGGACGACGCTGCCGGCCTTTCCATCGCTACCCGTATGGATGCGCAGATCCGCGGCCAAACCGTGGCAATCCGTAACGCCAACGATGCTATTTCCCTGGCGCAAACTGCCGAAGGTGCACTAGGCAAGATCACTGATGCCTTGCAACGTATGCGTGAGCTGGCTGTGCAGTCTGCCAATGCGACCAATGAAACTGGTGACCGTGACAATCTGCAAGCTGAATTCGAGCAGTTGCAGGAGGAAATCACCCGCCTGACTGACGGTACCAAGTTCAATAATAAGGCGTTGTTTGATGGTACTGCTGGCTCGTTGACTTTCCAGGTGGGCGCCGGTACGACTAGCCAAGATACGATTACGGTAACCGGGATTAATTTGTCCACTGGCGATGTGGCGACTGCGGCTGCCAGCGGTATTTCAATCGATGGCGCTGACAATACCAACGCTACAGCAGCAATTGATGCAATTGATGACGCATTGGATACCGTTAATACCGAACGTGCAACTTTGGGTGCCGTACAGAACCGCTTTGAATCGGTGGTCAGCAGTTTGCAGGTTTCGGTTGAGAACCAGTCTGCTGCCAAGTCGCGGATTCTAGATGCTGACTTTGCGGCAGAAACAGCCAACCTGACGCGTGCGCAGATATTGCAACAAGCAGGTACTGCAATGCTGGCGCAGGCCAACTCGGTGCCTAACAGTGTGCTGACCTTGCTGCAAGGGTAATTAGGCCGCCTAGGTATTAACCCCCGCAGTTCCGCATAAGCGGCTGCGGGTTTTGCTTGAGGAAATCAAAATGGCTATTGCGAATATAGAGGCATATAGCCAGGCAGGCAGCCTGGCAACTACTGTACGTAATACTGTGTCTGTTGCGTCATTGCCAGGTGCCAAGCTAGAGACACAACAACAGGTGGCAGAAGCAAGCAAAGGAAATGTGGAGGCTGCAGTCAAGCAGATCAACGAATTTATTGCGCCTATCATGCAATCCATCCAGTTTTCCACTGATAATGACTCTGGCCGGATAGTCGTCAAGGTAGTGGATTCGGAAACACAAAAAGTATTGCGGCAAATTCCCAGTGAAGAAGCATTGGCAATTTCCAAGGCGCTGGATAGCCTGCAGGGATTGATCATCAGGCAGACAGCCTAAACTGTCTATTAAAAGGGTTATAAGGAAGCGAGGCATCGTTATGGCAAGTACCAGCGGAATTTCTGCCAGCACCAATTTTGATATTGATGCAATTGTCAGCAGTTTGATGACGGTTGAGCAAAAACCCCTTACATTGCTGAGTCAGCAGAAGACCTCTTACCAGTCCAAGATATCTGCCTATGCTACCTTGCAAAGCTCACTGTCCAGTTTCCAAACTGCACTGGCGAATCTTTCTTCCAGTAGTAAATTCAAGGCCCAGGCTGCCACTTCCAGTGACAGTTCGGTTTTTACCGCGACATCCGATGGCAATGCTACCGTTGGCAACTATGCTATCAAGGTAGGGCAACTTGCACAGTCGCACAAGGTGGCAACCTCCAGTTTCTCCAGCACCAGTGCTGCAGTCGGTACCGGCACCATTACCATTGCCCTGGGCACATATAACGATGGGGACAACACATTTACGCCTAATCCTGACAAAACTGCGACCAGCATCACCATCACCGCAGCCAATAATAGCCTGGCAGGGATTCGTGATGCCATCAATGCCGGCGATATGGGCGTAACAGCGGCGATTGTCAATGACGGGCAAAACGGAGGCGGGCGCTTGGTATTGACCTCCAAGGAATCGGGTGAGGCAAACAGCATCAAGGTCACGGTTTCAGACGGCGATGGTGATGACGCGGATGGTAGCGGCTTGTCCAGCCTGACTTATGATCCGACAGCCGCCACAGGCGCGGGCAAAAACCTGGTTGAGTTGCAAGAAGCACGTAATGCCAAGCTGAATATAGATGGGATTGATGTTGAAAGCGCCAGCAATGTCGTGACCGGGGTGTTGAGCGGCATTACGCTTAACCTGTTCAAGGCAAGCCCTGACACCAGTGTATCCCTTGAAGTGACCAGGGATGTCAATGCCATCAAGACGGCAGTCAACTCGTTTGTGACTGCTTTTAATGCGGTGAATACCACATTGCGCAATCTCACCAAGTTTGATGACAGCACTACGACAGCCGCTGATAGAAAAAATGGCGCATTGCTTGGGGATGCCACTGCAAGATCCATCTCTTCACAGATAAAGATGGCATTAACCAAGTCAGTGGGCGGTACCGACGCTTTCAGCACACTAAGCCAGATCGGCGTCTCTTTGCAGCGGGATGGTTCTCTCGCCCTGGATTCGACCAAACTTGAAAAAGCGATTGAAACCAATCTGGACGATGTGGCCAAGCTCTTTGCCGCGGTGGGAACTGCTTCCGATGCTGAAACGCGCTTTGTCACCCAAGGTTCCAAGACGCAATCCGGTACTTATGCAATCAATATCACCCAGGCGGCAACACGAGGAACATTGACCGGAAGCGCTGGTCCAGACCTGGATATTGTTGCTGGGGTGAATGATACGCTTAGTATCAAGATTGGTAGTGCAAGCTACAACCTGACACTCTCTGCTGGCATTTATGCTTCTGTCGAGGATTTGGCCCAGGAACTGCGTACTCAGCTTGGTAACGCCAAGTCATCAGCAGAAGTGGCTGTAGAAGATGGAATGCTGAAGATCATTTCGGCAAACTACGGCAGTAACTCAGTGCTTGAAGTAGCAGGCGGTACGGCTGCGAGCAGCCTGTTCGGCAGCAACCCGCTTGCCGTTGCAGGGCTTGATGTTGCCGGTACGATCAATGGTGCCGAGGCGACCGGTAACGGCCAGGTGCTGACAAGCACAGCCAGCGGCAATCCGGCAGAAGGCCTTGTTGTATCCATTGGCGGGTCGGCCATCGGGGATCGTGGCAGTGTTTCATTAAGTGTGGGATATGCCGCGCAGTTAAACAACCTGGTCAAGGGATTTGTCAGTGATACCGGTCTCCTTGCTTCCAGGACAGATGGTTTGCAGGATTCGATCAAGCGTGTCACCCAGCAGGAGGATGCGTTACAGATCAGGCTGACAGCGATAGAGGCACGTTATCGCTCCCAGTTTGTGGCATTGGATGTGTTGATGACCCAAATGCAGTCGACACAGTCCTACCTGACACAACAGCTTGCAGCGCTTAGCTCTCTCAATAATAGGTAATTAAGGAGTTCTTCATGTTCGGGTTCAATGCTGGTGTCAATGCTTATGCGCGTGTTGGGGTGGAAACCGGCGTGATCGCTGCTAATCCTAGCCGTCTGATCGTCATGTTGTATGAGGGTGCAATTACTGCATGTAACCTGGCCATCAAGCATATACGCGAGCAGGATTTTGCGAGTAAAAGCGCAGACTTGACCAAGGCCATTTCCATCATAGAAAACGGCTTGCGCGCCAGCCTGGACAAGAAGGGCGGCGGTGAAATTGCCGAGAGCCTGGATTCCCTCTATATCTATATGGGCAAGCGTTTGTATTTTGCCAACAGCAAAAGCGATATTGGCGCTGTGGAGGAGGTGGTAAAATTGCTTAATGAACTGAACGAAGCCTGGACCTCTCTTGCCAGCCAACCACCAGTAGCGCAGGACGCACGTCCAACCAATATTCAGCAGCAGAACCACCCGAATCTCGAGAAGGCATATTCATGAGCACTCAGCAAACTTTGTCCTTGTATGCCGCCGTGGCGGAGATTACCGATCAAATGCTGGTTGCTGCCCAGCAGCAGGACTGGGGAAAACTGGCTGTTCTGGAGGCTGAATGTGCCGCACGCATCAAGCGTGCGGATGAGGATACTTGTAATGAGCCTTTGCGCGAGCCCGAGCAGAAGATCAAGTTTGCCCATCTCAAGCGTATCCTGGATTCTGACCGCGAAATCCGCAATATCATCGACCCGTGGATGGTGCGCCTTTCCGATATTCTCACCAATAACGCTGCAAACCGGCAGATGTTTGACACCTATAAGCAGCTGATACGGCCTGGCAGATGATCATCAAGCAATCTCCCGATCCCTCTGCTGCAGTGGCCCCGCTTGCAAGGGTGGCTCCAGTGCAGGCGGTGGAGGAGATTGCCGATACTGTCCAAGACCTTAATTTTCGCATTGCACAGCTGGTCAAGGGCCAGAGCTATTTTGGCCAGGTGATGAGCCGCCTCCAGCCGGGGGTTTTCCAGGTGAATGTGCAAGGCAACACGTTCAGAATGGAGCTTGGGCAACAAGCGGCGGTTGGGCAGCAAATGCTGCTCCGATTTGTTGGCGATAGCCCTGTTCCCACATTCCGTTTGTTAAGCCAGCCGGCCGGGCAGCTGGAGGCGACTAGGTTGCCTGGCATGATGTTGCCTGCCGTGCCTTTGCCGGCATCTGCCGCCGATAGTGGCGTATCCACAGCGCTTAGCAGTGGTGCCCGCATATTGAGCCAGCAATTGTTACAGGCGAATGGCGAGGCCAAGCAAACGCTGTCAAGCCAGGCTGTGGTGAGCCATGCCCCACAAAATCCGCGTGTATTGGCACAGGATATGCAACGTACTCTGACCGGTTCCGGTCTGTTTTATGAATCCCACCTGGAAAAATTCACTGCAGGCAAACTGCCATTGTCCAGCCTGCTGCAAGAACCGCAGAACCAACAGCCCGCGGCGGCAGAATTCATGATCAACAAGCAGCTTGCCGTGCTGGAGAATCATCGCTTCCAATGGCAGGGTGAAATCTGGCCAGGGCAGAAAATGGATTGGCAAGTGCAGTTGCATGAGGAGCCGCTGAATCCCGATGGGCAGGCTGCCGATGGTGAGTCTGCCGAGGACAGGCCTGTTTCAAGTAATTTGAGGCTGGAGTTGCCGAGCCTGGGCGTGATTACTGCGAATGTCACACTGCATGTAGGGCATTTGTGCGTGCGTATCGCAGCGGCAGACCATGCAGCCATGAGGCGTTTGCAAACAGACCTGCCTGAACTGGCGACGGCATTGACCAGCCATGGACAAGCACTGGATGCCTTGACGGTGGTGCATGATGAATGACCCTGTATTGCAGCAGCAGGCGGTGGCACTGGCTTATGAGTCTGGTGATTTCGCGCCGCGCGTGGTTGCCAAGGGCAGGGGGATTATTGCCGAGCAGATCATTGCCAGGGCCAAGGAGCATGATGTGTTTGTGCATGAGTCCAAAGAGCTGCTGACGTTATTGATGCAGGTGGACCTGGATGACCATATCCCGCCAGCCTTATATCAGGCGATTGCTGAAGTCCTGGCCTGGCTTTATCGTCTTGAGCACGGTGACGAGGCGGCTTCTTCAGCCAGGCTCCCGACACAGCCTTAGACCTGCATATTCATAATGTCCTGGTAGGCAGATACCAGCCGGTTACGTACCTGGATTGTGGCTTGCAGGGAGATATTGGCTTTTTGCCCGGCAATCATCACATCGGACAGGCTGACCTTGTCGTCTCCCATGGCAAAACTCTTGCCCAGGTCTTCGGCCTTCACCTGGGCTTGATTGACCTGATTGATCGAGGATTTCAGGACATCCGCAAAGTCGACGCGGCTGGTGGCTTGCGGTTTCTGCGCGATATTGGCGCTAGTCACGCCTTGCACGGGCGCTTCAGCGCCCGGCCTTTGCGCAGCAGCCTTGAGCTGCGCCATCATGGCTTCTATCCTGCCTGAATCTATCGCTGAAGTTTTCATGGGGCTCTCCTGATTACAGCCGCTTGCGGACTCATTTCAACATGGCAGCAGCTTAACACCTGGGGAAATACTCTCTTGGTAGGAATAGGGTGGAAAAAACCAGTTTATTCTCCTGATTAAATTTGCAGGCCGCTCGTGATAATGGCATCGCAGTGATAAAGCGGTAGCCAGATTGTTGGTAATCGGTGCCGCAAGCATTGCAAGAATTCTGTAATTTTGCCATTGCATGGGAGAAGTATTATGGCAGCAGCCAATGAAGCGGCCTTGGCCGCGGACACCACCACCGAAGCAGCACCAAGCTCGTTTAACTTCAGGTCACTCTTGGAGAACAAGCTGATGCTGGCTTTGGGCGCGGCTGCTGTGATTGCGCTCATGGTGGTGTTTTGGCTCTGGAGCCAGAAACCTGAGTATCGTGTGCTGTTTTCCAGCTATTCCGACAAGGATGGTGGCGCGATTGTCGCAGCGCTGGAGCAGATGAATATCCCTTACAAGATTGCCGAGGGTGGCAGCGCTATCCTGGTGCCATCCAATAATGTCCATGACATCAGGCTCAGGCTGGCGTCGCAGGGGCTGCCCAAGGGCGGCAATATCGGGTTTGAATTGCTGGAGAATCAGAAGTTTGGGGTTTCCCAGTTTGTCGAGCAGGTCAATTTTCAGCGTGGCCTGGAGGGTGAGCTTGAGCGCACCATCCAATCTATCGGCGCTGTGCAGGCAGCCCGTATTCATCTGGCCATGCCAAAACCCACCGTATTTACGCGCGACCAGCAAAAACCTACTGCCTCTGTCATGCTGAACCTGCATCCTGGCCGTGCCCTGGATTTGCGCCAGGTCAGCGCAATTGTGCATCTGGTGGCCAGCAGCGTTCCTGAGCTGCCGACATCCAACGTGACCGTGGTTGACCAGAATGGCAACCTGCTCTCGGATAACGGCAAGGACCAAGGGGCAAGCAATCAGCTTGATCCTACCCAGTTGAAGTATGTCGATGAGTTGCAGCAAAACATTGTGCGCAGGGTTGAATCCATCATCGCGCCTCTGGTAGGGTCCAAGAACGTGCATGCCGAAGCCAGTGCCGAGGTGGATTTTTCTGTGGTTGAACAAGCTGCGGAAAGCTACAAGCCCAACCAGGCGCCAGACAGCGCAGCAGTGCGCAGCAGCCAAAGCAATGAGTCACAAACCTTGCCGGGCCAGGGCCAAGGCGGAGTGCCTGGCGCGCTGACCAACCAGCCGCCTGCCCCGGCAACAGCGCCTATTACCACGCCAGCGCCTGCTGGGGATGGGACGACAACGACAACCAATGCCAATGTGGTCACGACGACCACGACGACACCGCCCGGTACTACGGTGACAACACCGGTAATGAATTCGGACAGGAATACCACGACCAATTACGAGGTGGATAAGACCGTTCGGTATCAACAGCAGCCCATGGGGGGAATCAAACGCCTGACGGTTGCTGTGGTGGTGAACCATAAGCAGGTCGTGGATGACCAGGGCAAGGTGACCAGTCGTCCGCTAACTGATGACGAGAAAAACCAGATCAGTGATCTTGCCAAGCAGGCGATGGGCTTCAGTGAAGAGCGTGGCGACTCATTGAGCGTGGTGAACAGCTCCTTCATGCCGGAAATTGCGGAAGTCTTCCCCGAGGTGCCATTATGGAAAGATCCGCAAAATATCGACATGGCGAAGGAATGGCTGAAGAATGGCCTGGTGCTCCTGGTATTGTTCATGTTGTATCGTCGGTTCTTGCGCCCATTGCTGCGCAAGCTGTCACCAGAAGAAGAGAAAAAAGACGGGCTTGCCAAAGACGATGAAGAGGAACAGGATGCAATCGTGAGCCTGACTGGTGGCGAAACGGGCGCGGGGGATGATGATGCAGAGGATCTCAGAACTCCGGCAGAGCGTGGGTATAAAAAGAACCTTGAGACTGCGCGGCAGCTCGCAAAAGACAACCCGAAAGTGGTAGCCAGCATTGTGACGAATTGGGTGAATGGCAATGAGTGATAACGGCGTAATCAGGAGTGCGGTATTGATGCTTGCCCTGGGCGAGGACGAGGCTGCCGAGGTCATGAAGTATCTGGGTCCGCGTGAGGTGCAGAAGCTGGGCAGTGCCATGGCATCAATGAAGTCGATTGGCCACGATCAGGTTGAATCCGTGCTGACTTCCTTTCTGGAAGAAGCGGAAAAAAATACGACCATTGGTCTGGATTCCGATGAATATATTCGCTCCGTATTGACCAAGGCATTAGGCGACGACAAGGCATCTGGCCTGCTTAACCGTATTTTGCAAACGCGCGACTCCAGCGGCATTGAAAGCCTCAAATGGATGGATGCGCAGACGGTGGCTGAATTTATCAAGAATGAGCATCCCCAGATCATTGCGACGATTCTGGTGCACCTGGAACCTGACCAGGCTGCAGAAATTCTTGGATACTTCACGGAGCGCCTGCGTCAGGATGTCATGCTGCGGGTTGCTACCCTGGATGGCATCAAGCCGACTGCATTGCGTGAACTCAATGATGTGCTGACCAAGCTCCTGAGTGGTAATGAAAGCATCAAGAAACAGCAGATTGGCGGCATCAAGGCGGCAGCCGAGATCATGAACTACATGAACAGCGAGAATGAAACCAACCTGATGGAGGGCTTCAAGAGCTATGATGATGATATGGCACAACGCATCATGGATGAAATGTTCGTGTTCGATAACATCATGGAAATCGACGATAAGGGCATCCAGATCATGCTGCGCGAAGTCCAGTCAGAGACCCTGATTGTTGCCCTGAAGGGCACGACAGATGAACTGCGCGACAAGATATTCCGCAATATGTCCAGCCGCGCTGCCGAAATGATGAAGGAAGACCTTGAAAGCAAGGGCCCGGTCAAATTGTCTGAAGTGGAAACCCAGCAGAAGCAGATTCTGCAGATAGTCCGCAGGTTGGCGGATGAAGGCCAGATTGTTCTGGGCGGCAAGGGCGAGGATGCTTATGTCTAATGTGGTCATCCCAAAAGAGAAGCAGACAGCCTATCAGCGCTGGGAGATGGCTTCTTTTTCAGAGGAGCCGCATGAAGAGGTCCCAGCTGCACAACAACCTGTGCCGCAGGCGGTGCAGGAAAGCGAAGATGAAAAGAATGCGCGCCTGGAGGCCGAGCTTGAGCAGGCAAGGCGCGAAGGCTACAAGATCGGCCTGCAGCAAGGGTTCGATGCAGGTATTGCGGATGCCGCGGCCCAGGCGAAACAGGACAGCGAGCGCCTGCAGGCTTTGCTTACCAGCATGGATGAAGCGCTTAAAACCGCCAATGATGCGATTTCAGAGCAATTGCTGGCGCTGGCGCTGGATATTGCCAAGGCGATGGTCAAGGACAGGTTGCATGCCGACCCTGCCATTATTTTGCCAATTGTGCAGGAATCCATTCACTACCTGCCTACCGTACAAAGACCGGCCAAGCTGATTGTGAACCCGCAAGACGCACCGATGGTAAAAAAATACCTGCAGGAAGATATGGCAGACAGCAATTGGCAGATTCATGAGGATGCCAGCCTGGAACGTGGCGGCTGCATGGTAGAAACCGGCGACAACCAGATTGATGGAAGCAATGCGACGCGCTGGAAGCGCATTTGCGATGCGCTTGCACAACATAGCAACTGGGTTGATCCGAATGAGTAGCACAGCGGCGTATCAACAAGGCTGGAAGGATTATCTCAAGGATTGCAGCGAGATTCTCGAGATTGTCGAGTCGCTGGAAGTATCGGGCCGCATCACCAAGTTGACCGGCCTGGTGATGGAGGCTGTCGGCATCAAGTTGCCGATAGGCAGTGCCTGCTACGTTCCCTTGGCCGAAGGCCGTCGCGTTGAGGCCGAAGTGGTGGGTTTTGATGGCGGACGCATGCTGCTGATGCCGCAAAGCGGTGTTGAAGGTGTCACGCCAGGTGCCAAGGTATTTGCGCTGGAAGTGGCGGAAGCCTTGCCCAAGCCTAACCAGGCCAAGCATCCGCGCCGCCGTGCCATTGACCGTGCGCGGCATTTGCCGGTAGGTGAGGCCCTGCTCGGGCGTGTGGTGGATGCGGCCGGGCGTCCGTTGGATGATCTCGGCCCGCTCAACAGTGAAAACAGCGTGCCTTTGAATACACGCCCCTTGAATCCCTTGTCACGCGCACCGATCGAGGATGTGCTGGATGTCGGGGTGCGGGCGATCAACAGCATGTTGACGGTAGGCCGGGGGCAACGCATGGGTTTGTTTGCCGGGTCAGGTGTGGGCAAGAGCGTCTTGCTGGGCATGATGGCGCGTTATACGACTGCCGACGTGATTGTGGTTGGCCTGATCGGCGAACGCGGCCGTGAAGTAAAGGAATTCATTGAGCAGATTCTTGGCGCTGAAGGACTGGCGCGTTCCGTGGTGGTGGCAGCGCCCGCAGATGTTCCTGCGCTGATGAGGCTGCAAGGCGCTAGTTATGCCACGGCGATTGCCGAGTATTTCCGCAATCAGGGCAAGAATGTGCTCCTGATCATGGATTCCCTGACGCGTTACGCCATGGCGCAACGTGAAATTGCACTGGCGATCGGCGAGCCGCCCGCGACGAAGGGTTATCCACCCTCGGTATTTGCCAAGCTGCCGGCACTGGTGGAACGTGCGGGCAATGGCAGGCCGGGCGAGGGGTCGATTACGGCTTTCTATACGGTATTGACCGAAGGCGACGACCAGCAGGACCCGATTGCCGATGCCGCCCGTGCGATTCTTGACGGACATATTGTCTTGAGCCGCAGCTTGGCGGAAAGCGGGCACTATCCTGCGATTGATATCGAGCAGTCCATCAGCCGTGCGATGCATAACATTACTGCCTCTGAACACCAGAAAAATGCGCGCAGGCTCAAGCAGCTCAACTCCCGTTATACCCGCAACCAGGACCTGATCAATGTTGGGGCTTATGAAACAGGAAGTGACCCGGTGCTGGATGAGGCGATTATGCGCCATGAGGCGATAGAGGCGTTTCTGCAACAGGACATTAATGAATCGGCAAGCTGGGAGAACAGTGTCGATGCGCTGGCAGGCTTGGTGGGCGCAGGGGTGGGTAATTGATGAGCAAGCCTGAGAGGGAATGGCATGTCTGACCAAAAGAAAGTAGTGCTCACAACATTGCAGGGCCTGGCGGAAAAGGATGTGGATGCTGCGGCTGACCGCCTGGGCGAAGCCAACCGGCAACTGGTGGAGGCGGAAAAAAGCCTGAATATCCTGATGCAGTACCGTGCGGACTATGTAGGCCAACGTGACCAGGCCATGGCCAATGGCATGACAGCGGAGATTTACCAGAATTACCAGAGCTTTCTTGGCAAATTGTCGCAGGCGATTGTAAGCCAGACTGAAAGTGTCGAGCGTTTGCGCCAGGTGTGCCATCTGCGCAAGCAGGAGTGGCAGGAGTGCCAGAAAAAGAAAATGTCCTACGATGTATTGATTGACCGTGCCGACAAGCGCGCGCAGGCAATTGAAACCAAGCGTGACCAGAAGATGATGGACGAGCATGCCATGCGTGTGAGCCGCAACCAGACCAGACAATAAGCAGGAGTTTCACCATGCAGAATATCCCATTGCCCAACCAGGCGGCCATGCTCAGCAATACCTCGGCCAGTGCCGCTGCGGCCAAGGCTGGCAAACAGGCCAATGCCGCCAATGATGGCGCTGACTTCAAACAGGTACTGGCCCGGCAGGTGAAGCTGGAAGCTAAAGAGGCTGCCGCTACAGGGCAGGTGTTGCAGCGGCAGCGCCTGCAATTGCAGGTCCAGGCAAGTGATGAAACACAATTGCTCAATCCTGCGTTGGTCAAACTGGAGCTGGATGATGGGCAGGAGGTTCAACTGGAAGATGCACTGGCGATTGTCGAGGAAGTGCCACAGGAGGTCGAGGCAGCGGCTCTGGTTGCGCCAGAGGCCATGCCTGTGGCGATGGAAGGACAGCCCTTGCTGGCGGCTGTCGCTCCTGATGTACAGCGCAAGCCGGTGGCTAAGGCGGTGGCAGACGAGCTTGACACTGTAGATGTAAAGCGGGAGCCTTTGGAGTGGGGTGGAAAGGGCAAGGAGCCTGCACCTGAAGTTGAGCTTAATAAAACAACAATACAAGCGGCTCAGACTGCTGTGCCCAAAGCGGCTGCAGGTGCTGGAGCAGTTATACAGTTTGCCGACGCTTTGGAACAGGCTAGTCAGATTCCGTTGGCTGTGGCGCCATCATTGCAGCAGCCACAATTGCCACAGGCGGCCGCGGCCCTGGATGTGCGCGGCAACCAGATTCCCACACCGTTTGGCCAGCCTGGCTGGAACCAGGCCATCGGGCAAAAGGTAGTGTGGATGGCGGCAGGCGGCGAGCAGACGGCTTCGCTGACGCTGAATCCGCCGGACCTGGGGCCGTTGCAGGTCATTATCCATGTGCATAACAACCAGGCGGACACCACTTTTCTTTCAGACCAGGCAGACGTGCGCCGGGCGCTGGAGGACGGTATGGATAACCTGCGGCAGATGATGAGCCAGTCAGGCTTGCAGTTAGGCCAGTCTAACGTGCGTTCAGGGCAGCAGGAGGCACAGCAGCAACAGGCAGCAGGCATTAGCCGTGCCAGTGTCGGCGATCAGGGTGAGGAGGCCAGCCAGGTATTGGCCAAGGCCGCCAGGGTAATGGGCCTGGTGGATACTTTCGCGTAAGCGCGGTCACTCCTTTTACTACCTGCGACAGAGCGCCTAGCCAGGATCCCTTCGCTGGGTTTTGTCGGCCGCTTAAAGGCAGAAATCCTGGTGTGAAAAATGGATAGACTGCCTGGCCTGGCGCCTATTCGCAGATTTGGCGTGATTTCCTCCTTCTATTTCCTGCATGCTATTCTGCCGATTCTTTCATAATATTTCCTAACTGATAGCAGAACGGCGAGAAGGATTGCAAGATGGCACAAGAGGCGGCAAAACAAGAGGCGGCAAAAGAGGCTCAGCCAAAAAAATCAAAAAAGGGTCTGATCCTGGCACTGGTCGGCGGCTTGCTGCTGGCTGTGCTGGGGGCAGGCGGCGCATATTGGTATCTCAGCCAGCAGAATGCTGCTCATGGTGACAAACCGCCCAAGGAAGAAAAAGTAGTCGTCAAGGAGCCAGTATTCGTGACACTCGAGACTTTTACCGTCAATTTGCAGCCTGACCCGGACGATCAGTACCTGCAAGTGGATTTGACCGTGCAGGTGGCAGATTCGTCTCAGGCCGATAGCATCAAGATGCATATGCCAAGTGTGCGTAATCGTATCCTGATACTGTTGAGCAGCAAGAAGTCTTCAGAATTGCTCACCAGCGAGGGCAAGAAGGCATTGACCAATGAAATCATCGCCCAGCTTTCAGAGCCATTCAGTCCTGGCGCAAAACCGCAAGTGGTCAATGATGTGTTCTTTACTTCGTTTGTGATTCAGTAAGCGTGCACAACCATGGCCGATAATTTTCTCTCCCAGGAAGAAGTCGACGCCCTGCTAAGGGGCGTGACCAATGAGCAGGATGACGATACTCCTGCTGTCGACCCTGCGGGAGTGCGCAATTACAACCTGGCAACCCAGGAGCGCATTGTGCGTGGGCGTATGCCTACTCTGGAAATTATCAATGAGCGCTTTGCCCGTTTGTTGCGTATCGGCCTGTTCAATTTTCTGCGCCGTACCACGGAAGTCTCGGTCGGCCCGGTCAAAATTTCCAAATACAGCGAATTTATCCGCAACCTGGTAGTGCCGACCAACCTCAACCTGGTGCAGATGAAGCCTTTGCGTGGCACGGCACTCATGGTGTTCGACCCGACTCTGGTATTCCTGATTGTGGACAACCTCTTTGGCGGCGATGGACGCTTTCATACCCGTGTCGAGGGGCGTGATTTTACGCAAACCGAGCAGCGCATCATCCAGCGTGTGCTCTCAATCGTGTTCGAGACTTATGCCAAATCCTGGGAGCCGGTATACAAGCTTGACTTCGAATATATCCGCTCCGAGATGAATACCCAGTTTGCCAACATTGCGACGCCAAATGAAGTGGTGGTGTCCACTACCTTCAATATCGAGCTTGGCGCTGCCAGCGGTGAAATCCATTTCTGCTTCCCTTATTCGATGATAGAGCCGATCCGTGATGTGCTGACCTCGCCATTGCAGGGAGAGGCGCTGGGTGTGGACAAGCGCTGGGTGCGTCTCATGACGCAGCAGATACAGAGTGCAGAGGTAATGCTAGTGGCAGATCTTGCCAAGGCACAGATGAGCTTGGGCGACATCCTCAATATGAAGGTGGGCGATGTGATCCCTCTCTCCATCTCTGAACAGGTGGAAGCCAAGGTGGACAATGTGCCAGTCATGCAATGCAAGTATGGGGTCTTCAATGGCCAGTATGCATTGCGCGTAGAGAAGTTGCTGCGATCCAATTCCAGCGAATATGTAAAAGGAGAATTATCCGATGGCGATTGATCCCAACGATGAAGAGTTGATGGATGACTGGGGCGCCGCCATGGCGGAACAAAGCCAGGCAGAAGAAGCAGAAGCCTCTGTATTGCAGGACAGCAAGACGGAGCAGGCGCCGGTATTCACCGAGTTTTCTGCCAAGAACAAGCTGCATGAAACCCAGAACGATATCGACTTTATTCTTGATATCCCGGTGCAGCTTACCGTGGAGCTTGGCCGCACCAAGATCGCGATCAAGAACCTGTTGCAGCTCGCACAGGGCTCGGTAGTCGAGTTGGATGGCCTGGCGGGCGAGCCGATGGATGTGCTGGTGAATGGCTGCCTGATCGCGCAAGGTGAAGTGGTGGTGGTGAATGACAAGTTCGGCATCCGGTTGACCGACATCATCACCCCGGCCGAGCGCATCCGCAAAATCAACAAGTAGCGGAACGGCTTATGATGAAGATTGAACGCCTGACTGCATGCAGCGTTACTCTGGCTGGTTGGTTGCTTGTGCCTGCGCTGGCCTGTGCGGCAGCCGATGAGGTTTCCGCCACTGGCAGCTTGGTGCGCATGGTGCTTGGCTTGGCGTTGGTGCTGGGTGTGATGATGGCGATTGCTTGGCTCATGAAGCGCATGACACCCGGACTCAAGCAGCAGTCTGTGGTACGTATTGTCGGCGGCGTGAGCGTCGGCAGCCGGGAGCGGGTGGTGGTCGTGGAAGTGTCTGGACGCTGGCTGGTGCTGGGCGTAGCGCCGGGGCAAGTGACCAGCCTCGCCGACCTTGAGCCGGGTGAGGAAATTCCTGTGGCAGCATCTACGGTGGACCAGCCGTCTGTGCCATTTTCTGCCTGGTTGAATAAATCCCTGCAAAGAAAGCCCTGAGTCGCCATGTTGCCCCGTTATTTCTATCCATTGCTGTCACTGGTCTTGCTGGGCTTGCCTTTGCTGGGCCATGCTGCCGAGCCGGGTGGCCTGGGCTTGATCAACAGCCAGCCGGCCGCCGGCGGCGGACAGAATTACGCGCTGAGCATCCAGACGCTGATCCTGCTCACCTCGCTGTCTTTCCTGCCTGCAGCCTTGCTCATGATGACGGGGTTTACCCGCATTATCATTGTGCTGTCATTGCTGCGCCAGGCGTTGGGCACGCAGTCTTCCCCGCCCAACCAGGTGCTGGTGGGCCTGGCATTGTTCCTGACCTTCTTTGTCATGGGGCCGGTGTTCGAGCGCATCTATACCGAGGCTTACCAGCCGTTTGATGAAGACCGCATCAGCATGCAGGAGGCTATGGTGCGCGGCTCGATTCCGCTCAAGGAGTTCATGCTCAAGCAAACACGAGAGTCCGACCTCGCGCTGTTTTTCAGGATGTCGCGCACCGATGCCGTTGCCACCCCGGAAGAGGTGCCGTTGCGCGTGCTGGTGCCCGCGTTTGTGACCAGTGAGCTGAAAACGGCTTTCCAGATCGGCTTTGCGATTTTCATCCCGTTCCTCATCATTGACATGGTGGTGGCCAGCATCCTGATGTCCATGGGGATGATGATGGTGTCGCCCGCGATTGTGGCCTTGCCATTCAAGCTGATGCTGTTTGTGCTGGTGGATGGCTGGCAACTGTTGTTGGGCTCGCTAGCCCAGAGTTTTTACTGAAAGGCCGAAGCATGAGTATGAGTCCCGAGAATGTCATGACCATTGGCCGCCAGGCTGCGGAAGTCTTGTTGATGATGGCTGGGCCGGTATTGCTGACGGTGCTGGCTATCGGCCTGCTGGTGAGTATTTTCCAGGCGGCAACCCAAATCAACGAGGCGACGCTGACCTTCATCCCCAAGCTGCTGGGCGTCTTCGCCACCTTGCTGATTGCCGGGCCATGGATGCTTTCTGTCTTTACCGATTACCTCAGGCAAGTGCTGACCAATATTCCCACCCTTGCCGGTTGAATAAGGGCCCATGGTCACAATCACCAGTGAGTTCCTGCAGGTATGGCTGGCCACCTTGATGTGGCCGCTCACGCGCATTCTCGCTTTCATGGTGGCAGCGCCCCTGTTCAATCATCGCGCCATCCCCAACAATGTTAGGCTCGGGGTCGGGCTGGTCCTGACTGTGGCTGTGATGCCGGCCATTCCTGATATTCCGCCGGTTTCAGTGTTTTCCATGAGCGGTCTCCTGATCCTTGCGCAGCAGATCCTTATCGGGGCGGCCATGGGGTTCAGCCTGCGCATTATCTTCTCGGCTGTGGAATTGGCCGGCCATGCTGCGGGCATGACCATGGGATTGGGGTTTGCTATGTTCTATGATCCGCAAACCCAGGGGCAGAGCACTGCCATCGGCCAGTTCCTGGTAGTGCTGACCATGCTGGTTTTCCTTAGCATCAATGGGCACTTGGTCGTGATTTCTACCCTGGTGGAGAGTTTTTCCAGCTTTCCCATCACGGCGGAGCCCAATTTTGGCTTGAACCCCTATAAAATCGCATTGTGGGGCGGCAAGATATTCAGCGCAGGATTACTGATTTCGCTGCCCATTATTACCGCGTTGCTCCTGGCGAACCTGGCGCTCGGGATATTGACGAGGACGGCACCACAACTCAACCTGTTCGGTATCGGCTTCCCGATTACAATATCGCTGGGCTTCCTGCTGCTGACCCTGGCCTTGCCCTATATGATGCAGCCGGTGCAAAAGCTGATGCATGAAAGCATGATCTTCATGCAGGAGATAGCCAACCCTGTGGTGGGCGTGCCACAGGCACAATAAACAAGATGTCATTGGAAAGTTTGACTGTATGAGACAAGACCAGGCGTATATCGGCCGCCAACCCATCATGAACCCCAATCAGGAGATTGTGGCTTACGAGTTGTTTTTCCGCCATAGCGCGGAAGCGACGACTGCAATATATGAAAACAGCCTGCAGGCTTGTACCCGCGTGCTGGTCAACACCGTCAGTGATATGGGGGCTCAATGGCTGCTGGGCGACAAGATGGCCTTCATCAATGTCAGCGAGGAAATGCTGCATAGCGAGCTTTTGGAGCTATTGCCGCCGGCAAAAACGGTGCTAGAGCTGGAAACATTGGTCAGCGCAAGCCCGGAAGTGGTCGAACGCTGCCAGTTTTTGCGCAAGCGCGGCTACCACATTGCACTCAAGGAGAAGGGTGAGTCGTTGTTGAGTTCACCGCTGATCGATTGTGCCGATTACATCAAGATCGACATATTGGCCTATACCCTTGATGAAGTCGCGCGACGTTTCCTGGAGTATCAGAGCCTAACTATCAAAGTAGTTGCCGAGCGGGTTGAGCATCATGAACAATATGACGCCTGCAAGAAAATCGGCTTTCACCTGATTCAGGGATTTTATTTTGCCCACACCGAGACCTTTACTGCCAAAGTCATCAATCCGGCATTTGCTGCGGTACTGGATTTGCTCAACATGATTAGCCGCGATGCTGATATGCGCGAGGTTGAAAACGGCTTCAAGCGCGATGCAGCGCTTTCCTTCAAGCTCTTGCGCTATATCAACTCTGTTGGTTTCGGGCTTTCGTGCGAAATACAATCCTTGCGCCATGCGTTGACCATCATCGGCACCAAGCAGCTCTACCGCTGGCTGACCTTGCTCATGATCACGGCGGGAGAGAATTCAGCTGCGCCCGCACTCATGAAAACCTCGATTACACGTGGCCGCCTGACAGAACTGCTGGGGGAGGGCTATTTCGACAAGGCTGGACGCGACAACCTGTTTGTAGTGGGGGTGTTCTCGATGCTGGACCTGATGCTGGAAATGCCGATGGAGCGAGTGCTGGAAAAAGTGGACTTGCCCGAGGCTATTCAGGATGCGCTGCTGCATCGCAAGGGAGTATACGGGCCTTTTCTTGCGCTTGCCGAAGCTTGCGAGAATCAGGACAACAGCCGCATTGTGACCCTTGCCGAAAGCCTGCAACTGGATTCTAACAAGGTCAATGATTGTCATATTGCCTCCCTTTCCTGGGTGGAGGCGCTTGGTATCTAGAGCTAACCTAGTAAGAGACAAAAGAAAAAGCCGGATAATTCCGGCTTTTTTTATTTTCTTGATCCTAGATCAGGTTGAACAATGAGAGGCTGGTCGTCGCAACAAAGGACTTTTGCGCGGCTTCCAGCACGGTTTGCTGCTTGGCAAGGTCGGACAGGGCTTGCGCATAGTCGAGATCCTGCAATTCGGACAGTGATTTTGCATATTGCAAGTCACGGTCGCTGCCGTCGGTGTTGAGCGATTCCAGCTCATTTAGGCTGGAACCGTTGCGCGCCCGCACGGTGAGCACATTGTCCAGCGTGCCTTGCAAGGCGTTGCTGGCAGTGTCCAGCCCATCACGCAGCGCCTGTTCCTGGGTACTGTCTGTGACGGGTGTCTCCAGCAATGCGGTGATCTGGGCTAGGGCGGCAAAAACATCATTGCCGTTGGCCTGGAATACATTGGGCCCGGTATCGGTGATGGCAAGCTGCCGGCTGTTGGACACTTGCAGCTTGCGTACCTGGGCATCGCCATTGTAGTCGGCGCCAGCGGCAGTAAGCGTGTATGGCGCGGTATCCGTGCTGTAGCCGGAATAAAGATAATTGCCGCTGCCATCCGTCGCATTGGCCAAGCCTACCAAGGCTTCAAGGTCGTTACGCAGCTCGATTGCGAGATAGCTGCGCTGCACATCGTCATAAGAGGCATTGCCGGCTTCCACCAGCCTGGATTTTGCTGCAATCAACAGGTCGGTCACGCTCTGCAGGTTGCCCTCCACAGCGTTCATATTGTTCTCGGCAAATTGGCGGTTGCGGGCAAACTGGGTATTGATGCTTTGCGAATTCTGGATTTCCAGGGAGCGGGCCGCACCTACGGGATCATCTGCCGGGGTCAGGATGCGCTTCTTGCTGGAAATCTGCTGCATCAATCGGTCCTGCTCGACTTGTAGCTGCGACAATTTTTTGATGCCGTTCTGGTACATGGTGTTGGTGCTGATACGCATGGCGAATTCCCCGGTTATCTGATCGAGAGCACGGTTTCAAACAGGGTGCTGGCAATCTGCATGACTTTGCCTGCTGCCTGATAGGCTTGCTGGTAGCGCAACAGGTTGACGGCTTCTTCATCCAGGTTGACGCCGGATTCGGATTGTTGCGCGGTAATGGTCTGGTTCAGTAGTTCGGTCTCGGCTGCGCTGGTGATCTGCAACTCTCGCGTGCGGTTGCCCACAAAGCTCACAAGTTGGTTGAACACATCCTGGTAGGAGGCGGTGCCGTTGTTCATGACTTTGCCGGTCTGCAATGCCGCGAGTTGCAAGGCATTGCGGTTGTCGCCGGCGGCATTGCTGCTGTTGGCGCTGACAGTGAACTGGTCGCCATCAGCGGGGCTACCGCTCAGGCTGAAGCTGATGCCTGCCACGCTGATGGTGGCGCCGGCGCTATAAGGCACAGGGCTGCCAGCGGGGTAGGTCGTAGTGACGCCTGCCGTTGTCGTGACCGTGATGGCCTCGCCTGCGGGAAAGCCGCTCAGGTCGCCGCCGTTGTGGGTCAAGGTGAACGGGCTGGCAAGCGGCGAGCCCGCGTAGCCGCTGCCGACTGTGGCGCCACTGATCGTGCCAGTGCCGGTGTTGCCGCCGTCAGCTGCCGTGGCGACCACGGGCGCCCCCGCAGCGATATCGGCGATCTGCGTCACGGCGATGCTGATGTCAGTGGCCGCATTGGCGGTCGGACGGATCAGGAAGCTGTCCCCGCTGTTGATTGTGCCTGAGCCGATGCTGAAGCTGACGCCGTCCACTGTCTGCGGCAGGCTGCTGAAGCTCTGCGTGGTATTGTCGCTCAGGCGCGTGATAGTGTAGTTTGTGCCGTCGAAACGCAAGCGGTAGTCGCTGGCATTGAGTGCGTTGGCGTCGACGATGCTGCTGCCTAAGGAGGCATTGCCGGTATTGAAACTGCTGGCGTTGACCAAGGGGGTTGGAATATTGAAGAAGTTGCCACCCTGGGTGCCATTGCTGGTCAAGCCCTGCTGGTGCTGGGTGTTGAATGACTGCGCCATGGCAATTGCGATCTGGCCCAGGGTGTTCTGCGCCTTGTCCAGCGCGCCGCTGCGGTATTCCAGCAAGCCGCCAATGGTGCCGCCCTGCAGGCTGCTCTCCGACAGGATGGAGGTGGTGGAGCCGCTCTGGTAGGCAATCATTAGCCGACTGGGATCGGTTGGTGAGCTGACAGTGGTCAGGGAATAGGCATTAAAACCGGAAACCAGGGGAATGCCATTACCGATCGAGATATTGTATTTGGTGCCGTCCTGCACGACGACAGTCGCCTTGACTTCCTTGTTGAGATTCAGGACCAATTGGTCGCGCTGATCCATCAGGTCATTGGGCGGTTGCCCGGTGCTGGTCATTGCGGCGTCAATCGCTTCATTGAGCCTGGCGATTTCCTTGGCGTAGTAGCTTACCGAGTTGGCACTTGCAGTGAGTTGCGAATTGACGGTACTCTGCATTTCCTGCAGGCGCGTGCCCAGGCTGTTGAAACGGCTGATCAGCGCTTCACCGGTGGATAGCATGGCCTGGCGCGAGGCCGAGTCGCTGGGGGCCGAGGCAAGGTCATTGATGGAGGCAAAAAAGTCCTGAATAGCAGGAGAAAGGCCTGCGCTTGAATCCGCCAGCATGTTATTGATCTGGTTGATGCTGGAAAGCTGGGTGTTGATGGCGCTGCTGATGGCCTGGCTGTTGTTGATCTGGCGCGTCAGCAGTTCGTTGTAGACGCGCTTGACCGTATCGACCTGAGTCCCGTTGCCGATATAGCCAAAACCCCAGTTCTGCGCCTGGGCGGTAGCCTGCACGATCACCTGGCGCGAATAGCCATCGGTGGTGGCGTTGGCGATATTGTGGCCAGTAACGCTGATACCGACTTGCGCTGCATTCAGTGCGGATTTGCCGATGTTAAATATGTTGGACATGATGCTTATCGATCAATGTAACGTAAATGAATGAACGGCATAAAAACCGTAAACTTTACTTCAAGAGCCGCTAACAAAATTCTTCAGGCGTTGTTGCTCTGCCTTGTCGTACTACTTGTACTGCCTGCGGCAGAGCGCCTAGACAGAATCGCTTTGCTGAATTCTGTTAGCAGCTCTAAGCGGTGCCAATGCTTTCAATGACCCGCCGCAGCTTGCTGGCGTAATTGGGGTCGGTGGCATAGCCCGCATCCTGCATCGCTTGCGCATAGCCAGCCGCGCTGCCTGTGCTGCCCAGCACGTTTTCATAGCGCGGGTTGTTTTGCATGAGGCTGGCAAAATCGCGGAAGGAGTCGGCATACGAGTCATAGGCACGGAATTTCTCGATGCGCTTTTGCGGCACGCCGTTGATATATTCCGTGGTCAGCGCTTCCACTGTCTTGCCTTTCCAGTTAGGGCCTGCCTTGATGCCGAACAGGTTATTGCTGGCAGTGCCGTCCGTGCCTGTAATCTGGCGCTTGCCCCAGCCAGTCTCCAATGCGGCTTGCCCGAGCATCAGGTGGGCGGGGATGCCGCTGTCCTGGCTGGCAGCCTCCGCGTGCCTGCTCATTTGCTGAACGAATTCACGCGCATTTTGCGGCACTGATGTGCTGCTGGCGCTGCTAAATGCCGGATTGATGTTTGACGGCATTGTCCTTGGCGTGGCCGCCAGTGAGTCTAAGGCCTCAGGCGGCACGCTGGTAAGGCTTCCCTGCAACTGGCGTGCCAGCATGTCTGCCAGGCCTGTGCCCCGGTTGGCAATCTGCTGGCTGAGCTGCTGATCCAGCATGGAAATGAAAGTGCGGCTTTGTTCACTATCGAACATGCCTTCCTTGGGGGTCGCGTCACGCATGCTTTTCAGCATCATATTGACCATCAAGGCTTCAAACTGGACTGCCGCGGCTTTGATGGATTCCGGGCTATTGTCGCGCGTGGCGTATTTCAGGTTGTTCAGGCTATTGGCATCGGCAGCAACTTGGCTGTTGACGTCAGTGCTGAAGTTGTAAGCGGCCATGATTGGTGCGCCCTAGATGATTTCCAGGTCAGCGCGCAAAGAGCCAGCGGCTTTCATGGCTTGCAGTATCGCGAGCAGGTCTTGCGGTGTGGCGCCGATGGCGTTCAATGCCTTGACGACATCCGCCAGCGAGGTGCCCTTGTCCAACTTGATGACCTGGCCCGGCTCCTTGTTGATTTCAACCTGCGAAACCTGGGTCGCCACGGTCTGCCCGCCAGAGAACGGGCCTGGCTGGCTGATGGCAGGCGCGGTATTGATGACCACGGAGAGGTTGCCGTGCGAGATCGCGCAGTCATCCAGCGTTACGGCCTGGTTCATGACAACAGAGCCGGTGCGTGCATTGAGAATGACCTTGGCCGGGCCTTGCGATGGCTTGACGTCCAGGTTTTCCAGATTGCCGATGAAGGCGATGCGGTTGGTGTCCATGGGCGGCTGCACCTGGATGACACGTCCGTCCAGTGCAGTTGCCGTGCCATTGCCGAAGCGCTTGTTGATGGCATCGACCACCATGCTGGCAGTGGAAAAATCGGCTTCCTTGAGTTCCAGCTTGACGGTGTTGGTTTCTGTGAGTTGGCTGGGTACGGCGCGTTCCACGATGGCACCGGCCGAGATGCGTCCTGCGCCAAGGTGGTTGATCTGCGTGCTGGTGCCGCTGGCGCCGGCACCCGCGCCGCCAATGACCAGGTTGCCCTGGGCCATGGCATATACCTGGTTGTCTGCGCCCTTGAGTGCAGTCATGAGCAGGGTGCCGCCGCGCAGGCTGCGTGCATTACCCATGGAGGACACGGTCACATCCATGTTCTGTCCAGGCTGGGCAAACGGCGGCAGGTTGCCGGTGACCATGACGGCAGCGACGTTGCGCAATTGCAGGTTGGTACCCGCGGGCAGGTTGATGCCCATCTGCTGCATCATGCTGATAATGCTTTGCACCGTGAACGGGGTTTGCGTGGTCTGGTCGCCTGTACCATCCAGGCCGACCACCAGGCCATAGCCGATCAATTGGTTGGAGCGCACGCCCTGGATGTTGGTCAGGTCCTTGATGCGCTCTGCATCGGCTGGAAGGGCAAGCAATAGTGCAGCCAGTGCGGAGATCAGGGCAAGCGGGCGTGTGAGTGTCATGATGTCAACCTTACAAGGGCACAAAGCTCAGGAAAAAGCGGGTCAGGATGGACATGACCTGGGCAGTATCCATATTGCTGTTGGTGCGGTATTCAATGCGTGCATCGGCAACCCGGCTTGAGGCGACGCTATTGCCTGCAGCCACATACATCGGGTCCACCACGCCGGAGAAGCGCACGAACTCGGTGCCGCGGTCGAACGCCACCTGTTTCTCACCACTGACGACTAAGTGTCCATTGGGCAATACTTCCGTCACAGTGGCGCTGATGGTGCCGGTGAAGACATTGCGTGAGTTGGAAGCGGCAGCGTCATCATAGGAGTTGTCCGAGGCGGCATTGAAACTTGCCTTGGGCACATTGTGGCCGAACAGGCCGGTGATGCCGGCATTGACGGCTCCGGACTTGCTGGCAGAGTTGGTGCCCGACTTGGTGGCAGAGGTATTTTCGGTGATGTTGATGACGATGGTGTCGCCGACCAAGCGTGCGCGCTTGTCTTCAAGCAGCGGGCGATAGGTTGCGGGATTGTAGATGCCGCCGCTGTTGTAGACTGCCTGGCTGGGCACTGCCGGACGTGCGGTATTAGGTGCCTGGGTGATGGTCTTGGGCGTCACGGCGCAGCCGCCGCACAGCAGCAACAGGCCTAATATCAGCCATGGTCTTGAATGAATAAGCGATTGCATATGTTGTCCTTTGCCACCCATGTTCATGCTAGGTTTACAGTTGCGACAAGCGCTGCAACATCTGGTCCGAGGTGGAAATCGCCTTGCTGTTGATTTCGTAGGCGCGCTGGGTCTGGATCATGCTGACCAGTTCCTCCGCCACATTGACGTTGGAGGTTTCCACATATTGATGAATCAGCAGGCCGGTGCCGTTCATGCCTGGTTGGTTGATATTGGCGGCACCAGACGCTGCGGTTTCTACATACAAATTTTCACCGCGCGACTGTAGCCCGGCTGGATTGATGAAGGTCGCCAGCTGGAAAGTGCCGACCTGCACCGCGTTCGGGCTGTCAGGCAATACCACGGAGACTGTGCCGTCACGGCCCACAGTGATGCTTTGCGCATTGGGTGGAATGATAATCGCCGGCTGGACTGTAAAGCCGCTGGCCGTGACCAGTTGCCCCTGGTTATCCAGCTGGAACGCGCCATCGCGCGTGTAGGCTGTGTTGCCATCGGGCAGCAGCACCTGGAAAAAGCCATCGCCACTGATGGCGACATCCTTGGAATTGCCGGTTTGCTGCAGGTTGCCTTGGATATGGATGCGTTCAGTCGCAACCGGGCGCACACCGGTACCTAGTTGCAGGCCGGAAGGCAATTGCGTTTGCTGGGAGGATTGCGCGCCCGGCTGGCGGATGTTCTGGTAGAGCAGGTCCTCGAATACGGCGCGGGTTTTCTTGAAACCGTTGGTGCTGACGTTGGCGAGATTGTTGGCAATCACGTCCATCTGCATCTGTTGGGCATCAAGGCCGGTCTTGGCGATCCATAGCGAACGTATCATGGTCTGCTCCTTTGCAATGGCAGCGTCATGCTGCCGAAATCCTAGAAATTAACTTCTATGCTACTCCAGCCATGATTAACTCATACTGAAGATCTGACCGGCTTTTGTGGCGTTATTCTCGGCATTCTGTATGAGCTTGCTTTGCAGGTCGAACTGGCGGGCGAGGGTAATCATGTTGACCATTTCCTCCACCACGTTGACGTTGCTGCCTTCCAGCGCGCCGCTGGCAACGGTGACGGCGGCATCTGCCCCCAGTGGCTGGCGGTTTTTTGTTTCAAACAGGCCATCCGTGCCACGCACCAGGTCGGCATCATTGGGGTTGACCAGCTTGAGGCGGCCTATCATGTTGGTGAAAAGCGGGACTACATTGGTGGCAACTGCTGAAACCGTGCCGTCGTTGGCAATAGCCACCTTGGCTTCGGGCGGGATGGTGATCGGGCCGGCATCACCGACAACCGTCAGCCCATCCTGGGTTTGCAGGACGCCGTTCTCATTGAGCTTGAAATTGCCGTTGCGGGTATAGGCTTCGGTGCCATCGGGCCGTTGCACGGCAAACCAGCCGCGGTCACGGATGGCCACATCCAGCTCGCGGCCGGTATTGTTGATTACGCCGCTGTTGAAATTGGTGCCTACTGTGGCATCGACGACGAACGCGCGCGTAGGCAGGCCATCGCTCAATACCGGAACCGCACGGAAGCTGTCTATTTGCGAACGGAATCCGGTGGTCGTGGAGTTCGCCAGGTTGTTGGCCGTGGTCGATTGCTGCTCCATGATGTGTTTCAGGCCGGTCATTGCGGTATAGATCAAGCGGTCCATGGCGGTTCCT
Organism: Methylobacillus arboreus; assembly: GCF_020532725.1. Lineage (GTDB taxonomy): Bacteria > Pseudomonadota > Gammaproteobacteria > Burkholderiales > Methylophilaceae > Methylobacillus > Methylobacillus arboreus. Next base: position 174,807 of record NZ_JAJAVC010000003.1, read on the forward strand.
TTCCTTTACTGATGCTCAGGTGATCAATTAACGCAGGTTGACCAGGGTCTGCATGATCTGGTCTTCCGTCTTGATGGTTTGCGCATTGGCCTGGTAGACGCGTTGTGCGGTAATCATGTTGACCAGCTCCGCTGTGAGGTCCACGTTGGACTCTTCCAGGCGGTAGGACTGCAATACGCCGAGGCCGCCGGAATTTGCCACGCCGACAATAGGAGGCCCGGATTCTGAAGTCTCCGCCCAGAGGTTATCGCCCAGTGGTTGCAAGCCATTGAGGTTGCGGAAGTTGGCTAGTGCTACCTGGCCCAATACTGAACTCTGGCCGTTGGAATAACGGCCCAGGATGGAGCCATCGGCGCCTACGCTGAAGCTGGAAAGCCTGCCTGCACCATAGCCATCCTGGCCCAGGTCGCTCTCACTGAAGGAGTTTGCAAACTGCGTGCTGCCTGTGATATCCAGCGTGATTGCTAGATCTTCTGCGCCATTGGTGAGTGTTGCGTTGATCGCTGGTGGGGAAATCGTCTGTGCAATACCGCCTTCAGAAAAGACGATGCTGCCACCAGGGGCGGTTGTGACAAGGTTGCCATCCACGCTTGCCATGATGTTCCATTCATTGGCAGCGGTTTTGATGTAGTAAAGCTGGACACTATGGGAGTTGCCTTGAGAATCGTAAACCTCAATCGGGGTAGAGTGGCTATAGCTGGTAGGGTCATTGATATCGAAATCAGCGATATCCAATACGCTAGCCCTGGAGTCGAGGTTGAGTGGCCCGGTAATCGAGGTAGTTGTTCGAGGTGCAAGGTCGGAGGCGTCGATCTGTAGCTCAGTGAGCGCGCCAGTCTGCACGACGCCGTTGACGACGGCATACCCGGTGAGGCGCTGGCCCGAGGCATTTTGTATATAGCCCTCTTTGCTAAGCTGGAACTGGCCGTTGCGGGTGTAACTGATCGTGCCGTTGTCGCTCATGCGGAAAAAGCCATTGCCGTTGATCGCGACATCCAACGGGTTGGTGGAGTTCGAGATATTGCCTTGGGTAAACTGCTGCGTGACTGCGGCGATCTTGGTGCCAATGCCGATCTTGGAAGCGCTGCCGCCGCCGAGCGAGTTTGCGTAGACATCGGCAAACTCGGCACGCGACTGCTTGTAGCCTACGGTGCTGGCATTGGCGACGTTGTTGCCTATTACCTCGATTGTTTTGGAAGCGGCGTTAAGGCCGCTCAAACCCTGCTGGAAAGCCATGTTGTTCTCCTGGTAAAAATACGCCTGGGTTGCCGTTAGAAAATCTGCTTGATCTGGTCGGTGGTAATTGCCGCCAGGTTGCTTAGGTTGAGCTTGACGCCATCCGCGCCGGTGGAAACACTCATGACTTGTTCATAACTCAATGTCGTGGAAGTCACCGTGGTATTGGCAGTGGTAGCGGTGGCCTCGATGGTGTAGCGGCCGTTGTCAAGCTTGGTGCCGTCATCGCTGTAGCCGTTCCAGCTCAGTTGCGTGATGCCGGCGGGTTGGTTGGCGACCGTGATGGTTTTGACGACTGCGCCCGATGCATCCTTGATGTTGACCTTGAGGCTGTCCGCGCCTATTGGTAGCTCGACGCCGAAATAAGCTTCCGATTCGCCTTCAACCTCGCTTGCCGCAAGATAGGTACTATTGCCTTCTACCAATACCGCGTGGCCGATCAGGCTTGAGGACTGCAACGCTTGAGTGGCCTGCATGCTGCTGATGAAGGTCGCAAGCGAGGCATTCATTTTTTCTATACCGGTCACCGTGGAAAGCTGGGCCATCTGGCTGGTCACCTCGGCATTGTCCATGGGGTTGAGCGGGTCCTGGTTCTTCATCTGGGCGATCAGCAGCGTCATGAAGCGGTCCTGTACCTCGGAAATGCTGCCTGTGGACGTGCTGGAACTGGTACTGTTCATGGTATTGAACAGCGTGTCGGAAATGCCTGAGGTGCTAGCCATGGTATTTACTCGCTTTCAGGGTTATTGAGGTTATTGGCCAATGGTCAGGGTTTTCAGCAGCATCGATTTGGCTGCGTTCATGGTTTCAACATTGTTCTGGTAAGACCTGGAGGCAGAAATCATGTTGACCATTTCCTCGGTGACATTGACGTTGGGCATGGCGACATAGCCATTCTCGTCTGCCAGCGGGTGCTTGGGGTCATACTTGAGTTGCGGCGGCGCCTGGTCTTCCATGACCTGCTGCACCTTGACGCCTTGAGCATCACCATTGGCATTCACTGGCACGGCGGAAAACACAATATGTTTTGTGCGGTACGGCTGGTCGTTGGAGCTGGTGACGCTATCGGCATTGGCCAGGTTGCTTGCCACGACGTTCAGGCGTTGCCCCTGGGCGCTCATGGCCGACCCGGAAATATTGAATACGTTAAAAAGCGACATGGATGTCTCCTTTCAGGATATGGTAGGCGGACATGCTCATTGGCCTTGCACCGCTGCCAGCATCTTCCTGATCTGGCCGCTGATCAGGGTCACGCTGGCTTCGTAACGCAATGCGTTATCGGCAAACTGGGTACGTTCTACATCCATGTCCACAGTATTGCCGTCAACACTTCCCTGGATAATGGAGCGGAACAGAACGCCATTCTGATGGCCGGCTGTAGCCGGGATATGGCTAGCGTCGGTGGTGGCGGCTTTTAGTCCGCCTGATGCACCCGCAAGCGCCTGCTTGAAGGTTTCGGTGAAGTTGATGTCGCGTGCCTTGTAGCCCGGTGTATCGGCATTGGCGATGTTTGCGGCCAATAGCTCCTGGCGCTGCCCGCGCACGCGTAGCGCGGTTTCATGAAAATTGAGTGTGGCATCCAGCTTGTTCATCGTACAACCTCCTTTGCTAACGGCGGCGGTCAAGAAATGCTTGCGACTGCCGTTATTTCAGATGATTGCGAGTCTAGAACCTGTCTTGCAAATTCCATTGTGCGAACAAAAGGGGATTTTTCCCTTTGTTCCTGGTTTTTGCATTGGTGAAACTGAGCCAAAATGCACCGTGATTCTTAATCCCAGGCCATCCGGCAGGGACGGCGACAAGGAGGTGTGCAATGAGGCAAGTATATAACAGTGGGCGTATTGTGGCCTTATTGTTTGCCTGTCTTTGTGCCACGCCAGCAGCTGCCAGCAGTAGCCATCAGGATCTGACACAATTGCGCCAGCAGGTTGAAAAATTCTTGCTGAGCCAGAGTACAGGGCATCCGGGCAAGGTTTTGGTGTCGGCTGTGGCGGTGGATGCGCGCCTCAAGCTAGCCAGTTGCGACAATTTGCAATTGTTTCTGCCCAATGGCAGCAGGATATGGGGGCGTACCAGCGTCGGCGTGCGCTGCAATGCTCCCCAGGTCTGGACAATTTATGTGCAGGCCAATGTACAGGTCATGGCTGACTACCTGATTGCGGCCGGGCCGTTGGCGCAGGGGCATATTATCACCGAACAGGATCTGGCCAAGAGCCAGGGTGACTTGGCTAAACTGCCCCCAGGCGTATTCACTGATGTCACTCAGGCCGTGGGCCGTGCTGTTTATGTGCCATTGAGCGCAGGCACGGTACTCCGCCAGGAAATGCTACGGGTACTGCCGGTGGTGCAACAAGGCCAGAAAGTGGTACTTAACACGATAGGTAATGGGTTTAGGGTGTCGGCCGAAGGCACGGCATTGAGCAATGCGGGTGAGGGGCAGCGTGTCAAGGTAAAAGTCACCAATGGCCAGGTAGTGAGCGGGTTGGCACGCCATGGAGGGCTGATTGAGGTGATTTTCTAGCGTGGCGATGTAAGCCCGTAATTTAGAGCATGGATGGTATTGATTCGAGTGGAAAACTTTGGAATTTTTTACTAAAGTTAACACAAATGCTGCCGATAAGAGCAATATATCGGTATGTGTCCATGCCGTAGATGAACGAGCTTAAGGATTTGCCATGAAAATCGATGACGCACTTCAAAAAGCAGTTGCGCTTAACAATGACAAGACGGAAAACAAGCCAGCTCCGCGCGCAAGCGAAGCCAAAACCCCTGTTGCCGGTGAGAGTGTTACCCTGTCTCCATTGGCCTCGCAGCTGCAGTCAATAGAGGCTGCCGGCGCTAATGAGCAAGTGTATGACGCGGAAAAAGTAAGCGCGATCAAGTCTGCCATTTCCAGTGGTCAATTCAGAGTAGATTCTGAAAAGGTTGCGGATGGCCTTATTAACACAGTAAGAGACCTGTTGACGGCCCCACGTTAAGGCTGCACAGGAGAAAAGGTGATCCTGACCATGACCACGGCTAGCTTTGAACGTGAAATTGCCTTGACTGACAACCTGCTGGAGCTTCTGAAGCGCGAGCAGACAAGTTTGGTAAAAGTAGATGTGGATGCCATGGAAGGATTGCTCAATGAGAAATCCCGCGTCTTGCAGGATCTCAACAGTCATACCCAGGCCCGTTATCAGGCAGTGGCAGCTTTGGGTTTTGATGCCAATGAACGTGGACTCGCCGCCTGGCTGGCCGTTCAGGATGATGATATCAAGACTTCATGGAACCACTTCCAGGGGCTGATTGGGCAGGCGAAAGAGTTCAATCGCCTGAATGGCATGCTGATCAACAAGCATTTCAACCGCAACCAGCAAGTGCTGGATACCTTGGGACGTCCTCCTGCCTCAAGCCAGTTTTATGGCCCAAATGGCCAGGCCAGCGCGGGTTCCGGACTCTACAATACACAGGCGTAACTAGCTGACAGACAGGCACAAAAAGCCGGGAATTCCCGGCTTTTTTATTGCTGAAAATTGTTGCGGATAAAGATCATAAAAAGGCTCTAAGGCTTCTTATACAGCACCATGATGGAAACACGCCGGTTCTGTGCGCGGCCTTCTGCCGTATCGTTGTCCGCAACGGGCTGCGTATCGCTATATCCCACTGCGCTCAGGCGGTCTTCACTGATGCCGTTTTCTATCATCTTGCGTACGACGCTGGTGGCACGCATGGCAGATAATTCCCAGTTGGAAGGGAATTGGACGTTCTTGATGGGCAGGTTGTCGGTATGGCCTTCAACTTGTATGACATAGGCTGTGTCAGCCAGTACCTGGGTAATGTCATTGAGCGGCTCGCTGGCTTCAGCCTTGATCTGGGAAGAGCCAGCCGGGAACAGCACGCCGTCGGCAATATCAATGCGCATGCCACGGTCAGTTTTGCTGATATTGATTTTACCGTTGCCTGCAAGGGTGCTGAGCGAGCGGTTGAGGCTGGTGATAATGGCTACGATGTTTTCCTGCTCTTGGCGCTGCCTGTCTTTTTGCAGGCGGGCAAGCGGCAGTGACTGGATCAGCGAAGGGGGCGGCGTACCCTTAAGTACGTGCTTGTCTGTGGGCAGCGCAGTATTTGGCGGGGGCGTATTGTTCTCGCTATTGCTTGAGGTGCCACTGAATGCATTGCCGAGTGCGGAGGTCAGTTCTTTGTATTTCTGGTCGTTGACCGAGGATATGCCATACATCACCACGAAGAAGGCAAAAAGCAGGGTGATGAAGTCGGCATAGGAGACCAGCCAGCGATCATGGTTATCTGGTTCTTCCTCGAATTTTCTTCTTCTTGCCATGCAGCCAGTCCCGGATTTAACGTAGGTAAGCGTTCAAACGTTCTTCTACAATCTTGTGGTTTTCTCCGTTGGCGATGCCAACCATGCCTTCGACTACCATTTCGTGCCGTGTCGTCTCCAGTTGCACCAAGGCCTTGAGCTTGTTGGCGACTGGCAGGAAGAACAGGTTGGCGAATCCAACGCCGTAAATGGTGGCAACAAAAGCAATGGCGATACCGCTGCCCAGCTTGCTCGGGTCGGAAAGGTTTTCCATGACATGGATCAGGCCGAGTACTGCACCAAGGATGCCGATGGTAGGGGCATAGCCGCCAGCCGCTTCCCAGATCTTGACGGCATTGCGTTGTGCAGCCTCGTAACGGTTGATGTCAACATTGCAGATGTCACGGATTTTCTCTGGCGGGGTGCCGTCAATAAGCAGGCGCAAGGCTTTTTTCACAAAAGGGTCCGGTTCGGAATACATATGGTTTTCCAGCAACAGTACACCGTCCTTGCGGGCAATCTGGCTCCAGGTGCTGATACGGCGTGCAAGCTTTTCCCTGTCATCTATAGGCGGGCGGACTATCCATTTCAGCAGGCGTATTCCCTGAATAAAGAAATTGGGGCGGGTTTGCAACAGCACGGCGCCCATGGTGCCAAACAGCACGATCATGAACGCGGCTGGCTGGATCAGCGAACTGACCCTGCCGCCTTCGAGCGCTTGTCCCAGCAGGATACCAGCCAGGGCGAGGACTATGCCGCCTAGGCTGCTCCAGTCCACAGTTTCTCTTTCAGGTTGGCGCGCAGGCGAGCAACAGCCTGTGTGTGTAATTGGCAAACCCGGGATTCAGAGACACTCATGATGGCGCCGATTTCCTTGAGGTTCATTTCTTGTTCGTAATAAAGGCCCATGAGGATTTTCTCGCGTTCTGGCAGGGTGTCGATTGCATCAATCAATGCCTCGCGGAAGTCGGTGGCAAGCAATGCCTTGAGCGGGTCGTCGGAATCATCGGATTGATAGCGGTCAAGAAAGTGATCGCCATTTTCCTGCTCGCTGAAATCTTCATAGTAGATCAGTTGATGGCCGCTGCAGTCGTCAAGCATTTCATGGAAATCATCCATGGGCAGGTTGAGTTCGCGGGCAATTTCGCCTTCAGTGGGCGGGCGGCCAAGCTGCTGTTCCAGCGTATGCACGGCCGTTTCCACGTCGCGCATGTTCTTGCGCACGCTGCGCGGAAGCCAATCGGCACGGCGAAGTTCGTCAATCATGGAGCCACGGATGCGCTGGGCGGCATAGGTCTCGAATTGGGCGCCATGATTGTCCTCATAGCGATTGCTTGCATCCAGCAGCCCCATCATGCCCGCCTGTATCAGGTCGTCTATCTCGACGCTGGCAGGTAGCTTGGCCTTGAGCTGGTAGGCAATTTTCTTGACCAGGCTTGCATGCTGCTTCAGCAGTTCTTCCTTTTGGCTGGTTTTTCCATGCAAGGTGTACATCAATACAGTCCTCTTAGCTGAGCGATGTTTCTAATAAACCGTGATTATGGTCTATTTTGCCGGCTAATGCCTTAAATGCCGCTGAAGCCCTGGTCATGGGGAAAGCGTCAATGACACTGCGGTCAAGCTTTGCTGCAATTCCCAGGTGTTCATCGGAGGGGATCAGCCCGGCAAAGCTGAGCTCAATATAAAGGTGGCGGCGTGCTACTTCTGCAATGTTGTTGAATATGACCCGGGCCTGGGATTCGCTGGCATGCGAGACGACAATGCCAAAAGAGCGCCTGCCAACCTGTTGGCATAGCTGCTTGATGAGGGAATAGGCTTGTGTAATTGAGCTCGCGTCCCGTGTCATGTGTATCAATATCTCCCCATGATTCAGTATGTTCAGTGGCATGGTATCTTGAATAGTGAGCGCAGCATCAACCAGAATAACGTCATGCTGGCTTGCCATGGCCGAGAATATCCGCTCGATGTGCCTCATGGTGTTTTCATGATGCAAAAAACGATGAGCGGCGCTGCCTGATAGTAATTTTGCAACAGAATAGCCCTGACTGCCATGATTTATTAACGGTTGGTGCAGTTCCGGCCGCATCACGGCTTCAAGCAACGTGCCCTGATTCTCATCAATACCGTAATGTTTTACCTCCTGCATGGAGGTGCTTGTCGCTTCCATGATCAGTACCTTGTTGCCCTGGCGGTGCAGTGATGCTGCAAGGTTGGTCATGAATCTTGCATGTTCTGTTTTGCTGGCGGCAGAGAGCAGTGAGATGACTCTTGGCCTAGGGCCAGTCATCAGGCGGCGCAAGCCTGCGGCCTGGTCTTTATGAGGCTGGATCATGCCAAGTCTCCTGACATCTTGTTGTTGCTGGCAATGTTAGCCATCAGGAAGGGCATTTCTGCATCGCGAAACTGGAACTGCTCACTTTTCTTGCGCGCCATCTTGAAGGCATGGTGCGCGAGGAATGTGTTGTTGGCGAGATGAATATCTTCAGGCACGCGCTGGCCATTGGCGACGTAATAAACCTTGAGCCGCTCGCGGATGATGACATCCAAAGTGCTGCCTATCGAAGCGGCTTCGTCCAGCTTGGTGATGATGCAACCATCCAGGCCGCGGCGTTTGTAGGCATCAATGACATCTGCCAGCGTCTCGCCAGAGCTGGTCGCGTTCATGCAGAGAATTTTCTTGATTGGCAAACCGGTGTTGGAGAGCATGGCAATTTGCTCTGTCACCATGCGGTCACGCTGGCTGACACCAACGGTGTCGATCAGGATCGTGTGTTTGCCCTTGAGCTCATTGAGTGCAATGCGCAGGTCGGCCTCATCCTTCACGGCGTGTACCATGACGCCGAGGATTTTGCCGTAAATACGCAACTGCTCATGCCCGCCTATCCGGTAGGAATCCGTGGTGATGAGCGCGAGCTTGCCTGCGCCATGTTTCATGACGAACCTGGCGGCAAGCTTGGCCGTGGTGGTGGTCTTGCCGACGCCAGTCGGGCCGATCAATGCATAAATACCGCCCTGGTCCAGCATCTGCTGTTCATCGCTGATGGTATGAATGTTGTTGCCGATAACGCTGTGCAGCCATTTCATGGCTTCAGCCTCGGTACGGTCAGCGGGCACCTTCTCGGCAATCTGGCGTGCAAGGCCGGCGCTGAAGCCTGCCGCGATCATCTTGCATAGCATGCTGGATTTGACCGGGTCACGTTGCTGGATGTTGGTCCAGGTCATTTCAGTCAATTGCGACTCTATGGCGCCGCGCATGGAGCGCAGCTCCTGCATCATGTGTGCCATTTCGCGCTGGGTGTGGTTGGTTTGCTTAACTTGCTCATGCACTGGCTTGGCTGCATTCTGGACCAGCGGTTTGGCGACTTGAGGCTTGGCAACCTGGGGTGCAGTCAGCACTGTTTTTTGCCTGGTGGCCTGGCTGCGTTGTTGTTGCAGCTCCTGGTGATTCAGTGGCTGTGCCGTTTTCAGGATACGCTGGTTGCGGCTTAGCATGGAAACCAGGGTTTCCTCTGCGGCAGGAGCTGCGGGTGCAGGCTGGACTATGGCTGGTTTGGGCTTGTTGCGGGCGACCAGGTTTGCCATATCCTCCTCACGGAACGCCAGGATTTCGTTCCCGCCTTCGACGGCACGGTTGGAAAGAATGACGGCATCGGCTCCCAGTTCTTGTTTCACCATATTCAGTGCTTCACGGGAATTTTTGCCGAAGTAACGTTTGATGTTCATGCTTGGCCTCCAATCAGGCTGGTAACGCGTATGGTTTTGGTATCAGGAAGTTCTTCATGTGAGAGCACGCGCAGGCGAGGTGCCGCACGGCGCAGGAATCTTGATAATGCGGTACGCAATGAGCCGGGCACCAGCAGCACCGGGGCGAGGCCCATTTGCTCCTGCTGTTTTGCGGCATTGGCTGTCTGGGTGGAGAGGGTCTCGGCCAGGCCAGGCTCAATAGCCGCCCCTCCTGCAGCGCTTGCCTGCAATGCCTGCATTAGCAGGCGCTCCAGGTTATGGTCCAGTGTCATGACGGGTACCTCATTACCGGTGGGGAATAGTTGCTGCACGATGGCGCGGCCTAGTTGAATGCGGACCAAAGAGGTCAGTTCATCCGTATCCTGGACGCGCTGGCCGTGCTCGGACAGGGTTTCGATAATGGTGCGCATATCGCGGATGTGCACGCCTTCTACCAACAGGTTCTGCAGCACTTTCTGCACGGTGGACAGGCTGAGCGACTTAGGTACCAGGTCTTCCACCAGTTTTGGTGACTCCTTGCCGATATGGTCCAGCAGTTGCTGCACTTCCTGGCGGCCCAGCAGCTCGGCTGCATGAGAGGTAATCATGTGGTTTAGGTGAGTGGCAATCACGGTGCTGGTGTCCACCACGGTATAGCCCATGGCTTGTGCCTGGTCGCGCATATTGGCCTCGATCCATACGGCAGGCAGCCCGAATGCGGGGTCGGTCGTTGCAGTGCCACTGAGTGAGCCGGTGACATTGCCTGGATCGATTGCCAGGTATTGCCCGGGAAAGGATTCGCCGTTGGCGATTTCGACGCCTTTCAATGTGATGCGATAACCTGCAGGGCGCAGTTCCAGATTGTCGCGGATATGGATAGGTGGTGGCAGGAAGCCGACTTCCTGCGCAAATTTCTTGCGCAATCCCTTGATACGTTTCAGCAAGTCACCTCCCTGGGCCATATCCACCAGCGGGATCAGGCGATAGCCGACTTCAAGGCCAATCACATCAACCGGAGTGACGTCATCCCAGCTGGCTTCGGGAGATTCTGCGACAGGCGAGGGGGCTGCCTCGGTCTCGACTTCCTGTACTTGCTGTTTTTTCTCGGCGGCATAAGCGATGCCTGCCAGAAGCGCGGCCAGTATCAGGAATGCGAAATGTGGCATGCCGGGGATCAGCCCCAGCCCGGCAATGATCGCAGCGGTGACATAAATCGCTCGCGGCTTGGCAAATAGTTGGTCGGTCAATTGATTGCCGATGTCGCGTTCATCGGCAACACGGGAAACCACAACACCGGCTGCCACCGAGATGATAAGCGCGGGAATTTGCGCCACCAGGCCGTCGCCAATCGCGAGCAGTGTGTAATTCTTCACGGCATCGGCAAAACTGAGATCGTGCTGGACCATGCCGACAATCAGGCCGCCGATAATGTTGATCACGATCACCAGAATACCTGCAACCGCATCGCCGCGTACATATTTGCTGGCACCGTCCATCGCGCCGTAGAACTCGGCTTCCTGGCCGATTTCCTTACGGCGGCTGCGCGCTTCTTCTTCACCGATCAGGCCGGCATTCAGGTCGGCATCGATCGCCATCTGCTTGCCGGGCATGGCATCCAGGGTAAAACGGGCACCCACTTCAGCAATACGGCCGGCACCCTTGGTGACCACCACAAAATTGATGATGGTGAGAATGACAAACACCACGATACCCACGGTGTAATTGCCGCCGATCAGGAAGTGGCCGAAGGCTTCGATCACCTTGCCTGCCGCATCAGGCCCGGTATGTCCTTCAGTCAATACCACTCGGGTAGAGGCGACGTTAAGCGAGAGGCGCAGCATGGTGGTAACCAGCAGCACGGTAGGGAAGGCAATGAAATCGAGAGGCTTGGCCGTTTGCAGGCCGACCAGCAGTACCAGGATGGAAAGTGCAATGTTGAAGCTGAACAATGCATCCAGGGCAATAGCTGGCAATGGCAGAATCATCATCGCCAGCAGCATGACGATGATGATGGGCGCAGCCACGGAGCTGCTGCCGCTTAGCCAGGCAGGGATTCTGAACGAATTCATGATTTACTTGGCTCCTTTCAGGTGCGGATCCAGGGCGTCCGGCACATCCAGTGCGGTTGGCATATCAGGGTAGTAGCCACCGTGTGTCTTGTAGGTGCGCAACTGGAAGATATAGGCAAGGATTTCGGCAACAGCCGCATACAGTGCCTGAGGGATTTCATCGCCCAGTTCTGTGTGGGCAAAGAGCGCACGTGCCAGCTTGGGAGATTCGAGCGTGGGCACCTTGTGCTCACTGGCAATTTCCCTGATCTTGAGCGCAATGTCATCGGCACCTTTGGCGACGACGCGCGGGGCGGCCATCGCGTTATCGTCATACTTGATCGCAACCGCATAATGGGTTGGGTTGGTGATCACGACATCTGCCTTGGGAATCTCGGCCATCATGCGGCGGCGGGCCATTTCACGTTGTTGCTGGCGAATGCGGCCCTTGATCTGCGGATTGCCTTCGCTTTCCTTGGCTTCCTGCTTGACTTCCTCCTTGGTCATCTTGAGCTTGTTGGTGTAATTCCAGCGCTGATAAGGCACATCAATGAGCGCAATCAGCACCAATGCCGAGACGATGAAGAGAAACCCCTTGATCAGGATGCCGTCCACCTGGGCAATCCCGGTTTCCAGCGGCTGCGTTGAAAGGGAAATGATGGTGTCAAAGTCATGCGCCATCACCATATAAGAGACAGTGCCGACCAGCGTGGCCTTGAGTATGGCCTTGATCAGTTCGACCAGTGAGTTCTTGGAGAACAGGTTCTTGATGCCATTGAGCGGGTTGAGCTTGCTGAACTTCGGCGTAAATGCCTTGCTGCTGAAATTCCAGCCGCCAATCAGGACAGGGGCGCCGACAATCACCAGCAGCAGTAGCAGGACCAGCGGTGCAAAGGCAATCAACAAATCCAGAATGCCGCTTGAAATCTGGCTCAATAACAAACTGAAATCAAATGCAGCCTCGCGGCTGAAGCGCAGGTTGCTGCTCATGTTCCCCAGCATGGCCTGGTTGAGGCGGCCGCTCATGATCATGAGTCCGATGCCTCCCGTAAGCAGCACGGCGCAGGTGGAAAACTCGCGCGAACGCGGCACATCGCCATCTTCACGGGCTTTTTCTATGCGCCGTGGCGTGGGCTGTTCCGTTTTTTCCAAATCGCTGTCTTGCGCCATGCTCGTCTATCCTTCATTGATGGAGGCGGCATGCCTATCTAGTGCATATTGCCTTCCACGATGGCTGCATTATTGGTCACGGAGAAAATAATGAAATTGAAGAATAGAAGGGGGAAAACCGGTTATTCCTGATAAAAAAGTTTAAAAATTTCTTAAAAAATTCCTAAAGTTTGTTTAAAGCCTGCCGATATATGAAATACGTTGAAAATATTTTTGGTTAATTTAATTTTAAAATTAATCACTTATAAAATTTTTAAAAATATTTTAAAAATTACCCTAAAGGTTTTTAAAGCATTGCCGTTAAGCAATTCATGGATGTAAAAAATATTCTGAAGGATAAGTGTCGTTAGAATTAGTTTTTAACTGAAAAATGCTGGTGCTCCTCCTCTGAAAGCCTTGCCTCCCAAGGCCGATACAGTGTTTGTAAGACAAACACTGTATCGGCTGTGCGCGTTCGTCTTACGTAAAAAACCGACAGACACTAGTTTCTCCCTTGCCGTAAAAAGTTCAAAGTACGTCTCACTTGCTCTGCACTTAAGCAGTGCTGGCTTCTCAAGTAAAAGGGGACTGGAAAATGAATGAACAAGAAATCATGGCAGAAATTAAAGACGCTAATCTTAGTTATCTGATGCTTGCTCAACAAATGATCCGTGCCGACAAGGCAACTGCAATTTTCCGCCTGGGGTTGAGCCAGGAAATTGCGGATCTGCTGGAAGGTCTGAGTAACGCCCAGCTTCTTAAGCTGAGCAGCTTCAATATGATGCTGACACGCTTCCGCTTTGACGATACCGCTATCCTGAGCATGTTGACCAGCTACACCAAGGATCGCATGCAGGCACAAGCGCATGCCGCTATCTTGATGGCAGGTCAGGGTGTTGAGGAAATAGCTTAAATAATTAAGTAGTCGACGGTTAATTTAGGTATCGGGGGGTATCATGGCCAAGAGTGTTATCAATGAGGCGGAACAAATCCAGTTGGCTATCCAGATGATCAATCTGGGTGCAAGGCTGCAATTGCTGGAATCTCAAACTACCTTGTCGCGCGAGCGGCTGATCAAGCTGTATAAAGAGATCAAGGGCATGTCGCCTCCCAAGGGAATGCTGCCATTCTCAACCGACTGGTTCCTGACCTGGCAACCCAATATCCATTCCTCGATTTTCGTGAATATCTACCGTTTTCTGATTGAACATGCCGGTGTGAGAGGGATCACGGCAGTCATGAAGGCTTATAAACTGTATTTGCAGCAGGTGGGCAGCGAGCCCGATGATGAAATGGTCTTGTCCCTGACACGCGCCTGGACGTTGATTCGCTTCCTTGATAGCAATATGTTGAAAATGCAGAAGTGTCGCTGTTGTGGCGGCGAGTTTGTCGTCAATGCCTATGACCTGCATGAGCATTATCAATGCAACCTCTGTCATGTGCCTTCTCGCGCAGGCAAGACCAAAAAAGCCAAGGAGCAGGCTGCGGCACTGATTGCATAATACATAAGTATGTTGCGTAAAATTCTTTCATGCGACCTTGCCCATGCAGTTTAAGCAAGGTCCAACCCCGGAGTTGAGTGGTGCCAGGAGGCGGTTTCCCCCCGCTATCCTGGCTTTTTTTATTCAGGTAGCCGCCCTTGTCCTTCTCTGGTGCATGGGGCAGGTGGTGTCGTGGCTCGAGTGGGGCAGCCTGCCAGGCTGGGCCTTGTTTCTCGCGCAAGGCGCTTTTGCCAGCCTCCTCTCAATGCTATTGGGGATGGCAGTTTGGTGGCGTTTGATCCACCTGTTATTTCCGTTGGCCATCCTATTCATGCTGCAATGGCAGGTGCCTGCGTGGGCGTACCTGCTGGCATTTTGTTTTACCCTGGCCCTATTCTGGAGTACCTATCGTACCCAGGTGCCTTTTTATCCATCGCTGCCCGCAACCTGGCGCCAGGTCAAGGATTTGATCCCGGTAGACAAGCCAGTCAGTGTGCTCGACATTGGTAGCGGCCTGGGCGGGCTTGTCATGTATCTTGCACGGGAGCGCCCGAATGCCACATGTGCCGGAATCGAGCTAGCTCCTTTGCCATGGCTGCTTAGCGTCCTGCTGGCAGTATTAAAAAAATCCCCTGCGATATTCAAGTATGGCGATTACCAAGCCGTTAACCTTTCTAGGTATGACGTAGTTTTTGCATACCTTTCCCCGGCTGCGATGCCTGATTTATGGCGCAAGGCTGAGAAGGAAATGCAGGCAGGCAGTTTGCTGATCAGTTATGAATTTGAGATTCCGGGAGTGGCTCCCAAATTGCAGATTCAGGAGAGGCCGGATGCCCCAAGTATTTTCGTCTGGGAATTTTAAGCGCGGAGCATTGCGCTTTAGGAAGGCATTCAAGCCACGATGATTCAGATATAAAGGGTTATTGCACTTTAATTACCGCGATCAGAACATCAGCTTGATTGTTATGCTGAAAATAACTTGAGAATCGGGTCTGTTGAAACCCGAACGGAGCTTGCTGATTATGCTGGTGATAGCGGGGTATCTGGTAGTACTTGGAAGTGTGTTTGGCGGATTTGCCATGGCGGGTGGCCATCTGGCGGCTCTGTTCCAGCCGATAGAGTTGCTCATGATCGGCGGTGCGGCGATCGGCGCCTTCCTAGTTGGCAATGATGCAAAAGCTATCAAGGCTACGCTGAAAGCCTTGCCCAGTGTTTTCAAAGGTTCGAAATATAGTAAGTCGCGCTACATGGATCTGCTGGCGCTGCTGTTTGAAATCCTCACCAAGATCCGCCGCGACGGCATGATGGCGATCGAAAACGATATCGAAAACCCTGAAAGTAGCCCGATTTTTTCCAAGTATCCGGACCTCTTGTCCGACCACCACCTGATGGATTTTATCTGCGACTACCTGCGCCTGATGTCGTCGGGCAACATGGATGCGTTCCAGATCGAGAACCTCATGGAAAATGAAATCGAGACCCACCACCACGAAAGCATGGTGCCCTCGCATTGCATTGCGCGCCTGGGCGACGGCATGCCGGCATTCGGCATTGTGGCTGCCGTGATGGGGGTAGTGCATACCATGGAATCAGTCGGTTTGCCGCCGAATGAGCTGGGCATGCTGATTGCCCATGCTTTGGTAGGAACCTTTCTTGGCATCCTGCTCGCTTATGGCTTTGTCGGCCCGCTTGCGAGCTTGCTGGAACGCAAGGCGGATGAATCTTCCAAGATGTTCCAGTGCGCGAAGGTGACTTTCCTTGCCAGCCTCAATAGTTATGCGCCTGCAATTGCGGTGGAATTCGGCCGTAAGGTGTTGTATTCCACCGAGCGCCCGGAATTTGCCGAGCTGGAGGCTCACGTCAAGCAGGCCAAGGCCCGCTAGGACCGGAAGCAGCGGAGAACGAAATGGCCCAGGAAAACGTCAGGATTGTCGTCAAGCGCGTTAAAAGCCATGGTGGCGGCCACCATGGGGGCGCTTGGAAAATAGCCTATGCCGACTTTGTCACGGCCATGATGGCGTTCTTTCTGCTGATGTGGTTGCTGGGTTCCACGACCAAGGCAGATTTGCAGGGGATTTCCGAATACTTCAAGACACCGCTCAAGGTTGCCATGCAGGGCGGTTCGGGTGCGGGTGCCAGCGATAGTGTTCTCAAAGGCGGCGGCAATGATATGACCAAGAAGCAGGGGCAGATCAGAAAAGCCGAGGATATCGAGGCCAAGAAGAAACCTGATCTCAAGACCGCCAAAGAGGAAGTGGCCAAGGCCGAATTGCAACAGCTCAAGGAACTGAAAAAGCGTATTGAGGAGGCAATTGAGGCCAGCAAAACGTTGCAGCAGTTCAAGAAACAGCTGTTGCTGGATATTACGACTGAGGGCCTGCGCATCCAGATTGTCGATGAGCAGAACCGGCCCATGTTTGCCTTATCGAAAGCTGAGCTCCAGCCTTATGCCCGGCAGATACTGCACGAAATCGGCCAACTGCTCAACGATGTGCCTAACAAGATCAGCTTGTCCGGGCATACTGATGCGGCCCCTTATCCCAATGGCGGACGTTATTACAGCAACTGGGAGTTATCTTCAGACCGGGCCAATGCCTCGCGTCGTGAGCTTGTTTCGGGCGGGTTGAAGGAAGAAAAGCTGTTGCGTGTGGTCGGGCTGTCCTCTGCGGTGTTGTTCGACAACGATAATCCGCTAAACCCTGTGAATCGTCGTATCAGCATCATCATCATGAACAAGAAAGCCGAGGAGGAAACCATGAGTGACAATGGTTCGGCAGAGGTGGATGCGGCCGACAAGGTGCCTGGCTTGACTGAGAATTTCAATAACCAATGATATTGATCAAGCAGGATTTTTCTCTTGTTTTTTGCAGATTGAATACAGTCTGGACAAGGTAGCTTATATGGCAGGTCAGACTATACCGGTAGATGAATTAAAAGAGTTGCTGGTCAGCCTCGGGGGCTGGGGCGAGGAACATCTTGAGCATGTTGAGACCGACCTCAACCGCGCCAATGGACTGTTGCGCGAAGCGATCAGCATGCTGGTGGATGGTTTTATGGCCATTAACCGCGCAGCCCAGGCACAACAACAGATATTGCTGAGTTTAAGCAGCAGCACGCAATTGTCTCAACAGCATATTGCCGAAGTGGCGATGTATAGCCGCCAGATCGAGAGCGAGGTCAACCGCGTAGTGACGGGCATGCAGTTTGAGGACATGACCAATCAATTGTTGATGCGCGCGCTTGCCCGCGTAGGGGGGCTCAAGATGTTGCTGCTGGCAATGGCAGATCAGCACGAGTCCCTGGTTTCTGGCCATTCTCATGAAGATATTGCTGCCATTTTGCAGCGGATGAGTGAGTCGCTTAACGAAAGGCGTGCCTCCATGCACAAGGATTTGCAGTCCTCCGTGAATCAGCAGCATATGGGGGCGGGTGATATTGAGCTTTTCTAGGATTCTTTTTTAACAAGTAGATGCGTGCCGGGGAGCGCTTAGGCACGCAAAAACGGGGATTTAAATATGGCAAAGACAATACTGGCTGTAGATGACTCTGGGTCGTTGAGGCAGATGGTCGTATTCAGTCTGAATGCGGCTGGCTATCAGGTGATAGAGGCTGTGGATGGGGAAGATGCGCTGAGCAAGGCCAAATCCAACGTCGTAGACCTGGTATTGACTGACCAGAATATGCCGAACATGGATGGCCTGACACTGATTAAGTCGCTGCGCAGCCTCAGTTCTTACGAGAAAGTGCCGATATTAATGTTAACGACAGAGTCTAGCGACGAGATAAAAGCATTGGGCAAGGCAGCGGGAGCGACTGGTTGGCTGGTCAAGCCATTTGACCCAAAGCGTTTATTGGATGTTGTTCAGCGCGTCATCGGATGATGCCGTCAGTACTGCACAGAACTCCTGTCCCGGCAGGGATGGATAAGCATGAATCAATGTGGAGTGAACAATGACAATTGATATGAGCCAGTTTTACCAGGTGTTCTTCGATGAATCGGATGAACTGCTGGCAGAGGCTGAGCGTTTGCTGCTCGAACTTGATATCGGGGATCCCAGTTCGGAAGACCTCAATGCGATTTTCCGGGCAGCGCATTCGATCAAGGGCGGGGCGGCCACTTTCGGCATGACCGATATGACCGAGATTACCCATGTGCTTGAGAACCTGCTGGACCGCATCCGCAAGAACGAGATGGAACTGAAGGCCGAACATGTGGATGTGTTCCTGGCTGCCAAGGATATCCTCAAAATGCAGCTGGATGGGCATCGCAGTGGTTCGGCAGTGGACCAGGATGCGGTCAACGATATCAAGCTGACATTGCAGAAGCTGGCCCAGGAGGGGGGGAGGGCCGTTACTCCGCCGCCGGTCACATTGGCTGTTGCTGCGCAGGTTGCTGAGACAGTGGCCCAGGAAGCAGAGCAGGCGTTATCGACGGATGCAACAAAGCAATACCGGGTGCAATTGCCGGAGCTTCCCGAGAAAGACGTGACTGCACTGAGCGAGGAGCTCGCGTTGCTCGGCACGGTGGAGGCATTGCCTGCCGTTGGCAAGTGTCATGTGCTCAAGCTGAGCACAGAAGAGAGTCTGGACAATATTGTGGCAATTTGCTCCTTTATTCTTGATCCGGATGACCTCGTAATCACCGAACTGGAAGCTGCGACTGACTCGTCAGGCCACACAAAGGCAGCGGCGAGCGGCAAGCAACAGCTTTTGCTGGAAATCCCGGATGTTGCAGACAAGGATATGGCGACGCTCGTCTCCGAGCTGGAGTTGCTGGGCAAAGTCACGCTACAACCTGCGGCCGGCAACCTGCAATCGTTGTGGCTGGAAACTGAGGAAAGCCGGGACAGTATTCTGGCCGTGAGCTCATTTGTCGTGGATGCAGACAAGCTGAAAATCAGCGAGCGAGGCGATGCCGTAACACTAGCGCCTGCCCAGGCAGCGCCAGCCAAGGCTAAGTCACTGGATGAAGGTGATTTTGGCTTGTTTGACAGCAGCGAGGCCAAGCCGGCATCTGCTGCTCCGCAACCTGAAGCCAAGGTGCAGCAAGGGGAGCCGGTGGAAAACAAGCGTGTTGCACCGCGCCGTGAATCAGACAAGGCAGTTGCCAGCCAGGAGACGACTTCTATCCGGGTCGGCATTGAAAAGGTTGACCAGCTGATCAACCTGGTGGGCGAGCTGGTGATTACGCAAGCCATGATAGAGCAGCGCACCAGTACGTTGGATCCCATGCTGCATGAACGGCTGCTTAATAGCGTAGGCCAACTCACGCGCAATACGCGCGACTTGCAGGAAGCCGTCATGTCCATCCGCATGATGCCGATGGATTATGTATTTTCGCGTTTTCCACGCATGGTGCGTGATCTTGCAGGCAAGCTCGGCAAGAAGGTCGAATTTGTCACTAATGGTGCCGCGACCGAACTGGACAAGGGACTGATCGAGCGCATTGTCGACCCATTGACCCATCTGGTGCGCAACAGTGTGGACCACGGCATAGAGTCGCCTGAGGTGAGAACCGCTGCAGGCAAGAACCCGATCGGCCGTTTGTCGCTTTCAGCAGGCCATATGGGCGGCAATATCATTATTGAGGTGAGTGATGATGGTGGCGGCCTCAACCGCGAGCGTATCCTCAACAAGGCCAAATCCTCGGGGCTCAGCGTTTCAGACAACATGCCTGATAGCGATGTCTGGCAATTGATCTTTGCTCCCGGATTTTCCACTGCCGAGCAAGTGACTGATGTATCCGGGCGCGGTGTGGGCATGGATGTCGTCAAGCGCAACATCACAGCCATGGGCGGCGTGGTCGACATACGCTCGGCTTCCGGCTATGGCACTACTATTTCAATTTCCCTGCCGCTCACCCTCGCCATTCTGGATGGCATGTCTGTCCGTGTCGGTGACGAGGTATATATCCTGCCGCTCAGCTTTGTCATGGAGTCGTTACAGCCCTCGGCGGATGACGTCAAGGATGTGACCGGGCAGGGGCGCCTGGTCAAGGTTCGCGAAGACTACCTGCCATTGATCCCGTTATATCAGATGTTTGGTATTGAGCCGCTCCATCGTGAGCCGGAAAACGGCATCCTCGTGGTATTGCAGGCAGATGGCAAGAAAGCCGCCTTATTTGTTGATGAGCTGGTGGGTCAGCAGCAAGTCGTGGTGAAGAATCTTGAATCCAATTATCGCAAGGTTGCGGGGATTTCCGGTGCCACCATACTCGGTGATGGCGGCGTATCACTGATTCTCGATGTGGCCAATCTGCTGCGATCCAGCAGGCAATTGATCGCTGAACCTTCCATTCATTAAGAGGTGTTGTCATGTTAGAAGCAGCAGGCAGTAAGGCTGAAAGTCAATCGGCCCCACCAGGGGCAGCGCAAGGCGAAAACAGTGAGTTCCTTGCTTTTACGCTGGGCAGCGAGGAGTACGGAATCGATATCCTCAAGGTGCAGGAAATACGGGGTTATGAAAGTGTTACCCGGATTGTCAACGCCCCCGAGTTTATCAAAGGGGTGATCAACCTGCGCGGCATTATCGTGCCTATCGTCGATATGCGGATCAGATTCAAGCTGGGTTCGCCTACCTATGACCAGTTTACCGTCGTGATCATCCTCAACATCAATGGTCGTGTCACCGGGATCGTGGTGGATAGCGTATCGGATGTCACTACGCTGAGTCCACAGCAGATCAAGCCGGCACCAGAAATGGGGTCTATCCTCAGCACGGATTACCTGATCGGGCTGGGAACGTTGGATGACCGGATGTTGATTCTGATCGATATTGACAAATTAATGACCAGTTCAGAAATGGGACTGATCGAGACTATTGTGGCAGACATTTAATAACTATAACGACAAAAGTTTGAACTAAAAAATTGAACTAAGAAGGGCGGAGACGAGAAATGAAGCTACTGAATCCATTAATGAATTATATGTACAGCCTGAAGATTACCAAGCGCCTTGTGATTGGTTTCGGGACGTTGCTGGTATTGCTGGCCGTCATTGTGGTGCTCAGCATTGGCTTGATGACATCCATGAGCAGTCGGACTAATGCGATTGTGGAAGAGTCGGCTGCCAGGCAGGCGATGCTCAATGATTGGAAGCTGTATACCAATATGAACATCATCAATGCAGTGTCCTATATGAGAAATCGCAGCAAGGACCAAGAAGCATACTTCCAGGAAAGAATGGATGAGTATTCCCAAGAGGTGGACAAGTTGCAGTCTCAAGTGATCGAGTCCATGAAGGGTGAGGAGTACCAGCCTTTTCTGCAAAAAATCCAGGATGCGCGAGAGCAATACCGGTCGATACGTGCCGATGCTTTCAAGGTGCGGGTAGCACTCAATATTCGGGTAGCCGCCTTTGAGAACTGGCTCACGAATGAACAAGTCAGCCTGGAAGAAAAACGCAATGTGAGCAATAAATTGCTTGCTGACGAAAAAGACTTCTATGCAAGCATTGACCAGAGCTTCCAGCTTGCACGCACTGCATATCAGGGTGCAGTGGACGAGCTCTTGCAGCATGAGCGTGCAAGGTCACTGGAGCTTGCTGAAGCCAACAGGAGCGCCAGTAACCAGGGCCGGATCCTGGTGGTGGTGCTTGGCCTGGTTGCGATTCTGTTGGGCGTGGTATTCGCCCGGGTCATCACAGTGTCCATTGTTGAGCCGATCAATTATGGCATTCGCGTCATCGGGCGCGTCTCAAAAGGCGACCTTGCGCCAAGGCAAAATGATTTGCTCGACATGATTGATGAAAATGCAGCTGATGAACCAGGCAAGTTGTTGGTTGGTATCCGATTCATGGTCCAGGAGTTGCGCAAACTCGTTACTGAAGTGCGTGGCAGCACCGACACCATGCTGGTGGCTACCAGTGAGATTGCTTCCGGCAATGCCGACCTTTCCTCTCGTACCGAATCCCAGGCTTCAAGCCTGGAAGAAACAGCCAGCTCCATGGAAGAGCTGACCTCTACCGTACGGCAGAATGCTGACAATGCAAGGCAGGCCAACCAATTGGTGATTACTGCTTCAGAGTCTGCGGTACGCGGCGGGCAGGTAGTGGACCAAGTTGTCAACACCATGGGCTCAATCAAGGAAAGCTCCCGCAAGATTGTCGATATCATTGGCGTGATTGACGGCATTGCATTCCAGACCAATATCCTGGCCCTGAACGCGGCGGTGGAGGCTGCACGTGCGGGTGAGCAAGGGCGTGGTTTTGCTGTGGTTGCGAGTGAAGTGCGTAACCTGGCCCAACGTTCGGCTGCGGCTGCAAAAGAAATCAAGGGCCTTATTGGCGATTCAGTAGAAAAGGTGGATGTCGGCAATAAATTGGTGGATCAGGCCGGCGCCACGATGAGCGAGATTGTGAATTCGGTTCAACGTGTCGCTGACATCATGGGTGAAATTACCTCTGCCAGCCAGGAGCAAAGCTCGGGCATTGAGCAAGTCAATATTGCGGTTGGGCAGATGGATGAAATGACACAGCAGAATGCTGCATTGGTTGAGCAAGCAGCCGCCGCTGCCGAAAGTCTGGAGGAACAGGCGCAGAAACTGTCATCCACAGTCAGTGTTTTCAAAATTAATTAAAAATAAATAAAAAAGTACTTGTTTCGTTAAAAGGCAGAAAAACGCACACAGGGCGGATTTACGGAATCCGCCCTGATATCAGGAGAACAGTAATATGCGTGTCAACATGCCTGTAACTACCAATGAGTATTTGCTGCAAGACGGTGAGTCCATTCTTTCCACCACCGACTTGCAAGGGCGAATTACTTATATCAACCAGGATTTCATCCGGGTCAGCGGCTTTACTGAAGAAGAGCTGATAGGCGCTCCTCATAATATTGTGCGACATCCAGATATGCCGCCCGAGGCCTTTGCCGATATGTGGGATACGCTGAAGGCAGGTTCGCCGTGGACCGGAATGGTGAAGAACCGCCGCAAGAATGGCGATTATTACTGGGTCATGGCAAATGCAACACCCATGCGTCAGAACGGTAACGTCGTGGGATATATGTCTGTGCGGGTGAAGCCCACACGCCAGCAGGTGGAAAATGCATCGCGTATTTATGCGCGCCTGCGTGAAAGCAAGCATCACGGTCTCAAGCTATACCGTGGTGAAATCCTGAAAACGGATGTGATATCCAGGATAAGAAGGGCAATGCAAATGACGTTGAAAACACGAGTGGCAGCGACGGCACTTGCCACGGTTCTGGCGATGATCATTGTGATTGTGGCAACGTTGAGTGGGTTAGGCTCAACGTTTGTGATCGGTGGTGCATTGGTTGCCATTGTGGCGGCTGTGAGCCTGGCTGTTTCGCTTTCTGCTTCCGTGATCCGGCCTCTGCGCGAGGCGACGGATATTGCCAACGCGCTTGCGAGCGGCGATCTCTCGCATAAGTTCAGTAGCGCCAAGACTGATGAAACCGGGATGTTGTTGCGCGCGCTCAATCAGATGAATGTCAACATTGTGGCGATGATTTCCGATATCCGTACCAATGTGCAGCGGATTAATACGGGTGTGAGTGAGATTGCCAAAGGCAATAATGACTTGTCGGCACGCACCGAATCACAGGCCAGCTCGCTGGAGGAAACTGCCAGTTCCATGGAGGAACTGGCTTCTACCGTGAAGCAGAATGCCGATAACGCCCGGCAAGCCAACCAGTTGGTCATATCTGCTTCCAGTGTGGCTGCGCGCGGCGGAGAGGTTATTGGTGAAGCAAGGGATAGAATGCGTTTGATCAGTGAGTCTGCCAACAAAATTTCAGACATTATCGGCGTCATTGACGGTATTGCCTTCCAAACCAATATCCTGGCATTGAATGCCGCCGTCGAAGCTGCACGCGCTGGTGAGCAGGGCCGCGGGTTTGCTGTCGTCGCGGCGGAGGTACGCAATCTCGCACACCGTTCAGCTGCGGCCGCCAAGGAAATCAAGGGCTTGATTTCTGACTCGGTAGAGCGTGTTGAAGCCGGGGTGGTGTTTGTTGACCAGGCAGGGACTACCATGTCAGAAATTGTGGCTTCCGTGCGCAGTGTCACCGATATCATGGCCGAGATTTCCGCGGCCTCCACTGAACAAAGTTCAGGCATAGACCAGGTCAACCATGCCGTGAATGACATGGATGAGGTGACGCAGCGTAATGCTGCGCTGGTTGAGGAGTCCGCGGCTGCGGCAGAAGATTTGAAAAGCGATGTTTTACAGCTTGAGCGTGCGGCAAGTGTGTTCAAGCTAGGCAGTGGGATGGATGCCAGGTTGGAACAACAGGCTGCCCTTGCTAAGACCAAGCCAGCGTCCAATACGGCTGCGCCGGCATCAAAGCCTAAAGCCGAGCTTGTGCAAGCAGCCCCAGCCAAAGCTAAAGTTGTCGCAGCAAAAACGACGAATATAAAAAGTAGGGATCCTATCGCTCCGTCTGCATCTACACCCAAGGTTGTGCCTGCCAAAAAAGTCATTGGGTCGGACCTCTCCAGCGATGAGTGGGAAGAGTTTTAACAGCGCTTATGCAGAGGGAATTGCGTAATTGAATCCAAGCACAGCAAGCAAATCAAATTCAGGCAAGGAGTTTGACTTTACGGAGGAGGATTTTGCGCGTGTGCGCAAAATGATTTACCAGGCTGCGGGAATTTCTCTTTCTGAATCCAAGCACGAAATGGTCTATAGCCGTCTTGCCAGACGGTTGCGTGCTACTGGAATTTCCAGCTTCCAGCGTTACCTTGATGCTTTGGAGAACCAGTCTGGCTCTGAGGAGTGGGAGGCATTTACCAATGCGCTGACCACCAATCTGACATCATTCTTTCGTGAACACCATCATTTCCCTATTCTGACAGAACACATCCGCAAAGTTTCCCAACCGATTTCAATCTGGTGCTGCGCGAGTTCCACCGGGGAGGAGCCTTATAGTCTCGCTATCACGGCATGTGAAGCATTTGGCAGCCTGCGCCCACCGGTCGAGATCATTGCCACGGATATTGATACGAATGTGTTGGCGACAGCGGCGGCAGGTATCTATAACCATGACCGCATAGAGAAACTGTCAATGGAGCAGAAGAAAAAGTTCTTTCTCAGAGGCACAGGCAGCCAGCAAGGCTTGGTGCGGGTTCGTGATGATCTGCGCAAGCTCATTACATTCAAGCCCTTGAACCTGCTTGGCGGCAGCTGGCCGCTAAGCGGACAGTTCGATGCCATATTCTGCCGCAATGTCATGATCTATTTCGACAAGCCGACACAGGCCGCGATTCTCAAGCGTTTTGTACCATTGATGAAGCCCGATGGGTTGCTTTTTGCCGGACATTCTGAAAACTTCCTTTATGCGACCGATGCATTCAGGCTCCTAGGCAAGACGGTATATACCCTCAGTCAACGAGGAGGCTGAATATGGTCAATGCTATAGACGAACAGTTGGCTACCAACCTGTATTTTGACAAGACTTTCAATTGCGAGGCTGCCAAGATATTGCCTGGGGAGTATTACACAACCAATAGGGATATTGTGATTGTGACAGTGTTGGGTTCTTGTGTATCGGCATGCATTCGCGACAGGGTGTCGGGTATTGGCGGCATGAATCATTTCATGCTGCCAGAAGGCAGTCCGGCAGATGCCAACAACCCGATCTCGGAGTCGGCCCGTTATGGTACTTACGCAATGGAAGTATTGATCAATCAGTTGCTCAAGGGAGGTGCCCGTCGCGAAAACCTCGAGGCAAAGATTTTTGGCGGCGGGAACGTGCTGAGTGGCTTCACCTCCATCAATATCGGCGAGAAAAATGCCGCGTTTGTACGCAAATATCTGAAGAACGAGAATATTCGGGTGGTAGGCGAGGACCTGAATGATGTTTATCCGCGCAAGGTGTATTTCTTTCCAAGAACCGGGCGCGTATTAGTGAAAAAGTTGAAGCAACTGCACAATAACACCTTGATTACGCGCGAGGAAACCTACGCGAAAAAACTCAAGACGGACAAGGTGGCTGGCGATGTGGAGTTGTTCTAGCAGGTGGTGACTGGGAGGAGACCAGATGCCAAGCAATAACTAAATAAAAGGCAATGTCATGACCATAAAAGTTCTTATCATTGATGACTCGGCGCTGATTCGCAGCCTGCTGACTGAAATTATCAATCAGCAGCCAGATTTGGAAGTGGTTGGTGCTGCGCCTGATCCTTTGATCGCACGTGAAATGATCAAGCAGAAAAATCCGGATGTGCTTACGCTGGATGTAGAAATGCCTAAAATGGATGGCCTGGATTTTCTTGAACGCTTGATGCGTTTACGCCCAACGCCGGTGGTGATGATTTCATCGCTGACCGAGCGTGGCTCGGAAATTACCATGCGTGCCATGGAGTTGGGGGCAGTTGATTTTATTACCAAGCCGAAAATGTCGATCGCCAGCGGCATGCATGAATATAGTGAATTGATTGCCGACAAGATAAGGACAGCTTCCAAGGCCCGACTGATTGCGCGCAAGCCGGTCGTTGCAAATGGAAGCGGAAGTGGTTTGCCAGCGGTGGGCAATCCCCTGATCAGTAGCGAGAAACTGATTATTGTTGGCGCATCTACCGGTGGTACGGAGGCCATTAAGTCCTTTTTGATGCAAATGCCATCGGACTGCCCTGGCATCCTGATAACCCAGCATATGCCGGCCGGCTTTACCCAATCGTTTGCCAATCGGCTTGACGGCTTGTGCAAAATCTCGGTGCAAGAAGCGAAAGGTGGTGAGCGCATCCTGCCTGGGCATGCCTATATTGCTCCGGGACATTCACACCTGTTGCTTTCACGGAGCGGTGCCAACTATGTCACCCAGCTGGATGATGGGCCGCCTGTCAGCCGGCATAAGCCATCCGTGGATGTCTTGTTCAGTTCTGCCGCAAGTAGCGCAGGCAAGAATGCAATTGGTGTTATTCTCACGGGCATGGGTAAGGATGGTGCGGACGGCATGCTGAAAATGAAGCAGGCTGGTGCATATAACTTTGCCCAGGATGAGGCGAGTTGTGTCGTATTTGGCATGCCGAAAGAGGCGATTGCGGCAGGCGGTGTTGATGAAGTGAGCGCGTTGCACGAAATGCCCGGCAAGGTCTTGCAATACCTTGCCGCAAACAGCGCACGCGCGTTGCGTGTCTAATTCCAGGCATGAATGCTTGGTAATTGCGAATAGTACAAATAAAAGTTGAAATGGAGTAACGAATGGCAAATCCCAATACCAAATTTCTGGTGGTCGATGACTTCTCCACCATGCGCCGCATCGTACGCAACCTGCTCAAGGAGCTGGGTTACAACAATGTAGATGAGGCTGAAGATGGCGTAATGGCCCTGGCCAAGCTGAGAAGCGGAAATTTTGACTTTGTTGTGTCCGACTGGAACATGCCCAACATGGATGGACTGACGATGTTGCAGCAAATACGCGCTGATCCTGCATTGTCATCGTTACCCGTGTTAATGGTGACCGCTGAAGCCAAAAAGGAAAACATCATTGCTGCCGCGCAGGCTGGTGCCAATGGCTATGTGGTGAAGCCGTTCACGGCTGCTACCCTGGATGAGAAACTCAGCAAAATCTTTGAAAAGCTTGAAAAAGCAGGGGGCTGATATGAATGACTCGCTTCAAAACATACCTCATGTCCATGACGAAGCTGAGAGTTTGCAAACGCAGCATGATGAGATGTTGCATCGGATTGGTCTGCTGACTCGCAACCTCCATGAAAGTTTGCGCGGCTTGGGTTTTGACAAGTTGCTGGAGCAGGCGGCCCACGGCATACCCGATGCACGGGATCGTCTCAACTATGTGGCAAGGATGACGGAGCAGGCAGCGGAGCGTGTGCTGAATGCGACAGATATCGCCACACCGTTGCAGGATGAATTGAATCAGGAGGCGGCCAGCCTGGAAGCGCGTTGGAAAAGCATATTGACAGTACCTTCACTCAAGAAGGACTATGATCAGGTTGCGGATGAAACCGTTGCGTTTATGACCAAGGCGGTTGGGCATACCGATGCGACGAAAGCGCAACTGCTGGATATCATGATGGCGCAGGATTTCCAGGACCTGACTGGGCAGGTGATCAAGAAAATTACTGAGCTTGCGCAAGAGATTGAGCAACAGCTGGTACAGGTGCTGATAGACTTTTCGCCAACGACAGTTACCAAAAAAGAAGGTGACACTGGCTTGATGAACGGTCCGCAAATTAATCCAGAAGCGGCCATTGATGTTGTGGCTAGTCAGGAGCAGGTTGACGACTTGCTTGACAGCCTGGGTTTTTAAATTTACCGCCGCTGAACTTTTCTGTATGAGGTCGTTGTATCTGGACCTCTGGAGGTAGTAATGCTAGTCCGATTGGGCTATTGCTTATTAGATGGCAATCAGTGACTATTCTAGCTCAGCAGTAGTGAAAAAATAAAATGTGTAAAAAACACGCTTCATATCTCATTTTCAGGGGAATTCCCGTAAGGTATTCAGCTTAGCAGTAACTAAATATTGCTTAAGTTCGTGGTTAAGCAATATTAAAAAGCAAAGGAAGGTTGTGAAGATCACAGCCTTTTTGATGCGTAGAGTAGTTAAAAATATTATTTGCGGAATTTGGAAACTGCTTGCGCACGATTCAGCACATTAAGCTTCTTGAATATGCGTTGCAGATGATTTTTGACAGTAAAAGCGCTGATATCAAGAATCATGCCGATTTCCTGATTGGTTTTGCCTTTGGTAACCCAGTCCATGATTTCAAGTTCTCTACCGGAAAGGATATTCAAGGTTTCATCCTTGGGCTCTGGCTCGATCTTGATAGGCGTTGGCTGTTGCTCTGGCAGGTGCTCAATTTGTCGCAACGCACTGTCGATATAGGGCAAAAGCGCTTCCAGCATAGGGCGGGAAGCCGGTGGGAAGCTTAAGTTGGAGCTAAGCAACACATAAAGGCAATCATGCCGACCACGATGATCCTTGATCGCATGGACTAGCGCTGATTTCATGTTTTTTAAGTAATAGCTTGATTCTGCATTGGAAAATTGATAGTCATGCAAAATGTTATCGGCAGCCGCAAGCGTAAAGGGTGCTTTGGCATGGTTTAGCCAATAGTTAAACAGATTTTGCAGAAATTGATTGATTTCCTGGCTGGCAATTTTGTCAGAACGTATGCCAGGAAGGGGAGAGACAATATTGAAGTATATGACTCCAAGTGAAAAGTCTCCCCAAGCCGTAATCATGATTTCATGCGGCAGGAAAATCTGGAGTTTCCCCTGCATCCAGAGAAAAAGCTCAAAGTGTGAGCGAATTCTCAAAGATTCATGCATTAACTCAATTAACTGGCTTTTTTCAATATCGTTTAAGTTTTTATTTAGGGACATGAACTCGGTTATAATTTGCTAAGCAATTCAGGTCTAATTCTTGTGTCATATGTATAAGCTGACATTATTATGACGTAAATAGCTTGATTGATGAGAGTTTTTGATAGCTTTTATGTGTTATGTCCATAAATATTTTACGGATATTAATGCATTCCTTTAGTTAAAGGCAAAAATTACATGTATCCCGATCTGGTGCATTTAGGTGGTGCTGACAAATACGTCGAGGAAATCCTTGAGATTGTTAATACAATCAAGCTGTTCGGGGATTTTACTGATGAGGAAGTTCGCTATTTATGCTCCTATATGCAATGCTATGCCGCTCCCCGGGACTGTCAGTTACTGACGGAGGGCGATGCGGGCGATTACCTTCTTCTGATTTTGACCGGCGAAGTGAATGTCATCAAAGACATTCCGACTAAAGGAATACAAACCATTGCCAAGGTCAGCGCAGGCGCTATCATCGGTGAAATGTCCCTAGTTGATGGCTTGCCACGGTCGGCGAGTTGTGTCACCAGCTTGCCCACCGATTTTGCAGTGCTGACTCGTGACTCTCTTTATCAGTTGCTTGCCAATATGCCCAAGCTGGGAAATAAAGTATTGGTCAGATTGCTGCAATTGCTTACCGCTCGTTTCCGTGAGAGTTCTGATAGATTCCTTCCAAAAACGCTAGGCGAATTGATTTGACCGAAAATGCCTGCGTTACGGACCATTCTGGTTGGGAAAGTTGAATAGCGCGCTAAAAATAAAGTCATAAAAAAATCCCGCATCGCGGGATTTTTTTATGACTGGCAGGATATTAAGAAATGTAACTACCATAAATGCTGGGTGCTATTGCCAAGACCACGCTTGTCCAGTAAGGCGGGCGACTTCCACGATTACTAGCAGTGCAGATATCTCCTTATCCTGTATTAGCGTAGTAAAGATTCACATGAATACCATCCAGGCTTTATCCGCCAAGTAATCCAGATAGACCAACGTTGACTAAAGCCTCTAGATTGTGCAATAGCGCGAATAGAATTAATTTGTCAAATAAATTGTCATATTATATAGTAAATAATATGCATTTATATTAAAAATGGCTTAATTCATTGTGATTAGTCAATAATGGGGGCTGGATTGGCATGTCCAATGGTGATGAATTCGTACTAACCAACAATGCCAGGTATGTAATCGAGAAGAATTTCAAAGAGGTAGATGTATTTTCTCTTTAATCTGGAAGCCAGGTTGCTGGGTAAGAAAAGTAAAATAAAGCGCCAGATCCGCGAGTTTGCCAGAGTCCGCGATATTAAGTTGATGCTGAATGGTTTCAAGGGAAGATATTTCAAAGCTACGCCGTGCGGCGTGGTTTTTGTCATGGCTACTCCCGAGATATGTATTACCATTTTTAGGTTGAAGGACCGCTAGGTATTTGACAATGGATTGGCTAATGCAGGTAGTCAATTCAAATTGTTATAAGTGAAAAATGCATTGGATTTGTGGCGTCCGCGGCTGACATACAGTAGTACCCAGACTGAAAGTTTTGGAGTGCTTCACGAATTTCTAAGCTAAGATAGTTTGCAAATGATTGAGGTCTTTGCGGAAAAAATGAAAAAGGCCTACATTGCTGTAAGCCTTAATATGACTGGTGGGGCATGTAGGGGTCGAACCTACGACAAACGGATTAAGAGTCCGCTGCTCTACCAACTGAGCTAATGCCCCAATCGAGGAACGGCATTATGCGTGCCTTTGAGGCACGTGTCAACTTGAAAGCGGCAAATTAATCGAGTACCTTAGCTTTTTCCACCACTCCCCCGAAAGTACATTGCATGGCAGTTCAAATTATCCCAACCCAGCCGTTCAGCGACCAAAAGCCGGGGACATCCGGGTTGCGCAAACGTGTCACAGTTTTCCAGGCGCCGCATTATCTTGAAAATTTCGTCCAGAGTATTTTCGATGCTATCAAGGCGCCGGCCGGTTCAACTTTGGTTGTTGGCGGGGATGGCCGTTTCTACAATATTGAAGCGATCCAGATCATTCTCAAAATGGCGGCAGCCAACGGATTCGGCCATGTGCTGGTGGGGGAGAATGGCATTCTGTCCACGCCCGCTGCCTCCTGTGTGATCCGCAAGTATCAGACCTTCGGAGGCATTATCCTGTCGGCAAGCCATAACCCCGGCGGCCCGCAAGGCGACTTCGGCATCAAGTTCAACACAGCCAACGGCGGCCCGGCGCCGGAAAAGGTCACTGAGGCGATTTTTGTGCGTAGCAAGGAGATCACTCAGTACAAGATCATTGATGCGCCTGATGTGGCACTGGATGCCTTGGGTGAAACAGAACTAGCGGGAATGAAGGTCGAAGTGATTGATTCGGTCACCGATTATGTCGAGCTGATGGAGACTCTGTTCGACTTTGAGGCGATCCGCCAATTGCTGGCAAGTGGTTTCCGGCTGCGTTTTGATGCCATGCATGCGGTCACAGGGCCTTATGCTCGTGCCATTCTGGTTGATCGCTTAGGCGCTGAAGCAAGCGCTGTGATGAATGCCGTTCCATTGCCTGATTTTGGTGGCGGACATCCTGATCCCAACCTGACCTATGCGCATGACCTAGTCGAGATCATGTATGGTGCGGATGCGCCAGATTTCGGCGCTGCATCGGATGGTGACGGCGATCGCAATATGATTCTGGGCAAGCATTTCTTTGTGACGCCTTCTGACAGCCTGGCGTTGATTGCGGCGGATGCGCGCCTGGTGCCAGGCTATGTGCAAGGCATTGCCGGTGTGGCGCGTTCGATGCCGACCAGCGCGGCGGTAGACCGTGTGGCCGAAGAGTTGGATATCCCATGCTTCGAGACGCCGACTGGCTGGAAGTTCTTCGGCAACCTGATGGATGCCGGCAAGGTGACATTGTGTGGCGAGGAGAGCTTCGGTACTGGCTCGGACCATGTACGTGAAAAGGACGGCTTGTGGGCGGTGTTGTTCTGGCTCAACATTCTTGCCATCAAGCGCCAGCCGGTGGAAACTATCGTGAAGCGGCATTGGGCGCGTTTTGGCCGCAATGTCTATTCGCGTCATGATTATGAGGAGTTGCCGAGTGCGGCCGCTCAAGGTGTGATCGAGCATGTGCGTGCGAGCTTCCCTGTGCTTGAAGGCAAGGTGTTGGGGCGCTACACGATCAAGACTTGCGACGACTTCAGTTATACCGATCCTGTCGATGGCAGTGTCAGCCAGAAGCAGGGGATCCGTATCCTGTTCGAGGATGGTTCGCGGATTGTGTTCCGGCTTTCGGGAACGGGGACTGAAGGCGCAACCTTGCGGATTTACTTGGAGGCTTTTGAGCCCAATGCATCCAAGCATGGCCTGGATGCGCAGGAGGCGCTAGGCGAGTTGATTGAGATTGCTCACCAAATTTCCGAGTTGAAGCAGCGTACAGGCCGCGAGCAACCCACTGTCATTACTTGATGCAGTTTGCTTCGATCCTGACAGATAGGTTGATATTACGACAATGGCGGGAGGATGATCTTGCGCCATTTGCTGCACTTAATGCAGATGCTGAGGTGATGGCGTATTTTCCGCAAGCCTTGGACAGGCCGCGCAGCGATGAGATGGTTCAGCGTTGCGCCAGCCTGATCAAGGAACGTGGCTGGGGATTCTGGGCTGTGGAGGATAGGCTAAGCCATGCTTTCATCGGTTTTGTCGGTTTACACGTGCCCTCGCATGACCTGCCTTTCATGCCTTGTGTCGAAATCGGGTGGCGTTTGTCTCGCGCGTATTGGGGAAAAAGCTATGCATTTGAGGCGGCAAAAGCAGCCTTGAATATTGGGTTCGGCGCTTTAGGCTTAGACGAGATTGTGGCATTCACTACCCTCAAAAACACGCGTTCACGTGCCTTGATGGAACGCCTCGGCATGCAGCAGGACGCCGAAACATTCGATCATCCCAGTGTTTTGCATATTCTTTCCCTACGCGTGCATGTGCTCTATCGTCTGCGGCGTGAGGATTGGGTGCAGCAGGCTTGGGCTACTCCTCAACCTGGGTGATCGTCATCTTCCCCTGAAATAAGCGTACATCCATGCGGCCGAGGAAGGACATGCCCAGCAGCACATCGCCTTCGAGTCCCGGCGCAATGACAGCAGCCACATTCTGCGCCTTCACGCCGCCAAGCTGGACCGACTCCAGCCGGGTCATATAGGCGACGGTATTGCCATTGGCTGTGGAAGTGCGGATGGCCTGCTTGCTTTGCAGTTGCAGGCGGTCGGCAACCCGTTGCGATATTGCGACCCCAGTGGCGCCTGTATCGACCAATACATTGACCTTGCTGCCATTGATCAATGCTTCGGCACGGTAGTGGCCATCTTGTCCGCGCTGCAAGGTGACGTTGGGCGCATCCCCCAGGATGCTGAGCTTATTGGGATTGATGGCGCGGTCTGCCAGGTAATAGACGCCGCCGGCCAATGCCAGCCAGACCACCCACCATAGCAGACGCGTGCCGCCCATGTTCAGAACGGCAACTTGGCGTCAGGCACAGCAGCAAGAATCACGCTACGGAACTGCTCCTGAATGCGCTTGAGCGCATCAGTGCTATCCGCCTCGAAGCGCAATACAATCACCGGCGTGGTATTGGAAGGGCGCATGAGGCCAAAGCCATCGCTGTATTCCACACGCAGGCCGTCTATAGTGATGACTTCTTTCGCATCTTCGAACCTGGCACTGGCTTGCAGCTTGCTGATCAGTTGATGCGGCTCGCCCTCCTTCATGTTGATGTGCTGCTCTGGGGTGCTGACGCTATCGGGCAATCCATTCAGGACGGCAGAGGGATCATCGAACTGGCTGAGGATTTCCAGCAGGCGGGCGCCGGCGTAGAGGCCGTCGTCAAACCCGTACCAGCGTTCCTTGAAAAATACGTGGCCGCTCATTTCCCCGGCCAGTGCGGCGCCAGTTTCCTTCATCTTGGCCTTGACCAGTGAATGTCCGGTTTTCCACATCAAGGGCTCGCCGCCGCGTTGCTTGATCCATGGGGCGAGGTTACGGGTAGATTTCACGTCGTAAATAATGGTGGCCGCCGGATTGCGCTTGAGTACGTCTTCTGCAAACAGTAGGAGCTGGCGGTCAGGATAGATGATGCTGCCATCCTTGGTGACGACACCGAGACGGTCGCCATCGCCATCGAAGGCGAAGCCGATTTCTGATTGGCCCGCTATCAGGTTCTTGATCAGGTCCTTGAGATTCTCTGGAACGGACGGGTCGGGGTGGTGATTGGGAAAATGGCCGTCCACCTCGCAGAACAATTCTTCCACCTCGCAGCCCAGCGCACGGTAGAGCTTGCCTGCAAAAGCGCCTGGTACGCCGTTGCCGCAGTCTACAGTCAGCTTGAGTGGACGCTTGAGCTTGATATCGGAGGCGATGCGTTCGATATAGGCGGGCGCAATGTCATGGCTGCTTTCCTGGCCCTCGCCATGTACAAAGTCTTGTTTGTCGATACGTGTGCGCAGGCGCTGGATGGTGTCGCCGGACAAGGTCTCGCCAGCCACAACCATCTTCAGGCCGTTGTATTCAGGCGGGTTATGGCTGCCGGTGACCATGACGCCGGAACCTGTGTCGAGGTGGTAGGCTGCGAAATACACCATGGGGGTTGCCACCAGCCCGAGATTGATCACATCCAGGCCGCTTTTACGGATGCCGCGCGAGAGCGCAGCAGCAAGCTCGGGGCCTGACAATCGGCCGTCATAGCCGACGCAGATGGTTTTCTGCTCGCGTTGCGCGGCTTCACTGCCGATCGCATGGCCGATTGCCTCCACTATTTCCGGGGTGAGGGTCTTGCCGACGATGCCACGTATATCGTAGGCCTTGAAGATTTCCTTTGGTGCCGTCATGGTGCTCCCTTGATTTGATTTTGAATGTGGTGTGGTGAATGCCGAGTTATTCCGCTTCTTCTATCCAGGCAAGCTGGATGGCTTCCAGAATACGTTCTCCGCATTTCTCCGGATCGTCATTGAAATCCTCCAGCGCCAATATCCAGTCGTAAAGATCGGTGAAGCGGATGAGCTTGGGGTCGACATCAGGATGTTTATCAAAGAGTTCTTCAGCAATGCGCTGGCTATCAGTCCATTTCATGATGGTTTCCTTGCAATTGTCTGCCTATATTATCCGGCAACTGTGAAAATTAAGAGTCGCTCTAAGAGCGGTTAACAAAACTCAGCGAAGCGCTCTTGGCTAGGCGCTTTGCCGCAGGCAGTACAAGTAAGTACGACAAGGCGAAGCAACAACGCCAGGAGAGTTTTGTTAGCCACTCTAAATGTGCTTGGCGCGGACATACTGGTCTGGCCAGGTTAAATCCACACGTAATTCTTTTGCTGCATGCAATGGCCAGTGCGGATCGCTCAACAATTTGCGCGCAAGCATGATGACATCGGCCTGGCCTGTGACCAGGACATGCTCGGCTTGCAATGCTGACGTAATAAGGCCCACTGCGCCGCTGGCAATGCCTGCTTCATGGCGGATGCGTTCAGCGAATTCGGTTTGATAGCCTGGACCTGCGGGAATTTTCGCATCGAGGATCAAGCCGCCGCTGGAGCAGTCTATCAGGTCAATGCCGATTTCCTTGAGCCACTGGGCAAGTTGGATGGATTGCTCAATATCCCATCCGCCTTCCACCCAGTCCGTAGCCGAAATACGTACGAACATGGCCTTGCCTTGCGGCCACAGGTCACGCAGTTCCTTTGCAATTTGCAATGTCAGCCGGCAGCGGTTTTCCAGGCTGCCGCCATATTCGTCATCACGCTGGTTCGACAGGGGAGAGAGAAATTCATGCAGCAGATAACCGTGGGCACAATGCAGTTCCAATACCTCAAAGCCTGCTTCCAGCGCACGTTGTGCCGTAGTGCGGAATTGGGTTGCGACTTGCTGGATGTCTTCCCTGCTCAGCGCACGTGGCGTGCCATGCTCCGGAGTAACTGGAATGGCGGATGGCGCCACCGTCTGCCAGCCGCCTTGCTCAGCAGTTAAGAATTTTCCGTCGCGCCAGGGCACATCGCAGGATGCCTTGCGTCCCGCATGCGCAATCTGGATCGCCGGGACGGCATGTTGCTGCTTGATGAAGTCCACGATGGGCTTGAATGCCTCGGTGTGTTCATCCGACCATAATCCCAGGCAGAAAGGGGTGATGCGCCCTTCAGGCGCAACAGCCGTGGCCTCGACGATAACCAGGCCAGCGCCGCCAACGGCAAGGCCGCCAAGGTGTACGAGATGCCAGTGGTTGGCGATACCATCTTCGGCGGAATACTGGCACATGGGCGACACGAAAATACGGTTCTTGATTTCAGTATCGCGGAAGCGTATGGGGGTGAAAAGTTTTGCCATGGGTCGCCGTCTTGGAATGATTGCTGTGGTTATGCGCTGAACACCGGTATGTCTGCAATGCGGGGCCGCCATTCGGCCGGGCCCGAGTCATGGACAGAGTGGCCGCTGCTGTCTACCGCGACTGTGACTGGCATGTCTTCCACCGTGAATTCATAAATGGCTTCCATGCCCAACTCGGGAAAGGCCACGACGCGGGAGGCCTTGATCGCCTGGGAAATCAGGTAGGCGGCACCACCTATCGCGATCAGGTAAACGGACTGGTGCCGGCGGATCGACTGCACGGTGGCTTCGCCACGCTCGGCCTTGCCTATCATGCCTAACAGGCCGGTCTTGCCGAGCATGGTGTCGGTAAAGCGGTCCATGCGCGTTGCCGTGGTCGGGCCAGCGGGGCCGATGATTTCTTCGCCTACCGGGTCCACAGGGCCAACGTAGTAAATGAAGCGGTTGGTGAAGTCCAGGCCGTCCGGCATGGGCTCGTTACGGGCAATCAGGTCCACGATGCGCTTATGGGCGGCATCGCGGCCGGTCAGCAGCTTGCCTGACAGCAGCAGCTTCTCGCCCGGTTGCCAGGCGATGACATCTGCATGCGTGACCTGGTCCAGGTTGACGCGGCGCATGGGCGTGCTGGCATCCAGCGCGATCTGTGGCCAGTCCTCCAGCCTGGGAACGGGCAGGTGGGCAGGCCCGCTGCCATCCAGGGTGAAATGCACATGGCGGGTGGCGGCGCAATTGGGAATGATGGCGACGGGCAACGAGGTGGCGTGCGTGGGTGCCTCCAGTATCTTGACGTCCAGCACGGTGGTGAGCCCGCCCAGCCCTTGAGCGCCTATGCCAAGCCGGTTGACCTTTTCATAGATTTCCAGGCGCAATTCCTCGGCACGGCTTTGCGCGCCGCGTGTTTTCAGTGCCTGGATATCGATGGGGGCAAACAGGGATTGCTTGGCGAGCAGCATGGCTTTTTCTGCGGTGCCGCCGATGCCGATGCCGAGCACGCCAGGCGGGCACCAGCCGGCGCCCATGCCTGGCACGGTCTTGAGCACCCACTCCACGATATCGTCAGAAGGCTCCAGCATGGCAAGCTTGGATTTGTTTTCCGAACCGCCGCCCTTCGCCGCGATGTGGACTTCCACCGTATCGCCGGGCACCATTTCTACATGGACGACAGAGGGTGTGTTGTCGCGGGTATTCAGGCGCTTTCCGGCGGGGTCATTGACGATGGAGGCGCGCAGGCGGTTGTCCGGGTCGAGATAGGCGCGCCGCACGCCCTCATCCACCATGGCCTGTAGGCTCAACTCGCTTTGCCATTGCACGCTCATGCCTACGCTGATAAAAGTCACGACAATCCCGGTATCCTGGCACAAGGGGCGCTGGCCCTGTGCGCAGAGGTAGGAATTGATGAGGATTTGCCCAATGGCGTCGCGCGCGGCAGGGGACGGTTCGCGTCGCCATGCATCGTGCATCGCCGCGAGAAAGTCGGGCGAATGGTAGCAGGCAATGTATTGCAATGCCTGGTGGATGCTGCTGATGAAATCTTCTTGGCGGATCAATGCCATGTTGCGAAAGAGCCGATGATGGAGTTAAAGGGAATTATACCTGACCGGGGAGAAAAGACTGCCAGCAACCAGAGGGTTAACTGGCTCTGGCGAAAATGGGAACGCATGAGTGGCTGTTTATGACCGGATGGTGGCCGTGATCAATTGCCATGAAGTAAGCCAATGAATCATTTTCATTGGCTGTGAATCTGTTTCAAAGCTGCTGTGCTGCGAACATGTTAAAATCCTGCCTATTCATTTTTATCCGAGAATAGAACATGTTTAGCACGGCCAAAAACCTCAGCGTTGTTGATCCAGATTTGTGGAAATATGTGGAAGCTGAGCGCAATCGCCAGGATGAGCACATCGAGCTGATTGCCTCTGAAAACTACACCAGTCCCGCAGTTATGCAGGCACAAGGCTCCCAACTCACCAATAAATATGCTGAAGGTTATCCAGGCAAGCGCTTCTATGGCGGCTGTGAGTTCGTGGATGAAATCGAGCAGCTGGCGATCGACCGCCTGAAAAAGCTGTTCGGTGCCGAGTATGCCAACGTGCAGCCGCATTCCGGTTCGCAGGCCAACCAGGCAGTGTATTTCTCCATCCTCAAGCCCGGCGATACCGTGATGGGGATGAATCTCGGACACGGCGGTCACCTGACTCATGGCTCCCCGGCCAATCTGTCGGGCAAGCTGTTCAATATTGTGGCTTATGGCCTCAATGACAAGGAAGAGATCGATTACGACGAGATGGAGCGTATTGCGCTGGAAACCAAGCCCAAACTGCTGATTGGCGGCGCGTCCGCCTATGCGCTGCGTTTCGACTGGGCGCGCATGGCGGAGATTGCCAAAAAGGTAGGCGCCTATTTCATGGTGGATATGGCGCACTATGCAGGTTTGATTGCGGCGGGTGTTTATCCCAATCCTGTTCCGCATGCCGATTTTGTGACCTCGACAACGCACAAGACCCTGCGCGGCCCGCGCGGCGGCCTGATCCTGGCCAAGGCCGAGTTTGAGAAGTCTCTCAACTCAAGCGTATTCCCAAGCCTGCAGGGCGGCCCGCTCATGCACGTGATTGCGGGCAAGGCGGTGGCTTTCCTTGAAGCGGCCCAGCCTGAGTTCAAGGCTTATCAGGAACAGGTATTGAAAAATGCCGATACCATGGCCAAGACCTTGGCGGCACGTGGCCTGCGCATTATTTCCGGCGGCACGCAGTCGCATGTGTTCCTGGTGGATTTGCGTCCAAAGGGATTGACCGGCAAGGCCGCCGATGCCTACCTCGGCCAGGCGCACATCACTGTCAACAAGAACGCGATCCCGAACGATCCGGAAAGCCCGTTCGTAACCTCCGGCATCCGTATCGGTTCGCCTGCAATCACCACACGCGGTTTCAAGGAAGCTGAAGCTACAGAGGTGGCTAATTTAATCGCCGACATCCTGGATAATCCGACGGATGAGTCCGTGATTGCCGCGACCAAGGCCAAGGTGCATGCCTTGACCTCGCGCTTCCCGGTTTACGGCGCTTAGTGCGACTAACAAAATTCTCCTGGCGTTGTTGCTCTGCCTTGTCGTACTGCAGCAGAGCGCCTAGCCAGGACTGCTAGGCTGAGTTTTGTTAGCAGCACTTACATATGGATTTCTTCTTTAAATTGCAGGAATTGCAGGACAAAATTACTCGATGAAATGTCCGTTTTGCGGTGCCGATGATACACAGGTGATCGATTCCCGGGTCAACGAGGAAGGTGACTCCATCCGTCGTCGTCGTCGCTGCAATGCCTGCGACAAGCGCTTTACTACCTATGAGACAGCAGAGCTGCACTTGCCGCAGGTGGTCAAGCAGAACGGCAACCGTGAAGAATTCAACCGCGACAAGTTGCGCCTTTCATTCACGCGCGCCTTGCACAAACGGCCGGTGCCTACCGAATATGTGGACCGGGCGCTTGAGCACATCGTGCAGAAAATCCTCGCCAAGGGCGAGCGTGAAATCATTGCCCGCGATCTCGGCGAAATTGTCATGCAGGAGTTGAAAGCCATCGATAAGGTAGCGTACATCCGCTTTGCCTCTGTCTATCGCAGCTTCCAGGATGTGGATGATTTCAGCGACGTGATCCGCGACCTGGATTGATAAGGCTTTGCCTTCGAGTATATAACCGCGTTGGGACATAAGTACTGTCTGTGGCGATCCGCCTTGTTCTAAGCTTGAAGGCAAAACCATTAAGAGGCGCTTGATTCCGCAAGCGCCTTAACCTTTCTCCAGGCTGATTCCCGGCTTGTGCCACTGCCTCGCCAGCCTTTATCATGGCTGCATGATGACTGATTCCCCTAATTTTTCTGCCGATGACCACGCCTATATGGCCTTGGCATTGCGTGAGGCCGCGCGAGGCTTGTACGGCACCAGCCCCAATCCCAGGGTCGGCTGTGTCATTGTGAAAGATGGCCGCGTGGTTGGCCAGGGCGCCCACCTCAAGGCGGGAGAACCGCATGCCGAAGTGCATGCCTTGCGCATGGCGGGTGCGTTGGCCGCGGGTGCAGAGGCCTACGTTACCCTGGAACCTTGCAGCCATTTTGGCCGTACTCCGCCTTGCGCGGATGCCTTGGTCCAGGCCGGCGTCAAGCGCGTGGTCGCCGCAATGCAGGACCCGAATCCCCTGGTGGCCGGCAACGGCTTGAGGCGGTTGGCAGAGCATGGCATCAGCGTCGCCTCTGGCTTGCTGGAAGCCGAGGCTAGGGCATTGAATGCAGGATTTATTTCACGCATGACCAGGCAGCGTCCCTGGCTGCGCAGCAAGATCGCAGCCAGTCTGGATGGCAAGACTGGGCTGAGCAACGGGGAAAGCCAATGGATCACCGGCCCGGCAGCACGACAGCACGTGCAGCAATGGCGGGCCCAATCCTGCGCGATCCTGACAGGTGTGGGAACCGTGCTTGCCGACAATCCCATGCTGACGGTGCGCGATCCTGAATTATTGGCTGCGCGGCATGGCGTCCAGCCCTGGCGCGTGATTGTCGATAGCCAGTTGCATACCCCGCCGGATGCCACTATTTTGCAAGCAGGCCGAGTGTTGATCGCCCATGCGGCAAGCCTGCCGCAGCAAGCGCAGGCATTGCGTGGTGCCGGTGCCGACTTGCTCGCCTTGCCCGGCGAGGCGGGCAAGGTTGATCTTGCAGGATTGCTGCAAGCGCTTGCCGAACGCCAGATCAATGAGGTGATGGTAGAGGCCGGTGCTGTGCTGAACGGCAGCCTGCTGCAGGCAGGGCTGATGGATGAGCTTCTGCTTTATTACGCACCGGTATTTCTGGGTGGTGAGGCCCGCGATATGTTTGCCATGCCAGCCTTGCAAAGCATGCAGCAGAAAATTCAGCTGCAAGCGTTAGAGACCCGCCAGGTGGGTGTGGACTGGTTTGTGCGCGCCAGGCCTGTTTTGGTAATGCCATGCTGATCGATACCCATTGCCACCTTGATGCCCCCGAGTTTGATCCGGACCGGGCGAAAGTGGCCGAGGCGGCTTGGCAAGCGGGCGTCGGCGTGATTGTCGTGCCTGCTGTCGTGCGCAGTAATTTTGCCGCGGTGCGCGCGCTCGCGGAACGTTATTCCGGCTGTGCCATGGCGCTGGGGATACATCCTTTGTTTGTTGACCAGTCCGAGCCAGAGGACTTGGCCTTCCTGGCGCAGGAAATTGAGCAGAGCCACGCGGAGGTGGTCGCGGTTGGCGAGATTGGCCTGGATTTCTTCATTGAGCATTATGACCGTGAGCGCCAGGAATTTTATTTCATTGAACAGCTTAAGCTGGCCCGCGAATATGACCTGCCGGTGCTGCTGCATGTGCGGCGCTCGGTGGACCAGGTGTTGAAACAAGTGCGGCGCTTCAAGGTGCGCGGCATTGCCCATGCCTTCAATGGCAGCCTGCAACAGGCACAGGAGTTCATCAAGCTGGGATTCAAGCTGGGGTTCGGCGGGGCGATGACCTATGATCGAGCGCTGAAAATCCGTGGGTTGGCGCGGGATTTGCCATTGGAGTCCATCGTGCTGGAAACCGATGCGCCCGACATTCCTCCCTCATGGCTGGGCCATCATGGTCGCAACCGGCCCGATCAGCTATTGCAGATTGCCAATGCCCTGGCGGAAATCAGGAATGAAGAGGTTGAAAAAATTGCCACAATGACTACGCAAAATGCGCTTGACATTTTTCCAGGACTGGCAAACTTATACACATCACCTCATGTGACACTTTAAGATGTGTTAAAAAATGTTAATAATCCAATGACTTAAAATAAGTCATTGATTATTAATAATTAAATTATAAGTTCATTTTTTGTGCGAAATGAAAAAACCATTATGAATTGGGAAGTTACACTTTTAAGTCACAGCTATCCACACAATTATCCACAGTTTTTGTGGATAGCTCAGTTTCAGTAAATTTAAGAGCCTGTTCAAAGTCTTTTCATAGGGCACGTTGCCCCGGCCGCGCTGCCGGGACAACCCGAAGGGCATGACCCCAAGCGCCCGCTCTGCGTTGCAGTCCTTGGCAAGGCAATGAGCATTACCTGTGGACTGCGCTTTGATCGGACAAAGGGGTGAAACTAAATCTGAAGCCATGCGTACCCCATAAAAAGACTTTGAACAGGCTCTAAGGCGATATAGCGCTGCTGTTGTCGGTTTCAGGCATATAGGCAAATATCCATTCGATATAGGCCTTTTTCTTTTCAAAGTCCTGGTAAGGATGGGGGAAATTCCGCGTCTTGAACGGCTGTTCGCCGGAGAGGCTATACACCCCCATGATGCCGCCGCTGGGTGCGTAGAGCAGTCCCCAGCCAGGCCGGCCGGTGACCGGGTCGGTGTAGAGTTTGCGCAAATGGCGTTGCGGAGTGGGGAAGCGCTCATCCCTTAATAGGGCTTCCAGCGTCGGGGGGAACTGTTTTACCATGCCGGGCGACAGGTTGTAGTAATTACCGATGGCCTTGCGCATGGTGTCGCCGACCTTGAGCAGCTCCTGTTCGCGTTCGCGCCGCTGCATGTCACTCCAGCGGCTTCCCGCCTCGGCCAGGCCCAGGCCCGCGAGCATGATGACCATCAGCACACCCATGAGCGCCATGCCGTGCTGGTGCTTACCACTCGGCATAATAGCTTCCGTCCGAGGCCACGGCTTCCGAGCCGCTGCGAATATCGTAAATCTCGCCGGGGATATTGGCATCCTCGGGTGCAACCAATATCCAGCTTTCGGTGCTTTCCGTGATCGGGTCTTCAGGAATCGCGCGCAAATACTTGCGCTCCACCAGGTCAAACAGGCTGTCGGGATAGCGTCCGGTATCGCTGTAGAACTTGTCGATCGCATCACGCATCACGATCAGGTCGTGCCTGAGCGAGCTTTCCCGTGCGCGATCAAT
Organism: Methylobacillus arboreus; assembly: GCF_020532725.1. Lineage (GTDB taxonomy): Bacteria > Pseudomonadota > Gammaproteobacteria > Burkholderiales > Methylophilaceae > Methylobacillus > Methylobacillus arboreus. Next base: position 218,302 of record NZ_JAJAVC010000003.1, read on the forward strand.
GCTGGAGAAGTAACGCGGCGTGACCAGGCTCAGGAGCGTGGCGATGATTGCAAGCACGACCAGGACCTCGATCAGAGTGAACCCGCGCAGTCTGGATAATTGATTTTTCATGCTCACCATTCCCGGTAGGGTTGCTGGTTGAGGCCGGTATCGCCGGAAAGGGAGTACACGTCATAGACATCCTCGCCTTCGGCTGGCTCTTCAAATGAGCTGGCGTAGCTGCGCTTGCCCCAGGTTGCGTCATTGGGCAGCTCTGTGTCGGGGGCAAACGGGTCGCGCGGAATGCTGCGCAGGAAATGGATTTTGCGCTTCTTCGGGTCGCGCGGGTTTTCCACGCCTTGCACCAGGATTTGCAGGTTGGGAGGATAGCCGGATTCCCCGGGACTTTTCTTGATCAGGCCATCGTCCGCTGCCTTCTTGTAGGCATCAATTGCGTCACGCAATTGCCAGAGGTTGCGCTTGAGCTCCTGCTCCTTGGCGCGCTTGGCCGTAATTTGCATGACGGGCGCCGCCGAACTCAGGATCAGCGCCAGCAATACCAGCGCTACCATGAGCTCGATCAGCGTGAATCCTGCCAGCTGTTTTTTCATCGCGGGTCATCCGGGAGGGCAATCTCTTCCACCGGCCGCATCACCGACCCGGCAAAATCGCGGTCTGCGTCGGCGCGTTCAGCCTGGATTTCCTGCGCTGTCTTGGCTGGCGCAGGCGCAACAGCCTGTGTGGCAACCGCCGCGTTATCCGGACTGCGCCCGGGGCGCGCTGCGCTGCGGTCTATGCCAGCGGGAAAGGTCGTGTAGATTGCCTGTGCAGGCGTCAGGTTGTTGATGATGCGCGGCGTGATCAACAGGGCGATTTCCTTCTTGCTGCGGTCATTGTTGCGGTCGCTGAATAGCCTGCCGACCAGCGGCAGTTTGGAGAGGCCGGGCACGCGGTTGGAAATTTTCTGCTCGTCATCGCGCAGCAGGCCGGCAAGAATCTGGGTTTCACCATCCTTGAGGCGTAGGATGGTGCTCGCATTGCGGGTGCCGATTGTGTAGGTGACGGTGCCGGAGCTGGTGGTCATGCGGTCAATCTGGTTGCTGACTTCAAGACCTACCTTGATGGAGACTTCGTCGCGCAGCAGGATGGTGGGCTCGACGTCGAGCTTGATGCCGACCTCGATATAGTTCACCGTTTGCGACACGAACCCGGTGGAGTTGGCGACGCTGGTGAGCACCGGAATGCGGTCTCCTACATGAATCTTGGCTTTTTCACGGTTCTTGACGCGGATGTGGGGGTTGGCGAGCAGGTTGGTGTCCGTGTCCTGCTGCAACAAATTCAATGCCAGCACTGGGTCGCTGATGCTGAATACCCCGAGGTTGGAATTGAAGTTCTTGAGCTCGTTGATGGTGAGCCTGCCTGGCGTGAGCGTGGTGGTGCCATTGACAGTGTCGCGCCCCTGCACGCCGATGCTGGCCGTGGTGGGATAGCGGATGCCGATGTTTTCCAGGCTGCGGCGGTTGATTTCCAGCACCTCGACCTCCAGCATGACTTCCGGTTCTGCCATGTCCTGCGACATGATGAGCTTTTCCGCGGTGCGGATCGCTTCCGGCGTATCGCGCATCACCAGGGTGTTGAGCTTTTCATCGATGTAGATGTCCTTGGTTTTTACCACGGTCTTGACCATGTTCATGAGTTTCTTGGCATCGGTGTTGCTCAAATAAAAGCTGCGGACAAAGGTCTCCTGATATTCATGGCTGCGGCTCAAGGGATAGATCAGCAGCGTGTTGTCGTTGAGTATTTTCTTCCCCAGCTGGTTGCTGGCGAGAATCACGTCAATCGCCTCCTCGATCGGCGTGTTGCGCAGGAATACGCTGGTGCGCTGGTCGCTGCGCAGCTCCTGGTCGTAAGTGAAGTTGATATTGGCGGCCTGGGAAATGAATTCAAAAACGGATTTGATGGTGACGTCCTTGAATTCCAGTGAAATAGGGCGTTTGAACGATGAGCGGATATGCGGCGGGTTGACTACCTTGTCCAGGCGTCTTTGCTCGATCTGTTCGAACAAGCCGCGGGCACTGCCATTGCCGGAGTCTTCCGCCAATATTTCACGTGCCAGGTTCTGTGCGCCTTCCCAGTCGTTGTTAGCCAGCATGTCCTGAGCGCGTTGCAGTGCGGCGTCATGCGTCGTGGCAATGCGCATTTGTTGTATGCCGTTCTGCGCCCGCTGGTTCTGGCTGTCAAGGTCAAGCACGCGCCGATAGGCGATATCGGCTTCTCCCCAGCGTTTCTGTTGCTTGAATTGGTCGGCCTCCTTCAACAGGATGGCAAGCTGCAGATCCTGCTGCTGCTTCAGGTAGTTACGATATTCCGGATTGTCGGGGAAAGTGCGAACCAGGCTCTTGAGTCTTTCTATTCCCGCTTCGATCTGCCCGGCGTTGATTATTTCCCTGGCTTGCTGGAACTCCAGGTTTCCCTGGTTCTGCCGCATTTCGTTTGTCGAGCAAGCGGCGAGCGTGAGGGCCAGCAATACCACACCTAATCTTATGTTCGCGTTCAATTGCTCTCTCCCATCATTAATGGCACATCTGCTCGCAATGGTTGATAACTCAAGGTCATGCGCGGCGGTTTGATTTCCTTGATTTTCCAGTCACCGATCACATCGCCGGTCTTGACGCTGACATTCTTGTCTCCCATGGACAGGAAGACGATGTACTGGCCTTGGTCTTCCAGCGTGCCTGCATAGGTAAACGGCACCGGGGGAATTTCCATGGCTTGTTGCACGACCGGTGCTTCTGCCATCGCCAATGACGCAGCCCGCGTGCCGCTGAACAGATTGTTTTCGCTGTCCTGCCAGGGCGTTCGTTTCAACTGGGCAAGGTCCAGGGAACCTGTCCCGGCAATCTCGACCTCGGTGGCAGGTGCTCCGGGTTTGGGCATGCTTGCCGCTTGCCGGGGGGTGTCTGGCTGGCGGGCAGCTGCCTGCACCGCGTCAATATCGGTATCGGTGAACGAAGTCCAGGCTGTGGCGGCCAATGTCGCGAGCAATGCCGACCATACCAGCCACTGTCCTGGCGTGAGTTTCATTGCCCATCCTTGTGCAAATACAGCGTGAACTTCAACCTGGCTTCGACATGGTCGCTCAGCACATCCTCCCGCCGGAGCGAGACCTCGTTCAATGCGGCAGAGGGCAGGGAAGTCAGCACTGCGGCGATAAAGCGGCGAATCTCCACATAACTGCCCTGCACGGGCAAACTGAGCTGATATCGGGAGTACGCTGCCGCAGGGTGGCGGATCAGGGAATAGTCCACTTTTTCCGGGATCAGGCCATGTTGCTCTGCCATCAGCAATATCTGGCTCAGCAGGCCGGTGGCTTCGCCTTCAGGCGGCAGAAACTGGTAAAAGGTGTTGAGCGAGGCCTGGGGGGAGCGGTCTATCCATTGGCCCTGGTGCTGGGGGATGGCGCGATGCATGGCCGTGACATCAAGCTTGAGTTGTTTCAATGACCTGGCTTGGGGCCATGCGTAGGCAAGTGCAATGGCCATGCATGCCGCCAGCAGCAGTAATCCCAGCTTCCCCTGCCAGCCAAGCCGGTTCAGGCCATAGCGCAGACGGTCCATTTTTCTGCCGCTTACTGCTGTATCCATACCGCCTCCACAATAAAATGCACAGGCATGGGCTGGTCGTTGTGATATTCATGCGACATCAGCAATACATCGTTGAAGATGGGCTGTGCGGCCAGGCTGCGCACATAGCCAAACATATGCATGACGTCATCGGTATTGGCGGTGATGCGCAATTTGCGCAGCCTGGCATTGGGCTCGATTGCAGTCAGCCTGATGTTCGTTCCCTGGATGTTTTCCAGGGCCGTGAACAGCTTTTGCCATGGCAGGGCCAGTTCGTTCATGGCATCTTTCACTGCGGCGATTTCCTGTTGCTTGGCCTGGTTTTCCTTGCCGGTAAGTGCTGGTGCGCTGGCTGGCTGCTGGATTCGCTGCATGTCGGTATTCAAGCGCTGGCGCTCTGCATTCAGTTGCTGCAGCCAGGCCATGAGGAGAATGGCGCCGACAATGGACAGCACCAGCAATGGAATGCCCCAAGGATTGCTGAATTGCCTGGTCGGGGCGTGGTTGAGTGAAACCGCGGGCAGCATCAATGCCATGCCTCCAAGCCATGATGATGTTGGGCGTGGGGCAGGATGTTGTAGACCTTGCGGCCGGGAAGATTGAGCTCCTCCAGCGTTTCCGTCGCGTAGAAGATGACAGGCCATTGGCTGGTATCGATGCCTGCAATGATGGACTCGCGCTCCAGCAGTGCCTGCAACTGGTCTTCAATATCGCTTTCAGCCGCATAGCTTTGCAGGCTCAACCATTGCCCTTGATGGAACAGCGATACGATCAAACGGTCGTTTTCCAGCATGACGAGATTCAGCGAATTGAGCAACGGGGTGCGGGCAAGTCGGTGGCGGACGACGTTGATGGCGACCATCAGGTGAGGGTTGATGTGGCGCACGGACATGCCTGCCAGGCGGAATTCTTCGCGCAGGGCTTGCAACAGCTTGTCATCGATTGCGCTTGCAAGCGCCGGATGCCCGTAAGGCACGGGCGTCGTGCGGATATCCCAACCGCGGGCAAAGTCGCCGTAGGCTTGGGTGAAGCAATGGCGCACAAACGCGTTCTGCTCCTGGCGGTTACTCAGCGCCGTATTCCAGGGCACGATGGCGTAGTGTGCAAAGTGGTTGGATACCACCACTCTGGGCTGGCAGCCATGCCATTGGCGCGTTTGCAGTTGCTGGTGCAGGCTGGAGATTGCGGGTTGCCAGAACTCGCTGCTGGGTAATGATGCACCGCTTGTTTCCAGCAGGATATCCTCTTTTGCCACCGGTTGATGCCTGATGCCGCGCTTGACCCTGAGCAGGCTGAGCTTGTGGGGCTGGATCAGGATACGGAGCTCATCCCGCCATGGGAGCTCCCATCCGCTTGGCGGCCAGTTAAACGAGCGAGGTAACACGATTGATCTCCTGTAAGGTGGTTTCGCCGCGTTTTACCATGTCGAGCGCGGCCTCGCGCATGGTGCGGGTACCGTTGGCGCGTGCGGCTTCCTTGACTTTGCGCACCGGTTCCCGGGTGACGATGAGTTCGCGAATCAGGTCGTTGAAAACCAGCAGTTCCGCGACTGCCTTGCGTCCCTTATAGCCTGTGCCATGGCATTGGCCGCATCCCTGCCCGATGCGGAAGCGGTACTCATGGGCTGTTTCTGCCGGAATGCCGGACTTGGCGAGCAGTTCCGTGTCCGGCGTGTCGGCAATGGCGCAATGCGGGCAGATGGTGCGCACCAGGCGCTGGGCCATGATGCCGTTGATAGCGGACACGAAGCTGTAGGCGTCGACATTCATGTTGGTGAAGCGGCCGATTACGTCGAACACGTTGTTGGCGTGCACCGTCGTCAGCACCAAGTGGCCGGTCAGCGCGGATTGCACGGCAATCTGCGCGGTTTCCGGGTCGCGGATTTCGCCGACCATGATCTTGTCCGGGTCGTGGCGCAGGATGGAGCGCAGGCCGCGAGCGAAGGTCAGGCCTTTCTTCTCGTTGACCGGGATTTGCAGCACGCCGGGCAGCTGGTATTCGACAGGGTCCTCGATCGTGATGATCTTGTCCTGCCCATGGTTGATTTCGGAGATGGCGCCATACAGCGTCGTGGTCTTGCCGGAGCCGGTCGGGCCGGTGACCAGCAGCATGCCGTAGGGCTCCTCGGCAAGCAGGCGGAAGCGCGCCATGATCTCGGCTTCAAAGCCAAGCACATCCAGGCTCAATCCCTGGGCCTGGTCGGACAAGGCCTTGCGGTCCAGGATGCGCAGCACCGCATCCTCGCCGAACACGCTCGGCATGATGGATACGCGCATATCCACCTCACGGCCCAGCGCCATGACCTTGAAGCGGCCATCCTGCGGAATGCGGCGTTCCGCGATATCCAGTTCGGACATGACCTTGATGCGTGAAATGGCCTGTTCCGCCTGCATCACGCCATGGGCGCTGCCGACATTGCTCAGTACGCCGTCAATGCGGTACTTGATCGTCAGACCCTGGGCGTCGGTTTCCATGTGAATATCGCTGGCGCCTGCCTTGAGCGCGTCATACAGCGTGGAGCGCACCAGCTTCACGACGGGCGATGTGTCCTCTGCAATCGAACGCAGCGAGATGTCCTCAATGCCATTGCTTCCTGTCTCGCTGACTGCCTGTTCGGGCAGCAGGCCATCCATGGCGCGCATGCTGTCCTCGAAGCGCGAGAGGAAGGCGGCGATATCCTTGCGGTGCGCAATGCTCCATTGCGCAGGCGCTGGCAGTAATTGGTTCATGCGGCTGTAAAGCTGCGCATCGAACGGGTTGGCATATACCATGTGCAGCCTGCCGCTGGCATCACGCAAGGCGATACATTCCTGCCTGCCGGCCTCGGCAAAGGGCAACAGCTGGAAATCCGGCTGCAGCTCATACAATTGCAGGATGTCCAGGACGGGATAGCGCATGAGGTGACCCAGCGCCCGCATGAACCCCTCCGAGTCCAGCCCGGAAATCTCTTCCAGCACGTCCAGCAGATGCTGCTGGCTGTGCTGTGCCAGCACGCGCGCCTGTTGAACTTTAGCAAGGTCGAGCTGGGCCATGGAGGCGTGGGAATCCGCCTGGAGCAAGGGCAGGTGGTCCAATGGCTGGTTCACTGGATACTCCCCGCCAGGTCGAAAATCGGCATGTACATGAGTACGACCACAACGCCGATAATCAGCCCGATCACGACCATCAGCAAGGGTTCGAGCAGGCGGGTGAACCAGTCCACGGCACGGGCGATCTCCTCGTCGTAGAAGCTGCCGATGCGCTCCATCATCTCGCCCATGCGGCCGGTCCGCTCCCCGACGCGCAGCATGCGCAGTGCAATCGTGGTAGTCATGCCGTGCTCCTCCATGGCGCTGGAAAGCGGCTTGCCCTCGCGGATATCCTGCTCTGCCAACTGCAATTGATGACGCAGGCTGGGCTGCAGCAGGGAAGACACCATCTGCATGCCCGTCATCAGGGGAATGCCGCCTTGCAGCAACATGCCCAGGGTGCGGTAAAAGCGCGCCAGCTGGTAGATGCGCATGGTTTCGCCCAGCGCGGGTATTTTCCAGAGCTGCTGCATCAGCGTATTGCGCACCATGGGACGGCTCAATATCAGCGCAAGCAATCCCATGGCGACGATGGAAATCATCAGCGCCGCTTGTCCGTGGTCATGCAGCATGCGGCCCCAGGCGAGCAGGAGCTGCGACATCCAGGGCAGGCTGTCCCCGGCGCTTTCATAGATGGCGCTGAAGCGCGGCACGACGTAACCGAGCAGGAACAGCATGACCAGGCCGCCGACGACGATCAGCAGCACCGGGTAGATCGAGGCGGTGGTGATCTTCTTTTTCACTGCGTCCAATTGGCCTTGATACGTCACATGGCGGCCCAGTGCCTGCACCATGTCGCCGGTGCGCTCACTGCTGCGGATCAGCGCAACATAGAGCGGGGGGAAGATGGCGGGAAATTTCTCCAGCGCGCTCGACAGCGGCAGGCCCTCGTAAAGCAATGCCAGCAGCTGCTTGAGCAGGCTGCGGGATTCGCCATGGCCTTCTTTTTCCGCCAGGGCTTCGATTGCCTCGACCAGGCTCAGTCCGGAATCCAGCAGGGATAGAAGCTCCTGGCTGAACAGCATGAGGTTGAACCTGGGCTTGCGCAAACGTGCGCCTATCCCGGTTTTTCCCGAGCGTTTCCAGCCGAGCACGCTATAACCCTGGGCTTCTGCCTGCAGTTGCGCCTGCAGGCTATCGCTGGCCTCCAAGGTCAGGGATTGCACCTCGGCGCCGCGTGCGACTTTGAGCTCGAATTTCATGCCGGCATCCTGTGAAGTTCGTGAGGGGCTACTGCCAGCTCACGATGTCGGCAGATTCCTCCGTGCCGCCGGGTTGTCCATCCTTGCCGAAAGACCACAAGTCGTATTCCCCATGTTCGCCGGGTGAGCGGTATTGATAAGCCTTGGACCAAGGGTCCTGGGGCAGGGCTTTTTGCAGATAGGGGCCATGCCAGCGGGGTTCGTCCGATGGTGCCGTGTTGAGTGCCGCCAGGCCTTGCTCGGTGCTGGGATAACGCCCGGTATCAAGGCGGTACTGGTCCAATGCCTTGCCCAGGGCCTCGATTTGCGCCTTTGCCGTCTTGGCTTCCGACTTGCCGATCTGGGCGAAGTACTTTGGCCCCACGTAGCCTGCCAGCAGGCCGATGATCACCATGACCACCAGCAGCTCGAGCAGCGTGAAGCCCTTATGGAAACCTTGGAAACGGGATGGTGCGGAGTGCTGGATTCCGCATTGGTGCATATTGGTTGCGATAGAACGTGTTGTGAAAATGGGCATGGCGATATCCTCAAGGTTTTGCTGTTTCATGTTCGGGTATTTCATCCAGTGTTGCCCCGGGCGGTGCAAAGCCGGGGACGCTGAGTTCAATGAAAGGGGGCATGGTCTGGCGCAGGCGAATGGCGCCAGAGAGCTCAACAGGTGTCTCGTCGCCGCAACGCGCTTTGATGTACAGCGTTGGCGATGCAGGGCGCTTGGTCAGGCCGACCGATGTCGTGAAATTGACCCAGTTGTCATTGAGCGATGCAGATTGCTGGCCAGGGTCTGGCGCAACACGCTGTTTGCTCTCCACTCCATTGATTGCCCGGTGATATGCCGGCTCGATGGGAGGCTGGCGTTGAAAACCGGCGTGCTTGCGGTACTGCACCGAGGTAAAGCTGCGCCCGATGCGGTAGACAGGCTCTGCACTCGACGAATACACCGTATATGCCACCTCAAGCGCTTGCCCGGCAAAGCCGCCCCTGGCAATGTCGCTGATCTTGAAAAACTGCTTGCCTGCCAACTGGGTGTTGTAGTCGGCATCCTTGCTGGAGAGGGCCAATACCTTGGTGCCATAAATGCATTCGCCTGCTGCCGGGTTGCGCCAGACAAAATCCATTACGCTGGCGACCTTCTTGTCCTGGTGCCCTGTCAGCGCATTATTCATCAGCGCTTGGCGGCTGGCATGCTTGACCAGGCTGAAATCCGGCAATGGCGCGACAATTTCCCGGTCGGGGAACACCGCGCAGGTATTGCTGTTGCTTGGAGTGGGCTTATGCGGGATGTCGTGATGGCTGGCAGGGTCGAACTTGCCGGTATCGTTGCAGAGGATATAGGCGCTCTTACCGTTTTCCAGCGGTACGCCGTCAATAGGCAACGGTTCGAAGCCTGTTGCATGCGCGGCAGAGGCGAACAAACCCATCATGTTAAGCAGGCCGCCAAGCAGGTACCCTCCGGCGCCGGGTGTCAGCCGTTTGCCGATTGGATGATAGCGCAGCGTCATCATCATGTTAGTTCACCGAAAAATACTGGTTCAATGCATGCAGCTGGGACTCGTTGAGCATCCCGGCGGCCTGCTTGAGGTTGATGATGTCGTTGACCAGGACATACTGCACGCGGCTAAGCTCCAAACGGCTGCGAAACAGCTTCTGCTGTGCATTTAAAACCTCGATGTTGGTGCGGGTGCCGGCGGCAAAGCCTTTTTGCGTGCCTTCGAGGGCGATTTCGCTGGACTTGACTGCCTGGCGGTAGGCGGCCAGCGCTTGCAGGCCGCTGCGGATGCTGTTGAGGTATTTCCTGGTATTGGCTTCAATGTCGCGGGTGCGCAAATTGAGCAATTCCTCAGCGGCATCTACCCGGTTGAATGCCTGGCGCACGCTGGCGCTGGTAAAGCCGCCGGCAAACAAGGGCATATTGAGCTGCAAGGCAAACGTGGTGGTGTCGAAGCGCGAGCCCAGCGTATTGTTGCTGTCGTTTTCGCTATAGGAACGCACCCCGACCAGGTCCAGGGTGGGGAAGTGCCCGGCGCGCCTCTTTTCCACGTCCTGCCTGGCGACCTCGACGGATAGCCTGGCGGCGGCAATCTCGGGATTGTTGCCCAGCGATTGCTGCAGCCAGAAATCCAGGTTGTCCGAATCCGGCACGTTTAGCGGCAATTGTGCCGTATTGAGCGGGGCAATTTCGTTGACGATGGTACCGGTCATGTTGCTCAAGGTCTGCTTGAACACGTCCAGTGAATTTTCGGTGGTGATGAGTTCGGCCTGGGCGAGCTCCAGGTTGGCTTGCGCCTCGTTGATCTCGGTGATCGTGCCTTCGCCATTGTCATAGCGACGCTGGGCCTGGTCGCGCTGCTGGCTGGTGGCGGCGATGTTGCTGCGCAGTACCTCGGCCTTTTCCTGCGCATACAGGGTTTCGAAGTAGGTCGCGGCCAGCCGGCTGATCAGCGTGGCATTCTCCTTGAGCAGCAGGGCCTCCTTGCTTTGCACGCTGGCTTCCGCGCCGCGATAGGTCGCCAGGCTTTCCTTGTTGAACAGGGACTGCCTGAGGCTCAAGGTGTAGTTGTGGATGTCGTAGTTGAGCCTGCTGTCCACAGCGCCCAGGCTGGTTTGCGTGGTACGGTCGGTCACGCCGTGGCCGACGCTGGCGCCAAATTGCACCCGGGGCAGGAACAGGGCGCGGCTCTTGTTGATCTCCTCCCGTTCCGCAGCGGTGTTGGCCTCAGCCGCTTTGTACTGGGCATCATATTGCAACGCCTTCTCGTACAGGCTGAGCAGGTTTTCCGTAGCATGCAGCGGCACGCTGGCGCCGATCAGCAAACCGCCCAATAGGATGTGATGGAAATGCTTGCCCATATTGCTAACCCTTATTCCTCCTTCATTGAAGCCGCAATGCGCTTGACCAGGGGGTGCATGAGATAGGTGAGCAGGGTGCGTTCGCCGGTGCGGATCACGACCTGCACCGGCATGCCGGGTTGCAGGCGACGGTCGCCCAGCGTTTTCATGCCTTCTTCCGTGATGTTGATGCGGGCGAGGTAGTAGCTCGACGGGGGCTGGTGGTCCGTATCTACCAGGAGGTCGCTTGAAACCGTCTTGACCTTGCCTTCCAGCAATAGCTGCGGCGTATTGGAAAAGCTTGAGAAGCGGACATCGGCATCCTGCCCGACATGGATCTTGTCGATCAGGTGCGGCGGGATTCTCGCATCCAGGATCAGGGGCTCGTCGAACGGCACGATATCCATGATCTTCTGCCCGGGCTGGATAATTGCCCCCAGGGTGTGCACCTGCAAGCCCACCACCTGGCCACTCACCGGCGCAGTCATTGTCACGCGCTGCAATTCATCCCATAGCGGCTTGTATTTCTCGGCATCGGCCTGCACGGCGAGCTTGACCTGCGCCATCTCGGTGTCGATTTCCTTTTTCTCGGTCTGCTCGCGCGCGGTAATGCGTTGCTGCAGTTCGAGGATCGCCTTGCGGCTGCGCAGGATATTGGAATCGTTGGTGGCGATCAGGCCGTAGGTCTGGGCGAGCTTCTGTTCCAGTTCGTTCTGCTGGTTGCGCGGGGCATAGCCTTCGCTGACCAGTTGCCTGATGCCGGCAGTCTGCTGGGTCAGCAATTCCAGTTGCGAGCGGTAGCTGCCTGCAACCCCTTGGTAGCCTTCGATCAAGGCTTCCTGGCCCTGGATGGATTCACGCAATGCCTCCACATCGGCGCGCAAGGCATATTGACGTGCCCGCAACAACTGCGACTGGTTCAGCATCAACTGCTGTACATAGGGGTCGCTTTGCTGCTTGAGCAATTCTTCATGGAAGCTGATGCTGCTGGCACCCAACTTTTCCGCAACCAGGCGGCTTTCCTGCGCCAGCAGCCCCAGGTAGCGCTGCCTGACTTCGTCAAAGCGCGCCTTGCTGGCAGTCTCATCCAGCGTAAACAGCACGTCGCCTGCCTGCACGGCCTTGCCTTCATGCACCATCAGCTTGCTGATGATGCCGCCAGTCAGGTGCTGTACCGTTTTATGCCGTCCTTCTACCGTCACCACGCCCTCTGTAGGCACGCCTTCATCCAAGGGGGCAAAGGCAGCCCATGCCATGAAGCCGCCAAAGCCGAGCAGCAGGATGATGAATCCCAGCCGGGTCGTATGCTGTTCATGCTTTTTCTCATGCAAGGGGATGACCTTGTGATCATCCACAGGCAACTCTGCTAATTCATGCTTCAAAGGCAGGTTCATATGCTCCATCCTTATGCCACCTTGCTTGCTGGGGCTTGTCTTGCTCGGTTGAGCGTAGCGATCACCTGGTCGCGCGGGCCATGGCACACCACGGCGCCCTGGTCGAGCACCAGTAACTTGTCTGTAATCTTGAGGATGTGCGTGCGGTGCGAGACGATGACGATGGTCTTGCCCTGGTTTTTCAACAACAGCAGCGCGGTAATCAGGCTGGCTTCGCCTTGGTCATCAAGGTGCGAATTGGGCTCATCGAGGACAATGACAGCCGGTTGCTGGTAGATCGCCCTTGCCAGGCCCACCAACTGGCGCTGTCCGCCTGATAGTGCGGGCGATTCAGGGCTGATGCGGGTGTCGTAGCCTTTGGGCAAGCGCAGGATGGCTTCATGAATTCCCGCTGCCTGTGCTGCCTGGATTACTTTTTCAGGCTCCGGCTGCATGAAGCGGGCGATATTTTCGGCGATGCTGCCTTCCAGCAAGGCCACCTCCTGCGGCAGGTAGCCCAGCGATTGCGCATATGCCGCGTTTGGAATCTGTTTCAGGGGAACGCCGTCCACCAACAGTTCGCCTTGCCGGGTGTCGCAGGTATTGACCAGGCAGCGTACCAGCGTGGTCTTGCCAGAGCCGGAAGGGCCGAGGATGCCGAGAATTTCGCCTGGTTCTATGCCCAGGCTCAATGGATTGAGGATAGGCTTGCCATTCGGTGCTTGCACGCTTAACTGTTCCAGCGTCAGCTTGCCCTTGATCGGCTGGACGGGCTGTATGTCGTGCAACGGTTCATCCTCACTGGCATCGCTGGCGAGCAACAGGTCGACATTCGCTGCAGATGTCTTTGCCTGGATGAACTGCTTCCAAGTGCCCACGATAATGTCAAAGGGTTGCAGGGCACGCGCAATCAGCACATTGGAGGCGATCATGGCGCCGATCGAGATATCGCCTTTCACCGCCAGCAGTGCGGCGACGCCGAGCATGCCGGACTGCATGGTATAGCGTGCGAATTTGTTGACCCGCTGGTTGCGGTTCTGCACCTGGCTGGCGAGTGCATCCAGCCAATGCCAGCGGGACTGGATGGCAAGCCAGCGCTGCCTTAACTGGGGCATCATGCCCAGCACGTGCAGCGTTTCGATACTATGCAGCTTGCTGTCGAGGAATTGCAGCCCGTGGTTGCGCGCTTCTGCTACTTTGTCCAGTGGCTGGGCCGTGGTTTTCTGGTTCCACAGGGCCAGCCCAAACTGGACCATGCACAAGACAACTGCCAATACGCCGAGAACCGGGCTGAGGATGAACAACACGGCGACATATAAAAGTGTCCACGGCAGGTCGAAGAAGGCAAACAAGCCGTTGCTGGTAACAAACTGGCGGATAAAGGTCAGGTCCTGCATTGCTTGGTGCGTGCCGTTGGATGTTCCATCACGATGCGCCAGGCCAAGGTTGAACAGCCTGGATGTCAGTAGTTTGTCAAAGCGTACACCGGCCCTGATGGCCACCAGTGAACGTATCCAGTCGGAAAATGCCATGACCATGAACAGGAACACGGTGATCAGCGTCACCGCGAGCAGCGTCATTTCGCTGCGGCTCAGCAGCACACGGTCATAGAGTTGCAGCAGATAAAGGGTAGGAGCGAGCATCAGCACATTGGTGACCATGCTGAAAATGGCAATCGCCCAGATTTCCGGCTTGAACAGCGCAAGATAGCCACGCAGGGATGCAGGGCGTTGGAGCTTGCTCATGGCTGTATCCTCGGCGCATTGCCTGGTTGCTGCTGCAATGAGGCAATTACTTCGTCAGGCTTGCCGTAGCGCAGCACCTGGCCTTTCATCATCACCATCATGCTGTCGGAAATATCCTTGATGCCCTGCAGGTGGCTGATGATGACAAACGTCGTGTTCTGAGCCTTCAATATGCGTACCGCCTGTTGCAGGCGCTGCTCGCTAGCTTCATCGAGATTGGCATTAGGCTCGTCCAGCACCACGATGGCAGGCTTGCCATAAAGCGCACGGGCCAGGCCGACCAACTGCCTACGCCCGCCCGAGAGCAAATAACCTTCATGGCCGATACGGGTGTCGATCCCTTCGGGCAATGACGTTATCCAGGGGTGCAGTTGCAGCAGTTCGATTACGCTAGCGAGCTTCTCGGGGTCAGGGCTGCCAAAGCGGCAGATATTGTCGGCAATCGTGCCGTCGAGCAATTCGATTTCCTGCGGCAGGTAGCCGAGGTATTGCCCGAGCTCTTCCTTATTCCACTGGAAAGCGTCCACCCCATCGAGCCGCACCTTGCCTGTGCTCGGTTGCAGCAAGCCTACCAGCAGTTTCGACAAGGTTGTCTTGCCGGAGGCAGACGGTCCGGTGACTAGCAGGACTTCTCCCGGCGCCATGCGGAAATGGATGTTGCGCAGCAAGGGCTCGCGGGGGTTGTCCGCCAGGGCGTAGCTGAGGTTTTCTACCGAGATTTGGCCAGTAGGGGCGGGCAATGGCATGCCTGGTCCGGGTGTCGGGTATTGATCCAGCAAGTCGCTGAGCCTGCCGTAGGCTTGCAAGGCGTTGCCCAGGCTGCTCCATTGCGCAATCAACTGGCTGAACGGGGCCAGCACCCTTGCAGCGAGGATGGAAGCCACGATCATCATCGCGGCGCCATGGGTCAGGGATTGATTGATCACCAGATAGCAACCCAGCCCAAGCACCAGCGAAGTCTGGGAGATTTGCAGGAATTTCGAATAGGCCGCATGCTTGCCAGCGATCTCGGAGGCAGCGGATTGCTTGTCAAGGAAGGCCTGCTGTTTATCTTGCCAGCGCGTTTCCAGCGGCGCCTGCATGCCCATGGCGCGCACTGCTTCAGAGTGCTGCTGGATATTGGTGAAATAACGCTGTGCCGCCAATGCGTATTGATTGGCCTTTTGCAATGCCGGCTGCACACGTACCTGGTTCAGGCAGGCGATGAGCGTCTGGATGGCAAGCCCGAACAAGGTCAGGTAGCCCAGGCTGCTATGAATCAGGAAAATCGCCGTGATAAAAATCAGGATGAACGGGATATCAATCAGGCCCATCAGGGCGGGGGAGTAGAGTATTTCCCGCAAGCTGCGATAGTCGTTAAAAACGCGCTGTGCCGGGAAGCTGGCTGAGTCGAGCTTGGCAGCGAATGCTGCGTTGAATAGCTGAGTGCTCAGGGTTTGGTCAAGCTGGTCGGCAGCCTGCAGCATCATGCCGCGGCGCACCCATTCCAGGCTTTCCATGACCAAGTAAATAAAGATCACCATCATGGTCAGCATGAGCAAAGTGCTGAGATTGCGACTGAAAATCACGCGATCATAGACTTCGAGCATGTACCACGATGGTGCCAACACCATGAGGTTGGTAAAAAGACCAAAGAAAACCACCTTGCGGGAAAGAGGGATTATTCCCGCCAGGGCTTTCTTCAGTATTGCTTTGTTATTGTTAATGGCCACGCAAACAGTTTTCCTGGAAATAAAATTAGGAGATTGAACGGGCCGGTACAAGACCGGCCCAGCCGCCTAATTAAACAACCACGATGTCTGCTGCTGTAATCGAGGTCACGCCGGTGAGGATAGCGATATCGAACGCTGCGCTTCCGCCATTACCATCTGCGTAATACTGCAGGGTGTTGGTGGAAGTGTTGAAGACAAGATAGTCATCTGCATCGAGCGGACCCGAACCGACCACCAAGTTACCAGCATTGAAGCCGACCAGGGAAGCGAACTGATCAGTGTTGAGCTCGATCTTGTCCACGCCGCTGCCGAAGTCGGTGATGGTATCTACACCTGTGAGGTCAAAGGCAGTGTTGACGTAGGTCTGCACCTCGTTGGAAGCGCCCGTGACGATCTGCTCCCACACCTTGCCGAAGACAAAGGTGTCGGAACCTGCGCCGCCAGTCAACGTATCGTTGCCGCCGTTGCCGATAAAGCGGTCGTCCTGCGTCGTGCCGATGAAGGTCTGCGTGTTGCCGTTACCTTCAAAAGTCAGGCCGTTGGCCGTCACGCCGGAGGCATCAATCACAACGTTGTCGATAGTGCCACCATTGTTACCGCGGCTATTGGAAAGGTCTGCTACCGTGCCGTTGGCGCTGAAATAGTAATGGTCGTTCAGCAGTTGCAGGGCAGTGTTTTCCACATTCAGGCGGCCTACTGTGCCGCCCACCTGCACCACTTCCACTTCCTGGAAATTGGCATCGTTGAGCACAATGGTACCGGCAGCCTGGGTATTGGCGCCGATACCTGTAGTAATGCGCAGGGTATCTGTGCCTTCGCCACCAATGATCACATCGTGCTTGTCGCCAGTGGCGATCCACTCTGGGTTGCCGTCGTCAGCCTTGGAAGTGGTGCCTTGCACGCCGCTGCCAAAACCACCGATCAGGAAGATATCGTCACCTTCGCCCCCGTCGAGGTAATCAGCGCCACCATGGCCAACCAGCAGGTCATTGCCGCCATTGCCGTAGACTACATCGTCACCCAAGCGTGCGGTAACATAATCCACGCCATCGCTGCCCAGCACGATTTCGCGAGCACCAGCAGACTCATTGGCACCATCGATGCGGACATAGCTGCCTTCTTCACCTTCTGTAGCATCGTAGATGATGTCCACGTTGTGGAATAGCTCGGCAACCGAATAGTCATCTACCTCAAACTCGGCAGCTTCGTACTCGACTTCTTCAGCACCAATAATATCTTCATCAGGCTCGAACTCTTCTTCCTCGAATTCCAGCTTGATGGTGACAGACTCCGTTGGGCCGCCAGCAACGCCGTAGATATGGGTGCCGGGGTTGAGCTCCCCACGGCTTAAAGACTCCCCATTTTCTTCCAACTGCTCGGCTGATAAAACGATATTGACACCGCTGGCTAGTTCAATGCGTTCGATTCCAGAAAATACCAATGACTCTGAGAAGTCGCCGGACTGAGTAAATTCAAGAGTGTCTACCGCGTTATAACCAGCAATTGTGCTAGCTGCTGTGCTGATTTGACTTGAACCAGGGCGAGTAACAATATTAATACGAGCATCTGTTTCAGTTTGCTCGGCAATATCAATATCATCAAGAAGAACAACTTGGCCTGTGACCGTATCATAGGCGAATAGCTCTTCAGTTTCTTCGTTTTCTGTAACATCTACATAACGAGCTTGATTTCCAGAGTTATCAAGTCCTGATACGCCGCCCGTGATGATAACATTTTCAGCTTCTGCACCAATTCTGAAAGTATCGTTTCCACTTTCACCAATCAAAATATCATTGTCGGTAACTAAATACAGATTACCGACAACATTTTCATCACCTAGCGTGCTTGCGCCACCATAAACAATGTCAAAGCCTTCACCACCGCTTAAGATGTCATCGCCATCATCGCCAAAAATGATGTCATCACCACTACCGCCAAATATGATGTCATTTCCAGCTCCGCCAAATATGTTGTCTGAGCCACTACCGCCAAACGCTATATCGTTGCCAGAACCTAAATCAATTAAGTCATCGCCTCCACCACCAAATACAATATCATTGCCATCGCCAGCAAAGATGGCATCATTGCCGTTGCCTCCAAAAATGAGGTCATTGCCACCAGCACTATCAATAAAGTTGCCTAAATTATTGCCAATGATCAAATCAGCATTTGCTGTGCCGGTATATTCAGTTTCCGTCGCATTGAAAATCTTGATAGCCATTTTATTCTCCTAAAATGATTTAATTCGCAGCGAGTGTTTAGTCATCTCGCTGCGGTATTTCGACTCAATAACGTCTTAACTATTACTTAAAATGGTGCAACGCTTGAAGGTGTTATTGCAGGTTGACCTGGTAATACATATCCACTTGTTCCTACTGATATAAAGGGCGAAAATTCTTGGGCTGTTTGGCGAAGACGAATTACATCTGATCTTGTCCAGCCACCGGGATTAGTGGTTGGGTTGTAAGCAGAGTTAATTGTCGCCGCATTATCAGTGTTGCAAGCGAACTTTACATATGTCATGGCTGAAATTGGGTTGGAGCTGCCATCATCATCGACTGCGTTTGCATCAAATGTAAAATTAATCCAAGCATCATTTACACTTGCTTCCTGCTGAGCAGTAGCAGGGTTTGCTAGGGGTAAGGTGTTAGCGGCTGTTCCTGTAAAGCGATTAACACCATTGATTGAGCCTGGAAATGACCCTAATCCTGGCAAATCCAAATAGCCTACCCCAGGGAGTGCTCCTCCTTGGTCACCATAGTTTGGAGCAAATGCTAATGCTCGGTGTTGAACTGATGAGTAAGTTCGACCTATTCGGTACACAGGTGATGCTGTTGATGTGGTTAAAGCATATGCCGCATCTACTGTTAAACCATTTAAACCGCCACGAGCTAAATCGTTGACTTCAAATCGAACTCCAGATAAAGCGGGAACACTGCTGTAAGCAACGTTAGTTAACGAAACTCTTGTTCCTACGATGCACACAGGAGTTGGTGTCACTGGTGCTGATGCGGCTGGTTTTCGCCAAATAACTTCGAGAAGAGCACCGACAGTGACATTCCCTGAGGTATAAATATTATTGACTACTATGGGTCGGTTTGCAGATGTTACAAACGTATAGTTCGTTTCAGGAGAGGTTGAGTCATTTGCGGGTGCAGGAACAATCGCACAAGTATTATTAGCCGTAGTTGTAGGTGCTGGGGTGGGGTTGCCATTACCAACACTACCTGAGCCAAAGTTGCCAACCGTCGTAGCACTTCCTCCAATTGTAGTGGGTTGCGCCATGCAGCGTGTATAGGCACTTGATGGAAATCCAGTAGTGGGGATATTGACAAAGGCAGAAATTGCTTGAGTAGATGCAATACTGAAAACTCCAAGAACAGCTAATTTCAATGTAGCGTTTTTCATTGGTATTTCCTTTACGGTACAATTAGCGGGCATTATGGTTGCCCGCACCACCAGTTCTCCTAATCAGTTCAAGTCTTTGCGAGTGCTTTAGTTGATCAGGTCGAACGCTGAAGGGCAGCCATAATGCCCTTTAATCTTTCCTAGATTTATTTCAGTGAAGCTATTCATATTCAGTAGCGATTAACTACCTTTTGGTTGGTGAAAATTCATATCTCAGGCTGAACCATGCTGCCCTAGGTGCACCCGGTGCCAGGAAATTGGCACTTAGCCAGTCATCTGAATTATGGTTGTAGCCACCAGGGCCAATGGCACCATTGATGCTTGGTGAGAATGGATTACGTCCTAAACGTCCTGCTGTGAAATATTCTTTGTCGAACAGATTGTTCACCAACAAGGAGGCTGACCATTCAGAATTGATTTGATAACTAGTCTGGAAATTAAATATCGCATAACCGTCCACCTTGCCAGGATTGCTGAATGGTTGACGTGCAACGAGGTCCCCTACATTGTTGGCATAATATTCAGTCACATTGGGTTGATGCTTGTTATTTTCATTCCCGCGAATGAAGCTTTCAGAATGCAATACAGCACTGAAACCTACTCGCCATTTATCCGTCACTTCGTAACTCATGTTGGCATTCAGGTTATGTAGAGGAACCCCCGGCATGCGGTCGCCTGGCTTGATCGTAATGGATTTGAAAGACTCTCCTCCACGAATTCCTGCCAGCCCATTGGCAAGATTCACAACAGCACTGCTGTTATGGTCTGAAATCATGTCGAAGGTATTTTGGAAAGTGGCATCGGTTAGCGCGTAGTTCACACCAAAGCTGAGCTTATTCCACTTGCCTGAAATTCCTGCCTCGATGCCCCGACGGCGGGTTTTGCCAATTGTGTCGAAAAAGCTGTTGGCAGCTCCAATCGTGACCAAGTAAATATCGTCTTTTAAATCTGTCTGGTAAGCACCGATATTCCAACGCAAGTTTTCACCGATGGTACCGCGCAGGCCTATGTCATAAGTCGTTGCCTTGATTTGCGGCAGATAAGGGTCACCAGATAAGGTAGTGGGTAAAGTGCACGAACGATTCTGGGCAAGACTATTAGGTATATCCACCATTTCTTCAGGATCAGGGAGGCCATTGCCATTAGCATCTCCTCCCCAGGTTTTACCACCACTAGGCCTGCCATCGAATGCGCAGCCAAGTTCTACAACGCTGGGTGTGCGTGTGCCTTGCGCCCAATTAACATAGAAATTGAGGTCTTTCTTGGCATCCCAAGTTAAACCGAGTGAAGGATTGAGAGAATAAAAACTGAATTTCTCGGTTTCTGCTGGTTTTAATAAATTGCTACCGTCACTACGCTTATATCCTGTGCTTGGGCAGTTATCTGCACTACCTAAGCAAAGATTGAATGCATCAGGTGTTGCAACATACGCTGCTAATTGGTAATAGGTAAATGCTGTTCTAGTTGCGATAGTGTTTTTGACATGGGTAGCGTTATAACGTGCTGAGCCGGTAAGGTGCAGCGTTTCAATTGGACTCCAGGTTTCGCTGGCATAAATACTTTTAGTTGTCGAAGTACCACTAAAATTATTATTGGAAATGGGTGAGTCTGCTGCCACATACATATCGAGTATGCTTTCTGGCGATAGATAAGCCTTGCGATCTTCATCGAACAACCCAAAACGTTGGCTATTGGAGTAGCTCGCCTTGGCTATGTCAATCGAAGCTCCAACCATGAATTTATGTTTCTCGAAATTCCAGTTGAGCTGTAGTGAAGCACCGTCTACTTGTTGCTTAATTTTGTTGTCAGTTAATACTGCAACCGGTATGCCATCTATTTGACCTGTACCGCCATGTCCTGCGCCATCTGCGCTAACTGGCAATCCATTATTACTTCTAGTGTAATCAGTTAAATCAGCTTGAGATCCTTGACATACGTCTTTGTTGAGTGGAGACCGAGTAAGCACCACATGCTTCACACCATCTTCGGTGTAAAAGTAATTTTGGGATGGTTCAAAACCTGTATTGTCAATATTTAATACATTAGATCTAAAAACATCATACAAAGGACCTAATGTTAGGTATGAAAAATCACCATTGGAGTAATCTGTTGGATCTCCCCATTGTGCTGGTACTGGGATATTATTTTCTTGGAACAATGCTTGATCTAACGTATTTTTCCAGTAATTAAATCCCTCTCTAGCTGCCTTGGCATATTCCGCGGATAACTCTCCATTGAAAGCATCAGGGGCATATTGTGCAAGCGCAGCATCTAGGTCATAACCAGGGTTGCCACTATTAGCAAAAAAGTCTTGGAGAAATGGGTGTGAGCTGGTATCCCATTGGTCAGATAGTGCAAATACATAATAGTCAGGAATACCGTAAGAATTGGTACTGAGAAACTGGCAACTGATTTCTTCACCCGGTGCTAAATTACGCTGTAATTCTTGTGTACTAGGAAATCCATCTGTATATGCATCTGCGCCCAATGCACGCCGATCACTATTTCTCCTATATACCTGACCAGTGATGGTGAAACTTTCACTTACGAAATAGCTGCTGGAGAGTTGGAATTGAGTGAGTCTGTTTTCGGTGGTATCTTCTGAGGTGAATGAGGCATTGCGGTCTTGCTGATACATTTGATTGGGAATCAAGCCATTGCCCACCAAGTCTGTCCCAACCCATAGCGTGCTTAGGTTAAGATCAAGTTGGTCTCCACGATAGCTGGCTTTACCAAAAAACTGATTTACCCGACTTGGTGAATTCTCGCGCCAGCCATCTTCCATGAAAAAGTTGCCTGCGCCGAATAAGGCGACTGTCCCATTATTCCAGCCAGCCTCAGCTTGAAGATATTTTCTACCAAATGATCCAGTTAGTACTTCTGCGCTGACACCGGTATGATTGAAGCCATCCTTGGTTTTCATGGTGAGCGCGCCACCCAATGTATTCAATCCGAAAATCGGATTTGACCCTGGGAATACATCGAAACTTTCCAAGGCGTTCATGGGAATCATGTCCCAGTTCACCACATCACCGAAAGGTTCATTCACCCGAATGCCATCGAAAAACACTGATAACCCTTGCGGGGTGCCAATTTGAGGGCCTGCAGTAAATCCTCGATACTGCACATCCATTTGGAAAGGATTGCCTTGATAATCGTTGACATTAACGGATTGCAATTTTCGGTTCATCAAGTCAGTAATGCTTAATGAGTGAGACTCTTTAATTTCCTGAGCAGTAATACTTTGAACATTCCCTGGAATTTGTTCCTTGGTTAAACCTAATCCAGGCAGAGGACCAATTTCATAGAAGCGTTTGGCACGGACCTCGACGGCGTCGACTTTGAAGTCGATATTTTCTTTCTCAATTACAGGTTTGATGATTGCGCTGTCTTTGTTGATAGTGGATTCGAGACCACTGCCGGCTAATAGCATGCGGAGGGCTTCGTTCGCCTTCATACGGCCCTTGACGGCGGGAGCGGTTTTGCCGGTGGTAAGGTTGCTGTCAAAGGCGACGCTCATGCCTGTGGTGCGGGCAAGTTGTTTGAGCGCGGCATCCAGTGGCTGGCTGGGCAGGTCGATATTGATGGGGGCGAGGGTGCCGGTGTTTTCATTGGCAGCGGGCAGGCTGGTATCCAGCTCTGCGGCTTCTGATGCAAGCGAGGCAACCACCAGTAAGATGATCATCAACAGGGCTGCCGACACGATCACCATGCGGTACATGAACTTCAACATATCCAACCTACTTCTCCCCCAATAAAACTATCTTGTTATACCGATATAACTTTTGGGGAAGAAAAACCCTGACGTCGATTTTGAAAAAAATCAGAAATTTTTTTACGGAGTTGGAAAAGTGACTTGCAGCGTGAAAATGTTGTCAGCGGTTTAGTAAGGTTAATCCTTGGCCTGGTTTGCCAAGCTTGAGGCTAGACAGAATACAGAGCCGTCTGAAATTCAGGTTTATTTTAGTCTGCGTGATTTGAGGCTTCAGTGGAGTAGAGGCTGTACAAGAAAATGGTGATGGGATTATTATATGACTATAGATCATGACCATGGGACTGTTATTATGCAAACTACGATTGGTGCCGGCGACTTCAAGGCTAAATGTCTGAAATTACTGGATGATGTTGCCAATTCACGTGAACCGTTAATCATTACCAAGCATGGCAAGGCCGTGGCAAAACTGGTGCCCATGCCCTTGGAGCCAGAACTCTTCGGCGTAATGGCGCAGAGTGTAAAGCAGGAGAGGGATATTGTTTCACCTTTGGAAAACGACTGGGAGGCGTGCCGGTGAGTGTGACACTGCTGGATACGCACGCGTTGGTATGGCTTCTGGTTGGCAGCAATCGTTTGGGGAAGGGGGCGCGTGGGGCTATTCAGCAGGCTGTTGCAGAAGACGCTTTATATATCTCTGCCATTTCTCCATGGGAAATTTCCATGCTGGTGAGTAAAGAACGGTTGGTATTGGATCGTGATGTGGGTGAATGGGTTCACGAGGCATTGGCGCTGCCGGGCATCAGGCTGGAACCTCTTTCTCCACAGGTGGCGGTTGCCAGTACGCGACTGCCCGGTGATATTCATTCCGATCCGGCAGACAGGATCATCGTTGCGACTGCAAGGCACCTTGGGGCTATATTGGTGACGGAGGACCGTTTGCTGCTCGATTACAGCTTGGCGGGGCATCTCAGGACATTAAAAGCCGGGGTGTGATGTTACCTTGCTTGGGGCGGTAGTGTTTTCATAAACCCTGGCCCTGTTACCTCATAACACCGGATTTATCTTCCGTGCTTATTCTTGCTCTGCTTGACGGTCAATATGGTTTCAGTAGGGCTGGCCTCCACTTTAACCAGGGCGATGTTAGGCAACTGGTTGATAAAGCTTTCTACGTTTCTGGCCTTGATCACGGCAGTAATGCTGGCATCTTGCCCGGGAGTGGTTTTGGCGCTGATGGGTGGTTTGCGGTAGCGTGACAAGGTTTCGGCAATTTCTTCAAGGCCTGCCTGGTCGAACGTGATGGTGCCGTTTTCAAAGCTGAAGGCATCGGCTGCAGGGCGTTGTATGCGTTTTGCCTTGCCGTCTATGCTGATTTCCGCCACTTCATTATCACGCAAGGTCAATACGTGTTCGGCGTTGCGGTTTTGCGAGGTGAGGTCTTTTTCCAGGTATTGCTGGGGCTCAACGCGCACGGTGCCGTTATCTACGCTCACCCTGACTTTGCTGCTAAAGCGGTTGACCGCGAAGCGGGTGCCCAATACGGTGATCCTGGCCAACCCGCTTTCTACAATAAAGGGGCGATCAGGATTTCTTGCCACGTCGAAGCTGATCTCGCCGCGCTTGAGTTTGACGACGCGCTGGTGGCGGTAATAGGTGATTTCGACATCGCTGTTGGCATTTACCATGATTTTGCTGCCGTCTTCAAGCACTTGCGAGCGGATTTGACCGATATCGGCGCTGGCGAGCAGGTGCATGGTGGGCTGGTTTTGCCAGGATTCATAACCGTAATACCCGCTTGCCCCGATCACGGCAAAGAATAAGACACTGAGGGTACGGTTGATGATGGTGCTGACTTTTTTGTTGCGGTCGGTTTTTTCGATAAAGGCCTTTTGCTGCATGGCGCTTTCCAGGCTCAGGAGCTGGACTGGGGAGTCCAGGTCTTCCCATAGTGCGCAGACTTCTTGATAGGCCTGCTGATGTGCGGGGTGGGATAGCAGCCATTGCTCAAAAAGGCTACGCTGCGGATGCTCGGCATCGGCATCCTGCATGATGACAAACCACTTGATCGCGGCTTGGCGGGCGGTGCGTTGTATGGTGTGACTGCTCATGGTGTTGGTCGGGCCGCGCTTCTGGCCAAAGGCTGCTTAGTTAATCAGGTCTTTTGCTTCCAGTAGGTCCAGCATGGCCCGCATAATATGCTTTTGTACCATATTTAGCGAGATGCCCAGTTTGTCGGCGATTTCCTGCTGCGACAGATTCTCGATGCGGAACAGCCAGAATGTTTCCTTGCAGCGTGGCGGCAGGTGGTCGATGATGTTTTGCAGGATCGCCAGGCGTTGCTGGATGTCCATCAGGTGTTCAGTGGATGGCACCAGGGGCTGATCCAACTCGTAGGCAATCCCAGACTCCATGTCCTCATCCAGCAAAGGCAGGAAGCGCGATTGTTCCTTGTGGCCGTCGATCAGCAGGTTGCGCACGATGGTGTGCAGATATGCCTGCGGTTGTAACAGACGGTTTGGATTGGAGGAAATGGCAAACCGGATCAGGGCATCGTGGAGAATATCGCAGGCGGTGCATCTATGCCTGGTTTGGCGATAAATGGTGGGTAGCAGGTCAACATAGGCCCAATGAAGATCGATGCCGTGCCATGTGGGGTTTAGTCTCATGTTGATCCACCACGTCAATTAAGTTATCACCTGGAATGATTAGCAATAAACAGGCCTGATCTGTCAGCTTTATGTAAGGCAGTGATTTTAAAGTCAATAATATTGCTGGCGCTAAGCTTGAGGTTGTAGGTGGTGGTTGTATGCAGCCAATTGGCTGCATACAACCACCACTTGGTCGGCTGTCGCATAAATACGCTAGTTGTACACACAACCTCAAGTGATACATTAGATTTTCACGAGAATTTCAAGAAATCCAATGACATAGAATTTTTACTTAAAAATCAATAAGTTAAATATTGGTGTAAAAAATGGGCAAATTGAAAAATCCCTTTCAATTACAATAGTTACAATTTTAAGTCACAGCTATCCACACAATTATCCACAGATTTTGTGGATAGTAATATTTCTTGTTTTCACCTTTTTTTTTACATCTAAAAAAATGAAAATCGGTCAACAGCAATTCCGCACGATCTGGCCTGTCGCGATAGAGAGTGACGGAGGCAATACCTATAGTGTTTCTATTATTGACCAGACGGTGATTCCACATGAGTGGCGCATTGTGACGCTGGATTCGGTGCAGCAGATGGCAGATGCGATCCGTACCATGCAAGTCCGTGGCGCTCCGCTGATCGGCGCGGCGGCAGCTTACGGCATTGCGCTTGCGAGCCAGCAGGCTGCAAATGATGCGGATTTGCAGGCTGCTGCATCCAGCTTGCTGGCTAGCCGTCCGACCGCGGTGAATTTGCGTTGGGCGGTGGAACGCATGCTGCGTGTGTTGACGCCAGTGCCTGAGCCACAGCGTGGTGAACGCGCCTGGCAGGAAGCGGGGAAGATTGCGGATGAGGATGTGCAAATCAACCGGTCGATCGGGCGGCATGGGCTGGCATTGCTGCAAGCGCTGGCCGCAAATAAACCAGGCAGGCTGAATATCCTCACGCATTGCAATGCGGGCTGGCTGGCGACAGTGGATTGGGGAACCGCATTGGCACCAGTGTATGCAGCGTTTGATGCAGGGCTCGATGTGCATGTGTGGGTGGATGAAACCCGCCCGCGCAACCAGGGGGCCAGCCTGACGGCCTGGGAGTTGAAGCAGCATGGCGTGCCTTATACCGTGATCTGCGATAACGCAGGCGGGCACTTGATGCAGCATGGCGAGGTGGACTGCGTGATTGTGGGGGCCGACCGGGTGACGCGCACCGGCGATGTGTGCAACAAGATAGGCACTTACCTCAAGGCACTGGCGGCGCTTGATAACCAGGTGCCGTTTTATGCCGCTGTACCGACTCCGACGATTGATTGGCAGATTACTCATGGCTTGCAGGACATTCCCATTGAAGAGCGTGATGCCAATGAGGTGACCGTGGTCAGCGGGCTGACGTCCGATGGGCGGGTGGAGCGGGTGCGGGTGACGCCAGAAGGCAGTGCAGCGGCAAACCCGGCTTTTGATGTTACGCCTGCCCGCTTGGTGACGGGCATCATTACCGAGCATGGCTGCTATGCACCAGATCGTCTTGGCGATATCCTGCAAACTGCTAACCTTTGAAAACCTTAGCCCATGAAACCTCTATATGATCTGGCGCAGTTGCGTGAAATCGAGCAGGCGCATGCTGCCGATGGCTTGATGGAAAAAGCGGGCCTGGCTGCAGCCCGCATGGTGCGCGACCTGTTGCGGGAGCATGAGTATGCCGTGCTGGTGTTGGCAGGCCCTGGCAATAATGGCGGTGATGCGCTGGTGGCTGCACGTCATCTCAAGGCGGGCTGGCATCAGGTCACTGTGGTGTTCACCGGGGAACGCGCCAGCTTGCCGCCGGATGCCGCTGCTGCCTACGATGCGTGGATTGCCGATGGCGGTGAAGTTTATGCCGAGGTACCGGTTTCACACCCAGTACACGGACATTGGCAGCTTGTCGTAGATGGTTTGTTCGGTATCGGCCTGACGCGCGACCTGGATGCGCGCTACCGTACTTTGATTGACGACGTGAATGCGCTGGGCTTGCCCGTGCTGGCGCTGGATATTCCCAGCGGGCTATGCATGGCAACAGGACGTGTATTGGGCGCTGCCATCAAGGCGACGCATACATTAAGCTTTATTGGCCTGAAGCCCGGGCTGTTTACCCTGGATGGGCCGGATCATGCCGGAGAAGTCCATCTGGATGCATTGGGGCTGGAGGGCGAAGCGCTCGGACATGCGGCTGGACAGCTGGTCGATCATCCGCCTGTTTTGCCATTGCCAAGAAAATTGAACAGCCACAAAGGTAGCCATGGCAGCGTCGGGGTGATTGGCGGGGCGGAGCATATGGTCGGTGCCGCGATACTCACCTCCAGGGCTGCCTTGCTGCTCGGGGCCGGGCGGGTTTATTGCGGGTTGCTTGCCAACGATGCGCCTGGATTGGATGCCGGACAGGCTGAGCTGATGTTGCGCGATGTTGCCGGCGTACCGGAATTGTCCACCGTGTTGGCGGTCGGGCCGGGCATGGGACAGTCCAACCGTTCGCTGGATGTCTTGCGCGAAGTGCTCGCGTTGCCGCAGCCCATGGTGCTGGATGCGGATGCGCTTAACCTGGTTGCTGCACATGCTGGATTGAAGCAGCTGTTGCGTCAGCGCATCCCGGGCAGTACCGTGCTGACGCCGCATCCTGGCGAGGCGGCGAGCTTGCTGGTGTGTAGCAATGCAGAGTTGCAGGCAGACAGGATCGGCAACGCCTTGAAGCTGGCCCAGGAATATCAGGCTGTGATTGTGCTCAAGGGCTGTGGCAGCATTGTGGCCATGCCTGACGGGCGCTGGTTCATCAATCATAGTGGCAATCCGGGACTGGCGAGTGCCGGCATGGGCGATACCTTGTGCGGCATGATTGCGGCCTTGCTTGCACAATCCATGACCATGGAAGAGGCGGTGCTATTAGCCGTCTATCTGCATGGCGCAGCAGCCGATTTGCTTGTTGAACAGGGTACTGGACCGATTGGCCTGACGGCATCCGAGGTGGCGGTGTCTGCGCGGGAACTGTTGAACCGCTGGGTCTATGGCTAGGGTCTGCCATTGGCATGAGGTATGCAGTCTCCTGAAGCGATCATTCAAGAGTCCGTCCTTAATGGTTGAATATTAATTACAAGGCTTTCTCCACCTTTTTCTACGCTGATTTCCCATTTGTCGCCAATAGGCGTTTACAGTAAAATCTAACCCCGTCCGCAATGTCCCAAAGTTTTTATTCCATGACCAAATATGTATTCGTTACCGGCGGGGTTGTTTCCTCATTAGGTAAAGGCATTGCAGCTGCCAGCTTAGGCGCAATTCTAGAGTCGCGTGGCATCAAGGTGACCATGCTCAAGCTTGACCCCTACATCAACGTTGACCCGGGCACCATGAGCCCGTTCCAGCACGGCGAGGTGTTCGTCACCGACGACGGCGCCGAGACCGACCTGGATCTCGGCCATTACGAGCGCTTCATCAGTGCCCGCATGGGCAAGCGCAATAATTTCACTACCGGCCAGATTTATGAAACCGTGATCAAGAAAGAGCGTCGCGGCGAATACTTGGGCAAGACCGTGCAGGTGATTCCGCATATCACCGACGAAATCAAGGCGCACGTCAAGCGTGGTGCCGAAGGCGCGGATGTCGCGATTGTCGAGGTGGGCGGCACGGTGGGCGACATCGAGTCCCTGCCTTTCCTGGAAGCCATCCGCCAGATGGGCATCGAGGAAGGCCGTACCAATACTTGTTTCATGCACCTGACGCTGTTGCCATGGATTCCCACCGCTGGCGAGCT
Source organism: Methylobacillus arboreus (assembly GCF_020532725.1). Classification (GTDB taxonomy): domain Bacteria; phylum Pseudomonadota; class Gammaproteobacteria; order Burkholderiales; family Methylophilaceae; genus Methylobacillus; species Methylobacillus arboreus. The sequence goes on from NZ_JAJAVC010000003.1 coordinate 247,380, forward strand.
GAAGACCAAGCCTACCCAGCATTCCGTGAAAGAGCTGCGCGAGATCGGTATCCAGCCCGACATCCTGCTCTGCCGTGCGGATCGCGCTATCCCAGAGGATGAAAAACGCAAGATCGCGTTGTTCACCAATGTGCCGCATGAAGCGGTGATTTCGGTGATCGATGCTGACAGTATCTACAGTATTCCCCGCATGCTGCACGACCAGATGCTGGATGAGATTGTCTGTCACAAGCTCAACCTGCTGGCACGTGCGGCTGACCTGTCGAGCTGGAACCATATCGTCCATGCACTGAATAATCCCAAGCATGAGGTCAATATCGCCTTCGTCGGCAAATATGTCGACCTGACCGAGTCCTACAAGTCCCTCACTGAGGCGCTGATTCATGCCGGGATTCATAATGAGTCCAAGGTCAATATCCACTATATCGATTCCGAGGATGTGGAAAAGCAGGGCACTGGCGAACTTGAAAAGATGGATGCCATCCTGGTGCCCGGCGGCTTTGGCAAGCGCGGGACGGAAGGCAAGATTGCCGCCATCCGCTATGCGCGTGAAAGCAAGACGCCTTACCTGGGCATCTGTTTGGGCATGCAATTGGCCGTGATTGAATTTGCGCGCAATGTCGCCAACCTCAAGGATGCCAATAGCACCGAGTTCAACCCCAATACCCCGCACCCCCTGGTTGGCCTGATCACCGAGTGGAAGAACGCCGACGGCAAGGTGGAGCAGCGCAGCGAGGATTCCGACCTGGGCGGCACCATGCGCCTGGGCGCGCAAAAGTGTCCAATCGTGCCTGATACCAAGGCCTATGCCATTTACGGTGCCGAAGTCAACGAGCGCCATCGTCACCGCTATGAGGTCAACAACAACTACGTTGGACAGCTTGAGAAGGCCGGCCTGGTTGTTTCAGCACGCACGCCTACCGAGCAGCTCTGTGAAATCATCGAGCTGCCTGCCGATGTGCATCCCTGGTTTGTCGCTTGCCAGTTCCACCCCGAGTTTACTTCCAACCCACGCAGCGGACACCCCTTGTTCAAGGCTTATATTGAGGCTGCCCTGGCAAACCAAGCGGCTAGAAAGGCATAACCATGCAGCTTTGCGGTTTTGAGGTTGGCATCGACCAACCCTTGTTCCTGATTGCCGGCCCCTGTGTGATCGAGTCGCAGGAAATGGCGATCGAGACGGCTGGACAGTTGAAAGAGCTGACCACGGCCTTGGGCATCAACTTCATCTACAAGTCATCCTATGACAAGGCCAACCGCAGTTCCAACAAGACCTTCCGCGGTTTTGGCATGGAAGAGGGCCTGAAGATCCTTGACGAAGTGCGTCGCCAGATCGGCGTGCCTATCCTCACTGATGTGCATACTGAAGAGCAGGTGCCGCACGTGGCTGCGGTGGTGGATGTATTGCAGACGCCGGCATTTCTCTGCCGCCAGACTGACTTCATCATCGCGTGTGCGAAATCCGGCAAGCCGGTGAATATCAAGAAGGGCCAGTTCCTGGCACCTGGCGATATGAAGCAGGTAGTACAAAAGGCGAAAGAAGCCAACGGCGGCGCGGATACCATCATGGTGTGCGAGCGCGGCGCTTCTTTTGGCTACAATACGCTTGTATCGGATATGCGTGGACTCGCCATTATGCGCGAGACGAATTGCCCGGTGGTGTTCGATGCCACGCATTCGGTCCAGCAACCTGGCGGCCAGGGGGACAAGAGCGGCGGCCAGCGTGAGTTCGTGCCTGTGCTGGCGCGTGCCGCAGTAGCAAGCGGCGTGGCAGGGGTGTTCATGGAAACTCACCCAGACCCGGCCAAGGCGCTGTCCGATGGACCGAACGCCTGGCCATTGTCCAAGATGAAGGCCTTGCTGGAAGTATTGGTCGACCTCGACCGCGTGGTGAAAAAAGCCGGGTTCATTGAACATACTGTGTAAGCCGGAACAAAAAATCCAAATCTAAAATTGAGGAAATAAAGCATGAGTGCAATTGTTGATATTATTGCCCGCGAGATTATTGATTCACGCGGTAACCCTACCGTCGAGGCTGATGTCCTGCTTGAGTCCGGCGTGATCGGCCGTGCGGCTGTGCCTTCTGGCGCTTCTACCGGCACCAAGGAAGCGGTTGAGTTGCGTGATGGCGATGCGGCGCGTTACCTGGGCAAGGGTGTATTGCAGGCAGTCGAGAACGTCAATACTGAAATCACCGAAGCCATCATCGGCCTGGATGTTGAAGAGCAGAGCTTCATCGACCAGACCCTGATCGACCTGGATGGCACCGAGAACAAGAGCCGCCTGGGCGCCAATGCGATCCTCGCGGTATCCATGGCTTGCGCACGTGCTGCCGCTGAAGAATCCGGCCTGCCGCTCTATCGCTACCTGGGTGGTTCCGGCTTCATGCAATTGCCAACCCCCATGATGAACATCATCAACGGTGGCGCGCATGCTGAAAACAGCGTGGACATGCAAGAGTTCATGATCATTCCGGCTGGCCTGCCGACTTTCCGCGAGGCATTGCGTGCCGGCGCCGAAGTATTCCATGCATTGAAAAAAATCCTGCATAACGAAGGATTGGCGACTACCGTGGGTGACGAAGGCGGTTTTGCCCCTGACCTGCCGTCCAACGAAGCCGCGATTCAATACATCCTGCAAGCGATCACGGCTGCAGGCTACGAGCCAGGCCGCGACATCCTGCTGGGCCTGGATTGCGCTAGTTCCGAGTTCTACAAGGATGGCCTCTACCACCTGGAATCCGAAGGCCTGCAACTGACTTCAGCGCAGTTCACCGACTACCTGGCGACCTGGGTGGACAAGTACCCTATCATCAGCATTGAAGACGGCATGTCCGAGCACGACTGGGACGGCTGGAAGCTGTTGACCGACCGTCTCGGCAAAAAGGTGCAGCTGGTGGGTGATGACTTGTTCGTGACCAACGCCAAGATCCTGCGCGAAGGCATCCAGAAGGGCGTGGGCAATTCGGTGTTGATCAAGGTCAACCAGATCGGTACGCTGACCGAGACTTTCACTACCATCGAGACTGCCAAGCGCGCGGGTTACACTGCCGTGATTTCGCACCGCTCCGGCGAGACTGAAGACACCACCATTGCGGATATCTCGGTTGCCACCAACGCGCTGCAGATCAAGACCGGCTCCCTGTCCCGTTCCGAGCGTATTGCCAAGTACAACCAGTTGCTGCGTATTGAAGAAGAACTGGGCGATGCCACCAGCTACGCAGGTAAAGACGCCTTCTATAATCTGAAGTGAAATTCCTCACCCTCATCTTTGTTGCCCTGATTGCCTTGCTGCAGTATCCGTTGTGGCTGGGCAAGGGCAGCTGGTTGAGGGTTTGGGATATCAACCAGAAAATCGTCGCGCAGAAGAGCACCAATGCTGAGCTCAAGCTGCGCAACGATACCCTGGATGCTGAAGTGCGCGATCTCAAGCAGGGCAATACTGCGATTGAAGAGCGTGCGCGCAGCGAGCTAGGCATGATCAAGCAAGACGAGGTATTCTATCAAGTCATTGATCAGGAAGGTTCCACACCTCCACCTCCAGGTGAAGGAGCTCCTGCTTCGCCTCCCCATTAATATCGACGGTCAAGGGTCTGATGAATCGATACAAACTCATTCTGATGATTACCGTTATCCTGACCACAGGGTTCATGGCCGCTTCCCTGCTCAGCTATCATGTTTCCCGCAAGTCCATTCATCAGGCCATCATCGATACGACGCTGCCGCTGACATCCGACAATATCTATTCCGAAATACAGAAAGACCTGGTGCATCCCATCGTCGTCTCGTCCATGATGGCGTCGGATACCTTTTTGCGGGACTGGCTGATTAACGATGAGGCAGACCTGGAGCCTATCAGCCGCTATTTGCAAGAAATCCAGGATGATCATGGCTTTTTTGTCAGCTTCCTGGTTTCCGAAAAGACTAGTAATTATTATTCCGCGCAGGGAATACTGAGGCGGATCAATGTGCATGAAAACCGCGATGCCTGGTATTACCGGGTTCGCAGCCTCAAGCAGCCGTATGAGATCAATGTCGACCGCGACGTGATGAATGGGGATGCGTTGACCATCTTCGTCAACTACCGTGTTCTGGACTACGAAAAGAAATACCTGGGCGCGGTCGGGGTAGGACTGGATGTGGCCTCTGTCCTGTCGCTTATCTCACAATACCAAGAAAAATACCGGCGCCATGTCTATTTCGTCAATGAGCAAGGCCAAATCATGCTGTCGGGTACTTCCGAACATCGGGATGGCAGCCATATCAAGCAGGCTCGCGGCCTGGGAAGGATTTTCCCGGGGATCGTGAACAATAACGGCGGCTCGTACGAATATACGCATGACGAAATACACCGCCTGATCAATGTCAGGTTCATTCCCGAGTTGAAATGGTATTTATTCGTTGAGCAGGAAACGCAAGAGGCAACCACGGATATCAGGCAGGCATTATATGCAAATATCCTATTGTCCCTGCTGGTTACCGGCCTGGTGGTCTTGTTGACGCACCTCGCCCTGAGGCATTACCAGTCCGAGCTCGAGACCATGGCAGTGACCGATACTTTGACAGGACTTCCCAACAGGCGGGCGTTTGATATTGTCATGCCGCTGTTCCAGAATGAAAGCTCGCGCATGCGCAGCAATATCGCCTTCATTATACTGGACCTGGATCATTTCAAGGCCGTCAACGACCAATACGGCCACTTGGGTGGCGATCATGTGCTGGCTGTGACGGCCAAAACCATCAAAGGCTGCATGCGAGCGGCCGACTTTGTCTGCCGCTGGGGCGGCGAAGAGTTTCTCATTGTGGTCAAGGGATCTGATGAGGATGGCGCCTTATTGCTTGCTGAAAAAATCCGCCTGGCGATAGAGAGTGAAAATATCGACTATAAAAACCAGAATATCCATGTGACGGCCAGCCTCGGGGTGGCCTTGATCAGTGCAGAGGAAGAGCCCGAGCGTGGCATAGAGCGCGCCGATGCCGCCTTGTACGAGGCCAAGAGGGGTGGGCGTAACCGCGTCAACCTTGGCCATGCCAAGGAAGTTTAGCGGCAATCTTTTTCGATCCTGCCCAGGTCTTCTTTGGCAAGCGCGCCAAGCTTGCGAAAACAGATTTCTTCACGCCGGTCCAGCACGACGGTAAAGGGCAGGGCGCCTAATGTGTTTCCCGCCTTGCGCATGAGTCCCGCTACATTCAAGCCCGGCCTTAGCACGGTGGATTGCACCGGGTACTGCTCGATAAAGCGTTGTGCCAGTGCTGCGCTGTCGGTATTGACCAGCAGCACGCTCCAGTCAGGATGCGTGCGGGAAAATTGATCCAGCATCGGCAGTTCGGCGACGCATGGCGGGCAGTCGACACCCCAGAAGTTTACCAAAGCAGGTTTTGCTACCTCCCGTAAGGCTACGAAGCCGCTGCCGTCCAATGCCGGCAGCCGGAAATCCCAGCCCGGCTCGGCAGCCAGGTTGCTGCTGATCAATAAGAGGATAGGGCCCAGGATACGCATATGTCAGAACGTAAACTTGAGCCCGGCATAAAGGTAGCGGCCACGGCCCGGACCCCATAAATGGGTGAAGTCCACATTGCCTGCGCCGTCTATCCAAAGAAAGTTCTCCTTGTTTATCTGCTGGTAATCGAACAGATTGTCCGCTCCGGCATAAAACGCCACGGTCTTGTTGATCTGGTATTCCGTGCGCACGTCTGTGGTGGCGTAGGACGGGCTGCGATCCAGCTTGCGGCTGCCATCAAAGTTGTAGCGCGGGTTGTTGGCGTAATCATAGAACTTGGCGAGATCGTGCGGGCCAGTCCAGTTGACGCGCAGGTAGGCCGTCCATGGGCCTTGTTCGTAATCCACGGTGAAGAAGGCGCGCGCCTTGGGACGCGAGAACACCAGCGTGCCGGGCGTGAAGTCGTAATGGAAGCGCTCTCCACCCACACTGACCACGGTGCTGGGAGTAAGTTGGTAGGAGAGATTGATATCCACTCCCTGAACTACGACCTTGTCGGGTGAGTTCTCGAACAAGGTAACCGTTCCAGTGCCACCGGCAGGGTCAGCCACGCCTGGCGTCAAGATCGCCATGTCGTGGATGCGGTTGTAGTTATAGGAGCCAACGACAGCCAGCCGTTCATCTGCATAGCTCAATGCATAGCTCAGGTTGTCGGATTTTTCCGGCTTGCTCAGCAGGCGGATGATGCGGATATCATCGAGGATGCCGTGATCCTGCTCGAAAAAGCTGGTGGGAGCGCGAAAGCCACGACCCACACTGAAGCGGCTCGCGATTTCATCGGTGTGGTGGTAGAGCAGGTTCAGCCGTGGCGAGATGATAGTGCCGAACACATTGTGGTCATCCGCACGTACCGAGGCGTTGAGCTCCAGCTTTTCTTCAAGAAATGTGCGGTAGGCCTGCAGGAACAGGGCAGGGGTGCGGTAACGGTAATTGTCCACGCCTCTTACGTATTCATCCTGCGCCGCCGAATAGCCATGGCTGCGCAGGTCTTCGTAGCGGTAGTTGAGGCCGCCGGTCAGCAGCCAGTCTGCCAGCGGAAACTGGTAAGAGGCTTCCAGGTAGTATTGCTGCTGTTTGGCCTTGTAGGTGGTGATTTCGTAAAAGCTGTCCTGCTTGTGTTCCGCCGCGCCCAATGCCAAGCGCAGTTTCCCTTCGCCTATCTGTTTTTCTGCCGAGGTTGTCAGTTGCACCCGGTCGGTGAAGATGATTTCAGACAGGCCTGCGCGGCCATCGTTATATGCGACAAAGCTGCCATCATCGGGTGCAAACCAGCCGTTGCTGACCGCCGAACCATGCCGCCCGCGACTGAAATCGAAAGGGTTGCCGCTCTGGTCAGCCTTGATGGCGCTGTAGCTTTTGCCCAGGGCGCCGCCGTTACGCTTTTCATCCACGATATCCAGCCGTCCGCGAACCTTGAAGCCGCCCAGGTCATCGGCAAACCAGCCTATGCCCAGCATCTTGCGGTCAAAACCGGTATATTCCGAAACGCCCTCGCCGCTTGCATCCACGGCATCATGCCGGTTCTGGCTGAAGGTGGCGGTCAATGCGCCGGTTTCCAATGCTTTTGCCAGATAACCTTCATACAGCCTAGAACCAAAGCTGCCTCCCTGGATACGTAGCTTGGCCGCATCCTCCTGGGGGCGTTTGCTGACGATATTCACCGAGCCAGCGAGCGCTTCCGGCGCAATCAGGCTGGCCCCGGCGCCACGCGCGACATCAATGCGTTCTATGCCCCATACGCTGATGCTGTCCAGCCCATAGGCGGACGATACCGAAGAGTAGATGGGGATGCCGTCTATCATCAATGTGGTATAGCGGCCTGGCAGGTTGTTGAGCAATATGTTGCGCACGTTACAGATGGAACATTCCACTTGCACCGAAATGCCGGGCTGTTTTTCCAGTGCCTCGGTCAGATTGATGGCACCGGATTGCTCGATGCGGCGCTCGCTGATGGATTCGGTTTTGACAATGTCGTCGCGCAGGGCGCCGGGCCTGGTCGAGCCCTGGTTCGTGCGGCTCTTGATGGTGATAGGGGCCAGTTGTATCTGGGTATTTTCTTCCTCTGCCTGCAGGTTTGAGAGCGGAAGCAGGCCCAGGCAAAAGGTGGCGGGCCATGCAGCATAGAGTTTAGTGAGCGTCATTGGTATTCACCACAGATAAGATTAATAAGATATTTTGTAAATGATAATCATTATCTTTTATTAATGCAATACCTTGGTCAAGATATGGTCTTGTACTGAATCTTGCGTACAATTTATTTTTCCAAGGCATAAGGCAGTGGCGTAATCGTCAGTGGTTTGTCCTGCCAGCTCAGAGTGCCAGCCTCTACACTTTCAAGCCGTAGCTCGGCAAGTATATCCTGGCCACCATTGGGATTAGGAGCGCTACGCACCACCTGGCCTGCCGCAGTACCACTAGCATCCAGGATATCATCGCCTGCTGCCGGCGTAGTGTCGCTGCTGATATGGGCAAGGTGAGTGCGGCGTTTGACCTTGCCGAGATAATGGGTGCGCGCGACGATTTCCTGGCCGGTGTAGCAGCCTTTCTTGAAGTTGATGCCGTTCAGCAGGTCAAGATTGACCATTTGCGGGACAAATGCTTCCTGCGTGGCGGCCACAATCTCGGGAATGCCTGCCTGGATTTCGCGCCAGTCCCAATCTGCCTTGTTGGCAGGGGTAAGATGCTGGCTCAATGCTGTCCAGAGCTCGGTTGCCTGTTGCGCCGGGACGATGATCTCGTAGCGTGGCAGGCCGCCAGGCAGGCGGATCAGGCTAATATTATTTTCCTGCACCAGTTGGTACTCGGCTGCCGGTATTGCTTTGAAAAAGGTGCTGAGCGCTGCTTCAGTCTTATTGCCCGCTACGCCGATGCGCACGGTTTCATCGCTGAGGTCGGTAACCACCACCTTGGAGCGCAGGACATACATGCGCAGGCGCTTGGCGATGGCTTCTACCAGGCCGCGGTCAAATTGCAGGTAAAGCTTGCCGTTACTGGCGAAGGCAAAGAACAGCGTCAGCAGGCGGCCCTTGGGCGAGCAATAGCCAGAATAATGGCTGCTGGTGCCATCCAGCTTCTTAACATCATTGGTCACCTGGCCTTGCAGGAAAGTGACGACATCTTCTCCCTCCAGTGACAACAGGCCATAATGCGACAGGTCGGTAATGATGCTGTCTTCAGCCTGGACAGCATTGGGAAAGCGGATATTGCCATCCTGCACTTCAGCGCCTTGCGCGGACAAGAATTGGTGCCACGGACTCATGAATCATCCTCTCATGAATGAATAGTATGCAAAAAACTCAGTACCATTATAGCGTGAAGACAGCCACCCTGATTCTGGAGCCATCACGTTGGCTTGCATGCCTGTTTGTATTGATGGGCATGGTCGCAGGTTTTGCAATTATGTTGTTGCCCTGGCCCTGGTGGCTCAAGGCCATGCTGCTGCCATGCATTATTGCTGTTACCGCTTGGCATATCTGGCGCGATGCCAGGCGCAGGCATCCGGCTTCTCCCGTGATGATCGAGCTGAATCATGAAGGCAAGCTGTGGCTGACCATGCGTAACGATACCCGCCATACCGCTGAAGTGCGGAGCAGTAGCCTGGTCACCCCCAGCCTGACCGTGCTCAACCTCAAGCTGGATCATGGCAAAGCCACGTGCCTGATTGTGCCGGATTCTGTTGACCCGGATGAGTTTCGGCGTTTGCGCGTCTGGTTGCGCTGGGGTGTGCATGAGGATATGGATGGGAGCCGGGTCTGATCAGCATAGCAAATGTGCGGCGCAATGCTCGTTGGGTATTACGCGCTACGTGGGTGGCTCACCATCACTACTTTTCAATTTTTGATTGATAACCAATCAAATATATTCAATTAATTGCATATTTAAATAAAATCAATATAATAATTTTTATATGGTATTAAATTTAATTTATTGATGTCAAAACGCTCAAACTCTATTCTAGGCACCCATGATGAAGTATTGGCTTCCCTGGCGTTGCTCGGCCAGAGAATACATGCGCATCGCGTTGCGCAAGGCTGGACAATCAAGGATATGGCTGAGCGTTTGTTTTGCTCGCAGAATACCTATCGCGCCATTGAGGCCGGCAAGCCCACTGCCAGTATCGGCATTATTGCCAATGTATTATGGCTGTTTGGTCAAATCGATTCTCTCAATCATCTTGCGCCTCTTCCCTATCCGGCAACGGCTGCCAAGCGCGTCAGAAAACCAGGCAGCCAGGCTGCACCTGGCACTATCAGCGAAGACGAACGTGAGTTCTGAGCACAAACTGTATGTGGGGCTTGCTACCGCTGCCAAGCAGCCGCCAGTGGCCGTTGGGTTGCTGAAGATGTTACGCCGCGGCAATATCGAATCGGGGGAATACGCCTATGGCAAACAATACCTTGCTTCGCCATCCGCCATTGCACTCAACCATGACTATCTGCCTTTAACATCGGGGATATTACCATTGCCCGGGCAGCGTCTGCGTGATGGGGGCGTCTTGCCCCTGACATTTAAAGATGCATTACCTGATAGCTGGGGGCGACGAGTGCTTGAAGCTCAGCATGGCGGTCCTCTGGATGATCTTGATGTACTGCTAATGACCAATGAGGACCGGGTAGGCGCCCTGGTGTTCAGTGAAGCACTGCCGATCTCACTCGAGCATGACGAAGCTGCTCTGGTATCACTGGAGGCACTAGCCGACTCCGTGAGAAGTCTTGAGCTTGGCATGGAAGTGCCCCCCCAGATGCGCAGGCTGCTGCACAGGGGCGGTACGCTGGGAGGTGCCCGACCCAAGGCAACCTTCATTCATGATCAACGTCGATGGATTGCCAAGTTCCCTTCAGCAGCAGACACACACGATGTTGAGTTGCTGGAAATCGGCCTGCTGAAACTGGCATCCATGTGTGGCATAGAGGTATCTCCTGCACACCTGGTACCCATTCCCCATGGGCATGCCATCCTCATCCAGCGCTTTGATCGCCATGGGGCAATCGGGCAAGAAAGCCGACAGCATTATCTGTCGGCTGCGGCGTTGCTGAATGTATCTTATGAGACTGGCCTGGGCAGCTATGAAGAATTTGCGCAAGTGATTCGCAGGCTATCCATCAATCCACGCGAAGATCTGCACCAACTCTATCGTAGAATGATATTCAATCTGGTGGTGGACAATACAGACGATCACGTCAAGAATCATGGCATGCTGCATGTCGGCCATGGGCAATATCGCCTTGCTCCGGCATTCGATATCGAAATGCAACTCAGGAACCTCGGTTACCAGGAACTTGCCATCACACCCGGTCAACAGCACTCCAGCATTCGCCTGGCATTGGAAGTATCACCAGCCTTCGGCATCAATCAACAGGATGCCGCAACCATCATTCAAGAGATTGAAACTACCGTACAGCAGCATCTCACTTCGATCGCTGCATCCTTTGGCGCAACACCCGAATTTCAATCAACAATTGGGCAATGCCTGAAACGGCAGCGTGAGATTATTCATGGCGTGGTGTAGGTTAGGATTACGTAATGTCAAGGACACACAATAGCTAAAACAAAGCCCTCGCAATAGGGCTTAGTCATTTCCGAGGATCATCTTATACTTGAGCAGCGGCGATCCCAATAGTTTTCGAATTGGTTCTTTTTGAACTCTTCTACTTCTGATAGGGCCTCACCCGGCTCTATCCATATCGAATTAAGATTTTCAGTTTCTTTATCGTAAATTTTGACGAAGCGAACCCATTCTGGTTCACCTGACTTATTGACCTCGCCGCAGAGGTTTAGGCTATCGCTGAATTCAGTTACAAGCAGCCCCCTGAATTGGATATCTTCACGGCTGGACTGTTCTTTCAATATATCTTGCTTGGCATCCTCTTCGAATATTTTTTTATCCGTATATGAGTTTGCATTGGCTTGGCCTTGGAATGCCATCAGCCATATTGATAGGACAACTGCAACTAACTTCATACTATTTCCTGGCAATAAGAATAGGGGATGGATTGTAATGCATTGAGGAGGTAGCTTGGTTGCCTGGTGTTCCTACCAAGTAGGGCGCACCAACAGGCATTGCGCCGCATCTCTTATAAAGCACATTAATCTCTTGTGTCCTACGCAGGCTGAGGACAGATCGAATCTCCATTGAGAGCATAGTCATAGTCTATGCCTGAGCAGGATGTCCTCTATGTATTTGCGGTGCAATGCTCATTGATTATTGCTACCGGATTGGAAACTCAAAACTGCGTCAGTTGCCGGCGCAGCGCCGCCACTTCTTCCATTAGATCGACGGTGAGAGCGGCCAGTTGCGGGTCGGCATCGAAGCTGTGCTCCAGGTTGGCAATGCGGCGGGCACGCAGCAGGGTGGCGCTGGCAAACCGCCATTCGGCGGCAGCCTGGCCGTGGGCGGGGTGGAGCACGCCGGCTTTGACGTGGGTAAGCACCCATTCGGGTGCCTGGCGCACGCCGCGGGCCAGTTGTTCCAGTGTCAGTGCGGCGTCGTCCAGCAGTTCGGTCAGTTCAGCGGGTACGGAGGTAGTAGGGATGTTGGTGGTCATGGGATAGCTCCACAGGTAAGGTTCAGCGCGGATCGAAGCCGGGGTAGGCGGCGGCCAGGGCGCTCCAGGCTGCCTTCTGCGCATCAGTGATGGTGCCAGGCACGGCGATGTCCAGCTCCAGGTACAAATCGCCCGGGGCACTGGCCGAAGGAATGCCGCGCCCTTTCAGGCGCAACTTGCGGCCGCTGCCGGAGCCGGCGGGCACGGTGACCTCGACCACGGCACCGTCGGGTGTAGTGACCTGTACGCTGCCGCCCAGCGAAGCTTCCCAGGGCGTGACGTATAAATTTCTCGTGACGTCGCGGCCATCGATGCGCCAGTGCGTGTCAGGACGGAAATGTACCTCCAGGAACAAGTCGCCCGCAGCGCCACCGCCGAAGCCGGGACTGCCTTGGCCCGTCAAGCGGATGAGTTGGCCTTCCTTCACGCCCTTCGGAATCTTGACTTGCAGCGTTCGCTCCTCGGGTACGGGGGGCTGGCCCTGTTCGTCCAGCCGTACGCCGTGCAGCGTGATGCTGCGCTCGGTGCCCTTGTAGGCGTCGATCAACTCCAGTTCAATACGGGCGTGGCGGTCCTCGCCGCGCATCTGGGTTGAGCCTTGGCCATGACGGCGGCCGGCTTGGAAGCGGCCGGCGCGGCCGAATAACTGCTCGAAGAAATCGCTGTATTCGCCGGCTTCGCTGCCGAACTGGCCATGAAAGGCGTGGCGGAAGGCCTCGGCATTCCCATCGCCGCCGGAGAACTCGAAGCCCTCGTTCCAGCCCGGGGGCGGCCGCACATCGTCACCTGAGCGGGCGCCAGCCGCCCAGTTCTGCGCGCCCACGCTGTCGTAGGCCGCACGCTTCTCGGGGTCGGACAGTACGGTGTTGGCCTCGTTCACCTCGGCCATGCGCTCCGTGGCATCGGGTTCCTTGCTCACGTCGGGATGGTATTTGCGGGCCAGCCTGCGGAAGGCTTTCTTGATGTCGTCGGCGCTGGCTGATTTGTCCACGCCCAGGATCTGGTAGTAGTCCTTGAATTCCATAAAAACTTGCCTCGATGCGCTGCGGTGGATGGCTTTCCAGCCACACGGCAACATGCGTTGCGCGGAAAACAGCCTGGCCTAATCAAGGAACACCCAAATACCTATTCATGGATCTGGCTGTTACCTCAATAGCATGGCATTGGCCTGCAATGCATACAATTCGTCGCCTTTGCTTTAGGCCAGCCCTGACTTCCAGTTTCGCGCCTGTGCGCCGCGCTTGCCGTAAGGATGTGTCACTTCTGGATCGCTGCCGGTAGCATACTGGCCGAGGATGTGTTTGTCGAGGCTTGGGCGCAGTTGGCGGCTTATTATGCCGCCTTGCGATGCAAGACGCGCTGGAGCAGCTTCCTCAACCGTTGCGGGGTATAAGAGGCAAGCACCAATCCTCCAGCGACAAGCGCAAGCAGCCAGTCGATGTGCATGGGGGCGAAGTCGCGTCGGCTGGGCTTGAGTTTGTGCATGGCGGCTTTGACATCCTCGAAGCGGTCGCCGTTGACATAGGCAGCACCGATTTCATCGCTCAGCTCGAGCAGGTATTCCTCATCCAGCGTGGACTGGTAACGGTCGTTTTCTGTGGTCGCCGTGCCCTTGTCGCGCGTGCCGAGGTTTTGTTGTGAAATCTGGGCAACACCAGGTTGTAGTACGAAATTTTCTGCTGACCAGTAGCCCAATAGTTTGTTGTTTTCATCGTATTTCGGGATGGGGTGCGGTTGCTTGCTGCCGATGCCGACCAGCAGCCAGTCGCCGACTTTCTGGAAGTTGCTGAGTTCGCGGGTGTTGAAGGCATGCAGGCGCGGGGCTTCTTCGCCGTCGGTGAAGAAGATGGCCTGGGTGGGTTCGGGCATGGTGCGCAACAAGCGTCCCAGCGAGTCCACGCCTTCGCGCAGGCGGGTATTGCCGGACCAGGCTTGGCGCCATTCTGTGCGGGCGATGGTGTCCTGGATGGCGGCATAGTTCTCGCAGACTTCGATCGGGGTGTAAAGCGCGGCGACACTGAGGCCGGAGAAAAAGGCCAGGCTGACACGGCTGCCGCAAGGCATGCTGGCAACAAGCTGATGTGCCAGGTGCTTGGTATATTCCAGGCGTGAAATATCCTCACCGCGCCACACCATGCCCTTGGTATTCATGCTCTGGCTGATGTCGATGACCAGCATGGTGCTGTAGATATTGCGTGGCACGGGGATGGACGGCTTGAAGGCTGCAATCAGCAACAGTAGCAGCGCCAGCGCTGGCATTAGGGTGTCACGGTGGAGGAAGGGCCGTAGTCGCGTGAGTAGGCGCATGATGATGTTTATGGCAGCCCGACTGGAATGTTGCCCATGATCAGGCCGGGAGAATCTGACTCGCCAACGCCAGGCGTGGGGCTGGCAGGCAGCATGCTCAGCACGCGGTCCAGATTGTGGCGCGCATCCCAGAAGCTGTTGTCCAGACGCAGGGATTGCTCGTAGGCCGTGCGCGCCTGATTCAGGAGATATTCGGTCTCGTCGCGCACCGTGATGTCGCGGCCGTTGACTGCCAGCCCTCGCAGGAAGAAGATATTGCCGGTGTTGAATTGCACCGCGGATTTCTGCGCGTCATCACCTTTCTCCAGCAATTGGCCGAATAGCTGTGTTGCCTCCTGGTATCGCCCATTGTGCGCTTGCCAGTAGGCCACGGAAAATTTCGCTTCATAACTGTCCTGGCGCGTGGCGGGTGTCTTGCCTTCCTGGATTGCCTGGTTGAAAGCGCGGATGTCCTGGATTTGATAGGCCTGCCATGCGGCAACTCCGGCAGAGGCAAGCGCCAGGAGTGCCAGCCCCTGGGTCAGTTTCTTGGTGCTCAGTGCCATGTTCTTACCTCAATGAGTTTTGCCAACAACAGCAATGACAGCAGCGCTGCTGCAAGCAGATAGCAATAGGGTGAGAAATCACGTCCGGGAATTTCCTCTTGATAGCGGATGGGTTTCTTTTCCTTGCGGTTGATATCTTCAATTGCAGCAGCCAGCGATTTCGGGTCTTCGGCTTCATAGGCCTGGTAACCGGTACGCAGCGTCTTGAAGAAATCGTTAAGCTCAAGGGCTGCGGGCAGCGGTTGGTCTTCAGGCGGTTTGTAGCTTGTATCGAAGATACTGGTTGCGCCAGGCTGGCGCAGCACGATCCAGTACAAGGTCACGTTCATGCGTTCAAGCCAGTCGCGGATTTTCTGCTGGGTATTGGCGCCAATGCGTCCACCGCCATCGGAAAGCAGGATGATGGCACGCGAGCCTGAGTCCGGCGTTTTGTCGAATTGCGCTAAACCTGTGGTGAGGCCGCTGCCGATATTGGTCTGGAACAGGGCGGATCCGCCTGCCGCACGGATTGCGGCAAGGATGGCCTCACGGTTGTCCGTGAGCGGCAGCGCATGCATGGCCGAGTTGCTGAAGGTGACCATGCCGAACATGTCGTTGCTGCGCTCTTGCACAAATCGCGTGATGAGACGCTCTGCCGCTGCTGCCTTCGATTCACCGGCGACGCCGCTGGTTTCCGCGCCCGCGAACGGGTCGTCCATACTGGCGCTGCGGTCTATGACCAGCACCAGTTGGGCACCCTGGCCGATGCGCTCGATGTATTGGGCATCGGTGGCCGGTCCGGCAGCACCCAGCAGCATGAAGCACAAGGCCAGCGCCGCGAGTATCTTGAGCAATATGCCCAGCCATTCCGAAAGCCGGTCGCGTGGCAGCAGGCCGAGCCATGAGTAACTGCGGCTATGCCGACGGTCCAGCAGCAAAGGCACCAGGCTGAGTGGTAGCAGCATAAGCAGCCAGGCATGCGTGAAGTTCACTTACTTCATCCCTCGCTCAATGTCGCGGCAGCGGCGGCTGAACTGGCGTAACCATGGATTAGGATTGTCTGGCGTGCCTTGTTCGGCGCTATCGAAAAACACTGCCCGCGACAGCCGGAAGAAGCGTTCGATATCATCCTTGAGTGGAGTGAATGCAGGCTTGAGTTGGATGATCTCGTCGGCGCTGAATACGCTTTGACCGCAGCTTTGCTTGAAGGCCTGGTGTAGCCTGCTGATTGCTGTTTCCAGGCCAGTGTTATCCGCGCTGGTTTTCCTGACCTCCCGGTAGGCTCTGGCAAACGGCCCGCCCATGCGCGGCAGCCATGCACGGTTGCCCAGAATATATAACAAGCCCAGCAGGCTGAGACTTAGTATGGCAAGTGCTGCAACCATGGTCTGGCGGTGCTTGTCAGCGCTGATGAGTAATGGGCCGCGTAGTGGGCTCATGTCTTTGCTGACATTGACTGAGCCATAGACCGCAAGCGGCGAGATGCGGAAATTCCAGCTGGGGATGCGCACCTGGAACTGTTTGCCATTGCCTGAAAATTTCACGAATTCGGGAGGCAGCGCGGCCGGTTTGGCGACGATGCTGGAGGTAAATACCTGGTAGCTCAGTTCCAGCGTGTAGATATTCTGGCCGTCGCGGTGCGACTCGCTGAGCTTGCTGGCATAGATCTCTATGCCTTGCTCCTTGTTGCGGTAGCGCTTCTGGTTGCCGGGGATGGGCAGGGAGGTCGGCAAAATCTGGTATTGGTCGGAGACCTTGAGCGTGACTGTGCGCGTCAGGATGTCGCCGATGTGGTAGCCAACCTCGCGCGCCGGGTTGTTCGCGGTGATAGTGACTGGCGGCAGTTCTGCGGCCTTGCCGGTTTCATCGGCAGACCATGCCAGGGGACTGGCCAGGCAGAGTACCAGCAGCAATATGTTCAATCTATGGTATCCAAGCATGATCATTTCCTGACAAACTGGTAGAAATATTCGGTCAGGGCATCCGCATCGAAGCCTTGCTCAATGAAGAATGGCGGCAGGTCGTAGCGCATGAACAGTTGGTTGAGCGCTTCATGGCGTTCTGCAAATGCAGCCTGGATGCGGGCATGGGTGGCTTTGCGCAATAACAAGGTGCGTTTCTCGCCGCTTTCGCTATCGGTGACATGGGTCAGGCCGAATTCAGGGATGGCTTTGTATTCAGCTGTATCCCACAGCACAACCGGCACCACGTGGTGCCGTTGCAGGGAGATCAGCGCTTCTTCCAGAATGTCCAGCGGCATGTGGAAATCCGACACCAGCAGCACCAGGGAACGTTCGCGGGGCAGGTGATGGCTGATTTGGAGGATGCCGTTGCCGCCAACATGCGGGGGGCGATAGTGTTGCAGCCTTTCTGCCAGCATGTAGGCACTTTGAACCCTGACACTGGAGGGGCTCAGCCATTCCTCGAGGATATCCTCGTCAAAGCCGATAAAACCGAACGGATCGTGGACGCGTGAAGCAGACTGTGCAGCAGATGCAGTGATTTCTGCGGCAATCGCCAGTTTGTTGAAGTGGCCGGAAAATCCCATGGAGCCTGACAAGTCACAGGCGACAAAAATGGGAACGGCACTGCGCTGGTTGTAGATGCGCACATAGACCTGCTCCATCGGGTCGCGCAGGCTGAGACGCATATCGATACGGCGCGGGTCGGGGTAAGCGATCAAGGGGGCGTGCCCGACAAAATCCATCCCCAGCCCGCGCTGGGAGCTGGCATGGCGGCCAGGATGGCGGCCGCGTGAGCGCCAGCCGATCTGGTAGGTGAATTCCTTGGCAAGCGCATTCATGGGGTCAGGCCGCACTGATGGTGCGGATGGTCTGGCTGAGCAGCTCGCGCGCGATTTCGGTACGGCGCATTTCATAGATGGGATTGAATACCATGCGGTGCGCAATGGTTTCGTGGAACACGGTATGAATATCCTCCGGCAGTACTGCCTCGCGCCCGTTGAGCCAGGCGTTCACGCGCGCGGCACGCATCATCATGGCAATGCCGCGCGGGCTGGCGCCTGCAATCACCAGGCGCTTGATGTCCACGCCTTCCACCTTGAGCCCGTAATCGGCCGGGCTGCGGGTTGCCAGCCACAAATCCAGTGTGTAGCGGCGCAAGGTGGGGCTGGCCTGGATGCTGGACTGGATCAGAGCGGCTACTTCGTTGAGGCCGTCAAACTGCAGGATCCCAGGCGCAACCTTGTCCACCAGGGCATCCACGTCATGGAAGCGGGTATCAAAAATCAGGGATTCCATCGTGTCGATATTGGCAGGCACCACGATGGGGATTTCCATCATGAAGCGGTCGCGCGCTGCTGAAGGAATTTCAAAGGTTTCTTCTTTTTCCACCTGGTTGCGGTCTGCAAACACCAGCATATGCGGAAAATGATGTTCACGGTTGAAGGCCGATAGCGTGCGTTCAGCCATCACGCGCAGTAGCAGCGAGTGTACTTGCGGACGGGCGCGGTTGATTTCGTTGAAGAAAAATACCGACAGGTTGGTGCCGTGTGACAACAATGGCCCTGGGCTCACATGCGGGCGTCCGTCATCGCCGAGGTAGGTATGGTAGACCAGGTCGTTGGGCATCAGGTCTATGGTGCCTTCCACCCGCTGGTAACCGCCACCGATGCCGCGCGTGAATGCGCGTAACAGTGTGGTCTTGCCCACGCCGACATCGCCTTCCAGCAGTACATGGCCACGCGCAAAGATGGCCGTGGTGATCAGGCGTACCGCGCCAGCCTGGCCGACAACAACCTGATTGACTTCATTTTCCAGTTGCAATGCCTGCGCACGCCAGTCGTCCAGTTGACGGTCACTCATGTGGTCGATTCCAGTAGTTAAGGTTGGGTTGGTGGGGAAAATTTCCCGTATGGTATGGGTTTTAATTCATAGTGTAAACAGATCTGTATAGTTTGAGTGCAGGTCTGATGTATTAGCATTAAAGGCATACTACAATCATGGAAATAGGGGTGAACTTGGCGAGATTTCTTAACACTTTCTTTGCTTAGGGCTTTTGTTAAATAGCAATTCAGGCGAAAATAACGGGATTGATAAGTACAGAATAACTAAATGCAAAAACAGAATAGTTTTACCTTTGAAGAGTTGCTTTCCTGTGGGCGTGGCGAAATGTTCGGCGAAGGTAATGCGCAATTGCCCTTGCCACCGATGTTGATGTTTGACCGTATCGTCTCCATTACAGAAGATGGAGGCCAATATGGTCACGGGCAGATCGTGGCTGAGCTTGATGTCAGGCCGGATCTCTGGTTCTTTAACTGTCATTTCGAGGGCGACCCCGTGATGCCGGGTTGCCTGGGTCTTGACGCTATGTGGCAACTGGTAGGTTTCTATCTGGGCTGGATGGGCGGTAAGGGCCGTGGACGCGCATTGGGCTCGGGCGAGGTAAAATTTACCGGCCAGGTATTGCCAACCGGCAAGCTGATTACCTACCGCATCGATTTGAAACGCGTGATCATGCGCAAACTGGTAATGGGTATTGCCGATGCCCATATGGAAATTGACGGGCGTGAGATTTACGCTGCCAATGATCTACGGGTTGGCCTGTTTACACGCACCGATAATTTCTAGCAGTCATATTCTGCTGATAGCATATTGGTATTGATGAATTAATGTAGGAGAGCACGCAATGCGTCGTGTCGTCGTCACCGGGATGGGCGTGGTGTCCAGTCTTGGTAACAACAAATCTGAAGTCCTGGATAGCCTGAAAACAGGCCGTTCAGGCATTCGCTTTCAACAGGAATATGTTGATCAGGGCCTGCGCTCGCATGTCGCTGGCTCGATTGAGAACCTTGACCTGGAAGCCCTCATTGACCGCAAGCTGTTGCGCTTTATGGGCAATGGGCATGCCTATGCCTGGCTGGCCATGCAGGAAGCCATTGCAGATGCCAACTTGCCGCCCGAACTGGTCTCGAATGTGCGCACTGGCCTGATCGTGGGCCAGGGCGGCGCTTCACATGAGAATATCCTGTCTGGAGTTGATACTCTGCGTGCCAAAGGCGTGCGCCGTGTCGGCCCCTATATGGTGACCAAGGCGATGGCAAGCGGTGTTTCCGCATGTCTCGCGACCGGTGCCAAAATCAAGGGTATCAACTATGGCATCAGCTCTGCCTGCGCTACCAGTGCCCACTGTATTGGTGCTGCCGTGGAGCAGATCCAGCTTGGTAAGCAGGATATTGTCTTTGCCGGTGGTGGTGAAGAAGAGCATTGGACCTTGTCCTTCATGTTCGATGCGATGGGCGCATTGTCGAGCAAGTACAATGACGCGCCTGAAAAAGCCTCGCGTACTTACGATGTGGATCGCGATGGTTTCGTGATTTCTGGCGGTGGCGGCATTGTGGTGGTTGAGGAGTACGAGCATGCCAAGGCGCGTGGTGCAAAGATCTATGCCGAAATCGTCGGTTATGGCGCCACCTCTGATGGCTACGATATGGTAGCGCCTAGCGGAGAAGGCGCAGAGCGTTGCATGCGCTTGGCCTTGCAGGATGTTGAGGGCCCGGTGGATTACATCAATACCCATGGCACCAGCACACCTGTCGGCGATGTGAAGGAGCTGGAGGCGATTCGTGCCGTGTTTGGCGGTAGCGATGTTGCGATTGCTTCGACCAAGTCGCTATCCGGCCATGCGCTGGGGGCGGCTGGCGTCAATGAAGCAATTTATACCTTGCTGATGATGGAGCACAATTTCATTGCGGCTTCAGCCAATATCGAGAATCTCGACCCCGCAGCCGAAGGGCTCAATATAGTGCGCGAGCGCATTGATAATGCCAATATCCAGACCGCTGTTTCCAACAGTTTCGGTTTTGGCGGTACCAATGCCACGCTGACGTTCTCGCGCCGGCAGCTTGATTGATCTGAAAAACGGGGCCTGGTGCCCCGTTGTCGTTTTGGCTTCTGGAACAATGTACGAATGGCAGCCGGCATGAAACTTTATGAAAAACTGGTGCATGACGTTGCGACTGCCATTCGCTCCGGCGTGTTGGCACCTGGAGAAAAACTACCTTCTGTGCGTCAGGCCTGCCTCAACCACAAGCTGAGTCCGGCAACTGTCTTCAGGGCTTATTACGAACTGGAAAACCTCGGCCTTATCCGCGCCCAGCCCAAATCCGGCTATTACGTCAGCAATCATGCGATCAGGCAGCTGGCATCAAAAAGCACCCCTTTGCCAGAACAGGAAAGTACCGCGGTCAGTATTTCTGACTTGGTGTTCTCCATCCTGGGCTCGATCAAGGACCCCGATACCGTACCGCTGGGTTCAGCCTTCCCCTGGCCTGCATTGTTCCCACTTGAACGCCTCTCGCGCTCGTTGGCGCATGTCACGCGGGATATGGGGCCGGCCGCTATTGTCGAGTCCCTGCCGCCTGGCAACCACGACCTGCGCAGGCAGATTGCACGGCGCTATCTCATGCAGGGTATCGAGGCTGATATTGATAGCATCGTCATTACCAATGGTGCATTCGAGGCGCTGAATTTGTGCCTGGAGGCGGTGACCAAGCCAGGTGACTTGGTGGCAATAGAGTCGCCGGCATTCTATGGCTGCTTACAGGCGCTGGAACGCTTGCAGCTCAAGGCTGTGGAAATTCCGGTGGACCCGGTGTTAGGCATGGACCTGGATTATTTGCAGCAAATGCTGGAGAAATGCCCGATACGCGCCTGCTGGAGCATGACCAGCTTCCAGAACCCCATGGGGGTTTCCATGCCGGCTGAACGTAAACAGACGCTGGTCGAACTGGTGACGCGCTACCAGATTCCGTTGATCGAGGATGACGTCTATGGCGAGCTGTATTTTGGCACCCAGGAGCATAAGCCCGCCAAAGCCTATGACAGCGAAGGCTATGTCATGCATTGCAGTTCATTCTCCAAAACCCTGGCGCCGGGTTACCGCATAGGCTGGACATTGCTGCCGCAGCGCTTTGAGCGTGAAGTCGAGCGGCTCAAGGTAATCACCTCATTGTCGACCAGCACGATTGCCCAGGCGGCGATTGCCGATTTCCTGCAGCATGGCGGCTATGACCGCCATTTGCGCAAGCTGCGCACGCGCTTTGAGTTGCAGCAGCACCAATATTTGCACTTGGTTGCGCAATATTTCCCGCCGGAAACGCAGGTGACGCGTCCCAATGGCGGTTATTTCCTCTGGGTGGCATTACCGGACTATGTCGATGCGCTAGCCTTGTTCCAGCAGGCGTTGGAGCAGGGAGTCAGCATTGCGCCAGGCCCGATTTTCTCTGCCAGGCACCAATGCTGCCATTGCATTCGCATCAATTACAGCAAGCCGGTTGATGCAGACGTGGAACAGGCATTCAGGACCCTGGGGCGCCTGATAGCCACAATGCAGCCCTAAAGCCTGTTCAGGTAATGAAATGCTTGCTCTTGTTTGTTGCAGGCAAGCGGACGGGTTATTCCTTGATCGTGACCGATTCGATGATGATGTTCTGGAAGGGCGCATCGCCGCCATCGGTCGGCATCAGCGCGATACGCTGCACCACATCCATGCCCTTGACCACGCGGCCGAATACCGTGTAGCCCCAGCCGGTTTCCGAACGTTCGCTGAAATTGAGCGACGCATTGTTGGAAACATTGATGAAGAACTGGTCTGTAGCCGAGTGCGGGTCGCCAGTACGCGCCATGGCAATTGTGCCGGTGGCATGGGTAAGGCCGTTGTCGGCCTCGTTCCTGATCGGCGGGTGGGTAGGCTTGAGTTCGAAGTTGGTATCCATGCCGCCGCCCTGGATCATGAAGCCTGCAATCACGCGGTGGAAGATGGTGCCTTCGTAGTGGCCCTCCTTGGCATAGCGGATGAAGTTCGCAACGCTGTTGGGGGCTTTCTCGCTATTGAGGTCTACCACAATCAATCCCTGATTGGTCTGGATTTCGGCTAGCGGTTGCGCCATGGCGGAGATGGAACCCGCCAGCAGCATCAAGAGTGTTGGCAGGCGCAGTAGTTTTGACAACATAGACAATTCCTTAATGACAAGTTTGAGCTGAAGACGCGGACAATGGAGTAAACAAATACACCAGTCCTTCCAGGTTGACATGATTGAGGGCATAGGTAGCCTGTTGCTGGACAACGGGCTTGGCATGATAGGCAACCCCGCAGCCTGCGGCTGACATCATCTTGAGGTCGTTGGCCCCGTCGCCGATGGCGACCACCTGGTCATGCCTGAGACCGAGTTCCTGGCGGAAGCGTTCCAGGTAATCGGCCTTGGCCTGGGCATCGACGATATTGCCGAGTAAACGGCCAGTCAGCTTGTCATCTACGATCTCAAGTGAGTTGGCCCGGGCAACGTCCAGGCCCAGCATTGCCTTGACGCGATCGGCAAAGAAGTCAAAGCCGCCTGAGACCAGCATGGTCTTGATATTGTGCTGCTTGCAGGCGGCAATCCAGGCCTGGGCGCCGGGGGTCAATTGAAGGCGTTCATCAATCACGTGTTGCAATGCCGATGCATCCAGCCCCTGTAGCAGTGCCACGCGGCGGCGTAGGCTCTCGGCAAATTCGATCTCGCCACGCATGGCGCTTTCAGTAATCGCAGCGACTTGCGGCTTGAGGCCCTGCATGTCGGCAATCTCGTCTATGCATTCTATGGTGATCAGGGTGGAATCCATGTCCATCACGGCCAGGCCCAGGTTATTCAGCGTGTGCCTGTCGTCCACCAGGGCTATATCGATATTTTGTTCCAGGCAGAAAGCATGCAGTTCCCGGGGAATTTCCTGCTGGTTGGGCAGGGTGTAGGCATGCTCGCCGGTCTGGATGAACTGCTGGTGGTGGCTGGCGCTTGTAAGCTGGTGAATGTGGGCTAGCTGCTGGAAGCTGATAACTGGGCCCTGAATGACGAGGCGCATATGAGAAACTGTCGGGATGGAAAAAGTTGGACTTAATTATACATGGCCTGGCGTATTGCCGGACTTCATCTTGCTGCCGGCCAGCCAAGCTGGCGCAATAAGGGGATTTGCGCGAAAATACGCTATTAGTCCATCACAAAAGTAGAAACATGAATCTGCATGAGTATCAGGCCAAGGCTTTATTGCAGCGTTACGGTGTTACCGTGCCGCGCAGCCAGGTGGCGGAAACGGCCCAGGCAGCGGTGGAAGCTGCAAGAGCCCTGGAAGGGGATGCCTGGGTGGTCAAGGCCCAGGTGCATGCCGGCGGGCGCGGCAAGGCGGGTGGGGTCAAGCTGGTACGCAATCTGGATGAGGTGCAGGATATTGCCGTCAGTTTGCTTGGCAAGCGTTTGGTCACCTATCAAAATGCTCCGGATGGCCAACCTGTAGAGAAAGTGCTGGTGGAGGAAACCCTGCCGATTGCACGTGAGCTTTATGTATCCATGCTGGTCGACCGTTCTCTGGAACGCGTGGTGCTGGTGGCCTCTGCGGCCGGCGGCATGGAGATCGAGGAGATTGCCAAGGACAGCCCTGAGAAAATTCTGCAGGAGGTCTGTGATCCGCTCAATGGGCTGGTGGATTACCAGGCGCGCAATATCGCTTTTGCACTTGGCCTGGCAGGCGACCAGATTGCAGCATTCACCCGTCTTGCTAAGGGGCTGTACCGTTTGTTCAAGGAAAATGACCTGGCCTTGCTTGAGATCAATCCCTTGATCGTGACCGCGGAAGGCGCATTGGTGGCGCTGGATTGCAAGATGAGCGTGGACGACAACGCGCTCTACCGTCGCCGCGAGCTTGCGGAGCAGCGCGACTGGAGCCAGGATGATGCCAAGGAGGCAGAGGCTCACAACGCCGGGCTCAACTATATCGCACTCAACGGTAATATCGGCTGTATGGTGAATGGCGCCGGTCTGGCGATGGCGACCATGGACCTCATCAAATTGCATGGTGGCGCGCCAGCCAACTTCCTCGATGTGGGAGGTGGCGCGACCGCGACCACAGTAGCGCGCGCATTCAAGATCATTCTCGCCGATCCCAATGTCAAGGCCATCCTGGTCAATATCTTCGGCGGCATTATGCGCTGCGACATCATTGCCGAAGGCATCATTACTGCGGTCAGGGAAGTCGGCATCCAGATTCCTGTCGTGGTGCGCCTGGAAGGCACCAATGTTGAACTTGGCCGCAAGATGCTGAGTGAAAGCGGTTTATCGATTATCTCTGCTGCCGGGCTGACCGATGCTGCCCAGCAGGCAGTTGCAGCAGTAAAGGCGTAAATAATGGCAATACTGGTCAATAACAATACCAAGGTGCTGTGCCAGGGCTTTACCGGCAAGCAGGGCACATTCCACTCCGAACAGGCGCTGGCCTATGGCACCAAGATGGTGGGCGGCGTCACGCCGGGCAAGGGCGGTCAACGCCATCTCGACTTGCCCGTTTTCAATACCATGCGGGCAGCGGTGAGTGAAACCGGTGCCAATGCCTCGGTGATTTATGTACCGCCTGCATTTGCGGCGGATTCCATCCTGGAAGCCTGTGATGCAGGCATTGAACTGATTGTCTGTATCACGGAAGGCATTCCGGTGCTGGACATGCTCAACGTCAAGGCGGCGCTCAAGGCCAACGGTGCGCGCCTGGTAGGGCCCAATTGCCCAGGCGTGATCACACCGGATGAATGCAAGATCGGCATCATGCCCGGCAGCATCCACTTGCGTGGCAAGGTCGGCATCGTGTCCCGTTCCGGCACGTTGACTTATGAAGCTGTGCACCAGACGACAGCGCTGGGCCTGGGGCAATCCACCTGCGTCGGTATTGGCGGCGACCCGATTCGCGGCATGAATTTCATCGACTGCCTGGAATTGTTCGAGGCTGATGCGGAAACCGAGGCCATCATCATGGTGGGCGAGATCGGCGGCAGCGATGAAGAGGCGGCGGCTGAATACATCAAGCAGCATGTCACCAAGCCGGTGGCAGGTTATATTGCCGGGCAGACTGCGCCTGCAGGTAAGCGCATGGGCCATGCTGGTGCGATTATTTCCGGCGGTAGCGGCAAGGCGGCAGACAAGATCAGGGCGCTGGAGCAGGCCGGGGTCGTGGTGGCAAGCTCGCCGGCAGGACTGGGCGAGGCAGTGCAGGCCGCCATCAAGGCCAAGCAGTAAGCAGGACAATGCGGGTTCAATCTTTATCAGCCATGGAAACATTATGTTGCGTCATTTAACTGCTGTGGTGCTCTGTAGTGCCTTACTGGGTATGGCTGGCATGCCAGCCGTTGCGCAGGACCAGGTGCCTTATCTGCTGACGGTTTCGTCAAAGGGGGACGTGGCAACCGTCAAGTCGCTCCTCAACAGCGGCGTGAACCCCAACACCCGGGATGCAGAGGGTATCACCGCCCTGATGTATGCGGCGCGCAAGGATAAGGCAGATGTGGCGCGGGCCTTGCTGGAGAAGGGTGCCGATATCAACGCCAAGGATGAAGGCGGCTGGACGGCCCTGATGTTTGCAGCCAAGAAGAATTTTGTTGCCACGGCCAAGGTGCTGCTTGAGCATGGCGCCGATGCCAGAGTGCGCGACGAATCCGGTTGGAGCGCGCTCGGCATGGCGGCGACGTCAGGCTATAGCGAAATGGTCGGCCTGCTGGTGCAACATGGCATTGACCCAAGCAGCAAGAGTGATGACGGCAAGAGCATTCTCATGTATGCCGCAAGAAATGGCGATCTTGGCACGATCAATACCCTGTTGACAGAGGGTGCCGATATCGCGGCACGCGATCGTTTCGGCCTGACTGCGCTGATGTATGCTGCGCGTGAGGGCAATACCGAGGCAACAGGGTTATTGCTCGATAAAGGTGCCAAGGTGGATGACCAGGACAAGACAAAATGGACGGCGCTGGCCTGGGCGGTGAAGAAATCCCAAACCAATGTTGCCAAGCTGTTGCTTGACAGGGGGGCCAATGTCAATCACAAGGATTCCGAGGGCACGCCTATCCTGCAATACGCGGTGAGCGATGGCAATGTTGAACTGGTCAAGTTGCTGCTCACCAGTGGGGCGGATGTCAAGGTGCGGGATCAATATGGTCTGACCGCCCTGGTGTATGCCTTGAAAGGCAAGAAGCCTGAAATTGTGCAGCTGATCAAGGATGCGGGTGGCAGCTATTAAGCGCAGCAGCTTTTCATTTGTACCTACTGAGTGGCAAGCCTGAAATGAAGATTGCGATTGCTCAAATCAATGCCACGGCAGGTGATCTTGCAGGTAACTGTGCCAAGATCATCGACTATGCCAGGCGTGCCGAGGCTGCGGGGGCCAGCTTGCTGCTTTGCCCGGAACTGGTGTTGTCCGGTTATTCGCCTGAGGATCTTTTGCTGCGCAATGATTTCAACCTGTCCTGTGAGCGTGCACTGCAAGCATTGGCGCTTGCGCTTCCTCCGCAGCTAACCGTAGTGGTTGGCCATCCGCGCAAACATCTTGGCAATTGTTATAACGCAGCCTCGGTAATTGAAGGGGGCAAGGTCTCTCATACCTACCACAAGGAACTGTTGCCCAATGACAGCGTATTTGATGAAGTGCGCTATTTCAGTGAGGGCAGCGAAGCCCTGGTCATTGAGCACCAGGGACACAAACTGGGTATTGTGATCTGCGCCGATGTCTGGGGGCCGGAGCCGGCGCGGCGCGCGCGCGATGCCGGGGCAAAGTTGCTGTTAGTGCTGAATGCCTCGCCTTATCATATCGACAAACAGAAAGAGCGTTACGAGGTTGTGCGCGACCGCATCAAGGAAACCGGCTTGCCTGTTATCTATGCCAACCTGGTGGGTGGGCAGGATGAATTGGTGTTTGATGGTGCTTCCTTCGTCATGAATGATGAGGGCGCATTGACCCAGCAGTTGCCGTCTTTTGCAGAGGCATTAGGCATTGTGACTTTCAGCAATGGCGCTCCCGAGCCCGCTCAAATCAGCCTGGTGCCTGAATTGGAACCCGCGGTTTACCAGGCGTTGAGCCTGGGCTTGCGGGATTATGTGTTGAAGAATAATTTTCCTGGCGTGCTGCTGGGCCTGTCCGGCGGAATCGATTCTGCCCTGACGCTTGCCGTTGCCGTGGATGCGCTTGGCGCAGACAGGGTGCAGGCAGTGATGATGCCTTCAGAGTTTACTGCACCCATCAGCCTGGATGATGCCCGTACCATGGCGGCCAATCTCAATATTCGCTATAGCGAAATGGAGATAGACACATTATTTGAAGCGTTTTGCGCTACATTAGCCCCTGCGTTTGCAGGCAAGCCATTCGACACTGCCGAGGAAAACCTGCAGGCACGCATTCGCGGCACGCTGTTGATGGCGCTTTCCAACAAGTTTGGCGGTATTGTGCTGACGACCGGTAACAAGAGTGAGATTGCGGTTGGATATTCCACCTTGTATGGTGATATGGCGGGTGGTTTTTCCCTGCTCAAGGATGTGTCCAAGACGCTGGTTTATCAACTTGCCAATTACCGCAATACGATCAGCCGGGTGATTCCCGAGCGCATCATCCTGCGTCCGCCATCAGCAGAATTGCGCCACGGGCAGACCGATCAGGACAGCCTGCCAGACTATGCCGTGCTGGATGCAATCATGGAGGCGTACGTCGAGCATGATTATGGCTGGGAAGAAATTATTGGTCTGGGATACCGCGAGCAGGATGTCATACGGGTCACCAGGCTGATTGACAGAAATGAGTACAAGCGGCGCCAGGCACCCGTGGGCGTAAGGGTGACCCAGCGCGGTTTTGGCAAGGATAGGCGCTATCCATTGACCAATAAGTATGTGTTCAATGAATAGCAAGTGCACTTCAAGACGGAAAGTAAACAGGAGAAGGATCAAGTTATGAAAAAAATCGAGGCTGTCATCAAACCATTCAAGCTCGATGAAGTGCGTGAAGCGCTTTCCGAGATCGGCGCCAACGGCTTGACTGTGACCGAGGTCAAGGGATTTGGCCGGCAGAAAGGCCATACCGAGCTTTATCGCGGTGCGGAATATGTGGTGGACTTCCTGCCCAAGATCAAGGTCGAACTCGTGGTGACTGACGATATTGTCGATACCGCGGTAGAGTCCATTATCAAGGCTGCCCGCACTGGCAAGATCGGCGATGGCAAGATTTTTGTGACGCCAGTGGAACAGATCATCCGTATCCGTACCGGCGAGACTGACGAAGCGGCAATCTAGCCGCTGAGCCTGCCATATGCCGGTGGTGTTGAAGACAGTGTTGCTGCTGAGCGTTTCCAATGTCTTCATGACATTTGCCTGGTATGCCCACCTGAAGAACCTTAACGACAAGCCCTGGTATATCGCAGCTTTATTAAGCTGGGGCATTGCGCTAGTGGAGTATCTTTTTCAGGTGCCTGCCAACCGCATTGGCTATACGGCTTTATCTTTGCCGCAGCTCAAAATATTGCAGGAAGTGATTTCGCTGACGGTGTTCCTGCCGTTTGCGATATTTTATATGCAGCAGCCAGTCAAGCTCGACTTTCTCTGGGCCGGATTATGCTTGGTGGGTGCTGTCTATTTCATGTTCCGTACGATTTAAACCGGAATGGTTGCTTGACAGGAGGCTAATATGATCAAGGTCAACCGGATGCTGCACACTGGCATCATCGTTGCTGATATCCAGCGTTCACGCGCTTTTTACGAAGGCCTGCTTGGTTTTGTGCCTAGCGACAAACGTCCTCCCCTGAGTTTTGAAGGGGTTTGGTACGACATTGGCGCCAATCAATTGCACCTGATGGTAGTGCCCAACCCATATTCTGACGCGGTGCTTCCCGAACATGGCGGTCGTGATTACCATGTGGCGTTTTCCGTCGATGACGTGATGGAAATCAAGCAGGCGTTTGATGCGGCCGGCGTGGAATACACCATGAGCATGTCTGGCCGCGCCGCCTTGTTCTGCCGTGACCCGGATGGGAATGCGCTGGAATTCTCTGCGGTCAAGATGGATTAGGGATCAAGTAAACCGACAAGTAAACAGAAAAGCCTGGCACTGCCAGGCTTTTCGTTTGCGAGTGCTAGCGTTTTTCTTGTTCCCTGCTTAGCAACATGCCAGCCAGGATAAGGGCAATCACAATGCCTTGCGCAGTCAGCGTCTGGATGGTTGGGTGTATGCCCAGCAAAGGCGCGCTGATGAAATGGACGCGCTCCGCCGTAATCACGCCGGCCTCTTGCAGCGCGGCAATGCCATTGCCCGCAAAGATAACGGCCAGCAGCGCCAGCAAACCTGCGGTAGTGGCAAAGAACTTGCCTAATGGCAACCGGACGCTGTACTTGAGGATGGCCCAGGACAGAATAGCCAGCAGTACCGCTGCAGCCACAATGCCTGCAACCACGGCTCCCTGGCCTTCAGGTCCCGCTTGCGCCCAGAGCGCCTGGTAGAACAGGATGACTTCAAACAGTTCGCGGTAAACCGCGAGGAATGAAACGCCGGCAATGGCCCACCAGGTACGCTTGTTTAGGGCTGCCGTTACATGGCTGCTGATGAATTGCTGCCAGGCGTGGGCGTGCGATTTGCTGTGCAGCCAGTAGCCCACGTAAAGCAGCATGGCTGCGGCAACCAATGCGGTGATGCCTTCGGTCATTTCGCGGCCTGCGCCGGAGATGGTGAGCAGGTAGCTCGCCACAAACCAGGTGACACCGCCCAGCACTACGGCAAAAATCCAGCCCAGGTGGAAATAGGGCAGGGCATCGCGCCTGCCGGTCTTGCTGATAAAGGCGCTTAACGCTGCGAGAATCAGGATGGCTTCCAGGCCTTCGCGCAGCAGGATCAGGAGTGAGCTGACAAACGCAGTAGCGCCGGTAAGACTGCCTGCGCCAAGCTTCTCATCGGCCTCGTCCAGCAGGTCATTGATCTTGGCGATCTGTGCCGTGATTTCGTCTGTGCTGGCGTTCTTGGCAATTGCGCTGCGCAGGTCCATCATTTCGCGCTCAACTTCCAGGCGCAACGCCTTGTCTACATTGTTGAGGCTGTTTTCCACTAGTTCAAAGCCTTCAAGATAGGCGCTGATCGCATGCTGGCGCGCGCTGGCATAGTCGCCTTCGCGGTAGGATTCCAGCGTGGCGGTAAGCTTGCTGCGTGAAATATTGAGCGGATTGCCTGCCAAGGCCTGTAATGCAGAAGGCTGTGCAGCGAGATAAGTTTGCACATCGGCAAGGCCTGCTGTTTCCAGTTCGGCAGGCGCCTGCATGACCAGTTGCTTTAGATTGCCAAGTTCTGCCTTGCCCCGGCCCTGTTGCCATAATTGCTCGCCGGCGGTTTTCTGCTCTCCGGTGGCACGCAGGGTGCTGACGTAAAAAGCCAGGCTCCAGCGGTCGGTTTCGGGCAGTTGCGCATAGGACTGCATAGGAGTGCCATTCACGCCCAGCGTGATGGTGTTGTAAAGGCCATAGATGCTGCGCATGCGCATGCGGTCCTGGTCGTGGAAGTTGCTGGGTTCAGGTTCCAGCCCTTTTGCCAGCGGGCCGTCGCCATGGCCAGTGGCGCCGTGGCAGGCGGCGCAGGTTTCGCCGAAAAGCTGGGCGCCGCGGTTGAGG
The DNA here is from genome assembly GCF_020532725.1 of Methylobacillus arboreus. GTDB lineage: Bacteria > Pseudomonadota > Gammaproteobacteria > Burkholderiales > Methylophilaceae > Methylobacillus > Methylobacillus arboreus. Next base: position 278,697 of record NZ_JAJAVC010000003.1, read on the forward strand.
TCGGGGATGTCCTTGGGCGCCACGGTGATCTTGTATGCCTGGATGACAGCGAGGCGCAGGCTGTTGGCGGTCGCGGATACGGCTTCGCCTGCTGCCTTGGCCAATATCTGTTGCCGCAGTTTCTCCGCCTGTTTTAAAAGTTCTGCTTGCTGGTCAACGGCGGGCAGTTCCGCAATCAGGCTGGCTGACTGGGTGGCAAACTCAAGCTGTTCCTCATACTCCTCGGGGTTGAGCACCTCGCCATTCTGCACAAATTCGGGATAGTCCACGCTGACATAGTCCAGCATGTGCACGGCGGTCTGGGCTTTTTCCTCGTCTGTAACGGCGAAGGCAGGGGTGAAACCAGCCAGCCATATGAGGCTGCCCAGCGCAATTGCGCGTACGGGCGTGAGCAGGCGGGACAGGGAAGTTGGCGTCATGGGTGTCAGAACCTTGTGCGGTGCAATTGCGATTGTCTATTTTATCAATTTGCGGCCAGCCAGTCCTGCCGCAATGCATCTTGTTCCGGCTTGCGCCTGGCGCTGGTAGTCAGCGCATAGCTTGCAAGGTCGTGGTCACGCGGCTGGATTTCGGCTGTCATGAGCTCATCGCGCCGGAAGAAATGCAAGGCCATGGTCTTGCGTCCGCGCTTTAGCTGCTGCTTCAGGCTCTTGGCACTGGCCTTGAGGCTATCATGGGCAACAATCACGTCTCCCGCGGCCAGGCCTGCCTGCTCAGCGGCGCTGCCATTGAAAACATGGGCGATGCGGGTTTCGTCATTCGCGAGTTGCAAGCCCAGCCATTGACGCACCAGGTCGGCATCGCCTGTCGCTGAGGGCGCAAGGTCAATACCAAAACTAGACAGCAGTTTTTTCAAGGGAGGATCATCGCTGCCTTGCACGCAATCGCGGAAGAGGTTCGCAAGCCTTTCTCCGCAAACCTCCTTGATTAGGGCTTGCATGCTGCCTTCATCAACCAGTTGTCCATGATCGCTGTAGCGTTGCCATAATGCATGCATGACTTCATCCAGCGAGCGGCCCTTGAGACGCAGGCTCAAATCCATTGCCAATGCAACCAATGAGCCCTTGAGGTAGTAGCTGATCTGGCTATTGGGTGTGTTTTCATCCGGCTTGTAGAGCTTGATCCAGGCATCGAAGCTGGATTCTTCCAGTGCCTGCACCTGCCGGCCCGGAGTGCGCAGGAAGCGGTTGATATCCTTGCTCAATGCAGCTAGATATTCCTGTTCGTTCATGAGGCCGCAACGCACCAGGGCAAGGGTGTCGTAATACGCGGTGAAGCCCTCGAAAACCCAGAGCAGACGGGTATAAGCCTCGCGGCTCAAGTCCGGGCTGGCAAAGGCGCTGGGGCGGATGCGCTTGACGTGCCAAGCGTGGAAATATTCATGGCTGCACAGGCCGAGGAAGTCCTGGTATTGCTGCTTATCGTGTTTTTCATGCTTGACCGGCAGCCAGCTGCGCGGGCAGATCAGGCTGGTGGAGTCGCTATGCTCCAGGCCGCCGTACTGGTTGTCTGCCGCGGCATAAAGCAGGAAGTCGTAACGCTGGAACGGGGCTGTGCCGAAAAAGCGGATATGGTGTTCGCATAGAGTCTTGAGGTCGCGGCTTATAGCCTTGACGTCGGCGTTATGACTGCCGGAAATCACCAGCCGGTGCGGCACGCCCATGGCCTTGAATTCTGCAATCGCCAGCGTGCCGATTTCTACAGGATAGTCTATCAGTGCCTGATAGTTTTCTGCCTCATATAAGCTAAAACCATGTTTGCCGGTCTTGCGTGCCGGCAGGGTAGTGGCGATCTGCCAGTCGGCGTAGGCCTTGCCTGGATGGTGGATTTCCACGCTGCAAGCGGCATGCTCTTGCCCTGCCACTTGCAGGAACAGGCTGCTGCCGTTGAAATAGGCACGGGTATGGTCCAGATAGGCGGTACGCACCGAGAGGTCATAGGCATAGACCTGGTAGCGGATGGCCAGCGGCCCTTTGCAAGGGGCGGCCTGCCAGCTGCTTTTATCAAGCTTTTGCAGCGTTACCGGCTTGCCATTGGCGCTGGCACTGATACTGACGATATGGCGCGCAAAATCCCGCACGAGATAGCTGCCGGGCAGCCAGGCGGGAAGCGATACATGCTGGCCTTCGTTCGCTGGGTTGGCAATATGGCATTCCAGCTCGAACACATGGGTTTGCGGCGCATTGAAACGCACGTCATAGTGGATGTGGTGTGGCTTCATCGGCAAGTATCTTCAATCAGGTGTTAACGGCAACAGTAACGCGGATGGCGATGGCGCATGAAAAAAAGCCCGCCGCAGGACGGGCTTTTTCCTCAAGCCAGTATCTTATTTACCAGCGGCGGCTGTACCGGCAGGCGCCTCGATCTTGGCCTTGCTGCGCAACTCGGTCAGGAGCTTTTCCAGGTTGCGTTGCTGCAATTGCTTTTGCAGGCCTTCCTTGACGTCGTCATAGGATGGCGGCTGGGTGTTGCGGGTGTCTTCTAGTTTGATGACGTGCCAGCCGAACTGGGTTTGCACGGGGGCTGTGGTGTATTTGCCCTTTTGCAGCTTGCTCACGGCATCGCTGAACGGCTTGACCATGCCAGCGGGGGCAAACCAGCCCAGGTCGCCGCCTTTTTCCTGTGAGCCTGGATCCTTGGATTTTTCCTTGGCGAGCTTGGCAAAGTCGCCGCCCTTGCCGAGCTGGGCAATGATGTCCTTGGCTTCAGCTTCTGTCGGCACCAGGATGTGGCGGGCGTTGTATTCCTTGTCGCCCAGTTCCTGCTTGTATTTCTCGTAGGCCAGCTTGGTGTCGGCCTCGCTGACGGGATGTTTCTTGATGTAGTCCTGCAGGAAGGAATTGACCAGCAGTTCGCGGCGGGTCAGCTCTTCCTTGGCGATGTAGTCAGGTTGCTTGTCCAGGCCGGTGCGCTGGGCTTCCTGGTAGATCAGCTCGCTGCCGATCAGCTTGTTGATGATGACATTCTTGACGTTGTCATCCACGGTCTGGCCACGCGAGGATGCTTCTTTTGCGATGTAATCGTAAAGGGATTGCTTGATGGGCTTGCCGTTGACTGTGGCAACGCCGCCATTTGCGCCAGCAGCGAAAGCTGGTTGCAGAACACCGAAGGCGACCGTGGCAATCAGGGCGCTGGTAGTGAGTTTCATGAGAATTCCTTGGCTGGTTAAAATTGATGTCATAAAAACATGCGCTAACGTATCAGGCAATTGTGACAGGACGTGGTTCATCCGTGGCAAAAGCCTGAATGCTCAGCGCATGTATCCTCCCCGGGATAAGGTCGCCCAATGCCGCATAAACCTGGCGGTGACGCATGATGTGAGACTTGCCGCAAAATGTTGCGCTGGTGATGGCCAGAAAAAAATGGCCACCGCCATTATTGCCCGCATGGCCCCGGTGCAAGGCGCTGTCATCGCGGATATCCAGCTGGGCTGGCTCCAATACCGAGAGTCTGTTGCGGATTTCTTCTATCAGGGTCATGCGGTTTTCAACAGTCAAGCTGGCAATGTTTTGCGAAAAGGTTTGACTGTGACAGCAGAATAGACGCCTGCGTTCACGAAAGGGTCATCATTGGCCCAGGCTTGTGCGGCTTCCAAACTCGTAAACTCCGCTACGATCAGGCTGCCAGTGAACCCTGCCGGGCCCGGGTCGGTACTGTCGATGGCGGGAAACGGGCCTGCCAGCAACAGCCGGCCTTCCTCCTGCAGTGCCTGCAAGCGTGCAAGATGAGGCGGCCGCGCTGCCAGGCGTTTTTCCAGGCTGTTGGGATGATCTTCGGCAATGATGGCGTACCACATTATTGTTTATCCTGTTCGGCAATGTGCTTGTTGAGCAACAGGGTCTGGCCGATCACAAAAATAAACATCAGGCCCATGGTGCCGAACAGCTTGAAGTCAACCCAAAGGTCGGTGGAATAGTTGAACGCGACATAAAGATTGAGAAAGCCAAGCAACAGGAAGAAGATAGCCCAGGCCAGGTTGAGACGGCCCCAGATCGGCTCTGGCAGGGAAATCTGTTTTTCCATGAAACTGCGAATTAGGTTGCGCTTGAACAGCCACGGGCTGACGAGCAGGCCGATGGTAAACAGCCAGTAGAGGATGGTGGGTTTCCATTTGATGAAGCTTTCGTCATGCAGCCAGAGCGTTGCGCCGCCGAACAGCACGATAATGACGCCACTCATGATCAGGGCGCCATCCACCTTGCCCTTGGTGACCTTGGCCCAGACGATCTGGCCTATGGTGGCGACAATGGCGGCGGCGGTAGCCTCGTAGATGCCGAAAAACTTGTAAACGATGAAAAACAGGATGACCGGGAATAAGTCGTAAAGAAACTTCATGTTGATGTCCGCAGACCGCGCGCTTTGGTTGCGCCGGGGGTTAGGTTTTAGTTGATACGGTATTTTGCTATGATTCGGCAAGACTAACAAGCCGTTCTTCTTCCTTACCCTTTATGCCTTCCCTTATTGATCTGCATAGTCACTCCACGGTTTCCGATGGATTGCTGGCACCAGAAGCCCTGGTGCAGCATGCGGCCGCGCATGGCGTCAAGATGCTGGCGCTGACCGACCATGATGACACGGCCGGCCTGGCAGCCGCAACCAGGGTGGCGGCAGAGCATGGCATGCAGTTTATCAATGGTGTGGAAATTTCCGTTACCTGGCGCAGGCGTACCATCCATGTGGTGGGGCTGAGGGTGGATACGGACTATGAGCCCCTGCGCAGCGGGCTTGAAAAAATCCGCGCGGGACGCCATGTACGCGCTGAAGGCATCGCGGCAAGCCTGGAAAAATTCGGCATCGAAGGCAGCCTGGAAGGCGCCTATGCCCATGCCAAGCAGGGCATCATCAGCAGGGCGCATTTTGCGCGCTATCTCATGGAAAAGGGCTACGCCTCGAATATCAAGAGTATATTCAAGCGTTACCTGGTCAAGGGCAAGCCCGGTTATTTCGAACATGAATGGGCCACGCTCGAGGAAGTGGTTGCCTGGATCAATGGCAGCGGCGGTGTGGCGGTGCTCGCGCATCCCGGCCGCTACGATATCGGGCGCAGCAATATGCTGTTGCTGCTGGAAGAGTTCCGCAACCTGGGTGGTGCCGCCATCGAAGTAGTGACCGGTAGCCATACGGTAGAGCAGTTCCAGGAATATGCGCGGCTTGCGCATATGTTCGGGCTGAAATCTTCCATGGGATCGGATTACCATGGCCCGGGCCATGGTTATATGGAAATGGGGCGACTGCCCGACTTGCCACGTGGCTGTACGCCAGTGTGGCAAGACTGGCCGGAAGTCCGCTTACTTAACAGTTAAGGTAGAGTCAATTTGGCGCAATATTTTGTTATTCATCCTGAAAACCCGCAGACACGCCTGATTAATCAGGCGGCGGCTATTTTGCGTAATGGCGGCGTGATCGCGTATCCAACCGATTCCAGCTATGCATTGGGCTGCATGTTGGGCAACAAGGACGCACAGGACCGCATTCGTGCCATTCGCGGCGTGGATGACGACCACCATTTCACCCTGGTATGCCGCAATCTCGCGGAACTGGCAACTTATGCCCAGGTGGATAACAGCCAGTTCCGCCTGCTGAAGGCCAATACGCCGGGCCAATACACCTTCATCCTCAAGGCGACGCGCGAGGTGCCGCGCCGTTTGCAGCATCCCAAGCGCAGTACTGTCGGGCTGCGTGTACCCCTGCATGCAGTAACCTTGGCATTGCTGGAAGAACTCAATGAGCCCATGCTCAGCATGACCCTGCAACTGCCTGGTGATGAAGCGCCTCTGAACGAGGCGTGGGAAATCCGCGACCGGTTGGAGCACCAACTGGACTTGGTCATTGATGCTGGCGCTTGCTCGATTGAGCCGACGACAGTAATCGACCTCACAGGGGACACGCCTAGCCTGATCAGGCTAGGCGCGGGCGATCCCGCTCCGTTCGGATTGGAGGCATGATGGAACTGACGCTGATCCAGAAAATTGCCATCTACGCCTTGCCGGTGATTTTCGCCATTACCGTGCATGAGGCAGCGCACGGCTACATTGCCCGCTATTTCGGCGATACCACGGCGGAAAGCTTGGGCCGCATCACGCTCAACCCGATCAAGCACATTGACCCGATAGGCACCATCCTGGTCCCGGCCCTGCTGGTGCTGTCCGGCACCGGGTTCCTGTTCGGTTGGGCCAAGCCGGTGCCGGTGGATTATGCGCGCTTGCGCAATCCCAAGCAGGACATGCGCTGGGTGGCGGCCGCAGGGCCTGCCTCCAATTTCCTCATGGCGATCTTCTGGGCGATGGTTTATAAATTTTCCACCACGCTATCGGGTGATTTTGCCATGCCACTCAGCCTGATGGGGCAGGCGGGCATCCTCGTCAACGTGGTGTTGATGGTGCTCAACCTGCTGCCATTGCCGCCATTGGATGGCGGCCGGATAGCCGTCAGCTTGATGCCCAACCAGATGGCGTACAAATTTGCCCAGGTCGAGCGTTATGGCTTTATCATTCTGCTGGTACTGATGTTCACCGGCGTCTTGTCCAAGATTATTATGCCGTTCATCATGCTGCTGCTGGCGATGTTTGCCGGCATTTTCAGCTGACTTCACTTTAATATCTGGTTTTACTGGGGATATGGCTATGAAAATGCAGGTTGTCAATCGTGTGCGGACTCAATCTCTCGTGGCGATAGTGCGCCTGCATTCCGTTCTCTAACCATGTCCACCCAGCTTGCATTCGATGTCCGCATCTATGGTGAACAGCTGGATACCATCCCGCAGGATCTCTATATTCCGCCCGATGCGCTGGAAGTGTACCTGGAAGCTTTTGAAGGCCCGCTGGACCTGTTGCTTTACCTCATCCGCAAGCACAATCTCGATATCCTCGATATTCCCATGGCGCAGCTGACCAGCCAGTACATGGTGTATGTGGAGAAAATGCGCGAAAGCAGGCTGGAGCTGGCTGCCGACTATTTGCTCATGTCGGCCATGCTGATCGAGATCAAGTCCCGCATGTTGCTGCCCAAGCCTGAGGCCATGGAGCAGGAGGAAGACCCGCGTGCAGAGCTGGTCAGGCGCCTGATGGAGTACGAGGCGATCAAGCTCGCGGCAGAGCGGCTGGACACCTTGCCGCAAGCAGGGCGGGAAATCCAGGTGGCGCGGGCGTATTACGAGCATATTGCCGAGACGAGCTGGCCCGAGGTCAGCTTTGATGAATTGATGGCGGCCTGGCAATCCGTGCTCAAGCGCGCGAGCCATTTTCAGCATCACAAGGTGGGGCGTGCCGAGCTTTCCGTGCGCGAACATATGAGCCTGGTGCTGCGCAGGTTGCAACAGGAGTCGCTCGTGGAGTTTACCGGCCTGTTCGATGTGATAAATGAAGGCCTGCCCAAGCTGGTGGTGTATTTTCTTGCCATTCTTGAACTGGCGCGCGAGGGCCTGGTACGCATCACCCAGCAGGAACCGTTCAGCCCGATTTACCTGCAGGCGGCGGATGCGCCGCTGCTGGCAGCAAGCTGAGTTTGCCATGAGCGAGATGCAAAACATCGATGAAATAAAGCAGGTGCTCGAAGCCGTATTGCTCACGGCAGGCGAGCCCTTGTCATTGGACATGCTGCTGCGGCCATTTGACGGGCGCATGGAACGCGCCACCTTGCGCATGCTGCTCGACGAACTGCGCCAGGAGTGGCAGGGCCGCAGTATGGAGCTGGTGCAGGTGGCCAGCGGTTGGCGCTTCCAGGCCCGCGCCGACCTAGCCCCCTTCATTGCGCGACTCACTCCTGAGCGGCCCGCGCGTTATTCGCGCGCGGCGCTGGAAACGCTGGCGATCATCGCCTACCGCCAGCCGGTGACGCGGGGCGATATTGAAGAAATACGCGGCGTCGCGGTCAATCCCAACATCATGCGTCAGTTCATCGAGCGCAACTGGATAGATGTCGTGGGCCAGCGGGACGTGCCGGGCCGGCCTTCGCTCTATGCCACCACCAAGACTTTCCTCGACGACCTGGGCCTGCGCTCCCTGTCCGAGCTGCCGCCCATCCAGCATTTCACTCAGCAGGAAATCCCACTCGATATTGGATAATCTGAACTAGCGCGGCGGAACAGGGGCGCTCTGGCTTATAATACGCGCAATATCCTCAAGGTTTACTTCATGGCACGCCCATTCAAGCAACAGCAAAATCCACGTAATCCCCGTCCCAGCAAGGTTGTGGCGGTCGATCCCAATGCCGTGCCTCAGCGGCTGCACAAGCTGCTGGCGCTGGCAGGGCTGGGGTCACGCCGCGAGATGGAAACGCTGATTGCCGGCGGGCGCATCACGATCAATGGCAAGACCGCCGCAGTGGGGGCAAGCGTCGTGCCCAGCGACGTGGTCAGGCTGGATAGCCGTCCCCTGAACCTGCCGTTTGAGCCTGAGTTGCCGCAAGTCTTGCTGTATCACAAACCCGAAGGCGAAATTGTGAGCCAGGACGACCCGGAAAAACGCGCGTCCGTGTTCGACAAGCTGCCGCGCATCCGCAACGGCAAATGGATTGCCATAGGCCGCCTGGACATGAACACTTCTGGCCTGCTGATTTTTACTACCTCGGGCGAACTTGCCAACCGCTTCATGCATCCGCGCTATGAAGTGGAGCGCGAGTATGCCGTGCGCATTTTCGGCGAGCTGACCGAAGGTGAGATGGCGCAACTGACCTATGGCATCGAGTTGGACGATGGCCCGGCCAACTTCGATAGCATACGCCCGCAAGGCGGCGAGGGCGCCAACCACTGGTACGAAGTCATCCTGCGCGAAGGCCGCAACCGCGAAGTGCGCCGCCTGTTCGAGGCATTCCAGAAACCCGTAAGCCGCCTGATCCGCGTGCGTTTCGGCCCGGTCAACCTGCCGCCGCGCCTCAAGCGCGGGCAGATGCTGCATCTGGATCCCAAGGAAGTGACCGGACTGATGGAGTGGGCGGAGCTGGAGCTGCCCAAAGGGCCGCTGCGCCAACTAAGTCCACGCGAAAAGGAAAAGTTGGGCCAAGTCTTTACTCCCAAAGCCCACAGATCACGCTTTGATGTAGAAGCGACGCTGGAAAGCCGCGGGCCACGTCGAGTGACCAAGACACGGGAGGAAAACGTCAGGCAGGAATTAGGCCGGCAATCTCAAGGGCGTCCATCAGGGCGTAACGTCAACAGCAGGCAAGGTATAGAGGTGGAGTCTGGTGATGCGCGACGCTCCAAACGACAGCCTGCCAAGCCAGTAGCACGCAAACCGGCAAATCGCCGTATCCGCCAGGCTGAAGATATACCAGTACCCAGCAAAACGCGCCGTAAAAAATAAGCAGTAGCAATTCTAATTTTTATAGAACTCATGATTTTGGTCCCGATAGTAATTACTGGGAATCTATTGCATAGTGTGAGTTGGGATTGGTAACTGTGATATTCAAATCATGAACAAGAAAAATCTCTCTGAAAGAGATATTTGCACCAAGTTCATCACGCCGGCTCTGGAAAAATCCGGATGGGATGTTCTTACCCAAGTACGAGAAGAGTTCCAGCTAACCAAGGGGCGCATCATCGTGCGCGGCAAACTGCACATACGTGGTCAGCACAAGCGCGCCGACTATGTGCTGTTCCACAAGCCCAACCTGCCCATTGCTGTCATCGAAGCAAAGGACAACAAGCATGCCATCGGTTCGGGCATGCAACAGGCCCTCGGCTATGCCGAAATGCTGCAAGTGCCTTTCGTATTCAGCAGCAATGGAGATGGCTTCCTGTTCCACAACAAGATCGCCAAGGACGGTGTTATCGAGCGCGAACTGAGCCTGGATGAGTTCCCCAGTGCCGATACGCTGTGGCAATGGTGGGCAGAGCATCAAGGGCTGAGCACGCAGCAACAGGCCTTGGTAGCCCAAGACTACTACAGCGATGGCAGCAACAAGACGCCTCGCTACTACCAGTTGCTCGCCATCAACAAGACCATCGAGGCGATTGCCAAAGGGCAAAAGCGCATTCTGCTGGTGATGGCCACAGGCACAGGCAAGACCTATACCGCCTTCCAGATCATCTGGCGGTTGTGGAAGTCGCGTGCCAAGAAACGCATCCTGTTCCTGGCGGACCGCAACATCCTGGTCGATCAGACCATGACCAACGACTTCAAGCCGTTCGGCGCAGCGATGACCAAGATCCAGAAGCGGCAGGCCAACAAGTCGTATGAGATCTACCTGTCGCTTTACCAGGCCGTCACCGGTAACGAAGAAGAACGGAACATCTACAAGCAGTTCAGTCCGGAATTCTTCGATCTGATCGTGATCGACGAATGCCACCGAGGCAGCGCCGCCGAAGATTCGGCCTGGCGCGAGATCCTGACGTATTTCCATTCCGCCACACAGATTGGCCTGACCGCTACGCCCAAGGAAACTAAGGACGTTTCTAACATAGACTACTTCGGCGAGCCCATCTACACCTACTCGCTACGCCAGGGCATCGACGATGGCTTTCTCGCGCCCTACAAGGTGGTGCGCATTGACCTGGACAAAGACCTGGCCGGCTGGCGTCCCGACAAGGGCATGCTCGACAAGCACGGCAACGAGATCGAAGACCGCATCTACAATCAGCGTGATTTTGACAAGACGCTGGTACTGGAACAGCGCACGCACGTGGTGGCGCGCAAGATCAGTGAATACCTGAAAGCCAGCAACCGCTTCGACAAGACCATCGTCTTCTGCGACAACATCGACCATGCCGAACGCATGCGCCAGGCGCTGGTCAACGAAAACGCCGACCTGGTGGCGCAGAACCACCGCTATGTCGTGCGCATCACCGGCGACAACGAAGAAGGCAAGATGGAGTTGGACAACTTCATCTTCCCGGAAAGCAAATACCCCGTCATCGCGACCACTTCCAAGCTGATGACCACGGGCGTCGATGCCCAGACCTGCAAGCTCATCGTGCTGGATCAACGTATCCAGTCCATGACCGAATTCAAGCAGATCATCGGTCGCGGAACGCGCATCAACGAGGACTTCGACAAGTACTGGTTCACCATCCTCGACTTCAAGAAAGCGACCGAACTGTTCGCCGATCCGGCTTTCGACGGCGATCCCGTGCAGATCTATGAGCCAGGCCCAGGCGAGCCACCGCTTCCTCCAGATGAAGAAGATGGGGAGGCGTCGCCTGACGATGAATTCACCTATCCCACGCCGGACGACAACCCCACGTCCCCCGGCGGCGTAGCCGAACCGCTGCCAGGTGAGGAAGGCAGCAATGTACGCCGTTACGTTGTCGCCAACGTCGAGGTCAAGGTGGTGGCCGAGCGGGTGCAGTACTTCGACGCCAACGGCAAACTGATCACCGAGTCCCTGAAGGACTACACCCGCAACACCCTGGCCAAGGAGTTCGCATCGCTCGACGATTTCCTGCGCCATTGGAGCAAGGCCGAGAAGAAGCAGGCCATCATCGACGAGCTGGCCCATCAAGGCATCTTCTTCGAGGCTTTGGCCGACGAGGTGGACAAGCAAGCCGGCAAGGATTTCGACCCTTTCGATCTGCTGTGCCACGTGGCCTGGGATCAACCCCCGCTCACGCGCAAGGAGCGGGCCGAACAGGTCAAGAAGCGCCATTACTTCGCCAAGTACGGCGCGCAGGCGCAGAAGGTGCTCGAAGCCCTGCTCGACAAGTATGCCGACGAAGGCGTGGCCGCCATCGAGGAAACGCAAATCCTCGCCATCGCCCCCTTCAACCGCATGGGCACACCGATCGAACTGGTGCGTGCCTTTGGCGGCAAGACCCAATACCAACAGGCCGTTGGCGAGCTCGAGCGTGAGCTCTACCGCGCCTGACCAGAACTAGACCCAGGAAGTATTCATGTCACTTGCAACTCTTATCAAAGCCATCCAGGACATCATGCGCAAGGATGTCGGCGTCGATGGCGATGCCCAGCGCATCAGCCAGATCTGCTGGCTGTTGTTCCTGAAGATCTTCGACGACAAGGAACAGGAGTGGGAACTCACCCAGTCCAGCTACCGTTCGCCGCTGCAAAGCTGCTTTCGCTGGAGCAACTGGGCCAAGGATCCGGAAGGCATGACCGGCGAAGAGCTGATCGACTTCGTCAACAACGACCTCTTTCCTGCCTTGAAACAGCTTGCCACCAAGGCGGGCGTGTCCGCGCAAGGCTGGGTGATCGGCTCGGTGTTCGAGGATGCCTACAACTACATGAAGTCCGGCACGCTGCTGCGCCAGGTGATCAACACCATCGAAGAGGACGTGGATTTCAACTCGTCCAGCGACCGGCACTTGTTCAACGACATCTACGAGAAAATCCTCGCCGACCTGCAGTCGGCCGGCAACGCGGGCGAGTACTACACGCCACGCGCGGTCACGCAGTTCATGGTCGATATCCTCGACCCGAAACTCGGCGAGAGCATTCTCGACCCGGCCTGCGGCACGGGCGGCTTCCTGACCTGCGCCATCGAACACCTCAGGAAGCAGGTCAAGACGCCAGATGACAACCGGCTGTTGCAAGAGAACATCCACGGTGTCGAGAAGAAGCCTCTGCCGCACATGCTGGCTTTGACCAACACGATGCTGCACGGCATCGACGTGCCTACCCGTATCCGCCACGACAACACGCTCTCTCGCCCCTTCAAGGACTATGGCCCACGCGATCGGGTGGACATCATCCTCACCAACCCACCGTTCGGCGGCATGGAAGAGGATGGCATCGAGAAGAACTTCCTCGCCAAGCACCAGACCCGCGAGACCGCCGACCTGTTCATGGCGTTGATCATGCACCTGCTCAGGCACGATACCGGGCGCGCCGCCGTGGTGCTGCCAGATGGCTTCCTGTTCGGCGAGGGGGTGAAAACCACGCTCAAGCGCGAACTGCTGGAAGAGTTCAACCTGCACACCATCGTGCGTCTGCCCAAAGGCGTGTTCGCCCCTTACACCAGCATCGCCACCAACATCCTGTTCTTCGAAAAGGGCGGCCCCACCAAGGACGTATGGTTCTTCGAGCACCCCTACCCGGCAGGCTACAAGAGCTATTCCCGTTCCAAGCCGTTGACCATTGAGGAATTCGATCTTGAGAAAACCTGGTGGGGCGGCCCGCAACGCAAGGGGCGCAAGACCACCGAGCATGCCTGGAAGGTCTCTGCCAAGGATCTGGCTGCTCGCAACTACAACCTGGACTGCAAGAACCCGCACGAGGTGGCTGTCGAACTGGGTGACCCGGACGAACTGATGGCGGAGTACCAGGACATCACCCGCCAGTTGCAGGCCGCTCAGCAAGCGCTGAAAACCGAACTGCTGGCCGCGCTCAAGGCCACCAGCGGGGGAGCGGAATGAGCGACAAGCCGATATCCCTCGTTCCAGCCCCGGAAGGCTACGCCAACTGGTTGGGCGAGCTGAAGAACCGCATCCATGGTGCCCAGCAACGGGCCGCGCTGGCCGTCAACCGCGAACTGGTGCTGCTCTACTGGCAGATCGGCCGTGACATCCTGCAACGGCAGGCCGAGCAGGGCTGGGGGGCCAAGGTCATCGAGCGGCTGGCGCACGACCTCAGGACAGCCTTTCCCGAGATGAAGGGCTTTTCCCGCGCCAACCTGATGTACATGCGCTCCTTCGCCGACGCCTGGCCGGACGCGGCAATTGTCCAACAGGCTGTTGGACAATTGCCCTGGGGCCACAACCTGGTGTTGCTGGCCAAGCTGAAGCAACCAGAACAACGCCTGGCCTATGCTCAGCGCGCCGTGGGACACGGCTGGTCTCGCGCCACACTGGAAATCCATATCGAATCCCGCCTGCTGGAGCGGGAAGGCCAGGCGATCACCAACTTCGCCGACCGCCTCCCCGCGCCGGGAACCGATCTGGCCCGGCAATCCCTCAAGGATCCCTACCTGTTCGACTTCCTGGATGTTGGCCAGGAAGCCAACGAGCGGGAAATCGAGTCAGCGCTGGTCAAGCACATCACCCAGTTCCTGCTGGAACTGGGTGCGGGCTTCGCCTTCGTCGGCCGCCAGATCCATCTGGAAGTGGGTGGTGACGACTTCTATATCGACCTGTTGTTCTACCACCTCAAGCTGCGCTGCTACGTGATCATCGAGCTGAAAGCCGAGAAGTTCAAACCAGAACACCTCGGCCAGTTGAGCTTCTACCTCACCGCTGTCGATATGCAGGTCAAGGCCGAACAGGACAACCCCACCATCGGCCTGTTGCTGTGCAAGAGCAAGAACACCGTGGTGGCCGAATACGCGTTGCGCGACAAGACCCAGCCCATCGGCGTGGCGGAATACCAATTGATCGAATCCCTGCCTGAAGAACTGCAAACCAGCCTGCCCAGCATCGAACAGATCGAGCGCGAACTGGGAGGCGGGCATGAATAAGCACACCGCCGAACTACTGGAAAAGTACTTCGATACCGCCTTTACCGCCCCCGATGGCATTAAAAAACTCCGCGAGCTGATCTTGACGCTGGCCATGCAGGGCAAGCTAGTTCCGCAAGATCCGAACGACCAACCCGCCAGCGAGCTGCTGCAAGAGATTGAAGCCGAGAAACAGCGACTGGTGCAAGAAGATCAGATCAAGAAACCCAAGCCCCTGCTGCCGGTGGCGGAAGAAGAAAAGCCGTATGTGTTGCCGCAAGGGTGGGAATGGGTGCGATTGCGCGATATTTGTCATGATTGGGGTCAAAGAGTTCCTAACAGTCGTTTCACATATATAGATGTTAGTGCGATTGACAATAAATTCGGCAGGATCACTGAAGCACAAATAATTGCCGCCTCTGATGCACCTTCCCGAGCAAGAAAGATAGTTCAGCCAGGGGATGTTATTTATTCGACAGTACGCCCGTACTTGTTGAACGTTGCCATTATTGAACGTGAATATGAGCCTGAGCCCATTGCAAGTACTGCATTCGCAGTTCTGCATTCTTATAATGGAGTGCTCAATAGGTTTGTCTTTCGTTACCTGCGCTCGCCAATTTTTATCGGCTATGTTGAGCGGACTCAAAAGGGTGTTGCATACCCAGCAATAAATGATGGTGACTTCTTCTCGGGACTATTCCCTCTGCCGCCGTCAGACGAGCAACATCGGATCATCGCCAAAATCGACGAACTGATGGCGCGTTGCGATGAACTGGAGAAACTGCGTACTGCACAGCAGGGAGCGCGCCTGACCGTTCATGCAGCAGCCATCAAGCAACTGCTGAACATCGCCAAACCCGACCAGCACCAGCGCGCCCAAGCCTTCCTAGCCAAACACTTCGGCGAGCTCTACACCGTCAAGGAAAACGTCGCCGAACTGCGCAAGGCCATCCTGCAACTGGCGGTGATGGGAAAACTCGTCCCACAAAACCCGGACGACCAGCCCGCCAGTAAACTGTTAAAGGAAATAAATGCTGTAAAGAGAACGCTTGAAGAAAAAGAAGGACTACGCACCTCAGCGGCGCCCTTTGTTAGTCAATCGGAAGAGCTTTACGGAAAGCCTGAAGGATGGTCATATTGCAGACTCGGCAATATCGGGAAATTTATCGACTATCGGGGAAAAACTCCGACGAAGGTCGAGACCGGAGTTCCTCTAATCACAGCTAAGAATGTGCGATTCGGCTATATAAATCGAGAACCAAAAGAATACGTCACTTCCGAAGAATATATTCGATGGATGACCAGAGGATTTCCGAGAGTTGGGGACATGCTGTTTACAACAGAAGCTCCACTCGGAAATATCGCAATAATTGATATTGAAGAAAAATTTGCACTTGCCCAGCGAGTAATTTGCTTCCAGCTTCACATGCCTGGGATTGCCGCATGGCTTAAAAACTTCATGATGTCGGATTCGTTTCAAGAAAGGCTTCTGTTAGAAGCAACAGGCATGACTGCGACCGGAATTAAAGCGTCGAAGCTTAAGGAAATGCCTGTTCCTATTCCCCCACTAGAAGAGCAATATCGCATCGTCGCCAAAGTGGACCAACTGGTGGCATTGTGCGACTCACTAGATCAACAGATTGATGCCGCAACCGGCAAGCAGGCCGAATTACTAAGCACTCTGATTAACGCCCAATCACATGGTGAAACCGAGAAAGAACTCCGGCCAGCATCGCTTTCAAAATTCCAAGTCATTGATCTGGCTGCCTACCGTGCCGCCATTGGCTGCTATGCGATCAACAAACTCGCTAACGCCCAATACTTCGGCCGAACCGCTGCCGCGAAGGTGATGTACCTGGCGCAAGCGCATATTGGCCTGGAGCTGGGTCTGAAACCCGAACGTGAAGCTGCCGGGCCGCTGGATACCTGGATTTATGATTTCGAGCGGCAAGGTCAAGGCAAGAGCTGGTTCGAGGTCAATGAAAAGACCTTGGCCAACGGCAGGAAAAAGACGGAGTACCGCTGCTTGTCAGGCTTGTCGGAGCCTGCGGCGAACGCAGAAACCCTGATGACGCCCGACCAGAAGACTGAATTTGACCGTCTAATCTACGCCTTGGCAGACAAGAAGACCGAAGAAGTCGAGATCATCGCCACACTTTTCGCAGTCTGGAACGATTTTCTGATCGATGGTGTTCAACCGACAGAGGTGCAGATTATCTCCGATGTTCGCGAAAATTGGCATTTCAGTAAAGCGAGGTTTAAATCAGAAGAGCTTAATCAATGGCTCGAATGGTTGCGTATGCACCAGTTTGTACCTCAAGGCAGGTTGCCAAGAACCATACAGCAAGGGCAGATCGCTTTCTGATTGGTTAAACTGCCCGCGTTAGCGCATTCCTGTTTGATTACAGAATCTTATGCTCCTACTTACAGGCTGGGTTCAGAACAGCATGAGGTCAATCATGAGCAAAAGCCCGGCAATGGACACTGCGATAGTCAATACCGATGACACCCAGGGCAACGCCAGTTGCGGTACGTCTTCTGACGGCAGGGTGCGCACATAACGCTGGTGGTTGTATTGCGCGCCCAGGATCACGGCGGCGCCAGTCAGCACCAGCAGAATACCCAGCAGGTCGGAAAGCCAGCGATGGGAATTGAGATGGTCCACCTGCCCAGGCGCCAGCAATGTCAGGAATAGGCCAAAGCGTGCCACGACAAATCCCAGTGCCATCAAGGTAAGGCCGGAGCGCAGCCAGGCCAGCATGGTGCGTTCTGCAGCGAAGAATACTCTAGGATCTGACATGGGCTGTGCCTGCGTTAAGGCAATTGTTCCTTGGTGAGCAGGAAGACAAATTCGTTGCCCGAGTCAACCTCCAGCCAGGTGAACGGCAGTTGTGGATAGGCTTCCAACAGGACTTCGCGGTTGTGGCCGATTTCAACGACCAGCAGGCCGTTGTCGTTCAGGTGATCCTTGGCTTCGCGCAGCAGGGTATGGGTATGGTCCAGTCCTGCAATGCCGCTGCCAAGGGCAATCTGTGGCTCATTGCGGTATTCCTGCGGCAATACCTCCATGGAGGATGCGTCCACATAAGGAGGGTTGCTGATGATGAGGTCGTAGGTCTTGCCTTGCAGGTTGCTGAACATGTCGGATTCGATCGCGCTGATCTGGTCTTCCAGACCATAGTTGTGGATGTTGATGTTGGCCACCGCCAGTGCATCAGGAGAGATATCCACGACATCGATTTGGGCATTCGGGAATGCATTTGCCAGCAGAACGCCAAGGCAGCCACTGCCGGTGCAGATGTCCGCCGCGCTTTCTACGATCTCCGGGTATTCTATCCATGGACTCAGGCCGTCCTCAAGAAGCTCGGCAATAAACGAGCGCGGCACAATCACGCGTTCGTCCACGTAGAACTTGAATCCCTTGAGCCACGCTTCATTGACAAGATAGGCCGTTGGCGTGCGATCCGTGATGCGTCGGCGGATCAGCTCCTTGAGGCGGGTGCGCTCAGGTGGCAATAGGCGCGCATCGAGGAAGTTATCCAGGGTGTCATGCGGCAGGTGCAGGGATGAAAGAATCAGCCAGACTGCTTCGTCATAGGCATTATCGGTGCCATGGCCGAAAAAGATGCTGGATTCCTCAAAGCGGCTGACGGCAAAACGCAGCCAGTCGCGGATGGTATAGAGTTCTTCCGTGATAGCAGGAAATTTAATCATTTCAGTAATGCTTCCAGGGTGAGCTTGTATGTGTGCTGCAACGGTTCAATATCTGCAACGGCAACGCACTCGTTGAGTTTATGGATGGTGGCATTGAGCGGGCCGAATTCAACGACCTGCTGGGCAATGTCGGCAATGAAGCGGCCATCCGAGGTGCCGCCAGTGGTGGAAAGCTCGGGCGTGACGCCAAATGCCTGTTCGATGGCGGATGAGATGGCGGTGACTAGGGAGCCTTTGGGCGTCAGGAACGGCTTGCCGGAGAGTTCCCATAGCAGCGTGTACTCCAGGCCATGGCTATCCAGGATGGCATGAACACGCTCCTTGAGGTTTTCCGCTGTGCTGGCAGTAGAGAAGCGGAAGTTGAAGAGAATCTCCACTTCACCCGGTACGACATTGGTCGCACCTGTGCCGCCGTGGATATTGGAAATCTGCCAGGATGTGGGTGGAAAGTATTCATTGCCCTCATCCCATATGGTTTCTGTCAAATCCTTGATAGCAGGTGCTGCCATATGGATCGGGTTCTTGACCAGATGCGGATAGGCGATATGGCCTTGCACGCCCTTGACCGTGAGTTTGCCCGATAGGGAGCCGCGCCGCCCGTTCTTGATCATGTCGCCCACTACCTTGCTGGAGGTGGGTTCGCCAACAATACAGTAGTCGATCAGTTCGCTGCGTGCCTTGAGGGTCTCAACGACCTTGACGGTACCGTTGACGGCTATGCCTTCCTCGTCGGAAGTAATGATGAGGCCGATGGAGCCGGGATGGTCCGGATGTTCAGCAACAAATGCCTCAATGGCCGTAATAAAAGCTGCGAGCGAGGTTTTCATGTCGGCCGCACCCCGGCCATACAGCATGCCGTCCTTGATGGCAGGCTCGAACGGCGGGGTATGCCATTGCTCGACAGGGCCGGTAGGGACGACATCGGTATGGCCTGCAAATACCAGCAAGGGGCTGCTGTCGCCGCGACGCGCGTAGAAATTCTCCACATTGCCAAAGCGCAGGCGTTCGATCTTGAAGCCTAGCGGCTCCAGGCGCGAAATCAGCAGCTCCTGGCATCCTGCATCGTCCGGGGTGACGGAGCGGCGCGATATCAGGTCCCGGGCCAGTTCAAGCGTTTTGCTCATGCATCGAACAGCTTGGCATAAGCTGCCTCGGTAAAGCCCAGGTTCAGGATTTTTCCATCCTTGACCAGCACCGGGCGCTTGATGACGGAGGTTTTTTCCTGCATGAGCCTTGCGGCTGAGGCTGCGTCGGTGACGGCTGCCTTTTCGTCCTCGCTCAAGCCGCGCCAGGTCATGCCGGCACGGTTCACGAGTTTTTCCCATTCAACCTGGCTTAGCCATTGTTTGAGCGTATCTTCGCTGATACCGGATTTCTTGAAGTCGTGGAATTCATAGGCAACGCCCTGCTGGTCCAGCCAGGTGCGTGCCTTCTTGACGGTGCTGCAATTGGGGATGCCGTAAAGCTTCATGTGCGCTGATCTTCATGACTGTCGATTCACGCATTTTACACTAGCGGGCTGGAGGTGACGCCGCTGAGTGTAGCGTGGTGCGAGAGCCAGGCACTTTCTCTGCTATTAGATTTATCTTTTTGCGATGAGAGCTTGGTTGAGATCAGCAGATCAAGCAATTGTTCCTGGTGTATGGGGTTGGCACAGAAAAACCCTTGAATTTCATTGCATTCAAGTGACAGGAGTGCATTACGTTCGTCTTCATTGCTTACATTCTCGGCGGCCACCTTCAAGTTCTGTGCGTGTGCCAGTTCGATGATGGCGCCTGCAATCGCACGGGATTTCTGGTTGGTAATCAGTTCCTGGGTAAAGCTGCGGTCAAGCTTGAGCAACTTCAGGTTCAAGTGCTGCAGATAAGGCAGACTGGAAAAGCGGGTGCCAAAATTCTCCAGGCTGATTTTGAGACTGACTGCAGGCAAGCGTTCCAGAAAGTCCACATAATGTTCCGGCTGCTGCATAAAGGCCGACTCGGCAACTTCCAGGATCAGTGCGTCTGCTGGCAGGGAAAACTGGTTGGCCAGGGCTGCAATGCGTTGTTCTAGACCTGACGAGCGTAGTTGTGCCGGCATGAGTGGCAGGTACATCGGCAAATGAATTTGCTGTTGGTGAAGCTGCTGAATAGTGCGATAGCTTTGTTCCAGTATCCAGTCGCTGATATCCTCGATCAGGCCCAGATTTTCTGCCATGGGAGCAAATGTAGCGGCTGGGATTGCGCCCTTGGTCGGGTGCAGCCAGCGGACTTGAATTTCCAGGCCGGTGATGGTGTTGCCGAGGATATCCATGCGTGGTTCGAAGTACAGTGCCATTTCCTGATTCGTCAGGGCATGGCGTAGCGCTTGCTGAATTTCAAGCAGGTCGAAGGAAGATGTCTCCAGCCTGTTGTCAAACAGGCGGAAACCATGGTTGTCATCGGCTTGCACGCGATGCATGGCGGCTTCGGCATAGGTCAACAGGCGGTCAGCATCGCCATGCTTGGGGTATAAGGAGATACCAGCCCTGACATCAAGCGTGATGTCGTGCCTATCGATCCGGAACGTGGCATTCAGGGACTGCATGATTCTTTCCATGACAGGCAATATGTCATCTTCATGCTGGATATCTTCAAACAGCACGAGAAACTCTTCAGTGCCGTTATAAGCCGCCATATCACAGCCGCGAATCGTGTCCTGAATCCGTTTTGCGGCGGTACGAAGCACTTCATCGCTGATATGCTGGCCCAGGCTTTGTTTGACCGATTTCAGATTGTCGAGCTTGATGATGGCGACAGCCAGCGCAGTGCCCAGCCTTGAGGTGCGGCGGATGCCGATACTGAGATGTTGCTGGAAGTAACGGTGATTTGGCAGCTGGGTCAGGGTGTCGAGCATGTTCATGCGGCTTAGCTTGCCCTGCGTATCTGCAAGCAACCAATTGGCACGGTCATCATTGCGTGAATCTATGATGGCCAGGATGGAAGCGATCAGGATCAAGGTGCAGATTCCCAGTGCGATAATCACTGAAAACAAACCGGGCTGTAATGTAGAAACACTGGTGCAGACGGCATTAGGGTGGATCTCGGCGGCTGCCATGCCGGTAAAGTGTGTGCCGGCAATGCCACCAGTCATCACTGCGGCAGCAAACAGTTGAGAGCCAATACTATGCTTTTTGGCGTGGTTGCCAGCCTGGAACATGAATGCCAGCGCTAATATGGAGGCAATAATTGCAACACCGACTGACAAGGCAAGCATTGTTCTATCGTAACTAATTTCAGGGAACATCTGCATGGCATGCATGCCACTGTAATGCATGCCGCTGATGCCCAATCCCATCACAATTCCGGCAGCAAGCAGAACCTGCCAATTGAGGCCGGGCCTGCTGGCGATGTCCAGTGCCAGCCAGGAAACGCTGACTGCAATCAGCCATGACAATGCAGTGTCATCCAGCATGTAGCCCATGGGGGTGGGCAGAGACCATGCCATCATGCTGATGAAATGCATGGCCCAGATGCCTGAACCCATGGTAACAGCGCCAAGCGCCATCCATGCCTTGGCCGAGCCGCCTTGGTTGCGCGCCACGCGGTTTGTGAACATAAATGCGGCCAGCGATGAGATGAACGCAATCGCAATTGAAAGTAGCACCAGTCTGTAATCGTAACTGCCCGTCATGGTTTTTCCTTAATCCTGCAAAATAAAATGTGGATTTATTGTGTATATGGCAACTTTTATGCCGCAGAATAAAGGGACGGTGGATTGAAGATAGCTTAATTGCGATATTTTAAATTTATTATTTAAAACAGTAGGTTATTTATATTTTTATGCTGCGGAGGTTTAGCGGGAGTAGAAAATAAAAAAACCTGCCAGCGGCAGGTTTTGTTGGAGCTTCGACGCCAGTGTCAGAATTATGACAGTTTTGGCATTTGACCTTGTACGGGACGCCAGTTAAATCCCACGCAGCAGTTCGTTGATGCCAACCTTGCCCAGTGTCTTTGCATCGACTTTCTTGACGATGACGGCGCAATACAGGCTGTAGCTGCCATCCTTGGACGGCAGGTTGCCGGACACCACTACGGAGCCGGCGGGAACGCGCCCATAAGTGATCTCGCCGGTTTCACGGTCATAGATCTTGGTGCTCTGGCCGATATAAACACCCATGGAGATGACGGAGTTGTCTTCAACAATCACGCCTTCTACCACCTCTGAGCGTGCACCGATGAAGCAGTTGTCACCAATGATGGTCGGGCCAGCCTGTACAGGTTCCAGTACGCCGCCGATGCCCACACCGCCGGAGAGGTGCACATTCTTGCCGATCTGGGCGCAGGAGCCGACTGTGGCCCAGGTATCCACCATGGTGCCTTCACCGACATAAGCGCCGATATTGACGTAGGAAGGCATGAGAACCGCATTCTTGGCGATAAAGGAGCCACGGCGCACGATAGCGTTTGGTACAACGCGGAAGCCACCAGCCTTGAAGTCGGCTTCGGTGTAGTTGGCAAACTTTGGCGGTACCTTGTCGAAATACTTGGTGACGCCATCGTCGAGCAGGACGTTGTCTTCGAGGCGGAAGGAGAGCAATACTGCCTTCTTGATCCATTGATGGGTGACCCAGTTCTGGCCATCGGTGCGTTCTGCCACGCGCAGTTTGCCGCTATCAAGGTCTGTAAGCACGCTGAATACGGCGTCCTTGATTTCTGCGCTGGCAGTGGCTGGGGTAATGTCGGCACGACGCTCGAACGCGTCTTCAATAATGGTTTGCAAATTGCTCATCTAAGATTCCTAATGGGTCGCTTCAGACAAAACCGCTATTTTACCTGAAAACGCCTCACAGGTTCCGGCAGGCATTTGAGTTGATTTAGAGCGGCTAACAAAACTCAGTGAGCGATCCTGGCTAAGCGCTCGCCAGAAGAGTTTTGTCTGCCGTTCTTATTTACCCTGCTTCTTGGCTTCTTCATATAATGGCATGACGGCGGGAATCAGCCGCTTGATATCTGCTATGCGCGAAGCATCGGATGGGTGGGTGCTGAGGATTTCGGGCGGTTTCTCGCCGCCAATTGCGCCCATCTTTTCCCACAGCGTGATGGCTGCATTCGGGTTGTAGCCCGCGCGAGCAGCAAGCTCCAGGCCTATTTCGTCGGCTTCATGCTCGGCGGTGCGACTGTTGGGCAGGGTAAGGGCCACGGCAGCCAGGGTGCCGCCTAGGGCAAGTGTTTGCACAGCATTGTCGGCATTTTTGGAGCTGATACCTACCACGGCAGCCAATCCAAGCAATCCATATTGCTGGGCCTTGGCGCGTGACATTTGCTCGCGTACATGTTCGCGCAAGGCATGGGCGATTTCATGCCCCATGACTGCTGCCAGTTCGTCATCGCTAGGCTTGATCTGGTCCAGCAGCCCGGTATAGACCATGATCTTGCCGCCGGCCATACAATAGGCATTGATCTCCTTGCTTTCCTGCACATTGACTTCCCATTTCCAGCTGGGGGCATCAGAGCGGAATACACCGACATGGGCGATGAGCTTGTCGGCAATAGTACGCACGCGCTTGGTTTCAGCACTGTTCGTATTCAAGAGTTTCTTGGATTGGGCTTCCTTGACGGTTTGCTGGTAGGCCAGGGCAGACTGTTCCACGGCTTCTTGCTCGGAAACCAGTCCCACGTATTGTTTGCGGGTGACGCCTGCATTGCTGCTATTCGTCGTACTGACCGTGGTGCAGCTCGCCAGCTGGGTCAGTACCAGCGCAGTGAAAATCAGTCTGATGGGTTTCATGTAAATCACCTTTAAATGGCCTTGTGACAGTAACCGAGATGCAATTCTAGACTGGTCGGTGCCGATTCAACAATCCTTAGACGGTGGCCCGGGCACCCAGTTCAATGACGTGATTAGATGGTCGCTTGCTTGGCTGGTCATGCTGTCTGTATTGCGTGAACATGCCGCCAACAACGTGTTGCCATTCTATGCTTGCAGGTACATGGGTAGTGCATACAAGGTATTGTTTTTCTATATATTTATCTTTTGGGTTTCCGCGCGCGCAGTGCCGCGGCATAGGCAAGGCGCGCCCAGTAGGCTGCCTCCGTTGGTGCTTCCAGCATGTCGGCGGGTGCCTGGGTGTAGGACATGGAGATTTCCTTCCCTTGCTTCTGGTAGCGGAATGCTGGCAATCCCAGTGTCTCGAACGCAGCGCGATTTTGTTCGTCGGTTTTGAGGTATAAGGTGTCGTCCGCAATCAGGGCAAACATCAGGCCGTCATGGTAAATACCATAGCCGCCAAACATGCGCCTGGCATGGATGGGGCCAAAATCCTGCAGCAGTTCCTCCAGGTAGCTGATGAATTCTTCGCTCATGATGCGATAGCTTTATTGATGGGTGTCCTGGATTTCTGCCTGGGCGCTGCCCTTGCCTAGGGTGAGTTTTACCTTGTCCCCTGGGGTCAACTGGTCACTATGCTGCACCAATTCGCCGTTCATTTTCTCGACCAGGGCATAGCCGCGTTGCAGTACGGCATTGGGGTTCAGGTGTGCCAGGCTTTGTTGTACTGCCAGCAGATGCTGGCGTTGCCTTTGCAGCTGCCGTGACATGGCATGCGTAAGCCGCAGGCTCAATTGGGCAAGATGCTGCCCTCGATGTTCAACCTGTTGCATGGGCGAAAGCAGCCTGCGGCTGAGATAATCGAGTTGCTGGCTGCGTTGCTGGATGCGGGTCTGCATGATGCGTGACAACCGGTCGCGGATTTGCTGCAGGCTTTGCAGCAGGCCCAGGCGATCCGGTGTTGCGAGCTCTGCCGCCGCGGTGGGAGTCGGGGCACGCACGTCCGCCACAAAATCGGCAATCGTGAAATCCGTTTCATGCCCCACTGCACTGATGACCGGAAGCCGACAGGCATGGATGGCGCGGGCCACGACTTCTTCGTTGAATTGCCACAGGTCCTCGATGCTGCCACCGCCCCGGCACACAATCAGCACATCGCACTCAGCCCGCTGGTCGGCGTTGCGTATGGCAGCGGCAATCAAGGCGGCCGCTCCCTTGCCCTGTACCGGTGTGGGGTAGATCACTACATTGACGCCAGACATGCGGCGGCGCAATGTCGTCAATACATCCCGCAGCGCGGCCGCATCTGGCGACGTCACAATCCCGATTTGTCGCGGATGCGGGGGAATCGCAAGCTTGTGTTCTGTGGCAAACAGGCCTTCTGCTGCGAGTTGGGCCTTGAGTTTTTCATAGGCCTCGAACAGGCTGCCTAGCCCGGCGCGTTGCAGGAATTCAATCGTGAGCTGGAAATCCCCGCGCGCCTCGTAAAGAGTGACTACTGCACGGGCTTCTACCTTGTCGCCTTCGCGCGGCGCCCAGTCAATATAGCTGTTGCGGCCGCGGAACATCACACAGCGCACCTGCGCTCCTTGGTCCTTGAGCGAGAAATACCAGTGGCCCGATGCCGCGCGGGTCATATTGGAGATTTCGCCGCTGATCCAGAATAATGGAAAACTCTGCTCCAGCAGTTCGCGCGCCATGCGGTTGAGCTCGCTGACGCTGATTACACGTTGGGGGTCTGTCATGGTTGCTTGTCTGTTATGCCGGAGACCGTGGGCTATGCATGTCGATACGCATGAATAGTGTGAACAGGGGTCTATCCGTTACAATTGCGAGTGTTTCATTATAAGCGCTGGAACTTTACTTATGTTCAACAAACTATTTGCTGGCCGTCGCGGCTACCTGCTGGGCTTTATCGTCAGTTTCGGCTTGGTGGGCTTTGCCTTGTATATTCAGCAAAAGCACAATCTGGAGCCGTGTCCGCTTTGCATTTCGCAGCGGATTGCCTTCATGGCGCTTGGTGTGTTGTTCCTGCTCGCGGCCTTGCATAACCCGGCTGCGCTTGGCCGCAAGGTTTACGGCCTGCTGCATTTCATCGCTGCAGGCATTGGTATCGGTATTGCCGCGCGCCATATCTGGATCCAGGCCAACCCGGACAAGGTGATGGCCGAATGCGGCGCGGGATTCGACTACATCATGGAAACCTTTCCGCTGAAAAAGGCCCTGGACCTGATCTTCAAGGGCACGGGCGAATGCTCGGCGATTGACTGGACCCTGTTCGGGCTGACGATTCCCCAGCTTTCGCTGATTGCGTTTGCCGGACTGGCCTTGTATGCCATCGCGCTGGCATTCCTGAAAAAAGCATGACTGACTCCCGGCGCTCAAGCCGGGCTAATGGATAACTGAGAATTTAATGTACAAGACACTGGACGATTTCGTAGGCAATACCCCGCTGGTCAAACTGCAACGCATGGCAGGCAAGACCAGCAACACCATCCTGCTCAAGCTGGAAGGCAACAATCCCGCAGGCTCGGTCAAGGACCGGCCCGCGCTTTCCATGATCAGGCGTGCCGAGGCGCGCGGCGATATCAAGCCTGGCGATACCCTGATTGAGGCCACATCTGGCAACACCGGCATTGCGCTCGCAATGGCGGCTGCCATGCGCGGCTACAAGATGGTGCTGGTGATGCCGGACAACCAGAGCATAGAACGGCGCCAGACCATGAAGGCCTTCGGAGCGGAACTGGTGCTGACCCCGCAGGATGGCAGCATGGAACTGGCGCGCGATGTCGCGCTCAAATTGCAAGCGGAGGGCGAGGGCATCGTGCTCGACCAGTTCGGCAACCAGGACAATCCGCTGGCCCACTACGAAGGTACCGGCCCGGAAATCTGGCGTGATACCGAGGGTAAGGTCACGCATTTCGTTTCCAGCATGGGGACGACCGGCACCATCATGGGCACTTCGCGCTATCTGAAAGAACAGAATCCGGATATCAAGATTATCGGCGTGCAGCCGGAAGAAGGCGCGCAAATTCCCGGCATACGCAAGTGGCCGGAGGAATACCTGCCCAAGATTTACGATGCCAAGCGTGTCGACGAGCTGCTCTACGTCAGCCAGGCAGATGCTGAGAAAACCACGCGCAAGCTAGCCGAGCAGGAAGGCATTTTTGCCGGTATTTCTTCCGGTGGCGCGCTTTATGCTGCTTTGCAGTTATCCAAGAAGCTTGAAAATGCGGTGATTGTCTCGATTGTCTGCGACCGCGGCGACCGCTATCTCTCCACCGGGGTGTTTCCTGCGTAAGGCAGTCGACAACTTCCGTTTTGCCGGGCGGCAAGCCCAGAATGACCTTGCCGCCTTTCCTTTCTTTCTTCCGATCTTTATTTTGTTATTGGGCCTGGTATTGGCTTCGCAGGCCTATGCTGTCAGCAGCATCACGATAGAAGCTGATAGCGTTGAAACGCCATTTGCAAGCCTGCGCAAAGTGCATGGTGAATTGAACCTGGATGGCGCAGTGCGCTTACAGGCCGAGGTCAAGATGGAGAGTGACGCTTCCTGGCAAAGCGTCAGCCTGGGTTGCGCGCAGCTTGCCAATCCTGCCATAGAAGAATGGCAGTGTGAGCGCGGAGAGTTCAATGCAACCGGCATTCAGCTTCCATTCAACTTTTCAATAAAACAAAGCGTTAACTCCTCACCGCATTACCAGCTTGCGCTTAACCTCAATGATGCTGCATTCAGCAACCAGGCCGGCACGCGGGCCGCGGAAAAACTGCATGCGAGCTTGAAGCTGGACGCCACGCATCAGGCTGCGGGCTGGCAGTGGCAGGCGATGCTGGATTGGCAGCAAGGCGAGCTCTTTTGGCAGCCCTGGTATTTCGCCGAGGGCGGCCATCAACTCACTGCAAGCGGGCGCTATGCCGGCGATGAGCTTGCCGTGGATTCGGCAAAGCTCAAGCTGGCCAAGGTGGGCGAAGCCGATATGAAAGGTCGCTGGCAGGCAGGTCAATTGCAGGATTTGGCGCTTGATGCGCAGAACCTGGAACTCTCAGCCCTTTATCCATTGCTATTGCAGCCGGTGTTGATGGATAGCGCATTGAATAAGCTTGAGCTTGCGGGGCAGGCCAGCGTGAAATTCGAGTTGCGGCAGGGCGAGCCGGTTTCTGGCTTGCTTTCCCTCAAAAACGTGGACCTTGAGGACCAAGATGGCCGGTTTGCACTCTACAAGCTCAACAGCCATATTCCGTGGTCGTATGACGAAGCGCATGTCGTGCAACTGGCTTATGCAGGCGGGCACCTGCTGAAAATCCCGCTGGGCGAGGCGAGCGTGCTGGCCGATCTCAACCGCTACTCGCTGACCATGTCCCAGCTTTACCTGCCCGTGCTTGATGGCGCGCTCAGCCTGACCGATGTTTCCGCCACGTGCGCAGGCGGTGAGTGGCATTGGCATTTGCGCGCCAACCTCGTGCCCATTTCCATGCCGGCGCTTAGCCAGGCCCTTGGCTGGCCGCGTATGGAAGGCAAGGTGGCAGCGGCAATTCCACTGGTGACATACAGCGGCGGCAACCTCACTGCGCACGGCGATATGCTGTTCCAGTTGTTCAATGGCAGCATCTCCGTCAGCGGACTGGGCATGCAGACACCTTTGGGCGCCGCGTCCAGGTTGCAGGCCAACCTTGAGGTGCGCGACCTGGACCTGGGGGATATCACGCGCACTTTCTCTTTTGGCGCGATTGAAGGCAAGCTGGATGGCAGTGTGAAAGGCCTGGAGCTTTCCAATTGGCAACCGGTGGGTTTCGATGCGGATTTCCACAGCAGCCCTGGGCGCTACCGCAAGAAAATCTCGCAGCGCGCAGTGGAGAATATCACCGCCCTCGGCGGTGCTGGCGCTGCGGCGGCAATACAGCGCAGTGTGCTGCGATTCTTCAGTGAGTTCAACTACGAGAAGATCGGCTGGCGCTGCCAGCTAAGCAATGATGTCTGCAAGATGAGCGGTGTGGAATACACGCCGCAGGGCTATGTCATCGTCAAGGGCAGCGGCATTCCTGCCATCACCGTGATGGGCTACAACCACAACGTCGGCTGGAGCGATTTCCTGTCGCGCCTCAAGCGGGTCACGGATGGCAATAGCAATCCGGTTATCCAGTAGTTCCCTCCTGTTACATTCATTCTTCGTTTTTTTGGCTTGATGGGCTAAGGCCGTTTGTCTCATTTTGGTGCCTGGGCACGATGTGGGCGCATTTCTATAGGCAAAGACGTTTGCCTGCTCCTTGATTTTCCTTATCTGTAAAGTAAATCAATTGTTTGAATATATAGAATAATTTAGTTTATTTTTATATTGGCACACAACCTGCTTAAGTATTACTGATTTTAATTTTAGTAATACTAATTGGAGGTTTATCGTGACATCAATATTCAGTATTGCCGGATTTAAGCGTGCCATGGCTGCAACCATGATGACAGCCGCTCTCTGTTATGCCGCCGCTGCAGAGGCGGCTCCCTTGCGCATAGGCTATAGCGATTGGCCCGGCTGGGTAGCCTGGCAGGTGGCGATAGAGAAGGGATGGTTCAAGGAGGCCGGGGTGGATGTCAAGTTCGACTGGTTCGACTATTCAGCCTCCATGAATGCCTTTACGGCCGGCAAGATAGACGCGGTGACCGTGACCAATGGCGATGCGCTGGTCACAGCCGCCAGCGGCGCCAAGAACGTGATGATCATCGTCACCGACTACTCCAACGGCAACGACATGATTGTAGCCAAGCCCGGCATCAAGACCCTGGCCCAGCTCAAGGGCAAGAAGGTGGGCCTGGAAACCGGGTTCGTGATCCACCTGCTGCTGCTCAACGGCCTGGAGAAAGCTGGCCTCAAGGAAAGCGACATCACCATCGTCAATACCTTGACCAATGAAACTCCGCAGGCATTGGCTTCGGGCGATCTTGCCGCGATCGGCGCCTGGCAGCCCAACTCGGGGGAGGCCATGAAGCGTGTGCCCGGCGCCAAGCCCATCTACACCTCGGCTGACGAGCCAGGACTCATCTATGATGTGCTGACGGTGAACCCGGCCAGCCTTTCCAGCCGCCGCGCCGATTGGGAAAAGGTGGTCAAGGTCTGGGACAAGGTGGTGAGCTATATCAACGATCCCAAGACCCAGCCGGATGCGGTGAAGATCATGGCGGCCCGTGTCGGCATCAAGCCGGAAGCCTACCTGCCATTGCTCAAGGGCACCCGCCTGTTGAGCCTGGAGGAGGGCAAGGCGGTGATGGTCAAGGGTGATGGCTTCAAGTCGCTCTATGGATCATCCAAGATCGTGGATGACTTCAATATCAAGTATGGCATCTACAAAAAGCCGCAAGACCTGGGCCGTGCCATTGATCCCACCCTGGTCAACAAGTAGGGATAGGGGGACGCGATGGAGTTGTCCAGCTGGTTTGCGGTCAGGCAAGAGCTTTCGCCCAGGCGGCGCAAGCTGTTGTCGGTGGCATCCTTCCTGTTGCCCTTGCTCGTGTGGTGCGCGGTCAGTTATGCGCCCTTCATCTGGCACCCCATGATGAAGGTGACAGCGCCGGGGGACGTGGATTATTTCCAGGTGGATATGCTGGTGAGCAAGAGCGTGTTCCAGCAGGAATCCGCCAGCATGGGCGAGGAGGGCAGGACGCAGCCGGCCGGCTTGCCCTCCAACCCGATCTACCTCCCGCCGCCGCACTTGGTGGCAGAAGCGCTTTATACTGCCTTTACCACGCCGCCTGCGCAGCGCGATGGTCTCTGGCTGCACCAGAGCCTGTGGCAGAGCATACAGGTGATTTTTTTTGCCTTTGCCATATCTTCATTGATCGGCGTGCCGTTGGGCATTATGGCGGGCACCTACAGCGTGGTCGGCCGCTTGTTCCTGCCTTTCATCGAGTTTTTCCGCTATCTGCCCGCGCCGGCTTTCGGCGCGCTGGCAGTGGCGATCCTCGGCATATATGAAGGGCCCAAGATTGCCATCATCGTCATCGGCACTTTTTTCCAGCAGGTGCTCATCATCGCCAATACCACACGCAAGCTCGACTACTCGCTGCTTGAGGCTGCCATGACCCTGGGCACCAGCCGCTGGAAATTGCTGCGCCACGTGGTGATTCCCGGCGTGCTGCCAGAGCTTTACCGCGACCAGCGCATCCTGCTGGGCTGGGCCTGGACCTACCTGATCGTGGCGGAGTTGATTGGCACATCTTCCGGCATCACCTGGTTTATCACCCAGCAGGCGCGCTATGAGCATTTCGAGAATGTCTACGCCGCCATCCTCATCATTGGCATTATCGGCCTTAGCACCGATATGTTACTGGCCTGGATAGGCAAGAAGCTGTTCCCCTGGGACAAGCCTGCCAACAAGGAGTAAGTGCATGAACCAAGACCTTGATAATACGCTGCCAAGCTACCTGGACCAGTCTGATGCAGTCAGGGCGCGCTTTGACAAGCTCAAGCAGCGTGACGTGATCCTGGAGGTGCAGGGCCTGCACAAGGTGTACCAAGGCGCAAAAGGGCAAACCGCCGCGCTCAAGGATGTCAGCTTTAAGACCCACAGGCGCGAGTTTGTCTGCGTCATCGGCCCTTCTGGTTGCGGCAAGTCTACCTTGATCCGTATCCTGGCCGGGCTGGAAAAGTCCAGCGGCGGCCAAGTGTTTTTGGACGGCAAGCCCGTCACCGGTCCCGGGCGAGACCGCGGCATGGTGTTCCAGGGCTACACCCTGTTTCCCTGGCTTACGGTCAAGCGCAACGTCATGTTCGGCCTGGAGATGAACAATGTCTCGCGGGGCGAGGCTGCGCGGGAAGTGGACATGTGGCTGGAACTGGTGGGGCTGGAGAAGTTTGCCCATGCCTACCCGCATGAACTTTCGGGCGGCATGAAGCAGCGCGTGGCGATTGCGCGGGCGCTGGTCAACCAGCCGCGCATCCTGCTCATGGACGAGCCCTTCGGCGCGCTGGATGCGCAGACCCGCGCCCGCATGCAGTCCCACCTGCTCGATATCTGGCGCAACATCGATATCACCATCGTCTTCATTACCCATGACCTGGACGAGGCCATCTACCTGGCTGACCGCATCCTGGTGTTGAAGGCGCATCCAGGCGAGGTGCAGGAGCTGATTGAAGTGCCCGTGCCCAGGCCGCGCTCGGCGGAACAGTTCAATAGCCCCGAATTCCTTGCCACCAAGGCCAGGCTGGAGGCCCTGATCCATCCGCCGCAGGCTGAGCCGGAAACAACGCCGCAGGGCCATATGATCCGGTTCGTCAATGTCAAAGATAACGTGGAGTAAACATGGCAAGCCCAAGCAATAGCCAATGGTCGCAGGCCACCTGGCAGGAAATACCCGCCCTGATTTCGCAGGCAGATAAATCCGCCATCCTGCCGGTGGGCGCAACCGAACAGCATGGCCCGCATATGGGCTGCGGTATGGATACGGTGCTGGCCGACGTGCTGTGCCGCGCAGTGGCCGACGCGCTCAAGGTGCCCATGCTGCCGGTGCTCCCTTATGGCTGTTCCCTGGGGCACAGCCGCCGCTGGCCCGGCACCATCGCGCTGAACCCCGTGACGTTGATCAACGTGGTGAAGGAAATCGGCGACTGGGCCTATTACAGCGGCGTGCGCAGGCTGTTTATCGTCAACAGTCATGTCACCAACGCCGCCCCTTTGCGCTGCGCGCTGGAAATGCTGCGCAGCGAGTATGACGACATGATGGTGAGCGTCATCAATACCGCCACCATGAGCCCGCGCGTGAAACAGTTCCACCATGCCGATGGCGATGACTGGCATGCCAATGACGCTGAAACCTCGTTGATGCTGGCGCAAGCGCCGGAAATGGTGCGGGAGGACCAACTGGATTATGCCGATGATCCTGACCGCACCGGCGGCCTGGTGTTTTCCCACCCGGTCAACCGCACCAGCCTCAACGGGGTGACCGGCCGTCCCAGCATCTCCAGTGCGGAAAAAGGCAGTAACTGGTTCGAGTGGATGGTGGAGGACTTGAGCCAGATCATCAGCAAGGGGCGCAAGGAGCAGCCGCCGCTTGTGCATTCCTATTCCAGCCGGGCACCGGCCTGAGTTTTTTAATACAGATTTTTTAAAAAGGCAGTCAGAAAATGAAATCAAGCGCAGAAATCGCAACAATCCAGGATGAAATGAAGCAGAAAGGCATCAAATACTGCATAGGGGCCTATGTGGACATCCACGGCGTGCCCAAGGCCAAGGTGGTGCCGATTGAGCACCTGCCGCAGATGGCGGCCGGTTCCGAGCGTTACACCGGCTATGCGCTGGACGGACTGGGCCAGGCGCCCAGTGACGACGAGCTGACCTCCATTCCCGACCTGGACCATATCATCCAGCTGCCATGGGAACCCAAGGTGGCCTGGATGCCGGCGGATAACGGTTTCCAGGGCCAGCCTTACGCGCTCAATACCCGTGTGGCGCTGAAGAACGTGCTGGCACAGGCGGCAGAAATGGGGTTTGGCATGAACCTGGGCATAGAGTGCGAAATCTACCTGCTAAAGCAGGAGGCCGATGGCAAGCTCGCCGTTCCCAATCCCGATGACAAGCTCACCAAGCCTTGCTACGACGTCCGCGGCTTCATGGACAACTTCGGCTGGCTGGACAAAATGGCCAGCGCCATCAACGGCCTGGGCTGGGATCTCTACTCGTTCGACCATGAGGACGGCAATAGCCAGTTCGAGTTCGACTTCAACTACAGCGATGCCCTTACCATGTGCGACCGCTTCACCTTTTTCCGCTATATGGCCAAGCATTACGCCAAGGAGGAGGGCTTGCTCGCCACCATGATGCCCAAGCCGTTCGCCGACAAGACCGGCACCGGGGCGCATTTCAATATGTCGCTGTATGAGCTGGGCTCAGGCAAGAACCTGTTTGCCTGCGACCCCAAGGACGATCCGCGCGGCCTGGGGCTGACGCCGCTGGGCTACCAGTTCATTGCCGGCATCCTCAAGCACGGCCCAGCTTTGTGTGCCGTATTCGCCCCCACGGTCAACAGCTACAAACGCCTGGTGCGCCGTGGTGCCATGAGCTACTTCAGCTGGGCGCCGGTGTTCAACTCCTACGGTTCTAATAATCGCACCAATTCGGTACGCGTGCCGCAGGGCGGCGGCCGCTGCGAATCCCGCAACGCCGACGGCGCCGTCAACCCCTACCTGGCTGCTGCCCTGGTGCTGGCCGCCGGGCTGGAGGGCATACGCGAGGGCTTGAACCCTGGCGCTCCCAATGAGGACAACCTCTATGCAATGTCTGAAGAAGAGCGCCAGCAGCGCGGCATCCAGTTCCTGCCGCAAACCCTGCAGGAAGCCGTGGCTTGCTTTGCTGCGGACGGCCTGGTGGAAAAAACCCTGGGCAAGGAGCTGCGCGACGAGTTCATCACCTACAAGAGCCAGGAGTGGGATGCCTACCACCTCAGCATCAGCCAGTGGGAAATAGAGCGCTACAGCTATATGTTCTAGCAATAGCCTGGCCGGTTGGATGCCGTCATTGTTTTATTAGCCGCTCCAGGAGAGCCGTTTTATACTGCTGTCCTGGAAGAATGCAAAGGATGTTTCATGAGCGGTAAAAACAAGACCAGCCGGCCGGTCAATCGCATCAGTATCTCCCTGCCCGACGAGCTGCATGCCGAGCTGGATGCGATGGTGGCCGAACGTGGTTTTGAAAGCCGGTCGCAGGCCATCAACGACATGCTGCGCCAGCACCTGGCCGAGCATCAGCGCGAAAAGGGCAACGAAGTGATGGTGGGCACCATTACCATTCTTTATAACAACGCCACCCGCGGCCTGCAGAAAACCATCGCCGATTTGCAGTACCAGCATGTGGATGAAGTCATCAGCTCCCTGCATGTGCACCTTACCGATAACCGCACCATGGAAGTCATCCTGGTGCAGGGGCCGGCGCTGGATGTGCAGAAGATCGCCGACGAGCTGATTGCCTTGCGCGGCGTCACCACCGGCAAGGTGCAACTGATGGGCGCGCTGATCCCGCCCTTGCACCCTATGCCGCCCAAGAATAGGAAACCTTAGCCGTATCTAAGCCGGTCGCACAGCCGCTGGTATCCTGGGTTACAATCACATCCAATAAACAAGCGGCGGCAGTTTTGCGCATTGCTGATAGACAGAAAGGCCATTGAATGCTGAAAACATATACCTGGGCGGCGCTCGCTTCGATGCTGGCATTGTCTGCCTGCGTCACCATCAATATCTACTTTCCGGCCGCAGCGGCGGAAAAAGCGGCAGACCGTATCATTGACGATGTCTGGCAGTTGAAAGACAAGGCATCTCCATCCAGCCCGGCAGAGGAGGTTAAATAAATGAAACGTTTTATGGCAGTTGGATTGCTGTTGGTGGGCCTGATGGCGGCCATGCTTGTACAGGCAGCCGATATGGAGATCAATACCCCGGCAATTGCGAATATCAAGAGCAATATGCAGGCAAGGCATGGCCAACTGGCGGGCTTTTATGCAAGCGGTGCGGTCGGTTTCACGCGTGATGGCCTGATTGCGGTGCGTGACGCTAATGCAGTGCCGTTGGCGCAACGCCAGAACCTCAATGCGCTCGTAGCGGCCGAGAATAATGACCGCAATGCGCTCTACAAGGAAATCGCCAATGCCAACAGCCATCCGGAATGGGAGGCCGAGGTACGCAGTACCTTCGCCCAGCGCTGGATACAGAAGGCGCCCGCAGGCTGGTATTATCAGGACGGCAGCGGCTGGGTGAAGAAGTAGATGACCCCCACTTTAATATTTGATATTGAAACCATCCCCGATACGGAGGGACTGCGTAAACTGCTGGGCCTGCCCGCAGATACCTCGGACGAGGATGTGGCGCGCGTGGCTTTTCACCAGCGGCGCCAGCACAACGGCAGCGAATTCCTGCCCTTGCACCAGCACCGCGTGGTGGCAATCTCATGTGCCTTGCGCGAGGGAGATAGCTTCCGCGTCTGGACACTGGGCAGCCCAGATGCGCCCGAGCAGGAGATCGTCCAGCGTTTTTACGACGGCATAGAAAAATATACGCCCAACCTCGTCTCATGGAATGGCAGCGGATTTGACCTGCCGGTATTGCATTACCGCGGCCTGGTGCATGGTATTGTGGCGCCACGCTATTGGGACATGGGCGACGATGACCGTGAGTTCAAATGGAACAACTACATCAGCCGCTACCATACCCGCCACCTCGACCTCATGGATTTGCTTGCCATGTTCAATGGCCGCGCCAATGCGCCGCTGGATGATCTGGCGCAGTTGTGCGGCTTTCCCGGCAAGCTCGGCATGGACGGCAGCAAGGTCTGGGAGGCTTACACTCGTGGCGAGATCAATGCCATCCGCGATTACTGTGAAACCGATGTCGCGAATACCTATCTCGTATTCCTGCGTTTCCAGTTGATGCGCGGCGTGCTTGACCAGGCGGCTTATGAGCGCGAGATTGCGCTGGTGCGCGACACGTTGGCAGAGTATCCGGGACAGCATTGGCAGGAATTTTTACATCACTGGCAGCAATAAACGGCACTATTGCCATCTAGTTTTACTCGAAATAACCCATGAATACTCCTATCGCACTGATTGAATCCCTGGACCAGGAAGGCCGCGGGGTTGCCCACGTCGAGGGCAAGACGATCTTTATCGACGGCGCGCTGCCAGGCGAGCAGGTGACTTACAAGTCTCACCACCGCAAGGAAAAATACGAGGTTGCCAATGTCGTGGATGTGCTGCATGCCTCGCACCTGCGTACCGAGCCGGCTTGCGAGCATTTCGGCATCTGCGGCGGTTGCGCGATTCAGCATTTAGAATTTTCCGGGCAGGTGGCCGCCAAGCAACGCATGCTCGAAGGCAATCTCTGGCATATCGGCAAGACCCGTTCCGAGCGCATGCTGCCGCCCATCTATGGCCCGGCCTGGGGCTATCGCCACAAGGCCAGGCTGCGTGTGCGCCATGTTGCGAAAAAAGGCGGCGTGCTGGTCGGCTTCAATGAAAAGGCCAGCAGCTTTGTGGCCGACATGGATAGCTGCAAGATCCTACCACCGCACATCTCTGCCTTGATCGTGCCAATGAAGGAGCTGGTAGGAAAACTCAGCATACGCGACCGCGTACCCCAGATCGAAGTGGCGGTGGGGGAGAGCGCCACCGTATTGGTGCTGCGCATACTGGAGCCATTGCAGCCGCAGGATGCTGCACCGATCAAGGCGTTTGCCGATACTTACGGCGTGGAGGTGTGGACCCAGAGCAAGGGCCCGGATACTGTACGGCCGTTTTACCCGCAGCAAGGGCCTGGGCTCAGTTATTCCCTGCCGGAATTCAACCTGACCTATCCCTTCAAGCCCACCGAGTTCACCCAGGTCAACCCGCATATCAACCGCGTGATGCTGCGCCGGGCCATGCAGCTGCTGGGACCGCGGGCGGGGGAGCGCATTGCCGACTTTTTCTGCGGGCTGGGTAATTTCACCCTGCCGATTGCGCGTAGCGGTGCTTCCGTATTCGGCATGGAAGGGTCTGCCGCGCTTGTGGCGCGCGCCAATGAAAGCGCGGCATTGAACGGCCTGGCTGGGCAGGTGGAGTTCCTGGAGGCGGACTTGTTCAAGATGACGCCTGAGCTGTTGCAATCCCTAGGGCATTTCGACAAATGGCTGATAGATCCGCCCCGGGATGGCGCGATCGAGTTGGTCAAGGCATTGCCCGATGCCGACGAATCATCAACTGCTACCTCCCATGCGCCGCAGCGCATTGTCTATGTATCATGCAATCCGGCAACCCTGGCGCGAGACGCGGGCATCCTGGTGCATACCAAGGGTTACCGCCTGCTCGCAAGTGGCGTCATCAACATGTTCCCGCATACTGCCCATGTAGAGTCCATCGCCTTGTTCGAAAAGGCGGGCCCATAATGCCAAGGCAGGTATTACGGCTTGGCGCACTCGCCATCCTCATGGTGGCATCGCTGCTTTTGCTGGATGCCTGCAGCCGCGACAGCAGGCCAGGGGAAATCCGCAGTGCGGTCAGCCAGTTGCCGCAGACCCTGGATCCGCGTTATGCCACAGATGCCGCCTCGGCGCGCGTCAATCGCTTGCTTTACCGCTCGCTTGTGGATTTTGACGAGCATTTCCGTTCTACACCTTCGCTGGCAAGCTGGCGCGTGCTGTCGCCACGCCTGTTCCGCTTTACGCTGGGGCCTAGCGGCCGTACCTTTCATGATGGGCGCTATCTGACGGCAGAAGATGTTGCCGCCACTTACCAATCTGTCCTGGAGCTGCCGGATTCGCCTCACACGGGCGAGTTTGCCAATATCAGCAAGATTGAGGTGCGCGACGAAAATACCCTGGATTTCTTCCTGAATGAGGCGGATAGCAACTTTCCGGCGCGCCTGGTGCTTGGCATTCTGCCTGCGGAGCTAATTGCACGATCCCATGACTTCTCGCGCCAGCCGGTGGGCAGCGGGCCGTTCAAGTTCTTTGCCTGGCATCGATCGCTCAATCTCGACCGGATATCGGACAAGCAGCGTTTTGTGTTTGAGGAAATCCGTGATCCTACGGTGCGCGTGCTCAAACTGGTGCGAGGGGAAACGGATATTTTACAGGGCGACCTGCCGCCTGAGCTTGTGGGTTATTTGCAAAAACAACCCGGCCTGCATGTGCAGGAATCCGAGGGATCCAATTTTGCCTACATAGGCCTGAACTTCCAGGATGCTGTCTTGCAGAATCCCCTGGTGCGTCAGGCATTGGCGCATGCTATCGACAGGCAGGCCATCATCAGGCATACCCTGGCCGGCGGCAGCCGCCTGGCGGAAACCATCCTGCCGCCAGAGCATTGGGCCGGCAATGCCAGCCTTGAACCTTACACATATGATCCCGAGGCCGCACGCGAGCTATTGCATCGCGCCGGGCTCAGCCTGCCCTTGAAGCTGGTCTACAAGACTTCGACCGATGCCCAGCGTGTGCGCCTGGCAACCATGATGCAGGCGCAGATGCGCGAGGCCGGTATCCAGCTTGAAATCCGCAGCCTGGACTGGGGTACGTTTTTTGACGATATCAAGCGCGGCAATTTCCAGCTATACGGCCTGATGTGGGTGGGCATCAAGACGCCGGAAATCTACCACCTGGCGTTCCATTCGTCTTCCATCCCGCCCAAGGGCGCCAATCGCGGCCACTATATCGACCGCAAAACGGACGAGTTGATTACAGTGAGCGATTGGCCCAATGCCACCGCACGCATCCATGAGCAACTGCCCTACATCCCGCTCTGGTATGAAGGACAGTTTGCCGCTACGCGCAAGCATATCGTCGGATATCAATTGAAGCCGGATGGCAGCTGGGATGGCCTGGTCAACGTAAAGCGCAGCAAGCTGAAATCCGTATTCCCCGGCAAGAATACCCTGGAGGGATTCTAGGTGAGGATCGAAGTATCCATCCCGGAACAAACCTTGCGCCTGTTTGATGCAGAGAACTCACTTGTGAGGAGGTTTCCGGTTTCTACCGCACTCAAGGGCATCGGCGAACAGAAAGACAGTTACTGCACGCCGCGCGGCCGACATCTGGTGAGGGCCAAGATCGGCGCGGGTCAGCCGCTGGGGGCAGTGTTCCGTGGCCGTAGGCCGACGGGCGAGATATGGACTCCGGCATTGCATGCGCAACATCCGGGGCGCGACTGGATATTGACCCGCATTCTCTGGCTTTCAGGCTGCGAGCCTGGTTTCAACCGGCTCGGCAATGTCGACAGCATGCAACGTTATATCTATATCCATGGCACGCCCGATAGCGAACCGATGGGCGAGCCGCATTCGCATGGCTGCATACGCATGCGTAATGAGGATGTAAGCGAGCTGTTCGACCTGGTGCCTTTTTATACTGCGGTGACGATCCTGGATGATTAGGCGTCTGCTTGGCGTGGTGCCGGTGGTGTTCGGCGTCCTGTTGCTGACATTCCTGCTGGTGCACCTGGTGCCTGGCGATCCGGTCGAGGTCATGTTGGGCGAGTCCGCCCCGGTGGCCGACCGTGCCAAATTGCGCGCGGAATTGGGGCTGGACCAGCCCTTGCCGCTGCAGTTCGTCCATTATCTCAAGGCGCTCGCGCATGGCGATTTCGGCCGCTCCATCCATAGCCGCAAGCCGATTGCCGATATGCTGCGCGAACGTCTGCCTGCCACTGCCAGCCTGGCGTTATGCGCGCTGGTGATTGCGGTGGGCCTTGGCCTGCCCTTGGGCATTATTGCCGCGCTCAGGCAGGGCAAGTGGCAGGATGGGCTCGCTACGCTGTTGAGCCTGACCCTGTCTGCCATGCCGCATTTCTGGCTCGGCCCCTTGCTC
The DNA here is from genome assembly GCF_020532725.1 of Methylobacillus arboreus. Classification (GTDB taxonomy): domain Bacteria; phylum Pseudomonadota; class Gammaproteobacteria; order Burkholderiales; family Methylophilaceae; genus Methylobacillus; species Methylobacillus arboreus. The sequence goes on from NZ_JAJAVC010000003.1 coordinate 318,825, forward strand.
ATGCTGCTGTTTGCCTTGTGGCTCGGGCTTTTGCCGGTAAGCGGCATGAGCGAACCCGGCGCCATCATCCTGCCTGCGCTGACCCTGGGCTTTGGCCTGGCTGCCATTCTCACACGCATGACCCGGGCCAGCCTGCTGGAAGTGCTGAACGAGGATTTCGTCCGCACTGCGCGTGCCAAGGGCATAGAAGAGCGCAAGGTGATTTTGCGCCATGCCATGCGTGCGGCGCTGTTGCCGATTGTCACGGTGGTCGGCCTGCAGCTGGGCAGCCTGCTTGCCGGTACCGTGATTACCGAGACCGTGTTCGGCTGGGAAGGCATCGGGCGGCTGCTGGTGGAATCCATAGAAAAGCGCGATTACCCCGTGACCCAGGCATGCGTGGTGGTGATCGCGTTAAGCTATGTCGTGATCAACCTGCTGACCGATCTCTTGTACGTGCGGCTGGACCCCAGGGTGAGGTTTGCCGTATGAAGCGCTGGCCTTACTGGGTGCTGGGTTTCTGGCTGGTGGTGGTGGCATGCTCGCTGCTCTACGATATGCAGCCGGATGCCATCAGCCTGGAGCAGGTATTGGCGCCGCCCGGAAAATCAACGTTGCTCGGTACTGACGATCTCGGCCGCAATATTGCCGTGCGCCTGGCCGCTGGGGCGGGGGTTTCCATGCTGGTGGCGCTGGCGGTTACCGCAGTTACCTTGACACTGGGGACCATGATTGGCTTGCTCTCTGGCTATTGCGGCGGCTGGGTGGACAGGCTGCTCATGCAGGTTACCGATGTTTTCCTGGCTTTTCCGGGCATTCTGCTGGCGATTGCATTTGCCGCCGTGCTCGGTCCGGGGCTGGATAACCTGTTGCTGGCCTTGTGCATGACCTCCTGGGTCGGCTATGCAAGGTTGACGCGTGCCCAGGCCCTAAGTTTGCGCCAGCGCCAGCATGTGCAGGCGGCGCAATCCTTAGGCGCTTCGGCAGGCCGCATCATGCGCAAGCATATGCTGCCATTGCTTGCCGCGCCGCTGGTGGTGGAAGCTACTTACAGCATTGCCGGCCTGGTGATTGCCGAGGCCAGCCTGTCCTTCCTCGGCCTCGGCATACAGGCGCCGCATGCCTCCTGGGGCTCCATGCTTAGGGACGGCGTGCGTTACCTGCTGGTGGCGCCTCATTATGTACTGGCGGTGGGCATCAGCCTGATGTCAGTAGTGCTGGCGGTCAATGTACTGGGCGACCAGTTGCGCGATGCCTGGGACGTCAGGCGCGCCAAAGATTAGGGATATAAGCCATGCAGCAGCGCACTTACCGGTATTATGATTTTGTCATGGTGGCCTTTGTGGTGGTGCTGGTCTGTTCCAACCTGATCGGCCCAGCCAAGATCGCCCAGCTTGATTTGCCGCTGATTGGCACGCTCACCTTCGGCGCCGGCGTGCTGTTCTTCCCGATCTCCTATGTCTTTGGCGACGTGCTCACCGAAGTGTATGGCTATGCCCGCTCGCGCCGCGTGATCTGGACCGGGTTTGCCGCGCTGGCGTTTGCCTCTGCAATGGCCTGGGTGATCGTCGCTCTGCCGCCTGCGCCGTTCTGGGAAAACCAGCGTGCCTACGAAATTGCCTTCGGTTCCGCATGGCGCATATCCCTGGCAGGGCTGATTGCCTTTGCCTGTGGCGAGTTCGTCAACTCCATGGTACTGGCGAAAATGAAGGTGTGGACCGCAGGGCGCTGGCTGTGGATGCGCACCATAGGCTCCACTATCGTGGGCGAGGGCGTGGATTCCATGCTGTTCTACCCGCTCGCTTTCCATGGCAGCGGCATCATTCCCGACGACAAGCTGCCATTGGTCATGCTTGCGCAATTTCTCGCCAAGACCGGGGTTGAGGTAGTATTGACCCCGGTGACCTACCGCGTCGTGGCTTTCCTCAAGCGTGCAGAAAACGAGGACTACTACGACAGGAATACCGACTTCAACCCGTTCCGCCTGCAATGATGGCATCAACCAATTGATTTAATAATACACACATGACACTAGGCCCCATCATGCTCGATGTCGTCGGCACCGAGCTCAGCCCCGACGATATCCGCCGTATCCGCCATCCGCTTGTGGGCGGCGTCATCCTGTTTGCGCGTAATTTTGAATCGCCCACGCAACTCAAGGCGTTGACCGACAGCATCCATGCCGTGCGCCAGCCACCACTCTTGATTGCCGTTGACCATGAAGGCGGACGAGTACAGCGTTTCCGCGAAGGTTTTACACGTATCCCGCCCATGCGCGAGTTCGGCAATATCTGGGACGAACATCCGCGCAAGGCGCGGCAGCTCGCGGAAGAAGCAGGCTGGATCATTGCGGCGGAATTGCGTGCCCATGGAGTCGATTTCAGTTTCACCCCGGTGCTCGACATGGATTACGGTGAAAGCCAGGTGATCGGCGACCGCGCTTTTCACGGTAACGCGCAGGCCGTCAACGAACTGGCGTTCTCGCTTATACAAGGTTTGAAGCGCGGCGGCATGGCGGCCGTCGGCAAGCATTTCCCCGGCCATGGCTATGTGGTGGCGGATTCCCATGTGGCGATTCCCGTGGACGAGCGCGAGTTCGACCAGATTGCTTCGGCGGACATGCAGACATTCCGCCAATTGATCGATGATGGCATCCAGGCCATCATGCCCGCCCATGTGATCTATCCCAAGGTAGACGATAAACCAGCAGGTTTCTCGGAGCGCTGGCTGCAAAAAGTCCTGCGCCAGCGCCTGGGCTTTAATGGCGTCATCTTCAGCGATGACCTTTCCATGGAAGGGGCCGGCGTGGCCGGTGATGTGACCCAGCGCGCGCTGGCTGCGCTCGATGCGGGTTGCGACATGGTGCTGCTTTGCAACCAGCCGGAAAAGGCAGATGAACTCCTGGCTAACCTGAAATGGGATATCCAGGCACAAAGCCTAGCAAGGCTCGCCCGCATGCATGGCGCGCGGCATCCCTCCAGCATAGTGGCCTTGCATGAAGACCCTGACTTTATGCACGCAGTGCATAGAGTCGGCCTTGTAGGCAAGGCGGATGGGGATTTGCCGTTTGCGTGATATTTGGGGGTATTCAGGAGGGAGTGACTGTAGCAGTTCTGTTTTGATGCCTAGACAATAAAAAACCCGCCGGAGCGGGTTTTTCAGTTCGATGCCAAAAATTAGGCGGAGAACTTGGAGCGGCTACGCGCTGCGAAACCGATCAGACCCAAACCCAGGGCCAGCATGCCGTAGGTGCTTGGCTCAGGAACTGCTGCAGCAATGGTGCCGCTGTAGGTGGCATTGCCGCTGTAAGTGCCAACAATATTGATCCAGTATGTTGCAGGACCTTCGACACTACCACTCAGGCCAGCAAAAGACAATTTTGCATTGAGTGCGAAAATGTCGCCTGTGCTCAGCAGATTGCCACCTTGAGCATCATAGAGGTTGAATGCTGTGAAAGCAATGCTGCCTGAGCTAGTGCCGCTAAGGCTTGCGCTTAGGTCACGGTTACCAAACACATCGAAGGAGAACCAATCATTGATAGCGCCACCACCATTAATGAGAGTGTTATGCTCAAAATTGTAGTTTTCTGCATCTGCTGCTGAGTTCAGGTCGACAGACACAACTGGATGAGCGAATGCGCTGGCGGATGCACCGATCAGTGAAACAGCCAACAGAATTGCCTTGAGATTCATTGCTTTCATTGCATTACCCCTATGAGAAAATTGAATTTGAAGTACACCAAGTCAATATTTTTTTAGAATATTGAATAAGATTTAATTGACGATCCAAGAATAAGACGGAATGAGATAAGGTGGCAATAGTCCAAAGGGGCTAACGGAGTCGGGGCGTTATGAGACATAAAGCGCAAACCGCATCCGCACTTAGTTATTGCCCATTTTGACTAGGCCGATAGCATGACTGCGGTATGTGTCTTGATGACGATTTTTTGCTGTTTTGCACGAATGATAAAAAATCATGAACAGGTTCTTGGCCCTAACGCGTTTATTTCGGCCAATCTCCGCGATATGGTTGAAACTTTATGTGTAATTGGCTAGTCTTAGCCGTAGTTCTGGTTTTTTCTTAGGGGGTACATTTAGATGCAAACGAATTATCAAGTCGCGAATACACAAACGCTGCCAGTTGGCGCGCACAAGGTATTGCGTAACACTTACATGTTGCTGGGCCTGACCATGATCCCAACGGTGATTGGTGCTCTGGTTGGCATGTCCATGAATTTCTCATGGATGGCAGCCAGCCCGATCGTGTCTTCATTGCTCATGTTGGCCGTAATGTTCGGCCTGTTCTTCGCAATCTCTGCTAACCGCAACAACAGCTTTGGCGTGGTATTGCTGCTGGGCCTGACTTTCTTCATGGGCCTGATGCTGGGTCCCATCCTGCAAGTTGCGCTCAACCTGCGTAACGGCGGCCAGCTAGTCGGCTTGGCTGCAGGCGGTACCGGCCTGATCTTTATGACGCTGGCTGGTATTGGCGCCACCACCAAGAGGGATTTCAGCTTCATGGGCAACTTCCTGCTGGTTGGCCTGATCCTGTTGATCATTGCTTCGCTGGCTAACCTGTTCTTCCAGGTGCCTGCTGCTTCGTTGGCGATCTCTGCGGTTGCCGTGCTGCTGTTCTCGGGTTTCATCCTGTTTGATGTAAACCGCATCGTGCGTGGTGGTGAAACCAATTATGTGATGGCAACCTTGTCCCTGTACATCAGCATTTACCAATTGTTTGTCAATCTGCTGCATTTGCTGATGGCATTCATGGGTGAGCGTGACTAATCCTGCCACTGGCGACAAAACCCGTCCTTGTGGCGGGTTTTTTGTTTCAGCTTCTCTCTAGATTACTGTTGACATGACCGATCTCGCTGACAATTGGCCTTCCCTGGGCACTGCCATCAAGCAGCGCACCCCAGGCATACCGGTCACCAAGTGCCTGATCGTGGCCAACCTGATGGTGTTTGTGCTCATGTTATTCAATGGCGCAGGCTTCTGGCATTCGCCCAATAACGTGCAGCTCGCCTGGGGTGCCAATTTTGGCCCGGCAACGCAGGATGGTGAGTGGTGGCGGTTGTTTACCGCATTATTCCTGCATTTTGGCGCAGTGCATCTTACGCTCAACATGATTGCATTCTGGGACGGCGGCCAGTTGGTGGAGCGTATGTACGGCCATTGGCGCTACCTTTCGATCTACCTGGTCAGCGGCCTGGTGGGCAACCTGCTTTCCCTGGTGTGGCAGGGTAACCAGGCGATTTCCGGCGGCGCTTCGGGAGCGATTTTCGGAATCTATGGCGCCATGATCGTATTTCTCTGGCAGGAGCGATCGCTGCTCGACCGGCATGAGTTCCGCTGGCTGTTCGGCGGTGCTTGTGTGTTTGCCATTGCCACGATTGCCTTGGGATTCATGATCCCGGCGATTGACAACGCCGCGCATATCGGCGGCTTTGTTGCCGGCATGCTGTCAGGCTTGCTGTTGATGCGCGGGTTGCAGCCGCAAGAGATTATGCCGCGCCTGCCCAGGTTGTTAGGCGGCGGCCTGCTGGCGCTCGCGGTCATTATCATGCTATGCAAATTGCCGGCACCTAAATATAGCTGGGGAGATGAATTGCTGCTGCAGAAGGAAATCGATGCCTTCATCCAGGAAGACCAGGCCATCAACCGCTCATGGCTGCATATCATGCATGAAAGCAAGCAGGGCAATGTGACCTACCTCGAGCTGGGAGAGCAGATAGAAAACGATATTACCGACCGCTACCAGGAGCGTTACGAGGCGCTATCGCAATTGCCTTATGACCCGGCCCTGCCGTCGGCGGCCAAACTGGAAAATATCCTGCAATATACCAAGCAAAAGCGCGACGCCTCACGCGCCCTGGCCGAAGAACTCAAGCAGGGCAAGAAGCCAAAACAGTAGGCTGAGGCTTACTTGGCGCCGGCCTTGAGTTTGTCCAGCCCGGTGACGACCAGCGACAATAGCCAGAGCAGGGCCTTGAAGGTGTTCATGACCGGGATCAGGCTCCAGAACACGCTGCCGAGAATCTGGCGACAGAGCATGGACTTGAAACAGGCCGTCTTGTAGATGGTGGACAGCAGGCACAGGCCGAGCGATACGAAGTAAACAACCAGGTACTCAACTGGAATCATGCTTTTCCTCCTTCATTATCCGACTGTTATTGTGCTATCAATCGCCGCACTGGCACTTGACGGCTTTTTGTTGCTGGCGTCGCCCGGCAAAGAATTCCGTAAGGGTGGCGCTGCATTCTGCCGCCATCAGGCCGCTTTCCACCGTGGTGTGATGGTTGAGCCTGCTTTCTGCCATCAGGTCGATCACGCTGCCGCAAGCGCCGGTTTTATAGTCGTGTGCGCCGAACACTAATCTGGCGATACGTGCATGCTGGATGGCGCCTGTGCACATGGCACAGGGTTCCAGCGTGACATATAGCGTACAGCCCACTAGACGGTAGTTGCCCAGCCTGGCTGCTGCATCGCGCATGGCGCGTATTTCCGCATGGGCGCTGGGGTCGTTGCCGGTAATTGGCGCATTGCTGCCGCGTCCGATGATCTCCCCATCCTTGACCACTACCGCCCCCACCGGTACCTCGCCCGCGAGTGCGGCTGCATGTGCCAGCTCGAGTGCGGCCTGCATGAAATCGTGGTCTGTCATGGGGTGAGGTGAGGTATGTTGTTGTGCTGACATTAAAGATCAAGACTTTCTATCGATAACCGCAATTCTGCCATGGTTTTGCCGTCCGCATGCGCTCCGTAACGCAACTCAAGGTAAAGCTGCGTGATATGTACGATTGCGGTCACATGTTGCGGCAACACCGTACTTGCTCGTTGCTGGATGCTGAGCGCGCCTTCATGAGGGCTGGCCTTGATGCCGTGGCGGGCAAGTTTTGCCAGGTAGCGCCGGTAAAGTTGCTGCACCGGGTCGGTTTTCATGCGTTTGTGGCGGAACAACACGAGGCATAGCAACACCACAATGAGCACCAGGCCGCCCGTGAGCCAGAGGATGAGATGCTGCCAGTTGACAGTAGAGCCCGTGAGCCTGGCGAGCAACTCGATCTGGCGCTGCTGGTTGTAGCCCAGCACCCACTGGTTCCAGCCGTTGTTGAGCGCATCCCAGTTGAGGTAGAGCTTGCGCAGCCAGGGATAGTCGGGCCGTGCGAGGATAGGCAGCAAGGTATTGTCCGGCAGCGCGCTGTTGATGCCGCTGTCGACACGGGAAGGTGCGACGGCGGCGGTCGGGTCCAGCCTGACCCAGCCTTGCCCTTCAAGCCAGACCTCTACCCAGGCATGCGCATCCGACTGGCGCACGATCAGGTAGCGGCCTGCCGGGTTGATCTCGCCACCTTGGTAGCCGGTGACTACCCGCGCGGGGATGCCCGCTGCACGCATCAGGTAGGCAAAGCTGCTGGCGTAATGCTCACAGAAGCCGCGCCTACTGTTGAAGAGAAAGTCGTCGATGGTATCGATGCCCAGCAATGGCGGCGTCAACGTATAGAAGAAGCCCTGCTCGCGGAACATGGTCATGGCTGCATTGATGATGCGTTGCGGAGATTGCAGCTCCTGCTTCCATGTTTGCGCCAGTGCGCGGCTCTTCGGATTCCCGCCGGGTGGCAGCTGTAGTGCCAATGCAAGATCGTTGCTGCTGAGGCCTTGTTCCAGCTGGTATTGTGTATAAGAGCTGCCGGTGTAGCGTATCCGTGTGCGGATCGGGGCTTGTGCAATCACTTGCCGCTCGCGGCTCAGATAGGCGCCCGGAGGTACTGAATGCGGAATATCCAGCATCAGCATCCAGCGGCGGTTATGCGGTTCCAGGGTCACGGTATAGTCCGTGTTCCGGCCTTGAGGCTCGAGGTTTTCCGTGGCTTCGCCACGGCTTGCCATCTGCCAGCCGCGGCCGTCGAAATGCCAGAGTACGGGGCCGCGCCAGTAAAGCTGTGGTTGCGGAGGGGCCTCGCCCTGGAACTGCACGCGGAACGCCACGGCGCCGGAAAGGCTGAGCTCGCTGATATCGCCAGGCTGCATATGATCGCCCAGCCCGCTCATGGCGCGGTAAGCATCTTGTGGCACTCCCCACAACGGCCCGGGAATACGCGGAAACAGCAGGAACAGCAGCAGCATGATGGGGATAGCCTGCAATAACAGCCCTGCACCCAGCCGCGCACGCAAGCTGCTGGACAGGGTGCCATGCGGGTAGCTGATGCCGACCAGGCAGGCGGTGAGGCCGAATACCGGCAATAACAAATATGCGCCGACCAGCAGGGACTGGTTGAATAAAAAGGCGGTGATGGTGAGAAAATAACCTGCGAATATCAGGATGAAATAATCGCGTCTTGTGCTGGACTCCATCAGCTTGAGCGCCAACATCAGGGCCAGCAACGCCACGCTGGCATCGCGCCCGAACAGGGTGCGGTGCTGCAGGTAGATGCCGGCGACACCGAGCAGGGTGATGGGGAGTAACAGCCACAGCCTGGGCATGGCCCAGCTTTTCCATTGCAGCATGAGGCGCCAGCCCATGAAAAACACAATCAATGCGCTGATCCAGACAGGGAAATGGCCGAAGTGCAATGCCATTGCCAGCAGCATGGCCCCAAGCAGCCAGGATAGGTCGGTGGAGCTGGGTTTGGTGGCTATATTCATGCCGGTTCTACCAGGGCAAGCGCGCGCAGGCAGGCGTGGTAATGCGCTTCATCGTGAGCGGGCGCGAGCGTGGCGCTGGGCAGGCGCAGGCCGTAGCGCTGGTTTGTGCTGTGTGCCTGCATGACCCAACTGGTCAGCTGGCTCAATTGCTGCTCAAGGTCCAGCCCAGGCGTATGAGCAAGGTCCAGCCAGATCTGCTGCTGGGATTCCGCGTGGAATTCACGGCTATACATGCCTTGCTCGCGTGAGGATGCCTTCCAGTCGATACGGCGCGGCGAGTCTCCTCGCTGGTATAGTCGCAGGCCGGAAAAATCCTCGTCTCCTGCTTGCGTCGAGAGGCCGCCACCGCGACCCGGAGTATCACTCTGGGGCAAGGGCAGGGAAGGCTCGGCTGGGCGTGGGTAGACCAGGCAGCGTGCTCGGGTATCCAGCCGGCTCCAGGCCCGGAACAGGCCGCCGGGAAACCCGGTGGATAGTGTGAGTATGCCCATATCCTGCCATCCGCGTTGCCGGGTTGGATGGGACAATGGCAGTTTGCTTGCGCCATTTGCGCTGATATCGCCATATACCGGTGCCTGGCCATCCAGGGCTGCGGCAATAGCAAAACGCTGCCGCCCGCGGGTTTCTGCCAGGCCGAGTTCCAGTACGGCATCCTGTCCGGCAAATACCGGGGCGGGTGGCAGGACTTCTGCCTGCAGCCATGCGATATTGCGCCAGGTATGCAGCATGGAAACCATTGCCATGCCTGCCAGCAGGAAGGTGAGGATGAAGCCCAGGCTCAGAGTGTAGTTGATCGCGCCTGTCAGCATGGCGAGCAATATGATTGCTAGGCCCCAGCCTGCGCGGGTGGGCATGATGTAGATTCGCTGCGGCTTCAATGTGGCAGGCAGTGCCGCAGCAAGCCGCTGCGGCAATTTGACGCGCCAGCTTCTTCTGTCAGGGGATGGCGACGGCATTCAGCAAGTGTTGGGCAGCATCGCTGACAGCACTGCCGGAAACGGGTTGCAGGCGGTGGCCGGCGACGCCGGGCAGGACAGCCTGGATATCCTCGGGGATGGCAAAGTCGCGGCCATGCATCAATGCCCATGCCTGGGCGCATTGCCGTAGTGCCAACCCGGCGCGCGGCGATAGTCCGGCGGTAAAGTGGCTGGAGCTGCGACTGTATTGCAGCAAGGCTTGCAGGTAGTCGAGCAGGGCATCGGACAGATGTATGTTATCCACCGCCTGCTGCAAGGCGGTCAGCCCCTTGGCGTCGATGGCTTGCTCGGGAATGTTCGACCCATGGCGGCCGCCATTGTTCTGTAGTAGTGAACGCTCGGCCCGCGTATCGGGATAGCCCAGCCTGATGCACATGAGAAAGCGGTCAAGCTGCGATTCCGGCAAGGCAAATGTGCCGATATGATGAGCGGGATTCTGCGTGGCTATTACGAAGAAGGGTTTGGGCAGCGGGCGCGTCTCGCCTTCGAGGGTGACCTGGCCTTCCTCCATGACTTCCAGCAAGGCGCTTTGCGTCTTGGGCGTGGCGCGGTTCACCTCGTCGGCCAGCAATACCTGGGTGAAGACCGGGCCGGGATGGAACTTAAAGGCGGCTTCGTTGCGGTCGTAAACCGAGACACCGAGAATGTCGCCGGGCAGCAGGTCGCTTGTGAACTGCACGCGGTTGAATTGCAGGCCGAGCACTTGCGCCAGGGTGTAGGAAAGCGTGGTCTTGCCCATGCCGGGCAGGTCTTCGATCAAGAGATGGCCGCGTGCCAGTATGGTGGCAAGTGCTAGCTTGATCTGCGGCTCCTTGCCGAGGATGATGCGGCTGCTGTTGTGGATGATGGCCTGGATCTGGGCCTGCATGTTGTTTCCTTGAGTTTCTGCGATTTAATCGACTTGTTGCTTCTGGCCCCAGCGTACTAGTACAAATGTCAGCCCGAGCATGAGGGCAGCGCCCACCCATAAAACCACTTCCATCGGGTCGGGCGTGACTTCCTGCACCGGCATGATGATGAGCTTGCGCAACACCAGCACCATTGCGACCTCGATAAAGGTTTCCACCTCAAGCTTGGCGCCCATGAGATAGCGGATTTCGGCAGAGATCAATGCCGAAATCGACCACAACAGCATCAGGGTGCCCAAGGCATTAAGGAAGCCATGCACAAGGTTGTTGGCAGCAAAAGCCTCGCGTACATCAATGAAGAACAGCCAGGTGAACATGACCACTGAAACGGCAAGTGCGAGACCGATGGTAATGTGCGCGAAACCATTGAGCCAGAGCATGGCGCGTATGGTATAGCGGTTGATGACGTTGAATTCGCGTGGAAAGTGGTTTTGTGCCATGGTCGGTTAATGTTCCCCTTGTTTGTTGTTATTCAACGGCACTCTTTTTGGATTTTTAAACTAGTGCACCGCTCAGTGCCCAATATACCAAATTTCGGTGCAATGGCATGTCTGCTTGCTTGGTCTTTTATTCCGGCAGGAATGCCTGCATATCGATTTTTTGCAGTTCCTGCAGCAGCCATTGCTGTGCCTTGCCGCCATTGCTGCGCCAGGCGATGTAGCCGATGACTTCGGGCTTGGGCTCTGCTACTTGGCGGATCAGCAGTTCTCCGCGTGCAGCATGGTATTCGGCCAGTTTGCGTGGCAGATAGCCCACGCCCAGCCCCTTGATTTGCGCGAGTGCCTTGCTCGGGATATCGGGCACGGAGAGTATATCTTGCCCGTCGAGGATGCCGGAGGTCTTGGGCGGCAGGTTGCGCGAACTGTCGGCCGCCGAGACGGAGCGGTGTTGCTGGATGTCGTAATTCGACAGTGGCTCAGGCACTTGGGCTAGCGGATGGCTGGGCGACACGGCAAACACGAATTCCACTGTGCCAAGCAAGCGCGAGGTGTAGCCGCCGCCAGGCGGGCCTTCTCCCGGTGCGCCGATGGAAATGTCCGCGCGATTGCTGATCAAGGCATCCCAGCTGCCGCCATAGACTTCACGCAACAGCCGCACACGGGTGCCGAATGACTGGGCGTAGAAGCGTTCCAGAATCTCATAAAGCGGTTCAAGCCTCAGGATGTCGCTGATGGCAATGCTGATGTCGGTTTCCACGCCGGTAGCAACACGGCGCACTCGGCATTCCAGTTCGCCGGCGGCTTTGAGGAGATGCCGGCCTTCACGCAGCAGTTCATGCCCAGCTTCGGTCAGCCTGGCCTTGTGGCCGCTGCGGTCGAACAGCTTGATACCGAGGTTGTCTTCGAGCGTGCGTATAGTGTAGGTAATCGCAGAAGGCACGCGATAGAGGCTTTCGGCTGCTGCGGAAAAACTGCCCTCGCGGTCAATCGCATCTAGTACTTCCAACGCCTCGATTGAAAGCTTGATACTCATGGAGATACTTCCGGCGCAGTGTCCCGCTCATGTACCCAGAATAAGGTTGCACCTGCTATGGCAGCGGGCATCATCAGTACGTTGAGTCCGGGGATCCACAATGCAAAATAGACGCTGGTGCCAAAGCCCAGGCTTTGCCAGCGTTTTTGCCGCAACCAGTTGAGCATGTCCTGCCAGCCAAGCTTGTGGTTGTCTGCCGGATAGTCCAGGTATTGCACGCACATCATCCACACCCCGAACAGCAGCCATAATGGCGGCGCAATAAGGTTGAGGCCGGGAACCAGCGATAACACCAGCAGGCCTGCCGCACGGGGCAGGAAGTACATCAGTTTGCGCAGTTCACGCCCCAGGGTGCGCGGCACTATCGCCAGCAATTCCTGGAGGCTGAAGGCAGGAAAATCATCCTGGCCGCGGATCATGATCTCGGCTTTTTCCGCCAGCAGGCCATTGAACGGGGCTGCAATCACGTTGGCAAACAGAGTGAATGTAAAAAATATGATGAGTACCAGCAACACGACAAACAATGGCCAGAGCAGGTAAGAAAGGAATTCCAGCCAGCCTGGCAGGGTTGCCAGCAGACGGGTAAGCCAATAGTCGAATTGCTGCACGGTGTAATACACCATGGCAACAAAGAGGATGAGGTTGGCCAGGAGTGGCAACAGCACGAACAAGCGCAATCCGGGGCTCAATACCAGCTTGATTCCCTGCAATAGATACTGCGGGCCGGATAGGGCAGGCGGTCGAAGGGTGGTTTGCATGCAGTGTTCTCGCGGGTTGTCGCTACATGTTCATAATTTTTGAACAATATATACAAAATTCTTTGCTATTCATACTGCAGGGTATTATCTACCATGCTTTTTATCATTCAAGAATATTGAAGGTTACGAAAGGCACACCATGATCAGATTGCGTAAAGCCCAGGACCGCGGCCATGCCAATCGTGGCTGGCTGGACAGCTATCACTCATTCTCCTTTTCCGGATATTACGACCCGGAACACATGCATTATTCCGTATTGCGGGTGATCAATGAAGATGTCATTGCGCCGGCCATGGGGTTTGGCATGCATCCACACCGTGACATGGAAATCATTACCTATATGCTCAAGGGAGAGTTGCGCCATGAGGACAGCCTGGGCAATGGTTCGGTGATTCGTGCCGGCGATGTGCAGCGCATGAGCGCGGGTACAGGTATCGTGCATAGTGAATTTAATGCTTCTCATTATTCTATGGCACATCTCTTGCAGATTTGGCTGTTGCCTGAACAAGATGGGATAGCCCCTGGATATGAGGAAAAACACTTTGCTGCCTCGCAAAAGCGCGACCACTGGTGCCTGATCGCTTCGCGCAATGGTGAAGAAGGCTCGTTGCATATTCATCAGGATGTTGCCTTGTATGCAACAGTGCTGACTGAAAACCAGCAGGTCAGTTATGACATGCGGTCAGGGCGCAGCGTGTATATCCAGATAGCACGTGGAAGTGTCACGCTGGATGAGCTGTTGCTCGAAGCAGGAGATGCAGCAAAGGTAGATGCCCAGCAACGTATTGAAATAACGGCAGGTGAAGAGGCGGAAATTTTGTTGTTTGACTTGCCAGCGCATCGATCCCATTAATTTTGTTTGTTTAGAGGAAATATCATGACAAAGGTTGTAGTGGTTTATCACAGTGGCTATGGTCACACTGAGGTTCAGGCAAAAGCGGTTGCACGCGGTGCAGAAAAGGTAGCGGGTGCTGAAGTCAAGTTATTCAATTCTGAAGAAGCCCAGCAGAACTGGGATGCGCTCAATGCCGCGGATGCGATTATTTTTGGCAGCCCGACCTACATGGGTTCAGCTTCTGCCCAGTTCAAGGCATTCATGGATGCGAGCTCCAGCATCTGGTATAACCGTGGTTGGAAGGATAAGGTTGCAGCCGGGTTTACAGTTTCGGCGAGCCAGAGCGGGGACAAGCTCAATACCCTGGTGCAACTGACGATCTTTGCGGCCCAGCATGGCATGATCTGGGTAGGCAATGATCTGCTGCCAGGGAACAATAGCAGTACAGGTTCAGTCAATGACCTGAACCGTCTGGGTGGTTTTCTTGGTGGATTGGCACAAGCCAATAGCGACCAGGGGCCAGACGTTGCGCCATTGCAAAGTGACCTGCTCACGGCGGAACATTTGGGTGAGCGTGTGGCAAATATTGCCAAAAAGATACATGGCTAGAGCCTGTTGACGTTATTTTCGTGGTTGCGCCGGAACCGTTTTTGGTGCGGAGCAAGGCATGAGGATAGAAGTTTGGTCATTCTGTTAACAGACCTTACCTACCAAACATTAAATTTTTATAAGCAGAGAGGAAATGCAATGAAACGTTCTATCACCAAACTGGGTATTGTCGCTGGCCTGTTTGCAGCAAGCAGTGCTGTATTTGCTGCGCCCGAAACCTACTCCATCGATAACACACACAGCTTTGCCAACTTCGCAATCCGCCATGTGGTTTCCAAAACATCCGGCACATTCAGCGATGTGACAGGCACGCTGGTGCTCGACAAGGACGACCTGGCCAAATCCACGGTCGATGCCAAGATTAATGTGCTGAGCGTGAACACCAGTCACCCGAAGCGTGATGAACATATCAAGACAGAAGATTTCCTCAATGCAGGCAAGTTCGGAGAGATCCTCTTCGTCAGTACCAAGGTTGAGCCAACTTCTGCCAGCCAGGGCAATGTGACTGGCAAGCTCACCATCCATGGCGTCACCAAGGAAGTGACTTTCCCATTCGCCGTGCTTGGGTTCGGCAAGGATCCCAAGGGTAACCTCCGTACCGGTATCGAAGCCAAGACCATTATCAAGGCATCCGATTTCGGCTATACCTGGGCTGCCAAGCCTGGCGCGCCTGTTGGTGATGATATCGAGGTAACCTTGCTGATCGAAGGCATCAAGAAGTAAAGTCAAGCCTGTCATAGTGACTTCTGCAAACGCCCACTTGCCATGCAAGTGCGGCGTTTTGCTATTCATCTCTTGAGGAGGTTTTAATGTCTGCCGATTTATTCAGTCCAACCACATTGGGCAGTATTGCATTGAAGAACCGCATTGTGATGGCTCCTTTAACCCGCAACCGCGCCGGCAAGGGCAATGTGCCGCAACCCATCAATGCCGAGTATTATGCCCAGCGTGCTTCCGCTGGCTTGATCATTACCGAGGCAACGCCGATTTCAGCCACGGGCCATGGCTATCCCGCCACTCCGGGCATACATGACCCCGAGCAGGTGGAGGGCTGGAAGCTGGTGACCCAGGCCGTGCAAGGCAAGGGCGGCAAGATCGTATTGCAGCTCTGGCATGTGGGCCGCATTTCCCATCCATCCTTGCAGCCTGGCAATGCCTTGCCAGTGGCGCCTTCTGCCATCAAGCCGGCAGGCCAGGCATTCACTTACGAAGGCCTGCAGGACTTTGTCACGCCGCGTGCGCTGGCGATCGAGGAATTGCCCGGGATCGTGGCAGACTATGTCCGTGCAACACGCAATGCGCTGGAGGCAGGCTTTGACGGTGTCGAGATCCATGCGGCCAATGGCTATTTGCTTGACCAGTTCCTGCGCGATGGCACCAACCACCGCAATGACGAATATGGCGGCAGCATCGAGAACCGCACGCGCCTGTTGCTGGAAGTCACCAAGGCCGTCGTCGAGGTGGCGGGCGCCGGCCGTGTCGGTTTGCGTATTTCGCCGCTCAATCCGTTCAATGACATCACCGATTCCAACCCGCAGGCATTGTTCAATCATGTTGCAGACAGCCTCAGCCCATTCGGCCTAGCCTATCTTCACGTCGTTGAAGGCGGCATGGGCGGGGGAGACACACCGCCGTTCGATTTTGCTGCCTTGCGCCAGCATTTCAAGGGCGGCTATATTGCCAACCTTGGCTATGACAAGGCCAAGGGCAATGCTGCGATCGCGTCCGGCCATGCCGATGCTATTGCCTATGGAGCGCTTTATATTGCCAACCCTGACCTCGTGGAGCGTTTCCGCGCAGATGCGCCCTTGAATACGCCTGATCAAGCGACGTTTTATGGCGGTGACGCCAAAGGCTATACCGATTACCCAATCTTACAAGGATAACAACATGTCAAAACCAGCAATAACCAGCGTGCCTATCGATAACACCATTGCCCAGCGCTGGAGTGGCCGTGCCTATGATGCCAGCAAGCCTGTGACGCAGGAGCAGACCATCGCCTTGCTCGAAGCTGCCCGTTGGGCGCCATCCTGCTACGGCGACCAGCCTTGGCGTTTCATTGTCTGGGACAAGAACAAGGATGCTGCGGCCTGGCAAAAGGCTTTTGACACGCTGGTGGAGTTCAACCAGGGATGGGTTAAGGACTCTCCACTCCTGGTCCTGATTGCAGCAGACACCAAGTTCCACCACAACGGCAAGCCCAATCCATTCGCAGCCTATGATGCGGGCGCTGCTGCAGAAAACCTCTGCCTGCAGGCAACTGCACTGGGCCTGCAAGCGCATCAGATGGCAGGTTTTGATGGCGACAAGCTGCGTGCCGCGTTTGCCGTGCCAGAGCAAATCCAAATCATTGCGCTGATTGCGGTTGGCTATGCCGCTGATCCAACAACCTTGCAAGGTGAAGTCAAGGAACGCGAACTTGCTGCACGTACGCGCCGTGAACTGGGTGAACTGTTCTTTGACAGCGCCTGGGGCAAGCCGGCTGTTTGATTAAACTGGATAGACAGGTCTGTTATAATGAAAAATTCCATCAATTAGTGGGATTTAATCATGTCAGTCTTGCAGCTGAATAAAGCCAATTTCAAGCAAACCATAGAAAGCCACGATTTTGTCATCGTCGATTTCTGGGCACCATGGTGTCAGCCCTGTGTGGCATTTACCCCGATTTTTGAGGCTGCTGCCGAGAAAAACCCGGATATCGTGTTCGGCATGGTGAATACCGAAGATGACCCGGAAATCGGCGAATATTTCGAGGTGAGCAAGATTCCTGGCATCCTGGTGATACGCGAGCAGGCAGGCGTCCATGCCCAAGTGGGTGAAATTGGCGCCCCGGCGCTGGACAAGATCATTGAATGGGCAAGGGCTTATGATATGACGCAGATCAGGCAATACTACGCCGAGCAGGCCGCTAGCAAATAAACCTGATGGCTTGCTTGCCAGTATTGGTCGCTGGTTCATGTTTCGATGAAATTGCAGTAAAGTATTGCCGAATAAGACTTAAATATTCATCAGCTTACTTTAGGGGAGTTTACTCATCATGGGCGTTATCATTGATTTCATCATAGGCTTGTTCCAGTTCGTCGTTTTCATTGGCGTAGTCATCGCCATCATTGCTTTTTTCGGTTACAACAGCCTGCGTGCATTATCTGAGGTAATCAGGGAAGCATGGTCCAACATCGGCGTGGTGGGCAAGAAGCAGGCTTCTCTAGTCAACCAGTTGATTGATGTGGTCAAGGGATATCAGGAGTCGGAAAAGCTGGTCATGCTGAAAATTTCCGATGATCTTAACTCCGCAAGCCAGGTGGCGCAGATATACCAGCAATCCAATACTATCCTTGCAGCCGCCAATGGTATCGCCCAGCGTTTTCCCGAGTTGAAGGCCGATCAGCAATACCAGCGCTTGATCGATAGCATCCAGGGCAGTGAGGCCGAGCTGGAGACTGCGCGTCAGAAATATAACCAAGCGGTCAAGCATTACAATATCAAGCGCAGCTCTATTCCTCATGTCTTCTATGCCGGCACCCTGGGCTTCAAGGTTGCGCCTTATCTGGAGTTTGTCGGTTCGGAGCAGGTAATCGATGCCGGTTCGATCAATAGCTTTTCCAGCGATGCTGACGGCGAGCGGCTCAATGCATTGCTGGGCCAGGCAGGTGCCAAGGTGAAGGAAGCCAGCACCAAAGCCATTGCTGGCGGCAAAGTACTTGCCAGCGCAGCTGGAGAAAAAGTCAAGCAATTGGCTGCAGAGGCAGGCGAGTATGGTGCTAGCCGGGATGAGCAGGATAACAAGGATAAACCCGAGACTTAAGCTAATTCACAGCTTTCGTACCTGCGTTCTGCAGGTAGATAGTCTAGTCATACCCCACCAGCGCTCCTCAGGGAGTATTGGCTGATTGCTGATGCTCTGCGGGGCGCTGCTGTTCTTTTTCAGTAATACCCGGTTTGAAAGAGGTCAGTACTCAACCCGGATATCAGAAAGAACCGGTACTCAACAGACGGAATAGAAAAAACGCACCCAGGCCCATCATGAGATAAAGCGGAATATCGCCGCGTTTGCTGACCTCGCCACGCCTTGGCGCCGTGAGCCAGCGGTTTGCCAGGTAAAGCAGCAGGATGATGACCGGCAATGCCAGCAAGGTAGCCGTTGAGGAGAAAAGCTTTGCAAACCCTTTTTCTATCCAGCCTTCATCGCTGAACAGGTGTACTGCGATGCCGATGATGCCAAGTAGCATCAGGCCGAGGCGTGAAATTGCCAGAAGGGTGGCCAGTAGGGAGTCGGGTTTTTGCTCGGGCTTGCCGGGTTGCCTGCTCACGATCTCGACTCCTTAAGCCTGAGTGGCTAGCCTGGGGTTCCAGGCAGGTATTTCGCCGGGTCTACCGATTTGCCCTGGCGGCGTATCTCGAAATGCAGTTTGACCTTGTCGCTATCTGTGTTGCCCATTTCCGCAATTTTCTGCCCGCGGGTCACTTGCTGGCCTTCTTTTACCAGGATATTGCTGTTGTGGGCGTAAACCGACAAATAGGTGTTGTCATGTTTGATGATCACAAGTTTGCCGTAGCCGCGCAGGTCTGCCCCGCTGTAAATAACCTTGCCGGGCGCGGCGGCATGGATTGGCTGGCCCATGGTGCCGCCAATATCCAGGCCCTTGGTGCTGGCTGAATCATTAAACCCTGCAATGACTTTGCCATTGGTTGGCCAGGCCCATTGGATACCATCGATGTTGCTTGTGGCAGATGAGGCTGTGGCGGTCTGTTCGGACGTGGCCGGAGAGGCGGCGGGTGGGGCTGCAGCCGCGGGTGTCGTCGCTGCTGCTACCTGTGGTTGCGGTGCAGGCACGGGAGTGTTCAGGGCAGCTTCGCTGTAAGGCTGGCGCAAGGCTTTGGGCTCAACCACCAAGAGGGGCTGGCCTGGGGATGGCGTTGCAGCAGCAGGCTGCCCTGCTGCATCTGCAGGTGCGCTGCCGTCCAGGTTAAGCGGTGTGACAACGACATCGCCATCAGCGATGCTCGCCGGTTGGCCTGGAATAGGGCTTGCACCCGCTGTTGTTGGCTCAACTACGCGGGAGGGAAGTTTCAATTGCTGGCCGACATGGATGGTGTAGGCTGGAGCGGCAATATTGTTGAGCTGGGCGATTTCCTTGTAATCAAATCCGTGTTCCAGACCGATGCTGTAAAGGGTATCGCCTTTTTTCACAATGTGGGTGTTGCTGCCGTCCTGGCTGCTTTGCGTGACGACAGGCGGCTTGGCAGCCGGCGCCCGATCTATCACCGGCGCATGTTCGGTTGTGCTGCATCCGATCAGTAAGAGGCTGATAAGCCAGGATTTCTTGATTTGCTTCGTCAAATACATTAGCTGGTTCCACCTAGCAGCGGCACAAATTTGACCGCTTCCAGTTTACTTTGTCTGTATTCAGAGCCTGATGTTGTCTTGATATGCTCGATCAGGTACAGGGTTTGTTCATCGGTGCCCACCGGGATCACCATGCGTCCGCCAACTGCCAGTTGCTCCAGCAGTTCTTGCGGAATATGGCGCGCAGCCGCTGTGACAATAATGCCATCAAAAGGTGCCATTTCCGGCAGCCCCATGGTGCCGTCGGCATGCTTGAGCTTGATGTTGGCGAGACGAAGTTCGCGCAAATGGCCCCGAGCCTTCATGAGCAAGGGGCGGATGCGTTCGACTGAATAAACTTCCTTGGCAACCTTGGAAAGCACTGCAGTCTGGTAGCCGCAGCCAGTGCCGATTTCCAGCACTTTTTCCAGTGGCTTTCCATTGCGCAGGATTTCAGTCATGCGCGCGACGATATATGGCTGGGAAATGGTTTGGCCAAAGCCTATTGGTAGCGATGAATCTTCGTAGGCGCGTGATGACAAGGCTTCATCCACAAAGATATGGCGGGCGATCGAGCCCAGTGCCGCCAGGGTGATCTCATCCTTGATGCCTTGCTCATGAAGGCGTCCCACCATGCGCTCGCGCGTACGCTGGGAAGTCATGCCGATGCCGCGTAATGCAGTGCTGCTCATGCTTTAAAGCGCAAGCCAGTTCTTGACCTGTTCACGTTGAGCATATTGCGTGAGGTCGATTTGTAATGGGGTGATGGAGATGCGGTTCTGGCTCACGGCATGAAAGTCCGTGCCATCCCCGGCATCCTGGGCGCTGCCCGCTGCGCCGATCCAATACACAGTCTGTCCGCGCGGCGTAACGGACTTGATGACAGGCTCTGCCTTGTGGCGTTTGCCCAAGCGCGTGACTTCCGTACCTTGTATCTCCTCAAACGGCACATCCGGCACATTGATATTCAGCAGCACAGGAGGCGGAAAGCGGTCTTTCTTGTAACGCTCGACCAGGCTTACCATGAATTTTGCAGCGGTTTCGAAGTGTTGCACACCATGGCGCGACATGGACACTGCAAATGAAGGGACGCCAAGCAGGAAGCCTTCAGTAGCGGCAGCGACGGTACCAGAATAGATGGTATCGTCGCCCATGTTGGCGCCATCATTGATGCCGGAAATCACCATGTCCGGCAACTGATCCAGCAGGCCGGTGACTGCAAGGTGGACACAGTCGGTAGGCGTGCCATTGACGTAATAAAAACCGTTGCTGGCCTGATGTACTGATAGTGGGCGGTCAAGCGTCAAAGAGTTGCTTGCACCGCTGCGGTCACGCTCAGGCGCGACGACGACGATATCTGCAACTTTTGACAGGTGCTGGGCCAGGATATTGAGACCGGGAGCAAAATAGCCGTCGTCATTGGAAAGAAGAATACGCATTTTTTTATTATAACCGAGTCATGAAGCGCTTTTCACACCTCTTTCGCAACAATGAAACAAAAAAACTGGCTGCTGGTTTCAGTGGTCATCCCTGAGCTTGATCGCTGTTTCGGCTAGACGTTTCCCCAGGGCGATGCACAGCGCCTTTTCTTCCTGGCTGATAGGCCTGTCGTCCATGGTGCCGGCGACATGGCTTGCACCATAAGGCGTGCCGCCGGTGCTGGTGCTGGCAAGTTCGGGTTCGGAATAGGGCAGGCCGACCAGTATCATGCCGTGATGGAGCAAAGGCAGCATCATGGTGAGCAAGGTGGCTTCCTGCCCGCCATGCATGGAGCCTGTGGAAGTGAACACCGCCGCCGGCTTGTTGATCAATGCGCCCTGTAGCCAGAGGCTGGTCGTGCCATCCAGAAAATACTTCATGGGAGCTGCCATATTGCCAAAACGGGCAGGGCTGCCCAATGCCAATCCTGCACATTCCTGCAGGTCGGATAATTCAACATAGGGGTCGCCACTTTCTGGGATATCTGGTTCGGTGGCTTCGTGGTTGGCCGATACCTTGGGCACCGTGCGCAACCTGGGCTGTGCGCCTTCAACGGAAGCAATGCTGCGCGCGATCAGCTTGGCCATTTCGCGGACGGAACCGCCTTGGGAGTAGTAGAGGACGAGGATGTTGATCATTTTTTGCGTTTATCCTTGATCCGTTGCTTAGCTTTATCAATTTCGAATAGCCCGGTGGCCTTGATAAGCTCACTGAACTTGCTGTAGCCATAATTGCGGGAATCAAAGGCTGGAAAGTTCTTGATCATGTGTTTTTTGGTTTCACCAATATGCGCATAGCCATCATCATCAGACAATGCGCTGATCGCGGAACGGATCAAGGCGATCAGGCGTGCGTCCATAGCAAGTTCGCGACTGTTTTTGCGCACACCGGGTGTGGATGGTTGCGGAACCGCGGATGTTGTGCTGGTCTTGGGCTTTATCTCTGAGCTTGGAGGCGCTTCTGGTGTCAGCACTGGTGTGGATTCGCTCGCGCTGAGTAATTGTTCTTCGGAAAGAATTTCGATATAGATGAATTTATTGCATGCCGCGATCAATGAATCAGGTGTTTTTTCCTCGCCAAAACCATAAACTTGCTTGCCAGACTCGCGTAATCGTGTGGCTAGTCTGGTAAAGTCGCTATCGCTAGATACAATGCAGAAACCATCTAGTGGCGCGGTATACAGCAAATCCATGGCGTCAATGATAAGAGCGCTATCCGTTGAGTTCTTTCCTCTTGTATTGGCGTATTGCTGGATAGGTTGGATTGCGTACTTGGGCAGAATTTCCTTCCAGCGCTGCATTTTGGTTTCAGTCCAGTCACCATAGATACGACGAATACTGGCGTCACCGAATTTTGAGATTTCCTCTAACAGGGCATCGATGACATTGATGACTCTGAATGTGTTGTCCGCATCAATCAGGACTGCCAAGCGTGGATTACTGGTTTCTGTGTGATGCATGCTCATGCTAACTTTCTCCCAGTTTTTATTACTTAAAGCGGAAAGTATAGAGTACATCAACCGCGCTTTCCGAACCCGCCTGCGAAACCACCGACCAGCGCTGGCTGATGGTATAGGTGAGTTTGGCGACGTTGAGCAGGCCGGTCAGGCTTTTTTCGTAGCTTAGGTAGAGCTTGGAGGAGAGGCGCTTGCCGAAGTTGACGGTGGAGCTTTCAACGTCGCTGCCGCCGATGCTGAAGCTGTCCAGGCCTGCCGCGCGGGCCATCCTGGTTTGCAATGGCACGGATTGCCCTTGGGAGAGCAGGACGCCGGCGGCGAGCGAGAGCATGGCAAACTCGTTCTTGCCTGCCTGGTCGAGGCCGTGGCCTAGCACCAGCCAGGAGAGTTTTTCGCTATCGGGCACACTGGGGTTTGAAACCAGCTTGACGGTAGGCATTTGCACGTTGCCGGTAATTTCCACGCCGGCCTGCACTGTCTGGTTTTGGCGCATGGCGATGATGTTAAGGCCAGGATTATCGACGGGACCGCTGAAGTTGACGATGCCTTTGGTAATGTTAAGTAGTTGCCCATATGCCATATAGGTGCCGCCTACTACGATGGAGCCTTCCGCGCGCAGGCTGTTGGGTACGGTTCCGGACAAGGTGAGGATGCCGGTGAGGTAGCCATCCAGACCGAAGCCTCTGAGCAGGAATTGCTTGCCGGGGTCGACAATGCCGATGACTTCATCACCCAGGTTGATCCTGAGGCGGCCGATCGTGAATTGCAGCGGGCTTTCCTCCTCGTCGCGTTCACGCCCGACCACGACCACATCGTCACCCAGTTGCGGGGCGCCTTCGCCTGCAAGCTCAATCAGTCCGCGGACGACGCGCAAGTCGCCGTCAACCATGAGCTGGTTGTCCTGCAAGGCGGTTTTTGCGGTGCCGTTCAATACCAGCAGACGGTCGGTGCGTTCGGCAGCGGTGAAGTTGTCCAGCACCCAGTCGATTGTCATTGCCGGTTTGCCTGCTGCAAGGCGTATGCCGCCGCTGGCGCTGATGCTGCCCTTGCCGCCGGTGAATCGCAGGGTATCCAACGTGAGCCTGTCGCCCGCAAGGCTGGCGTCGAGTTGGCCGTTGGTGAGCTTGACGCCTTCAGCAGGCAGGGCCACGGCGAGGTCGCGGCCGCGGATATGGCCGTCGAACACGGGCTGGCCCACGCTGCCGCTGGCGTTGATCGCGATATTGAGGCGCCCATCGGCCTGGATATCCGGTGTTGGCAGCCAGGAAAGGCTGCCGATGTCGGCAGTGAGCCTGGCTTGCAATGGTGCATCACCTGCCAGGCTGAAGCTGCCTGCCTCGCCTGTAAGCCTGGTGCTGGCATGCGCTTCAATATTGCCCAGCTTATTGCCGTGAATGGTGGCAGCCAGGTCTACCTGGTTCTCGCGTATGGTCGCTTGCAGCTTGATTTCGCTGAGCCCTAGCGGCTGGTCCGCTTCTCCCTCGCGTACTACGGCAAGGTCGCCGGATTCGCGCTGGAGGGTGAATGTGCCATTGAGCGTATCTTCGGCGCGGATATCCCATTGGCCTGAAAATACCGGGTTGCCCTTGAGGTTTGCAGGCAGCGTAAACAGCAGGGGAGGAATGTCCTGCAAGGCCAGTTGCTCTATGCGGCCGTGTGTGAATAGGCCTTGCGGGCCTTGGCGCAGGCTATCCAGGGTAATGCGGCCCTGCTTGAACTGCAATGCCAGGGTTTCCACCGATAGTCCGTTGATACTGTCGTAACTGATGGGGGCGGGAGCTTGCAGGGTGATGGGCGCGCCTGCCTGGTAGCTTAATTCCTGCAAGGCGCCTGACCAGCCGCCAGCGGCGTCGAATCCACCAGATAGCGTGGATTGCAGCTTGAGCCCAGTGCCGCTGGCCTGCAGCCTGAGCGCATGCTGTGCGCGGTTGCCGCTCAAGGATAGTTTTCCATCGATGAAGCTGCCTTGGTTGATGCGCAATCCCTCGGTATTAAGCTCTGCGTTGAGATCGCCCATGGTGTGCAGGTTGCCGTTGCCGCTGACTTTGCGGGCGCTGAGGTTGCCGGGCAGGCGCAGGTTTTCCGCCAGCAGCTGGAACTGTGCGCGTAGGTCGTCCAACTGGCCTGCAATGGTGCCGCTGGCTTCGGCATTGCCCGCGAATGCGGAGCCGAAAGTGTTGAGCGTTGGCAGCTTGGCTTGCCAAGCCAAGTTGCTATCGGCGCGTCCAAGGCTGCCGCTTGCGGTGATACGGTTGGTGCCGAGCGTGGCATCGATCTGTATGCTTTCCAGCAGGTTGTCGAGCAGGTGCAGGCTGGCCTTGGCCTGTAACGGCTGGCCGCGCCATTGGCTGTCCAGGCTGTCGAATGCCAGGTTGAGGTCGGCTGTCGGCATCAGTTTGCCGTTTAGACCTAAATCGAAACTCAGTTTGGCATCCTCTGCCTGCCCCAAGGCCTTGGGGTCCAGGTCGCGCAGGCTGATGCTGATGTTGAGCGGCAGATCGCCTTCGAGTCCCAATTCGCCCTGGATGTCCAGCCTGCCTGCTGCGGGCAATGGGCTATCTGTTGGCACCAGGGCAGGCAGGCCGTCCTGCATGGCAAACAGGTTGCGCATCTCGAAGCGCAGGGCTTGCAGGTCGCCGGAAAGGACGGTATTGAGGTCGTAAGGCATATTGCCTTGCGCCTGCTGCACATGGATGTTGCCGGCAAGCGGGAATGGCTTGCTGTTCTGCAGCAAGATATCGGCCGTGATGTTGCCCCAGGGCGTTTCGGCACGCGCCAGTTGCAGGCGGATGGCCTTGCTGTCCGCCGTCATGTTGAGGGTGACATGGCGCAAGACCTGGCGGCTGTTGCCCGAGACGATCTCGATTTCATCGATCGAGGCTTGTTCCACTTCTATGGGGAAGGGTACCTGGATGGTATCCGGCAAGTCTGGCAGGCCGGATGCAGGCTCGACAGGCATTTCTTCTTCCGGGGCCTGCTTGATGGTGATGACCAGGCGTTCCGCATGCAGCTTGTCCACGCGCAGGCGGCCTTCGCGCGTGGGCAGCAGCCTGAGTGAGCTGTCGAACTGCAACAGATCGATTTCCATATTGCCGGCATCGTAATGCAGGTCTTGCAGGCTGGAATCGATCTGAATCAGCGCATAGGCCGGGGCAATGCAGGGCAGGAACCAGAGCAGCAGGATCAACAGCGCGCGCTTTGCCATCAGAAGGTGACCCCCAGGTTGAAGTGCAGCCTGTATTCGCCGGTTTCCTGACCATGGGCGATATCCACCCCTATCGGCCCGGCCGGGCTCTTAAAGCGCGCGCCCAGGCCGTAGCCGTAGACCGGCTTGAGGTCGCGGGTGGTGTTGGCGGCATTACCGAAATCGACAAACACGGCAGCGCCCCATGATTCCGTCAGCCACTGGATGACCTCAATGCTGCCGGTGACGAGGTAACGCCCGCCGATCACGGCATCACCATCAGGCACGCCCAGGCTCTGGTAGGCGTAGCCGCGCACGGACTGGTCGCCGCCCGCGCGGAACAGATAAGTGGCCGGCGCACTGTCAGCACCGCTGACAATACCGCCTTCCAGCCGGGTCACCAGTTGCGTGCTCCGGGTGATTGGGTAATAAGCCTGCGCCTTGGCGTAGCTTTGCAGGAATGTGCCATTGGCCATGATGTCGAGCGGGGCGCTGGTGAACTGGGCATTGAATAGATAGCCGCGTGTGGGGTTAAGTTCATTGTCGGTACGGCGCAGGGTGATGCCATAGGAAATTGTGGCTGCATAGTTGTTCTGCGACTCGCTGCCATCAACGGCTACGTGCTCCAGCAGGTAGCCTGCGCCTATGGTTTGCTCGAAGCTGCGCGGACCCCAGGAGCGCTTGACCCCGGTGCCGAACGTGGAAATGGTCTGGCCTTCGATATCAATGCGGTTCAGGTCGGCATTGAGGCTGTCGCGGTAGCCGTTGCGGTCAGTAGGCAGGCGGATCAATGAATTCAGGGACTGGGCTTTTTGTTCCAGCCTGAAAGTGTTGGTGAAGCGCCAGCCGCGATTGAACAGGTTGAGGTCCTGATAGGTCAGCGTAGTGCGGGCGCCGGTGTTGGTGCTGGCGCCTACGCCTATGCCTATCTGCATAGCTTGCATCTCAGTGACGTTGACCACGATGGGTGCTGCTTCCGGGTCAGCATTGTCAGTGCGCGAAGTCACTTCTACATTGCTGAAATACCCGCTGGCCTGCAATTCAGACTGGAAGAACAGCAGACGTGTCTGGCTGTAGGTTTCGCCCGGCTTGATCGGGTTGATGTTCTCAACCAGGCTGCGCGGGTAGCGCTGCAATCCGTTGACTTCCAGGCCGCCGAAACGGAATGGCGCGCCGCTGTTGATTTCCACCCGAAGTTTCACCTGGTTGCTTGCCGCGTCGATTTCCGCCTTGCTGCTGGTGATTTTTGCGTTGGGGTAACGGTTCAGCATCAGGCCGCTCAAGAGGCCGCGCTTGGCACTGGCCCAGCGATCCTGGCTGAAGCGCATGCCTTGCTTAAGCGACCAGTTTTCGGTGAGGGTTACCGGGTCTGGTGTCTCGCCGCTCGCCTGGCTTGTGATGTCGCCATTGAAGCGGATATCGATATCCTGAATGGTGGCGGGGTCGCCCGGCTTGACGCTGAACTTGGCGCGGCGCCTGATGATGTTGCCTTCGGTGCTGCTATCCAGGGTTTGTTCTATTGATGGGGAAAAATAGCCTTCAGTGGCGAGCAGGTCTTCAATATTGCGCGGGGTGGCCTGCACCAGCCGGTGCCATTCCGCAGTGGTCATGCGTGGGCTCTTGAGCCAGCGCATGATTTCCAGGTGTTCCTCGAGCAGGTCGTCGACCGAGGATGGGGCCTCTATCTCGACGCTGTAGCGGGTTTCTGCGGCATGGCTGGTTTGGCTGATCAACAGCAGCCAGGTCATGAGCGCAAGCACGGCTGCGCGTAAGACCTGGGTTGCCGATAGGAGAACCTGGGCGGACAAAACGTCAACAGACCCTGGGGAATTAGGTTCTCTAGATCGATTTTGCAAGTGCGCTGGCTTTTCCTGTGTAAGTGGCCGGTGTCAGTTCCAGCAGGCTCTGTTTGGCTTCTGCAGGAATCTTGAGTCCCTGGATAAAGGCATGCAGGGATTCCTTGTTGATGCCGCCCTTGCCGCGTGTAAGTGCTTTGAGCTGTTCATAAGGGTTGGCCACGCCATAGCGGCGCATCACGGTCTGGATAGGCTCGGCCAGCACTTCCCAGTTGTTGTCCAGGTCTTCCTGCAGGCGTTGGATGTTGACTTCAAGCTTGGCCAGGCCCTTGAGGCAGGAATCATAGCCAAGCAGGGCATAGCCGAGCGCAACTCCCATATTGCGCAGCACGGTGGAATCCGTTAGGTCGCGCTGCCAGCGGGAGATCGGCAGCTTTTCAGCCAGGTGACGCAACACGGCATTGGCCAGGCCCAGGTTGCCTTCGGAATTCTCGAAGTCGATCGGGTTGACCTTGTGCGGCATGGTGGAAGAGCCGACTTCGCCTTCCTTGACCTTCTGCTTGAAGTAGCCCTGGGAGATGTAGCCCCAGATGTCGCGGTCCAGGTCGATCAGGATGGTGTTGATGCGGGCGACGGCATCGTAGAGCTCGGCCATGTAGTCATGCGGCTCGATCTGGATGGTGTAGGGGTTGTAGGTCAGGCCCAGGCTTTCCACGAACTTGCTTGCAAAGCTTTCCCAGTCAAATTCGGGATAGGCGGAGAGGTGGGCGTTGAAGTTGCCTACTGCGCCATTGATCTTGCCGAGAATTTCGTTGCGGGCAAGCTGCTCGCGCTGGCGGCGCAGGCGATGTACCACGTTGGCGAGTTCCTTGCCCAGGGTGGTGGGCGAGGCAGTTTGCCCGTGGGTGCGCGACAGCAGGGGAACTTCGGCCAGCTCGTGGGCTAGTTCGATGAGTCGGGCAATGATTTTGTCCACGGTCGGTACGACAACTTCGTCACGTGCATTTTTCAGCATCAATGCGTGCGAAAGGTTATTGATGTCTTCAGAGGTACAGGCAAAGTGGATGAACTCGCTTACCTCACGGATTTCGTGGTTACCGTCAAAATGTTCCTTGAGCCAGTATTCCAGCGCTTTCACGTCATGGTTGGTTCTGGCTTCGATGGCTTTGACCTGCACGGCTTCGACCTCGCCAAACGCCGCGATCACCCTGTCCAGCTCTGCGATGGTTTCTTTACTGAATGGCGCGATTTCCTTGAGTTCAGCCTCTGCGGAGAGGGCCTTGAGCCACTCGACTTCAATGAGCGCGCGGAAGCGGATCAGCGCATATTCGCTGAAATAGGGGCGCAATGGATCGAGCTTGGATTGATAGCGGCCGTCGAGGGGGGAAAGTGCGTTAAGAGGGGTAAGCTCCATCAGTAAACCTTTTTGCGGTAGTGAATGCGGGCGCAGTGGCAGCTTCCATGTAGGCTGCCCAGCCAGCGTTGAAAAACGTGATTTTACCTGACATCTGCGATTGACAAAATCTCGGACTGGCATGTTCGTCACCATGCATCACCAAAGCCGATGGGTTTGCGCCAAACAGGTGCATGAAGACAGCACAGGGCCTCATCATGTTCCCTGAAGTGGACAGGATTTTCCTGTATCCAGGTTAAAGTAATGTGATGGTACTCTCAGCGGCGGCGTGTAGTTACGTTATTCATGGTTTCAATATTGGATTATCTGTAAACAAGATTCATTCTCGCGAAAAGGCTGTAAAAACAGGCATGTTCATTGCATGCGGTAAATTGCCGGCGTTTTATAAGCCAGCTGCAAAGCTGTATAATTCAGTCATTCAGGCCTTGCAAAACCGATTTGGCAGCAGCACTGGCGCTGCCTTGAAAATTCGCCTCAGTGAGACCAACCTAAATATCTGAGTGTTTTGCCGCCTCTCGCTATTAAGAATCAATGGAAAACCATGCTAATCGCTTATCGTAAACATGTAGAAGAACGTGCCGCTGCAGGCCTTCCCCCCTTGCCACTGGATGCGGAGCAAACCGCTGCCTTGGTGGAGTTGCTCAAGAACCCGCCTGCAGGCGAAGAACAGATACTGGTCGATTTACTGGAAAACCGCATTCCAGCCGGGGTGGACCAGGCCGCTTACGTCAAGGCGGCTTTCCTGGCGGATATCGCCAAGGGGGGAGCAAACTCGCCTCTGGTGAGCCCCGAACATGCCGTGAAGCTGCTGGGCACCATGCTAGGCGGTTACAACGTGCAGGCGCTGGTGGATTTGCTGGATACGCCATTGGCACCAAAGGTGGTCGAGGCATTGTCACATACCATTCTCATGTTTGATGCCTTTCACGACGTGGCCGAGAAAATGCAGGCTGGCAATCCCCATGCCAAGACCTTGATTGAATCCTGGGCCGCCGGCGAATGGTTTACCAACCGTGAGGCATTGCCCGAGGAAATCCGTCTGGTGGTGTTCAAGGTCGATGGCGAGACCAATACCGATGACCTCTCTCCCGCGCAGGAAGCCTGGTCGCGCCCGGATATTCCGCTGCATGCCAAGGCCATGTTGATCAACAAGATGCCCGACGGCCTCAAGATCATACAAAGCCTCAAGCAAAAGGGCCTGCCGCTGGCCTATGTCGGCGATGTGGTCGGCACCGGTTCTTCGCGCAAATCCGCGATCAATTCCGTGCAGTGGCATATGGGCAACGATATTCCCCACATTCCCAACAAGCGCACTGCTGGCGTTGTGCTGGGTGGCAAGATTGCGCCTATCTTCTTCAACACCGCCGAGGATTCCGGCGCATTGCCCATTCAGTGCGATGTGAGTTCAATGAGCACTGGCGATGTGATCGTGGTGCGCCCTTATGACGGCAAGGTGCTCAATGAGCAGGGCGCGGAAATTGCCAGCTTTAACCTGGCGCCACTGACCATGCCGGACGAAGTGCGTGCCGGCGGCCGTATCCCGTTGATCGTGGGCCGTGGCCTGACCAACAACGCGCGCCAGTTGCTGGGCTTGCCGCCGTCTGATTTGTTCATCAAGCCAATTGTGCCGGAAGATACCGGCAAGGGTTATACCCTGGCGCAAAAGATGGTGGGCCGCGCCTGTGGCTTGCCTGAAGGAACAGGTGTGCGTCCTGGCTCCTATTGCGAACCCAAGATCACTACCGTGGGTTCGCAGGACACGACCGGGGCGATGACTCGCGACGAGCTCAAAGAACTTGCCTGCCTTGGCTTCTCGGCCGACCTGGTGATGCAGAGCTTCTGCCATACTGCAGCTTATCCAAAGCCGGTCGATATCAAGCTGCAACATAGCTTGCCGGAATTCATCTCCAGCCGCGGAGGCGTGAGCCTGCGCCCTGGCGATGGCGTGATCCACTCCTGGCTCAACCGCCTGATCCTGCCGGATACTGTCGGCACCGGCGGCGATTCGCATACTCGCTTCCCCATTGGCATTTCTTTCCCGGCCGGCTCCGGGTTGGTGGCTTTTGCCGCCGCGATGGGCGCCATGCCGCTGGATATGCCTGAATCTGTGCTGGTGCGCTTCAAGGGAGAAATGCAGCCTGGTATTACCCTGCGCGACCTCGTGAATGCGATTCCCTATGCCGCGATCCAGAAAGGCGAGCTCACCGTGGGCAAGCAGGGTAAGAAGAACGTTTTCAACGGCCGCATCCTCGAAATCGAGGGCTTGCCTGATCTCAAGGTGGAGCAGGCATTCGAGTTTGCCGATGCCTCGGCCGAGCGTTCCGCCAATGGATGTACTGTGCACCTCAACAAGGAGCCAGTGATCGAGTTCCTCAGGTCCAACATCATGTTGATGCAGAACATGATTGATAACGGCTATGAAGATGCCCGTACCCTGCAACGCCGGATTGCCTCCATGGAGGCCTGGCTGGCGGATCCACAGTTGTTGCAGCCGGATGCCGATGCCGAGTATGCCTATGTGCTCGAAATCGACCTCAGCGAGATCAAGGAGCCGCTGGTGGCCTGCCCGAACGACCCGGACGACATCAAGCCGTTGTCTGCGGTGGTAGGGGACAAGATCGACGAAGTCTTTATCGGCAGCTGTATGACCAATATCGGCCACTACCGTGCCGCGGCCAAGGTGCTGGAAGGCGCCGGCGGCATCCCGACCCGTCTGTGGATCGCGCCGCCCACCCGCATGGATGAAAGCCAGCTGCGCGACGAAGGCGTATATTCCATTTTCGGCGTAGCTGGGGCGCGTACCGAAATACCGGGCTGCTCCCTGTGCATGGGCAACCAGGCGCGGGTTGCGGACAAGGCCACCGTGTTCTCGACCAGTACGCGTAACTTTGATAACCGCATGGGCAAGGATGCCCGCGTTTACCTTGGCTCCGCAGAGTTGGCAGCCGTGTGCGCCCGTTTGGGGCGCATTCCTAGCCCGGATGAATATTTGGAGACAGTGGGCGATAAACTCACAAAGAATTCAGACAACATCTACAAGTATCTGAACTTTGACCAGATGCCCGAGTATGCCAAGAAGATCATCCCGATCTCCGAGGTGGCAAGCTGAGCTGACGTTGCCGAGCGTATGAAACAAATAAGCCGCTTCATGCGGCTTATTTGTTTCTAAAAAGACTTGTTGGCAAAACTTCATAAGGCGCTCAATGATTGCCAATAAATCCAACGATACCCGCTACAACCTCTTCAGACCAGGACCATTGGAAAGAATGCCCCATATCCAGCACGCTTAGTTTCGCATTGGGGATATGTTCAGCCAGGTATTCTCCATGCGCCAGAGGCAGGCAGGGGTCATACTTGCCGTGAATAACCAAGGTAGGTGCTTTGATTTGCTTGACTGCCTCCAGCCTGTCGGGTGATGCGGCGGTTGCCAGTGCGTGGTTGAGTGGTGTGATGCCGGCAGAAGCTTGTTTTGCTACGATACGTAATGTGCGGGTTATTTCCTCTCTTGGGAATGGCCGTGGCCCGCCATAGGTTGCCTGCCATCCCTGGACCAGGTTTTCTTCAAATTCCTCTGCAGTTTGCGGGGGCTTGCGGCTTGACTCCGTGATGTAGTCGAGAAATTTTCGATCAGGAGGCGGCAAGAAAAACTTGCCATTCGGCTTGCCCATTGTCGCCTGTATGTAGGGCCGCTGGTCGGCTGAGGTGGAGATCAATACCAGGCTTTGCACCAGATCGGGATGATGGATGGCCATTAGCTGGGCGATATAGCCTCCCATGGAAATCCCTGCGACGTGTGCTTTCTCGATGCCATATCCTTGCAGGACTGATATGGCGTCTGCTGCAAGCAGTTCCAGATCATAAGGGTTTTCGGCAGAGTTCACGCCTTGCGATTTTCCCGTGTCGCGATGATCATAGCGGATGACGTGAAAACCGGCATTTGACAATTCGGTGCAGAATTTGTCCGACCAGAGAATACCGGGGTTCATCGCGCCCATGACAAGCAGTATTGCCGGTTCATCTTGATTGCCAAAGGACTCTGACCATAAGGTCAGTCCGTCGGAGGTGCTGATATATTTTTCCACGTACTGGTGATTTGCCATTGAGTTTGGTGCCGATATACAAAACGCCAGCAACATCAATAGTCTCGTGCAAGCTTTCATGCTGAGGATCGTATTTAGAACAAGAATTAATATAGGGAGCCGTTGTCAGATTATTTTGACTGCATAATGCCTTTGCTGCAAAGAACATAAGGATGCTTGAATGAAATACGGTATTTTCTTGCTTATGTCGTTAGTATTGCTGCCAGCATCAGCGACAGAGCCGCCGAAGCCGCCTGTCACGGTTGAGTATATCTCGCCGGAGAAATTTACCGATATTTCCAGCACCAATCACGGTCCGCCCAACAGTAGCTATCTTGATCAGCTCAGCAAGCACCTCTCGAAAAAGGCAGCAAGCTATCTCGCGCCAGGAGAGCGACTGACAATCGCGATCAAGGATATCGACATGGCCGGCGGGTTTGAGCCCTGGGTGATGCCGGTCAATCCTGATGTGCGCATGGTCCGGGATATTTATCCGCCGCGCATAGCGCTGAGTTATGAATTGCGCGATGCGCATGGACAGGTGTTAAAGGCTGGTGATGCAAAATTGAGCAATCCGGCGTTTTTGCTAAACCCGCGACCCAATAGCATAGATACCATGCGCCACGAGAAAGCGTTGCTAGATAATTGGCTGAGAAAATCGTTTGCCGAACGCAACGCGAAGTCACTTGAATAAGAGGATATGATCATGACATTGGACTGGGGAAATGCCACGCCGCTGGCCTCGCTGCTGGGCGGGATGCTCATCGGGCTCGCGGCTGCCGTGTTGATAGTGGCGAATGGCAAGGTTGCAGGCATCAGTGGCATTTTGGCAGGCTTGTTGCGGCGGCTTGGTCAGCACAATGCCTGGCGCATTGCTTTTCTGGCGGGGCTCCTGCTTGCTCCTGTTATTTACGCGGTTTATTGGGGGCTGCCTGAGATAGTGGTCACAACAGACTGGGCGTTATTGATCGGTGGCGGGCTGCTGGTCGGTTTTGGCACCCGCCTGGGCAATGGCTGCACCAGTGGTCATGGGGTGTGCGGCATCGCCAGGCTTTCGCCGCGTTCAATTGTGGCAACCCTGGTCTTCATGTCAGTGGCGATGCTGACCGTGTTTGTACGCCACTGGATCTAGGAGGGATGATATGCCGCTGATTGCCGGTCTTTTGTTTGGGTTTGGCTTGATCCTCTCGGGCATGATCAATCCACAAAAGGTACTGGCGTTTCTTGATGTCACCGGGCAATGGGATCCTTCGCTGGCGTTTGTGATGATGGGGGCAATACCCGTTGCTGCCATCGGGTTTGCTTGGATGCGGCCGCGAGAGCGTACTTTCCTGCAGCAGGAAGTGCAGATTCCTCATGCCAGGCAGATTGATGCCAGATTGCTGACAGGGGCTGGCCTGTTTGGGATAGGCTGGGGCTTGGTGGGATATTGCCCGGGACCTGCGTTGGCAGGCTTGGGAGCCGGCCATGTGAGCAGTATTGTCTTTGTGGGCGCCATGATCGCTGGCATGTTGCTGTATCGGTTATTC
Organism: Methylobacillus arboreus; assembly: GCF_020532725.1. Classification (GTDB taxonomy): domain Bacteria; phylum Pseudomonadota; class Gammaproteobacteria; order Burkholderiales; family Methylophilaceae; genus Methylobacillus; species Methylobacillus arboreus. Next base: position 353,272 of record NZ_JAJAVC010000003.1, read on the forward strand.
GAGCATTGGACGCAGAAATAGCCGATATGCGGCAGCAAGCTCCAGGCTTGCTGCCGTTGTTTTTTGCCTAATGCTTTTGATTGTCTGGATGCGCCATGATGCGGTCAATCCAGGCGATGGACACGGCAGAGGCGATAAAGGCCATATGAATCACCGTTTGCCAGATCAGGGTCTTGTCATCCAGGTTTTCGACATTGATGAATGTCTTGAGCAGGTGGATGGAGGAAATGCCAATGATGGACATGGCCAGCTTGACCTTGAGCAGGTTGGCATTGACGTGGGATAGCCAGTCCGGTTCATCCGGGTGGCCGTTGAGGTTGAGGCGTGAAACAAAGGTTTCGTAGCCGCCGATGATCACCATGATCAGCAGATTGGAGATCATGACCACATCAATCAGGCCCAGCACCATGAGCATGATGTCGGCCTCTTGCAGGTGGGGCAGGCGCTCGATCAGGTGGATAAGCTCCTTCATGAACTGGATGACATAGACGATCTGGGCGACGATGAGGCCAAGGTAGAGCGGCAGTTGCAGCCAGCGGCTGCCGAAGAGTATTGCGCTTAAGGGGCTCATTTTTTCACGGCTGGGGGTTGCCATTCGGACTTTCCTTTCTTGCTAAGAGTGATTCATGTCAGGTGTGTGTTCAGGGAATCTGGTGTTCCAGGGTGAAGCTGGCGCCATCGTCCAGTGCCAGTTTCTGCGCGAGATAGGGCAGGGTGTTGTTCAGTGTTTCCGGCAATGTCCACGGTGGATTGATGACGAAGATGCCGCTGCCATGCATGCCGAAACCGTCTTCTGAAGGCGCTTGGATGCTGAGTGTGGCATGCAGCCAACTGGCGGCCCCAAGCTTAGGCAGTTTTTCCTGCAACAGCTTGATTTCCGGCCGCTGCAACAAGGGGTACCACAGCAGGTAAGTGCCTGTGGCAAAGCGTTGCAGGCTATCCTTGAGTGCTTCTACCACACGCTGATAATCGCGTTTTTCCTCATAAGGCGGGTCAATCAACACTACTGCGCGGCGCGGCGGTGGCGGCAGCAGGGCTTTGAGGCCGGCAAACCCATCCTCTTGTTCTATCAATACCTGGCGTCCGGCAGGCTTGAAGTGCTGCCTGAGCAGTTTGGCATCGGTGGGGTGCAGCTCGAACAGGCGCATGCGGTCATGCGGGCGCAATAGAAGCTGGGCGACATTGGGAGAGCCAGGGTAGCGCTTGAGCGTTGGTCCCGGATTCAGTTGCCTGACCAGGTCAATGAATGCTTGCAGTGCCGGTGGTAAATCGTTGGCTTGCCAGAGCCGGGCAATGCCTTGTTCGAATTCGGCATTTTGCATGGCATATCCATGGTCAAGCGCATACATGCCGGCGCCTGCGTGGCTGTCAACATACCAGTAAGGCTTGTCTTTCTGGTTGCTGTAGCTCAGCACTTGGTGCAGTACAAAATGCTTGAGGACATCGGCGTGGTTGCCGGCATGGAAAGCGTGGCGATAACTGAGCATGGGGAGCGGTGGTGAATGATTGGCGACATTATAAAGGAGAGGCCGCCCGGCGTTGCGCTTTCTCCATGAATTTTCCATAAAATCATAATGGTTTCACCACATATGGCGGGATGTTGCGGATATTTCCAGTCTTGGCTTTTTAATTGCCGCCATGCCTGCTAGCATTACACCCCTATGGGATCACATCACCATCACGACCATCATCATGCGCACGGCAGCAGCCAGCCTTCCTTGCTGCTGCCCTTGCTCCTGATTGCGGGCTTTGCGGTAGTTGAAGCTGTTGGCGGCTGGTGGACGGGTTCGCTGGCCTTGCTCAGCGATGCGGGCCATATGGTGTCCGATGCACTGGCGCTGGCGCTTGCATGGCTGGGCAGCTGGATTGCACGCAAGCCGGCGACTCGCAAGCATAACTTCGGCCTGGGGCGTGCCGAGGTGATTGTGGCCTTGGTCAATGCTTTGCTGATGCTGGCGGTGATTGCGGGGATTGTCTATGAAGCGGTGCAGCGCCTTGCCGATCCGCAGCCCGTGCAAGGCGGCGAGGTGATGTTGATTGCCTTTATCGGCATGCTGATCAACATTGTCGTGGCGTGGATGCTGCACAAGGGGCACAGCAGCCTGAACAGTCGCGCCGCATTGCTGCATGTGCTGGGCGACCTGCTGGGTTCGGTGGCTGCAATTATTGCCGGCGCGGTAATCTATTTCACAGGCTGGATGCCGATAGATCCTCTTCTTTCGATTTTCATCTCGGTACTTATTCTTCTTTCCACCTTGCGCCTGTTGGGAGAAGTATTGCATGTGCTCATGGAGGGAGTGCCGCGGCATCTTGATATTCAAGCCGTGGAGCAGGCATTGGCTTCCACTGACAAGGTGCGCGAGGTTCATCATTTGCATATCTGGTCGCTCTCCTCGGAGAGAATTGCGCTTTCCGCCCATGTGGTGCTGGAGGATATGCAGGATTGGCATCCCGTACTGAGCAAGTTGCGCCACATGCTGCATGACAGGTTTAATATTGAGCATGTCACACTGCAGCCGGAAACCGTGACTGCGCTCAGCAATGGCAGCGCCAATTGCTGGCTCACGCAAAAAACTGAACATGCGCATGACCACGATCACGACCATGTGCATGGCCATGCACATTAAGCCCGGATTGATTCCTTAACCCAAGCCAGGAGAAAAAGACATGCCCTACGTCAATATCAAGGTTGCCGGAGCCCTGACGCGCGAGCAAAAGGCCAAGATTGCGGAAGAGATCACTGATACGCTGGAGCGCATCGCCAAGAAACCCAAGTCCTATACCTATATTACTTTTGATGAAGTGGCGGGAGAGAACTGGGCCGTGGCAGGCGAATTGCTGGATAGTGATTAAACAGGTTGCTGCGTTTTACTGAGTTATTATGTTTGGCCGCTATGACGGCCAAAAGCCATTATGTTCGACCCAAAACCGGTACTTAAGAACCTGCCTAACCTGCCCGGCGTTTATCGCATGATCAACGCCGAGGATGAGGTGATCTATGTGGGCAAGGCGCGCGACCTCAAGAAACGCGTTTCGTCCTATTTCCAGAAGAACCTGCCGTCTGCGCGTACGCGCCTGATGGTGTCCAATATCGCCCGCATAGAAACGACGGTAACACGCTCGGAGGCTGAAGCACTCCTGCTTGAGAACAACCTCATCAAGGGCTTCATGCCGCGCTACAATGTGTTGTTCCGTGATGACAAGTCCTATCCCTATATTGCCCTGACAGGCGATACCTTTCCAAGACTGGCTTTCCACCGAGGCGCGCAGCGCAAAGGCAGCAGCTATTTTGGCCCGTTTCCTAATGCCGTAGCGGTACGCGATAGCATCCAGCTCCTGCAAAAGGTATTCCGGCTGCGCACTTGCGAAAATACAGTCTTCGCCAATCGTTCACGCCCTTGCCTCTTGCACCAGATCGAGCGTTGTACCGCGCCTTGTGTGGGTTTTATCTCGGAAGAGGATTATCGCCGCGATGTCATGCATGCCAGCTTGTTCCTGCAAGGCAAGGAGCAGCAGGTGATGGACGAACTTGGCGAAAAGATGAATGAAGCTGCGGAGCAAATGGAATACGAAATGGCGGCTGTGTACCGTGATCGCATCCAGAGCCTGCGCCAGGTGCAGGCCAGGCAGTTTGTGAGCGACTTCAATGTCAGCGATGCCGATGTAATCGCCTGCGCTGAATTCCAAGGCCAATGGTGCGTGAACCTGGTCATGATTCGTGGCGGCCACCATCTCGGCGACAAGAGCTTTTTTCCGAAAAATGCGGACGGCGCCGACCTTGAGACCACCATGGAGGCCTTCCTGGAACAGCACTATATGGCAGGCGTCATCCCGCCACTTTTGATTGTTGGCGCACCGCTGGAGACAGTCACGGCAATGGAAGAGGTATTCAGCGAGCAGGCGGGGCGCAAGATCAAGATTAATACCAATCCCATTGGCGACAAGCGCGTCTGGCTCAAAATGGCGCAAACCAATGCCGAGCTGGCATTGACGCAACGCGCGGCTCAGCAAAGCAACCAGCAAGCCAGGCTCACCGCCTTGCGCGAGGCCCTGGGGTTGCCGGAAAGTACGGAGCGCATCGAATGTTTCGATATCAGCCATACCATGGGCGAAGCCACCGTGGCCTCCTGCGTGGTATTTGATAAAGGCAATATGCAGAATTCCGAGTATCGCCGTTACAATATCACTGGCATCACGCCCGGTGACGACTATGCTGCGATGCGCGATGTCCTGACCCGGCGTTACCGCAAAGTGGCGGCAGGGGAGGGCAAACGTCCTGACCTGGTCTTCATTGACGGCGGCAAGGGACAATTGGGTGTGGCGGTTGAGGTGATGAACGAAGTTGGCCTGCCGGATATTCAATTGGTTGGCATTGCCAAGGGCGAGGAACGCAAACCTGGGCTGGAACAGATGTTCTTTCCCGAACGAGAGGGGCCGGTGGCGCTGAAGAAAGACCATGCCGGCCTGCACCTACTGCAACAGATACGTGACGAGGCGCACCGGTTTGCGATTACCGGCCACCGCGCCAGGCGCGGCAAGGCACGCTTGCATTCAAGCCTTGAGGATATCAGCGGCATAGGCGCCAAGCGCCGCAAAAGCCTGCTGACGCGGTTTGGCGGCCTGGACGGCGTCAAGAATGCCAGCGTGGATGAAATCGCCCAGGTGGATGGCATCAGCCATGCATTGGCACAGAAAATTTATGAGGAGTTGCACTGATGTTCTGGAATGTCCCCAATAGCCTGACGGTGATGCGTATTCTATGCATTCCGCTTTTTGTCGGGATATTCTATTTCCCGGAAACTACCCTGCCCATACACGACAAGAACGTGCTGGCGACCTTCATTTTTGCCTTTGCTGCAATTACAGACTGGTTTGACGGTTACCTGGCGCGCGTGCTCAACCAGACTTCGGCGTTTGGCGCTTTTCTTGATCCTGTGGCAGACAAGCTCATGGTAGCTGCCGCGCTGGTGCTGTTGATCGAGCTGGATCGCGTGGGTGCCGTGGTGGCGTTGATTATTATTGGGCGTGAAATTGCGATCAGCGCCCTGCGGGAGTGGATGGCCGGCATGGGAGAGCGTGGCAGCGTTGCGGTCGCGTATATCGGTAAGGTAAAGACGGCCGTACAGATGGCGGCAATCCTGTTTCTGCTGTACTACGATCCTCTGGGACCGCTCGATATTAAATTCTATGGTCAGGTGCTGATTTACATCGCTGCATTTTTGACATTGGTGTCAATGGCTTATTACTTAAAGGCTGCATGGCCGCGCATGAAAGCGGGTTAACCGCCCTGAAATACGCTTGACACATGCCTGAAAATCCTTAGAATAGCGCCTTCTTTCGATGCGGGAATAGCTCAGTTGGTAGAGCGCAACCTTGCCAAGGTTGAGGTCGCGAGTTCGAGACTCGTTTCCCGCTCCAGAATTTAAAAAGGAAAGCGTTTGGTAAAGCTTTCCTTTTTTATCAGGTACCTAGGTACTCTGATACTGTTTATGGCGCGATAGCAAAGCGGTTATGCCGCGGCCTGCAAAGCCGTTTAGGCCGGTTCGACTCCGGCTCGCGCCTCCAGGTAAATGATTTTGTTTTGCTGTGAAGCAATGCGGGAATAGCTCAGTTGGTAGAGCGCAACCTTGCCAAGGTTGAGGTCGCGAGTTCGAGACTCGTTTCCCGCTCCAGAATTTATCAAAAGCCCTGACTCCGGTTTGGGCTTTTTATTTGCCTTTCATGGTGATGTGTTTCAGCTTTTTACCTGGCAAGATTGACTGGAATGACTGATTCCTCTGTAGGCTGGTTTGATATGGTTTGGGAGTTGTTTCCCCATTGAGCCAGGAATGTAGAGATTTTCTCTTCAATGCTACTTTCGATGGTTTTCAGCCTTAGCAATGGGAGGCTGCTCTTTTCCAGGATGCTGTTCTTCAGCTGGTCCCGTTCTGCTTGCTGTCCAGAATCATGTGTCTTCCCATCTACTTCGATAACCCCTAGCGGTGTTTTTCCTACTTTGAAATAAAGCACAAAATCACAACTGGCACGATTGCGCATAAACTCCTGCTCTCGTGAGGTAAAGCTGTTATTAGTTAACGATACCAATTGAATCAAGGCAACCTGGCTATGGAAGGTTATTGCCCGATATGCATCCTGCGAGAAGGTGTCGCGTAGCAGCCGGGCGATAATCTGTTCCGACTTGAATGCTGAGTCATTCAGGTTCAACTTGGTGTTGAGCTTTTCCAGGGATTGATCATATTCCTGATAAAGCAGGTCGAATGCTGAAACAACCGGGCTGCGTCTAATCTGTTCCTTGTCCGCATAATATTCGATATAACGGATCAGCGCGGCAATGCACCTGTTCTTTTCTGAAAAAACATTGTCGCCTGTCACCAGCGTGAAATTATGCTTGGCACGCGAGACGGCCACGTTGACCAGGTGGGGATTATCCACAAAGCCCACTTTTTGCTGGCTGCTGCGTTTCTTGTCCAGGACGGTGGAAAAAATGATTTCGTCACATTCCCTTCCTTGAAATTTGTGAACTGTGGAATTGACAAAGTCGCTAGGCAGCTGCCTTTTTGCCTGGTTGACCTGGGCGTTATAAGGTGCAATGAATCCTCTGCTTTGTTCCGCATCCCATGAAAGAGGGCCTAATGACTCTAGTTCCCTGAGATTGGAGAGGCGATGCTCATGATTGCCCTTGGCGGTGATAACCAGCGATAACGCTTGCTCGCCATTGTCTTGCGTCATAGGGATGAGTTGATTGTCGTAGAACTGCTTGTTGCAGAACTGGATGATCTTGGGGTGGCAACGATAATGTTCCTTTAATAATGTCGCCGGGAGAGCATGATTGAAAACGCCGATGCATGAATCCAGCAAACTATACCTGACGCAATCATAGAACTCGGCAGGTAACGCAATATCGAGATTCACCGGCACATGCGGAAGTTGCTTGCTGTCGCCAACGATGATCAGGTTCCTGGCGCAGCCTAGGCCCAGAATTCCTGGAACGATGTCCTGTTGAGAAGCTTCATCAATGATGACGTAATCGAGAATGGCATCATTGGCGATGGAATTGATAATGGAGTGGGTGCTGCTGCCGATGATAGGGAAGCGTTTCGTGAATGTGCTGAACCGTTTTTTGTAATCATCTTCGTTGAATTTTTCCTCGCGTGGAATACGCTGATAAAGATGGTGCTTTAGATATGTCATGGAAGTGCTGGTCAACTCATGCAGCAATGCATCGGCATGGTTGTATTCCAGTATTTTCTCAAGTGCTGCCGATACGGCGCTTTTCTGCTGTAGCGCTTTTTCGTAATAGTGCCGCTGCAACGAGTCTATCAGTGACTTGCGTTTCTCCCAGTTGTTCATGAATTTCGTGCGCACGATCCTGAAATTCAGCAACAGTGTCATCCTATGCCAAAGGTTGATGGGCCTCTCGCCAAGGTGAGATAGGTAGGCAATGAGGTCAGTGATTTGTTGTGGCGACAGCTCATACCTTTCAATTGGGGCAGCTTCTTGCGACAGGTTTTCATCTTGCCAACGCTGCAGGTATTGCTGCTCTATGCGCAGTTCATCAATTTCCGCTTTTAGTTGCGCTACTTGGTTTCGTGCATCGAGATACTGCTTCAGCTTTTGCAATGTTGCATCGATATCTTGGATATCGGGTGCAGGGGGTGGCGCTTCTGATGGTGCTTCAGGCGGGTTTTCAAAAAAGGCTTTGCGGTTATCAGTGCTGCCTAGTTTGGCAATCAGATAGTCGAGTCCGGATTTCTGCAGTTTTTCATACACATTGTCCACAGCAGCGTTGTTATTGGACAAAATGGCGACGGTTTTTTGCTGCAACAGGATATTGGCGATGATGTTCAATATCGTCTGGGTTTTTCCAGTTCCCGGAGGGCCCTCGATGAGGCTGATCTGTGAGGAGAATGCCTGCTCCACCGCCTGGAGCTGGCTTGCATTGATGCCGAAGGGATAGATGAAATGCCTGATCTGTTCCCGCGACTGGTTCTTGCCCGTGCAGTATGCATGTAGTGCGGTATCCGGATGTGGCACCACTTTTTCCAACTGGCGTAGGACATTCTCAGCGATAGATTTATTATCGCCAGTTGTCTGATCAATGCGGGCTTGCGCCACCGAAACAAAATAATTAAATATCGTTCCTTCTTTGATCGTGGTTTGCGGAATGAACTCGAGCTCATCCGCTTTCATTAGGTATGGCCTGGAGTTGCCAGGATAGTAGACGGCTGCGTATTTTCCGCCATACACCGTTACCTTCTCGACTGAGTTGAAAATGATGCCTCCTGGCCTTTGGAGCAATCGGCCCTGGATTTCTTCGGTCGGCGTGATCTCGCATGCCGTGATCGGGCGCGTGTAAGTCTTTCCTGAGCGGAAATGGCAGGTCAGCAGCAGTATATCTTTTGCCGCATCGTACCTTAGCGTCCAGTCAGTGATTTTTGTGGTTTTATCGTCACCATCCACAAAGATAGAAACCATGGTTTCCTTGTGCCGTAGCCCGTCAGGCTTCTATTATGCCGTTTCCATCACAGCGCATGCCAAATCAAGCTGAAACTGGCTATGCGCGCACGGTACATTGCAGATACCTCTTCAGGCGGATGAGCTTTTTGCGTGCTCATCTTCATGCCTTGCTTCAAGACGCCTCTGGCTGCGCCCGAGCAGAAGCCCATTGCCTGCCCATACCAGGGCGAATAGGCTACCGAGCAGCATGGCCATAGCAGGCTGGCCTGCCAGCAGATCAATCCCGTGCTTGACCCAGCCGCTCACGGCGTCGCCGCCGCGGTATACGACGGTGTCGATGAAGTTCTTGGCTTTGTATTTCTGCTCGGGGGAAACCGAGGTATAGAGCATTTCGCGTCCTGGGCGCACCAGCGCATATTCGCCAGCGCGGCGCACCACCATGACGACAGCGAGGACCGCAAATACAGGTGCCAGCGCTAGCCAGAGAAAGCCGGCGGCGATCACCAGCGGTACTGCTACGAGCAGCACGCTCACGCCAAGGCGCTGCGCGATCCGGCCGGTCAGGAAGAGCTGGGTCAGTAGCGCCAGCGACTGCACGACAATATCGATAATCCCGAATACCTGGGTTTGCTGGATACGGTCAGGGAAGGTGGCTTCTACCAGCCGCGCCTGCTCAAAGTAAAGAAAGGTATTGGCTGTCGCCAGCAGTATGACAAAAGTGGCGATGCCAAGCAGGTACGGCGAGCGGAAAACAGCCGTGGCGCCCGAGAACGGGTTGCCGCCCAGCGGTTGGGAGCGTGCATGCTCCTCGTCAGCGGACAGCGGATGGTGGTTGCGCCAGCGCTGCAGGCCGATTCCCGCCGCAGCGCTGCCAGCCAGCATCAGTGCCGATAGCACCAGCAATCCGGCGTGGCCTAGCGGCTCGACCAGGAGCGTGCCTAGCACCGGCCCGGCGAGGCCGCCCAGGCTGGCGCCTGCGGCCATTAAGGCAAACAGGCGTTTGGCCTGGGTGCTGGAAAAGATGTCGGCCAGGACGCTCCAGGCCAGCGAGATGGTCAGCATGTTGAAGACCGACAGCCAGATATAAAATGCCCTTGCCACCCATAGATTGTCCGGCTGCAGCGCCATGCCGGCCGCGAAAGCAAGCAGGTTCAAGGTGAAGAAGCCGTAGGTCCAAGGCAGGATGCGGCGGCGCTGTACTTTCGAGGCCAGCCAGCCGAATAGCGGCAGCGCGGCAAGTGTAGCGACGAAGGTCCCGGTGAATAGCCATTGCAGGTTGCGTACGCCTCCCGCCACGCCCATGGTTTCGCGCACCGGGCGCAGCATGAAATAGCCCGCGAACAGCAGGAAGAACATGAGCAGACCGGCCAGCACTGCCGGCGCTTCCTGCTTTTCCACATTGAATAGGCGGCTGACAAGCGAGGATATGTGCATGGAGTGAATTCCCTCAGCCAACCGTGTTGATAAGCGATTGCCGCTGTGCTTCGGTCAGAGCCGGTCCGCTGCCCGCCTTGAGGTTGTCGCTCTGGCGGTCGGGTTTGCCGGTGGCCGGTATCACGGTGGTGACGGCGGGGTGACTCAGGGCAAATCTGAGGAAAGCCTGCGCCCAGGAGGTGATCCCGGCCTCGGCGGCCCAGGATGGCAGTGATTTGCCTTGCACCTTGGAAAACAGGCGGCCGTCGTCGAATGCGCGGTTGATCAGCACTGCCACGCCAAGTTCCCGCGCGACCGGGAAGACTTTCTGTTCCGCACTGCGCGAGATGACGGAGTAATTGATTTGCAGGAAGTCCGGCTTGACCGTACGTACTACCTCGGCCAGCTCATCATGACCGCTGTCCACGTAGTGCGTCAGCCCGGTGTAACGGGTCTTGCCCTGGGCCTTGAGTTCCTTGATGACTTCAAACTGGGTACGCCAATCACGCAGGTTGTGAACCTGGAGCAGTTCCACCTTGTCCGTGCGCAATCGCTTGAGCGAATTCTGGAATTGCGCCAGCCCTGCCTCGCGCCCGGAGGTGCCAAGCTTGGTGGCTAGAAAGGTCTTTGAGCGCAGGCCCAGTTCCTCTAGTAGCTGGCCGATCACATCCTCGGCGGTACCGTAGGAAGGGGCTGTGTCGATGACCGTTGCGCCTCCTGCGAAGAATCGTTTCAGCACTTCACGCAATGGGTCGAGCTCGGCGGCGCTATTGCCGACTTCGAAGCTGCCCGAGCTGCCCATGCCGATGACCGGCAAGCGCTCTCCGCTGGATGGAATGGCACGTGTCTGTATTGTTCCGGACTCCGCTGGATTGGAGAAAGCAGGGCGGGCCAGGGCAATGCCAGCGCTGGCGGCTGCGAGTCCGGAAAGGAAGCTGCGTCGGGAGATCATCGGAAAGCTCCTTATTCAATTAGCAAGGTACATATGAGTTTAATTTTGTTTTTTGGTTAAATAAATGATTTATTTGAATGAGCCGCTGCATTTGAAAGCTGTCATCAAACTTCTCAACGATATTTCACTGCCGGTGGCCAGCTAAAAATTGAGCTAATTGGATTGGCCTCGGAGGATAATCTGGCGTCAAGCACTTACCGAAGAGGGCTGGCTGGAGTGCGATGAGCGGGCAATTCACTTGCCATCGATTCTGGCGACAGTCCATCCACCAGCGGGATCTTCTGTTTGTCTTTTACCTTGCGTCTTCACTATTGCGATAAAAGAGCCGGTCTGTCCGCAAGCCAGGACGGGATGGCCGTTTCCGGGATTGGCGATGAATAGAAATACCCTTGCACCATTATGCCGCCGATTTCCCTGATCACCTGCAATTCCGCCTGCGTTTCCACCCCTTCGATAATACAGTCCAACCCCATGTCGCGGCTTAACGCCAGCAGGGATTTGACGATCTTGAGGCTGGCGAGGTTTTGTTCAATGCCGGTAACAAAGCTGCGGTCGATCTTGATCTTGGTGAGTGAGAGCGCATGCAATTGATTCAGGCTGGAGTAACCGGTGCCAAAGTCGTCCAGTGAAATGCCGCAACCCAGCTTCCTGAGCTTTTCCGTCGCCCATTTTGCCTGGTCCAGATCACGTATGATGGCTGTCTCCGTGATTTCCATATCCAGGCGTTGCGGGTCGAAATTGGCCTGTTTGATCAGGCTGACGAGGCGTTCGACAATGCTGCGTGAACTAAGGTCGTGCACGGACAGGTTGAATGATAGCCGGATGTCGGCAGGCCATTTGGCTGCCGTTGCCAGGGCCTTGCCAAGCAAGATGCGGGTTTGCTTGTTGATGATGCCGGTGCGCTCGGCAATCGGGATGAACTGGGCGGGGGAGACAGGGCCGAGTATGGGGCTGTGCCAGCGTGCAAGCGCTTCGAACGCCGCAGTCTTTCCGGTTTCCAGGTTGATGATGGGCTGGAAGTAGACTTCGAGCTCCTGCTCAAAATCCGCTTTGCGCAACGCTTGCTCGATGCTTGCTTCCTGCTGGATGAGGTTTCTGTGGCTGGCGGAAAACAGGGTGACCTTGCTGCGGTTGTTGCGCTTGCCGTGATAGAGGGCGTAGTCCGCATGTTCGAACAACTCGGTGGCGTTGCTTGCCATGTCAGGATAGGTGGCGAGCCCTATGGAGGCGGAAATGTGAATGCTGTTGCCAGCAATCGTAAAAGGTTGGCGCAGGGAATTGCAGACCCGGTTGCCGAATGCCAGCAATGCTTCATTATTCCCAGGCCTTGTGATGATGAGGGCAAACTCGTCGCCACCCAGGCGGGCTAGGTGGGTATGCTCGTCGCACAGTTGCTGGATTCTTTTGCCGGCCGTAAAAAGCAGCTTATCCCCAATACTGTGTCCATAGAGATCATTGACGGGCTTGAATCCATCAAGGTCGAGGATACCTAATACAAAGCGGCTGCCCTTGTTTGCAGCTTGTGTACAGCAGGCTTTGAGCTCGGTAAAGAATTTGCGCCGGTTAGGCAGCATGGTCAGGCTGTCCATGTTGGCAAGATGGAAGTTTTCGTTGCTTAGTGCTTCCGCCTGGGCCTGCGCATCGATCAGATGTTTGAAATCACGGTAATAGATATGCAGGATGATCAGCATGGTGGCGGAAACCATCGCCACATTGAGCGATGTTGCGATGAAGGTTGGCTTGCCGGTAGAGGCAAAGAAAATAACGAAGCTGGTATTGACGACGGCGGTGGTGATCAATGCTGCGGAGCGTAAATGCATGAGGCAAAAGATACAGCCGATGACGGTGATGCCCATGTAAAACGCGACATGCGATTGCTGATAGGCGTTGCCATAGGGAAATAGCAGAATCGCCCACACCGTGAAGCTCAATGCAATCGGGGCGGCAATCAAGCTTGTGCGTTTGAGGGTTTGCCTGGCGGTTTCGTCAGTAGGGTCCCTGTTGCGGCTGCGGAGCCAGAAGATGAAACGGATGAAACAAACGACGGTGAGGATGGCTGGGTAGTCCAGTGTCAGCCAGTGTGGCGCGCTGTCGATATGGGTGCTGCTCAATATCCAGCTGTTGACCAGCAGGATGAAGTACATCAGGGGAAGTTGTGTGGAAAAGGCCTTGTACTGCGCCTTGAGCAGTAATGGATTGTCCTGCTCAATAGAAAAACCTTGCTTGACTCCCCGCCATATTTCCCGATGCCATGACATGCAACGCTCCCTTGAAATTTGGTTTTTTAGTTGTTGTTATCTGCGGCATTGTTATTGTTGTAATGATTATTGACTAATAATGCGCCAATAGTAAATATTTTATCAACGGCAATAGGGATTAAGTTCTATCAAGTAGGCTAATTGACCGAGCAGAGTTGGCGCTGCCGTAACATGTTGCAAGAGGCGGCAACGCCATATTTGGAGGTCTTGTCTTTAAGTCACGTTGAGGCGACGCCTAGCTCTTGGTCGCTGACAGGCGGGTGCTGGGAACGTCTGGCAGCCGCATGATCTTATCGATGGCAAGCCTTGCCATCGCCCAGGAACGCTCTTCACGCATCTGTGCTTTCTCACTCTCGCTATGGGGCAGGAACTGCCCGCCAAACGTCAGGGAATGACGGACTGTGGTATTTTCATTCATGTAGGCTTTGACGACATCTTGTACACGCTCTTCGCGGCTTTTGTATAACGAGGGCATTGCTTATCCTTCTTGTATGCTCTGAAATGCACAATGTTTTTATCTTACCTGCCAGAACCAAGGTTGTGCCAGGATATTTCTCATAGATCCCGGCCGATTCATAGTTGTGAATTCCTACAATACGTTCGGAATATGACCGCTAATCGCTCACCCGCAAAGTTACTAGTATGAAATGCATATTAAAATTGAGGGTAAATGTATGCGGTTTTTCAAACTGTCATTGCTGATGCTGGCGTTGTCATTGCCATTGTCGGGTCATGCCGAAGATAATGAATCCTTGACCACTTATACGGATGATTCCGCCACGACAGGCAAGGTAAAGGCTGCGTTGGCGCGGGACCAGATGTTGAGCGCGCTGGATATCAAGGTGAAATCCGACGACTTGGGCGCGGTGCATCTCAGCGGTTCCGTGCGATCACAAACAGAAGTCAGCCAGGCGGCGATTGTGGCCAGGAGCGTCAGCGGCGTGGTATCCGTGCAGAATGATATTGTCATTGATGCGCCTGATTCTGTGAAATCCAAGTGACGTGCTCGGGATATAATGATCAGGTTAGTGCAGAGAATAAGGTAGTAAGCCTGCTTGCAGGCCGATGAGCCGTCATTGACCCAGTGTGACTCTGCCGATATGGATTGGGCGCACTAACACCTTATAAAAAAACAGGCCATGCAAAATGCATGGCCTGTTTTGTTTTGGCTGTTGCCTATTGCTGCAGGGCGACCGGTGTTCCTGCTCTAACGGGCTGTTGCCAGCTGCCGCCCAGGGCACGAATCAGGTTGACCGTGGCGCGCGCGCGTTCGCCATCCAACTGCAGGGTGGCGCGTTTCTGCAGCAGCAGGGTGCGATCCGCGTCTATTACTTCCAGATAGCTTACCAGTCCCTCGCGGTAACGGCTTTGCGCCAGGTTGCTGGCGCGTACCGAGGATGCCACGGCGCTATCCTGCACCTCGGATTGGTTGTCCAGGATGCGCAGGCTGGCAAGATTGTCCTCAACCTCGCCGAACGCATTGAGCACGGTCTGACGGTATCTGGCCACATCTTCTTCATAGGCTGCCCGTGCACGTTCCAGGCCGGCTTCACGGCGGCCGCCGTCAAAGATGGGCATGGAGAGCATGGTGCCGATCAAGGGGCCGAGCAGGAATGTGCGGCTGGACCATTCGAACAAGTTGCCTAGCTCGGAAGATTCATAGCCAAGCGCGCCGGTGATGTTGAGACGCGGGAAGTAAGCCGCTTTGGCAACGCCAATGCGCGCGTTGGCGGCAGCCATGGCGCGCTCGGCTGCTGCAATGTCCGGCCTGCGTTCCAACAAGGATGAAGGCAATCCAGCAGGTACGTTGATGCTGACGCGTTGCAGCGGGGTAGCCGCCAGGCTGAACTCCGAGGGCGATTTGCCCAAGAGGATGGCCAGTGCATGTTCGGCAATCGCGCGGCGGCGGGTCACTCCCAACTCTTCAGATTGCGCGGCTGCCAGCTCGGTTTTGGCGCGTGCCAGTTCCAACTCGCTGATATCGCCTGCATCGTAGCGGTGCTGCGTCAATTGCACCGTCTGCTCGCGCAGCTTGACCGTGTTGCGGTAGATCTCCCGCTCCGCATCCAGCTCGCGTATGGTGAAGTATTGCTCTGCCACGTCGGCCTGCAAGGATAGCAAGACCGAACGCAGCAGCGCGGCGCTCTGCTCGGCATCGGCCTGGGCAGCGTTCACCAATGAGGAAACACGGCCGAACAGGTCGGCCTCGTAGGCGAATTGAGCCTGTGCACGCCACAGCGTTTGTTCGCTGCCGTTCTCGGTACGCTGGGCATCCGGCGATACACGCTGGTGTCCAGGGCTTATCCCGCCGCTGATCTGCGGATAGCGTGCGGAACGCTCATCCTTGAACAGCGCCCGTGATTGCGCAAGCCTAGCTGCCGCAGCCTGCAGGTTTTGGTTGGCGGCTAGTGCTTGATCCTCCAGGTTGTCCAGCGTGGGGTCGTTGAATACCTGCCACCACTGGCCGCGATGGTCGGTCTCGGCCGGTTCTGCCGTTTTCCACTGGCTGGATTGTTCGCCAGCCTGGATGGCGCTGGCTTCCTTGAATTGCGCAGGCGTTACCACGCTGGGTTTTTCATATACCGGCGCTACCGAGCACGCTGCCAGCAGCAGCGTGGCGGTGAGCAGGGATAAGGTCTTGATTGGTTTCATGATGTTTTCCTATACCAAATGGCTGGCAGCAGGGCCGGATACATGGGGCTTGTGTTCGGTAGCGGAGTGCAGCTTGCGGCCGCCGCTCAGTGTGCGCAGCAATACATAGAACACCGGGGTTAGGAACAGGCCGAACAGGGTCACGCCTAGCATGCCAAAGAAGACGGCGATACCCATGGCGTAACGCATCTCGGAGCCTGCGCCGCTGGAAGTCACCAACGGCACCACGCCCATGATGAAGGCGATGGAGGTCATGAGGATGGGGCGCAGCCGCAGGCGGCTGGCCTCGATTGCGGCCTTGACGATGCTGCTGCCTTGCAGCTCCAGTTCACGCGCAAACTCGACGATCAGGATGGCGTTTTTGCAGGCAAGGCCCACCAGTACCATGAGGCCGATCTGGGTGAAGATGTTGTTGTCGCCCTTGGTCAGCCATACGCCGGTAAGCGCTGCCAGTATGCTCATGGGCACGATCAGGATCACGGCCAGCGGCAGGGTTAGACTCTCATACAGCGCAGCCAGCACCAGGAACACCAGCAGCACGCTGATCGGGAACACCCAGATGCCTGCATTGCCAGCGATGATCTGCTGATAGGTGAGGTCGGTCCACTCGAACTTGATGCCCGGCGGCAGGGTTTGGGCGGCGATCCTTTCCACCGCTGCCTGTGCCTGACCCGAGGAATAGCCCGGGGCTGGCCCGCCGTTGATGTCGGCTGCGGTGTAACCGTTATAGCGCACTACCATTTCGGGGCCATAGGTCGGGGTGACCTTGACCAAGGAGGACAGCGGCACCATGTCGCCAGCGCTGTTGCGCGTTTTCAACTGCAGGATATCTTCTGCCCGTGCGCGGTAGGGAGCATCAGCCTGGGCACGCACTTGGAACACGCGGCCGAAGCGGTTGAAGTCGTTGATGTAGAGCGAGCCCAGGTAGATCTGCATGGTGTCAAAAACCTCGGTTACCGGCACGCCGAGCTGCTTGGCCTTGGCACGATCGAGGTCCACGTTGAGCTGCGGCACGTTGATCTGGTAGTTGGTGAACATGGGACCCAGTTCGGGAGCCTTGGAAGCCTCAGCTACGAAAGCGTTGACGGCACTGTCCAGCTCGGCGTAGCCGAGCGCGCCCCTGTCTTCGATCTGCAGCTTGAATCCGCCTATAGTGCCCAGCCCCATGACGGGCGGGGGCGGGAACACGGCGATGTAGGCATCCTGTATCTGGCCAAACTTTTCGTTGAGCGATTGCGCAATGGCGGCTGCCGACAGCTCCTTGCCCTTGCGTTCACTGAACGGCTTCAGCGGGGTGAAGACGATGCCGGCGCTGGAACTGTTGGTGAAGCCATTGATGGAAAGGCCGGGGAAGGCGACGGCGTTTTCCACGCCCGGCTGTTGCAATGCGATTTCGCTCATGCGGCGAATGACTTCCTCGGTGCGTTCCAGCGAGGCGCCGCTAGGCAGTTGGGCGAAGCCGACTAGGTACTGCTTGTCCTGCGCCGGGACGAAGCCGCCGGGCACGATCAATGAGATGCCTACAGTCAGGCCCAGCAACACGGCATAGACACTCATCGCTGAAGCCTTGCGATTGATGATGCCCTTGACGCCCTTACCGTAGTTGTCGGAAGCACGACTGAACATGTTGTTGAACCGGGCGAAGAAGCCGCCCAGCCAGCGGTCCATGAAGCGGGTGAGCCAGTCTTTCTTGTCGTGGTGGCTCTTGAGCAGCAAGGCGGACAGGGCTGGCGAGAGCGTCAGCGAGTTGAACGCCGAGATCACGGTAGAAATGGCGATGGTCATGGCGAACTGCTTGTAGAACTGGCCGGTGAGGCCGGTCATGAAGGCCAACGGCACGAACACAGCGATCAGGGTCAGCGCAATCGCGATAATCGGGCCGCTTACCTCGCGCATGGCCTGGTAGGTGGCGTCGCGGGGGCTGAGGCCGGCGGCGATGTTGCGTTCCACATTTTCCACCACGACGATGGCGTCATCCACCACGATACCGATTGCCAGCACCATGCCGAACAGGGAGAGTGCATTGATCGAGTAGCCGAAGGCCAGCATCAAGGCAAAGGTGCCGATGATGGAAACCGGCACTGCCAGCAAGGGGATGATGGAGGCGCGCCAGGTTTGCAGGAACAGGATCACCACCAACACCACTAGCGCAATCGCTTCCAGCAGGGTAGTGACCACGGCGCGGATGCTGGAACGCACGAACTGCGTGGGATCGTAGACGATATGGTATTCCACCGACTCAGGGAAGTCGGCAGCCAGCTCCTTCATGGCGGCGCGCACGGCGTCGGAAATCGCCAGCGCGTTGGCGCCTGGAGCCTGGAATATGGGAATGGCGACGGCGGGCTTGTTGTCGAGCAGCGAGCGCAGGCCGTATTCCGAGGCAGCCAGTTCGATGCGGGCCACGTCGGAAAGACGGGTAATGCCGCCGTCGGATGAGGTCTTGAGAATGATGCCGGCAAATTCTTCCTCGGTGCGGAGGCGGCCCTGGGCATTGACCGAGAGTTGCAGCGGCACGCTCTTGGCATTGGGCGAGGCGCCGATCACGCCTGCAGCCACCTGCACGTTTTGCTCGCGAATGGCCTCTACTACATCAGAGGCGGTCATGCCGCGTTGCGCCACTTTCTGCGGATCCAGCCAGATGCGCATGGCGTAGTTGCCGGAACCGAACAGGCCGACCTCGCCCACACCTTGAATGCGCGCCAGCCTATCCTTGACGTTGATCACGGCATAGTTGCGCAGGTAGGTCATGTCGTAGCGGTTGTCCGGCGATGCCAGGTGCACGACCATGGTCAGCGTCGGCGAGCTTTTCAGCGTGGTCAGGCCCAGACGTTGTACGTCGGGCGGCAACCTGGGCAGGGCCTGGTTTACGCGGTTCTGCACCAGTTGCTGCGCCTTGTCCGGGTCCACGCCGAGCTTGAAATTGACGGTGATGGTGAGGTTGCCGTCGCTGTTGGCTTGCGACTGCATATAGATCATGTCTTCCACGCCGTTGATGGATTCCTCCAGCGGCGAGGCTACGGTTTCCGCAATCACTTTGGGGTTGGCGCCGGGGTATTGCGCGCGCACTACCACGGACGGCGGCACCACTTCCGGGTATTCCGAAATGGGCAGCTGGAACATGGCCAAGGCGCCGCCCAGCAGGATCAGCATCGAGAGTACGCCCGCAAAGATCGGGCGGTCTATGAAAAATTTCGATATATTCATTTTAGTTTTTCCCTGGGCGGCTTCACGCGTTCACGGCCTTGCCGCCCTTGGCTGGCAAGGTGCGAGAGGAGGCCGTGATACCGCTGGGTTGGTCAGCATCAGGTATAAGTTGAGTGGAAATTTGTTCGTTGCCTGGCATGGCAACAATGTGCGGATTGACCTGGCTGCCAGGGCGTACGCGTTGTAATCCGTTGACGACAATGCGCTCGCCGGCCTTGAGCCCGCTTTCCACGATGCGCAGATTGCCTTGCGGCGCACCAATTTGGACCTCGCGGTAATTGGCCTGCCCCTTGTCATCCACCACCAGGACAAAGCGCTTGTCCTGATCGGTACCCACGGCTTTTTCGTCAATCAGCAGGGCTTCGCGTTGTGAGCCGCTGCCGATGCGTACCCGGGCATAAAGGCCAGGCAATAGCTGTCCATTGCCGTTTTCAAATACGGCGCGGACGCGGATAGTGCCCGATGCCGGATCCAGGCGGTTGTCTACCGAACCTATATGGCCCTGGCGGCTGAACCCTTCTTCATTGGCCAGTCCTAGTAGCACCTTGATTGCCTTGGAGTTGCTGGATTGCTCGGGGCTGATGAACTTGAGGTAGCTCTGTTCATCGACTTCAATCGCGGCATAGATATTAGCGGTAGAAACCAGGGTGGTGAGCGGCACCGAGTTGGCGCCCGCGGAAACGATATTGCCCAGGGTGACTTCCGCGCGGGAGATTCTGCCGGTGACCGGAGCAGTAATGCGGCTATATTCCAGGTTAAGGCGCGCGGTCTGTAGCGAGGCCTGGGCGGCAAGCAGGGCGGCCTTGGCTTCCAGTGCAGCGTTGCGCTTTTCTTCATAATCGCGGCGCGCGATCGCGTTATCGCCGATCAGACGCTCCGCGCGCTCCAGGTCGTGGCTGGTGTAGTCCAGCCTGGCCTCCGCACCCGTGAGCTGGGCTTGGGCGCGTGCCACTTCAGCCTCGAACGGGCGCGGATCTATGGTGAAGAGCGTATCGCCTTTTTTCACCAGGTCGCCATCCTTGAAATGGATCTTGGTCAGCGTGCCGGAAACCAGCGGGCGTATTTCTACCCGCTCCACCGCTTCCAGGCGCCCGGAATAGTCCTGCCAGTCCGTGACCTGGCGGCTTTCCACCACGGCTACGTCTATGGTAGCCGCCTGTACTGCGGCAGGCTGGTCGGCGTGAGCCTGGTTGCCGGTTTGCGACAAAATCACGCCGCCGCTCCCGATTAACAGGACAGCGGCGATCATGGCAGCTATTTTTTTCTGGCGTATTGAGTTAGGCATGATGATCCTCGTCTTTGATATTGAAATTGAAATCTGGGTGTTAGAGCCTGTTCACCATCTTTTCATGGGGTACGCATGGCTTCAAAACACGTCCGATCAAGGCGCAGTCCGCAGGTAATGCTTATTGCCTTGCCAAGGACTGCAACGCAGAGCGGGCGCGTTTTGGGGCCATGCCCTTTGGGTTGCCCCGTCAGCGCAGCCGCTGCTGCGTTGCAAATCCTCGCCGGGCAATAAGCCCGTCTGCGGTTTGCGCCTTGCATCACCTACCCTGCCGGGACAACGTACCCGATGAAAAGATGGTGAACAGGCTCTTGGTTTGCCTGCGCAGGAAATCGACAATTTCGCGCAGCACCGGCACATGGGTATGCAATTCGGCATGCTTCACGCCGGCAAAGCGTGAAAACTGGGTGGGAATGCCGGCCTTGATCAGGGCGCTGGCATATTTCTCTGCCTCGGCATGCAACACATCGCATTCCGCAGTAGCGATCATGGCGGGAGGAAGTCCCGCAAGCCGCAGCGATTCCAGTGGCGCAGCATATGGGTGCAGTCGTTGCATGCAGTGGGGCAGGTATTGCTGGTAACGTTGTGCGCATTGTGCAGAGGTGAGGTCTGACTTGATCCTAGCCGCATCATCGAGCAAGGTCATGCTCGGGTCCAGCATGGGCACGATCAGCACTTGCGCCGTGATCTTGAATTCCCTTCGGTCCCGGGCCATCATGCTCAGGCTGGTGGCAATGCTGCCGCCGGCGTCATCACCCGCGACAATCAACAAATCGGCAACGGCATGCAGCCTGACTGCGTTGCGCACGGCCCATTGCGCAGCAGCATAGGCATCTTCAGGCGCAGCGGGGAAGGGGTGCAGCGGCGCCAGCGCGTAATCCACCGACACCACCACGGCAGGGCAGTGTTGTGCAATGAAGCTGGCGGGGATTTCCGCATCTTCCAGGCTGCCGCTGTTGAAGCCGCCGCCATGGAAATACAGCACCAGCGGCAATGGCTGGTGCTGGTTTTCCGCGGCATATAGACGTACGGGAATCGCACCTTGAGGGCCAGGGATAATGAAATTCTCGCTGCGGGGAGCTGGTGTATTCACAATCGCGTCATGTTCAACCGTTATTGGATAAAAGCGATTGTGACTGTGATCATTAAAAAAATAATCTCAATAATATTGGAAACACTGTTCGGAAATAACAAACAATAAAAACACGCTTACGCATGGCCCAAGCGACAACAGCCAGGTAACGATCATGCAAACGTGAGTTTTCCGGGTTTATTGATTACAATAAAAAGTGATTCTTATTTCCAACAATTGAGCAGTGACCCGATGTCGCGTTCCTCTTCCCATTTGCTTGCCGAGCAGCTTTATACCCAACATCAAGGCTGGCTGTGCCAGTGGCTCAACCGTCGCCTGAACAATACTGCCGAAGCCGCCGACCTGGCGCAGGACACCTTCATGCGCATCTTGGTCATGCCAGAGGTATCGGCCACGAATTTGGAACATGCGCCGCTGCGAGAGCCGCGTGCCTATCTCGCCACCGTGGCGCGCAGGGTGTTGCTGAATCATTTCCGCCGTGCCTCGCTTGAACGGGCTTGGCTGGATGCCCTTGCCTTGATGCCGGAAGACCAGGCGCCATCGCCGGAACAACAGGCGCTGATCGCCCATGCGCTGAATGAAGTGGATGCCATGCTCAATGGCTTGTCTCCTGTAGTGAGGGAAGTGTTTGTGTTGTCGCAGGTGGAAGGACTGACCTATGCCGAGATTGCGCAACAGCTCAATATCGGCTTGCGCTCGGTCAAGCGCTACATGGCGCAGGCCATGGCGGAATGCATTGTGCTTGCTTCAAGTTACCAGGATGATATTTGAGCATGGCCGCGCCTGAACTCAGCATACGCCAGACGGCCATGCAGGCAGCGGAATGGTTTGTGCTGATCGACTCTGGCGAGGCGACGGCGCAGGATTTGACTGCGTTCGAACAATGGCGCCAGGCCAGCCTCGCGCATGAGCAGGCGTGGCAACAGGCACAGCGAATCAGCGGCCTGGCTTCAGGTTTGCCGGAACAAACCGGCGCTACTCTCCGGAGGAAAGTGCGTCTCGACAGGCGCAAGGCCATCAAGCAACTGGCATGGCTTATTGCGGTGTTGCCTGCCTGCTGGCTTGGTTGGCACACTGTCGAGCAACAGGGCTGGTTGGCCGATTACCACACAGCAACCGGCGAGCAACGCCGTCTCATCCTGGCCGATGGCACCGTCATCCAGCTTAATACTGCCACGCGGGTCAATGTGGATTACAACAATGCATCTCGCACCGTACATTTGCTCGGCGGCGAAATCCTCATCGAAACCGCCCATGACCCAGATGCCCACTTGCATGGAAAATCACGCCCTTTCATCCTGCAGACCGCTTATGGGCAGATACAGCCATTGGGTACCCGCTTTGTCGTGCGGCATATTGACGGCCATGTGTTTGTGGCGGTGGAAGCGGGGGCGGTGCAGGTCAACAATGGCCGCTATGCCGAGATTATTGATGCTGGCATGCAAACCCGCTTTGATGCTGAATCCATCGCCCTGCCGCAAGCACTAGCAGCACGCGAGCTGCATTGGTCGCGCGGCGTGATTTCTGCGGACGACACACCCTTAGCAGATTTCATTGCCGAGTTATCACGTTACCGTCCCGGCATCCTGCGCTGTGACCCTGCCGTGGCGGATATCCGCGTGACGGGAGCCTACCAGTTGCAGGATACCGATGCCATCCTGCTCAACCTTGCCAAGGTGTTCCCGGTTAAGCTTGAATACAGGACCCGTTACTGGGTCACCGTGGCAGCAAGATAACAAAATCAATGTTTTTTTGTGAGTTTAAAAAAATAGCTTCCTGATCCTGGCCCCTTTTTCCTGCCTGTTGTGTCCTGTCTGTTGACGTAACAAAAACGATTAACATTACAGGAAGGAACATATGTCATTGTGTTATCTAATCCCAAGCGCCAATTCCCAATACATGCAGGCTGCAAATGTATCACCGCGTTCTCGCGTCCATCATGCCGTGCACGCAGCCATGCTGATTATCAGCATGGCTGCTGGGGCAGCCAATTGGCATGAGGCATATGCAGAACAAGGGACAAGTCAGGCTGTTACCACGAATCTCAACATTACAGCTGGTTCGTTGGCTTCCGCCATTACGGAATTTGCCGCGCAGACCGGCATCAATATCACAGTGGAGCCTGCGCTGGTCCAAGGGCGTCAAACTCCAGGCTTGCAAGGCGTTTATTCGGTGCTGCAAGGTTTATCGTCATTGTTGGCACCATTGGGATTACAGGCGGAGGAGGAGCAACAGGACAATTTCATTATCAGGGTGATCCCTGAAAGGCAGGTAGAGAGAGGATCAGTAGCGGTATTACCCGAGCTTGCGGTCAGCGTTTCCGGCAAGGCGCCGGGTTCGACGACCGAAGGTACAGGCTCTTACACCACCTGGTCGACAAGCAGTTCGACACGGCTCAATTTGACCCCGCAGGAAACACCGCAAGCTGTCACCGTGATGACGCGTCAGCGCATGGATGACCAGAAGCTCGATACCTTGGTCGATGTGCTCGATGCCACGCCAGGCCTCATTGTGCAATACTCGACCTACGGTCAGGATGGTCCCAGTGTCTATGCCCGCGGCTCCCTACTGCGCAATTACCAGGTCGATGGCGTTCCGGTATTTAATACCATGAGTCCTTTTCTGGCTAACATGGCGGCGTTTGATAGGGTCGAGATCGTGCGGGGCGCTACGGGCATCATGAACGGATTGGGTACGCCTGCGGCGACGATCAATATGATCCGCAAGCGGCCGACGTCCGAGCCACAGATGGTGCTGACGGCAGAGGGTGGCAGCTGGAGCCGCCATGGCGCGGGGGTGGATATCTCTGGCGCCTTGAATGCGGATAAAAGCCTGCGAGGCAGGCTGGTGGCCGACTACAAGGACCAGGATGCCTGGGTGGATCGCTACAACCAGAAGAGCATTGCGCTTTACGGTATTGTTGAACTCGACCTGGGGCTAGACACATTGTTGACCGCCGGTATCAGCCATTTGAGCGTGAAGACCGATTCGGCGATTCAGGGGCGTCCGCTGTATTTTAACGACGGCACACGTACATCGCTCTCCCCCTCTGACAACATCAGCCAGCGCTGGCGCTATTACGATCACGACACCAGCAGCATCTTTACCTCGATCGAGCATCGTTTCGCGCCTGGCTGGGTAGGCAAGGCCGAATACACCCACACCCGCTACGAGTATGACGGCATGGTGGGCAGCTTCTGGGCGGCTGCGGATGCATCCGGGGCTGGATCGAGGATTTATGCAAGCCACTGGAACAGTAAACCCAAGCAAGATAATCTGGATGCATACATCACTGGGGCCTTTGAATTGTTCGGACGCACCCATGAGCTGATCGCTGGGGTGACAATGTCGCGGCTGAGGGCCGACGGGCCATCCTATACGCGGGATCCTAGCTATAGCATCTTCATCAATTACTACGACTGGGCTGAGGCGCCCGAACCCACATTCACGAAAACCGGTTCAAGCTACGAGCGCCAGCGCCAGGAAAATGCCTTCTTAAGCACGCGATTGGGCGTCACTGATGCGACCAGTGTCCTGCTCGGTGGCAGGCTGACGCATTGGGAGTTGGATGGCGGAGACAATACGGGATTTGCGTACAAGCAGAAGGAAAACGTGTTCGTGCCTTATGCCGGTATCGTGCATGCCATCAACGATACTTGGTCGGTCTACGGCAGTTATACCAAGATTTTCCGTCCGCAAGACTACTCCATTTTTGATCTAGTGAATTCCAGTTCGCGGCCAGATCCGGAAGAAGGGGAGAGTTACGAGGCCGGTATCAAGGGGAGCTTCTACGAGGGCCGGCTCACATCGAGCATGTCCCTGTTCCAGACCAAGCTGAAGAATCTCGCCATCTGGAACATCGATACTTACTTCTACGACATCCAGGGTTTGACCAAGACCCGGGGTGTAGAGCTGGAACTTAGCGGTGAACTGGCGAAGAATTGGCAGCTTACGGCAGGCTATGCCTTTGCCCGGAGCAAGGACGAAAACGACCAAAGTGTTCTCACCTATGTTCCTCGGCAGAGCCTGAAGCTATTTACTACCTATCGACTGCCCGGCGAGTGGAACAAGATGACAGTCGGCGGAGGCGTTAATTGGCAGGGGGCTATGCACAGCGGCAACGATATTGATTACAGGCAGGGCGGAGTGGCGTTGGTCAACCTGATGGCGCGTTACGAGGTGAGCAACAATCTATCCGTTTCGCTGAATTTGAACAATGCGCTGGATAAAGAATACTACTCAACGGTGGCAGGCAATTTCGGCACTTTCGGCGCTCCGCGCAATTTCATGGCTTCAATGAAATATACCTTCTGATCATTTTTCAAAAGGCAGATGCCGGGTTTGACCCGGCATGCAATTCATTCAAATAAGCACGGCACCATACTAAAAGATCATGCTGTGCTTATTTCGTTATGACTCATCCCGGCGATATAGCCATGCGGGGATGCTAGTCAGGCTCTTGGGAATGCCCTATGCCGTTCACCGAACCAGATGCAGAAAATGCAGGTGCCTTTTGTACTGACCCAGGGTGTCGCTGATGACCGAGCTCTTGCTCCAGCCGATGAGGCCGTCATTCTGCCCGCCTTTCTTGAGGTGAACTTCGGCCCGATGGTGGCGCGCGTCCTTAAATCATGCTGTCCTAGGCGCTTTTTATGGCAATGCCGAATTGCTTGTTTCTTGAAGCTGGTTATTTTGTGAATTTTTATAAATAATTGATCAAATTTTTTGTTATTGTTAGTAAAATTAATCACAATAATCCAGTTTAACAGGAATTCATGATGGACAGATTCCAAGCAATGCAGGTCTTTACCCGGGTAGTGGATGCCAACAGTTTCACGCGTGCGGCGGATAGTCTCGGCTTGCCGCGCACCACGGTGACGACCACGATCCAGGCGCTGGAAGGTCTGCTCAAGGTGCGCCTGCTCAACCGCACCACGCGGCGCCTGAGCCTGACGCCGGACGGCGCGGCCTATTACGAGCGCTGCATGCGCATCCTGGCCGAGGTGGACGAGACGGAAGCCTTGTTCCGCGACGTGACGCGCGGACCGAGTGGGCGGCTGCGCATCGACGTGCCGCCGTCGATTGGCCGCTTGATCATCATTCCCAAGCTGTGCGATTTCTACACGCGCTACCCGGATGTCGAGCTGGTGATCGGTATGAGTGATCGCCCGGTGGATATGGTGCAGGAAGCAGTGGACTGCGTAGTGCGCGTTGGGGAGTTGCAGGATTCCAGCATGGTAGCAAGGCGCATTGGCGCCTTTGAGATTATTACCTGCGCTGCGCCGCGTTATCTTGAGCAATACGGCGAGCCCAAAACGATAGAGGATTTAGAGCATCATCAAGCCGTACATTATTTTTCCAATCGCACTGGCCGCAATATGGACTGGGATTTTGTGGTGGATGGCGAAGTAAAAGAGATACAAGTGGCAGGCAAGGTAGCAGTCAACGACGCTGAAGCCTATGTCGCTTGTGCCTTGCAGGGGTTCGGCCTGATTCAGGCTGCTCGGTACATGGTACTGCCGCAATTGGAATCA
Source organism: Methylobacillus arboreus (assembly GCF_020532725.1). Lineage (GTDB taxonomy): Bacteria > Pseudomonadota > Gammaproteobacteria > Burkholderiales > Methylophilaceae > Methylobacillus > Methylobacillus arboreus. Next base: position 380,120 of record NZ_JAJAVC010000003.1, read on the forward strand.
GGCGAGTTGCGGGAGGTATTGCCGCAATGGCAGCCTTCCAGCCACCCGATTTCGGTGGTCTATTTGCACAACCGGCATTTGTCGCCCAAGGTACGTGCCTTTGTGGACTGGATTGCAGAACTGTTCGGCAATTGCCCATTGCTGGGCGGTTGCAACCAGGAGATGCTAGACGAGGAGTGCCGTTTTGCCCAATGCAAGCAAGGCAATACCATGCGCGAGATCATAGACCGCAATAACACTGCCGAGGCGGTTTTTTAATGGTACCCATCCTTTGGCCAGCACGATGCCGATGGCCTGCCTATTGCAATCAAATTTCATCTCCAGACGCTGTCAGCTTGTCGCGGATTGCCGCTACGGCGCGATAGGATTGCAAGCGTACCGCATGGTCGAATACATGCCCGGTTACCATCAATTCATCCGGCGCCAGATCATTCAGAAATTTCCTTAATCCTGCCTCCACGGTGGAAGGGGAGCCCACCAGTGAACAGGCCAGCATGCGCTCCACACCGATTTTTTCTGCAGGTGTCCAATATTGTTCGATATCTTCCATCGGCGGGGGCAGCTGTCCTGGCGTGCCGCGAAGCAGGTTGGTGAAGCCCTGCTGCTGGGAGCTGAACCAATAGCGCGCTTCTTGGTCCGTATCCGCCACCAGAATGTTGGTGGTGAGCATGAAATAAGGCTTGCTCAATTGCTTGGAAGGGGTGAAGTTGCGCCGGTAGGTATCAAGCGCTTGCAGCAGGAAGGTAGGCGCAAAATGCGAGGCGAACGCGAATGGGAGGCCATGGGCGGCGGCATATTGTGCGCCGTAAAGGCTGGAGCCCAGTATCCAGATCGGGACGTCCAGCCCTGCGCCAGGCACGGCGCGAATGGATTGTCCGGCCTGGACCGGCGCAAAGTAGTGCTGGAGCTCTGCCACCAGTTCCGGGAAATCCTCGCCATGGGTGTTCAGGCTACGGCGCAAGGCGCGCGCGGTCGCCATGTCGCTTCCAGGTGCGCGGCCCAGGCCGAGGTCTATACGGTCCGGATAAAGCGATGCCAGCGTGCCGAACTGCTCCGCAATCGCAAGCGGGGCATGGTTGGGCAGCATGATGCCGCCGGCGCCCACGCGGATAGTACGGGTATGGCTTGCTACATGGCCGATCACCACGGAAGTGGCCGCGCTGGCAATGCCCGGCATGTTGTGATGTTCGGCCAGCCAGAAGCGGCGATAGCCCAGCTCTTCCCCAATCTGGGCCAGGCTGACAGAGTTGCGGAAGGATAGCTCCGGGGTGCCACCTTGCACGATGGGGCAGAGGTCGAGAATGGAAAATGGAATCATCAATTTAATTTCTGACGCAGATATATGGAAAAAGACAGAAAAGCCGCTCGAGCGTTCTGGATTGCATTATGCGCCTGGCTCAACAATTTCTGTGGGTAACTTTGTGGGCAGCATGGGTATTGGTGCATTAAGCGATTGTTAAACCATGTATAAATCCAGGCTGCCTATTATTTGAGCAAGGCACATACACTTAATTTATTCCATTACAGAACATACGATGTTGAAAGCTGTCATGCTGATATAGTCCTGACATTTTTTCAGGCATCGTAAAATATTGAATATGCTGACTTTCGACAATAAATTCCTACAAGAGCTGCCGGGCGACCCGGAAACCACCAACCAGTTGCGCCAGGTGTTCCATGCTTGCTGGTCGCGTGTGATGCCAACCCCGGTTTCTGCGCCCCGGTTGCTTGCCTGGTCGCGGGAAATGCTGGAAGAACTGGAGCTGAGCGAGCAGGAGATTCAGTCGCCCGATTGGGTCAATGCGCTTGCCGGCAACGGTTTCATCCCCGGCATGGAGCCTTATGCCATGTGCTACGGCGGGCACCAGTTCGGCCATTGGGCGGGCCAGCTCGGCGATGGCCGCGCGATCAGCCTGGGTGAAGTGGTGAATAGCCGGGGCCGGCGTTGGGAGCTGCAGCTCAAGGGCGCAGGCGTGACGCCTTATTCGCGCATGGCGGATGGCCGGGCGGTATTGCGTTCCTCTGTACGCGAGTTCCTCTGTAGCGAGGCCATGCACCATCTCGGCATCCCGACCACACGTGCCTTGAGCCTGGTGCAAACCGGCGATTTCGTGATCCGCGACATGTTCTACAACGGCAATCCCCAGGCGGAAAAGGGCGCGATCGTTTGCCGGGTGTCGCCCTCGTTCGTCCGCTTTGGCAATTTCGAGATTTTTTCAATGCGTGAGGATAGGGAAACCTTGCAAGCCATGGTGGATTTCACTATCGACCGTGACTTTCCCGAACTGAGGGATTACCCGGAAGAGGAGCGAGTTGCCGAATGGTTCGCGATCGTCTGCGCTCGCACTGCGCGCCTGATTGCGCACTGGATGCGCGTGGGCTTCGTGCACGGCGTGATGAATACCGACAATATGTCCATCCTCGGCCTGACTATCGATTACGGTCCATACGGCTGGGTGGACAACTTCGACCCGGGCTGGACCCCCAACACCACCGATGCCGCAGGCCGACGTTATTGCTTCGGCCGCCAGCCCGACATTGCGCGCTGGAACCTGGAGCGCTTGGCGCAGGCGCTTTACAGCCTGAAACCGGAGCGTGAGATCTATGACGAGGGACTGATGCTCTACGACCAAGTCTATAACAAGGAGTGGGCTGGCATCCTCGCGGCCAAGTTCGGCTTCAGCGGGTGGCGTGATGAGTACGAGCCGCTGGTTAACGAGGCCTTCGACCTTATGTACCACGCGGAAGTGGACATGACCGAGTTCTTCCGCAAGCTGGCCGAAGTGGATGTTGAAACTCCTGCGCTTGCCATCCTGCAAAGCGCTTTCTATAGTCCGGCTTTGTTGGATACCTTCAAGCCACGCTTCGAGCAATGGCTCAAGCGATACTGCCAGCTGACCCAGGCCGATGGCCGCGAACCGGCTGAGCGTGTTGCTACGATGAACCGGGTCAACCCGCGCTATGTGTTGCGCAACTACCTTGCCCAGCAGGCCATAGACCTGGCTGACACAGGCGATACCAGCATGATAGATGAGCTGCTGGAAGTGCTGCGCAAGCCTTATGAAGAGCAGCCGGGCAAGGAACGTTTTGCCGCCTTGCGTCCTGATTGGGCCAGGCATAAGGCAGGGTGCTCTATGCTGTCTTGTAGTTCGTGATTCAAGACTCCACCATAGGCTTATTGCATCCGCCAACATTAAGGGCGAGCGCAGCAAAGCCAAGTTGCTTTTGGCTTTAAGTTCCCGGAGACTGCGCCCAAGCTCTCGGTTTCCTGCATTGCTCAATCCATCCGGGCTCTTGCAGAACTCACTTCGCTCAAACATGCTGCAAGCCCTTATCCGGCTGGATTTCCGCTACTCGGCGCAGCGAGACGGGGAATCTAAGGTCCAAACCAATACTTGGCATCGCTGCGCTCGCCCTAACACACTAGAGTTGTTCCTGGTCTAACCTGCGGCTTGCATGTGCCAGCGATGCAAGTTCGAAGTGCTGTTTGCGGCGTTTGATCAAGCGGGTGAGGGTGATTACCGCGACAGGCGTCAATGCGGCCAGCAGGAAGGCTTCGAGCAGGTGGGTTGCAGGCTGGTCCGGCATGGGGAACATGAACAGTCCTGCCGCCAATCCCGCTACCGTCCCCATCACAGCCTCCATGCCTGTATGCGAGCGGCTGAACAGGCCGAAGAACACGGGGAATGCCGCGGCGGCGCATAGCAGGTCGGCCAGCAGGAACAGGTAGAGCACGCTGTAGCCCTGCGCGGCGACAATCAGCACGGGTATTGCAACCAGCAGGACAAGCCAGCGCGACAGGCGCATCAGGCTGGCAGCGCTGCTTTTCGGCATCACCCGGCCGATATCCACCGCAACGATGCTCGAAATGGCGCTGATGGCCGTGTCCGCGCTGCACATCACCAGCGAGATGCCGAGCGGGATCAGGGCGACGGCCAGCCAGAGCGGGATGTTGGGCATGACTACGCTGAACAAGGCCACTGAGCTGTCACCATCCGGTGTCATCGCCATGAAGGCCAGCCCGAACAAGCCCATGATGAAGATGAAGGGCACCACGAGAATGCCGCCCAGCAGGAAGCCGTTGCGCATGGTCGGGATGTCTTTGGCGGAGTATATACGCTGCCAGTTGCCCTGGTGGAAGATGCCGGTGAGCAGGATGGCGACGAAGAAGGTGAGCCCGGCCTTGATGCCGCCCACGTCCTGCAGGTTGATCAACTGCGGCGCGGTTTGCTGCAGCTTTTCTGCGACCGGGGCAATGCCGCCGGTGGCCTGCCAGCCGATGAAGACCAGCGCTGCCAGCAAAGGGATAATGATGACGATCTGTACTTTGTCGGTGAAGATGGAGGCGCGCAGGCCGCCGTAAGTGGTGTAGAGCAGGGTGAAGCCGAGCACGATGGCCGCGGTGGCCCATAGCGGCACCGGCGCCAGCAATGTCACCATCTTGGCGATGGCGGTGATCTCCGCGCTCATGGCGATGAACAGGTAGAACAGCATGATGGTCAGCGCGAGCAAGTACATAGGCTTGCCGTAGCGTGCGCCCAGGAACTCCGTCAGGGAGTGGCCGTTGGGCATCAGCTCGCGCATGCGCTTGCCGAGCGGGATCATGGCAATGCGCGGAGACATGGCGCCTATGGCATAGCCGATCACGGCGGTCAGGCCGCCCCAGGTCGCCGCTTGCGCAGGCGAGAACAATATCCATGCGCCCAGCGACGAGGCCAGCAGGGTCATGATGCTGGCAAGCGTGCCCTGGCTGTTGCGCGCGACGATGTATTCTTCAAGGTTGCCGCGGAATTTGCGTGAATAAGCCATGCCGGCGATAGCGAAAACGGCGGCGAAAAAGACTAGCCAGGCGAGGGCGGCTTGCGTACTGAGCATTGTGTGGTGACTCCTGTAATCGACGAATGACAAGGAGTACGCACATGGATGCGTGATTTCCTTCCTTTCGCCAGCATGATCTGGATCAAGTATTAAGGGTCATGGTTGCTATTTTTGCGCCCATTTCTCAGCCGTAAGCGGCTCCCCTAGGGTTAGCCTGGAATTATAGCGATATTCTTCCAGTGTGCGATGAAGACATGCGGATAATTCATGTTTCATGGTATGGTTCGGCCTCAGAGTGGCTAACAAAACTCAGCGAAGCGATCCTGACTAGGCGCCCTGCCGCAGACAGTACAACTAGTACGGCAAGGCAGAACAACAACGTCAGGAGAGTTTTGTTAGCTACTCTTTGGCACGGGGTGCCCTGAATAAGCTGTTTCTTCAGGGCTGAGACCACACCCGTATACCTGATCCAGATCATACTGGCGGAGGAATGCCTGTCGCAGCTTGTCGTGCTGCGCATTCCTTTGCCATGAAACATTGCAAAGGAATCGCATGAGCAGCCCATCTCCATCCTTACTTCCCATTCAAGAACAACTCGTGCTTGTCACCGGCGCCGGCCGCGGGCTGGGCCGGCATATCGCCCGCGCCTTCCTCAGCCAGGGGGCGAGCGTGGTCGTGAACTACCTCCACAGCGCGGAAGCTGCGGCGGCCCTGGCGGATGAAGCGCCGGGGCGGGCCTTGGCGATCCGGGCGGACGTGAGCGATGCCAATGTCGTGCGGGCGATGGTGGAGCAGGCGCAAGCGCATTTCGGCAAGCCAATCACCACTGTGGTCAACAATGCCTTGCCTGACTTCAAGTTTAATGGCGATGCGCGGGCGCATGCGCATGATCTCGGCTGGGAGGGGTTGCAGCAGCAATTCGAAGGCGTGGTGCGCGGCGCGCTCAATACCGTCCAGGCCAGTTTTCCCGGCATGCGCACGCAGGGCGGCGGCCGGGTGGTCAATATCGGCACCAATCTGTTCCAGAATCCGGTGGTGCCTTATCACGACTACACCGCCGCCAAGGCGGCGCTGCTTTCCCTCACGCGCACCTTGTCGCAGGACCTGGGGCCTGACGGCATTACGGTCAACATGGTGTCGGGCGGCTTGCTGCGTACCACCGACGCATCCGCCGCCACGCCGGATGCCGTGTTCGACCTGATTGCCGCGAGCACGCCGTTGCGCCGTGTCACCACGCCGGAAGAGTTTGCCGACGCGGTGCTGTTCTTCGCCTCGCCCTGGTCGCGCGCGGTGACGGGGCAGAACCTGGTTGTCGATGGCGGCCTGGTCAAGAATTAGAGCGGCTGACAAAACTTTCCTGGCGTTGTTGTCCTGCCTGGCCGTACTAGTTGTACTGTCTGCGGCAGGGCGCCTAGCCAGGATCGCTTACGCTAAGCTTTGTCAGCTGCTCTTGGTCGCGTCGACATGTTATCAATTACTTAGCGCCTGCCATTCCTGAATTCACTTAAAAGGCTCTTGCTCTGCGATGATGCACATCAACCTGTTCCTGTTCGGCTGCGGCCACCACAACGCGGCCTGGCGCCACCCGGATTCCCAGGTCGAGCGGCTGGGCGATATCCGCTATTACGAGGAAATGGCGCAGCTGGCCGAGCGCGGCAAGCTGGATGCCGTGTTCTTTGCCGACGGCCACGCCACCAACAACATCACCGACGGTCCGCGCTGGTTCCTCGAACCCGTGACCATGCTCACGGCGATCAGCCGCGCCACCAGGCACATTGGCTTGGTGAGCACGATTTCCAGCACCTTCTTCACGCCGTTCCATGCCGCGCGTCTGATGGCCTCGCTCGACCATATTTCCGGCGGGCGTGCAGGCTGGAACGTGGTGACCTCCATGTTCGACGTCGAGGCCAGGAACCACGGCTATGAAGCTATGCCCAGCCACGCTGATCGATATTCCAGAGCAGACGAGTTCATCCAGGCGGTATTGCAATTATGGGATAGCTGGGACGACGGCGCGTTGCTCAACGACCGTGCGGGGGATTATGTCGATGCAAGTCGGGTGCGCCAGATCAACCACCATGGCAGGCATTTCCTCGTCGATGGGCCGTTGACCGTGCCGCGCCCGCCGCAAGGCAATCCTGTGCTGTTCCAGGCGGGCGCTTCCGACCATGGGCGCGCGCTGGCGGCGAAATACGCCGAGGCGATCTACGCCGTGGCCTACGACCTGCCATCGTCACAGGCCTATTACAGCGACGTCAAGGCCAGGGTCAAGGCTGCCGGGCGGCAGGTGGACGTGCCCATCTTGCCGGGGCTGGTGACCTTTATTGGTTCCACCGAAGCCGAGGCGCGCGCCAAGCAGCGCGATCTGGATGAGCTGCTGCCCCTGGAGACTTCGCTGCGGCAATTGCAGTTGTTCATCGACCAGGACTGCATGGACTGGGAGCTGGATGCCCCAGTGCCGCCGTTGCCGCCGCTGGAAGCCTTCACCGGCCCCAAGGGGCGCTATGCCACGGTGCTGCGCATCATAGCAACCGAGCAACCCACGGTGCGCCAGCTATTGGGTCGCCTGGCGGCCGGGGGAGGGCATTGCACCATGGTCGGCGCGCCGGAACAGGTAGCGGACCAGATGGAGCATTTGTTCCGCAACGGCGGTGCCGACGGCTTCAACCTGATGCCGCCGGTGCAGCCCGACAGCGTGCGGGACTTCGTCGACCATGTGATTCCCATCCTGCAGCGGCGAGGCCTGTTCCGCGAGGATTACGAGCATGCAACATTGCGCGGTCACCTGGGCCTGGCAAGGCCTGCGAGAAAGTAGCACGGGTTCGGCTTTTCCCGTTTCTGGAGTCTGTTTCGGATATTGCGTCCTCATGTATGATGCAATCCATTGCGTGAGAAAACTGCCTTATGCCTGAGTCCGTTTCCGTAGAAGTCATGCTCAACCTGCTCATTGCCCTGGGGGCAGGGCTATTGATCGGCGCCGAGCGCGGCTGGCAGGAACGCGACGAGAAAGAGTCCTACCAGAGCGCTGGGATACGCACTTTCGCCTTGACCGGCCTGCTCGGTGGCTTGAGCGCCTTGCTCAGCCAGCACCTCGGCATCGCGGTATGGGTGACGGTGCTGGTGGCGTTGATGCTGGTCGTCAGCATCGCCTATGTGGGCGATTTGCGCCGTACCGGCGACCAGGGCATTACCAGCGAGCTGGCGCTGCTGATCACCTTCCTGCTGGGTAGCTTGGCGCTCTCGGGTTACGCCATGCTCGCCAGCGCCGGGGCCGTGGTGGTGGCCTTGCTGCTCAGCCTCAAGAATGTCCTGCATTCGCTCCTGAAACGCTTGAGCGAGACCGAGCTGTCCGGTGCACTAAAGCTGTTGTTCATCTCCGTGGTCATGCTGCCGGTGCTGCCGAACGAGACATATGACCCCTGGCAGGTATTCAATCCCTACACCACCTGGTGGATGGTGGTGCTGATCGCCGCCCTCAGCTTCATCGCCTATATCGCCGTGCGCCTGACCGGCACGCGCTATGGCCTGATGCTCACGGCCATCCTCGGCAGCCTGGTTTCCTCCACGGCAATGACATTGACCCTGTCGCGATTATCTTCCAAAAACCTATACAAATTGCTGGCAGCGGGATTGCTGGCGACATCGGGCTTGATGTTTCCGCGCGTGTTGCTGGAGGTCGCTGTGGTGAATCCATCTCTGTTGCCGCTGATCGCCTGGTCGCTGGGCACCATGTTCCTGGTCTACATGGCGGGAGCGGCTGTTTTCTGGCGGCGGGCTGTCAAGGAAGAGCCCGCAAACGCTGAAACTCCGCTGCGCAACCCATTCGAACTGGGGCCCGCGCTGCGGTTCGCCTTGCTGCTGACATTGATTCTATTCCTGGTGGAGGCGGGCAGGCGGTATTGGGGCGATGCCGGCGTCTACCTGGTTTCCCTCCTGGCCGGGATTGCTGACGTGGATGCCATTACCTTGTCCCTGTCGCGCAGCGCGCACCATGAGCTTGGCGGCCATGTCGCAGTGCAGGGTATTGTGCTGGCAGTGATCAGCAACAGTGTGTTCAAGGCCGCGTTGGTGGGTTTCATTGGCGGACGGGAGCTTGCATTGCGCACTTATCCGGTGGTCGCACTCGGCCTGGGCGCTGGCATATTGGTGATGTTGATGACAGCCTGATAGATTTGGCAGAAAGCATAAGGGCTGCAAATGCAGCCCTTGGGTGTTGATTCAGCGTCCAGTTAGGGCTGCTAACAAAATCCAGCGCAGCGATTCTGGCTAGGCGCTCTGTCGCAGGCAGTACAAGTAGTACGGCGAGGCAGAGCAACAACGCCAGAAGGGTTTTGTTAGCGGCTCCTAAGGGGCAGGTACGCCATGCCTGTCCGCCTGCATCTTGCCGTTCACGCTGTGCGAGCGTACATCCGGGGTAATCGGCAACATGCTGTTGTTCCAGTGCTGCCATTTTTCCTTGAGTTCGGCCAGCACCTGCGGGTGTTTCTCAGCCAGGTTGGCGCGTTCGCGTTGGTCCTTGCCCAGGTCGAACAGGAATTCATTACCGTTGATTTTCAGGTATTTCCAATCGCCCGAACGGGTGGCGGCCTGCTCTTGTCCCTTGTAGCGCCAGAACAAGGTGCGGGGGCGGATAGCGGCTTGCCCCAGGATGACGGGCAGTACGTTTTCACCATCGGGCTGATACTGGGCATCGGGCTGTGTACCAGCAGCAGCGAGCAAGGTGGGCAGCCAGTCCATGCTGGTGACTACTTGGGTAGAAACCTGTCCTGCCTCGATCTGTGCAGGCCAGCGGATAATGCCTGGCACGCGGATGCCGCCTTCCAGCAGCTCGGTCTTCTGTCCGCTGAACGGCCAGGTGTTTGAGAAGCGTTCGCCGCCGTTGTCGCTGGTGAAGACGACGATGCTATTGTCCGCCAGTCCTTGTTGTTCCAGGATGTTCAGCACGCGGCCCACCGCGGTGTCCAGGGCCTCGACCATCTTGCCGTAGGTTTCGAGGCTGCCGCCATCCAGGTGGAACAGGTTCTTGATCTCATGGGACACCGCTTCGTCTCCCGGGCCTTCCCACGGCCAGTGGGGGGCCGTGAAATGCAGAGAAAGCAAGAAGGGCTTGGCGGCAGTTTGCTTGCCTATATATTGGCTGGCGTGGTTTGCCACGATGTCGGTGTAGTAGCCGACTTCCTTGACCGGCACTTCGCCCTCATACAAGCCATCCGGTACATCAGAGCCGACGCCGGGCTTGTGCGTAAAGTAGTCCAGCGCCCCGGCGTAGTTGCCGAAGAATACGTCATAGCCGCTCTTGAGCGGGCCGAATTTCGGCAACGAGCCCAGGTGCCACTTGCCGAACAAGGCAGTGTTGTAGCCGACTTTTTTTAGCAGCGAGGGCAGCGTCGGGTGTTCTGGCGGCAGGCCTAGATGTTCCACGCTGCTGCCCGCGAGCGGTTCTTCCAGCCCGCCGCGCAGGCGGTACTGGTAGCGGCCAGTGATCAGCGCAAACCTGGTGGCTGAGCACACGCAAGAATTGGCATAGGTCTGGGTGAGGCGCAATCCCTGCTGGGCCAGCTTGTCCAGGTTTGGTGTCTTGAACGCAGTCTGGCCATAGACACCCAGGTCGGCATAGCCGAGGTCGTCTGCCATGATGAAGATGATGTTGGGTTTATTTTTTGCCTCGTTGCTGCCGAGAGCGGCATTTGCTAGGCCGGCATAGGGCAGCAGTGCCAGTGCAGGCACGGCTTGCAGGATGCGGCGGCGTGTTGGTTTGAACTGTGTCACGATGTTTCCCTTCAGTCAGAGTATGAAAAGTTTGCATTCCCGGACAATGCCGAGTTGCCCGGGAACGGTTAAAGCCTAAAACTTGGTGCGGAATACCACGCCCAGGTAGCGGCGCTGGCCGATACCGTCCCAAAGCACGGGAGTAGTGGCGTTATAGGAGCCGACGCTGGTGGTGTACACCTTGTCGAAGATGTTCTTGCCGACGATGTTGAGCTCCCAGTTGTCCTTTTTGCCGCCGATGATGCCGAAGCCGCCATCGGTGACGGAATAGCCGCCTTGCTCGCCGTATTCGGAAAGCAGGATGTCAAGATTCTGCTTCGAACGGATGACGGTGCTCATGAAGGCGTGCCCCTTGAGTCCTCCCCAGATCGGGCGCGTGTAATGGAACCCGAAAATACCAGTCAGCTTGGGGGCGGAGGAAATCTGCCTGCCGGTGTTGTCGCATGTGGTGGTGATAGGAAGGTTGAGCTCGGTTGGGCAAGTGGCGCCATCCCAGTCCGAGTACTTCGCGCGGTTATAGGCGCCTGCGAAGGTGAACGTCCATCTGTCTGTTGCCCGGTATGCGCCTTCCAGTTCAACACCTGTCGCGGTAATTTCGGGAATATTGCCCAACTGCGAGCTGTAACCACTGGTGGATGATGGATCTATGACCGTGGTGGTGGATTGGTAGCCTCTGACGCGGGTGCGGTAGAAGTTGGTGTTCAGCATCAATTTGCGGTCGAGGAAAAGGCCCTTAAAGCCGAGTTCGAAGTCCAGCACCTTCTCTGGGTCGGCATTGAGCGGCTGGCCGGTACCTGTGATAAAAGATACGCCGCCCGACTTTTCCCCGCCTGCCGCAGAGGCATAGAACATCAGGTCGTCGTTGACTTTGTAATTGGGACTGATGAGCCAGGAGACAGAGTTGTCCTTGATTCTTTTACCATCCCGGCGGTCATATACGTTACCTATTACATTGCTGCGGATGGCTTCTGCAGTGGCATCGCCAAAACCGCCATCATTACCCTCAGTCCATTTCTCGCCTGTGCTGTCCTTGATTTCATAGGTGTTGCGCAGGCCAAGGGTCAAGGTGGCTTTCTCGGTCAAATGCCAGTTCAACTGGCCGAATGCGGCATAACTATCGGTTTCCGGAGTGAAGCGGCTGTACGATCTCAGGCCGTTCAATGATTGTTGCAGCAGGGAAGGGTTGCCGCTCAGGGCGGTGTATTGCGCCGCATTGGCATAGAATGCGCCGGCATCGCTGCCGTACTGGGTATGGTTGATTTGGTTGGTTTCGCTATGCAGGTAGAAAAAACCGACCTGGTAATCGATGACTTCGCCGATATCGGAAGCCAGGCGGAACTCCTGCGACCATTGCTTGGTGTCGATAAAAGCACCAAATTTGGCAATATCAAACCGCGTCTGGTCCAGGTCGTTGATGCCGGTGAAGGAATATTTGCGATAGGCGGTGATCGATGTCAGCACATGTGATCCCAGGTTCCAGTCCAACTTGGCGGAAGCGCCGTAGTTCCTGGTTTTTATTGGCTCCACCTGGCCGACGTCGAGCTTGTCCTTGGAGCCAATGATGGGCTGGTAGCCATTGAAGTAGCCCCGGGCCAGGCGCGAGCTATAGGTGATGGGCCTGTTTGCACCGGTGGCGAAGGCCGTCGGGTCTTCTTGGAATGGCCGGGTGTTGCTGTATTCCGACAGTTCCGAATAATCCACACTGAATTTCGCGCTGAAATCCTCTGTCGGCGTCAGTAGCAACTGCACCTTGCCGCCCCGGCGGTTACGTTCGTGGAAGCGTTGATCGGAAAGCGTGTTGGGGTTGGTGTTTTCAAGATCACCCTCCTGCCTGTCAAAGAAGAATGAAGCACGGTAAGCCGCTACGCCATCCACCAGGGCATCGGAAATCGAGCCGCGTGCGCGCATTGCGCCCGGGAAGTCGCTGCCGTTCTGCTGTGCGCCAACTTCACCTTCGAAATAGGCCTGGCGCGTGAAGGTGGGTTCCTTGCTCACGTACTGGACCACGCCCAGGGTCGTATTCTTGCCTTTCAAGGTGCCTTGCGGGCCGCGCATGACCTCGACACGGTCGATGTCGGTGAAGTCGAGGAAGCTCATGCCGGGATGGCTGAGGTAAACGTCGTCGACGATGACGCCAACCCCGGCTTCCATCGCCTCGTTGACGGTGGTTTTGCCGATGCCGCGGATGGAAATGCCGGAGCGGCGGGAGTTGGGGATGGTTGCAGTCAGGCCAGGCGTGATGCGCGTCAGGTCATCGATGGTGACGATGCGTTCCCGATCCAGCTTTTCCGCGCCGAATACGGACACCGGAATCGGGATGTCCTGGGCGATTTCCTCGCGGTTGCGCGAGGTGACGACGACTACGCCCAGCGCTGCGGAGTTTGCCTCTTCCAATGCTGTTTGCTCCGCGGCTTCCAATGCCAGCGGCTTGTTGTCAGCGGCCGACTGCGAAGTTCTCTCCAGGGTGTAGCCTGCTGCGCTTCTTCTTGCGACCAGGCCGGTGCCCTGGAGCAGGGTGCTGAGACCTGCCTCAGTGGTATAGCTTCCTTCCAGGTCATGGCTGCGCAGGTTGCGTACCTGCTCTGGCGTGAACAGGATATTGACGCCGGCCTGCTTGGCGAACTGGTTGAGCGCATCGGTCAGCGGCTCGGCTGGGATATGGTATTCGCGCTGCGCGGCTTGCTGCTGGGGCTGCGCTTCTGCCGCTTGTAGAGCTGCGGGCAGCGAGATGCCAAGTGATACGGCAATCAGGCTGCTGGACAGCTTCAGCGCCAGTCTGGATCGTTGTGGCTTCTTGTGAGCGTGCATGGGGTTCCTTTGCATACATTCATGGGCGGCATGATTGCCTTACATGGGATATGCCGAACCGCAAACTCAAACCCGACAAAAATAAATGAAAAAATTTAAATTGATGCCCGGCGGCCTACGCTGACCCACCAGCGTGTTTTGTAATTGATGGCAACCGGCAGCCTGAGTGGCAGCAGGCTGAGCAGTTTGTCGGTGTCGTCGAGTTGGAATACGCCTGAAAGGCGCAGGTCGGCGACTTCGGCATCACACCTGAGATGTCCTGTCCGGTAGCGGGCGACTTCGGCAATAAAGTCCGCCAGGCGCATGTCCTTGACGACCAGTGCGCCCTGGGTCCAACCATCCGCCTCGATGGGCGTTTGCACAAGGTCGAGATGATCCTGGTGGATGAGGAAATGCTGGCCCGCTTCAGCCACTTCCTGCGGCGCGTGAAACGCCGAAGGCGTCATGGCGACTTTGCCTTGCTGCATGCTGAGCAGGGTGGCGTCATCTTCCAGCCGCACCACGAAACGGGTGCCGATCGCCTCAAGCAGCACATCACGGGTTTGCACGCATAGCGGTCTTTTCTGGGCGGAGTGCAGGTCCGGGCCGCTGGTAACCATGATCTCTCCCCGATTCAATACAATCAGGCGCCGGCTCTCGTCAAAACGGATATCCACGGCGCTATCGGTATTGAGGAACAGCTCGCTGCCATCGGCCAAGATGAAGCTGCGGCGTTCCCCGATGTCGGTACTGTAATCCGCTATCCATTGCTGCCACGGCGCGATCTCGCGCCCGATCAGCGTTGAGCTGCCAGCGAGTATTGCCAGGGTGAGCAATTTGAGGGAGCGGCGTTTTTGCGTGCGCTGCATGGTGGTTTGCAGTACTTGCGCCGTCTGGGCGTTGTCCGGCAGGGCATGCAGGTTTTCCCGCATCTCGCCGTGCATGAGGCAGACACGCTGCCAGGCCAGCTCGTGCCGCGGGTCTGCCTGTCGCCATGCCGTGCATGCTGCAAGCACGGCGTCGTTTCCGCGATTGCTTTGCAGCTTCACCAGCCAGTCGATTGCCTGCTTGACCAGGGTGTCGTCAAGTCGCGGCGATGTCATTGCCGAAGCGCAGTTGGTAGCATTGAAAAAGCGCCTCTGCCACATAGCGTTCCACCGTCCGCACGGACACGCTGAGCGCCTTTGCGATCTCCGCGTAAGGCTTTTCCTCGAGCTGGGCAAGGAGGAAGGCGTGGCGCACCTTGGGCTTGAGCTTTTCAAGCGACTGGGCGATCGCTTCCAGCGTCGACAATACGATGTGTTGTTGCTCCATTGAAGGCACGGCGTCCAGGGGCAGGGCATGCATCGCTTCCTGCCAGGCCCGGTGCAGGTCTTCGCGCCGCCAGTGGTCTATGACCAGGCCGCGGGCGATGGTCAGCAGGAAGGCGCGAGGCTCTTGCAGTTTTGCCGGGTGGGGTTTGAGCAGCAACTTGAGGAAAGTGTCATGCGCAATATCCGCTGCCTGGGCATGGCAGCCGAGCTTGCCGCGCAGCCAGCCGAATAGCCATGAATGGTGCTGCAGATATAAATGTTCAGTATTCATAATGCGATGCGGTTGTGAACAAGTTCCCAGTGCCATTGCCGGATGCATGAATGAAGCTTGCTTATTTGTTTATTAATTTATCACATCATAATTTCGATGAAATATAATTAATAATTATTAGTATAGTTGTTTGTTGATTTTCGCCTACAAGCGGAAGCTATCCGAATTGAAAGTTCAATGCGCGGGGGGATGTTGCCCAAACGGCAATATGCGGCCGCTGCGTTGCATGTATTGCGCATATTCATTGCCGAACTCACGCAGCATCATGGCTTCCTCGCGCGGTACGCGCAGCCAGTACATCAGGCCGAAAGCGACCAATCCAGCCGGCCCTACCAGCCAGTTAGCGACCAGCAATGCCTGAGCAATGCACCATAGCCATATCGAGGCGTACATGGGGTGGCGCATGGAACGGTAAACCCCGTGCGTCACCAGGCCTTGCTGGTCGCGGATTTCCAAAGTCACCGACCAATTGTCGCCGAGGTCGTGGTGGCTGCGCCAGAATAGCCACATCGCGGCCATCATGATGAAGCTGCCGGCCCAGCCAGCCCAGGGCTGAAAACCGTAATCGGCAAAATCGAGCCACGAAGTCGCCGCGTAGACCAAAGGCAATAGCATCATTCCCAGGCCCGCCAGCCCGAGCAGAATGCGCTCCTGCAGGTCTTTGTCGCTGCTGTTGATTTTAATGCGCCGCCTGCGCAAGGCATACGGGGTACGAATGAGGCTGCTGAGCAGGATAGCGGCCAAGAGGATGCCAAGCGCGAGCGTACGGTCCATGGTGGTAGATATTGAATTGGGAATTATTCTCATTCTATATTCGTGGCGATTTGCATACAACAATGCTCAACGAGGGCAACGGGATTTGCTATGATGCCGCCCTTTTCAAGGAGGAGTGCGCATGGCAGACAATCAGAAAAAAGCCAATATGGTGATCCTAGACCGGCCGATGATCTCGGTGGAAACGACGGAATACAAGGAAGTCAGAATCACCGTGATCGGCATGGATGGGGCGATGGAAAACATTCGCCAGCAGGAGTTGTTGTTTCCGCTGGATTGCGCGGAGCAGGTGGGACAGTTCCTGCTGCAGTTGGCAGGGCAGGCGGGAAGTGTGGAGACGGGGAAGCAGCCTGGCTAGTAAAAGAAAAACAGCAGGCAAGCCGGTTGTATAAAACTGGCCTGCCTGCTGTTAAATATTGATGATCAAGATCGCGAGTACTATACAGCTAACATGTCTCGCACAGAGATTTTAGAAATCATAGCGTAGGGTTAATCTGACGTTGCGCGGTGCTCCGTAGAATGTGGTCGGCCAGCTCGACACGTTTTGCCCAATAGTCTGATAGTACTTTTTGTCAAAGACATTGTTCAACGCGAAGAGTATGGAAAGGTGTTCGGATGCCTTGTACCCGGCAGTAAGGTCCACCAGACTGTAGCTATCCTGTTCGATTTTCCATTGCTGCCCGGCGGTGATTCCCTTGTTGAATACTGAGCTTTGATGATAGAAGCTTCCGCCCACACGCCAGCGGTTGAGTTCGCCTGGCAAGGTATACATGGTCGTCAATTTGAATTGGTGGCGTGGCAGGTCAGGATCGAACAGTGAGCCCTCGTTGTCCTTGTTGCTGTCTTTTTTGTATTTTGCGTCGGTGAAGGTGTAACCGGTAGCCAGTTGCCAATTGGGCGTGATCGCGCCATTGAGTTCGAGCTCGACACCCTGGCTGCGGACTTTTCCTTCGGCTTCGTAGCAGATGGTGCTTGGGTAAGATGCGCAGATCGTAGGATCTCCCACCTCTTTGGCGCGATTCTCCTGATCAATCTGGAAAAGCGCGATGCTAGCGTTTAGCGCGCCTTCGAAGTATTCGCCCTTGATGCCGATTTCGTAATTTTTGCCTTCGATAGGCTCAAGAAGCTGCCCACCTGCATTCCGGTTGGATTGCGGTTGGAAGATATCGGTGTAGCTTGCATAGAGGGTATGCTGCTGGTCCAGGTCGTAGAGTAGCCCGGCATAACGGGTGAGATGGCGGGTTTCCTTGGACTCTGTTGTGCTGATGGAGCCCTGCCAATTGTAGATGTACTGGTAGTCATACCAGTCGAGCCGCGCGCCCGCTATCAGCTTCAACTGGTCGCTCAAGGAAAAGCGCGTAGTGGCATAAACGCCTTCCTGGGTCATGTCGCGGTTGTCTCTCCAAGTATTCATATTGACGTTCGGTTTGGTCCAAGAGCTTGGATTGAACGAGTTGGGATCGGAGATGGTCGCGACGGCGCTAGTTCCTGAGCCATTACTATTGTAGTCGTCATCCCTGTAGCTATAGCCGGTTACGAATTCATGTGTCCTGCCAAGGAGTTGGAAGGGTCCGCTGAGATAGAGGTCGTAGCTGCTTTGAGTGTCATCATATGTGCCGCCCGATACCCGGTAGCCAAGAGAGCTCAGGTTGCTGGCGAGTCGTCCAGGATAGCCGCCAAGGTAGTTCAGCTCTGACCAACTCTTGTTGGCGGCTGCGCGCAACAGCCAGTCGTTGCTAAATTGATGTTTGATCTCTACAAACAGTGAATCCGTCTTCTTATCCCAGTATTCCCAGTCGGCGACGAATGATGTCGAGCGTGACAAATGCAGATTACTGCCGTTCGTTGCGGTGGGCAGTCCGCCGCCCCAGGCAACGTTGTTGTTTTCGTTCTGGTGGCTAAAGCTCAGCGTCAGGGTCGTCGAATCCGTCAGGTCGGCTTCTCCGATGGCATACAGCATGCTGTGCTCTTTGCCGATCCTGTCCTGGAAACTGTTGCCATCCTGATAAGTGGCGACAATTCGGCCGCGTAATTTTCCACTTTCCAGAAGCGGGCCTGAAGCATCGAGTTCGCCGCGGTAATTGTCCCAACTGCCAGCACTCAGGACGATGGACGATTGCGAAGTTGCGGTAGGGCGTTTGCGTACCAGATTGATTGCCGCGGACGGGTTGCCGCTACCTTGTATCAGTCCGTTCGCGCCGCGAACAACTTCTATCCTGTCATACATGGCCAGGTTGGCGGGAGTAACGGTATCGGCCGAAGCGCCCAGCGTGATGGGTAAGCCATCGTACATGACATTATCGATGGGGAAGCCTCTTGCATAGAGGTTGTAACGTTCTGCACCAATTTTCTGCATGCTCAGTCCTGGCGTCTTCATGACGGCGTCATTGATGGTGACTAGATCTTGATCTTCAATTTGCTGCCTGGTGACGACGGTGACCGACTGGGGCGTCTCACGAATGGAGAGCGCCAATTTCGTTGCTGTGCTCATCGACTTGGTGGTGTAGCTGCCACTGCCTTCCGTGACATAGTTTTTCTCTTTGCTGGCGGTCACTGCCACCTCGGGCAGGGTAGTGTTGCCGGGGGTGGATGCTGCTGCATCGCCTGCCATGCTGCTCGCCTTTCTCAAGCGATAGCCGCCGTTTTCTGCTGCAACCGCTTCCAGCCCGCTTCCTAGTAGCAATGCTGATAACGCCTGCTGTTCCGTGTATCGGCCTTGCAATCCTTTGCTGCCTATACCATGTGTCAGCGCCGGGTCGATGGCGACCATGCGGCCGGTGATGCGGCCGAACTCACCCAGGGCCGAGTCCAGCGTGCCTGCGGCAATCGCATACTGCTGAGTGGCGGTATTGGCTTGCTGCTCCGCCGCATGCAGGCGAGGCATGGCGGATATGCTGGCGCCCAGGGCCAGGCCGAGCAGGATGGCGTGTGTGATTTTTTTCTTGGCGAATGGCGTGGCGGCCATGTGGTTCTCCCTCTGGTTCAAGTTTGCGATGGCACCGTGAACAGGTGCTTATGCCTTACTTGATGCGCAAGCTTGGAAAACCTGCCATTGAAAACGAGAATTTTTTACAGATGATGCAAGGTGATCCAGTAACGTGTGAAATATTGCGCCCGGAGCGGCAGGGTTTCTTGCAGCAATCCAATGACGGCACGGGTGTCGGTGACAGCATAGGCGCCGCTGACAAGAATATCTGCGGCATCGCCGGCGCAGTCCAGCCTGCCGCGATGGTAGCGGTTGAGTTCCGCAACGAATGCGGACAGTGGCATGCGCTCTACGACCAGCATGCCGGACGCCCAGGCCATGTTGTTGTGATTGAGGGCGGCTGGCTGCATGATCGCCTGGCCGGTGAATTCGGCCTGCATGCCTGCTGTGAGGAGTTGGCTATTGGCGCTGTTGCGCGCTTGCAGGCGCACCGCGCCTGCGGCCACCATTACGCGGGTCGGTGCGTGGTTTTCGTGGCGCACGCTGAAGCGCGTGCCGACCGGGGTAACGGTGCCGTTGCTGGTCGCAACCACCATTGGCCTCGGGTCCTTTGCCGTCGTGATGAGGATTTCGCCATGGTGCAGGGTGATGCGCCTTTCATCGTCGAGGAATTCCACATCCAGCGCGCTGTCGGTGTTCATCAACAGGGAAGTGCCGTCCGCCAGGGTGAGCCTGCGCTGCTCGCCAACGCCAGTGCGTCGGTCCGCCGTCCACGATGTCCACGGCAATTGTTGCCAGGCCAATAGGCCGCTGCCGCCTGCAATGCTGATGCCGGCGACGGATTTCAGCACCATGCGGCGCTGCTTCCCGTTGGCGGATAATAGCGCCTGCCGTGCGACCGGAGCGGCTACCAGGCGATTGTTGGCTTGCAGGTCGGTTGCCAGGCCTGCCATGCGCTGCGATGCCAGCATATGGTGCGGGTCGGCTTGCAGCCAGGCTTGGTATTCGGCTTGCTCTCGCGGCGACAGCGCATCAGATTGCATCCTCATCATCCAGGTCGCGGCTTGCTCGATGATGTCTGCGGGGATGCTGCCGTTGTCCCCGTTCACCGGGGTGAACAATGCGTTCATTAGATTGCATCAGCCGTGTATACAGCTTGGTAGCAGTGCTGGAAGCCCTTGACCATGGCTTTCTGCACCACGTTGACCGAGATGCCGAGCTGCCTTGCGATATCGACATACTTCATGCCGTCGAGCTGGGACAGGAGAAAGATTTCCCGGGTGCGGGCCGGGAGGCCTTCCAGCACCCGGCTGATCGCAGCCAGGGCTTCCACCACCAGCGCCACGGGGCTAGTGGCCTCGGGTTGCGAAGCGAGCGCGTCGAGATAAGCCTGTTCCAATGCATAGCGGCGAAAGTGCTGGGCCACCAGGCGGGTGGATACGGTGGTCAAGTAGGCTTTGGGTTCGCGCAGGTCATGATACTGGTTGGCGGCCAGGATGCGCGTAAAGGTGTCCTGCGCGAGATCGGCAGCCTGTTCGACATTGCCCAGTTTCCTGCGCAGGAGTTGTACCAGCCAGCGGTAGTGTTCTTGGTAGATCACGTGCAGGGGATGGGATGTAGGCGGCGTGCTGGGGGAGTTCATAATGCGTACAAATGATAATTATTACCGAGTTTAGCAGATGGATTTAACCGATGGAAAAATTTAACAAAACAGGGGCTTGACACTGTGTACATTCGTACAGTAAATTTCCATCCATGGGACAAGACAAAGATTTTGAATACCTGGGCAAGATCCAGGACTACTTCGCAGAGCACAAGACGCTGCCTACATTCAGCCATGTGGCGCAGTTGCTTGGGTTCAAGTCAAAGAATGCCGTGACTTCGTTTGTGGCGCGGTTGAAGCTGCAAGGCTTCATCGACTACGCGCCGGACAAGCGGCTCAAGCCGGGCAGGCGCTTCTTCGAACGCATCATTGCCGAGAGCACGGTGCAGGCCGGATTCGCCACCCCTACCTATGGCGACAGCCTGGACACAATAGGGATCGACGACTACCTGATCGAGAAGCCATCGCAGACCATCTTGATCACGGTGCGCGGCGACTCCATGAAGGATGCGGGCATTTTCGACGGCGACGTCGTCATCGTCGAAAAGCGCGCGTTTGCCAATGTTGGCGATATTGTCGTGGCTATCCTGAACAAGGAGTTCACGCTAAAGACCCTGGGTAAGGAAGACGGACAATTTGTGCTGATTCCAGCCAATAGGGATTTTCCGGTCATTAGACCAAATGGGGATTTCGAGATATTTGGTGTGGTAGTTGGACAGTTTCGCAAATACGGCTAGACCTGAATTCTGCATCAAACAAAATGCCATTGCCTGGAAAATAGGCAGTGGCATTTTTTTATCGAATCAGGCAGTAGGTTACGCTGCGGCAGCGCGCATTCAAGTTTTATAAATACATCCTCAGCAGCGGCATGTATTTCGAGAAATACTACCTGGCCTTTGAGCAGGATAGGCGGTGGTGTATTGGGACTATGTCACCGAGTTCAGGCTCCTTGGTAATGCTGATCTGAACGAGGCGCTTTCCCAGGCCCTGGCAAGCCATCTTTGATTATGTAGCCTAAGCCCGGGATTAAGCATATGGGATTTACTCATGTGCCTGCAGTGCTTTCCATCCCAAGTCTTTCATGCACAGCAATAGCCCGCGTGTCGCTTTGGCAGTCCTGCCCGAAAGGTCTGGCTGGTGTTCTGGCCCCAGTTTGGCGACACATTGCTGGATATCTTCTTTTAGGCTCTCCGCGCCCCTGCCGGCCTTCCACCATGAGCTGACGATGAAAATATCCATCGGGTCTGCCGGTTTTTTGGCCGGTGGCGGCGGGGATGTGCTTTCTGCGTTGCTGGCGGGCGCAGCCGCTACTCCGGCAGCAGGCTCTGCGATCGCTGCTGTGTTGCGATAGTCTTTATTATAACTGGCCTTGATGACCGGGTCTTCGTCATCGCTGCCGCTGCCATCCATGGGGTTATGAAATACCCATCCGCTCTCTTCCATGCATTGGGCAAAGGCATCACCCTGTATTCCTTTGCTTTGGCACTGCTTCCTGGCTTCATTCAAGTCATTCACGCTGGCGCCGCGCTTGTAGGCGAACTCTCCGCCGCATCCTGCCAGTGTCATGGATAGTATTAATACGTTAGCAAGCACATTGCCTGTCCCTGGTTTTTTCATCTGCATTCCTTTTGTGCGGCACCCCTGATACAAGCGCCGCCAGTGTTTCGACGCACCCAAATTACCACGCCTGCTAAGACGGGCATGTACGCAATATGACGTATTTGAGCCCAGCCTTAGTCTAGCTAATCTAGCACCACGACAGCTTTGGGGATGACTCCCCGTTCAGGTTCACAGTGTTTTTAACTTCAAAAGGGGTCAGGGAAATGAAATTCAAGATGAAGAAGTGTGCACTCATGGTGGCATTGGCAACTTCTGCCGCATTGCCATCCATGAATTCGCAGGCGGCGGGCACCATCACCTTCGGTGAGGACAAGTCCATCAGTATCGGATTCGGCATGATTGGCAGCTTTTCAAGTGTGGAAGATGGTGCCGGCAACGGAAGCTCGCGTTCCAATGATTTCGATCTGAATTCGGCGCGTATCAATATTTCCGCATCGTTAAACAAGTATATCAAGGGCATCCTGACGACCGAGAAGGATATTGCGGGAGAAGGGTTCCAGGTCATTGACGCTGCGGGCATTATTCAATTCACGCCTAATTTCAGCATCTGGGCGGGTCGATTCCTGTCTCCAAGCGACCGCGCCAACATGGCAGGCCCCTACTATTCATTGGGCGGTAACTACTGGGCAAGCATTGCATCGCGTTATGGTTTTAATGGCGGCTACATCGGTCGTGATGATGGCGTGGCCGTCGTCGGCGATCTGGTGGAAGGGCGTCTCAGCTATTCCTTCGGCGTTTTTGAAGGAAACACCGCATTTAAGATTTCCCCGGTTGCGGATCAGGTCGCTTCCGTACGTGGCTCGGATGGCCTGATGTATGCCGGTCGCCTCCAGTACAACTTCTGGGATCTTGAGCCCGGCTATTACGGTACCGGCAATTATCTCGGCGCCAAGGATATTCTTGCCATCGGTATTGCCGGCAGAACCCAGAACAATGGTGCTGTATCCGCTACCGAGCAGGGCAAATACAGCTCTTACAGCATCGACTTTCTGCTTGAAAAGAGAGGTGTGGGGCCTGGTGCCATCTCATTGGAAGCCGCCTATTACGACTACGACACCGATGATGTCTTTCTCAGCGAGCAAGGCAAGGCCTATTCGGCCGGCGCTGGCTATATCTTCAATGAAAAGGTGGGTTGGGGACAATTCCAGCCGTTTGTCCGTTACCAGAGGTTCGACGCGGATTCGAATGTAGACACCAAGAAATATGACCTCGGTGTTGCCTACATCATCGATGGATACAACGCCCAGGTCAGCGGGTTCTATTCGAAGCAAAAAACCACGGGTATCTCCGATGCCGACAGCATCGTGTTTGCGCTGCAGTTGCAGTTTTAGTTGGGGGATGGCCGCCATCTCTGGGTGGCGGTCATCGTGAGTTTAGTTGTTAAAGGAGATGTATAGATGAAGACCTTGATTAAGCTGGATTATGACAAGCCAGCCTGGGAACAGGACGGCCAGATTCATAACCGTTGGCACCCTGATTTGCCGATGGTGGCCATGGTCAAGCCAGGCGACGAGTTCCGTGTCGAGTGCATGGACTGGACGGGCGGCCAGATCGGTAATAACGACAGCGCCAATGACATCCGTGATGTCGACCTGTTGCAGGTGCACTATCTGAGCGGTCCGATCGGCGTTGAGGGTGCAGAGCCAGGTGATCTCATGGTGGTGGATATCCTGGATGTCGGCACACTGGCGGATCAACAATGGGGTTTCAACGGCTTGTTTGCCAAGGATAACGGCGGTGGCTTCCTGACCGACCATTATCCAGATGCATCCAAAACCATCTGGGATTTTCATGGCATCTACACTACTTCCCGTCATGTGCCAAACGTCAAGTTCGCCGGCATCATGCACCCAGGCTTGATCGGCTGCTTGCCATCCCGCGAATTGCTGGATAAGTGGAACAAGCGCGAAGCCGACCTGATTGCCACCGACCCTGATCGCGTGCCTGCACTGGCGTTGCCACCCAATGAAAAGGCCGCTGTCATGGGCCGCCTCAAGGGTGAGGAAGCCGCAGCAGCGGCAAAAGAAGGCGCCCGTACCGTGCCGCCGCGCGACCATGGCGGCAACTGCGATATCAAGAACCTGACCAAGGGCTCGAAGATTTTCTTCCCGGTCTACGTCAAGGATGGCGGTCTGTCTATGGGCGACCTGCATTTCTCGCAAGGCGATGGCGAAATCACGTTTTGTGGTGCGATCGAAATGGCGGGCTATCTCGATATCAAGGTGAGCCTGATCAAGGACGGTGTGAAGAAATATGGCGTGAAGAACCCACTGTTCCAACCTAGTCCATTGACACCTAACTATCGCGACTACTTGATTTTTGAAGGCATCTCTGTAGATGAGCAGGGTAAGCAACATTACCTCGATGTGCATGTTGCCTACCGTCAGGCTTGCCTCAATGCGATCGAATACCTGAAGAAATTCGGTTACAGCGGCGAGCAGGCCGTGGCGATTCTTGGCACTGCCCCGGTTGAAGGCCATATCAGCGGCGTCGTGGATATCCCGAATGC
This sequence comes from Methylobacillus arboreus, assembly GCF_020532725.1. Lineage (GTDB taxonomy): Bacteria > Pseudomonadota > Gammaproteobacteria > Burkholderiales > Methylophilaceae > Methylobacillus > Methylobacillus arboreus. The sequence goes on from NZ_JAJAVC010000003.1 coordinate 404,510, forward strand.
TTGCGCCACCCTGTGGCTACCAACCGAGATCTTCGACTTTGACTTGAAGCCGAATGCAGATGGACCAGTGAAGATCATCACCGGCAATGTTGATGTTGCCAAGACTTCCTGAGTTGTTGATTTGAAAGCCTAAGGGGAAAAGCCATGCCTATGTATGAATACAGATGTGATGAGTGCGGCGTGTTTGCTGCAATGGGGAAAATGAGCACATCCAGCGAGCCGACGATCTGTCCGGATTGCGGTGAGTTGAGTGAGCGCATTCTCTCGGCACCACGCCTGGCGATACTGGGCAAGGCGCAACGAAGTGCGCATGAACGCAACGAAAAATCTGCCCATGAACCCCGGTCCGCCCGCCGCTCCAGCTGCGGGTGTGCAGGGAGTCATACTTGCGGTTCGTCCGCCACTTCAAACAAATCCGCTCAGGGAACCCAGGCAAAAGAGAAAGGAAGCCTATTGCAGATGCAGACGAAGAAAACCGCCAGACCCTGGATGCTGGGGCACTGAGTATGTCCAGCATCGCGCGATAGCGGCGTTGCGCCTCCTTGCCGTACTTGTTTGTACTGTCTTCGTCGGCGCGCCTTGCTACCCCGCAATGCTGAACATACTGGCATCACAGAATTATTGAAGTTTTTATCTTTTGCAGTGTTTTTTTCAGGAGAAATCTGATGAGTAAGACAAATCGACGCCAGTTCATCACCAAGACAGGCGCCCTGATGGGGGCCATGCTCACAGCGGGCATTATTTCCGGTAGTGCTTATGCGGCCGACTTCCCAACTGCCAAGGTCAACACCACCAAGCTGGCGGTGACTGACACGACAGTCAAGGTGGGTATCCTGCATTCTTCCACCGGCACTATGGCAATCAGTGAAACCGGTTCCATCCAGGCTGAAAAGCTGGCGATTGCCCAGATCAACGCCTTGGGTGGTGTGCTCGGCCGCAAGATCGAGGTTATCCAGGAAGACGGCGCCAGCGATTGGCCGACGTTTGCTGAAAAATCCAAGAAATTGCTGGTGAACGACAAGGTAGCTACAGTGTTCGGCTGCTGGACTTCTGCTTCACGTAAAGCTGTGCTGCCAGTGTTTGAAAAAGAAAACGGTTTGCTGTTCTATCCGACTTTCTACGAAGGCCTGGAGCAATCCAAGAACGTGTTCTACACCGGCCAGGAAGCCACCCAGCAGATTCTTGCTGGTCTGGACTGGATCGCCAAGGAAAAGAAGGCAAAAACATTCTACCTGATTGGCTCCGACTACATCTGGCCGCGCACTTCCATGAAGATTGCCCGCAAGCACATCGAGCAAAAGCTTGGCGGCAAGGTGGTGGGTGAAGAGTACATCGCGCTTGGCGACACCCAGTTCGGTTCCGTGATCAACAAGATCAAGCTGAGGAAGCCTGATGTGATCTACGCTGCGGTGGTGGGGGGCAGTAACGTGGCCTGGTTCAAGCAGTTGAATGCTGCCGGCCTCAATTCCAAGAAACAGCACATGCTGACCATCTCCGTGACCGAGGATGAAGTGCTGGGTATCGGCGGTGAGAACCTTGAAGGCTTCTACTCGGCAATGAAGTACTTCCAGTCCTTGAAGAACCCTAACAACGAGAAGTTCGTTGCCGAGTTCAAGAAGATGTGGGGTCCTAAGGCTGTGATCGGCGACGTGACACAGGCTGCTTACCTTGGCCCATGGTTGTGGAAAGCTGCGGTTGAGCGTGCTGGCAGCTTCGATGTGACCAAGGCTGCTGCAGCATTGCCAGGCTACGAGTTCAAGGAAGCACCAGAAGGCTACGTCAAGGTTGATCCTAACCACCACCTGGAAAGCAAGCTGCGTGTAGGCAAGTGGCGTGCTGACGGTCAGGCCGACGTGGTATATGAGTCCGAGCTGATCAAGCCTGATCCATTCCCAAAAGGCTACCAATAATCAGCTAGCGTTGTAAATGCAAGAACCCGTGACAGCCCCTTATGGGGTTGTTACGGCGTGCAGTACCAGAATTTAAATCTGTAAGTAAAAGGCTGGAGGCCGATTATGTTTGAATATTCAATGGCAGAGATAGGCAATATCGTTGTCATGCAGGCTTTCTCGGGGTTAAGCCTGTTCAGCGTTCTTCTCCTGATGGCACTTGGCCTCGCGATCATCTTCGGGCAAATGGGTGTGATTAATATGGCCCATGGCGAATTCATGGCGATAGGTGCCTATACCACCGTGTTTCTTTCCAGGGTTGCCGAAACTTACGGAATTGTTAACTACTATTTCCTGTTTGCGATTGTTGCCGCGTTCATCATCGCATTCATTATTGGCTATATCATCGAGTTTGCCCTGATACGGCATCTCTATAAGCGGCCGCTTGATACCTTGCTTGCCACCTGGGGTTTGAGCCTGGTGATGCAGCAAATTTTCCGTTCCACCTTTGGCGCCAAGGAAGTCAGCGCCGTGTTGCCAGAATGGCTCATGGGTTCCTTCCAGCCGACGCCGGACATCGATATCCCGATCAACGGGGTGTTTGTGCTGGCGCTTGCATTGGTGGTGACTGCCGGTGTCTATATCTTCATGTTCCGTTCCCGCTGGGGCTTGCGTGTGCGTGCCACGGTGCAGAACCGTGTGATGGCTGGTGCTGTTGGCATCAATACCAAGAAGGTTGACCGTGTTACCTTCGCGTTGGGCTGTGGTATCGCCGGCGTGGCTGGTGCAGCTTTCACCACGATTGCCTCTACCGGCCCAACGACTGGTTCTCTCTACATCGTCGACAGCTTCATGGTGGTCGTGTTCGGTGGCGCAGCCAGCATATTGGGCACTATCGCTTCAGCATTCGGCATTGCCCAGGCGCAATCCATCCTGCAATTCTTCATGACTAGCTCCATGGGCAAGGTCGCGACACTGATGGTGATCGTCGGCATCCTCATGATGCGTCCTGAAGGCCTGTTTGCATCCAAAGTACGTAAGTAAGGGGAATCGGACATGAATGAAACACTAAGCAAAATACTGGGCGGAAAGCAGGGAGCCATTGGCCTTGCCATCCTCGCCGCCTTTATCATGATCGTGCTGCCGCTAGGCCTGGATCCTTTCCGTCTGGGCCTGATCGGCAAGTACCTCACTTACGCCTTTGTCGCCGTCAGCCTTGTATTGCTGTGGGGTAATGGCGGTATCCTGAGCCTGGGACAGGGCATTTTCTTCGGGCTTGGCGGTTACGGCATGGCGATGTTCCTCAAGCTGGAGGCTTCTGACCCGGTCAGTACCGCCATCCAGTCCACACCCGGCATCCCGGATTTCATGGACTGGAACCAGCTGACCGCGCTCCCATGGTTCTGGGAGCCGTTCAAGAGCTTGCCGCTGACGATTCTGGCGATCCTGGTGGTACCGACCATCTTCGCCTTCCTGATCGGCTATGCCATGTTCAAGCGCAGGGTGGGCGGGGTGTATTTCGCCATCATCACCCAGGCGATCGCGCTGATCCTGAGCATTCTGATTGTCGGCCAGCAAGGCTATACCGGCGGTGTGAACGGCATTACCGACCTCAAGACGTTGTTGGGCTGGGATATCCGCAGCGATAGCGCCAAGTATGTGCTGTATTACGTCAATGCCGGTCTGCTGATCGCCTGCATCCTGCTCTCTCGTTATGTCTTGAGCAGCAAGTTCGGCATGCTGCTGCTGGCGATGCGTGACAAGGAAGAGCGCGTGCGCTTCTCTGGCTACGACGTGTCCAACTTCAAGATATTCATCTTCTGCCTGGCTGCCATGATCTCGGCCATTGGCGGTGCGATGTTCACCCTGCAGGTTGGCTTCATGTCGCCTACCTTCATCGGTATCGTGCCTTCGATCGAGATGGTGATCTTCGCAGCAGTCGGCGGGCGCATGTCGCTGATCGGGGCGGTATATGGCACCTTGCTGGTCAACTTCGGCAAGACCATGTTCTCCGAGACCTATCCCGAGTTGTGGCTGTTCCTCATGGGCGGCCTGTTCATTGCGGTGGTGATGTTCTTCCCTAACGGTATCGCTGGAATCTACGAAAAATACGCCAAGAAAGTGCCTTTCCTGCGCAAGCTGTCGGAAGAAACACCAAAGGCCAAAAAGGCTGAAGCCATACCAGCAGCACCGGTTGAAACCAAGGAAGCGGGGGTAAAAGCATGAGTAACACCGATTTTGTACTGGCAGTGGAAGACCTGACTGTTTCGTTCGATGGCTTCAAGGCGGTGGACAAGCTCAATATGTACATCGACAAGAACGAGCTTCGCGTTGTGATCGGCCCTAACGGGGCTGGCAAGACGACGGTGCTGGACCTGATCTGCGGCAAGACCAAGTCCACGGCCGGCTCCATCAAGTTCAAGAACCGCGAGCTCACCAAGCTTTCGGAACACGAAATCGTGCGGGCCGGGGTGGGACGCAAGTTCCAGACGCCATCGATCTACGAGAACCTCTCGGTCTACCAGAACCTTGAAGTTTCCTACCCCAAGGGGCGCGGCGTCTTCGGCAGCCTGTTCTTCAAGCGCAGCGATGAAGTCGTGGCGCAGGTATACAAGATTGCCAAGGAGATCATGATGGAGGACATCCTGCATACCGAGGCGGCATTGTTGAGCCACGGCCAGAAGCAATGGCTGGAAATCGGCATGTTGCTGATGCAGGAGCCCGAACTATTGATGCTGGACGAGCCCGTGGCGGGCATGAGCGCCAAGGAGCGCGACCAGACCGCCGAGCTTTTGAACCGTATCTGCCAGAACCGCTCCGTGATCGTGATCGAGCACGATATGGAGTTTGTCAAGAAGATCGCGCACAAGGTTACCGTGCTGCACCAGGGCAAGATTCTGGCGGAAGGCGCCATGGATAAAGTACAAGCCAACGAAAAGGTCATTGAGGTTTATCTGGGCCATTAAGCCGGTGCGGTGCCTAACCAGGCACCGCCAGCCCAGAACCACTCATAGAAAGGATAGCAAAATGATAGAGATTGAAGACCTGACAGTGAGCTACGGCCAGAGTGAAGTCATTCATGGCATCAGTTTCAAGGCGGAAAAAAACGAAACACTCGCCATCATGGGCCGCAACGGCATGGGCAAGACCACCCTGTTCAAGTCCCTGATGGGCATCCTGCCGAGCAAGAGCAAGAAAGCGGCTGTGGATGGGGTGGATTTTGGTGGTAACGAAACTTTCCAGCGCGTGCAGAAAGGCCTGGCCTACGTGCCGCAAGGCCGCATGATCTTCCCGACCATGACCGTGCAGGAAAACATCGAGACCGGCCTGGAGAAATCCAAGTCGCGCCAGATTCCCGAAGACATCTACGCCTTGTTCCCGGTGCTTTACGACATGCGCAACCGCAAGGGCGGCAACCTCTCGGGCGGTCAGCAGCAGCAATTGGCGATTGCCCGTGCACTGGTGACCGATCCCAAGGTGCTGTTACTGGATGAGCCGACTGAAGGTATCCAGCCGTCCATCATCAAGGATATCGCCAAGGTGTTGAATGAAATCCGTAAGATGCGCGAAATCACGATCATCGTCTCTGAGCAGGTGCTGAGTTTTACCATGGAGATTGCCGACCGCATTATCGTGATCGACAAGGGCAACTTCATCCACGAGAACAAGCGCAGCGAAGTCGATGCGGCAAAAATAAAAGGATATTTATCAGTATAAGAAAGTCAGTCAAAAGCTCGCTGGTAGCGTGTTGCTGCCGGTGCGGCTTTTTTGTTATCTGAAGTGATGTATTGATATGATGCTGCCGATGGATGATGCACAAACAAAAACGGCGGCATGGATCAACAAGCGCTGGCAGGCATTGCTGGCGCTGGAATTTGCAGCGCGGGCAGGTCGTACCACTCTGGTAGGCAAACGGCATCAGGGGCCGTTGGTTGTGCAGAAAATGCTGTATCCGGAAGGGGATGAGGTATGCCACGGCATCATCATCCATCCTCCAGGCGGCGTGGCGGGTGGCGACCAACTGCAATTGCAGGCAACGCTGGAAACGTCATCCCATGCATTGTTGACGACACCGGGGGCAGGCAAGTGGTACAAGGCCAATCAATTGAGTGCGAGCCAGGATATACGGTTCAAGCTTGCAAAAGATAGCTGCCTGGAGTGGCTGCCGCAGGAAAACATCCTGTTCGATGGCAGCAATGTGCGTTTCAGCGCCGAAATTGAGCTAGCCGTAGGTGCAGTCTTCTGTGGCTGGGATATTCTCTGCTTTGGCCGGCAGGCCAGGGGGGAGCAATGGAATGAAGGTGAGTTGCGACAAGGCATGCAGGTGAGGCGCGAAGGCCGATTGATTTGGAATGAGCGGCTGTTTGCCCGGCCTGATAGCTTGGTGATGCATTCTGGCGTCGGCCTGAGGGGTATGCCTGTAAGCGGCAGCCTGGTTGTGGCGGCTGACGTAGTACCGGCCGATGTGGTGGAGGCTTGTCGTGCGATTGAGGCGAGAGGTGATGCACATTATGGCGTTACCGCCTTGCCGGAGGTATTTGCTGCGCGTTATATTGGTCGTTCTTCGGAAGCTGCCCGCGAGTATTTCGAGCGGCTCTGGCAATTGCTCAGGCCCTGGTATGCTGCAAGGCCAACCATCCGGCCCAGGATATGGAATACCTGAAGCATTACCCTCAATTTCGCCTGCCGTGTCAGGCGTCAAGATGAACTACTTAAGAAAATGTGCCCATGGAACTTAGCCCTAGAGAAAAAGACAAGCTGCTGATTTTTACCGCGGCCTTGGTTGCAGAGCGCCGCAAGGCGCGAGGCCTGAAACTGAATTATCCCGAGTCGATCGCATTTATCTCGGCTGCTATTCTCGAAGGCGCGCGGGATGGCATGACCGTGGCTGAGTTGATGGGGTATGGGGCAACGTTGCTGGGCCGCGATGATGTGATGGAGGGAGTGCCGGAGATGATTCCAGAGATTCAGGTGGAGGCGACTTTCCCAGACGGAACAAAACTAGTCACCGTCCACCAACCGATTCCTTGAGTCGTGGCTCACAATCCATCGCTAGCCGCGTTGCGCCTCCTTGCCGTACTCAGTGTACTGTCTGCGTCGGCGCGCCTTGCTAGCAATGGATTGTGAACCACTCAGGACAGTGGAAATTTAAAGAAATAAATAAGCGCGACTGGAGCAATAGACATGATCCCAGGTGAAATGAAGATAGACGCGGGCGAACTCCTGCTGAACGATGGCCGTGAGACTGTAACTGTTGAGGTGGCCAATACCGGTGACCGGCCTATCCAGGTGGGCTCGCATTACCATTTTTACGAGACCAATGAAGCGCTATCATTTGACCGTGCCAGCGCCTATGGTTTTCGTCTTGATATTGCCGCAGGTACTGCGGTGCGTTTCGAGCCAGGCCAGAGGCGCACGGTGCAGTTGGTGACGTTGGCCGGCAAGAGAGAAGTATATGGTTTCGCGGGTAAAGTGATGGGGGCGCTGAAATGAGCGTGAAAATCGATAAACGCGCCTATGCCGAAATGTTCGGCCCCACAGTGGGTGATCGCATGCGCCTGGCCGATACCGAGCTTTGGCTGGAAGTCGAGAAGGATTACACCATCTACGGCGAGGAGGTGAAGTTCGGTGGCGGCAAGGTGATCCGCGACGGCATGGGTCAAGGCCAGGGCCTGGCGAGCGAGGTGGCCGATACGGTGATTACCAATGCCTTGATCGTAGACCACTGGGGCATCGTCAAGGCCGATATCGGCATCAAGGGTGGTTATATTTCCGCCATCGGCAAGGCGGGCAATCCCGACATCCAGCCCGGCGTGGACATTCCGATTGGCGCTGGCACCGAGGTGATTGCGGGCGAGGGCATGATCGTCACCGCGGGCGGTATCGATACCCACATCCATTTCATCTGTCCGCAACAGATCGAGGAAGCGCTGATGTCAGGCGTGACCACGATGATAGGCGGCGGCACCGGTCCGGCCACCGGCACTTTTGCCACTACCTGTACGCCCGGTCCATGGCATATCCACCGCATGTTGCAATCGGCGGATGCCTTTCCAATGAACCTGGGGTTTCTCGGCAAGGGCAACGCCAGCCTGCCGCAGCCATTGCGCGAGCAGGTCGAGGCAGGCGTGGTAGGCCTCAAGCTGCACGAGGACTGGGGGACAACGCCTGCCTCGATCGATAATTGCCTGAACATTGCCGAGGAAATGGATGTGCAGGTCGCCATCCATAGCGATACCCTTAATGAGTCCGGATTTGTTGAAACCACGCTGGATGCGTTCAAGGGCCGCACCATTCATACTTTCCATACCGAAGGTGCGGGCGGCGGCCATGCGCCGGACATCATCCGCGCTGCGGGGCATCCCAACGTATTGCCTTCATCCACCAACCCGACCCGGCCTTTCACCATCAACACCATAGATGAGCATCTGGATATGCTCATGGTCTGCCATCACCTCGACCCGGCGATTGCCGAGGACGTGGCATTTGCCGAGAGCCGCATCCGCCGCGAGACCATCGCTGCCGAGGACATCCTGCATGACCTGGGTGCATTTGCGATGATGTCTTCGGACTCGCAGGCCATGGGACGTGTGGGCGAGGTGGTGATTCGTACCTGGCAGACCGCGCACAAGATGAAGGTGCAACGTGGCCCGCTGGAACAAGATAGTGAACGTAACGACAATTTCCGCATCAAGCGCTATATTGCCAAATACACCATCAACCCCGCGCTCACGCATGGCATTGCCCATGTTGTCGGCTCGATTGAAGTGGGCAAGCTGGCCGACCTTGTGTTGTGGCGTCCGGCATTCTTTGGCGTCAAGCCTTCTACCATCCTCAAGGGGGGCATGATTGCCGCCGCGGTGATGGGCGACGCCAATGCCTCGATCCCGACACCGCAGCCCGTGCATTACCGCCCGATGTTTGGTTCATATGGCGGGGCACTGCAGACCTCGGTAACTTTTGTCTCGCAAGCAGCATTGAATAACCCTGAGGTCGCGGCGCTCAACCTCAAGAAGCCACTGGTGGCGATCAAGGGCACACGTGGCGTCAGGAAGTCGGATATGGTGCATAACGGCTGGATGCCCGAGATCGACGTAGACCCGGAAACTTATGAAGTGCGGGCAGATGGCATGGTGTTGAGTTGTGAGCCGGCAGAAATACTCCCCCTAGCCCAGCGCTACTTCCTGTTTTAGAACGATGCACAACACTCTCCTGGCGTCGTTGCCCTGCCTTGCCGTACTAGTTTGTACTGTCTGCGGCAGGGCACCTAGCCAGGACCGCTTCGCTGAGCGTTGTGCATCGTTCGTCTAATGTATATATGGAATTGGAATGTTAGGAATCAGCAAGAAAATAGAAAGCGCCAGCCAGGTTGACGATCAACTGGTATTGCCGTTTGACCGCAGGCAGAAGAGCCGTTTGCGCGTCGAGTTGGCTTCGGGCACCGAGGCGGCCTTGTTGCTGGAGCGTGGCACGGTCTTGCGCGGCGGCGATTTGCTGCAGGCCGAGGACGGTAGGGTAGTGCAGGTGGTGGCTGCCGATGAGCCGGTGTTATTGGTGACAGCAGAGACTGCTCAACAACTCATGCGTGCTGCTTATCACCTGGGCAACCGCCACGTGCCGCTCGAAGTCGGAAATAGCTGGCTGCGCCTGGAGCAAGATCATGTCTTGCAGGAAATGTTGGTTGGCCTTGGCGTGCAGGTGGAAGGGCAGATGGCTCCTTTTGAACCCGAGGCCGGTGCCTATGGCGGCGGGCATCGCCACCATCATGATGATGCACCTTCTATCCGCCAGCCAGCGCATTTGAGGACGCATGGCTAAGTCCCTGGTGCGCCTGCTGCAACTGGCAAGCCCGATGCTGCCCGTTGGGGCTTATAGCTATTCGCAAGGGCTGGAGTGGGGCATTGAGTCTGGTGAGGTGCACGACCTGACAAGCGCCCAGGCCTGGATTGGCGATGTAATGCAGATTTATCAGGGCAGTTTCGAATTGCCTTTATTGAGCCGCTTTTATCGTGCTTGGCTCAACGGCGACAATGAGGCATTGCAGGCATGGAACGGGTTTTACCTGGCAGGGCGTGATAATGCCGAGGCCTTGGCCGAAAGCCGGCAGATGGGATATTCTCTGCGCCGGCTCCTGCTGGAGCTGGATGGTTTGCCGCAGGCATGGACAACAATGATGGCGCAATTGCCGTCAGCTTCATTTCCGGCCTTATATGCGGGAATCAGCCAGGCATGGGGCATAGCCGAGCAGGATGCCTTGCAGGCTTATGTTTGGTCGTGGCTGGAAAACCAAGCCAGTGCTGCAATGAAGGCTGTGCCCTTGGGGCAGGTGGCTGGGCAGAAAATTCTGTTGAATGTGGCCGAGCATATTCCGGCACTGGTGGCAGACGCGATGCAGATGCCGGATTATGCCATCAGCAATTTTTGTCCAGCGTTGACCATTGCCGGGTGTAAACACGAAACGCAATATAGCCGCTTGTTCCGCTCGTAACTGCTTGTATGAGCGTGAGTTAGCGTTGTTGAGTAATTTATAACTATTGGATCAAGTAATGCAGATCAAAGAACCTTTACGCGTCGGCATCGGCGGCCCGGTCGGATCGGGCAAGACCGCATTGACGCTGGCTTTGTGCCAGCGCTTGCGCGATGCATACAACATTGCGGTCGTGACTAATGACATATACACCCGCGAAGATGCCGAGTTTCTCACGCGCAACGAGGCCCTGGTTCCAGAGCGCATCATTGGCGTGGAAACAGGTGGCTGCCCGCATACGGCGATTCGCGAGGATGCCTCAATGAACCTGGAAGCGGTGGCGCAACTGAGCGAGCGTTTCAATCCGCTGGATATCGTGTTTGTCGAGAGCGGAGGCGATAACCTGGCGGCAACATTCAGCCCGGAATTATCAGACCTGACGATCTATGTGATCGACGTGGCCGCTGGCGAAAAGATTCCACGCAAAGGCGGCCCAGGTATCACCAAGTCAGACTTGCTGGTGATCAACAAGATCGACCTTGCCCCGTTGGTGGGTGCCTCACTGGAAGTCATGGACAGGGATGCGCGCAAGATGCGTGGCGAGCGGCCTTTTATTTTTACCAATCTCAAAACCGGCCAGGGCCTGGAGGAGATTGTCAGTTTTATTGAAAAGCAGGGGTTGATGCTTTAGCTCATTGATCAAAAAAGGAAAATGATATGAATATCGCACGTTTTTTAGCATTGGGCCTGTTGGCGTTTTCTCCTGTGGTGCTGGCCCATCCAGGTCATGAATCCCATAGTGTGGTGGCAGGGTTTATGCATCCGTTGACCGGGCTGGATCATTTGCTCGTCATGCTGGCCGTGGGTTTGTGGGCTGGACGTATCGGTGGCGCCGCACGCTGGCAATTGCCTCTCACATTTGTCGTTGTGATGGCTTTGGGCGCCATGCTTGGGATGGCGGGATATGCAATCGCAGGGATTGAAACCTTTTTGGCGGCAACGGTGATGGCCTTGGGCGTCTTGCTGGTGATCAGCCTGAAATTGCCGCGTGCATTGCAGGTAGGGCTGGTCGCGGTATTTGCCTTGTTCCACGGTCTGGCGCATGGCACCGAGTTGTCGTCTGAGCAAGGGGTTGCCGTCATGGGCGGTATGCTGGCTGCAACCGCAGTGTTGCATGTGGTGGGCCTGGTATTTTCTGCCAGCCGCTGGCGCTTGCCTGTATTGGTGCAGTCGCTCGTGGGCTGCACCATGGTCGTGCTTGGTGCCTGGTTGATGGCTGTGTAGGCGCTTATCCTGTCCCAAAGGGTTGTAGGCAATATACTGATTATAATAATTATTTTTTAATAGTCATGTTTGCATTGTTTTGGTGCGCAATTGGCTTGAAACTTGCTGTAATCAATGCAAGTAGGTTTTAACGCGGGGAATCGCACGGTTGCATGACTGCCATCAATTATCAGACGGAGGCGAGTGAGCGAACGGGTGAGGTGATTGAGCCTACCCAGCGCATCGTCAAGGTGCGCCGGGACTATAACACCTGGGTCGTGAATGAAACGCTTGAGGATTACGCGCTCAGGTTCACCCCCCGCTCCTTCCGCAAGTGGTCTATCTTTCGCGTCGCCAACACCGCATTTGGCGCAATTTCCTTCCTGGTGCTGGAGGCGATCGGCGGCACGCTGGCTGTCAATTACGGTTTCACTAACGCTTTCTGGGCCATTCTCGCCATTGGGCTGGTGATCTTCATGACCGGGCTGCCGATCAGCTATTACGCGGCCAAGTACGGGCTGGACATGGACTTGCTCACGCGTGGCGCAGGGTTTGGCTACATAGGCTCAACCATCTCGTCCTTTGTCTATGCTTCGTTTACCTTCATCCTGTTTGCGCTGGAAGCGGCCATTATGGCCTATGCGCTGGAGCTGTATTTTGACCTGCCGCTTTATGCAGGGTATCTCGTCAGTGCGCTCGTGATTGTGCCGCTGGTCACGCATGGCGTGACGCTGATCAGCCGCATCCAGATGATTACCCAGCCAGTCTGGTTGTTTCTGCTCGCCTTGCCTTATATTTTCATTATCTACAAGGACCCGGAAGTGATTGGCCGCCTGTCCGAGTTTGCAGGCAAATCTGGTTATGACAGCGATTTCAACCTGCTGATGTTCGGTACGGCCATGGCAGTCGGGATGGCCTTGATCCCGCAAATCGGCGAGCAAGTGGACTTCTTGCGCTTCATGCCGGAAAAGACCCAGAAAAACCGTTTTCGTTGGCACTTTGGCGTATTGATGGCTGGGCCGGGCTGGATATCGCTGGGCATGCTCAAGATGCTCGGCGGCGCCTTGCTGGCCTATCTGGCTGTGGAGGGTGCGCGTTCTTTTGAGCAGGCGGTCAACCCCAACCAGATGTATATGGCCGGCTTCAGCCAGGTGTTCTCGAACCCCGAGGTGGTGCTGGCGGTGACGGTGTTCTTTGTGGTCATTTCGCAGATCAAGGTGAACATGACCAATGCCTATGCGGGTTCGCTTGCGTGGTCCAATTTCTTCGCGCGCCTGACCCATAGCCACCCTGGCCGCGTGGTCTGGGTGGTGTTCAACGCCATGATCGCGATCATCCTCATGGAGATGGACGTATTCCAGGCGCTGGAACAGGTACTGGGCCTGTATTCCAATATCGCGATTTCATGGATCACGGCCGTGGTGGCCGACCTCGTTATCAACAAGCCGCTGGGTTTGAGCCCCAAGGGCATCGAGTTTAGGCGCGCTTACCTATACGACATCAACCCGGTCGGGGTGGGAGCCATGGTGATTGCCTCGCTGCTTTCAGTCGCGGCGTTCTTTGGCGTGTTCGGCGTGGAGGCAGAGGCGTTCTCCGCCCTGATCGCGCTTGGCACCGCTCTGCTGGTATCTCCTCTTATTGCCTGGACAACCAAGGGCAGGTATTACATTGCACGTAAGCAGGTGAGCTACCAGCCGGCAGGCCGCGTGCAGAGATGCAGTATTTGCGAGAAGCAATATGAAGTTGAGGATATGGCGCATTGCCCGGCTTATCAGGGCGCTATCTGCTCACTCTGCTGCTCGCTCGATGCGCGCTGCAATGATATCTGCAAGCCGCATGGCCGCATAGAATACCAATGGCAGCGCGTTATGCGGCGGGTGTTGCCGGACAGGTGGGTCGAAGTCATGCAGAGCGGCCTGGGCCATTACCTGCTTCTCATGGCAGTGACACTCGCTTTCCTGAGTGCCTTGTTCGGCCTCATCTACTTTCATGAGTCGCTTACCTTCACCGGCGAGAAGGAAATACTGCTACCTGAGCTCAGGCTGGGCTATCTGAAGATATTTGCCGCGCTTGCGTTCGCGAGCGGCATCATCGCCTGGTGGATTGTGCTGACTTCCGAGAGTCGCCGCGTTGCGCAGGAAGAGTCCAACCGCCAGACCAACCTGCTGCAGCGCGAAATCGTCCTGCACCGGCAAACCGATGCCGAGCTGCAACGCGCGCGCCAGGTGGCGGAACAGGCCAACCAAGCCAAGAGCCGTTATATCACCGGCATCAGCCATGAGCTGCGCACGCCGCTTAACAGTATCCTCGGCTATGCCCAGTTGCTGGATAATGATCCGACAATTCCGGAAAACCGGCATCAGTCGATCCGTGTGATTCGCCGTAGTGGCGAGCATCTGCTTTCGCTGATTGAGGGCACACTGGATATCGCGCGTATCGAAGGCGGCAAGCTGACCTTTGACCTGCGCCTGGTACGGTTTCCTGAATTTATCCAGCAGCTCGTGAGCATGTTCGAATTGCAGGCGCGCAACAAAGGCATCAGCTTTCATTATGAATTGCATGGTGAGTTGCCCAAGGTGGTGCGTATCGACCAGAAGCGCTTGAGCCAGATCCTCATCAATATCCTCGGCAACGCCGTGAAATTCACGCGCCATGGAGGCGTGTCATTCAAGCTGCACTACGGGCGCGAGATGCTGAATATCAGCATTGAGGATAGCGGCCCTGGCATTGCGCCAGAGGAGCTGGAAAAAGTGTTTGAGCCGTTCGCGCGCGGTTCGGCCGCCGCCAACAGCAATATCGGCGGCACCGGCCTCGGGCTCACCATCAGCAAGATGCTGACCGAGCTTATGGGCGGCCAACTGACGCTAAGCAGCACCTTGGGGCAAGGCAGCAAGTTCAACATCCGCCTGTTCCTGTCACAGGTCAGGGTGGCGGAGGATATAGAGACCGCTTCCATGCCCATGCCTGTGGCTTACAAAGGCCCGCGCCGTAAGATACTGGTGGTGGATAATGAACAGGTGGACCGCGAGCTGCTCAAGAACATCCTGCAACCGCTGGGCTTTGATGTGGCCGAGGCTGCCAATGGCCGCGAGTGCCTACAGGTCTATACTGAGTTCAAGCCCAACATCATTCTCATGGATCTTGCCATGCCGGACATGGACGGCTGGGAGGCTAGCTACATGATACGCAAGGTACACCAGTCTGACGTGCCGATTGCGATTGTATCTGCTAATGCATTCGACAAGGGCCTGGAGAACACCGCGGGCATCCCAGCTTCGGATTTTATCGTCAAGCCGGTGAACGTGATGGAACTGTTGCGCTGGATAGGCGAACAGCTCAAGCTGGAATGGGTCACCGAGGTAAGCAATACCGTATCGGACTCTATCTTCAACCCGGCGGTTGCAGCAGGCGACATAGAGCCCCCGCCCAAGATGCAGCGTGACGAACTGATGGCGCTGATCAAGGTGGGCTATGTGCGCGGTATCACCCGCAAGCTCGACGAAATCGGTCAGGATACCCGTTATGAAACTTTTGTTGCGGCAATGCGCAAGCTGTCGCAACAGTTTGAACTTGAAGCAATGCAGAAAATGCTGGAAGAAGTGAACGATGGAGGCTAGAAAAGAAACCGCAGTAGTATTGATTGTGGATGACGTGCCGGACAACCTGGCCGTACTGCATGATGCCCTAGATGAATCGGGTTACATGGTGCTGGTCGCCAATAACGGCGAGACAGCATTACAGCGCGCAGAAGAAGCGCGCCCCGATATCATCCTGCTGGATGCGATCATGCCCGGGCTGGACGGTTTTGAGGTGTGCGCCAGGCTCAAGGCCAACCTCAATACCCGCCATATCCCGGTGATCTTCATGACCGGCCTCACCGAGTCCGAACATGTCGTGGCAGGCTTTGCCGCCGGCGGTACCGATTACGTCACCAAACCCATCCGCACTGCCGAAGTCATCGCGCGCATCAGCACTCACTTGCAAGCCTCACGCCAGATGCATCAGGCCCGTGGGGCACTCGATGCTTTTGGCCAGGCCGCCATTGCCGTGCTGCCTAGTAACGGCCGCATTGTCTGGCAGACCCCGCTGGCCAGGGATTGGATGCAGCGCTATTTCAGCGCGCCTGATATTGATGCTGACACGCTCACGCCATTATTGCTACTCAAGTGGCTGGACAACTTGAAAAGCAGTGGGACGGAAGCCAATCCACTCATGGTGGTGCAAGGCAGCGGCCGCCTGATTTTTTCCCCGGCCGACTTGGATGCAGAAGGGCAATGGATCATCTTGTTGCGCGAAGAGTCCGATGCAGCCCAGATCGAGGCCCTGATGCAGGCCTTCGGCCTGACCCAGCGCGAATCCGAAGTGCTCTACTGGGCGATCAAGGGTAAGACCAACCGCGACATCGGCGACATCCTCGGCACCAGCCCGCGTACCGTCAACAAGCACATGGAGCACGTCTTCGCCAAGCTGGGGGTGGAAACCCGCACTGCGGCCGCTGCGCTTGCGACAAGCAAGATGCGCAATCTCAAGGCGGGTTAACAGCGATATTAAGGATAATGCTTTACTGGTAAACGCCAAGTTACATGGGTATGATTGCCCCATTAAGGGGCTTCATATTTTTCATATTCATGTGCTTGGTTAATAATCAGAAAAAACAGGGTTAGGCTAGATGCCGTCATCTATTCTGACCCCTCATCAAAGCCAGTATATCGCCTGGCAACTGACCCGCCAGGCCGCCAGCGACAGTGTGGAATCTCTGGCGAGTGCGCTGGTGGACTCCCAAGTCGATCTGAATCCGCATCAAGTTGAAGCAGCCCTCTTTGCTTGCCGCAACCCACTATCGCGAGGCGTGATCCTGGCGGACGAGGTAGGGCTGGGCAAGACCATCGAGGCTGGTTTGGTTATTTCCCAACATTGGGCGGAGCGGCGTCGCAAGATGTTGATCATCGTGCCTGCCAACCTGCGCAAGCAATGGCACCAGGAACTGCAGGACAAGTTCAATCTTCAGGGGCTGATCCTCGAAGCGAAGAACTACAACGCCATGCGCAAGGAAGGTGTCACACAACCCTTTCTGCATGCAGGCGGGCCGATCATCTGTTCCTACCAGTTCGCCAAAGCCAAGGCCGATGACCTCAAGCGCATTCATTGGGATCTGGTGGTCATGGATGAAGCCCACCGTTTGCGCAATGTCTACAAGAACGGCAACGTCATTGCCCGGACGATCCGCGACGCGCTGGAGCACGTCGATGCCAAAGTCCTGCTGACGGCAACACCGCTGCAAAACACCCTGCTGGAGCTTTACGGCTTGGTGAGCATGATCGACGAGCGTGTATTTGGCGATCTCGACAGCTTCCGAACGCAATTTTCTGGGGTCAGAACCGAACAGTCCAACCGGGCACTGCGAGAGCGTTTGACGCCGCTTTGCAAGCGCACGCTGCGCCGGCAAGTTCAGCAATACGTGCCGTATACCGCACGTATCGCCATTGTCGAAGAATTCACACCCAGCCAGGAAGAGCAGCAGCTCTCCGCGTTGGTTGCCGATTACCTGCGCCGCCCGAACCTCAAGGCGCTGCCTGAAGGCCAGCGTCAACTGATCTCGTTGGTACTGTGGAAGTTACTGGCCTCGTCCAGCCACGCCATTGCCGGGGCGCTGGAGACCATGGCCAATCGTCTTCAAGGACAACTGGATGAGTTGCCTGATGTCCCTGACCTGACAGAGTCGCTGGATGACGACTACGAAGGACTGGATGAAACCGCCGACGAGTGGAATGGCGCAACCGCCAATGATGCCGACGCCGGCGCCAACGAACGAGCAGCCATTGCCGACGAAGCGGCCGAACTCCGACGCTTCAAGGAATTGGCTACGGGCATTCGACAGAATACCAAAGGGCAGGCGCTGCTGACAGCGCTGGAGAAGGCTTTTGCCGAGCTGGACCGTTTAGGAGCTAGCAAGAAAGCCATCATCTTCACCGAGTCCAAGCGCACCCAGAATTACCTGCTTTCCCTGTTGGCTGAAACACCCTACGGCGACGGCATTGTGCTGTTCAACGGCACCAACAGCGATGCCAGGGCGCAGGCCATTTACAAAGACTGGCTGCAACGGCATGAAGGCAGCGATCGCATTACCGGCTCCAAAACCGCTGACACCCGCGCCGCTCTGGTTGAGCACTTCAAAGAGCGCGGCACCATCATGATCGCGACGGAGGCAGGCGCAGAAGGCATCAACCTCCAGTTCTGCTCTCTGGTTATCAACTACGACCTGCCGTGGAATCCCCAACGGATCGAGCAGCGCATCGGTCGCTGCCACCGTTACGGGCAAAAGCACGATGTGGTGGTGGTCAACTTTGTGGACCGCAGCAACGAGGCAGATGCGCGTGTCTATCAGTTGCTATCGCAGAAGTTCAAGCTGTTCGAAGGCGTGTTCGGCGCCAGTGACGAAGTGCTGGGAGCGATCGGCTCCGGTGTGGATTTCGAACGGCGGATCGCCGCCATCTACCAAAACTGCCGCGAACCCGAAGAAATCCGCAGCCGCTTCGAAGAGCTCCAGCGCGAACTTGCCAGCGAGATCGACGAAGCGATGCTCAGAACAAGGCAGCTTCTGCTGGAGAATTTCGACGAGGAGGTGCAGGAGAAACTGCGCATCCGCAGCCAGGACAGCCAGGCAGTGCTGAACAAATACGAGCGCCTGCTGATGGATTTGAGCCGCACGGAGTTGCGGGATCATGCCCGCTTCGATACTGCCGAAGAGGTCAATGGCTTTGTCCTGCACAGCCTGCCCGATGGGCTAGGTCTCGCCACTGGCAGCTGCGAACAGGCAGTGATGGCGGGGCGCTATGAACTGCCCAGACGCAGCGGCGATGCGCATCTTTACCGTATGGGCCATCCCTTGGCGGAATGGGCCATTGAGCGCGCCAAGGCGCGAGATCTACAAACCTCTGCACGATTGGCGTTTAACTACGCCGCCTACGGCAAACGGCTCGTCAGTCTTGAAAAATGGCGTGGGCAGAGCGGCTGGCTGAGCGTGACCCTGTTGTCCGTCGAAACCCTGAACGATCAGGAGCAGCACCTGGTTGTTTCCGCCTGCACCCAAGCAGGGGAAGCACTGCCAGAGGACGACCCAGAAAAACTGCTGCGCCTGCCAGCGCAGGTCGAAGGCGATGCGCACCTGCAAGCATGTGTCGAACTCGTCGCCGACGTCGAAAGCCGCAAAAATGTGCTGCTGCGCGAGATCAATCAGCGCAACCTGGGCTACTTCGAGCAAGAGGTGCAGAAGCTCGATGCTTGGGCCGATGACCTGAAGCTCGGGCTGGAGCAGGAAATCAAGGCCATCGACGGTGAGATCAAGGAGGTGCGCCGCACCGCCGCTGCATCACCCACATTGGAAGAAAAGCTGGCACATCAGAAACGCCAGCGGGAGCTGGAAACCAAGCGCAGCAAACTACGCAGGGAGCTATTCGCCAGGCAGGATGACATTGAGATGCAACGCAATATGCTGATCGAACAGCTTGAGGAGCAACTGGAACAGCGGGTTCAGGAACAGCTGCTGTTCAACGTGGAGTGGGTGCTGCAATGATGAAAGATATCTCTTCTCTTCCCGACTATGCTGCATTAAAAAAACTCGCATCTGCACTTTGGCAGCAGGACAACTCTTACCATGGCGCAGCCATCATGGTAGGCGCAGGCTTTAGCAGAAGCGCAGCCTCAACAGGCGATGCGAGTAAAAAGCTGCCGCTCTGGAATCATTTTTCCAAAAAACTTGCCGATGAATTGGGCTCAGGCAGCAACGATCCTCTGCGCTTGGCAGAAGAATATTGCGCTTATTTTGGTAAGCAAGCCCTGCATGATTTGGTAAAGAAAGAAATCAACGATGCAGCGTGGGCACCCGGCGAGTTGTACAAGTCCTTACTGGAATTGCCATGGTCAGAAATTCTGACCACCAACTGGGATACGTTGCTGGAGCGTGCATCATCCGAGGTGCACCAACCGATTTACAGTGTGGTTTCGAAGCAAGAGGATCTTTCCAGTGCAAGATCGCCAAGAATCGTCAAGTTACACGGAACGATAGACGTAACCAAAGACCTGGTTTTCACCCAAGAGGACTACCGGAAATACCCACAACAGTACGCGGCGTTTGTAAATTTCTCGCGTCAGGTTTTCATCGAAAACGAACTATGCTTGTTAGGCTTCTCCGGTGATGACCCTAACTTTCTCCAATGGGCTGGGTGGGTCCGAGATCATCTGGCCACACATTCAAGACGTATTTACCTCGTTGGAGCCCTGGGGCTGAACTCCGCAAAAAGAAAATATCTGGAATCCATCAATGTCGCACCCATCGACCTAGATGACCTGGTTACAGATTACGATGAACGCGATATTCGGCATCTGGAAGCGACAAAAATATTCGTCCGAGCCTTACAAAATCTTAAACCTAAACAGATTTGGGAGTGGGATCCAACGCCACTGCATCGTACAACAACCACTGGGGCAGAAAGCACCAAGACTCATCAAGATGTCAGCTATGCGGCTAAATTGCTGGAGGAGAAGCTACCGTCTTTAGAGAAGGATCGGTTGTCCTACCCTGACTGGCTGGTTTGTCCCTATGGACAGCGGTTTCAGTTGCAAAGCCAAATAACCGATCTATGGCCTAACCCTAAGAATCTGTCTGCAATGACAGAAACATCTAAAGCCAAGCTATTGTACGAGATCACTTGGCATCACCAAGTAACCTTTGAAGCCATGCCATCTTGGCTGGCGAATGAGTTGCTTACTGTATGCGATCCTGATAAGCCTTCCTGCGCACTATCAAAAAAACAGCAGTTAGAAATTGCGGTTTTGCTGCTGAAAAATACGCGTTGGATGGATAACCCTGAATCCGAAAGTATTTTTCAGACGACAAGTTCGATATTGGAGAATGGCACAAGATACTGGCCCGAAAGTAGTGACGAACTTGCCTACCATTGCGCTATCGTTGCTCGTGACCAGTTCGACTATGCTGCCTTGGAGCAACATGTTGAAAAAATTACCAGTAGCAATCCAGTCTGGACATTAAGAAAAGCTTCTCTGCTTGCCGAGCTTGGACAATTTGATAAGGGTGAGGCGCTGGTAGCAGAGGCATACAAGGAGCTTCTTACCCAACATCGAAATGATCGCAACTCAATCCATATACTCTCGCGATTGGCCTGGGCACACTGGCTGATGCGTGGCGTCGATCTGTCGTCTTTTGACAAACCTTTCAAAGCATTCCCGTCCAGCTACCGAGATTCCAAGTGTGACCCATGGGATCACATTGAGCATATTAGGGAGCGAATTTCAAAAAATCTGGAGAAGCAGCAAAAACAACAGGCAATCGAACCATCATTCGAGCCAGGACGTTACAAAGACAATGCCAATACAGTGACTTTTAGCAATGAACTACATCCCTTGCTTCTGCTAGAAGGAATCTCGAACACCGTTGGTATGCCACTCCGATGGAGTGGCGTCAGTTTCCTTGTTGAACAGGCAGCCAGGAGTGCAGAGCTGGAAGGGATTGATAATGTTCATCGCTTTGCATTGGCTATCCGTTCAGCGAATAGCGACACATCGGAAGTTTTGAAGAAAATATTCTCAAGAGTTAATATTGCATGTCTTCCAGAAAGTGATGTGACCTTCTTGCTAAACCAGTGCATGCTAGCAATCAACTATTGGCTGAAAAAGCGGGAGGATAAGTCTTCTGATGCTAGCCGCGTCGCTATTGATCGCATGCGGATTTTTATTGAGGTATTAGCCCGTGCATCAGTGAGAGCCTCGGCCGGACAGGCAAAGCAAATATTCCGCTTGGCTGTGTCTCTTGGCAAGAAACCTGAGCTTCATCATTTCTGGCTTTTTGATGCAATCAAACACTTGTCAAAATTTTCTCTCAAGAGCATTCCCGAGTCGCATCAACATGATGTTTTACTTGATGCCTTGTCACTCCCTCTTCAGTCTGAAATCAGTATCAGAGATCACAAAGAGTGGGCCAATCCAGTCGTAAAACACCCAGGGGAAAGAAAGCAAGACTCGGCCCTTGATCGTCGTGTAGATGAAATAATAGACCGTATTGCACCATGCTCACCTCAAAGTGCTCCTGCTCTCCTGCGCCTTCTTCCGTTGATCGAGAAAGAGTTTTTGACGGGTGAAGAGCTCAAGAAAATCACACAAAAAGTATGGGGAAATGAACCCGATCTGAGCAATGTTCCCGAAACGGGCTTGCTCAAGTATGTGCTACTTGAAATTCCTTCACCAGATCCCGTCGCTGTCAAGGCTCTTGTTCGGCGATATTTATTTGAGGCCCCAAAGCCAAGCCTGCTTAATTCGGAGCTGTTGACAGATATAGCCAATGCCGCGCAAGCGGGAAATATCAAGGAATTTCCGTCCGCAGATCAGGCTGCCGATTACTTTGAGCAACTGGTTATTTGGAGACCGAATAAAGACAGCAACGATATACTCGGGTTTGCGCAAAACAAAGAACGCCAACTCGCTGATCTAGTCGGCCAAGTGTTGGCTCGCTCTGTTGTTCCTGCATTGTCTTCAGAAAATCTCACAAAAGAAAACTTTCAAAAGCTTTGTGCCTTTTATTCCGAAGTCGGGGCACCAGAGGCGCTGATCGCCTTCCCGCACTTTGCTATTAAAGATGAGTTTTTTCTCGAGCAGATAGAAAGGTTGATCAGGCAAGGTCTTCAATCAGACGATCCAAACAAGTTGGCATATGCATCATATGCCCTGTTGATTTGGAGAGATCAGAAAGAATCGCCTGCCATTGACAGGTTAATATTGAGGCTAATTTATCTCATAGGGTCAAGTCGAATGACAGGTTTGTCGGCGCTGCTTTGGACTGCTAATCAGATGTACTGCAAAAAATATCTGTCCGATGAGAGTACCGAGTCGTTGGTGGAAATCCTACCTGTCATCTTTGACAACGCTGGTTATAGAAATATTTCTCCGTTTGGGCGAGAGTCCGTTAGTGTTTCCTTTGTGCGTGCCGCGTGCGTCAGGTTGGCAAGGGATATCGTTAGCAATGGTGAAAATAAAAATGATGAACTACTTCGGATCTTGGAGGAGGCTAAGAAAGATGCTCTTCCTGAAGTTAGATTCGCAGAAATGACAAATGTATAGGTTCTTTATGGACAAGCAAAAACTCGAACTCACCTGGATTGGGAAGGAGAAGCGGCCCAAGCTGGAGCCGCGCATTCTGTTGGAAGATGCAGAAAAGTCTTATCACGCCAAGCAGCGTGTTTCGGAGAGTGACGTCTTCGACAACCGGCTAATTTTTGGGGATAATCTGCTGGCGTTGAAAGCATTGGAACAAGAGTTTACGGGCAAGGTGAAGTGCGTATTTATCGACCCACCTTACAACACCGGCAGTGCGTTCACACACTATGACGATGGGCTGGAGCATTCCATCTGGCTGGGGCTGATGCGGGATCGTCTGGAAATCATCAAGCGGCTTCTGGCAGATGATGGTTCGTTGTGGATCACGATTGATGACAATGAAGCACACTATCTGAAGGTACTATGCGATGAGGTGTTTGGGCGCGGAAATTTTGTATCAACGGTAATCTGGCAGAAAAAGTACGCTCCGAAATCAGATTCAAAGTACTTCTCTGAGTCACATGACTTCATCTTAGTCGTCGCGAAGCAGTTGGATTGTTTTAATCTGGGGCGTCTGCCGAAAACAGAGAAACAAACAGGGCGGTATACAAATCGAGACAATGATCATCGAGGCCCCTGGAAGGCTAGTGACGTTCTTCGTAACGAGGCCCGTGACTATGCAATCTTTCCGGTAAGACTACCGTCTGGGCGAGAGGTTATGCCGCCATCTGGAACTAGCTGGCGGTACACAAAAGAGAAATTTGCCGAGCTAATTGCTGACAATCGTATTTGGTTTGGCGTCGATGGAGATGCTCGCCCGGCATATAAGCGTTTCCTTTCCGAGGTGACTGACACGATACCGAGTACGACCATTTGGCTGTATGACGAAGTTGGCCACAACGATGAATCGAAGAAGGAGATGCGTGCGATCTTTGGTACGGACTTGTTTGCAACTCCGAAACCGGAGCGATTACTTCAGCGGGTCTTGATGTTGGCCACCAACCCCGGCGACCTCGTCCTGGACTCCTTCGCCGGTTCCGGCACCACCGGCGCGGTCGCCCACAAAATGGGCCGCCGCTGGATCATGGTCGAACTGGGCGAGCATTGCCATACCCACATTATTCCGCGCCTGAAAAAGGTCATCGACGGCGAAGACCCTGGCGGCATCACCAAGGCGGTGGACTGGCAAGGCGGTGGCGGCTTCCGCTACTACCATCTCGCCCCCAGCCTGATCGTCGAGGATCGCTGGGGCAATCCGGTCATCAACCCGGAATACAACGCCACGCAACTGGCCGAAGCCCTGTGCAAACTGGAAGGCTTCACCTATGCCCCCTCGGAAACCCGCTGGTGGCAGCAGGGGCATTCCAGCGAACGGGACTTTATCTACGTCACCACACAGAACCTGTCTGCCGCCCAGTTGCAGGCTTTGTCAGATGAAGTGGGCACGGAGCAAAGCCTGCTGGTGTGCTGCTCGGCCTTCCACGGTATCAGCGCGGCAGCGGCCGCTGCGCGCTGGCCGAACCTGACGCTGAAGAAGATTCCGAAGATGGTGCTGGCTCGCTGCGAATGGGGCCATGACGACTACAGCCTGAATGTGGCGAACCTGCCGCTAGCCGAGCCATCTCCGCTAGCTTCTGCTGCGAAGGGAGTTAAATCAGGCAGAAAGCCCAGCGATAGCCGGACGACGGATCTATTCGGTGATTCTGGGGAGGAGGCATGATGTCGCAGAAAAAGGTAACTTTTCCCACCGATTACGCCGACTGGCTGATTGACATCAAGAGGCGCGTAGTGGCTGCCCGCCAGCGGGCCGCGCTGGCGGCCAATGCAGAGCTGATCCAGCTTTATTGGCAGATTGGTCATGAGCTTGTGCAGCGGCAGAAGTCCGCCAACTGGGGCGACAAGGTGCTTGACCGTCTGGCCAGCGACTTGCGCGAAGCCTTCCCGGAAATGAAGGGATTTTCCCGCGCAAACCTGAAGTTCATGCGGGCTTTCGCCCAAGCCTGGCCGGACGCCGCAATTGGTCAACAAGTTGTTAGCCAATTGCCCTGGGGCCACAACGTGATGTTGCTGACCAAGCTGAAAGATACGGCGCAGCGTCTGTACTACGCTGAACGAGCGCTTGCTGGAGGTTGGTCGCGCGCGACGCTGGAAGTACAGATCCGCAACCGCCTGCATGAGCGCCAAGGGCAGGCCGTGACCAACTTCAGCGCCCGTCTGCCCGCACCGCATTCAGAGCTGGCGCATGAAACGTTGAAAGACCCCTATCTGTTTGACTTTCTGGGCCTGGGCGATGACGCGCATGAGCGCGAGATTGAAAACGCGCTGGTGCGGCATATCACCAAGTTTTTGCTGGAATTGGGCAGCGGATTTGCCTTTATTGCGCGCCAGTACCGGCTGGAGGTGAATGGCAACGAGTTCTTCATTGACCTGCTTTTCTATCACACGAGGCTCAAGTGTTACGTGGTGGTGGAGCTGAAGGCCACGGCCTTCAAGCCCGAGCATGCCGGGCAATTGAATTTCTACCTGACCGCCGTGGACCGGCAGGTGAAAGCCCCGGACGACAAACCCACCATTGGCCTGCTGCTGTGCAAGACGCAAGATCGTCTGGTGGCCGAATATGCGCTTTCCGGCATCGATAAACCCATAGGCGTGGCCGAATACCAATTGGTGCGGGCTTTGCCGGAAACCTTTGCGACAAATCTGCCAACGGTGGAAGAGCTTGAGAGCGAGTTGGCAGAAGACGCAGTTATTAGAGATTTTCAAATAACTGATGCTGATGACGAAGGAGATAAAGCATGAGCGCCCGTGTGCAAAATCACGTTACCGGCCGCTTGTCGCTGCGGCCGCCGCAAGCCGAATCCTTGGCGCGATTGGTACGCGCGCTGGAAGCCGCGCCGGAAATGCTGGGCAAGGACAGAGACGCTGCTGTCAATCAGGCGATCCTGGCGACCCTGAAAGCCGAGTTTCCGACACTGGAGGACTTCGAGCGTGATTTCCCCTCGTTGTGCTTCGCATTGGCCACCGGCGTCGGAAAAACGCGCTTGATGGGAGCGTTTGTCGCCTACCTGCATCTGGCACACGGCATCAACAATTTCTTCGTGCTGGCCCCGAACCTGACCATCTATAACAAGCTGATTGCTGATTTCACGCCGAATACGCCCAAGTATGTGTTCAAGGGCATCGGGGAGTTTGCCATCAACGCGCCGAGAGTCATTACTGGCGATAACTATGATCAGCAGAACATCATCGGCGGGGAGTTGTTTGACGAGGTAAGGATCAACATCTTCAATATCTCCAAGATCAATTCCGAGGTGCGTGGCGGCAAGGAGCCACGCATCAAGCGCATGCGCGAGGTGCTGGGCGAAAGCTACTTCAACCACCTGGCCAATCTACCGG
Source organism: Methylobacillus arboreus (assembly GCF_020532725.1). Lineage (GTDB taxonomy): Bacteria > Pseudomonadota > Gammaproteobacteria > Burkholderiales > Methylophilaceae > Methylobacillus > Methylobacillus arboreus. Next base: position 430,631 of record NZ_JAJAVC010000003.1, read on the forward strand.
ACCTGGTGTTGTTGATGGACGAATCACACCGCTATCGTGCCCAGGCCGGTATGCGGGCAATCAACGAACTGAATCCGCTGTTCGGGTTGGAGGTGACGGCCACGCCCTTTGTGGAATCCGCCAAGGCCCCCATACCTTTCAAGAATGTGGTGATGGACTATCCCTTGGCACGCGCCATGGAAGATGGCTTCGTCAAAGAACCGGCCGTCGTCACCCAGCGCAACTTCAAGGCCAGCAACCACGCTGCGGAAGAAATCGAGAAGATCAAGCTGGAAGATGGCGTTCGCCTGCACGAAGCCACCAAGGTCGAGCTATTGACCTATGCCCGGGAGAACGGCGTCAAGGTTGTCAAACCCTTCATCCTGGTGATCGCACGCGATACGACGCATGCCGGGCAGTTGAAGGCATTGATCGAGTCCCCGGCATTCTTTGAAGCGCGCTACCAGGGCAAGGTCATCCAGGTGGACTCCAGCCGCACGGGAGCCGAGGAAGAGAAGATGATCGAGGCGCTGCTGAATGTGGAGAACCCGGAGGAACCCACCGAGATCGTCATCCACGTCAACATGCTCAAGGAAGGCTGGGACGTCACCAACCTCTACACCATCGTGCCGCTGCGTGCCGCCAATGCACGCACGCTGATCGAGCAATCCATCGGGCGTGGCCTGCGCCTGCCTTATGGCAAGCGTACGGGCGTGGCGGCGGTGGATCGCCTCAACATCGTGGCGCACGACAAGTTCCAGGAGATCATCGACGAGGCCAACCGTGGCGATTCGCCGGTCCGTCTCAAGCAGGTGATCCTGGAAGCCCCCAGCAACGAGGACAAAAAGGTCAGCGTTCAAGTGCTGCCCAATCTGCTGACCCGCCTGGGACTGCACGATGAGCATGCGCCACATGTCCCGCCTGCGTTGGCAACGGTGGATGCCGGCACTGAGGTTGGTGGCGAACAAGTCAAGGCGCAGATTCAGCCGGTCTTTACGACCGAAGCAGAATTCAAGGCTGCCCATGTCGTGCGGGAAGTCCTCGCCACCTATGAGGTGAAGCGCGACTTGGCGCCGACCAGCGCGGCATTGCTGAAGCCAGAAATCCAGCAAGAGATTCTGGCAGAAGTGGAAAAACGTCTGAAACCCCAACAGGGGCAATTGCTGCAAGGCACCGACGACCAGGCGCCAGCGCTGGATCTGTCCGCCGTCGTGGCGAAGACCACTGAAATTCTGGTTCAGCAGACCATCGACATTCCGCGTATCGCCGTTGTGCCTACCGGCGAAGTCACCACAGGCTTTCATCCGTTCCGCCTGGGGGCCTTGCCCAACTTCCAGCCAGGGCAGCGCGAGATCGTCGGCCAGACATTGCGTACCAGCGAACAATTCACCCTGAACCGTGAAAGTGGCCTGCGGGAAAACCGCTTTGAAGATTACATCGTCAAGAAGCTGATCGACTTCGACGACATCGACTACTTCACGCAGGCCGACTTGCTCTACGACCTCGCCGGACAGGCTGTCGAGCATTACCAGCAGCAGAACTATTCGGACAGTGAACTGCACGAGATTTTCGATACCTACGGCAAGGAGCTCGCCCGCCTGATTCGCGCCCAGATGATGGAGCATTTCTGGGAGAAAGCGGCGGGCTACGAGGTTCAGGTCAGCAGAGGCTTCACCGAGCTGAAGGCATGCAACTACACCGCGTCAGCGGATGGCGTGATTCACTCCCTGCGCGAAACCGTCACAGACACCAGCCGCATCAAACAGATGCTGTTCGGTGGGTTCACCCGTTGCCTGTACTCCCTGCAGAAGTTCGACTCTGACACCGAACGGCGTTTTGCCTTGCTACTGGAACGTGACGCCCTCAAATGGTTCAAGCCCGCCAAGGGCCAGTTCCAGATTTACTACAAGCTGGGCAGCGAACAGCCGGAATACATCCCCGACTTCGTGGCCGAGCTGGATGGAATGATTCTGATGGTGGAGACCAAGGCACGCGTCGACCTGGCATCTGCGGAAGTCCAGGCCAAAGCTGATGCAGCCTCCCGCTGGTGCCGGCATGCTAGCCAATATGCCATTGAGGTTGGCAGCAAGCCTTGGCACTATCTTCTGATACCGCATGACGAAGTGACAGAGGATAAACGGCTATCAGGCTATTTGCGATTCGAAACCACCGAATCTTAAAAACAGTGCTTGTTCTGGGAACAAGGCAAATCTCTTCAAGCAGCTTGTTTTTCTTTTAGAGAAAGGGCTGTTTTAATCTCGATGTCGGTTGTTGTATTTGCATTCGCCTGCTGTGCAGCCTCGCTGATGCGGGTAATGAGGTTGGTGGCAGAGAGCAGGATCAGCAGGTTTTCGCCCTTGTCCGTCATGACCTTGGCGATGCCTTCGGCCGGAATGTTGATAGTGCCAAACAATGAGGATAATGGCTCTATTGCATTAGGCGCGATAGCCGGGATTTCTCCCAGGGCGCTCACCAGCAGGCCGAACTTGGGCAGTTTGGGCCCGGCCTGCACGATCACGATCTGTTTGTCCTGTTCCGGCGGCTGGAAATCCACACCGGTGAGCCGGGCTAGGTTGAGCACGGGGACGACATTCTCCTGGTGCTTGAGCATGCCTTCCAGCACTGATGAGGTTTCAGGCAGTGGCTTGATATGGTTGGCCTGAATCGCTTCGACGACTTGTGAGGCCGGCAGGCCAAGCCAGTGCTTGCCGATATAGAAGGTGGCGTATTCCTCGACATCTTCTGCAGCCGCGTGGTTGTTGGCAGGCTTGAACTGGTTGTGCTGCAAGAGGTTTTCCGCTTCTATCATGGCGTTGATTTCCGCAGCCTTGCCCAGCGGGATGAAGATCAGGGCAGTGACATGGTTTTGGTAATTGTCACTCTCGCCTTTGTATTCGCGGTAACCGGAAGAGGCACGGGCGCCTACGGCATAGTAATTTCCATCGTAAAGGGCGATATCGAAGCCGGCACCGCCTGGCGGCAGCTTGCATAGCTCAGGATGGATGGTGAATTCACTGCCTACGGTGAACTTGCTTGAGCTGGAGGAGATCACGCGCAAGCCGTCATCAACATACAGCGTAAAACTGCCTTTTACCTCAGAGCTGTCCGCGTTGCGCGGCAAGGCATCGGTGAGCATTGCCGAGAATTGCGGCGTGCTGTCAAACACGATGCCGATGCCGCCTACGGTTTGCTCATTATGATGAATGGCGGCAGCGTAGATATAGGTGGGCTGGTTGCGGTAAAGCGGGCTGGGCTCGAAATCGGAGACAACATAATCCTGGGATTGGTGCAGGTGCAGTGCCGCCCGGGCCCAGTCGGCAGTAATCGCTTCTCCAACGAATTGTTGGTAGGCCGGGTTGGAGGTGGCAACGATGACGCCATTGCGGTCGAACACCACGAGGTTGTCATACACGGTGTAGGCCTGATTGATGTAAACCAGCACCTTGGTGATTGCGGCTTTATCCTGCGCACTTAGCTCTGGTTTGGACAGGAGGTGCTGGAAGTTAGCGGTCAGAGCCCACCAGCGGCAATCGTTAGCGCGCTCGTAGAGGTTGCGGTCCATGATGTCCACGGCGAGCGAGGCGAAGAAGCGCGAGTTTTCCAGCATGACGGCGACCACGGTCTGGTAGAGGTCAGCCACGGTTTTCTCGATGACATTCTGCGTCTTGAAGCCGGTATTGCTGATTTCCCACAGCAACATCTTGGAGAAATTGTTCTGCTGCGCATTATGGCTGGCATCGCGTTTTTGCCAGATGTTGCCGTTCCAGACCGATTGGTTGAGCTTGCTCTGGATGGTGGCGGCCTGCTTGGGAATGCCGAGCAGGGTGGATGAGAAGAGAAGCGGGCTGCGCATGACCTTTTTCAGCAGCTTGGGGTCGATGCCGGCAATGATGCTGGCGACATTGTCGTCAAAGGCATGGTCGAGCGGGATCATCACATGGCCGCGCCAGCCTGGGCCCATGTAACCCTGGTAGCCCTTGGTGTCTCGCGTCACGGCAAGGTAGAGCCTGCCGGCAAAGCGGGTGAGTATCCAATCCTGACCCTGGGTGGTTTCCAGCGGCGCACCCAGCGGAATCTGGTAATGGTCGCTGCTGGCAATGACACGGTTTTCATTATCCAGCAGCAATCCCACGCACCATTCATCTTTGTTGATGAGCTCGTCGAAAATGCCTGCCATCTCATTCTCGAACTTGAAGCAGAGGCAGAGCACGCCCAGGGACGTGCCGTTATCATCGTGGTGAACCTTGCTTGCGTAAATGAGGCTGGAAGCTTGTTCCGGCACCAAGTCACTGTGGCGGAATACTTCTATATACGGCTGGTTGCTATGCAAGGCTTCCTTGATCAGCGGATCGCTCGATTTCAAGACGGGACTATCCTGATCCAATTGCACCAAAACATTGCCGCTTGCATCAAGAAGGATCACGTTGAAGTACACCGAGTACTTCTTGACGTATTCGGCAAAGCGCTCCTGGAGCAGGTTGCAGTCATCGTCATCGGCAATGCCTGCCAGATGCTTGTCGAGGAAGTTACTGAGGTTGTCATCGGTGGAGAGAAAGCCGATATCCGCAGTGCGCTCGAACAGGTTGCGCACGACGATATCCACGGCCACCTGCGCCTTGGCGGTGATTGCGGTGACAGTCTTGTTCAGGGTTTCCTGGGCCAGGCTGTCCAGCACATCGCCGGTGACTTGCCCAAATGCCTGGCGTGTTTCGCTCATGTCCGTGCCGGTACCGGAAAGCTGGCTCAGCAATGAAAGATTATCCCAGGTGCTTTGCAACTGCTGCAACGCTTCGCGGTAGCGGTTGAGGCTGCTCATATGCTGGGGTATGACTGAAGTTTTGTGGTTTGCTGCGCTCATGCTCTAAATCCCGGTGGATGATCGTACTTGTCTATTAGGCAGCAAGTATCGTGCCTGTTGTTTTCCGTTAAGTCTTTCAATCCTAATAACCATAAAAATCGGTGTTCCTACATCGTGTTGACCTATCCCTTTTCCAGCGTCCAGGTAATGCATTCAGCCAGATAGTAGGCAATTTTACTGAACGAACGTACAATAGATTTATGCAGGTTCAACAGAAACTAGAAATATTGGCCGATGCCGCCAAGTACGATGCCTCGTGCGCTTCCAGCGGCACCGAGCGGCGCAACTCGCGGGACGGGAAAGGCATAGGCTCGACCACGGGCACGGGGATTTGTCATAGCTACGCGCCAGACGGCCGCTGTATTTCCCTATTGAAGATATTGCTAACCAACTTTTGCTTGTACGACTGTGTCTATTGCGTCAACCGGGTAAGCAGCAATGTGCCGCGGGCACGCTTTAGCATAGACGAGGTGGTGCAGCTGACGCTGGCGTTTTACCGCCGCAACTACATTGAGGGCTTGTTTCTGAGCTCGGGCATTATCCAGAGTCCGGACTACACCATGGAGCAAGTCGTTGAAGTGGCGCGCATCCTGCGCGAAGAGCATGGCTTCCGCGGTTATATCCATCTAAAAACCATCCCGGATGCCGACCCGGACTTGCTGGCGCGTGCAGGGCGCTATGCGGACCGGCTAAGCATCAATATCGAGCTGCCGACGGCAGCAAGCCTGTCCGCGCTGGCACCGGAAAAGGACGGCGCTGCCATCCGCATTTCGATGGCACGTCTGCGTGAGCGGATTGATGCGGGGAAGGACAAGACCGTCAGCGGCAAACGCCCGCCGAAATTTTCCCCCGGCGGGCAAAGCACGCAAATGATCGTCGGGGCGGATGCCTCGGACGACAGGACGATATTGAGCACCAGCGCCGACCTTTATGGGCGCTACCGCTTGCGGCGCGTCTACTATTCCGCGTTCAGCCCCATCCCCGATGCGAGCCCGGTATTGCCATTACAGTCGCCGCCATTGGTGCGAGAGCACAGGCTGTACCAGGCGGACTGGCTGATGCGGTTTTATGGGTTCGAGTCGCATGAAATCATTACCGGCGAACAAGGCATGCTGGCGCTTGACATGGACCCCAAGACAGCATGGGCGCTGCAGAACCGCGCCATGTTTCCCGTTGACCTCAACCGTGCACCCAAGTCCACGTTGTTGCGCGTGCCAGGGTTGGGCGTACGCAACGTGCAGCGTATCCTGGCAGCTCGCCGCGTGCGGGCGGTGCGGTTGGATGACCTGGTGCATATGCGCGCGCCGATCAACCGTATGCTGCCGTTTATCCAGCTTCCAGACCATCATCCTGGCGCGACGCTGGATGCAGTGAGTTTGCCAGCGCGTCTTAAAGCAATTCCCGCTGTGCCGCAGCAATTGGGATTGTTCATGTAGGGCATTGCATGCATAGCGTTTATCTCAAACATGAAACTGACATCGAGGGTTGGCGCACTGCAGCGCGTCAGCTAATTGCTCACGGTGTAGCTCCGCAGGAGGTTGACTGGTATGTGAGGCCGGCCCAGGACGTGGCGGTTCAGGAAGATTTTTTTGCGATGGCGGATGATGTAACGAACCTGGCAAGTCCTCGGTTATCCGGAGTCTCCCAAGAAAATGCTGCTGACAATAGACGCCTGATGGTGCCGCGCCAACTCGTCGAGCTAGTACGTCCCGTGATTCTGCACCAGGCCCCGGAGCGCTTTGGCTTGCTGTACCGGGTGCTATGGCGGCTACAACGGGAACGCGGCCTGATGAGGCTGGCAGGGGATGCCGATATTGCCCGCCTGAATGTTATGGCCAAGGCAGTACGGCGCGACATGCACAAAATGACGGCGTTCGTTCGTTTCCGGGAAACCGTGGTGGAGGGCCGGCAGCGGTATCTTGCCTGGTTCGAGCCGGAGCACCACATCATGGCGGCGATCGCACCTTTCTTTATCGGGCGTTTTGCCGCCATGGACTGGACCATCATGAGCCCACGCATGGGCATGCACTGGGACGGTACCATGCTGCATTTTCTGCCTGGGGGTAAGCCAGAGGCGCTGCCTGCAGAGGATGCCGGAGAAGCGCTATGGCTGAGTTATTACCGGCATATTTTCAATCCCGCACGCCTCAAGCTCAAGGCCATGCAAAAAGAGATGCCGAAAAAATATTGGCATAACCTGCCTGAGGCAGAGCTGATTACCTCGTTGATTGCAGGCGCTGGAACGCGAACCCAGGCGATGCTGGAGAGGATGCCCGAACCGCCCAGGCGCAAGATCATCGGCTATCAGCGAAAGCTGCGGCGTCCGGATATCGCCGGTGGGAACGAATAATGGTATTTAGGATGCGATAAAGAGCCGATAAAGCAGCAAATGTCGTGGCTGGCATTTTTCGTGCTTTTTTGATTGTGTAATCCGCAAACCGCGAACAACCATAAGAAGCCGCCATGCAAATAACCTTGTTCTCGCTATCCGCTTTTTTTTGCCTTTACTTTTTATATATCCCGGCAGTATCCGCAGGCGAGGGCGCGGCCCAGGTGCAGGCAGTGGATACCGTCTGGGTGGCGATTTCCGGAGCGCTGGTGTTCATGATGCAGGCCGGGTTTGCCATGCTGGAGAGCGGCATGTCACGTGCCAAGAATGCCGTGAATGTCATGATGAAGAATTATATGGATCTGGCTGTCGGGGCACTGTTGTTCTGGTTGGTGGGGTATGGCCTGATGTTTGGCAGCAACCCCAGTGGCTGGATAGGTTCTGATCATTTTGCCCTGGCCTATGGCGCGGACTGGAGTGCCAGTATGCTGTTCTTCCAGGTGATGTTTGCTGCTACGGCGGCGACCATTGTCAGTGGCGCCATGGCAGAGCGTACCAATTTCATTGCCTACCTGTTGGGCGCATGCGGCATCATGGCGCTGATTTATCCGGTGTTCGGTAGTTGGGCGTGGAATGAGCATGGCTGGTTGAAGCAGATGGGCTTTATCGACTTTGCCGGCTCCACGGTGGTGCACTCTGTTGGCGGTTGGTGCGCCCTGGCGGGCATCATGGTGCTGGGGCCACGGCTGGGAAGGTTTGGCAACAAGGGAGAGGCGCATCTGATACCAGGCCATAACCTCAGCCTGGTGGCCATGGGCGGTTTCCTGCTCTGGTTCGGCTGGTTCGGTTTCAATGGCGGTAGCACGCTGGCTGCGGGTACCAATATCGGGCCGATTCTCCTGAATACGCATATGGCAGGGGCGGCAGGCGCGGTCGGGGCCTTGTTGATAGCCCTGGTAATGCGCCAGCCGGTGCTGATGGTCTATGTCGTCAATGGCAGCCTTGGCGGCCTGGTGGCAATCACCGCTGGTTGTGCCAGCATGGATGTGCCCTACGCAATACTCACCGGGTTTTTGGGTGGGATCGTGACCATGTTCGGGGTCTGGGTGCTGGAAAAGCTGCGGCTGGATGACGTGGTCGGGGCAGTCGCGGTGCATGGCTTCAGCGGTGTATGGGGTACCATCGCCGCAGGCTTGTTTCTCAAGGACAATATGTTCGATCTCAATCAGGTCATGGTGCAACTCATCGGCGTGGGAGTGGCCTTCGCCTGGGTGTTTATGAGTGCATTGCTCATGTATGGCTTGCTGGCGCGGACCATAGGCTTGCGCGTGAGCACTATGCACGAGCAGCGCGGGCTGGATATTACCGAGCATGGTGAGGTTGGCTACCCTGAGTTCAATCGTGATTCAGCCTACCAGCGCGAGCATGTCCAACAACTTAACCGGCTTTGATCGTGGATATCGTATTACGCCGCCGTGCAATCTTTACCGGGCTCAGGCCATTTCTCAATGATGATGAGTTGCTGCCTGCGATTGGCTTATGGGAGCGGGAATATGCTGTCCAGCCGGTATTTGCCCTGAGCGGATTTATTGCTAAGTGCTGTACACGGCCGGCGCTCAAGGCGCAGCGCGGCCAGATGCTGCGTGCCGTAGTTGGCGCCATGGAATTGCCGGAGGGACAATTGCTGCCGGACCCGGGAACCCAGTTGGGCGATGAGGTACCGAGGGCGCAACGGCTAGCAAGTCCAAGCCTAAGCGCAGATGATAAAACCAGCATGTTCGCAATCTTGCTCCAGGCCATGCTGTCTCTTGTTGAGCCCGCATTGCAGGGTGTGATCCGTAACCGCTTGTTGCAGCAGCTTGGCAAGCAGAAACTTGAAGGCCTGAGGCAACAGGCCTTACATGACTGGCTAGCAGGGCATAGTGCCATGTTGACCCATAGCTACAGCCTCGATCTGCTGCAATTATTTATCAATCAGGCTTATGTTGTGATGTGTGAAGCATTGGGGCCGGTCAAGGCTGACCAGCTATTGGCACAGGCAATCCGCCAGGCGGAAATCCAAGGGCAGCCCCTGAGTTTCCGGGTGCATGATCTGTTGTAAGAGCCCAATAAATAAAGGGAGCAGTTGCTCCCTTTTACCTGGATCAGTCTTGCTTACTTCACGCGGTTCTTGTATTCCAATGTGCGGGTGTCGATTTCGATCTTGTCGCCGATGTCACAGAACAAAGGCACTGGCAACTCGAAGCCGGTGGCGATTTTTGCTGGTTTCATTACCTTGCCGGAAGTGTCGCCCTTGACGGCTGGCTCGGTGTAGGTGATTTCGCGCACGACGGAGTTCGGCAGTTCAACGGAGATGGGCTTGCCGTTGTAGAACACGACTTCGCATTCCATGCCGTCCTGCAGGAAATTGAGCGCATCTTCCATGGTTTCCGCTTCAACTTCGTACTGGTTGTATTCCGCGTCCATGAACACATACATCGGGTCGGCGAAGTAGGAGTAAGTCACTTCCTTCTTTTCCAGAACTACCACGTCAAACTTGTCATCGGCTTTGTAGACCGCTTCGCTCGGGGACTCGGTGAGCAGATTCTTGAATTTCATCTTGACCACGGAGGAGTTGCGGCCCGATTTGCTGTATTCGGCTTTCAGCACAACCATAGGGTCGTTGCCTACCATAAATACGTTGCCTACGCGAAGTTCCTGAGCTGTTTTCATGTGATGTCCTGGGACTTAAAAAATGGTGAATTGTAAAAAGTCGCGCATTATACCTGAGATTGCTGAAAATTTCTCACAAAAATAATCAGTTGGGATGCCATATCTGCTTGTTCAGCAAGGGTTTGTGCCTGTTGCACGGTATGCTGGCGGATGGCGGGCAGGGCCTTGGCCAGTTGGTTCCAACTGGTGGGTGCCAGCTGCATGCGCGCCCAGGCGAGGTGGAATGCGTGCCAGGTATTTGCTGTCTCGGTTCCTAGCCCTGGAAGGTAGCGCTCAAGAAAGGCTTCAAGCTTGGTGATATGGGTATCTTCGTCTTGCAGGTAGGGTTGCCAGACGAAAGGCCTGCCCGCCCAGATGGCGCGGATCCAGCTATCCTCACCGCGCACAAAGTTGAGATCGCACGACCACAGCAGGCGGTCATAGTCCGGCTGGCTGATAAAAGGCAGGATAGTGACCGTGAGCGCGCCTTGCGTCCGTTGTTCGCCCGCTTGCAATGGGGCGCTGTTGAAGAACCGGCGTACGGGTTCCAGCAGGCTGCTTTCCGGGATCAGGCATAGCACCTGGCGTTCACTTTCCGCCATGCCAGCCAGCAAGGTGGCAATATCGGCTTGCGGGTAGGCAAACAGCGAGACGCGCAATGCTTGTTCTGAAAGAGTGAAGGATTGCTGGTAGTCATCGCGATGGGTCAATAGGTCGCGTTCGCGCAACAGGCCGCCGGTACGGTCCGTGAAGCCGGGGAAGAAAAAGGTTTTTTTCAGCGGCAGCCTGGGATGGGGCGAAGGCTGTAGATGAAATGCTTCCACCCAGGGTTCTGCGCTGAGGTAGTCTAGGTTGATCCAGACGGGCGGTTTTGCCGCCATCGCCTGAACATAGGCTTCGGGCAATTCGCAGGCAAAAGCTTCTATGACGACCTCGGCCACGCTGTCGAATGCAAAATCGTTTGCCCAGTGCGCAATGGTCACGCCATCCAGCACCTGTTGCGGCAGGTGGGCATCCAGGCCAGGCAGCAAGCGTTGCGCAACGGGCAAGTCGTCGACCCATAGCCTTACCCGCACACCATGCTCGTGGGCAAGCTGCCGCGCCAGCCGCCAGCAGACGCCGATATCGCCAAAATTATCGACGATCCGGCAGAAAATATCCCACTGCTTGGGCATTATCCTCTATCAATCCTCTGACGGGGCATGGTAACTGACATCGACTACTTCGTAGCTTTCTTCCCCGGCAGGGGTTTGCACCCGCACGACATCGCCGGGCTGCTTGCCCAGCAGGGCGCGTGCCAGCGGCGAAATCCAGCTGATGTAGCCTTTGGTCGGGTCCAGTTCATCCTGGCCGACGATGCGGTAATGATGTTCGCTCTCGCGCTCCAGGGCATAAAGCTCCACCCAGGCGCCGAAGTAGATTTTCTCCAGGTCCTGCTGGGTTTGCGGATCAACGACTACGGCAATATCCATGCGCTTCATGAGGAAGCGCAGGCGCGAATCAATCTGGCGCAGCCGTTTTTTGCCGTAGATGTAATCGCCGTTTTCGCTGCGGTCGCCATTGCTCGCTGCCCAGGAGACATCGCTGACTACTTTGGGACGTTCCACTTTATATAACTGTTCAAACTCGTCCTTGAGACGCGCGTAGCCTTCCGGCGTGATGTAGTTTTTCTGGTCTGCCATAGGCTCGCAAGGTAGGGTGCAAGTCGCTGGCTGTCAAGCGCATGGGGGCCGAAAAACTATAGCCATTGCATGAGTATGAGTTTTGGAGGTAAGCTCAATCCGCCTTGCAGGCAAGGTAAACATATAAATTTATATAACAGCGTCACAAAACCTTAAGGGGAGTTTTATGATGAGTGAGGAACAAAAAACGCCTGTCGTGTTTACAGGCAAGGCAGGCGAGTATTTCGGCATCTGGATTGTCAATTTGCTGTTGAGCATCCTAACCCTAGGGATTTATTCCGCCTGGGCCAAGGTGAGGCGCAAGAAGTATTTTTACCAGCATACATTCATTGACGGCGTTGCATTCGACTACCATGCTTCGCCAATATCGATTCTCAATGGGCGCTTCCTCGCTTTTGGCTTGTTCGTCCTGTATTCGATCAGCGCCGAGATTTCGCCCATATTGTCTGGCGTATTCATCATCGCATTCATTGTTTTTCTACCCTGGATTATCGTGCGCTCGTTGACTTTCAATGCGCGCAATTCCAGTTACCGCGGTTTGCGCTTTGATTTCAAGGGCAGGTTATGGGACGCAGTGCTGTACTACATCTTATTGCCAATACTGATGGTGCTGACGCTGGGCCTGCTGTATCCATTTATTTCCCAGCGGCGCAACCGCTTTCTGGCCGAAGGGCACCGCTTCGGCAGGAGTCCTTTCACTGCCGATTTCAAAGTGAAGAACTTTTACATCGCTTACTTGAAGGCCTTGCTGCTGCTGGTGGGGCTTTTCCTGGCAGCAGGTTTGTTTGTTGGCTTGCTGAATGCCAATAAAGCTGATGCCTGGGCAAAAGAGAGCATGCAGCAGACCATTGTGCCCTTGCTATTCACCTACCTACTGATCCTGACCATTTGCGGGGCCTTCCTGCGCGCCCGTTTGCTCAATCTGATCTGGAATGGCACACAGCTCGAGCATGTCGGCTTCAGCGCTAACTTGCGCTCGCGCGACCTGGTCTGGCTTTATGCGACCAACCTGTTGCTGATCGTGTTTTCGCTCGGTTTGCTGACGCCATGGGCGCAAATCCGCACTATGCGTTACCATGCCGAGCGCCTGAGTCTGGTTGGCGAAACCAATTTTGAGCGGTTTGTCGGCGAGAAAAAGGCCGAGATCAAGGCAACAGGCGAAGAAGTCGGCGAAATGTTCGACGTCGAGCTTGCCTTGGGATAATAGGCTTGTTATGCGTGTTTTCGAGGCGGATTATTTCGATGGCATCACTGCCGATGCCAAGCCGGTGTTCGTGACGCTTGAAGACCAGCACCTGAGCTTTGGCGTTGGTGGCGAATCCGAGCGTTTCCTGCTCAGTGCCGTCCGGCCCCAGGCACCGGTGGGTAGCGCCAGGCGCGTGATCGAGTTGCCGGACGGCGGGCGCCTTGAAACGCGAAACCATGCCGCCTTCGGCAGCTTGCGTCTGCCTGCGGGCAATCGGTTTTGGCGCATGCTGCATTTCATTGAAAACCACCTGGGATGGGTATTGCTTGCATTATTGCTGGCCATGCTTGCAGGCTGGGGAATGATACGCTACGGCGTGCCGCTGGCCGCGGAGCAGGTGGCGCGCATGGTGCCTGCGGACACGGAATCCAGCCTGGGGGAACAGGTGCTCAGGGCCATGGACCACAAGTATGGTTATTTCAAGCCGACCAGGCTGAAGCCCGAGCGCCGGCAAGCCTTGCAGCAGGCATTGGCTGCATTCTGCGCCCGCCAGGAAACATGTCCGCCCCACCGGCTGGAATTCCGCCGTGGCGGTGACATTGGCGCTAATGCCATGGCACTCCCAGGAGGCATTATTGTGGTCACGGATGAGCTGGTGGCATTGAGCCGCAATGAGGACCAGGTGCTGGCTGTGCTCGCGCACGAGCTTGGGCATGTGCAACGGCGCCATTCGCTGCGCCATGCCTTGCAGGCGACATTATCGGGGCTGGTGCTGGTGGCTCTGACTGGGGATTTCGATGCGCTGGCTTCCGGCCTGCCTGCCGTTCTGTTGCAGCTCAATTACTCCCGCAGTATGGAAACAGAGGCCGATGCCTACGCCCTGGCAGCGTTGCGGCAGGTCTGTATCCCTCCCAGTGCATTCGCGGAAATCCTGACTGCCCTGCAACGCCAGGCCAAGGGTGGCAAAATGCCGGAGATGCTCTCCTCGCATCCCGATACGGCAGCCCGTATTGCGCCTTTTGCAGGCGGTTTGCCCGCGCATTGCGGAACGTGAGCGCTATGCGGGGATGCCAGACCATAATCAAGTAAAATCCTGCTAATGAATACTGATCATTTAATCCTCTGCGCTACCGCGCGGCTGGCCCGCGCATTGCAGCTCGACCACGGCAGGGCACAGCATGCCAAGGGGCTGATGCAATGGCCCGTACTAAATGCTTCTACCGTCAACCAATGGCTGGATAGCCTATATGAGGAAGCCGTGCTGCAGGGTGAGATAGACTTGCAGGATGCGCCGCAGGGCGTGCTGAGCAATGTGCAGGAGCGCACACTGTGGGAGGAGGTCATTGCCCAATCGCTGGCGTCCGAGGTGTTGCAGGAGCTGTTCGACATCAAGGGCCTGGCATTGGCGGCACAGGAGGCCAACCAGTTGCTGCTGGAGTGGCGGTTGCCTTTGCCCGATGCGGCCTATAGTGAGGAAACGCGTCAGTTCCTGGCCTGGCGGCGCGCATTTGTAGCCCGATGCAGGCAAGGCGGCTGGATGGAGCCCGCGCGGTATTTCGACTGGCAGTTGGACATGCTTGCAAAAGGGCTGGGGCGGTTGCCTGGTTCTGTGGCATTTGCTGGGTTCGACCGCATTACCCCGCAGATGGCACGTTTGCAGGAAATATTGCGCCAGCGTGGCGTGGAAGTGCAACGTCATGACACTGGCTTGCAGGCGCCGGGACAAAGCCAGCGGATAGTGTTGGTTGACCAGGAGGCGGAATGTCGTGCCGCGGTAGCGTGGGCCAAGACCATTCTTGAGCAGCATTCAGGCGCGAGAGTGGGCATCGTGGTGCCCGAGCTTGCCAAGCTGCGCGGCACGCTGGCACGTCTGCTGGACGATGCCTTGCACCCAGCCTGGGTGCGCCCGGCCTCGGTGGAAGCACCGCGCCGTTACGATTTCTCGCTGGGCCAGCCCTTGAGCCGCGAACCCGTGGTGCAAACCGCGCTGGCGCTATTGCAATTCTTTAGCCAGTACCGCGTTGAGCAGCAGGCTTTTTCGCAATTGCTGCAACAACCTTACTGGTCGCATGCCGTCACCGAGGCCGATGCGCGCGCCCAGCTTGATGCGCGCATGCGCGAATGGCTGCCTTTGTCGCTGAGTGTGCCGCGTCTGCTCAAATTCGTGCATCGTGAGACGGGCAGCGCCCAGGCGCCTTTACGCCTTGCGGGCTTGCAGGCACACATGGCGGCAGCGCTTGCCATCCTGCAGGAGCAGCCGCGCCAGCAGTTGCCTTCTGCATGGGTCGACGCGATTCGCCGCCTACTGGATGCGCTGGAATGGCCCGGCAAGCAGCGCAGCCTGTCCAGTTTCGAGTACCAGGCCATCCAGGCGTTCGACAAGGTATTGCAAGCCCTGGCGGCATTGGATGTGTTGCAACAAGCCATGAGTCTGTCGCAGGTATTGTTGCGGTTGAGAGAGTTGGCGCAGGAGCAGATTTACCAGCCCGAGGCGGAAGGCGAAGTGAGCTTGCAGGTGATGGGCATGCTGGAGAGCGTCAGCGCGCCGCTGGATGGCCTGTGGGTGATGGGCATGAACGACCACGCATGGCCACCACCACCGCGGCCTAACCCTTTGTTGCCCGCCGCCATGCAGCGCAGTCATGGCTTGCCGAATGCCGACAGCGCGGCACAGACGGCATTTGCCCAGGCCATTCACGAGCGCATGTTGCGCAGCGCGCAACATGTGGTGTTTTCCAGTGCAGCGAAGGAGGGCGAACGGGAGCTGCGATTGAGCCCGCTGGTGCAGCCCATCACCTTGCGCGAAGAACCCGTGGCACTGAGCCAGAGCCTGGCGCAAACGCTGGCTGGGCAGCATGCCAGCCCCATGCAATGGCTGGCCGACCATCAGGCGCCGCCGGTGCAGGAAGGCGAGCATGTCTCGGGCGGTACCGGCCTACTCAAGGCACAGGCCATCTGCCCCGCCTGGGCTTATTTCCAGTACCGGCTGCATGCGCGCGCACTGAAAATGCCGGTCAATGGCCTGGATGCTGCCGAACGCGGCACGCTGGTGCATTTCGTGTTGGAGCACTTCTGGCGCGGCCGGGGCCTGGACGACCTGCAAGCCATGAGTGAAGCACAGCTGGAGCAGGCACTGTCTGAGGCGGTGCAAGCTGGCCTACAGGCTTATGCCGAGACTTGTGACGAGGCATTAAGCGATGCCTTCAAGACGCTGGAAACCATGCGCCTGGCCAAGTTGTTGCGTGGATGGCTGGCGTTCGAGAAAACCCGCGAACATAGGTTCACCGTGCTTGCTAGTGAGCAAAGGCAATCGGTCTCGATCGAGGGCGTGGATATCACCCTGATCATAGACCGCATAGACCAGCTCGAGGATGGCAGCCGCATCATCATGGATTACAAGACCGGTCGCAAGCCAGATACCCGCAACTGGGCGCAGGACAGGATTACCGAGCCGCAATTGCCGGTGTACGCCGCTTTCGTGCTCGCCACGGCTGACTCTTCAACGGCGGATGCCAATGCCGGGGAGATTGCCGCGATCGCGTTTGCCATGGTCAGGCTGGAGGAGCACAGTTTTGCCGGCCTTGCCAGGGAAGAGGTGTTGCCGGCGATGCCGGTGCTGGACGATAAGAAGACGCGGGAGGTTTTCCCCGAGGCCGACTTCCCGGATTGGCACAGCGTGCTTGCACATTGGCGCGCGAGCCTGACCGCCGTGGTGCAGGAACTCAAGCGCGGCGAGGCTGTTGTGCGCTTGCAGGATGAAGGCGACCTCGCTTATTGCGAGGTGTTGCCCTTGCTGCGCCTGCCGGAACGGCGCCTGCAGTTCGAGCGCTTGCAGCGGGGAGAGACGGCATGAGCGGCACAGTCGGGCTGGAATCCATGGACCTGTTGCAAATAGACAGCCTGAGCCGGGAGCGTGCGCTGGAGCTGGCGTCGTTCATCGTCGAAGCGCCTGCGGGCGCTGGCAAGACCGAGCTGCTGACCCAGCGCTTCCTGCGCCTGCTCACCACGGTGCAGGAGCCAGAAGAAATCGTTGCCATTACCTTCACCAACAAGGCGGCGGCGGAAATGCGTGCGCGTATTCTCGACAGCCTGCTGATGGCGGCCGGCGGCCAAGTGCCTGAAGCCGCGCACAAGCGGCTGACCTTCAAGCTGGGCGTGGCGGCATTGCAGCACGCGGCCGGGCTGGGTTGGCAATTGCTGGATAATCCGTCGCGCTTGCGTATTTTCACGATTGATTCATTATCCGGGCACCTGTCAAGGCAAATGCCCCTGCTGAGCCGCTTCGGCAGCCAGCCTGCGATCAGCGAGGATGCGGAAACCCACTATCGGCTCGCTGCCGAGCGCACGCTGGCGCTGATGGACGATGAGGCGTTGGGAGAGCCGGTGCGCCTGGCGTTGAGCTATGTTGATAACGATGTGCAGAAGCTCATCGGCCTGTTGATCGACATGCTGGGCAAGCGTGACCAATGGATGGAATACGCCAGCCGCGATGACGCGCCACAGATGGCGCAGCGTGCGCTCGAGCACCTCTTGAGCCAGGATATCCAGGCCGCGGCCAGCTTGTTGGAGCCGCGGCTGCAGCATGCCTTGATGCCGGTGGCGCGCTACGCGGCAAGCAACCTGCCGTGCGACGTTCCGCAGGCCTTGCTGTTGGATTGGGAAACCCCGCTGCCTGCGACTCTTCAGGCCTTGCCTGCCTGGCTAGCCGTGTGCGACCTGCTGCTCACAGGCACGGGCAGCCTGCGCAAGACGGTCAATGTCAGGAATGGTTTGCCGGCAACGCCCGAAGCCAAGCCATTCAAGGAGCAGTTCGCGGAAATAACGACCGTGCTTGCCCAGGTGCCGGACATGGAAGCCGCACTGCACCGCCTGCGCAGCCTGCCGCGCCGCCAGGATGCGCAAGGATGGCAGATGGTGGCGGCGCTTGCGCAATTGCTCAAGCTTGCCGTGGCCCAGCTATGGCTGGTGTTTCAGCAGGCGGGAGAGGTGGATTTCGTCGAAGTCTCCCAGCGCGCGCTGCAGGCCCTGGGCGGAGAGGACGAAACAGCCAGCGACCTTGCGATGAAGCTGGATTACCAAATCAGCCATTTGCTGGTAGACGAGTTCCAGGATACCAGCCCCGGCCAGGTCAGGCTGTTGCAGCGCCTGACCCAGGGGTGGCTGCCGGGAGACGGACGAACCCTGTTTGCCGTAGGTGACCCAATGCAGTCGATCTACCGCTTCCGCAAGGCCAATGTCGGCTTGTTCCTGGAAGTGGCCGAGGAAGGGATAGGCGAATTGAAGCTGGAGCGGCTGCAGCTCTGCCGCAACAACCGCTCGTGCCCGCCCGTGGTCGACTGGATTAATACCACTTTCAGACAGGTGTTTCCGCCACAGGACAGCGTAGTGCAGGGAGCGATTCATTACCGCGAGTTCGTGGCGACCCAGCAGGGTGAAGCCGGGGCCGGAGTGTTCGTACATCCCTTGATTGCCGGTGCAGGTGAGGATGCCGGGGCGTTGCGCATCCGCGAGGCAGCCCGGGCGGTTGAGATCATACGCAGTACCTGGGCCAGCAATCCGGAGGCCAGCATTGCCGTATTGGTCCGTGCGCGTACCCACCTTGAAACCCTGGTAGCGGAAATCCGCCGCCATCACGCCGACTTGCATTTTCAGGCGGTAGAGATCGAGCCCCTGGCCGGGCGCCAAAGCGTGCAGGACCTGCTGGCGCTTACCCACGCCTTGCTGCAGCGCGCCGACCGCGTGAATTGGTTGGCGATATTACGTGCGCCATGGTGCGGCTTGAGTCTGGCGGATATGCATGTCTTGGCCGGGCATGAGCGCTACCGCACCATCTGGTCCTTGCTTTGCGACCGCGAGGTGCTTGAAGCAATGAGCGAGGATGGCCGCAAGCGCAGCCGGCATGTCGTGCAGGTGCTCTCCGAGGCGCTAGGCCAACAGGGGCGCATGCCGCTGGGCCGCTGGCTGGAAAGCGCCTGGCTCATGCTGGGTGGGGCGCAATGCCTGTGGCAGGCAAGTGATATTACCGATGTCGAGGCATATTTCAGGCTGGTGGAGCAGTTGGACCAACAGGGCAGGTTCAGCCTGGAACGGCTGGTGCAGGAGGTAGGCAAGCTGTATGCGGCCCCGGATATCGAGGCCAATGGCCAGCTGCAGTTCATGACCATTCACAAATCCAAGGGGCTGGAGTTCGACACGGTGATCCTGCCGGGCCTGGAGCGCAGGGCGCGCAATGGCGACACGCCGCTGCTCCTGTGGGAGGAGGTGGCGGTGGAAACCGAAGCTGGTGTCAGCACCGAGCTCGTCACTGCGCCGTTCATCCCCAAGGGGGCGACAGGCCGGGATGAGCCTAGCCCCTATAGCTATCTCAAGCTGCTGGAAAAAGCGCGGGCGGATAATGAAAACGCGCGCGTGCTGTATGTGGCTGCTACACGTACCGAACGCAGCCTGCATCTGCTCGGCAGCATTAGCCCGAACAACAAGGGTGAACTGAGGCCCGAGAATGGCACTTTCCTGGATCTGCTATGGCCGCATGTGGTGGCGCAATTCATGCAGGCGGCAGAGCAGGTGCCTCTGGAAGTAACTGCCAGGCCAGAAATGGCACTGGCAGATTTCATTCCCAAGCTGGTGCGGGTGGAGGAACCAGGCATGCCCAGGGTATTTGCCGAAAACAGGCATGACCAGGCTTCTACTGGCCAGCCTCACGAGGAAGGCCCGGTGCTGGGCAGACAGGCCAGCCTGGAGGCGCATATCGGCACGCTTGCGCATAAATATGTTGAGATCATGGCCGCAACCTCTGATCTTGATGGATGGCTTGCACGTTTGCCAGCATTGAAACCAGCCATGGTGCGCTGGCTCCGGCAACAGGGACATTATGGTGAATCAGCGGAAGAGGGTGCTGCGCAAGTATTGAAATTGCTTGAGCTGACCCTGCAAAGCCCAGATGGGCGCTGGGTGCTGACCTCGCGCGACGAGGCCTCAGCAGAGCTTGCCATGGGCCATGTAGGCGAGAACGGCCTAAAGCAATTAGTCGTGGACAGGTGTTTTATAGAAAACGGCGAGCGTTGGATTATCGACTATAAATCAACCCGCTTCCCTGCCGATGCCGATACTGGGACCCTGCTCAAAGCGGCTGAAGCGTTCGAGCCGCAGTTGACAGGATATGCCTCCCTGTTCGCGGGAGAAGGGTTGCCGGTGCGCAAGGCAATCTATTTCATGGCGCTCGGCAAGTTGTGCGAGTTGCCTTGAGCAAGCATGATTGATGCTTCAGATTGATGGTGAATTCTTGACGAAACCATGACAGGAATTGTCAAAATTTTGATGGATGTGTGGAAATTTTGTCACATTGACGCTTTCCCAATACCATTTATTATCGACTGTCCACATAATTCAAGATAATGTGTGAAAAATATTTAATTTTTATGCCATTGAAAAATAAAGGATTTTTATAAAATTTCTGATTGGGAATACGAGTTGGCAAGGATTGGTATAGCGGTTGCTTATAGTAAAGCGAACGTAACCCCACTACAGGAAAAGCGAAGATGAAAATGAAATTAGGTTGGTTGGCAGTAATGGCAGCAATTTCTGCTCCGGCAGCGGCGACCACGATTGATCTTGGGGTTGCATCCAATTACAACGTATTTGTATTTGATAACTACCAAACTTCCCAGTGGGGATGGAGTTCGATTGGCGGC
Organism: Methylobacillus arboreus; assembly: GCF_020532725.1. GTDB lineage: Bacteria > Pseudomonadota > Gammaproteobacteria > Burkholderiales > Methylophilaceae > Methylobacillus > Methylobacillus arboreus. Next base: position 451,047 of record NZ_JAJAVC010000003.1, read on the forward strand.
GCTGTTGCAGTGGGTGGCAATGCCAATCTGAGTAATTCCGGTATCGCTAACTCCAATGGCAATGACTATGGTGTGGTAGTTGGTGGCAATTTGACGAAAGCCTACAACGGAATCAATGGAGTTACCTGGGTAGGCGGAGCTGTAAATGCCCCACAGTGGGATAGTTATAACAGCTACAGCAATGGTGCTGCCCCGATAGACTTTGCGGCGGCCAAGTCCAGCCTGAGCGCGCTTTCCAATAGCCTGTACAGCACAACAGCGACTGGCAACGTCGAATACAAATATGGCACCGGCGGTTACTTGACTGGTACCAATTCCGCAATCGAGTATTTCACGCTTAGCGGCAGCGATCTGGCATCCATCAACAACTGGAACTTCAGCAGTATTGTTTCTGGTGCGACGCTGATCCTGAATATTTCCGGTGATTATGCTTCGCTGACTGGCGGCTGGAACACATTCAGCGACTATAACGTTTTGCTCAACTTCTACGATGCTACAACGGTTAATCTTGCCGGCATCAACTTGAGTGCAAGCATCCTGGCTACCAATGCCACGATCATAGGCAGCAACGGTACGGTCAACGGCAATGTGGTGGCCAATAACTGGAACAATGCCCTGACCTTGGGTGCTAACAATGGCTTCGTGGCAATCACTACTGCAGTGCCCGAACCACATCACTACGCCCTGCTGTTGGCAGGCCTGGCTGTTATCCTCGTAACAGCCAAGCGTCGTAGAAAGATGTTGACCGTATAAGGTCTGGACCGTCTGAATCCCGGGGGGGATAGAGGAGGAGAAAGGCGTGGGGTAGCATTACCCACGCTTTTTTCCTTTCTGCCGTTTGCGTTTCCCCTATCTGTTTCGCTGGGATGCAGTTGGGACTAATGATGATCGTGATGATGCACGCGGCGCATGGCCTTGAAGTGGCGCCTGACATACCATACGGCAAAGATCACGCCAACGACGACCAGCACGATATGGAACTGATGGAAGTAAACCTCTAACGATTCCCAATGTTGGCCGAATTTCATGCCGGCATAAGCCAGCAGGAAGCACCAGATCAGGGAGCCGACGAAGGTATAAGCAATGAACTTGCCCAGATGCATGCGTGCTACTCCAGCCGGGAAGGCGATGAAGGTGCGTACCGCAGGCAGCAGGCGGCCGATGAAGATGATGATGTCGCCGTATTTCTCGAACCAACGGTCTGCCAGGTGCAGGTCATGATGGGAAATCAGCACCCATTTGCCGTATTTTTCCACCAGTGGGCGACCGCCGAACATTCCCAAGTAATAGGCTGGAATTGAGCCGACTACACAACCTATAGCGCCTGCGAGCGCCACACCCCATAAGGTTAATTCGCCAGTGAATACCAAGTAGCCTGCAAACGGCATGATGATTTCAGAAGGCAGGGGAATACAGGCTGACTCGATCGCCATCAACAGCACGATGCCGCCATAACCCATGGTCGAGATGATGCCGATGATCCAGGCGGCGACGCTTGCAATGATTTTTTCCAGCATGTCAGGCGAGTTCCTTTAATAGGTTCTTGATAAAGTCGGTACGCGGCAAAATGCCGGGGTATTGTACCGTAACCCTGAGCTTGTCCGGGCCGTTCATGCGGCAACGGCGGTCGCGTTGCAGCAGCGCGATGAGCTTGGTTGGGTCTAACTCAGTACTGGGTGCAAAATGGAGTTGGATCGTGGAATCGCTAGCGTCTATCTTGTTGATGCCGAGCGGCTTGGCGGCAATACGCAGGCGATGGCAGGCCATCAGTGCCTCGCCTTGTTCCGGCAATAGGCCGAAACGGTCGATCAGTTCTTCCTGCATGGCGTCCAGGTCGTCGTCGTCATTACAGTTGGCAAGACGCTTGTAGAGCACCAGGCGCTCGTGAACGTCGGGACAGTAATCATTGGGCAGCAGGGCGGGCGTATGCAGGTTGATTTCCGTGGTAACCCCGAGAGGCGCAGAAAGGTCTGGCTCCTTGCCGGCCTTGAGCTGCTTCACCGCATGGCTGAGCATTTCCGAATAGAGCGTGAAGCCGATTTCCTGCATCTCGCCGCTCTGGCTGTCGCCGAGCAATTCGCCTGCACCACGGATTTCCAAGTCGTGCATCGCAAGATGGAAGCCGGCCCCCAGGTCTTCCAGCAACTGGATCGCATCCAGGCGTTTCTGCGCCTGCGGCGTGATGTTGCGGTCAGGGTCGGTCAGCAGGTAGGCATAGGCCTGGTGGTGAGAGCGTCCCACACGTCCGCGCAACTGGTGAAGCTGAGCCAATCCAAACATGTCGGCCCGGTTCATGATAATGGTATTGGCCGTCGGCACGTCGATGCCGGTTTCGATGATGGTAGTGCACAGCAGCAGGTTGAAGCGCTGCTGGTAGAAGTCGCGCATCACATGCTCCAGCTCGCGTTCTCGCAACTGGCCGTGCGCGATGCCGATGTGGGCCTCGGGCAGGATTTTCTCCAGTTTTTCCTTCATGACGAAGATGGTGTCCACCTCGTTATGCAGGAAATACACCTGGCCGCCGCGCTTGAACTCGCGCATGGCGGCTTCGCGGATGATGCCTTCGGAATAATTCGTGGCAAAGGTCTTGATCGCCAGGCGCTTCTGCGGCGGCGTGGCGATTACCGAGAATTCGCGCAGTCCCTCCATTGCCATCGACAGGGTGCGCGGGATAGGAGTCGCGGTCAGCGTCAGCACGTCCACTTCTGCACGCATGGCTTTGAGTTGTTCCTTCTGCCGTACGCCGAAGCGGTGTTCTTCGTCTAGGATCACGAGGCCGAGGTTCTTGAACTTGATGTCCTTCTGGATCAGGCGGTGGGTGCCGATGATGATATCGATACTGCCATCCTCTAGGCCCTTGAGAGATTGGGCCTGTTCCTTGGCGGTGCGAAAGCGCGAAATCTCGGCAATTTTCACCGGCCAGTCGGCAAAGCGGTCGCTGAAGTTGTTGTAATGTTGTTCGGCGAGCAGGGTAGTGGGTACGAGCACGGCTACCTGGCGGCCACCCATGACGGCGACGAAGGCGGCGCGCAATGCTACTTCGGTCTTGCCGAAACCGACATCGCCGCACACCAGCCGGTCCATTGGCCGTCCGGATTGCATATCGTTGATCACGGCCTCGATAGCGGCCAGCTGGTCTGACGTTTCCTCAAACGGGAAGCTCTCGGCGAAGGCTTCATAATCATGCAGGCCGAGCTTGAAGGCGTGGCCTTTGCGCGCCGCGCGTTGAGCATAAAGGTTGAGCAGCTCGGCGGCAGTGTCGCGCACCTGCTTCAGGGCTTTCTTCTTGGCTTTTTCCCAATGGCCGCTGCCGAGGCGGTGCAAAGGGGCGGACTCCGGCGGGCCGCCGGAATAGCGCGAGATCAGGAATAATTGCGATACCGGCACGTAGAGCTTATCGTCGCCGGCATATTCGAGCAGCAGGAACTCGGTCTCTCCTTCGCCAAAGTCGATATTGACCAGGCCGCGGTAACGGCCGACGCCATGCTGCTCATGTACCACCGGGTCATGCTCGCGCAGCTCGGAGAGGTCTTTCAGCATGCCCTCGGTATTGCGCTGCTTTTCCTTGTCGCGGCGCCGTTGCTGACGCACGGTGTTGGCGTAGAGCTCGGCTTCGGTAATGACGGCAATGTCTTTCAAGGCAAAGCCGCCATGCAACGGGCTAATGCCCAGCATGACCGGCGCTTTGCCAGACTGGAAGCCGGTCCAGTCGTCACAGGCCTCGTAGGCAATGCCGTGATCGGTGAAAAGTTGCGCCATGGTTTCGCGGCGGCCCAGGCTTTCAGCAGCAATCAGAATGCGCCCTTTGAAACGGCGGATGTAGTCTTCAAGTTTGTGTAGCGGTTTTTCCGCGCGTCGATCCACTTCCAGCGCCGGGAGTTTCTTCTCCGTATCCAGGCTGAGCTGTACACGCGCCCAGGCATGGCTCTGGCTGAAAAAATCCTCTGCCTTGATCAGCAATGCTTCCGGCTTGAGGATAGGGCGTTCCGGGTCGTGTGCGAGCTGGCGATAGCGGGATTGCGCATCGTGCCAGAAAGCCTGGGATGCCTGGTCCAGATTACCGTGCAGGCAAAGCAGGGCATCCGCGGGCACATAATCCAGCAGGGTGGAGGTGCTCTCGAAAAACAAGGGCAGGTACCACTCGATACCGCCGCTGGCGAGGCCTTTGGACACATCCTTGTAGATACGGCTGCGCGAGGGGTCGCCCTCGAAGACTTCGCGGAAATTCTGCCGGAAACGTGCAATACCGTTTTCATCCAGCGGAAATTCCTTAGCGGGCAGAAGGCGGACTTCTGCAACCGGATAGAGGCTGCGCTGGGTGTCTACATCAAAGGTGCGGATGGACTCGATTTCGTTATCGAACAGGTCGAGGCGATAGGGCAGTGCGCTGCCCATCGGGTAGAGGTCAATCAGGCCGCCACGCACGCTGAACTCCCCTGGACTCATGACCTGGCTGACATGGTGATAGCCTGCGTTGGCGCATTGGCTGCGTAAAGCCTCGATATCCAGGATCTGGCCCTTTTTCACCATGAAGGTGTGTGCTGCCAGGTAGGCGCTGGGTGGCAGGCGGATCAGCGCGGTAGAAGCGGGCACCAGTACGATGTCACAGCTGTTCTGACTGATCTGGTACAGCGTGGCAAGTCGCTCCGAGATCAGGTCCGGGTGCGGCGAGAAGTGGTCGTAAGGCAGGGTTTCCCAGTCCGGCAGCAGATATACGCGTAGCTGTGGGGCATACCAGGGAATCTCTTCTAATAGGCGCTGGGCATCAAAGGCGCTGGAGGTAATGACGACCACAGGTGCCTTGGCTGATGCCTGCATGCGCTGTGTTGCGAGCTGTGCCAGTGCCAGGCTGTCAGTGCCGGGGACAAGCGGGTTGATGCGGGTTGTTTGACCTGTTGCCGGAATAGGCAGAGAAAACTGCATTGGTTTGCCGTTACATATTGAATAAACGGCTTATTATAGCCTTTGCCGGGTAGGGCAAGCCACTAATGGTGTGGGAATGGATGGCTTTCGGGGATAAATTAAATGGCATTCCAGGCTGTCCGCAAGCGGACACGCCAGGAGCCAGTGCATTAATGACAGGGTCTATGGACCTAGCTGAGCAGTTTGCTGATTTGGGCTTCGGCAGCTGTCCAGTATTCCACCGGGTTGCCGGCAAAGCTATTGCGTTCAGCGAGAAAATAGGCCGCAACTTCAACCATGCGATAACGTTCTTCCGGGCTGATCTGGCTGACCTTGTCTGTGGTCTTTGCCTTGCTGGTACTGGCTTTTCTGGTGGTGGTTTTCTTCTCTGCTGCTGGCTTTGCGATTACGGCCTTGGGTGTTGCGGGTTTCTTGGAGGTGGTGCTTTTGGTTGTAGCCATTTCAATTCCTTTCTTTTGGTCGGGATTTCCATGTTGCTCGGATGTAAAGGCGGTAACCTTCACTTGCCATCATATTAAACCGTTCCGCCCACCGTCAAGCCGTCTATGCGCAATGTGGGCTGGCCTACCCCTACCGGTACGCTCTGGCCTTCCTTGCCGCAGGTACCCACGCCGCTGTCCAATGCCATGTCATTGCCGATCATGGAAACGCGCGTGAGCACATCCGGGCCGTTGCCGATCAGGGTGGCACCCTTGACTGGATAGGCGAGCTTGCCGTCTTCTATCATCCAGGCTTCGGCTGCGGAAAAGACGAATTTGCCGCTGGTAATGTCTACCTGGCCGCCGCCGAAGTTGGCAGCGTACAGGCCTTTTTTCACCGACTTGATGATCTCTTCCGGCGCCATGTTGCCATTGAGCATGTAGGTGTTGGTCATGCGCGGCATCGGAATGTGGGCGTAGGATTCGCGGCGTGCGTTGCCGGTCAGCGCCATGTTCATGAGGCGTGCATTGAGGCTGTCCTGGAGATAGCCGCGCAGGATGCCGTCTTCAATCAGCACGGTGCGCTGGGTAGGGTTGCCTTCGTCATCAATATTGAGCGAGCCGCGGCGGTTGCTGATGGTGCCGTCATCGACGACAGTGAGCCCCTTGGCTGCAACCTGTTGTCCAATGGCATTGCTGAAGGCGGAGCTGCCCTTGCGGTTGAAATCCCCCTCCAGGCCGTGACCAATGGCTTCGTGCAACAGGATGCCAGGCCAGCCAGCGCCCAGGACAACGGTCATGCTGCCTGCAGGGGCAGGCCTGGCCTCGAGGTTGACCAACGCTTGATGGACCGCTTTTTGCGCATAATCCAGCAATACTTCGTCAGTGAAATAGCTGTAGTTGAACCGACCGCCGCCACCAGCGGAACCTTGCTCGCGTCTGCCGTTCTGTTCCGCGATCACCTGGATGGAAAGACGTACCAGCGGGCGCACATCGGCTGCCATGACGCCATCATGGCGTGCCACCATGACCACTTCATATTCGCCAGCAATGGAAGCCATGACCTGGGTGATGCGTGAGTCTTGCTTGCGCGCGAACATTTCGAGCCGTTCCAGTAACTTGACCTTGGCTTCGGCACTGAGGGAAGCAATCGGGTCTTGCGGCAGGTAAAGTTGGGGCGCACTGATGCGCTGTACCGCATGGCCCTGCTTTTCCTCTCCGAGTGCTGCAATGGCACGCGTGGCGCTGGCAGCCTGCTTGAGTGCGGGCAGGTTGATGTCGTCGGAATAGGCAAATGCAGTTTTCTCGCCGCTTACCGCTCGAACGCCGACGCCTTGGTCGATGCTGAAGTTACCGGACTTGACCTGGCCTTCTTCCAGCCCCCAGCTTTCTGCGCGGCTGTACTGAAAATACAGGTCGGCGTAATCCACTTTGTGGGACATGATGTTGCCGATGACGCCTTGCAGGTGGCCCACGTCCAGGCCGCTGGGGGCGAGCAGGGTTTCGGTCGCGGTGTGAAAGTGCGATTCGGCGGCAGGGCTGGATGCAGTAGGCAAAGTGTCGGGTTTCATGGCAGAGAATCTTTAATGTTTGCAGTTGAATACCATCATAGCAGTCCGTCACTGACCCGGAGCTAAGTATTTTCTTTAAATTGCTCTCAATAAATTGGGGCTGCTTGGCTATTTTTTCAAGCCAGGCACTTAGAGCACCTAACAACACTCTCTGGCGTTGTTAGGTGCTCTTAAATAATAATTACTTAAAGCTTGCGGTGTTTCAATGCCGGCAGGCTTTTGCGCAGGCCCTTCAAATATGCTGTATTGATCGAGGAAATCACGACGCCGGAGCCACGTGACAGTCTGTCCTGCACCACGCCCCACGGGTCGACGATCATGCTGTTGCCGTGCGTCTCGCGGCCGGAGGCATGATAGCCGCCCTGGGCCGGTGCCAGCACATAACAGAGGTTTTCGATGGCACGGGCACGGATCAGGGTTTCCCAGTGGGCCTTGCCTGTCGTCTCGGTAAAGGCGGAAGGAATGGCAATGATGTCGACATCGCCCATGGCACGGTAGAGCTCGGGAAAGCGCAGGTCGTAACAGATGGAGAGCCCGAGCTTGCCGAAAGGCGTTTCTACCGTGACTACCGTATCGCCAGGCTCTATGGTTTTCTTTTCCTGGTAGTGTTCCTTGCCAAGCTCGAAGCCGAACAGGTGGATTTTGTCATAACGTGCAGCTAGTTTGCCCTTGTCGTCATAGACCAGGCAGGCATTGCGTACTTTTTCCGGGTTGTCGCATTCCAACGGCACGGACCCGCCGACCAGCCATATCTGGTGTTTTTTTGCGATCTTGGATAGGAAGCGCTGAATCGGGCCGCTGCCTTCTTTTTCCCGCGCTGCGACCTTGTCGGTGTCCTTGAGGCCCATGATGGCGAAATATTCGGGAAGGGCGATGAGCTTTGCGCCCATGTTGACGGCAATCTCGATCAGGCGTTCCGCCTCGCTCAGGTTGGCTGCAACATATGGGCCGGAAGCCATCTGAATGGCGGCAATGCGGTTGATGCCGGGGATGGAGTTTTTTGTCTTGCTCTTGGCAATTTTTTCGTGTGATTTGATAGCCATGTTTTAAATTCTGGACGGATAGTGAATTATCAACTCGGTTTGTTGCATTTGTATGTGCGCTTCAGATTATCTGCCTAGCGGTAATGGTTCTGGGTTTGTGTTGTCGCGCCTGCTTCCGCCCTTGACCTCGACCGGGTTATCCCAGGTGCCGATGAATTCGTATTCGGAAGAGGCGATCTGGTTCAATGGGTCTTTCAATAGTTTTTGCGCGAGATAGGTGGCAGCACCGACTACCGGGCCGCCTGCCAGTGCCGCAATTGAAAGGCTGTCGCTGACATAGGGCGTGACCTTGACCTTGATGTGCTGGGTTTCCTTCTGCAGGTTGGTTTCACCGGTCATCTGCACCAGCGCGGTCGGGCCTTCCAGGCGGAAATCGTCGCTGCGCATGATGCCGTTGTCTATGCGCACATTGGTGCCTATCTTGTCGAAGGCAAAGCCGCTGCTGAATACATCGCGGAAATCGAAGGTAAGGCGGCGCGGCAGGTTTTGCAGGGTCAGCACGCTGAACAGGCGGCCGACGCCGGGCTGTATCTTGAGGATCTGACCCTTGCGCACGTCCAGTTGCAGGTCGCCGCTCAACAGGGTGGTTTCGAAATCGTGAGGACTGCCCGGCCACTTGAGCTGCCCGGTGAGGTTGGCGGTGCCGCCCCGGATGGTATTGGGATAGCCGAAACGTTCCAGGGTCTGGCCCACGTTATTGATTTTCCAGTTGATGTTGAGGCGGGTGTTGGGCGCGCGCTTCCAGTTGTGCCATTCTCCATTTGCCTGAATTTCGCTTTCGGGCGAGGTGATGCGCAGTTTTTCTATGCTCCAGTCATCATCATGCTCATTGGCCAGCAGTTCCAGCTTGCCTAGCTGCTTGGCGCCATATTCAAAGCTATCGGCGACGATGTCCAGCGAGGGGTATTCGGTGACATTGCTTTGCTGGCTGAACTGGCCCTGGGTACGCAACAAGGCGGTATCCGGCGTGGAAGAAGGGATGCTCAAGCGTTTCAGGCGCGCAAGCACTCTGCCGCTTCCCTGATTGAGCCATTGGATGTCCCCCGTCATTTCCTTGCTTTGAACCTGCATCTGCCAGCCATCCTTGATAGAGTTGGCAGCAAGCTTGAGTTCATTGATGCGCCGGTCAAACACATCCAATTTGTTGATGTTGAGGTCTATCTTTTTGATATCGATGGTCTGGTTGGCATGTTGGCTATTATCTTGTGGGCTGCTTGAAAGCTCGCGCCACTCATCCACATCCAGGTGGTCGATATTGCCGTGCACGGTGAGGCCGGGCTGTTGGGACAATGTCGGCGCTACATTGAAGCCGATGTCCCCGCGCTCCAGCTTCCAGTTCCCATTGTTTTGCTTGGTGCGGACCAGTAAGGCGCCCAGCGTGTTGCCATAGCTGATGTTGATATTGTCCTGCTGAGCATTGATTTGTTTTTTCTCTATCTTGAGCGGCACGCTGTCATTCATCGCCTTGTTCAGCGGGAAGGGCAGGCTGGCAGCCATCCCTTGCAGGTTGGATTGAATGGTAATGTCTGCGCCGTTCTGGCCGACGTTGATATTGCCGTTCCACTCGGCGTTGCCGAAGACGCGATCAAATATGCCGGGGCCGAAACCGGCGCGCAAGCCGGCATCGCTCACCTGGCCGCGCGCAGTGATGCGGACGGTCTTGTCTTTGCCGGTATTCAGGCTGACCTGTGCCGGTCCGCCATATACCCAGGTGCTAAGGTTTTGCCCTCGCAACCCGGTTTCGGTGAAATCCAGCCGGCCATTGATGCGGGTCAGCGGCGGGATATCCCCACTGGTAAGGCTGCCATCCGAGATGGTGTAACTGCCTTTGGCCTTGGTGGTGTTGACGTCATGCAATGGAATCTGCAAATCAAGCGCAAGTTTGCCATTGCCGCTTGTTTGCAGGCCTTGCGTAAATCCACCAGTGATGTCAACGAGCGGGCTGTTATTGAGGTACTGGATGCCATTGCTGACAGGCCCTTGGCCTTCGCTGACCACGCTCAGCACTGGCTGCTGTGCTGCCAGGTTGGGGATGACCACCTTGCTTTTGATCACCTGGGTGCCCAGGGTTGTACCTTTGTTGGCATTGAGTTCCATGCGGTTACCTTCAAACAGCATGTCCAGGGCGATGTTTTCAATTTTGGGCCATTCGGAGGCAAACTTGAGCTCGCCATCATGAATCTTGGCCTTGACCTGGAACAGGCCATTCTTGTTGCCTGCAAACGGAAAATCGCGCAAATGGCCCTTGACGATCACACTGACATCCTCGCTCTTGCCGACCAATATGGCGTTATCCAGCCATTCGGTCGTACGCTCGCCCAGTATCAATGGGTAGTAAAAGCGAGCATATTTGCCGTCCACGCGGTTGAACTTGGCAATCAGTTCCAGCAGCCCGCCCTTCACCTGGTTGTGCTGAAAGCTTGCATTGACGGCGCCGGCAAGATGCTGGTTGGCAATATTGAGGTTGTTGACGCGGATTTCAGGCTTGCCGTCATTGGTCTTCCACTTGACCTGGCCTGTGAGTTTGTCCACTGGTAGCGGCCAGCGCAAGATACCTTTGAAATCCAGCTCGGCATTGCGCGAATTGAGCGTGAGGCTACCGTTGTTTTCATCCGCAGTGATATTGCCGCTCAACTGTTTGAAGCCGGGAATATTGGCATAGGGCTGCATGCCCAGGTCGCTGAATTGCGTGCTTACCCGGTATTTTTCCGGGAATCCGCCTTGGCTGGTCCATTCCAGGCTGAGCTTGTGCAGGTCGCCTTCGGGCTTGATCTCATGCAGGGTTTGCCGCAGCTTGTCAGGCAATGGCAGGTGGGCGGTGAGGAGATGGGCAGATGCCAGTGATATTTCATCCAGCGCGATATTGCCTTCAATCGATTGCTTTTCAGCGGACTTGCGCTCGCGGATTGCGATCTTGCCATTCTGCATGTCCAGGCCGGCCGGCGTGACAATCTTGAGATTTTCGGCAGTGAGTTCCTGACCATCCTTGTGCTGGATCCAGGTCAGCCTGCCGGATAACGTGTTCAACCTGGCTTCAGGCTGGTCCTTGATAATGCGGCTGACCACGTTGTGCAATATCACATCGCTGGTGAGTTTCTTTGGTGCGCCATTGGCAAATTCCAGCCATGCCCTGGTGGCGCCATATCCCTGGCGGATATCGATCAGTTGCTCAGGCAGCCACTGGCGCCAGGCGGCAATGTCAGTGCCATCGGCATGCACGTACAAGGTGCCACGCCAGTCATTAATCTGGCTGACATCCTTGCCGTAAAGATTGCCGCGCACGTCAATTGGCCCGGTGGCTGCCGCAGAAGGAATGGCCTGCAGGCCAAAGCGATGGTGACCGATCAGGCCTCCCCAGGCCGGGCTTTCAATATGCAGGTTGAGGTTGTCGAAACTGAGCGGCGGTGCTTTTCTTACTTCATCATGCCAAGTGATATTGGCATTGCGGACATCAATGCTGGCCTGGCGCAAGAGCCAATTGGCAAACTCTGGCCGTGCAGGGCCGCCAGTCGCAATGCCTGCAATGTAAATAGTGCTATCTTCCTCGCGGCGTATGCTTAGCGCCGGGTCGTGGATGATGAGCGAGCTGAGGCGAGGTTCGAGCAAGGGAATGCTGAGCCACGATACGCTGGCTTCAATGTGCTTGAATGATAGCGCCACGCGTTGCTCATGGTCGTAAATGTCGATATCGCGCAAGGTCAAGCGCGGATTCAGGCCATTCCAGTTGGCATGGATGTGCTTGATTGTCACTGGCTGGCCGAGCGCATCGCTGACCTTCGCGGCGATGCGCTCGCGGTATTCCCCGATGTTGGGCAGGATCAGGTAGCGCAGGCTGAGTACAACGACAGAGAACGCAATGATGGCGAACCACAGCGCGGCGAGGGTGGCGCGGTAACACCAGAGCAAGGACTTTTTGACCATATTGTTTTATTGCACCATTATCGCCGGAATCCGCACGATTTGTGCCATTGAGAAGCATGTTGTATCAGTATGCATAGAGTATTTCATTGGCACGGTAGTTGGTCAACGCTTGAAGGGCGAAAGTTGCTGAGATTGGCTTACAATGACAATTGTTTACAAACTATTTCCTTCAGAAGTTACCCTTCCTTGTTCAGTTGAGTAGAAATTCTTGATTCAGTTAAAAAATATTAAGCTATATCGTGGCGTCAAGTGTTTGGTGGAAGGCGCAAGCTTTCAGTTGCATCCCGGCCACAAGGTCGGCCTCACCGGTGCGAACGGGGCAGGTAAGTCCAGTGTGTTTGCCATGTTGCGCGGCGAGTTGCATCCCGAATCCGGTGAACTTGAAATCCCGCAGCACTGGATCATCGCCCATGTCGCGCAGGAGACCCCGGCGCTTGCCGATGCTGCGATCGAATTCACCCTGGATGGCGATGTAGAGCTCAGGCAGGTTGAAGCGGCACTACGTGACGCAGAAGCAGCAGGCGATGGCGAGAAAGTGGGCGAGCTGTATGCCCGCCTCGGCGAGATTGACGGCTATTCCGCGCGTGCGCGTGCGGCCGAACTTTTGCATGGCCTGGGCTTTAGCAATGCTGATTTGCAGCGCCCGGTTTCCGATTTCTCCGGCGGCTGGCGCGTGCGCCTCAACCTCGCACGAGCATTGATGTGCCGCTCTGACCTATTGCTACTTGATGAGCCAACCAACCACCTCGACCTCGATGCCGTGATCTGGCTGGAAAACTGGCTCAAGGATTACCGCGGCACCTTGCTGCTGATCTCGCATGACCGGGATTTCCTCGATGCCATCGTCAACCATATTGCCCATATCGAACAGCAAAAACTGACCCTGTACCGTGGCGGATATTCCGATTTTGAACGCCAGTGTGCCGAACGACTGGCGCAACAGCAGGCAAGTTACGATCGCCAGCAGCGCGAAGTGGCGCACTTGCAGAAATATATCGACCGTTTTCGTGCCCAGGCTACCAAAGCCAGACAGGCACAAAGCCGCATCAAGATGCTGGAACGCATGGAGCTGATCAATGCGGCGCATGTGGACAGTCCATTCAGCTTCAGTTTCCGTGAGCCATTGGCAGCGCCTGATCCTCTGCTGGTGCTGGACGAGGCCGATGCAGGCTATTATCAATCCACCCAAGCCACCACCATCCTGCAGCGCATCATGCTGACCTTGCGCCCAGGCGAGCGTGTCGGCTTGCTCGGCCGCAACGGCGCAGGCAAGTCTACCCTGATCAAGCTGCTTGCCAATACCATGACACCCTTGCAAGGCAAGCGGGTGGAAGGCAAGGATTTGCGCCTGGGCTACTTTGCCCAACACCAGCTCGAGCAACTACGTCCCGACGAATCGCCGTTGCAGCACATGCTGCGCCTTGATCCTGCCACGCGCGAGCAGGAGCACCGCAATTACCTTGGCGGTTTCGATTTTCGTGGCGATATGGCCGCCGGTGCGGTCGGTGCGTTTTCCGGCGGCGAGAAATCCAGGCTGGCGCTGGCTTTGCTGATTTGGCAACGTCCTAATTTGCTGCTGCTGGATGAGCCGACCAACCACCTGGACCTGGAAATGCGCCATGCACTCACTATGGCCTTGCAGGACTACCAGGGCGGCATGGTGCTGGTCTCGCATGACCGGGCTTTGCTGCGTGCCACCTGCGACCACTTCCTGCTGGTGGCGGATGGCAAGGTGCAGGAGTTCGACGGCGACCTCGAGGATTACCGCGATTGGCTCAACGAGCAGCGCTTGCGCGACAAGGCCGAGGAGGAAAAAGCCAAGCCCGAAGCGGCGCCCAATGCCCGCGCGCAAAACAAGGCAGAACGCCATGCACGGCTTCAGGAGCGAAGGCCACTGCTGAAGGAGCTTGAACAGATAGAAAAGAAAATGGCCGCCTGGCAGCCGGAAAAGAACCAATTGGAGCAGGCATTGGCTGCTCCGGAGCTATATCAGGAAGCGGACAAAACCCGCCTGCAAACCCTGCAGAAGCGCCAAGCCGAGCTGGAGCAACAATTAACTCATGCCGAGGAGCGCTGGCTCGGCCTGCATGAGCAGCTCGAAGCCTTGCCTGAAATCGACTAGTGCACTGTCCCGTCAATCACTTGCATATGAAAGCGCGCCTTCGTCCCCCTGCCGGCGTTGCAAATCCGCGCGATAGCTACGACTATCGCTGTGGTGTGCGCCTTGCCAGGAGAACGAATGCATCGCTTTCATTTCATGCAAATATTGACGGGACAGTACACTAAAAGCTGCAACAAGAACCACGAAGGAAAACCATGGAAATCCGTTACTCCCAAAGACTTAGTCTGACTTACGCCTTGTGCCTGAACGAGGCACGTGCAAATGCCGGCGAGCCGCCCAGCACCAATCTTGAAGACTATGACGTTCTTGAAGCCTCGACCTACCTTGCCTGTTACATCACCTTCCGCGCCATCCAGCATGCCGGGCGCTCACCTGCCGATGAACGCGTAGAAAACTTCGACATGCTGGCCGTGTACCAAGCATACGCGATGCTGGTGTATACCTACCTGACCCTGCCATTGGGCGAGGAGGGCATAGAGCCGGATTACAAGGCGGCTGCCATTACCATTGCACGTTCCCTGTTTGCCGAGCTTGAGAACGAGGAATTGGCCGAGATTATCGAGTCAGGCGGGCACAAGTACCAGTTGATCGGCGATGCCGAAGCTGAGCATTGGATGAATTACCGACAGGATGTCGAGAAGGTGCTAATAGCCTTTGTCATCGCAGCTACCGATGAAGAGTCTCCGTTTGATAAGGAGGAGCTAGTACCCATGTTAGGCGCTCTGCTCAGTATACTGTGTGAGGCATTTGCAAGCGAATAGCGGCGCATTTTGGCGGCCTCTACTGGTATCAAAATGGCCAGAGTCAGTGTGCCCTTGACTGCATCCCTGGCGGTAATGGTTTCATAGGCCGCCATTAACAGGTCGATCTGGTTGCTCACATCATGATGGTCCTGGGCAGGCTGCTGCCGGTATTCCACCGTCTCCCTGGCACTCAAGCCTGTACAACAACGGCTTAATGAGTGGGCGGAGTTCCCCTTGGCTTGTCCCCAGGTTGCGGAAGATGTTCCGGCCTGCCTTTCCCCGAGTGTTGCCTGTTTTCCAGCTTTGCGCGTTGTTCTTGGGTAAGCAGTGTGCGAATTCGCGCCTCTGTATTGACACGGGAAAAAATGGCGTCGGCCTGTAAACGCCCCAGTTCAGTTGCCAGTTGCCTGGCTTTTTTCTCGTCCAGGGTGGGAGCTTTTGCCAATGTGTCGATTTCCTCACGCAGTTTGCGTTGCTGCTTGAAGTTGTCGCGTACGGCAGGAGCTTCCGCATGCAGCAATTGAAAGATTTTGTCTTCCTGGGCTTCGTTGAGATCTAGCCGGGCTATATGTGGCGGCAAGCTTGGGCCTTCATGGAAGAAACCGGGCGCTGGCCTGAATGGAGCATCGCCAGCGAGTAATGGCTCAGCCTGTGCAAATAGGCTGACCAGGCCGATGACGGCGCCGGTGATGATGCTTGAATAGAAATAGGTGCTGGCAGTTTTCATGATTTTCCTCTCAGGGTATGGTTTGTTTCAGTGGGAAATTCTGCTGCCTGACGTTGTTAGATGCTGTTAACTATGGGTAAAGAAAGGTAAATATTGCCTGTGGCAGATGTTGTGGATACGGCTGAGCCTATATCATGGCGATGGCGATAACAGTGTTAGAGCCTGTTCAATGTCATTTCATGGGTACGTTGCCCTGCCATGGCAGGGCAACCCGGAGGGCATGGGCCCCAAACGCGCCCGCTCCGCGTTGCAGTCCTTGGCGAGGTAATAAACATCACCTGCGGCCCGCGCCTTGACCGGACGCGTTTTGAAACCATGCGTACCTCATGAAATGACATTGAACAGGCTCTTAAAATCCTATGGTTAAAGTATTGATGATGATGTGGAGCTGGTCAAGTTGATCAGGGAGTACCTTGTGCAAGAGGGTTTTGAGGTAGAGTGTGCCCATGACGGAGAAACCGGCATTGTTTATGCAGAATCGCTAGCTCCTTCATTAATCGTGCTGGACGTCATGATGCCCAAGCTCAATGGTATAGAAGTGCTGCGGCGCATCCGTGCTTCCAGCAATGTGCCGGTGTTGATGCTGACGGCCAAGGGTGATGACGAACACCGCATCGTCGGCCTTGAGCTCGGGGCTGACGATTATGTGCCCAAGCCATGTACGCCTCGCGAACTTGTGGCGCGGATCAGGGCTATCTTGCGCCGCATCATGCCTTCAAGCGAACAGCAACAAGTACATATTACGGTAGGAGCACTTTCGCTCTGGCCTGAGAGGCGGTTGGTCGAGTGGGCAGGACAACCAGTCAATCTGACCAGCACGGAATTCAACTTGCTTGAGGTCCTAGTGAGGCAAGCCGGACGCGTGGTAAGCAAAAGCGATCTCTCTACGCTCGGCCTGGGGCGGCCATTGTCGCGCTTTGACCGTACCATTGACGTGCATCTGAGCAGCATCCGGCAGAAGCTGGGTGTTCTTGCCGATGGCCGCCAATGCATACAAACCGTATACCGCATGGGGTATCAATTGATAAAAGAATAGCCATGGGCCGTTTGTTCTGGAAGTTCTTTTTCTTTTTTGTGCTGGCGCAGATGACGTCCATCATCGGCGTGAGCCTGTTTTTCTGGTTCTCTGCCAATCAGGCCAGCGAGCGGCTGGAGCGTGAACTGCGCAGTGATCCGATGGGGATGGCATTGCTCGAAGCGGCAGCCGGCGCCTTGCACCATGGCGGCGAGGCTGCCTTGTCCGATTTGTTGCAGCAGTGGTCCAGCAAGCCCATGCCACAGGTTTATGCGGTAAATGAGGCAGAACAAGAGCTGTTGCAGCGGCCCTTGCCTTCCTATATAGACGAGCTATTGGATTCGGAACGTGGCGTTGTGATTGGCCAAGCGCCGGATGGCAGGGCATTCCGCCTGTTTGTGCTCGATGGACGCCATATGGGGGCTCGTTCCGGAAGGCCGCCAGGCCAGGACATGCGTGGCGGCATGCGGCCGCCTGGCCCTCCGCCCGAGGGAGGCAGGCCGCCCCCAGGGCCGCAAGGGCCTATATTCCCCTGGACTCCAGTATGGGTAGGCTTGATTGCAAGCCTGATGTTTGCCGGCCTGTTGGCTTGGTATGTTTCCCATCCGATCAAGGTGTTGCGTAATGCATTCGAACGAGCGGCGGGCGGCAACCTCAAAGCTAAAGTCAGCCCGGCCATGGGCCGGCGCCGGGATGAGCTCGCCGACCTCGGGCATGGTTTCGACCGCATGACCGAGCAGTTGGATGCATCGATTCAAGGACAAAAACGCTTGCTGCATTATGTCTCACATGAAATGCGCTCGCCGCTGGCACGCCTGCAGGTGGGTATCGGGCTGGCCAAACAAAATCCGGAGCGGCTGGAGTCTACCCTGGACCGTATCGAGATGGAGTCGGTGCGCATGGATAAGCTGCTGGGTGAAGTCCTTGAGCTATCCCGGCTGGAGTCCGGCATTATGGCCATCAAGAAGGAAAGGCTCATGCTCGGAGAGCTGCTGGAAGGCGTGGTGGAGGATGCGCGTTTCGAGGCCTCGGCCAAGCATGTGGATATACAGAGCAATATCGCGATTAACGCCGAGATAGAGGCCCAGCCTGACCTTTTGTACCGTGCGTTGGAAAACATCTTGCGCAACGCTATCAAGTATAGCCCGGATTCCAGCGAGGTCATGTTGGGAACCCGGTTAAGCAACGGCCATATTATTGTGGCGATTTCAGATAGTGGTGCGGGTATTCCGGAGGCTGAACTGGGCAAGATTTTTCAGCCTTTTTACCGCGCGGACAGTTCCGGCAGTGTCACTGGCCACGGCTTGGGACTGGCAATCACCAAGCAGGTGCTCGACCTGCACGGAGGCAGTATCTATCTGCAAAATCGCACGGGTGGCGGCTTGCTGGTGGAGGTATTGCTGCCTATCGCTTGATGGCTTGTTTAAACCGGCGGGCGTTTCAGCAGGTCATTGAACAGATCGCGATAAGCGTTAATTCCCTCCGGTAAGGGGTAGCGTTCCAGAATGGTGGCTCTTGCCGCGTCACGCATGGCTTGTAATTGGTCTGAAGCAGACAACACCCTGTCCACTGCATCAGCCAATTGCTGGCTTGAAAAGAAATCCACCAGCAGCCCGTTTTCTTCATGATGAATGACTTCTTCTACCGGCGCGGTACGTGAGCCTATCACCAGACAGCCTGCTGACATGGCTTCGAGCATGGACCAGGACAACACGAAAGGCACAGTGAGGTAGATGTGCGCTGAGGAAACCTGCAGCACGCGCAGGTATTGCTGATAGGGCAGTTTGCCGAGGAAGTGCACGCGGTTGAGGTCTATGCCCGGAACTTCCTGCAGCAGCTTGGTGCGATAACTTTGTCCATCCGGCAATTTGCGGCCATAACTGACCTCGTCGCCACCGACAATCAGCACGTGGCAATTCGGACGGCGCCTGAGAATCTCCGGGAGAGTACGCATGAAGACATGGAAGCCGCGGTAAGGCTCCAGGTTGCGTGCCGCATAAGTGATTACCTCGTCAGTCCGTGTCAGTGTCAATCCGGAACCCAGCTTGACCCAGGCCGTCGGGTCGGGGCGGGCGGCATCGGTGTTGATGCCTTCATGGATCAGGCGAATCTTGTGCCGGTATTCCAGCGGGTAGAGGTTGCGCTGCCATGCGGTGGGGCTGATGCCGATATCTGCCGCATGCAGCGAGAGCAGGTTGGTGATGTTCTTGGTGCGGATGCGCAGGAAGTCGTCCAGGGCGAGCGGGTATTCGGGGTCGAAGCCCGCATCGGCGCCTGTTGACTGATAGAAGAACTCGAAGAACGTGACAAGTGGCACATCGGGATATATGTCCTTGGGATAGATGGCCTCGCCCCAGCCCATATGGGCGACGATGATATCAGGATGATAGCCGCGCTCCTTCAAATGCAGCAAAGCGCGCGCGACGCTCTGGCCGCGGATCACATGTTCCTCTACCGGTGCCAGATAAGCATGCACCCCCTGGGTGGTTGTGCGGGCAGGCTTGTATTCCATGCGTTGCACGCCTTGCATGCCGGGGGCATGCGCCTCGCACAGGCTCAGTACCTGGTGCGTGCCTTCATCGATCAGCGATTGCGCAATGTGGCGAAATTGCCCGGGGAAATTCTGGTGGATGAAGAGGATCTTCATGCTCAGGCCTCGATGAAGTCGCCGTCGAGATAAAGCCACTGTCCTGCCTGGCAGACAAAGCGACTGGCCTCGTGCAGTTTTTCCGCCTTGCCGTTTACCTTGTATCGGGCGACAAACTCGACTTCTGCCAGGTCTTCTCCAGTATTCTCATGCCGGAGTATATCCAGTCCCAGCCATTTAGCTGGCTGCTCGTCGGCAAGCCTGAGTACAGAAGGGCGGGTGGACGGGTGCCAGGTCTTAAGCAAATAGTCTTCCAGCCCCAATACATAGGCCGCATAGCGCGAGCGCATGAGCGCTTCGGCGCTGGGTGCGGCTTCTCCTTCATGCCAGCGCGCGCAGCACTGGCGGTAGGCAAGGCCGCTATGGCAGGGGCAGTGTGCTGTCTGCGGTTTCATATCCCGCTAGAATATCTCGCGAGTTTCCAGGAACTCAAGCTCTGGGTAGCGTTCCTGCGCCATTTGCAGGTTGACGCGGTTAGGCGCGAGATAGACGTACTCATCATTGCCGTCGAGTGCGACATTGAAACCGTACTTGTCCGCAATCGCCTTGAGGTCGGCATCCGGGCCGCGCAGCCAGCGCGCGGTTGAGCAATCGTAATTCTCGAATACCACATCCACGCCATATTCATGTTCCAGACGATGAGCGACTACGTCGAATTGCAAAGTGCCGATTGCACCCAAGATCAGGTCATTGGAAAGCAAAGGCTTGAACAGTTGCGAGGCGCCTTCTTCGGCAAGTTGCTTGAGGCCGATCTGTAGCTGCTTCATTTTCATTGGGTTCTTGATGCGCGCCCGGCGGAAGTATTCCGGCGCAAATGAAGGAATGCCGATGAATTTGAGGTTCTCACCTTCGGTAAAGGTGTCGCCCAGCTTGACCGTACCATGGTTGGGAATGCCGATGATGTCACCGGAGTAAGCCTCATCCATGGTGGTTCTATCCTGTGCCATGAAAGTGATGGCATTGTTCACCGATAATGTCTTGCCACTCGCCACCTGCTTGATTTTCATGCCGCGTTCAAAACGCCCGGAGCAGATGCGCAGAAATGCAATGCGGTCGCGGTGCTTGGGGTCCATGTTGGCTTGTATCTTGAAGACAAAGCCCGAGAATTTCTCTTCCTCAGGCGCCACGCTCCGGCTGGCGGTGTTGCGCGGCAGCGGCGCGGGGGACAGTTCAATAACGGCATCCAGCAGCGATTGTACGCCGAAGTTGTTGATGGCCGAGCCGAAGAATACCGGGGTTTGCTTGCCATTGAGGTAGGCCTGTTTGTCGAAAGCATTGGAAGCGCCGCGCACCAATTCTACATCCACACGCAGGTTATCCGCTTGCGAGCCGATCAGTTCGTCCAGGCGCGGGTTGTCCAGGCCCTGGATGATTTCCGCCGTGCCTTTTTCCGCATGAGGATCGAAGAAGCTGATCGTGTCATTGTATAAATGGTAGACCCCGCGGAAGCTCTTGCCCATGCCTATCGGCCAGGTCATGGGGGCGCATTGCATACCCAATGTGGATTCGATCTCGTCGAGCAATTCGATGGGCGCGCGCGATTCCCGGTCCAGCTTGTTGATGAAGGTGAGGATGGGCGTATCGCGCATGCGGCAGACATTGAGCAGCTTGATGGTTTGCGCTTCCACGCCGTTGACCGAGTCAATCACCATGACGGCGGAATCCACGGCAGTCAGGGTGCGGTAGGTATCTTCGGAAAAGTCGTCGTGGCCCGGGGTATCGAGCAGGTTGACCATATGCTCGCGGTAGGGGAACTGCATCACCGAGGATGTGACGGAAATACCGCGCTGCTTTTCCAGCTCCATCCAGTCTGAGGTGGCATGGCGCGCTGCCTTGCGTCCGCGCACCTCGCCCGCTACCTGGATGGCACCGCCGAACCAGAGGAGTTTTTCGGTGAGGGTGGTTTTACCCGCATCCGGGTGGGAGATAATCGCAAAGGTGCGACGGCGCTGGATTTCTGAACTCAAGCTGGACATATAAGACTTTGAAAGCTGGGCAAAGGCGCTATTTTACCTTTTTGTGCCGGAGTTCCGCTGTTTTTATGTTCAGGGGTATGATGCCCCTGAATCGACCGGCTGACGCGATAGGCTTTAATCAATATGTGAAACATCATATTGCTGAGTCTCGGGTTTTTCTATAATGCAAACAACTGTGCTTACCAAATAACTGCACTCGGAACAACTCACAATAAAAAAACGGAGGGGACTTGGATAAACAGGTGCGACGGGCGTTGATTGTCGAAGATTATCAGGCAGCGGCGGAAACGTTCAAGGAATTGCTGGAAATGTTCGGCTTTCAGGTGGATTATGTCATGGCGGGTGCTGATGCAGCGCGCGCAGTTTCCCTGGATGATTATGATGTCGTATTCATGGACTTGAATCTTCCGGATATCTCAGGGCTTGCACTGGTCAAGCAATTACGTGCATTGTTGCCGGAAAAATTACCAAAGTTTGTTGCGGTAAGTGGGTTTGCCAAGAGTGACCTCGGAGTGGAAGCCAGTGAGTTGTTTGATTTCTACCTGGAAAAACCGATAGATATTGCTACCCTGGAACCCATACTGCAATCTATTTGACAAGGTTGAATGCATTGGAATCTCCAATAACAATACAACAACAGCAGGAGTGGGTGGTCGCCGGTATCAGGCATGAGATATTCATGCGGGTTTTTCCTACCTTGAGACATGGCCTGGTCGGCCCGATTTCAATTGCGCGCATGAGTGTGTCCATCGTACGGCGCCTGCTGTCCAGAGGCGAGGTAAACAAGGCAATGCTGAACGAGCCAGTTGAGCGGATGGACCAGCAACTGGCCGAGGCCGTCACAGGAATACGCGCCTTGCAGACATGGGAGCCGGAAGCGAAAGGCACGGCGATCCCGGCCGAAGTGTTGCGCCAGGGGATTGCCTTGATGACGGCCTCACTGGCTTTGCGTGACATCAAGCTGGATTATGTACCCAGTGATACCCAGGATCTTGATGAAGTGCGTCACCAGCCGTTTCTTTATGCCTGGTTGGCGCTGCTGTGCTATTTCGAGGACAGGCTGAGCGAACCTGCTACCTTGCGTATCGAGCAAAAAGAACCCAAGTCTGTGTGTGTGGAAATAACACGCTCCTTGTATGATGCCAATCAGGTCAAGCCCAAGCCAAGCGTGCGCGCCAATATCATTGACCAGGCTGCGTTGGAAACTGTTGCAGCCGCCGGTGGTTTGCGTCTGACTTTCGGTGAGGAGTGGGTGAGCTTCAGCTGGGCATAGTCATATGCCAGGATCAGTCTCAGCAAAGCAAGGGCCGGGGTTTTAACGGCGCATAGAAATAATCCGCCAGGCTTGCCAGCATTTTTTCATCATAGATGGTCAGCATATTGTTACCGATGCTATGCAGCCCGAGCTTTTCCAGCTTGCGCAGTGTCTTGTTGGTGTGGGCAAGCGACAAGCCCAGTGAGTCGGCGATTTCCTGCTGGGTCAGCGGAAAAGGAATGCTTTTGCCGGGCGTGGGATAGATCGACTTGTAGCGTTTGTAGAGATGCAACAGCAGCATGGCGATTTTCTCCAATCCGCTGCGCGCGCCGACATTGACCAGGTTGTCATCGACAACGCGTTCCTCTTGGGCACACAGCCAGGTGATATCGTATGCCAGGGCAGGGTAATGCTCATAAAGCGACCAGAGCCTGTTCTTGTCGAGTTCGCACAATGTCACCGGCGTCAACGATTGTACACTGCTGTCGCTGTTGTCCAGCAGGTTCTGCTGCAACCCGATCAAATCTCCCGGCAACAGGAAGTTGAGGATCTGGCGGTTGCCGTTCTTGAGTGTGCGGTAACGGTAGGCCCAGCCATCAAGCAGGGTATAAAGCTGTGCCGAACTGGCACCTTCTTTTACCAGAATCCTGCCTGCGGGATAAGTGAGCTGGCGCAGCTTGAGTTTGTTGATAAATTTGATTTCCTCAGGCTGGTGGGTTTTAAAGGCTTTTTGTTGCCGCAGGTACTCACTTAGCTCGTCCATAAAAGATTCTCTTGGGATTAGTTAATTTAAAATGATCTGGGATATTTGTCGGGGTTGCTTGCGCAAGTCCTACTTAGCCATGGGGCAGGGCTTCTATCCCCAATTTCCTGTTGGCTGGTACTGCCACATCGAGCATCTCAGGTTTTGGCAGATCCAGTGCCTGCATGATGGCAATGAATGCCTCCCGTGACTTGCCTGCCAGCCGTGGGTTGATGGCTTTTTCCTGGCCTATGGCACTGACGCGATAACCCTTGTAATCATGTCCCGGATAGACCAGTGTTTCATCCGGCAATGTGAACAGCTTGTTGGTGATGCTGTCATAAAGCGTCCCGGCGTCCCCTCCCTGAAAATCAGTCCGTCCACAGCCATTGATCAATAATGAATCTCCGGTGAACACGCGGTCATCCACCAGGTAACTGACGCTGCCTACCGTATGGCCCGGCGTTGCCAGCACATGGACGGTGTGCTGGCCCAGGCTTAGCTGGTCCCCATGCTGCAATTGCAGGTCGGCAGACAAGGCATTGCAATGGCTGCCGATGCCTGTGAGGGTGTTGGTTTCCTGGCGCAACAGGCCGCTGGCCGTAATATGGTCGGCATGCACGTGGGTTTCCAGGGAGTATTTCAGTACCAGGCCATGTTGTTCCAGCAATGTGAGGTAATGCTGGAATCCTGAATCCACGGGGTCGATCAACAATGCTTCCTTGCTGGATTCATCGCCGAGCAGATAGGTATAGGTAGAGGATTCCTGGTCAAACAGTTGCCTGAATATCATTGAGGCTCCTTTCTTGATTTTTATCGGTTGATCCTCGGGGCAAGGGTGTCAATCTCGAGCTGACACAATAGAAGACAACGGCTTCCCGAACTATGTTCCTAGCGGATATTAACGCATCGATAAAAATCCGGAACCAAAGTTTTTTCAGGCGGATGGCAATCAACGGACAGGCATCGTGTCACCGGTACAAATGTTGCCTCAGTCCTACAAGCAAGCCGTTTTCAAGATCGTTAGGGTACTGGCGAATTCCGGGTGTTCTTCATCGCATCAGATTGAATCGAAAGACCAAATAGCCGAACAGTAACGAAAATATGTTATGGTAAAAAAGTCATCATTCATTTCACTATCGAGGTGAACCCGCGTAATCATCAGTGTTAAGGATTTTTAATGATTTTCAAGGAAAGACTCATCCATGCCGCCATATTTGATATGGATGGCACCATGTTCGATACTGAACGCCTCCGCTTTACCACCATCAAGCAAGCTTCTGCCGAATTATTCGGCGAAACCATCAGCGATGAAATCCTGATCGGCTCCCTGGGCCTGAGTGCCAAAAGGGCAGAAGAGCTCGCCAAAAGCCGTTATGGCGAACACTATCCATATGCCGCGATCCGCAAGCGTGCAGATGAGCTGGAACTGGCGCATGTGCGCAAGCATGGCGTGCCGATAAAGCCGGGCCTGTATGAAATCCTCGAGCGCCTCAAACGCAATGGCTTGTTGATGGCGGTAGCGACATCCAGCCGCCGTGCGATTGCCGAGGAATACCTAATCAATGCCAATGTCATGAAATATTTCGACATCACGGTGTGTGGCGACGAGGTCAAGCAGGGCAAGCCCCATCCCGAGATTTTCCGCACTGCCGCCGCAGAGCTTAATTGCCTGCCCGAGCATTGCTTGATGTTCGAAGATTCAGAAAACGGTTTGCTGTCTGCTTCAGGGGCTGGCGGCCTGCCTATCCTGGTGAAAGATATCAAGGAACCACGGCCGGAAATCAAACAACTGGCTTACCAGGCATACGAAAGCATGCCGGATTTCCTCGCCGATCTCACCAAGTTCACACCCAATCTGCCCAAACCCAAGCTGACCGACGCCTTCCCACAGACAGTCAACCATGTGCGGGCTGGTATTCATGGTTTTGGTGCGATGGGGGGCGGATATCTTGCGCAGATTTTCTCACATTGGGATGGCTATACCCGGCCCTATGAAATTATCGGCGCCAGTAAAAATGCGACGCTGCGCAGCCTGGTCAATGCGTTTGGCAAGTACGAGGTGAGCTACGGCAATCTGGCATTTCAGCAGGCCATAGACCGTATTCGCCTGATCGATATGGCAGATGAGGCTGCGGTGTGTGATATGTATGCCGTTTCGGAAATTATCGGCCTGTGCCTGCCGGAAGCTGCGATCAAGCAGCAGGCCGGCATGATTGCCAAGGGGCTGATTGCGCGTTACCAGAACGGTGCAAGACCGCTCACCATTCTTGTAGTGCTCAACAAGCTGGGCGGTGCGGCATTCGTGAAGCGCCAGGTGAGGGAAGCCATGCAGCGCATGCTGGGCGTCCAGCAAGTTGAGCAGGTGATGGAGATTGCGTGTTTTACCGAAACCGTGGTTAACCGCATGGTGTCAAAAATACCGAAAGAAATTCTATTGAAGCAGGTGAGGATTAATTTCGCTAGTTTTGAAAAGCATACCCAGCATAAGCTGCTGGGCCCTGCCGGCAATGTGGCGCCCCTGCATCAGGAGGCTGCGCTCCTGGCCGAGCCTGACCTTGGCAAGATCGTGAGCCAGTTGCGCCATGCCTCCCATCTCAACCGTGCCCTGGACCAGTTGGGCGTTACTTTGTTTGAAAGCGGGCCGGACATGGTGCTTTATGCCAAGAAGGGCGGCAAGATACTCGAGCGCTTGCGCCAGGTGCAGACCGTGGACAACATTGCCGAAATCCAGGCGATCAAGAACCGGCTCCTGAATGGCACCCATGCGATCATTGCCTGGTATGCCAGCCTGCTTGGTTACCAGACCATAGGTCAGGGCATGGGGGACGAACGTGTAGTCATGCTGGTCAAGCGCCTGGTCAATAACGAAATCAAGCCGGCCATGCTCCGCGAAAACCCGGCATTGGCCGAGTACATCAACACTTCATTCGTCAATAGCTTTATTTCCCGCTGTAAGGCCTCCTTCAAGGACCCATGCCGCCGTATTGGTCGCGATCCGTTGCGCAAGCTGCAGCGCAAGGAGCGCATCATGGGCAGTATAGAGCTTGCCGCACGTCATGGCATTGCCACTCCCATGCTGGAGTTCGGTGCGGCGCTGGGCATCCTGTACTCGCTGCGCCTGGTGACGCCTGAGGACAAGGAGTGCCAGCGCATCAAGGCGTTGTTTGAGGCAAATCATTCGGTGGCGGATGTGCTGGCATTCAATGGCGATTACCATGGCAAACCTTATCAAGGGCTGAATGCAGAGCTGGATACCGCCCTGATCGAAAGAGTGGCAGAGCATCTGCGCCAGCTGACCAATCCGGCTTCCGCGCATTGGCAATGGCCGCTGAGTTATAACTATGCGGACGAGTTGGCTTCCTGAGGCGTGATGGGACTGGGCTCTCATGATATATTGACGTCGTTACAGGAGGAGCAACTATGACGATCAATATCAAAAACATCAACGAGCAGTTCAGCAGCTGTCCACAGCTGACCGTAGACCAGGTGCCCGAGGCTGTTTCAGCGGGTTTCAAGACCATTATCAATAACCGCCCTGATGGTGAAGGCGGCCCTGAGCAGCCAAAGAGCGAGGAAATACGCCAGGCGGCCGAATCCAACGGTCTCAAGTATGTGCATATCCCAGTGGTTCAAGGTCAGTTGACCCAGGCCCAGGTAGATGAATTGGCGGCACTGCTTCCAGACTTGCCGACGCCTATTCTTGGTTTCTGCAAGGGTGGTGTGCGTGCAGCCAATATCTATCAGCATGCGCTTGTAAAAAGCGGGCAGTAAACCTCTCTAAAACCAAGGGCGAGCGCAGCGAAGCCAAAAGGCGACCCAATTGCCCGCGACATCCCCTGCGCTGCTCGGTGCGGTCCCATGGAAGGGAAGTCAAACCCGCCTTGGCTTCGCTGCGCTCGCCCTTGGTGAGCGAGTGCAGTGCTGGCTTAACCCACTGTCTGTTTAAGTTGCTCCAGGATCGCCGGATTATCCAGGGTTGAAATATCCGAGGTGATTTCTTCGCCTTTGGCCAGGGAGCGCAGCAGGCGGCGCATGATCTTGCCGGAGCGGGTCTTGGGCAGGTTTTCGCCAAAGCGGATTTCATCCGGCTTGGCAATCGGGCCGATTTCCTTGCCTACCCAGTCGCGTAATTGTGCTGCAATGGTTTTTGCGTCGTCGCCTTCAGGGCGCTCACCCTTGAGGACGACATAGGCCACGATGGATTCACCCTTGATTTCGTGCGGCCTGCCCACGATCGCAGCTTCAGCAACGAGCGGGTTGGCAACCAGCGCTGACTCGATTTCCATGGTGCCCAGGCGGTGGCCGGATACGTTGAGCACGTCGTCGATGCGGCCCATGATCCAGAAATAGCCGTCTTCGTCGCGGTGCGCGGAATCGCCCGCCAGGTAGAGACCCTTGAGTTCTTCCGGGAAATAGGCTTTCCTGAAACGCTCGGGGTTGCCCCAGATATTGCGGATCATGGAAGGCCAGGGTTTTTTCACGACAAGCAGGCCGCCGCCAGTGCCGTCGATGTGGGTGCCGTCTTCCTCGACGATATCCATGATGATGCCGGGCAGCGGACGTGTACAGGAGCCGGGCTTGAGGTTGATCGCACCGGGCAGGGGAGCAATCATGTGCGAGCCGGTCTCGGTCTGCCACCAGGTGTCGGCAATCGGGCAGCGTTCCTTGCCGACGACCTTGTGATACCACATCCAGGCTTCTGGATTGATCGGTTCACCCACTGTACCGAGCAGGCGCAGGCTGGAGAGGTCATAGCGGTTTGGCAGGTCGCCACCCAGTTTGATGAGGGAGCGGATTGCGGTGGGGGCGGTATAGAAAATGCTGACCTTGTGGCGTTCGACCATTTGCCAGAAGCGGCCGGCATCCGGATAGGTGGGCACGCCTTCAAAAACTACCTGAGTGCTGCCCAATGCCAGCGGGCCGTAGGCAACATAGCTATGGCCGGTAATCCAGCCCACATCGGCCGTACACCAGTAAATGTCCGTGGCCTTGTGGTCGAATACCCACTTCATGCTCGTGATGGCGCCAAGCAGGTAGCCGCCGGTGGAGTGCTGCACGCCCTTGGGCGTGCCGGTAGAGCCGGAAGTGTATAGGATGAAGAGCGGATGTTCCGCGTCAACCCAGACCGGTTCGCAATAGTCGCTTTCAGCAGACTCTATCTCGTGCCACCAGAGATCGCGCTCGGCATGCCAGGCGATATCAATGCCTGTACGTTGATAGACGATGACTTTTTTTATGGCTTCGCATCCGCCCTGGCTAATAGCCTCGTCCACTGCAGCCTTGAGGGCAACCGGCTTGCCGCCGCGCACGCCGCCATCGGCGGTAATGACAAGTTTGGCGCCGACATCGACGATGCGCTCGTGCAGGCTCTTGGCCGAGAAACCGCCGAATACGACGGAGTGAATGGCGCCGATACGGGCGCAGGCCTGCATGGCGACGATGGCTTCTATGCTCATCGGCAGGTAGATGATGACGCGGTCGCCCAGGCCGATGCCTTGCTTTTTCAATGCGTTGGCAAAGCGGCATACACGCTGGTGCAGTTCCTTGTAGGTAATGTTGGTGATTGCGCCATCGTCAGCCTCGAAGATCAGCGCGATCTTGTTGGCGCGCTTTTCCAGGTGACGGTCTATACAGTTGTAGGAAGCATTGAGTTTGCCGTCGGCAAACCAGCGGTAAAAAGGAGCATCGGATTCGTCCAGGACCTCGGTAAACGGGGTCTGCCAGTTGATTTCCTGCCGGGCCAGATCGGCCCAGAAGCCTGTGTAATCCTGTTCAGCCGCATCGCACAAGGCTTGATAGCCTTCCAAGCCCGATACGGTGGCGGCCTGACGGAATGCATCGCGCGGTGCAAAAATGCGCGTTTCCGTCAGCACGGATTCAATGGACGACATAAATACTCCTTCAAAACTCTATAATGAGGTTATGAGTCGAGGTGAAGTCACTTGCTGTATCACCTTGTAACGTTAGGAAGCGAATTATAACATTTCATTTACAAATTCACGATGCGCACACTATCACAGATTTTGCAGCCAGATACAGACTTATCGCAGGATGAACAATATTTATTGCATGCCATAAAGTGCAGCTCGTTCATTGCGCGCCTGGTCAACAGCGATGCGGTTTTGTTGTCAGAGCTTGGCGCTAGTCTGCACCAGGCCTGGTCCGCGGAAGAAATGCAAACCTGGCTGGACAATCAAAACGTTGTAGACGATAACAGCCTCAAGCGGGCACTGCGCAAATTGCGCCAGCGTGTGATGTTGCGCCTGATCGTGCGTGATCTGAATGGCTTGGGCGGCCTTGACGAAGTCATGCAGGTGGTGAGCACGCTGGCTGAAATCAGCCTGCAATTTGCCTTGCACCATCTCACGCCCTGGCTGGAGACGCAATATGGCCGGCCTATTGGTGAAGAGAGCGGCGAGCGCCAGCATTTTACCGTGGTGGGCATGGGCAAGTTGGGCGGGCATGAACTCAACGTGTCTTCAGATATCGACCTGATTTTTGCGTTTGCCGAGGATGGCGAAACCGATGGTGCGAAATCCATTAGTAACGTGGATTTTTTCACGCGCCTCGCCAAGCGCCTGATTGCCGCGATTGATGAAATCACCGAGGATGGCTTTGTGTTCCGCGTGGACATGCGCCTCAGGCCTTATGGCTCAGAAGGTCCGCTGGCTTGTAGTTTTTCCATGCTGGAGGAGTATTACCAGAATCAGGGGCGTGAATGGGAGCGCTATGCCTGGATCAAGGGCAGGGTGGTGGCTGGCCCGGACCAGGGGCTGAGCAAGTTGCTGCGTCCGTTTGTTTTTCGCAAATACCTCGACTTCGGCGCCCTGGCCTCTATGCGCGATCTCAAGCTGCAGATACAGCGGGATGTCAACCGGCGCGATATGCATGACAACATCAAGCTGGGCCGTGGCGGTATCCGCGAGGTGGAGTTCATTGCCCAGGTGTTCCAGCTTATCCGCGGCGGCAGGGATGCCAGCCTGCAGATCAAGTCCACCCTTGCCGTACTTGGCTTGCTTAGGTCAAAGGGCTTGTTGCCTGCCACCACGGTGCGTGAGTTAAAAGCCGCTTATATCTTCCTGCGCAACCTGGAGCACAGGCTGCAATATCTTGAAGATACCCAGACTCAGGATATTCCTGCCAATGAAGAGAGCCGGGGCAGGATTGCGCTGGGGATGGGCTACGAAAGCTGGGATGCATTCCTGGCTGCATTGGAGCTGCATCGCAGTTTGGTGCAGCGTCATTTTGAGGAAGTGTTCAGTGATCCGGCGGAGGAGCGTATCCAGAAAGACACGACGCAGCAGCAGGAAGCAGCGCTGTGGAAACGCCAGGTTGAAGGCGCCGATGCGGTAGCGGCCATGGCGCAGTTCGGCTATGCAGAGCCGGAAGAAACCTTACGCAAGCTGCTGAGCCTGCATGAAAGCCCGCGTTACAAGCAATTGCCGGAAATAAGCCGCCAGCGTTTTGATACCTTGATACCACTGGCGATTGCCGAGGCTGCGCATGAACCCAACCCGGACCAGGCACTGATTCGCGTAGCCGACCTTCTGGATAGCATCTGCCGGCGTGCGAGCTATCTTGCCCTGCTCGCCGAGTATCCTTCGGCATTGACGTTGGTGATACGTATCGTCGGCGCCAGTCCCTGGCTTGCGCAATATCTTACCCAGCATCCTATTTTGCTCGATGAGTTGTTGGATACGCGTAATCTTTATGCCGCACCGGATTTTGCTGCGATGCATGCAGACCTTGAACAGCGGATTCAGGCACTGGATGGGGATGTTGAAAGGCAAATGGACGAAATGCGGCATTTCAAGCATGCGGCCGTGTTCCGCTTTGCCGCCAAGGACGTCGCAGGAGAGCTGGCACTTGAAACACTGTCGGATTACCTGAGCGCATTGGCCGATATTATTCTCGATGTCGCCATCAAGACGATCTGGCCCAGCCTGCGCAACCGGCATCGTGATGAGCCGCAGTTTGCCGTTATTGGCTATGGCAAGCTGGGCGGCAAGGAGCTCGGCTATGCTTCCGACCTTGATATCATCTTCCTCTATGATGATGAGGCACCAGAGGCCGGTGAGATGTATGCCAAGCTGGGCCAGCGCATCAATACCTGGCTGAGCAGCATGACATCGGCAGGCGCCCTGTATGAAACCGATATGCAATTACGGCCGGATGGCGCGAGCGGCCTGCTGGTCAGCTCGGTGCAGGCGTTCAAGACCTATCAGCAGGAAAAAGCCTGGGTCTGGGAGCACCAGGCGCTGACCCGGGCAAGGTTCTGTGCGGGCAGTCAAGCCATTGGCGCCATATTCGAGCGCATTCGCAAAGAAGTATTATGCCAGCCACGAGATAAACAAACGCTTGCCGCAGAAGTGGTTGCCATGCGGCAGAAAATGCACCAGGCTCATCCCAACCATGGCGACCTGTTCGACCTGAAGCATGATAGCGGCGGGATTGTCGATGTCGAGTTTATCGTACAGTACCTAGTCCTGGCGCATGCGCAACAATATCCGGAACTGACGCGCAACCTGGGCAATATTGCCTTGCTGGAAATATTGGGAAGGTTGGGATTGGTGGACGCAGCGCTTGCGCACCAGGTGGCGCAGGCATACCGTGATTACCGGCGCTGCCAGCATGCGATTCGTTTGCAGGGAGACAGCAAGGCCCGCGTACCCCTTGCCAAGGTCGAGGCGGAAGTGGCTGCGGTACGCGACTTGTGGCAGCAGGTATTTGTATAGCTGCGCTAATCTATACGTGCAGGGCTGCGTTCAATCACATGCATAAAGCATGCAAACACATCCGGGTCGGTCTTGATGCCTTCTTCTGTTGCCAGAATATCAATGATTTCGCGGTGGTTGCGAGCACGGTGGTATGGTCGGGTAGTGGCCATGGCATCATAGGCATCGGCAATCAGCAGGATGCGGGATTCCAATGGGATATTGTCGCCAACCAGCCCGTCCGGATAGCCGCTGCCGTTAAAGCACTCATGGTGATGGCGGATGATAGTGGCAATCTGCTCGGCCTGAGGGTGTAACGTATTGCGGAACAGGCGCTCGCCTTTGGCTGGATGCATCTTCATCATGACCCATTCCTCGGAATTCAACGGGCCAGGCTTGAGCAGAACGCTATCTGGAATACCGATTTTCCCGATGTCATGAAACCGGGCGCCGACGGCGAGGAGATCAAGCTCTCTCTGGTCCAGGCTGCATGCCATGCCGATCTCGCGGGCAAGCAGTGAAACTCGGTCGCAGTGCTGGTGGGTATAAGCATCGCGCTCGTCCAAAGCCAGAAAAAGTGCCTGCGTGGATTCGGCAAGATAGGATTCGAAGGAGGAGGGGGCGACTGATCTTTGCAAATTATCCGGCAAGATCAGCCTCCCGGGCAGCGGCAGTGGGAGATACTGACGGGAAGTGTGTAAGAGTTACTACTATCAATCGCAAATCCGTTTGAAGCTAAATATTATGTGTCCTAAATATTAGGCGTACATTAGCATATGCCGGATGCTATTGAAACCGCTAATTCAGCATGCAGGATTCTTGTCGATGACCGATTTCAGGCTCTTGCCGGCCTTGTTTGTTGCAAACGGTGCGTGGTATTCAATATCGTAGATCATCCACTGACCGTTTTCCTTCTGCAGGATCACTTCATCATCCCAGCGCTGGGTCTTGCCATCTTTTTCCAGGCGGAAATGCACTGTCGCCTGACGTCCAAGCTGGGTGGTAATGCTGGGTTCGATGGTGAAGCTGCTGAATCCGGCATCATTGGATGTGAAAAGGTCGCCGCTGGTCCATGGTGTGGCTTTGCCCCGCGAGCGGCAACGGTGCTGTTCGCGTAGCGAAATATAGAAAATGCGGTGCAACTTGGGGATGAAGTGCTGCGAAATGGCATCCAGCTGTTGTATATTGGGCAAACCGACTACTTTGTTGCTTTTTTGCAGCGCTGCGTAATCTTCAAAAAAACGTACGGCAACGTCCCTGGCTTCGTCTTTCTCAGGCTTGGCAGCATCGACAGGGAAAGCCAACAGCAAACTCAGGCTGACTGCGAGGGGAAGAAAAGGCTTGGCCATATACAAGACTCCGGTTAGCGCTACGGCTTCGGGATTGAGATGGCGCATTAGAGCATGCCGGTAAAAGCGCAGGCAAGCCCTTGAAGGGGCTTGCCGCTAGATCAGGAAAAAATCCGTATCCTGCTTCATTAATTTGCTGATGCTGCTGAGCTCACCCGCCAGATGGTGTTGCCAACATCGTCGGCAACCAGCAGGGCACCTTTTTGTTCAACCAGCACGCCCACCGGCCGTCCCTGGGCCTCGCCGCGCTCGTTGATAAAGCCGGTGAGGACATCAATAGGGTTCCCTTCAGGCTTGCCATCTGCAAATGGAACGAACAGCACCTTGTAGCCGCTGCTGGGCTTGCGGTTCCATGAGCCATGCTGGCCAATGAACATGCCGTTGGCGAATGGCTCAGGCAGTGTATTGCCTTTGGCTGCAGCCAACCCCAGTGATGCAGTATGCGGCCCTACGGCATAATCCGGTGAGATGGCCTTGGCTACCAGCTCGGGTTTTTGCGGTTGTACGCGTACATCAACGTGGTTGCCGTAATAGCTGTATGGCCAGCCATAAAAGCCGCCATCCTGCACCGAGGTGATGTAGTCGGGCACCAAATCGCTGCCGATTTCGTCCCGCTCATTGACCGCAGTCCATAGGGCGCCGCTGTCAGGTTCCCAGGCCAGGCCGTTAGGATTGCGCAGGCCGGAGGCAAAAATGCGGTGCTCGCCGTTTTGTGCATCGACTTCCCAAATGGCCGCGCGGCCTTCTTCTATCTCCAAGCCGTTTTCGCCGATATTGCTGTTTGAGCCGACGGTGACATAAAGCTTGCTGCCGTCAGCGTTGGCGATCAGGTTCTTGGTCCAGTGGTGGTTGCGCGGCAAGCCTGGCAGGTCAACCAGTTTAGTGGGAGGGGCGCTGATGCTGGTTTCTCCTTCTTTGTAGGGGAAGGTAACCACGGCATCGGCATTGGCGACATAAAATGTATCACCTATCAGCGCCATGCCGAATGGCGAATGCAAATCCTTGAGGAATACCGACCGCTGGTCGGCCACGCCGTCGCCATCGGTATCGCGCAACAGGGTAATGCGGTTGGCGCTGGGAGTGCCGGCGCCGCCCCGCTTCATGAACTTGCTTGCGAACCAGCCGCGCAGGCTGAAGCCTTCATCATCTTTTGGAGGGCTATTCGTCTCTGCCACGAGGATATCGCCATTCGGCAATTGATACAGCCAGCGCGGGTGCTCAAGGTCTGTGGCAAAGGCGTTAACGGCAGTGCCTTCTGCGGCCCTGGGCGTCGCTCCCTCCGGCCAGCCCACTGCGGTGGCAACATGCACGGTTGGAATCAGGCTGCTGCGGGGCTCCGGCAATTCGGGCTTGGGGCCAATGCCTGCCGAGACGGGGAGTTTGGCGACATCGCCGCAGGCGGCAAGGGATAAGGCAATCAAGGCGGGAATGAGCGTTCGATGCATGATGTGTCCTTTAATGGTATCCGGGGGAGTAGGGGTCATGATCTATAATGGCCGGATCAGGTTTGTTTTGATTCTACAGGTTTAGAGCCTGTTGATGATTATTTCATGGGGTACGTTGTCCCGGCAGGGTAGTCGAAGCAAGGCGCAAACCGCAGACGTGCTCATTGCACGGCGAGGATTTGCAACGCAGCAGCGGCTGCGCTGCCGGGACAACCCGAAGGGCATGGCCCCAAAATGCGCCCGCTCTGCGTTGCAAATCCTTGGCAAGGCAATGAGCATTACCTGCGGACTGCGCCTTGACCGGACGCGTTTTGAAGCCATGCGTACCCCATGAAATAATCATCAACAGGCTCTTAATGACGCATCACGCACAAAGAAAGTTCTGACTTGAGTACAGCATCTCCTCCCCATCCCGTTGTTCTCTGGCAAGAAGGCGGTGAAGCGCGCAGTGCCTTGTGGCGTTCGGAAAACCACAGCAAACCGCCTGCCCGGGTGCAAGTGGTCGACGATACCATCAAGGCTGACCATGCCTACCGCCTGGCTTGCGAAGGTACGGCCTTGCTATGGCGCGGCGATTTCCAGAATGCGCGCCAACTGTTGCAGGCAATGGCGCGCCGTATGGATCGCAAGTCAGCCAAAACCTCGGTGCAGCCTGCCGAGGCATTCCACTTGCACCGCCAGGCGCAGGCGCAACGCGCCCGGGTGCTAGGCATGCTTTTGGTAGAGCTTGGGGCGGATTACCACATTGCATTGCGCCGTGCTCCTGATGTGAAGCAAGCTTGCCTGCAGGCATATGGCGAGGCGGAACAGGGAGCCTTGGTTTCATTGCGGGAGGTGCAAGGTTTGATCGGCGCCTACGAGTGGCGCAAGAAGGGGGTTGAGGTTCCCGCTCTGGGCGCGCGTATCCATCCGCATTACAGCGTGTTCTCACCAGTACGGGGCGAATATGTTGACTTGGTAGCCCAGGCACCACTGCCGGATACGTCACTTGCCTTTGATATCGGCACCGGCAGCGGCGTGCTTGCTGCTGTGCTGGCAAAGCGCGGGGTCAAACGGGTATTGGCGACCGATCAGGATGCACGGGCTTTGGCCTGCGCACGGGACAATATGCAAAAACTGGGGCTGGAGCAGCAGGTTGAGATATTGGAACGCAACCTGTTTCCAGAGGGACAAGCGCCTTTGATTGTCTGCAATCCGCCATGGATACCGGCCAAGGCCAACGCTGCAATCGAATATGCGATTTACGACCCGGACAGCGCCATGCTCAAGGGGTTCCTGAGCGGGGCGGCGGCACATCTGGCACCCGCGGGCGAGGCTTGGCTGGTTATGTCTGATATTGCCGAGCACCTTGGCCTGCGAACGCGCCAGCAGTTGCTGGATATGGTTGCAGCAGCCGGGCTCAAGGTGTTGGGACGGATTGATGCAAAGCCCAGGCACTCGCGTGCCAGCGATGCATCAGACCCTCTGCACCAGGCGCGCGCGGCTGAGGTGACTTCTCTCTGGCGCTTGGCCGCTGTTTAAGCGGCGGCTTGTTCCTGCTCTGCTGGTTCACCTGTCTCAACGGAGCTCGGCGGTTTGTCGTCACTTGCTTGTAACTGATCGAATGCCAGCATAGCCTTGGTGAGCTGCTGGTTGAAACGACGCGTTTCTGCCAGTTTGAGCAAGTCATCGCCACCTGATTCATGC
Source organism: Methylobacillus arboreus (assembly GCF_020532725.1). Taxonomy (GTDB): domain Bacteria; phylum Pseudomonadota; class Gammaproteobacteria; order Burkholderiales; family Methylophilaceae; genus Methylobacillus; species Methylobacillus arboreus. The sequence goes on from NZ_JAJAVC010000003.1 coordinate 487,348, forward strand.
GCAAGGCGCTCGTGCAGTACTTCCTGGAATATGGCCTGTTTTTTCTGTTGACGCTCTCGAACAAATTGGCGATAGGCTTTACGCAATGCGGTCCGGTCAGGCGGCAAAGGGCTGTCGCTGAGCGCTTGCCAGTAGGGTATTTCCAGGCTGAACGCGGCCTGGTTTTCAGCCAGGTGCCGTGCCAGGCTGGGCAGGAGTTGCAGCGCCATGGACAGGCGCAACTGGTTTTGTACCAGCAGGTTCAGCGATTCGGCTTCTTCTGCGGACATGCTTTGCTGGGCTAGCTGGGCAATGTAGTGGTGCAGGTTCTTTAATATCTGCTTGTTATCTTCCAGCAGTTGCGTATCGAGCTCATGCGTTTGCCCCATCATCAGCGCCTGGCGCGCGATCAGTTGCCCGGCGCGCATGCCTTCGAGGCTCATGGCCTTGATTGCGAGGCTTGGAATAGCCAAGCTGGATTGATCCAGGCTGAAGGAGGCCTGGTGGGCCGGATGCTTGAACTTGGTTTGCAGCCAGCGCAGCAATGGAGGGGTCAGCGGGTACATCAGCACTACGCCCAATACATTGAATGCAGTGTGGAACAGCGCGAGGATGAACTGGGGCTGGGCATCATGAAACACCAACTGGGCGATTTCCTGAATGCCCCAAAGCAATGGCTTGAGCAATAGCAACGCGACAATTGCGGTGAGCACATTGAACAATACATGCAGGCTTGCCACGCGCTTGGCAGTAGCCGTGGCGGCGAGGGTGGCCAGCAGGGCGGTGGATGTGGTGCCGACATTGGAGCCGATCACGACGGCTGCCCCGATTTCCAGCGGCACTGCACCTGTGGAAACCGCGGTTACCACCAGGGCAATCACTGCCAGCGAGGCCTGCATTACCACGGTGAGCAAAATACCTGCCAACATGGAAAGCAGGATGCCCCAAACGCCCAGGCTCGTGAGATAGGCAAAGTCCACATTGACAAAGACCGTATCAAAACTGGTCTTGAGATATCCAAGCCCGAGAAACAGCAGCGCAAAACCGGTAAATGCCTCTCCAATACCTTGGCGCCGGGATTGTTTGCTAAACAATTTGAGCATGACAGCGATACCGAGTATCGGCAATGCCAAATCATCCAGCTTGAAGCTGCCGCCGACCACGGCGACCACCCAGGCACTCAGGGAACTGCCGAGGTTGCTGCCATAAATGACAAAGGCAGCCGCGGACAGGGAGAGAATGTTGGCATTGGCAAAGCCGATGGTGGCCACGGTGATCGCGGTGGAAGACTGTACCGCGAGCGTACTGACGCTGCCGATAAAAATGCCTTGTAGCGGCGTGCCGGTCCAGCGTTGGAGTAATTGCATGAAGCTGGGGCCAGCGGCGGTTTTCAAGCCGCGCGTCATCCAGTCTATGCCCAGCAGCATGAGGCCAATGGCACCCAGGCCCATGAAAATATCAGACCACATTGAATAAATTGAGCGTTTGAATGAAACGCTAGTTTAACCTGAATGTGCTATTTGCCTGAATGCGTGTGTATTGCGCTATTCCAATAGCAGCTTGAGTTCACGCTGGTTACCGCTGAAATTAAGCCCGCCGACCGTGATGCTCAGCGTAGCTTCGGGCATGTCACGATCAATGAGAAATTCAACCAGGCTGTCCTTGGTTTCGTCCCGTGCGACAAGCTCATTAAGGTAGTTGCTTGGCTTGATGCGTATTTCACCTGCCTGCAGGCGGAAGGAGTCGCTCCAGAAGTTCAGGCCGCCAGCGGCGTTGGTCCAGGCGCGGATTTTCAGGCTGATGCGTTGCTGGTTTGGCGGTTCGGGCGTGGATGTGGCGGAGAGAATGGTATAGCGGAATTCGTTACCGGTGCCGCTGTCCATGCGCACATTGTTGCCATCGGGTAGCTTGATTTCCCTGGCAGCAATTGGCGTTATTGAGGTTTCAGGAGGCGCTTGCTGGCTGACGATGGGATGGTCCTGGTTGCTCGATACGTTTGGCTTGCCTGTTTCCGTTGTGCCAAACCACCCGGTTTGCTGAATTGTCACCACCAGTCCTGTCAGCGCCGTGATGATGCCGGCAATGGCTGTCAGTATCCCCGGGATTGTCTGCCACCAACTGCCTGTCTTGTTTTCAGCCATTTGTATTGTTCCCTTCAAGCAAACGCCGGAGTATTGGAGGAAAGGCGTCCACGTAGTTCTGCAAGCATTTGCCGCTCAGCCAGGCTAGTGGCCCAGGCGGGCCGGAGCTGGAAATGCGGCTGGTCAACTATCGTTTTCCAGTTGCCACCCCATTCCAGCCCCAGCTCCTCGCCCAATACGCCGACGGCTTTGTATTTGGGCGAATCGCCAAGGTAGCGGTTGCCCTCGAATACGCCGACATCAAAGGCAATACCGAAGTTGTGGTTAGAATAGCCGCCGCGGGCATTGGTGACAATATTACCGGGAGCGCTACGCCCCTGGGCATACAGGGCATCTTGTTCTTCGTAAGTGCGTAGCCCGCTGATTACCTTGATGTTGATACCAGCGGCCGCCGCTTTTTCGATCAGGGCCCGGGCAAGCGGGCGTACTTCAGGCAGGAGGGTGGCAATTTGTTTTTCGCTGCGGGGGTCGGCAGTATTGGGTTGAGGAGGAGGGGCGGTTTGTTCTGTCTGTACCAGTTTTTGATAAATTGCACCCCAGGTTTCAGGGCCGGCCTTTCCATCGACTTGCACTCCCAATGCCGATTGCACTGCCCGGATCATTTCGTTCATGGTCATGATGTGCCCTTAATAATTTGCTGGTGGTGTTTGGGATCATAGGATAAAAATCATGATTATGAGTATATCTATAATGATGCGGACGGGAAATAGCGTTGACCAGCTTCTAGTAATTGGTCCATGTTAAGGCGAATACAGTTGGCCACTAGTCGAGAAGAGGCAAGTTGCTTCAATATGGATTGGTACTGCTGGACCAAGCCAGGGTAAGAATGCTTGGAAAATATAATCTAAAAATACAAAGGGGAAATGTCATCGCGACATTTCCCCACGGTTTTATAGCTTTTGATTAAGCGGAATTACTTGCCAACTTTCAATTTGCCCCCAGTACCCAGGCCGCCTTCAACTTCTTGCGCCTTGTAATGGCGCAGGGATACAACCATCTTGTTGTAGGCATCAACGAATGCTGCAACAGTGGCCTTGCCTTCCGGCGTACGTGAGAAGCCGCCCAAACTGCCTGCTGCGCCACCGCCAAAGGCACCGAGCGCGGCACCATAATTTGTGGCGGTTGCATTGCCTTCCGCAATGCCGATTTGCACGGAAGAGCGGATATCGTATAACGACAATGTCACTACAGATACTTTGGATTCCAGGGAGCCGGCCAATGTGCCTACGCCGTTGCCAATCAGGCTGCCCAAGGCACCTGCAATTTTACCGGTGGAGTCATTATCGATGATGATCGCTGGTTCAAGAAAGTAATCTGCAGCAACCCGTTGGCCTTTCTGTTGATTGGATCCGGCACGGAATTCGCCAGAGTTGCGTTGCTTGTCCGTGATGGCGGAAATACGACCATCGGTGCGGCTGTTGCCAATAGCAGTGATCACAAAACAGTTGGACTGCTGCACTGCCAAACGCAGAAGCGGCTCAATGCTGGTGACTTTGGTGGCAGAGCCGAAAGTCGTAAACCATTCCTTGTCGCGACCATCATCCATGGCAATGGTGCCAAGAGGCGCTGCGCAGCGCTCCAGATTAGAGTTGGCGTCTGCGCTGGTGCTGCCAGCTGCTGCACCCGAGGCTGCGGTCGGCGATGAGCCAGACGAAAGCATTCCGCCCAGTCCTGGGCCATCTGTACTGACACAGCCAGCTAGTGTCAACGGTAAAAGTGCCATGGCGGCATAAAGTTTTTTCTTGAACATGCTAAATCTCGCTAAAAGTTTCAGGGGGGTTAATAAAAATACCAAGAGGAACCGCGCCAGTAGCTACGGTAGGCATATCCGCTATACCAATACCCATGCCAATAAGGGCGGTATAAATTGAGCCATCTTCTGTATTCGACCTCATTCTTTTTGGCTTCCTGAGCCTGCTTCAGCAGGTTTTGGGCTTCTTGATTGCCCTTGGACGCTGCCAGGCTGAGCCAGGACTCGGCTTCAGCGGGGTCTGACCCCATTTCTTCCAGTCCCATAAGATAGAAACGGCCAACAGCTAGTTGGGCATCAACATCGCCATGCTCTGCCGCATGACGCATCCAGGTCAGTGCTTGATAAGTATTGCGGGTGATACCATCACCGCGGAAATATCGCAGTCCCAAATCGAAGGCCGCGCGTGGGTCTTTTTCGGCCAGTGCAGTTAGTTGCTGAATCTTTAGTTTCTCTTCGGGGCTGATAGAAGATTCGGGAGTGAATGTTGACGAGTTGCGCGGACGGTCTGAACACCCTTGATCGTCGCAGATACGGACAGTTTGGCTTTGCGGAGTGGAGGCACATCCATAAAGGCCAACTAGCGCCATTAAGCAAATGAGCAAATTTTTCATATTGTTTTGAATTGTTTTTAGCTGGGCACAAAACTTAGCAGAGTGTGCCTGCTCCCTTGTAAGTATTCATTACTTTTCAGGCATTATAGTGATAATTCAAATACTGGCAACCTCCTTGCACGCTAGGAAGAAGGTGAAGCGGGAGTAATAAAATATTCAAGGGTAGATCGAGATAATCAATTGATAATTATGGATATAACAGGTTTGTTAACTGGCTAGAAGAATTAATGGTTAGAAATAATTGAAGCACTACTAGCATGCGCTAGCAGTGCTTCTTTTTAGCTTAATGAAATCTATTAATTAAACTTACTGCGGCGACGAGCTGCAAAGCCGATTGCGCCTAGACCCAGCAACAGCATTGCATAGGTTTCTGGCTCAGGTACAGCAGCAACTTGGTCAACTTGGAAAGCCAAGGATTGGGAGAAGCCGATGTCGAAGTTGAGGGTGTAGGAACTGATTGGGGTGGAAATGCCGCTCAGGTCCCAAGTGTAGTAGTAGTAATCAGCAGCAGTGCCGGTATCAACGAAATTCACCAGTGTGCCAGCAATATCTTGATCACCACCGTTGTAGCTCAAGGTCAGTGAGAATGGAGTACCGCCAAAGGAACCATCGAAATCGTTGATAATGCCTTGGAAAGCAATGGAGCTAATGTCGCTGGCAATGGTGTTGTCGGTGAATGTCAGCGCATTGTTGCTACCATAAAGACCAGCACCTGCGGGATAGTAGGAACCGGACAGCAATGTCAGCAATGCGTCGCCAGAACCAGCTACGTTACCGGCAGTGCCGGCAGCCAATTGTGCGGAAGTCAGCGGATCAGCATTGCCATCTGCATCTAAACGGTTACGGTTAAGCTGGTTCCAGCCATCGAAGGATACGGAACCTGCAACGTCGATAAAGCTATCATGGGTTGCATTCGCTTGAGCCAAGCCGGCCATTGCAAACAGGCTAGCGCCTACTAATACCATTTGAACGGATTTCAAGTTCATTTTTTAGTTTCCCTAAGTTTGGATAATGACAAATTCAGGCATTCCCAATGAATGCCCGGACCTTACTTGCCAGTCAGCGTGCAAGGAGCGCAATCCTGTACTGGAAGTTTCTTATTTCGTTATAAAAATAAGAATTATTCGTATTATGTCAATTTTAGTTAGGATGTCAACCAGTTTTACATTGTGGATATTGATATAATTTTTAGAGTGTTTTTCAGCAATCGAATGATGTAGGGGTGATTTCTACTGAGGCACTGTGCGCAGGGATGTATCAATGTTATTGCACTGGCAACTTTGAAACCTAATCCTTATCCTAATATCCTGAAGTGGAAGTGAGTTATGGATATGGCTTCAAATGCTGTGGACAAGCCACAGGCTTATTGAATTACAGAATAGTGGGTGAAAAAATTAAGGCGGTTACGAAGATGTGCCAAGCAGTTCCTTGATGAATCCACCGATGCTCGCGAGTTTGCTGCCATGTTCCAGCATCATTGGCAGGCGTGACTTCTTCATTGACTTGAGTTCTTCCAGGTTGTTTTCTGCAATCTGGCTTCCTATACGGCCAATGATATTGCGGATATTTTTACGTGCCTGCTCCAGCTGTTTGCCTTGCCAATTGGATCCAAAAGCCTGCTCTTCCCAACAGGCATCCAGGATGCGGTAGAGCGTGGCGAGATTGCCGATCACATACTCTGAAGTGCTGTTGAAAATGAGGCTGTCATCAGCAAGCCGCGCCTGGTTTTGCAAATAGCGGAATAGCAATGGTGTCTTGAGGTGAAAGCGCATCTGGCCTTTTTCCAGGCTCTCAACGTGATAATGCACGCCCGCAAGTGCGCTGAGAAGTTGCGACCATGCCTCGGCCTCTGTCAGTTGGCTAAACTTGATTGCCGCGCTTTCAAGCAGGCTCTTGGCGCGGGATTCGCGTATGCGGAATACAGAGCTCAGGTGGAATGTGTCAGCAGTCTGCATGGCTTGTGCATATTCCCAGAGCAAAAGCGCATCGAAGTCACTTTTTGACATGCCACCCAAGCCATGGGTGCTGACATACTCCTGCCAGATACGGTCAAACAGATCGATTTTCTGCTGGTCGCTAAGAGGCATTCCTGTTTTCTCCAATGGTCAGGCTGCTATGCCACGCAGCAGCAATGCATAATTTATCTGGAAAACCATCATGGTACATTCATCAGGTTCATAACATGATCCTGTGATAAGAAGGAGGGCACATTCACCTTGAAGCGATTAATTTGGCTTGTTGATGATTGAAAGCACAATGCCTACTGCAATGCCGGTGATGGCACCTAGGGCCAGGTTTTCCAGGCTAAGGCCGACTATTGTGCCAACGATAGTGGCAATGCCAAGATTGAAAATTTCTTTATGTTTATTCGCCATGACGAGATTATAGGCCTTAAGCACACACCGCAAAACCCGAGCATGTCATGATGGGATTTCCAGCATATCCCGCCCAAAATCGGCAACTTGGCTATCAGACACAAGGTTTCCCTCCCATAGATATGCGGTGGTCTCCAATCGCAAAAGATATATGGCTGCTCCGTCTTTCTATAAAGAGCATCGTGCTCCAGCAATCCAGTTTCTGGCAGGCGCCCCACATAACCGACGTGCTTCAGCGCGTCCGGGATGGGTGAAATGTCAGGTATCTTTTGAGCCTTTTTTGAGTTCTTTCATGAACTCTTTGAAATGTGGCTGGAACGCAAGAAACAATGGATGGTTCCTGTGTTCCAGCATGACCTCACTAAAGAGCTTTAATCCCGTACGCCATTGCGCAGCACTACGGGGCAGGATTTCGTTGGTGTCATTTCTGAGTCTCTAATGCCTGCGTATGAAGCCGTGCCACGAAAGTGACATCGGCTTGAATACGTGCTTAGGCTTCATGTTGAGACCGATGGAATGCTACAAGCGCATTCGCATGACCGTGCCTGATCTTATGTTGTTCCTTGAGAAAGGCGACTTGCTCCATGTGCTTCTTGTCCTTGAGAGAGTCGAGAACCTTGAACCAGTGGGTAACAGGTTTCCCATAGGTCTTCTCAATGGATGGGAAGTAAGAAGCCGGGCCTTTAACGATGTTGTCAGTTGCCATGTGTCTCTCCATGATTCAAGAATCGAATCTCCTGTTTGGCTATATAGTCGACACGCCAGTTTTTAATATTGTGATGACACTTTTCAGCATGAACAATACTGATTCAGGGTGTGTCGCTTATCTGGCTGCTACCTGTCAGTGCAATACCGCCAGAAGCACCGCCGCCGTCATTCCCACCGCCCCCTTTGCCACTAGGCTCGCCGCTTCGTTTGCTATTGTTGCTGCCTGTAATAACGCGTATTGGCCCTTGATTAGGGATTGTGATACCTGCCGGAATTGGTGTTAAATCCAGGGACTGACGAATAAAATTACGCAATGAAACCACCAGTGCGGCAGTTTCGATATTTTTCCCTGCCACCATATCGTTAGCAGCCTGCGCCGCCAGCCGAACCTGTTCTTCCGTGCCCAGTAAAACAATATCTGACAATGCCGTTTCAACAGCATCGCGGATACGCCTGCGGCGCTCGGAAGCGCTGGCAATGGCGCTCAAATCATCCACTGCGCCAACAGACTGCCGCAAATCACGCAAATGGGCAGGATCAACGGCCAGTTCACCAGTAAAGGAACCTCCCAGCACTTTGTAGGCTGCGATAAGCACCTTTAATCGTTCGTTGATCTGACGGTTTTCACGCTCACGCCAGCGCTGAAAAGTCTGCATGAAAATAAGACGGATGCCGACCATTATCACAGACATCAGGGCCAGGATCAGCAAGGTCGTCAGAATTGCCGAGCCAGAACTAAAATCAAGCAAGCTTCGCATAAATCACCTATCGCATATGGCATAGAACCGCGCATTTCCGCACTGGCTGACATGAACAGCGGCATCAACGCGCAAATTAAAACTTAACCGGCAAACTGCGATACGGCAAGCAGTCCGGAGCCTGTCAAACAACTTTAGCGGAGCAACGAAGAACAACGCTATCGCCCTGACCGTCGGCTGGGGCGCCTAGTTGGGCCGCTGCTCACAGCAACCATTTAAAGACTCCCGCAATCGCAAAAAAGCCGATACCGACAAAGGCTGAACCAAGGGAAGTGGCTGGCGGCGCTTGTAGCTCGTTTAGTCGAAATGTGACTGGCTTAAGCAGAATATCTGGCCACAGTGCCAATGCGACAAAGATACATGCCACACCTAAACCGGACGCAACATCTTGCCACGCATACGAGGAAAGAGACAAGAATGCGTGAATGAAGAACAAGCTGGCTCCAGCAGCCATGAGCGCTTGTACGAACTTTCTCTTCAAGAGCTTCTCCTTTAAGCCCAACGCCGAAGCCAAACCGCGTGCGAAGCACGTCGGCTGGAGCGCTTGGTTATGTGTCTGCCCACAGGTTCTTAACTGGTCTCGACCGGTTTCTCTGGCTTTGCAAAAAAAACCAATGGTATTGCCAACGGCCCCAAAATAACCGCGAACAGCCTCCAAGTTAAAGTCGGGTTTACATGGCGAATTTTCGCAATATAAATACAAAAAATGTTACTTAGCACCCAAGCCACGGTCAGAATATACGTGCTCATAAAATTCTCCTAAGTGGTTCAGAATCGGTTTTTCGATACACATAACGTGGAGTTAACCGGCTCCGCGCTTTTGCGGAGTCCAGGTTGAACGTAGGGTTAGGCTCTTGCTTGCCAAATGGCAGGGTCTCTGCTGCCATGAAATACTGCGAGGACAACAATGCGATGTTTTTCTTCGCGAAAATAAACACTGTACGGGAAACGATTTGCAACGACGCGTCGAACGTCCTCGCGAACAATGGCAAACTGGAGAGGGTGTTTAGATGCCAGCGATACACAGCGGTCAATCTCAGCAATGAACTCAAGAGCAAGACCAACTCGCTTGGTTTCATACCACGCACTTGCTTCGATGAACTCTGTACTGGCGGCACGATGGAAAGTAACGGGCAAACTCATTGCCTGATTTTGGCAAGAGCGGCAGCCTTTACTTCATTCCAGGGAACTACATCATCGGGGTTGGCACGGTGGTCTGCGAGGCGGCGGTCAAGTTCCGTTTTCTGCGCTTCGGTCAACGATGGCGCGGCACCACGGCTAACAATGCCATCCCAGATGGCTTCAACCAGTTCGATTTGCTCGTCAATGTCGAGCACACGAGCTTGCTGCAAGAGTTGAGTATTCATGATCTGGACTCCATTCAGAACCAATGGGGCAATTCTAGCGCTCATCACTTACCATGTCGAACTACGTATGCCTAACGCCTGAATTAAGCCGCGCCGCGAAGCGGCGTCGGCTTGAATGAATTGTTAGGCCGCGCCCGGTGAGTTGGCGAGCCTGGTTAGCATTACCTTGCCCATCTCTGACGGTGCCCGGCTATACGATTCCCGGAGCAAGGGCCCGTAGCTGTATGGAAGGGCTTCGACTCCGTGGACGATTGACCAGAACACCCCAGCGCCATCCTCCTCCGGGAATCTCTCAAAGACTCCAAAGAGCATAGGCAGCACGTCGATTGGCAGCTGACCTAGCGCCCAAAGCTCATTGAGAAGATCATCCAGCGGCAACCATACCCCGTCTGCTGGTTCGAATTGGGCGATGTCTCTGAGGATTTCGGATTGCGAGCGCATTTGCAGAGCGGCCTAACGCATGAGATAAGGGGCTTGCGATAGCAAGTCCCGCTTGATGGATGGGTTATGCATTGTTTAATTAGACCTTGAGAACAGCTTCTTTAAATCAACACCAATACCCGAAAAATTCGGCTCAAGAATTAGTGCGTCAACTAATGCCCTGCCAACCCCAGCGTTTTGTTTTTTTGCAACTTGAAAATTGCTTATTTCTTTTTTGTTTCTAATATCAGTAAATATTTTCTCTATCAGTGCCACAACATCTGATGGTTGTTTACATGTGTCTTTTAGTTTTAGAAAAATAAGTTTATCTTCAGGTATTGGCTCACCGCGACACTGCTTGTTGTCACGCTCTAAAAAATACTTCGGATGGATTGTTGTTACAAGAATAGCTGGAAGAAGCTCTTCGGGTTTAATGCCGTTAATACTTTCCCATGACAGCAGTTCGGAATAAAAGTGACTTTCCCCCAATGGCTGAATTACCACAGCGTCATTTTTTGAAGCAAATTCAGCCATACGATCAAAATTTGCTCGGAGGGTGTTAGCAATTGGTTCGTCCCAATTGTAATAATCAAGGACGTATAAATAGTAACTGCGAGAAACATTCTCGGGTATTTCAGCAATTGAATGTATTTTTAGACCCACAGTTTTTCCTTGAGCATGCATAACGTTTGAATTAAGGGGCTGGCTTAGCCAGTCCCGCTTGAATGATGGGTTAGAACTTTTCACGGCCATCTCTTTTGTATTAACTGTAAGACGTTCGCACCAGTGTCACCAGACTTTCTAAGTTGCACCTGCTCCAAGCCAGCCATAGCCCCGAACAGTTCGGCGCAGTTTAGACACTCTTCAAGCTCTTCATCATCAAATTTTGGCTCGACTGCGTCGGGTGATTGCCAGCGTTGAAGATGCAGACCCCCTGTGTGTGTAAAGGCGCACATGAAGCCCCAGTTTTCTTTTTTTATGCGAGATAAAATACCATCAGAGAAATCTGGGATTGCTTCTATCTCGGCAACCATCGTTTTAGAGGGTTCCGCGCCTTTGAAAAAATCGTTTGCTTGCTCCTCGGTTGCGCAATGCTTTAGCCAAAGGCCCCGCAGGTAGGCCTCGAAAAGCGAGCGCAGCAACGCAAAGCTAGAGGAATAAAAGGTGTTCTTCATCAGGAACACAATTGCAGCGTGATGGTCTTGGGCGATACCAAAGCAGGCTGATGCGGTTCGGTTCTTTATCGTCGACAATATCTCTATTTCATTCGTGAGTTCGTGAAGCTCCGCACCAAATGACTCTGCCGCAAAAATTCTCTCAGGCGTCATGATCAGTTCTAACGTTTGAGGTAAGGGGTACGGAGCCGACTTGTCGGCGGAGCACCCCACTTGACCGAAGGGTTAGACAGAGTGTTCATGGGCCGAATCGTTGGCACAACCAATGGAGTAGCTAGATATACGGAGCAGCTCCTTACGACCTGATTGCCAGACATGTGGTTCTTCGTGATTAAGTAGCTGCGGCAATGAAGAAATAGTAAGCAGCACATTTGCTCGGAGACCTTTGGCTAACAAGTGATATGGCAAAAGTACGTCTGGCCATAGCACAGCACCATGAATGAAAGGTGGCTCGTACGTAGAGGTAGTGTGGATTAGAAATCCTATGTCTTCTTCAGTTAACTCAGTGGCCAATTCTTGAGCAGATGCCAATCCCGCCACAAGGCTGAGGTGGATATCCATAGATTCCAGTAACTCGCCAGATGACAACTGAATTTCAGTATCTATTCGAGCGCGAAGAACGAGCGAGAGGCGGCGTCTCGTAGTAGGTAGTGCGTTTGATATTGTTATTTCGTCCGATACGCTTACGCTAACGACGGAAAAATTAACTAGAAGTGGGAAATCAGCCATGTTGGAAGGATATGCCTAACGCTGGAGTTAAGCGGCGCGCGGTACGCGCGTCCGCTTGGACGACTGGTTAGAGCGCACCACGAAGTTGCGCCTCGAATGCGCTCCACGTAGGAGCAAGTGTAAGTGCGGCCGATGGTGCCATGCCAATGAAGGGAAGATGCACGACGGAGCCGCTGGGCGAGATTGCAAACATTTCGCCGCCGCCGCTTGTAGCGAACCCGAAGAAGCCCGGAGCGTACTTGGGAACCTCGTACTCCTGGTTGTAAGTGACAAGCTCGCTGAGCGGCCAAAATTCGCAAAGGTAAGGATCGGCGTCCAGCTCGCAAACTAGCGGCTTGCCGGATGAGTAGTAGCTGATCAGTTCTTGGGGTGCGGATACGTCCATGTGCGCTCTAACGTTTGAATTAAGGGGCGCCGTTAGGCGTCCCGCTTGAATGATGGGTTAGAACTACACCCCACTAAACTGACGCTCAAATAATGTGCCTACCAACCAAACTGATGAAGCGGGAAGTATCCAAGCCAAAATAATCATTACATATGGAAGCACGTAAATTTCTTTTGATGACGACACTACGCCAGTTGAAAATGTTTCAAAGTTACCAGCGGTAAACAAGACAATTCCTAGCACTATTTCGAGAACGACAATAGAGAACGAGTTGCCGTGTTCTCGCATATGCTTATAAGAATCTACAATCCCACCTTTGGCTGCACTACGTTTGTTTGCAAGTTTTTGGTAGAAAATTAATAATTCTTTGCTTTTTAGGAGAGTGGCAATAATAGCGATATATTGCGGCCAGAGAACAAGAGAAGCGAGCGCAAACACCAAAGAGTAAAAGTAAAGGACTACGCCAGACATTGACCGAGTAAAGAAAAAAACCGCGGTTGCTATCACAGGCGGTATAAGTAAGAGTGCCACTCGCCAATAAGGGGCTTTAGCATTTTTGCCTATATCGAGCAAGAATCTACCGACATGGAAAACCAATATAGGGGCACTTGCAATGTAGCAATAAGCTAAGCCATAGCCTGCAAGCAATGCAAGCAAAGTGCCATCAATTTTTCCAGCTTCCGCACCGAACAGCATCGGCTTAAGAATGGGGTTTGTGTTGCATAAGAAGAAAAAAATAACAGCACCTACAACGCTACCCATTCCATATCGGACAGCGTAAAACTCCCACCAACGGGATGATGATTGATTTTCTTGTTCAGGTTGGCTCATTTGTGCTCCCTAGTTCTAACGTTTGAGATAACCGGCTTGCCGAAGGCAAGTCCGGTTGATTGATTGGTTAGCCGTTTATTGATAGGCGTATAGAATTTGGAGAAAGAACTTGGACGCCAATACGGTCCATGGCTTTTGCATTCTTCTGAAACCAATTTCGCACTGCTGTGCCTCCCATAATTCTGGGTGTGCCATTGGTATTAGCTCTGCGGTTTATTGTGCCAAGAATCGGTGAGATAGCTTGACCCAAGAATATCTCTATCGTCTCGCCGTCAGCACCAATATACTTCTGAGAGGATACTCCTACATTGAAGAACCCTGAGCGGTAGTATGTGGGCTGTAGGATGAAGCTAAAATTTTCTGCAGGAGTGGAGGTCAATTCCTGCAGAATATGCGGAGATTCGGTTTCTGAATCCGTAATCTTTTCGGGCTTGCCACCATTCCATGGTGGATCGAGCTTGCGAATGATGTCATCCTCAAGTGCGGCGGCGAGATTGATATGAAATTTCCCGTAGTGTAGAAGGCCGTTGTCAGGTAATGCAAGTATTTCAATGACCGCTCCATGCTCAAGTAATTCAATGATTCTTTGGTTGTTATTTATGTTCGTCGTCTGAGTTTTTCCCGGTGTTTTGTAGCCTGCCATTCTGGCTGCAAGCGTTCGGATAGTTTTGCCCACATACATCACTTCTGCATCGCATACAAAAGCGTAGAGGATATTCGTCTGCGTCGCATTTCGAGTGAGGTCGAACTTTAGTTTTCCTTCGGCTAGGAACCAGTGACCAGCGGGCTGAAATCCAATCTCAAGTAGACGGTTCATGATCTCGAGTAATGGCTAACGTAAAGTAGCCATCCTATTTGACGCTTTATTTTCCGTCAAATGGGTTTTTTGGTTGATGATATTTAATTTAATGTATAGTGTAATCATTAAGTTAGTATTTTTTAGTGCGGCCTAAATTTTAAAAATGCATCCGTCAAACAATTCATCGCCAAAACTGCTCGATCAGGTGCGGGGTAAAATCCGCCTCAAGCATTACAGCATCCGCACTGAGCAGGCTTATGTTGACTGGATTAAACGGTACATTTTGCATTTTGGCAAGCGGCATCCGCGGGAGTTGGGTGCTGCCGAGGTTGAGCAGTTTTTAACTTATCTTGCAGTTGAAGGCAAGGTGGCTGCTTCAACGCAGAATCAGGCGAAAAGCGCATTGTTGTTTTTGTATAAAGAGGTATTGGGAGTTGAGTTGCCCTGGCTGGACAAGGTGGAGCGTGCGAAAGCGCCCAGGCGATTGCCGGTTGTGCTGGCGGTTGAGGAGGTTCAGCAGGTATTGGCGCGCTTGAGCGGGACCCATCATCTGGTTGTCAGTTTGTTGTATGGCACGGGAATGCGGATTTTGGAGGTGTTGCGCTTGCGGGTGAAGGATGTGGATTTTGCCCGTGGCGAGATTCTGATTCGGGACGGCAAGGGATTTAAAGACCGGGTGACGATGTTGCCACAGGTGTTGGTGAAACCTTTGCGGGAGCATTTGAAGAAGGTAAAGGTATTGCACGAACAGGATTTGGCGGCAGGATATGGTTCGGTATATCTGCCTTATGCATTGCAGCGCAAATACCCGAATGCAAACCGGGAATGGGGATGGCAGTATGTGTTTCCTTCTGCGCGGTTGTCGACTGATCCGCGAGATGGTGAGGCAGGGCAGGCAAGGCGCCACCACGTGCAGGATCAGGCGATTCAGCGTGCGGTGAGGCAGGCTGTGGTGGATGCCGGTATCGCCAAGCATGCGACGCCGCATACGTTTCGCCATAGTTTCGCTACCCATTTGCTTGAGGGCGGTTACGATATCCGTACTGTGCAGGAGCTGTTGGGTCACAGCGATGTTTCGACAACAATGATGTATACCCATGTATTGAACAAGGGCGCGCGCGGGGTGAGCAGTCCATTGGATAATTTATTATGAGCTTACGTGTCAGATTCAATCTCCTCATTACCACTCTGCTGCTGCTGTTGATGGTGGCGGTGGGCTATGTGGTGATCAAGGGCATGCGCATCTCCACGGAAGAGAGTGTGGAGGCGGCGACGCGGGTGACGGTGCAGTTGCTTGATACTGTCATCATCAATTCGCGGCAGAACCCGGAGTGGGGTTATACGCATGATGTGATGCATACGTTTTTGCAGTCGCTCGGGCATGTGCGCAGTAGCGAGATTTTCCTTTACAACGCGCAGGGTGAGTTGATGTACCAGTCGCCGCCTTCTACTTATCGCGCTAACGAGACTCCTCCCGGTTGGTTTGCCCACATGGTCGAGCCGGAGCCGGAGGTGGTATCGCGCCGTATCCGTTTTGGCATGCTGGTGGTGGCTTCGGATGCAGCTGGGGCGATCCGGGAGTCCTGGGCTGCGTTCAAGAATCTGTTATGGATCGAGACTATATTTTTCGTGGTATTGAATGTCTTGATCTATTGGATGCTGGGGCGATGGCTGAGGCCTGCAAACGATATCCTGCAGGCGATTTCCAGGGTGGAGCAGGGTGATCTTGACGTGCGCCTGCCCAAGTACAGGGTGCCGGAGTTTTCACGGATTGCGCAGAATTTCAACCTGATGGGCGAATCCCTGCGTGACCGAACGGAGGAAAACCGTCGCCTGGCGTTGATTGTGCAGCAGGCGGCTGATGCGATCATGATTCATGATCTTGATGGCAATATTTCATTCTGGAACCCTGCGGCGCAACGGATGTTTGGCTATGCGTCAGAGGATATCATCGGCAAGTCAGCCAGCTTGTTGATGCCGCCCGATCATGAAAGCGAGCTTGAGCGCAACATGGCCGACATCATCTCCAAAGGCCAGGTGGAACATTACGACACGCAACGCGTGGCGCGTGACGGCAAGTTGCTGGATGTGTCTCTTTCTGCCGCACCGTTGATGGACCCGAAAACCGGCGCGATTATTGGCGAGATTTGCAGTATGCGGGATATTACCGAACGCAAGCTTGCAGAGGAAACCGCGCGCAAGCTGGAGGAAAACCGACAACTGACTCATTTGATCCAGCGGCATATCGAAGACGAGCGCCGCAGCCTGGCACGCGAGCTGCATGACGAGTTGGGACAATATGTCACGGCGATCAAGACGTTTGCCGTGGCAATTGCCAACAAGGCCAAGACTGAAATGCCCGGGATTGAGGCCAGCGCACAGACCATTGTGTCGGCCGCCAACCATATTTATGACGGCATGCACAATATCATTCGCCACCTCAGGCCGGGGTCGCTGGATAACCTTGGCCTGTCCGAGGCATTGCGGGATGCTGTAGCAAGCTGGCAGGCGCAAAACCCGGACGTCAAGTTCAACCTGCATCTGGAAGGTAAGTTGGACTTGCTGGGTGAGAGCCTCAATATCAATCTCTATCGCATCGTGCAAGAGTCCGTGACCAATGCCTTGCGCCATGCGCGGGCGAATCGCATTGATATCAGCCTTTCCAGGCATGAAAATGGTACGCTCACGCTTTCGATCAAGGATAATGGCATCGGCATGAATATGTGTAATGTGGACCAGAGCCGCCATTTCGGGCTGCTAGGGATGCGGGAGCGTACCCAGGCCTTGTATGGCAGTTTTAGCATAGAGTCTCTGCCAGATCAGGGTTCCACGATATCTGTGACGATTCCGGAGAAAATCACATCATGAGTGCAACGATCAAGGTAATGCTGGTGGATGACCATGCCGTGGTGCGCATGGGTTTCAAGCTGCTGCTTGAATCCGACCAGGCGATCCAGGTGATTGCCGAGGCCGAGAGCGGCGAGCAGAGCATCAAGCTTTATCAGGAGCACAAGCCCGATGTGGTGGTGATGGACATCACCATGCCTGGCATTGGCGGCCTGGAAGCCATTGACCGCATCAAGGCCAAGGATGAGCATGCGCGCATCCTGGTACTATCGGCGCATGAGGATTCCGTGCATCCAAAGCGAGTGCTTAATGCGGGGGCGATGGGTTATCTCACCAAGCGCAGTGCTGCCGAGGAATTGATTAAGGCGATTCACACGGTGGCTGGCGGCAAGATGTACCTCGAAGCCAACGTCGCGCAGCAAATGGCGATTCAGCAAATCTCTGGACAGGAAAACCCCGTGGATGTGTTGTCTGACCGGGAGTTTGAAGTGTTCATGGCATTGGCCAAGGGCAAGACAACCAATGAAATTGCCGAGACTTTGTCCTTATCTCCACGTACTGTGGGGACGCATCTCTATAACATCAAGCAAAAACTCAATGCCAATAACTCAGCCGAGATTGCCTTGATTGCCATGCGTTCCGGCCTGATTGATCCTTGATCAATAGCGCGACTGCAAGCTAGCCTCAGGGCTGGCTAGAGGAGGATGGCTGGCCGGCAGCCTGCGCCAACGCGCGGTTGGATTGCATGCGGTAGCGTGCAATATTCAGATCGCCTTGAAGGGATATTTCCACCAGTAATTCCTGGCCGCTGCCGATGCGGCCCAGATCGGGTGGCACAAGGAACGTGACGGGCGATTGTGGCGTGGTTCTGGATGCCCCGACAGCCACTTGCCAGCTCGACCATTCTTGCATTGGCGGCAAATCGTTGCCGCGTAGCCGTGCCTGTTCCAGAATGACTTGTTTTTCCTCTCCGAGCAGCAGATTCCAGGTTTCCACCGCTACAAGCTCGCTCGTCGCGATTGTGTTGGATTGAGATGGGCTGTGTGTTGAAGCCGATGTAGTTTCAGGCAGGGGTTCCTCTGTCGGTTTGATTTCGGTAAATCCTGCATTGAGAAAGGCTGCCCAATATTCATCAAGCTGTGGTTGTTGCGCTATGGCAGCGGTATGTGCACTGCTATGGCCGGGAATGACGGCTGCCGTGTTCGATGACGGTATGGAGCCAGATGGGCCTTTGATTAGATAAGAGTCATATGCGTCAGAAGTTGCCTTGTCGGCAGCCCGCATCAGCAATGATGAAGCAACCTGCTGCGCAATCGGTCCGCCTATGCACCCAGTTAGGCTGCATGCCAATGCGAGGGCAAGCAGGGCGGTGCGTGCAGTTGTGGCAAGCTGGCGGAAAAGCATTCGGTTCATTTCATATTCTACGGATGCGTTGGGCCAAAGTTTAACCTTTATTTGGCTTAGGCGTAGCAGATACGCTGATAATGCCGCTGAGAACGATGAGGCCGACGGCAAGCCAACGGTCGGATGAAAGGGTTTCACCCCAGATCAGGATGCCAAACAGGCTGGCGAGCAGGACGGTGGTATAAGCCAAGCTGCCTACGACGAGCGGGCTGCCGGTACGATAGGCCCGCGTCAATGCCAACTGGGCGATGGTAGCAGACACGCCCAGGCCCAATAACAAGGGCAGGTCAGCCCATTCCAGCGGTGTGAAGCGGTAAAACAGCATCCATAATCCGCCGCCTATGGTGCAGACCAGGGTGAAGTAGAACACTGTGCGCCAGTCTGGCTCGCCAGCGCGTCCCAGCTGGGTAACATGCACATAGACAACACCAGCCATTGCACCCGAGAGCAGGCCGATTGTCCCGGCGATCAATTCATCCATATGCAGGCTGGGCTTCAGCAACAGGGCAACGCCGATAAAGCCGATGATCACGGCGAGGATCAAGATCTTGCGCGGCTTTTCATGCAACATGAAAGGCATGGCCATGGCCAGGAACAGCGGCGAGGTGTAATTGAGCGTGACGGCAGTGGCAAGCGGCAATTCGCTGATGGCAAAGAAAAAGCAGATCAACGAGGCGAAACCGAGGATGGCGCGTTTCATGTGCGTGTTGATCAGCCGGGTCTTGAGCGACACCTGGCGATAGCGGGCCACGAAAATGATGAACAACAAACCGAACAGCGAACGGTAGAACACCAGTTCGGCACTGCCGAATTTCTCGGCGCCCAGCTTGACCAGAACGCCCATGATGGCAAAAAAGAAGGCGGCAACCAGCATCCACAAGCTGCCAAGTCTGGGTAGGTTCAAGGTTTATCTTTCCGGCCTGATGTCACAGGCGACGAGTTGGGCGGCAGCATGGCTGCCTGATGGGTTTATTTGCTATGCGGGTCGAGCTGCCTGTGCAGCCAGGCATGGAAATGCTGCATGCCGGTTTCCATTGGATGCTGGTAGGGGCCACGCTCGTCCAGGCCCTGCATTGCCAGGGCGCGGCGGCCATCGTGCATGCGCTGGCAGATTTCCATGTCTTCCACGGCAGTCTCGGTATAAGCCGCCTGTTGTGCCGCGACGAACTCTTCCTCGAACAGGGCAATATCCTCGGGGTAATAGAACTCCACCACGTTGGTACAGGCTTCCGGCCCCCTGGGGATGATATTGGAAACCACCAGTGTGTTCGGATACCACTCGATCATGAGGAAGGGATAGTACACCATCCAGATGGCGCCATATTTCGGCTGTTGTTGCTTGTTGTAGCGCAGCACTTCATGCTGCCAGGTGTCATAGATGCGCGAACCTGACTTTTGCAAAGCCTTGTGCACGCCTACGGTTTGCACGCTGTACCAATCACCGAATTCCCAGTTGAGCTCTTCGCAATCAACGAAATTACCCAGGCCAGGGTGGAACGGGCCGACATGATAGTCTTCAAGATAAACCTCAATAAAGGTTTTCCAGTTGAAGTTGTATTCATCCACCATCACGCGGTTGAGCATGTAGCCGGTGAAGTCAAAATCCTGCTTGCAGCCAAGCTTATTGAGGTCTTGGGCAATGTCGCGCTTGCCATCGAACAACAGGCCTTGCCAGCTTTTTAAAGCAGATTTGTTGAGGTTGAGGCAAGGATTTTCCTTGAAGTGCGGCGCGCCTAACAGTTTGCCATGAGTATCGTAGGTCCAGCGGTGCAGGGGGCAGATGATATTTTTGGCCTTGCCGCTGCCTTTGAGCATGAGCGCCTGGCGGTGGCGGCAGATATTGCTGATGAGTTCTATACCGTTTTCATTGCGGATCAGCGTCTTGGCATTGTTCATCCACTCCAGGGTGCGATAGCTGCCAATTTCCGGCACCATGAGCTCATGCCCAATGTATTGCGGAGCGTTTGCAAACAGGTGTTGCTGTTCCAGCGCATAAATGGCAGGGTCCACGTACCAGGATACCGGCAATTGCGTGCTGAATTGCGGATATTGGCCCTGATAGGGCAGAGTGGTAACGGAAGCAAGTGATACCATGGCGGACGGTCTGTAAATTAACGCATCAATTCAAGCGAACATTAGATTTTGCCCTAAAGCAGGTTTTTTTTAAACCCATTGCCATTGAGGGTTTCATTTTTATGACAGTTTGATACCGTGAAAAGCAAATTGGATTCTTGCCTAAACTCTGGAATTACGCTACTCTTGGCCCTTTGATGTACAAGGTTTTTTGGCAGTCAGGAAGCAAAAGTTTCTGGCTTGTTTTGATATCCTGAGCAAGGGCTTGGGATGATAAAAGGATGGTTTCAATGAAAGCTGCAATGCGAAAGGTGGGAATTGGTTTGGCCGTGCTGGCAGCAATTCGACTGCTGAAAAAGCGCGCACGCGTTCGTTGAAGTCGCCGGAATATGCTGTGGACGGCGGCTAATGCCGCCGTTTTTGTTTCTGAGCTCTAAGAGCCTGTTTAGGCTCTAAAACTTGACTTAACCTTGAGGCGCTTAACTCAATGTCTGATCACTTGATGAATACCTATGCCCGCCAGCCAGTCACTTTTGCCAAAGGTGAAGGTGTGTGGTTGTGGGATACAGAAGGAAAACGCTATCTCGACGCATTGGCCGGTATTGCGGTCAATGGTCTGGGACACGCCCATCCCGGCCTTGTGGCTGCTATTAGCGAGCAGGCTGGCCGTTTGATTCATGTCTCCAATGTTTACGGCATCGCCGAACAAGCACGCCTGGCCGACAAGCTGTGCCAGGTTTCCGGCATGGATAAAGTATTTCTCTGTAATTCCGGCTGTGAGGCCAATGAGGCCGCTATCAAGCTTGCACGCCTGTATGGTCACAACAAGGGGATAGAGAGCCCGGAAATTATCGTCATGGAGCGCGCTTTCCACGGTCGCACCCTGGCAACACTTTCAGCGACCGGCAATCGAAAGACACAGGCCGGTTTTGAACCGCTGGTCAGCGGTTTTATCCGTGTGCCCTTTGATGATCTTGAAGCGGTGAAACAGGTGGCCGCGAGCAATCCCAATGTGGTGGCGATCCTGCTGGAGCCGATTCAGGGTGAGGGCGGTATCAATGTGCCCAAGGATAGCGAGGCTTATTTCAAGGGCTTGCGCGCAGTCTGTGACGAGCGTGGCTGGTTGCTGATGCTGGATGAAGTGCAAAGCGGGGTTGCCCGCACCGGTACCTGGTTTGCATTCCAGCACACCGATGTGATTCCGGATGTGATGACGCTGGCCAAGGGCCTGGGTTCCGGCGTGCCGATCGGCGCTTGTCTTGCGCATGGCGCGGCGGCCGATGTGTTTACCTATGGCAAGCATGGTTCGACGTTTGGTGGCAATCCGCTGGCTTCCGCGGCTGGTCTTGCCACGCTCAATATCATTGAGCAAGAGGGCTTGCTGGCGCATGCCGAGCAATTGGGCAACTGGATACACCATGCCTTTGCCGAACAGCTCAAGGGCGTGGCCGGCGTCGTGACGATCCGCAATGCAGGCCTGATGATCGGCATAGAGCTCGACCGTCCTTGCGGCGAACTCGTCAAGCAGGCGCTGGAAGCAGGCTTGCTGATCAATGTGACCGCTGACAAGGTCATCCGCCTGTTACCGCCACTGATCATGACTGAGCAGGAGGCAGGGCAGGTTGTGGATATCCTGACACCTTTAATCAAGAGGTTCCTGGCTTAACATGCCTGGACAAAATGCTATGGCAATCAAACATTTTTTGCAGTTAAATGATTTAACCGGGGATGAACTGGCGCATATCTTTGACCGTACGCTCTGGATCAAGGAGCAGTTCAAGAGCTACAAGCAATATTGGCCCTTGAGCGACCGTACGTTGGTGATGATCTTCGAGAAGGCCAGCACCCGTACCCGCCTTTCCTTCGAGGCCGGCATGCAGCAACTGGGCGGCTCCGCGATTTACCTGAATACCCGCGATTCCCAACTGGGCCGGGGTGAGCCGGTAGAAGATGCGGCGCAGGTGATTTCTCGCATGAGCGATATCGTCATGATCCGTACCTTTGAGCAGGAGATTATCGAGCGCTTTGCCGCAAACTCGCGCGTGCCCGTGATCAACGGCCTGACCAATGAATACCATCCGTGCCAGATACTGGCGGATATCTATACCTTTATCGAGCATCGAGGCCCGATCAAGGGCAAGACGGTGGCCTGGATCGGTGACTCCAACAATGTATGCAACACCTGGCTGCAGGCGGCGGAAGTATTTGATTTTAACGTGCACGTTTCCACCCCGCCGGGTTACGAGGTGGAGCCGGAGCGGGCCAACCTGTACGGCACCGATCATTACGAGGAATTTGAAGACCCGATGGAAGCCGCGCGAGGCGCCGACCTGGTGACCACTGACGTGTGGACTTCAATGGGGTTTGAGGCGGAAAACGAGGAGCGCCGCCGGGACTTCCAGGATTGGCAGGTTGACGCCGACATGATGCGCATTGCCGGCAAGGATTCCTTGTTCATGCATTGCCTGCCCGCGCACCGCTGCGAGGAAGTCGCGGCAGAAGTGATAGACGGTGCGCAGTCCGTGGTATGGGATGAAGCCGAGAACCGCTTGCATGTGCAGAAGGCCTTGATGGAATACCTGCTGCTGGGCAGGGTTTAACTGGCAGTATTGAACTGGATTTATAGAGAAAGAAACAGCTAAATGAGTGATGTGAAAAAAGTCGTACTGGCTTATTCCGGTGGCCTGGATACCTCGGTGATCCTGAAGTGGTTGCAGGATGTTTACCAGTGTGAAGTCGTGACCTTTACTGCAGATATCGGCCAGGGCGAAGAGCTTGAGCCTGCACGCGAGAAAGCCAAGAAGTTTGGTGTCAAGGAAATCTATATCGACGACCTGCGTGAAGAGTTTGTGCGCGATTTCGTCTTTCCCATGTTCCGTGCCAATACCGTCTATGAAGGCGAATACCTGCTGGGAACTTCAATTGCACGTCCATTGATTGCCAAGCGCCTGATCGAGATTGCCCATGAAACCAATGCCGATGCCATCTCTCATGGCGCGACCGGCAAGGGTAACGACCAGGTACGGTTTGAATTGGGCGCCTATGCGCTGGATTCAAACATCAAGATCATCGCGCCTTGGCGCGAATGGGACCTGCTGAGCCGCGAAAAGCTGTTGGCCTATGCCGAGCAGAACGGCATCCCAGTCGAGATGAAGCACAAGCAAGGCGGCAGCCCGTACAGTATGGACGCCAACCTGCTGCATATTTCCTATGAAGGCCGCCACCTGGAAAATCCGGCTGCCGAGGCTGAGGAGGATATGTGGCGCTGGACCGTATCGCCGGAAAATGCACCGGACGAGGCGGAGTACCTGGAGATTGAATATCGCCATGGCGACCCCATCTCTTTAAATGGCAAGGCATTGAAACCGCATGAACTGTTGGCCGAGCTCAACCGTTTGGGCGGCAAGCATGGCATAGGCAGGCTGGACCTGGTGGAAAACCGCTATGTGGGCATGAAGTCACGCGGCTGTTATGAAACCCCGGGCGGCACCATCCTGCTCAAGGCACACCGTGCGATTGAGTCTATCACGCTGGACCGCGAAGTGGCCCATCTCAAGGATGACCTCATGCCGCGCTACGCCAGCATGATTTATAACGGCTACTGGTGGAGCCCTGAGCGTGTGACATTGCAGACGCTGATCGATCATACACAGCAGACTGTCAACGGCTGGGTCAGGGTCAAGCTGTATAAGGGCAATGTTATTGTGACTGGCCGTGATTCGAAGACGGATTCGCTGTTTGATCCTACAATCGCGACCTTTGAGGATGATGCAGGGGCCTATGACCATCGCGACGCAGGCGGTTTCATCAAGCTTAATGCCTTGCGCATGCGGATTGCAGCCAACTTGCGCAACAAGAAGTAGGAAGGAAGCGCTGCGAGCGCTTCCATGCAAGAATATAACGAGATTTCAGGAGATTTACCGTGGCCCAGTTTGATCATGTCAGCGTCAAGAAAAAGGCGAATATTTATTTCGACGGCAAGTGTGTGAGCCACACCGTGCTGTTCCAGAATGGCACCCGTGCGACGGTAGGCGTGATCTTCCCCAGCAGCCTGACATTCAATACCGGTTCACCTGAGTTGATGGAAATCAACGGTGGCGTGTGCAGGGTGCGCCTGCAGGGCGAAACCGAGTGGAAGACCTACCAGGCCGGTGAAAAGTTTACCGTGCCGGGTAATTCCAGTTTCGATATTGAAACCACTGAAACACTGGATTACGTTTGCCATTTTGAGTAAATCCGGGTGCACAGGCCAGTTTCAAGCCTGTGGATAGTTGGAAGAGTGATCAATACGCAACGCAAGCAGGACCGCGGTGCGTTTTTAAATTCAGGTTTACATTATCAGGCCAGCCATTGGTGCTTATTGCTTTTGGCTAAGCATGAAATGAGTTGAAAGGAAGAACTGACAATGCCTTCATTTGATATTTCTTCAGAAGTGGATATGGTTGCGTTAAAGAACGCCGTCGATGTTTCCAGCCGTACCATTGCCAATCGCTACGACTTCAAGGGTAGTAGCGCCGCTGTCGAGCTGAATGAAAAAGACAGCTTGCTGACCTTGCATGGGGACTCT
Source organism: Methylobacillus arboreus (assembly GCF_020532725.1). Taxonomy (GTDB): domain Bacteria; phylum Pseudomonadota; class Gammaproteobacteria; order Burkholderiales; family Methylophilaceae; genus Methylobacillus; species Methylobacillus arboreus. The sequence goes on from NZ_JAJAVC010000003.1 coordinate 512,270, forward strand.
GATTTCCAACTCGATCAGATCAAGGCCATCCTGTTGCCTGCCATGGAGAAAAAGGAGGCTGACAGCGCCAAGCGGCTGGATCACCAGGACGTGCAGAAGGTTTCCGGCAACAAGGTCAAGCAGGTATTGAAGATCAAGGCGGGCATCGATACCGAGCTGGCAAAGAAAATCGTCAAGCTGCTAAAGGATAGCGGACTCAAGGTGCAGGCCAGCATACAGGGCGATGAGGTGCGCGTATCCGGCGCCAAGCGTGATGTGCTGCAGGACGCGATTGCCTTTGTTAAAAAATCTGTGACGGATTTCCCTTTGCAGTTTGGCAATTTCCGTGACTAAACCTTTTGCGTGGTGAAACGTTAAAGGAATTTTGGCAGCAGCATTCGTTAGAAAGACCCTATGTCAGCAAGAACGCTTTACGACAAATTATTTGACTCTCATGTGGTGCGTGAAGAAAACGGCACCGCACTGATCTATATCGACCGTCATCTGGTGCATGAAGTGACCAGTCCACAGGCTTTTGAAGGTCTGAAATTGGCCGGCCGCAGGCTTTGGCGTATCAACTCTGTGCTGGCAGTGCCTGACCATAACGTGCCTACGACAGATCGTAGCCATGGGATTGCCGACCCGATTTCCCGCCTGCAGGTAGAAACCCTCGATCAGAACTGTACCGATTTTGGCGTGACTGAGTTCAAGATGGGGGATGTACGCCAGGGGATCGTCCATGTCATGGGTCCGGAACAAGGGGCGACTTTGCCCGGCATGACGGTGGTATGCGGCGATTCGCATACCAGCACCCACGGTGCTTTTGGTGCATTGGCCCATGGTATCGGTACGTCCGAAGTTGAGCATGTCATGGCGACGCAGTGCCTGGTGCAGAAAAAATCCAAGGCCATGCAGGTGCGGGTGGAAGGCAAACTGGGCCATGGCGTGACGGCCAAGGATATTGCGCTGGCGATCATCGGCAAAATCGGCACTGCCGGCGGTACCGGCTATGCGATTGAGTTTGCCGGCTCTGCCATCCGCTCCTTGAGCATGGAGGGCCGCATGACGCTCTGCAATATGGCGATTGAAGCAGGTGCGCGTGCCGGCATGGTGGCAGTGGATGAGACAACCATCAACTACGTCAAGGGCCGTCCCTATGCGCCTAGGCCGGAGCAGTGGGATGCGGCTGTGGCTTACTGGAGTACTTTGCATAGCGATGAAGGCGCCAGGTTTGATGCCGTGGTTGAACTGAAGGCGGAAGAGATCGAGCCTCAGGTGACCTGGGGCACTTCTCCTGAAATGGTGACAGCGATCAATGGTTCTGTGCCTGATCCGGCGAAAGAGCCCGACCCTACCAAGCGCGGCGGTATTGAGCGAGCCTTGCAATACATGGGCCTGGAGGCGAATACGCCGATTGACCAGATCAATATCGACAAGGTGTTTATCGGTTCATGCACCAATTCGCGTATCGAGGATTTGCGTGCGGCGGCGGCGGTGGCTAAAGGCAAGCATGTAGCTGCCAACGTGAAGCTGGCGATGGTGGTGCCCGGTTCAGGGCTGGTCAAGGCACAAGCTGAGCAGGAAGGGCTGGACAAGATATTTAAGGAAGCCGGTTTTGAATGGCGCGAGCCAGGCTGTTCCATGTGCCTCGCCATGAATGCTGATAGGCTGGAGCCTGGCGAGCGTTGTGCATCGACTTCCAACCGTAATTTTGAAGGCCGCCAAGGCCCCGGTGGGCGCACGCATTTGGTAAGCCCGGAGATGGCTGCCGCCGCTGCTGTGGCAGGCCACTTCGTCGATGTGCGCCTGTTGCTGAATTAAGGAGCCGGCATGAAACAGCTCATCACAAGCATAGCGCTGTTGCTTGCCATTCTGCCGCTTACAGCCTGCAATACGGTGCATGGCGTCGGCAAGGATATTGAAAAAGCCGGCGAAGCCATTCAAAGATCAACCAAATAGTCAGAACATTATGCATGCATTTACTCAGTTAAACGGATTGGTAGTGCCGCTGGATCGTGCCAATGTCGATACCGACGCCATCATTCCAAAGCAGTTCCTCAAGTCCATCAAGCGTGCCGGCTTCGGTCCCAATGCGTTTGACGAATGGCGCTACCTAGACCATGGCGAACCCGGCATGGACAACAGCAAGCGTCCGCTCAACCCGGATTTTCCGCTGAACCAGGCGCGCTACCAGGGTGCCAGCGTGCTTCTGGCGCGTGAGAACTTCGGCTGCGGCTCCAGCCGCGAGCATGCGCCCTGGGCTTTGCTGGATTTCGGCTTTCGCGCGATCATCGCGCCCAGCTATGCCGACATCTTTTTCAATAACTGCTTCAAGAACGGCATACTGCCGATTATTCTTCCAGCGGAAATCGTTGATTCCCTGTTCAAGGCGGTTGAGTCCACCGAAGGTTACAAGCTGGTCATCGACCTTGAGACGCAGACCGTAGTCACGCCGGATAGCCAGTCTTATGCCTTTGAAGTCGATGCTTTCCGCAAGCATTGCCTGTTGAACGGCCTCGACGATATCGGCCTGACCTTGCAGCATGTCGATGAAATCAAGGCGTTTGAAATTAAATACAAACAGGCCCAGCCCTGGCTTTTCAATTAATTACTCTTAATAAAAAATCTGGAAATTCCTTTATGAAGATTGCAGTATTGCCGGGTGACGGTATTGGTCCTGAAATTGTTGCGCAAGCAGTGAAGGTGCTGAATGCACTGAATATCAACCTGGAGTTGCAGGAAGCGCCTATCGGCGGTGCAGGCTATGAAGCCGCGGGCGATCCGCTGCCCGCTGCAACGCTGGCGCTGGCCAAGGAGTCTGATGCCGTATTGCTGGGTGCCGTGGGCGATTGGAAGTACGACACGCTGCCCCGCGACCAGCGTCCTGAGCGTGGCCTGCTGCGTATCCGCAAGGAACTGAACCTGTTCGCCAACCTGCGTCCGGCGCTGCTTTATCCAGAACTGGCCTCGGCTTCCACCCTCAAGCCTGAAGTAGTGGCCGGACTGGATATCATGATCGTGCGCGAGCTGACCGGCGACATTTACTTCGGCCAGCCACGCGGCATTTCCACGTTGGAAAATGGCGAGCGCGAAGGCATCAATACCATGCGCTACAACGAGTCCGAAATCCGCCGTATTGCCCATGTAGCGTTCGGCATTGCGCAGAAACGCAACAAGAAGGTCTGTTCCGTGGACAAGGCCAATGTGCTGGAAACCACAGAGCTTTGGCGCCAGGTCATGATAGAGGTAGCCAAGGAATACCCGGAAGTCGAGCTCAGCCATATGTACGTGGATAACGCTGCGATGCAGCTGATCCGTGCGCCAAAACAGTTTGACGTGATGGTTACCGGTAATATTTTCGGTGATATTCTTTCTGATGAAGCCTCCATGCTGACCGGCTCCATTGGCATGTTGCCATCCGCTTCGCTGGACCAGGACAACAAGGGCATGTACGAGCCTAGCCACGGCTCCGCGCCTGACATTGCAGGCAAGGATATTGCCAATCCGCTGGCGACCATCCTTTCTGCCGCCATGATGTTGCGTTATACCTTCAATGACGAAGCGAATGCCAGCCGGGTGGAAAATGCGGTAAAAAAGGCACTGGAGCAAGGTTACCGTACTGCTGATATCTGGACGGAAGGCACGCGCAAGGTCAAGTGCAGTGAAATGGGCGATGCAGTAGTTGCGGCACTATAATTCAATATTAAGAATAGGCATCATGCCCGCGTGGCATGTGCATCAATCAGGACGAGATAATGTTCAAAGTAGGTTTTGTCGGCTGGCGCGGTATGGTGGGCTCTGTGCTCATGCAGCGCATGATTGCCGAAGGTGATTTCAAGGACATCGAGCCGGTCTTTTTTACCACTTCGCAGGCCGGTAGCGCCGGCCCTGCTATTGGTCGCGACATTCCGCCGTTGAAAGATGCTAGGTCGACTACAGAGCTCAAGGCCATGGACATCATCGTTTCCTGCCAGGGGGGCGACTATACCAATGGAATCTTCCCCAAGCTGCGTGCCGATGGCTGGCAAGGGCATTGGATAGACGCGGCTTCCAGCCTGCGTATGGAAAAGGATGCCGTGATCGTGCTCGATCCGGTCAATCCCGATGTGATCAAAGGCGCGCTTGCATCAGGAGGCCGCAATTGGATCGGTGGCAACTGTACCGTTTCCCTCATGCTTATGGCATTGAATGGCCTGTTCAAGGCGGATCTGGTTGAGTGGGCGACTTCCATGACCTACCAGGCTGCTTCCGGTGCCGGAGCGCAGAACATGCGCGAACTTATCAGGCAAATGGGCGTGGTGCATGCGGGTGTGGCCGCCGAATTGCAGGATCCCGCATCGGCTATCCTGGACATCGACCGCAAGGTTGCGGAAACCCTGCGCAGCAAGGATTTCCCCGTCGATAATTTCGGCGTGCCGCTTGCGGGCAGCCTGATTCCGTGGATAGACAAGGATCTTGGCAACGGCCAGAGCAAGGAGGAGTGGAAAGGGCAGGCGGAAACCAACAAGATTCTTGGCCGTGAGTCTAACCCCGTTCCGATTGATGGCCTGTGTGTACGCATAGGCGCTATGCGCTGCCATTCGCAAGCCTTGACCATTAAGCTCAAGCGCAATGTGCCGCTGGATGAAATTAGCGCGATGCTGGCGGAAGCTAACGCCTGGTCCGAAGTTGTGCCTAACGAGCGCGAGGCTACTGTGCGCCGGTTGAGTCCTGCTGCAATTACCGGTACCTTGCAAACCCCGGTAGGGCGCTTGCGCAAGATGAGCATGGGGGATGAATACCTCTCTGCGTTTACGGTGGGTGACCAATTGCTCTGGGGGGCGGCGGAGCCTCTGCGCCGCATGTTGCGCATCCTGGTTGAGGCATAACGCTTGATCGGTCAATGTTGGGTAAATGGGCTGATGCTGTTTCTCCGATGTTGGCAGTTTCGGTTTTGTGCGTCTAAAAGTCCGGCAGTTTCCTACCTCGCAGCCTGGCATTGAGAATGTAAAGTTATGTATCAGCTTGAAACTGTAACTGATTGATGTTAGCTTAGATAATGCTATTTAAAGTTGATTAAGGGTGGAATAGTGCATAAGTCCAAACTAAAAGGGATAACGCTTGCGGTATTGTTGGCGTTGGCGCCAATTGCCGCACAGGCTGCGGGCTTGGGCCGTTTGACGGTGACATCTGGACTTGGTGAACCGCTTTCCGCCGAAATTGAACTCGTTTCCACCACGCCGGATGAATTGGCCTCGCTGACGGCGATCATTGCGCCGCAAGAAGCCTACAATGTGCAAGGCGTGGAGCGTACCGCCATCCACAATGCCATCAAGGTGGATGTCAGCAAGCGCGCTGACGGGACTCCCATCCTTAAACTCACTACCTCGCAGGCAGTCAGCGACCCCTTCCTCGATATGCTGATCCAGGTTGACTGGGATACGGGGCGCTTGCTGCGAGAATACACTGTATTGCTTGACCCGCCAGGCTATAACAACCAGGCGCAGGTCTATAACGGCGTGCAGCTACCTCCGGGTGACGCGCCTTCTGTACCAGCCAGCACCGAGCCTGCGACACAAAGCCCTGCAGGCGTCAATACGGCCCCGCAACGCATACCCGCAACACCTGTTCCACCACCAGTAAAAGCTGCTCCAGCTCCTGCCCCTGCCACACCACAAACCTATATTACCGCCAGCGGCGATACCTTGAGTGCAATCGCCCGGCAACACCAGGTCCAGGGCGTCAGTCTTGACCAGATGCTGGTCGGGTTATACCGCGCCAATGAAGAGGCTTTCTCCGGCAATAACATGAACCGCCTGAAGGTAGGCCAGATTCTGCGTGTGCCAAGCGCGAACGAGTTGCAGCAGCTTACACCTGGCGACGCAACGCGTGAGGTTCGGGTACAAACTGCTGACTGGAATGCCTACCGTAACCGTTTGGCTGACCTTGCTGCCGAATCGGTACCTTCAACCGAAGGTGGTGCTCAGCAATCTGCCTCTGGGCGCATTTCCTCACCTGCAATGGATCAGGCGGCACCACCTGCCAATGGCCCACGCGATGTGGTCAGGCTTTCCAGTAGCAATGCCACGCAGGCACAATTGAATGCCATGCAGGAAGAGCTCACCGCCAAGGAGAGAAGCCTGAATGAGGCTGCTGAGCGTACCGCCATGCTGGAGAAGCAAATCGCGGACATGCAGAAGCTGCTGGCGATCAAGAACCAGGCACTGGCTAATCTGCAAAACGGAGATGAAAGCCCTGCCAACCCTGGAGCTACACTAGAAGCCCCGGCCAATAATTCCGAACAGGAGCCTGAAGCTGCTGCGCCAGCAGAGCAGCCTGCTCCGCACGAGAGTGCCGCAGATACAGCACCAGCAGAGGATACAGCGCAACTAGCCAAGCCGGAACCCCAGCCGGCAGCTGCCCCGATTGCACCTCCTCCTGTAGAAGAGCCGAGTCTGCTTGACGAGTTGGTTGGAGACGATCCCTTGCCACTCGCATTGGCTGCCGGCGTGATTGTCTTGCTGCTTGGTGGTTGGCTGTACATGCGCAACAAGCGTAAACGTGAACTGGACAGCTTCGAAAAAGGTATCCTGACTGCCGGCGGGCTCAAGCCCAATACCGTGTTCGGCAATACTGTCGGTGCTACAGTCAATACTGGCGATACATCATTCCTTAATGATTTCTCCCAGAATACCGGCGGCATGATAGACACGCATGACGTTGACCCGATTGCCGAGGCTGAAGTCTACATGGCATATGGCCGTGATGCCCAGGCAGAGGAAATCCTCAAGGATGCGATCGTCAAGGAGCCCCAGCGTCATGAGTTGCATCTCAAATTGCTTGAGATTTATGCATCGCGTAACGACACTTCTGCATTCGAAACAGTAGCAGGTGAAATCTATACTACGCTGGGTGCTGCCGACCCTATCTGGAGCAAGGTTGCAGCCCTGGGCCGCAAGCTTGAGCCGGATAATCCGCTGTATTCAGAGGCTGATGAAGTCAAAGCTGCATTTGAGGCGCCAGATGCTGCATCTTCTGCGGGAAATGTGTCCCAGCCTGACCAGTCCAGGCAACAGGTGAGTGACGGTAATGTTGTAGGTGCAGCACTGGCTGGCGCGGCGATTGCAGCTACAAGCGTCCTGGCGGCCGAAGAAGACAAGCAGGATTCTGTCGTGGATGATGCCCTTTTTGCCGAGACAGAAGAGGGCATTGCTTCAATTGGTACAGAGAGTGATGATCTGCCAGGACTGGATTTTGATCTGGATACGCCTGTCACTGTATCGGGTGATGCCGAGTCCAATGTAGATGTTGCGGATCAGCATGCCGATAACAGTCTGGATTTCGCGCTGGACCTGCCGGAACCTCCGGCCAAGAGTAGCTTGCAGTTGGATATTGCGGAGCTTGATGCGGCCATCCCCGATTTTGACCTGCCTGAGTTGCCTGGGAATGAAACCGAAGAAAGTATTGTGGCTGAGTCAGATGCTGTGCCTGAGTTTTCGATTCCCGAGCTGGATGAGATTGACAGCCTACCTGAGCCAGAGTCAGTTGATTTTCCGTTAGAAACACCCGATGTAGACCTTGACTTGCCGGAAATAGAATTGCCCGAAACCGAGTTATCCAACCCGGCGGAGAGGACGCCGGATTCGGGCGTGGCTGATTCGCTGGAAGAGGACGGCTTGTCCAGCATCGATTTCGATTTGCCGGAGATCAGTTTTGCCGAAGATGACGCACAAGCGGTTGCTGCGCCCGAAGTAGATGATGGCTTGTCCACGGTACCGGATGATGCATTGGATGCTCCTGAGCCGGCAGCCGGGGTTCCGGCAGATGACTCCCAGAATGACAAGGGGCCGCACTTTGATTTTGGGGATATCGACCTGGGCGAAAGCGACAATGCGACAGACACTGCCGCGAGTGAAGCAGAGGAAATTGTATTCCCGGATTTCGACCTTGATGCAGAAGATGATGCGCTTGCCCCTGCCGCAGCGGATATCGACTTCTCCAATATCAGCCTGGATGTTGCAGGAGATGATGTGGAAACTGAAAGCCTGGATGCCGGTGGCCTGGGTGAAGAATCTGCCGACGTAGATACCAAGCTTGACCTTGTGACCGCCTATATGGACATGGGGGATAACGAAGGTGCCCGTGAACTGCTAGAGGAAATCCTGAAAGAGGGTGGTCCGCGGCAGAGGGAAAAAGCCCAGTCCATTCTGGATGACTTGCCTTGACATCTGCCAGCATGTAATGAAAAGCCGGGAAATTCCCGGCTTTTTCGTGTGGCGTGACGGTTTTTTCGACACTTGGCAAGCGAGGGTAAAATAGCATTATGAACAGGCATTTTTGGCAGGGCGTGACAATATGAGGCTGGCCTTGGGCCTTGAGTATGATGGTGCCGGTTTCTGCGGCTGGCAGAGTCAGCCTAATGGATTGGCAGTGCAAGATACGCTGGAGCTTGCCTTGTCGGAAATGGCTGGGCATCCTGTACGTGTTGCCGCTGCCGGGCGTACTGATACCGGTGTGCATGCCTTGTCCCAGGTTGTGCACTTCGATACTTTGGCAGAGCGGCCGCAAAATGCCTGGGTGCGTGGCATCAATACCAAGTTGCCTAAGGGAGTGCGCGTGTTGTGGGCAACCCAAGTGGATGAGCGTTTTCATGCACGTTTTGATGCCTTCCAGCGTAGCTATCAATATTGGCTCATCAACCAGCCGGTAGCGCCTGCGGTGATGTCAGGCAAGGCAGGCTGGTTCCATCAGCCGCTTGATCTGGAATTGATGCAGAAGGCCATTGCCTATTTGCAGGGACAGCATGATTTCAGCGCATTCCGTGCCGCCGGGTGCCAGGCGAAATCGCCGGTCAAGACCATGCATTATGCTACGGTGCAGGCTTTTGGCAGCAGTCTGGTGTTTGATTTCTGTGCCAATGCCTTTTTGCACCATCAGGTGCGCAACATGGTGGGAGCCCTGGTTTATATCGGCAAGGGCAAGTATCCACCATCTTTCATCGCAGAGTTGCTGGCAAGCCGTGACCGTACGCTTTCTCCGCCCACATTTGCGCCAGATGGCCTTTACCTTACAGGGGTGGGCTATGATGTGCGATGGGGGTTGCCAGCGACCGAACGAAAATTGCAATTGGGCATTGTCTAGCATGGTGAGGCTGATCCAGGATTTTTGTGACAGCGCCCTGGCTTTAAGGTACCCTAGCGCCTTTCAATGACGGGCGCAATTTCAAGCTTGAGAACACGCGTCAAAATCTGTGGCATTACCCGCGTCGAGGATGCGCTGGCAGCTGTCGAGCATGGCTGTGACGCCATTGGCCTGGTGTTTTACGGCCCCAGTCCCAGAAACGTGGAAGTAGAGCGGGCGAGGGAAATCGTCGCCGCCTTGCCGCCTTTCGTGACTAGTGTAGGCCTGTTCGTTGATGCCTCCCAGAGCGAGATTGAAGCTGTGCTGACCCATGTCCGGCTCGATCTTTTGCAGTTTCACGGCGATGAAGCGCCTGCAGCGTGTCATCGCTACGGATTGCCTTATTTGAAGGCGGTTCGCATTCGGCATGAGACAAATTTGCTACAATACGCAACTCAATACAGCGATGCCCGAGCGCTATTGCTGGATGCTTATTTGCCAGGCGTGGCAGGGGGCACAGGCCAGGTATTCGACTGGGGGCTGATCCCGGCGCAACTGTCAGTACCCATCGTGCTGGCAGGTGGCCTGACACCCGATAACGTTGCTAACGCCATTCGCCAGGTCAGGCCATATGCGGTCGATGTCAGTGGTGGCGTCGAAGAAACCAAAGGAATCAAGGATGTGGCAAAGATTGCCGCATTCATGCAAGGAGTACATGATGCAGCTTTATGATATGCCGGATGCACGCGGCCATTTCGGTCCTTACGGCGGTATTTTTGTTGCCGAGACGTTGATTGAGGCGCTGGATGAGTTGCGTGCCATGTATGAGCGTTACCGGCATGACCCTGAATTTCTTGCCGAATTTGCTTACGATCTCAAGCACTTTGTTGGCAGGCCAAGCCCGGTTTATTACGCCGAGCGCCTCTCGAAAAAAATCGGCGGTGCCAAGATTTACCTCAAACGCGAGGACTTGAATCATACCGGGGCTCACAAGGTCAACAACACGATAGGCCAGGCCCTATTGGCCAAGCGCATGGGCAAGCCGCGGGTTATTGCAGAAACCGGTGCCGGCCAGCATGGCGTGGCCACTGCCACGATTGCCGCCCGCCTGGGCCTTGAATGTGTAGTGTACATGGGCTCGGAAGACGTCAAGCGCCAGGCGCCCAATGTCTATCGCATGAAATTACTGGGCGCAACCGTCGTGCCGGTGGAAAGTGGTTCCAAGACCCTCAAGGATGCGCTCAATGAAGCCATGCGCGACTGGGTGACTAACATCTCCGACACTTTCTACATCATCGGCACCGTTGCCGGCCCTCATCCCTACCCCATGATGGTGCGTGACTTCCAGGCGGTCATCGGTATAGAGGCCAAGGAGCAGATGCTGGAAATGATAGGCCGCCAACCTGATGCAGTGATTGCCTGTGTTGGCGGCGGTTCCAATGCTATGGGCATTTTCTATCCATATATCGACCTCAAGGACGTACGCCTGATCGGCGTTGAGGCCGCTGGCCATGGCATAGAAACCGGTCAGCATGCAGCGCCGCTGACGGCCAATAGCCCGGCTGGCGTGTTGCATGGTAACCGCACCTACCTGATGCAGGACGAGAATGGCCAGATCATCGAGACGCACTCTGTTTCCGCAGGCCTGGATTACCCTGGGGTCGGCCCCGAACATGCCTGGCTCAAGGATATCAAGCGCGCTGAATATGTTGCCGTGACCGATGATGAAGCTCTGGAGGCTTTCCATACATTATGCCGTACCGAAGGCATCATTCCTGCGCTTGAGTCCAGCCATGCATTGGCATATGCCATCAAGCTCGCAGCGACCATGTCGCCGGATCAAGCGCTGTTGGTCAACCTGTCCGGACGCGGCGATAAGGATATCAACACTGTCGCCAGCCTGGCTGGCATTACCTTGTAACCCTGGTTTTTACATGTCCCGTATTCAAGCAACATTCGCGACGCTGAAGTCGCAAGGCAAGAAAGCCCTGATCCCGTATATTACTGCGGGCGATCCCCATCCCAAGCACACTGTGGCGCTGATGCATGCATTGGTACAGGCGGGTTCCGACATCATTGAGCTTGGCGTGCCGTTTTCCGATCCCATGGCCGATGGCCCGGTGATCCAGCGTGCCACCGAGCGTGCCCTGGTGCATAAGGTAGGCCTGGGCAATGTGCTGGAAATGGTGCGCGAGTTCCGCCTTACCGATGGCGATACGCCTGTCGTGCTCATGGGCTATGCCAATCCGATCGAGGCCATGGGGCAGGGCAGGTTTGCCGAGCGTGCGCATGAGGCTGGTGTGGATGGTGTGCTGATTGTGGATTATCCACCAGAAGAATGCCAAGAGTTCGTAGGCTTGCTGAAAGCACAGCAGCTTGATCCGATTTTCCTGTTGTCGCCTACCTCTGAAACCAGCCGCGTCGACATGATCGTGCACCAGGCGGGCGGCTTTGTATATTATGTGTCGCTAAAAGGCGTGACGGGTTCAAAGAATCTGGATATCGCAGAGGTGGGTGCAAAAGTGCAGGCAATCCGTGGCCGGACCGATTTGCCTATCGGCGTGGGCTTCGGCGTGCGCGATGCGGCAACCGCCAGAGCGGTAGCGGATGTGGCTGATGCCGTGGTGATCGGTAGCCGCATGATCCAGGAAATCGAGAATTCCAGCGAGGAAAATCTGTTGAGCAATGTGGCGCAACTAACGCAGACCTTGCGTGCTGCGATTGATGATATTCAAAAATAATTGATTGATGACGAGCGGGGATAATCCCGTTTTTCCAAGTGAAAGTAAGCATGGCTGGCGCTGATGGCCAGTTGCTTCATTTTCTAATAAAGGATGAACCATGAGCTGGTTGCAAAAACTTCTGCCTCCAAAGATCAACCGCCCGGCGGGCAACAGCCGCAAGACCGTGCCCGAAGGCCTGTGGAGCAAGTGCCCTTCGTGCGAATCAGTGCTTTACCGTACTGATCTGGAAAGCAATGCTGAGGTTTGCCCCAAGTGTTCTTACCATAACCGCATTTCTGCGCGCACGCGCCTGAATTTCCTGCTGGATGCCGAGGGGCGATCAGAAATTGGTGCCGAAGTGCAGCCTGTGGATCCGCTCAAATTCAAGGATAGCAAACGTTATGTAGACCGTCTCAAGGCTACGCAGGCAGAGGTGGAAGAGACCGACTCCCTTATCGTCATGCAAGGCAGCATCAAGGCTGTAGGCGTGGTGGCTGCGGCATTTGAGTTTAAATTCATGGGCGGTTCCATGGGTTCCGTAGTCGGCGAGCGGTTCGCGCGTGGCGTGCAGGCCGCGATCGATAACCACACACCGTTTATTTGCGTCTCCGCGAGTGGCGGGGCGCGTATGCAGGAAGGCTTATTTTCCCTGATGCAAATGGCCAAGACCAGTGCAGCGCTGACCCAGCTCAGCAAGGCTGGCCTGCCTTATATCTCGGTATTGACTGACCCAACCATGGGCGGCGTCTCTGCGAGTTTTGCCATGCTGGGCGACGTGATCATTGCCGAGCCTCAGGCGCTGATTGGTTTTGCCGGCCCGCGCGTGATTGAGCAGACCGTGCGTGAGACCCTGCCGGAAGGGTTCCAGCGTTCCGAATTCCTGCTGGAGCACGGCGCCATCGATATGATTGTGGATCGTCGTGAAATGCGCGACAGGCTGGTCACCTTGATGACCAGCTTTATGCGTATGCCTGCAAGTGCCGCCTAAATATCTCATCAGTATCCTGTGACATCTTCCTTACCTGTCGCCCGTGACCTTGCGGGCTGGCTTGCGTACATTGAGGCCCTGCATCCAGCTTCCATCGAAATGGGGCTGGAGCGTGTAGCGCTGGTAAGCCAGCGCCTTAAGCTTGACCCACAATTCCCCATCATTATCGTGGCAGGCACCAATGGCAAGGGTTCTACCTGTGCGATGCTGGAAAGCATTTATCAGGCGGCGGGATACAAGGTCGGCTGCTATACCTCTCCACATTTCATCCGTTATAACGAGCGTGTGCGCGTTGCTGGCTTGGAGGTGACGGATGCTGGGCTTGTACGTGCCTTTGAGGCAGTGGAACAGGCACGCCAGGATGTTGCGCTCACATACTTCGAGTTTGGCACCCTGGCAGCAGTCCGATACATGGTAGAAGCCGGTGTTGATGTTGGCATACTCGAAGTGGGACTGGGTGGGCGCCTGGATGCGGTCAATGTGTTTTCACCAGTTTGCAGTATTGTCACCAGCGTGGATCTCGACCATATGGATTTCCTTGGCAATGACCGGGAATGCATAGGGCGGGAGAAGGCTGGCGTGTTTCGGCCTGATGTGCCGGCAATTTGCGGTGATGATCATCCACCATCGTCACTGCAAGCCCATGCGGCGGAGATAGGTGCGGATTTGCGCTTGATTGGCCATGAATTTGGCTACGATGTGCTGGCGGAAGGCTGGCGCTATCAATCTTCAGGCAGGGAATATCATTTGCCTTTGCCGGCATTGGCCGGCGATTTTCAGTTGAGTAACGCGGCTAGCGTGATCAACGCGGTCGATGCCTTGGTGACGGTATTGCCAGTGGCGCTCAAGCATATGCAGCAAGGCTTGCAACAGGTTGCCCTAAATGGGCGGTTCCAGCTTTGCCGCGATCATCCGCAGGTGATTCTTGATGTGGCGCACAATCCGCATGCTGCCTTGGCGCTGGCTTCTAATCTTGCGCAGCATCCGGTATCCGGGCGTACCTTGGCAGTGTTTTCTATGCTGGCAGACAAGGATATTGCCGGTGTGGTACAGGTAGTCGCGCCGTATATTGATGTCTGGCACATCGCCCGCGTAGAGCATTCGCGTGGGGCGAGCGTGGTACAGTTGCTGGAGTTTGTGACCGCCCAGGCAAGGTCTGGTTCGGCATATGCCCATGAAGATGTGAATGCTGCCTATCAGCAAGCCTGTAACGATGCGGGCGAAAATGATAGAATTATCGTCTTTGGTTCGTTCTTCACTGTAGCCGATATTATGCGCGAGCTTGCCATAACCGGGCCTGCAGAGATAGCGCCACACCGATTCAACAAGGATAGTAGGATTTTTGATGGCATCTGACCCGTCGAATGATCAGGAACTTCAGTTCAAGAAACGCGCGCGCAGGCGCCTGGTAGGCGCTATCGCACTGGTGCTGCTGATGGTCACCATTTTGCCCATGGTGCTGGATGACCGCAGCAACAAGACCCCGCCGCAGGAAATTGCCATTCATATTCCCAGCCAGGATGGCCCTGAATTTACCTCCAAGGTTGCACCGCTTAGCGAGCCTGTAGAGGAGATTGTCTCCGAGCCTGTGCTATCCATCCCCGAGCCTCAAGAGGCAGCTCATGATGACGAAGCCGCCGCACCTGTGCCGCCAGCGCCTGTAAAGAAAGAAGTCGCCAAGCCTGAAGCAAAACCTGTCGCTCCCAAGGTTGAAGTGCGCAAGCCTGAGCCCGCACCCGGAAAGGACAAGCCTGCAGATGCCAAACCGGCCGCTACAGGAAGCTTTTTGGTGCAGATTGGGGTATTTTCCGATCCTATCAATGTCAAGAACCTGCAGGATAAATTGTCTGGTCAGGGCCTGAAGTCGCATACGGAACAGATTGCCACTGCCAGTGGTGATAAAACCCGCTTGCGCGTCGGCCCGTTTGCAAGCCGTGAAGCCGCTGAACAGGCGCTGGGCAAGGTCAAGGCGATAGGTTTGTCTGGAATGGTCATCAGTAACAAATAGCAGCAATGACAGGCTTTGATTATGCAGTGCTGGTGATTATGGGTATTTCGGTATTGCTCAGTATCATGCGTGGTTTTGTACGTGAAGTGCTGGCATTGGCAAGCTGGGTGATCGCTTTTATCGTGGCAAAGCTCTATACCGTGGAGGTATCGACCATGTTGCCCGACTCCATCCCGGCTGAAGAATTAAAATTTCTTGCAGCCTTTTTAATATTGTTTTTGTCCACATTATTGGTTTGCAGCCTCCTTGCAATCGCGATTGCGCAGTTATTCAAAACCATAGGCCTGAGTGCCTTGGATCGCGGGCTTGGAGGCTTGTTCGGCTTCGCGCGCGGTTCGCTGATCATCTTGACGCTGGTGCTGCTTGGCGGGCTGACATCGTTGCCGCAAGACCCGCGCTGGCGCAATGCAATGTTCAGCGCGCCGCTGGAGGCGATAGTGGTTGCTATTCTGCCCTGGTTTCCGCAGGATATTGCAAAACAGATTAAATACGACTAGATTGAAGCCAGCGGCTTGTCTAGTTGTTTCGGATTTTCGTTTTTAAGGCATATAGCTCATGTGTGGAATTATCGGTGTAGTCGGTAAAAACCCAGTCAACCAGCTGCTCTATGACGGGCTGCTGGTCTTGCAGCATCGAGGCCAGGATGCTGCGGGGATTGTTACCTGTGATGGCAATACCTTCTTCATGCATAAAAACAACGGGCTGGTGCAGGATGTTTTCCAGACCCGGCATATGCGTAGCCTGATCGGCAACGCCGGGATTGCGCATGTGCGTTATCCCACGGCAGGCTCGTCTTCCGCTGCCGAGGCCCAGCCTTTCTATGTCAATTCGCCTTTCGGCATTGTCCTTGGGCATAACGGCAACCTGACCAATTCCGCGCAACTCAAGCAGGAAATGTTCAGGCAGGACTTGCGCCATATCAACACCAGTTCCGACTCCGAAGTGCTCCTCAATGTGCTCGCGCATGAGATCGAAACCTCCTCGCATAATGCCGTACTGAATACCGACATGGTGTTCGAGGCGGTTGCCGGCGTGCACAAGCGCTGCCGAGGTGCTTATGCCGTGGTGGCCATGATCGCCAACTTTGGCCTGCTTGCCTTCCGCGACCCGCATGGTATCCGTCCGTTGGTGATCGGCAAGCACGAGTCTAGCCAAGGGACTGAATATATCGTTGCGTCTGAAAGCGTGGCGCTGGATGTGCTGGGTTTTAAACTGGTACGCGATGTCGAGCCAGGCGAGGCAATCTTCATTGACCTTGATGGCAACCTCTTCTCGCGACAATGTGCGGAAGCCCCCAAGCTTGCTCCCTGTATTTTTGAATACGTCTATCTCGCCCGTCCTGATTCCGTCATAGACAATGTCTCGGTCTACCAGACCCGGTTGCATATGGGCGAGAGCCTGGCTGACAAGATTGCACGCGAGTGGAAGCACCTGAAGATTGACGTGGTGATCCCGATTCCCGATACCAGCCGCCCCAGTGCGCTGGAGCTTGCCAACAAGCTTAACCTGACATATCGCGAAGGTTTCATCAAGAATCGTTATATTGGTCGTACCTTTATCATGCCGGGGCAGGCGTTGCGCAAGAAATCCGTGCGCCAGAAGCTCAACCCCATTGGCATGGAGTTCAAGGGCAAGAATGTGCTACTGGTGGATGACTCCATCGTGCGCGGCACGACATCCAAGCAGATTGTCCAGATGGCTCGCGATGCCGGTGCCAGCAAGGTGTTCTTTGCTTCTGCGGCGCCTCCTGTACGTTACCCGAATGTCTATGGCATCGATATGCCGTCCCGCAACGAACTTTTGGCAACAGGACGCACTGATGAGGAAATTTGCGAAGAGATTGGCGCTGATGCTTTGATCTACCAGGATCTGGATGCGCTGATTACTGCCGTGCAGAAAAGCAATTCGGAGATCAAGGTGTTTGATTGCTCCTGTTTCGATGGCAAATACATCACCGGGGATATTGACGAGGCATATCTCACCCATGCTGAAACTGCGCGTGGTGATGGTGAAAAGCAGCAGAGGCCGGCCAATTCGATTACGCAACTCGACTTGAACCTGGTGTCAGCCCGTGAAGAGGAGTTGGTATAGCTTGACGCTGCCATCAAGACGGGACTAATATTCCTTGAGCCTGTTCAACCTCTTTTCATGGGGTACGTTGTCTTGCCATGCCAGTCGATGCAAGGCGCAAACCGCAGACGTGCTCATTGCACGGCGAGGATTTGCAACACCGCAGCGGCTGGCATGGCAAGACAACCCGAAGGGCATGGTCCCAAACGCGCCTGCTCCGCGTTGCAGTCCTTGGCAAGGCAGTGAGCATTACCTGCGAACTGCGCCTTGACCAGACACGTTTGAAACCATGCGTACCTCATGAAAAGAGGTTGAACAGGCTCTTGCGCCGATTTGAGGACACGTAGCACTCAGCTTGCGGGCGCAATATAAATTCCGCTAAAGCGAGTTGTCATAGAAAACCCGTTTTAGCCAGAGTGCTGCGACGGGTTTTTTTATGCCCGTGTTATTTGCAATTTAGCCCGGTAACGGGCGGGAAGGTAATACATATGAGTCAGCATGAATGGCATGCCGATACGCTGGGCGTGCGGGCAGGCAGCGAACATACGGCATTTGGCGAGAATTCCGAGGCCATGTTTTTGACCTCCAGTTTTGTGTTTGAAAATGCAGCCCAGGCGGCGGCGCGCTTTGGCGGCCAGGAGCCGGGCAATATCTATTCGCGCTTTACCAACCCGACTGTCAGCATGTTTCAGAACAAGCTGGCCGCGCTTGAGGGCGCAGAATTCTGCGTGGCGACTTCATCGGGCATGTCTGCGATTCTTGCGTGCGTGATGGGCATATGCTCCGCCGGCGACCATGTAGTGGCTTCGCGCAGCATCTTCGGTACTTCGGTGCAACTGTTCAGCAATATTCTCAAGCGCTGGGGATTGGAAACCACCTTTGTTTCACTGACAGATCCTAGCGAATGGAAGGCCGCGGTCCAGCCGAATACCAAGCTGTTTTTTGTTGAAACTCCCTCCAATCCGCTGACCGAGGTTTGCGATATTACGGTGCTGGCTGATATTGCACACCAGGCAGGCGCCTTGCTTGCCGTGGATAATTGCTTCTGCACACCGGCATTGCAGAAGCCATTATCGCTAGGTGCAGATATCGTGGTGCATTCAGCAACCAAGTATATTGATGGACAAGGGCGTTGCCTCGGCGGTGCCGTGCTGGGCCGCAAGGAGACGCTTGAACCGGTATACGGCTTCCTGCGTACGGCTGGCCCGACCATGAGTGCATTCAATGCATGGGTGTTCCTGAAGGGCCTGGAAACCCTGCATGTGCGCATGGAGGCGCATGCACGCAATGCCTTGGCACTCGCGCAGTGGCTGGAACAGCAACCCAGGGTCGAGCGTGTCTATTACCCCGGCCTCACCTCGCATCCGCAACATGAACTTGCCTTGCGCCAGCAAAAAAGCGGCGGGGCCATCGTGTCGTTTGATGTCAAGGGCGGCCAGCCCGCAGCCTGGTATTTGATTGATGCCACCAGGATGATTTCAATTACGGCCAATCTTGGTGATGCCAAGAGCACGATTACCCATCCGGCGACAACCACACATAGCCGCGTGAGCGCAGAAGCGCGTGCTGCGGCCGGCATTGGGGATGGCCTGGTGCGTATTGCGGTAGGCCTAGAGCATATAGACGATCTCAAGGCTGATCTTGCTTGGCTGAGCAGTACCGATTGAGGTGGCACTCTTGCTGGGCTATAGTGTCATAGCTTTGTAAATATCGTGTCTGGTTTATTAAGGAGAGAATAATGAGTCTAAAAGATGAATATGTCGAAAAGTTGAAAATCCAACTTGATGAATGGAGCGCGGATATTGACGTGCTGGAAACCAAGGTGCGCAAAGCCGATGCCGAGTTGCGCGTCAAGTATGACGAGCAGGTGGCTGTGTTGAAGGAAAAGCGTGAGGAAGCCAAGCTCAAGCTGGCTGAGATTCAGGCTTCTGCCGGTGAAGCCTGGAAGGAGCTCAAGAAGGGGAGCGATGAAGCCTGGGATTCTATCAAGCATGCGATTGCAGAGGCACGCAAGAAGTTTAACGAGTAATATCCATCAACCACAATAAAATATATTCTTGACCACAGGCGAGGAGGCCGCGATGAAAACTTCGATAGTCGTTGGGGTGTTGCTGATTGTGTTGGGTGCTGCTGCATTGGTGTATAAAGGCTTTAGCTTTACCACGGAAGAAACGGTGGCGCAGATTGGTCCATTGAAGGCAACTGCCGAGGTTGAGAATGATGTGGCAATTCCCGATGTGTTGGGGATTGTCGCGATTGTGGCAGGTATCGCAGTGGTAGCCTTGGGGGCACGTAAAAAGTAAGAGCCTCTGAGACCCAAATAAAAACGGGACATCAAGTCCCGTTTTTTATTGCGTCACTGCTATGTCCTGAAAATTACAGGGCGGAAGCGTTTTCAGCCAGGTACTTGGCAACCCCTTCAGGGGAGGCGTTCATGCCAGCCTTGCCTTTCTTCCAGCCTGCTGGGCAAACTTCGCCATGTTCCTCGACGAATTGCAGTGCATCTACCACGCGCAGCATTTCGTCAATATCACGGCCTAGCGGCAGATCATTAATAACTTGGTGTACCACAACGCCTTCCTTGTTGATCAGGAAGGAGCCGCGATAAGCAACGCCACCGTCGGATTCAACATCGTAAGCCTTGGCAATTTCATGGCGGATGTCAGCCACCAATGGGTAACCTACTTTGCCGATGCCGCCCTTGTCGACAGGCGTGTTCTTCCATGCCAGGTGAGTGAAGTGCGAATCGATGGAAACGCCGATCACTTCCACACCGCGTGACTTGAAGTCTTCCAGGCGATGATCGAATGCGATCAGTTCGGAAGGACAGACAAAGGTGAAGTCGAGAGGGTAAAAGAAGATAACCGCAGGCTTGCCCTTGATGTGCTGGGAAAGATTGAAATCTTCCTTGATGGAATTGTCACCCAGTACTGCAGCTGCGGTGAAGTCGGGGGCTGGTTTGCCAACTAAAACGGCCATGTGCTTTCTCCTTTTATGCTAGTTAGTCTTACGAGACGCAATAGCCTAAATCAAGTCGGGGGAAATTTCTAATTAATTTTTGTAATCAGCTCGGCGCTATTCATGGTCGGGTATGGGTGTTGAAGGGTTGCCAGTGTTGAGATCAGCTGTCAGACCAAGGATAAAATCCTGGCATGCTTTGGCGACCGTATCGTGCTAGAATCGATGACTTTAAGCCACTTTAAAGCCGATAGCCAATAATGGATCAGTTCGCCAAAGAAACCCTCCCTATCAGCCTCGAAGACGAGATGCGTCGCTCCTACCTGGATTATGCGATGAGCGTGATCGTGGGGCGTGCGTTGCCGGATGTTCGTGACGGTCTCAAGCCTGTGCATCGCCGCGTGCTCTTTGCGATGCATGAACTCAATAATGACTGGAACAGGCCTTACAAGAAATCTGCGCGTATTGTCGGTGACGTGATCGGTAAGTACCATCCGCACGGCGATACCGCGGTCTATGACACGATTGTGCGTATGGCGCAGGATTTCTCCTTGCGCTATATGCTGGTTGATGGCCAGGGTAACTTTGGCTCGGTGGATGGCGATAATGCCGCTGCGATGCGGTATACCGAAATCCGTATGTCGCGCATTGCGCATGAATTGCTGGCCGATATCGACAAGGAAACCGTTGATTTCGGCCCCAACTATGACGGCTCGGAGCATGAGCCGCTCATTATGCCGGCACGTATTCCTAACTTGCTTATTAATGGCAGCTCGGGGATCGCGGTTGGCATGGCAACCAATATCCCGCCGCACAACCTCAATGAGGTGATTGCCGGCTGTCTGACCTTGCTCAAGAATCCGGAAACCACGATAGATGAGTTGATCGAGATCATTCCGGCGCCTGATTTCCCGACGGCAGGCATTATCTACGGCACTGTGGGCGTAAGAGAAGGTTATCGTACAGGACGTGGCCGCGTAGTCATGCGTGGCCGCACCCATGTGGAAGACCTGGAAAAGGGCAATCGCCAGGCACTGATCGTTGACGAGCTGCCTTACCAGGTCAACAAGAAAACCTTTGTCGAGAAGATTGCCGAGCTTGTCAACGAGAAGAAGATAGAAGGCATTTCCGACCTGCGTGACGAATCCGATAAATCGGGAATGCGCGTGGTGATCGAACTCAAGCGCGGTGAAGTGCCTGAGGTCGTCCTTAACAATCTTTACAAGCAGACGCAGCTGCAAGATACCTTCGGTATGAACATGGTGGCCTTGCTTGATGGTCAGCCGCGCCTGCTCAACCTCAAGCAGATGCTCGAGGCATTCTTGCGCCATCGCCGTGAAGTCATCACGCGCCGTACTGTTTACGAGTTGCGCAAGGCGCGTGAGCGTGGTCATGTGCTGGAAGGCTTGGCAGTGGCATTGGCGAACGTGGACGAGATGATTGCCCTGATCAAGGCAGCGCCAACCCCGCCTGAAGCCAAGCGCGAACTGATGGCGCGTACCTGGAAATCTCCCGTGGTAGAAGAGATGCTCAAGCGCGCGGCCATGGAGGCATCGCGTCCAGAGGGTCTCTCTGTGGACTTTGGCCTGACGCCTGATGGCTATAGGCTCTCCGATGTCCAGGCGCAGGAAATCCTGCAGATGCGTTTGCAACGCCTGACCGGGCTTGAGCAGGACAAAATCGTCAATGAATATAAAGAAGTCATGGATGTCATCGCCGATCTGCTGGATATTCTGGCCAGGTCCGAGCGTGTGACCCAGATCATTGTGGAAGAATTGTCCGCCATCCTTAACCAGTTTGGCGACAAGCGCCGCAGCGAGATTGTGCATAATGCGCAGGACCTCTCGCTGGAAGACCTGATCACGCCGCAAGATGTGGTGGTGACCTTGTCGCATACCGGCTATGTCAAGTCGCAGCCGTTGGAGGAGTACCGCGCCCAGCGTCGCGGCGGCCGTGGCAAGCAGGCTGCTGCGACCAAGGAAGATGATTTCATCGACAAGATGTTCGTGGCCAATACGCACGATTACATCCTGTGCTTCTCCAGTCGTGGCCGGGTCTACTGGCTCAAGGTATATGAAGTGCCGCAGGGCAGCCGCGTAAGCCGCGGCAAGCCTATCGTGAACCTGTTCCCGCTGGAGGAAGGCGAAAAGATCAACGCCATCCTGCCGGTCAAGGAGTTCGACGAGAACCACTTCGTCTTCATGGCAACCGCCAAAGGCACTGTCAAGAAGACCGCCCTGGTCGAGTTCTCCAATCCACGCCGTTCCGGCATCATTGCGCTTAACCTGGATGATGGCGACTACCTGATTGGCGCCGAAGTCACCAATGGTGTGAATGACATTGTGCTGGTTTCCAATGGTGGCAAGGCTGTCTGGTTCGACGAAGAGGATGTGCGCGCCATGGGCCGTACTGCACGCGGCGTGCGTGGCATGAAGCTGCAAGCCAAGCAACAGGTGATTTCGCTGTTGATTGCGGACGACGACAAGCAAACGGTGTTGGTGGCGACTGAAAACGGCTATGGCAAGCGTACCGTACTGGCTGATTTCCGCCATTCCGGCCGTGGCACGCAAGGCGTGAAGGCCATTGCCACCAGCGAGCGTAATGGTGTGGTGGTAGGCGCGCGCCTGGTAAATGACGATGACGAGATCATGCTGATTACCACCGGTGGCGTGCTGATCCGTACCCGCGTCAAGGAAATCCGCGAGCTGGGCCGTGCCACCCAGGGGGTCACGCTGATCAACCTGGGTGAAGGCGAGAAGCTCTCCGGCCTGGAAAAGGTTGTGGAAACCGATGACGATAATGACACTGAAATCGCTGCCGAGTAAGGCCAAGTAAAGTATTTATGACGCAAATCTATAATTTTTCCGCAGGTCCCGCAGTATTGCCCAAGGAAGTGCTGCAACAAGCCAGTGACGAAATGCTGGACTGGCATGGTTCCGGCATGTCGGTGATGGAGATGAGCCATCGCGGCAAGGAGTTCATCAGCATTGCGACCGAGGCTGAAGCCGACTTGCGCGAACTCTTGAATATTCCTGCCAATTACAAGGTATTGTTCCTGCAGGGCGGGGCGCACGCACAATTTTCCATGGTGCCGCTGAACCTGTTGCGAGGCAAAACCGCGGCCGATTACCTTGATACCGGCATTTGGGCGCAAAAAGCCATAGAGGAAGCATCCAGATACTGTGAGGTCAACGTGGTGGCTTCTGCTGCCGAGCATCAATACAGCCAGGTGCCGCAGCAGTCGCAGTGGAAATTGAATCCGGATGCCGCCTTTGTCCATTACACCTCCAACGAGACGATAGGCGGGCTGGAGATGTTCTGGACGCCAGACACCGGCAAAGTGCCGCTGGTCGTGGACATGTCCTCGCATATTCTTTCGCGTCCGGTGGATGTAAGCCAATATGGCCTGATCTATGCCGGCGCCCAGAAGAATATCGGCCCTGCCGGCCTGACGATCGTGATCGTGCGTGAGGACCTGATAGGCGAAACTTTGCCCGGGACACCCTCCATGTTCGACTACAAGATTCATGCGGACAATGACTCAATGTACAACACGCCGCCAACCTATGCCATTTATATCGCAGGGTTGGTGTTCAAGTGGTTGAAGGCCAAGGGCGGCCTTGCAGCGATTGAGAAGCTGAATATTGAAAAATCGGCCTTGCTGTACGATTATCTCGACAGCACTGATTTCTACAACTCGCCAATTGCCTTGGAAAACCGCTCGCGCATGAATATTCCGTTTACGCTCAAGGATAGCGCGCTGGATGGGAACTTCCTCAAGCAAGCGCAGGCGCAAGGACTATTGCAGCTCAAGGGACACCGCTTGCTGGGCGGTATGCGTGCTTCCATCTACAATGCCATGCCACTGGCTGGTGTGCAGGCGTTGATTGCCTTCATGCAGAATTTCGAGCGCGCTCACGGTTAAGGATCATTCATGAGTGATATTCTGAAAGGCTGCCGTGACCAGATCGACGCGATCGATGAGCAACTTCTCAGGTTGATCAATGCGCGTGCTGCCCTAGCACGTGAAATTGGCGCGCTCAAGGGTGAGGGGCCGGTATATCGGCCAGAGCGCGAAGCGCAGGTATTGCGCCGCCTGCTGGAGCAAAATACCGGTCCTTTGTCTGCAGAGTCGGTAACGGCGATTTTCCGCAGTGTCATGTCCAATTGCCGAGCGCTTGAGCGTGAGCTTTCAGTGGCTTTTCTTGGTCCGAAGGGCACTTTCAGTGAAGAGGCTGCCAACAAGCAGTTTGGCGGTTTGAGCTCTCCGAGGCCCTGCATTTCCATTGATGAAGTGTTCCGCATGGTCGAGTCTGGAAGCGCGGATTATGCTGTGGTGCCGGTAGAAAACTCTACGGAAGGCGCGGTGGGGCGCACACTGGATCTGCTTACTACGACCAGCCTGCATATTTGCGGTGAGATCACCCTGCCAGTGCATCATTGCCTGCTGCGCAGCAAGGACGCCGGTGGGGAAATCAAGCGTGTCTATTCCCACGCCCAGTCTCTGGGGCAGTGCCATGAATGGCTTAATCTCAACCTTGGCGGCGTTGAACGCGTCAGCACCGGCAGCAATGCTCAGGCGGCAGAGCTGGCCGCGCAGGATCCATTTTCCGCGGCTATTGCCGGCAAGCGCGCTGCCGAGATTTTCGGCTTGGCTGTTCTGGCTGAGAATATCGAAGACGACCCCAAGAATGTAACGCGCTTCCTGGTCCTCTCCAACCATGAGGTCGAGCCTTCAGGCAGGGACAAGACCTCCTTGCTGCTGGCGGCCAGAAATGTGCCTGGCGCTGTTGTTGGCCTGCTTGCACCGCTTGCCCAGCATGGCGTGGACATGACCAAGTTCGAGTCCCGTCCATCCAAGCTTGGGATTTGGGAATATGTGTTCTTCGTGGATATTGAAGGGCATCATCAGGATCCCAAGGTAGCCAAGGCATTGTATGAGCTTGAACAACGTGCATCCCTGCTCAAGGTGCTTGGTTCCTACCCTGTTGCCGTAATATGATGCGAGCGTGCCAGGCGCAATGTCTGGCGCGGAATGGTAGCAAGTTTGTATGCCAAGATGCGATTGCCGTTCAGTTATCTTAAGGAGGCGTGCGTTTGCGCGCCGGATATTTGTGAGCTGTAGTTGAAAGGGAAGTATGCCGATTAGCCAGAACTTGTTATGGTCTGCTTCACTACGCAAATGGACGCTTAGTTTCCAGAATGAGCGTTTGGAAGCGCTCTACCAGTTACATGCCATTTCCAGCCTGCGCAAGCATTCCCGCCTTGCCTTGGTGGTCGGGGCTGTCATGACCATGCTCTATGGCCTGCTTGACCCATTGTTTGTCAAACCAGAGGCCTTCGTCCATGTCTGGTATATCCGCACCATGGCTGTGATGCTGTTCTTTGGGGTGTTCTGGCTATCCTTCTATCGGCAGTTCCTCAAGTACAATCAGTTATTCCTGGCGATTGTGGCCCTGTTCAGCGGCCTGGGTCTGTTGGCCCAAGTGAGCTACATGCCGGTGGCCGCCATCAATTTTTACTACACCGGCCTCGTGGTCATGGTGTTTTGGACCTATACCTTTTCAGGCTTGCGCTTCTTTAACTCGACGCTGGTCGGGATCGTGCTATTGGTGGTATTCAACATCATGTTCTTGCTCCTGCGGCCCTTGCCGCCCTTGCAAGTGCTGATTTATGACATGTTCATTCTTTCCGCCAATATTGTCGGCGGCTTTGCGAGCTATGTGGCAGAAAAGCAGAGCCGGGAGTTGTTTTTGCGCGAAAAGGACCTAGACAACGAGCGTCACCGCCAGCAGGAAAGGGCATTGCATGATCGCCTGACCGGGCTGCCGAACCGGGAGTTATTGCTTGACCGCATTGAGCAGGCCATCAACTTCTCTTTACGGAACGATCAGGTGTGCGCCGGCCTGTTTATCGACCTTGATAAGTTCAAACCGATCAACGATACCTATGGCCATCTGATTGGGGATATTGTACTCAAGGAAGTGGCGACGCGCCTGAAATACACCATGCGTGAAGCGGATACCTTGGCGCGCTTGGGCGGAGATGAGTTTTTCGTGCTTGCGCGCGATATTGGCAGTCCTGAAGCAGCCAAAGTACTGGCCGAAAAACTGCACAGGCAGTTTCTGGCGCCCATTATCCTGGATGGTTTGCCGCCGATCCGCGATTTGGCTGCCAGCATAGGGATATGCGTCTTTCCCTATCGTGATGTTTCAGCGGTAGATGTCATCAGGCGTGCAGATCATGCCATGTATGATGCCAAACGCGAGAACAGGCGCGAGTCCAGTTACGCATAAGACAAATTTATAATCACCGTTTAGAAGGAATACTATCGTGACCAGACTGTGCGACCTCGCGCCGTCCAATATTCATGCCATTGCGCCATACCAGCCGGGCAAGCCAATCACAGAATTGGCACGGGAAATGGGCCTCAAGCCTGAAGCGATTATCAAGCTGGCTTCCAATGAAAACCCACTGGGTGTTAGCCCCAAGGCTTACGAAGCCATGCAGGATGCCTTGGAAGATATTGCACGCTACCCCGACGGCAACAGTTTTGCGTTGCGGGATTGCGTCTGTCGCAAGTTTGGGCTGAAGCCGGATCAATTGGTGTTCGGCAATGGTTCCAATGACATTCTGGAGCTTGCTGCCAGGGCGTTTCTCGCGCCAGGCCTAGAGGCTGTTTATTCGCAGCATGCGTTTGCCGTATATGCATTGGTGACGCAGGCGACCGGGGCAAAAGGCATTAGCGTGCCTGCCAAGGATTTTGCCCATGACCTCCAGGCCATGCTGCAAGCAATCACGGATAAGACCCGCATTGTATTTATCGCCAACCCGAACAATCCTACCGGCACCTTGCTCGATAAGCAGGTGTTGCGCGAGTTTTTGCAAAGCGTGCCAAAGACCGTCTTGGTGGTGCTGGATGAAGCCTACGATGAATATCTTGCGCCAGAATTGAAGTCACAAGCGCTTTCCTGGTTGCAGGAGTTCGATAACCTGCTGGTTTCCCGCACTTTGTCCAAGGCCTATGGCCTGGCTGGCTTGCGTATTGGCTTTGGTGTGGCTGCAAAAGAAATTGCCGATCTGATGAACCGCGTACGCCAGCCATTCAATGTGAATAGTGTTGCCCAAGCTGCTGCTGTTGCTGCCTTGGAAGATGAAGAATTCGTAGAGCGTAGCCGTGCGCTCAACCAGGCAGGAATGGTGCAGATTATCCAGGGCTTATCCAGTCTCGGCCTGGACTTTATTCCGTCTTATGGCAATTTTGTCAGCTTCCAGGTGCCTGATGCGGCGGGTGTGTATCAGCAGTTATTGCGTAATGGCGTGATTGTGCGTCCGATAGCAGCATATGAAATGCCGGATTACTTGCGTGTGAGTATCGGCTTATATCAGGAAAATGCCCGTTTTCTTGAAGTGCTCGCCCAAATCCTTAAAAACCCTACCTAGTTCATTGCTCATATCAGGCCTCCACAAGAGGCCTGATATGCTTCCAAGCCCCTCCCAAGCAGGGACTCATGATAATCATGAGTCGACTTTCCTTATTTTTGCCCTGTTGCCGCATAAGTGATGCGAGGCACAATGGCACTACGTTGCAGCACAGGGCAACCGGCGCTGTGGCGATTCTAAATAATTTTTTAAGGAGAGTATCATGTGGACAAAGCCAGAAGTTACTGAAATGCGTTTCGGTTTTGAAGTCACTATGTACGTTTGCAACCGCTAAGTGACGGTAACAGCCGGGATATTTCCCGGCTGCTTCCAGCAGCAAGTTAAGTTTTAGTAAGGGCTGATATGCATATTCATGTTTTAGGATCGGCAGCTGGCGGCGGTTTCCCTCAGTGGAACTGCAACTGCCCGAATTGCGATGGCCTGCGTAAAGGTAAGATCAAGGCAAAAAAACGCACACAGTCTTCTATCTGTGTCAGCGGCGATGGCATCAACTGGGTGCTATTCAATACTTCTCCCGATATTCTGCAGCAAATCCAGGGCTTTGCTCCGCTACAGCCGGGCAGGGCGATCCGGGATAGCGGGATTGCCGGCATCGTGCTGATTGATGCACAGATAGACCATACCACCGGCCTCCTGATGTTGCGCGAAGGCCAGGTGAAGCGTGAGATTTACTGTACCGACATGGTGTATCAGGATCTCACCACCGGCAACCCCCTGCTCAATATTCTCGGTCATTACTGTGGCGTCAATCGCCACGATGTTCCGATTGACGGTACACAAAGCTTTACGGTGAATGGCGCTCCCGGCCTGCGGTTTACTGCGGTTGCGCTCAAGAGTGCTGCGCCGCCGTATTCGCCGCACCGTAACGATCCTCATCCTGGCGATACCATAGGCGTGCTGATCGAGGATACGAATAATGGCAAGAAGGCCTTTTATGCACCCGGACTGGGTGAAATCGAGCCGCATCTGCCGGCCTTGCTGGCGCAGGCAGATTGCATCATGGTCGATGGCACGTTCTGGACCAATACCGAAATGATCGATATGGGACTGATGACCAAGAAAGCGCGGGATATCGGCCATAACCCGCAGTCAGGCCCCGGCGGCATGATCGAAGTGCTGGATGCTTATCCCGATGCGCGCCGTGTCCTGATCCATATCAACAACACCAACCCGATTCTGCGCGAAGATTCAGCAGAGCGGGCAGAACTGACACAACATGGGATTGAGGTCGCCTATGATGGCCTGGACATTATTCTCTAGGAGAAAAACATGAATGCACCTGTGATTGGCAATACTCCCTGGACACGCGAGGAGTTCGAGCAGCAATTGCGCGACAAGGGCCGTGGCTACCATATCTATCATCCATTCCATGTGATGATGTATGAAGGCAAGCTCACGCGCGAGCAATTGCAATGCTGGGTTGCCAACCGGTTTTACTACCAGATCAGCATTCCGCAGAAAGACGCGGCCATCATGTCCAACTGCCCGGACAAGGAAATCCGTAAGGGCTGGATCCAGCGCATCATCGATCACGATGGTGATGAGAATAACGTTGGCGGCATTGAGGCGTGGATACAGCTTGGTCAGGCAGTCGGCCTGAGCCGTGAGGATGTCACCTCGCTCAAGTTCGTTGCGCCCGGCGTACGTTTTGCCGTGGATGCCTATGTCAATTTCGCCAAGCAACGCCCATGGCAGGAGTCGGTATGCTCCTCGCTCACCGAGCTGTTCGCCCCGCATATCCACCAGCAGCGCATCAGTTCCTGGCCCAGCATGTATCCCTGGGTCAAGGAAGAAGGCCTGATCTATTTCAAGAAGCGTCTGACCGAAGCCAGGCGCGATGTGGAGCAGGGCCTGGCCGTCACCCTGGATTACTTCAGCCAGAGCCGTGAGCTGCAGGAAAAGGCGCTGGATATCCTGCAATTCAAGCTGGATGTGCTATGGGTGATTGCCGATGCCATCATGCTTGCCTCAACCAATATCAAGGTAGAACAAAATGTCGACTATCTCAGACAACCAAGATAAGGCCAGCGTCGTCACTTCAGACGACGTTTATGCCATTGCGCGCCATTACCGTTTCCAGTGGGAAGAAGCCCAGCAATGCTACGTGCTGCTATTCCCTGAAGGCATGATCAAGCTCAACGGCGGGGCAGGGGAAGTCATCAAACGCGTGGACGGCCAGCGCAACGTCGCTGAAATCGTGGCGGACGTGCAGGCCGCTTTTCCCGATGTGGCAGACATTGAGGCTGACGTGATTGCCATGCTTGACCTTGCGCTGGAAAAAGCCTGGCTGGAAAAGCGTGCTTAATCAACGCTCAATTGGCGGCCTGTGGCAGGCGTATTGCGTTAAGGAGCAGAAAACATGAGTACATCAGTTCAACAAAACAACGGCGTTGCCGCTTCCAAGACCAACACCCAACCTTTGTGGCTGCTGGCCGAGGTGACTTATCGCTGCCCCTTGCATTGCGCTTTTTGCTACAACCCTACCGATTACGACAAGCACACCAAGAATGAGCTGAGCACCGAACAATGGATACAAGCCCTGCGTGATGCGCGCAAGCTTGGCGCATTGCAATTGGGTATCTCCGGCGGTGAGCCTCTCTTGCGCGACGATATTGAGGAAATTGTTGCCGAGGCCAGCAGCCTTGGGTATTACACCAACCTCATTACCTCCGGCGTGGGCCTCACGGAAAAGCGCATCAGCGCTTTCAAGGCGGGCGGGCTGGATCATATCCAGCTTTCCATGCACGACATCACCGAGGAAATCAATAACTTCATCACCGGCACCCGCACTTTCGAGCTGAAGAAAAAAGTCGCGGCCATGATCAAGGAACATGGCTATCCCATGGTGCTCAACGTCGTGATCCACCGCTTCAACATCAAGCACGTCAAGGAAATCCTCGAAATGGCGGAAGCGCTGGGAGCGGACTTTGTCGAGTTGGCAAATACCCAGTATTACGGCTGGTCCCTGGTCAATCGCAGCCAGCTCATGCCGACCAAGGAACAGATCGACGAGGCCGAGGCCATCACCAATGCCTTCCGTGAAAAAGTCGGCAACAAAATGAAGATATTCTTCGTGGTGCCGGACTATTTCTCCAACCGTCCCAAGAAATGCATGAACGGCTGGGGCGAAGTGTTCATGATCGTCACCGCCAACGGCGACGTGCTGCCATGCCACTCGGCTCGCGTATTGCCCAACATGAGCTTCCCCAACGTCAAGGCCAACGGCTTGAAATGGGTTTGGGAAGAGTCGCCCGCATTTAATAAATACCGCGGCGATGACTGGATGAAAGAACCCTGCCGCAGTTGCCCGGAAAAGGAAAAAGACCTCGGCGGCTGCCGCTGCCAGGCCTTCCTGCTCTCAGGTGACGCCGAGGCAGCAGACCCGGTCTGCACCAAATCGCCGCACCGCCACTTGATAGACGAGGCCATTGCCAATGCACAAAAGCCTTATTTACAAGCGCAGCCTATCCTCTTCCGCAACGACAAGAACTCGCGCAAGCTGATTGAGGGCGAAAACCGAGAGTTGGTGGAAGAGTTCCATGCTTTACCTTGATTAATAAAAAACGGGAGTTTTAGCTCCCGTTTTTTTGGATTGATTGGTCTTAGTGCGCTATATGCAATCCACACTCGCGGTTTTCCTCGCCCTTGGTCGGGTCGAAATAATCAAAGTTGTTCGGCAGGTTGTGTGCGGTCAGGTACTGGTACAGGTCTTTTGAGGTCCAGTGCAATAAAGGCGCGACTTTGATCAATCCGTCCGGGTTGATGCTGACCGGGTCCATTTGGGCGCGTACTGCAGTGTCGGTGGCGCGTAATGCGGTAAACCAGACTTCGGGTGCGGTTTCACGCAGGGCGCGCGTAAATGGTTCCAGCTTTACTTCTTCTGTAAATGCGGCGTGACGGGGATCATCAAGTGCCGGGACAGGGCCGTCAACGGCTTCTTGATGGGCACGGGAGCGCTTTGGCAAGTAGATCGTCAGGTTGAGTTTGAGCTGCTTGGTGACTTCATCGGCAAAGTGATAGGTGGCTTCGGTGTTGTAGCCGCTATCCATCCAGATGACCGGGGTATCGGGCTGGATTTTGGTAACCATGTGCAGGATGACGGCTTCAAAAGGCCGGAAGTTGGTGGTGACAATGGCTTTTTTGTTCAGGCTGAGTGCCCATTCCACCAGTTTTTCCGAGTCGCGGCCGAGTTCCGCATTGATTTTTGCCAAATCTAATTGCATGTTTTACTCCGTGTTGATAAGCCGACTGAAGCCAGCATAAGTTAAGTTGCTTATTGTAGCAAAGCGCTACTCTTGATTACATTAGCACCATGGCTGATGATGCAATTCCATTGTTGCGTCACAGCACGTCATGGAATAGCCTATGCAAGGAATCAAACGCCTAACCAGGGAGGATCAGGATGTTCAGCGCGCTACTGCAAAGCCAGATTCAGAAGAGTTTGACAGGGTTGCCTGTATCTGTGAGTTGGAATGGGGAGTTGCTTGCAGGGGACACTGATGCCAAGGTTTCCATTCTGGTAAATGATGCAAAGGTGCTAACTGTACTGGCAAAGCCAACATTGGGTGGGCTGGCGCGTGCCTATGTCGAAGGCTGGGTGGATTTGCTGGGCAGCGCGAAGGATATCCTGGCACTTGGTCAGGCATATTGTGGCGTGGATGCGAGCAATGATGCAGAAACCCGCAAGGACTGGCGGTGGTGGCGCCATACCCGGACCCGAGACCGGCGCAACATCACTTACCACTATGATGTTTCCAATGATTTTTATGGTTTGTGGCTGGATAGCCGCAGGGTGTATTCATGCGCCTATTTTGCCGATGGTGATGAAAGCCTGGAGCTGGCGCAGGAAAAGAAACTGGACCATATCTGCCGCAAACTGATGTTGCAGCCCGGGGAACGTTTTCTTGATATTGGCTGCGGCTGGGGCGGGTTGGTGCTGCATGCGGTGGAGCATTATGGCGTTCAGGCTGTCGGCATTACGCTTTCCGAACATCAACATGCGCACGTACAGAAGCTGATTGCAGAGCGTAGCTTGCAGGACAGGCTGGAAGTCAGGCTCATGGATTACCGTGATCTGCCCGAGCGGGAGTCTTTCGACAAGATTGCCAGTGTCGGCATGTTTGAGCATGTCGGCAGGGGCAACCTTGGGCTCTATTTCGACAAGATTTACAGTCTGCTCAAAACCGGAGGCCTGGTGATGAACCACGGCATTACCTCTGTTGCCGTGAAAAGCAGCGGGCTTGGGAATGGTATTGCCGAGTTTATCGATGATTATGTCTTTCCCGGAGGGGAGCTGACGCATGTATCCAAAGTGCTGGCTGAGTTGTCCTCATCCGGGTTGGAACCGCTGGATGCCGAAAACCTGAGGCCGCATTACGGCAAAACCCTGTGGCAATGGGTGGAGCGCCTGGAGGCCCATCGTGAGCAGGCCCTGGCGATGATAGGCGAGCGCAAGTACCGTATCTGGCGCATCTACATGGCCGGCTCTGCCTTTGCCTTTGACCACAACTGGCTGGCGCTATTCCAGATTGTGGCTGGCAAGCCTGATTCACAGGGGATATTGGATTATCCATACAACCGTAGCCATGTTTACCGTTAGGCGATATCCTTGAGCTTTTTGCCGGGCTAGCCCTGGCGCAGGGCTTACCGGAGAATATGCGCAATTCAATCCCGCTGGTTTATGTGCTTGCCGGCCTGACGGCACTTGCACCTTTTTCCATCGATACCTACTTGCCTGCCTTTCCCCTGTTGGAGCGCGATCTTGGCGCTTCCACGGTGGAAATCCAACACAGCCTTAGCCTGTATCTCTTGCCGTATGCCCTGATGACCTTGTTTCATGGGGCGATCAGCGATGCGATTGGCCGCATTACGACTATTCGCTGGGGGTTGGGTGTGTTCGTCCTGGCTTCCATCGGCTGCATGCTGGCGCCCAATGTGGAAACATTATGGGCCATGCGCGTGCTGCAAGGGCTATCTGCCGGGGCGGGCAACGTCGTTGCACGGGCGATGGTGCGGGATCTCTACCAGGGTGTTGAAGCGCAGCGCGTGATGGCGACCGTGCAGATGCTGTTTGGCATCGCACCTGCGGTGGCGCCTATTATCGGCGGCTGGTTGTTGGGAATACACTGGCAGGCGATTTTTGGGTTCCTGGCGCTGTATGCGGCATTGATGGTATGGGCGGCATCGCGTTATTTGCCGGAAACTATGCCGCAGGAAAAACGCACGCCCTTGTCATTCACCAATGTTTGTCGCAATTACCAGGCCATTTTCAGTCACCGCGAGTTCAGCCTGCTGGTATTCGCGATCGGGGCCAATTTCGCGGCATTTTTCCTCTATGTGCTTGCCAGTCCTGTATTCCTGATTCAGCACCTGGGCTTGAGCTCGCAGCAATTTGCCTGGATGTTCATTCCTACCGTATGCGGCACTGTGTTGGGTTCATGGCTGGCAAAGCGGGCGGCAGGGCGGTATAGCGGACAGCAGGTGCTGCGTTTTGCCTATGCCTGGATGGCTGGCATGGCATTGGTCAACCTTGTGGTGAGCATGTTGCCATTGGTGCATGCGGCATTCAACATCCTGCCGATTGCCTTGTTCAATATCGGCCTGGCGCTTGCCATGCCGGTGCTCTCGATTAGCGCGCTGGATTGCCACCCCAGGATTCGTGGTACTGCGGCATCGGCGCAGGCATTCATGCAGATGCTGTTCGCGACGATCTCGGCAGGCTTGGTTGCCCCGCTGGTTTGGGGTCACCCAGCCGGGCTTGCCGTTGCCATGCTGGGGTATTTGCTGCTGGGCTGGCTGGCTGCGAAACGCACCCGGTTATTTGCGCAGGCGGCTTGATTTGGCCATTGCCTGCACATTGGAGCCGATAGCCCTTTATAATAGCCGTCTTTAATTTGCCTGACCGGCACTCAACCGGCAGCCTGGCTGCCCAGATTTTCGAGAGGTATTCATGATCATCAAACCCCGCGTGCGTGGCTTTATCTGCGTGACTGCGCACCCCGCCGGCTGTGAAGCCAACGTCAAGCAACAAATCGATTACGTCAAGGCACAGGGGCCATTCAACGGGCCCAAGCGTGTATTGGTCATCGGGGCTTCCACCGGCTATGGCCTGGCCGCCCGCATCAGCGCGGCCTTTGCCAGCAGTGCGGCAACGGTTGGCGTTTTTCTCGAGCGCGCAGGCGAGGGGAGCAAGCCGGGTTCGGCTGGTTGGTATAACTCTGCGGCATTCCACAAGTTTGCCGAGGCCGAAGGCTTGTATGCCAGCAGCGTCAATGGCGATGCATTCTCGGATGCCGTCAAGCAGCAGACTATCGACATCATCAAGCGCGACCTTGGCCAGGTTGATCTCGTGGTCTACAGTCTGGCATCGCCACGACGCACTCATCCCAAGACCGGGCATGTCTATAACTCCACACTCAAGCCGATCGGCAAGACCCTGCATCAGCGCGGCCTGGATACGGATAAGGAAGTGGTCAAGGATAATGTGATCGAGCCTGCGACCGACGAGGAAATTGCCAATACCGTGGCGGTGATGGGCGGTGAGGACTGGCAATTGTGGATCGAGGCGCTTGACCAGGCCGGCGTGCTGGCTGATGGTGCCAAGACCACCGCCTTCACCTATCTTGGTGAGAAGATTACCCATGATATTTATTGGAACGGCACCATTGGTGCTGCCAAGAAAGACTTAGATCAGCGCGTGTTGCAGATTCGCGAGCAATTGGCAGCCAAGGGCGGCGATGCCCGCGTAGCCGTGCTCAAGGCATTGGTGACCCAGGCGAGTTCTGCGATCCCGATGATGCCGCTTTATCTTTCCCTTTTGTTCAAGGTAATGAAGCAAGCAGGTACCCACGAAGGTTGCATTGAGCAGGTGGACGGCCTCTATCGCGACAGCTTATATAACGATAAACCGGTTGTGGATGAAGAAGGGCGCTTACGTGCTGACTACAAGGAGCTGGCACCTGAAATCCAGGATGAAGTCGCTGCCTTGTGGGATAAAGTCACTGATGAAAACCTGTATGAGCTGACGGATTTTGCAGGTTACAAGTCTGATTTCCTGCGTCTGTTCGGTTTTGGGGTCGAGGGGGTGGATTACGAGGCGGATGTGAATCCTGAGGTGCAGATTCGCAACCTGACCCAAGTATAAGCCAAGAGCGGCTAACAAAACTCTCCTGGCGTTGTTGCTCTGCCTTGTCGTACTAATGTACTGCCTGCGGCAGAGCGCCTAGCCAGGAGCGCTTCGCTGAATTTTGTTAGCCGCCGCTCCAACTCAATAAAAAAGCCCACAACTGTGGGCTTTTTTTGCGGTATGTCGTTTGGCTATTCGACCAGTAGCTCACGCTTGCCTGGTGTGCCATTGTTGGCATCAGCATCAGGCAATGGTGCCTTGCGGGCAGTGATAGCGGGCCAGATTTCTGCCAGGCGGGCATTCAGTTCAATGAATTCCTGCTGGTCTTCAGGCACGTCATCTTCAGCGAAGATGGCTTCAGCAGGGCACTCTGCAACGCACAGGGTACAATCAATACACTCATCCGGGTTGATCGCCAGGAAATTGGGGCCTTCAACAAAGCAATCGACCGGGCAGACATCTACACAGTCGGTATATTTACACTGGATGCAATTTTCAGTTACAACGTATGCCATTTATATTCCTCTAAGGGGCGTTGCCATCGTCACCAAGATAGCAACGCATTATAAGCGATATTAAATACTATATTTATTGATTTTATAGATAAGACTATTTTGTTTAACTGATAATAATCAGGCCTGTACCATGCCTGCGCCCACCGTATTATTGGTCGCTTCATCAATAATAATGAAAGCACCAGTGGCACGGTTGACATCATATGGGTCTACCATCAGCGGTTGTGCAAGCTTGAAACTGATGCTGGCAATGTCATTCATGCCCAGGCTGCCTTCAGCAGGCAGTTGTGCTCTGGTATTGACATCAATCTTGTAGGCAATGCTGCCAACCTTGGCCTTGGATTCACGCGTGGTATGGCGAATGATATAGGTGCGTGCCGAGGAAAGCGGTGTCTCCGAAAGCCAGCACACCATTGCGTTCAGTTGCTTGACCGGTGCCGGAGCCAATGCTGTTTTCACAATCATGTCGCCGCGCGAGATATCGATTTCGTCTTCAAGCAAGAGCGTAATGGATTGCTCGGTAATGGCATGGCCAAGCACCGTATTGCCAAGCTGGATTGCCTTGACGCGGGAATTCAATCCCGAGGGCAGTGCAGTCACTTCATCGCCAACGGCAATTTGACCGGATTCCACACGCCCCATAAAGCCACGAAAATCGTGCAGCTCTGGATTGTCAGAAGCATGCGGGCGGCAGACGAATTGCACGGGAAAGCGGAAAGGCTCGGTGCGTTCGGAATGCGCAGGCGGTGTTGATTCCAATAGCTCCAATATGGTCGGGCCCTGATACCAGGATAGGGCACTGCCACGATCCACGATCATGTCGCCATTCAATGCAGACATAGGTACGAAACTGATATCGCGGCCATCGCGTTGCAGGCCAATCTGCTCGGCAAACTCAAGATAGGTGACACGGATGCGCTCGAATTCAGCCTGGGAGTAATCCACCAGGTCCATTTTGTTGATCGCGACTACAATGTGCGGAATACCGACCAACTGTGCCAGGTAAGAGTGGCGGCGGGTCTGGGTCAATACCCCCTTGCGCGCGTCAATCAGAATGATGGCGAGATTGGCGGTGGAAGCTGCCGTGACCATGTTGCGGGTATATTGTTCGTGGCCGGGGGCATCGGCAATGATGTATTTGCGGGTGCCGGTGCTGAAATAACGGTAGGCCACATCAATGGTAATGCCTTGCTCGCGTTCTGCCTGCAGGCCATCCGTGAGCAGGGAAAGGTCGACTGATTCCATGCCGCGCTTCTGCGAGGTGCGCTCGATCTGGGTCAGGGTATCTGCCAGGATGGTTTTGGTGTCATACAGCAGGCGGCCGATCAATGTGCTTTTGCCGTCATCCACGCTACCGCAAGTCAGGAAGCGCAGCAAGCTGTCGGTGTGCGCAGGTAGATTTTCTAGTTTGGACATTTCTTTTCAGTACTCTTTAAATTCTTCGCTATTCGGCCAGTGGCTGATGGATGGGATAGGTTGCGATCTTGATCATCAAGCCGTTCTTGGAGTTGCTTTGATTAGAAGTAGCCTTCCTTTTTACGCTGCTCCATGGAAGCATCCGAGGTCTGGTCGTCCAGGCGGGTGGCGCCACGCTCGGTGATCGTGGTGGTGGCGGTTTCCACGACGATTTTGCTCAGGCTGTCTGCATCGCTCGGTACAGGGGCGGTACATGTGATGTCGCCCACGGTGCGAAAACGCACCTGCATGTTCACGATTTCTTCGCCAGCCTTGGGCTGATTGATGATCTCGCCGTTGGTGAGTGGCACGTTGACAGGGAAGATGCCGCCGTTACGCATGACGATGTCGCGATTGTGCGCGAAGTAGATGCTGGGCAAACCGAGTTTTTCACGCTCGATATATTGCCAGACATCCATCTCGGTCCAGTTTGAGATCGGGAAGGCGCGGATATTCTCGCCCTTGTGGCTGCGTGCGTTGTAGAGGTTCCACAATTCAGGGCGCTGGTTCTTGGGATCCCATTGCCCGAACTCATCGCGGAAGCTCATGATGCGCTCCTTGGCGCGGGCTTTTTCTTCGTCACGGCGCGCGCCGCCAATGCAGCAGTCAAAGCCGAATTCTTCAATCGCTTCAAGCAAGGTCACAGACTGGTGCTTGTTACGGGATTCGTCCGCAGACTTCAGCACAACGCTGCCGCGTTTGATGGAGTCTTCCACCGAGCGCACGATCAAGCGCTCACCCAGTTCCGCCGCACGCTGGTCACGGAAATTGATGACTTCCTGATAGTTGTGGCCGGTGTCGATATGCATCAATGGGAAAGGAAAGCGGCCAGGGCGGAAGGCCTTCTCAGCCAGGCGCAGGATGCAGAGGGAATCCTTGCCGCCGGAAAACAGCAGAACGGGATTGGAGCACTGGCCTGCGACTTCGCGGAGAATATGGATGGCTTCTGCTTCCAGCCAATCAAGGTGGGAAAGGGTTTGTTGGTTCAACGTTGTTGTCATATTAATTTTTGTGCTGAAACTGCTGCTGTCGACAGCTCGCATCTCCAGGCATGATTCCTAAACTAAACTTGCAATCTTATAAGCGGGACTGGCCTTGTGGTGACCCGTCTGCCAGAGCTACTGTGAAACCGGTTGCCGGCTCACGCGGCGCCAGACCGGCAGTTGCTCGTCCACCGCACCTTGGTATGGCTGGCTGAAATCCTGAAGGCTGGCCAGTGCATCCTCGGCAGAGCGGTCTGCGCGGATCAGGTAACTGTTGAATCCGCAACGTTTGAGGAAGAACAACTGGTCACGCAAGACATCGCCAAAGGCGCGCAGGTCATTCTTGTAGTGATAGCGCGTGCGCAACAGGTTGCCGATCGAGAAGATGCGGCCATCGGCAAAACGCTCCACATGCACTGCGATCAAGGGCAGGCTGTTGATGTCTTCGACTGAACCAACCAGGTCTTCGAGCAGTTCATGCGTATCCAGCCAGACGCCAACCTCGCCTGCGGCGTAACGCACAGCCAGCTCTTCCTTGCGCGCTTGCCAGACCGCCAGCGGCACCAGGATTTTTCCGGTTTCTGGAATGACGGTATTGGCGATCTGTTCAGCCGTGTGGGTGGCTTCACCAGTTAGCTTGAACAATACGACCTTGCCTGCCTGTTTCTTGACGATTTCCTCGCCCGCCGGCATGGTGACCAGCGACCATTCATCTTTGACGATGGCATTGTTCAGGATCAGGTTGGAATGGTTAGGCATGGGCAAGCTCCTTTTTCTTCTCGCCATATACATGGGTCTTGAACGGGGCAATGCCAATTCGGCGCACGGTGTCGATGAACCGTTCTTCCGGCGTGCGTTCGCGGATATAGACGTCAATCAGCTTCTGTATGACGCCGGGCATTTCCTCAGCCGCAAAAGACGGGCCGAGCACGGAGCCGATGCTGGCATCATTGCCTTGCTTGCCGCCCAATGTGACCTGGTACCACTCTGAACCATCCTTATCCACGCCCAGAATGCCGATATGGCCGACGTGGTGGTGGCCGCAAGCGTTCATGCAACCGGAGATATTGAGTTCGATGTCGCCGATGTCGTAGAGATAGTCCAGGTTGTCAAATTGCCTTTGGATGGCTTCTGCAATCGGGATGCTCTTGGCATTGGCCAGCGAGCAAAAATCGCCGCCGGGGCAGCAAATGATGTCTGTCAGCAGGCCGATGTTGGGTGTGGCAAGCCCTGCGGTGCGTGCACGCTCCCACAACGGGAACAGGTCAGAGAGTTTGACATCTGCCAGAATCAGGTTCTGTTCGTGCGCAACGCGCAGTTCACCAAAGCTGTACTCGTCAGCCAAGTCCGCCACAATATGCATTTGCTCGGAAGTGGCATCCCCAGGAGCCTGGCCGTGCGTCTTTAGGGACAGGGTGACGGCGCGATAACCTGGCTGCTGGTGCGGATGCGTATTGCGCTTGACCCAGGTAGCAAACGCCGGGTTGCTGGCAATGGCGCTGTCAAAGCTGGCATCATGCTCAGGCAAGGTTTCATAAGGCATCTTGGTGAAATACTTGCTCACACGGGCAAGTTCGGCCTCAGTGATGGTGTTGGGATTGTCCTTGAGGTATTGCCATTCTGCCTCGACCTGGCGACGGAACTCCTCAATGCCCAGCGCCTTCACCAATATCTTTATACGTGCCTTGTAGGCATTGTCGCGACGACCATGCAGGTTATAGACGCGGATAATGGCTTCGCAATAGGTCAGGACATGTTGCCATTCCAGGTGTTCGCGAACAACGGAACCCAGGATAGGGGTACGGCCAAGGCCGCCGCCCACCCAGACGCGGATGGCCATCTTGTTGTCCGGGTCAGGATAGAACTCGAGGCCGATGTCGTGCGCCTGGATCAGGGCGCGATCGTGCTTGGTGCCGGACACTGCAATCTTGAATTTGCGCGGCAGCAGGGCGAACTCAGGGTGGAACGTACTCCACTGGCGCGTAATTTCCGCTACTGCACGCGGGTCGACGACTTCATCAGGCGCGACGCCTGCAAACTGGTCGGTTGTGATGTTGCGGATGCAATTGCCGGAGGTCTGGATTGCATGCATTTCAACCGTGGCAAGCTCGGCGAGGATATCGGGAACGTCTTCGAGCTTGGGCCAGTTGAGCTGTAGGTTCTGGCGGGTGCTGAAATGGCCATAACTACGGTCATAGCGCTTGGCAATATCTCCCAGCTTGCGTAGCTGTTTGGAAGACAGCATGCCATACGGCACGGCAATACGTAGCATTGGGGCGTGTCGCTGAATGTATAGGCCATTTTGCAGGCGCAGGGGGCGAAACTCGTCGTCGGTCAGTTCGCCAGCGAGAAAACGGCGTGTCTGGTCGCGATACTGTTTGACGCGCTCATCCACAATTGCCTGGTCAACTTCGTCGTATTTATACATGAGCTCACTTTATGCTAGAACAAATTTCAAACCGATCAGTAACAGAATCAATGCCAAGATCGGGCGTAATACTTTTTCTGGAATCTTGGCGCTTAGGTGGCTACCAATCCAGATGCCGGGAAGCGAGCCAATCAGCA
Organism: Methylobacillus arboreus; assembly: GCF_020532725.1. Taxonomy (GTDB): domain Bacteria; phylum Pseudomonadota; class Gammaproteobacteria; order Burkholderiales; family Methylophilaceae; genus Methylobacillus; species Methylobacillus arboreus. The sequence continues at coordinate 553,181 of NZ_JAJAVC010000003.1, forward strand.
GGCTGCCCAGCAATGTAAAATTCACATGGCCCAGTGTCCAATGGCCAATGCCTGCCAACGCGGTAAGCGGAATGGCATGGGCCAAGTCTGTGCCAATAACTTTTAATGTGCTCATCTTCGGGTAGAGCAACAGGATGGCTATAGTGCCCAAGGCTCCTGCACCTACTGAAGATAGCGTGACCAAGGCACCCAGTACCGCGCCAGTCAAAACGGTAGCAGCGATCTGTGGGTTGCCTTGGAAGCGGCCTGTGCTAACGTTGCCGGTTTCTACTTCGCGTTCATGCTTGGGCATCAACAGGCTGCGAACCAGCAAGGCGCAGGCAGTTAAAATCAATGCGATACCGAGCGCGTAAGTAATGAGCCCGGTCACTTCCTTGCCTATAGCCATCAAGTGTTTGATGACATAAATCGTGATGACTGACATGGGTAAACTACCCATTGACATCAGTCCTACCACTTTCCAGTCAACCGACTTGTGCTTGCCGTGGTGTACCCAGACTCCGCCTGTTTTGGTCAAGGCGGCAAATAATAAGTCTGTTCCTACTGCCACAACAGGCTTGAAGCCAAATAGGAAAACCAAAAGCGGCGTCATGAGAGAACCGCCGCCAACTCCGGTGATGCCTACAAGAAAACCCACGGCAAAACCGGAGAGAATGTATCCTATGTCCATGAGTTGATTGTTGTTTTTATCAGGAAGTCTGGTTGTCCAGTTAAAAAACACTTCCCGAAAAAGCCTTTTATTATAACAGGTTAATTCAGTAAGTTAATAGTATGTTATGCTATGTATATGTGATTTTGTTATAAAACAAAGGTCGAATGGCATAATGAAAATACATCAATTGCGGTATATCCGTGAGGTTGCCCGTCAGGGCTTGAGCGTATCCATTGCAGCTGATGCCTTGCATACCTCCCAACCTGGGGTAAGCAAGCAGATCCAATTGCTTGAGGATGAGCTTAACCTGCAGATATTCAAGCGCAACGGCAAGAGGCTGATTGGAGTCACTGAACCGGGACAAATTATACTGCAGTTAGCCGAGCGCGTCATGATGGAGATGGATAACATCAAGCGTGTCGGCGACGAGTTTTCGCATGAAGATTCTGGTACTTTAACGATTGCGACGACCCATACGCAGGCACGTTATCGCTTGCCTGCGGCGGTCAAGGAGTTCATGCAGCGTTATCCCAAGGTCAAGTTGACCATTCACCAGGGCAATCCGACACAAGTTGCAGAACAGGTTCGGAGCGGTGAAGCTGACATTGGCATCGCAACTGAATCCATCAGCAGTTTTGATGACCTTTTGTGCCTGCCTTGCTATCAATGGAACCGTTGCGTGGTAACGCCGCAAGGTCATCCATTGCTCGCGGAGCAGCCGGTCACGCTGGAAAAGATTACGCGCTATCCATTGATTACCTATGACTTTGGATTTACTGGCGGCTCTCTTGTCAGTCGCGTGTTTGAGAAGGCTGGCTTGAATCCCAATGTAGTATTGACGGCGATTGATGCCGATGTGATCAAGACCTATGTCAGTCTTGGGCTCGGGATCGGCTTGCTTGCCAGCATGGCTTACGACCCGCAACGCGATAGCCATTTGGCGATGCTGGATGTGAGTGATCTCTTCCCGCCAAGCACGACTTATATCGGTCTGCGTCGCGATGCCTACTTGCGTGGTTATTCCTATGCTTTCATCGAGTTGTTGGCGCCGCATTATTCCCGCAAGGCTGTCGAGTCTGAATTGAAGACCACCGGATAGAGTGGGACATGATTTTTAGCGCTCAATGGTTGTAGTAGCACTCCCCGGTTTTAGAGCGGCTAACAATACTTAGCGAAGATTCTGGCTAGGCGCTTTGCCTCAGGCAGTACAGTAACAACGCCGCCAGGAGAATGCTGTTAACCGCTCTTAGGCTGCTTGCCATGTATCGACGGAATAATATCTGCTATCGTTGGTGACCAGCGTTCGATCAATCGTTTTCGAGGTTTTATGACACCTATTCCTTTAGCCAAGAGCACAGATTTCCTTTACCTGTTGCCAAGAATGGCAAACCGTCATGGCCTGATTGCAGGGGCAACAGGCACAGGCAAGACCGTCACGCTGCAAGCGATTGCTGAAAGCTTCTCCCGCATGGGGGTGCCCGTGTTTCTGGCCGATGTGAAAGGCGATCTTGCGGGAATCAGCCAGCCTGGCGGCGGGAATGCCAGAATTGACGCGCGGGTTGCACAGCTAGGGCTGGAGGATTTCAGTTTTGCGGCCTGCCCGGTGACGCTCTGGGATGTGTTTGGTAAGCAAGGCCACCCGATCCGCACCACAATCGCGGAGATGGGGCCTTTGCTGTTGGGGCGCATGCTCAACCTGAATGATGTGCAATCTGGTGTATTGACCGCCGTTTTCAAGATTGCCGATGACAATGGCTGGTTGCTGCTGGACCTCAAGGACTTGCGTGCCATGATCCAGCATGTAGCCGAGAATGCTGCGCAATACAGCGCGCAATACGGCAATATTTCCAGTGCCAGCGTGGGAGCAATACAACGCGCATTGTTGCAGCTTGAGCATGAGGGCGCAGACCAGCTTTTCGGCGAGCCGGCATTGAATCTTGATGACATGATGCAGACCGACCAAAAAGGCTGGGGGATAGTCAATATCCTCGCAGCCGATACGCTTTACAACTCGCCTCGTGTCTATGCGACTTTGCTGTTGTGGTTGCTGTCCGAGCTGTTCGAGAAGTTGCCGGAAGTGGGCGACCTTGAAAAGCCCAAGTTGGCTTTCTTCTTCGATGAAGCCCATTTGTTGTTCAATGATGCTCCCAAATCGCTGCTGGACAAGATTGAGCAGGTGGTGCGCCTGATTCGGTCCAAAGGGGTGGGGGTCTATTTCGTCAGCCAGAATCCGCTGGATATTCCTGATGTCGTACTCGGGCAGCTAGGCAACCGGGTGCAGCATGCGCTGCGTGCATTCACCCCGCGCGACCAGAAGGCGGTCAGGGCGGCGGCTGAAACATTCCGCACCAATCCTGCCGTCAAGGTGAGCGAGGTGATTACCGAGCTTGCAGTAGGCGAGGCATTGGTTTCCTTCCTCGATGACCATGGGCGTCCAACTCCTGTCGAGCGCGCATTCATCTGCCCACCTGGAAGCCGCATTGGCCCGCTGACGCCTGTTGAGCGCGAGCAATTGATCAAGCGCTCCATCGTCTATGGTCATTATGAAAACAGTATTGACCGTGAATCTGCCTATGAAATTCTCAAGGGGCGGGCAGCAGAGGCTCCTGCTGAGCAGCAGGATGCCGATACAGGCTTTGATTGGGGCGGTTTATTTGGCGGTGGCGCCAAGAAATCCGGCAAGTCATCGAACAGGCAAGGCGTGCTGGAAACCGCGGCTAAGAGCACTGCGCTGGCAATAGGTTCGGAATTGGGACGGCAGATATTGCGTGGCGTGCTTGGCTCCATCCTTGGGGATAAGGGCCGCAAGCGATAATGGTGTAGGGGTGTTGTGTTGCAGATCATTATCCAGTCCGGTCAGGCCGAACAGACCATTAACAAATCCCGTTTTGTCGCCATTGCCGAGTATTGTGCCGATGAGCGTGCCGTGGGGATGGCGCTGCGCCGGCTGGCGGCAGCCCATCAAAGCGCACATCACCTGGCGTATGCGTTCCGCCTCAAGACGCCGCAAGGCATCGTCCAGCGCTTCAGCGATGCCGGAGAACCGTCAGGTACCGCAGGTAAGCCGGTGTTGCAGTTCCTGGAGGGGCGAGACCTGATCAATGTGTGTGTAGGCGTGATCCGCTACTACGGCGGAATCAACCTCGGCACAGGTGGCCTAGCGCGTGCTTATGGCGGCACGGCCAAGATGGCGTTGGATGCTGCCCGTACCGGGCCATTCGTCGAAATGCAGCAAGTCCGCCTGGTGCTCGATTACAAACAGCTGGATACCTTCACGCGCGAGCTGGCGAAAATCAATGGCGAGATATTGGACAAGGCATTTGGTGAACATGTGACCGTCATTGCGACAGTCCCGGCGAGCGAGATTCCACATTTACAGCAGAAGTATGGGTGAGGCAAAAATATACCCAGTAAAAAAGCCCACAAATGTGGGCTTTTTTACTGGGCATTGAGTCAGAAACAGTCGTGCTTATTGGGCCGCTTGTTCGGGCTCGGCAACAAAAATTTCTACACGGCGGTTTTGAGCGCGGTTGGCCGGGGTGTCATTATTGACGAGCGGCTCACGAGAGCCGCGACCATCAATCGTGAAGCGGTCGGAGGTGATGCCGCGTGCCGTCAGGTAGTCGCGGGTATTGGCGGCACGATTGAGTGACAATGGGTTGTTGATCGCGTCAGAGCCGGTATTGTCGGTATGGCCGACAATGGTGACCTGGGTGCGGGGATTGTTCTTCAATGTCGTGGCAAAACTGTCCAGCACGGAACGGAAGTTGGGCTGGATATCTGCCTTGCCGGATGCGAAAGAAACGTCGCTTGGGATAGCAAGCTTGAGCTGGTTATCTTCAGTCTGGCTCACCGCCACACCTGTGCCCTGGGTGGCTTCTTCCATTTGGCGTTTTTGTTCTTCCATGCGCTTGGACCAGACGTTGCCGGCAATCGCACCCGCCCCAGCCCCAACTGCAGCGCCAATGGCAGCCCCCTTGCCTTTGCCGGCGATTGCGCCAACAACGGCGCCTGCGCCCGCGCCAATTGCGGCTCCCTTCGTGGTTCCTTTTTGGGTCTCGGACATATTCGCACAGCCGCTCAAAGCGAGGGTTGCGATGAGTGCGCTTACAGTAAGTTGGGTCTTCATGATTTTCCTTTTTAGGGTGATACAGCAACATTGGGCAGCTTAAATCGTCCCAAGTTCGCTGCAAAGGCGATTAACAATTGTTAATACTTGAATATAAAAAAGCCCGGCCTGTCGGGCTCGGGCTTTTGATTGGAGCAGCTCAGGAGGTTACTTGAATACCAGGATTTCACCTTTGCCGTCATTGGCAATATCGCCAGAATAGCGTTGTACACGGTTCTTGTTGATATTGGCAAACTTGCTGGGCAGGTTGCGGAACGACTTGAACATCAGGCTCAGGAAGGGCAGGGTATGGGTGCCGCAGTCCTGCAAGGTTGCATGCAGCTTGGGTTCCTGCGTCAGCAGCAATGTGCCACGGCGCATGCCGTAACCCACATATTCACCGACGCTGCCGAGTACGCCTATGGTGCCGGCCAGCATGCGTGAAGCGAGATAAGCGCCGGCGTTGCCCTCGATCAGGATAATGCCGCGGCGCATCTGGTCGCCAGCGCGTTCGCCTGCATTGCCGCTGATGAGGACGATACCGCCCTTCATGCCCTTGCGGTCGCCAGGCAGCGCTGCGGCGAGAAAGTCGCCGACATTGCCCTTGACCTCGATCAGGCCGCCTGCCAGACCGCTGGCGACAAAGGCATCTGCATTGCCGTTGAGGACGATATGGCCGCCACGCATCTGTAGACCCAAATAGGAACCGGCACCGCCATTGACGGTGATGCGTCCCGTCTTCAGTTTGTTGCCAATGAAGTCCAGCTTGCCATTGGCATTGTTGAAGACGATGTCGGCTGCATCATCGCCAGCAATGTCAAACAGGCTGTCCACGCGCAATTTCTCGCGGCCACTGTCGAGCGGGATGGCGGCAATATCCGCTTGGCTCTTGCCTGCCAGGTTGTCGGGAGTGAGTGGAGAGAGATCCACGCGTTGCTGTAATGTTGCTTTTAGAGTGAAGGTCAAAGCGCTCATGCCATGATCTCCCTTAACTTGAAGTGATAGGGACCGAGTTTGCCGCCGTAGTTGCCGGCGGAAATGCGCTTGATGCCGTTCTTGGCGCCCAGTTCGCATGCGGCAGCGATGCCTGCGCGCATGGCGACGCGGATGTCCGGATCGGTGAGGCCGTCGATCACGATTTCCATGACGGATTCGATCTCGGGAGAAAGCTCGGTCTTGGTGATGCCTTTGAGCGTGGGGCAGAAGGCATCGTTGGTCGATGCGATCAATGCCTTGTACTTGGAGCCGACCTTGGAGCCGGAGCGCACTACGCCGCCGGGGAAAGGCATGATGACATTGGGTACCTTGCTCATGGCGTCAATCGCGGCTTCGCATGCGGCGAGTGCCTGTGGCTGCGATTCTGCCAGGATCAGGAAGTTGCCGCCGCCAACCGAGCGGATCATGCCGGTGCTTTCTTCGGTGAGGAATTCTCCGTCCATCACGGGGACGCGCCAGTAGCGCTTGCCGTTGAATACCTTGGATGTCTGGAAGCCATCGCCGAAGAAGCGCAGATTCTTGCCCAGGTTGATCTTGGTAATCTCCGGGTATCCCTCGTCAATACCTGAGAATGCAGCAGCGGTGGGGCAGGTCAATACGCACTGGCCCATACGGGTTTCCAGTTGCTTGATCAGCACCGCGCTGCTCATCGCGAACATGAGGATGGATACGCCAGGGCGGCCGTCTGGGGTTTCTTCGGGAGTGAGTTCGCGCTCTATGCCTGCTTCCACGCCGCAGGCAATCACCGAGGTGGCAAAGCCAGTCATGGCGCGCGCTGCGTTATAGGCCCAGCGCAGGTTTTGCGCGGTGATGATGACACGGGTGCCGCGCATGCCGAAGGCTTCGGCAAAGGTGTCGTCTATGGTTACGCCGTTGATAATCATTATGCTGTCTTCTCCCTTCGACCCTTGGACTCCTGAACAATCACCTTGCCGCGGCCGTCGTCTTCAAGCTCGGCGGCACTGACCTTGTAATTTTCCATGTTCATGGTGTGGTAACGGTCGAAATATTGCTTGAGATCCTTTTCAATGCTGCGGTCAAAGTCGGGTTTGACCGTATGCGTGCTGCCCCAGGTGACCTTCACGACTTGACCGTCCCTCACTACCAGCTCGCCATCCTTGAATACATAGTCAGGCTTGGCAAACATGGCTTCGCGGTCGGGGTTGTCGGTATAGACGGTAATGTCGCCGGCCCCGCCGACGCCGAGGTGGCCGCGGTCGTGCAGGCCGACTAGCTTGGCAGCGCCGGCACGGGTCATGATGGCAATTTCGTACAGGCTGTATTCACGATCAATCGAGGTCAGCGTGCTCATGGCCTGGGCATCCAGGTTGAGCTTGGTGAACATGTCATTGCGGAAGCTCTTGTCCATCAGCAGGCGGATTAGGTGCGGGTAGCTGGTGAAAGGCGCGCCGTTCGGGTGGTCGGTGGTGAGGAAGATGCGCCATGGGTCTTCCGTCAGCAGGAAGATTTCCAGGCCGATTGCCCATTGCAAGGCATTGACGAAGTTCTGGTCCTTATACTTGAACGGCACGACGCCGCAACCGGAGTCGCACTCGATGTCCATGAGCACAGACTTGTTCGGCGATGCGTGACCCGAGTTGGCATACTGGCGCATGGTGTCGCCGGAAGCGGTAACCGTTTGCCCAAACAGGATTTGGCCGACATCAGCCGAGACGTTCTTGTGTTTGTTGAGCGCTTCGGCAACAGCGGCTGCGCCCGAGGAGAACTTGCGGTCGCCTTCAGTACCGTAACTATGGAACTGGATGTGGGTGAGGTGGACAGGGTAGCCTTCGACCGCACCCATGGTCTTGAGCGTGGTTTCGACGTTGCCGGGCACACCGAGGTTATTGCCATGCACATGCAGCGGATGGGCGATGCCCAGTTCATAAACGGCACGGGTCAAGGATTGCAGTATCTCGCGCGGTGTTACCTGGTAGTGGATATTTTGCTCATCCAGGTCCAGTGCGCGCTGGTTGAACTTGAAGGCATTGATGCCGCCCGGGTTGACGACCTTGATGCCGATGGCCTGCGTCGCATGCAGAATCCAGGCGACATAATCGTTGATCGCGTTCTGGTCCTTCTTGGCTGCCAGCAGGCGCAGGAAGTAATCATCGCTGCCGATCATGGCGTAGCCACCCTTGTCCAGGATGGGGATGTCGCACATTTCCAGGTGTGACTGGCGCGCATTGACAGGGGACAGCGCTGGCTCGAAGCCTGCGGTGTATCCCATTTCTGCGTAGCGGTAGCCGGTATTCAGGGTGGATGGGGCGGCATGGCCACAGCCGGCGCGGCAGGCGTCAGTATGCGTGGTGGCGGAGTTGCGGTGGTCTTCCGGCAGCATCAGGCGGGCGATATTCACTTTGCCGCCGCCGATATGCGTATGCATGTCGATCGCGCCGGCCATCACTACCTTGCCGCGCAGGTCGTATTCCTGGTCTATGGTTTCATTATTTCCGGGACGGTCAATGATGCGGCCATCACGGACAAAAATGTCCATGACTTTGCCGTCAATCTGGTGCGCAGGATCATAAACCCGGCCACCTGTCAGTTTAATCAGCATATTTCTGGTTCCTTGATCTTGCTTAAGCGGCCTTGAGCGCAGACTCTATTGAAGAGAGCACGTCACTAAGTGTCGGCAGGCTGGTTTCACGCAGCTTGCGCAGTGGCAGCGTGACCGAGCTGTCGCTGCGGAACTGTGCACCATTGGCTTCCAGGCCAGGGATCGCAATCGGGATGAAGACATCCGGTGCCTGCTCGAACTGCATGGCGGGATGGCCGATGACGATGGTGGGCACATTGCTCTTGGGAGGAAGACGCTCGGGATTGAAGCTATTGATCCAGACTAGGACATCGGTTTCGCCCTCGGCCAGCAGGCGCGAGGTGTCGTAATGGTAAGGGTCGTAGTCAGGATAACCGCGGCGATAGGAGTTGCGGAACGGATAGCCGCTGATCCAGGTGCTGACGTTATAGGCCGTCACATCGCCGTCATTACCGCTCAGTGGCAAGCCGGCGCTGCGCGTAGTCTTGTTCAGTTCCTGCACGATGCCGACAATATTCTGGATGGAAAGCTCGGCATGCGGGAAATCCAGTGCGCTGCCTGTCCAGGCAATCACGCTGTATTTGGCTGCCTTGAGGCGTTCTGCCAGTTTTTCCAGTGCTTCGCGGGAAATGCCAGCGACGTTGTCTGTCTTGAGTGGTTTTCCAGCAACGATTGCGCGCAGTGCTGCGAGCACTTCAGGCACACGATCAAGATCGCAGGGCAGCACATCAGGCTGTTTGCCTGTAGGTGAAACGCCTGGTGTGGTATTCAGGTCGCGGCCGCCCAGGTAGACGATTTCACGCTCAGCAGTGTTCTCGGTGAACATTGCTTCCTTGTTCCAGATCACGCGCTCGAAAAAGCGCGGGAAGTAGCTGACGATGTCGGTACCGATGACCAGCAATAGATCAACCCGGTTTTTCACTTCGCTCAATGTGGTGATGTACCAGCCTGAGTTTTGCATGACCAGGATATTCTTCATTGAACTCTTGGAATTCATGTGGTCAATGGTGGCGCCAGCGCTTTCGGCAAGGTTCATGACCGCACGCATGCCATATACGTCTGTTGCTAGGCCGCCCAACAAAGGATGCTTGGCATGACGGAATAAAGCGGTGGCTTTCTCTATGGCTGCTTCCAGGGTGGAGGGCTGTCCATCGATTGCTGGTGCTGCATTGGTGCGTGGCCGTCCGAAGAAGGTCTTACTTTTGGGACAGGGCGGGGATTCGAGGGAAAGGTTGCCGTCAGCATCTCGATTGAGCTTGAGGTCGTCGCTCAGTAGCCCGTCAGCAGGGTAAGCAACAGCTTCCAGCGTGGCTGCCGGAAAATGGGTTGATTGGGTCATGTTCTCCATCCGAAAACTGGTTAGTTCCTTAAGGTCCATGCCTCGATCAGGCATGATGTAAACCGGTGACACCGATTGTTATTGCGCAGGCTTGTAGGCTGCAGGCGGGATTATACTCCTTGATCATGCCTGAGAAAAAGCGTGTGGACATGTCAATTCGTATTTGTGTGAAACCGCCTTCCAAGCCATCGCAGTGGGATGCGAAATTCTCGGGCTGGACTTTTTAAACCATGGTCGGCTGGGCTACAATAGCAGATTATTGGCGCCAAAAGTGCCGGTTTTTCGCAAGCTGAAGGAAATTATCATCAATAAGCAGGGCGTCAGTGTTGTTACCACGGCACGGTTGCATATGGGGTTCTTCGATCTCAATGGAGACTTGGGGCGCCGTTTCGGCAGTATCGGGGTTTCTCTTAATCAACCCGCTACCGAGTTGTACGCCTGGCATGCTTCCACTTTTACCGCAGAAGGGCCTGGCGCCGCGCGGGCCGTGCGCATGGCCAGGAAGCTGGCCGAATCTCTCCGCCTGGAGGGCGGTATGCATATCCGGCTGGTCAACACTATTCCCGAACATTCAGGCCTTGGTTCCGGCACCCAAATGGCATTGGCTGTCGGGCTGGCGCTCAATCGCCTGCATGACCTTGGGTTGATCATTCGTGATGTTGCGATGTTGACGGAGCGCGGGGCGAGATCGGGTATCGGCCTTGGTACCTTTGCCTCGGGCGGTGTCATTATTGATGGCGGGCGAGGCGCGCAGACGGTAGTGCCTCCGGTGATCGCCCGGGCTGAATTTCCTGAAGACTGGCGTATCATCCTGATTTTCGATCATACACAGACCGGTGTGCACGGCGAGGCTGAAATTGCTGCCTTTCGCAACCTTCCACAATTTCCGGCGGATGCTGCTGCTATCTTGTGCAGGCATGTGCTGATGCAGGCATTGCCGGCCTTGGCCGAGCATGATTTGCCGGCATTTGGCGCGGCAATTCGGGAGTTGCAGGTACGCACGGGCGATCATTTTGCACCTGCTCAAGGCGGGCGCTATGCCAGTCCACGCGTTGCTGAGGTCTTGGCATGGCTGGAGGCGGAAGGCGTGGCGTGTTTTGGCCAGAGTTCGTGGGGGCCGACTGGGTTTGCAATCCTGCCGGATGAGAATGAAGCCGAGCGCGTGATGGCAAGGTTACAGGCGCTATTCAGCCGTCATGGAGCCTTGGAGTTCTTGCTCTGTGAGGGGCGCAATGAGGGAGGCGTCGTGAGTGACCTCCCGGAAACTGTTGCGGTGGTTTAAGAGCGACTAACAACACTCTCCTGGCGCGTCGTTGCCTTGCCTTGTCGTACTGCTTGTACTGCCTGAGGCAGGGCGCCTAGCCAGGATCGCTTTGCTGAGTTTTGTTAGCCGCTCTAAGAATAATTAACTGGAATTTAAATCATAAGGTGGAATTATGGAAAAAGTATCGATATTGCATTTGATCACGGCAGCAAAGAATGCCAGCCCGTTTGATGTCAATATGGCATTTGACGCCGGTTTCGACAAAATCGTGCCATATACCAATGTTGAGTTGAAAGAAGTCACTGGCTTGGTGCAGGACGCGATTTTCTCCCGCAGTCCAAGCGGCGTAAAGCGTGAAAGCGTCTTCATCGGCGGGCGTGATATCGACGTGGCAATGGATATGCTCGACACGGCACGTAAAGCCATGGTGCCTCCTTTTGAGATTTCTGTATTTGCTGACCCGTCCGGCGCTTTCACGACAGCTGCCGGCATGATGGCGAAGGTTGAACAGCACCTGATCAAGAATTTTGGCGGTGATCTCAGTGGGCGCAAGGTCAGCGTATTTGGCGCGACTGGCCCGGTTGGCGGGTGTACTGCCGTGATTGCGGCCAAATATGGCGCTGAAGTTGAACTGGTTGCGCACCGCGCCGTGGCGGATGTGGAAGAAAAAGCGGCTTCCTACAACAAGCGCTACAACATTAATATCGGCTATACCGATGGCAGCACCGACGAGTTGAAGCAAAAGATTTTGCACCGCACCGATATTGCCTTGTGCGCCGCGGCTGCGGGCATCCAGGTGATCAGCCTGGCGCAGATGGCAGGTTCGCCTACCCTTAAGGTGGCGGCCGATGTCAATGCAGTGCCGCCAACCGGTGCCGAAGGCGTGGATGTGTTTGCGGATGGCGTGGCGATTCCTGGTACTAATGCATTCGGTATTGGCGCGCTGGCAATCGGCAACGTCAAGTACACCACCCAGCACAACCTGCTCAAGCAAATGCTCGAAGCAACTGAAAAGAAGGTTTATCTGGATTTCCTCGCTGCATTTGAGACTGCGCGTAACAGCATCAAGTAGCTGATTTGGCGCGCAAGCTTGTCATTGCTGCTGTTTGTGCCAGGCCCTATGTGGCCATGGCGTGCGCGGCAGGTTATGAAGCGGTTGCGCTGGATATTTTTGCCGACGTGGATACGCAGGCAATGGCAAGCCGGGTGCTGCAACTGCCTTACGCGGATGGAGGATTTGAGCCAGCAGGCTTTGAAGCGGCATTGTCAGCGCTGAGTGTGCAGGATGATGTGTACGGCTTTGTCTATGGGAGTGGCTTTGAGGCTGCCCCTGAATTATTGAATATCGCGGCTGCCTATATGCCGGTGATTGGCAACAGTGCCGAGGTTGTTGCAGAGGCAAAGGCTGTCCCGGGATTTTTCAACCTGTTGGCAAGGTTGGAGATTCCTTACCCGGAAACATTGACGGAACCTCCCGCAGCCATGTCTGGCTGGCTGTCCAAACATGCAGGCGGGTCGGGCGGTACGCATATCCGTCGCATGAGTGGTACGGTTGGGATGTTGCCAGGAGCTTACTACCAGCGTGAATTGATCGGTGTGCCGGTTTCCGCGCTGTTTGCTGCTGATGGTGCAAAGGCCGTTGTGATCGGCTATAACCGCCAGAGCGTCTCGGCATTTGCTGATTTGCCATTTCGTTATGGTGGCCTAGTCAGCAATGCAGATTTGCCGGATGTTTGCTGTGAGGCTTTATATTCCGCTGCGCAGAAGTTGACCCAGGCCTTGCAATTGAGAGGAATCAACAGCGTTGACGCGATACTGGCGCTGGATGGCCAGACCTATATCCTGGAACTCAATCCACGGTTAACGGCGAGTGCGGGCTTGTACAGGGCGCGCACCAGTATGATGCAAATGCACTTGAATGCCAGCCAGGGAATGCAGGTAGCGCCTGATGTCAGCAGCAATGCCCAGGCGCAGGCTGTTTTCTATGCAGCGCAGGCTTTTGTGGTGCCTGAGGTAGTGCATTGGCCAGAATGGGTTGCTGATATACCGCTTGCTGGTAGCAGCATTGCTCCTGGATATCCGGTTTGTACAGTCTATGCTGAAGCTAGGACGGCAACCGCAGCATGGGATCTGGTACAGCATAGATTGCAAGTGGTGTCTGCGATACAACATGGAAAATCAATAGCGCGGCATGCCGATATAGTATAGTGCCGCGAACATAATTTAATTGAATGGGAAAGTGAACAAAAATGAGTGAAAGCAAACTTGACGTCAGTTTTTGGCCCAGTGTGAATCAGCTGACCAATCCTTTGGTCAAGCATTTGGTCGATAATGCTAAGGTCTTGCGCCTGCTGGTGGAGAAATTGCCAAGCGGCGCGACTGTGATCGATGCGGGTATCAAGGCAGAAGGCGGCCTGGAAGCCGGCCGCTTGATTGCCGAGATTTGCATGGGCGGCCTGGGGCATGTCAACTTGCATTCCTCCAGCACTTTCCCGCACTGGCCATGGACACTGTCTGTGCACTCCAATAACCCGGTATTGTCTTGCCTGGGCAGCCAGTATGCGGGCTGGAGCCTTTCCCATGAAAAGTTCTTCTCTCTCGGTTCCGGCCCGGGGCGTGCGCTGGCTGGCCGTGAAGAGCTCTATAAGGAGCTGGGTTACAAGGATAGCGCCGATGCTGCAGTGTTGGTGCTTGAAAGTGACAAAGTGCCACCTCAGGAGGTGATCGAGAAGGTTGCCCGCGATACCGGCGTGAAAGCAGAAAATCTAACCTTCATCCTGACGCCGACCCGCAGCCTGGCTGGTACCGTGCAGATTGTCGCACGCGTGCTGGAAGTGGCACTGCACAAGATCCATACCCTGCATTTCCCGCTGGAGCATGTGGTGGATGGTGCAGCGAGCGCGCCATTGCCGCCTCCGGCACCGGATTTTCTCATCGGCATGGGCCGCACTAATGATGCGATCCTGTTTGGCGGCCATGCGCATATTTTCGTTAAGGGCAGCGACGAAGCAGCGGCCAAGCTGGCGCAGGAATTGCCAAGCAGCGCTTCCCGCGACTACGGCCGTCCGTTTGCCGAGGTGTTCAAGGCAGTCAACATGGATTTCTACAAGATTGACCCCCTGTTGTTCAGCCCGGCCGCAGTGACAGTGACAGCCGTCGAATCGGGCAAGAGTTTCACTGGCGGCAAGTTGGATGCCGCCTTGCTGGATCAGTCGTTCGGCTATAGCGCATAGTGGATTACCGCATCCCGGTTTTTACCGATGATCCCGGCTGGCACGGCAAGCGTCTCAAGGAGGTGTTTGCCGCGCGCGGATATGAGGCGGTTTTTATTTCTCTCAAGGATTGTGCCTTCAACATCGGAGGGAATGGACAGCCTGCAGTACTGATCCCTGGGTTTGAGAATGGGTTGCCCAAAGGGGTCTTTGTGCGAGGCGTTCCGGGAGGTACGTTGCAGCAAGTGATTGCGCGACTGGATGTCCTGCATGCACTGAAACTGCTTGGTGTGGTGGTATATAACGACGGACGTGCTGTCGAGCGTACCGTTGACAAAGCGATGACCAGTTTCTTGCTGCATCTCAACCAGGTGCCGACGCCACAGACCTGGGTCTGCGAATCCCGGCATCAGGCCCATGATGTCTACCTCAGGGAAACCATGGCGGGGCGCCCCCTGGTTATCAAGCCCTTGTTCGGTTCGCAGGGGCAGGGGGTGCGCAAGCTGACGCGGGAAACGCCTTTTCCTGTTCCCATGGAAGAACATGTGGACGGGCTTTATTACCTGCAGTCGTATATCGATAGCGGGGAGGGAGCTTGGCATGACCATCGCGTATTCGTGATACGCGGCCATGCTGTGGCGGCAATGATTCGGCACGGCAGCCATTGGGTCAATAATGTGGCGCAGGGCGGCCGCTGTGAGGTCATTACCGCGGAAGGTGAATTGGCGCAGCTGGCCGAAGCTGCTGCTCGCGCCGTCAGTGTCGATTACTGTGGTGTTGACATCATCAGGGGGCGTGATGGTCGACCGTATGTACTGGAGGTCAATAGTATTCCTGCGTGGAAGGGCTTGCAGGGCGCTACTGGCCTGAATGTAGCACAACTCTTGGTGGATGATTTTCTTTCCTGTATTCATGCGCAGCCAGCCTTGACCGTTGTGTCATGAGCAGCCAACAGATCGCCGAAGCGCTCCGTGCGGCATGCATGGCTGAACTTACCAGCCTCAAGCCTGGCAATGTGCATATATTTGCCGATGGTCATGGCATGGTGGTACAGCAATTTATCCAGAGTGCTGATGCGGTCGCTGCGGTGATTGCACAGCCAGGCCTGTCAGTAGGGCAGCGTATCCTGGCTTCGGTGGAAGCGACCTGGCAAGTGGTGGATTGCAATACCAATCTGGGTATTGTGCTCTTGTCGGCTCCGCTGGTTCATGCCGCCTTGTCTGGCGGGGAGGGTTCATTGCAACAGCGGGTGCAACAAGTCCTGAACCAACTCGATATTAAGGATTCCGAGCTTGCCTTCAAGGCCATTGTCCGTGCTTCCCCCGGCGGTTTGGGCAAAGCTGATGCCAATGACGTGCACGAGGTGCCCAGCATTACATTGTGCGAGGCCATGCAGTTGGCCGCAGGACGTGATCGTATCGCCCGGCAATACACATCTGGCTTTGAGGATATCTTTGGCATTGGCCTTGAGGCTTATGGCAAAGCGCTGGCGCGTTGGCAGAACCCTGCCTGGGCGACCACTGTGTTGTACCTGACGTTCTTGAGCAGTTTCCCGGATAGCCATATTCAGCGCAAATATGGCCTGTCGCAGGCGGAAGAGGTGAGCCGCCAGGCTAGTCTGCATCTCGATGAATTATCGTCATACGACAACCCTAAACTTTATCAACACAGCTTGCTCAAGTTTGATGCAGCGCTCAAGGAGCAAAAGCTAAATCCTGGAACCAGTGCAGACCTCACTGTAGCCACCTTGCTGGCGTATGAGCTGTCAAGAGGCGGTGCTCTATAGTTATGCATAATTTTCGGTTATACTAGTCCGATTCCCTCGGAGGGTCTGAAGCCTATTCCCTGGCTGACCAGCCTCCAGTCGGGCGCAAGTTTTCAAGCGTAATATTCTGTATTTTCTCAAGGAGGAGCAATATGGCTAATTTATTCGATCAACTGAAGGAATTCACGACGATTGTTGCGGACACTGGTGATGTGGAAGCGATCAAGAGCGTAAAGCCTTACGATGCAACAACCAACCCATCCCTGTTGCTGAAGGCAAGCACCCTTCCACAATATGCTCCGCTGATTGACGAAGCAATTACATATGCCAAGTCCCAAAGCAGTGACAAGGCACAACAAATTGAAGATGCTGCCGACAAGCTGGCAGTGCTGATCGGCCAGGAAATCCTCAAGCATATCCCTGGCAAGATTTCCACCGAAGTGGATGCACGTCTGTCTTTTGATACAGATGCGATGGTGCAAAAGGGCCGCAAGCTGATCAAGCTGTACCAGGATGCCGGTATTTCCAAGGATCGCGTACTGATCAAGCTGGCTTCCACCTGGGAAGGCATCAAGGCTGGTGAGATTCTTGAAAAAGAAGGCATCAACTGCAACCTGACCCTGCTGTTCAGCTTCGCGCAAGCACGTGCCTGTGCTGAAGCTGGCGTGTTCCTGATCTCCCCATTCGTTGGTCGTATCCTTGACTGGTACAAGGCCAAGACTGGTGAAACTTACACTTCTGAAACCGATCCAGGCGTGCTGTCTGTTCGCAAGATCTATGCATACTACAAGGAACACGGTTACAAGACTGTCGTGATGGGCGCTTCTTTCCGTAACACCGGTGAAATCACTGCGCTGGCTGGTTGTGACCGCCTGACTGTTTCCCCTAACCTGTTGGAAGAGCTGAAGGCGACTGAAGGCAATCTGCCACGCTTATTGGTTGACAATGGTGCAACCAAAGAACGTCCTGCTCTGTTGACAGAGAAGGAGTTCCGTTTTGAGCAGAACGAAGATGCCATGGCGACTGAAAAGCTGGCCGAAGGCATCCGTGGTTTTGTCGTGGATCAAAACAAGCTCGAAAAGGCACTTGCAGAAAAGCTGTAATTTTGCATGCCGGATGCTGCGGATTATATGCGTTGACATCCGGCTGTTTTGCCGATTAAGATTGTTGTTCCGCTTTTTTGTATAAAAAGTAGTTTTAAGTAGTACTAATATTTGAGTACTAAAATATTTGTAACCCATTTGGAGGAAGTATCGTGGCATTAACCCAAGTCGCATTAGATTCACTGGATTTCGACGCAACTGTAGCGCTGGCTGAAAAGGTAGCTCCGCACGTTGACATTCTTGAAATTGGTACTCCAAGCATCAAGCACAACGGTATCAAGTTGCTGGAAACTTTGCGTGCCAAGTTCCCAAACAACAAGATCCTGGTTGACCTGAAGACAGCTGATGCAGGCTTTTACGAAGCTGAGCCTTTCTACAAGGCTGGTGCTGATATCGTTACCGTTCTTGGTATTTCCGATCTCGGTACTATCAAGGGTGTTGTCGATGCTGCTAACAAGTACGGCAAGAAGGCTCAAGTTGACCTGATTAACGTTGCAGACAAGGCTGCTCTTAGCCAAGCTGCTGCTAAGCTGGGCGCACACATCATTGGCGTTCACACTGGTCTGGACCAACAAGCTGCTGGCCAAACTCCATTCAGCGATCTGTCTGTGATTGCTGACCAGAACCTGGGCGTTGAAATTTCTGTTGCTGGTGGTGTTAAGCCAGCTACCGTGAAGCAAGTTAAGGATGCTGGCGCGCACATCATCGTCGCTGGCGCTGCTATCTACGGTGCTGCTGATCCAGCTGCTGCTGCTGCTGAAATCACTGCTCTGGCTCGCTAATTACTGTTTAAGTAGTAATAGCACAAAATCCACCACACGTAGCTCAATGAGCTAGTCTGGTGGATTTTTTATGAGAATTGAAAAATTCATATACGTTTTAAGGTGAACGCTATGAACAAATATCAGGAACTTGTAGTCAGCAAGCTGACTAATGTCATTAACAATACAGCAGAAGGCTACGACGACAAAATTCTGAGTCTGGTCGATGCTGCTGGCCGTACCTTTATTGGTGGTGCTGGGCGCTCTTTGCTGGTTTCGCGTTTCTTTGCCATGCGTTTGGTTCATGCGGGCTACCAAGTCAGCATGATTGGCGAAGTGGTGACGCCAAGCATCCAGGCTGGTGATCTCTTCATTGTGATTTCTGGTTCCGGTGGCACCGAGACCCTCTTGCCACTGGTGAAGAAGGCCAAGAGCCAGGGTGCCAAGGTAATCTTGAT
Source organism: Methylobacillus arboreus (assembly GCF_020532725.1). Classification (GTDB taxonomy): domain Bacteria; phylum Pseudomonadota; class Gammaproteobacteria; order Burkholderiales; family Methylophilaceae; genus Methylobacillus; species Methylobacillus arboreus. Next base: position 571,378 of record NZ_JAJAVC010000003.1, read on the forward strand.
TTCCATGAAGGCACAATCTCCAATAGGCGATTTAGCTGACTTGGTTGTTCCAGTCGGTGGAAATGATGCGCACGCTTTTGACAAGACGCATGGCTTGCCTATGGGCACCATTTTTGAGTTGTCCACCCTGTGGTTCCTGGAAGCGACTATCGCCAAGCTGGTAGATCAGAAGGGGCTGACAGAAGAGGGCATGCGCGCGATTCACGCAAACCTCGAGTAACAACTCGGCATTACCCTGGCGGCAACCCGGTGTATTTTAGGTACACCGGGTTTTTTGTTGCTTAATTTTTATAATGAATTGAACTTCCATTTAAAGTCTGTGTACTAAAGGCCGTTACCTGGGGGGTGTTCCCGTTATATTCGTGGCCGCGCCGGAACCGGTTTTTGTGCGGAGCAAGGCAAGAGGAGAGAAGTTTGGTCATTCCAAATGAACGACGAGTAACGCAGAGCCGTGCGAAAACCGGCTCCGGCCCTTCGGGTTGCTGTGGCAACTGGCCCCATGCTGCGTTACGGAACTTGGCAAGGGAGTGCCATTGCCCGCGTCCCGTGCCTTGCCTGTCACCAGTTGCCACAGCAACGCGGACACGAATATAACGGGAACACACCCTTGTTGCCATGAAAATATAGCCCAGGACGCTGTCGTGGCAGCTAAGATCAGGTTTTTCGTATGGAAGCAAATTATTGATGTGACAATTCACATAGTTTTCATAAAACTATGTATAATATTTTGCAAATTTTAGGCTTGACGTTAAACAGACGTAAGGCATTTTGATGGCATAGCTAACCCAGCAATGTCGGCTTGTTTCTACGGAAACTTTATATTGGAGAATGAAATGGCAGTTATTGATCGCGTTTTAGTAGGTGAAGCTCTTGTTATTGACAACCGTCCTGACGGCAGCGGCCTTGACCTGCTGAACGTAGCCCACATCGATCTGATTATTGGACCACGCGGTAGCGCTGCAGAAGATGCTTTTGCACGCACTCTGACCGATCAGAAGGAAGGCGTTAACGGCCTGCTGGCGATCGTTGCTCCTAACCTGATGGTTAAGCCAGCAACTGTGATGTTCAATAAGGTAACTATCAAGAACGGTAAGCAAGCTGTTCAAATGTTTGGTCCAGCACAACGCGGTGTCGCATTGGCTGTTTTGGATAGCGTAGCTGACGGTACTATTCCTGCAGAAGAAGCAGACGACGTATTCATCTCCGTAGGCGTATTCATCGACAGCCGTGCTGACATTGATGAGCGCATTCAAGAGTGGAACTACCAAGCCACCAAGCAAGCGATCAAGAATGCAGTGAATCGTGAGCCTAAGGTAGCTGAATTGCTGAAGACTTACAAGGATTCTGCTCACCCATTCCAAGCTAAGTAATCCTTTAGCCCAGGAAGTCCGATGTCGCCATCATGACGTCGGTATCAATAAAAACGCCTTGATATTTTGCTATCAGGGCGTTTTTGTTTTATGCGCAAGTATCGTCTGTAATGCTGCTTGATCCAGGTTGCCATTATGCAGGGCGCTGGCAATCAGCGCCCCCTTGATTCCTCTCGCATCTAGGAGTTGAAGGTCTGCGAGGTGACGTATGCCGCCAGCAGCGTAAATGTAGTGCGATGGGTGTTGTGTGCGGAATTGGCTCAGGCTTGCGATATCTGGTCCGCTGTAACTGCCAACATGCGGCAGGCTCATCACGATAATGTCGCTAGGCCAGAATTGGGCGCTCTGTAGCAACTCAGGCGGCCCCTGGTAGCCAGCCAGGGTGAAATCAAGTGAAAGAATATGCTTGCCTGCGCACACCTGCGAAAGTTGGTGCCAGGTGGCAATGTCGGGAATGCTTTCAGTGCCCAGCACCGGACGTAGGCGATCATGCGCCCAATATTGAATATCTGCGATGGAGTTGATCCCTGCATCAATCCAGATTTCAAGCCCAGGATGTTGTTGGAGTAGTTGGTTGATCAGGCCTAGGTGGTGTCCACGCTTTTGTATGGCGTCCAAATCGGCAATGTAGACAACTGGGAATGGGTATAATCTGAGCAATGCCTCAAGAATTTCCGATACTGCACTGCTTTTGCAAAGGCTGGATGTTAGTGGCTGGTAATGTGCACGCTCACCTTTGCGGGCGTGGACCACGAGGCCATTCATAAGATCAATCACTGGTATGACTTCCACAACTACTCCTTTTTCTTCGACAACCCATATCCTGGTTTTTGAATACCTGACAGCGGGAGGATTATACCGCGAGCCTATTCCTGCATCTCTGGCACAGGAAGCAGTGTTGATGCGGGATGCCATGCTGGATGCCATGAGCCGGGTTGCGGGCGTTGGCATTCTGTCTGCGCATGATGCGCGGTTGCCGATGCCAATCTATATGTCACACTGCCATGTGCTGCAAGATGGTGATGCGCCATGGCAAGTGTGGGCATCATTGATTGCCGAGGCGGATCTGGTCTGGTTGGTAGCCCCGGAAAGCGCTGGCGCCTTATCTCAATTGACCGAGCTGGTCGAAATGTCCGGTAAAGCATTGCTTACAAGCACGGCAGCAGCGGTGAAGATTGCAAGTAGCAAATGGCGGACCTATGAGCAATTGCGCTTGGCCGGCTTGCCCATGGTGGCAACGACTCGTGTTCCCGATCACTCTCAAGCCAGGAATGGCTGGGTGACCAAGCCTGATGATGGCGTGAGTTGCGATGACGTCCATTACTTTAATGATGCTGATAGCCTGGAGCGTTGGCTAACGCAGGGACCTACCGCCAGTCATATTATCCAGCCTTATATCGAAGGAAAGGCTGCCAGCTTCACCATGCTGTGCCGTGATGGCCAGGCCTGGCTGTTGACGTGCAACCAACAGTTGATCCACGTTGATCAAAAAAGCATTCAATATCGGGGCGGTATAGTGAATGGTCTCATGGAACACTGGGCAGGCTTCGACCAGATTGCGCAACAGGTTGCCGCAGCCATCCCAGGGTTATTCGGCTATGTCGGCGTGGATCTGATAGTCGGGGACGATGGGCGGTTGCATGTGCTGGAAGTGAATCCGCGCCTGACCACTTCTTTTGCCGGGCTTGAGGCTGCAATTGCCTATAACCCGGCGCGGCTGTTGCTGGACTTGTTTTATAATGAAGACTTCAAGCTGCCGTCTGGTTTGCAGCGCAATCGAATTGAAATCAATCTGAATGACTGAAACCATCCCGTCACCCCAACATTATTTAGGCTGGGACATTGGTGGCGCCAACCTGAAAGCGGCATTGGTCCGCCAGGATGGTGTTGCCACCGAGGTAGTGCAGGTTCCATGTCCGCTATGGCAGGGGCTTGAGCAACTGGATGCTGCCCTTGACTTAGTACTTTCCCAACTTGGCGTAGAAGTCATACGCCACAGTGTGACGATGACCGGAGAGCTTGCGGACATTTTCCCAGACCGGCCAACGGGTGTTTGGGAGATTGCATCACGCGTGCGTGCCAAGTTGAGTGGCGATGTGTTGTTTTTTGCTGGGCATAATGGCTTTGTGTCGCTGGAGCAGGTGCAGTCCTGTGCCAATGCGATTGCATCGGCTAATTGGCTGGCGAGTGCTGCCTTTGTTGCACGCAAACTCAAGCAGGGTTTGTTCATTGATATAGGCAGTACCACAGCGGATTTTGTCTTGTTACAAGAGGGAAAACCCGCGAATCTGGGGAAAACCGATGCCGAGCGGATGCAGCACGAAGAGTTGGTCTATACCGGCGTTGTCCGTACATCGCTGATGGCCCTGGCTACCAGCATCCCTTTTGCCGGGCAATGGCAGAATGTTGCCGCTGAGCATTTTGCGACGACCGCCGATATTTACCGCCTGACAGGTGAGCTGGACCCGGCAGAGGATATGGGGGCTACTGCTGATGGCGCAGGCAAGACGCTTGAGGAAACCAGCAGGCGTCTGGCACGCATGGTGGGGCGGGATGCTTCCGATGCTGACAAGGCTGCATGGGTGCATCTGGCGCAGGCTTTCAAGCAGCAACAGCTTGATCTGTTACGCCGTGCGGCTTTGCGTAACCTTTCCCGCAACCTGATTCGCCCTGGCACTCCTTTTATTGGTGCAGGGGCAGGTACGTTTCTCGTGCGTGAATTGGCTCAGCAGCTTGGCCATGAGTTCATTGCGGCCAGTTCGCTGTTGAAGGCCGAGTCTGACCAAGTGCGGAATTGGGCTGGCGTTTGCCTCCCTGCTTACGCTGTTGCCAATCTGGGTATTCCTTCGTCAGGTTCGGAGTCATCATGCTGAGACGGGAACTTCCCTATCAGGCTGATAGCTCGGCCCTGTTTGCAAAAATAGCGCACCAGCCATGGGCGATCTACCTGGACAGCGGACATCCGGGCAATGATTACGGCCACTACGACATCATGGTGGCAGATCCTGTCATGACCTTCACTACTCGCGGAAGCGTGACCGAAGTGCTTGATCAGCATGGAGTGCATGAATCGAATGATGATCCGTTTCTTCTATTGAAGCAGGCATTGCACCAATACCCACGCCTAGAGTCCGACCTGCCGTTTACAGGCGGTGCGGTGGGGTATTTCAGTTATGACCTTGCCCGCAATCTAGAATCCTTGCCTGATCACGCGGAAGATGGCGAGCATATCCCTGAGATGATGGCGGGGATTTATGACTGGGCAGTGATCGTTGACCACCGCAAGCGGCAAACCTGGCTGGTGTGTTGTGCCATTCTGGAAGAGCGCAAGTCTAAATGGGCGTCATTGTGCGCGCTATTCGATGGCGATGCCGTACAGCAGAGTGATGGTTTTATCGTCAATACAGAGGCGCGTTCCAATTTTGACGAAGCTGGCTATCAGCGGGTGTTCGAGCGTATACAGCGCTATATCCACGAAGGGGACTGTTATCAGGTTAACCTGGCGCAACGGTTCAGTGCTAATGCCAGTGGTGATGCATGGCAGGCTTATCAATACTTGCGCAAAATAGGTTCCGCCCCTTTCATGGCCTTCATGAACCTGCCTGGCGTACAAGTGCTTTCCGATTCGCCGGAACGCTTCCTCCAGGTGAGCGGGCGCCATGTGGAGACCCGTCCGATTAAAGGAACGCGGCCACGCTCTGTTGATGCGGATGAGGATGCAAGGCAGGCGGATGACTTGAAAAGCAGCCTCAAGGATAGGGCCGAGAACCTGATGATTGTCGATTTGTTGCGCAATGACATTGGCAAGAGCTGTGCAACCGGCTCGGTCAGGGCAGATCGCCTGTTTGCGCTCGAAAGCTATACCAACGTCCATCACCTGGTCAGCACCGTGACGGGTAAGTTGAGTGACCAGCACGAGGCTGTGGACTTGTTGCGCGGGGCATTTCCCGGCGGGTCCATTACCGGGGCGCCCAAGCTCAGGGCGATGGAAATCATTGAGGAACTGGAGCCGCATCGCCGAGGTGTGTATTGCGGCGCGATTGGATATATCGGGTTTGATGGCAATATGGATACCAATATTGCCATCCGTACTGCCATCTATTCGCACGGAGAAATCCGTTTCTGGGCTGGAGGTGGTATCGTAGCAGATTCAGAAGCCGATAAAGAGTATAGGGAAACCTGGGACAAGGCATCAACCATGCTAAAACTCATTGAACATTTTCGGGGTGACCAAGATGTGGGTAATTAAACTGGGAGGCAGCCTTTTAGGTTCGCCCGAACTCAATATCTGGCTGGATATCGTCGCGCGTCATGGGGACGGCCAGGTGCTGATCGTGCCGGGGGGCGGGATTTTTGCCGATGCAGTGCGCGATGCGCAGATGAGTAGCGGTATTGACGATTCGACCGCACATCGGATGGCGGTGATGGCAATGGACCAATATGGCGTATTGATGACCGGGCTGAGCCCGCGCCTGGTGACCGCGCGTAGCGAGCTTGAAATTGCCGAGCGCGGTTGGCAGCATCGCGGCATTGTCTGGCTGCCGAGCGACATGATCTGTGCCGATGAAAGCATTCCCATGAATTGGGGCATCACTTCCGACAGCCTTGCGGCTTATCTCGCGGCCAAACTCAATGCCGAACACCTGATCCTTGTGAAATCCTCGCGCCCGGATGCTGACCAGCAAGTGTCGCTAGAGAAGCTCACCAAGGAAGGATTTGTCGATAGTGCGTTTGGCGATCATATTGCAGGCAAGGCATTCAATACCTGGGTAGTGGGGCGCCAGGACTGTGTGGCATTCAATGAAGGCTTCATTGAGGAAGAGCTCGTGCGGGTTGGCTTGCCGGTGCGCTGTTCCTGGAACTAGAGGAGAAAAATATGAGCGAACAGAAAGAACGTACCTATAGCGAAGCGGAAATCAAGGCAAAGCTGTTGGAAACGGAATTGCTGCATTGGTATTACGAGGATGGCTGGATCCGGCGCAAGTACAAAACCAGTGGCTGGAAAGCTACCTTGATGGTGGTAAATACCATAGGTCACCTAGCAGAAGCAGCCTGGCATCATCCGGATCTCACGGTGTCGTATGCCTTCGTCATCGTCAAGCTCAGCACCCATACGGCCAAGGGTATTACCGACAAGGACTGGGAGCTGGCACGCAAGATAGAGTCTGTCATCCAGTGGCAACCCGGGAAAGAGCAGGGAGCTTTGGAAGGCACCCCCAATGACGATGCACGCTTCAAATATATTAAATATGACTAATTGATAGTTTTTTAATTCAATCATTAAAAACGGCCAGGATTATTCATCCTGGCCGTTTTTTTATTTCTTTTGGCATTTTGTTGTTAAAGAAATTGATGAATATGACGATACAAATTTTACATGTTTCATATTTTTCATATTTACTGTATTTATCAATGTGTGTATGCTTTATTCAAATGGCATTGCTTAAGTCGTAATGCCGCAAATGAGTAGCCCATGTAAGGAGAATGCAATGTTCGCAATGATGAAGCAATGGTTGATCGATTTCTATCATGATGAAGAGGGGGCGAGTGGTATCGAATATGCCCTGATTGCGGCTATGGTGGCTGTTGTCTTAGCTACATTTACTACTGATATTTCAGGAAAAATAAATACGATTTTTACTAATATTAGTACTTCATTAGGTAGCTGAGCCGTAGATATGGATGCCCTTATGTTGTCTTTATGGGCTTTATATGTTGTCTTTTTTGATCTTACTCATAGAAAAATTCCTAATTTTTTTAGCTTCGGGGCAATAGGTCTTGGATTGGCCTATATGTCAATAACAGGGCAAGTTTACTACTACGGCCAACCCATATCCTCTGCCTTTTGGGGTTTGGCCGTAGCTTTTCTTCTGACGATCCCTGGATATGCCACCAAGACACTAGGTGGCGGGGATGTGAAATTATTGGCAGCCATTGCCGTGCTATGTGGTGTCAAGGTGGTAGTGGCCAGTTTTGTACTGGCGTCGATTGGCGTGCTGGCAGGATTGGTGATTTGGTGGCACCTGACGCCGCAATTGATGGCATCGGGTTGGATATCAGTGAGCCGGGAAGGCCGCAAGCAACGCTATATCCCATTCGGGGCGGCACTGGCATTGGCAATGTGTGTGGTTATCCTGTTTCCGGAAATGTGGGGAATGGAATTATGGCATCTATAAAAAGTACATTGAGGAAAAGCACATCAAGACAATGCCAGTCAGGTGCGGCTGCCATTGAGTTTGCCATGTTGTTCATGCTGTTCTTCACGTTGTTTTATGCCCTAGTGACTTACGCCATTGTCTTTCTGCTGCAATCATCATTTGTATTTGCCGCATCTGAAGGCGCGCGCTCTGCTATTGCCGTGGATCCAATGGCGTCCACTAATGTGAACAGTGTAATGGCAGCAAGGGTAAGGCATACGGTGGGCAGTACCTTGACCTGGCTGCCTGAAAATATCCGGCAGCACGTGCTGGGTGAAAATAACGGCAATGTAGTGGTGGATGTGGCGGGGGATAGTTTGACTGTACGGGTGGTTTACCACAATTACAGCGGCAATCCAGTCATCCCCATTCTGAATATTCCCGGTTATGGGCCCATGTTGCCCATGCCTCTGCACTTACAAGGTAATGCCAGGATAAATCTAGCTTGACCCTGGCATTACTGCTGATTTCAACAGCGGGCCATAATAAAAATGAGCGGAAATGCGTTAAGGATTACAGCAATCCTTTTATTTATCGGGGCGGTATTGGTGGGCTGGTATGGTATCAGGATGAGTCATCAGCCTGAGGTTCATACGCCAGCCCCGGTTTCTATTGTGCGTTATTCCCAGGTTGTGGCACGCCAGGATGTTCCCGCTGGACATGTATTGCTGCCAGAGGATCTGGCACTGGACGAAAGTGAAACCCAGAACCAGCTTGCCTACACATCTACCGCAAGTTTGGTCGGGCGAATGGTGGAAAGCCATGTGGAAAAAGGCGCCATCTTGCTGCCTAGTCATTTTCCGCAACGTGGCCCAGCCGCCCAATTGCTCAAGAGTGGCGAGCGAGGCGTTGCAATTAAGGTAGACGACGTGGTGGGGGTGGGTGGATTCATTCAGCCTGGCGACCATGTTGATGTGCTTGTATATCTCAACAACAGTAATGGCATGACTACAGACAGCTCCGCACAATCCATCCTCAAGGATGTGCGCGTTCTCAGTTACGGTGAAACCCTACAGCAGGATGTCTCCTCCTCAAGTATCTCCCCCGGATCTGCTTCGATGCTTGTCAATGGCAATGATGACAAGCATCAGGCGCTGAGTGGACATTCTGCTGTAATCGCCGTGAAAGAGGAGGATGTGGCGCGCCTGATGCTGGCAGCCAGCGGCGGCACTTTGCGCTTGTCGCTACGAGGGGCAAATCCAGAGTTGCCGAGCAAGGCAAGTGATTTGGTTCGTTTGTCAGAAATTGCCGGAACACAGCAGAAGCCACCGGTTCAAGCGGCATCCCGATCAGTAAAAACATTGCCTGTACAGAAAAAAACCGAAGTGATCAGCGTCATCGTCCACGCCGGTGATAAGACAGAAACAATCAGTTTCAAAGGACAGTAAATGGCTGCGTTGAACTCAAGGGGAAAACTGGTCTGGATATTGGGGATTGGCTTATTGCTGCTGGTGCAGAGGGCGTGGGCCGAAGATATTTTGGTCAGCATGGGGCAGCAAAAGATATATGAGCACACGGTGGCATTACATCGCGTCGCTGTCGCCAATCCTGATGTGCTGGCTGTCACCATGACCAGTCCCAGGACCTTGATAATTGTTCCCAAGGCCGTAGGCGCAACTGAAATCAGCTTGTGGGATGGTAAGACAAGTCAGCCCAATCGAGTACTGCAAGTCAGTGTGGCACCCTCTCTTGCGCTTGAGGAGCAAGGATTAAAAGCTGCGGATGTAGATCAATTACATATTGAGGCAGCGGGTAGTGGTGTTGCGCTGGCTGGAGAAGCGCTCTCACTAGAGGAGCATGCGCGGGCGCTGGAGTCCTTGCAAAAAGACCGTAACGGGCCGCTTGATGTATCGAATAGTGAATTTGAAAGCCACGTACAGATTGACATCAAGGTGGTGGAGGTTAGCAGGCAGAACGCCATGCGCTTTGGTTTTTTGGTCGGGCGCAATGGCGGCAATCGCAGGGGTTTTGGTGTTGTGTCCCCGCCTGACACGCTATCAGGAGTAGAGAGAGATGCAACGGCAACGGGCTTCAACTTTGTCAGCGGCTCGGGTTTTTTACCTGTCTTGAATGCCTTTAATGTCGTATTTGGCAATAATGGCTCCGGTTTGCTGGGCACATTGAGCATACTTGAAACCAATGGTTTTGCTTATACGCTTGCCGAACCGTCGCTATCTGCGATCTCAGGCCAAACTGCCACGTTCCTCGCCGGGGGTGAGTTCCCTGTGCCGATCCGCACAGGGGGCGGGTCAGATAGCGCCATCACGATCCGTTACAAGGAGTACGGCGTTAGGCTAATGCTGACCCCCACCATCCTCAGTGGCGAGCGGATTTTCCTCAAGGTGGCTCCCGAAGTCAGTGAGCTGGATTTTGCCAATGCAGTGCAGACTGGTGGGGTGGCCGTTCCTGGACTCAAGGTCAGGCGTACGGAAACCAGTGTGTCGCTGGGGAATGGCGAAAGCTTTGTAATCAGCGGCATGGTGAGCCGTAACACGGTCAACAACATAGACAAGATGCCCTGGTTGGGAAATATCCCCATCATCGGGGCATTTTTCAGTTCCAAGCGCTTCGATCGTGAGGATAAGGAGTTGCTGATGGTGGTCACTCCGAGGCTAGTGCGCCCCATTGCACGCAATGCAGCGTTGCCCGCATTGCCGGGCGAAGAGCTCAAGCATTACAAGCCGTCATTCAGCGAGTTTTTCCTCTCGCGTGATGCCTATCCAAAACCAAGTTCAACAGGGATGTCACGCTAATGCAAGATAGCCGCAATTACATTGTTGTCAGCAATGGTGATGAGTGCATACGCTGGCTCAGGAACATCTCCGATCATTCCAGCAAGTTTATCTTTGTGGAAGAGCAGAATATTGCCAAGGTATTCCAGCTGGTGGATGCCGTCGATATCAATGCAGTATTGCTGCACATGCGCTCACAGGATTTCCGCCAGGAGGTCGCATTATCACCGGCATTCCTGCAGGAGATCGCGTTTATTGAAGAGATCAGCTCCACCAGGCCTGATCTGCCGGTGCTTGCCCTGGCGGATACTGCCGATGAGCAGCTGCTGTTGACGATCATGCGTGCGGGCGCAAGGGATTTTATTCGTATCGGCAGCAAAGAGAATGAACTGCTTGCCATTCTCGGGCGCTACAGTCTGCGCAATGCCATCAAGCGTGAACAAGCCATTCCGCAGCAGGCAGCAGGCAAGATTACTGCCATTATCAATGCCAGGCCCAGTCCGGATTCTGCCATGTTGGCGGTTCATTTGGCGCAGGCAATGCAGGAGAAGGAATCTACCCTGCTGGTCGATTTGGGGATCCCGCATGCGGACAGCCTGTTGTTCATGGGCGTGCAGGGGAAATATAGTTTTGTTGATGTCATGCGTAACCTGGCCCGTGTCGATGCGACCTTGATTGACACCGGGTTCACCCGCCATAAGTCTGGCTTGTCGGTGCTTTCCATGCCCGATGACCCTGAAGACGATTTCCAGATTTCCCCTGCTGACATCTATACCGTTCTACGCACATTGAGAAAGCATTTTTCCCAGGTGGTGATTAACCTGGGGGGAATCACCCGCGTGGATTTTCTGCAGCTGTTACTGTCTGCAGTGGACCGTACCATTCTCGTGGCTGAGCAGAGCGTGCCCAGTTGCAAGCGCAATTATGAGTTGTTGCGCGCCCTGCGTACGCAAAAGCTGGAGCTGCATAATACCGGGTTGGTGCTGGATCATTATCTTGCCCGCCTGATGCCGGATGCGGACAATATTGCCAGTTCATTTGACTTGCCTGTGCTGGCCTTGCTGCCACCTGCGGGCATGATCAGGTTATCTGCAGTCAATACTGGTGAAAGCATTCTGGAGCAGAGTCCGAAAAGTCTTTATGCCATTCGGATACGTGAGCTTGCGAACACCTTGCTGGAAACCCGGGGGAAATCGCGCAGGCAAGGCCTGGTTGCCAGCGTGCAACGCCTGTTCGGTGATTTCCATCTGATCAGGTCGTAACTACCTATCATGAGACTCTCTGAATATGGGTTTGACCTCAAGGCTGCGGAACAGTCGCAAGACACCAAGCTATTGCTGCATAGCTATTTGATTGCAGAGATCGAGCAGGATCGGGCTGATCTGTCCAATATGTCGCGCCAGCAGATGTTCACTTATGTCAACAGCAAGGTGTACCGCTATGTGGCGGAAAAACAGCTGGTAGTGAGTGCATATGACCTGGAAAAATTGACTGAGGAAATGGTCGATGAACTGGCCGGCTTCGGCCCGTTGGAAACCTTGATCAAGGATGATGGCATCAACGACATTCTGGTGAATGGCGCCAAGGATATTTTTGTGGAGCGCAAGGGCAAGCTTGAGAAAACCCAGTTGCGCTTTATTGATAACGAGCACGTGTTGCGCGTGATTCGCCGGATTCTTTCCCCGCTTGGCCGTCGAGTGGATGAGGCCAGTCCTACCGTAGATGCACGCTTGCCGGATGGCAGCCGGCTGAATGTCATTATCCCACCGCTCGCCTTGAACGGCCCTTGCATGTCCATACGCAAGTTTCGCAAGACGCCTATCCTTGGCAATGACCTGCTGGCATATGGCACCTTGAATTCGCAAATGCTGAGTTTTCTCACCAATGCCGCCCAGCGCCGGGTGAATACCATCATCAGCGGGGGTACCGGGGCGGGGAAAACCACTATGCTGAATTTCATGAGCCGTTCCATCCCCAGTGGCGAACGTATTGTCACGATAGAGGATGCAGCGGAACTCAGGCTTGAGCATGAACATGTCGTACGCCTGGAAACGCGTCCGCACAACCTTGACGGCGTGGGAGAAGTGTCTGCGCATGACCTGGTGCGCAATGCGCTCCGGATGAGGCCAGACCGTATTATTCTCGGCGAAGTGCGCAGCAAGGAGGTCATGGACATGCTGCAGGCCATGAATACCGGCCATGAAGGCTGCATGAGCACCGTGCACGCCAACAATCCATCGGATGCTTTGTTGCGCCTGGAAACATTGGCCGGCCTGGCTGGGTTCCAGGGTGCCGAGACGACCTTGCGCAAGATGATTTCTGCAGCCATAGAGCTGATTGTCCAGGTGACGCGCATGCCCGATGGCAGGCGCAGGATTACGTCCATTGTCGAAGTGGTGGGGATACGGGACGACCGCTTCGTGACGAATGAGTTGTTCAGCTATAACCCGGATCTGGAACAGTTTTCCAGCCTTCCGGTAACGCCGAGCAATCCCAAGCTTCGTGGCGCACTTGCCTTCAGTTAGGAGGAGTGATGAATAGATGGATCGTTCTATCGTTTTGCATCATGTTGCTGGTATTGGCCTTGTTGTTATGGTCCGCAAGCAAACAGAAGCAGGTCCAGGCCAAGGCACGGCTCAATTTTGAACAGGCTTTGCCCTATTTCGGCAAGATGGACAACCTATTGCCGGGACAGCATGAAAGCTGGATAACACGCGCCAGGCTGCGCTTTGCGGTGGCATTTTGGTTTGAGCCGGCACCTTGGCATATCGTCGTGATTGGTGGATTCCTGCTGCTTTTTCTCATGCTGGGCAATGTCTACATGCCGATGTGGCAAGCCTCATTGTGTACGCTGATATTGGCTGCCGTTGTGCTGGTAGTCGTTCCCTATCTTCGTTTACGTCGGCACCAGCGCGTGATTGTTGCGCAAATCCCGCTTTTTATTGACCAGGTTTCGCGGGCGCTATCCACCGGAAAGAGTGTGGAAGGGGCGGTGCGTGGCGTGACCGAGGATATGCAAATGCCGCTCCGCGCAGTATTGGATCGTGTGGTGCGTGCGACTGACCTCGGGGTGAGTTTTGCCGATGCGATGCAAGCGGCTGCCGAGCTGCACCACATCAAGGAGCTGGGGCTGATTGCATTGGCAATCCGTATCAGCAGCAATTATGGCAGTTCGCCGCAGGAGCTTTTGAAAAGCATTGTGCAGATGATACGCCAGCGTGAACAGGCACAGCGTGAGCTCGCCGCCATGACGGGGGAAACCAAGATTACTGCCTGGGTGTTGTCATTAACGCCTTTACTGATTGTGGCCTACATGTTTTCAAGTAATCCGGGATACATCGACATGATGCTGAATGATCCATCCGGCGCCTTGATATTCAAGGCGGCGTTGATCATGCAAGGTGTGGGTATCCTGATTTTTTGGCGCATGATGAAGAGTATTTAGGGCCTGTTGATGTTTTGTTTACGACCGCGCCGGCGCCGGTTTTTGTGCGGGGTAAGGCATGAGGAGAGAAGTTTGGTTATTCCAAATGAACGACGAATAACGCAGCACCGTGCGAAAACCGGCCCGGCCCTTCGGGTTGCGCGCCAAATGGCGCAGCAACGCGGCGCGCGAACAAAACGTCAACAGGCTCTGGCATGAATACCTGGGTAGTCATCAGCGTCGTGGGCTTGTTGGCAGGCAGCGTGATATTGATGATCGCTGAATTTTCAAAGCGTACACGGCGTGATGCGAATGCCCGCTTCGATGAAGTTTTTGGCCGTAGGCGTGGCGTTCACCTGCCATCGCCAAAACGGGGCCTGGAGCGCTTTATCGAGCAGCTTTCCATCCTGCCTTCAAGCAAGGACCGAGAAATCCTCAAACTCTTGGTACAAGCAGGCTATAGGGGCAGGGCGCGGATTGTTTTCAATGCGTTTGTCCGCCTGGGGCCACTGGCCTTTGCCATCGTCGTGATGCTGGTGACATTGATACAAGGCCAGGACATGTTCCGTTGCCTGTCGCTTGCCTTGTTTGGATTTGCCTTTTTCTATGTTGGTATCCGCTATTTGCTGCGTTGGCGGGCAGCGCGCCGGCGCAAGCTGATCAGCAAGGAGATCACTACTTTTCTGCACCTGTTGGTCATGCTGTTCGATTCCGGTTTATCACTGGAGCATTCCTTACGCATTATGGTGGAGCAGGCTGGGGACATCATGCCTCATCTGGCGCAGGAGCTACAACGCGTGCTGGCCAGGATCAGCACAGGGCAAGATCGAGGAGAGGCATTGCTCAGCATGAGCCAGATGCTCGATATTCCCGAATTGAGCGAGGCAGTTGCCATGTTGAAGCAGGTGGCAGAGCAAGGGGGTAATGTGCGTGATTCCATGATGCGTTATGCCGCGCTGGTCGAGGAGCGCCAGTTTTCCATATTACGCGAGCGTGTCAGCAAGCTCTCGGCCAAGATGACGATCGTGATGATGATATTCATGTTTCCGGCGTTGATGATCTTTATAGCCGGCCCTGGCTTTATTGGGTTGGGCAAGGCATTGAGTGGACAGGGGTAGAGAAATGGATAAATCCAGATGGATAAAATGGTTGCTGGCTATTAGTTTGTTGTGGACTGCATTGCCTATATTGGCAGATGGCAAGGAGCAGAAGAATGGCAAGCCAGTTTGCGCTGAAGCCAGCCAGGAGGACAAGACACAGCTTGAAATGGTGGGCCGGGTGCTGGGGGAGGGCAAGGCATATGCCGCCCTTGCCTTCCTGGATGCAGCGAAGCTGGACTCTCCTGCGGCCAAGTTGTACCGGGCACATGCCTTGCGCCAGACTGCCCAGTTTGAACAGGCTGGTGTGCTTTATCAGCAGTTGGTTTCAAGTTGCGTGGGCGGGTTGGCATACCAGGGGCTGGGCCTGCTGGCTGAAATGCAGGATCAGCATGAAGCCGCGACAAATTACCTCAAGTCTGCAAGCAGGATGTTGCCTGTGGACAGCAGGGTTCGGGGTGATTATGGCTATGCATTGATGATGTTTGGCGATAACCAGGCAGCTCTGACCGAACTGCTGACGGCAATAGAGTTGGATGGCAATAACCGTCTGGCCATCAATAACCTCATCATGCTGATGTACAAGACAGGACAGGATGAGCGGGCCACGCAACTTGCGCGGGATTTCAGCGTCAGCGAACAAAATCTGCAGGGGATTCGTGAAGCCAGTGGCTTGCCTGCATTTCAAGTCAATCAACGCCAGCAATTCTCGCTGGGCAGTTGCTATGGCAATACCCAACTTTGCACCGGCATTCTTAGTCCCCAGCTGGAGGTGGTCCAATGATCAGGAAACTCAATGTAACAGGCTTGTTATGCCTGAGTATTTTTGCGAATTGTGGATGGGCAGCGGATGAACAATCGGAGCCGGAGAGAAGCGAAGCATTGTCGCAGACTGAGCAATGGCTGACCTTGCAGCGTGAAGGAAGCCAGGCATCCCTGAACAAGCAAAACCTGTCAGGGCCTGCCATGGATAACATCCACAAACGTTATCTCGATAGCTTCACTCGTCCGATTCCTGAACGATTTGATCCAGGTCAGTTCAACCGGCAGTGATGCATGCCATGCATACCGCTACCAAAAAACATCAGCAAGGCGCGATCGGCCTGTTTGGCGTGCTGACTCTTATGATGGCGGTGTTATTTGTAGCCGTTGTCGTGGATAGTGGCCGCTTGTGGATGATCAAGCGGCAGTTGCAGAATGTGGCTGACATGGCGGCAATCGCTGCCGGAGGCCAGGCTGGTGGATGCATGCAGGGCAATAATACCAATATGCAGCAACTGGTCATGGCTGCAGCGCAAAATGCTGCTGTGGCCAATGGTTATCAAGGCAATCTGGCTTCTGCGCCAAATATAGTACAGCTGGGGAGCTACAGTACAAGTGATGGTGTTCGCAATTTTATTGCCAATAACGAACGCCGTGCTGTGCGTGTTCTGGCAACCCAGGAAGTACCTTCCAGTTTGTTTGCTGGAGGTATTTTTAATCAGCGGGTCCTGTTGCGGGCAGAAGCGGTGGCAGCGACACGTAATCCATATGCGGTTTTTCGGGTCGGATCGACAGCTCTTGCTATTAATACCGCTGAATCGGAGTTATTGAATTCATTGCTTGGGCGAATGCTACAGACGAATGTCGCATTGAATGTTTTATCTTATAGAGGATTGGCTAATACCAATATCACCTTATTGGACTTATTACGCGCAGGGCAAGCGAATGGATTGACGGTCGGTTCCGTGTCTGAACTGCTCAATGCTCCGCTGGGGCTCAATAATTTTATGCAGTTGCTTAATGTGGCGGTGACTCAAAATGGCAGCAATGTACAGCTATTGGAAGGCGTGGATCGAGGGGTTGTCGAGAATGCACTGACGAAGCTTTTGGGTGCGGCGAATAGTACTGAAATCAAGCTAGGCAATATACTCCAAGTGAGCAATCCAGATTCCAATGCAGTGGCTGCCGCGGGGGTGAATCTCCTGTCACTGATTCAGACAGCGGCATTGGTTGCCAATGGGAACAATTTTATCAATTTGCCACTAGGCGTTAGCCTGCTTGGATTGGCTAATATCAATACACAGATACGTGTAATAGAGCCGCCAAAATTGGTAATGGGTCCGCCAGCAGTTTCAGGAGGAGTGGCGTGTACAATAGCCAGGACTGCACAGGTTCGGGTTGAAACCAATGTGTATCCTTCTGCGGTACTTAGCGTCTTGGCATCCGTCGATCTCAAGCTTTCACTCGAGGTTGCCCAAGGACGCGCTGAGTTGATGGATATTCGCACACGGACAGGACAAACCGACGTTGTGATTGATGCATACCCAGGGCTGATCAATTTAAGGTTGACTAAAACAGGTGACTTATCTAAGCCAGCAGAAATTAAAGCATTAGCGGGGGTTATTAGTACAAATGTCGGTCTACTCAACAATCCCGGCCAATCTTCACCGGCAAATAGTTCGATTACATTTAACGTCAATCATCCTGTGGCCGGGAATGTGCCTAAATCGGCCAATAGTTATGCTGGTACGAAAAGTCTGGCAGATTATACGAAACAGAGCCAACTTGTAATTGAGAATGTATGTCTTGTGGGGATTTGCTTGGATTTCATTGTCGGGCCCATTATAAACACAGTGATTACCCCGGTGATCAATGGGCTGGTTGTTCCGTTACTTACGATGGTGACGGCTAATGTGCTTGATCCCTTGCTTAAGTTGCTTGGTATTAACGTCGCTGGAATGACTGTAATATTGGATGATGTGAACTCCGGCAGTTCACAAGCACTTATACGATGATGACATTCTGATCATGGCGTGGCCAGCTTGAGGCCGATGATCCCTGTGATGATGAGCGCTACACTGATCAACCGAATGGCGCTGGTGGGTTCGTTGAACAGGAATATGCCCATGATGACAGCACCTACCGCACCGATACCGACCCAGACTGCATAAGCTGTCCCCATAGGCAACGAGCGCATGGCGATACTCAATAGCACGACGCTCAAGACCATGGCCACGATAGTGCCGACGCTGGGCCAAAAACGGGTGAAGCCGTGGCTGTATTTCAGGCCCACTGCCCAGACGATTTCGAGCAAGCCTGCAATGATTAGGGTAAACCAAGCCATTAAAAATCCTTTAATGCCATCATCTCAATGACTACAGTTGTTATTCTTGAAGGGACCTTTGATTTTGGCCCAACCGGGGCCAGGCGAGGTTTGCAGGCAGACCAGCTTGCCATCCAGCTTGCTCTGCCAGAGGTACCAGGGAGCGGGGGCTGCAGCCAGCGGAGCTGACCACAGTAGTAGCAGAAATATTAATCGCCAAGCAGCTTTCATGCAGGCATTTTACCGTTAATTTTCTCGTCCAGGTTGCTTGCTCATGCCAGTGTCTGGCGTTTTTCAAAACGCCCGAGGTGCAGCATGATGGCGGGCATAATCAACAGGTTGAGCAGGGTGGATGTAACCAACCCGCCTACGATGATCGTGGCCATGGGTCCTTCTATCTCACGGCCCGGTTCCCCGCTGCCAATAGCAAGAGGCAACAGGCCAAGGCCGGTGACCAGGGCGGTCATGAGGATGGAGGGCAGCCGTTCTGAGGCGCCACGGATGGCGGTGTCCAGATTCCATTGCAGGCCTTCATGGTCAACCAGGTGCTGATAATGCGAGATCAGCATGATGGCATTGCGCAAGGTGATGCCGAACAAGGTGACAAATCCCACCATTGAACCAATGGAAATCCAGCCGCCTGCCATAACGACGGCAAACACACCGCCAATCAGCGCAAAAGGCAGGTTGAGAAAAGTGAGCATAAGGTTGCGCAGGTTGCCCAATGCGATGTAAAGCATGAGAAATATGCCGCCGAATGCGAGCAGGGAGTGGATGATGAGTTCCTGCCGTGCCTGGCTGCCCGCTTGTGCTTCACCGCTGAAAGCCAGGTAATTGCCGGGTGAAAGCGTGACTTCGGTATTAATGTTCTGCCTTGCCCGGTCATAGAAAGCGTGAATATCACCCTCTTTCAGATTGGCGGTGACAGTCTGGATGCGCTTGCCTCCTTGATGCAATATCTTGGACTGGCCATTTTCCTGGCGGATATCTGCCACATCCTTGAGCTGCAGCATGCGTCCTTCGTTGTTGCGCAAAGGCAGTTTGCCTACCTGTGTAATGTTTTGCCGTGCCTCTGGCTCCAGCACTACTGCCACGCCAATGACGCGATTGCCTTGGTAGACCTGGTTTACCGGCATGCTTTCATAGGCAATTCGGATAGTGT
This sequence comes from Methylobacillus arboreus, assembly GCF_020532725.1. Taxonomy (GTDB): domain Bacteria; phylum Pseudomonadota; class Gammaproteobacteria; order Burkholderiales; family Methylophilaceae; genus Methylobacillus; species Methylobacillus arboreus. Next base: position 590,445 of record NZ_JAJAVC010000003.1, read on the forward strand.
CCAGCACATTATTGGGATGCAGGCCGAATTGCAGCAGCTTTTCCGGAAGCAACCTGATCACTAGCTGTGGCGTACCGGGGGGAGACTGGATCATGACATCCGTGGCCCCGGGTGTTTCAGCAAGCGCTGCTGCCACCGCAGCTGCATCCCGGTTGAGGCTGTCGAGATCGCGACCGAAGATGTTGACCACCAGGGCAGCAGCATAACCCGAGATGGTTTCTTCTATGCGTTCCGTGAGAAAGGTATTGATGGCAAAGTTGACGCCGACAAAGCCAGGGTAGCCTGGACCGTCGTCATCCATGCCGGAGAGTTTTTCACGGATTTCTTCCAGAATACGACGTTGCTCCGCACCAGAAAGTGAACCGATTTCGATCTCGAATTCGCTGTAGTGGGTGCCGAATGTATCGGCCCCATTGGGCGCGCGGCCTACCCATTGGGCGACTGAGCGCACGCCGTCGATGCCTTGCAGCACTTCTGTGACTTTCTTGCCGATGCGTAGCGATTCCTGCTCCGATGTGCCAGGCACTGCCGTCATATGCATGATGTAATGGCCTTCATGCAGGCTGGGAATGAATTGTGTCTTGAAAAGCGGCAGGGAGGTAAGGCCGAGCGCAATGAACATCATGGTGACACCAAACAATACTTTGTAATGTTGCTCGATCCTCTGCAGGTAGCGCACGTAATGACGCTTGATAAATCGAATCAAGGGCGAGTCTTCAGTCTTGAGGTTGGCGGATGGGCCCAGCAGCAAATAACAAAGTGCGGGGGTGATCGTGAGCGCGATCAACAAGGAAGCCATGATGGCGATGATGTAAGCCATCCCCAGCGGGGCGAACAATTTGCCGGCAACGCCGCCTATGGTGAGCAATGGCACAAACACCAGTGCCACGATGAACGTGGCATAGACCACCGAGCTGCGCACTTCCATGGATGCCTTGAATACGACTTCATGCAGCGGCGCTGGTGTTGCCAGCAGGCGGTTTTCGCGTATGCGGCGGAAAATGTTTTCCGAGTCTATGATGGCATCGTCCACTACCTCGCCCAGCGCAATGGCGAGTCCGCCCAGTACCATGATATTGAGGCCAATGCCGAAGTGCTGCAAAACCAGGATGGCGGCAAGCAGTGAAAGCGGAATGGCTGTGGCGGAAATAAAGGCAGCCCGGACATTGAACAGGAACAGGAAAAGTACGGCGATGACCAGTGCGGAGCCGATCAGGATATCCGTTTGCACACTGTCGATGGCCGTTTCAATAAAATTGGCTGGGCGGAATAACGCCGGGTGTACGGTGACTTCCCTGGCATCCAGCACAGACGCCAGCTCTTTCAGGGCGGCTTCGACTGCCTGGGTGACGCCTTTGGTATTGGCACCAAGTTGCGACTGCACGGAGAGATAGATGCCGGTCTTGCCATTGATAGCCGCTGCGCTGATGGATGGGATCGCGCCTTCTACTACCTTGCCGATATCGGAAATACGCAAGGTCTGGCCTGAAGCATGCAATAGCGTCGTGCGCGCCAGTTGTTGCGGGCTCAGGGCCTGGCCCTCGGTATTGATGATAATGCGCTGGTTGTTGTTTTCTATGAACCCGGCGCCGCGGATGCCTGTGCTACGGCTGACGGCATTGGCGATTTGTTGCAGCGACAAGTTGTAACGTACCAGCTTGGCTGGGTCAACCTGGATCTGGAACTGGCGGATTTCGCCGCCAAATACATTGACGTCAGCAACACCCTGGACTGCCATTAAATGCGGCTTGATGGTCCAATCTACCAGGGTGCGCAACTCGCTCAGGTTCCTGACATCCGAGGTAAGCCCGATCCCCAGCACCGTACTGGCTGACGAGGTCAGGGGGGTGATATTGGGTACAATGCCTGTGGGCAGCGTGATGTTCAGTGTGGAAAGCCGTTCGGCAATCACCTGGCGGTTGCGGTAGATGTCCGTGGATTCGTCAAAAATAACGGTGATCACCGAGAGGCCTGGAATGGATTGTGACCTGATGCTGCTGATACCAACGGTACCGGCAATGCCGTTTTCCAGTGGCTGGGTGACTAGGGACTCCACCAGTTCGGCTGAAAGGCCGGGAGACTCTGTCTGGATGACAAGCTGAGTAGGGGCGAACTCCGGGAAGACATCCAAGTGGCTATGGACGGTTTTATAGATACCATACAGCACCGTCATCAGTGCCAGTGCAATCATGACACCGCTGTGGCGGATGGAGAAACGGATCAAGGCTGACATCATGGCTCAGCTCCTAATCGTCGTTTTCATTCGTGATCTGATACTTGAGCTCTTCCGAGAGCAATAGCTGGGCACCATTGGTGACAATGGCATCTCCCGCTTTGATCTTGTCCCGATTGAACCAGCCATGATTGCTTTCAATCTCCGTGCTGATTGGTTTACGCACGAATTTCTCTGAATCCTGCTTGCGGTAGACCCAGGCTTTTCCGCCGTACCAGACTACGGCATTCTGCGGAATAACCACGCCTGTTATCGTCTTGGCGGTGTCCAGCTCCTGTGAACTAAGCCGCATGCCTGCACGTAAATTGACTGCAGGTGCTGTGTAGAAGTAGGTCTTGCCCTGTAGCACGGGGTCTGCCTGCGGCGACAATGCAAGAAAGTGAGCGGTGATTGGGGGCAGGCCGCTACCAACTGGGGTAATACTCAAGGTCGGGCTGGGTTCTGTTTGTTGAGGCGGTAGCACTATGCGCAGCAATACTTGTTTATATTTAAGCAAGGCATTGATTTCAGGCGTTGTGTTGCGCTCCAGTGCGGCTAGCCCGAGTTGCGCGCCCCATTGCTGGCGTGCGCTATAGCGCAGGTTGTCCAATGCTGCTTCATAGGCTTGCAGCTTGGCCTGGTCGCTTTTATACAAAGCCTCTGCCGCGACCAGCATGCGGTCAGAGATATTGCGGTCATTCTGGTTCAGCAGTGCAAGGCGTTCATAATCGTTCTGGCTATTGCTCAAGGCGGCCTTTGCCACTGCCAGGTCGCCCAACGCATTCATATACCGCGTACGCAGATCCAGCAGTCCGTCCAGGCTGAGCACGCTGCCTAATCCTTCCAGCACCGGCTGGTGCTTTGCCAGCGCCAGGGTTTCTGTACGAATGTCGCTTTGTTGTTGCGTCTCTGCACTTAATGCAACGGTAATGACGCCTGTCTCGGTATGCATGCGCAACGGGCTTTCAATCTCTTCCTCTTCATTGAACGCCTCAAATTCATCCTTACTGAACAGAACCAGCAACCAGAGCAGCACAACGATCATGCATGCCTGGATGATGATGACGGCAACGGCTTTTGGGGTCATGTCGTTGTTTCCTGAATAGGCGTGTGCAAACGATTGGAGCGGGCGGGAATATTCGGTATGGGGTCAAGATTTTCCAGAGGCAATTGCATGCTGTCCTCCAGTGCTGCAGCTGCACGTTGCACCTGGTATTCGGCGGTTAACAACCGTTGCTGGGCAAGCACATTTTCCAATTGGTAGGTGACGAGTTCCAGGCGGTCGGCAAACCCGTGCTCAAAGCGCAGCTTGGCTTGAGCTGCCTGCGTCTGCTGCGCCTCATATAGACTGCGAGCTTGCTCAAGCGCTTGCAAAGCGGCGCGGTAACGGCTCTTTGCGCTGTCCATGGCAGCTATTACCCTGGCCTGCAAGGCTTCGAATTGTGCTGCTTCGGTTTCTCGCAGTGCCGTGGCTTCAGCAATTAGCCCCTGGTTTCTATGCAACACATTCAGCAGGCTGCTGATCCCCAATGACCAGATATGAAAGCCTTCTTCATAATCATAGGCAGGTATCAGGTTAATATCCGGATACTGCCGGGCAATCTCCAGTCTTAACCGTGCTTCGCTCGCGGCATAGCTTGCAAGTCCCGCGCGGATATCCACACGGTTGAGTAAAGCTGCATCCTGCGCGGCAGGATTGAGGCTGTTGGTGATATCAATATCATGCCGGGCATCAAGCACTTGTTCATGCGTATAGCGTTGTAGTCTTAGTTGCTGGAACTTATCCAGAGGCAGCCCCGAGTTGCTGGCAAGCTGGGTTTCTAGCCCTTCGATGCGCCCTTGTTCTTCCACCAGTGCTTGCTGCACTCTTTGCCATTGCAACCTGGCGTTACTGAGCTCCACGCTCGAAATCATGCCTGCTTGCAGCCTGGTATTCAGCATTGAAACGATGTCGTTACGCAGGCTGGATTCCTGCTCAAGCATAGACAGGTTTTGCCGGGCGGCATTGTATTCAATCCAGCTGGATAGCAGGCGATAACGCAGATTCCAGGCAGTCTGGGCAATGTTCAACCGTGCGGTTTCGGAAATATTGGTTGCGAGATCAATCCGTGCCTGACGTTTGCCAGCGGTTTCAATCGGGATGCTGAAGCTAAGACTATAAACTTCAGGGACTTCAGGCTCGGTTCGGCGCCCTGCACCCAGTGACCCACTGGGATTGGGACGTTGTCCTGCAGTGGCGATTGCTGCCATCGCGCGGCTGAGTTGAGCACGGGCAACATCAAGGTCGGGATGGAAATAGAGTGCGCAATACATCAGCTCACGCCATCCCCATTGCTCAGGCAGCGTGGTGTAACCTTCCTCGCTCAAATAGGCGACAAAGCCACTATCTCCCGTATCGTGTGCCCGCAATGAGACCTGCCCATGGGCTGCAGCAAGCGGATGCGCATGATATTGCTGATAGCCGCATCCTGTTACCAGCAAGCTGCACAGGGTTATCGTAGTCCATAGTCCGGGCGGTTGTTTTATTGTTCTCATCGCGCCGCCGTTGTTCACTCCACTTGCGATAGTACAGCCTGAGTTGCCTGTCGGCAATTCTAGTCAAAACATGCGGCATATTGCTTGAATAACATACAGGATATTCATTAGCCGTATAGCCTTTAGAAAGCTTTGCAGAGAAAGTTCGGGACGTTATGAAGGAGTGGTTTGGCGGAAGGAAAACTGGCGGGGATTTATGAATCGCCCAAAAAGGGTAGCTTAGCCTGCAATAATGGCTTGAACTGAGTTCAACGCGTCTTGCAATGTTTCTTCGGGAAGGGTGTTGATACTGCTTGCAAGTAGCTCTGCAGCCTCTTCAGTCCCAGTCGGGAGGTCATGGCTGTCCAACTCGGCAATTAGGCCTGCCGCTGCACCTGTTACCTTGAGTAATGCATGGCGCTCACGCATGAGTATTTCTAGCTCGGAGCGCAACATGTTGATTTCATCTTGATTAATTGAGCTTTGCATAAGTTACTTTCTTGTAGAGCTGCATTCTAACGCAAGTCAGCAAAAATATCCCTTTCAAATACAAATTCAAGATGGCGAAATAATAGACTTAATGGATTCATTGCTAATGGGAATGCTTCATACATATATGATATAACTGCAATATTATGGCAGTCGAATTTTTACATGTCTGGTTATGTCTTATCACCAGCCAGGATAGTCCGCACCATGGTGCGTGCTGAATAGTATTTGTTCTGTCATTTTTAACTCTTTATCAATCCATTCAATTGGCATAGTGTTTGCTTGATTAAAGTGTTTTAAATTAGTAGCTTAATGATGATTTTTTACTAGCGGTAATCGACAAATACTTTTTCAGCAAGGAGCTAACATGGCTATTCTCGTGACTGGCGTTAGATTTAATGAAAATGGAAAAGAGGTAACCCATGTTGAATGGGGTACTGTTTATGTCTACAACCCCAAGCGGTGGGTAACTCAACCACAGGTGACAGATGTGCATGATCTGATTAATGCACTTAACGAGGGCACAATGGTGCAAAGCCGATTTGTCATTGGTGGAGACCAGGTTCTGGGCCCGGCGTTGAAATTGAAGTCACTGGCAAGCGGTGGTAAAACCATTCAAATGGCTCAACGAAAAAAGCAACAGGCATTGAGCGATCTTCCTCATGTATGATTGTTATAGACACAGATGTACGATTTTCCAATGATGGATGTGAAGTTACCTCCCTCGCATATGGGCGTGGTGGATGTACATGATTCCGCGATTAGGTTGATACACCTAAGCTGGCTGAAGTAATCGAAGTGATGAATTTAATCAACAGGAGCCGCAATGACTGCTCTTTTTTTTTGAGGCGTTTCGCGATGTGCCTTTGCAGAGTTTTGGCGATGAAGCAATTGAGTGTCGCATTATCCGGCTTAAACCAGCTCACACCCAAGTAATTTTTGCTTATGTAGGGGATGAATAAATGAGAAGAATTGACACGCCGAACAGCGTTGAGGAGATGTTTGGTATCAGGAAAATGTAGCACCAAGGCGGCAGGAATTCTAGCGACTGAGCTGGCAGCCTGATCTAGGCTTTGGTTCAATCTAGCTCGGAGGGGATTGCTTCCACCCAGATTATGTGCCCCCGGACTCTGAGAACAATGAGCTTATATGCAGCATTCGAACTAAGGGCGCTGCTGTCACCTTAGCAACTTGCATTCTGGAGACGTGGAAGGGAACAACCAGCGGCACAGTTTGGAATCGGGTTTCGGAGTTGCACTGGCAAAATAGCCGCATGTTCTGGGCCCTATTGGGCGCCAGGCGGCAAATACGTGCCACCCGTCACGCGTTGCTACTCCAACTGGAACGGCTGGCAAGGCGATTTGCTACTGGTGTCGGCCATCTGATCAACCCACCTCTACCCAGGCCCCACCAAGGAGAGAACTCCCATGACCGACGCCATCAACGCTCCGTCCGCCGCGCGACGCCGTCTTCGTGAAAGGATATAAAATGACTATTAGCTCCAACGGATATAAATATGTAACCTAATGTTTTACTTGCCTTTTATTTCATAAAGGGGGGCGTGAAAAAATTATTAGCGATCACCTTGCTTGGTTTATTAAGCACCAATGCAAATGCGGCAGTGGTTGGCACCTTTAGTATTAGTGATATTAATATCGACTTTACAAGTGGCGGGAGGTCTGATGAAATTATTGGTAAAGTAATCTTTGATGGTTCTTATCTATGTGGTTCTGTTTCTGCAGAGTCTAATGGTCAAGAACCGCAAACTTATGCATGGAACAATCAGCCTACGCTGGATAGTATCAGCTCTATCTCTCCTAGTACTGAAATATCATTGACAACTGGCAGTCCGCTTGATTCTGTGGGTGCTAATATTGCCATTGATGTGACGAATGGGCATGTGCAGGGGGAAGGTGTAATTGGATTCAGATTTGCTGATAATCAGCAGGTGGGTATCCCCAGAATTAAATACAATGTGTCTTATGATGTGCTTATTGATAACGCTGCAACTGAGCTAGAAGATTATTACTATTTTGAACAAGAATGGGTTATTTTAATGAGGAATGGCGATACGATCACAGAATTTGGTATTCCTACCCACCATGATAACTCCTGATGGGATTACCATGATGGTGGGCAGGAGTATCATGTTTCAAGAAGTGGTATTGAAGTAGAGCTTCCATTAAGTTAAATAGGGTTTGGGGCTAGAGATTTCTCGGGAGAGGAGATTCAATTTAGGTGGCGATTCAACGTACATTCAAATATATCAACCGTACCAGAGCCATCTACATATGTATTGCTTGGCTTAGGCCTTGGGTTATTAAGTTTTGCTGCTCGACGCAAAGGTAACTAAATGAATGTAGTACTGACAACAAGCCACCTTCAGGTGGCTTCTTTATTGTTTCAAACTTCCCTGATTTTGAGACGCACCGCTCTTTAAGATTTCACTCAAGCATTTCATTATCACCTGGAGAGGGATATGCCCTCGCACGTTGACGGATTCTTTGCCTGGACTCAGGCCTTGTGGTATCGACGATTATTTCATTTGTTTTTGACGTGCCCATGCCGACTGTACTGGTCGCATTCATCGGCCCTATTTTGCAGTATTTGTCGAGAAGATCGCCAAATATTTTATTCGGGATTTTGGGTTTGTCGCTGACCAAGTCGCGAGAGATATCGACCGAGCAGGCATTGACCTACGCTTTGGTCCCAAAAGGTTTTAGATTTGCGCTTATAATTGACCATGACCTTTGCGCGCCATGTGCCTTCCTTAGGTTCTCCTGATGGATACCATCTTGGATTCTCCGGTCAATTTCGCGTAAAGCACACGTAAAATTGCGTAACGCATACGAAAACCGCATAAAATAGGGCGCTTGCTTTTTGGTGTGAGGTCCCAGAACATGCGCTTTGGGTTATGATTTGATTAAATTTATTGGGATTTGCACCAATGATGTGGTGCGAAAGGAGAGACTCGAACTCTCACGCCTTGCGGCGCTGGAACCTAAATCCAGTGCGTCTACCAATTCCGCCACTTTCGCTTACACTTTAAGCTGCCTAGGCAGGAGCAAGATTATAGCGCAGTTTTTTGCGCATGGGTAAGCTATGTGTAGTCGATATGGGAGCGGCAATAATGAACTATGGAAATCTTGTAGCAAGATTGAAGGGTGCATTTAAGTTTGCACCATTTAACACTGACAATTTTACAGGACAAACATCTGTAGACTCGGGGTCGGAGTTTGTTCAAGTTTTTGATAAAACGAAGATTTATACAAGAGATGCTTATAGATCCCCTTTAAAGGCCATTGGAATTCCGGGAAATTTTATTGAGTCTGCAACTTCAGGCACAGTCGTGGCTACTCCAACACCGGCCCCTCAATTGCCACTGCCTAAATTTAAAGGCAAGCCAGCTAAGAAAGTTGATATCCTCGTAGGCGTGCCCTTTTATATGGATGAGGTGCAGGCTAATTGGCTTATTAAGGGTGCTGCGAATGTATGGTCGGATGATTCATGGAATTTCGAGAGTACAGATGGCCTGGCAACCCTTCGGAACTATGACATTGACTCTTCTTTTAGTAGAGGAACGAACGTGCTTTTGAATAATGATCGTAACCTTGTCTATACTGCTAATCCGCCAATGGGTCAGAACTGGGTTCCTGCAGGACATGCTCCTAACCCGGCAGGAGATAATGAGTATTGGTTGAAAAAACCCGCTCTTAGCTATGATCCTGAGCGTCATAGAAACACCGGGCATGGTCATGGCGATAGCAAATTCATGCTCGCTAAAACACTAAAGGATTTAGCCGATGTCGGGGTGGATTACATCAGAGTTCAGCAACGCACCAATCCGCCATTATTGGCGGACGGCGAAAGGTGGGAAGTGCCTGAAACAAACTATAGCTATTTTACTACGGTGATCTTGAATGATTTGCCTAGCGATTTAGTAGGGCCAAACGGTATTCAGCCTGTTTTTTGGATTCAATCTACCGGATACACTGCATCAAGAGGAGGTTGGAATAAGGACTCCAGTTACACAACAGCGGAAACTTCTATCGATAATACGACAAATCATAGATTGTATCGCGTCAGGGGGGGGCAAGCGGTGTCTCCTAATGAACCATCACCCAGTAACAACCCTACAAAATGGGAACTTGTACCAATGCCTCCTGAGTGGGTTAATTTGGCATCTGTCTATGCTAACTCTTTGTATAGAAATAAAGTTATGTCATTTATGCATACACCTGCCGCAAATTTTTCAGATCGAACACCGAGGCGACTTGCACTTGTGTATGCCCACGAAGGCGGTCAATTAGGTGGAACCGATACTATTGGCTTTAATACTTTTCGATTCTGGCTTCGTGAGTTCTCTGCAAAACTGGTTGTGGATTCTGGCGGGTTTTTTGAAGGAGTTGCTTTCCTTGCTCGAAACTCTATTGCACCTACTGTTGCGGACGGGGTAACTTATTCAAATGGTTGTATTTCATACGATGATGATTGGAATGCGGCTCGTATATTGCTTTTGCGGGGTGATTATGAGGGTTGGGGCGCATCTTTTGCAGAAACGCAGAAGCCCCGTTTAGAACGATCCATGCAAGGACTGTATGATAACTTCGGAACCTTTAACGGGAACATGGCAAATGGACAGTCTCGCCGTGTTTATGTAGTACCAGCGTCTCTTGTTTCAGTAGCGCCTCACCCTTCAGGTTTTTACTACCCTGGACATAGTCCAGAATTGTTCTCCAAGTTTATTGCGAGAGCAATCGTTCGTATTCAGGCCGGTAATGGCTACCCTATACTTGATCTAGCGAATGCTGGCGAGCTTGCAGAAATGGGAGCTGGTATGTATGTGAACAACCTTAATTTTTACGCATACCTTGACGCGGCGGCGGAGAACCTGCTGGAATAGTACATTTTCGCACTCCTGATAGTGCCGTAGCCAAGCACATATGCAATGTTAGGTTTAGGATTGCACTGAACCTATCGAAGTCACTACAACCATCGAGTCGTTGCAGGGGAATATGTGCGTTTGCAATTAATTCCTAATATGCCTAATAACTAAAGAAATATAGTCTTTTATTCCCCTGCTGAAAATGAATGAGCAATGTCTTTGGCAGCTTGTCATCATTTTTCGATGTATTATAGCGTTATTATTCTTAATGATTGAGTCAATTGAATCATAATTTAAAATGTTGCCAATAGTCTCATCGTATCTTTCGCACAATTTAATTTTTCCATCAGACATGATAAAGATATTTTGCATGGATGTGCTACAAAATCTTCTTTTCTCGATTGATCCTTCAAAGTACTTAGTCCACGATTTTAAATTTGAAATTGAATTAAGAATAATCTTATTATTATTCTTAATTCTTTCCAATAGTATGTTTACTTGTTTATTAATTTCCTCACTCTGCTTTGGCATTAAACGGGCTGATCCATGATCCTCTGAAAAAACTAATACTGGTTGATAATGAATTCCACCAGCTTTCACAGATTGAGCAAAATCTGATAAATTACTAATTTCATTTATATTTTCACTTGTTATTACTGTTTTGATTCCAATAAATGTTTTACTTCTCAATTTCTTTGCAATTTGAATCAATATATTAATATTTGTTTTTACTGATTCAACTCTATCAACTCCACGTATTTTTTTATATGTATCTTTATCAAGGCTATCTAATGAAACATGAACTGCGAATGGTTTATGTAGTAAGATATTTTCAGCCTTATTTTCGTTAAGAATTATTCCATTAGTTACTATGGTGAATATAATATTAAGTTTGTTGCAATGACCGAGAATCAAATCAAAATCTGGGCGTAAAGTTGGTTCTCCTCCGACAAAACTAATTTTTATGTTGGAGTTATGCTTCTTAAGTTTATTCAATGTGTCAATAACTTGTTCTGTAGTCATCTCGCCCGGTAACGGTTTTATTGTATAGGAACTGCACATTGCGCATCTTGAATTACATTGGGTATTGATTAGAAATACCGCATTAGAATACCTAACAGGTTCAATTTTGAAAAAGTAATATAATAAATTCTGGGATACTCCGTTAAAGTAGCTATGTGCTAATCTTGCAAAAGAAAACAGCTTATTCATTTTTCCCCTTTCATTTTCTATATCTAATTATTTTTAGAGATTCAGTTTAGCCATTTTTTAGGATTTTATAAATAGTCTGATATACCTAATGATGGCATGAGTATTAGTCATGCCGTTTTATTCTTCGGATCAGTTCAAATGCAGTCAGCTTCTTGATTAGTCTTGTCTAGGCTATGGTTTTGTATCATAGAATGTAGGGTCTTCCAGCATGGTCTTTTCCCTGGTGCGCTTAAAAGTGTATTCACTGTTTCACGCACGCTGAGTGGCCGTGTCGTCATTTTCCCTGAAATGGCACTCAGGCTCGAAAAATAGCTAGGCATGAAAAATGGAGGCAAGGCTGATCTATGGCTTGCTGAAAAAGCATCTTACGACCTGTTATAGGTCAGATGATCATTCAAGCCAAAGATCAAGCCTGTATATCGGCTGCAAAGAGCAGCCAGCTACTTGATAGCGATCAAGACCAAAGTACTAGCCCATCGCAACAGCATGAAAGAAACTATGTACCTGATGCGAATACCAGCCAATGCGGCCCGATCACACAATAGCTGTCTTGGTTCTTCCTTTCAGGTTTTTTAGATATAGGTGTTTGCATCAGTCCTGGAGAAGTTCTCACAGGGTTTGTTCCCTGTAATGGTACAAAGCTTTGCCATACCACAATGATTGGTCAGCCATTGAATGCATACCTTGCCTCTATTGTTAATGTGGTGTTTTGTGATGGTAATGCCAGTGTGAGGTCAGTGCATAGTATTCTTGCGCACTTAGAGGGATCATCTGGAGCCTCGTTAAAGTGCTTCATGAACAAAACTCGCGCATGTTTCGTCCTTATTTGGCACCTGACGGACAATATATCGTGGTGAGTGACGTGCCCAATTGAAATGACTACAAGGGTAACTTGCATTTAATACCTGCTAGTTAGGTCAGCTATTTTCGATGCATAACAGATAGCTATTAATGCTAAATAGTTAGTGCAGCGAGATTATATATAACTATAAACTCATTTTGTAAGATGCTTTATTTAGGTTCCGAATGGGATTGTGAAGAAATTTTTAATTATTTCAATATCGTTACTGGGACTAACTTGATTCAGTGACACAAAATCTAATAGCTTAGTCTGTTTGCCCTATTGTCCTGGAATGGGAAATGGTTATCCTCTTTAAATTAATAATTATTTGGGGAGAGAGAAAATGAAGAAAGCAGTTGTAACGTTGTTTTTACTGTCTGTCAGTAGCGTAGCGAATGCCACAATGGTGGGAAGTTTCAATATCAGTGATTTCAGTATTAATTACGTTCGGTTTGCTGGAAATCAACAAGGCCCAAATGGGGGAATGTACTCAAGATATGAATTGTTAGAGATCGCGAATATTGACCCCACATCGGTAAGTGGGAGTTTGTATTCCAGGTATTCGCCTCAAGCAGGGCAGGGTGGTTTGCCTCCTGCCAACTACATTGACGTGAATGGTATACAGACCCAGATCGACCCTCTCTAAGCTTCCATGCCGATGGAATTCAATTAGATGCAACTGGATCTACTCCAACTCAACCTGGTAACTTCAACTCGAATTATGTAGTTGATGGTGCTAGCTTGAGTTTTGATGGAACCTTTAGTGGAAGTTTCACCAATGTCATACCTGGTCAGTTTTTAGAGATCAGCTTTAATTCTAATGGTTTTGGGATTGCCGACCCAGATCTGCCATTGGGTCGTGGCTTACAGTATTTCGAGATACAGTTTAAACTCTTTGGTGATTATGAACTGTATGCAATTAACCCTTGGGGTAATGAGCTGAACCCGTGGAATATGTACGAGGGTGCTTATTACAATTTCAGTACTGGATGGACCCAATTTGAGCCCGGTGTCAGAGATGTGGAGTGGAACACTGATGTTCAATTCAGATATATACTCCCTGCCGATGTTTCAAGTTTACGATACGAGATTACTTACAGTTATTGGATCAGGGAATTTGTACCTGCAGTACCAGAACCAAATACTTACACAATACTAGGACTGGGTCTGGGTTTATTAGGTTTTGCAGCACGTAACAAACGCAAGCTCAAGTAAAAGTTTTATGTAGTACTGACACAAGCCACCTTCGGGTGGCTTTTTTATTGTCTCAAATTTCCCTGATTTTGAGACGAGCCAATCTTTTAGGGTATGCCGATCATCCGCGTAATGTGGTGGATCTTCCAAAGCTTACTATCAAGTCCATGGCAGCAGGGCGCTATCAGGTCCTGGGATTACTATCGACGTAAGTTGAAATTGGTAGGCGGTTTTACGCCAGCCAACCAGAACAAGGTGGTTATTCAGCTGATCCGCGAATGCAAAGCGTTGACAGGCATCGAGGCTGGGCGAATTGTCCTACCAATTGTTTTGCTCTCTTTATTGTGGATGCGCAATGAATTTCTGGAGGATGAACTGGTATTCGCTCACAAGCTGCATTATGACTATGTGGCTCAAGTTTCAATTGGTGTCGCTGAGCAGCAAGCCACGTTGATAGAGCAAGCACGCCAGGCTGAAATTATCATGGACGAGACAAGAAAGAACCACTTGGCCACCATTTCTCATTTACAGGATTTTTACAATGAAAAAATCAAGGCTGATATTGCACCTCTTACTCGAACTGGTACTGACCTGCGTAGTCAGTTGCGCATCGCCCTCGATGCCGAAGCCTATGTGGCCAGGCGACCAGCCGATCCTAACGGATATATTGAGCGGACTACCGGAGGCGGGGGGAAGCAGTAATGCAGCCGGTGTTGGAGAGGATTGCAAAGCGCTCCAAGGGCAATATGGAGTCCTTGAGTTCGGATGCGCGATGACAACACAAGACTACAATACGCTAGCCATTAGGGCTGCAAACCTATGCAAAATTTATAATTGCAAATGATTAATATTGGCGAGACCAATTTGCGAGTTTTTTCTTTCCAACATACTTATTGAATTCTTCTTTCAAGTTCGGCGGCCGAAAAACTTGCCGCATTCTATCTGCCCCAGTCCGCAAATAAGAAAAGCGTGCAATTGCTTTCAAATGCTCTGATTGAGGTGAAACTAAGGTTAAAAATCCAATTTAATTTCCAGAAATGCAACCAAATCCGAAAATCCCGTTGTTTGGGTCAACTCTGCATACATACTCAAATTGAGATGAAAGCGAAACTTTTTCGATAGTTTCTTTAGTTGCAGATGCGAAACTTTTGATTTGAAAGTTTTGTCCCAATCAGTATGCAAACCAAATTCTTTGAAATTTTCAATGAAATTACTCAAAGTTTGATTGGTTTGTGGGGAAAATCTTATAGATGTTATTTTTGGTGCAATTAAACAAGTATGTCTAAAATATAAAGCTTTGGATATTTTGGAGGAAAGTATTGCTAATGCATCTATAAACTCTGGGGAAAGTGTTTGGGTGGGATCAAATGGATATAAACCACCGAATCCATACATTGCTAGAGAGTGGCACCTCGCGTTTACCAGTCTTGCTATCATGGCTCACTTGGCAGACTCTATTTTCTATATTCACCATCGGCCATTTCAAGCGGGTCATTTCCTTCAGCCTCATCCCCGTTTCGATAGCAAAGAGCATGATGGCACCGACCCTTGATGTGCCTGTTATCGGTGGCTCATCAACATAATAGCCGCAGCTATGCAGCATAATGATCTCTTCGGTTAAGAGCACATCCCGGGAGGGTGTGGGAGGGGGGGATTTCTTTGAAGGGGTTATGGGTGAGCCACTTCCATTCCTTGACGGCCATAGAACAGGCGTTGCTCAGAATATTCCATTCGCGGCGGACAGAGGCATCAGCAACTTCCTTGCGCCGCTGGTTCCGCCAGGCTGTCATATGGCTGGAATTGAGTTCGCGTAGATTGACCTGGGCTACAGGGTATTTCTTTAAAAGCGCAATGGGGAGCTTTTCCCAGCGCTCCCCACGCTTGTTGGGGCTGACTTCCTCTGCATAGCGGTCAAGTAGGTCAGCAAAGGTTTTATTCGGGATGGCCCCGCTCTTTCCTGATATTATGTCTGCTTCGTGGCTTGAAGCTTAGGCTGTCGCCTCGGCTTTGGTGGGAAAGGTTCCGGAAACGAATTGTCCCTTGATTCGGATCTGGACTCGCCAGGATGAGCCGCGTTTTTGATAGGTCGCCATTTGGCACACTCTTTGGTGCAAAATTGGCACAGTTTAGTCTAAAAAATAGCGGGAAGCATAGGAAATTGGGGGAAGCTGTTAGCAAAAAAACCAGCACTCTCGGGCTATAAGCCTTCAAATCACTGGTTATCTGTATTGTTGGGATGGTGCCCAGAAGAGGACTCGAACCTCCACAGTGTTACCACCACTAGGACCTGAACCTAGCGCGTCTACCAATTCCGCCATCTGGGCATCGATTAACAATCGAGCCGCGCATTCTATAGGAAAGTTATACTTTGTCAACGAAAAAAAAACAGATTAAAAAAACCAATGTGAGAAAAGCTTCGCCGGCCCGCAAGGCAAGGGGGGCTAGGGTTGCCGACCCTTATGCCGAGCGTGAATCGGCAAATTATGCCAATCCTTTGCCAAGCCGGGAATTCATTCTTTCGGTCATGACTGAGCAGGGGGTTCCTATCACGGTGGAGCAGCTATACAAGCTGGTGGGTATAAAGAAATCCGAACAGGAGATTTTTGGGCGGCGTTTGGCAGCGATGGAGCGTGACGGGCAGATTATCCAGAACCGCAAGGGTGCCTTGTGCATCGCGGGGAAAGTCAATTTGTTGGCAGGCAAGGTACAAGGCCATCCCGATGGGTTTGGATTTTTTATACCGGATGCCGGAGGGGATGATTTATTCCTTTCCCCGCGTGAGATGGCGCAAGTCATGCATGGCGACCGGGTCATGGTGCGTCCAGCCGGGCTGGATAGGCGAGGCCGGCCGGAGGGCAGGATTGTTGAGGTGCTTGAGCGTTCGACCAAGACGCTTGTCGGCCGTGTCATCAGCAGCCATGGCGTGACTATCGTGGCGGCAGAGGATAAGCGGGTTAACCAGGACATCCTGATTCCTTACCACCTGGATATGGGGGCAAAGGATGGCCAGGTGGTGATGGTCGAGTTGACCGAGCAGCCTTCATCCCATGCCAAGCCGGTTGGCAAGGTGGTTGAGGTGCTGGGCAATTATGCTGATTCCGGCATGGAAATCGAAATTGCCTTGCGCAAGCATCGCTTGCCTTATGAGTTTTCTCTAGAAGCGCTCAATCAGGCGAAGAAATATCCCAAGCAGGTGCGCGCCGCCGACTGGAAGGATAGAGTGGATTTGCGTGAGTTGCCCTTGATTACCATTGATGGCGAAACTGCGCGGGACTTTGATGATGCAGTTTATTGTGAGCCACAAGGCAAGGGTTGGCGGCTGGTGGTGGCAATTGCCGATGTGAGTTTTTATGTAAAGCCTGGAGATGCGCTGGATAGGGATGCCTATGAGCGCGGCAATTCAGTCTATTTCCCGCGCCGGGTGATTCCCATGCTGCCAGAGGCTTTGTCCAATGGATTGTGCTCGCTCAATCCGGATGTAGAGCGGCTGTGCATGGTATGTGATATGCAGGTGAGCAGCACGGGTAGCGTCAAGCAGTACAAGTTTTATCCTTCAGTCATGCGTTCCAAGGCACGCATGACCTATACCAAAGTCTATGACATGATCAGCAATCCCGAGGGGGAGGTTGCGCGTGAATATGACTGGTTGGTGCCGCATGTGCAGCATTTGTATGCGTTGTACAAGGTGATGCTGACCACGCGTGAAAAGCGGGGCGCAATCGAGTTTGAAAGCAATGAGACGCTGATGGTGTTCGATGATAACGGCAAGATCGAGCGCATTGAGGCGACCTCGCGTAATGAAGCGCACCGGCTGATTGAGGAATGCATGTTGGCAGCCAACGTCTGTGCCTCTGATTTTCTCGCCAAGAATGAACATCCTGCGCTATATCGTATCCATGATGGGCCGACGCCGGAAAAGTTGGAGGCGCTGCGTACTTTTATGGGTGAGTTTGGCTTCAGTGTTGGCGGAGGCGATACGCCGCATGCCAAGGATTATGGCAGATTGCTGATCCAGATCAAGGGGCGCCCCGATGAGCAATTGTTGCAAACTGTGCTGTTGCGTTCCATGCAACAGGCGGTTTACAGCCCGGACAATATCGGTCACTTTGGTTTGGCGTACGAGTCCTATACCCACTTTACCTCGCCAATCCGCCGCTATCCCGATCTGCTCATTCATCGCGCCATCAAGGCGGTGTTGCATGGCGAGAAATATAAGGCGGGCGATTGGCAGGAGCTGGGCAAGCACTGTTCCATGACGGAAAGGCGTGCTGATGACGCGACACGTGATGTGGAAGCCTGGCTCAAGTGTTATTACATGCAGGATAAGCTCGGTGAGGTATTTGACGGCACGGTAGCTGGCGTGACCAGCTTTGGCCTGTTTGTGGCGCTGGATGGCGCCTATGTCGAGGGCTTGCTGCATGTGACCGAGCTTGGCAATGATTATTTCAATTACGACAAGGCCAGGCATGAAATGCTGGGAGAAAGAACCGGCGTGCGTTACCGATTGGGTGATAGACTGCGCGTCAAGGTAAGCCGGGTGGATCTTGAAACCAGCAAGATCGACTTTACTCTGGTTGCCAGGGACGAGCCCGTAGAGGCATCATCTGCCTCCGCTGAGCCGGTCAAGCAGCACCGTGACAAGACGGCTGCTGTACACAATTCGCAGAAGGCCAAACCAGTGGCTCAGGAGCAGGAAGTTGCGAAGCCATCTAGGCGGCGCAAATCAGCTGCTAGTGCTAATAATGCCAAGGGGGCCGAACCGCTGATTGAGGCATTGGTGCAAGGGGTGGCCGGCAAACCCCGGGCACGCAGGACGGCTGCCAAAGCTACAAGTAAAAAGCCGGCAGCCAAGCCGGCGCGTGCAAGTGGCGGAAAATCTCGCGCCAATGTGACAACCAAGGTAAAGAAAGCTAGTTGATTGAATGAGTGATGTACGTATTTTATTTGGCTTTCATGCCGTATTGAGCCGTTTGCGCCAGCATGGTGCCAGCATCCAGGAAATTCTTATAGATAAGGAGCGCGTGGACGCCCGCATGAAAGATCTGTTGCATATGGCGGAAAACGCCAATGTGAGGGTGATGCAGGTCGAGCGTGCGCGCCTGGATGGTATTGCAGGCGCTAATGCCCGCCATCAGGGTGTGATTGCCCGCGTGGAGGATACGCCGATTCCTTATAAGGATATTCACGATATTCTGGAATCTGACCTCAAGGAGCCTCCATTTTTCCTGGTGCTGGACGGTGTGGAAGATCCACATAACCTGGGTGCATGCCTGCGGGTGGCGGATGCCATGGGCGTGCATGCCGTGATTGCGCCCAAAGACCGGGCGGCCGGTTTGAATGCGACTGTGCGTAAGGTGGCATGCGGCGCAGCAGAAACAGTGCCTTTCATCGCGGTGACCAACCTGGCGCGTACCTTGCGCGAGCTTCAGGAAGCCGGCGTATTTGTGGTTGGCACGGCGGCAGAGGCAACGTCCGATCTTCCGTCAACAGACTTGTCAGGCCCACTTGCATTGGTGCTGGGGGCTGAGGGCGCCGGCTTGCGCAGGTTGACACAGGAAACCTGTGATAGCTTGATCAGTATTCCGATGTTTGGCTCGGTCGAGAGTTTGAATGTCTCAGTGGCGAGCGGGATTTGCTTGTATGAGGCGCGCAGGCAGCGCAGCCTGCAGCAGGTGTGAGGAAACCCGCCGATGGCGGGTTTATTGTTCCGGGCTTTACCGGCTAGTAAGTATCACCTGTTTATCACGAAATTGTGTTAGCTTGGTGATGTAAGCGCTTGGTTTTTGCAGGTAAATGCTCAGCAAATATTGCGTGCCAGCTTTATTTTAGGCCGTTAAAATGGTATTTTATCGGCCTTTCCGTCGTTGTTTTTATCTATATTATTCTTTGGAGTCATCATGGCTGTTGAACGTACCCTTTCCATTATCAAACCCGATGCAGTTGCCAAGAACGTGATCGGCAAGATCTACACCCGTTTTGAAGATGCCGGCCTCAAGATCATCGCTTCCAAGCTGGTGCAACTGTCTCAGGCCGATGCTGAGGGATTCTATGCTGTCCATAAAGAGCGTCCTTTCTTTAACGACTTGGTCAAGTTCATGATCTCCGGCCCTGTTGTGGTGCAAGTGCTGGAAGGCGAGAATGCCGTGCTTAAGCATCGTGAACTGCTGGGAGCTACTGATCCCAAGAAGGCCGACCCAGGTACCATTCGCGCTGACTTTGCTGACAGCATCGATGCCAACGCTGTGCACGGTTCTGACTCTCTGGAAAATGCTGCGACAGAAATCGCTTATTTCTTCGCACAGTCCAACGTTTACAGCCGCTAAGGTTTAAAATCGCATGACGGTCAATCTTCTCAATTTCAATCAGGCAGCGCTCGCTGAATACTTCCAGAGTATTGGTGAGAAGCCTTTTCGCGCCAAGCAGATGATGCGATGGATGTATCATTTCGGCGTGAATGAGTTTGCGGAGATGACCGATATTGCCAAGGCGTTGCGTGAAAAGCTCGCCGCGGAGGCCGTGATTGCGCCTCCGTCAGTCCACCTCGAGCAGATATCGGAAGACGGTACGCGCAAGTGGTTGATTGACGTAGGCGCAGGCAATGGCGTTGAAACCGTTTTTATCCCTGAAGATGACCGCGGCACCCTTTGCGTTTCGTCCCAGGTGGGATGTGCATTGGATTGCACATTCTGCTCCACCGGGCGCCAGGGGTTTAACCGCAATCTCAGTGTGGCCGAGATCATTGGCCAATTATGGGTGGCCAACAAGGCATTGGGACGGGATCCCAAGGGGGACCGCATCCTGAGCAATGTTGTGATGATGGGGATGGGCGAGCCATTGGCCAACTTTGACAATGTCGTGTCTGCCATGAATATCATGCTGGATGACTCTGCATACGGCCTGAGCCGCCGCCGGGTTACACTGTCGACTTCCGGCATGGTGCCTGCAATGGACCGATTGCGCGAGGAGTGTCCTGTGGCGTTGGCAGTGTCGCTGCATGCCCCCAATGACGCCTTGCGCGATGAGATTGTTCCGATCAACCGCAAATACCCATTGGCAGAACTTATGGCTGCCTGCCAGCGTTACCTTGAAAAGGCGCCGCGTGATTTTGTCACCTTCGAATATGTTATGCTGGATGGCGTCAATGATACGCTGGAGCATGCCAAGCAGTTGCTGGATGTGGTCAGGGATGTGCCGTGCAAGTTCAACCTGATTCCATTCAATCCTTTCCCCAATAGCGGGTACGATACCTCCAAGCCGGATAATATCCGCCGGTTCCGCGATATTCTCATGCAGGCCGGCTATATCGTCACCACGCGCAAGACGCGCGGCGACGACATTGATGCGGCTTGCGGCCAATTGGCCGGCAAGGTGCAGGACAAGACCAAGCGTTCATTACGCCGTATCAAGGTGGAGGCGGTTGCGTGAGGAAATACCTGGTGATGGTTACCGGGTTGCTGCTTGTTGCGTGTGCTGGCTCAGAAACCAGGCAGGATACCGAGGCAACCCGTGAAAGCGCGCGCGTCCACACAGAGCTTGGCGCGGGCTACTATGCCCAGAACCAGATTGCCGTAGCCCTGGAGGAGTTCGAGATTGCCGCGCGCGTGAATCCCTATTATGCACCGGCTTATAATGGCTTGGGCTTGGTGTACGGCACTTTGCGCGAGGATGAAAAGGCCGATGCGGCATTCCGCAAGGCCTTGCAGCTTGATCCGAAAAGCTCGGAAACCCGTAACAATTACGGCAGTTTTCTCTGCGCGCGCAACCGCATTGACGAATCAATTGTCCAGTTCAGCGAGGCGGTGAAGAACCCGCTGTATGTCACGCCTGGCGTTGCGTATATGAATGCGGGTACGTGCCTGTTGCGCAAGAAGGATGTCAAGCAGGCAGAGCTTTATCTTCAGCATGCCTTACAACTGCAACCCCAGTTATTCCAGGCAGGTTACCAATTGGCTGTGATTGCCTATACTCGAGGGGAGTATGACGTCGCGCGCAATTATTTGAGCCCGGCGCTGGAAAGCGATACGCCGACTGCGGAAATGCTGTGGCTGGGTATTAAGCTTGCGCGTGAAACCAGGGATCGAGATGGTGAAGCCAGTTATGCTTTGCAGTTAAGGAGAAAATTCCCCAACTCGGAGCAGACAAAACAATTATTGTCAGGGCAGTAATATGAGTGAGCAGAATTATCCTGATCAGGAGTTACAGGCAGCCCCCGCCTATATTGACCGCATCGGGCCGGTGCTGATTGCCGCGCGTGAGAATCTGCGGTTGACTGTGGATGATGTCTCTAACCGTTTGCGCCTGAGCTTGCGCCAGGTGCATGCGCTGGAAAGCGATGACTTTGCCGTGCTGCCCGAGGCGGTCATTACCCGCGGCTTTATCCGCAACTACGCACGCTTGTTGGGCATTGACGCTGCTCCCTTGTTGCATGTCTACAGCCAATATGTGCCGGTGCAGGACAATCAGGCGATCAGCATTCCTTCTGCCAATATTGTCATTTCCGGCGAGGCGGGCACATCATGGCGGCCATATGTCTGGGTTGGTGGCTTGCTGGTATTGTTGCTGTGCGCCTGGATACTGTATGTGGATTTCTTCCAGAAGCATGACCCGGAAGCCGGCCTTGCGGATACATCGGTATCTGAATTTCTGAATGGTGAAAACATCCTGTCTGATAGCGCTTCCATAGATAGTGCCGTCGCTCCGGAGCCGGTGTTGCCTGCCTCCTCTGAAGCACCCACTACGACTGCCCAGTTAGCAGAACCGATTGCTGCTGCGGACACTCCACCTGCCTCGGAGGCTGCTGCAGCGCCTGCACCGGCACAAGCCGCAAATATTGCCAACCAGGCCCTGCCTGAAGGCGAGGGTGCGCGTCTCAAGTTTTCTGTAAGTGAAGCCACTTGGGTAAGTATTTCGGACGGTAGCGGCAAACAAATCCTGAACAAGACGCTGGCCGCCAGCAGTGAGGAAATCATTGATGGCAAGCCGCCCTTCAGAGTGGTGGTGGGCAATGCAAATGGCACCAAGCTTGAATATAACAACCGCCCGGTTGACCTGATACCTTATATCAAGGTCAACGTGGCTCGTCTGACATTGGAGTAGTACTTGGATTATCAGACCAGTCTCAGCAGACGTACCACCAGAACCGTCATGATCGGCCATGTGCCTGTAGGTAGCAGCGCCCCCGTGGTCGTGCAGTCCATGACCAATACCGATACTGCGGATGCACCTGCCACGGTGCAGCAAGTCTATGAGCTATGGCGCGCAGGTTCAGAAGTCGTGCGTATTACAGTGAATTCGCCTGAAGCGGCGGCCCAGGTCGGCACCATCAGGCGCCAGCTTGATGATATGGGCTGCAATGTGCCCTTGGTTGGTGACTTTCACTTCAATGGCCACCGCCTGCTGGCGCAATATCCTGATTGTGCGGAGGCCTTGGCAAAATACCGCATCAATCCTGGCAATGTGGGCAAGGGTTCCAAGCGTGACGAGCAGTTTTCTGCGATGATCCGCGCGGCAATTGACTACAACAAGCCGGTGCGTATAGGCGTGAACTGGGGTAGCCTGGACCAGGCCAAGATGGCGCGCATGATGGATGAGAATTCCAAGCGCGCCGCGCCATTGAGTGCAGAGGCGCTGATGCGCGAAATGCTGATCCAGTCCGCGCTGGAGAATGCTGCAGAAGCCGAGGAGCTTGGCTTGCCGGGTAACCGCATCATCATCTCCTGCAAGGTGAGCGCGGTGCAGGACCTGATCAAGGTATATCGCGACCTTGGCAGCCGTTGCGATTATCCTTTGCACTTGGGGTTGACCGAAGCGGGCATGGGCTCCAAGGGGATTGTGGCTTCAACCGCCGCCTTGTCCGTGCTGTTGCAGGACGGCATAGGCGATACCATCCGCGTTTCACTAACGCCGGAACCTGGCGAATCGCGTACCAAGGAAGTCGTCGTGGCGCAGGAAATCCTGCAGACCATGGGGATACGCTCGTTCACGCCGCTTGTAACGGCATGCCCGGGTTGTGGCCGTACTACCTCCACCTTCTTCCAGGAACTTGCCCAGAAAATCCAGCGCTATCTGCGCGACCAGATGCCGATCTGGCGCAGCCAGTATCCGGGTGTGGAAAACATGAGCGTGGCCGTGATGGGCTGCGTGGTGAATGGGCCGGGTGAATCCAAACTGGCTAATATCGGCATCAGCCTACCTGGAACGGGAGAAGTGCCTGTGGCACCTGTTTATGTCGATGGCGAGAAGACCGTGACGCTCAAGGGCGAAGCAATTGCCGATGACTTCAAGGTGATTGTTGAGGAATATGTGCGCATCAATTATGCCGAGGGAGGCCGCTTGCGGCAGAGTAGCCCGAGCAAGGGCTCGAAAACCATACCGCTCAAGGCGATCTGAAAATTAGATTGAGTTCAAGTATTTATGTCCGATAAGTTTCAAAGCATCAAGGGTTTCTACGACATCTTGCCGGCAGATACCGCGCTCTGGCAAAAGCTGGAGGACGGCGCACGACGTGTGCTGGCACAATATGGCTACCGCAATATCCGCCTGCCGATTGTCGAACCTACCGAACTGTTCATCCGCGGTGTGGGCGAGCATACCGATATTGTCGAAAAGGAAATGTATTCCTGGGAAGACAAGCTCAATGGCGACCGCCTGACCTTGCGCCCCGAGGGGACTGCCGGATGTGTCCGCGCGGTTGTCGAGCACAGCCTGACTTACAACGGCCCACAACGCCTATGGTACATGGGGCCGATGTTCCGCCATGAGAATGTACAAAAAGGCCGCCAGCGCCAGTTTCACCAAATAGGCGCCGAGGCTTTTGGCTATGCCGGCCCGGATGTGGATGCCGAGCAGATTGTCATGCTGGCCCGGCTCTGGCGCGAACTGGGGGTGGCGGATGCGGTGGAGCTGCAACTCAATACCATTGGAGATGCTGCGGAACGTGCCGATTATCGCCAGGCGCTGATTGCCTATTTTGAGCAGCATGTTGATATCCTGGATGCAGATGCAAAACGCCGCCTGCATGCCAACCCCTTGCGAATCCTTGATAGCAAGACCTCCGCAATGCGGGCCGTGATCGAAGCCGCGCCCAGACTGCTCGATAGTCTGGGTGAGGAAAGCCGCGCGCATTTTGATGGCCTGACGCGTCAGCTGGACCAAATTGGCGTCAAGTGGGTGTTGAACACCCGCCTGGTGCGCGGGCTGGACTATTACAACCGTACCGTTTTTGAATGGGTGACCAGCAAGCTCGGCAGCCAGGGCACGATTGCCGGCGGCGGACGCTACGATACGCTGGTGCAAAGCCTGGGTGGCAAGGAAACCCCAGCATGCGGTTTTGGCATCGGTCTTGAGCGTGTCTTCCTGTTGATGCAGGAGTGCGGGATCGGGGCTGTGCAAAGCCCGGATGTCTATCTGGTCAACGTGGGCGAGACAGCTGCCAGCGCAGCGTTGCCGATTGCCGAAGCCTTGCGCGACAGCGGGCTGAGCGTGAATCTGCATGCGGGCGGCGGCAGTTTCAAGTCGCAAATGAAGAAGGCCGACCAGAGTGGCGCACCTTATGCGCTGATTCTCGGGGATGACGAGATCGCCGCCAACGAGGTTTGCCTGAAACCGTTGCGCGAAAGCGGCGAGCAACGCAGAATGTCCCTGTCCCAAGCCATAGAGGCGCTACATACATGACCGAGCTTTTGCGCATTGAGCATCTGACGATTACACCCAAGTCCGAACCCGGACATTTACTGGTCAACAATGTCTCGTTTGCGCTGGAGACAGGCAAGACGACTTGTATCGTCGGTGAATCCGGCAGTGGTAAAAGCCTGACTGCATTGGCGGTGATGGGCTTGTTGTCGGATCAGTTGCAGTTAAAAAGCGGCGCTATCCATTTCAAGGGGCACGATATTGCACATGCCAGCAATGTCCAGTTGCGTAAGATTCGCGGCAGGGAAATTGGCATGATATTTCAGGAACCCATGACTTCGCTTAACCCGGTACTCACGGTCGGGTACCAGATCGGCGAAAGCCTGACCCAGCATCTCAAGTTGACTGGTGCTGCGCTTAAGTCCCGGGTTGCCGGCCTATTGCAGCAAGTCGGCATCCCGCCCGAGCGGGCAGGCAGCTATCCGGACGAATTGTCTGGCGGCCAGCGCCAGCGCGTCATGATAGCCATGAGCATCGCCTGCGAGCCTGCCATGCTGATTGCCGATGAGCCAACTACTGCGCTGGATGTGACTGTGCAGGCGCAAATTCTCAAGCTGCTGGATGACCTCAAGACCCGGATGAACATGGGCATGCTGTTTATTACCCATGATTTTGGCGTGGTCGCGGATATTGCCGATAACGTGGTGGTCATGTTCCGCGGCGAGATTGTCGAATCCGGGCCGGTGCAGGATGTGCTGCAACATCCCCAGCACCCTTATACCCGCGCTCTGCTGGATTGCGTGCCGGATGCGGATGGCAAGAAGCCGCTCAAACCAATCGACTATGCCTGGTTGAATGCAGGAGCCGCCTGATATGAGCGTCACCTCAGAAAACAATATCCTTGTTGCCAGCCATCTTAATAAAACCTATACCCAGCGTAGCGGGCGCTTTGGTTTTGGCAGCAGCAAGACCAAAGCACTGGACGATGTGAGTATTTCACTGCGTGCAGGTTCCACCTTGGCAGTAGTGGGAGAGTCGGGCAGCGGTAAATCCACTTTGGCGCGTTGTCTGTTACAATTGCAGCCCTTGGATAGCGGCGAAGTCATATTTCAGGGCAAGAATCTGGCTGGTCTTTCCGGTCACGACTTGCGCCAGGAACGCCGCCATTTGCAGATGATTTTTCAGGATCCTTTCGCCTCGCTCAATCCACGCATGAAAGTGCGCGAGATTGTGGCTGAAGGCCTGGTGATCCATGAGGTCGGCACAGCAAGCGAGCAGCAGGACAAGGTAGCCCGCATGCTTGAGCGCGTTGGCTTGAGCACGGCTGACATGAACAAGTATCCGCACCAGTTTTCTGGCGGGCAGCGGCAGCGGATTGGCATTGCCCGCGCATTGGTGCTGCAACCCAAGGTAGTGGTGTGTGATGAGCCGGTTTCTGCGCTGGACGTGTCGATTCAGGCGCAGATTTTGCTGTTGTTGCAAAGCCTGCAGCAGGAAATGGACTTGAGTTATATCTTTATCAGCCATGACCTGCGCGTGGTGCGCCATATTGCGGATGATATTGCCGTGATGTACAAGGGCCGCATCGTGGAGCAGGGGAAGGTGGAGGAGGTATATGCTGCGCCAACCCAGGACTACACCCGTAATTTGTTGAATTCTATCCCTGGACGCAAGTCACAGGCTGCGTAATTTTAGGAAATAGCATGGCATACGATTTGGAAGAGCAGGATCAGCTGGACGCACTCAAAAGCTGGTGGAAACGTAATGGCAATATCATTGCTGGTGTTGCAGTCCTTGCACTGGTTGGCATTGGCGGCTATGAAGGCTGGAAATATTACCAGTACCAGCAGTCGGGTGCGGCTTCTGTTCAATATCAGAACATGGCTAATACCGATATCAAGGATGCTGCAAAAATCCGTGCCTTGTCTGCGGAGCTGATGGATAAGTATTCCTCAACCCCATATGCTGGGCGGGCCGCTGTGGCTGTGGCCAAGCTCAACTACCAGGAGCAGGATATTGACAGCGCCAAAGCCCAACTGGGATGGGCTGCCAAGAATGCTAAGGAAGATGCGGTCCGGGCGATTGCATTGCTGCAACTGGCATCCATCCAATATGAAGAAAAAGCGTATGACGCTGCATTGAGTACATTGTCCGAAAAGCATGACGCTGGTTATGCCGGCCTGTTCGCAGACCTCAAGGGTGATGTTCTGGCCGCGCAAGGCAAGACCGAAGATGCCAAGGCCGCTTACAAGGAAGCGCTAGCCAAGCTGGATATCCAGGGTGATTACTACAAATATACTGAGCATAAGCTGGAAGCGCTTGGTAGTTAAGTGGAGCTAAGTTTGCGTTTAATTTCATTCCTTGTTGTCGCAGCCTTTGCCATTAGCGGTTGCACCACTATTACTGATCTCAAGACCGATATTTCCGAGCGGATGTTCGGGCGCGATCAGACGGATCCACCTGCTGAGCTGGTGGATTTCAAGCCAAGTTTGAAGCCCAGCATTGTCTGGTCTGCCAAGGTTGGTGAATCAGGTGTGGCCGATTTTATCCCGGCAGCGGCTGAAGGCTTTGTCTATGCCGCGAGCGGTAATGGCGAAATTGCCAAGTTTGAGGCGATCAAGGGCAAACAGGTCTGGAAGATTAATGCTGGCGAAGCCCTCACCGGCGGCGTGGGTCTGGGTAGCCAGCTAGTGCTCGTGGGCACACCTACGGGTTATGTATTGGCATACGACCTGGATGGCAAATTGCTCTGGAAATCCAAGGTAAGCAGTGAGGTGCTGAGTGCACCGCAGGTGGATAATGGCGTGGTGGTGGTGCGTTGTGGTGATAGCCGGATTTTCGGTCTGAATGCCAAGGACGGTGCGCGCAAGTGGGTATATGAGCGCGCAACGCCAACTCTGACGCTGCGCAGCAGTGCGGGTGTCACTATTGCAGATGGCGCAGTCTATGCTGGTTTTGCCGGCGGCAAGCTGGTTGCATTGCGTGCTGATGACGGCAAGACCTTGTGGGAGGCTTCTGTCTCGTTGCCCAAGGGCACAACCGAACTGGAGCGGATTGCCGATATTACCAGCCTGCCAGTGGTGGATGGTTCCCTGGTTTATTCGGTCGCCTATCAGGGGCGCGTGGCAGCTGTTGAACGCACGACAGGCCGTATCAGCTGGACACGCGATATTCCAAGTTACACCGGCCTGGGTGCCGAGGAGGCACGGGTTTATGTTTCTCATGAGACAGGTGCCGTATTTGCATTGGACTACTCCAGTGGCCGTACCTTCTGGCGTCAGGCTGATCTCAAAAACCGTCACCTGAGTGCTCCGCTACCCATGGGCGGCGTGGTGGCAGTGGGTGATGTGGAAGGCTATGTGCATTTCATGGACAGGGATGAGGGCAACTTTGTTGCCAGGCTGCAGACAGAAAAAAGCGCCATCATGCCGCAGCCTGTTGCGCTTGGAACCAATGGCTTCCTTGTTCAAACCCGCAAGGGTGGCCTGTTCGCGGTTTCAGTCGCTCAGTAATGATGCTACCCACCATTGTCCTGGTAGGCCGACCCAATGTTGGCAAATCCACCTTATTCAACCGCCTGACCAAAACACGTGATGCCTTGGTGGCAGACCTGCCCGGGCTGACGCGCGACCGCCATTATGGCCGCGGCGTAGTAGGCAGCAAGCCGTATCTGGTTGTGGATACCGGTGGTTTCGAGCCATTGGTTGATACCGGCATCCTGAAGGAAATGGCGCGCCAGACATTGCTGGCCGTTGACGAAGCCGATGTGGTGATCTTTCTGGTGGATGGGCGCAATGGCCTGGCGCCGCAAGACAAGGTGATTGCCGAGCGTCTGCGCAAGAGCCAGCGTCCTATCCTGCTGGCAGTGAACAAGACCGAAGGCATGCAGCGTGCGATTGCCAGCGCCGAGTTTCATGAGCTTGGCCTGGGTGATCCTTTATCTATTTCTTCTGCCCATGGCGAAGGCGTACGTGACCTCGTCGAACTGGCGTTGGAAAATTTCCCCGAGCCTAGCGAGGAAGAGGATGAGGCTACCAATAAGGTGCCCAAGGTGGCGATTGTCGGGCGTCCGAACGTGGGCAAGTCTACCCTGGTAAATGCATTGCTGGGCGAAGAGCGCGTGATCGCGTTCGACCAGCCCGGCACCACGCGGGATTCCATTTATTTGGATCTTGAGCGTAATGGCAAGAATTACACCATTATTGATACCGCCGGCGTGCGCAAGCGTGGCAAGGTCTTTGAGGCGGTTGAAAAATTCTCTGTCATCAAGACCATGCAGGCGATCGAGGAGGCCAATGTCGCCATCCTGGTCGTTGATGCGCAGGAAGGCATTACCGAGCAGGATGCCCACGTTTCAGCCTATATCCTCGAGAGCGGCCGTGCGTTGGTCGTGGCCGTGAACAAGTGGGATGGCCTGGAAGAGGACAAGCGCGAGTGGATCAAGCGCGAGATAGACCGCAAGCTGCAATTCCTGGATTTTGCCAAGTTCCATTACATTTCTGCGTTACGTAAAAAAGGCTTGGGCGAATTGTTTGGCTCTGTGGATGGCGCTTACAAAGCGGCCATGGCCAAGCTTTCAACGCCGCAACTGACCAGGGTACTGGAAGATGCCACTATGCAGCATCAACCACCTATCAGCAAGGGCATACGCCCCAAGCTGCGCTATGCGCACCAGGGCGGCAGCAACCCGCCGATTGTGGTGATTCACGGCAATCATATTGATGGTATCAAGGATAGTTACAGGCGATATCTTGCAGGAGTGTTCCGCAAGGCATTCCAGCTGACTGGCACGCCATTGAGGGTGCAATTCAATCAGGGTGCAAACCCATTTGCCGAGTCCGAAGAGCGCAAGCAGGGCGAGGGTATCGTCAGCATGCGCAGGCGTAAGACTGCTGAGCGTGCCGTTATGAATGCACGCAAGAATGAAGAAAAAGGGCGTAAGGTAAAGGCGCAGCCAGGTGTGGTGGCAAGTGCACGCAACTTGAAGAAAAAACCGGTGCTAAAGAAATAAGAGATATTGTTTGTGTATCGGTTTGTTTAGTAAGTTGAATTGATTAGCCGGGCAAAAGCCCGGCTAAGTTTTTAGATGGTTTGTTAGAGCAGGCTTTCCCAGAACTTCCACCAGACGCGCTCTTCGCTAGGAACATTTTTCCCTAGCATCGGGCTGTCAGGGTAATTTTTTGCCAGCACGCGCTTGGTATCATCGCGCAGGTCATCCATGCTCATGGCATCGTAAGCACTGATCAGAATGACCAATGCTTCCTCGATGTGAGGCGTATCAGGGTAGAACTCCAGTACATATTTGCAACGGTTGGCTGCAGCAACGTAAGCCTGGCGCTTCATGTAGTAACGCGCAACATGCAGTTCATGCTGCGACAATGAATTGACCAGATAGCTCATGCGCAGGGTTGCATCCTTGACGTAGCGGCTATTGGGATAGCGGTTCACAAGTTCCTTGAGCGCAAGAAAGGATTCACGCAGCGATTTTGGATCGCGGTCGCTGATTTGTTGCTTGGTCAGTTTCTCGATCACGCCACGCTCGTTGAAGGTGGATAGCCCCTTCATGTAGTAAGCATAGTCTACGTTGGGATGGTTGGGGTGCAGCTTGATAAAGCGGTCGGCTGCCGCCATGGTCGCAGCCGGGTCATTTTTCTTGTAGTGGGCATAAATCACTTCAAGCTGGGACTGGGTGGCATAGCGGCCATGCGGATAGCGTGATTCCAGTATCTGGAAATACTTGATGGCTTTGTCATAGTCGCGGGTATTCATGTTTTCTTCCGCGGCAGCGTAGATACGCTGTACTGGCCAACCCTTGGTTTCATCCAGTTCGGTAGGCGCGCCAAAAATCGCGCAGCCCGTGAGCCAGAGTACTGCAATTAACGCTAAACTATGCTTCATTTACAAAATCCATGATTAAGGTTGTGGATGCCGATTAACACAATGTCACTACCCTGTATCCAGGGCGATATTTTTTGATTATAACCGATGAGCAACGCCACTACGCCTATTACGCTTACAATTACACAAGAACTTGGAGGGCTACGCCTCGACCAGGCCTTGCAGCGCCTGATGCCGGAGCATTCCCGCTCTCGCATCCAGGGCTGGATCAAGGATGGCCTGGTTACCATTGCCGAGGAAACGCCCACCGCCAAGTTCAAGGTCTGGGGCGGGGAGCAGGTGCAGATCATTGCCCAGACCGCGCCTGAAGCATTAGCTTTTGAGCCAGAAAATATTCCGCTGGATGTGGTGTTTGAAGATGAGCATATTCTCGTCATCAACAAGCCTGCCGGCCTGGTCGTGCATCCCGCCGCGGGCAACTGGAACGGCACACTGCTCAACGCCTTGCTCTACCATGCACCACAACTCAAGGATGTGCCACGTGCTGGCATCGTGCATCGGCTTGATAAAGACACCAGCGGCCTGCTGGTTGTTGCCAAGACGCTAGCGGCGCAGACCAACCTGGTGCGCCAGTTGCAGGCACGCACGGTCAAGCGCGAGTATCGCACCATTGTCTGGGGGCAGGTGTGGCGCAACGGCAAGATAGACCAGCCTATAGGGCGCCATCCGCATGCGCGGACCAAGATGGCGGTGAACCACATGGGCAAACCTGCGGTGACGCATTACGAAGTACTCGACCGTTTTGCCGTGCACACCTATATGCGTTGCTTGCTGGAAACCGGGCGCACGCACCAGATCCGCGTGCATATGCAGCATCTCAAGGCGCCTATCGTCGGCGATCCTGTTTATGGCATCCGGGGCATCCTGCCGTTACGACATATGTCGGACAGCCTCAGGAATGTTTTGCAGGATTTCAAGCGCCAGGCATTGCATGCTATTCGCCTGGGCCTCAAGCATCCTGCTACAGGGGAGCCGATGGAGTGGCAAGTTGAACTGGCAGCCGACATGAAACTCTTGATCGAGGCTATCCGCGCGGAAAATGTAGCGCCAGAAGAGGCGGATGCGTTCTATGTTGATGACGACGACTTTGCCTATGAGTATGGCGAGGATGAAGGCGAGGATTGGTTCGAGGACGATGACGATGCTGAGTGATCAAGACCTGATTATCCCTGATTGGCCTGCCCCGGCCAACGTCAAGGCATTGCAGACCACGCGTGCTGGCGGTATCAGCCAGCCACCTTATGAAAGCCTCAACCTGGGGATGCACGTTGGTGATGCGCCGCTGGATGTTGCCGCCAACCGGCAGTGCTTGAACCGTTGGGTGCCTACCGAGCCGGTCTGGCTCAATCAGGTGCATGGTATCCATGTCATCGATGCCGGCACAGCCAGTTGTATGCCAGACGCAGATGCAGCGTTTGCCCGCACGCGGCATACCGTATGTGCCGTGATGACGGCGGATTGCCTGCCGGTCCTGATTTGTGACAAGGCGGGCACAGTAGTGGCAGCCGTTCATGCCGGGTGGCGCAGCTTGCTGGATGGCGTGATAGAAGCAACTGTGGCAAAAATGCGCCAACCTGGTAGCGAACTACTGGCTTGGCTTGGCCCCGCAATCGGGCCAGAAGCCTTTGAAGTGGGTGACGAGGTGAGGGCTGCATTTATTGCGCATGATGCGCATGCAGAGCAGGCATTCAAACCAGCCGCCGCTGGAAAATGGCTGGGGGATATTTTTACGTTGGGACGACAACGCCTGGCAAATGTGGGCGTGCAAAATGTCTATGGCGGCGGACTATGCACCCATAGCAATGCCGAGCGCTTCTTCTCGTTTCGCCGCGATAATGCCACAGGCCGCATGGCGAGCCTGATCTGGCTTGAATAAAGCGGCTGTATTGTTCGGTTATTGCTCTTCCAGCAGGGGAATGCCTTCGCCGCCGGCATAGAATACGATCACTACCGCAGGATTTGCCCCTGTGTAACCACGGTGCACAGCATGCACCATTTCGGGGAGCGCTTGCCCCGGACCAAGGCGCATGGTTTCGCCCGTGCCTTGTTTTTCCACTGTGATTTCACCGGAAAGAATGTAAGCGACATTAGGCACTGGGTTGCTGTGCCAGGGCAGGGAAGTGTTGGCTGGAATGGTGAAACGCAGCACGCTCAGCTCAGGCTTGCCGCCAGGATAGTTGGCATAGGCCTTGCCATCCCAGGCCTTTACGCTTCTTAGTAGCGGTTCAACTTGAAGCTGTGGTTCCGATGCCGCAATGGCTGATGTGCTGAATATATTGAGTGAAGCGATACAGCATAATGTCCAGAAAGCTTTCATGAGGCACCATCCCTTTCTTTCAGATAGCAATGTTTACATTACTAATCAAGCAAGGAGTGGGCCAAAAATCATTGGCCGAGATTAGGGGTTAGATATTCTGGCCGATACGCCAGAGTACGCCGCTGGGGTCATTAAAGACGAAATCACGCATACGCCAGGGTTGGTCGGTCAATACAGAGATTTTACTACCGTATTTTTCGGTGATGCCGGATTTCTGGATGTGGGCATGCCAAGCAGCCGCATCTTCCACCAGGAGATGCATCATAAAGTTATCGGCATACGGCTGTACGTAGAAATCCTGTAACAGGAAGGAGCAATGTTCAAAACAGAAATAGGCTACGCCGCCGCCTTCAGAACGTTTTTCAAAGCCTATATCCTGGTAAAACTGCTGGGAAAGCTTGAAGTCCTTTGCTGGCACAAAGGCTTTGATTTCCACGGTCTTGAGTGTGTTCATGTTGATTCCAATGTAAAGCTAAAGCTGCCGGCGCGCGGCAATCATGGGCGTGCCGCCATCAGGGTGGTTGAGCAAAACGCAGGGCAGGTCAAAACAAGCCTCCACCATGGCAGGTGTCATGATCGTTTCCACTTCGCCAACTGCTTGCAGCCTGCCATCGCGTAGCAAGGCAATGCGGTCGGCATATTGGGCGGCAAGGTTGAGGTCATGCACGATCGCCACAACGGCAACATCGCCTTTATTTGCCCACTTTCGTGCAATATCAAGAATCCGGTGCTGCTGGCGTGGGTCTAGCGCGGCGGTAGGCTCATCGAGTAGAAGCAGGCGAGGGCCTGCAGCAGCTTCCCATATCTGTGCCAGCACACGGGCCATTTGTACCCGCGCTTGCTCTCCGCCAGATAGGGTTGTGTAGACTTGATCTGCAAGGTGGCTGGCGTCCACTTCTTCCATGGCAGCCGTGGCAATTTGATAATCCTGCGGGCGGCTTGTACCTTGATGGTGCGGATGGCGCCCCAATAGAATGATTTCCAGTGCCGTGTAGGAAAACCCCACTTCAGCATGCTGTTGCATCAGGGCACGTTGGCGCGCGAGCTTGAGCAGGCTCCATTCTGAAAGTGGCTTGCTGTCCCAAAGCACTTCTCCAACGCTTGGTTTCAGCTCCCCGCTAAGCAAGCGGATCAGCGAACTCTTGCCTGCACCGTTGGGACCGCAAATTGCCACCAGTTCCCCAGGCGCAATCATGAGATTGATATCGCTGAGCAGGGTCTTGCTGCCTATGTTGAGTCCGGTGTTGATGACTTCCAGCATCGCAACTCCTATATACCGATTTTGCGCCGCATGCGGAACAGCAACGCCAGGAAGAACGGAACGCCGAGCAGGGCGGTGACAATGCCAACCGGAACCTCTGTTGGCATGGCAATGGTGCGGGCGAGCAGGTCGGATAGCAGTATCAGGATGGCACCGACCAGGGCAGCAGCGGGCATCACCAATCGCTGGTCAGGCCCGACGGAGAGCCGAACCAGGTGTGGTGCCACCAATCCGATAAACCCGATAATGCCAGTGACCGACACCGCAGCGCCTACTGCCAGGGCAATGGCCGCAATGCAAATCTGGTTGAGGCGGCGTACGGAAATGCCCAGCAGGCTGGCTTGCACTTCTCCCAGTGCCAGGGTATTGAGCGCGCTGGATTGCTTGAGCAGCACCAGCACCGAGCTGCCACTTAGGCAAGCGACCATGGTGACCATCGGCCAGGTAGCCGCACCCAGGCTGCCGAGCGACCAAAAATTGAGGGAGCGCATTTGCAGGTCTGAGGCAATAAACGTCATCAGACCAATCAGGGCGCCACAGAGCGAGCTAATTGCAATCCCTGCCAGCAGCATCAACGCAATGGAGGTCTTGCCCTGGCGCGTGGAAATGACAAAAATCAGGATAGTGGCAATCAGGCTGCCGATAAAGGCAAAGATGGGCAAGGCGAATTCACCGATCATCTCATGCAGGGCAACCATCCAGCCGCCGCCCAGCACAATCGCAAGCGCGGCAAACAGTGCTGCGCCCCCCGATATACCCACCAGTCCAGGCTCGGCAAGCGGATTGCGCAATAATGCCTGCATCGCTGCACCAGATACTGCCAGCGCCATACCAGTGAGCACACCAAGCGCCAAACGGGGCAGGCGGATGTTCCATAACACCATGGCTTGCTGTATCTGTTCTTGCGGAATGGATTGCCAGGCCGCAGAGCCGGGAGGGCTCATTAGCAGCTTTAGAACATCTAGCGGTGGAATGCTGACAGCGCCAATGCCTGCAGCCAGCACTACCAATATGGCCAGCGCAATGCCAAGCCCGATCAACACCCGGCTACGCAATTGCAGGCTGCGGCTTGCCTGTGTGGCAAACTGCATGGTTGAAGCTGAACTGTTCATTGCTTGCGGATAGCCTCACCCAGTTCAACAGCGGCGGCAGGCAAACGTGGAGAGAAGCCCAGGAGGTATTGGGTATCCATACTGACAATGCGTTTGTTCTTGCCTGCGGGTGTCAGGTCGATTCCCGGCGTCTTGAGGAAGTTCTGCAGGCCGCCGCTGGCCTCCAGGCCTTCATTTGTGGTGATGATGACATCGGGAGCTGCTGCTACCAAAGCCTCGGCAGTCAGCGGCCTGTAACCCTTGTACTGCCCAGCCATCACATTCTCTGCATGCACCAGCTTGATTACCGCCGAGGCTGCAGTTTCATCACCGGCAGCTTGGGCGCCACGGCCAGAGTTGTTCATGACAAATAGCACGCGAGGATGGCCAGGCAGTGCTGCAAGCTTGGCTTCAGCTTCTTGCCAGGCATTTTCATACTGCCTGGCTACCTGCTCTGTAGAGGTTGCGCTGAGTTGTTTGCCTATGGTGCGGATATCAGCTGCCACCTGCTGCGGTGTATGGACGCTTTCTGATAACTGTACTACTTTGATACCGGCATTGCGTACCTGGTCAATGACATTGCGTGGACCGGCTCCAGCCTCGGCAATGATCAGCGTGGCACCGGTAGAAACCAGGCCCTCGGCAGACAGGGTACGCATGTAGCCAACCTTTGGTTTATTGGCTGCGGCTTCGGGGTAGACGCTGGTGATGTCATTGGCAATCACCTCATTGCCTTTGCCAAGCGCATAGACAATCTCAGTCACGGCACCGCCTATGGTCAGCAGCTTTTCAGCTGCAAGGACAGTATGGCTGCCGAACATCAAGCCAGCAGCAAGCAACAGGGCGCGGATATTCATCACTTTCCTCTTTAAGGCAATGCCGGCAAGTTGGCGATGATGTTACGCCAGGCTTCCAGTTCCGGCTTGCCAGGCTTACGCTCGCCGAAGAACTGCGCCATGATCTCGCCATCCTTATCAAACACTTCCAGCGAAGTCACAATGCCGTCTTCCGTAGGTTTTTTGACAACCCAGGTTTCCACAATCAGATCAGTGCGCAAATGCAGGTTAAAGGTTTCATCCAGCACATTGATCCATGGGCCAAGCTCTTTCACATTCTTGATCGGGCCGGTGTGAATCTGGATATTGCCAGGGTTGCCGACAAAGCACATGATGCTGGTGCGGTCTGCTGCGGCAGCTTCCAGAATCTGTTGGGCGGCATTGTTGTCAACCTTGTATGCATGGCCTTCAGGCGCCAGGCGTAAACCTTGGGTGCGCGCAACACCGAATTTTCTCAGCAGTACAAAGAAGTCATGCGTGTCCTTCATCGCCAGCCAGGCTGCGGCAAAACCGGCCTGGTCAATTTCGCTATCCGGCTTGACGGCAGGGGCGGGCTTGGCAGCTTCAACTTCCTGCCCTGGCGCCTGGTCATCGCTGCGGTATTTCTGCACCAACTCGTTCCAGCCATCCACATTGCTGAAATCCTTGAGGTGAATCTTATGAATAGCAGTGCCGGTGGCATCATAAAACTGCAGACTGCGCTGAGTGCCTTTTTCTGTTTCCTCAGTTACGGCATAACCATGCTTCCATTGCGAGTAGAAGATACGCAGATCAATGTCAGGACCAACTACCAGGCCGACATGGTCAAAAGACACATTCTCATAAGTGCCCACTTTTTCATGCACAGTGCTTTCATTACGCGTGAGCGCCATCACACGACCCAACTTAGGCACATCGGCAATGATTTCATTGAACGGTCCCTTTAGGCGTACAGCCTCACGGCCAATCGCATTGGCAATCGCCTGGCCTTCGCTGATGCCGATGGCCTGCGCCGCTTCACGGTTGCGCAGTTTTTGCTCTTTCTTGGCGCTGTGGAAGGCCTGGTATTGTTGTTCGGTTGTCGCTAGCTGGTTCATGGGGGGCTCCTTGATTACTATAATTGGTTAATATAGTTAATAAATAAATTCTGCATAAAATTTGATGTTACGGCCAGGAGCAACTAAACCAAGTTGTCCAGCGAAGCCGCCATCAAGGTTGTAATATTTGTCGCCTAGATTTTCTCCAACTAATCTAAAGTTTAGATGTTGATTGGGCATCCAGCGAACACCTGCATTGAATACTTCGTATCCTGGCTGTACCGCTATGCCAGACGTAGGGCCAGGGATACCTTCGGCATAATAGCGATCAGATACATGTCTATAATTGATATTTACATCCCACTTGTCTCCGAGCTTCGATCCTAGAGTGAGGTTAAAGGTTTTGCCTGGGATGGTATAAATAGGTCCTGATACACCTTCTGCGAAATAGTAAATTGTGCCATCTACCCGAGAATAAGATGCTTGAGCATAAAAGTTCCGATAGTAGATACTGTTTTCAAACTCCCAGCCATTACGGGTTTCTTTGCCGTTTTGCAAACCAGTTTCAAAAATAAGATTGCTTGTATGGCTATGGAAAAAAGTGATCTTCGAAGTTAGTTGTATCTGTCGTTCGAATAGATTGGGGTTTATATAAGAAGTACCTATTTCGGTATTCTCAACACGCTGTGTTTTATATACGTCATCACATGAACTGCCATCATCAGGGCAGGAACTCGTAGTTTCGAGTACTCCTGTACTTGAATTTCTTCCCATGTTAGACCATAAAACAGCGAGTGGTACAGCTCGAAAACCTTGGCTATAGTTGGTGAATAATGTCAGATTTCTAGTTGGCTCATATGCTAATCCCAGATTAAAGATTTCTTCCCGGAGTTTAATTTTTTCTGCTTGATTGGCTACTAATAAACTTTCCTTGGTGTCATCAATAGCTTTGAGTTCAACGAAGTCTCTTCTATATCCTGGGGTAAGAGAGAGTTGTTTAATCTTTAGTGCGGGCTGAACGTAGAATGCAGTAGTGGTTTGTACTCCAGAAGCTGGTTCTTGTGCTGTGGGGCGATGTAGTGGATTGCCAAAGCTGCGCTCTAGCTCTCGTTTTTGTTTTACGTATTGAATACCAGCCAGTAAAGTCAACCTTATATCAGTTGATTCATAAAGATAAGATGTATTGGATAAATCAAAATTGGTATTCTTGAAACTGAATGCATCGAGCCTATCACCACGACACTGAGCAGCAGATTGGTTAGCTGATAGCTGGGTATTATTGCTTATACGATAACCGGTATATCCGATGCAG
Organism: Methylobacillus arboreus; assembly: GCF_020532725.1. Taxonomy (GTDB): domain Bacteria; phylum Pseudomonadota; class Gammaproteobacteria; order Burkholderiales; family Methylophilaceae; genus Methylobacillus; species Methylobacillus arboreus. The sequence continues at coordinate 629,154 of NZ_JAJAVC010000003.1, forward strand.
TAAGCTGCGTTAGGTCCTGACACGGTGCTTCTGTTTCCTTGCCATCCAAAGGGTAATGTCTCATCCTGTTTTGTATGGCCTGTGCCTATTATTGCTTTGAGGTCTACCCACCGGCTTTCTGGAGTAAAAGTGATTGTTTGGCTGATTGTTTCTTCATCTATTGCTCGCATGACATATGGGCTTGATGTAAACAGGCCATCAGTGAGAGTGTCGTATAACTGTACTGTTGGGCTCTGTTTGAGTTTTGTCATTGAGGTGGAAATTTTCAATGAGTCAATGGGGAATACTGTAATTTTATATAATTCGGCAACTGTTCCAACTGTGGAGTAGGCAAGTTTTTCTCCATCCCCTTGAGTTATGTCGTTGGATTGGCGGTCAGTGTAACTGTATAGCAAGTCAATACGCTCGTGAGGACGAGCATAGGCTAAATAAGAGCGCAGATATTCATCATTATTATTGCCATAACCAAATTTAACTCTGCCGCCTACTATCTGATTGGGGCGTAAAAAGTCTTCTGCATCTTTTGTGGTCGTGATGACAGCGCCACCCAGAAATCCAGAATTGGTGTTGATTTGTGGGCCTCGGCGGATTTCTATTGTTTTAAGTAAGTCAGGCTCAATATATGTGCCTTTTGAGCGGTATTTGTCGTAGTTTTTCAGAACGCCGTCTACTGAAACCGCGACATCTGATTCTGTATATCCGCGGATATTGAATGCCATGCCATTGAGGCGGGGGCCGCCTGCAATATTGACTCCTGGTGTACCGCGCACTGCATCGAAAATATTGGAAACTTGGGTTCGCTCAAGATCTTCTGAGGTGATTCTTGTAATTGACTGTGTTTTATTAATGCGTTCGTCACGAATTCTGGAAGAACTTATACTAGTTTCTGGTAATACAGTATCTTGAGTATTACTTCTGATGGCAGATGTTGAAGAAGGAAGGGGAAGAATTGCCGGAGCCTCTTCTTCAATAGATTCTGTTTGTTCTTCTTCCTCTACATCCTCTGCCAAGGCTATTAGTGGTTGATGTGCCAGGGGTAAGAGTAAAGCAAGTGCCAGCAGAGTGCTGCGATTCAACATGATGGAGCTGGCAATTGTCATTATGAAAAAAGAAAATATCGTTAAACGTTGATGAAAACCTGGCATGCATCACTTGCATGCCAGGAGTACGGCTAACTAAAACTTAGTTTTGTTTGCGTGTACGACGACTAGCAGCTCCCAGAACGCCTAGACCAAGCGCCAGCATGGCGTAAGTGCTTGGTTCGGGAACAGCAGCCACTGCTATGGATGCCAGTGCAACTTGGTCAATTAAGATATGTGGAGCAGAAGCCTGAAATTGGAATGTGTACAGGTCAGCACCTGTTACGTTGTTCCAAACCCAGTAGAGCTCTTGCTCATCGCCAGAGCCAAAATCGGCCGCGCCTGTATATGCCAGAACACTATTGGCAACAACACCATTGAGCAAGGCTTCAGAAGCCAGATTCCTGCCTTGGGTGGCTACACGCAGGTAAACATCAAAAACACCCGAAGTGCCAGTCAGGGTTGCTGTAATGGTTGGGAGGCTAAATAAAGTATAGATATCGCCATTCTGGAGGGTAAATCCAGCAGGAGAAAGACTGATACTTCCTGCACCAATTTCAGGGGTGGAATCACCGGATACGCTGTCGAATGTATTCCATTCAGCATATTGAGCTAAGGTGGCATCTCCCCATGGAGTAGTAGAGTCCCAAACGCCACCTGCAGCCAATGCGGAGCCGCTAAATGCTAGGGACATAGCCAAAGCAACTGCAGCCAGTTTTGTAGAAAAAGTCATAATGCTTATTACCCCGATAGATATATTAAAAATACTAGCCCGCTATGAGTGCGGGCTAGTATTGAGAGTTGCTTATTACTGATTAACGCTTAGGCGTTGTTCTTGCGGGAGCGGCGGCCAGCAAAGGCAAGCACGCCCAGGCCGAGTGCCAGCATGCCGTAGGTGCTTGGCTCAGGAACAGCCGCAACTGCAACAGTGGCGAGTGCCAACTGGTCCAGACTTGTATGGGCTGTCAGATCAGTCCATGTGAATGTGTACAGGTCAGAACCAGTCACATCGTTCCAAACGAAGTAAAATTCGCGTTCGGAATCTTCCAGGCCAAATTGAGTACCGTTGTATTCATAGAATGTTTGGACGGCAGTGGAAGCAACGCCATTCAGGTAGGCAGTGGCATTGGGTGCCAAGCCCAGTGTAGCTACGCGGAGGTAAACATCAAATGTGCCACCGATAGTACCTTCCAGAGTTGCTGTGTAGGAAGTTGGGTTTTCACGCCAGCTGTAGATATTGTCTGTAGATGTGATGGTGGGAGAACCAACGGCAGTCAATGTGCCATCGCCTGCAACATCAGGAGCAGAGACTTCGTATGTGGAAATGAAGCTATTACCTGCATTCGGAGTAGGGCCTGTGCGAGTCAGGCTTTCAAATACGTTCCATTCTGCATATTGAGCGAGAGTAGCATCACCCCATGGAGTCGTAGCGCTATCCCATTGATTAACTTCTGCAAACGCAGAAGCGCTGAATGCCAAACCAGTGGCGAGAGCTAAAGCTGAAAATTTCATCATGAATCCCTTTATTAAGTGAATGCCATTAACCCCTTCCCCTTGAAGGCGCGGGCACTCAATTCAACATTTAGGCTCACGGACCCACACCGTCGAGCAATTAATGGCCATCACTTTATGAGCAAGTGCGACCAGAAAACCAATTCAATTAATCGGTTGTGATATGTTGGTTTTTGTCTGTTTCATTGTTTGCAGGCTGGAAATCCACTACAAAACGGTATTGTTTGCCACAATCAATGATGATTTCCTTCTGTCCACGGCGGAGCAGGCGGATGTCTACCTTAAGGCTGCCAAAGCCGTCATGCTCAACCAATTCATCCAGTAAATTGATCAAACAAGTTTTAACAGGGGCTTTGGCTGGCAACATAAGGTTGAATCTATTCCAATGTTATTGAATGATACTTGCATGCTAATAGCAACATTAAAACAAATGATAACAATTATCATTGTGTGGTGCAATAGCGGTATACATACATTTACATTTGAATTTAAAAGCTTATCTCGGTAATGAAGCGGATGTTGCGGCCGGCGGCGCGGTTACCTATTTGCCATGGCATGTCTCCCGCTGCATTAAGGTTGTAGTCTTTATTTTTAAGGTTTTCCCCAACAAGCCTGAATATCACGTTATTGCTTGCTGTCCAGAACGCTCCTGCATTGAAAACTTCATAGCCATCTTGGGAGCCACCATCAATAAGTCGTTCAGATATTTTTCGATAGCTGGCATTGATTCCCAGGTTGCGTGTGAGTTGAGTGCCTAATGTGATATTGAGAGCATTCCCAGGGACTGTATAAATTGATACTGGAGATATATTAGGGTATTCAAAGATCGATCCCCAGGTTTTTGAATAGGAGATACGGGCATAAGAGTCTTTGTAAAGTAAGCTACTTTCGAATTCAGTACCATAACGTTTTTCCCATGCATTTTGAGGAGTGTTAGGCGGTGCAACGTTTGGAACAGAGATGGTATTCAGTGCAAAACTACGTAATAAATGCTCAGTTTTAATATGGAAATATGTGAACTTGGAAATAAGTTGAAGATCGCTGTCAAAAAGTCTCGGTGTTTGGTAATGCAGGCCGATTTCGCTTGAGGTTGATGTTTGCAGGCGGTAAACATCACCGCAGATATAGTTGGTTTCGGGGGTGGTACAACGCCCAAAACCACCACCGTATTCGCTTCCTAGGCCTGGTATATAGCCAGGAAAAGGAGGGGTGAGCAGATTGCCAGCATAATTGCTTGCATAGCTGAAATATTCATCAATAGATGGTGGTCTAAATCCTTGGCCGTAGTTACTGAATATTGTCAGACTTCTGGGAATTAAGTCGAATGTCAGGCCTAGGCTATAAGTTTTATGGGTAAAGCTGATTTGATCAGGTAAGTTCTTTTGGAGCAGGTGATTTTGTACCCTAGGCTCGTTGGTTGAGATATCGTAAGTATCAACCCGTATACCTGGGATAATGCCAAAGCGACCATATTCAATGCGGGGCTGTAAGTAAAAAGCGGTAAAGGTCTTTTCTCCAGCAACTACCGCGGGATTGAATCCATCACTATTGACATTGCCCATTGCTACACTTGCAGTTTTTGTTACCTCGCGGCTCATGCTGTTGTACTGAAGCCCTGCTAATAGTTTGATATTAAAGTCATTCTTTCCATAGAGGATGGATGTGTTGGCGATGTCTACAGTACTGCTAGAATATTTATAGTCATCATATATAGTGCCAGCAGCATTCGAAGAATTGAGGCCAAAGCCTGGGGGAGAGGTATCCTTAAGCTTTGTATGACCTTTGCCGATGGTGGCTGTGAGGTCTATCCACGGGGTGTCTGGTGTCCAGCGTATCGTTTCTGAGATGCTTAGGTCATCAATTTCTCGGATCAGATTGCGGAATGTAATAGATCCAGGATTTCCTCCTGTGGCATCGTAGGGTTGGAGTCCGCTGTCCTGGAACAAGATGATGGATGTGGTGAGTTGCAAATCATCTGTTGGGAATATGCTTAGCTTAAAAAGCTGCGATAGTGAATTTATTGCTGAACTTTCCAGTTTCGAGCCATCATTATGCGTAATGTCGTTTGATGTGCGATGGGAACGATGATACAGAATGTCGACTTCATCAATTGGTCGACTGTAGAACATGTAGGAGCGCTGGTATTCATCATTATTACTGGCATAGCCGAATTTAAAGCGTGCACCATAACGCTGTCCTGGCTTCAATAGGTCTGCGGCATCTTTGGTTTTAGCCAGTACTGTCCCGCCAAGGGAGCCTGAGCCGCTAGTAATTTGCGGGCCTCGTTGAACTTCTATGGATTTAAGCAGCTCTGGTTCTACAAATGTCCCGCCAAAACGATATTTCTCGAAACCTTTGGGAACGTTATCCACCCTTACAAGAACATCTTCGCCATCATTGTAGCCGCGTACATTGAAGGTCATGCCGCTTGGGCGAGGGCCTCCATTAATGGCGACTCCAGGCACATCTCTGATCGCGTCAAATATGGTGACTGGCTGTGTTCTTTCAAGTTCTTTTGTTTCTATGGTCGTAATCGTTCTTGTGCGGTCTATAGATACGGCATCTTGCTTAAGGCGACTCGCACTGACACCAACTTCTGGTAATACGGTGGAGGATTGGGTATTGCTAGAGGTTGCAGTTGTTGAAGCCTCAGATTTTTGTTGTTCAATAGTTGATGGTGGAGAAGAGATGCTTTCTTCCCCTTTAGCATAGGATACTGTGCAGGCAAAAATAACCACTAGGGCAAGCGAAAGCTGACGGGAACTTAGCCTGTCATTGTGCATAGGTGATTTCATGGTTTCCGGAAACAGAAAAAATAGGCACGCTGTACAAGCGTGCCTGATATGAAGCGATTAAAGCTTGCTGGCTGTTTGCTCGAACGGCTTTTTAACTAAGTTGACGCTTATTGCGTCGACCCATGAGGCCGAGTAGTCCCAGGCCAATTGCCATCATGCCGTAAGTGCTGGGTTCTGGAACTGCAGCCACAGATGCAACGGTGGCAAGAGTCAATTGATCAAATCCGGTGTGTGCATTGGCATTTAAGTTGAATACCAATAATCCAGTAGTAGTGCTGACGTCTTCCCATTTCCAATAACCTTCTTCAAGGTAGCCTCCGCCAAAACCGCCGAAGTCCTGAGTGTCGTAGTAAGATTGAACGAAAGTGGCTTCAATACCGTCCAGGGTAGCGGCACGTTGGAAAGTAGACCCGACAGTGGCAACGCGGATATAAACATCAAATACTTCACCAATTGCAACATTGCTCAGAGTGATAGTGTAGGCAGCAGAGCCGCTAAAGCTATAAAGGTTGCCTGTACTGGCAACAAAGGCTCTGCCGGTAGTCTCATATACGGCACCATTTGCTCCGAAGTCAGGGGTTGTATCAGCGGTACTGTTGAATGTGTGCCATTCGGCATAATCCGATAAAGAGGTATCGCCCCATGGAGTATTTGAAATCCAAACATTATCAATTGCTAAAGCTTGAGTGCTAAAAATGGCACTGCTAGCTAAAGCCAAGCCAGCCAATTTTGTTGAGATATTCATCTTATAAATTCCTATTAGTTGAGAGCACCTATGTATCCCTTCCCCGAGAAGGCGCTAGTACTCAATTGCATTTTTAATTCCCACGGACTCCCACCGTTGGGGTATGGATAACTCTCTTTATGAGCAAGAGTAGTTATCTGCTTGCTTGCAGTTTTTCTGAGTGGGGGGAGTGTCTCAGTATAATGCTGCAAATTTAAATAGTAATAGTTATTATTAACATTACATTTGTATTGAAAAAAAAGCAAGGCTATGCCCCGGCAAAAGTAAAGACATCCCGTATAATTTTCGGTTATGTCTATATTGCTGATGATTATTTTGGTAAGTTTGGCGGGCGGCGTACTGAGTGTGCTGTGTGCGGCATTTTTTGCCCTAAAAGCCAAGGCTGCCTGGGTACCCATGCTGATCAGTTATGCGATAGGGGCGTTGTTGGGGGCTGTATTCCTTGAGATATTGCCGCATGCCTTTGAGATCGCAAGCAGTGTAGACGCCATGTCTGCAACTGTACTGCTCGGCATACTGCTGTTTTTTGTACTGGAAAAACTGGTGCTATGGCGACACTGTCATGGGGAGGCATGTGAGATGCATACAGTCGGTGCACATGATCATCATCATGACCACGGCGGGAATGATCATGGTCGCAGCGGGTTGATGATCATGATCGGCGATACTTTCCATAACTTTGTGGATGGTGTGTTGATTGCCGCCGCTTTTCTGGTGGATGTGCGTTTGGGCTTTGTGACAGCGGTAGCCATTATTGCCCATGAAATTCCGCAGGAGGTGGGCGATTTCCTGATTTTGTTGCATTCTGGCTATAGTAAGAAGCAGGCCTTTCTGTTCAACCTTGTTTCCAGTCTGGCGACGCTGGTTGGCGGCATTCTTGCGTATTTTGCCCTGCAGCAGGTGCTGGACTGGATTCCGACTATCCTAGGCCTGGCGGCCGCCAGCATGATTTATGTGGCTGTTGCAGACCTGATTCCTGGGTTGCATAAAAAAACTGAACTTACTGCCACCTTGCAGCAAGCAGGGTTGATAGGGGTGGGTATAGGTTCAATCTGGCTGGCTGGAAAGCTGGTGCATTGAGTTATGCCGGTTTTTTGTAAGGTGGGCAGCGCTGGCTTTGTTATCTATGAGATTCCGGCTCAAGCGTGAAATGACCAACACTTTATTATCTCTGAGATATCAATAAACAAAAAAACGTGACACCATCCTCACGATGGTTGTCACGTTTCTTCTGATTAGAAAATCTTAAGCAGTCTTGCGGCGGCGCGCTGCAAAGCCCATCAGCCCCATGCCTGCCAGCAACATCGCATAAGTTGAAGGCTCTGGGATGGCAGCAACCGCAGTAAAGCCTAGTCCTGACAGGATAAAGGCTGAGTTATTGGGGCCGACGATACCGGTAAGTGGATCGGTATATCTGCCATAGCCGACGATATCGCCGTTGTCTGAAATAGCCTGGGCCAGCAGTAACTCCCAGCCCGAGTTTTCAGGCAGGAAGTCATTCAGATCAAGTATCCCAGTTTCTGTTGAGTACAAGAAAGCATGGGTCGCGTTAGTGGTAACGTCAATATCTGAAACTCCCACCACCCATCCATGGTTATTAATGCCATAGCTGCTGCTGCCGTTGCCACCCAGGGTGCCAATATCAGTGATGACGCTGTTTTCATAGAAAAATGCATGATAGGATGAATTGTCTGCATGCAATGAACGGCCAGCAATCTGACCGGCGTCATTGATGGCACGTGCTTCGGATACACCTGCGGGTGTACGTTCTGCACCGCCAGGTAATGCGCCCAAGCTGGTTATCTGACCGTTTTCCCAAACATAGGCATAGCTTTTGCCATCAGCTGCTATCGATTGGCCGACGACCTGTCCGCGATTGTTGATGTCGTAGGCATAGGTAGTATGTATTGTGTTGTCTCCACCCAGTGTTCCAAGATTGGTGATTTCGCCATCAGAATAGATAAATGCATTATAGCGGCCGCTGCTGTTGGTGCTGGATCCTGCGACCTGTCCGGCATCGTTGATTGCCCGGCCAAGTGCTTGAGTGCCACCCAGGGTGGGAATTGTCTGGAACGTACCGTTACTATAAATGAAGCCGGATGTGGGTGTTGTTGCACTGGTGGTTGTGGACTGGCCGGTAATAGCGCCGGAGTTGTTAATGTCATAGGCATGGCTGGTTGCTCCGCCTAAGGTGCCGATATCTGTTTGAACATTATCAGAAATCACAAAACCATGGCGCTGGACAGTATTGTTGCCGTAGTAATAGGTGCCTACTACCTGCCCGATGGCATTGATGTTATGAAGAGTTGTTGGATGGTTGTTGCTAAATGCTTCTACTTTGGTAATAGCTACCTGCGAGACAGCTACTTCCGCTGTAGCCTGGCCGGCTGCAAACAGTACTGCAAGCGCGATACCTATACGTGTTGCCTGTGGAATCAAATTCATAGTTATTTCCCCTCCAATAGATGGATATTCACTAAAAAATCTTGCTGGAAAACCCGACAAGCAGTCCATGACTGATGATTCCTATGAGCAGAAACTCAGCCATTGAATTATTATGCCATATTAAAAATAATAATTCTCATTTGTATTATTGTTAATTGGTTGAATGGTTAATATATTGCGGGGGAAGTAATGCACGTAGAGAGTCAGTAGCTTAAGTCTCATGTTGCCTGGATGTTTGTTATTTGGAGCTGGTCTTACAAGAGGGGATGTTCTAATATTTAGTTGGAAGCTGTTGCCAATCTGCTCAATACCTTAGCTATATAAAATACCGATTCTGAGCTTGGTCTATGGCTGAGGTCTTTGTGGTTTGCGTTATGGGGAAAGCTATGAGGGAATAGTTTTCCGGGTTGTGGAGGCTAGGTAAACAAATCAGGCATGATTGGAGCGGGCCGTTCGGAGTCGGCGCGCTCTTCAAGAAAATCCAAAGTGTAGGGACAGCGGGTAGGATTGCGTATGGATTTACGTTTTTTGCCAGTGCTGTTGGTATTGATGTAAGGCGTTTGGCTGATGCGGATATAACCAGAGGATTGCAACTTGGTTAGCGTAGTGTCGAACAGGCTAAGTGGGTTGTCTATATTTTGCAGGGTGATGGAGTTTTTGCCGACTTTGAGCACGTTATACATGACAAACTTGTTGCCAGTCTGCTTGCCATAGATTTCGCCGCTATGAATTTCCAAGATTTCCCTTTCCCAATACTTTTCTAATCATATCGTTATGGCTGTAACCTGACAAGCTGCTTGAGATATATTATTCGGTCTGGCTTTTCCGTCGTAATTTAATGTGTTGCTTGATCAGGTCGATGGTTTGTTCCCTGTAGCCAAGATTTGTATTGTCCTTGACCCACATATGCAATACCCCACTAAAAAACAAGTGAGTATCCATTGCTAATACAGCTGGATCTATGTTGGGGTTGATTTGCCCTTTTTGTTTGGCCTTCTCGTAAAGTAGCTGGGTTTTTTCTATGAAAATGCGACAATTTATAAGTAGCTCTTGTAATACATTATTAAATTCATCTACATATTCACATTTTGCCATCATAATTTCATAAGTTTGGCGGGTGGATGCATCCTCATTTAAAGTTTGGATGGTATTGCAGAAAAGTTGCTCAATCATCAAAAGAGGATCTTCTGATTGTTCATCCAGGACTGCTGCATTAATTCGCTCAATGAATGGCAACATGGCTTGATCACGCATAGCGTGGAACAATTCAATTTTATTAGCGAAATGCCAATATACAGCGCCACGCGTTACCTGTGCGTGTGAGGCTATATGTTCCATTGTCGTATGGCTAACGCCTCGCTTTGCAAATACCTCTCGTGCTGCGGTAATAATGCGCTGGCGGGTAAGCTCGGCGTCTTCTTTAGTTTTTCGTGCCATATTTTTTTAGGTGTCTCCTTTTGATAAAGTAGTTTTACATACAATCATGTTTGTATATAATATACATTCGTTAGTGAATGTAAGCAAGTAATTTGTTTATAAGACATGGAGTTATATATGGGAGTGCGTGTGATTGATCGGGTTCATGCCAATGCAAAAAGGTTGAGTGCAAGCAAAAAAATCGTGGGTGCCATGATGGTTGCTTTCACCTTGGTTTCCTGTGGTAAGAGTGAGCAGCAGGCGGGACAGCCTGCTGGCGGCCAGGCTCTGCCGGTCACTGTTCTCCCTCTTGAGCCAACCAGTGTCCCAGTGAGTGCTGAAGCTGTGGCGCAGACTGAAGGTGCTCGTGAGGTTGAAATTCGTCCACGTGTCGGTGGAATCCTGTTAAAGCGCCTATATGAGGAAGGTTCCCCTGTAAAAGAAGGGCAGGTGCTGTTCCAGATTGACCCGGTGCCATACCAAATTGCTTTAGAGCAGGCAAAGGCACAACTGGCGCAGGCGCAAGCAAAGATTGCTCAGACCCAGCGTGAGGCAGGCCGGTTGAAAGGTCTGCTGGAGTCTAATTCCATTAGTCAGCGTGAATACGATAATGCGGTTTCCGATGATGATGTCGCCAAGGCCGCTTTGTTGCAGTCTCAAGCCAGTGTACGCGAGGCTGAGTTGAATCTCTCGTATACCAAAGTAACTGCGCCTGTTGGTGGGGTTTCTGGCCGGTTCCAGTTTTCTGAGGGTGCGCTGGTTTCTGCAAATGATAGTTTGTTGACTACCGTTGTGCAGCTTTCACCGATCTGGGTTCGTTTCAGTCTTTCTGATAATGAGCTGCAACAGCTTGGCGGCTCTGTTACTGAGAAAACGGTAAAGAAAATAACCCTGAAATTACCGGATGGAAGTGAGTACAGCGAAAACGGCAAGCTTAATTTTGCCGCAAGCCAAATAGACCCGGCATTGGGCACGCAGCAATTGCGGGCTACGTTTACCAATGCTGATAAAAAATTGCTCCCAGGCCAGTTTGTGCGCGCCAAGGTAGTTGTTGGTGAGCGTGATGGCGTATTTCTTGTGCCCCAGGTGGCGGTCATGAATTCCCAGCAGGGTCGTTTTGTTTATATCGTGGATGAAAACAACCAGGCAGCCGTGCGCCCTGTAGTAACGGGCGACTGGATTGGTCGCGACTGGGTGATACTCAAGGGACTGAATGCCGGGGAAAAGGTTGTGATCGACAATCTGATCAAGATTCGTCCAGGTGCGCCTTTGCAACCTCATCCTGCCGCAGAGCAGGGAGAGGCTCCTGCAAGCGAGCCGCAAAAGTCCGCTGGCAAAGCAAGCAGCAAACTGGCCTAAGCGAGAGCAACCATGACTAGATTTTTTATTACGCGACCGATATTTGCCTCGGTAGTATCGATCATTATCGTGCTGGCAGGCCTTGCGGCTGCCTTCCAGCTTCCTATTGCACAATATCCTCAAATAGCGCCACCTACTGTCATGGTGACGGCAACCTATCCTGGTGCCAGTGCTGATACTCTTGCAAAGACGGTGGCTGCGCCTATTGAAGAGCAGCTTAGTGGTGTCGAAGGCTTGTTGTATTACCAGTCGAGTGCTGACTCCAGTGGCACGCTGACCATTACTGTGACGTTTGAGACGGGTACAGATGTTGATCAGGCAACGTTCAACGTGAGCAACCGTGTCAATATCGCTACGCCGCGTTTGCCGGAAGATGTGCGCCGAACTGGCTTGATTGTGCAAAAGCGCTCCAATGACATCTTGATGGCATTGATGCTGGTGTCACCAAACAAAACTTATGATCCGCTCTACTTAAGCAATTACGCCACACTCAATGTGCTAGATGAGTTGAAGCGTATCAAAGGTGTAGGTGATGTCACGGTGTTCGGTACGCAGGATTATTCCATGCGAGTATGGTTACGCCCTGACCGCATGGCACAGCTCGGCGTGACTACCAGTGACATAGCCGCGGCGATTGCAGCGCAGAATGCGCAATATGCTGCAGGCAGAATCGGCCAGGATCCCGCTCCTGATGACCAGCAGATTGTTTACACTGTCACTGCCAAAGGGCGGCTGATCGAGCCTGAGCAGTTTGCCAACATTATTGTCAAGGCCAATGGTCCGCGTGGTGTGCTGTATCTAAAAGATGTGGCGCGTATTGAGCTTGGCGCTCAAAACTATAATATCCGCACGACATTGCAAGGACAGCCGGGGGTTGGTATACCCGTCTTCTTGCAGACTGGTGCCAATGCGTTGGAAACTGCCGAGGCGATCAAGGCCAAGATGGAAGAGCTCAAACAGCGCTTCCCTGAGGATATGGATTACCGTATTCCTTATGACACCAGCGATTTCGTCAAGGCTTCCATTGGCGAGGTGGTGCATACCCTGGGCGAAGCCATGATACTGGTGGTGTTGGTGGTTTTCGTATTCCTGCAAAACTGGCGTGCTACGCTGATTCCTCTCATTGCCGTACCAATCTCCCTGATCGGGACTTTTGCCGGCTTGTGGCTGTTTGGTTTTTCCATCAATACATTGACATTGTTCGCGATGGTGCTTGCCATCGGTATCGTGGTGGATGATGCGATTGTAGTGCTGGAAAATGTAGAGCGCCTGATGAGCCAGGAAAAGCTGTCGCCCTTGCATGCCGCCATCAAATCCATGGAGCAGGTTTCTAGCGCTGTGGTATCGATCGTGCTGGTGCTATGTGCCGTGTTTATCCCTGTTGCCTTTATGGGAGGGATAGCGGGTGAGCTTTACAGGCAATTTGCGGTGACGGTGGCTGTGGCTGTGGTGATTTCGGGCATAGTGGCGCTGACACTGACGCCTGCACTATGTGCCATCCTGCTGAAACATGTGCATGGCGAATCACGCTTTTTCAGGCCATTCAATCGCGGTTTTGACAAACTGACCAATTTCTATACCTCTGTTGTAGGCCTGACTTTGCGTCATCGCATCATTGGTGCCGTGGTATTTATCGGGATTATTGCGGCAGGCATTTACCTGTTCCGTACCGTACCCACCAGTTTTGTGCCGCCAGAGGATCAGGGCTACGTAGTAACTGCCGCGATCATGCCGGATGGGGCAAGCCTGACACGCACCAGCAATACCATGGAAAACGTGCGCAAGGCGATTGCCGAAGATCCGGCAGTGGCAAGCCAGTTTGTTATTAACGGTTTTGACCTCATTGGTGGTGGTAATAAAACCAGTGCTGCGACCATGTTCGTGCGTTTGAAAGATTGGAACGAGCGTACAACAACTGCAGAGCAAATTGTGCAGCGCTTGTTTGGTATTGGCATGATGCAGCCGGACGGTATGGCCATTGCTTTTAATCCGCCGGCTATCCGCGGCCTTGGTAGCTCGGGCAGTATGGAAATGTATGTCCAGAGCCGCGAAGATACTGACCCGATTCATCTTTCCGAAGTTGTGAATAGCTTCATGGATGCATTACGCAAGGAGTCGCGCCTGACAGGGGTCAACTCTTTCTTCCGGCCGACCGTGCCCCAGTTGCTGATTGAGGTGGATGAAGCCAAGGCATTATCCTTGGGTGTACCTATCTCCGATGTCTACGCTACTTTGCAAAGCACAATGGGAACACTGTATGTCAACGACTTCAACCGAAGTGGGCGTACTTACCGTGTGCAATTGCAGGCCGAGCCAGCTTACCGCATGAAGACTGAAGATATTGGCCGTGTGTATGTACGTTCCGCTACCGGTGATATGGTGCCAATGTCAGCCTTGAGCAAGGTGCAAGAAATTATTGGTGCCGAGCAGTTGGAGCGTTATCAAGGGCTACTGGCAGCAAAAGTGATGGGTGGTGGTGCTTATGGCGTGAGCTCCGGCGATGCGATCAATTTGATCGAGCAGATAGCCAATGATACGTTGCCTGATGGCTATCAGCTGGCCTGGACCAGCCAAGCGTATCAGGAGAAGCTTACAGGCAATGCGGCAATTTTCGCTTTCAGCTTTGCCATCATCATGGTGTTCCTGATTCTGGCTGCGCAATTTGAAACCTGGGCCTTGCCGCTTGCCGTGATTATGGCTGTGCCATTCGCCCTGGTGGGAGCTTTGCTGGCAGTATTGTTCCGCGGCATGCCCAATGATATTTATTTCCAGATCGGCCTGGTGACCCTGGTCGGGTTGGCGGCAAAGAATGCGATCCTGATCGTGGAGTTTGCAAGCCAAAAGCTGGAAGAAGGCTTGCCCATCAAGCAGGCGGCAATTGAGGCAGCACGCTTGCGCTTCCGTCCGATTGTGATGACTTCCATGGCATTTGTACTTGGGATTGTGCCGTTGCTGATTGCAACTGGTGCGGGTGCTGCTGCGCGACGCTCCATGGGAACAGGTGTGTTTGGCGGAATGCTGCTGGCTACATTTGTTGCCACCATCTTTATCCCGATGTTCTTTACTTGGCTGTCTGGTGAAACTAGTAGCCGGGTGCATCACGATGATCAAAAGGAAACAGCATGATGGTACATCACAATTTAATTTATGCTGCCGTCGCATTGGCTTTGGCCGGCTGTATGGTGGGGCCGGATTACCATCGCCCTGATACAAAGCTTCCAGCTAATTTTAATACTTCTGAAGCTACTGATGGTGATGGGCAGGCTGCATTAAAGCTGGATAAGTGGTGGGAAACATTCCAGGACCCAGTCTTGAATGAGCTGATGCAAAAAGCATTTGCGGACAATCTCGATATCGCTAATGCAGTGGCACGTATTGAAGAGGCTGATGCTGCCATGCGTGAAGCGGGAGCTGCTTTATTTCCCCAGGTAGATTTGAGTGGAAATGGCGTGCGACAGAAGGTCACAGAAACCGGAGCCTTCCCGTTGCCATCACACGTGCCTGCCATCCGTGAGAATTACAACTTGCAGTTGGGAACCAACTTCGAATTGGATTTCTGGGGCAGACTACGCCGCGCTCGAGAAGCAGCACGTGCTCAAGCACTGGGAACTTACTTTGCCAAGGATACGGTCAGCCTTTCCCTTTCCGGCTTGGTTGCCAGCAACTATCTCTTGTTGCGTAGCCTAGAGGCACAGATTGCTGTTTCGAGGAACAGCCTGAAGAGCCGTGAAGAAAGCTTAGCATTGACCAAGCGCCGTCTTGAAGGAGGTGTTGCTTCCATTCTTGACGTGCATCAGGCGGATGTTGCTAATTCTAACCTGGTGGCACAGATTGCGGATTTGGTGCGTCAACGTGAAATCGTGCAGCATCAGCTTGCTGTGCTGACGGGCGACCTTGAACTCAAGGTGCCGGAAGGGGATGTGCATCAATTGCCTGTTCCACCCGTGCCCCCCGTCGGCTTGCCCTCGACATTGCTAGAAGCTCGCCCTGATATTCGTGAAGCCGAGCAGACATTAATTGCACAGAATGCGCAGATCGGTGTTGCCAAGGCGGCATTGTTTCCAACAATCACCCTGACAGCGATTTATGGGGGCGAGAGTGCGGACTTGAACCGTATTTTTGAGTCACCTTCACGTATCTGGTCTGCCGGATTGGGACTGAACCTGCCAATTTTTACGGCTGGCAGATTGTCGGCACGTGTGGATCAGGCCAGCGCGCGCCAAAAGCAGGCGCTGGCAACGTACCAAACCTCTATCCAAACTGCTTTCAAGGAGGTCAAGGATGCGCTGGCGACGGTTCGTCAGAGCCGCGAACGAGAAGATGCGCTCAATATCAGCCAGGATTCTGCCAAGAAGGCTTTGCAGATTTCTGAGAACCGTTATAAGTCGGGATATTCAGCCTATCTTGATGTGCTCGATTCACAACGGGTTTATAACGATGCGGCATTAGCTTTCATTCAAAGTCGTCAAGCGCGCCTGACTGCCACTGTTGACCTGTTCAAGGCGCTGGGCGGTGGCTGGAAAACTGCACAAGCCTACGATCAGCCTGAAAAGCAGGCAAGTAAGTAACAGTTTGTTGATGTGGTGATCAGGAAAGCCGAGCGTGTCTCGGCTTTCTTTTTTGTATTTGCCTGTCAAAGTTGTTTCCTTGACGCCTGCCTGATATTGGCGTGTTAAAATTCTGCCTTTATATCAGTTGCTATTTTCCCATGACAGTTCGTACCCGTTTTGCTCCCAGTCCCACTGGTTTTCTACACATTGGCGGTGCTCGTACTGCCTTGTTTTCATGGGCTTATGCCCGTAAGCATGCCGGGCAGTTTGTATTGCGTATTGAAGATACCGATGTGGCTCGTTCGACGCCGGAAGCCGTGCAGGCCATTCTGGATGGCATGAGCTGGCTGGGGCTGGATTGGGATGAGGGTCCGTTCTATCAAATGCAGCGCATGGATAGATACAAGGAAGTTATCAGCAAGCTGCTGAATGAAGGCAAGGCCTATTATTGCTATTCCAGTAAGGAAGAGCTGGATGCCTTGCGTGAGCAGCAAATGATTGAGGGCAAGAAGCCCCGTTATGATGGCCGCTGGCGCCCTGAGGCAGGCAAGGAGTTGCCTGCGCCTCCGGCTGGTGTTCCGCCGGTGATTCGCTTTAAAAACCCTCTATCAGGCAACGTGGTATGGGATGATTTGGTAAAAGGGCAGATCAGTATTGCCAATGAAGAGTTGGATGACCTGATTATTGCGCGTGCAGATGGCACACCTACCTATAACTTCTGTGTGGTCGTGGATGATTGGGATATGGGGATTACCCAAGTCATCCGTGGAGATGACCATGTCAATAACACACCGCGCCAGATCAACCTGTTGCATGCCCTTGGCGCGACAATTCCGCAATATGCCCATCTTTCCATGATTCTTGGTGATGACGGCCAGAAGCTATCCAAGCGCCACGGGGCCGTCAGTGTGATGCAATATCATGAGGATGGCTATCTGCCTGAAGCTGTGCTTAATTACCTGGCCCGCCTGGGATGGTCGCATGGCGATGACGAAATTTTTAGCATGGCACAGTTTTGTGAGTGGTTCGATCTTGACCATATCACGCCATCCGCTGCCCAATTTAATACTGAAAAGCTGAATTGGTTGAATGCGCATTATATAAAACAGGCGGATCTGGGACGGTTGGCGCAGGAGGTCACCAACCGCTTGGCTCAGGCTGGTGTCGTCGTTCACGATCAGGTAAAGCTCGAGGGTGTGATTGCGCTATACCGGGATCGTGCCAATACGCTCAATCAGCTGGCGAGCAGTGTTGCCTACTTTTACCAGAAGCCACAGGTGGATGCTATTGCGTTGGAAAAACATGTAACGCCAGAGATATTGCCAGTTTTGAATGCCTTGTTCGATGTACTTGCGCATGTGGAGTGGACTCAGGAAAAACTGCATGAAGCGATTGAGCATGCCGTTACCAGCAATGGCCTCAAGTTTCCCAAGGTGGCCATGCCATTGCGTGTGATGCTCACCGGTGGAGCCCAGTCCCCCAGTATCGATGCCGTGATGGCATTCTTGGGCAAGGATGAAGGGTTAGAGCGCATGCAGGCTATTCTGAATGCATAAATGTCTCGAAACGATATTGAGTAGAAAAAGCCTGTAAAGATCAGAACAATTTGATTTCTATGCAGTCCTAGTGTTGAGTTGATTTTGCCGATTTGAAGCTAGGCCTGCAAAAAAGACTTGTTTTTAAGCTTTTAGGCCCCATCAAGTAGAAATTGAGCGTATTGGTGGCAAGCTCTAGCTTGGGGAAAGTTTTTCACGTAAAGTTACTTCCAGAATAAAACTCCCTATATATACAATTACAAAGGTAAAGGAGCATTAAAATGAGCGTTAAAGGGCAGATGTTACAAGACCCCTTTCTGAACACGTTGCGCAAGGAGCACGTGCCTGTTTCAATTTATCTCGTCAATGGGATCAAATTGCAGGGTCAGGTAGATTCTTTTGATCAGTATGTCATTCTGCTCAAAAATACCGTTACTCAGATGGTATACAAGCATGCGATTTCCACCATTGTCCCAGGCCGCGCGGTTTCCATTCCTCATGGGCCAGCCGCTACCGCATCTGAAGGTTAATTTTTGCTGAATTTCTGTTTATATGTTTGACCGGCCAGGCGGCGGAGATGCTTCCGTACTGGTGAGCGTGGATTTTGGTGATCCTGGGTATGAGGAAAGCCTGCAGGAGTTGCAGCAGCTTGTGATCAGTGCAGGCATGTCTATCACCGGGACGGTAGAAAGCCGCCGTCCCAAACCCGATCCCAAGTTCTTTGTTGGCAGTGGCAAGGCGGATGAGCTGCTCGCCTCTATGAAAGCCGCCAATGCGCAGGTGGCGGTATTCAATCATGATCTTAGTCCTTCCCAGCAGCGCAATCTTGAGCAACTGCTTGAAGCTCGAGTAGTCGACCGTACCGGGTTGATCCTGGATATTTTTGCCCAGCGGGCACACAGCCATGAGGGTAAGTTGCAGGTGGAACTTGCCCAGCTTGAGCACTTGTCCACCCGTCTTGTACGTGGCTGGACCCATCTTGAGCGGCAAAAGGGCGGTATTGGCGTGCGTGGCGGTCCGGGCGAAACTCAGTTGGAGCTGGACAGGCGCATGTTGCGCATACGCGTCAAGCAATTGCGCGAGAAGCTTGCCAAGCTCAAGCAGCAGCGTGGCATGCAGCGCCGCGCCCGCCGTCGTTCCCAGGTGTTGTCTGTTTCCCTGGTTGGCTATACCAACGCTGGAAAATCCACTTTATTCAACCGGCTTACCCAGTCTGGCGTCTATGCGGCTGACCAGCTGTTTGCAACGCTGGATACGACTTCCCGCAAGCTTTACATACCGGATGGCGGGCCTGTCGTCATGTCGGATACGGTAGGCTTTATCAAGCACCTGCCCCATGCATTGGTGGAGGCGTTTGGCGCTACCCTGGAAGAGGCTGTGCAGGCGGAGTTGTTGTTTCATGTCGTGGATGTTGCCAGCGATAATCGTGACGAGCAGGTTGAGCAAGTGAATCTGGTCCTATCTGAAATCGGCGCGCAGGATGTGCCGCAGGTGCTGGTGTTGAATCAGATTGATCGCGCAGGAATCGCACCGGGTCTTGATCGCGACGAGTATGGTAGAATCTCGAAAGTGCGTATTTCTGCCAAAACAGGTGAAGGGCTTGACCTGTTGCGCCAGGCATTGCTTGAATATCAGCAGGGCTTACAGGAAAAGCTGGCGCAATCCTATCTAAACGCATAATTTTTTGATTTTTTCGGAGTGATGCATGGCTAACGATCCCGGTTGGGGCAATCGTAATAACGATGGTCCGCCCGATTTGGATGAAGTATTCCGCCAATTCAGCCGTAAGCTGAATGGCTTGTTCGGCAAGGGTGGCGGTCCAGGGGCACCTACCCCGGAAGCGAGGGCAATTCCAATATTGCCCGTACTCGGCTTGATCGCTGTCATCTGGTTTGCCACTGGTTTTTACATTGTTGATCAGGGCTCTCGTGGTGTCGTATTGCGTTTTGGCAAGCATGTGGAGACTACTTTGCCAGGACCGCGCTGGCACTTGCCTTATCCGGTCGAGAGCGTGACCGTGGTCAATATGGAGCAGGTTCGTACTATAGAAGTGGGCTACCGTTCTGCTGAAGGCGGCTCTGCGCGTGGGCGCGAGCTCAGGGAATCCCTGATGCTGACTGATGATGAAAACATCATCGACCTGCAATTTGCTGTGCAATACAACCTCAATAATGTAGAAGATACTTTGTTCAATAACCGCTTTGCAGAAGAGTCGGTGCGTGGCATTGCCGAGACTGCCATCCGCGAGATCGTCGGTAAGAGCAAGATGGACTTTGCCTTGTACGAAGGCCGTGAAGAAATTGCTGTGCAGGCAAAACAATTGATGCAGGAAATTCTTGACCGTTATTCCACTGGGGTCAATATCGTCAATGTCACCATGCAGAATGCCCAGCCACCTGAACAGGTGCAGGCTGCATTTGATGATGCGGTGAAGGCCGGGCAGGATCGCGAGCGCCAGAAAAACGAAGGCTATGCCTATGCCAATGACGTGATTCCACGTGCGCACGGTAATGCTTCGCGCTTGCTGGAAGAGGCTGCGGGTTACAAATTGCGTGTCGAGAACGAAGCCAAGGGTAACGCCAGCCGCTTTGAACAGGTGCTTACCCAATATCAACGTGCGCCTGAAGTAACGCGCCAGCGCCTGTATCTGGATGCGCAGGAACAGATCATGTCTAGCGTCAGCAAGGTGGTGGTTGATCAGAAGGGTAACAATAGCCTGCTATACCTGCCACTCGACAAACTGCTGTCTGCCACGGGAGCCAACCCTGCTGCTGCCAGTTCGGTACAGCCTGTGGTTCCCGGCGGCTTGCCGGAGCTAGATCCCAATATCCAGCGTTCACGCGATGCTTTCCGTAGCCGTGACAGGGAGAGCCGATAATGAGAAATCTTGGAACAGTGCTCTTGGGCCTGATCGCAGCCTTGCTGCTGCTTAGCTTGTCTACTTTCACCGTGGACCAGCGCGAGTATGCCTTGGTGTTCCGCCTGGGCGAGATTGTGTCCGTCAAGAAAGAGCCAGGCCTTTACTTCAAGGTGCCGCTGGTTGATAACGTGCGTTATTTTGACAAGCGCATCCTGACCCTGAACTGGGTGGAGCCCGATCGTTTCCTGACCAGTGAAAAGATGAACGTGCTGGTGGATTCCTTCATCAAATGGCGCATTATTGATCCGGCCAAATACTATGTTTCCGTTAAGGGTGACGAGTTACAGGCCGAGCGTCGTTTGTCGCAGACGGTCAATGATGGTTTGCGTGCAGAGTTTGGTAAGCGGACCATTCATGAAGTGGTTTCCGGCGAGCGTAGCCAGATCATGGAAATCCTGCGTCAGCGTGCTGACCGTGACTCACGCCAGATGGGCATTCAGGTGTTGGACGTGCGCCTGCGTCGTGTGGATTTGCCGCAAGAAGTCAGCGAGTCTGTTTATCAGCGGATGGAAGCTGAGCGCAAGCGTGTGGCCAACGAACGGCGTTCGCTCGGTGCGGGCGAGGCTGAGAAGATTCGTGCCGATGCCGACAGGCAGCGCGAGGTGATTATTGCAGAGGCTTTCAGCCAGGCGCAGAAAATCAAGGGTGAGGGTGATGCCATTGCCTCGGAAGTCTATTCCCAGGCATATAGCAAGAATCCCGAGTTCTATGCGTTCTATCGCAGCCTTGACGCTTACCGCAACAGCTTCAAGAGCAAGAGCGACATCATGATACTGGAACCCAATTCGGACTTCTTCAAGTACATGCGTAACTCTGGCCGTTCCAGCAACACTGGCAAATAAACCGGGGCGACCATCTTGAGCTCCACCTTGTTGCTTGCATTTGGCCTCGTGTTAGTGATTGAGGGGGTATTGCCCCTGGTATCGCCGCGGGCCTGGAAGCAGACCTTTCAGCGCATGGTGGAGATGAAAGATGGACAGTTGCGTTTTGTCGGGCTGGCTTCCATGCTGGCAGGCCTGTTGATTGTGCTATTGGTGCACTAGTCCTAAATCTCACAAGAAAATTATGCGTAACTGGTTACTTCCTGAATACATCGAAGATGTACTGCCGGCTGAGGCTGCGCGTGTTGAGCAATTGCGCCGCAACCTGCTAGACCTGTTCAAGGTGCATGGCTATCAGTATGTAATTCCTCCCATGTTGGAATACATGGAGTCCCTGACGACAGGGATAGGCCATGATTTGGATATTGCAACCTTCAAGGTGGTAGATCAACTGACTGGCAAGTTGATGGGAATCAGGGCCGATATTACGCCGCAAACTGCCCGTATCGATGCCCATATGCTGAATAACCAGGGGGTGAGCCGCCTTTGTTATGCTGGCAGCGTATTGCGTACCTCGCCGGATGGGCTGGCACGCAGTCGTGAACCTTTGCATGTTGGAGCAGAGCTTTATGGGCATGCCGGCGTGGAAAGTGATATCGAAATACAGCGGCTGATGGTCAAGGCGCTTCATGCAGTAGGGCTGGGCACTTTATATATTGATATCAGCCATGTTGGCATTTTTGCCAGCCTGCTTGATGGCGCTGATATTGGCGAAGCACAGGAGCAGGAACTGTATGCGGCCCTGCAAAGCAAGGATCAGTTAGCCGTGCGAGAGTTGGGACGCAATTTAAGCCAAGGTACCCTGGCTGCATTATGCAGCCTGACTGAACTGAATGGCGACGCCAATGTGCTGGATGCTGCCGCCAAGCGGTTGCCGAAGACAGCGAAAATCCAGCAGGCACTGAATGACTTGAAGCAAGTGGGAGCCGGCTTGGCGGACCTAGATGTCCAGGTTTGTTTTGACCTGGCTGAATTGCGCGGTTACCACTATCACAGTGGTATTGTCTTTGCTGCGTATGCCCAGGGTTATGCCGGCCCATTGGCAAGAGGCGGACGTTACGATGAAGTAGGTGCCATCTTCGGACGCGCCAGGCCGGCAACGGGTTTCAGTCTCGATCTGCGTGGCGTGGTAAGTTCATTACCTGCTGCAGAGAGTACCGGCGCGATTTTCGCACCGGCAATTGCAGATACTTTCTTGAATGAAGCTATTGAACGCTTGCGCGCCCAGGGGCAGGTCGTGGTTCAGGATTTGCCGGGACAAGAGGCTTATCGTACCGAGTTGGGTTGTGACCGCATCCTGACCAGGAAAAATGGCGAGTGGACTGTGATTGCCGCTCCCGAATTATCAAATTTATCTATTGGATCTATTCATGAGTAAGAACGTCGTCGTTATCGGTACCCAGTGGGGGGATGAGGGTAAAGGTAAGATCGTTGACTGGTTGACCGACCACGCCCAGGGCGTGGTGCGCTTTCAAGGTGGTCACAATGCGGGCCATACCCTGGTGATTGGGCAGGGTGCCTCTCAGCGGGAATACAAACTCAACCTCGTGCCTTCCGGTGTCGTGCGCGAGGGTGTGAAGTGCTACATCGGTAATGGCGTTGTACTCGATGCGAATCATCTTCTGTATGAAATCGATGGGCTGGAAAAAGCCGGGCTTGAGGTAAAAAGCCGTCTCAAGGTCAGCCCGGGCTGCCCTTTGATCCTTGATTATCATGTGCGCCTGGACAAGGCACGCGAGGCTGCGCGCGAGCCCGGCCGCAAGATCGGCACGACAGGCAAGGGCATAGGCCCGACCTATGAGGACAAGGTGGCGCGCCGTGCCTTGCGTGTTTACGATTTATTCTATCCCGAGCGCTTTGCAGAAAAGCTCAGGGAAGTGCTGGATTACCATAACTTTGTGCTGACCAAGTATTTTAATGTCGAAGCGGTGGATTATCAGCGGCAGCTGGATGATGCGTTGTCCAAGGCGCCGTTGCTGCAGCCATTGGTGACCGACATCTCAGCGGCTCTGTATGAAGCTAACAAGGCAGGGCACAATCTCTTGTTTGAAGGCGCGCAAGGTACCTTGCTGGATGTGGATCACGGTACTTACCCTTACGTGACCTCATCCAACTGTATCTCTGGCCAGGCTGCAGCCGGCACAGGCGTTGGCCCCAGCATGCTGCATTATGTGCTGGGCATCACCAAGGCCTATACCACCCGTGTTGGTGGCGGTCCTTTCCCGAGTGAACTGGATATTGAAACCGAGGATTCTCCAGGTTTCCAGATGTCGGACAAAGGGCGTGAAATCGGCACCGTTACCAAGCGCAAGCGCCGCTGTGGCTGGTTCGATGCTGCTGCCTTGCGCCGCTCGGCGCGTATCAACGGCCTGACCGGCTTGTGCATTACCAAGCTGGACGTGCTGGATGGTATCAAGGAACTCAATATCTGCACCGGCTATGAACTCGATGGCAAACCTGCAAACCTGCTGCCAGTGGGCGCGGAGGATGTGGCACGCTGCAAGCCTGTCTATGAAACCCTGCCTGGCTGGGATGAAAGCACGTTCGGCATCAGCCGTTGGGAAGATTTGCCACTTAATGCGCGCAACTACCTGAAGCGTCTAGAAGCATTGTGCGAAGTGCCGGTAGATATTGTTTCCACCGGTCCGGAGCGTGATGAAACCATTGTCTTGCGCCATCCGTTCGGAGCGTAGCGCTGGCGTGAAAACAGTAGAAAAACCAAGGCTGGCCTGGGCGATTACCGGCTCAGGTCATTACCTGCGCGAGTGCCTGGAAATTATTGATGGTCTCGAGGATGTCGATCTGTTCCTGAGTCGCGCCGCTGCGGAAATCCTTCAGCAATATGGCTACAAGCATCAGGTTGCCAAAGTATTTCAGGACAAGACTGCAAGTTCGGTACCCGTGGAATTGTTCTATTATGGTACTTATCATACCGTTGTGATTGCGCCAGCGACTTCCAATACCGTGGCCAAGATAGTGTGCGGTATTTCTGATACGCTGGTGACCAATGCCTATGCGCAAGCTGGAAAATGTGGCGTACCCAGTATTGTATTTGCCTGTGATACAGCTCCAGAAGTTGAGTCGGAAGCGCCTCGGGAAAACATGGTCATGGTCTATCCCCGTCGGGTGGATATTGAGAATATTGAAAAGCTCAAGACTTTTGAAGACACCACGGTGGTCAGCGATATGCAGCAATTGCAGGCAGCTATTCAGGCTAGGCTCGCATGTCTGAGAATCTCCTCTTCCTGACGGGAAAGCTTGCTGAAAAGAGCCTGCATAAAGTGCTGGCAGATATGCAGCCGACTGAATTCAGCTATCGTGTAGCTCAGCTTGGGGTTTCGGTAGCCGCCTTGCTTACCCCGCAATTGATTATGCGCCGCCTGCCTGATGCCGGGGATGCTGACCGCATCATCGTGCCGGGTTTGTGCCGCGGCGATTTGGGCTTGTTGGAAGAAAAATATGGTATACCAGTGGAACGTGGCCCGGATGACCTGAAGGATTTGCCACAGTTTTTTGGCCGGGGAGGCCGTGAACCGGATTTATCCATGTTTGATGTCAAGATTTTTGCCGAGATCGTTGAAGCACCACAACTGACGGTAGAGGGTGTCGTGGCGCGTGCGGAAGAGTTCCGCCGCCAGGGTGCTGATGTGGTTGACCTTGGCTGCCTGCCCAATACTCCCTTTCCCCATCTCAGGGATTCCATAGACGCACTCAAAGAACTGGGATTTAAGGTCAGTGTCGATTCCCTGAATACCGACGATTTGCTATTAGCAGGCCGGGCCGGTGCCGATTATCTGTTGAGCTTGACAGAAAAAACCTTGTGGATTGCTGACGAGGTTGAGTCCACACCTATCCTGATTCCCACGGCACCAACCAATCTGCGGTCGCTTTATCGGGCTATAGAGGGAATGCTCAAACGTGGCAAGCCATTCATTGCCGATGCGATTCTTGACCCGATCCCATTTGGATTTACCGAGTCCATCGTGCGTTATCAGCGCCTGCGCAAGCGGTATCCAGATATCAATATCATGATGGGGGTCGGTAATCTTACCGAGCTTACCGATGCCGATACTACCGGTATCAATGCCATGCTGTTTGGCATTATTACCGAACTTAAGGTGAATGCAGTACTTGCTACCTCGGTGAGTACGCATGCCACTTATGCCGTGGCAGAAGCGGACATTGCGCGCCGCATTATGTATGCAGCGCGCGAGGAGAACCGGTTGCCACGGGATTATAGCAATGGCTTGCTGGGACTTCATGACAAGCGTCCATTTACCTATACCCCGCAAGAGGTGGAAGAACTGGCGGCGCAGATCAAGGACCCCAGCTTCCGTATCATCATCAGCAAAGACGGCATGCATGTATTCAACCGTGATGGCATACATTGCGATACAGATCCGTTCAGGCTGTATCCGCACCTCAATGTGGATAATGATGGATCGCATGCTTTCTACCTCGGCGTGGAGCTGGCCCGCGCGCAAATTGCCTGGCAATTGAAGAAGCGCTACAGCCAGGATGAAGAGCTGGAGTGGGGTTGTGCCACGCCTAATAAAGACCAGGAAGGCAGGGTGGCGCACCGTGATGCTTCACTGAAGGAAAAGCGCGAGAAGCGGGCTGAAAAAGATGATGGGATTACCTGCGGCCCACGCAAGATTGAAACAGATGCCGAGGCTGCTTGCGGGCCCCGAAAGATTGTGAAAGCGCCTGACGCATGATTTATGAAAGTATACTGACCTCACTAAGCCTGGAGGGAAAGCCGCATATTGCCCCGTTTGGTATCAGGGAGCGCAATGGCCTAGTATTGATCGCCCCATTCAAGCCTTCGCAGACCTTGGATAACCTGCTGGCAACCGGCAATGCCGTGCTTAATTTCACTGATGACGTGCGTGTCTTTGCGGGCAGCTTGACTGGGCATGGCGACTGGCCTTTGCGCAAGACAGACAAGGTCAATGGGATGGTATTGGCTTCCGCACTGGCCCACCAGGAGCTGGAGTTGGTTGAGATGAAGGATGACACGGCACGTCCTGAACTCTATTTCCGTATCGTTCATGAAGAAACACATGCGCCATTCCGTGGCTTCAACCGTGCCCAGGCTGCCGTGATCGAGCTGGCGGTACTGGTCAGCCGCTTGCATATGCTGCCTATTGAAAAAATCGAAACCGAGCTGAATTATCTCAAGATCGCGATTGAAAAAACCGCGGGTGAGCGAGAGCTCCAGGCCTGGCAATGGCTGGTCGATAAGATTGAGAATTACAAGGCCGCCATGACGGGAGAGAACCAGGCATGAGCAAGTTGCTGGTCAGTGTGACATCTGCTGAAGAAGCTTTGCTGGCTTTGGCTGGAGGCGCGGATATCATTGATATGAAAAACCCGGCAGAAGGCGCCTTGGGCGCATTGCCTTTGTCAGTTGTGAGCGAGGCGGTGGCTGCCGTTGATGGCAGGCGCATTACTAGTGCGACCACTGGGGATCTGCCCATGCAACCTGAGTTGGTGTGCGATGCTGTGATGCAGATGGCTTCTACTGGGGTTGATATCATCAAGGTCGGTTTTTTCGGCAGCGAGCTGGAGAACACTCACTGCATCACTGCCTTGCAGCCTCTGATCGGCCAGCACAAATTGACGGTAGTTGCAGTATTGATGGCTGATCAGTCACCTGTATTCTCGATCCTGCCATTATTATGCAAGGCTGGCTTCTGGGGGGTCATGCTGGATACGGCTGGCAAGGATGGCCGCAGCTTGCTCTCCCATTTACCGTTGGAAGCCCTGCAAGCGTTTTTGGAAATGGCAAAAGACATGCATACCGGCCTGGCAGGCTCATTAAGAATTGAAAATATAGAAGAATTGATTAAAATGAAACCTTCTTATATAGGCGTGCGGGGCGCAGTGTGTGTAGGGTTTGATCGCATGGCGAAACTTTGCGAAAGCAGGGTGTCTATGCTGAGTGTGGTGTTGTATAATTGCAACAAATCGGTTGAAAGTGCCGATCTGGCTTGATTTCCCCGATTAGACCATTGCGTGACTTTTATGCATTGAGTATAGTCGAGTCGTCCGTTAGTCATCAGGAGTTAAATCGAATGAAAAAGAATCTGATTAGTCTTGCAATTGCAGGCGCATTTGCGTTTGCTGCGTCGGCAGCTAGTGCTGATGATGTTGCTTACAGTGGTGCTTGGTATGCACTACCCGGTATTAATGTTTTGAATGCCGATGACGATGTCAAGGCTGAAAATCAAAGCGTTGGCGGTTTCCTGAAGTTTGGTAAGGAAATCAGTGAGCACTGGGATGTACAAATCGGCTTGAGCCATAACCGTGCCGATGAAAACCGTTCCCAATTCAGCGATGGTAAATACAGGCAGACCCTGTTCGGTGTTGATGCACTGTACTTCTTCAGCCGTGACAAGTTCCGTCCTTTCTTGCTGGCTGGTGTGGGTGCGGCACGTAACAAGATTGATTACACTGAAACCGCTACTGGTGCTGATTGGGGTGGCAAGAAGACTTCCTGGCAAGGTAGCTTAGGCTTTGGTGCACAATACCTCTTCAACGAGTCTTTCGGCTTGCAAGCTGACTTGCGTCAAGTATGGAGCCGTGGTGAAACAGGTGTGGCAGGTGATCGTGACACCAGCACTCTGAGCAACACTTACCTGAATCTTGGTGCAATCTTCCGCTTTGGCGCTCCTAAGCCAGCGCCTGTAGTTGAGCCGACTCCAGAGCCAGTTGTTGCTCCAGAGCCAGCACCTGAACCAGCTCCAGAACCAGCACCGGCTCCAGTTGGCCCAGCAGAGCCAGCTTTTGAGAAGGTTACCTTGTCTTCTGAAGTGCTGTTCGGTTTTGACAAAGACAACCTGAAGGAAGAAGGTAAGGCAGCATTGAATGCTGACGTTGTCGACAAGTTGAAGGCTAACCCAGAAGTTGAGTTGGTGTTGATCACTGGCCATACTGACCGTATCGGTGACGACTCCTACAATCAGAAGCTTTCTGAGCGTCGTGCTGACACTGTTAAGAAATACCTGATTTCTCAAGGTATTGAAGAAAACCGTCTGCATGCAGTTGGCAAGGGTGAAGCTGAGCCTGTTGTCGAGTGCGCTGGCGTACGCGGCAAGGCAGCTATTGAGTGCTTGCAACCTAACCGCCGTGTAGTGGTTGAAATTGAAGTACAACGAGCTGTTGAATAATCAAGCTTGAGTGTTGAAAAAGCCCCGCTATGCGGGGCTTTTTCATATCGTCATTCCATGGATCAGAATTCAGACAATCATCACTTTCCCCCGATATCTACCCTGCATGCATTGGAGGCACGCTGGGTTGTGCCTGTCATTCCCCAGGGAGAGGTTCTTGAGCATCACAGCGTGGTTGTTGAGGGTAGCCGTATTCTTGATATTCTGCCGGTTGAGAATGCTAGAAAACAATATCCGTCTGCGAAGCCTGTAGTGCTGGATGAGCATGTATTGATTCCAGGGCTGATTAATTTGCATACGCATGCCGCCATGAGCCTGATGCGAGGCCTTGCTGATGACCAGCCCTTGATGCGATGGCTGCAGGAGCATATCTGGCCCGCCGAGAAGCGGTTTGTCTCGGAACGATTTGTGCGCCAGGGTACATTGCTTGGATGCGCTGAAATGCTAGCAGGCGGAACAACCTGTTTCAATGATATGTATTTTTTCCCGCAGGCGGTGGCAGATGCTGCCGTACAGGCGGGCATGCGGGCCAATATTGGACTGGTGGTAATGGAATTTGCCACGGGTTATGCGCATGATGCGGACGATTATTTGCATAAAGGCCTGCAAGCGCGTGATAGCTGGCGGGATAACTCTTTGCTCAGTGCCAGTCTGGCACCTCATGCGCCTTATACGGTCGAGAACCGCACATTCGAGAATATCATGACCTATGCTGAGCAGCTAGGTCTCAATATCCATACCCATTTGCACGAAACCCATAGTGAAATTGAAGATAGCCTCAAGCAGTATGGCATGCGGCCTTTACAGCGCCTGGAATCACTGGGGGTACTTGGGCCCAATTTTGTTGCAGCGCATGGTGTTCATTTGACCCAGGCAGAAATGCAGTCTTTGGCTGATTTTGGCTGCCACATCGCCCATTGTCCGGCTTCCAACTTGAAACTTGCCAGCGGTATTGCACCTGTAGATGCATTGCGTAAGACTGGAGTGAATGTTGCCATAGGAACAGATGGCGCTGCCAGCAACAACCGCCAGGACATGTTTGCTGAAATACGGCTGGCTGCCTTGTTGGCCAAGGGGATGACCGGGGATGCGGCTAGCACTCCTGCGGCTGACGTCTTGTCCATGGCGACGATCAATGCAGCGAAAGCCTTGGGGCAGGAAAATGAAATAGGTTCGCTTGAACTTGGCAAATATGCAGACATTGTGGCGGTGAAATTATCTTCCATTGAAGTGCAGCCCTGCTTCGATGTGATTTCTCATTTAATATATGCAGCAGGCCGCGAGCATGTCAGCCATGTATGGGTGGCAGGGGAGTTGAAATATCAGAAACTGGAAGGGCAGGCAGGTGTTTATGCCAACATTGAGCCTGCAGAGTTAAAGGAGATCAGTACAGAATGGCAAACCCAGTTGAGCCAGTATCTAGCATGAATGTAGACCAGGCAGAGTTACAGAAATTTGCCGAACTTGCCCACAAATGGTGGGATAAGAATAGCGAGTTCAAGCCGCTGCACGAAATCAATCCGCTACGCCTCAACTATATAGACGAACATGCCGGCTTGGCTGGCAAAAGGGTGCTGGATGTAGGTTGCGGCGGCGGTATCCTTTCCGAGTCCATGAGTGAGCGCGGGGCTGAGGTTACCGGAATTGACCTGGGTGAAAAGGCGCTCAAGGTAGCGCAGTTGCATCAGTATGAAAGCGGTGCAAAAGTGGATTATCGCCTGATATCCGTCGAGGATTTGGCCAAGGAAGCGCCCGAAAGTTTCGATGTCGTCACTTGTATGGAAATGCTGGAACATGTGCCGGATCCTGCAGCGGTGGTGCGGGCTTGCGCCACGCTGGTGAAGCCTGGCGGCAAGGTGTTTTTTTCCACCATCAATCGCAATCCAAAAGCCTATCTTTTTGCCGTGGTTGGCGCTGAATACGTGCTCAACCTTTTGCCGCGAGGTACCCATGAGTATGAAAAATTCATCAAGCCGTCAGAGTTGGCGGGCTGGGCACGTGCAACAGGGCTGGAAACTATAGGCTCCAAAGGAATGGGTTATAACCCATTGACCAAGCACTACAAACTCAATGATGATGTTTCCGTCAATTACATCCTGCAAACAATCAAGTAAGCCATGACACGCCTAGTATTGTTCGACCTTGATGGCACACTTGCCGATACTGCGCCTGATCTTGGGTTGGCGCTCAATTTACAGCGCCAGCGGCATGGTCTGCCTTTTCTTGAGCAATCCATTATCCGGCCTTATGCCTCCCATGGTTCCAAGGGGCTTTTAAGCGTGGGTTTCGGGCTTAGCCCGGAAGATGCAGACTTTGCTGCGATGCGTGATGAATACCTTGCGCTTTATGATGAGGTTTATACGCGGGCTCCCGCCTTGTTTGCAGGCATGGATGAGCTGCTGCACAAGATTGAGGCGGCTGGATTGCGATGGGGAATTGTGACGAATAAGCCAAGACGGTTTGCCGCGCCATTGCTTGAAGCATTGGCACTGGACAAACGGCTGGCCTGCCTGGTGTGCGCTGATGATGCGCCGCGCCCCAAGCCTTATCCTGATGCCTTGTGGATGGCTTGTGAACAGGTTGGCGTGCAGCCGGCAGATTCTATTTATATCGGCGATGCACAGCGCGATATTGCGGCAGGACATGCAGCAGGCATGCCTACCGTGGTGACGCTATATGGTTACCTAGATCAGGCTGACCGACCACTGCAATGGGGCGCGGATTATGCAGCGCATCATGTATCTGATATTGAAACTTGCCTGGTTGCCTGGCAGCAACGATTTGTCAGTCTTACGGATGAGCGTATAGACGAGGCTGGTTAACCTACATGGCGGCGCTCAAGCATCGCTTGAGCCAGTGTGCCGCTATCTACATGTTCTATTTCGCCTCCCATAGGCAGGCCGCGCGCAATGCGGCTGACCTTGAGGCCCCGGGCGCGTAACAATTCACTGACGTAATGCGCGGTCGCTTCACCTTCCACCGTGTAATTGGTGGCAAGAATCACTTCTTCGACCTCTCCATCCTGGGCGCGTTTGAGCAGTTTATCCAGATGGATGTCTCGCGGCCCAATACCGTCCAACGGGGAAAGTCTGCCCATCAGGACAAAATACATACCCAGATACGACTGGGTCTGCTCCAGCATCATGAGGTCGCTTGGCATTTCAACGATGCAAAGCAGTGAGCGGTCGCGCGCAGCTGAGGCGCATAGTGGACAAATCTCTTGCTCGCTGAAGTTATTACAGAGGCTGCAATGGCTGACTACCTGCAAAGCCTGGTCAAGTGATTGCGCCAGCAGCCCTGCGCCTTTGCGGTCACGTTGCAATAAATGATAAGCCATCCGCAATGCCGATTTCGGACCCACTCCGGGCAGGCAACGCAGGGCTTCGACCAGTTGTTCCAGAGCAGGCGGGTTACGCATCTATTTGAGATATGCCGCTTAGGTTAAAAAGGCAGTTTCATGCCAGGCGGAATAGGCAGGCCTGCCGTCAGGCTGCTCATGCGTTCCTGAGATGTAGATTCCGCCTTGCGTGCAGCATCGTTGAATGCGGTTGCAATCAAGTCTTCCAATATTTCCTTGTCGTCGCTCAATAGGCTGTCATCAATGCTGACGCGGCGTACTTCATGGCGACAGGTCATGGTGATCTTGACCAGGCCGGAAGCCGCCAGGCCTTCTACTTCGACCTTGCCCAGTTCTTCCTGGGCACGCTTCATGTTGTCCTGCATTTGCTGGGCCTGCTTCATGAGGTTGCCCAAGCCGCCTTTCATCATGTCTTTATCCTCCGGATTTATTGAAGTGGTTTGATGCTGGATGGAATGATCTGCGCGCCAAAGTCCTTGATCAGCGCCCGCACGAAACCATCACTATGGATGGCATCTTCTGCCTGTGCCTGTAGGGCGGCTTTTTCCTGATTCATCAAGTGCGCTGGGGTATTGCCGCTGCCGCCTAGTGAAAATGTCATTTTGATCTTGCGGCCAAAGTGTTGTTCTACAGCGGATCGCAACTTCTCTTCGTAACCCATGCCCAACAGATGCTTTTGAGTAGGAGGTACCGAAAATTCGATGTGATCATCACTAAAGCTTGCAAGTTCGCAATTCTGGGCCAGCGCGCGCGCCAAACCCAGTTTCAGCCGGTCTACCAATGCGCGCCAATTACCGTCAAAACTGCGGGTGACGCCTGAGGGCGGTACATCCGCCTCACTTTGAGGTTCAGGTTCGATAATGGGTTGCGGCACGGGTTTGGATTGCGCTTCCTCTTGCAAAGGAGGCTGCGCTGGATCCGTACTTGCCGGAGTACGGGTTGCTGGCTGACTGTTTGCCAACGCAGAACTCGCCCGCGGCGGCACCGCAGCTTCAATATTGGGCGTGGTAGCGCCTGAAGATGCCGACTTTGCCCGTGCTGGAGATTTCTGATCGCCTGGGTTAAACGCCAGCATGCGTAAGAGTGCCATGGTGAATCCGGCAAACTCGTCAGGCGCCAAACCAAGATCGCGTCTTGCCAGCAGTGCGATTTGATAATAAAGCTGAATTTCTTCCGCCCCCATGCGAGTAGCGATATCCAGGAGTGTCTGCCGTTCCGGATGATCTTGTGCAATGCTGTCCGGCACTGCTTGCGCAATGGCAATTTCATGCAGGAGGTTGGCAAGATCATTGAGTGCCGCGTCAAATGAGATGGCGCGTTGTTCCATGGCACGCGCCTGTGCCAACAAGGCATTGCCATCCTGGGAGAGCAGGGTGTGAAGCAGGTCGAATAGGTAGCTTTGGTCGATGGCGCCCAACATGGCGCGCACTTCTTTTTCATTGACGCTGTCGCCGCCGTAGGCAATGGCCTGATCCAGCAGCGAGAGGGCATCGCGCATGCTGCCATTGGCCGATCGGCCGATCAATTGCAATGCGACAGGTTCGAAAGTGATATTTTCCTCAGTCAGTACATGTTGCAAGTGTTCGGCAATGCTGCTGCTCGACATCTGCCGCAGGTTGAACTGCAGGCAGCGGGAAAGAATAGTGACCGGGACTTTTTGCGGGTCCGTAGTTGCCAGGATGAACTTGACATGTGCAGGCGGCTCTTCCAGGGTTTTGAGCATGGCGTTGAAGGCATGGCCCGTAAGCTGGTGCACTTCGTCGAGCATATAGACTTTATAGCGGCCTTGCGTAGGCGCATAAATGGCTTTTTCCAGCAGCGAGGTCATGTCTTCCACGCCACGATTGGAAGCGGCATCCATCTCGACATAATCCAGGAAGCTGCCTTTATCTATAGCGACACAAGCAGCACATTGACCACAGGGGTGCGCGCTGATGCCGGTTTCACAATTGAGGGATTTTGCCAGGATGCGCGAAAGTGTGGTTTTGCCGACGCCGCGGGTGCCGGTGAACAGGTATGCATGATGCAGTCGTTGCTGCTGCAGGGCATTGGTGAGCGCACGCACTACATGCTCCTGGCCTACCAGCGCCTCAAAGGATTTCGGACGCCATTTGCGGGCAAGAACCTGATAGCTCATAGGCGTGTAAACTCAATGGATGTCATGCGTTACAGGGTCCTGCTTTTGCTTGATCTGATGGATGCTTTAAGGCTTAGATGAGTAAGGAACCATCTATCAGTCAGGCTCGTGCTGATTCAAGAGGCGAGCCAAACCCCCGGCACTTGCTTCAATAGTTGTGGCTGCTTCCTTCCGGACCTGACCAGGTTGGCTACTTTGCAATGCGGGGAGGCCCGCCAGCTGTAATTCTAACCCAAACCCGCCTGAAACAGCCAGTGCTTTCACTCGTGGCTATGGGGATGGATTATCTATCAACCTTGTTATATATTGGCTAAATCAATTGAATTACAACAAAAAAGAGAACGCGATCATGCTGCGGGCTGACCGATATTTAATGCAGCTAATTCAGCCTTTCCTGGGGAACAAGCCTCCTGAAGTCGCCAGGACAATGGTGCTTGGCGTTGTCATCCTATCCATTCTTGTGCTAGCGGAAAGCCTGATTTGCGTATTCTGGATATTCACCCTCTCCAGCCTGGGGGAGGGCTATGCCGTCATGGCGGCTGTGCCGTATGTCTACATCATCATTTCCTATACCAGCCTGCTGGTGTTTTATCATTTCAAGCGCTTTGATGCCTTTACCTTTACCCAGCTGGTCATGCTGCTGGTGATGCCGTTCTTTATGCAATGGATTATCGGCGGCTTCCAGGCCTCTAGCGGAGTGGCGTTCTGGGCCATACTCTCGCCAGTAGGTGCATTGATGATTCTTGGTACGCGCCAGTCCACGCCCTGGTTCATTTTATTTGTCGTGCTTGCGGTACTTTCATGGCAGTTAAACACCTTGTTTTCCATGCATGCACTGCCTATCCCCAGCCATGTCAGGGATGCATTTTTTGCTATCAATATGGCGGGTGTCTCTGCCATTCTTTATATCGTCATGCGTTATTTTCAATCGCAAAAAGCCAAGGTGCTTGAGGCATTGGCCGTGGAAAAGTCTCGCTCAGAACAACTGCTGCGCAGCATATTGCCGGATTCGGTGGCGCAGCGTTTGCATGAGCAACATAGTGCAAGGATTGCAGATAGCCATGATGCAGTGACTATCCTGTTTGCCGATCTGGTGGATTTTACTCAGATATCTACCAACATGACGCCTGCTGAAGTTGTCGATATGTTGAACCATGTCTTTTCCCGTTTTGACCAACTTGCGGCTAAATATGGCGTGGAAAAAATCAAGACCATCGGTGATGCCTACATGGTGATTGCTGGCGCGCCTGATGCTCGTGATGATCACGCACATGTGATTGCTGATATGGCACTGGAAATACCCTTCTTGCTCAACGAAGTTTCCCGAGAAACTGGATTGCCCTTGACTATGCGCATTGGGATCAACAGTGGCGCTGTTGTGGCGGGCATCATTGGCAATACCCG
Organism: Methylobacillus arboreus; assembly: GCF_020532725.1. Lineage (GTDB taxonomy): Bacteria > Pseudomonadota > Gammaproteobacteria > Burkholderiales > Methylophilaceae > Methylobacillus > Methylobacillus arboreus. The sequence goes on from NZ_JAJAVC010000003.1 coordinate 664,462, forward strand.
ATTCAGCTACGACCTGTGGGGAGATGCAGTAAACCTGGCCAGCCGCATGGAACAGACTGGATTGCCAAATAAAATTCAGGTATCTGCCGCAACTTATGAGTTGCTCAAGCAAGATTATCTTTTTGAGCAGCGCGGCTGGGTGGATGTCAAGGGTAAAGGCAGGGTGGGAGCCTATTGGCTCAATAGTAAGAAGCTTTAACCAATCAAGTATGAGTATTCATTAGTTATTCTTAGTGAATTCGCAAATCCGGTAATTCCAATAAATTTGCAAATTGCATATTTATTTAAACTTTCTTCTTTCTCTCCCGTTAAATAATCAAGGCATCAGTGTGTTCTGGCATACCTAGATTTAAATTAACTGCGAGGGTTGCATGAAACAATTTCTTAAGGACATTACCGTTCATCGCATGGTCATTATTGTACTGATTTTTATCAGTATATTGATCATTACCCTTTCAGTGTTGGGATTGAGCGGATTGCATACAGCTGGTGATAGGTTGGAATCCAGTCATGCCATATTGCAGAAGAGCCAGGCTCTGGCACAAGCCAATGATCGACTGTTGCGTGCCAGATTGAGGTTGACACGGCAGAGTGAGTATCTTGAAGCTGATGCTAAAAGTGAAGCTGATGCTGAAGCAAAGGCAGTCTCCTCAGCGCTTGCACAGGCTAAAACAAGTTTCGATGAGTTTTTGCAATATGTGCCAGATTCGGAAGAGGCAGCAGTACAACAACTCAAAGGACATTACAGCAAGCTTGTGCATGATGGCGTGGAAAAATTGGCCAATTTATTGGATAAGGAAGATATTGCGCAATATAAACAACATAATATTGCTGTAGTCATCGGTGCCAGCCGTGACTTTGATAGCTCCATTGCCGAGGTAAATAAGCAAGTGAAACAGCAGCACCTGCAAATGCTGGAAAACGCCCAATATGCCCGCAGATTGATGACAGCCACTGTTGTAGCGGTTCTGATCACATGTTTCATACTGCTGTTCCTGGCGGATCGTTATATTGTTTATTTCGTTCGTATGCCTTTGGATCAAGTGAAAGAGTATTTCCAGCAGATTGCTGATGGAGATTTGACCTTCCGCATAGAACCGTTTGGCAAGAACTGTCCGGGACAGATATATCCTTATCTTAGTGACATGAAGGACAGCCTTGCGCAAACCGTGCGTGTGGTGCGTGAAGGTGTGGAGCAAATCAGTAATGGGACGGGCGAGATTTCATCAGGTAATAATAACCTGTCACATCGGACGGAGGAGCAGGCGACTTCGCTTGAGCAGACGGCAAGCAGTATGGAGGAACTGACAGAAACCGTAGCTCAGAATGCAGAGAACGCGAAATCTGCCAGTGGTATGGCACAAAATGCCGCCATGGTGGCAAGACAAGGTGAGGTGGCCATGAGTGAAGTTGTGGAAATCATGCAGGAAATCAGCAGCAAATCGAGACAGATAGAAGAAATTACTGGGCTGATTGATGGCATTGCATTCCAAACCAACATTCTTGCATTAAACGCCGCAGTAGAAGCAGCCAGGGCCGGTGAACAAGGCAAGGGGTTTGCTGTTGTGGCTAGCGAGGTTCGCTCATTGGCACAACGCAGTGCCAGTGCCGCCAAGGAAATCAAATCCTTGATCGTATCCTCCGGGGAAGTTGTAGATACCGGAACTCGCCAGGTGACTGCTGCTGGTAAAACTATTCATGAGGTAGCTACTTCAGTCAATCAGGTGGCTACTTTGGTTGAAGAAATTGCGGCTGCCTCCAGCGAACAAGCCAATGGCATAGCGCAAGTGAAGATTGCCATTACCCATATGGATGAGACAACACAGCAAAACTCGGCATTGGTAGAAGAAGCTGCGGCGACAGCCAGTGCGCTTGATGAGCAGGCAGCTAACCTGAGGAGGGCTGTGCAGATATTTAAGATTGCATAAATAGCTATTTATTGAATTGGTGTCTGAATCAACTCAAATGTTCACCGCTACAACCTATTAGCTTGGCTGTCGCACAATCAGCAATGATTCTGAATTTATATGCTGATTAATCAGCATATTATCAGCAGGGCAACTGTTATGACAGCACCTATCCTATAATTGGATAAGGAGTGTTTATTGTGTTTGTATTTGATTTATAATTACATTTTGCCCTGGCACTTTTATTGCTGAATCTGTTCATAGCATGCCTTGGCATGATTGATTAATGTAAGCAGGAGTTGGTATGGCAAAAATAGTAGGTATCTCGGGTAGTCTGACACAGCCTTCTAGGACAAAGGTACTTGTGGAGGAAATCGTCGCTAGTGCATCGAAAAAACTGCATGCACCAGCGGAGATTATTGATATTGCTCAGATTGCAGAGGTATTGGGCAGCACCATTTCTTACAGTAATTTTCCTGCTGAGCTGTCGGAGGCATATGCGAAATTGCAGGCAGCTGACCTTCTCATTATTGCAAGCCCAGTCTATAAGGCTTCATATGCTGGATTGCTGAAACACTTCTTTGATTTGCTTGACCCTAAGGCTTTAGTAGGCAAGGTGGCTATTCTTGCCGCGACTGGGGGGAGTGACCAACATGCCTTAGTGGTGGATTATCAGTTGCGCACATTGGCCAGCTTTTTCAGCATCTACACAACGCCTACAGCTATTTACGCCAAAGACACGGAGTTTACTGATTATCAGTTGACCAGCGATGCCATTCATAAGCGTGTTGAAATAGCAGTCGAGCAGGCAGTATTTCTTTTGAAGCAAGAAGAACCTCAGACCTTGGTAGCCTGAATAATTAGAGTAGTAGCGAAAAGCGGCAATGGTGCTTTTTGCTACTACTCAGCTATGAAATCAATTTCAACTCTTTGAGTCTTGTACGTAATATATTTCGGCTAATGCCTAATAACTTCGCTGTATGAACTTGATTTTTATTACTAAATTCATATGCTCGTTTAACGAGTACAGAATTTACAAGTTCAAATAAGTGAGGTGGCCGATTCTCAAATAATTGATTTAAAACTCTTTCTAGCTGATACGCCTCAATACTGGGGGGGGTAGTTGATCCTGATGCCAAGTCGTTGCTTATTGTAGAGAGATGAGTGCGATGCTCATGTTTTTCAATTGAGCTATTAATCAGTGGTAATCCCAGATCTTTAGGATAGAGTATCCCAGTTGTCGAGATTAATAATGCTCGATGGATGACATTTTCTAATTCACGGATGTTTCCTGGCCATGGATATTCGAGTAGTTGTTGAATAGTCTCGGGAGTAAGCTTTGGAGCCTCGGTATGTAACCTAGTCCTATAGACATTAAGAAAATGTTCTACTAATGGCAGGATATCGCCAGGGCGCTCACGCAAAGGAGGAAGTGTTACTGGAACAACTTTAATGCGGTAGTAAAGGTCTTCACGAAAGCGGCCGGCACGGACAGCTTCTTCCAGGTTAACATTAGTTGCTGCGATTAAACGGACATCAATCGGTGTTGCTTTGCGGGAGCCTAGCCTGACTACTTCACGCTCTTGAAGCACACGTAATAGTTTCACTTGAGTTGATTGTGGCAAGTCCCCGATTTCATCCAAGAACAGGGTGCCGCCGTTCGCGGACTCAAACCATCCTGTTTTTGAGTTGACTGCGCCCGTGAATGCTCCACGTTCATAGCCAAATAATTCACTTTCCACAAGTGTCTCAGAAAAAGCACCGCAATTGATCGCCTGAAAAGGACCATCACGGCGATTACTCAATGCATGTATGTGGCGAGCAATTAACTCTTTGCCAGTACCAGTTTCGCCAATAATCAATACTGTGGCATTGCTCTCTGAAATTTTCTCAATTAGGTTCAATAAGCTCTGGGAGCGAGGGTCACTAAAAACTAGTGCACTGGCGCGAACTGATAAACTAACCGCGCTTGGGTTAGGGTGGGTGATGACTTGATCCGCACTTTCAAGTGCGCGCTCATAGTTCCATAGTTCCGCATGCATTGCTCAAAAGCCCTCTTGTAATTTATATAGAATATACGCACCATCTCTTAGCAAGTAAATAACTATATTTTTATATTTATATAATTAAAAAGAATGTTAGGGCGGGTTCTAGTATAGAGGTTTGATCAAGTCGAGCTAAATATTTATTGATACTATTTAAATAGTAATGGTTTCATCTTATTGTTTTGTATTGATTTGTATGGGTGGGTATTGTTGCTGCTCTAGTTTTTGAGCTAAGCAAGCACGGACACAGGATTTGTCCACTTATATACCTCTTCGGCTAATGGAAATCCATGTTTGCAGTGTTCAACAATATATTCTTTAATCGTTTTGAGATAGCAGTGCACATGGGTATAAAGTTCATCATGTTGCAGATAGGCATGTAGTTAGATTTTTGCAGAAATTCGTAGGGTATTTGTAATCAAGCTTTTATTGAGAATATTGGCTACTAGCTGTTCATAGCATAGGTTATTAACCGCATTATAAAGTACCCACAAGCATGGGTACGGAGTTTATACGCTCAAAATGGATATTAGCGGGATTTTGATGACCGAGGGTCATATACGTCGCGCAGCCCTTCACCGAATAGGTTGTAGCCTAGTACGGTTATCAAGATGGCAAAGCCGGGAAACAAGGATAGCCACCATGCAAATTGGATGTATTCTTTGCCATCGGTGAGAATATTGCCCCAGGAGGCTTGAGGGGCTTGCACGCCCAGTCCCAGGAAGCTGAGGCCGGACTCTATCAATACTGCGCTTGCCACACCCAGGACTGAACTCACGATGACAGGCGTCATGCTGTTGGGCAGCAGGTGCTTGAAAATCAGTCGTTTGTCGCTGGCTCCCAGGGTTTCTGATGCCATTACGAATTCACGGTTACGTAGGCTTAGGAACTCGGCTCGTACTAGACGAGTGACGCCCATCCATGAAGTGAGGCCGATGACGATCATGATGTTCCAGATGGATGGCGTGAGAAAGGCAATCACGGCGAGGATCAGGAAGAAAGTGGGGATCGACAGCATGACGTCTACCGTACGCATGATGACTACATCTACCCAGCCGCGGTAATAACCGGCAATCGCCCCAAGCACGATACCAATGGCAGTGGCAATGCCTACAGCCACCAAACCGACAAGCAAGGAAATACGAGCGCCGAATAGCATGCGTGAAAATACATCACGACCTAGCCCATCAGTGCCCATCAGGTGAATGGAGGAAGGATTCAGCAGGATTGCCTTGACGTCAATTGCATCCGGATCATAAGGCGCGATCAATGGTGCGAATAGTGCCAGCAGGAATATGCCGGAAATGATAATGAAGCCGGACAGGGCTAGCGGATTGGACAGTGCGCGTTTCATTGCATCACTCCACGACGTACGCGCGGATCGGCCCAGGCATAAGCCAAGTCGGCCAGCAAGTTACCAAGCAATGTCAGGGCAGAGCCTATGGTGAGTATACCCATGATGACGGGGAAGTCCCGCATCAATACGGCATCGTAAAATAGCTTGCCCATGCCAGGGATGGCAAAGATTGATTCAGCAATCACGGAGCCGCCGATCAGGCCTGGAATGGAAAGGCCAAAAATGGTGATAAGCGGCAACAATGCATTGCGCAATGCATGGCCATAGACGACGGTATTTTCTGGCAGGCCTTTGGCGCGAGCAGTAGTGATGTAGTCCTGATGCAATACATCCAGCATGCCGTTGCGCACGAATAGGGAGATGCCAGCAAGTCCGCTCAATGCAGAGATAAAAACGGGTAGCGTCAAATGCTTCAAGGCATCCCAGGCGTATGCGAGCCAATTCATGTGCTCGGCGCCCTGGCTGTGTAGGCCGGATATCGGCAGCCAGTCGTTCACGACACCAGTCCAATACATCAACAGCAATGCCAGCCAGAAGCCAGGGATGGCGAATCCGACGAATACGAATAGCGTGATAGCACGGTCCGGCAGGCGGTTTTGTGTGAGCGCCGATACTACGCCCAGGGGCAGGGCAATGACGATGATCAGGCCAAGGCTCAGCACGTTGATGAGCAGGGTGATGGGCAGTGCTTCCTGGATCATGCCGGGGGTAATGTTGCCATCCTTGTCCTTAGTTCGCCAGAACACCGGACGCTGGTGCGAGGCAAACGAGGTGCCGAAGTCCAGTTTGGCTATGCGTTGCAGCCATAGGCCGTATTGCACGATCACAGGCTTGTCGAGGTTATAGAGTTCGCGGAGTTTCTGCCGCGATTCTTCGCTGGCTTTGGGGTCGAATCCAGCCTCGGTGGTTGTGATATCGCCAGGAGCGAGATGAATGATCAGGAAGGAGATCAAGCTGATACCTATCAGCAGAGGCACCATCCAGAATAAGCGTTTTAATAGATATTTCAACATGCGCTGGCTTTCTGGCAAAGCAATACGCGATGAGAGCGGGAAGTTGCAGTTGTATAGATGGAGCTCACTGGCTGATCTCCGTGCGTCTTAATGGCCTGGGGATATACCAATCCTGCGAGTTGTGCCCAATGCCCTTAGGAGGGGCGGGGTTGTCTATACCTTTAATGCGTTTATGCATGGCTTGCAAGCCGTATCCCGCAAATAGATAGACGATGGGACTGTCTTCTAACAGGATTTCGGCAAACTCATGGTAAATCTTCATGCGCTTGTCGGGATTCAGCTCCATGCGGCCACGCTCCAGCAACCGGTCTACGCGCTGGTTCTTGTAGCCGATGAAATTGAACTGGCCCGGGGCCTGTTGCGATGAATGCCAAATTGCGTATTGGTCTGGATCGATGGCCAGTTGCCAGCCGAGCAATACCATGTCGAAGTCGCCAGTTTTGATAAAGCGGCCGATGAAGCTCGCCCATTCGAGCACACGTATTTTCACGTCGATGCCAACTTCCTTGAGCCTGCGCTGGACCAGTACGGCACTCATTTCGCGCTGTTTGTTCTGGTTGGTGAGTATCTCAAAAGTCAAGGGCTTGCCATTGCGTTCCAGGATGCCGTCGCCATTAGTGTCCTTGAAGCCTGCCTCACGCAGCAATTCGCGCGCCCTGGCTGGGTCGTAGCTGTACGGACTCAGGTTGGGATTCGTCCAGCGCGTACCCGGCTTGTAAGGCGAAGCCACCGGTTCCCCCATGCCAAGCAGTACGCCGTCGATCAGCTCCTGTTTGTTTATAGCGTAATTGATGGCCTTGCGTACCCTGATATCGTTGAATGGTTTGCGTTTCAGGTTGAAGCCAAGATAGGTGTAGCTATTGCCGAGCTCCTTGTACAAAGCGAATTTTTGCTGGAGTTCGGGCCTTGCAGGAAAAATACGCGCGTATTGCACTGGGGACAAGGCCATGGTGTCGATATTGTTGGCCATTAGTTCCAGGAATTGAGAGGCTTCATCGGGAATAAAGCGGCTGACCAGGCGATCTATGCGTGCCGGTCCTTGAGTGGACAGGGTGTTACGCACTAGCGAAATCTGCTCACCGGGCCGCCATTTTTCCAGCTTGTAATAATGGCTGCCGACAGGGTTGCGTGCAAAAGGCGTATTGTTGATGTCCTGGCCCTCGAGCAAATGCTTGGGAAGCACATCCATGCCAGCCCATGAGTTGACTGCAGGAGCATAGGGTTCGGCATAAGTGACCCTGAAAGTGCGGGCATCGGGTGTTTCAGCCTTGATCACGAGCTTGTAGTCGGAGCCATAAGGGGTCCTGGTCTTGTCGTCGGTGAGCAATTGCCAGGTAAATAATACATCAGCACTCGTGAGAGGCTTGCCATCGGCCCACTTGAGGTCGGGCTTGAGCTTGAAGGTGATCACTCTCTGGTCGGGCGAAATTTGCCAGGACTCAGCTAGCTCTCCTTCAAATTCTAGATTCTTGTCATAGCGCAGCAGGCTGTTGAAAATATTCTGTGACACCGCTGAGGCAGCCGCATCTCCCGCAATCATGGTAATGAGTCCACCTGGTTCCCCGCGTGTGGCGTCTATCATTGTTCCGCCATCTTCCGGCGGATATTCAATATCATAATTGACCACTTGATCAACTGGGGAGCGTCCACAAGCTGCCAGGCTGGTAACTAGCAGTAAGGCAACGACACGGTTGGAGTTCAATACAGAAAAAAAATAGTCACGCATATAAACCATTAAGCCTCACCAGGCCGGGAAACAGTCAGCTTATTGCCGGGCACGATGTGTGATCCCATCAGGTTGTTCCAACGTTTCAAATCTCTGCTTTGCACATCAAATTTCCGGGCAATGCTATCCAGCGTATCGCCACGTTTGACTACATAATGACGGTTCGCGGCGTTCCCGGAGGGGCTGGGTGCACGCTGTACGCCCGAAATGGAAAGTATCTGGCCAGGCTTGAGATTGCTGGACTTTAATCCGTTCATACTCATTAACTGTTGGTTGCTGATGCTGTAGCGCTTGGCTATTGCGCTAATGGTTTCACCGCCCTTGACCTGATGGCTGACATTGCTGGATGTTGATGCATTGGCAGTCAGGATATGAATTTGGCTGTGGTCTGCCACGGCAATGGTTGCTTCTTTATTAGTGTTTACCTGGACAGGAACTAGTAGAGGCATGTTGTTGTTTATATTATTGGCACTCAAGCCATTGATGTCTCTAAGTTGTGCCGGCTCTATGCCGAACTTTCGGGCGATACTGTCCATACGCTCGCCACGCTTGGCATGGTAGGTCTGCCAACTGACAAGCGGTTTGTCGTATGCAGCCAGGTTGCTGGTGAAAATCTCGGCGGCGCCGATAGGTAACAGGATTTCATGGACATTGCCATTGGCGGTGAGGACGGGGCGGTTGTATTCGGGGTTAAGCGATGAGAATTCTTCGTAAGAGATTTCCGCCAGTTCGGCGGCAAGTTTTGCGTCAATCTGCTGCGGGGCTGTGACTTTGGTGAAATAGGGACGGTTAGGAATGCTCTGGATGTTCAGGCCATATTGCTGCGGATTGGTCATGATGTTCTTGACCGCTTGCAGCTTAGGAACGTAGTTTTTTGTTTCTTCAGAAAGTTCCAGGCTCTGGTAGTCGGTCGGCAGGCCAAGGCTGCGGTTGCGGGCAATGGCTCGGCTGACAGTGCCTTCGCCCGCATTATAGGCGGCTAGTGCCAGATCCCAGGTACCAAACATGATATAGAGTTTTTGCAGGTAATTGAGGGCAGCATTGGTGGCGGCAGTCACATCGCGGCGGCTGTCCATCCACCAGTCTTGCTTGAGGCCGAAGTTCTTGCCGGTGGAGGGAATGAACTGCCAGATGCCCGAAGCACTGCTGCGCGAGAGCGCCTGTGGGTTAAAAGCGCTTTCTATCATGGGTAGTAACGCAATCTCTGTCGGCATGCCGCGCTTTTGTACTTCCTCGACGATATGGTAAAGGTAGCGCTGGCTGCGATCGACCATGCGCTTGACGTAATCGGGGCGTGAGGAATACCAGCTTTCATGGGTGCTGGTAATGGGTGATTGCAATTCGGGAATGCCGTAGCCGTCCCTGATGCGCTGCCAAAGATCGAGGCTGGCGAGAGTATCCTTGTTTTGGTTTTGCACGCCTGCCGCCACAGAGCCTTCTGGCATATAACCCGCGATATCGTCGCTAGGGTAATCTCCAAGAATAATGATTTCGTCGCCAACCACATTGGTGACAGCGTAAGCCGCAGGAGCTGCAATGATGGGCGATGCAAGCAATACCAGCTTCAGCAGGGACTTTACAGTCATTCGTACTTCTCGGATGGCTTCGGGGTGCTAGGATAGTAGCGAATGAGTGAATGTAGCGTCAAGTCTGTGGCACAAATAAACACCTTACTTGAAATCATTAAACTATGTTAATGATTAAAAATGATTTCTCATTTCTCGGATCGTAGTGAAAATGCTGACTGGGTCGGTATTGATACTGCCGGAGGCGGCAATCACGCCTGGTTCATGACAGCGTAGGAATGGATTGGTGGCAAGTTCAAGCGCTATAGTGGATGGCACACTGGGCAAGCCTTGAGCGCGCATATTGCTAGTCGCCTGCTGGCGGGCGAGCAAAACAGGATGTTGCGGTTCCAGGGTGCGGGCAAACTTCAGGTTATGTTCGGTGTATTCATGGGCGCAATAGACCGCTGTATCGGCCGGCAGCTGCGCCAGTTGCTGCAGCGAGGTATACATTTGCCTAGGGCTACCTTCGAATAGCCGTCCGCAACCGGCACCGAATAATGTATCGCCACAAAATAGCATGCCATTGCCATGATAGGCCACATGTTCCAAGGTATGGCCGGGAACCTCAAGTACCGACAGGGATAGTGCCGGTGCTGAGAAGTTTAATGTATTGCCAGCACTGACTGCCTGATGCGGGAATGTGTACTGTTCCTTGCTCGGGGCGAACACCATGGCTGGTGTTGCATGAAGCAATGCCTCCACGCCGCCTATATGGTCATGATGATGATGAGTGACCAGAATAGCGTCCAGTTGCAAATGCAGCGTGGAGAGGGCGGCCAGCACAGGGTTTGCATCGCCAGGATCTACCACGATGGCATGGGCATGGTCGTGCAATAGCCAGATATAATTGTCCTTGAATGCGGGAATAGGGATAATTTCAAGCATCTGAGCAGTCAGTGAGTCAATATAGTGCCTATTAATGATATGTTGGGATGCTGATGTCAACCGAGAAACAAGCACAATGGCTTGCCAGCCCTTTGGGGCAATATCTGAAAGAGCAGGAGCAGGCTCTGTTTGACGAAGCGGTGCATGATATATTCGGTTTCAATGCCATGCAGTTCGGCATGCTTGCAATGCCATTGCTGCGTCACTGCCGCATTCCCTATCAATTCGGTGCGGATGTGGCAGGCGGCCTGATGCAGTGTGAATCCCATCAGCTTCCGCTTCAGGCAGGCAGCCTGGATCTGCTGTTATTGCCCCATACCCTTGATTTCAGCGAGCATCCACATCAGACCCTGCGGGAAGCGGCGCGGGTGCTGGTGCCGGAAGGACATATCATAATGACTGGTTTTAACCCGGTCAGCCCATGGGGAATCCGTCGCCTGGCAAGCAATAATGATGATTATCCCTGGGACGCCAATTTCCTCAGCCTGATGCGAGTCAAGGACTGGCTGGCCTTGCTCGACTTCGAGGTAATCGAGGCCAGGATGGCCTGTCATATGCCCCCATTCCGGAATAGCAGCGGACATGGGCGCCTGGGCTCAGTTGAGCGTCTGGGTGCGCGATTGTGGCCCTTGATGGGTGGGGTATACTTCGTCCTGGCAAAAAAACGGGTAATAGGCATGCGCTTGATCAAGCCCGTATGGGGCAAGTCCAAGCTCAAGGCCGGCTTATTGCCCACACCAACCCAAAGAACGGATGTACAGAACAAACATGAGTGATAGCAGTGTGATTGAGATTTATGCTGACGGGGCGTGCAAAGGCAATCCTGGTCCCGGTGGCTGGGGGGCATGGTTATCGTTTGCCGGACATGAAAAAGAGCTGTGGGGCGGCGAACTGGGCACTACCAATAACCGCATGGAGCTTACTGCGGTGATCCGTGCGCTGGAAGCGCTTAAACGCCAATGTAATGTGAAAATCTATACTGACTCAGCCTATGTGCAAAAAGGGATAACAGAGTGGGTGCACAACTGGAAGGCCAGAAACTGGACAACCAGCGATAAAAAGCCAGTCAAGAATGTTGATCTCTGGAAAGCCCTGGATGCCCTGGTGCAACAGCACCAGATCGAGTGGATATGGGTCAAGGGCCACGCAGGCAATGCGGGCAATGAGCGGGCCGATACATTGGCTAACAAGGGCGTGGACCAAGTGCTGGGCCGCGCGGTGTTATAGGAAACGAACATGCGCCAGATATTCCTCGATACTGAAACTACCGGTCTTTATCCTGCCCAAGGGCACCGGATTATTGAAATTGCTGGCGTTGAGCTGCTTAATCGCAGGCTGACCAACAACCATTTCCACGTTTATCTCAACCCGGACCGCGAGATAGACGAGGCAGCACAGGAAGTGCATGGCATCACGCTGGAGTTTTTGCAGGACAAGCCACGTTTTGCCGATATTGCAGATGAGTTTCTGCAATTTGTTTCCGGCGCGGACCTCATTATCCACAACGCTCCGTTCGATATCGGGTTTCTTAATGCTGAATTGACCAGAATCGAGCGGCAAAATATCGAGCACAGCGTGCTGGAGATCATCGATACGCTGAAAATGGCGAAGGAAATGCGCCCTGGCCAGCGCAACAACCTGGATGCTTTATGCCGCCACTATGGCATAGACAACTCTTCACGTACGCTTCACGGCGCCTTGCTGGATGCGGAGCTGCTTGCGGATGTTTATATGGCTATGACCCGCGGGCAGGAAAGCTTGATGATCGATATGCTGGATAGCGGGCCGGTGGAAAGTGATGGTGAACTCAAACTGACGCGCAGCAAGCCATTGCGTGTGCTGGCCGCCAACGAAACCGAGCAGGCCTCACATGAAGAATACTTGCAGGCACTGACAAAAGGCGGCGCTTGCGTCTGGACGCAATAGTTGCGTTAAGCTAGCGCATCTGCCCAGCTATTAGGCGTTTCATACAGCCTCACGCGTTCCAGCTTGAGCTGAGTGCCATAGATGTCGTGGTATTGCGCCTTCAGGATACGGAAGGCTTCTGCTGCCATGTTTTCTGCCGTCGGAACAGTGTTGAAGATAACGGTTTTATGCTCAGGCAGGCTTTGCAGGAATTCCAGAACTGCCGTATCTCCTTGGTATACCAGAAACGCATGATCCCATTGGTCCACCACGCAACGCTTGGCAATGGCTTTGACATCGGAAAAGTCCATGACCATGCCATTGTCCGACGCGTCCTCTAACTCAATAATATTGCCGGAAAGCGTAATTTCCAGGGCATAACGATGCCCATGCAGATTGCGGCACTGGCTTTTATGGCTGGGAATACGATGCCCGGCATCGAATTCAAGGCGGGTGGTAATTTGCATGGCGCGATTATAGCAGTAAAACCTGCAGCAGCCTCACGACGCTGATGCATCATTAGTGCCTAAAGTCCGGCCAGGGTGCGGATGTGTGCCGTTGCGGATTGTGCCAAGGAGGAGAGGTGGTAGCCGCCTTCGAGTACGGATACTATGCGTTTTTCTGCATGCCGCGCGGCAACTGACATGGCAAATTGCGTTATCCAGCGGTAATCGTCGGTGCTGAGTTGCAGATTGGCAAGAGGATCATTCTCATGGGCATCGAACCCGGCAGAAATAAACAGCATCTGCGGCCGGAAACGTTGCAAGGCAGGTGCGAAGTTTTGCAATACCGCTTCGCGGAATGCCTGGCTGCCGCTTTGTGCAGGCAGTGGCACATTGATCATGCGATCTGTGCGCGTATCTGCACCACGGTGCGGGTAAAACGGATGCTGAAAGGTTGAGCATAGCATCACACGCTGATCGCTCTTGAAAATATCCTCCGTTCCATCGCCGTGGTGCACGTCAAAATCCAGAATGGCGACGCGTGTCAACTCATAGGTTTCCAGCGCATAGGCCACCCCGGCAGCAATATGATTGAAAATGCAGAATCCCGCAGCACGCGCCTTGCCGGCATGGTGGCCGGGCGGCCGCACGCAGCAAAAGGCATTTTCAGTCTGCTTTTGCATGACAAGGTCAGTCGCTTTGATGAGCGCGCCTGTCGCGTGTAGGCAGGCTGTGAGCGACATCGGTCCCATGGCGGTGTCAGGGTCCAGGCGCACGACACCAGCACGAGGAGCAATATCGCGAATATGCCGGATATAGGCCGCATCATGCACGCGTTGCAGGTCTGTATCAGTGGCTTGTGGTGCTTCATGGCGTTGCAGTTTGCCAATCAGATGTTGCTCTGCTAGCGCATCCATGATGGCGGTAATGCGTGCAGGAGACTCCGGGTGTTTGCCATCCATGACATGCAACAGCGTATCAGGATGGGACACCAGCGCGGTGGTCATGCAATTTCCAGGCGTAATTGCTGGTAGTAGGCAAGACGCCGGGGCAATATTTCACCTGTAGCCACGGCAGCCTGGATGGCGCATTCCGGTTCTTTGAGGTGGCGGCAGTTATTGAAACGGCATTTACCGAGGTAAGGACGAAATTCGGTAAACGCCAGTTCGAGTTGTTCGGCATCCAGATGGTGCAGGCCAAATTCCTGCAGCCCAGGAGAATCGATCAAATGACTTTCCGCGTCTAGGTGGTACAAGTGAGCTGCGGTTGTCGTATGTTTGCCGCTATCCAATACCGTGGAAACTTCCTGTGTCTTGATCATTTTATCTGGCAGCAGCGCATTGACGATGGTAGATTTCCCCATGCCGGACTGGCCTACCAATACGCTGGTTTCTCCCTTGAGCCATTGCCTGAGTGGTGCTATGTCTTCACGGGCAGATAATGGTTGTATCGTGTAGCCGAGCGCAGCATAGTCCTGCAGCCGCGCCATGGTTTCACCCGCATTATCAAGGTCGCACTTGTTGAGCACGATCACGGCCTTGATTCCAGCTGCCTCGGTAGCTACCAGGCAGCGGTTGAGCAATTCTTCATAAAAGCTAGGCTGTGTTGCCAGCACAATGACAGCCTGGCTGACATTGGCAGCCAGCATCTTGCTGCGGAAACTGTTGCTGCGATAAAGCAGGCTGGTTCTAGGCTGCAACTGCTCTACCACGCCTTCATTAGGACCGGTGGTTTTGATCTTGACATGGTCGCCGCAGGCAAGATCCGTCTTCTTGCCGCGCGTCACGCAACTCAACTCACGCCCATCCTCCAACTCCACACCATAGCGTTTGCCGTAGGAAGCTACGACCAAACCGCTTAATAAGTCATTCAGCAAGGTTTAGTGTGCTGTAAACGTGCTTAAGCGGGCGATGCGTATGCTCGCAGGCGGATGCGAGTCATAAAATGCCGAATGCAGCGGGTCGGGCGTCAGGGTGGAGGCATTGTCGCGGTACAGCTTGACCAGGGCCTCTACCAGATAGCGGGCATCTGCATTTTGTGCTGCATATTCATCTGCTTCAAATTCATTCTTGCGCGAGTAACCAGCTAGCAGTGGGCGCAACAGGAACAGGAAGACCGGGCTGACCAACAGGAACAGAAGCAGGGCCATGTAATCACTGGGCTGGTTTACACCCAGCCCGGCATAGAACCAATCCTGCTGGGCAAGCCATCCTAGGAGCGCCAAGCCGATGAAGCTGACAAAAAACATCAGGGCAATGCGCTTGATGACATGCTTGTGCTTGAAGTGGCCAAGCTCGTGTGCCAGCACTGCCTCGATTTCGTCTCCATTCAGGCGTTCCAGCAGGGTGTCGAAGAACACCACGCGCTTGCTTGCACCAAAGCCGGTGAAATAGGCATTGCCATGGCTGCTGCGTGTAGAGCCATCCATCACGAACAGGCCCTGGGACTTGAAGCCGCATTTGGTCAGCAAGGTTTCAATACGCGTTTTCAAGGATTCATCGCCCAATGGGGAAAACTTGTTGAACATCGGGGCAATGAAGGTGGGGTAGATTGCCAGCATTAGGAGGTTGAATACACTCCATACCACCCAAAGATACAGCCACCAGTAGTCGCCAGCCCCTTGCATGAGCCACAGGGCGGCAAACAGTAATGGCGCACCCAGCAGCAGGCCAACAATGCTGTGCTTGACCAAATCGATAAAGTACATGGCAGGCGTCATTTTGTTGAAGCCGAAATGCTGGTCGATAACAAAAGTACGGTAATAATCGAAAGGCAGGTCAACCAGGCTGCTCACCAGCAATGCGCTCAGGATGACTGCGGCGCCGCGAATGATGTCATGTTCCGGCAAGATGCCGCGCCAGGCATTGTCGATCAATTGCAAACCGCCTCCCACGGTAAGCAACAGCAGCAATACGGCTTGCACAGAGGTTTCCAGGATTGCTGACTGCGTTTTTGCAGAAGAGTAGTCGGCGGCCTTCTGGTGGGCGCCCAGACTGATGCTTGAATTGAACGCATCAGGCACCTTGTTACGGTGCGTCTGGATGTAGCTCACATGCCGCCGGCCTAGCCAGATACGGATTGCCGTGGTGAGCACCAGAAGAGATATGAAGAGGATCGTCAGGTTTGTAGCCATCATTTGCATGTTTATCAGTTAAAATATTATGTTTATTTTGAAGCAAGAAAGCGGTGGAAGGTTCACCTTTCTTTGCATGCGGTCACATTTTAATGGAAATCATTATGTCACAACACAACGACAACCTCATCTGGCTGGATATGGAAATGAGCGGTTTGCTGCCAGATAGCGACCGCATTCTGGAACTGGCTGCTGTCGTTACCGACGCCGAACTCAATGTGCTGGGAGAATCGCCGGTACTGGTTATTCATCAGTCCGATGCCGTCCTGGACGGCATGGATGCGTGGAACAAGGGAACCCATGGGCGCTCTGGCCTGATTGACAAGGTGAAGGCATCCACCCTGGATGAAGTTGCTGCATCGCAACAAATGATCGCCTTTCTCAAGGAGTTCGTGCCTGCCGGAAAATCCCCCATGTGCGGCAATTCCATTTGCCAGGACAGGCGATTCATGGCGCGCTATATGCCCGAACTTGAAGCCTATTTTCATTACCGCAACCTGGATGTCAGCGTGTTCAAGGAACTGGCAAGGCGCTGGCGCCCGGCATTGATTGCAGGGTTCAAGAAAAGCAGCAAGCATGAAGCGCTGGCGGATATTTACGAGTCTATTGATGAGCTGAAGTATTACCGCGAGCATTTCCTCCGCCTGGAGTAGGCTTTCTCTCCAATAAAAAGGTAAAAAAAGGGGTGCGTCAGGCGCACCCTTAAGGGAGGAGAAGTATAGCTTTGGAGAAAGCTCGCAAATAAATGAACACTGTTCATGCCATTTACTTTACGTTAGGTGCCATATTAAGTATGAAGTGTTGCTGAATTATTGCTGGAAAAGGCAAAATGGTTAGCAAACTGTTAAATAGTTGTAACAGTTTGCTATTTTGCTTTTTAGATTGAGAAAAACGTAGAAAAATCAGCGGCGGGCGAGCGTCTGGTATAAATCAAGGTAGGCTTTCGCGCTATTAGTCCAGCTGAGGTCGCGGCGCATGCCGTTGCGCTGGATTTTACGCCATGCCCTAGGGTCTTGGTAATAGACCAATGCACGCTCCACGACGCTTAACAGTTGCCGCGAGTCTGCGGATTCCAGTACAAATCCTGTTGCGGTGTTGTTTTTCATTGTGGCGGTATTGCTGTCCTGCACCGAGTCTGCCAGACCCCCGGTACGGGTAACAATAGGCGGGGTGCCATAGCGCAGGCCGTACATCTGGTTGAGCCCGCAAGGCTCAAAGCGTGACGGCATGATGAACATGTCTGAGCCTGCCATGATCTGGTGAGACAAAGGCTCCTTGTAGCCGATGGTAACACTGACTTGGTGCGGGTGGCGGCGGGCCAGCTCCCTGAAGCCATTTTCCATTTGCGTTTCACCATTTCCCAACACGGCAATCTGACAGTGTCTGGCGAGCAACCTTTCTGCAACAGAGAGGAAAATGTCCAGGCCTTTCTGATGCGTCAGGCGGCTGACTACGCCAAGCAAGGGTTTGTGCGGGGTAGCCTCCAGCCCAAGTTGGACCTGCAGGGCTTTTTTGACGATTTTCTTGTCGGCAAGATGCTCAATATTATACGTCTTGGCAAGATAAGGGTCGGTTGCCGGATTCCACTCCTGGGTTTCAATACCATTCAATATGCCATAAATTTCGTGGCTTCTCGTTGCGAGCAAGCCTTGCATGCCGAAGCCGTATTGTTCAGTCTGGATTTCACGTGCATAGGTCGGGCTGACGGTGGTAATGCTGTCTGCATAGTAAATGCCAGCTTTGAGAAAAGACATTTTTCCATAGTACTCAAGGCCGTGCATCTGGTAGCTATGATCGGGCAAGCCCAGGCGCTGCACCCACTCCGGCGGGAAGTTGCCTTGGAATGCCAGGTTGTGGATGCTGATCATGGATTTGGCATGGGCAGTATCTGAATAGTGCAGAAATGCCGGGGTTAGGCCGCTTTGCCAGTCATTGCAGTGAACAACATCGGGAATCCAGTCCTGCAGCGGCGAATCCTGGCTGCTCAACACTGCCGCAACTTTGGAGAGGATGCCAAAGCGCAGGGCATTATCGTCCCAGTCATTGCCGTAACTGTCGTTGTATGGTCCGCCGGGACGATTAAAGAGCCTGCCATTTTCAATCACCATGACTTCAACATCAGTATCCGGCATTTTGCCCAGCAAGAGGTTAATGCTGCCAACCTCGGGCAATCCGTATAGCTGTGCAATCTGGCGTTTGCCATGCAGCTTCTGCAGAACAACGGGATAGCCTGGCAGCAAAATGCGGATATCAACGCCAAGCTCGCGAATGGCTGCAGGCAGGGAACCGCTGACATCGGCCAAACCGCCTGTTTTGATCAAGGGGTAAGCTTCGGAGCTGACAAAAAGGATGCGCAAGGTGGTGGTCTTTGCTTTTTGTTAGGTTGAAATTGGGCTTTGCTGACTATCTAAAAAATTCCCGTAGCTCAAGCATATCAAATAACCATGGGCGGGAGAATGCGATTTTCCCGACAAATTTGCTAATGGATATCTGGCGCTATGGACTAGATTGAAATGGTATCCGGGCTGCTGTTCATCGGTATTAAGGCAACACCCTGGCTAGGCAGCATCCATTCAATCAAAAAGCCCAGTATGGCAATGAAAATGCTGGCAAAGAATGCAGTCCAGAAGCCGGAAAGTTCAAATCCCTTGATCAGTTTGGCAACCAGCATGATCATCAATGCATTGACCACCAGCACGAAAAAGCCGAACGTTACCAAGGTCAGTGGAAAGGTAAGAATCAGCAGCAGGGGGCGGATAACGGCATTGACGAAGCCCAGTACCAGTGCTGAAATTAACAGCGAAGATCGTGAGGAAAACTTGATCCCGGGGAAAAGCAGGCTGGCGATCCACAGAGAGAGGCTCATGATTCCCCAGTGTAAGATAAAGTCATAAATATCATTAATTATCATAATATTAAAATATATATTTAAAGTGAATTGATAATATTTTTCGCAGCCTGGAATCCGCTTCTTACCGCGCCTTCAATCGTCGCGGGGTAGTCCAGTAACGTGTCGCCGGTGCCGACATAATCCCCAGCGAGCCATATATGCGGATGAGCGGTGGTTTGTCCAGGACGCTGAAGTCCGGCAATGCAAGCGAATGTCGCACGCTTTTCCGCCACGACTTTATGCCAGAGCGGCGTTATTGTCTGCAGAATGGGGAAAACAATTTGCAGCTCCTGATGTATGTTAATCGCCAGCGATGCTTGCGTTAACCCTTGATGCCTGCCTTCAGCGCTGATCACCACTGCCACTAATCCTGCTTGTCCATAAAGCTGACCGCGGTCAAACACCCATTGACCAAGTTGATTGGCAAGGCCACACATGGGGTTGGGTAACCGTATCTCTGGAGAATATTGCAAATACACCGTATAGATCGGCTGGTAGTCCAATGCCTCGCACCGGCTCACGGTTTCCTTCATGCCAGGCAATGATTGCAAAAGCGCCGCCACACGGAAAGGCGAGGTAGCGACAACCACGTGGCTGAAATCCTCGGATGCCTCTTTGAATTTCAGTTGTATGCCATTGGGCCGCTCTCGCAGGCTTTCCACCGGTGTATTAAGCCTGATCTCGCTGCCATGCACTTTAATGAACCTGGCGGCGGGTTCGGCAATCAGGATAGAAAGGTCGGCACGGGGGAGAAGCAAATCGCTATCAGACTTCCTGCGCGCGAAGCTGTCGCGCAATACGTTGAGAAAAGTCTGCGCGCTTGCTGTAGCAAGCGGGGTATTGAGCGCTGCCAGGCATAAAGGCTCCCATAGCATGGCGATAAGGCGCGGCGGTTGTGTCGCCAGCAACTGCTGTAAAGGCATATCTGCCGGCAAGCGAAACTGCCTGAAGCGCAGGCTAGCCATAAATCGCACTGCGGCCAAACGTTCACCCAGCGTCAGCCCCTGTGCTTGCAGCAAGCCAAACAATATATGTAATGGGGCAGGTAAGCGCTGCTTGCCTGTCAGCGAGAACTCGCCAGGTATTTCAAGTTTGAGCGGCAGACGCAGGATGTTTGCATCAATATCGACGCCACAGGTTTGCAACAGCTTCAGTGACTGGACATACGCCCCCAGCAGAATATGCTGGCCGTTATCCAGGGTGACGCCTTGCCAGCCGATACCGCGCGCGCGTCCTCCCAATTGGTGACTGGAGTCCAGCAAGGTGGTTTTGACGCCGGCACGGGTGAGGGCAACAGCGGCAGCCAGCCCGGCGCAACCACCGCCAATTACGGCAACATGCGGCGTTAGTTGCGTACCCATGTCAGCCATGCAAGCCAGAGTTTGCGGATAGGCGTCAGGGAAACCCGGGCATTGAGCACTACCTGGATATCGTCTGCCTTGATTTCCTTGAGCAAGGTGCGGTAGATCGCCGACATGATGAGGCCGGTACGCTGGAGCTTGCGGTCTTCAGGTGGCAGTTCGGCCAGGGCCTTGTCGTAATAGCGTTCAGCACGATCCGCCTGGAACTCCAGCAATTGCCGCATATTGTCAGATGCGTGAGCGAGCAGGATATCCTGCTCGCTCACGCCAAAGCGCGCGAGTTCGTCCTGTGGCAGATAGATGCGGCCGCGCCGGGCATCTTCACCGACATCGCGCGTGATATTGGTGAGCTGGAAGGCCATGCCCAGGTCCAGTGCATATTGCAGGGTTTGCGGATTGCTGTAGCCGAAAATAGAGGCGGAAAGCAGGCCGACCACGCTGGCAACGCGATAGCAGTAAAGCTCAAGTTCAGCAAAGTCACGATAGCGGTTTTGCTCCAGGTCCATCTGCATGCCATCGATGATTTCCAGAAAATGCTGTTGCTTGAGCTGGAATTCCGCCACCGGCCCTTGCAGTGCCTGCGTTACCGGGTGCTGCGGCTTGCCTTGGTAAAGATTGAGAATTTCGCCGCGCCACCAGTGCAGCTTGGTTTGCGCAACATTGATATCCTGCACTTCATCGGCAATGTCATCCACTTCCCGGCAGAAGGCATACAAGGCAGTGATGGCTTCACGCTTGGGCTTAGGCAGGAACAGGAAGCTATAGTAAAAACTGGAGCCGCTTGCTGCGGCCTTTTTCTGGCAATATTCCTGCGGACTCATTTTTTCCTCACCGCACGATAAAACATATAAGTCCAGTCAACGGCATTGAGCACTGGACGCTGGTTGAAGACATCGCCACGGCCATGATGCAGTTTCTTCAGGATGCGTTCCCCACCAGCAATGATCATGCGCATTTCCAGCCCGATTCGGCCAGGCAATGCCAGCCCGAGAGGAGCGCCGGATTGCAACAGCTTGCGTGTGCGATTGATCTGAAACTCCATAAACAGGCTCCATGTGCCCTGGGTATTTTTATTGGCAATCTGTTGTTCGCTGATCTTGTATTTTTGCAACTCGTCCTGCGGCAGATAAATACGATCCTTGCGGTAGTCTATCTCTATATCCTGCAGGAAATTGATGAGTTGCAGCGAGGTGCAGATAGCATCCGACAAGGCAATATTGCGCGGTGTGGCGGCATGGTATAGATATAGCATCAGCCTACCGACCGGATTGGCGGATCGTCGGCAATAATCA
Organism: Methylobacillus arboreus; assembly: GCF_020532725.1. Lineage (GTDB taxonomy): Bacteria > Pseudomonadota > Gammaproteobacteria > Burkholderiales > Methylophilaceae > Methylobacillus > Methylobacillus arboreus. Next base: position 685,987 of record NZ_JAJAVC010000003.1, read on the forward strand.
ATAACCTCGCCAAAATTGACGTAGCGTGCCTTGACTACATCCTGGCTGAACGCGGAAAGCAGGTCATAGAATGGCTCCAGCGGCAGGCCACGTTCCTTGATCATCTTATGCAATGCCTGGAATAGAGGGGTGTCCGGCACTGTATCATCGCGGATTTGGTCCAGTTGCAGGCGAAAATCATCCAGCAATGCCAGGCGTTCTTCAGGATGCAAATCGCCTTCATCTGCAAAGTCGTCAGCTTGGCGGGCAAAGGCATAGATCAAACCCACGGGCGCGCGCAAATCCTTTGGCAGAAGAAAAGAGGCAACCGGAAAGTTTTCATAGTGAGCCTTGGCAAGCGCCATGCTCTGCTGGATGGTGGCGTGGGTGGATGTCGTCATAAGCGGCATAAAGTATGCCATAAAACGCCTGTGACCGCGCTTTGTGGCAAGTTAAGATTGTTGCGCTACAATGTGCCAATCTGAAATCGTGGAGTTTTCATGCTAGGCATTATCGGTGGAACAGGGCTAACCAAGCTGGCCAATCTCAAGATCAAGCGCAGGCAGATCATACGCACGCCTTATGGTGAGCCTTCCGGGCCGTTAACCTATGGTGATATCTGTGGCTACGAGGTTATTTTCCTGCCCCGGCATGGTCACGGGCACACCATCCCACCACATGTCGTTAACTACCGTGCCAATATTTGGGCGCTGCACTCTGAGGGTGTGCGCAATATTGTTTCCGTGGCGAGCGTTGGCGGCATCCATCCCAGCCTCAATCCTGGCGTGATTGCCTTGCCTGACCAGATTCTTGATTACACCCATGGCCGCAAAAATACCTTTTATGATGGGGGTGACCTGCCAGTCAAGCATATCGATTTTACGCTACCTTATTGCTCACGTTTGCGTGAGTTATGCCTGGAAGCGGCGCAAAACATCGGCGAATCATTGGTGGATGGCGGTGTCTACGCTTGTGTACAGGGCCCCCGGCTGGAAACAGCGGCAGAAATCAATCGCCTGGAAGGTGATGGCGCGACTATGGTGGGGATGACCGGCATGCCGGAAGCTGCCCTGGCTCGCGAGCTTGACATGAGCTATGCCGCGATTTGCCCGGTTGCCAACCATGCGGCTGGGCGTGGCACCAGCCTGCATCGCATCCAATATGAAGACATGGGCGAAGTGCTGAGTGAAACCATGCAGCGTGTGCGCAATCTGATAGAAAGAGTGGTGGTTGGTCATGCCTGTTAGACCCGTACTGAAAATGGGCGAGCCTTTGCTATTGCAAAAAGCTGAGCCCATCAAACAATTTGATACACCCGAACTTCATGCCTTGATCAAGGACATGGAAGATACCATGGCGCATTTAAATGGCGCTGGTATTGCAGCGCCACAAATTGGTGTCAGCCTGCGTGTGGTGATTTTTGGCGTAGGCCATAATCCACGCTACCCGGATGCCGAACAGGTGCCTTACACCGTGTTGATCAATCCAACCTTGACTCCGATAGGGGAGGAGCTTGAGGACGGCTGGGAAGGCTGCCTTTCCGTACCCGGCATGCGAGGTGTCGTGCCACGTTACCAGCGCCTGCACTATACCGGTTTTGACCAGTATGGAAATCCGATAGACCGTTTAGTAAGCGGCTTTCACGCCAGAGTGGTACAGCATGAATGCGACCACCTGGACGGTATTCTCTACCCCATGCGCATTCGCGACCTGGCTCAATTTGGCTTTACCGACGTACTTTTTCCAGGAATGGCAGTAGAAGACGATTAATCTTGTGATAGAATAACCGCCTTTCTTCAGTCACCACGACTGATGTCAAAGCGGAAGTGTGGCCGAGTGGTTGAAGGCACCAGTCTTGAAAACTGGCGACCCGAAAGGGTTCGTGAGTTCGAATCTCACCGCTTCCGCCAATAAACCCGCGTCACAGCGCGGTTTCAAGAGTGTTCAAAATTTATTGGGGCATTTAGCGCTTCATTAACCTTCCAATTCCTTCGATCGATCATGATTGGTTAATCCATTTGTTGTAAACCTGAAGTGTCATTCTAAATATCGCATGACCAAGGTTATGCTTTGGAGTGAATTTCTACCGCAATTAAGTGAGGGATGAGGCCAATAATGCTCAGCATGATCAGTTTGTTACTTGGTTAATTACTCCCAGACGAATAAAAATCAGCAAATGGATTGAACCACTTGCTGACCTTATCTAGATTGCATTAGCGTTTTTTATCACTGCCACCTTGCTGACGATGATCGTTTGTTCCACCCTGCTGGCGCTTATCGTTAGCTCCGCTTTGCTTTTGCTGCTCATTTTTATTTTGCTGCTGGTTAGTACCACCTTGTTGACGCTGATCAGTAGCACCGCCTTGAGCTTGTGTCTTGTCTACCATGATTATCTCCTTTGGTTCCTTACTTCCAGAAGGCACGTTGCTTGGTAATAATATTTCTGGAGTTAAGGTAATGGGATAAGCAACGCGACTCAACAATAATCCTCGTCTTCATGCCCATTCATCCGATGCTATCTGATAAACATGTAAGATTTTATTGACAAGTCATTAGGGAATTTTTTTGAGAAATCATTAATTTAAAGTTTGATTGAGGATACCTGAGGGGATAAATAAAAGCATGGATCATGTAGAGAATCCATTCGAGTCTACCTATTGTTTACTTATCTGACAGCGCATCCTAGCCCTCCGTCAAGGCGCTTTTTCAAATCATAGTGCTCAGTAAGATCGTCTTATATTCATGTTTTTATCTAAAGCGTAATATAAAGTTGCACTAGTTTTTGGATGGAGGCTAGTACATTTCTCGTTACTCCACCAGAGTAGCCTACGCGCCTCAATCCTCCCTGATCAGGCGCGATTTTTTGCTTGTCATATACTACTTGTGATGTAAGCTTAGCTTAAACAAATGGTTAGCTAAAGGTGGTATCTATACCGGATCATTGATCACAGCCTCAATGTGATGACCGTCGGGGTCAATCAGAAACGCAGCGTAGTAATTTGCGCCATAGTGAGGTCTCAGGCCAGGCTGACCATTATCACGCCCGCCTACTGCCAAAGCTGAAGCATGAAAGAGATCTACCGCAACCCGGTTTGGTGCTGAGAATGCAAGATGAAAACCAGGCCCCGGCGGTGTTGCCGGTGCACGAAGCTTTAAGCAGAACTTGTCTTTTCCGTTTTCTATGCCGTAGCCAATTACAGTGTCGTCCTCAAATACTCGCCGATACCCCAACGCACCAAGAGCAGCATCATAAAATGCAGCACTTGCCTTGATATCCGTCACAGCGAATGAGATGTGGTGGAGCATTTGTATTCATCCAAGTTAAGGTTGATAGACTTTAGCGACAGACAACGAAGAACAACATAGGCATAGAAAAGAAAAAAGTTCGTAAGACTCATCTGTAGGTCAGGTTAACTCAGGTGAAAACCAATCAGCCTCAAGTTCAATGGGTTGGCGATAACTTTCAAATAATAAACTTTATTCATGGATGTCTGGAAAGTTGAAACAATACAGAATTTCATCCATAGCCCTTAAAAGCATATTAAATCGAGATATAACATGTGGCGATGAATTGCACAAAATGCCCCTAACCAGTGATAATCAGGCATGAGTTATCACTTCCAGTCTATTTCTTTTAGCGGAATGCAGCCTGGCAAACGTTTGATTGTGCTGGGTGGTGTGCATGGCAATGAGCCTTGTGGCACATTAGCAATCAGTCGTGTCATCAATGACATTGAGGACGGCAGACTGGATATCGCAGCGGGTGAGGTTACTTTTGTGCCGGTCTGCAATCCGCTCGCTCGAGAGCAATATAGCCGCGGCGGTGAACGCAACCTGAATCGCAAGCTTTTTCCGACCGATAATCCCCAGCAATTCGAAGACTATGTTGCCAACTGGCTGTGCCCGTTGTTGGCGGATCATGATGTGCTGCTGGACCTGCATTCTTTTCATACACCTGGCGAGCCTTTTGCAATGTTGGGGCCCAAGAACAATCAAGGAAGTCTAGAGCCTTTTGCACATGATGCAGAAGAGGAGGCGCTGGCCCGGCATCTTGGGGTAAAGCTGTTTGTCGATGGCTGGCTGGATACATATGCCAGTGGCGTCACTCGCCGGCAGGGCCAGAGTGTGCATGAGACTCCAGACGCTGATGTGCGCTATGGCGTGGGGACAACCGAGTACATGCGTAGCCAGGGCGGCTATGGGTTAACCCTGGAGTGCGGGCAGCATGAAGATGCTTCTGCTCCGGAGGTCGCTTATCAGGCCATTCTGAATACGCTGGCATGGCTGGGATTGAGCGGCAATCAAAAACCAGAGGAAACACCGGACAGAAAAACCCTGCGCCTGTTTGAGGTAGTGGATAAGGTTGACCCCGCTGACAGCCTGGCGCGAGAATGGCAAGGCTTTGAATGCCTGAGCGCGGGTACGTTGATTGGCACACGCGCCAGCGGCGAGGAAATCCGTGCTGTTGAGACCGTACATATCGTATTCCCCAACCCACATGCAGAGCCTGGCAGCGAGTGGTTTTACCTCGCCAGGCCAGTGGAACGCGTCTAGTACTAGATTGGCTGTAGCCATTGCCTTGTTATACTAGGCAAAAAAATGGAGGACTTATGCTGAATCGGGCTAAAAAAATAATAAGCAGCTTGCCATTCCTGATGGGGCTGGGTTTCTGGGTGTCTTATTTGCTGTTTGGCTATTTTGCAGTCAATCCCATTGCACAAAAAGTATTGCCATGGGTCGCGGAAAACAAGCTGGCAAGCAGGCTGGATGTCGAGCGGGTCAGTTATGACCCATTGCGGATTGCAGTGACTGTCGACAAGCTGCGTTTGACAACGCCTGAAGGAAGCGAGCTGGCCGGATTTGAGCGCCTGCATGCCGATCTTGAACTGAGCGGACTATTCCGTTTTGCCTGGCGCCTCAAGGATATTTTGCTCAGTGCGCCGCACGTGACGTTTGAAATCACGCCTGAGGGCAGCAGCAACTGGGCCGCGCTGATTGCCAAGCTCAATGAAAATCCCAAGGAGGAACCCTCCGAGGGCATGGTACGCCTGCTGATTGATCATATTCTGATCGAGCACGGTGATTTTGAATACGTGGACCGTAATCGCGCCGAGGCATTCCGCGCAGTGCTGGAGCCACTTGATCTGGAGTTGGATGGCTTTTCCACCTTGCCGGAAGACCTTGGGGACTATGCCATCATGGCCAAGCTGCCAGAGCAAGGCGGGACACTGAAATGGAAAGGCGAGCTGGGGCTTAACCCAATTGTTTCCAATGGGAAGGTGGAGTTGGAGGGAGTCAACCTGCCCAAGCTGCTCAAAGCATTGCCGCCTGACGCTTTGCCGGTGAGGCTGGATGAAGGGGTGCTGCAGACCCGCTTGGATTACCATTTTGCCATGGTGGAAGATAAGCCGCAGGCAACTGTCAGTAACCTGAGCCTGAACTTGAGCGCCCTGGCAGGCACCTTGCTCCAATCGCAAGACCAGGCTGGCAAACTGGGCCTGCAGCAGTTGCAACTGGATCTGCCAAAACTCGAATATAGCGCTGCGCTAGAAACGCAGGTGCAGTTTGCCGGACTGACGCTGGGGCTGAGTGATTTGCGCCTGGAGCAGGCTGGAAAATCCCTGCTGGCATTGCCGCAATTGGCGCTGGAGGATGCCAGCCTGGACTTGCAGCAACGCAAGCTGGACATTGCTGGACTGAAGCTTGCTGAAGGCAATCTGCATGCCGAACGCGCGCGCAATGGCCTAGTGAACTGGCAGCAGTTGCATGTTGCTGCGGCTGAAACTGAAAATGCGCCTGTTGAGGAAAGCCAGGAGCCGGAGCAGGCACTACCGTTCGAGATCACCCTGGGGCAATTCAACCTGGCGGGATTCAAGGCGGATTATGAGGATCATGCCTTCAAGCATGCATTGAAGGTTGCCGTGGACGATATCAACCTCAATCTCAAGTTTGCGAGCCGGCAAGGCGAGATCAGCTTGGATGATGTCCATAGCGAAGTCGGGCCATTTAGGTTGCAGTCTGCCTTGTATAAAGATCCCGCTGCCGTGCTCAACAAGCTGTTCTTGCAAAACGGCAAGTTGGAATTGGCGCAAAGCAGGGCGGTTTTGGATGCGATTGTCTTGAGCGGGCTGGATGCCAAGGTGCTCAAGGATGCTAAATCGCTCAACTGGCAAGCCATGCTGGAACCCGTATCCGCGGCAACTAGCAAAAAGGCTGAGGCAAGCAAGCAGCAGCAAGCTTCGCCATGGGTGCTGGATCTTAAACGTTTCGCGCTGGAAAACGCCGCTATCCATATCGAGGACAGGAGCACGCCGCAGCCGGTCGCGCTGGATATCCAGCAAGCTGCGCTTGAGGTCAAGGATATCTCGCTCGATACCAAGCGCGCATTGCCTGTCAGCCTGGCATTCAAGGTCAAGCAGGGCGGGGCATTCAGCGGCAGCGGCAAGCTGGCTCCAGAGCCGTTGCAGGGAGACCTCAAGCTCAAGCTTGCCAACTTCTCGCTCAAGCCGTTTGCGCCCTACATCAACCAGGCAGCGTTGCTCAAGCTCAATGACGGCGCGGCGAATACCGCGGGTAATCTCAACATCAAGTCCGGCAAGCAGCTTTCCGTGCTGTACAAGGGCGGCTTCAGCATCAACAAGCTTGATATCGTCGAAGAGGAGGGCGGGCAGCCTTTCCTTGGCTGGAAGAGCCTGGCAACCGACAACCTCCAGTTCGGCCTTGCCCCGGACAAGCTGCATATAGGCGAACTGCGCATTGTCGAGCCGAATGGCAAGTTCATCATTTATGAAGACCGTACGCTCAACGTCAAGCGTATCCTGCGCGACCAAGGGGATTCTGCCGCAGAGAACACGCCTGCAACACAGGAAGCCAAGGAAGGCGAAGGTTTTCCTGTCGCGGTGGAGCGCATTCGCATCGACAAGGCCAGCCTGGAGTTTGCCGACCTTTCTCTGACCCCGCAGTTTGGCACGAATATCCATACCTTGTCCGGCGTGGTCAATGGCTTATCTACCAGTCCAAGCTCTACCGCGCAGGTAGAACTGGATGGCAAGGTGGACGATTACGGCTCGGCGCGTATCCGTGGTTCGGTGCAGCCATTCCAGGCCACCGAGTTCACCGATCTCAAGCTGGCTTTCCGCAACCTGGAGATGAACCGGCTGACGCCATATTCGGGCAAGTTTGCGGGGCGCCGCATCGATTCCGGCAAGCTTTCGGTGGACCTTGAATATAAGATCAAGGAACGCCAACTGGCGGGTGAGAACAAGTTCATCGTCAACAAGCTCAAGCTCGGGGAGCAAGTCGACAGCGAGGATGCGGTCAACCTGCCGCTGGACCTGGCGATTGCCTTGCTGGAGGATAGCAGCGGCGTGATCGACCTGGATCTGCCGGTGTCCGGCAGCCTGGACGATCCGGAGTTCAGCTACGGCAAGATTGTCTGGAAGGCTATCGTCAATGTGCTGGGCAAGATCGTTACCTCGCCATTCCGTGCTTTGGGCAACCTGCTTGGTATCAGCTCGGACAAACTTGAGGCACTGGAGTTTGACCCGGGCAGTGCGGAGCTGGCACCGCCTGAGCAGGAAAAACTCAAGGCAATCAGCGAAGCGCTGGCAAAGAGGCCGGCCCTGGTATTGCAGATTGCGCCTGTCAGCGATGAAAAGGTGGATGGGCGTGCCTTGCAGGAACAATTTGTGCGCAACCAAGTGGCGGCCAAGATGGGCATCCAGTTGCAACCGGGAGAAAAGCCGGGGCCGGTGGATACGCATAACAAGAAGGTGCGTTCCGCCTTGGACAAGCTTGGCAAGGAGCAACTCAAGCCGGAGTCCCTGGAATCCATCAACGCGGAGAAAGACGAGGTGGCGCGTTATGGCAAGTTGCTGGACGCGCTTAACCAGGATGCCAGGCTTGAGCCTGCCTGGCTGCAGGCGCTGGCCAATGCCCGTGCCGAGGTGGTCCAGGGTTATCTGCTTGAGACATTGGCGCTGGAGCCCGGCAAGTTGCACGTCAATCCATTGCGTCAGCAGTCAGGAAGCGCAGCCGAAGTGAAGATGCCGCTTGAACTCGGGGTGGATCGCAAAGATTGAGATGAGAGGGCACTTCTGTTTAAAATTGTGGTCGTATCTCAACCAGTATGCATGAGTTGCATACGCCAAGCTTTTGAATATCAACAGGATGGAGACCATCATGAAAGTGGATATTTATAGAAGTGCTACCAGCAGTAACAAATATATCTCGGTAAGGGCAGGGGTGGATGTTTCAAAGATTGATGTGCCTGATCCCGATTATGCCAAGTTGGTCCACCAGACTTCGGATGTCGAGGTGAACAAGGATGATAGGCATGCGGACTATGATGCGGGCCTGATCATCAAGGACATCGAGCAGTACGGCTACCACCTGCATCACGTCAAGCGGAATTTCAATTAATACAATAAAAAGAGCGCCTTGCCCGCTCTTTTTATTGTATTACATTCAATTATAGGCTCTTAAAGCTCGCCAAAATCCGGATTGCTGATTTCTGGTTGAGCAAAAAAATGTCCCAGTTTGTCCCGCTTGGTCAGCAAATATTGCAGATTATCCTGGTTCGGCTGGATCACGAGCGGGATGCGCTCATTGATCGTCAGGCCAGCTTGCTGCAAGCTGGATACTTTTTCCGGATTGTTGGTCATGAGGCGCAGGGAATGCACGCCTAGGTCCTTCAGGATATCCACGGCAGCGCTATAACTGCGTTGATCAATTGGCAATCCCAGGTGCAGGTTGGCGTCCACCGTATCCAGCCCCTGGTCTTGCAGGGCATAGGCGTGAATCTTGTTCGAGAGGCCAATCCCGCGGCCCTCATGTCCCTTTAGGTAGAGCAAGACACCCTGGCCGGCTTCGGCAATCATGCTTTGCGCCAGTACCAGTTGCTCGCCGCAATCGCAGCGGTTTGAGGAAAAGATGTCGCCAGTCAGGCATTCGGAATGGACGCGTACCAGCACGTTCTCGTTATTGAGTACATGACCTGCCACCAGCGCCACATGCTCCTGGCCACTTTGGACATCCTGGTATACGTGGATGATGAATTGACCGTATTTGGTAGGCAGGGTGGAAGAAGATATTTTACTGATCGTACTCATATGGGTAATGCAATGGTTGAATGCAGCTGCAAATCACGCAGACAGGCAGATTAAAGTAAATCTGACTGTGATGCCAGTTATTTCAAGGCAGAAATTGCGCCCATCTTAATCAGCCTTGCCCGGACGATATTACGGCTTACCCCCAGAAGACGCGCAGTCTGCACCTGGTTGTTGTGGCAATAATGGTAGGCAGTGCGCACCAGCGTGTCCTCGATATGGTCGTAAAGCGCGTCATGCCCGGTCTCGAACAACTGGTGCAATGCCTGCTGCAGCGGGTCGACCGAGCTGTTGCCGTCATGTTCCTGGCGCACACGATGCAACTGTATGGAAGATAGCTGCAGGTCTTCGCTACGCAAGCGGTTGCCCTTGCAGATCAGCAGTGCATGGTGGATGGCATTTTCCAGCTCGCGGATATTGCCCGGCCATGAGTGAGCCAATAGCTTGCGCGTGGCATCTTCATCAATGTCGACTTTTCCATAACCCAGGCGCCGGCGGTATTCACTGACGAAATACTCGGCAAGGGGAAGAATGTCGCCGGGACGGTCGCGCAGGGTTGGAATTTCCAGGTGGGCGACGCGCAGGCGGTAGAACAAGTCTTCGCGGAAGTGCCCTGCCAGCACGGCTTCTTCGAGACGTACATTGGTTGCGGCGACCAGGCGCACATCGATGGGGGTTGGCTTGCGCGCTCCCAGGCGCACCACTTCACGCTCCTGCAATACCCGCAGCAGTTTCACCTGGATGCTCAAGGGCAGGTCGCCGATTTCATCCAGGAAGATGGTGCCGCCATTCGCCGCTTCAAACCAGCCTGTCTTGGCGGAAAAAGCGCCGGTAAATGCGCCTTTTTCATGGCCGAACAGTTCGCTTTCAACCAGGGTTTCGGAAAAAGCGCCGCAATTGACGGCGACAAACGGTTTTTCCCGACGGCGGCTCAAGTCATGGACATGGCGGGCAATTAATTCCTTGCCGGTGCCGGTCTCGCCTATGATGAGGACATTGGCATCGCTGGGCGCTATTTTCTGGATACGGGCAAGCAGCGCCAGGGATTTTGCATCCTCAAATACTTGCGCGGTCGCTCGAATCGACGTGGTAAGCGATTGGGAATTGGGGAGCGTCAGCAGGTTCATTTCTTCCTCTTTCGAGTAAATGCTTTCATATTCTTGATGGGCGAGTCCCATATAATCGTTGTCCAATATATTCATGAATAGAATGTGGGTGTCGGGTACTGGTGTTTCAGCGCCCATTCACCTAGCTCCTTGATTTTGTAGTCAACGGGGTCATGCAATGTATGGGTGCGCAGATTGCGCCAGTGCCGGTCAAGCCTCAGGCCCGCATGGGTGGCTCTTGAACCTGCAACCTCAAACATGCGGCTGGTAATGTCGAGCCCAATCCTGGTAGCGATGATCTTGGCAGAGGTAATGTCAATGGCAACCTCGCCGCGTTCCTCTTCGGTCAGGGTTTCCTGTTTTTGCCAGGCTTCATCAAACTTTGCGGCCGCAAGGTTGGTCAATGCCCGGGCACTTTGCAGGCTGGCCCAGAATTCGCCGTAATGCGCGAGCACATAAGGATCGTCTGCAGGGTGTTCCAGCCCGGAGCGATGCCAGGGCCTAGCTTCATTCAATGTGTAATGACGGGCATCGTCAAATGCTTCCTCTGCAATCCCCAGGTAGATATTGGTCAAGATCAACTGGGCAAGCAGGGGGCGCAAGCATGAAAATGGGGTGCTTAATGGGCCTGGCTCTGCAAGGATGTCATTGTCTTCTACACGCACCTTCTCGAAATTTACGCTGCCGCTATCGGTCTGGCGCTGGCCGATGTTATGCCAGTCCTGCAATACGCCGATGCCGGTGCGGCCTGTAGGCAGGGCGGCCACCACCAGTTCGTGCGTATCCTGCGCGTAGGCGGAAACGATCAGCATTTCGGAATCAAGCGCGCCGGAGCAAAAGCTTTTTTTGCCGGAGAATTCATGCCAATTCTCCACCTGGCGGCTGATGGTGCGATCATCCAGCGGGTTGAGTGCATTGCCCCAGAACCAGTTCAACCTTGCCGTATGTTCGAACCACGGACGCCATTGGTCAGGCCGCGCAAAGGCGCGTACAGTGGCCAACATCAGATGATGAAATGCAAAGACATGCGCAATCGAACTATCGGCCCTGGCAAACTCTCGAACCACTTGCATGGTTTCTTGCCAGTCCGCCCCCAGTCCGCCTTCAGATGTTGGTATTGAAAGCGCCAGCAAGCCACTGCTGCGGATCAGGTCGCGCTCAGCCTTGGGCGTGCCTCCGGCCTCGTCGCGCTCGACAGCCGTCAGGCGAAATTCTGCTGCCAGCGTCTGTGCAATCTCCAGGGCGGACTGCGGTTCACGTGACTCAAAGCTGTCCTGAAAAATCGGTGTTGAAATAGCCAAAAGTTATATTCCTTTATTAACTAATAAGCATATAGCAGCTATCGTGCCAATTTTCCTGTGAAGGGGTTAATTAACATGCTGCTGATATGGAAGCAGCCCTGGAAGCCAGTCTGGGTTTGATTTGGCTAAATCCCTGATGAAATATGGGTTTATAACTGTTGCTGATTAATCAGCAGTCTGCATTAGATTTATAAATTGATAATTGCTTGTATATCAGCAATTGAGCAGTTGACTGCTGATATACAAGCAATATTTAAATACTTAGAAAAATATATCCTTTTAAAACAATTGTTTAAGTAGTGGCATGGAGATTGCTGAATCCATGCTGACGATGTTTTTTCAGTTCAAGGACAACATAAATGGAAATATTCTGGTTTCTCCCTACCCATGGCGACAGCCGCTATCTTGGCACCAGCCACGGTGGTCGTGCCGTCAGCCACCATTACCTGAAGCAGATTGCACAGGCTGCAGATACGCTGGGTTTCAGGGGGGTATTGATCCCGACAGGCCGTTCGTGCGAAGACTCCTGGGTAGTGGCATCGTCGCTGGTCAATTTCACGGAGAAATTAAAGTTCCTGGTGGCGATCAGGCCAGGAATTATTTCCCCAACCGTTTCTGCCCGTATGGCAGCAACACTGGACCGCATTTCCTCCGGGCGCTTGCTCATCAATGTCGTCAGCGGCGGCGATCCGGATGAACAGCATGGGGATGGCAATTTCCTCAGCCATTCGGAACGCTATGCCGAGGCAGACGAGTTCCTCAAGATTTGGCGCGGGGTTGCCGCGGGTGAGTCTGTAGATTTCGAGGGACAATATATCAAGGTCAAGAATGCAAAGACCATGTATCCACCCGTGCAAAAGCCATATCCACCATTGTTTTTTGGCGGGTCCTCACCCGCAGCAGTCGAGCTTGCAGCCCAGCAGATTGACGTCTACCTGACCTGGGGAGAGCCGCTTGAGGCAGTGAAAGAAAAGATTAAAGTTGTGAAGGCGCGCGCTGCAGCCTATGGCCGCACCCTCAAGTTTGGCATCCGCATGCACGTAATCGTGCGTGAAACCAGCGAGCAGGCCTGGCAGGCTGCCGATGATCTGATTTCCCATGTTACCGACGAGACCATTGCTGCCGCGCAAAAAGCATTTTCGCGTTTCGATTCGGAAGGCCAGCGCCGGATGTCTGCCTTGCATGGCGGGCGTAGAGACAAGCTGACGGTGGCTCCCAATCTTTGGGCGGGCGTAGGGCTGGTGCGAGGCGGAGCCGGGACTGCACTGGTGGGAAACCCGCAAGAAATAGCGGAGCGCATCCGCGAATATGCAGCGCTCGGGATCGATTACTTCATCTTTTCTGGTTATCCACACCTAGAGGAGGCCTACCGAGTTGCCGAGCTGCTCTTTCCATTGCTGCCTGTCGATCAGCAACATGCGCTGGGCAATATTAATCTGACTGGCCCCTTTGGTGAAATGGTGGCGAATGATATCGTGCCGCCGCCTGCGGCTGGCAAGTTGTCGGCAGTCAAGTAGGGGTATACCAGTGAATCAAATTGAAGTGATAACGCCATCTGAAACTGAACAGTTGGCAAGCTTGCCTTTGGCAATCGCCCAGGCGCTGGCCCGGCAGTTTGCCAAGACTGCCGTGGCCAGGGATCAGCAAGGAGGCACGCCCAAGGCCGAGCGGGACCAGATCCGTGCCAGTGGCCTGCTTGGGTTGATTATCCCTGAAGAGCTTGGCGGGTTGGGTGCTAGCTGGGTAGATACGTTGGAAATCGTGCGTGAGTTCGCACGTGTGGATAGCTCGATTGCCCAGGTATTTGCCTTCCAGCATTTGATGCTGGCAACAGTGCGTCTGTTTGGCACAGAGGCACAGTGGAGGCCCTGGTTTCGCCAAACCGCTGAAAATAACTGGTTTTGGGGTAATGCACTTAACCCCTTGGATACGCGGACTGGTAGCCAGTTTGAGGCAGGGCAACGCGAATTCCACGGAAAAAAGAGCTTTTGTTCCGGTGCCACGGATTCTGACATGTTGATTGCATCGGCGATTGATGCTGAAACCAAGAAGCTGTTGATTGCCGCCATTCCCACTGCTCGCAAGGGCGTGATCCTGCATCAGGACTGGGACAATATCGGCCAGCGGCAGACGGATAGCGGCAGTGCGGATTTTGACCATGTGCGCGTGGATGAATCCGAGCTGCTGACGCAGCCTGGCCCGCTCAGCACGCCGTTTGCCTGTCTACGTCCCTTGATTGCGCAGCTGATCTTTTCCAATATCTATCTCGGCATTGCCGAGGGGGCATTGGCAGAAGCGCGGCAATACACCCTCAAACAGTCACGTGTATGGTGTGGGTCATTGGCGGCCGAAATCCAACAGGAGCCTTATACCTTGTTGCATTACGGCGAGTTCTGGGTAGAGCTGGAAGGCGCACGCCTATTGACCAACCGGGCAGCAGCCCTGCTGGATGCTGCATGGGGCAAGGCTGAATCCCTGACGCCGGCAGAGCGTGGCGAAGTGGCGATTGCCGTGACAGCGGCCAAGGTGGCGACTACCAGGAGCGGGCTAGACATCACCCATCGCATGTTCGAGGTCACCGGTGCGCGGGCGACGACTGCTGCATTGCGGCTGGATCGATTCTGGCGCAATTTGCGGGTGTATACCTTGCATGACCCGGTGGACTTCAAGTTACGGGAGCTGGGCGACTGGGCGTTGAACGGCGAGTATCCCACACCTTCGTTCTATTCCTGAGTGACTGATCAAACAGGATAAATACCAGTACCTATATTTTTCAGGCATTGCAATAAAAAACGGCCTCTGGAAAGAGGCCGTTCAAAAGTAAATCGACCTATATCCAAGGGTGGCGCGGTGGCTTGACGTTGTTCAATGCATAGTTGCCCACGGCGTAGTATTTCCAGCGTACCGGGTCATGCAGTGTGTGGGTGCGGGCATTGCGCCAATGGCGGTCGAGGTTGAACTGGCCCAGGGTGGAGCGGGTACCAGCAAGCTCGAACAGCTTGCTTGCTGCGAGCAGCGCTGTCTCGGTGCTCAATACCTTGGCTTCCGCTACGGCAATCGAGGCTACAGCCACGGTATCCTCATTCGGTTCACGCTGGGCAACATCAAGCAGTTCACCTGCGCGACGCAGCAAGGCATCGGTTGCGTGGACGCGAATCTGGATATCACCGATGTCCTTGATGGTCAGTGGATCCTCATAGCCATGCTCAAGCGCGCTATCAATCCACGGACGGGTATGGTTGCGCACAAAATGGATGGTGTCGCGCAATGCGGCACGTGCGATGCCGGTATCGACTGCTGCCTGGATGATCTGCGCAATCGGGCCCATGCTGGTTGGGCGGTCGAAGGCCAGGTGATGCAGCAGGACATATTCCTCAGGCACAAAGATATTTTCGAGGATGGTAGTGCCGCTCGCAGTGGTGCGCTGGCCGAAGCTGGACCAGTCGTCAATGACGGTCAGCCCTGGCGTGCCTTTCTTCACAAAGGCCACAATGGTGTTGTCATGCTCGTTCTTGGCAATCACAGGAACCCAATCCGCCAATAGCGCGCCGGAAGAATAGAACTTCTTGCCTGAAAGCAGGTAGCCGCCTTCAGCCGGGGTGATGCGGGTTTGAACATCATTGACGCTCTTGGTACCGATTTCCGAGAAGGCGTTGCCAAAGCGTACGCCCTGCAATACCAAGTCAAAGAAGAACTTTTTCTGGAAATCCGTGCCATCCAGGCGAATGCCTTCCACCATATAAAGGTGGTTCTGCGGGATCTGCCCAATGCTGGGGTCTGCCTCCGAGATGATCGCGATCACTTCGGCCAGCGTGGTGTTGGAAACAAAGGCACCGCCGTATTCTCGCGGTACGGTGATTCCCCACAGGCCGCTTTGCGAAAACAGGTCCAGCTCAGGTGCAGGCAGGCGGCGCTGGGCATCGCGAACGGCGGCCTCCTTGCTGATTTCGGCTGCAACTTTATATGCCACTTCAATGGCTTCTGCATCGGTCTTGATGATATGGGCACGCGGGCGTGATAACGCCTGTTCTTCAGAATCTTCAATCGGTACGGATGTAGCTGTCATGGATAACCTCTTTCAATGATCAAACAAACAATATGGTCGGGATACAACGATCCTGAATGCATATCTGCATTTAGCATGCCATGTTGTTAACCAATTGAAATATATGGGATTAATATTGATTTATATGGGGAATACTATTCCGGTAGCAGCATGCTGCTGGAACTATGCTGCTCATTCAGCATGATTTCTACTGGTTAGGCCGCGTAAACATGGATTGATCTTTGATGGCCTGCTGATTGACAAGCACATCTTCAGCATTCAGCCTGCCTGGCAACAGGAAAAATATCCATGTTTTCCAATAACTATTTGAATAATAATAATTTTTAATGCTGGCACGCTTGCTGCTATCTACTAACTGTTATTTGCAGTAGGCGAAACCACTGCAATCAGGAATAAGTAGATTAGGGGCAAGCATGGGTAAAAAGTTAAAACTGGTGGCTGTGTCAGGGAGCTTGAGCAACCCTTCGCGGACGACGACGCTATTAAGCGCCATTGTTGGCGAGTTGCAGAAAAAGCTGCCACTGGATGTGCATTTTATTGAGTTGCAAAAGCTGGGCCCATTGCTGGGAGGCAGTTTGAGCCGCCTGGAACTGCCCCAGCCTGCGGTTGATGAAATTATCAAGATAGAAGAAGCCGACCTCCTGGCTGTGGCGACACCGGTATACCGGGCGTCAGTCACCGGCCTGTTCAAGCACCTGTTCGATTTTGTCGGCCATGAAACCTTGTTTAATACTCCGGTGTTGCTTGCAGCCACTGGCGGCAGCGATCGACATGCGCTGGTCATCGATCATCAGCTCCGGCCGTTGTTCAGCTTCTTCCAGGCATTGACCCTGCCTGTGGGCGTGTACGCCAGCGAGGCCGATTTCAGCGACCTTGATCCTGGCTATGGCATTGGAAGCGATGCGCTGCAGGAGCGTATTGCGCTGGCCGTGGAGCGGGCGTTGCCTTATTTGCAGTCTCGGCTGCCGACCAATGGGACCAGGCAGCCCTTCTTGGTTGAGCTTAAGTGAATGCTACCAACATGGCAGGTTCCCGGAGCATCGTGGAAGCGCTGTTGCGCGTCGATGATATCGAGGTCGTCTACGACGGCGCCATCCTTGCCGTCAGCGGCGTATCGCTGGCGGTGCCTCAGGGAGGCATCATTGCGCTGCTTGGCGCCAACGGCGCGGGCAAGAGCACAACGCTCAAGGCGATCTCCGGCCTGGTGCGCGCCAGCCGGGCTGAAATCAGCCGCGGCAGCATTCACTTCAAAGGACTGGCCAGCACGCAAACGCAGCCTAGCCTGCTGGTGCAGCAAGGCATCGTGCACGTGCTGGAAGGGCGTCATGTTTTCCCGCATTTGACGGTGGAGGAGAACCTGCAAAGCGGCGGATTTGTACGCCGGCCAGGCAGGCAAAGCCTGCAGGCGGGACTGGAACGTATCTATGCTTGGTTCCCAAGACTGAAGGAAAAACGCAAGGTGCAGGCCGGGTACACCTCCGGTGGCGAGCAACAAATGGTTGCCATTGGACGTGCCCTGATGACACGTCCGTCGCTCGTATTGCTTGACGAGCCCTCCATGGGTCTGGCGCCGCTGATCGTGGAGGAAATATTCGAAATTGTCAGCCAGCTCAATGCAAAGGAAGGCGTGAGCTTCCTGGTGGCCGAGCAGAACATCCCAGTGGCGCTCAAGCATGCGCATTACGGCTATGTACTGGAAACCGGCAGGGTGGTGCTGTCCGGCACCGCGCATGAGCTGCTGCAAAACAACGCCTTACAGGATGCATACCTGGGCAAGACGCAGTGAACCGGGTAGTGGCACAAATTGAATAACCATGGCTTGCCAGGCAGGCCTTACATTTATGTTTGAAAGGATGAACCATGAGCAATAGCAAAGACGCCATTAAATTTGCCTACTGGGTGCCCAACGTCAGCGGCGGCCTGGTGGTGAGCAAGATCGAGCAGCGCACGAGCTGGGACCTTGACTACAACGTCAAGCTTGCGCAAATCGCGGAGCAGAGCGGTTTCGAGTACGCCTTGAGCCAGATACGCTTTACCGCGGGCTATGGCGCGGAATTCCAGCATGAGCCTGTTTCCTTTTCCCATGCCTTGCTCGCTGCGACCACCAAGCTCAAGGTGATTGCCGCAATCCTGCCGGGTCCCTGGAACCCAGCGGTGGCGGCCAAGCAACTGGCCACCATAGACCAGTTGACCAAGGGCCGCGTCGCGATCAACGTGGTTTCAGGCTGGTTCAAGGGCGAGTTCACCGCGATCGGCGAGCCGTGGCTGGAGCATGATGAACGCTACCGCCGTTCTGAGGAGTTTATCCGCGCGCTCAAGGGCATCTGGACCACCGATAACTTCAGTTTCCATGGCGACTTCTACCGCTTCCATGACTACACCCTGAAGCCCAAGCCCTATAATAACAACCCGCATCCCGAGGTTTTCCAGGGCGGCAGTTCCAGGGCTGCGCGGGACATGGCATCCAGGGTGTCCGATTGGTATTTCACCAACGGCAATACCGTGGAAGGCATCAAGGCGCAGGTCGACGACATCCGCGCCAAGGCTGCCGCCAACAACCACAAGGTCAAAATCGGGGTCAATGCCTTCATCATTGCGCGTGACACCGAGGAAGAGGCCAAAGCCGTGCTGCGGGAAATCATCGACAAGGCAGACCCGGAAGCCGTCAATGCCTTTGGCAATGCCGCAAAGCAGGCCGGCAAGGCCAGCCCGGAGGGCGAGGGTAACTGGGCCAAGTCCACTTTCGAGGACCTGGTGCAATACAACGACGGCTTCAAGACCAACCTGATCGGCACGCCACAGCAGATTGCCGAACGCATTGTCGCCTTGAAGGCTGTCGGGGTGGACCTAGTCCTGTCCGCGTTCCTGCATTTCCATGAGGAAGTCGCGTATTTCGGCGAGAAAGTATTGCCCCTGGTGCGCGAGCTTGAGCAGAAGCAGGCGGCCTTGGCCGCATAAACGCAAAAACAAAGGTTGGCATATGGCAAACAATACCTTACCGCACCAGCTTGCCCATCAGGCCGCAACGCAGCCAAAGCGGATAGCGCTGCGGCATAAGCATCTTGGCATCTGGCATGAGCAGCGCTGGCAAGCCCTGCGCGGCGAGATCGGGCAACTGGTAGATATCCTGGATGGATTCGGCTTTAAGCGCGGCGACACGCTGGTATTGCTGACCCATCCCAGACGGGAGGCCTTATTGCTTTCGCTCGCGGCCCAGTGGCTGGGCGGGATTGCCGCTCCGCTGGATCCCACCCTGGAGGAGGATACGCTGGCCTTGCTGCTGACGCACCTCAAGCCCGCTTTCGCGTTTGCCGAAGAGCAGCAGCAGGTAGACCAGGTTCTCGCCAATAGCCGCCCGGACGTCAGGATCATCTATGCCGAGGCACGCGGGCTGTCGGCTTATTCCCAGATGACGCTGCACCATTACCAGCGCCTGTTGCAGGATACCCCGGCTGCCGCCAGGGCGCCGCTGGCCGAAGCGGACCAGTCTGCATTCGCGCTTTATCGCGTGAATGGCGAGCGCCATGTGCAGGTGGAGCATTTCCGTCATGGCGAATTGCTGGAAGAGGGGCGCCACCTGGTATTTGCCGAACGCCTCGGCCGCAACGAGGAAGCGTTTGCGGCGCGTGTCTTTGCCACCAGCGGCCATTTGCGCTACCTACTCTCGCCATGGCTGACGGCAGGCTTCACGCTCAACTTTCCTGAAAGCATCGTCACCCGGGATGCCGACAGGCGCGAGCTGGGGCCGACATTGGTTGTCGGTACCCGGGACACATACCAGCGGCTGGAATCGCTTGTCAGGGCGCGCCTTCCCGTGCCCGACAGCCTGCTGGGCCGGTTTATCACCTATGCGCTGCGGCCAGATGGCACACTTCTGCAGCGCCTCCTGGGATATTGGCTGGTCAAGCGGCCCCTGCGCGACGTGATCGGCTTCTCGCGTATCCGCGTGCCCTTGCTCATAGGCCCGGCCTTGCCAGCCGAGTCACTGCATTTTTTCAAGAACCTGGATATTCATATCCGCACCTGGGACAAGATCGCCAACTGGCGCACCTTGTCCACTACTACGTCCAGGCATGTGCCATCCGGGCAGGATGCGGCGGCCGACGACATCAAGAGGGTATCGTAATGGCGGGCGCCCCATTACTCGAACTGCAACATATCTCGCTTTCCTTCAAAGGGGTCAAGGCGGTGACGGATATCAGTTTCACCGTGCAGCAGGGGGAAATCTGCGCCCTGATCGGCCCCAATGGCGCCGGCAAGAGCTCATTGCTCAATGTCATCAACGGGGTGTATCCGCCTGACGAGGGCATGGTCGGCTTCAACGGCAACAGCTACCGGAAGATGCAATCGCACCAGGCCGCCGTGCAAGGCATCGCGCGCACCTTCCAGAACATTGCCTTGTTCAAGGGCATGAGCGTGCTAGACAACGTCCTGACCGGCCGCAACCTCAAGGTAAAAAGCAGCTGGCTAGAGCAGACATTCCATATTGGCCGGGCAGCCTCAGACATAGCCAAGCAAAGGCAAAAAGCCGAGGAAGTGATCGATTTCCTGCGCATCAACCAGTGGCGCAACAGTATCGTCGGCACGCTGCCTTATGGTTTGCAGAAGCGCGTGGAACTGGGGCGGGCGTTGGCATCCGAACCCAGGCTGTTGTTGCTGGACGAGCCCATGGCAGGCATGAACAGCGAGGAAAAGGCCGAGATGAGCGGCTTCATCCTCGATACCCAGCGTGAGCTGGGTACCACGGTGGTGCTGATCGAGCACGATATCGGCGTGGTCATGGGTCTTTCGGATCATGTGGTGGTGCTGGACTATGGCCGCAAGGTAGGCGACGGCACGCCGGATGAAGTGCGCCGCAATCCTGAAGTCATTGCCGCATATCTTGGTACTTCACATTAAAAATAAATGATAGGGAAATGAAATAATGGAATTTTTCCTTGAAGTATTAATCGGGGGGCTGCTGGCGGGATTGATGTATTCCCTGGTAGCGATCGGTTTTGTGTTGATCTACAAGGCATCCGGCGTATTCAACTTTGCCCAGGGCGCGATGGTGCTGTTTGCCGCATTGACCTTCGTCAGCCTGCTCGAGCGCGGCGTGCCGTTCTGGGGCGCTTTCGCCGTCACCTTGCTCAGCATGCTGATGCTGGCCTGGGCCATTGAGCGCATGGTGTTGCGCCCCTTGGTCAACCGGCCGCCGATTACCTTGTTCATGGCTACCCTGGGATTGAGCTACATCATCGAAGGCTTAGCCCAAACCTTGTGGGGCGCCCAGGTGCACGGGCTTGATCTGGGTATCAGCGATGAACCGTTCGAGGTCGCGGGCCTGCTGCTATCGCAATTCGACCTGTTTGCCGCAGGTACCGCGGGCTTGCTGGTGCTTGCGCTTTCGCTGCTGTTCAACAAGACTCGCGTCGGCATCTCGCTACGCGCGGTGGCGGACGACCAACTGGCTGCGCTTTCCATCGGCATCAAGCTGCAGAAGGTGTGGATGATCGTCTGGGCCGTAGCCGGCTTCGTCGGGCTGGTAGCCGGGCTGCTCTGGGGCGCGCGGCTGGGCGTGCAGTTCTCCTTGTCGCTCATCGTACTCAAGGCGCTGCCGGTCTTGATTATCGGCGGATTCACTTCCATAGGCGGTGCTATCGTCGGCGGCCTCATCATCGGCGCTTCCGAGAAGCTCGCGGAAGTTTATCTCGGTCCGGTGATCGGCGGCGGCATAGAAAACTGGTTTCCCTACGTGCTGGCCTTGCTGTTCCTGCTGGTGCGTCCTGCGGGGATTTTTGGCGAACGTGCGATAGAGAGGGTATAAGCCATGCTATACAGGGAATCCGGGCAATTCAGCACTTCCTATCTTGCCGAGGGCCGTTTGTTCAAGCTATACCAGCAGCGCTGGGGTTTCTATGCCTTGCTTGCATTCGCTTTTTTGGCCGTGCCTTACCTAGGCAACGACTACTGGTTCAGCGCCATCCTGATCCCATTCCTGGTGTTGTCGCTGGCTGGGCTGGGGCTCAACCTGCTGACAGGGTATGCCGGGCAGATTTCGCTGGGATCGGCGGCCTTCATGGCCGTAGGGGCGTTTGCTGCCTACAACTTCCAGCTGCGCATAGACGGCATGCCGCTGTTGCTGGGGTTCTTTTTCGGCGGAGTGACAGCGGCGTTGGTCGGCGTGGTATTCGGGCTGCCTAGCCTGCGCATCAAGGGCTTCTATCTCCTGGTTTCTACCTTGGCTGCGCAGTTCGTCGTCACCTGGGTGCTAACCCAGTTCGGCTGGTTCTCCAATTACAATTCCTCAGGGGTGATCAGCGCCCCGCCGCTCGTTATCCTGGGGCATGACTTCAGCTCGCCGGCGGGGCGCTACCTGTTGACATTGGGGGTTGCCGCCGCCTTGTTCTGGTTTGCGCACAACATCGTGCACAGCGAACTGGGGCGGCGCTGGATGGCCGTGCGCGACATGGATACCGCAGCGGCGGTGATCGGCATTCCCATCCTCCAGACCAAGCTGCTGGCATTCGCGATCAGCTCTTTCATCCTCGGGATCGCCGGTGCGCTATGGGCTTTTGCCTATCTGGGCACCGTGGAGCCGCACGGCTTTGACCTCAGCCGTTCGTTCCAAATATTGTTCATCATCATTATTGGCGGCATGGGCAGCATATTGGGCAATTTCCTCGGTGCAGCCTTTATTGTGCTGCTGCCCATATTGCTATCCAACCTTTCAGCGACGTTTCTTGCGGGAGTGGTTGATCCAGGACAACTGGAAAACCTGCAGAAGATCATTTTCGGCGCGCTCATCATCTTCTTCCTGATCAAGGAGCCTGCGGGACTAGCGCGATTGTGGCAGGCATTTCGCGAGCGTAGCCGCATCTGGCCGTTGAGGTTCTGAGCGGCCTGAACTCCATCAGCTGATTTTCAAGTGCCTGGTTTTCGTACGGGTAGGGCTTGCTGCGTCCAGAATACCTATAAATTACATTAGGAGATTATTTTAATGTGTTGAATATTAATTGTTTAAGTATTTATGATGTTTTATATTAATCAAGGAGTGTGACATGATGAATATCATGAAAAAGCCATCCGTCTTGCTTGGCGCGCTGGCATTGGGCCTCATCCTGAGCAGCGTATCAGCACAGGCGGCCAACGAGCAGTATTTCCCCTTGCAGAGCTACCGCGTTGGGCCTTATGCCGCTGGCGGTACCGGCTTCTTTGGAGGTTTCATTGACTACCTGCAATACGTCAACCTCAAGGAGGGAGGTGTGAACGGGGTAAAGTTCACCTGGAGCGAGTGCGAGACTGAATATGTGGTGGAAAAGGGCGTGGAGTGCTATGAGCGCCTGAAGAAAGGCCTGAACGGCGCCCCGGCGGCGGCTACCAATCCACTATCCGTAGGTATCGCCTATGCCACACTGGAGCGCTCCACCGCCGACAAGCTGCCGCTGATCACCATCAACCATGGCCGCACAGACTCCACCGACGGCAGCGTGTTTCCCTATGTATTCCCGTTGCAGCTCAATCCTTATAGCGAAGTGTCTGCCATCATCAACTATATCGGCGATAAGTCCGGCGGGCTCGACAAGCTCAAGGGCAAGAAGATCGTGACCCTGTTCCACGGCTCGCCCTACGGCAAGGAAACCAATCCCATCCTTGAATTGCTGGCGAAGAAATACGGTTTCAGCCTGACCTTGCTGGAAGTGCCGCATCCCGGGAACGAGCAGCAATCGCAATGGCTCAACATTCGCCGCATCAAGCCTGATTGGGTGATCCTGCGTGGCTGGGGCGTGATGAACCCGGTAGCATTGAAGACGGCGCAGAAAACCGGGTTCCCGGCCGACCACATCATCGGCAACATCTGGAGCAATTCCGAAGAGGATGCCGCACCGGCTGGCACTGCCGCCAAAGGCTTCATCTCGATTACCACCCATCCCTCCGGCACCAATTTCCCAGTGTTGCAGGATATAGACAAGACCGTGCTCAAGGCAGGTAAGGGCAACTTGCAGGACGCCAAGCGCTTCGGCACGGTGTATTACAACCTGGGCGTGGTCAACGGCATCCTGAATGTGGAAGCGGTGCGCGTGGCACAGGCCAAGTTCGGCAAGCGCCCCTTGACCGGCGAGGAAGTGCGCTGGGGCTTCGAGAACATCAAGCTTGACGATGCAAGGCTCAAGCAACTGGGCGCCTACGGCTTGGTGCAGCCGCTCAAGCTGTCTTGCTCCGACCATGAAGGCGGCGGTGCTGTGCGCTTCCAGCAATGGGACGGCAAGCAGTGGAAGGTAATTTCGGACTGGGTGCAGGCCGACCGCAAGCTGCTGCGTCCAATCATCGAGGAATCCTCGCACAAGTACGCCAAGGAGAAAGGCATTACTCCACGCGATTGCGCCAAGGAATCCTGATTCCATTCACATTCATTGATTGCCCCGGCTAACGGGGCGGAAAGCGGCTTTTCCGATGTGCAGGGGAGTCGCTTTTTATTTGCAGCACCTGTGCTGGATGCCGATAGCAAAAGGCTTTATATTCCAGTCCATGTTCAAGCCAAGACAAATAGAGAAAATCTGAAACAGGAAACCGTGCAAGTCTTGATTGAGGCTTTGATTATTTCCTGATTTTGATAGGTACCAATACTGGAGAGGCTTGCTTCGGGGGATGTTTAATGATCTCCCGTGCTTCAGTGGCAATCTGCATGGCTGAACGCAGGAAAAGCAAGGCAATAACAAGACCAATCAGTATGTCAGGCCATTTTGATGCGAGATAGTAGCTTAGCCCTGCTGCGATGATAACGCTGACATTTGCAATGAGATCATTGCGTGAGCACAGCCAAGTAGACCGCATGTTGATGTCATCCTGACGGTGCGTGTAGAGCAATATAAAACAAATCAGGTTGCTGACCAGGGCCAAAGTACCAACGATGCCCATGGTGGCCGCATCAGGCATGCTATCCACCGCAGTCTTGTATATTGCATCGCTCAGCACAAACAGGCCAAATCCCATCATGAACAGCGCTTTAAGCAATGAAGCCTGAGCTTGTTGCCTAGATGTCTTGCTCAATACATAGAGGCTCATGCCATAGACAGTAGCATCACCCATCATATCAAGGGCGTCAGCCATCAATGATGTGGAGTTGGCAAACCAGCCAGCGACCCCTTCGACAAAGAACATGGACAGATTGATTGCCAAGGCAATTTTCAAGACACGGCCATGCTTTTCCTTAAGAGCCGAAATTTCACATGATTTGTCATCACAGCATGAAGCCATCTTATTGCTTTCAACTGGGTTAGCCGGTTCATTGTACGTCCTAGGATTTGCGGGAGTGGATGTTTTGCACGAAATGGCCTACGGATGAAAGGCTGGCTGGGATAAAAAAATCCGGCAAAGCCGGCACGACACGCTT
Source organism: Methylobacillus arboreus (assembly GCF_020532725.1). Taxonomy (GTDB): domain Bacteria; phylum Pseudomonadota; class Gammaproteobacteria; order Burkholderiales; family Methylophilaceae; genus Methylobacillus; species Methylobacillus arboreus. The sequence continues at coordinate 710,919 of NZ_JAJAVC010000003.1, forward strand.
GGTGTTGTACGGCCTTGCCGGCTGTGAAGTTAAAGAGGCAGTCTTAGAAAAAGTGCGCGATATGGAAGCGCACGGCAATGCCGTCTATATCAGGCTGCCCCTGGTTGCGGGTTTCCTTGTAGTAGTAGGCGTCAATACGCACATTGCTGCCGTTGATCAGGTAGCTGGCACCCAGGTCGTAGCGCTTGCGTTCCAGCCCGGCCAGGGCCACGGCGTTGGTGTCGTCGTTCTCGAAGCGCTCATAGACGAACTTGGGCTGGATCTTGCCGATGCCGATTTCCTGCGGGAAGGTATAGCTGCCGGTCACGAAGAAGCCCTTGCCCTTGGCGATCTCGGGATCCAGCGTATTGTCGTTGTCGTAGCGGTAGTAGGAGCCCTCTGCACCGATGACGCCGCCGCCGGCAATGGCTTTCTCCAGGCGCCCATCGAGGTTCCAATAGCGGTAGTCGCCAGCGTTGGCGAGCGTGCCGGCACCGTCCTTCTGGTAGCGGTAGGAACCGCCGATGGCGAGGATATCCTTGGCGCCATCATAGCTGGCAATGTTATAGAAGCCAGGTTCGGGATCCCAGAAGTTGTAGGAGAGCCTGCCAGCAAACGAAAGGTTATCGGACTGGTTGGACGTGCCGGAGCCGCTGCGGCCTTCGAATGCTCCGACATGGTACTTGAGTTTCTGGTTCAGCAATACGCCCCAGATCGATGCCCCATTGTCACGGCCGCCCAGGCGGTTCGGAGCCTGCTCAGAAAACGGAAAATCGAAAGTAGGGGGATAGTAGGGCGCCGATGCCGAGGCGCGGCTGGCCGGCGGCAGGAAGCGGCCGATAAAGATATTGAAGTGCTCGTTGAGTTCAAGCCCGATACGGGCATCCAGTATGCCAATCCGGTCATCCGCATCCTTCTCGGTATTTAGCTCGAAGGAAACATATTTGTGCACCTTGCCGTAGGTATAAAGACGGGCGCTTTCCAGGTCAAAATCATTGGAACGGTCCCTGCCGCTGGGTGCGGCGTCCTTTTCTGAGCGGTAGCTGGCGCGTGCTGCAACGCCGATATTGATAAACTGGTCCTCGTTGCGGGCAAAAGTCGGGTCTGCATAGGCCGGTGTGGAAAGCACGCCCAGGCTGAGCAGGGCTGGTAATACCCTCGGTCGGTATTGGAAACTTGTCGTTTTCATGTTGTATACACCCTGAAAGATAAATGGAAGATTTGGCAGGGCTGCCCAATTGGGTCCTGCGCTACAGGGTGTATAGGCATTTAGTATGCCTGGTTTAAATTTTATTAATTTTCAATATGTTGTATTAAAAACCTAAAGTGATAACTTGCTGATGAAAAAGCAAGGTGAGGAATGCATGCTTGCCTATAAGCAAGTTTATCCAACTTGATTTTGGGCAGCGATTGCTTTCAGAAACTAGGGGAAACAATCAATTGGATTCTGATTGAAAGCGCCGGCGCACTGTTTCTCTTTTACGCATCTGCATGCTGAATGGTAGGCGAGAGCAGGCCTAGCAGCATTACTGTGCCCCCGAGCAATCCAAGTAATACAAACAGCCAGCGCACCCCGATAAGCTCACCCAATGGGGTGGCAACAGCCAGCCCAACTGGAGCGGCTAAGGCCATCAATGTTGTGAGCAACGCAAGCACCCGGCCATGCAGTTGGTTAGGAACAGTGCTTTGCACAATTGCCATGAAAGGAGCATTTCCCGCTGCATATGCACATGCGCCCAAGGACCAGAAAAGAATGGCAATCCAGAAATACCCAGATGAGGGAAGGGCAGTCAGGGCAAAGGAAAAGCAAGATAGGCCGAATCCCCATAACACCCACCTGGTCCGCTGCCTGGGGGCAAGTATGGCAATCGCTATCCCGCCAATGATCATGCCGATCCCGCCTATGCTTTCAATCATGGCGACTTGCTTGGCGCCTCCAGCAAAATTGACCTTGACCAGCAAGGGAATCAAGGTGAGCAGCGGCATTACGATCAGCACTGCCAACGTCAGCAAGGCATATAGCTGGCGTAGCGCAGGATTATGCCAGATCGTTTCGATTCCTTCCCTGAACTCTGCCCATAAGCTTGTTTGCCCGCCAGCACCCCGTTCTGGCTGGGGGATCGCAAATAGCAGTAGCGGCACGATGCCTAGAATAGCGGTTAAGACATCTATCCCTAGCGCCCAGCCAATCGGCATGAGGCTGATTGCCAGCGCACCCAGAGGGGCCGCACCAATGGTCTAATCCCGAACAATGTCTGATTGAGGCCTGCAGCCCGCGAAAGAAATTCTGCTGGCACCAGCATTGCGGTGCTGGCGGCAGCAGCCGGTTGCTGGAAAGCCTGCATCGCGCTGCGGATGGCCATCATGGTGTATATATGCCAAACATTGATGCTTTCAGTGAGGAATAGGCCGATTAATACCAGCATGCAGGCTGCGCTGACGAGATCAGAGATGATCATGATCAGGCGCCGGTTATAACGGTCGGCAAAGGCCCCGCCCAAAGGGCCAAGTATGGCCTGGGGAAGCAGTGCCATTAACCCGGCCATGCCCAGTGCCGACACACTGCCTGTCGTGTCAGTGATCCACCATAGCAATACAAATTGCGTCAGGGCTGAGCCGATCAATGATAGCGCCTGTCCTGCGAATATGGACCAATAGCGTAGACGCCAAGCATCAATAGAAGAAGTATGGCGGTGTATCAATACTGCCATTCCATATGCTTGTCACCTAAACCCAATCAGACCTTCCACTCTCCACCCAATACTTTGAACAGGTTGATGCTATTACTGAGTGCCAGCTGCTTGAGCTGAACCAGGGTCTGTTCGGCATCGAACAAGCTACGCTGCGCATCCAGAAGTTCGAGGTAGTTGGACACTCCCTTATCAAAACGGCGGGTGGCAAGGCGTACCCGCTCGCGCTCTGCTTCGGTTACTTTGGTTTGAGCCGCGATTTGCTCGTCAATTTGCTGCTTTTGCCCCAATACATCATTCACTTCGCTGAACGCGGTCTGAATAGTTTTTTCATACTCGGCTACCTGGATATTCTTTCGTACGGTGGCAAGATCGAGATTGGCGCGGTTGCGGCCGAAGTCAAAGATGGGCAGGGTAAGCTGGGGGCTGAATGACCAGGCCTTGTCGCTGCTGCCGCTGAACAGCTTGAAGAAATGCTCGTTCACCAGCCCGGCATTGGTCGTCAGGGCAATACTTGGAAAGAACGCAGCCCGTGCAGCCCCAATATTGGCATTTGCAGCTTTCAAACGGTGCTCTGCCGCCCGGATGTCAGGGCGGCGCTCAAGCAACTCGGAAGGAATCCCCGCTGGTATGGAGGCAAAACTGCTGGGATCGAGGGGATCCTTTTTCAACAGCACCTCATAGCGTTGGTCACCCAGTAATAGCAACAGCGTATTGAGGGCCTGGACGTGTTCTCGATTGATGGAAGCCAGTGCAGCGCGTGCAGTTTCCAATTGCAGTTCGGCCGTCTTGAATTCAAGCGCAGTGTCTATGCCTGCGTCCAGCCGCCGTTTGGTGCGGGCGTAACTGACTTCCCGGGATGCCATCGTTTCCTGGGCAAGCGTCTGCCTTTCCAAAAGGGCACGGACATTGAGATAGGCAACCGCGACTTCGGTAATCAGGCTGGTACGCGCTGTCTGTTGCGCCTCCTCTGTTGCCAGGTAAGTTTCAAGCGCTGCGCGTGACAGATTCTTGACGCGCCCGAAGAAATCCAGCTCAAAGTTACTGATACCCACGCCGACCCGGTAAAGGTCGACATCGAATGCTGTTCCTTGGGCGAAAATCTGCTTGCTGCGGTCATAGTTGGCTGTGGCATTGATCGTCGGCAAACGATCTGCACGTTGCACGCCATACTGCGCCCGGGCTTCTTCAATCCTGAGTGCCGTAATCCTCAGGTCACGGTTGTTTCTGAGTGCGAAATCAATCAGTACCCGCAGATCATGATCGGTGAAGTATTGTTCCCAGCTCTCCGGGGCGGAGGAGGTGATGTCAGCCTGGCTGTAATGGTATTCCGTAGGGATGGGACCTTCGGGCCGAGCGTATTCGGGAGCCAATGAGCATGCTGATAGCGTAGCAGCAATTAATCCCCCTATACCCCATTGACGTATCTTCATACAGATTCCTCCGACTCATGACGCTGTGGCTGTTTGATGAAGCGGCCTATCACCGCAAAAAATAAAGGCACCAGGAACACCGCGAGCGCAGTCGCGGTAATAATCCCGCCCAGCACCCCAGTGCCAATCGCCACCTGGGCACCTGACGCTGCTCCAGTAGCCAAGGCTAGCGGCAAAACGCCCACGCCGAATGCCAAGGATGTCATGATGATGGGGCGCAACCGCAGCCGTGCAGCCTCGAGGGTGGCCTCAATGATGCCTTTGCCTTCCGCATACAGATCCTTGGCAAACTCAACAATCAAGATAGCATTTTTGGCTGAAAGGCCTATGGTGGCGATCAGGCCAACCTTGAAGTAAATGTCATTGGGCATATCTCTCAACATCACGCCCAGCAAAGCCCCCAGGATGCCTAGTGGCACGACCAGAATGACGGAGAAGGGAATCAGCCAGCTCTCATAGAGGGCTGCCAGCGCCAGGAATACAATCAGGATAGACAAGCCAAACAGCACATTGGCCTGTGAGCCTGACAAGACCTCTTCATAGGATTGGCCTGACCAAGAGAAGCCAATGCCATTACCCAGCGATTCCGCAATACGGCTGATCTCGGCCATGGCGTCGCCGCTACTATAGCCTGGGCCTGCATTGCCATTGATCGTGAACGAGGGGTAGCCGTTGAAGCGGGAAAGCTGTGGTTGCCCCATCGTCCATTCCATCTTCACAAAAGAGGACATGGGTACTAGATTACCTGCCGTTGTGCGGACGCGCAGCTTGCGTACATCCTCAAGATCAAGCCTGTCCTTGCCGTCAGCTTGAATAATCACTCGGCGGATTTGGCTGCCGTGCATGAAATCGCCGATGTATTCTGAGCCGAACATCGTGGCCAGCGTGGCATTGATCTCATCCATGCTCACGCCCATCGCCTGCGCTTTGCGGCGATCAATGTCCAACTGGACAATCGGAGTCTCCGCCAGGCCAGCGAACATCAGATTGGTCAGCACAGGGCTTTGATAGCCATCCGCCAATAACTTGTCGCGCGCCTCGACCAGCTTGTCGATGCCGACATTCCCGCGATCTTGCAACCGCAAGTCAAAGCCGTTGGATGAACCAAGTTCCGGTAATGCCGGTGTATTGAGAGCAAACACGGTCAGATTGTCGCGGCCATGGAAGCGGCCATTGATCCTGTCGATAATCGCCTGAACGCTCTGGCCTTCCCCGGTACGCTCCTTCCAGTCCTTGAGTGTGGCGAAAATCATGCCGCTGCTGGAGGAGCTGCCGTAAATACTGAAGCCACCGACTTCATAGGCAAACTGCACCGGTTCTTCCGTGGTCAGGTAGTGGCTGACTTCACCGAGCGTTTTCATCGTTTCACTCATGGTGGCGCCTTGGGGCAGCATCACCATGACCATAAAGTTGCCTTGGTCTTCGTCTGGCAGGAATGCGGTCGGCAAGCGTACAAACATGATCGCCACCGCTGCCACAATCGCCCCATAAACAATGAGCCAGCGAATCGGCTTTTTCAGGATTTTGCTGACTCGGCCTTCATATCGGTTGCTCAATGACAGGAACATGCGATTGAACCAGCCAAAGAAACCGCGCTTCTCATGGTGGTCTGCATCCGGTTTTTTGAGCAGGGTAGCGCACAGTGCCGGTGTCAGCGAAAGCGCCAGGAATGCTGAAAAGGCAATCGACACCGACAGCGATAGCGAGAATTGGCGGTAGATATTGCCTACGGCGCCGCTAAAGAAGGCCATGGGCAGGAATACCGAGGTCAGCACCACGGTAATGCCAACGATCGCGCCGCTAATCTGCTTCATAGCTTTGACCGTGGCCTGATACGGCGTCAAGCCTTCCTCTACCATGAGGCGCTCGACATTCTCAACCACCACGATAGCATCATCCACCACGATACCGATCGCCAACACCATGCCGAACATCGTCAGCACGTTGATTGAGAAGCCGAGTGCGTACATGACGCCAAAGGTACCCAACAAGGCAATTGGCACCACGACCGTCGGGATCAAGGTCGCCCGGACGTTCTGCATGAACAGGTACATGACCAGGAAGACCAGCAATACCGCTTCTAGCAGCGTATGTACCACTTTTTCGATAGAGATTTCGACGAAGGCGGAGGTGTCGTAAGGTATCTGGTAATCCACTCCGGCCGGGAAGAACTTCTTCAGCTCATCCATGGTCTCGGTGATGCGTTTCACGGTCGCAACAGCATTGGAGCCAGGCGCCATTTTGACGGCAAGGCCCGCAGCATTTTTGCCATTGACCCGCGACATGACGGAGTAATCGCTGCCGCCGTACTCAACCCGCGCTACATCCTTGAGAAGGATCGCAGCACCATCGGCTTTGGTGCGAAGGGGAATGTTTTCAAAATCCTCAGGGGTGGTGAGTGAGCCGTCCGCCATGATGTTAGCACTGATGGGGGCGTTGTCCGGCACCCCCAAGTTACCCATTTGGCCTACGGTGATACGGGCATTGTGGCTACGGATGGCACTGCTGATATCTGAAGTGGACAGGTTGAGTGAGGTCAGCTTGGCAGGGTCTGGCCATATACGCATCGCATATTCTGGACTGAAGTTCTGTACCTTACCAACACCCTCTACGCGACGTAGCGCCTGCGTGATGTTGGCAGACATAATCTCACCAAGCTCAATCTCAGTGAGGCGATTGTTCTCTGAGGTAATCGAAACGACCAGTTGAATGGTGTCAGCAGACTTTTCAATCGAGATGCCATTGCGGCGCACGACTTCTGGCAACCTCGCCTCAACCGTCTTCAAGCGGTTCTGAACTTCAACCGCCGCCAAATCCGGATTTGTGCCTTGCTTGAATGTCAGACTTAATGATGCTACCCCTGGGCTGCTGCTCGCCGAGGTGTACATCAACCTGGGTGCGCCATTCATCTCTCGCTCAATAACGGCAGTAACGGTTTCCTCGACGACACGCGCGGAAGCGCCTGGGTAACTTGCGGTAATGTTGACTACGGGAGGGGCGATATCCGGGTATTGCGCCACCGGCAATCCACGGATGGCGATAATCCCTGCCAATATGATCAGCAGCGAGATTACCCAGGCAAAGACTGGTCTATCAATAAAGAAACGTGCCATGAGATTGTCTTCTAACTAAGATTATTGATTGGCTTCTGGCGTAGACTCAGCTTCGCCCTGTTTTTTTTCAGACTTGGGTTTCACTGTAGTGCCTGGGGCCAGCATGCCGGGATTGGTCAAGATAATGATTTCCCCACCCTTGAGCCCGTCAGTCACAATCCAGTTAGGGCCTTGCATGGCTTCGGCAGTGACCTGCCTGGCTTCTACCTTGCTGTCCTGTCCAATAACCATCACACTGGAACCGGCAGAAGTTCGCACCAGCGCATCCCTGGGTACCAATACTATGTTCTTGTTCACCGCTTGCTCTAGACGTATTTGCACGTATGCCCCTGGCAGCAGTTCATAGTTGGGATTGGCAAACAAGGCTCTCATGGCCACCGTATCGGTATTGCTGTCCACCGCCATATCCGAGAAGAACAACTTGCCAGGGTTCTTGTATACGCTGCCATCAGGGAACACTAGCTCAACCTGGATGGCGTCTTTTGCCACACTTTGCATACGGCCTTCTTTAATTGCGCGTTGCAACGCCATCACCTCAGAAGCAGGCTGCGAGAAATTGACGTAAATCGGATCGAGCTGTTCTACCGTAGTAAGCGGTGTGGGAGCATCCTGGCCTACCAGTGCGCCTTCCGTCACAAGCGCTCTGCGAGCGCGACCAGCGATTGGCGACGTAACACGCGAATAGCTGAGGTCAAGATTGGCGCGATCCAATTGGGCTTTTGCTGTCAGGAGCTGTGCCTTGGCTTGCATTTCTTCAGCAATCGCCGCTTTGTAATCCCGATCACTGATCGACTGGTCAGTGGCGAGATCCTTGTAGCGTTCCAGCTTGTCTTGTGCATTGGCATATTGGGCTTCAGCAGCAGCCAATGTACCCGATGCCTGATCCCTTGCTGCGTTCAATAATTCGGGATTGATCAGGAAGAGCGGGGTGCCTTTTTTGACATCCTGGCCTTCCTTATACAAGCGCTCAGTCACGATCCCGGCGACACGTGCGCGTACTTCTGCTTGACGATAGGCTTCGAGCCTTCCAGGCAGGGTGACTGTATTGGTAACCGAGGTAAGCTCGGCCGTCATCACAGATACTTCAGGGGCAGTCTCGGCCTCTTGCTGCGGCGGCTCTTTTCCGCAGCCATTAAGAAACAATACAATGGCAATAAGGTAGATGGTGCCTAGGTATGAGCGATATTGAAGCATGGTGATTACGCCTAATTTCAAGGAAGGTATTAAGACTTGGCAATTTAACATGGAATTTTATTTAATCAAACATGGATGATTAAATATTTTTTTGGGTATAATCGCTTTACTTTTTGATCAGAATGGTGACAAACCTTGGCAAGAAAGACTAAAGAAGACTCCCTGCGGACGCGCTCCAGCATTCTGGATGCCGCTGAACGGGTCATTCTCGAGCGTGGCATCAGTTACGCCACCATGGCCGATATCGCTGATGCGGCCGGCGTATCGCGCGGAGCGGTCTACGGGCATTTCGAAAACAAGATCGAACTGGCGATCGCCATGTGCGAGCGAGCAATTGCCCTTGCCGTTGTGCCGGAGCGCGATCCGGCAGTGCCTGCACTTGAGGCACTATATCAAGAAGGCATGTATTTCCTGAAACTGTGTAGCGAGCCAGGGTCGGTCCAACGGGTATTGGAGATACTATATGTGCAGTGCGACAGCAATGAAGATAATCAGCCCTTACTTGAAATTCGCGATCAATGGGAACGCCAGTACAGCCTAGGCACCGAGCAGTTGATTCGCGAGGCAATTGTTACTGGGGATCTACCTGCCGATATCGATATCGACCTGGCTAACTTGTATCTTTTTTCATTGTTCGATGGCATTTACAGCACGCTATTCTGGACCAGCCGGGTTAAAGAGAACAAATGGGAGATTGCCGAAGCACTTTATCGTGCCGGATTTTCCGCTTTCAAGAATGCTCCGGAGCTTCGCGAGAAAGCAGGCTAACCTGCCCCGCACAAGTGTTTGTAGAGGGTCAGGCTGCCGATGCCGATCAGGATCAAGCCGCCGATGACTTCCACTGTATGCCTGGAAGCCGAACCGAGCGCACGGCCCAACATCACGCCAATGGTGACCATCAGGCAAGTCACGATACCAATGGCGAATGCCACTGGGACGATATCGACATCCAGGAAAGCCAGGCTGACGCCCACGCTCATTGCATCGATACTGGTGCCGAATGCCGTCATGGCAAGCAGGATAAAGGAATGGCTGTGAGGCTTTTCGACGATTTTGCTATCAGATTTGAGTCCTGACCATATCATGCGTAGCCCCAGAATCGAGAGGATGCTGAAGGCAATCCAGTGATCCCATGCGGTCACATAATCTGCGGCTATTCGTCCAAGACTCCAGCCCAGCAGCGGGGTGATTGCCTCAATGACACCGAATATGAGGCCGGTGCGCAAGGCTTCAAGTAGGCGCGGCTTGTGTAGCATGGCGCCTTTGCCAATGGCTGCAGCGAAAGCGTCGGCAGACATGGCCAATGCAAGGAAAAGAGTAGAAACGATATTCATGGGTATGAAGCGTTGGTCGGGCACGATGCAAATGGAACCAGACCGCCCAACCTGAACGTACTGGCATCCATTAGTCTCGCCAACCATGATGGCTACCCGTACCACGACCAGGGTCGATTATGTTGATACGGGCGCTTCGAGTGGAAGCAGGCTACTCCCTAAAGATGAGGGGATTTTACTATAAAATACGTTGCTCAGGGTATCAGGGGCGCAGATTTGCGCTAGCGCTTCTGTTTACGCAGCGTTCTTGCTTGGATCAAGCGAACCATCAATTTCATGCCAAAGCTGAGTTTCTTGACGCCGTAGTATTGCTTGAGAAAGTAAAGCCTGTTGCTCAGGCTCAACTGCATTAGGTCGCGGTTAAGTGTTGCCAGGTCATGCAGGGCGCACTGGCAGGAAAACAGCTTTAACCTGGCCTTCTCCAGATCAATCAATACACTGTCAAATTCACCCTGGACATTTTCACGGACGAATACATGCTTGGGGTACAGCGCGCGATGTTGAATCTTGGTCGAGTGCAAGTGGGCCACTGTTTTTGCCACTGAGGCGATCAGCTTTCTTTGCCGGTGAATTGACCATGAGCCGGACAATAACTGGGTAACCACATCGTTCAATGGTTGATAACCTTCAAGCGCGGCAGTCAGCAAGACGGCATTGACGTTGCCGTTCTGTTTCTGCTCCGAGAAAAACAAGGGGGAGGGCACGGGCACCCCGTGACTTCTCAGGTAAAGCAATGTGGCATATTCACAACTGAACGTGGATACGCCACTGAAGGGGTGGCGCCAAGTACGGCGCATGAAATTTTGCTGCCGTTTGAGAAATGCGTAGAACCTTTGCGCTTTGTTAGAATGGTGGATCAATATGCGGCTAACGCCGCTCCAGCCTTGGCGGTGTTGATTGGGCTTCTCAAACCACTCGCCCTGATAATTCCATAACTTGTCAAAATTCCGAACTCCTGATGGAGTGTTGTGAGGTTTTTGCATAGGCCAAAGGGTGAGGAAATATGGGTTAATCCTAACCCTGTAGAAACTACTATTGTGACGATAGCAGGTGAAAGTGGTGATATTTTTGTGAAAAAAGCTACATTGATGACAAAAATACAACACTTGGTATCATCGCTAAATGATTATTGGAATTTCTGGCTAACACATGCATCATTTTTCAGTTGAGCATTTGCTCGCATTCATCATGTTCGCGGTAGTTTCTTCAGTGACGCCAGGCCCCAATAACATCATGATCATGTCCTCTGGCCTCAATTACGGCCCGAAACGCTCATTGCCGCACTTGTTTGGCATTTGCCTGGGATTTGGTTTTATGGTGTTTGCCACGGGGATAGGCTTGCACAGCTTGTTTCTGCAATCTCCCTGGATGCAGATGGTGTTGAAGTACGTGGGCGCTGCTTATTTGTTCTGGCTCGCGCTCAGGATCGGCATGAGCGGCAATCAACTGACTGCTACAAGCCTGCAAGGCAGACCGCTTACATTTCTTGAAGCGGCTATTTTTCAGTGGATAAACCCCAAAGCATGGGTCATTGCCCTGGGTGCGCTGACTGCGTTCCTGCCAACGCCATCCGCTGTTGTTGATGTTGCGATTCTTGCAGGCGTTTATTCACTGGTTGGATTGCCGTGCGTTGCGGTATGGGGGTTGTTTGGATTCGCCTTGCGCAAATTGATGGATAGTCCGGCAAAGCTCAGAATATTCAACTGGACAACGGCAATTCTGTTAATGGCTTCCATTTATCCCATGGTGGCTGGATAAAACTCAGGAACCGTAGAGGGTGGATACGTAGTAAAACACCACGGGGCAGAGCAGCAGATTCATGATGCTTAAAAAGTCTGTCGCCTGGTAAATATGTAATAGATGCTGGTGACGCTTGAGAAATCGCTGCCTGAATTTGCTGGTTTCCTGTTTCTGCAGTGCCTTGATGTCGAATATGTAACGATCGGTGATGAAGTTGATCCCCATCGAGATCGCGGTGCAAAGGATCAGGAATCCCAGGCTGATAAAGAACACTTGCGGATTGCTGATGACGTCGGTCATCAGTAGTGCAAGTGCCGGGAAGAGATAGCCAACAAGCAGCAAAAAGAAGCTTGAATAGACGTAACGCCGGGCTAGGGCACTGTATTCACTCATCGGGGGGAAGAGAGGGTTAGACAAACCGTGAATATATCACTTTGGTGCCGTTTCGGCGTGCTTAAAGCGGCTAATAAAACTCTCCTGGCGTTGTTGCCCTGCCTTGTCTTACTACTTTTGTACTACCTGCGGCAGAGCGCCTTAACAGGATCGCTTCACTGAGTTTTGTTAGCCGCTCTTATTCTCTCTGGCCTTGATTGAAATGCTGCGTGTGCTGTATCAATCCAGCGTGATGATAACTCCTCCTAGCGGAGGCAGGGTCACCACCAGCGATTGCATATGCCCCATCCAGGCCTGCGCTTCACTTTGCAAGCCGTTGCCGTTACCCTGGTTGCTGCCACCGTAGTATTCGGCATCACTGTTGAAGATTTCGCGATAATGTCCTGCGGTTGGGACGCCGATACGATAGCCGCTGCGCAGCACTGGCGTAAAGTTGAGTAATACCAACACGAAGCTGCCATCACGTGCGCGGCGCAGGTAATTGATGATGGATTGATCGCTGTCGCTACAGTCTATCCACTCAAATCCATGCGGGTCGAAATCGAGTTCGTACAGGGCAGGAAGCTGGCGGTAGAGGTGGGACAAGTCCTGGTTAAGGCGTTGCACTCCCTTGTGCCAGTGGCGTTCGAGCAGTTGCCAGTCCAGGCTGGCATTGACGTTCCATTCACGTCCCTGTCCAAATTCATTGCCCATGAAATTGAGCTTCTTGCCTGAGATTGTCATCTGGTAAGTGATCAGGAGCCGCAGGTTGGCAAATTTCTGCCAGGAGTCCCCGGGCATTTTGTCAAGCAGGGAGTGTTTGCCATGCACGACTTCATCGTGCGAGAAAGGCAGCACGAAATTCTCGCTATAGGCATAGATCTGGCCGAAGGTCAGCTTGTCGTGATGGTAGCGCCGGTGGATGGAGTCGTTTGCAAAGTAAGCCAGGGTATCATTCATCCAGCCCATATTCCACTTCATGGAAAACCCCAAGCCTCCCAGGTACACCGGGCGTGAAACCATAGGCCATGCCGTTGATTCTTCAGCAATGGTTAATGCGCCTGGAAAATCCTCATGCACCATGACGTTGAGTTGCCTGAGGAAATCGATGGCCTCAAGGTTTTCCCGCCCGCCATGGCGGTTGGGCAGCCACTCCCCGGCTTTTCTTGAATAATCGAGATAGATCATGGAGGCAACGGCATCCACCCGCAGACCATCGATATGGAACTCAGAGAGCCAGTAATACGCGCTGGCCAGCAAGAAGTTGCGCACCTCGTTGCGGCCATAGTTGAAGATGTAGGTGCCCCAATCCTGATGCTCGCCCAACCTCGGGTCTTCATGCTCGAACAGGGCGGAACCATCAAAGCGCGCCAGGGCCCAGTCATCCTTGGGGAAGTGGCCTGGTACCCAGTCCAGGAGCACTCCTATGCCAGCCTGGTGACAGCAGTCGATGAAGTAGCGCAAGTCATCCGGGCTGCCAAAACGGTTGGTCACGCCAAAGTAGCCCGTGGTCTGGTAACCCCAGGACTCATTGAGCGGGTGCTCTGAAACAGGCAGCAACTCGATATGGGTGTAACCCATTTCCTGCACATAAGGCACCAGTTCATGGGCAAGCTCGCGATAATTCAGAAAATGCCCCTGGGCATTGCGCCGCCATGAACCCAGGTGGACCTCGTAGCAATTGAACGGGGCATGCAGCCAATCTGCCTTGGCACGTTGTTCCAGCCATGTATTGTCCTGCCAGGCATAGTGCCCGTAGGCCGTTACCCTGGCTGCCGTACCCGGGCGCTGCTCGAAGCTGAAACCATAGGGGTCGGTCTTGGCGAATACTTGCCCACTTTGGCGGTTACGGATCTCGAATTTATAAAGGTCGCTCGTTGTAAGCCCTGGGATAAAGATTTCCCATACGCCGCTGCTGCCATGCACGCGCATGGGATGTATACGGCCATCCCAGCGGTTGAAGTTGCCCACCACACTGACGCGCTCGGCATTGGGCGCCCACACGACGAAACGCACGCCATGCACGCCTTGCTGCTCGCATAGGTGTGCGCCAAACGTGCGGTAGGCCTGCTTGAGCCTGCCTTCGCCAAACAGGTAGAGCTCGTCGGTAGAAAGGCCGGTCCAGAACGTGTATACATCATGGGTCTCCCAGCTGTGGCCGTTTTCTTCCAGCCTGATCCGGCAGGGGACTGGTGGCGGCTCGTTGCCTCTCCACTCGAATAATCCGGACTCATGGTTGCGCTGCAGGGCTTGCCAGCCTGAAGTGGTTTCCAGCCAGACCTTGTCTGCATAAGGCTGGAAAGTGCGCAATACGTATTGGCTCCCGTCCTGATGCAGCCCGAGATACGCAAACGGGTCATGGTGGCGGGCATGAAGGATATGCAAAAGTTGTGGGTCTTTTTTTATCTTGGCCAAAAGTTGCTTCCGGTTATGAATGGGCAGGTGTTAATAACAATTTTTAAAAAATGGTTTTTATTCACGGCAGGCTCTAGCCTACTATGAACCTTCCTGCCTATAATGGTTTCAGAGCAAGCAGTAAAAGGCGAAATAGCCCGGTTCGCGCTCTGTTGGCAGACACCCATAATAGCCAAACTATAAATCAGGAGGGGCAAAAATGCAGCAGCAAGAATTAAGTTCTTCTCGTTTTGTCAGTACCTTGACCAAGAATACGGTGGCACTGATTCTGGCGGGAGGCAAAGGCAGCCGCCTCAAGGATCTTACCAACTGGACAGCCAAGCCGGCGGTGCCGTTTGGCGGCAAGTTCCGTATCATTGATTTCCCGCTTTCCAATTGCATCAACTCTGGCATACGCCGCATCGGCGTCGTGACGCAGTACAAGGCGCATACGCTGATCCAGCATATCCAGCGCGGCTGGGGCTTTCTGCGTGGCGAGTTCAACGAGTTTGTCGAATTGCTGCCTGCCCAGCAACGAATACAGGAGGAGTGGTACAAGGGCACGGCGGACGCTGTGTTCCAGAACCTGGATATCCTGCGCCAGACTAGCGCGGAGTTTGTGCTGATTCTTGCCGGCGACCATATCTACAAGATGGATTACGGCCAAATGCTGGCAGCGCATGTGCGTAACAAGGCGGATATGACCGTGGCCTGCATCAATGTCCCGATCAAGGAAGCCAGCGCCTTTGGCGTAATGGGCGTGGATGAGAATGACCGGGTGGTGGATTTCAAGGAAAAGCCTGCCGACCCTCCCGGCCTGCCGGATGACCCCGAGCATGCGCTCGCCAGCATGGGCATTTATATTTTCAATGCGGCTTTCCTTTACGAGCAACTGATCCGAGATGCCGATGATCCTAGTTCATCCCATGATTTCGGCCATGACATCATTCCCTACCTAATCAAGAAATACCGGGTGTTTGCACACCGTTTCACGGATAGCTGCGTGGGCGCGGCCGACGGCAACTACTACTGGCGCGATGTTGGTACGGTAGATGCTTATTGGGAAGCAAACATGGAGCTGACCAAGGTGGTGCCCGAGCTTAATCTCTACGACCGCCAATGGCCGATCTGGACCTATCAGGAGCAATTGCCCCCCGCCAAGTTCGTGTTCGACAACGAGGAGCGCCGCGGGCAAGCGACTGACTCGCTGATTTCCGGGGGCTGCATTGTAAGTGGCGCGAATGTACGAAACTCTGTACTGTTTTCCGATGTCAGGGTGAATAGCTATAGCAGCATCGAGCAATCAGTGGTCCTGCCCAAGGTGGATGTGGGACGGCATGTGACATTGCGGCGTGTCGTGATCGATAGTGGTGCACGCATTCCAGACGGCATGGAGATAGGCGTTAATCTTGAACTGGACCGCAAGCGCTTCCATGTCACAGAGCATGGGGTTGTGCTGGTTACCCCGGATATGCTCGGGCAGAACTTGCACCATATACGTTAAGTTTTAAAGCCCGGCGCAGATCGGGCAGTAATATCAATGCTTTATCATGTAAATAAAGGTAGATATGACTGCATCGCATCCCAAGCTGTATCTCAATTTATATTGGCACATGCACCAGCCGGATTATCGCGACATTATCAGCGGTGAGTATGTGTTGCCATGGACCTATCTGCATGCCATCAAGGATTACACCGACATGGCGTATCACCTGGAGAATAACCCTGCTGCCCGGGTAAGTTTCAATTTCGTTCCCGTGCTGCTGGATCAGCTAGAGGATTATGCCGACCAGTTTGATAGCGGGCATATCCGCGACCCTCTTCTAGCACTGCTTGCCAAGGAGGATATGACATCGCTGACGCTGGATGAGCGTTGCCTGATTCTTGAAAGTTGCTTCAAGGGACACCATGAAAAAATGCTTGCACCTTTCGAGCATTACCAGTGTCTCTATACGATGTACACAAAGCTCGAGAACCGTGGCAAGCGCATGTTCAATTATTTGTCCGGCCAGTATATGGCTGACCTGATTGTGTGGTATCACCTGGCCTGGACAGGGGAAAGTGTACGGCGCAGCCATCCCGAGGTGCAGGCGTTGATGAACAAAGCCAGCCAATTCACCCTCGAAGACAGGCAGAGCCTGTTTAACCTGATTGCCAGCCTCATCCGTAACCTGATCCCGCGCTATCGCACCCTTGAAGCGGAAGGGCGTATCGAGATATCCAGCACTCCGCATCACCACCCGATCCTGCCTTTGTTACTGGACTTTCGCTCCACGCGGGATGCCATGCCTTATGCGCCATTGCCGCATTACCTGCAATACCCGGGTGGCAGGCAGCGTGCCCGCGCGCATATTGAAGAGGCCCAGGCTTCGCATCAGCAGCGCTTTGGCAAGTTGCCCAATGGCATGTGGCCAGCGGAGGGCGCAGTGTCTCATGAAGCTTTGACGCTGCTGGCCGAGCATGGTGTGCAATGGGCGGCAACGGGCGAGGGCGTGCTTGCCAACAGTTTGTATAAATCGTTTGATGCCAGTGAGTTGGCCCCCAGGCATGAATACTTATATAAGCCTTACCGTATCACCAGCGGGCAGGACGACATCATCTGCTTTTTCCGCGATGATCATCTCTCCGACAAGATCGGCTTTGAATACTCCAACCAGCATGCGGATAATGCCGTGGCAGATTTCATTGGCAGCCTGGAGCGTATTCATGAGCAGAACAGCAACGGTAAATCGCCTATAGTCAGTGTGATTCTCGACGGTGAAAATGCGTGGGAATACTATCCGTACAATGGTTATTACTTCCTGAGCCAGCTCTATCAAGCATTGAGCGATCATCCCAACATCGTGATGGCAATGCCAAGCGAGCTGGCGCAACAGTGCCGTCAGCCTGATTCAGGCCTGCCCCTGGGCGATCTGCCTGCTGTTGCCGCAGGCAGCTGGGTCTATGGCAGCTTCAGCACCTGGATTGGCAGTACGGACAAAAACCGGGGATGGGATTTACTGTGTGCCGCCAAGGAGGCGTTTGACCGTGTCATGCAGCAAGGCACCTTGAGCGAGGCCGAAAAAGAGGCAGCCACACGGCAATTGGCTATTTGCGAAGGCTCGGACTGGTTCTGGTGGTTTGGAGATTATAACTCGGCTTTGAGTGTCAGCAGTTTTGACCAACTGTTCCGCCGCAATCTTGCCAACCTTTATAGTCTGCTCAAGCGGGAGACCCCGAAGAACCTTACCCAGGCAATCAGCAGTGGTACCACCGACTCCACAGTTGCCAATGTGGGCACCATGCGCCGCGGTCAGGCAGCGGATTCATCAACCTAACAAATAAACAGGAGCAGGACTTGGCTAAAACCGTTGCTTTGCTACTTGGTGTTCATGCCCATCAGCCAGTGGGGAACTTCGAGAGTGTACTGGATGATGCCCATGCACGCTGCTATGGGCCGTTTCTACGGCTCATGTATGAATATCCGGCATTTCACTTTGCCATTCACATCAGCGGCTGGCTGCTGCAGTACATGCTCAAGCATTTCCCTGATGACATGGGGTTGCTGCACGAGATGGTAGAGCGCGGGCAGGTGGAGCTGTTTGGCGCAGGCTTTACCGAGCCGGTACTGGCTTCCATTCCCGTGCGTGACCGCATAGGCCAGATCAATACCCTCTCGAAGTTTCTCAAGACGGAGCTTGGCGCGCTACCTCAGGGTGCCTGGCTTACCGAGCGCGTATGGGAATCCACTGTGGTGCCAGCATTGGCTGATGCCGGTATTCAATATGTGACCGTGGATGATTATCACTTCATGTGCACAGGCAAGGATACTGCTGAACTTAATAGCTTTTATACCACGGAGGAGGATGGCCACCGGATTGACTTGTTTCCAATCTCGGAAGCATTGCGCTACCGGCTGCCGTTTTCACCTGCGCATGAAGTTGTCGCTTACCTGGAAAGCCTTGCGCAAGAGGATGGCCAGGCTGCTGCGGTCTACTTTGATGATATTGAGAAATTTGGTATCTGGCCTGAAACCTATGCTTGGGTATATGAACGTGGCTGGCTACGCCAGTTTATCGAAGGCGTGCTCGATTCCAACGTCATCAAACCTATGCGTTATGCCGACTACCATAAGCAGGCCAGGACCAAGGGAGTGGTGTACCTGCCTACTGCTTCCTATATTGAAATGAATGAATGGACACTGCCTGTCCCCGCAGCACACCATTATGCTGACCTGGTGGATCAGGAGCGTCACAATCAGCGCTATGAAGTTACTAAGCCATTTGTACGCGGCGGCATCTGGCGCAATTTCCTGATGCGTTACCCCGAGTCGAACTGGATGCACAAGCGCATGCTTGCGCTTTCCAATCGCTATCATGCATTGCCAAAAGGTAAACAAACCCAGGAAATGCTGCAGGCACTGTATGAAGCCCAGGCCAACGATGCTTACTGGCATGGCTTGTTTGGCGGGCTTTACCTGCCGCATTTACGCCGGGCGGTCTATCAGGCATTGATCCGCCTAGAGAGCCTGCTGGATGAGACAGAACCTCGCGCGCCACAGCAAGTACTTGACATCGACCTTGATGGACATGATGAGTTGTTCATACAAAATGACAGTCTGCAGGCTGTGATCAGGCTTGATGGCACTGCAGCCATCAGCGAGTTTGACAGTTACAAGTTAAAGCACAATTTTGCCGACACGCTGACGCGCCAGGCCGAGCACTATCACCGTAAGGTCAATGCCGCGCCTGAACACCATCATCAGGGCGAGGGCATCAGCAATCCGCATGACCAGATGGTGTCCAAGCATGAAATCACGCCGGATGACCTGGCATTGGATGAATATCGCAAGGCCTTGTTCTGCGATCAATGGATTGATGGCGGTGGCAACCAGCATCTTTTGCAATATGCCCGCGATGAGCATGGCGGGCCAGATTGCGAATTTGCCGCCCTGGTTCCCGGGCAGACAACCCTGTTACGCAAGACATTCCGCGTTGATAAAAACCGGCTGACAGTGCAATACACATTGACTAGTCCTGAAGTCTTGGATGGCCGCCTGCGGGTTGAGCTTAATCTTGCCATGCCGAGCTGCGATGGCCCAGCGGGCCGTTTCCGTCAGGGAAAGCATATCCTTGGCGGGTTTGGCCAGCCCTTGCAACTGGATGAGTTCCAGGAGTTAAGCCTGGATGATGGGGTGCTAGGTGGCACATTAGAGCTCAAAAGTAGCGTTGCAGGCCGCTACAACAGCTATCCGCATTTTTCCGTCTCCCAGTCGGAAGCCGGGTTTGAAAAAATCATGCAGGCTGTGACGATTCTATTAGAGTGGCCTGCCGATCAACTGCTGAATGGAATTTTTGTTGAAATTAAATTAATTTAATCAGTAAATTAAATACATTATTGAATGTAATTAATTAGATAAAAACATTAAGGCGCTACAAAATCATGACCGCACTCAGTATTGGCGTGGATATAGGGGGCACCAACCTCCGGGTTGGCGTTGTGAGCGGTCAAAAAGTAATAGACGAGCAGCGTTTTCCTGCTGACTTTTCTGCTATTTGCAAGCAGCATGCGCCCGCCATTGCCTGGCAGGAGATATTACGCATTACATTGTCCGCTTTGCAGCGGGCATTGCTGGCTCACCCTGAAGTAACCGGTATTGGCATAGGTTTCCCGGGATTTATCAATCCTGAAACTGGCCGTGTGATGCAGTCGCCCAACCTGCCGGGGTTACGTGATGTGGACTTGGCAGCAGACCTTGCCAAACTCACTGGGTTACCAGTCAAGCTGGAAAACGATGCTTCGGTAGCGGCATTTGGCGAATACATCCTGCTTGAATCACCGCCGCGCAGCATGATTTATATCGGCCTTGGCACTGGCGTTGGCGGTGGCCTGATTCATGCAGGGCAGCCTTATCCAGGCGATCACGGCGTTGCCATGGAGGTTGGCCACCTAATCGTGGAGCCGGGCGGGCGGATGTGTGGATGTGGCAATCATGGTTGCCTTGAGCAATACGCAGCAGCTCCTGGCGTTGTTGCCAATTATACCGAGGCGACAGGGACTCGCATTACTGCGCATGAAATCGCTGCTAGGGCGGCAACCGGCGAAGCCGCAGCTTTGGATGCTTACGCTATTGCTGGCCGCTATCTGGGGCAGGTGATTGCCCATTTGGCAAAAGCACTTGATCCGCAACTGGTGCTGGTCGGGGGAGGCATGAGCAAGGCCTGGCAATATATTTATCCTGCACTTCAGGCTCAATTCGACCAGGACCTGATTCCCGTACTCAAGAATAAGATCACAATCATGGTTTCCAATAGTAGCGACCAAGCAGGGATTATAGGAGCTGCACATCTCGTGCAGGTTTAATTGATTGAAGGGGCAGGGGACAATGCAAGATGGTCAAGTGCGGTCAGAATGGGAGATATAAAGGTACCATCAACCAAAATAAAAATACCGCATGTATCAAGATGAGAATAATCAAAGTAACTTGCCAGAAATCAGGCATAGCGTGCTCCTTCGTCAATAAAAGTGATATCTAAAACTCAAAAGCTGGCTAGTACGCCGCTCCTGATGACGAATTAGGAGGTATCGTAAGGTTAGGCTTATTCAATGTCCAGATTAATGCTTCAACCTGATCAATATTCACCAATTCTACATTTGCAGTAAAAACTATCCCCGACGTTGCGATGAGAATCTGTTTGCCGGGTTGGTCGAAATTACCTAAAACCTGTTCATGGAAAGCCAGGAGTAAGGGTTCTAAAATCTCAAACACACTATATTGATTTGTAGCTTTGACTTTGACTGCATACCGTTTCCGAGAAGTATTCATAGCGACCACGATGGCTTTCATAACCACTCCTTTCCTTCACCTTTTTATGCATTAGTAAAGAAGGTATTGGTCAACAATGCATCATTTTGTCCGTGGAAATGTGCAGTAGGCATTCTTATTAGTAAACCCGTTGTTGACCAATAGCCTAATATTAACCAGATTTTGGACAGTATGTATCATTTTTATCATTTTTATCATAAAAATTTACATGAAGCTCCCTTGTAGAATGCATTTAATCGTCTTGAGAAAGACCGCGGCTAAAAAATGCAGGGTATGGGGCCGACTTAGACCACCATATAGACTGAAGGCCTGGATAACAAACTGACTTTACGCTCTAGTTACACGTAGTCGAGCGTGACGGTTACTATCACAAGGATGGCATCTGCAACAGCAACCAGACCATGGTGGGAGCCCAGATCACGTGCAATTACTACAAGGATCGAGAAAAAGAATCGGGTGCGTGCGATCGACAACAATAGCAAGGTAGCGCCGTTGGGCCGTACCAATCAAATCGCGGTATTGAAGTCGATCCAGCGGCAGCGGCAGACCTCCCGGCCCAGCTCCCGGTCGGAGAAACGCCTGACACCAATAATAAAGCCCCTTGCGGGGCGATATCACTTATTCGGTATGATAGGCGGTAACTCGGCGTTCACTGGCAACCATAAGCAGATCCGGCATTACTTTTTGGTCCGGAAATGATAAAGCCCCTTTCGGGGCTTTTGATTTATTATGTGGTTTTTCTCTTCTTTAGAGTCAAATATGCTTGATTCAATTACAAATATTTATAATCCTGATACCGAAAATATTATACCTGCATTAATTGCTGGTTGTTTTTCACTTATTTCAGCTGAAGGACTTCATACACGCTTGGGAAATATTTCGTTGTATGCGACAGTGAAAGATAGTCAGCGTGAGATTTTAGGAAGGTCAGCTAATAAAGCTGGTGCTGCGTTAGCAAAACTTGAATTGATAGTAACCAATGAAACAGCTAAGCTAATTTCTGATTTTAATGACCATATGTTGGAAACCATGACTGAAGTCATGCGAATAAGATTTTTTAATGGCGATCCTGTAGAGCCAATGAAATATGTTCTTACTCGACTTCCTTCCGCTCGAGAACAATCTAATAATTTACAAGTCGCCCTACGCAAGGAACTTGAAAATAATAATATTCCGGCTTTTAACTATGAAGAGTTTCTTAAGATTCGAGAAGCGTCAGATGCTAGGTCCCTTGAAGTCATTAAGTCAATTTTGAACTGGCCTAATGAAAAATGAATGCAGGGGTATGGGGGCTGCTTTAAGCCCCCATGTAGATTAGCGTCATTTCAGATATTCTAAGGCGTTTTTCCGCGAGCGCCTATACCTCAGCATCAACCAAGCGTTTTAAACGCGTCCTATAGACTGGTTTTTCGGTCCTTTTCCAATAAAAGCAATAATCATGTATGGATTCCGTCATCAAGGCGTCCATCGTCGGCCTGACTGGGTCAGCAGCAAGCTGCACCTGTGGTATTTTATGCTGCGGGTAGAAAAACCAAAGGGAGCGAAACGCCGGAAGCTGTATCGATGGATAGCTAAAGAAAAGCTCCGGCTAGCGGAGCTGAATATAGACCAAGAACTGATCGAGGTAACGTGCCGGTACCTAAGCAGCTACAACATCGTTACTGGAAAACGCATGATCGAACTGATGGAGAGACCAACCAGGCAGTATAATCTGGATCTCACATATCGCCACCACAAGTAAGCCGTCATTTATTTCGTATAATGGGCGCTTAAGAAAACCAGATTCACCATCGGTCATCAGATAGAACCTCGCATTTGCGAGGTTTTTTATTGCCTCAAAGGTACGAGTCCTCTTCTGGGCACCCATCGGTGAATTTCGCTAGAACCATTGGAGCAAATAAGCATCAAGACCGCTCTTAAACGGTTTCCTCCCCGCGTTGCGGGTCCCCTCCATTTACGCGCCCCTTCGGGGTTTCAGTCTTGACCCTTATTTCCTCCAATGTTGCTGGTCGGCCATGCCGTATGGCGAGGGCTGCATCCTTCGGACGCTGCCTTCACCACACGGCAGACCTTCAACGCGAACAGGACTAATGAGATGGCAAAGCAGCTTGTAGATGTTTCAACCAAGGAGATGGCACTCAATGCGGAGTGGCCCAGCATGGATAAGGAAGAGAGCAAACTGCTCGAGGTGTCGGAGAAGATCAGGCAACGGCGCGATGAGTGGAACCGGGTGCAGGCGCAGTTGCTGGCCCTCAAAAAGCAGGGCCTCACCTACGCCGGCACAACCTGGAAGAACGGCAAATATTTGTATCTGGTCTATCCAAGCAAAAACGGGGAGCCGCGGAAGCGGGTGTACGTGGGCCAGGGCGAGGAGAAGGTGCGGGAGGCCTTGGCCGGGATCGAGAGGGGAGAGCAGTACCTGAAACTGGAGGAGAGGGCCGAGTGGTTGCAGCGGCAATCTCAGTTAGCGGAGTATCACTGCATGAATCTGCTGGATTATCTGGGGGATGGGGTACAGTATTCTCCTGGACAGCGCTGAGTTGACACCAATTTGGTGACAGTTGGTGATGTACCAGGTAATTATTTGTCACCAATTTATATATAATTGGTAGCAGGATGAGGAGTTGAGATGCCAACGATTTTATTGACGCAGGGCTTCCGGTTCTTCTTTTTCAGCATGGAGGGCAACGAGCCTCCCCACATTCATGTGGAGCATGGCGACAAGGTGGCCAAGTACTGGTTGAACCCGGTGGAGCTCGCCAGTTCGGAGGGGTTCCGCAGCCATGAGATGAAGAAGCTGCGGATGCTTGTGATTGAGAACCGGGAACTGTTTTTGGAGAGATGGAATGAGTACTTTAGCAATTAGGCTTGATGCTCACGCTGTTGAGGTCAGTTTCGCCAATGATGCGCTGCATATGGTGCTGGCCGACGGCCGCGAGATTTCCGCGCCTTTGGAGTGGTTCCCCAGGCTGCGCGATGCGAACGACGCGCAGCGCCATAACTGGCGGCTGATCGGCAAGGGTATCGGTGTGCATTGGCCGGAGATCGATGAGGATATCGCGGTCAGTACGTTGATGCGCAACAGCTAAAACAAAGCTCTTGCAATGAGGGCTTTTTTATTGGTGTCAGATCCCACAGGTCGAGGATCCCGGTGTGACACCAATTGGTGTCACATATCGGGTTGGCCAGATCCTGCAGGCGGATTTTTTGACGCCAAATCATCGCTGACGGTCACGTTCCAGGCGATCAAAGGCGTTTTGAATAGCATTGATGGTGCGTATGTTGGGATTGAGCCTGCGCTCGTATTCCACAAGCCGCCTGGCCTTGTCCTTATCGCCCCGGCAGGCAGTGACCAGTCTTTTCATTTCATTGTCCAGGCTAGAATGCCGAGGTGAGCGTTGGTTGAAAACCCAATGCCAGACGAGGAAGGCAACGGCGACCGCCAATAATCCAGTAACCAGAATGTCCATGCCTGGATTATTGTGGAAAATACGGCCGTTGGGCAAGCCTGCCTGCTACGACTCCGCCTCGTCGTTCCTCCTCGTTGTCGCCTGCGCAGGCATGCCACGGCCAGACCACTTGTTTTCAATACCTGACCGGCATGCGGCCTCTGACACGTCTACGCGCTGTCCTTCATCGCCATAGCAGCGGCATTCGCCCCTGAAGTCAACGCAGGCGCCGATCATTGCCCACGGGGCATCCGAGACCATGTCCAGCTTGCGCTGTATGACCAGGGTCGTCGCCTCGACCTGGTCAGGATTGAGCCTGGCTTGCTCCTGGGCCATTTGTTCTGGCGTCATGGCCTCTATCTTGGTCAAGACGGTCTTGGTCATGGTTTCTTCCTGGACGATTTCCGCGTCCGGCTTGTTTGGCCCGGTCTTGGCCTTCACGCGCTGCACCGCCATGTAGCCCAGCATGGGCACGACCACCAGGAGCAGCACGAACAGCTTGAAGGCCATCGGTATCTTGTGCTTGACCTTGGTATGGATGCTGGCCGATTCATACATGCCAAACACTTCCTTGGGGATGGTGTAGCGCGTCGTGGTCGCCACGGCCAGGTTGGACTTGGTATGCGGGTTCTCCTGCCATTCCGGCCATTCGTGCAGGCTGCGGCCGCGCCAGGTGCTGCGCACGTGGATATGCTTGGTCACCAGGGCGCGCACGGTCTTGTGCACCAGGTGCGGGAACTGGGTAATGACGACAAAGTCCAGGCCATGGTGGCGATGCTCGCACAGGTACTCGATAAAGGGCTGCATGGTGGTGCCGGTCGGCTTGAATGACTTCTGGCACTCGTCCACGACAATAAGGGAGCCTTCCTGGATGTTCTTCAGCAGTGGCACTTCGTCCTCATCGTCGGGGTTTTTCTTGGGCTCGAGTTCATGCCAGCGTTCGAGCTCGGCGCGGCTTATCGGGATAACCGGCAGGGTCAGCTTGGGAATGCCGACACAGTAGACGGTACGCTTCTCGACCTCGGGGCGGATGTATTGCCAGACGGTCAGGGCGGATTTGCCATTGCCCGGCTGGCCCGTGATCAACGTAATCATTTGGGCATGACGCCGATCTTGGACATATAGGCCACGGTGACGCGGAAGGTCATGGCACCGGCGATCATGCCCAGGGCCTCACCAATGCCACCCAGGCCCGCAAAGGCAGCGATATAGCCGCCAAACCCGGTATAGGTAGCCTGGGCATAACTGATGGCCGTGGCAAGCGCTGTCGCCACGCCAGCGTAGCTGATGATGCCCAGGCCCAGGGCGGCCAGGACACGCTTGGCAATTGCGCCGGCGGAGTTGGTGAAGAAGGTACCGAGCAGGAATTTCATTGGCGGAAAGCTCCCGAGATGATGTAGGCAGAGACCAGGGCGGCAATGAGCAGGACGGCAGGGCGAAGATCGATCATTGCCTCGCAGACGGTATGGACCGGCAGGCTATAGGAGTGACCCTTGGCAGTGATGGTCGGATCGCCTGGGCAGCTACCGCCGCCCCATGAGTCATAGCTGAACGTGTCAGGGATTTCATGGGTATCCAGGTCAACATCCTGCACGTCATCAATTTCAATATCGGTGTCTTCCTTTGGCTTTTCGGACTGATCCTCATCATTAGGCAGCGTGGTTTCCTGCACCGTGGTGGTGGTGTTATTGGTGATATTGGTTTCCGTGATCGTGGTGGTTTCTGTGACGGTAACCGTGGTTGGACCGGAAGGCGAGACCGTGACCGTGGTATCCGTGGTTTTAGTGCCAATCGGGTCGCCTTGGCCGTTGCGGATGGTTTCCGTGGTCGAGCCACCGGGGCCGGGGACGGTCTTGGGGTCAATCGTGGGCGTATCAAGCGGGATAGGTTCGCCGCCTTCAATCAAGTCGGGGATGATGTCAGGCGTATTGAGCTCAGGCACATCTTCAGGTAGTGGCCAGCCTGCTGGCGTAATGGGCAGACGCCTGTCAGGGTTATAAGGCTGGCACATGTTATTCGCTAAATAATGCGTAGACGGGCAATTTTGAATTAAAACAGCAACACCAATAACCGTCGTACTGTAGTTTGCAGTACCAGCATTTGCCACAGTCTGAAATCTGATCTGCGCAGAAACATTCTGTGAGCCTGACTGATAGCACGAAAGCATTTCACCTGTGGACCAGCCAGCCTGATTAGAAATGTACGCAGGAACATAATAATCACAAGCGGCTGTATATGTAGAAAACTCCTGTGCAGGAGGAGCACTGGAACCGGTAGAGGTTCTCCAACGCTGATATGACATAGGCTTACTGGAAGGGTCTGTCAATGTCCAGGTTGGCGTTGATACAGGATTGTCAGGGTCAGAGGGTCCAGCGCAAATATCAGTTTTATCGCATAGTTCCCAAGCTAGAGTTAAGCCAATGCCAAGCGGCCCTGCACGCTTTGCGAGATTAAGCCCTGCCCCTGCCAAGCCACCGATTTTTACAGGTGTTTTCTGATTAAGGGTGACAGGCAAGCGGCCTTTGCTTGTGGGGACGTTGACGTCACGAGAGTTGTTTTCCATGCCGGGCCAAGCTGGACGTGGCGGCGCACGCTCATCAGCGGGGAAGTAATAGAGCTGGTCACCGACAGGCCGAATGTAAGACGGGGTGCCGATTTCAATGGTGGCAGCTTGGGAGGTTGCCCCGACCAGGAGCAAGGGAATCAGGGCAAGGTATCTCATCTGAACAGTATCCATGCGCATATTGCCATCGTGACAATGATGGCGGTTGGGTAGAGTTCGATTGGCATCAGTGAATGGCCTTCGCAATGATCTTGAAGCCCCAGGCGGTCGCAATGACGCCGATGCACATCCAGGCCAGTTCCAGGGAGTCTCCTATCTGCGGCGTGCATTCAATCAGGGGCGGGGTGACTTCTATGGTAGAGCTGGTCAGGCCGTCGCTCTTGGTGATGGTGTAGCCTGTTTGCGTGGGGGTGCAGGACAGCGCCTTGCCATCGCTGGTGACAATGGGGCAACCCGCAGCCATAGACGCGTATAGCTGCGGGAGCTCTGCAAAACAAAGGTTGTCGTGCAGATAGGCCATGCTTACTTGATGACGCGGCGCAGCCAGTTGAAGACGACGATGCCGATCACAACGCCGAGGATGGCGGCACCGATGGTGCCGACGTCGGTCACCGCATCGCCAATAGCGGTAGTGACAGAGGCTGGCACTTCAGCCATGGCGGACAGCGGGGCTACTGCAACAACGACACCTGCGATTTTCTTGAACATGTTTGATTCTCCAAGTTGATGCCAGTGGGCGACTGGCGGCGCTTACAGGCCGCTGATGAGGGCGAGAGCGCCCCCGATCAGCAGGCCGATAACCAGGGCCGCGAGGTTGTTTCGTGCGCGGCGGCTGCGTTTGGTGTCAGATGGAGCTGGACCAGGTGCGAGATCTGACACCAAATACGGGTGTTTGCCAGGGGTGTAGTACATGTCAGGCAACCTTCTGGCGGTAGGCGTCGAGCTCGTGGACCAGGATGGTCTTGACGCGCTGGGTCAGGTTCATGACGTTGCATGGCGAGCTGATGTCGACGCCGTACTCCAGGAGCGCGGCGCGGAAGCGGTAATAGGCGCTCTTGCTCATGTAGGTCTTGGGGTCGACGCCATCGCGCCACATGATGGCGTGCTGGCGCAGGCGGGTAGGGATGTCAGTCCAGGTCTCGACGGTGGCGTTTTCCGCGAAGGCCTGGCTTGCGAACTTGCCATAGACGATTTTTTCCATGTCGTTCTTCCAATTGATCAGTTTGTTGAGGCCCTTTTGTCTGAGGTACTCGCTGCCCAATTGAATCTCGAAGCGGGCAGTGGTGGCCTTGGGGTGGGGCGTGCGCAGCCCCTGGAGCTCTGCGAGCTTGTCGTAGAGCTTGGCTTTCCAGTACTGGCCGCGCTTGGTGTCGTAGCCCCAGGTCGGGCCGTACTTGCCTATGCGGGCGACACGTTGGCCGATGCGGCGGGAGGCCAGTTGGTTGG
Source organism: Methylobacillus arboreus (assembly GCF_020532725.1). Classification (GTDB taxonomy): domain Bacteria; phylum Pseudomonadota; class Gammaproteobacteria; order Burkholderiales; family Methylophilaceae; genus Methylobacillus; species Methylobacillus arboreus. Next base: position 739,431 of record NZ_JAJAVC010000003.1, read on the forward strand.
AGAGTTGCAGGTATTCGTCGGTGTGGAAGTTGGCGGCGAGGTCGACACGGGTGAGGTAGGTGCCGTATTCGCCGATGGTGCCATCACGGACGGTGGTGCCGAGGAAGCGCAGGTCTGCGGTCGGCAGGAATGCGCGGATGAAGGTGGCGGCCTTGTCGAAGCATTGTTGCAGGGTGTGGCCTTGCAGGTTGTTGGCTTCGCGGAAGCGGCCGATATTTCCCTGGAACCAGATATGGTGACCATCGCACTTGATGCGGATGGAGGTGTCGGAGCTCGAGCACTTGATCTGTTCCCATTGCTGGATTTCGTTTTCGATAACGCCGTTGCGGTCGATTTTGAGTATTTTGCCCGCTTCCAGGACCGGGTTTTCGGTGTAGGGCTGGAAGTCATGACGGAATGAAAGCCAGTCGCAAATGACGCTGTTGAATTTCATGTCGCGCATGTGTGTTTTTCTCCCCATTTTTCCCACTTCTGGGAATTACTTGCAGTGGTACTAGCACTGCAAGTTTTTTCCATTGTACGTTCGTCCAATATTTTGGTGTTTTTCGACTAGAGCGTTTCGACGAAAGTCAGGGTGTTGGTGACGTACAAATTGCCGTTGTAGCGACGGCCGTATCCGCCGATCACGACCTTGGCGCGGATGACGTCGCCCTCGCGGCAGAACGGACGCTGGGAGGCGGGTTGCGATAAGTTTTTCCTTGCTCAACGCGCCAGAGGATGGCGCGGCCGCTAACGGGAGCCTGGTTGCCGTGGCCACCGCGGCCCTTTTTTATTACCGCCGTTACTTCGCATAATGTGTGTTATGTTAAATGATGGATCAATAATTATGCTTCGTTCGATACCTGAACTCAAAACTCATCTGAACGATTGGCCTATCCATAAGCTCCAACATACGCCTGCCGCTAACAGCACTATAGCTGCTTAAATATCTACACGTAGCCTCAATCAGTTCTTGGTCAATATTCATTTCAGCTAGCCTCAATTTTTCCTTCGCAATCCACCTATAAAGCTTTCTACGTCTAGCACCACGTGGTTTTTCAACACGCAATATCCAATACCATAAATGCAAATTAGAGCTAACCCATTCAGGACGGCGATTAACGCCTTGATGATGAAATCCGTTCAGCATGTATTTATAGGAGCGATTTTTTTGTTGTTGTTGACACCTTACCCTTGACCGACGATTTTAAACGCGCGATTAGAGGCATTTTTTCAGTCATCTAATACCGTGCAAAGGATAGCTTTAAATTTCTTGCGCCTTTGCATTATTTGGGCTGGAAAATCCTCTAATCCGTGCAGCATGGCAATGTCGAAGGTGTCTTTGATCATTTCCGTGATGTTTTGAGAACCTAGCCAGTGTTGTGTGACTTCTGGTTTGGGAGCGCCTTTGCTTGACCAGTAACGCTTTGACGAATGCTCGTGCATGTCGAAGCATTTATCCAGGTATTTTGTCAGGTAGCACGCGAGTTTTGCGCTTTTCCATGTGCCTTTAGGTTGTCCGAAGTACTACGTCTATTTGGCCTTTGACGTGTTTGCCGGTAGCACCGATGCAGCCGAGGACATTATACCAGCAGGTGCGCATGTATTTGAGGTCTTGACGGCCAAGCGCATAGAAGGAAAATATCTTATTGGATTGGTTGCAAATAGATTCTTACATTGTAATCAGTATTTAACTGATGCTCGTGACAGAGGGCCTTGCCTATGATGAAACTCTGATCAAACTTAAGAGGAGTATTCCATGAACGCTCATAATGATGGCATAAACCGGAACAGCGAAGATAATCCAGATACCCATCTTCAAAACCGTAATGTAAACGGCGGACAAGATGTTCCGCCCTCTTCCCATACTATCCCTGGCAATAAGCTAAAACATGCCGAGGAAGAAGGTCATGGTGAAGATGCGACACAGGCGTTAAGGTCCAATACTCTTCCTCACGAAACAAATCAGAATAAACCTATTAAGCCTGATCCTGATCAACCATATCAGCCTACAGAGCCGGATGAACCAGACGTACAGCCTGAAATTATTGGTGAAGATGATGAAAGTAATGGCCTTGAAAACGTGGTGGCCCCTGCCCCGGAAGGGTTCGTTATCAAGGAAAATATCCCGTAGATACGTCAAGAGTTGGGTGTAAAAGCCAGACTAGTCCTACATAAGTTTGGGAACATTTCCAATTGGTTAAAAGCTGAATGGTTTGTAGAGTTCTTTAATAGATCATTATCTTAAGGAGAGCAACATGTTTAAATTTAGCTTAGTCGAGGTTTCCATATTTGCCATTGCTGGCCTTTGGCTACTTTATAACTTTACTCTACTTTAATGGAGCTTATAACGGGCTCTATTCAGGTTTTTAGTTAACTGCTAATAGATTCGCTCCTACCCGTATATGCATGTTTTGATGGAGTCTACTATGCCTACTATAGAAAAAACCATTGACGTCAAGGTTCCAATAAATCTCGCCTATAACCAATGGACGCAATTTGAAGCCTTTCCTAATTTCATGCCTAATATCTTGAAAGTCACGCAGCTTGATGACACCCATATCTCATGGGTCGCTGATGCCGGAGCACGTACGATTGAATGGCAAGTGGAGATTGTAGAGCAGGTGCCTGACCATCATATTGCATGGCGCAGCGTTTCTGGGGGCCATAATTCAGGCGTCGTGTCATTTCAACACGTCGATCCGCATTCCACACGGGTAAGACTTGAAATCAAGTATGAAAACACAGGCCAGAGCGATTCGAGTGTTAGAACCGTGCTTGAAGAAAAAATAAAGGAAGATCTGGAACTATACCGCCAGTTGCTGGAGTCACGAAAGGCGCCCACTGGGGGATGGCGTGGGCATATTTCTCGAAATACAGATAAATCTATTAAACACTGAATATCAAGAGAAGGACGGCTAAAGCCGTCCTTCAAGGTGGAAAATATCCTTAACTCAATGAGTTAAGCAGCGCATATTTTTCACGGTCAATTTCGCTTCGGGTGCGTATCCCTAAGCTTCGCAATATAGGCAATGGGGGACACCACCCTTGAATGCCATGCTGCAACAAGAAAGCCAATACGCCGGCAGGAAGCGCAAGCCACTTTTTGTTAACAAAAACACCGAGTGCCAAGCCAGCCAGGGCCAAGGTTGAGGCATTTACTTCCAAGACCCTCTCAATATCCCACTCTTTATCCAGTTCTTGTATACGCGTTTTAATTGCATCGCCATCTAATGTTGAGTATTTTTCGATATTCCGATCAGTCTGCTGATCAATTTCATCGTTTACTTTATTTGATGTTGATCGACGAACACGGTCCGCACTATCGTTGATCTCAAGGCCAGCTTTATTCATGATTGCTCCTTTTTAAAATATGCTATTCAGAGAAAACAGCTAACAACTTATCGATAGCCTAGGATGGACTGCACAGCATTGTGATGCTCGTACTCTACTTGTAACCATTGTCTGGCTTTGAAGTAACTTCAGAACACGCTCTTCTATGACATCCAGTGCCCATCTATCCTGAGTATTTTTCTTCGTGTTTGTATATTCTTGGCTCTCTTGGATTAACTGGCCTGCCAAATAAGCTTCAATGATGTATGGGTGGATGTAACATTTTCGACAGATAGCTGAGGTGTTGCCAAGCTTGCTAGCTGCCTCAGTGATCGCCTGCATTACGTTCTTTTTCGCTTGAGTAAGGTTTTCAAACGTATCTGCCAAGCTGAGTGAATGAAATGCATGCAAGGTGCCAAGCCAGGTCCTGAAATCTTTGGCTGTGTAGTCCCGGCCACTTATCAACTTGATATATTGATTCACATCGGTGGAAGTTATTGGATGACGGTCGCCCTCCTCGTCTATATATTGAAACAGATCTTGACCCGGCAGATCTTTCATCTTACGAATGATGCTAGCGAGACGGGCATTTTGCAGCCTGATGGAATGTACTATCCGGCTTTTTCCTCTAAAATGAAAAGCAATTATTCCGCCTTTAACATCCACATGGCGATTGCGAAAGGTGGTAAGCCCGAAAGATTGGTTCGTGCGGGCATATTCATTGTTACCGACTCGTATCATCGTCCTTTCAAGCAGTGCTACTGCAAGCGCCAATATCTTTTCCCTGCATAACCCAGGCCTATGTAGGTCCTGATCTACTTGCCTGCGGATCAAAGGCAAATGCAAGGCGAATTCGATCATATGCTCATACTTGACTTCATCCCTGATCTCTCTCCACTTCTTGTGGTAGCGATACTGCTTACGCCCCTTGGCGTCGAAACCGGTAGCTTGAATATGACCATTGGCATAAGGGCATATCCACACTTTTGTCCAGGCAGGAGGTATGGCCAAAGCCTTAATTCGCGCCAATTGAGTGGCCTCGTGCAAAGGCCGCCCATGAATATCCGTGTACCTAAACCCATGTGCCGTGCGCTTACGGGCAATACCGGACCCACTGTCATTGACATAACGGAGGCTAGCCTCCTGTGCTAGTGACGCCATATCGGCTTTTACTGTTGAATCACCGTTCATTTTTATTGTTTAATGGATTTAAATGCTTGGTAATGCTGATGAACGCACGACCTTTTTACGGGTTTGTGCCAATACTGATCTTGGAACAGTAATTAATAAGCGACACCTATAAGCCAATTTAGTAATTAAGTCCTATGATAGTGCTCTAGTGGTTAAATTATTATCAGTAGATGTCTGAATACGCTGTAAGATTTAAAACACAAGAAGGACGAATTAAAGGCTTCTTTGTTGTTTGCCTTTACTTCTGCTATACCTTGGGCGACTAATTTAAATTCGTGATTTAAACGGTTAAAACAGGTCGATTCCGAATTTCTTAAGGACCAGAGCCGCTGCAACGACTGTGAGCATGGCGCCACCTACTGAAATTGATAAGGCAGGCCAGAAATTGAAACGTTGATATAGGAACGGGAATAAAAGGAATAATGGCAATGACGGTAGAACAAACCAAAAAGTATAAAAAGCATGATTGCTGATTTTCTCTGCTGGCTGGCCTTCTACATGAAGCCATACGAGCGTAAGGATTGTAACCAGTGGTAAGGATGCTATAAAAGCGCCAAGCTGGTCACTGCGCTTAGCTATCTCTGATACAGCGACGACAATGCCAGCGGTAATGAGGTATTTTGCAATTAAATATAGCATTTCTAAATGATAATCTTTTTTAAGTTGCAAAACATGATCCAAGCTGACAAAAAATAGCTTCGGAGGATAGCCACCTGAATTTCGATATACAACGACCACTAGAGCTGCGACCAATAAAAAACCCTCGATATGAATTAATCGAGGGTTTTTGGTTTTTAGATATTTACATGATCGCAGCTTTTGCTGCCCTTATTTCATTCCATTTTAGATAGGGTTAAAGATTAAGGATTTGCCTGGTCAGAATTCAATAATTGATTATTGACGGTAACCTTAGTCTTCTGCTTTAGTGAACTGATGTAAGCATGCCTGTATTCTGCTGCCAATGCCGACTGCAATTGCGCTTTAGCAGCACGTTGGTCTTCATCACTCTCTACCGAAAAGTTTATCGATGTCACCCTGGTTAGCAAATAACCATTGCGATCCGCCACACCATTGTAGGCTGGCAGATTGGCAGCATCGGCCTTGAATGCGGTGGAAACTGACAAATCTGTAAGGCTTTGAGGATTACGGCGATCAACGGTCACAGGTTCGGTCCAAGTCAATGCGGTTGCTTTGCCTGCGCGCAAGTCAGCAAGTGCCGCCTCGCCTTTCTCACGCGCTAGCTTGGCAGCCTTTTCCTGCTTCAGGAAATCTTCAATCCCTGCCTTTACCTCTTCAAAAGAACGAGCGGTTGCAGGTTTATGCTCAGCGACTCTCGCGGAAATCAGGTTGTTCGGTGAAACCTCAACTGCTTCAGTATTGCGTTTTTCCTTCAGCACTTCATCGCTGAATACAATATCCATCAGCCTATCGTTCTTGAAGAACTTAGCACCATCGTCATGACTCAGCCAGCCACTGGTTTGAACCTGCAGGCCAAACTCCTTGGCCACTGGTTCCAGGCTGTCAGCCTGCTCATATACCATATTGCTGAAGTTTTCCGCCTGCTCAGAGAACTTGGCTAATGCCTTCTGGTACATCAACTCGGCACGAATCTGCCCCTGAACGGCTTCAAACGATTGACCACTGCCCTGGATCTCGGTCAGCTTGATGATGTGATAACCAAAGTCGGTTTCAACCAGGTCGCTGATTGTGCCAGGTTTCATCGAGAATACCGCATCCTCAAAAGGCTTGACCATGGCGCCAGGGCCAAACGAGCCAAGATCCCCACCCTTGTCCTTGGAACCTGGGTCTTGTGAATATTGTTGGGCAAGTTGTTCAAACTGATCTGGATTTTTTTTAACCTGCGCCAGCACCTCCTCAGCTTTTGCCTTGGCTTGTTGTTTGGTTTCTGGCGTCGGACTCACCCCAAAACTGATGAGAATATGGCTCGCACGGCGCTGTTCATCTCCCTGGAACTGCGCAGCATTCTGGGCATAATAATCCCGTGCTTCCTGCTCAGTTACTTGCTGGCTGGCAATCAAACCATTGGCTGACAGCAACACGAATTCAAGCTTGACCTGCTCTGGTACCTTAAACCTGTCCTGATGCTCGGCGTAATAAGCTTTGACCTCGTCTTCAGTGACCTTAACCTGGGGAATAAAATCAGCGGTCTTGAACTCGGCCACACTCACTTCACGCGATTGATGCTCTATTTTGATAGTATTGTTAGCAACACCGTTGGGGACAAATGCCAGCGCAGACAATCCTTCACGTGCCTGCATGCTGAGAAGGTCGCCACGCACTTCATTTTCAAACTGGGAAGGCGTACGGCGGCGTTCTGTCAGGAACTGATCGTACAGCTCTTGTGAAAATTTTCCATCCTGGTGAAATGACTCTTCTCCAGTGATATAGTGGGAAAGCTGCTCATCACTCACTACAAAGTTGGCACGCTTGATCTCGGCAGCCAACAGTTTGCCTTCGACCAGATGATCAATCACTGCCTGCTTGAGTTCAGGGCCATCAATCACGGACTGGTCAACCTTGCCCTCACTTTGCAAACGGTTGCGTAGATTTTGCAAGGCATTCCCGTACTCTTGTACCGTAATAGAGTCACCACCCACCTTGGCAACAGCAACGCTGGAACCTGCATCACGCAAATAACTGTCAACACCTACCAATGCAAATGGGATGGTGATGGCTGCAAGAATCACCTTGGCCAGCCACCCTTTGGAACGATCACGTATTGCTTCCAACATAACGATATGCCTTCTTTATTTTCAATCTTTTGAAATAATCAGCCTGGATCCAGACAGACTGGTAAACCTAACTCTTGAATATACCACACAAGCTTGTGCAAGGCATGCCTGACGAAGGTCAAGGCAAGGAAGAGGGGCGAGGAATTTGGCAGGAGACCTTGCAGACGTGATGCTTTAAAGTAAAAAAGCGAACCCTAAGGTTCGCTTTTTCTTGGCGGAGCGGACGGGGCTCGAACCCGCGACCCCCGGCGTGACAGGCCGGTATTCTAACCAACTGAACTACCGCTCCTTGACTTCGCGTTGCTTTCTCCAAAACTCAACGACTTTTCGATGGCTAATGGTGGGTGCTGACGGGGTCGAACCGCCGACATTCGCCTTGTAAGGGCGACGCTCTACCAACTGAGCTAAGCACCCGTCCTAACCAACGAAGACCGCTAGTTTACAGCATCCTTGAGCGCTTTGCCAGCCCTAAATTTGGGAGAATTGGCAGCCTTGATCTTGATTGTGGCACCAGTGCGAGGATTGCGGCCATTACGTGCTGCGCGTTTACCAACATAGAAGGTACCAAAACCGATCAGGGTAACAGGATCGCCCTTTTTCAATGCTTTGGTAATTGCAGCGGTGGTTGCATCCAAAGAACGGCCAGCAGCAGCTTTGGACAGACCAGCAGATTTAGCGATTTGCTCAATCAATTCAGACTTGTTTGCCATGTAAATCCCCTTTCGACGTTGTTTAAAAACAGGTGCGAAAAGACCCTGTGCCATGCTTTATATCAAGCGGGAAAAGGCCATGTCAAGCCTTTTCCCGCTTGATTTACAATGCAATGGCTCAGTGTTTGGTCACGGATGAGGACTTACTGGTTTTACCCTTGGGCTTGACCTCAGTCACTGGAACATCGGTATCAGCTGACTCAGGGATGCGTTCAAGCGCCAATTTGAGCACCTCGTCGATCCACTTGACCGGGTGGATATCCAGGTGATTCTTGATATTGGCAGGGATATCACTCAGATCCTTGACGTTTTGTTCCGGGATCAACACGGTTTTGATACCGCCGCGATGGGCAGCCAGGAGCTTCTCCTTCAGGCCACCAATCGGCAGCACTTCGCCGCGCAAGGTAATCTCGCCAGTCATTGCCACATCCGCGCGTACCGGTATATTGCTCAAGACCGATACCAATGCCGTCGAAATTGCAATCCCGGCACTTGGGCCATCCTTGGGTGTCGCACCCTCGGGCAAGTGAATGTGAATATCATTCTTTTCGTAAAAGTCCTCAGAAAACCCTAAGCGTTTAGCACGGCTACGCACCACACTCATGGCTGCCTGAATGGATTCCTGCATCACTTCGCCCAGCTTGCCAGTGGTAATGACTTTGCCCTTGCCTGGTAGCAATACCGATTCAATGGTCAGCAATTCACCGCCAACCTCGGTCCAGGCAAGGCCAGTCACCTGCCCTACCTGGTTTTCCTTGGCTGCAACACCGTAATCGAAGCGTTGTACTCCCAGGTATTTCTCCAGGTTTCTGGGGGTAACGGTAATCTTGCGCGCAGCACTGCCCGTCTTGGGCTTGAGTGTCAGAATTTCCTTGACGACCTTGCGGCAAATCTTGGAAATTTCGCGATCCAGGCTACGTACGCCAGCCTCACGCGTGTAATAGCGCACGACATCGCGGATGGTAGCCTCGGAGATGCTGATCTCATTTTCCTTGAGCCCATGCGTCTGCAATTGCTTCGGCAGCAGGTAGCGCATGGCGATATTCACCTTTTCGTCCTCGGTGTAGCCCGCAACGCGGATCACTTCCATACGGTCAAGCAACGGCCCGGGAATATTCAGCGAGTTGGCCGTGGCAACGAACATCACGTCGGACAAGTCATATTCGACTTCCACGTAATGATCGACAAAAGTATGGTTCTGCTCGGGGTCTAGCACCTCAAGCAAGGCCGAGGACGGGTCGCCACGAAAGTCCTGCCCCATCTTGTCTACTTCATCCAGCAAAAAGAGAGGATTTTTGACGCCAACCTTGGTCATGCTCTGCAAAATCTTGCCCGGCATGGAGCCAATATAAGTGCGACGATGGCCACGAATCTCGGATTCATCGCGCACACCACCCAGGGCAACGCGGACGAACTTGCGATTCACTGCCTTGGCAATGCTTTGCCCCAGCGATGTCTTACCGACACCAGGAGGGCCAACCAGGCACAAAATAGGCGCTTTCAGCTTGTCTACACGCTGCTGTACAGCGAGATACTCAACAATACGTTCCTTGACCTTCTCCAGGCCATAATGGTCCGCATCCAGAATATCCTCAGCGATCCCGAGATCGCGGCTGATCTTGGTCTTTTTCTTCCATGGCAGGCCTACCAGGGTCTCGATATAGTTACGCACCACAGTGGCCTCAGCCGACATCGGTGACATCATCTTAAGCTTCTTCAGCTCGGCATTAGCCTTGGTGAGCGCATCTTTCGGCATGCGCGCGTCGGCAATGCGTTTTTCCAGCTCGTCGATATCGGCATTCTCATCCTGCTCGCCAAGTTCCTTCTGGATTGCCTTGACCTGCTCGTTGAGGTAATACTCGCGCTGGCTCTTCTCCATCTGCCGCTTGACGCGGCCGCGGATACGCTTTTCTACCTGCAGGATGTCGATTTCTGATTCAAGCAGGCTCAGCAAATGCTCCAGGCGTTCTGAAACACTGAACATTTCCAGGATCTTCTGCTTTTCCTCAAGCTTTAATGTCAGGTGTGCAGTAATGGTGTCCGCCAGCCGGCCTGCATCGTCAATCGTTGCAAGCGAAGTCAGGATTTCAGGCGGGATCTTTTTATTGAGTTTGACGTACTGGTCAAACTGGGTGAATACCGTACGCATCAGTGCCTGGGTCTGGCTATCATCGCCCGCGGGGCTTTCAATCTTTTCTGTCCTGGCAGCAAAGCATTCCTGAGTTTCAACAAACTCAAGCACCCTGACCCGATGCAAGCCTTCCACCAACACCTTAACGGTACCATCCGGCAGTTTGAGCATCTGCAGCACGGTAGCGACCGTGCCGACGTCATAAAGGTCGTCAGCATCTGGCTCATCCTTGTTGGGTGACCTCTGCGCCACGAGCAGGATCTGCTTATCCTGCTCCGAGGCAAGCTCCAATGCTTTTACCGATTTTTCGCGGCCGACAAACAATGGGATGACAAGATGAGGGTATACCACTACATCGCGTAGCGGCAACAAGGGTAGCAATCCAGATTCTATGGAGAAAGCCGGTAATGTTTGTTCTGTCATGGGGCACTTTCAATGTTGACAGCAGCAGGGCAACATGCCGAACGCTTTATACATCTATGGGGACATGCACCGGCACTTCAAGTGCCAGCACTTAAATTTTCACATAAAAAAGGCTGCAGAGCAGCCTTGTAGTTTTAGCTAGCTTGCGGTTTCAAGCCGAGGCTCATCCGCATAAATCAGGATTGGAGGGGAGTCGCCTTTAATCACGCCTTCATCTACCACCACCTTGCTCAAGTTGGCAAGGGATGGCAAATCGTACATGATCTCAAGCAGCGCATGCTCCATGATTGACCGTAAGCCGCGGGCACCTGTCTTGCGCTCCAGCGCTTTTTTCGCGATAAGCTGCAGTGCAGATTCCCTGAACTCAAGATCAACGCCTTCCATCTTGAACAGTTTGGTATATTGTTTGGTCAGCGCATTCCTGGGCTCAACCAGAATAGTGACCAATGCTGCTTCATCCAGTGATTCCAGGGTAGCTATCGCAGGCAAGCGGCCGACAAATTCCGGGATCAAGCCAAACTTGATCAAGTCTTCGGGCTCAACCTCGCGCAGGACTTCACCGATGGCACGAGCGTCTTCCTTGCTTTTCACCTCGGCCCCAAACCCTATACCACCCTTCTCGGAACGGCGGCGGATTACCTTTTCCAGACCATCGAATGCGCCACCGCAAATGAATAGAATATTGGTGGTATCTAGCTGTACAAACTCCTGGTTGGGATGCTTGCGACCACCTTGTGGCGGCACCGAAGCAACCGTACCTTCGATCAGCTTGAGCAAGGCCTGTTGCACGCCTTCCCCTGATACGTCGCGGGTAATGGACGGGTTGTCGGACTTGCGCGAAATCTTGTCGATTTCATCGATATAGACAATGCCGCGCTGGGCTTTTTCTACGTCGTAATCACACTTCTGCAGCAGTTTCTGCATAATGTTCTCGACATCCTCGCCAACATAACCCGCTTCGGTCAAGGTCGTGGCGTCCGCCATGACGAAAGGCACATCCAGCAAGCGAGCTAGCGTTTGTGCCAGCAAGGTCTTTCCAGAGCCGGTAGGACCAATCACCAGAATATTGCTCTTGGCAATCTCGACATCGTCCTTTTGGGTAGTACTGCCCTGCTCCAAGCGCTTGTAGTGGTTATAGACCGCAACGGCCAGGTTCTTCTTGGCCTGGGTCTGGCCGATCACATACTGGTCGAGGATGGCGCAAATTTCCTTTGGAGTCGGCAGCTTGCCACTCTTGGGTTTGAGACCATTCTCATCCTGAATTTCTTCACGGATGATATCGTTGCACAGGTCAACGCACTCATCGCAGATAAAAACGGATGGGCCAGCAATCAGCTTACGCACTTCATGCTGGCTTTTGCCGCAAAACGAGCAATAGAGTAATTTTTCGCCCTCGGCTTTTGTCGTCATCAAACTATCCTAAAAATAAACTAAATATTGCCACTATCTTATGCAGCATCTGACCGGCTGGCAATAAGCTTGTCGACCAGGCCATAGGCTACGGACTGCTCCGCACTCATAAAGTTGTCGCGGTCGGTGTCGTGGGCAATCTTCTCCACAGGCTGGCCGGTGTGGTGGGCCAGAATCAGGTTCAACTTCTCACGCAGGAAAAGGATTTCCTTGGCATGGATTTCAATATCGGAAGCCTGCCCCTGGAAGCCACCCAATGGCTGGTGAATCATGACGCGCGAGTTAGGCAGACAGAAACGCTTGCCCTTTGCGCCGGCTGTGAGCAATAACGCCCCCATGCTGGCAGCCTGCCCCACACACAAGGTGCTGACATCGGGCTTGATGAACTGCATGGTATCGTAAATACCCATGCCAGCAGTCACTGATCCGCCGGGCGAGTTGATATAGAAGTAGATATCCTTGTCCGGGTTTTCCGCCTCCAGGAACAAGAGCTGGGCAACCACCAAGTTGGCAGTCGTATCATTTACTGGGCCAACCAGAAAAATGATACGCTCTTTCAGCAAGCGCGAATAAATATCATAGGAACGCTCACCGCGGCCGCTTTGCTCGACGACCATGGGGATATATCCCAGGCCGTGGGCTTCAAACTGGCTTTGTGCAGTTGCAGGATGATGAATCATTAGTTATTTCCCATCAGGTCGTCAAACTTCACTTTCTTGTCAGTCACTTTTGCGGATTTGAGTACCCACTCAACGACATTCTCTTCTGTCGCCAAAGCCGCAGGCTCATCCAGGCGTTTGGTATCTGCATAGTACCAAGTCACGACGTCATTCGGACGCTCAAAGCTTTGTGCAAAAATATCTACCATGGCACGTACCTGGTCAGCATTGGCTTGGAGATCATTTGCGTTAACCACTTCGGAAAGTACCAGACGCAGGCTTGCATTACGCTTGGCCTGCTCCTCGAACAAGGCAGGCTCCAGGTTGACATTCGCCAGATCGACACCGCGCTGCTCCAGGTTCTTTTGCGCGCTTTGGATCAAACGTCCAATTTCTGCATTGATAAATGCCTTGGGCACTTCCAGTTTGGTATTGTCCAGCAATGCCTGGAATGCTTGCTCCTTTAGCTTGGCACGCACACGTTTTTCCACTTCCTGCTTCAGGCTGGCAGTGATTTCTTCACGCATTTTTTCCACATCACCATCATCCACACCAAGGCTGCGAGCGAAGTCAGCATCAAACTCTGGCAGCTTTGCCTGTTCGACAGAGTTGAAGGTCACATCGTAACTCACGGTCTTGCCAGCCAGTTGCTCTGGCTTGTGGTCTTCAGGGTAGGCGATTTCAAATACCTTGTTGCTGCCTGCCTTATTGCCGGACAGCTCGCTCTCAAACGCAGGGAAACGGCCGCCTTCGCCAATGACGAGATCGAGACCACTCTCGTTCGTGCGTTCGACTTCCTTGCCGTCGATAGAGGCAATCAGGCTGATATTGATCTTGTCGCCTTTCTTGGAGGCGCGTTTGACTGGCTCGAATGTGGCACGCTGGCGCAGTAGAACATCAATCGTCTTTTTGACTTCGGCTTCACCTACTTCAAGTGCTGGGCGCTCAATCTTGATCTTGGAAATGTCACCAACCTTGATTTCAGGGAAGATTTCAAATGTGGCGATGTACTCAATCTTTTCATCAGCCTCGGCATAAGGCTTGTGCTCAATATTGGGGTAACCAGCCACACGCAGTTTATTTTGCTCAACAGCGTCACTGAAACTGCGTTCTACCGCATCCGAAAGCACTTCGTTGCGCACCTGGGCGCCGTATTGTTGGCGCACAATGTTCAATGGCACCTTGCCAGGACGAAAACCGGGCATCTTTGCAGTACGTGCCAGACGGTTGATACGCTCATTTACTTCAGATTCCAGTGGTTGTACTGGTACCGAAACCGTCATCCTGCGCTCAAGATTGCTGATGGTCTCAACGGTCGCTTGCATCTACTGTATTCCTTAAATCGAGATTTTGATAAAGCGCATCACACCGATGAGTCGGCACTCACGCAAATCAAGTTATTGAAAATTAACCAATTGCAAAACCAAATCCGGTTTTACGCCAGCATTCTATTCAACCTTATCCATTAATGGACCAAGGTTGGACATGAATATTAGCTGGAGATTCTAGCATAGGTGACTATAAAAAATAATGCCGGGAGAAAAGCCTGGGGAATCAGTGAGAAAGTAAGGGGAAGCAAGTGCTCAATGGGCCAATATGAAAGAAGTAGTTGCCAGAATTGAAAAATAAAGGGGTTGCTTGTAAGTCAACCCCTAGATCCTAGATTGATCAGGCCTTCTGGATATTGGAGGCTTGTTTCCCCTTGGCTGTTTGAGTAATTTCAAATTGCACCCTGTCGTTTTCTTTCAGGCTTTTATAGCCGGGTGTCTGAATTTCCGAAAAATGCGCAAACAAGTCATCTCCGCCTTCATCTGGCGAGATAAATCCGAATCCTTTTGCATCATTGAACCATTTAACTGTACCAAGTGCCATGTCACATCTCCCAAATAAATGAATCTCTAAATAACAAGTCCAACTGTCACGATTGCATGCTAAAACAGTAGGTTTGCTATAGAAGATAAGAGATGGCTGAAAATACTGTAAGAACTTTCCGACAGAGGCATAAACACCAAGCGCCGCATATGCGGCGCTTGGTGTTCAAATAATAGTCGCTCAATGTACTATTTGGGACGCTTGGATTGAATTTCCTCAATCAGCCGTGCGGCTCTTTCCTTGCCACCCAGGCCAAATGCAATGGCCAGTGCCAGGAAAATAGCGCCAAAGACGATCACAAACAGTGCAGTCAGCAATTGAGTGCCGATATCGAGTTGTTCCAGCGCGACAAACAAGGCAAATATCTGAATGCCGTATTCCACGGTGGTGCTAACCCTGAGCGCACCGTCATATCGCATGCCGTGCAGCCAGGCAAACACTAGGCGATTGACGAAGCGTGCCAACAAAGTACCGAAAATCAGCACTAGGATGGCAACAATAATCTTGGGTAGGTAATTGGCCAGGTTATTGAGCATGTGGGCAACTTCAGTAAGCCCCAGCGTATTGGCGCCAGTGATGACAAACAACAGGATGACAAGCCAGTAAATGACCTGGCTGATGACACCACTCAATGTCAGGTCGAAGTCCCCGTGTTTGAGGAATGCTTCAAGGCCGGAGCGGTCGGCAAACTTATCAAACTGGGCTAGTTCCAGGATACGTTTAACGCCCAGGCATGCCACTTTGGCACAGACCCAGCCAAATGCCAGAATGACAGCGACAGCCAGCATTTTGGGGAAAAAGTTGGCTACCTGAGTCCAGAATTCATTGAGGGATGTGAGAAAAACATCAATCTGGTGTTGCATGTACACACTCCTTTTATATTTATTGATGACCTTTATGAACAAGGTCTCTTGGAACCAAAGCAGCGTTGCTTGACCGTTCAGGATTGGAGGGCTATTTTCGCGTAAATGCAGATTGTCCGCAAACAAAAAACCTCATTAACTTAACAATTAAAATTAGATTAAACTATTAACATTTTGATTGTAAATAATTTTAATTTTAAACTCTCCTGAGTTTGAGCCTGTAATATAGCCGGATCAGTAGCAGAATAAATAGGATCAAGGCATAGATCAGGGGTTGGGAAATATCCTTCTTCACTAGCCACAGATAATGCAGTACACCGAGGATGGCAACCGGATAAGCCAAAAGATGAAGGGTTTTCCACCGCCTTTTCAGCTTGCGTATCATGGCATCAGTGGAGGTAACAGCAAGCGGGATGCTGAGTATCAAAGCGAGAAAGCCGACCAGCACATAAGGGTGCTTGATGATATCAGCCCCGATACCCGCCCAGTCAAACCAGTGGTCCAGCCAGAGATAGGCCAGGAAATGCAGACAAGCGTAAAAGAACATGAACAAACCCAGCATACGGCGCAATGAAACCAGCCATCCCATATTAAACAGCAAGCGTAACGGCGTGACCGCAAGGCTGAGCAATAGAGCAACCAGCGCCCATGTGCCAGTGGAGTGCTCTATGAATTCAACAGGATTCGCCCCCAACTGATCGGTGAAGCCAAGCCAAAACAGCCTGATCAACGGTCCCAGCGCCAGCAAGAATATGCCGCGCTTTATCCAAGCTATGCTGGTTGGAGCCATCTAGAAATGCTTGCGCAAGTCCATACCCGCATATAGCTGGGCAACCTGGTCGGCATAGCCGTTGAACATCAGAGTAGGTGTTCGTCGTGAGAACACATTGCCACCGATGCGGCGCTCGCTGGCCTGCGACCAGCGTGGGTGGTCTACTGTTGGGTTCACATTGGCATAAAAACCATACTCCCTTGGTGCCGCCCTCATCCAGGTGGTTTGCGGCATTTTTTCCACGAAACGGATACGTACGATAGATTTTCCGCCCTTGAAACCATATTTCCAGGGCACGACCAGGCGCACCGGCGCACCATTCTGCGCAGGAAGTATTTCTCCATACAGCCCGACTGCCAGAATGGTGAGGGAATGCATGGCTTCATCCAGGCGCAAAGCTTCCACATAAGGCCAGTCGAGAATCGGCGCCCTAACACCTGGCATGGTCGCTGGGTCGGCTGCCGAGATCAACTCAACGAACTTGGCATTGCCTGTTGGCTGAGCCAGCTTGACAAGGCTGCTCAAGGGAATACCCACCCAGGGAATCACCATGGACCAGCCTTCCACGCAACGCATGCGGTAGATGCGTTCCTCCAGGGGAGCTAATTTCATGAGCTCCTCTATCCCGAGCTTGCGTGGCTTCAGAACTTCACCTTCAATCGAAACAGTCCATGGCGTGGTCTTGAACTGTCCGACATTCTCCGCCGGTTGCTCCTTGCCAGTGCCAAACTCGTAGAAGTTGTTATAAGTGGTGATGTCCCGGTAGGACGTTAATTTTTCTTCCTGGCCATAAGAAGATTTGCTGTAGTCCTGAATCTTGGTCTTGGGTTCTTCACCGAGGCTCAGGCCGCTCCAGGCCATCATGGTGCCCAGACCTGCAGCCTTGATAAGCGCGCGCCGTTTTCTGAATACTGTAGCTGGGGTAATTTCTGATGCGGTTATATCGGATGGCCTGCCTATCAACATGATGTGCCCTTTCATTCGGCTTCGTCTTCTAAACATATAACCGCGTTGGTTCGCCTTCTGCAGCGACCTGCCTTATTCCACGCTTGAATACAAAACCGTATTAGTGCGTAGAGCCACCGTGCCGGGCTAACATGAACCACCCATTAATGGCTTAACGCTGTGATAGGTTTTGCAGTTGCAAGTTCACTTCTGCCGCCAACTTTTCCGCACCAATAGCCTCGCAAATTTCGCGGGCCTGGTTGAGCGCATCCTGGGCCCTGTCTGATTGCTGCGCAGCAATGAAATTGAGGCCGAGATAATAATACCCCTTGGCAGCCCAATAACCGTCTCCGGCTTCCCCCGCCTTGCTGATCACCTTGTTAAGGTTTCTTTCGGCATTGGCGTAATCTCTGGCATTGATATAAAGATAGCCAAGTTCCAGCCCGGCATTGGCATAGCCATCAAAGTCACCGTCGCTTAGCTGCATCACTACAGCCTGCACCTGGTGGGCAATCGCGTCGTCATAAAGCCCCTGTTTTGCTTTGAGCTGGGCAAGGTGCTCTTTCGCATCGGCGCGCTCATTGTTATTGCCCGCAAGTTTGAGGGCGCTTTCATAATGTTGTTGCGCTTGCGGCAACTGGGCCTGCTGTATCAGCGCTTCACCAACTAGAAGATGCGCAATAACCTGAAATTTCAGGTTCTTTTCCTCGGTTGCAAGTTTCAGTGCCGCTTCATAGCTGGCTTGGGCTTGCGAGTATTGGCCCAATGCCTTGTAGGCATTGCCTTTGAATATATGCGTCACCAGGTTTTCATGAGGAGTGGTGGCCAAAGGCTCGGCTGCGGTAAAACTCTTGATGGCAGCCTCATTGCGCCCCAGGCTCAACTCCGCCCGGCCCTTGCACAATATGACATCACGCTGTGCCTGGTTTTGAGACAAGGCTTGCTCTGCCAGGCTCAAGGCTTTAGCCGTCTCATCTTCACCTAGTGCCTTAAGGCAGCCATCGGCAGGATTGGCGGCTGCATATGTCGCACTGCTTGCAAGCATTAGTGTAAAAAATAATCTAAAAAACAGCATACCTACTCCAAGTATTGGTTCCAATCATGCGCAGTAGCGCCACAGGCAAAAAACTCCGGGTTAAGAATAGTGTCCTTGCGGTTGTACTGCAAGGGCAGGCCATGCCTGTCGATCAACTGGCCTCCCGCCCGTTCTAACACACATTGTGCCGCCGCAGTGTCCCACTCGGAAGTTAGCCCCAGGCGCGGGTAAAGGTCGGCCTCGCCTGCTGCGACCAAACAAATCTTCAGTGAGCTGCCCATGTTGATGACACGCGGCTCGCCATGCTTTAGGCCTATATTCTGCAACATGGCCTGGATTTTCTTGCCAGGATGAGAGCGGCTGCATGCAACCGTAATCTGTTCCAGGTTCAACGGCCGAGCATGAATGCCCTGCGGCGCTGCATTGTCCTGTTGCTTGTAAGCGCCATGTTCATCACCGTAGTAACAAATACCCAGCGCCGGTGCATATACAACACCGAGCACAGCCTTTCCATGGTCGATGAGGGCGATATTGACGGTAAACTCATCATTGCGCTTCACGAACTCGCGCGTACCGTCCAGCGGGTCAACCAGCCAGTAGCGCTGCCATTGCTGCCGCTCGGTAAACGGGGCAAGCTCGCATTCCTCCGAAATCAGCGGCAATTCAGGGGATAAGCGCTTGAGCCCATCCCGGATGATGCGGTGCGCCGCAAGGTCTGCCTCCGTCAAAGGTGAATGGTCGCCCTTTTGTTGGACGGCAAAATCACTGCGGTATACCTGCATGATGGCATCGCCCGCCTCATGCGCCAGCCAGATCAGGAATTGCAGCGTGTCTGCGCTCATTCCGCAAGCAGGCCCAGCAATCCCGCTTCATCCAGGATACTCAGCCCAAGTTCCTGGGCCTTGTTGAGCTTGCTGCCCGCTTCGCTGCCCGCCACGACATAACTGGTTTTCTTGGAAACGCTGCCGCTTACCTTGCCGCCAGCCGCCTCGATGCGCTCCTTCGCTTCCTCCCGGGACATGGTAGGCAGGGTGCCGGTCAGCACGAATGTCTTGCCTTCAAGCTTGCCGGAACTGGCTGGCTGGCCCTCGCCCTCTTCCCATTGCACGCCTGCATCAATGAGTTTCCTGATCACTTCACGGTTATGTTCTTCAGCAAAAAATTCGGCAATCGAGCGTGCGACAACCGGGCCGACATCCGGCACCTGTTGCAGCGCTTCCGCATCGGCAGCCTGCAATGCTTCGAGCTTGCCGAAATAGCGCGCCAGATCCTTGGCTGTAGCTTCGCCGACATTGCGGATGCCCAGGGCATAGATGAACCTGTGCAAAGTGGCCTGCTTGCTTTTCTGCAGGGCATCCAGCAGGTTCTGTGCGGATTTCTCTGCCATGCGCTCAAGCCCAGCCAGCGTTGCAAGGTCCAGATGGTAGATATCCGCCAGGGTCGTGACCAATTGGCCGTCAACCAGCTGGTCGACGAGTTTTTCTCCCAGGCCTTCGATATCCATTGCCCGGCGCGAGGCAAAATGCAGCATCGCCTGCTTGCGCTGTGCCGCGCAAAACAGGCCGCCGGTGCAGCGCACGGCCACCTCTTCCGGCAGGCGTACCGCATGCGAGCCGCAGATCGGGCAAAGATGGCCGATAGCTTCCAGCAGAACATAGGCTTGGGAACCGGGCGGGCGGCGCTCCTTGATTACGGAGACTACTTCGGGAATGACATCCCCGGCACGGCGGACGATCACGGTGTCGCCGATACGCACATCCTTGCGGTCGATCTCGTCCTGGTTGTGCAGCGTGGCGTTAGTGACGGTGACCCCGCCCACGAATACCGGCTTCAGGCGGGCTACTGGCGTAATCGCCCCGGTGCGGCCCACTTGCACGTCGATATGCTCCAGCAGCGTCATTTCCTCTTGCGCCGGGAATTTGTGCGCGACCGCCCAATTGGGTTCGCGGGAACGGAAGCCTAGCTCGCGTTGCAAGCCCAGGCGGTTGACCTTGTATACCACGCCATCGATGTCGTACGGCAGCTGGTCGCGCTTGGCGGCAATGGCTTGATGGAAACTTGCCAAGGCTTCAGGCCCCAAGCCCACGGTGCGTTCTACGCAGACTGGGAAGCCGAAAGCATGCAGCGCATCCAGCACTTGCGCATGGGTGGGTGGCACGTTCCAGCCATTGGTTTCGCCCAGCCCATAGGCAAAAAATGATAGCGGCCGTTGCGCGGCAAGGCGCGGGTCGAGCTGGCGGATGCTGCCCGCGGCGCCATTGCGCGGGTTGACCAATGTAGGCTTGCCCTGCTCGCGCTGCCTGGCATTGTAGCGTTCGAAATCCGGGCGGCTCATGTACACTTCCCCGCGCACTTCAAGCACATCCGGTGCCGTGCCGTGTAGCTGCAAGGGTATCTGGCGTATGGTGCGGATGTTATGGGTAACGTCCTCCCCTACTTCGCCATCACCGCGCGTCGCGGCTTGCACCAGCAGGCCGTGCTCATAGCGTAAACTCAATGCGAGTCCGTCGAACTTCAGCTCCGCCGCATATTCGATCGGCGCATCCTCGGGCAGCAAGCCCAGCTTCTTGCGCACCCGGGCGTCGAAATTATGCGCTCCTTGCGGCGTGATATCGGTCTCGGTCTCGATTGACAGCATGGGAATGCGGTGGCGCACCGGCGTCAACTCACTCATGGGCGCGCCGCCAACGCGTTGGGTTGGCGAATCCGCAGTGATCAGTTCGGGGTTTGCCTCTTCCAATGCCTTGAGCTCGCGGAATACCCGGTCGTATTCGCTGTCCGGCACGCTGGGATCATCAAGCACATAGTATTCATGGTCGTAGCGGCGGAGCTTGGCGCGCAATGCATTTGCCTGCTCACTCAAGCCCGGCTGGGCTACAGGCCCGTTTACCTGAAACAGGCCGACCTGGATTTGCGTATCAGCCATGTCAGGAGAACAGGCGCAACGCGTAGGCTTCGCCAGGGGGGATGCCGCGAGAGAGCATTTTGTCGTGGATCAGCTTGATCTGTTGGCGGATTTTATCAATCTGCGCATCGTTGAGCTCGCGCTGCTTGTCGTCCACCAGGTGCGCACCCAGGCTGTGTTCCATCTGCCTTGCCAGCAATACCATGTGATTGTAGGCTTCGGCGTAGCTTTGCACCTTGGGGATATCCAGTTGGAAGGTCAGGCCACGAATCACGGATGTGCGCAGCATGTCAGGGGTGAACGGCTGCGGATCATGGTTGACGACGGAAAACAGCGCATATTTGCTGCCATCGGCATCGTCAACCAGGTAATGGTAGGCGCCATCTTCGCCAAGCGTCAGGCCGCCCGCTTCCGCCAGGCCACGCAGCTTGGTGCCGGTAAACGGGCCGCTCGCCCCTTGCGAGAGGTGGAAGCCCACCATCTGGTCGACCTCGATACAGAACTGGTCAAGCTCATTGGCATGCTGCAAGGGATTTTCCGCATGCAGCCATTCAACGCCCGCGCCCAGCGATTGGGCAAGCTCTTCCACGGCAAGGTGGAAACGCGACAAGGCGCCGGTTGAAACCGCGCCTGCACGGTCTGCCAGCTGCAGGCTGCAGATAGCGACGCTGAAGCTGGCGGATTCCTGCTCGCGCGTAAGCAGGTGCCAGCGATGGTCTCCGCCCAGGCCGTAGGCGTACACCGGTTTGTCGATATCGGTAATCGAAAGCAGGAATTCCCGCAAAGCCTGACCTGTGGCCGGTTGTGCGAGTGACAGCACGGCAATGAAATCGATCTCGGGATTGACTTCGGGCGGCAGGGTAATTGCAGTATGCTCAGAGGGCTGCGAGGCTAATTCCGGTTCCGGTTCTGCGGCTGCCTTTTCCTCCCAGGGCGGCAGTTCTTCATTCGTTTCCGCAACCTGCGATATTGGTTCCTCTGCCTCGAACTCGTCTACCGATTGCGTGGTTTCTTCCGGTTCGTAATGCTGCTGCTCATGGACGGCTTCGTATTCTTGCTGGTCGCTACTGGTAGGCTCAGGTTCAACCGGCTCAGTCTGGGGAGTATATTCGTCGGCATCTTTCACGGCATTGTGGTCGATGTGGAACTCTTCATTGCGGATTGCGCGGGCCTCTTCCATCAACGCATCGTAGCGCGGCTCATCAAAGCGGCTCGAAGTTTCCTGCTTGAACTTGCGCTCCTGCCACCAGTTGAAGGCAAGCACGGCGCCAATGATAAGTATGCCTAGCCCGAGTAAGGCCCAATGTAGATCAGTCATTATTTTATTACTCCACGCTTCTTGATCTGATAAATGATCTTGGTTGATTCGGGGATATTACCGATGCACCCGCAGGCGCCAACAGCAGAAAACCCATTATGCCACCTCGTGCATTTGCAGCGCCGCGGCAATATCCACCTCCACAATACGGGAGACGCCGGATTCCTGCATGGTAACGCCTATAAGCTGCTGAGCCATTTCCATGGTTATTTTATTATGGCTCACAAATAAAAATTGCGTGCGCTCCGACATTTTTTTCACCAGCGTGCAGAAACGCTCGGTATTGCTGTCGTCCAGTGGCGCATCGACCTCGTCCATGAGACAGAATGGCGCCGGATTGAGGCGGAACAAGGCAAACACTAGCGCTAGGGCCGTCAATGCCTTCTCGCCGCCGGATAGTAAGTGAATGGTACTGTTTTTCTTGCCCGGAGGCTGGGCAAACACCTGCATGCCGGTATCGAGGATTTCATCGCCCAGCATTTCCAGCTTGGCCTGCCCGCCACCAAAAAGCTCGGCAAACAGTTCGGCAAAATTACGGTTGGCCTCGTCATAGGTATGCTGCAAACGGCTGCGGGTTTCCCGGTCTATGCGCCTGATCGCATCTTCCAGCGTGGCGATGGCCTGTTCAAGGTCGGCAGACTGACTATCCAGGTAGAGTTTGCGTTCGCGTTCACCTTCCAGCTCCTGCAACGCAGCGAGATTGACAGCGCCCAATGCCTCGATTTCATTGCTCAGTGTTGCAATCCTGCGTTCTAGCTCGCTGGTTTTGGTGTTTACGGTGAGGCCTTGCACCAACACGCCCTCCTCTAGGCCGCATTCCTGCAAGTTTTGCTGGCATTGCTCAAAGTGCAGGCGCGCCTGTTGCTCGTTAAGGCGGGATTGTTCCAGCTTGTCGCGCAATGGATGCAAAGACTGCTCGTATTGCATGCGGGTACGCTCTTGCTGTTGCAAGGCATTTTCGCTTTCTGCCAACTGGTCGCGCGCCGCAGCAAGCGTGGCCTCGTGTTGCTGCTTGCGACCTATGGCGGTTTCCAGGCTGGCTTTCAAAGTTTCCGTTTCTGAGGCTTGCAGCAAAGCATGGGTTTCCTGGAGCCGTGCGGCAAGGCTTTGCCGCTCTTCCTCTATCGCAGCAAGACGGCTTTTGCTGTCGTCGATATTGTTAGCCAGCAGTTTGTGGTTGAACGTTTTCTCCTGCGCCTCGCGCTCGGCTTTTTGCCACGCCACGCGCACAAGGCCAAGCTCGGCTTCGGCAGCGTTGCGTTTGGCCTGGCTGGCTTGGCGCTCGGCCTGCAAGCTGGCCAGCGAATCTTTCAGGCGTTCCAGTCCCTGCTGTTGCTGTTGATGGGTTTGTTCAAGCTGGCTGCGGTTCCTGACCAGGTCGGCGATCTCAGTTTCCAGGGTTTGGCGGCGCTGGAGGAGATACTGGCGCTCCTGGGTAAGTTGCTGGATTTGCAGGCTACATTGGTGTTGGGCCTGGGCAGTGTTGCGTACTTGCTGCTGCAGTTGCTGTTGCTGCTGGCGCAGCTCCTGCTGCTTGAGGTCTGCCTCATGCAGCGCCTGCTTGCCTGCAGTCAATGTCTGGCGCAAATCAGGCAAAACGATATCCAGGGCATCCAGCTCGCGCTGGCGCTCCAGAACGCCATGCAGCTCCGAGTTTTGTGCGTAAAAGCTGATGCTGTACCGGGTGTAAATATCGCCCGCCGCAGTCACCACGCTCTGGCCGCTTGCCAGCGACATGCGCATGGATTCAGCCTCTTCCGCCGTTTCTGCAATCAATACATTATCCAGCCAGTCGGCGACCAATCCTTGCAATGCCGGGTCTTGCACGCCTACCACGGCGCCCAGGTTTTTACCTTTGGTAGCAGCGTTATCTTCAGGAAAAGCTAATACCAGCGCCGCTGGCGGGCGTTGTGTGCCGGTAAATTCCGCGCCGGCGATGATGGCATTGAGGCGCGCGCCCAGCACCGCTTCAAGTGCGGTTTCCCATCCCGGGGCAATCTTGATCTTTTGCCATAGGCGCTCGCTGTTATGCAAGCCGTGATCGTGCAGCCAGTTTTCCAACTGGCCTTCTTTCCCCAGCCCGCCTTGTATCTTGCGCAATGAGGCAGCCTCGGCTTCTGCCTGCGCCAGTTTGCGCTCATGTTGCAACACTTGCTCGCGTAAGGTGCGAATTTGCTCAGCCTGTTGCTGCTCCTGCTCCCTCAGCTGCTGTAGCTGTTGTTCGCTCTCAGCCTGCTTTGCCGCCCCCATGTTGAACTCGGCTTCTAACGCACGCAGTTTCGCTTCATCCGGCATGTTGAGATTGCCGGCCTCCTGCTGTAAACGCTGCAAGCGTTGACTGGCATCAGCCAGATTGCGTTCTGCATACTTGAGATTGGTTTCTTCAAGGCGGATAGCCTGCTCGGCCTCGTGCAAGGCACGCTGGGCAACGGAATGAATATGCAGTGCAGATTGAAAGGCCCGCTCCATTTCAGGCAGCTTCTGCTTTAATGCCTGTAATTCGACGCCTGCTTCGGTTTCTTCATGGCTGGCAGCTTCCTGTTGCTCGAGCAGGTCCTGTAGTTTCTGGCTGAACTCCCGGCTTTGCAGGTCCAGCTTCTGTGATTGCGCTTCTATTTGCTGCAACTGTGCCTGCAGGCGCGCGCGGGCCTCCTGGGTGTGGCGCAGTTGCTGTTCCTGGTTGGAGACTTCGGCATTCGCTTCGTAATAGGCTGCCTGCGCCGTTTGCAGCCGGGTTGAGGCTTCATGCTGTTGCTGGCGCAGCGATTCCACTCCGCTTTCGCTTTGGCGCAAGGCGGCCATTTGCGATTCCAGCTCTACACTCAGGCGGTTCACCGTAGTCTGCGCCTTTTCCCACTGGCTGCTGGCATCGCGTTTCTTCAGCAACCAAAGTTGGCCCTGCGAGAGCTTGAGGCTTTCCTGCAAGCCTTGATATTGTAGGGTAACGGCTGCCTGCGCTTCCAGGCGCGTGATCTGCTTGTCCATTTCCTGGCGGATATCCTCCACCCGTGTCAGGTTCTCCCGCGTATCGCGCAAGCGAGATTCAGTCTCGCGCCGGCGCTCTTTGTATTTGGAAATGCCCGCAGCCTCTTCCAGGAACACGCGCATTTCCTCCGGCCGCGCTTCGACGATCCTGGATATCGTGTTCTGGCCGATGATCGCATAAGCGCGTCCGCCCAGGCCAGTGCCGAGAAACAGGTCGGCCACGTCGCGGCGGCGCACTGCCGTATTGTTGATGAAGTAGCTGGAGCCCTTCTCCCGCTCGATCACGCGCTTGACGGAGATTTCGGCATATTGCGACCACTCGCCTCCCGCCCCGCCCAAGCTGTTGTCGAAAATCAGTTCCACGCTAGCGCGGGAGGCCAGCTTGCGGTTGCCCGAGCCGTTGAAGATCACGTCGGCCATCGACTCGCTGCGCATTTCCTTGGCGCTGGACTCGCCGAGCACCCAGCGAATGGACTCCATGACATTGGACTTGCCGCAGCCGTTGGGGCCCACCACGCCTACGCGCTGGCCATGGATATGCAGAGTGGTGGGATCGACGAAGGATTTAAAACCGGCAAGCTTTAGGTGAGTCAGGCGCAATTGGAGGTGGTCTTGGCTATAATGACACTTTTTTGATAATCCGATTTATACGGTAGCCCTTATGTCTAGTCAACCCAGCAAAGCTTTGGAAACCTTCGAAAACCCTAATCCCGGCCGCGATTTTCACATTCATATGGAAATTCCCGAATTCACCTGTCTGTGCCCAAAAACCGGCCAGCCGGATTTTGCCGTGCTTTACCTGGATTACATCCCAGACCAACAATGCGTGGAGCTGAAGAGCCTCAAGCTATATATCTGGTCTTTCCGCGATGAGGGCTGTTTTCATGAGGCGGTGACCAACCGTATTCTGGACGACCTGGTTGCCGCAACCGATCCCAAGTTCATGCGCTTGACCGCCAAGTTCTATGTGCGCGGCGGCATTTTCACCAATGTGGTCGCCGAGCACCGCAAACCGGGCTGGCAACCGCAACCTCGCATTGAACTGGCTGAATTTGCTTCTCAATCCAATATCCGCGGTTAAGCGGATCATCCAGCGGAGGTCGCCACCATGACCCGTTTGTTAACGCATAGTCGTGCTTCCCTGTGGGCCATAGCGCGCAACTTTGGCCCATATGCACCTTTGCTGGTCATGAGCCTGGTCAGCCTTGTCATTTTCAGCCTCTCGCGTGCAGGATTGGTGGCATGGCAATATGAGCGCGTAGGCGCAGTTTCAAACTGGCAGGAAATCATGCTCAACGGCTTGCGTGTTGATAGCATCCAGATCGGTCTGATGTGGCTGCCGCCATTGCTGTTGGTCCCCTTGCTGGCTATTTCCAGATTTTGGCGGGTGTGGCGTGGTTTCACTTATTTCTGGGTGGTGCTTTGCACCAGCCTGGTGATTTTGCTGGAGCTCGCAACGCCCGGCTTCATTGCCGAATATGACGCAAGGCCTAATCGCCTGTTCGTGGAATATCTCAAATATCCCCATGAAGTATTGTCCATGCTGTGGGGCGGCTTCCGCGGACATCTGTTTGCAGGAGTAATTGGCACTTTGCTGGCTACGCTGGCCATGGGTTGGTTGATGCGTCCCTGGCTCAAGCAGGAGCAGCGCTGGACCAATTGGGCGACCTGGCTGACCTGGCCCTTGATTTTCCTCGCCGCCGCTTTGGTGATACGAGGTACCGTCAGCCATCGTCCTGCCAACCCGGCCATGTTCTCCCGCACCACGGATTCCATGGTCAATAGCCTTATTCTAAATTCCTCCTGGTCGTTGATTCATGCGGTTTACAGCCTCAAACATGAGAGCAATTCCAGTGAGATGTATGGCACCCTTCCCGATGAGGAAATCTATCGCATTGTGCAGGAAACCCGGACCAGGTTTGACGCAGGCTTCAACCCGGTTCCCAATGCCGACATCCCTACCCTGAGCCAGTTAATACCGACACGCGTACGGGAGCGTCCGCTTAACTTGGTCATTATTCTTGAGGAAAGCCTGGGCGCCACATTCGTCAAGTCGCTTGGCGGTGTTCCTGTTACCCCCAACCTTGAAAAACTCAAGGAGCAAGGCTGGTGGTTTGAGCAAATGTACGCCACTGGTACGCGCTCCGTGCGCGGGATAGAAGCCGTGGTTACCGGCTTCCAGCCGACTCCTGCGCAAAGCGTGGTGAAGCTCTCGCTTTCCCAGCGCAACTTTTTCACACTGGCTTCCCTGCTCGAGCAAAAAGGCTACAGTACCGAGTTCATCTATGGTGGTGAATCGCATTTCGACAATATGGTCGGCTTCTTCATGGGCAATGGCTTCCAGCGCGAACAGGATGATGATAGTTACGACAATCCCGTTTTTGTGGGAAGCTGGGGCGTATCTGATGAAGACCTGTTCAACAAGGCGCATGAGGAAATTTCTGCCAGCCATGCCAGCGGCAGGCCTTTCTTCACCTTGGTGTTCACGTCATCCAACCATGCGCCGTTTGAATTCCCGGATGGCCGCATAGCGCTTCATGACCCGGTCAAGGCAACCGATAACAATGCGGTCAAGTATGCTGATTACGCCCTGGGTCAGTTCTTCGAAAAGGCCCAGCAAAGTGATTACTGGAAAGATACGCTATTCATTGTTGTGGCTGATCATGACATTCGTGTGCATGGCCATGATATGGTGCCAATCAATCATTTCCATATCCCGGCATTGATTCTGGGCGCCGACATTGAGCCACGTAAAATCAAGACCATTGCCAGCCAGATTGATTTGCCGGTAACAGCACTCTCGCTCATGGGGATTGAAGCGCAGCATCCAATGACCGGGCGCGACTTGAGCCGTGGCGATGACAGCGAGGATGGCCGCGCGATGATGCAGTTTGAGAACAACTTTGCCTGGATGGAGGGCAATCAGGTTGTGGTATTACGCCCAGGGAAAGAGCCTGCGTATGGCACATGGAACCTTCCACACAAGAAATTCAGCCTGGCATCGCCACCAGAAAACAGCAAGGACTTTGAATCGCGTGCACTGGCCAACTCTCTCTTGCCATCACTGCTTTACCGTGAACGCCGCTATCACGTGCTGCCCGCGGAATAATAATTAGATCTACACTATGGACACCACCAGAAAAACGCCCGTCAGGGACTATGCCCGGCCACCCGGCCCCAAAACGCAATTGCGCCAGCCATCCATGTTGACCTGGCAAATCATCCGCAAAGGCCTGGCATATATCCTCAAGGGCAAGATGATGATACCCGGCAGCCACCTGCCGCCTTTAGCACACAATGTGCCGCTGGACTTTGCCGGAGTTGGGGTTGCCACCTCGAGTGATCCCGCCGTGGATGATTATGTCCTGGCCCGTCTACAGGAACTCGGGATTCGCCAGGTCAGGCTGGATTTCAGCTATGGTGATATCGGCCATGATGCCGCCAGGCTGCTCGACACATTGCTTGAACAAGATTTCAATGTGCTGTTGCATCTGGTGCAACCATTCGATGCAGCCATCAATATGGAAGAAACCGCCGCCCAGCAGACATGGCGAACATTTTTACAGCAAGTGCTGGAACGCTATGGACACAAGGTATCCATGGTTGAGATCGGCTCCACCGTCAATCGCAAGCGCTGGGCTGGCTATACGCCTCCCGGATTCCTCAAGGCATGGGAGATCGCCTACCAAGAGGTCAAGCAGCGCAACATCAAGCTGGCAGGCCCCAACATCAGTGACTTCGAGCCTCTGTACAATATCGGCCTGCTGGAAATCTTCCAGCAGAGAGGCCAATTGCCGGATGTACATACCAATAACCTGTTTTGCGAGCGCTCGACCGAGCCCGAGCGCTACGATCACCGTATCCTCAAATACCGCCAAGCCACGGCACTCAAGTTCAATATTGTCAAGAAAGCCCGCCTGCTACAGAAAATAACAACAGACTATGGGGTACGGGAAATCATGTCCCCGGCAGCTTTCTGGACCTTGCCGCGTATTTTGCGCTTGCTGCCAGATGGCGAGCAGAAACAGGCTGATTATCTTGCACGCTATATGATCCTGTGCGCGGCTTCCGGCGCCTTGCGCCAAACCTTCTGGGGGCCATTGATCTGCCACCGGGAAGGATTGATCGACGACGGCAGCGACAGTTACCCGGCAATCGAGCGCATTGCGCATTACGCCAGTGTTACTGGCAATGTGCAGCAATTCCGCCCTCGCCCCAGCTTTTACACCATGAAAGCGTTTGTAGACATGATTCCGGGGCGGCACTACCTGGGGCCGTTACGCAGCAGCCATGGGGTGGAAATTCATGCCTTTAAGAACAATGAAACCCTGCTGCATGCGGTATGGACCACCAACGGCAAAGGTACCGTCCTGGCAGACCATTACACCCTGGAAGATTTGCAAAGTGCCAGCTATACAAGCCGTGAGGGAATTTTGCTGAAGGCAAAACCAGGTCTGGCAAGTGAATCCCCCACATACATCACCTGGCCGTCAGGAAGGAATGTGACATTGAAAACAGAAAAAAGCCTGTTTGCGAACCTGTCGATACAACGGCATGTGGAAAACAAGCACCATCATGCCTATAACGAAAGCGAGTGGCGCGGCATCTATGTTGCCAGCAACGAGGATGAGGCCGCGTTGCTTCAACACGCACTGCATCCTTCGCAATTGGGAGCACCGCCAAAAGCAGCGATTTTGCGCCATGCGCGCAATGCCATCTGGACCATTGCCGACCCACGCGATCCGGCACGAAAGCTTGTGGTCAAGCAACCGGTCAAGATGCATGTCCATAAAAAACTGTTTGACCAGTTCAAACTCTCCAAGGCCAAGCGTAGCTGGAATGGCACTAACGAGCTATTGCGCCGAGGTATAGAAGCCGCTGCGCCGGTTGCATATTTCGAAAAGCATGGTGATCGTTCCCTGTTGCAGAATTACTATATCTGCGAGTTTGTCGAAACCGACTTTTCCATTCGGGATATTTTTGGCGCGTTCTATAACGGCGAGACTTCTTATGAGGGCGTGACTGCCGAGCAGATCTACCCGCAACTCACCCGCTATCTTCTGAATATGCATGACCGTGGCGTGTTTTTCCGCGATCTTTCGGGAGGCAATATTCTGGTGACCAAACGGGAAGACGGCACACTGGCATTTTCATTGATAGATACCAACCGCGCCCACTTCTTCAACCACCCCACCCCGCTTGCCAAACGCCTGTCTGACCTCACACGCGTTTGCATCAAGCTGCCATGGCATAGCCGTCGCCAATTGGTAGATATGTATCTGAAAGCCATCAATCAGGAATTCAGTTGGCGCCATCGATTGCCTTTCCATTTGTACGATTTCAAGGTGGGCATGAAAAAGCGGATTGGCCGCAAAGCCATCAAGCGCATGCTCAGAAAGAAATAGCTGTTTATTTGGATTTAATGGCCTGAGGACATTGACAGGCATGATGGGGATCATTAATATAGCGGCTCTTTTTCGGGGGTATAGCTCAGCTGGGAGAGCGCTTGCATGGCATGCAAGAGGTCAGCGGTTCGATCCCGCTTATCTCCACCAAAACAAGGATGCCCGGTCTAACCGGGCATCCAACGATCAGTCCCCATCGTCTAGAGGCCTAGGACATCGCCCTTTCACGGCGGTAACCGGGGTTCGAATCCCCGTGGGGACGCCAAAATAAAACCCGGTGCCAGCACCGGGTTTTTTGTTATTTCCAGTTGCTTCTTATCAAAGCTACCTCGAAACAGAAATGCCCAACCTGATCTGGGTATCCCTATCCTTGTCATAATCAAGCAGGGTCTCGCCATATCCGGAAAATATCTGCAAATGGGCAAAGGTACCGATGCGGGAAAGAATACGGTCGCTTAATGGATAAGAGATATCCAGCTGTCCCATTGCATATCCACGCGTACCCTGGCGGTAAAGCCCGGTGACCATCAGGCCATCCTCACGACCATAGCGCAGCTGCCAGTCCGCATAGCCGCGGTAATGCTGAATATCAGGATTTTCATCCTTATCTATATAGGCGTAGATTTTGGGTGAAAATGTCAGCCGCCTGCCATTGGCAAAATCAAGATGCCAGCTCGGCCGCACATAGGCAATATTCAGTGATCGGGAATCCACCCCGCCCTGCCCGTTTGACTCGTGCTCTATCCCCACACGCCAACTATCAGGATATAAGCCTCGCGAGGCGCCAGCCCAGCGGTAAAACAAGCCTGGGCGATAGCTTGTATCGCGGAACGGGCTGGAGTCGCCACCAATATCCCACAAGGTGGTCTGGGTATAGCTGAAGTAAAGATTGCTCAGGAAAGGCGCATATTGCGCTACAGAGCCTTTAGAATCGAATGGGCGGTATTTGAAGCTGATCTGAAAGCGGGCATCAGTCCCGTACTCATCACCGTTGCCAAACAAGAAATACATGGGTTCTTCCGCACTCAATGCGGGTTCGTCATCCGGTGCGGCAATCACCACTTGCGGTGCTGTATTGCTACTTGCCAGGACACTATCGGCAGGCTGTATTTCGCCGGCCTGGACAATGGATGTTGTGTCATCACGGCTGGCTGCAAGCAACAGTACGGTGTTGGAAGGTTTTTCCACCAATTCTGCACGCACCACGCCGACAAAGTCCTGCCGTGGGGTACCACTATATGTCCTGCTGGCCAGGGTCTGGTCACTGCTATCCTGCAAGGCCAATTCTACTTCGTCCGCAACGCCTGCAGCAGAAAGCTTGAGGCGAACGGTAGCTGGCCAATGCTCGGTATCTGGAGGTTTCACAATCTGGAAGGCGAGCTGTTGGCCTGTGTTGACCACCTCGCCTTGGGCGACCACAAGCCATTGATTGTCAGCATATGCATTGAATGAGAAGGTGAATGCGAGCAGGCTGGAAATTGCCGCACCCATAGGTCGAATGAAGGGCATGCTTGATCCTGATATTAGTTGTCCAGAAAGGCACTATAAACGCCTAGCACAGCAATGTGGACATTTCAGGAATGAATTGGTGCTATTTTCTTAACAATCGGCTTGAGCAACTTGAAATTCAATATATTGCAAGGATGCCCTGAAAAATGCGATTTCCTCCGCATTCCAGGCCGTTTTATCTGTTCGCAGCATTGTCGTCGCGGCAACAATGCGTCCTTCGGAATTTCTGATTGGTGCCCCGATATACGTATGTTCCCGTTCATCAGTATGAATACTCAAGGCTCCAGACGTATAAATACCATTTGAAATATCTGCGTATTGCAAGGTTTCCGCTAGCGGTAGACCAATGCTTGCCCGGATAAATAAATAGTTTTTGTCAGTAGCGTGAGTGAAAATGACAGATGCAGCAAATATCTTGAGGATATTTTGAAGAAGCCGGTGACTTCTGAGGGAAAGAGGTGCGTTATTTAATTGCAGGCGCTGAATTGATAAAAATGATACATTCTCATCCTGATACGGTTTGCATGTACGACCTTCGAGAGTATCATAATCAGTTAGCATTTTTTGCATTGTTGCTCTTTTGCAGCAGCAAAAGTCGCTTACCGCATCATATGAAGCGTTCGGAACTGTAGCAAACCTTAAGTTCTTTTTAGAGTACAAGCTTTATAGTAAATAAGCAACAATTAATTGTCAATAAAAACAAATCAGTATTTATATCTTATGAAAAACCCTGACCTCCCAGCGGCTGACAATCAAGAATTAGCCTATTTCTCATGCAAGGAATTGGCCGAATTACGCCTTCCTGGAAAGCCTGGTACTCGCCAGGGTTGGGATGTGATCGTTAATGCGGAGAAATGGCCATATATTGAGGTGGCAAGCAGAGGCAGGAAAGGCCGTACCAA
Source organism: Methylobacillus arboreus (assembly GCF_020532725.1). Taxonomy (GTDB): domain Bacteria; phylum Pseudomonadota; class Gammaproteobacteria; order Burkholderiales; family Methylophilaceae; genus Methylobacillus; species Methylobacillus arboreus. The sequence continues at coordinate 772,532 of NZ_JAJAVC010000003.1, forward strand.
AAAATACCAGCCTCCGGCTGAATTGATGCAACTGATTTACAAGCAGTATCCTGATGGCCGTCCTGCTCCCCAACGCTATTCGACAGGCTCAGACGCCAAGCTTCATGTGGCTAACGATTATTTCATTTCAAGCAGCAGGGTTGGGCGCTACAACAAGCCTGGTCATCGCTACGAATCCCTAGATGAATACCTGGTGGAAAGCATAGACTTCAATCCTGTCAGCAGTCAGCTCGATACGCCTTACCAGCATTTGAAAATATTCACGGTCAAAGGCACCAGCCTGGAGCCTTCCATGCATGATGGTGACGAGGTATTGGTGGATATACGCTGCCGGTCCTTTGACGATAATGCAGTGTATGTCATTGGCCAGAATGACTTTATCCGTATCAAGCGGGTGCAATTACGCCTAGATGGCACTGTTGTGGTGAGAAATGACAATGACGGAGACTTGCCGCCGGAAATTTATAGCGCCGAGGAAGCCAAGCACTTCAAGGTCATCGGCAAGGTGATTCCATTCAAGTTTGGGCGTTTCAAGCTGTAATCTTGAGTCCTACTATCCGTTGCAATATTGCAGGGTGAGGCGGTAATTGCAATAGTCCCTCTTCGTAGGAAATTATCTTCAGCAATGGTTTAAAAATATTCAATAGCTCATTGCTTTTCAAAAGAAAATTTTTATTTGTTGGTCGACCATAATGTTCATGCCCTTGCATGAACGTCTCGTAAATCAATACGCCGCCATTGGTAAGGCCGGTCGCCAGAACCGGCAGCAAGGGTCGATGCAAATAACGGCAAACCACGATAGCATCAAATTGTGACCCGGCATAAGGCCAAGCACCTTGCTCCAGGTCGGCTACCAGCGTATCCACAGTCGGTGCTTTAAGCCCAAGTTCTTGCAGCGCTGACACATCCCGGTCCACGGCAGCAACCTTGAACCCCTGTTCCGAGAGCCAGACTGCATTGCGGCCGGCACCTGATGCCAGATCCAGCACCGAACCTCCTGGCTTGATGTATTGACTGTGCTGCACGAGCCAGCCTGAAGGTTGCGAAGATGGCAATTGTTCCATACTGCTAAGCCTCAAGAATGTGAATTTTCTGGGTTTGCAGGATCAGATCGACTGGCTGATGGATGGCTAGCGGTGTGGTGACGGAACATTGCAGTTCGATTGTCTCAGTCAATTCAGGCAAATTGACGCTGACCAGCCATTGCTCTCCCAGGCGAACCAAGTTGCTGATATGCCCCTTGAGATTGGTATGCTCATGTTGCGATGCCGCAAGACTCAAAGCATTTTGCGGCAGGCACCAATGCTGGGTGCTGCCGACGGGCAAGATAAATGGCAATGTCAGCTCCTGGTCTCCAAGGGAAAGTACGCTGCCACCAGCTTGGCTGCGAATCACCTTGCTTGTCAATATATTGCGCACCCCCATTAATGCAGCCACGGCACGCGTTGCTGGCTGAAGCCCTACCATGCTGGGAGCGCCTTCCTGCAAAATGCATCCCTGTCCCATCACGGCGATTCTGTCTGCCAACAGGTTGGCTTCATTCAGGTTATGCGTCACCAGAATCATGGGAATACCGAGCTGCGACTTGAGCGTCGCAAGGATGCGGTATAAACCTTCACGCGTCATGCTATCAAGTGCTGAGAACGGCTCATCAAGCAACAGGATGCTGGGTTGGGATGCCAGTGCGCGCGCCAATGCAACACGTTGCTGCTGCCCTCCGGAAAGCTCTGCCGGTTTGCGTTGCGTGAATGGAGTCAGCTGTACCTTTTCCAGCCAATTGGTTGCCCGCTCCATTTGTTCCTGCTTCGGCAATGTATGCAAGGCCGCACGCACGTTATCCAGGGCACTCATGTGGGGAAATAGCCCATAGTGCTGGGGAACATAGCCAATGCGGCGCTGCTGGGGCTTCAGCCTTTTCACGCCATCAAACCAGGTGGTGCCATTCAGGCTGATCTCGCCCGATTCTGCATGCTGTAGGCCTGCAATCATGCGCAGCAGGGTTGATTTGCCGCAGCCGGATGGCCCAAGCAAGGCCAGCAATTCGCCGGCCCGGCACTGTAATGCCGCTTCGAGCGCAAAAGGCCGGCGCTGGCGGATATCGAGCCTGAGCTCAGATTTCATGGTAGTTACCGCGGCGGCCAAAGCGCTTGGAAAGACTATTGGCCAGGGCCAGCACAATAATGGAGAACAATAACAGCATCAGCGACATACTGCCTGCTGCGTCGAAATCCATCGCCTGAACCCGGTCATAGATGCTGATGGCAATGGTCTTGGTCTCGCCCGGTAGGCTGCCGCCTACCATCAACACTACACCAAACTCTCCCAGGGTGTGGGCAAAAGTCAGCACCATGGCAGTCACGATGCCGGGCCAGGCTAGAGGGAGCTCCACTGTCAGCAGGCTGCGCAGCGGCGACATGCCACAACAGGCGGCCGCATCGCGCACCTCCTGAGGGATGGACTCGAAACCACGCTGTATTGGCTGTACCGCAAACGGGATATTGACGATGATGGAGGCAATCAACAAGCCGGAAAAATGGAAGACCAGCAAGTGCCCCGTCCATTGCATCAGCCATTGGCCAAGCCAGGATTGGCTTCCCAAACCGACCAGCAGGTAATAGCCAACTACCGTGGGCGGCAGCACCAATGGCACGGCAAGCAATGCTTCAAGCACGGGTTTGCCGGTGAACTGGCGATAGGCCAGCCAGCGCGCCGCAAGCAACGCCAGCGGCACCAGCACGAGAATGGTCATGACTCCCAGCTTGAGTGAAAGCCCTAGGGCGACCCAATCCATCAGCGTTTATTCGCCAGGCAGCACAAAGCCATAACGGCTGAATACTTGTCGCGCGGCAGGCTGTTGCAGGAAATCATAGAATGCCTTTGCATTGCTTCCTGAATTCTTGAGCAGCACCATGCGCTGGCGCTGGGGGCTATGCCAGCTTTCAGGGATTTCGGCATATTTCACGCTACCGGCAAGCTGCGGCGATTTCACGAGCGACAGCGCGACAATACCACCGTCCGTGGAGCCGCTGATGGCGAACTGGGCAGCCTGGGCGACATTCTCGCCAAGCACCAACCTAGGTTGAATCTGCTCCCAGATGCCTGCGTGCTTGAGCACTTCCACTGCCCGGCGCCCGTAAGGCGCATGCTCAGGGTTCGCAATCGCCAGGCGCTGCAGTTTTCCTGCCTGCAGGGCGGCCTGCAAGCCCTTGAGCTCTGAATCAACCTCAAGCGGAGCTTGCTTGGGCGCAACGATCACCAGGTGGCCAGTGGCGTACAATACGCCCTCGTCCCTGGTGAAGCCGCCGGCATTCAGCTTGGTCACATAGTCCTCGTCGGCGGAAAGAAACAATTCGAAAGGCGCGCCATTGTTGATTTGCGTAGTAATTGCCCCCGATGAACCGTAAGTAATGGCCGGCTTTTCACCGCCTTGCTTCTCAAACGTCTGGGATAATTCCTCAAGCACGAATTTGAGATCGGCTGCTGCGGCAATGCGGGCAGGCTCTGCCTGGGCGATATGGCTGAATGCCAGTGCCAAAGGTAGCAGCAAGCGCAAGGCTAGAGATTTCATGATGGTATGCTTTCTGTTTTCAAGGTAAGGCTTGGGAAGAACTTCATTATTTCTATGGAAATATAACGAAATATTATAATCAACCCCGTACAAAAAGAATATGTCCACACAAGCAGTTTCCGCCAAAAATCACGCCTTGCTGGAATGGCACGATGGTCAGCCCTATTCCGCCCACTTTGGCGATGTGTATTTTTCACGCGAGAGCGGGCTGGAAGAGACGCGCCATGTCTTTCTTCGCCACAACCGGCTTGCAGAGCGCTTGCAGGCATTGCAGCAGTCCAGCTTCACCATTGTTGAAACCGGTTTTGGCACCGGGCTGAGCTTCCTCTGCGCCTGGCAGCTTTGGGAGCAAACGGCGCCAGCAGAGGCACGATTGCACTTTGTCAGCATAGAGAAGTTTCCGCTGAGCCATGCCGACCTTGCCCGCGCATTGGATTTATGGCCTGAATTAAGAAATTACAGCAGTGACCTGCTCTCCCAATACCACCAGCTCATCCCGGGATGGCAACGGCTGGTATTTGCCAATGGCAGGGTGCAACTGACTTTGCTTATCGGTGATGTGCTCGATATCCTGCCGCAGATCAATTGCCGCCCGGATGCATGGTTTCTTGATGGTTTTGCGCCATCGCGCAATCCCGAGATGTGGCAGGAGGCATTATTCACGGGCATGGCGGCCTGCTCGGATGCACAAACCACGTTTGCAACATTTACCAGCGCTGGCCTTGTCAAACGCGGCTTGCAGGCGGCCGGTTTCGAGGTGCATAAGGTGGCAGGCCATGGTCGCAAGCGCGATATGCTGTGCGGCCGCTTCACGCAAAACGAGAGATCGATATCGCAGCCCGGGCGGGCCGTCGTCATCGGCGGCGGTATTGCCGGCGGCGCCACCAGCCGGGCGCTTGCAGAGCGTGGCTGGCAAGTCACGCTGCTCGAGCAGGAAACCGCACTGGCACAACATGCCTCAGGCAATCCCGTGGGCGTGCTTTATCCCAAGCTGGCGCGCAAGGATGTACCGCTGGGACGCTTGTCGCTGTCAGGCTACCTGCATAGCCTGCGGCTGCTGGCGCGCCTTGAGCTTGATGAGCGCAGCCATGCCCGATGCGGCATGCTGCAGCTTGCTTATGACGAGCGCGAGTGGGAGCGTTGCCGGACAATCGCCGCTCAAGGATTATCGCCCGACCTGCTGCACTGGGTCGAAGCTGACGAAGCCAGCCGGCTTGCGGGGCTGGAACTGGCTTATGGCGCGCTGTACTTTCCCGAAGCTGCCTGGGTAAGGCCGCAGCATTATTGTGAAGCACTGGCCTATCATCCCAATATTACGCACAAGCTCGCCAGCCACGTATTCCGCTTGCAGCAGACTCATCATGCCTGGCAAGCATGGCGTGAAGACAAGCTGCTGGCCGAGGCTGAAGTGGTCGTGATTGCCAATGCCTGGCAGGCTGCCAGCTTTACACAGAGCAGCCATCTGCCGCTGGAACCGGTACGCGGGCAGGTCAGCCAGCTCAAGCATGTTGCCGGCGCACCGCAACTCAACACCCTGCTTTGCACGGATGGCTATATCAGCCCATTGCTTGAAGATGGCTATTGCCTGGGCGCAACCTTTGTACCTGGAGACACGGCACCCTCCGTGCGTGAGGAAGAGCATGCGCAGAACCTGGCCATGCTCAAGCGCATGGCGCCTTCCCTGCATGCAGCCCTGATGCCGCAAGTGCCGCAGGGACGTGCCGCCATTCGCTGTACCAGTCCGGACTACCTGCCTTTGGTGGGACCGCTGCTTGATTACCGGGCCCTTGAAGCCAATCCTCCCCGGCATACTGCCGATCCGGCATCCAGCCTGCCATGGCTTCCCGGCCTGTATATCAATACGGCGCATGGCTCCAAGGGGCTAACCACTGCCCCGCTGGCTGCAGAAATGCTGGCCTGCGCGATCAATCATGAGCCCGCACCTGTGGATGCTGGCCTGCTTGCAGCGTTGGACCCCAACCGCTTTGTGCTGCGCAAGCTGGGCTTAAAGCGCCTGGCACAGGGGCTTGCCTGCTACCCCCTGCGTTAACTGCGCTGGTATGATTTAATGCAGCCATGAATCCAGACCAGTTATTCCATGCCGCCCTGAATGCCCATCGCCAGGGCCAACTACCCCAAGCGGAAAGCCTTTACCGCCAATTGCTGGCAACCACGCCGCAACATGCCCATGGCCAGCACTATTTAGGCGTGCTTTGCCACCAGAGCGGACGATATCAGGAGGCCATTGAGCATATCGGCAATGCCATCCGCCTGCTGCCTGGCAACGCGGACCAGCATAACAACCTTGGGCTTGCCCTGCGCGCCAGCGGACAGCTTGAAGCTGCAATTCATCAATTCCGCCAGGGGCTGAAGCTGGCCCCTGATGATGGCGACCTCTGGCAAAACCTCGCCACTGCGCAACATGCCGCCGGCCACTTGCTTGCAGCAAAGGAAGCCTATCGCGAAGCAATGCGCCGGATACCGCAAGACCCGGATGTCCAGGCAGGCTTGCTGAATGTTTTGCAAGCCTTGGGTAACAATGCGCACCAGGCCGGGAGTTTTGTCGATGCCGAGCTTCATTTCCGTGAACTCGCCACAATGCAACCCGGAAATGCTGCAGGGCATTACAACCTGGGTAACGCGTTACGCGAGCAAGGCAAGCCTGCCCAGGCAGCCGAAAGCTATCAACGTGCGCTGGCCTTGGCGCCGGAAGATGCCGATACCCATAATAACCTCGGCAATGTGTGGCGGGAATTGCAACGACTACCAGAAGCCATTGCCTGTTATGAGCGGGCTATCGAACTCGACCCCAACCTTTATCATGCACGTGTTCACTTGGTGCACCAGCGCCAGCATCTTTGCGATTGGCGGCATCTTGCTGAAGATGTTGCCGAAATCCGGCGCTGGGTAAGGGAAGTCCCGCAAGCACAGGTTTCCCCTTTCGCTTTTCTTGCCATGCCGGGCACAACAGCGCAGGAACAGCTAACATGTGCCCAAAACTGGGCCCGGAATCGTTATGGACGCCTGATGTCGGAGGCACCTCTGTACCAGGAACAGCCTCGCACACATGGCCGACTGCACATCGGCTATTTATCCTGCGACTTCCGCCTGCATCCGCTTGCTTCGCTTGTCACCGAAATGCTGGAGCTGCACAACAGGCAAGGCTTCAAGATCAGCGCCTATTCCTATGGGGTGGATGATGCTACCCCGGCGCGTTTGCGTCTCGAAAAGGCCGTGGACCATTTTGTGGATATCCGGCCGCTTTCGTTGAGGGAGGCTGCGCAGCGGATACATGCTGATGAAGTGGATATTCTGGTTGACCTCACGGGCTACACCCAGGCCAGCCGCAGCGGCATACTGGCACTGCGTCCGGCCCCGGTGCAGGCATCCTGGCTGGGCTTCCCGGGCACCATGGGCGCGCCTTTCGTGGATTACCTGCTCAGCGATGCCGTGATCACGCCCGATTTCGATCAAGACTATTACACAGAGAAACTGGCACTATTACCGCATGCCTACCAGCCCAATGACACCAAGCGCCCACTGGCAGACTCGCCTGGTCGCGCAGCTTGCAGTCTTCCGGAAAATGGTTTTATCTATTGCTGCTTCAACCAGAGCTTTAAAATCACGCCAGCAGTGTTTGCCTGCTGGATGCGCCTGCTCAAGGCAACACCGGACAGCATATTGTGGTTGTTGGAAAGCAACCTCGGCGCCAGTGCTAATCTGCAGCTTGCCGCGAAGGCACATGGCGTAGACCCGCAACGCCTGATATTCGCACCGCGGATTCCCCTGGATCAGCATCTGGCCCGCCATATCCATGCCGACCTGTTTCTCGATACGTTGCCCTACAATGCGCATACCACAGCCAGCGATGCGCTGTGGATGGGCGTGCCATTGGTAACATGTCGCGGCAATACGTTTGCGGGCCGGGTGGCCGTCAGTCTTCTGCAGGCAGCCGGCTTGCCCGAACTAGTCGCCACTGACCTGGAGAGTTATGAAGCATTGGCGCTTAAGCTGGTCAGTGAACCCGCGCTCCTGCAGCAATACCGCAAGAGGCTGGCAACAACACGTGACAATTCAGCATTGTTCGATACTGCCGGCTTCAGCCGTGACCTGGAAGCACTTTACCTCACGCTATGGCAGGCACGGCATCGGGTTCAGCCGGCAGGCTGCTAAGCATCGCCATCGCTGCAATATTGATGTCTGCCACTAGGATGCTGCTCAACCCGCCGGCTGCATCAAACACCGGCAACGATACCGTGAGACAGAAGTCTTCGGTAGCGGTAGACAGGTAGATGCTGGAGATATAAGCATTACCGGAGTCCCGCACAGCCGTATAGTAGGTTTGCTGGCTGCGGTCCGCGCTAGCTCCGCCGGCCTTGATCTTGCCGTACATGTTAGGGTTGATCCAGTTTGCATAGCGCTGGCTGCCATCGGGATTGAGTTCGAACACTACCTCGAAGAAAGGGTAGTCCGCAAAGCAGCTATCCAGGCAATGGGCATCCGGATTACGCGGCAATGTCTGCAACAGCTTGAGCGCATTAAGCGCACGTGACTGCCAATCACTGTATTCATCGCTGCGCGGCACGATCAACCGTGGCGGTTGGGACTCGACCACAATGATGCTGCCTATGTTGGACTTGCCTATTTTCTTGAGCGAGGCGGCACGCTCTGCAGCAGCCACACTATTGGAAATTCTGCCCTGGCTGCCATTCACGACGGCGATCGATACGCTGGCAACCGGGTGATCCTTGCCGTCTTCGGTGGTAAAGAAGCCACGCTCAAGGTCGCTGCTGTCGTACAGATGCACAGCCAAGGTCTGGAAATGGCTGACGACATTGAGCAACAAATTGATAAGGCTGGGATCTTCATGATCCAGAATCAGCACGAAGTCATCACCGCCAATATGGCCGACCAGCACGCCTGTCTTGTTGTGGAATTCCTGGCGTACGATCTCGGATAGCAAACGTATCATTGCATCGCCACGGATGAAGCCGTAACGGTCGTTATACGCCTTGAAATGGTCGAGATCGATATAGACCAATTGCGTATTCGGGTCATTGCGCAAACTCACATCGAGGGACTGGCGCAATGTCGGGCCAGTGGTGAGATGGCTCAGGGGGTGAAGGTTGCCGGAACTGGTTTTGCGGTTGATGATTTGCGACATGATTTCCAGCGGATGCACAATACCGACATATACGCCGTCGTCACTGACCATAATCCAGGGCTCCACCTCGCCGCGTTCAAGATAAAGTCCGCGCGCCAGCGACGCGGATGGCATGCGTGAAGTAATCATACGCGGCAACGGGTCGCAATAATTGCCCAATGCATCATTGCGGTACGTGAAGACTTTGCCACGCTTCAATAGGCCAATTGGCCGCAGATTATCCAGCACCACGGCACAGGCGACATCTGGATTATCAATAAAGATACTCCTGGCCTGGTCTATTGGTGTATTGACTTCAATAGTAATACCCCGGCTGACGAACTCGCTGATACGGAACTCATCCGGAATGGATGATCGATGGGCCTCATCGCGTGCAGGCAGCGCTGTCACTATTTGCGCCGGCACTGCCTCGGGCCTGGCGAAATAATATCCTTGCGCATAGACCAGGCCGAGGTCCTGACAATAGGTGATGTCCTCTACCCGCTCCAGCCCTTCCGCAACAATGGTACAGCCGAGGCGTTGCGCCATTGAGATAATCGCCTCCAACAGCACAGTGCGCACCCTGCTCCCTTGGGCTTCATGCACGATGGTGCGGTCTATCTTGATGAAATCCGCCTTGACCACGGCAAGCGTACTTAATCCATTGAAACCCGACCCCATGTCATCCAGTGCGATGCGCAAGCCTTGCGTGCGGATGGCATCGCAATGCCGGGCAAGGACATCAGGCGAAACCTCTTCACTTTCAACAATTTCTATGACGACATCGCGGTGCTCTATACCATGACGGTCCAATGCTTCCAGCATCAATGCCAGCCAGTCGCCACGCATGATGGTTTGCGGCAGCACGTTGATAAACAAAGGCGTGCCGTCGGCAATCGCACTGGCCTTGCCTGCCAATGCCAAATCCTGGCATACCATGTCCAGGTCTACTGCACGATTGACCTGCCGTGCCAGGCGAAACGCTTCCTCCCCTGTCAAAATATTGCCATCTGGGTCGAGTAATCGACACAGGGCTTCGTAGCCAAAAATCTTGCCGTTCTGGGTAAAGTCCACAATTGGCTGAAAGTGCATCTCCACGTGGCGGCTCAAGTCATCCAGCAACCAGGGGTGGCGCATGCGCGCATAGAATGTATTGAATGGCATGACGCCTGCCATCAAGGTCTCAACGCCATGGCTGCCATCCTGGCCGTACCAGACATAAGCCTCGTCCAGCAATTGCTCGGGATACTCTTCCGCTATCTTGTCCAAGGTTTGCAATAACTCACGGTCATCCTTGCATGGATAGACCATGATCGCAGGGGGCACGTCCTCGGAAGCGTTTGTTTCACCTATGCTTGGTAATGGGGAATTCAGGGTTTTGATATAGAGCAGCATGGCCTCAGGCTTTTTATGAGCGAAAAATTTCCTGAAGCCCATGCAAGCCTTATGCCAGCACCATGCAGCATAACCATTTATGTAAACCAACCTAAAGCAATACATGCATTTGGTGCATAAAACCAGCCTGGCCAAGGTGCTTGCACCAGCATGAAGCCAGGGTCTTATGATAAAGTAGCCGCAATAAAAATCAGGGATGCAACATGGCGGCAATCGATATCACACCCATCCTCAAGTTCATGGTCGAGAAAAGTGGCTCTGACCTGTTCTTCAGCACCGGCACCGCCATTCATATCGATATCGAGGGAAAGACCATCCCGATCAACAACCAGGCCATGGCGCCCGGCATGGTCAGGGATATTGCCTATGCGCTCATGTCGCCCGCCCAGCAACAAGAGTTTGAGCAAACCCTTGAAATGAACTTTGCCCTCAGCCTGCATGGCATTGGACGCTTCCGCATCAATGTGTTCCGCCAGCGGGGCGAAGTCGCCATGGTGGCCCGCCATATCAAGCATGTCATTCCCAGCCTGCAAAGCCTGGGATTACCACCAATCCTCAACGAGCTCATCATGCGGCAGCGCGGATTGATTCTGGTGGTAGGCGCCACCGGCTCCGGCAAGTCCACCACCCTCGCCTCAATGATTGATTACCGCAACAGCACGCGCGATGGCCACATTCTTACGCTCGAAGACCCGATAGAGTTCATTCATGACCACAAGAAATCCGTGGTGGACCAACGCGAGATCGGCATTGACACGCTTAGCTTTGAGAACGGCCTGAAAAACGCCATGCGCCAGGCACCCGACGTGATCCTGATCGGCGAAATCCGCGACATGGAAACCATGAAGCATGCCATAGCCTATTCCGAGACCGGGCACCTCTGCCTGGCAACATTGCATGCCAATAATGCCAACCAGGCACTGGAACGCATCCTTTCCTTCTTCCCGCCGGAAGGCAAGCAAGCAATACAACTTTCCCTTTCACTCAACCTTGCCGCCATCATTTCGCAGCGCCTGATTCCCGGAGTCAAAACCAAGCGCGTGGTGGCAACGGAGATTCTCATCAATACACCTTACATCTCCGAGCTCATCCTCAAATCCAAGCTGGAGGAAGTCAAGGAAGTCATGGCCAATAACCAGGATATTGGCATGCGTACCTTTGACCAATCCTTGTTCGAGCTGTTCGGCAAAGGTGAAATCACTGAAGACAATGCATTGGTAAGCGCGGATTCCCGTAACGACCTCTCGCTCAAGATCAGGTTTGCCAATGAAAGCGCCAAGGGAGGTTTTGGCAGTTAGGGCGCTTACTGCCAAATGGCGACAGGGTTATAATGCATGCCATGAATCCAGACTTGCACAAACTACAGCCTTACCCTTTTCAACGCCTGCGCGATTTGTTCGCAGGCACTACGCCCAACCCGAAATATAGCCCTATCAACCTGTCAATAGGTGAGCCCAAGCATGCCACACCTGCCTTGATCACCTCTGCCTTGGCCGATAGCCTTGCCGGGCTTGCCACCTATCCGACAACATTGGGCATTGCCAAACTGCGCGAGACGATTTCGGGCTGGCTGTCACGGCGTTACCAGATTCCCGCACTAAACCCGGAAACCGAGATCATCCCTGTCAATGGCAGCCGTGAAGCCTTGTTTGCCTTGGCACAAACAGTCATCGACAGCAGCTTGCCTCAACCCGTAGTCATCAGCCCCAACCCCTTCTACCAGATCTACGAGGGGGCTGCGTTGCTCGCAGGCGCTGAACCCTACTTCCTCAATACGCTGCCTGCAAATGATTTCGGCATGGCCTTTGACGAGGTGCCGGAAAGTATATTGCAGCGTACGCAGCTTGTTTACGTCTGTTCGCCAGGCAACCCTTCCGGCAAGGTCATGGGATTGGAACAATGGCAGGAAATCTTTACTTTGTCTGATCGTTACGGCTTCGTGATTGCCGCCGATGAGTGCTACTCGGAAATCTACTTCGATGAAGCCACTCCGCCACTGGGCGCGCTACAGGCGGCTCACCAGCTTGGGCGTGATTACAGCCGCTTGGTGGTATTCAGCTCGCTGTCCAAGCGCTCCAACGTGCCTGGCATGCGCTCGGGGTTTGTAGCTGGCGATGTCAAGATACTTGAGAAATTCCTGCTCTACCGTACCTACCATGGCTGCGCCATGAACCCTGCAGTGCAGATCGCCAGCGTGGCCGCATGGCAGGATGAAGTTCATGTGGTGGAAAACCGCCGCCTGTATGCGGAAAAATTTGCTGCCGTCACGCCGTTATTACAAGGAGTGCTGGATGTCGACATGCCGGATGCTGCTTTTTACCTGTGGGCATACACCGGCCAAGCGGATACCGAGTTTGCACTGCAACTCTATCGCGACTATCACGTCACGGTCCTTCCGGGCAGCTTCCTGGCGCGCGAAGCGCACGGTATCAATCCCGGTCATGGCTTCGTCAGAATCGCCTTGGTGGCCTCCTTTGCCGAATGCATGGAAGCCGCTGAACGCATCCGCCAGTTAGTCGAAAGCTAAGCCTCATAAAGTTTTGCATTCAAGCGTAGAACAAGGCGGGTCGCCGCAGACAGTGCTTGACGCACGGCAAGGCAACCCAACGCGGTTATAGGTTTGAAGGCGAAACTGTATCAGCCAGAAACTCGTTGATTTCCCGATGCGTCTGGCCATATAAATCAGGACTCAGGCAATCCAGCACCAGGGTATCGTCCATGCCGCGCAGCCAGGTCAACTGGCGTTTGGCAAGCTGGCGCGTGGCGGCGATTCCCTGTTCCCGCCAGGCATCGTGGTCAATTTTTCCTGCAATATAATCCAGCGTCTGGCGATAGCCTACACAGCGCATTGATGTCATATCCGGGTGCAGGGTTGGATACTTCTCCAATAAGCCCTGCACTTCTCCCAACAATCCCTCGCTTATCATGGCATGAAAGCGTTCCGCAATGCGTGCATGCAACACTGCCCGGTCGGATGGTTGCAAGGCAATCTTGAACAGACGGTAAGGCAAGGCTTGCAGGGATTGCTTGCGGAACAGTGCGGTCATGGTTTCGCCTGATAGCGCATACACCTCCAGGGCCCGCTGGATACGCTGCGAATCTGTCGGTTGCAGGCGGGCGGCCGTGTCGGGGTCGATTGCAGCCAGCCGCGCATGCATGGCCGGCCAGCCTACTTTTTCTGCCTCCCGGTCCAACTCGGCCCGTGTGGCGGCATCTGCTTGAGGCAACCCGGCAAGCCCCTGTTGCAATGACTTGAAATACAACATGGTGCCACCGACCAGCAGCGGCACTTTTCCTCTGGAAGTAATTTCCTGCATCAGGCGCAAGGCATCGGTACGGAATTGCGCAGCGGAATAAACTTCTGTCGGATTGATGATATCGACCAGATGGTGCGGCGCCTGCTGCAAGATGTCGGGGCCGGGCTTGGCGGTGCCAATATCCATGTCCTTGTAGACCAGCGCTGAATCGACGCTGATGATTTCAACCGGCATGGTTTGCACAAGCTCAACTGCCAAGCCGGTTTTGCCACTGGCGGTTGGCCCCATGAGAAAGATCGCAGGTGGCACGGAGGCTGTCATATGCTGGAAATGTGAAAAGACGGGTTATTTGCCACGCATGAACATCTTGTCCAGCTCATACATGGTGACCTGGAACCAGGTGGGACGGCCATGGTTGCACTGCCCGGAACGCTCGGTGGCTTCCATATCGCGCAACAGCGCATTCATCTCGGGAATGGTCAGGATACGGTTGGCCCGCACTGCTGCATGGCAGGCCATGGTGCCCAGCAACTCGTTACGGCGCTCGGTAAACGCACGGCTTGCACCATATTGCCGCAAATCTGCGAGTACATCGCGCGCAAGCGCGACGGCATCGGCATCCTTGAGCATGACGGGAATGGAACGTACTGCCAATGTGGTAGGCGAAAGCACGGCAATATCAAACCCAAGCTGTTCTAGGCCATTTTCAGCTAGTGACTGCTGCTCCTGTACGGTAGCAACTTCCAGAAGGTCGGCATGAAAACTCACAGGCAGCAATAACGGCTGCATGGGCACGCGGCTGGCATCGAGCGCATTCTTGAGCTTCTCGTACATGATGCGTTCGTGGGCGGCATGCATATCCACCACCACCAAACCCAGCTTGTTTTGCGCGAGGATATAAACACCATGAATCTGCGCAGCGGCAAAACCTAGCGGAAACTCCTGTGCATCATCAGCGAGCTGGTTTTCAGGCTGCGCCGCACCCAATATGCCATTGGGTATACTCGGTGGCAGTTCTGTTGTCACGGCCTGTTGAAGTCCGCCAAACAAGTTCTGATAAAAGTTGCCCGAAGCCTCATTGGCGCGCAAATCGATATTGCTCTGAAAACGCGGGTAGCTGGCGACAGGTGCTGAATTATTGGCACTACTTGCAGCTGCCAGTTCGGGCGTCAGCGAACTGGCAAGCCCGACCGGGGCGGCCAATGATTTATTGAGCGCATGGAAAATGAAGCGATGCACGGATTGGCCGTCGCGGAAGCGTACCTCGGTCTTGCTCGGATGCACATTGACATCCACCAGGGCCGGATCCAGCTCCAGGAACAATACAAACGCCGGATGACGGTCATGATGCAATACATCCTGGTAGGCCTGGCGTATGGCGTGGCTGATCAGCTTGTCGCGGACAAAACGTCCATTGACATATACATATTGGGTATCACGCGCATGACGCGAGAATGTGGGCTTGGCCGCCATTCCCCAAAGGCGCAGCCCGGCAGCGGATTCATCTAGGTAAAACGCTTCTGCGGCAAAATCCTTGCCCAAGACGTCCTCAAAGCGCTTTTCCGCATGAGTGGTGCCCAGCCGCATCGTGGCACGGCCATTATGCTGCAGGAGAAAGCTCACATCCGGGCGAGAAAGCGCAACCCGGCGGAACGCCTCTTCGCAATGGCCGAACTCGGTATTCTCAGTTTTGAGGAATTTGCGTCGGGCGGGCGTGTTGAAATAAATATCCTGGATGTCGACGATAGTGCCCGCATCAAGTGCTGCGGGTTCAATATTCGTGAGAAAAGAACCTTCAGACGCAATACGCCAGGCATGCTTTTCATCAGGGTGGCAACTTGTGATCTGGGTACGGGAAATTGCGGCAATGCTTGCAAGCGCCTCGCCGCGGAAACCAAGGCTGGCAACACGCTCGAGGTCTTCCAGACTGGCAATCTTGCTGGTGGCATGCCGGGTCAATGCAAGACTGAGTTCATCACGCGCAATGCCGCCGCCATTATCACTAATGCGCATCTGCTTGACGCCGCCAGATTGCAGAGCAACGGCAATATCGGTGCTGCCGGCATCCAGGCTGTTTTCCAGAATTTCCTTGAGCGCCGAGGCTGGGCGCTCGACTACTTCGCCAGCGGCGATCTGGCTGATTAACTGGTCGGGGAGAAGCTTAATGGATGGCATACTGGAAAGACGAGGGCCCACGGACAATCAAGCGCCCTATTCTACCCCCAGCATGCCATGCTATGCCAATCTATAGCCCATCAATAAAGCGCAGGCCGTACTTCTGCACAGCGATATCGGTGACCACTTCACTTTCAAGTCCAACCTTTTGCGCAAGCAAATCCACCGGCACAAATTCGGGTGGACGCACTAGAAGGTCATCTGCCACCTGATGCAGTGCTTGTACAGCCTTGCCTTCCAAATGGGCATCGCGCCCCGCTTCGCTACCGAATGTATCGAAAATCACATAAAGGTTTTCTGCCCGCTTGAACGCATACCAGGTCTTGGTTTCGTCCTCTTCCTTGACCACAGGCAAGGTTTTTTTCAGAAAACTTTCAAGCTCTTGCCGCTTGTCAGGGCGTGCCTCCAACTTGATGTACAGCGCATATTTACTCATTGCATCATTCCTTGATTACTGCATTCACGTACTTTTGGTACGCACCTTTTGTGCCAGCATGGGTGCGCTGGCCAGGGCACAGCCCTTAGGAATTGCCATTGAGCTCGACCGTCTGTAGATACTCGGGCACGATGACATTCCATTTCTTTTCTTCTTCTATTCTGTGTCTGAGTGCGTCCGCGGCTACTGGTTCACCATGCACGATAAAGGTTTGCCTCGGCTGCTGCGGGCACTGCGCCAGCCACTGCATGATTTCTTGATAGTCGGCGTGGGCAGACAAGTTGTCAATCGAGGCAATCTCGGCGCGCATCGGCACATATTCGCCATGAATCTTGACGCTTTCCGCGCCGTCGACCAAGGCCGCCCCGCGCGTTCCCGGGGCCTGGAACCCCGCAAACAATACCGTATTGCGTGCGTCAGGCCCAAATGCCTTGAGATGATGTACTACACGGCCGCCGGATGCCATGCCGCTGGCGGCAAGAATGATGGCCGGCTCGCGCAGGTTGTTGATCTCCATGGACTCTTCCACACTGGTCACTACCTTGGCCACTTTCGCCAGTTCCCGGCACTGTGCCGCGCTGAGCTTGTGTTCAGCGCTATGCGTAAGGAAAATCAGGGTCGCATCCGTGGCCATCGGGCTGTTCAGGTAGACCGGAATATCGGGAATGCGGCCTTTCTGCTTGATCTTGTGGATGTAATACAACACTTCCTGGGCACGGCCGACAGCAAATACCGGCACCAGTACAATGCCCCCTCGCTTTGCCGTGCGGTTGATGACGTCGGCCAACTGGGCTTCAGGCGCGGTGTTTTCATGCAGGCGATTGCCATAGGTCGATTCCACTACCAGATAATCTGCGGCCTCAGGTGCTGCTGGCGCATGCAGCAAGGGATCGTTCATGCGTCCCAGGTCTCCTGAAAACAGGATGGAAGTCTGTTCATCCTTGAGCAGCACTGTAGAGGCGCCCAGGATATGGCCGGCTAGCCTGAGCTTGATGGTAATGCCATCAAGAATCTGAGTCGTCTGTTCCAGCGGTACAGCTACTAGATGTTCAAGCGCAGCCTCGGCATCCTCCTTGGTATAGAGCGGCAAGGCTGGCTTGTGCTTGGAGAAACCACGCTTGTTGGCATAGCGTGCCTCTTCCTCCTGTATATGGGCAGAGTCGCGCAGCAATAGCTGGCAAAGCGCCAACGTGGCCTCGCTACAATACACCTTGCCGCGGAAACCCTGCTTGACCAATAGCGGCAGGTACCCCGTATGGTCTATATGCGCATGGGTCAGTACCACCGCATCAATGCTGGCCGGCTCCACCGGCAGCTTGGCCCAGTTCTTCAGGCGCAATACCTTCAAGCCCTGGAACAAGCCGCAATCGACCAATATACGGCGTTCGCCGCTTGTCACAAGGTGCTTGGAGCCGGTCACGGTGCCAGCGGCACCGAGAAAACTGATTTTCATGCCTATTTCTCTACTATTCTGGTCTTGGATAAAGGCGGGTTGGCAGCGAAATACTTCTTGATTCCCGACAAAATGGAACTCACCAGCTTGTCCTGGTGCTTGCTGTCATTGAGCCTGCGTTCTTCTTCTGGATTAGTAATGAAGGCTGTTTCCACGAGGATGGAAGGAATATCGGGCGATTTCAGCACGGCAAACCCTGCCTGCTCGACATGGCGCTTATGCAGGGTATTGATGGTGCCCATATGGTCCAGCACCAGTTTGCCCAGTTTCAGGCTATCGTTGATCGTCACGGTTTGAGAGAGATCGAGCAAAGTGCGGGCAAGATAAGGATCCTTAACGCCTCCAATACTGACGCCCCCGATCAGGTCCGACTCATTTTCACGCTGCGCCAGCAGGCGCGCCTGGGCACTGGTGGCCCCGGTTTCGGAGAGCGCAAACACCGATGACCCACGCGCCTGGGCGCTCAATGCAGCATCCGCATGGATAGACACGAACAAATCGGCCTGCATTTTACGTGCTTTCACCACCCGTCCATGCAACGGGATGAAATAGTCGCCATCGCGGGTCAGGACACCGCGCATGTTGGGCTCTGCATCAATGGCGGCCTTGAGTTTCTTGGCAATTGCCAGGGTGACATTCTTTTCGTACGACCCCTTGGCGCCTTTCGCGCCCGGGTCCTCGCCGCCATGCCCCGCATCAATCGCAATGGTCAATATCCTGGAATCAGGTTTTTTATTGGTAGATGGTGCAACTACAGCAGGAGGCTGGCTCGTACCAGGCAAATCTGGTGTCGCCTCCGTAATCACGGGCGACTCCGGTGCTAATTGCAGTTCGGGCAGAGGCGCTTCGGCGGTTTCAGGTTTTTCGAGCTGCTCCAGCATTGCCATCAGTGGATCTTGCGCCGGATAAATATCCAGCACCAGGCGATCCTGATAATCACCAGCGGGGGGCAATGTAAACACCTGCGGCTTGATTTGCGCCTTGAGATCGACCACGATGCGCACGACACCAGGCTTGAAATTGGCGACGCGCACCTGGCGGATATAAGGATCATTGGGATTGATCTTCTCGCCCAGGGCTTTGAGCACGGTTCCCAGCTCAACATTGTTCAGGTCGAGTACCAGCCGTTCCGGGTCTTTCAGTATCACCATGCTGTGGCTAACAGGCTTGCTGGTTTCCAGGGTGATGCGTGTGTAGTCGGCGGCGGGCCAGACCCGTGCAGCTGAAACCTGTATCGATTCAGCCGCATTGACAGGCATCAGCCCCAGCACCAGCACCAGTGCAATGGCAAGCAGGCAGGCTAGGAAACGGACTTGAGTTTTATGAGGCATTGCTTTCCTGAGTCAGTATTGGCACTTGCTAGAATCCGCCTGCCCTGTTCTTCAGGCTGCATGCGGATGTCAATATCAGGTGCAGGCAATAGCTCCTGCGCCTTTTCCGGCCATTCGACCAGGCATAGGGATTCTGGGTTGAAGTAATCTCTGAATCCGGCAGCATCCCACTCTTCCGGATCAACAAATCTGTATAAATCAAAGTGATATAAGTTTAATGTAGAAACCACATAAGGTTCAACCAGTGTATAGGTCGGGCTCTTGACTTTGCCGGTGTGCCCCAGTGCGCGCAACAGGCCGCGCACAAGTGTCGTCTTGCCTGCGCCAAGGTCACCATGCAAATAAATGTTCAATCCGGGCGTCAGCACCTGGGCAAGCCGGCTTCCAAATGCAAGCGTAGCTGCTTCATCGGGCAAGGCCAGTGTAAAATCATCATGCATATGTCTCAAACTCTAAACAACTTGGAAAACCTTGCCGCGGACATCAAGCGCTGGGGCATCGAGCTGGGTTTCGGACAGATTGGCATTACTGATACCGACCTGTCCGCTGCCGAGCCGCGCCACCGCGAATGGATAGAGCAAGGCTTCCATGGTGCCATGGATTATATGGCAAAACATGGAGAGAAACGCACCCGGCCGGCTGAATTGGTGCCGGGCACCATCCGCATCATTTCGGCCCGCATGGACTATATGGCGCCGGAAGCCCGCGATAGCGAGGAAGTCATGCAGGACTCAAGCCTGGCCTTTATCTCGCGTTATGCGTTGGGGCGCGACTACCACAAGGTATTGCGCAACCGCCTGCAAAAGCTCAGCGATAAGATAGCCGAAAGCATAGGAAAGTTCGGCTACCGTGTCTTTACCGACAGCGCGCCGGTGCTGGAAGTGGAGCTGGCACAGAAGGCCGGGCTGGGCTGGCGCGGCAAGCATACCCTGCTGCTATCACGCAATGCAGGCTCCTGGTTTTTCCTAGGCGAGATTTATACCGACCTTCCCCTGCCCGTGGACGAACCATTAACCGGCCATTGCGGCAAATGCACCGCCTGCATCGACATTTGCCCAACCCAGGCGATTGTAGAACCATATAAGGTAGATGCCAGACGCTGCATTTCCTACCTCACCATCGAGCTCAAGGACAGCATTCCCGAGCATTTGCGGCCATTGATAGGCAACCGCGTTTATGGTTGCGATGATTGCCAACTGACTTGCCCCTGGAATCGTTTTGCCCAGATGACGCAGCAGGATGACTTCCAGGTTCGCCACGGTCTGGATAATGTCAGCCTGGTGGAACTGTTCAGCTGGGACGAAGCCACTTTCAAGGAAAAAATGGCAGGCAGCGCGATTCACCGTATCGGCCATGCGCAATGGCTGCGCAACATCGCAGTGGGACTTGGCAATGCCAGCACCACGCCTGAGGTGATCCAGGCACTGGAGAACAGGCGCAATGACCCTTCCGAACTGGTGCGCGAGCATGTAGCCTGGGCATTGCAACAACATGCAAACCCACCATGAAAATTATTTATTTGGCCACCGCAAAAAATCACAGGTCGGTTGTATAATCGCCGCTCCAAAACCTGATAAAGACCGGCACGTGTTCACACCTCTCGTGTTTCGCCGTATGAGCCTAGCGCTGTTTGCAGCCCTAGGCCTTTTTATTGTCTTTACTTTCTCCCACTATGGCATCAGCAACGACGAGGAGGTCCAGCACGTTTATGGCCGCCTGCTGCTTGACTTCTACAGCTCCGGTTTCAGCGACAGGTCTGCATTTGAATACCACAACCTGTTCCTCTATGGCGGACTGTTTGACCTGATCGCCGCCTTGCTGGAACAGGCATTGCCCATCTGGGTATGGGATATGCGCCACCTGCTATCTGCCCTATTCGGCCTGGCCGGCATCGTAGCGGCCTACAAGATTGCCCGGCACCTGGGCGGCGAGCGTGCGGGGTTCTTCACTGTGTTGCTGCTGGCGATCACCGGCGCCTGGACGGGCGCGATGTTCACCCATACCAAGGATGTGCCGTTTGCCGCCTGCATGGCCTGGGCCTTGTACTATACGATTCTGGTGATAGAAAAACTGCCCCGCCCGCCGCTCGCGCTCTCCATCAAGCTAGGCATTGCGGTTGGCTGCGCGCTGGGCTTGCGCATCGGCGGCGCCTTTGCCGTGATTTATCTATTATTGTTGCTTGGGATATCGGGGCTTATCAACATCCAGGGCTGGCAAGCGCGGCTGCGCTATTGGCTGGTTAGCGTTATCCACCTGATCCCGGCTGGCGTTGTCGCCTTTATCCTGATGGCGATATTCTGGCCCTGGGGCGTGATGTCGCCCAGCCATCCAATGGAAGCCGCCAGGTCCTTCTCGCACTTCGCGTTCAATATGCTCACGATTATGGATGGCGAAGTCATGAACATAGGCGAAGTGCCGCGCTATTACTTGCCCGCCTATTTGCTGGTACGCCTGCCTGAGGTATTTTTGCTTGGCCTGGCAGGCTTGTTATTTAGCGCTGCGCTTAATTACCGCGCGCTTTTCAAGCGCCGAGAGAAGCTCCTGCCCTGGCTCGCCGTCATCATCGCGGCGTTATTCCCGATTGCCTTTAATGTCATAGACAAGCCAGCCTTGTATAACGGCATCCGCCATTTCACTTTTGTGGTGCCGCCGGTTGTGGTTTTGGCAGGCCTCGGCCTGGCCTTGAGCTGGGATGCCCTCCACAGCCTGCCGCGCCTGCGCAAGGGCTTTGGCATTGCCTGCATCGCGCTATGCGCTTTGACATTGCTCACTCTCGCTCGCCTGCATCCATACGAATATATCTATTACAACAACCTGGCGGGCAGCATGGCAGAGGCCGAGGCGGAATGGGAAGGCGATTACTGGTCCAGCAGCCTGCGCGAAGCCTCCGACATGCTGGAAGACGAAATTTCAACCAAGCCGCGCCGCGATGCAAGTGGCAGAATCGTGCCTTACCTGGTGGCGGTCTGCGCCGAAAATATCCAGGGCAGTGCCTACCTTGACCGCCGCTTCAGCGTCACCAAGAACTGGGAAGCTGCCGATTTCTACTTGTCCACGACCAATATGGGCTGTGACGGTGTAATGAACGGAAAAATCATCGGCGAGGTCAAACGCATGGGAGTGGTGTTGGCGGTGGTCAAGGACAGGCGGGACCTGTTGGCGCACCTGCGCCAGCCACTCATGGCACCTCATCAGCATTAACTTATCAATCGACGTTTAAGCGCGAGACCGTTCTTATGACGACAGACCGCAGCCAATCCGATCCCCATATCAGCGTGATCGTGCCTGCCTATAACGAAGCCGCGGCAATCACCGCCACCGTGGAAAATATTGCCAACCAGCTCGCCACCTTGAGCCCGCACTGGGATATCGTCGTGATTGACGACGGCAGCCGCGACAATACTGCTGGCCTGGTGCGTGGCTTGCCGTCTTATCTGCATACCACGCTGGTACGCTTCTCGCGCAATTTCGGCAAGGAGTATGCGATTACCGCCGGCCTGGAATATGCCCAGGGCGATATCGTGATCTGCATGGATGCCGACGGCCAGCACTCTTCCAGCCTCATCAATACCATGCTCGACAAATGGCGCGAAGGTTATGACATGGTGTACGCCGTGCGCCAGGACCGCAATGTGGAATCCAGCTTTAAGCGCTGGGGGTCGCGTATCTTCTATGAAATCATGACGCTGGGCGAGCGCATCACCATTCCGCGCGATGCAGGTGATTTCCGCCTCATGAACCGTAACGTCGTGGATGCCTTGCGGGCCTTGCCGGAACGTAACCGATT
Organism: Methylobacillus arboreus; assembly: GCF_020532725.1. Lineage (GTDB taxonomy): Bacteria > Pseudomonadota > Gammaproteobacteria > Burkholderiales > Methylophilaceae > Methylobacillus > Methylobacillus arboreus. Next base: position 795,077 of record NZ_JAJAVC010000003.1, read on the forward strand.
CATGAAGGGCATGTATGCATGGGTGGGTCATAAGTCCATTGGCATCCCCTATACGCCGTTGCCGCGCAGCCATGGCGTCAGCACCTTTTCGCGCCTCAAGCTCATGCAGCTTGCCTGGACCGGCATCACCAGTTTCTCGGTGATTCCTTTGCGCCTCGCAAGTGCAGTCGGAGGGCTACTGGCCTTGCTGGCCTTTATTTATGGCATCTGGGTGATCCTGGAAAAAATGTTTTTCCATGAATCTATACCTGGCTGGCCCACCGTGGTCGCAAGCTTGATGTTTTTTTCCGGGGTACAGCTGCTGTTTATCGGCATCCTGGGCGAATATATCGCGCGTATTTATGACGAGGTTAAAGGACGTCCGCCCTATATCGTGGCTGAGGTATCCGCGGCTTACCAGAACGCACTGGCCTCATGAGTCCATCGACTCACGCCCGGTCGGCTTCGTGGTTCACCATCATCGGCACCATAGCGGCATTGGTGCATTACGTCAGTGCGATTATCCTGGAGTCTGCAATGCGCTTTAGCCCCGGCTCTGCAAACCTGTTGGCTTTCCTGTTAGCGTTCCCGGTCAGTTACTTTGGCCATCGCATGCTGTCTTTTGCTGGCAATCATTCGGAGCACAGGCATGCACTACCTCGCTTTCTGCTGGTCGCCTGCACTGGGTTCGCCACGAACCAGCTACTATTGCTGAGTCTTCTGGCGTTTAGCCCGACACCTTTCTGGCTGGCGCTGGCGCTAGTTATGATTGTTGTGGCGCTAGCAACCTACGTTTTAAGCCGCTATTGGGTATTTAGGCATAGGGGCTGATTATGGTAACACCCTTGATATCGAGTGCGGATGATTATGCCCAGGTAGCTGCAATAGATGCCGGCATACTCAGCCTGATCAACCAGGGGCGGCTGACCGCCACCTCTTGTCTTAGTTTCAGTCCACGCTGGCGTGAGGCCGCCTCTGCCATTACATCGGAGATCAGGCAGCAGGCCGACATCGGCCTGCATATCGACTTTACGCAATACTCGCAGCCCGTACGCCACTCACATCCCCAGGTAGTCATACGCAGCCTGCTACGCGGTTTTGACAGGCAGCAGATACATGCCACGATTGCCAGCCAGCTAGACGCTTTTGAAGATGCGCTTGGTAGCGCACCGGACTATGTGGATGGGCATCAACATGTTCATCAATTGCCGCAAATAAGGGAAATCCTGCTACAAGAGCTGCAAACACGTTATGCAGATGGGCTGCCCTGGATCAGGGTTTCACACCCTGTCGAGGATGGCATGAAAGGCCGGATAATATCGGCCTTGGGGGCGCATGCCATGCGGCAACAAGCCTTGAAGCGTGGGTTTAGAATGACCGATGTCCTGCTGGGGGTGTATGGATTTGATAGCAACGCGTCTATTTATAGCAACCAGCTCAAGCACTGGTTGGAAGCTGCGGTTCGCGAAGCTGCCAATGGCCACATATGCGCCCTGATGTGCCATCCAGGATGGCTTAGCCATGACGAAACAGATCCAATCCGGCAATCACGGCCAACCGAATATCAGGCCTTATCCAGCCCGGAGTTTGCAGCAATGCTGCAAACACTCAATATCAGGCTGGAAAAAGGCAGCCGCTTGCTGGCTGGGGTTTAATATCAAAAGGCCCTCTCGGGCCTTTGTTATTACTGGGATTTACTACTACGAGGCGTCGTGGCAGCTGGCTTGGGTGGCGTTTTGTCCGTGGTTCTCTGCTCCAGCGCCTGCTTTTCCTCCGGTGTCAGTACTTTCATCACACACTCTTCAGTACCGTAGCTGCCGCCGCTGTCGTCAGGCTCGAAGTACTCCTTTCGGAAACCCCACCTATCCTTGCCTACCTTCTTGATGGTAGCAATACCCGTACTATGGTCTACGTTATTCTTCTTGTCGCGGATATTGAAGCTAATTGCCAGGCGATTGCCAATGGCCACGGCTTGGCCATGGTAAATAGTGGAATTGACGGTTTCGGTTTCATAATAATAGGCACCGAATTTGCCATGGCTGCTGACGCGGTTAAGCCTCAAGGCAACGACAACATCATAGGCACCGATGGAGGAATTTTCGCCCTTGCATTCGTAAAGGCCAGTATAGTTGGGACCGGTAAACGCGGGTTTTGCTTGAGCCAGACTGGAAAAAGCCAGCATGGCCGAGACAATTACTATTTTTTTCATCCGGGGACTCTGAGTTATTGTGGCAATAGCGTTCTATTGTAACGCGTATATGTGCCATCTCTGCAAGCCCAGTACAATATTTCCCGGTATATGCACTGCAACTATTATAAAGCTGGTCTGGTCTTATCAGCTGTTCCGTTTTTGTTTTTGATGACGAGGTGCTTTAATATATCGCTGCCCCAACATCACCAACCGGAACGCACATCTGCAGCATTTAACAACTACTCTAAATAACATAACAACACTTCAACCATGCTAAAAACTGCTGCCTTGTGGCGCTACAGTATTTTTAATTTCCTCTTGATTGCACTGCTGGCTCACTGGTTCTGGCAACAGAACCAGCCTATTGCCCTGCTTGAGCCTGAATTGCCTGCCAGTGGCAAGCTCAACTGTGTTTCCTACGCCCCCTATTACGGCAAGGGTGAAACGCCATTCGTTGCCACCACGGTGGCAGAAAAATCCAGAATAGAGCGGGATTTGCGCTTACTATCAGAACGCTTTGACTGCGTGCGCACATACTCTGTCAAGCAGGGATTGGACTATGTGCCCGAAGCAGCCTCCAAGCTTGGCATGAAGGTATTGCTGGGTGCTTGGGTAGGTTACGTAAAACTAGAGAACGACAAGGAAGTCGACCTGGCCATCAAGCTGGCCAATCGCTATCCCGAAACCGTCAAGGGCTTGATCATTGGCAATGAGGTATTGCTGCGCAAGGAGCAAACCGAAGATGTCATGCTGGCCTATCTGGAAGAAGCGCAACGCCGCACTGAAGTGCCTGTCACTTATGCAGATGTTTGGGAATTCTGGCTAAAGCATCCGCGCCTGGAACAAGCCGTGGATTACCTCACGGTCCATATTCTGCCGTATTGGGAAGATGACCCACAAAACGTGGACAATGCGATTCATCATGCGGAAACAGTGATGGAGTCATTGGGTAAGACCTTCTCCAAGCCGCTCTTTATTGGCGAAACCGGTTGGCCTTCTGTTGGCAAACACCGCAATGATTCAATTCCCAGCTTGGTCAACCAAGCAAGCTATCTGCGCCAGTTTATCCAGACAGCCCACGACAAGGGCTGGAACTACAATTTGATCGAAGCGATTGACCAGCCGTGGAAGCGTGACCTAGAAGGCACTGTCGGCGGTTATTGGGGTATGTACGACACGGATCTCAACAGTAAATTTGAGTTCACAGGCCCGGTTGCAGAACGTGACGATGGCTGGCAGCCAATTATCTGGGCTTTTGCCGGATTCATCCTGTTTTTCATCATTACAATCGCCCGCAAGGAGTTAAGGCTTCCCGCCTTGGTGGCAATGGGCTCTCTCGGCATCCTGAGCGGCGCCACGGCTTATATTCAGTGGGATTACCTGATTGCTGCCTGCCGCGACCTGGCAGAGTGGATAGCGCTGGTTGGCATTGTCCTGGTGGGTATTGCTGCCCTTCTCAATATGCCTGCCCTGCTCGCGCGAAGGCAAAACAAGGTGGTGCACAGCCTGCTGTTCATACTGGTATTGACTGCCATGATCACAAGCTTCCTGTTGATCCCGAAGATGAGCTTTATCCCGCGTGATGTCGAGCTTCATCCTGTCATCGGCCAGCTTATCTACATGATGGATGGCCGCTATCGCAACTTCCCACTGGCGCTTTATGCATTGCCGGCATTGCAATATGCCATCGGACTTTCGCTGCTCGGGATTTTGCATCGCACCACGTTTGGCCGTTATCGCAGGCTCAACATCATTGCCATCATCAGCGCATTGATTTGCCTGGTTCTGGAACCGTTGAACACGCATGCACTCTTATGGCTAGGCGTGGTCGCTTTGCTGGCTTATGCCAGTTGGCCGCGCAAGGGAGCCAAGGTTTGAGGGGGCACTTGGCATTGGCATTTTATTTGGCATTGATAACTAAAACCAAAAGACGACTTTATGAAATTTATCAATAAATACAGCAAGGCCCTTATCATTGCATTAGCAGTCACCCTGCTGCATTTCGGTATTTGGGAAGTGATCAATCGTGCCCTGCCACTGATTGACGCCCCTCCCATTGTCAATGGGTTCGCCTATAGTGGCTACCAGATTGGCCAAAGCCCCCAGGAACGCAAATACCCCAGCACCAATGAACTATTGAAAGACCTGGAGCTCATGAAGGGCTATACCAATCGCATCCGTATCTACGGTGCGCTTGAAAACCCTGAAACCACTGCGCTTGCCGCAAGGCTGGGGCTCAAGGTTACCGCAGGCGCCTGGCTGGGGCCGGACCACGAAGACAACAAGCGCGAGCTTGACGCCCTGCTAGCGCGTGCAGCGTTGTATCCCAATATAGAACGCATTATCGTCGGCAACGAGGCCATGTTGCGTGCCGACCTCAATGTGGATGAAATGATTGCCTACCTGGAAGAGGCCCGCCGTACCTCACGCGTGCCGGTTTCAACGGCAGAGCCTTGGCACGTCTGGCTGCGCTATCCGCAACTGGTCAAGCACGTGGACTTTATCACCGTGCACCTCCTGCCCTATCACGAAGGCCTGCCTGCAGAAAAAGCAGTGGATTATGCGCTGGAACGCTATCAGGAGCTCATGGATAAATATCCACGCAAAAAGATCGTGATTGGCGAAATCGGTTGGCCAAGCAAGGGGCCGACCATTGATGCATCAGTGGCCTCCAACGTCAATCAGGCGCGCTTTGTGCGCGAGTTCCTTGCCAAGACTGCTCATGAGAACTACGACTACTACCTGATGGAAGCGATCGACCAGCCGTGGAAGGTCAAGATTGAGGGCTGGGCTGGTGCCTATTGGGGCATGTTCGATGCTGAACGCCAGGAGAAATATTCCCTGCACGGAGCAGTTCCCAAGGATTTGCGCTGGGTATCCAAGGCGCTCTGGGGCTCTCTCCTTGCCTTTATCCCGATATTCTTTATCGCGGTACGCTTCCGCGAATGGGGAACAGGCGCCCAGATATCGCTCGCAGTCCTGCTGCAGGCTTGTATTACCGTGCTGGTCGTCACCTGGAACCTACCCGGGGATTACTACTACTCACTACGCGACATGATTATCCTGGTGGCACTGATCATGGCATTGCTCATGACTTCAGCAGTGCTCATGACGTATGCCGTGGAGTTCAGCGAGGTGATGTTCAAGGGATACTGGGTACGCGCCTACACGCCAGCTACACCGGCTCCGCCTGAAAAAGAAGCGTTTGTCTCGGTCCACCTTGCCTGTTACAACGAGCCTCCCGAGATGGTGATTGCCACGATCGAAAGCCTGGTACAGCTCGATTACACCAATTTCGAAGTGCTGGTAATCGACAACAACACCAAAGACGAAAGCAAATGGAAGCCTGTGGAAGAATATATGGCGAAATTGCCGGACAACTTCAAGTTCTACCACCTGCCGCAATGGCCCGGCTTCAAGGCTGGCGCGCTCAATTTTGCCCTACAGGAAACCGATCCAAGGGCTGAGGTGGTCGGCGTTGTAGATGCCGACTATGTTGTCGCCCGTGATTGGCTGGCAGTGCTGATCCCGCACTTCTCCGACCAAGGCGTCGCTGTAGTACAAGCACCTCAGGCCCACCGCGAATTTGAGAACAACTTCTTCCGTCGCATGAGCAACTGGGAATTCGAAGGCTTCTTCCGCATCGGCATGCACCACCGCCATGAGCGCAATGCGCTGATCCAGCACGGCACCATGACACTGGTACGCCGCAAGGCCCTGGAAGATCTCGGCGGCTGGTCGGAATGGTGCATATGCGAGGATACTGAGCTAGGCTTGCGCCTGCTGGAAGGTGGCTACGAGCTACGTTATATCGACAGAACCTTTGGCCGCGGCCTCACCCCTGCCAACTTCGAAGCATTGAAATCCCAGCGCTTCCGCTGGGCATTCGGTGCCATGCAGATCCTCAAGCATCACCTGCCCAAGCTGCTAGGCAAATCAACACTGACCTTTGGTCAGCGTTATCACTTCCTGACCGGCTGGCTGGGCTGGCTGGGTGATGGCCTGCAGTTTATTTTTACCATGAGCTCGATTGGCTGGACCCTGGCCATGCTGGCTTTCCCCAAATCGTTCAGCCTGCCGGTTTCCATCATGCTGACCCCGGTGCTCTGCTTCTTGGTAGTCAAGGGTGCATTAGGCCCCATCCTGTACCGTAAGACCATGAAGGATTGCAAATGGTCCGATATTCTAGGCGCCTCTCTCGCTGGCCTGGGGCTATCACATACCATTGCACGCGGCATCATGATGGGCCTGATCCAGAAACGCGGCGTATTCAAGACCACAAACAAGGGCAAGGCAGTCAAAGGCAGCATATTCAGCCTGCTCACACCGATCAGAGAGGAAGTCCTGTTGTTGCTTGCCCTGATCGTCGCAGCTGCCGCGATGATTTATGCACGTGGCTTCAACAATCTGGATGCCCAGCTTTGGGTCACCATGCTGACATTACAATCCCTGCCCTATTGGAGCACGCTGGCTTGCCAGATCATTGCCCAATTGCCAGATAGCAAACCAAAGCATAGTTCACAAACAATAAAGGCTATAGAATAACTATGCTCCTATAGCCTTTCTATGATGAGTTTAGTCATCATAAGCCATTAATACTTGGCGCTCCTAGCGTATTAAAGTTAAAAAATAAAAGCCCCGATTGGGGCTTTTATCATATCTCGCTGTAGTAATCAGAAATGATAAGTCAGCCTAATCTGGTTGAAATTAATACCTGGATTTTCTGAAGTAATACCTGCATTGGAGTAGTGCTGGAATCGGTAGCTAAGATCGTATTGCTGCCTTTCGCCAAACTTTAAGCCTAAACCAATATGATCACTAAACTCAAACCTTGATCCCATACTTGTATCCCCATTTACCTGCTTGCCTGAAAACTGGTTTATGCCGATACCACCTTCGATGTATGGGGCTATACCGTTGATTGGCTGCCGTTCAAAACGGAAAACCGGGGTAAAGCCTATTCCGTAAATTTCTTTTCTTGGTGAAGGGCCATTACCTTTCCAAAATGAGGCGCCAAGTTCCCAGTATCCGCTCAAGAACCAGTCACCCTCAGCAAACCAGCGCTTATCCCAATTCCAATGTAGGGCAATATTCGCCATGTCGGCCTCAGAGCCGCTACCAGCAGTAAGGGAGATACCATCAAATGCCCAAGCTTGACTAGCTTGAAAACAGCCGATCAGGGCAAACATACTCAGGATTTTTTTCATTGGTTAACCTTTTCTTATTAAAAGTACGGCGAGTTACGGTGACAGGTGAAAATTTTTGACAAGCATAAGACTAAGTAACTGCTGAGCTTTATCGGAAACCGAGAGTTTTTGTTGTAGGAATAGGATGACAATTCAATAAATTTACGATGTCTACATACAAAAAAGAAAAGCCCTTTTCAGGGCCACTTCATATCAAGTCAGATTTTGAACTGCTTAATTTCTTGCATCCAGCCTTATCAGATTACAGGGACTAAACCTAGCATCTTTTTAATTACTATAAAGTTTATTGCTCTTACAACATCTTCAGTATCTACTTACATTTTAAGTTTTCCAGTTTTGCTAATTTACTTATGAAAATTTAATTAATCGGATTTATTAATCTGCATAGGAGCTATCATGAGTGTTCAAATTTTTAACCAGGTAGTAGTTGACCATCAAGTAAATTTCAAAGTCCTTAAAGATGGTAAGACCTATGACTTTTCGTTTTCAAAAGATGCAATTGATTATTGTGCAAATGCTCTCAGTATTAGTATCGATGAAGATTTGGATCGGCTAGAGATTTTTGTAAAACTCGAAGATGATATTGCTGCAAAGGCCGAGGAAATATTAGAGCAAGGTGCACAAAAGAATGAAATGACTTATGTCATTGATGCAAATTAATTTTCATTCACTTACTTTTGGTTTTATCTATTCTTATCAATCAACTTCTAAATCCTGTGAACCTGTATAAGTTGTCAGACGCCACTGACAGTGGTTTCAGCGGGAGGAGGATACCAGCAGTAATGATTGAACTGTTACATTGCGGACTGCAATAGCTACAGGCTGCTGACCTCTAGGCTGGCAGAAGCAGCGGTCATAGGCCGCCCTCAATAATGTATTAAACAAATCGGAGGGAATATATGCCAATTTCTACCATTTTATTGGTTATCTTGATTCTTCTACTCATCGGAGCTCTGCCTAGTTGGGGCTATAGCAAGAGCTGGGGCTATGGCCCAAGCGGCGGTGTGGGGCTAGTGGTTCTTATATTGATTATTCTGCTGCTCACAGGGCGCATATAACGCATTACTAAGCAAATCTAAATAAAAAAGCCCTTTAGGGCTTTTTTATATTATGTAGCCCGAAACTCAGTTTATTGCTTAATGAAGTAGAACTTGAAACTCTTCTAGAGGCAATGGCTGAGAAAAAAGATAACCTTGGAAAGCTGAGCAGCCATATTGACGTAACATTTCCATCTGCTCTTGCGTTTCTACACCTTCTGCAATAACCTCAAGATCCAATGCTGCTGCCATCGCAATGATGGCCTTGACGATCACAGCGTCATTTGCATTATTGACTATATTGCCCACAAAGCTGCGGTCTATCTTGAGTTGGTTGAGTGGTAAGCGCTTGAGGTGTACTAAAGAGGAATAGCCAGTACCAAAGTCATCCATTGCAAAATGAATACCCAATTGCTGTAATGCCAGCATTTTCTGGGCATTACCAGATGTGCTTTCCATTATCAGGCTTTCAGTCAGTTCTATTTTCAGCCGACCGGGGTTTATCTGCGTCACGTCCAGTATTTCTTGAATTCGTTCAACAAAATCATCCTGGCATAACTGCCGAATACTGACGTTCACCGACAATACCAGGTCTCGCGTATGTTCATGGCGCTCCCAAGCTTTAAGCTGATGACAGGCAGCCGTGAGGACATAATGGCCAATTGGCAAAATCAGGCCTGTTTCTTCAGCTAAGGCAATGAACTGCATCGGTGATACCAACCCACGATCGGGATGCTGCCAGCGCAATAATACTTCAGCGCCATAAGCGCGTTGCTCGCTATCCACCTGGATCTGGTAATAGAGCAGAAGCTGGTTATTGCTTACGGCACAGCGCAGGTCTGCCTCCAGCCCCGCCCTGCTTTCGATGATTTCCTGCATTTGCGGGTCAAACAAATAGTAAGTATTGCGCCCAGTTTGTTTGGCTTGGTACATGGCAGTATCAGCACGCCGCAAGACTTCGTGGCTATTAAAGCCTTCATGAAACATGCTGATGCCTATGCTGGCGGTGCAGTGGTAATGATGGCCTTTAATCTCATAAGTATGGCTGATTGCATGACATACTTTATCAGCCACCCTGAGTGCGCCTTGAGTCGCAATAGCCTCATCGCTGCTGATGTCTTCAAGAATCACGAGAAACTCGTCCCCGCCAAAGCGGGCAACCATGTCGCTTTGGCGTACAGAATTACGCAAGCGGGATGCAACCTCGGTAAGCAGCATGTCACCAAAATCATGCCCTTTTGTATCATTCAGTGTTTTAAAGTTGTCGAGGTCTATGAAAAAAATTGCGCCACAACTTTTATTACGCTTAGTGTTTATTAATGCCTGTGAAAGCCTGTCCATCAGCAATCGCCTGTTGGGCAACTGCGTCAATGGATCGTAAAAAGCCAAGCGATAAATATTTTCCTTGGCTTCTTTTTGCTGGCTTACATCCGAAAATGTAGCAATGTAATTGACGATGACATGATGGTCGTCGGTAATCGCCTTAATTGTGAGCAACTTGGGATAAATGGTGCCGTCCTTGCGTTTATCCCAAACTTCACCCTGCCAGTAATGATGCTCGCGTAGCTCCCGCCACATTCTGCGATAAAAGTCTGCATCTTGTCTGCCGGATTTCAATAATGACGGGGTCATGCCAATGACTTCATCCGCACCGTAGCCGGTCAAGCGGGTGAATGCACTATTCACCCTCAGAATTATATTATTGCCATCTGTCACCAGGATGCCATCTTGGCTCTCAAAAGCATGATGCATAATCCTGAGTTCTTTTTCTGCCTCTCCCAGACGCTTTTGAAGCCCAGCTAGTTCTTGATGCAGACGGTTACATTCTTCTTGTAACACGATACTTGGCAATATGAAGCCAAGCAATCTTTGTGAAAGCCGTGACAGCTTGTCCTTCAAACTTGCGACCAATGCAATATCCGGCATCAACGCCCTGCCATTGGCACTCCCCATCAGAAAAGCCATTTTATAACTTTCAGTTTTTAAGTTTTAAAATACCAGTCGCACTTTTAACCATTATATAAACATGGTTATTTGAATAATAAAAAACGCATTATTAATTGACTAAATGCGAGCAATCGACCCCTTGGAATATACAAACCTGCCATCCCAATTGACAAGTCAATCTTATTGACCCTGAGAAAAAGCGTCAACCTATTTTTACTAATTAAGAGTTAGTACGTTTGGCCTACCAATAGGTTATTGACAAAAATCCAATTGATTTAGTCAAGCCAAATAAAAAGCCGGGATATCCCGGCCTTTTATTACCTATTGTTGAAAAATGCGATATTCACACATCGGTCATTCACAAAAGTAAGCTCGATGGTCTTATAGGTCCGCTTGGGGTCGTATTTCACCAAGTCTTTGTAATACCACATTTCCACCTGGTCGGGCTTACCCTGTTTTTCTGTGGGACGGCCAAGGACATTTGAAGCATTGCTTGGCTTGACAGACTGCTCTTTTTTAAGCGGCTGACCAAGCTGTTTGGCCACCACATCACGTGTTTTGTTGCCAAACGCGTTCAGAAATTCTTCTTCCGTATAGGTTGTCTTTTTGGATTCAGCCATGGCAGGCGTAGCCATCATGATCGAAGCCAGCAATGCGCCAACAACCAGAAAACACTTCTTATACAATACCATTACAACGACTCCTTCTTCCTCTTTATTGGGCTTATCCGTCGAAGCGTCAAGCCCTTGTAATTAAAAGTCAGCTATTTCAAGCTTGAGGCCATCATACCCCACCTGCACGGATGATGGCAGCATTTTGCTGACCGCTTCGTACTCCATCTCATGGGTCATATGGATGAGGTACGTTTGCTTTGCACCAATGATGGCGGCCTGCTCCAGGCTTTGTTCTAGACTAAAGTGCGTGTAATGCGGCGTATAGCGCAAGCAATCCAGCAACAAGACATCAAGGCCATGCAACAGTTCTAGCGATGTGGCCGGAATGGCAGAAGCATCTGTGAGGTAAGCCAGCTTGCCAATGCGGTAACCATACATTTCCAGGCTGCCATGCAGGATTGGAACAGGCACTATTTGATTGTCAAACAAATCAAATGACTGCTCAACCGGATTGACGCTCAGAATGGGAAGGTCCCAATAATCTCCTGGTTCGCGGATCGCATAGCCAAACTTGCTGACGATATGCGCCATGGCATCAGGCTTTCCATAGAGCGGAATCTGCTGGCGCTGCTTCTGGCAAAAGGCCCGCAGGTCATCAATACCATGCATATGGTCGGCATGGGTATGGGTATAGAGCACCGCATCCACATGCGTGATCCCTTCGCGCAATGCCTGCAGCCTGATGTCTGGCCCGGTATCGATCAGGACATTCTTGCCATTGCTCAAAGTCAGCAATGAGGAGCAACGGCTGCGCTTGTTCCTTGGATTATCTGACATGCAAGTGGCGCATCGGCAGCCAATCACCGGTGTGCCGGCACTGGAGCCTACGCCCAGCACAGTCAGGCGCATGGGCGGGCATCCTTGAACAGGCGGAAAAAGTTTTCCGTCGTCGCCTGTTCCACTTCCTGGTAACTGATGCCGCGCAGCTTGGCGATTTCCTCCGCCACATAACGCACATAGGCCGGCTGGTTGAGCTTGCCCCGGAATGGCACCGGCGCAAGATAAGGAGAATCTGTCTCCACCAGAATGCGCTCAAGCGGTAAGGCTTTGGCTACATCCTTTAATGCCACGGCATTCTTGAAAGTCACGATACCGGAGAAGGAAATGTAAAATCCCAGCTCGATCGCTGCCAGTGCCACTTCCAGGCTCTCGGTAAAGCAGTGCATGACACCGCCTACCCGCTCCGCATGCTCTTCGCGCATGATGCGCAAAGTATCTTCTGCCGCACTACGGGTATGGATGACCAGCGGTTTTTGCGCGCGAATGGCCGCCCGGATGTGGGTACGGAAGCGCTCGCGTTGCCACTCCAGGTCACCGGTAAGGCGGAAATAGTCCAGCCCAGTCTCACCAATCGCCACGACTTTCGGATGCGCCGCCAATGTGACCAATTGGTCCTCAGTGAATTCCGGCTCGCTTTCATAATCCGGATGCACGCCGACCGAAGCATAAAAATTATCATGTGATTCGGCCACCGCCAGTACTTGAGGAAAATCCGGCAATGTGACGGAGATACATAAGGCATGCCCCACCCCTTGCTCGCGCATAGCAGCGCGCAAGGCCTCTATATTGTTGCGAAATTCGGGGAAATTCAGGTGACAGTGGGAATCAACCAGCATAAAACAGCTTCAATCAAATCAGGGTTAAATAATCAAAAACAGATTACATGGTGTGGGTAGGACGTTGCGATTTCAGGGCATTGCCAAGCAGTCCTTCAATCCGGTTGCGGGCTTCCAGGCCACCATCCTTCTCGCTCAGCTGCACGCCGATGCCTTGGGGCCGGTTACCATGCGCCACCGGGCTGATCCAAATCACGCGCCCCGCCACCTTGAGCTTGTCAGGGTTATCAAGCAGACTGAGCAGCATGAACACCTCATCGCCGATATTGAAAGGCTTGTTGGTCGGGATAAACAGGCCTCCCCCTTGGATAAAAGGCATGTAAGCCGCATACAAGGCGGCTTTTTCCTTAATGGCAAGCGACATCACGCTGGGTTTTGTCGCTTGCTTGTCTATGCTTTCTGGGCTTTCTGGCTTGCTCACCTTGGCCTGCTATCCGGGAAATAATTTACTATACTGCAACAACAGGTGCTCAAGTTGCAGCTCATTATTCAAAGGGTGGCTGGCAGAACGCCTAGCTTCATCCACCTGGCGCTGGAAAGCCAGCAATGCACTCAAGTCTACGCTTTTGCTCAATGCTTGCAAAGCCGCAAGATCGCGCACATGGTAACGCGGCCGCGTATTCAGCCGGATAGCCAAAAGGTCGTACACCCACTTTTGCACTGCCGTCATCACGTCTTCCATGCCAAGTGCGGCAAACTCCGCTGCTGATGTAAACGGATCCAGTTGATATCCTTGAGCAAGACGTGCAGGCACAATCTGCATCCGTTCATTGCCTGCAGTTGCAGCCTCAACAGCTTTAAGTGGCGAGCCGCCACTATATGCCAGCCAATATTGGGCATCATTTACCCCTTGCTGCTCAAGCCAGGCTAATGCCTCCTGTTCTGAAGGAGCAGGCATTTCCACTTGCTGGCAACGGCTCATGATGGTCGGCAGCAAACGTTGCGGACTGCTCGTAACCAGGATGAACATGACATCTGCAGGCGGCTCTTCCAGCATTTTCAGCAAGGCATTGGCCGAGGTCTGGTTCAATGTGTCTGCCGGATGGATGACGACTATGCGAACGCCATCGTTCTGATGGCTGGAAAGCTCAAGAAAGCCAGCCAGTTCCCGCACCTGTGCCACGGATATCTGTGTGCTCTTTCGTGCTGGCTTCTTGCTAACCGGGGCCGTATCCGTGGTTTCAGGAATCTCCTGCTCAGGCGTCAGCAAGCGGTAATCGGGATGGCTATTCTGCGAGAACCAGCTGCAACTTACGCAATGGCCGCAAGCATAGCCATCGACGGCTGGCGACTGGCATAGCAGCGACTGTGCCAGCGCATTGGCAAAATCCAGCTTGGCAATCCCCTGTTTGCCGCGCAAAAGCAAGGCATGGTGCCTGCGCTGGCGGGATTGCTGCAATCGCTGCCAAGTGCTGGCATGCCAGGAGTAACGCTGTTCACTCATCTGCCAAAATTCTGCAAGATTTCAATGACATCATGCCGAACCACATCAAGCAGACGGTTGCCGTCAATCAGCCGGAACCGTTCCGGCTGCGTTTCGGCACGCAACAGGTAGCCATTGCGGATGCGGCGGAAGAACTCGATGCTTTCACGCTCGAACTTGTCTGGCGTCCTCGCTGCTGCAAGCCGCGCGACGCTCACCTCGACCGGCACATCAAACAACAGGGTCAGATCCGGCTGCAAACCTTGCTGCACCCAGTGTTCCAGCGCTTCCACTTTGCTCCGTTCGACACCGCGTCCACCGCATTGATACGCAAAAGAAGCATCCGTGAAGCGGTCGGATACCACCCAAGTCCCACGCACCAGTGCAGGCTCAATCACCTGTGCAATATGCTCCCGCCGCGCGGCAAACATCAGCAGGGTTTCGGTTTCCGCATGCATGGGCTCATGCAGCAGCAGTTCACGCAGTTTCTCCCCCAGTTGCGTGCCCCCGGGCTCGCGCGTGGAAACCACTTCCAGCCCTCGGGCCGCGAGTGTTGCAATGATGCTGTCTATATGCGAGCTCTTGCCCGCGCCGTCCATGCCTTCCAGGGTGATGAATCTACCGCGCATTGCCGCCCTTTAGTTGATAACGCACCACCGCGCGGTTATGTTCGCTCAAGGTGCGGGAGAATTGATGGCTGCCATCGCCCTTGCCGACAAAATATATTGCATCTGTCTTGGCAGGGTGCAATGCCGCCGTGATGGCTGCCATGCCGGGCATGGCAATTGGCGTGGGCGGCAGCCCTGCCCTGGTGTAGGTGTTGAAAGGCGTATCCCTGAGCAGGTCGCGCTTGCGCAGGTTGCCGTCGAATGTTTCACCCATGCCGTAGATTACCGTAGGGTCAGTCTGCAAGCGCATGCCTATGCGCAGGCGGTTGAGGAACACGCCGGCGATAATCGGACGCTCGCTTGCCTTCCCCGTTTCCTTTTCCACGATGGATGCCATGATCAGCGCTTCATAGGGGGACGCATAAGGCAGGCCTGGGGCACGTTGTACCCAGGCAGCCTGCAGGCGGTTTTGCATAGCGACATAGGCCCGCTTGAGAATATCCTGGTCGCTCATGCCACGGCTGAAGTAATAGGTATCAGGGAAGAACAGACCCTCCGGCAATGCATCCGTTGCGCCTATATTGCGCATGATCTCCTCATCAGTATAGGCCATGGTGAGATGGCGTACAGATTCGTGCTGATTGAGGGCCTGGCGCATCTGCGCAAAGGTCCAGCCTTCAATGAAAGTAATACTGTCCTGCGTCACATTGCCATTGCTCAGCGTGATGAACAGCTCGTAAGGCGTCTGGCCTGATTCCAGCAGATAGTTGCCCGCCTTGATGCCGCCCGCCATGTGCATGGCACGCACGAGGAGTATGAAGCTCCATGGTTCCTTGAGGATATTCTGATCGACCAGTTGCTGGGAAACCGTGCGCAGGCTGCTGCCGGCACGCAGCTCGAATTCCACGGTCTGCGTGGGAAAATGCAATGGCGTTGTGACGAAATAAGCCATCCATGCGCAAAATGAGGCTACCAGCAATACCAGTAATAAAAACAATGCTTTCAGTATGCGCATGCTATTCCTGCAAAATTTGGCGCAACCTGGCGGCCAGTTGCCCGAGCGGCCAGGTTCGCCCATTGAAATCCACGACTTGCCAGGCGCCATACAGGCTATTGCACATCAGCACTTCGTCAGCACGCATCAAGTCAGGCAAGGACAGTGGCGCAACTGATGGCAGCAGCCCCAGGCTTGGGGCAATCTCAAGGATGCGCTGACGGGTAATCCCAGCCACACCACAGCGTTCAAGGTTGGGCGTTATCAATATTTTACCCGAGCGTACGAAAATATTGCTCATCACCCCTTCAATCACCAGATTATCCTGATCCAGCAAAATCCCTTCGCTGATGTTCGGGTCCGACCATTCCTGCCTTGCCAGCACATTCTCAAGACGGTTGAGATGCTTGATCCCTGCCAGCAAGGGCTGGTGCGCCAGCCTGATAGTACACAAGTGGACGCGGATGCCTTCATCCGCGTTTTTTTGAGGATAGCCAGACAACGGGCTGCGCATCACGACACGTGTAACCCCGTTATCCGTCGCGGCATATCCACGCTCGCCAATGCCACGTGTGAGCATGAGCTTGGCGACACCGTCGCCCTTGTCGGCAAACAGGCTCGCAATCTCTTCGCGCCAGATGGATGCCTCAGGGCAGGTCAAGCCAAGCCGGGCGCTATCAGACGCCAGCTTGGCATAGTGCGCTGCCCATGTTTGTGGCTGACCTTGCAATACACGCAGGGTGCGAAATATGCCATCGCCATAGGCAAATCCGCGATCCAGCGGGGAAATCGCACCATCGGTAATGCCATTAATCAGGAATCTGCTTGAACTCATTGGAATCTGCAAAATCAACAGCCGCCATGCTAAAGCATATGCTCGCGCTTAGAAAGACTCACTCTCCACAAAAGCTGTGGATAATTTTGTGGATTATGTTTGAAAAAGAATGCTAACCCACGGTCAGCATTATGATTTTTTGGAATCGCCCAGTTTTTAGGCAGATAATTTTATTATTTATAATCAGACACTTAAAAAAACATCCATATAAACAAGCAGTAAAGCGGACATATTACTGTCACATATCATCCATCTGTGTATAAAGGCCCGTGCATCAACATGTTAATGCACGGGCCTTTAGGAGTTTGCTCTGTTTTAGAGAGCGCGAAAATTAAACCTTGCGGAAGACCAAGCTACCGTTCGTACCACCAAAACCGAAGTTGTTTTTCACAGCCACGTCAATCTTTAAATCCCTGGCTTCATTAGCACAGTAATCAAGATCACATTCCGGATCCTGGTTAAAGATATTAATGGTTGGAGGCGATACCTGGTGATACAGTGAGAGTATGGTAAACACTGACTCAAGACCGCCTGCCCCGCCCAGTAAGTGACCTGTCATTGACTTGGTGGAATTGACCACCAGGCGCTTGGCATGATCACCAAATGCAGCCTTGATAGCACCGGTCTCATTCACATCACCCAAAGGTGTGGAAGTACCATGTGCATTCACAAACTGTACCTGGTCAGGATTCAAGCCTGCATTTTTCAACGCATTCACCACCGCACGGCGCGGACCGTCCATGCTTGGTGCGGTCATGTGGTAGGCATCAGCACTCATACCATAACCCACCACTTCCGCATAAATCCTGGCACCACGCTTCTTGGCTGACTCGTACTCTTCGAGCACCACGACCCCGGCACCTTCGCCAATAACGAAACCATCACGGTCAGCATCCCAAGGGCGGCTGGCTGTTGCAGGATCATCATTGCGAGTCGAGAGCGCGCGGGCAGCAGCAAAGCCACCTACACCCAACTCGGTAATCGGAGCCTCGGCGCCACCGGCCACCATAATATCGGCATCCCCATATTCAATCATGCGGGCAGCGTCGCCAATCGAGTGCGTACCAGTGGTACACGCAGTAACGATAGCAACATTAGGCCCCTTGAAGCCATACATGATGGAAAGGTTGCCCGAAATCATGTTGATGATAGTGCCAGGGATGAAGAATGGCGAGATTTTGCGAGGACCAGATTCATGATAAATCGTGTCTGTATCCTCGATCAGCTGCAATCCGCCAATACCTGAACCGATGGAAACACCTATTCGTTCAGCATTTTCCTCCGTAACTTCAATGCCCGCATCCTTCACTGCCTCGATAGCGGCCGCCATGCCATACTGGATGAAAGTATCCATCCGGCGCGCTTCCTTGGCAGGAAGAT
The DNA here is from genome assembly GCF_020532725.1 of Methylobacillus arboreus. Lineage (GTDB taxonomy): Bacteria > Pseudomonadota > Gammaproteobacteria > Burkholderiales > Methylophilaceae > Methylobacillus > Methylobacillus arboreus. The sequence goes on from NZ_JAJAVC010000003.1 coordinate 812,968, forward strand.
ATTGCGATACATCAAAGCCCTTCACTTCCCCCGCAATTTGCGAGGCGAACGGAGTGGCATCGAATTTGGTTATGTTGGTGATACCGGATTGACCGGCCACAAGGTTGGCCCAGGATGTCTGCACACCGATACCTACCGGTGACACAACGCCTAGGCCAGTCACTACTACCCTACGCTTGGACAAGACGACTCCAAGAAAAAAATCAGCAATTGGGAAAAGAAAAAATTACTTCAGGTTGGCGTTGACGTAATCAATCGCTTGCTGAACAGTCGTGATTTTTTCGGCTTCTTCGTCAGGAATTTCGCAGTCGAATTCTTCTTCCAGCGCCATCACCAATTCCACGGTGTCGAGAGAATCAGCACCCAGATCGTCAACAAAGGAGGATTCGTTTTTTACGTCAGCCTCGTTTGCACCCAGTTGTTCGGAAACGATCTTTTTAACGCGTTGTTCGATGTCAGACATCTAAATTATTCCTTTCAAGTTTAAGTCGCTTAAAAAAGCTCGGGCTATTCTATCAAAAGTCCCGAGGAATTCAAAAAACAGAATGATTAGGGTCTGTTCCCCTGATATTCGTGCCCGCGTTGAAGTGGCAAGTGGTGCCAGGCAAGACGCGGGACGCAGGCAATGGTGATTCCCTTGCCAAGTCCCGCAACGCAGCATGGGGCCAGTTGCCACTACAACCCGAAGGGCCGGTATCGGTTTTTGCACGGTGCTGCGTTATTCGTCGTTCAGTTGGAATGACCAAACTTCCCTTTTCATGCCTTGCTCCGCACAAAAACCGATACCGGCGCGGACTCGAATATCAGGGGAACAGACCCTAGCGGTATAGTCATCAAGCCATGTACATGCCACCGTTCACGTGCAGGGTCTCACCAGTGATGTATCCTGCAGCGGCGGAAGCCAGAAAGCCTACCGCGGCGGCAATATCCGACACATCGCCAAAGCGCCCTGCCGGCACGCGTTTCAACAGTTCTTCACGCACAGTTTCAGGCAGCTCACGTGTCATATCGGTATCGATAAATCCAGGTGCAACACAGTTTACCGTAATACCACGGCTGCCGACTTCCGCTGCTAGTGACCGCGTAAAGCCGGCCATGCCTGCCTTGGCAGCGGCATAGTTTGCCTGGCCGGCATTGCCCATATGGCCGACCACGGAGGAAATATTAATGATACGGCCATGCCTGGCCTTCATCATGGGGCGCAGCACCGCTTGAGACATGCGATAGACAGAGGTCAGGTTGGTAGCAATCACAGCATCCCAATCTGCATCCTTCATCCGCATCAATAAGGTATCGCGTGTAATACCCGCATTATTGACCAATACGCTCACATCACCGAACTGAGCCGCAATCTGCTTCAGAACAGCTTCTACCTGAGTAGCGTCGTTCACATCCAATGCCAGGCCAATGCCACCGTGTTCTGCCAACGCCTGAGAAATCTGTGCCGCGCCGGACTCTGTTGTTGCTGTCCCAATCACCTTGGCACCCTGCTTGGCCAATTCCAGTGCAATTGCCGCACCAATACCACGGCTAGCGCCTGTTACAAGTGCAATCTGCCCTTCCAGCATGCTTGCCTCCTATCTATTCTATTGATTGAACTGTGCCTGGGCTTCAGCCAGCGCTTCTTGATTCACCAGTGCCAGGCAAGGCAGCTCGGCAACCGTGCGCTTGACCAGGCCGGCCAATACCTTGCCAGGTCCGCACTCTGCACTGGCAGTAACACCAGAGGCATGCACAGCCTGGACAGTCTCAACCCAGCGCACAGGGCTATAAAGCTGACGAACCAAGGCATCCTTAACCTTATCTGCAGCATCATGCGCGGCAACGTCTGCATTATGCAATACGGGAATGTGGCCTGCGGCAAAGCCGACATCGCGGAGATATCCGGCAAGCTCATCGGCCGCTGGCTTCATGAGGGCGCAATGAGAAGGCACGCTCACCGGCAACAATAATGCCCGCTTGGCGCCCCTGGCCTTGGCAGCTTCCACGCCACGCTCCACAGCTGCCTTGTGGCCGGCAATTACCACCTGCCCGGGTGAATTCAGGTTAACCGCTTCCAGCACATCGCCTTGCGCAGCTTCGGCGCAAGCAGCCCGCACCGCGTCATCACCCAGGCCCAGTACCGCAGCCATGGCACCCTCGCCATCCGCCACAGCTCCCTGCATCACTTCCGCACGGAAACGCACGAGCGGCAAAGCAGCCTCGTAAGACACAATTCCTGCAGCAACCAAGGCAGTGTATTCACCCAGACTATGCCCTGCCAGCACGGTCGGCAATGCGCCACCCTGGGCCTGCCAGGCACGCCATGTAGCCACACCGGCCGCAAGCATCAATGGCTGGGTATTGGTAGTCTGGTTGAGTACATCATTAGGCTCCGTCGCCATGCGCCAGAAATCGACGCCTAGAATATCGGAGGCCTCAACAAAGGTATCCTTGATCACGGCAAGATCACCAAACCCCTGCATCATGCCGACGGATTGAGATCCCTGCCCTGGAAAGAAAAATGCAAATTTCATGAATTCGGCCTTTTTTAGGTCGCAAAAGAGACTAATTGAAATGAATCAATATTTAAGGAGAACGGAGCCCCAGGTGAACCCACCACCAAAAGCTTCCATGAGAATAGTTTCGCCGCGCTTGATGCGGCCATCACGCACCGCCACATCCAGGGCCAAAGGTACGGAGGCAGCCGAGGTATTGCCATGCTTGTCGACCGTGACAATCACCCTTTCCATTTCCATGCCCAGCTTGCGCGCAGTGGATTGCAGGATGCGGATATTGGCCTGGTGCGGTACCAGCCAGTCGATATCCGATTTTTGCAGGCCATTGGCCTCCAGCGTTTCATCGACGATGGCATCCAGGGTATTCACGGCAATCTTGAATACCGTATTGCCTTCCATGTGGATGGTGTTGTCATCGCCGCGCTCAGAGACGCCACTCGGCACATTGAGCATTCTGGCATAGCTACCATCCGCATGCAGGTGGGTGGAAATGATGCCCGGTTCATCGCTAGCACCAAGCACAACAGCGCCTGCGCCGTCACCCCACAGGATACAGTTGCTGCGATCTTTCCAGTCGGTAATGCGCGACATGGTTTCGGCACCGACTACCAGCACAGTGCGGGCCGCACCGCTGCGGATGAAATTATCCGCAGTGGCGATTGCATAAATAAAGCCGCTGCATACCGCCTGCACATCAAATGCAGGAGCGCCGGCGTTGCCCAGCTTTTGCTGCAGCAGGCAGGCCGTGCTCGGGAACACTCGGTCAGGCGTGGTGGTTGCCACAATAATCAGATCGAGCGCCTCTGCACCAATATTCGCAGCTTCCAGCGCATGCTTTGCAGCAGCAAGCGCCAGATCGCTCGTAAACTGGCCATCCGCGGCAATATGACGCTCACGTATGCCAGTCCTGGCAAAAATCCACTCATCCGTGGTATCTACCATACGCTCGAGGTCAGCATTGGTAAGTATCTTTTCCGGCAGATAGCTACCGGTTCCCAAGATGCGTGAATAGGTCATATACCCTCTTTATGTATTTTCAACTACCTGAGCAGTAGCTTGTGGCTTGAGATGCTCGATTTCAAGTTGCTCAGTGATGCGCTCCAGGACGCCATTGCGCGACTCTTCCGCCGCCGCCTGGATCGCATAGCGGAATGCCAGGCTGTCAGCACCGCCGTGGCTCTTCACCACGATGCCGCGCAAGCCCAGAAAAGTGGCACCATTATAGCGGCGCGGATCCAGCCTGCGCTTGAACGCTTTCAGCACCGGCATGGAAACCAAGGCCATAAGCTTGGTTAACCAGCTGCGTTTGAACTCCTGCGTCAAAAAGCGGTTGACCATCTGCGCCAGGCCTTCTGAAGTCTTGAGTGCAACATTGCCGACAAAGCCATCACAGACCACGACATCAGTCGTACCTTTATAGATATCATTGCCTTCGATATTGCCGTAGAAGTTGAGGTGGCTGGCACGCAATAATTCTCCCGCCTCCTTGACCACCTCATTGCCTTTGATGTCTTCAGAACCAATATTGAGCAAGCCGACTGTAGGGCGTTCCTTGTGCTCAACGCAGGATACCAGCATGGCGCCCATGATGGCGAATTGCAATAAATGCTCTGGCGTACAGTCGGCATTCGCTCCAAGGTCCAGCATATAAACTGTGCCTTTTTGCGTTGGCAATATCCCTGCAATGGCAGGCCTATCAATTCCCGGCAATGTTTTAAGGACAAAGCGGGCAGTCGCCATCAGCGCGCCTGTATTGCCGGCGCTGACACATGCGTTGGCTTCGCCACTCTTGACGAGGTTGATCGCCACGCGCAACGAAGAATCTTTTTTGTTTTTGAGTGCGCTCTGTGGAGACTCATCCATTGCCACAACTTCGCTGGCATGATGAATCCTGAGGCGCGAACTGACTGTGGCCTTGTTGGCGGCCAGCTCTGCCTCAATGACATCCTTCAACCCAACAAGAATGACGTTTAATTGGCTATCTTGCTTGATAGCGCTGAGCGCTGCGGGAATGGTGACATGAGGGCCATGGTCGCCTCCCATCGCGTCGATAGCAACAGTTATATCCATGCTCACAATCGGAGGTTAAATACAAAAGCGCCAGCCGTAAAGGCTGGCGCATATACCTGCAAGTCCAGGGGAATTACTCACCCTTGGCTGGCAACACCTTGCGACCACGGTAATAGCCATTAGGGCTTACGTGGTGACGCAAGTGAGTTTCGCCAGTAGTTGGCTCAACTGCCAGTGGCGGGTTGGTCAAAAAGTCATGGGAACGGTGCATACCGCGTTTGGATGGTGACTTTTTATTTTGTTGAACGGCCATAATTTACTCCTAGTTAACTAATCGTTTTGGCTTTTGCCGGCTTTAAATCCCTTTAACACAGCAAAAGGACTCGGTTTTTCCAACTCAACCCTGCCCGTACCACCGCATTCATTTTCAGCATGCTTTGGTGCCAATGGCAAGGCTAGCAATATCTCGTCTTCTACCAGGTCTATCACCGGCATTTGCGTTTCCGCCACCAGATAATCCACCTCATCGTCATATTCATCTGAATCTGGCGATGGAATCGCATTTTCACTGGTAACGATTACATAATCTGCAGCCACATCCAGCGGGTATTCAAATGAATCCAGGCAACGCTGACAGACCAGCTTGAGCACACCTTGCACTACCAAGTGGAATGCGGGCTTGCCGGACATATCAGTCTTGCCAATCAGGGTGATTTCCAGCGCACCATCGGTGTCGGCCAGATACTCACCCAAGCGAGAAAATCGCAGGAGCGGGATTATATCACGAAACTCTTGCGCTTTTCTTGCAAAGTCGAGACTGTTAATAACAGGTACGTTGATTGCTTGTGCAGTCATAAGCCGCGCATGATATAATTTGCCGGTTCCCCTGTCAAAAATCAGCACCATTTTTCAGGTTTTAGGTTTACTTCGTGATCAAAAAAATTCTAATTGCCAATCGCGGCGAAATCGCCGTGCGCATCGTGCGCGCATGCTCTGAAATGGGCATCAAGTCTGTTGCGATATATTCTGACGCCGACCGTCACGCGCTACATGTCAAGAAAGCTGATGAAGCCTATAACATCGGGTCCGACCCGGTTCTGGGCTACCTGAATGCACATAATATAGTCAATTTGGCAGTTGCATCCGGCTGTGATGCACTACATCCGGGCTATGGTTTTCTTTCCGAGAATCCCGAGCTGGCGGAAATCTGTGCCCGGCGCGGCATCAAGTTCATTGGGCCCGATGCCAAAGTCATCCGCCAGATGGGAGACAAGATCCAGGCGCGCACCGCCATGATCAAGGCTGGGATCCCCTGTGTGCCGGGCAGTGAAGGCAACCTCGAAAATCTCGAGGAAGCGCGCAAGCTGGCAGGCAAGATCGGCTATCCCGTCATGCTAAAAGCCACCAATGGTGGCGGTGGCCGCGGTATTCGCCGCTGTAATGACGAAAAAGAGCTGCTCAGCAATTACGACCGCGTGATTTCCGAAGCCAGTAAGGCTTTCGGCAAGCCGGAAGTATTTCTTGAAAAATGCGTGGTTAATCCACGCCATATTGAAGTACAAGTGCTAGCTGACAGCCATGGCAACGTCATCCACCTGTTCGAGCGCGACTGTTCCATCCAGCGCCGCAACCAGAAACTCATCGAGATTGCGCCATCGCCGCAACTGAGCAAGGCACAGCGCGAATACATTGGCAACCTGGCAGTCAAGGCAGCCAAGGCTGTCGGCTACAAAAATGCGGGTACTGTCGAGTTCCTGCTCGACTCCGACAATAATTTCTACTTCATGGAAATGAACACTCGTTTGCAGGTGGAACATACCGTGACCGAGCAGATCACCGGTATCGACATTGTGCAGGAGCAAATCCGCGTCGCCGACGGCCAGCGCCTGCAATACAAGCAAGCCGAAGTCCAGTACCGCGGTTTCGCGATGGAGTTCCGCATCAATGCGGAAGACCCAAAAAACGATTTCCTGCCCAGTTTCGGCAAAATCACGCGCTACTACTCTCCCGGCGGTCCGGGCATCCGTATGGATGCGGCCATGTATAGCGGCTATGTGATCCCGCCTTACTATGACTCCATGTGTGCAAAACTCACTGTTTGGGCGTTGAATTGGGAAAGTGTCGTTGAACGCGGCCGTCGTGCGCTTAACGACACCGTTGTCTACGGGGTCAAGACTACGATTCCTTACTATCAGGAAATTCTCAAACACCCGGACTTTCGCAATGCGCAGTTCAATACCAGCTTTGTAGAGTCCCATCCCGAGCTTGCCAACTATGCAACCGAGTTCCCGCGTGAACTGATTGCTGCGGCGATTTCAGCCGCTATAGCTGCCCACGAGGGTATCTGAGGCTTACATTAACACCTTGAAGTGGTAGAAGAAATTATGGCAAAAGTACATGTAACCGATGTAGTTCTACGTGATGGTCATCAGTCGCTGATTGCGACCCGCATGCGCACCGACGACATGCTGCCCATTTGTTCCAAACTTGATGCAGTCGGCTATTGGTCACTGGAAGCATGGGGCGGCGCGACATTCGATGCATGCGTACGCTATCTGCGGGAAGATCCCTGGGAGCGCTTGAAAAAGCTACGCCGCGCGTTGCCGAACACCCGCATCCAGATGCTGCTGCGCGGCCAGAACCTTTTGGGCTACCGCCACTACTCCGACGATGTAGTTCGCGCATTCGTGCAAAAATCTGCCGACAATGGCGTAGACATCTTCCGCATCTTTGATGCAATGAACGACCTGCGCAACCTCAAGGTATCCATCGAAGCCGTCAAGACCGTTGGCAAGCATGCAGAAGGCACGATCAGCTATACCACAAGCCCAGTGCATGACATTCCTTATTTCGTTAACCTGGCCAAGGAGCTGGAAAGTTTCGGCTGCGACACCATCGCCATCAAGGACATGGCCAGTCTGCTGACACCGCAGGTCACCGGCGAACTCGTCAAGGCATTGCGCGAAACCGTCAGCCTGCCCATCCACTTGCATGCCCACGCCACTTCCGGCCTTGCCAGCATGTCGATCCAGCGCGCTGTTGATAATGGCGTCGCCATCGTTGACGGATGCATCTCCTCATTTGCGGAAGGCGCCAGCCTACCCACTACGGAAAGTATCGTGGCCGCACTCAAAGGTACGGAATACGATACAGGCCTCGATATTGGCCTATTGCAGGAAATTTCCGCCTACTTCCGCGAAGTACGCAAGAAATACTGGCAGTTTGAAAGCGAATTCACCGGCGTAGACACCCGCGTATTGGTCAACCAAGTGCCTGGCGGCATGATCTCCAACCTGTCCAACCAGCTCAAGGAGCAAGGCGCCCTCAACCGCATGGATGAGGTGCTGAATGAAATCCCGCGCGTACGGGAAGATCTCGGCTTCCCCCCGCTGGTAACACCTACCTCACAAATTGTCGGTACCCAGGCGGTATTGAACGTGATGACAGGCGCGCGTTACAAATCCGTCACCAATGAGGTGAAAAACTACCTATTAGGACATTACGGCAAGGCCCCGTCTGCCGTTAACGAGGATGTACGCAGCCTCGCTGTCGGCAATGCCGAGGTGATTGAATGCCGCCCTGCCGATCTGTTGACTGCAGAAATGGAAAAGTTGCGCAATGAAGTGGAAGGCCTGGCCAAGAGCGAAGAAGATGTGCTGACCTATGCCATGTTCCCCGACTTGGCAAAGACCTTCCTACAGGAACGCAATGCAGGCAGCCTCAAGCCAGAACAGTTATTGAGCAAGGAAGCCGTAACTTCCAGCGAGTCACGCTCCCGCTATGCGCCTAGTGAATTCAACGTAACACTGCATGGTGAAACCTTCCATATCAAGCTCACCGGCAGCGGCCACCATGGTGAAGAACAGCGTCCATTCTACGTTTCAGTCGATGGTGTGGCTGAAGAGGTCGTATTGGAGACTTTGAGTGAAATCGAGGTTTCAAGCGGAGGCCAAAGCAGCAATGGCGAGGCCAAGAAGAAGGCAAGCGGCAACACCGGCAGCGGCCGCCCTCGCCCATCGCACCCTGGCTGTGTGACCACTGCCATGCCCGGCACCATTGTCGACGTCAAGGTCAATATTGGCGACAAGGTCAGTGCCGGCGATGCCGTACTGGTGATTGAAGCCATGAAGATGGAAAATGAGATTCAGGCTTCGAAGACCGGCGTAGTTGTCGCGGTTCACGTCAAGAAGGGTGACACTGTCACCCCGGATGAAGCCTTGCTGGAAATCCAGCCAGACTAATTCTTTGCTCTGGCAATCATAAAAAGCCGGTACCGACCGGCTTTTTATTTGCCTTTTGCCATGCTCCCTGCTCCATGACACAATAAGGCCTTTGCTCCTACCCGACCATGCAATCCCTGATTCTTGCCTCATCCTCACCCTATCGCCGTGAGCTGCTCTCCCGATTGCAGCTACCCTTCAGTGTGCACCCCCCAGAGATTAACGAGACACCACAACAGGACGAACTCCCGGAGCAGACCGCGTTGCGATTGGCCCAGGCCAAGGCATGCAAGATCGCTGAAACCCACCAGGATGCCTTGATCATTGGCTGCGACCAGGTGGCGACATTGGATGGGTTGCAACTCGGCAAGCCGCTCACACATGAGAATGCTGTCAAGCAATTGCAGCTGATGCGCGGACGCAGCGTCGTATTCCATAGCGCGCTATGCCTATACAATGCTGCAAACCAGCAGATGCAAGCCGATGTCGTGCCTTATCACGTCAAGTTCCGCGACTTGAGCGATCAACAGATTGAGAACTATTTACGCAAGGAACAGCCTTATCAATGCGCCGGCAGCGCCAAATCAGAAGGCTTGGGTATTGCGGTCATTGCCGCCATGCAAGGCGATGACCCCAACGCATTGATTGGCTTGCCGCTGATTCGCCTGATCGACATGCTGGCAAACCAAGGTGTGGCCATCATCTAAGAGCCTGTTCAACGTACCCCATGACATAACGTTGAACAGGCTCTAATAACACCGTACTTCACCGGAGGATATCCATGACATTCAAGCATACATTACTTGCAATAGGCTTAATGACCGCTTTCCAGGCCATCGCCGCCCAAGACGAAATCCGCAGCACCTTGCATGACCAGCAAAGCATTGCCGTCACGATCTATAACGGCGACCTTGCCTTGGTCAAGGACCAGCGCAAGGTGAACCTGAATTCCGGCTTGAATGCATTGGCACTGCGCGATGTCAGCGCACAGATACAGGCGGAGACGGCTTTATTGCGCAGCCTTAGCGGGCAATTGCAGACATTGGAGCAAAATTTTGACTATGACCTGCTCAGCCCAGAGAAATTGCTGGAAAAATACATTGGCCACACCGTGCAGGTAATCAGAACCAACCCTGCAACAGGAGCCGAAACCATTGAATCGGCCCTGGTGCTGGCAGCAAATAATGGGACGGTACTCAAGATAGGCGACCGAATCGAAACGGGCATCCCCGGCCGCATCGTCTATCCGGACGTGCCGGAAAACCTGAGAGATCGTCCAACCCTGGTAACGCAGCTCACTACCAGGCAGGCGGGGCCGCAGGATGTTGAATTGAGCTACCTGACTTCCGGCTTGGGCTGGAAAGCGGATTATGTGGCTGAATTGAACGCGGCAGAAGATAAACTGGATTTGTCAGGCTGGGTCACGCTTTCCAATACCAGCGGCACCACCTATCGCAATGCCAAGCTGCAACTGGTTGCAGGGGATGTACATCGCATTTCCCCTTCCCGTCCTGTCCCGATGGCATTGATGCGCAAGAATGAAATGATGATGGCGGATGCCGCACCCGCCATGGCAGAAGAGTCATTGCTTGAGTACCACTTGTACTCACTTGACCGTCCAACCACGTTAGCTGAAAACCAGACCAAGCAAGTAGCCTTGCTCAGCGCACAGGCGGTTCCCGTCCGCAAAGAGCTTGTATTGAGAGGCGCCAATTACTATTACCAGTCCAACCAAGGTGACCTAGGTCAGAAGCTCAAGGTGGGCGTATTTATCGAGTTCGACAACAAGGAAAGTGCCAAGCTGGGCCAACCGCTGCCCAAGGGCATCCTGCGCGTCTACAAGAAGGATAGTCAGGGCAACGCCCAGTTTGTCGGTGAAGACAACATTGACCACACCGCAAAAAATGAAACCGTGCGCCTCAAGCTAGGCGATGCATTTGATGTCACTGCCGACAAGAAACAAACTGACTTCAAGAAACTGCCCAATCCAGCCAAAGGCAACAGCCAGTTTGAAAGCGCTTATGAAATTGTGCTCAAGAATGCCAAGAACCAGCCAGTCAAGGTCAATGTGATAGAGCCCATTCCCGGTGACTGGAAAATCCTGGCCCAAAGCCACTCAAGTGCCAAATCAAGCAGCAATACTGCAAGCTGGCAGATCACCATCCCGGCCGAAAGCAGCATCACACTCACCTACAGGGTACAGGTGAAATATTGATCACCGGCACGTTATACATGCTCCCGGTCACACTGGGAGCAGACAATATTCACCAGGTATTGCCACAGGATGTCATCCAGCAGGCGCAGGGCCTGGATACCTTTATTGTCGAGAATGAGAAAACGGCACGCCGCTTCCTGGGTCTGATCAAGACCGCCAAGCCGGTACGCGAACTGACCTTGTTGACGCTGAACGAACACACCACCGATGCGGAACTGCCTGCCCTGCTGGCTCCACTGCTGGCAGGCAAAGATGTCGGCCTGATGTCCGAAGCTGGCTGCCCTGGCATCGCCGACCCAGGAGCGCGCCTGGCGGCATTGGCCCACAGAAAAAACATACGTGTCGCCCCCCTGGTCGGCCCTTCGTCGATATTGCTTGCGCTCATGGGCTCTGGTTTCAATGGCCAGCGCTTTACTTTTCTGGGTTACATCCCCAGCGACAAGCAGGCCCGGATCCAGAAACTCAAAGAGATCGAGCGTCATTCAAGACAACATCAAGAAACGCAGATTTTTATCGAGACGCCTTACCGCAACCAACACTTGCTGGAGGATATACTTGTCCATTGCGCGGCGGAAACCCGGCTTTGCATTGCGCGCAACCTCAGCCTGCCCACCGAACTCATCATCAGCAAACCCATCAAGGACTGGACAAAGTCGGAATTACCTGAGCTGCACAAGCAACCCACGGTTTTCCTGCTGCTGGCGTAAGCTAAGAGGAAGACAGCCCTTAGATCAAGCCAAGCAGTTTTTTGACTGGTGCATAGCTGCGCCTGTGGATTTCGCAAACGCCATGCTCGGCAAGCAATTTGAGGTGATGCGCTGTGGGATAGCCCTTGTGCCTGGCAAAATCATATTGCGGGTAGCGTACATGCATTTCGACCATTTCCTTGTCGCGCGCGGTCTTGGCCAGGATGGAAGCCGCGGCAATCTCCTGCACCTTGCTGTCACCTTTAACGATGCCCTGTGCAGGAATTGCAATCCTCGGGCAATGCAGGCCATCGACCAGCACCTCTGTCGGTAGCACGGCCAGTTGCTCGATAGCCCGCTTCATCGCCAACAGGCTGGCCTGCAGGATATTAATCTCGTCGATTTCTGCCGCACTGCATGAAGCAATCGCCCAGGCCAGCGCATGCTGCTTGATCTCTATCGCCAGTGCATCGCGTTTCTTTTCGCTCAGGGTCTTGGAGTCGGCCAGCCCCATGATGGGACGCTCAGGGTCAAGTATCACAGCTGCTGCGTAGACTGCACCCGCCAACGGGCCTCTACCCGCCTCATCCACGCCACAGATAATCACGCGTCCGCTGCTCATTTGATAAACGACAGCACTGCCTGTGCCGCTCTTTCCTCGGTATTTTGTCGCAGGACTTCATGCATGCGGCGGAATTCGGCCTGAATCTCTGCCACCTGGGATTTGTCGTTAATCATCTGCAAAGTAGTCGCAGCCAGCTTTTCAGGCACTGCATCATGCTGCAGCAGTTCCGGCACGATGAAACGGCCAGCCAGGACATTGGGAAGCCCGACATAAGGCAAGTACTTCATGCGTTTCAATATCTGCCAGCTTAAATTCGGCATACGATAGGTAATGACCATGGGACGCTTGATCAACGCCGCTTCCAGCGTTGCCGTACCTGAAGCCACAATAACGGCATCCGCAGCCTCCATGGCCCGATGGGCATGTCCGAACATGATTTTCAGCGGCAAATCATGTGCTTCATTCTGGTACACGGCGCGCTCAAAAATCGCCCGTGTCTCGCGCGTAATCAACGGTACGAGAAAATGCGCATCAGGCCGCTGCGCGACAATGAGCTTTGCAGTCTTGATGTAAAGATCCGCAAGTTGCTGCACTTCGCTCTGGCGGCTGCCTGGCAGCATGGCAATGACCAGGCCATCTTGCGGCAGCTTGAGTTCTTCCCGGGCGCCCAAGGTATCAGGTTCCAGCGGCAGCATATCCGCCAGCGGATGCCCGACATACGATACGGGAACACCGGCCTGCTGGTAAATTTCCGGCTCGAATGGAAACAATGCGAGCATATGGGATACGGCCTGTTGGATTTTTTTTATCTTGCCCCGGCGCCAGGCCCAAATGGAAGGACTGACGTAATGAATGGTAGGAATGCCATTCTGCTTGAGCTTGCGTTCCAGCGTGAAATTGAAATCGGGCGCATCAATGCCGATGAAGACATCGGGCCGGTGTTGCAGAAAGTGTTGCGCTACCTGCTTGCGGATTTTGAGCAGGCCGGGCAAATGGCGCAAGACCTCGACATAGCCGCGCACGGAGAGCCTCTCCATCGGGAACAGCGTCTCAGCACCTTCGGCCATCATTTTCGGCCCCGCAATCCCAACAAACTTGAGATCAGGACGTTGCTTTTTCAGCGCCCGGATCAGGTGGCTGCCTAACAAATCACCAGAAGCCTCTCCGGCCACAATACCAATGGTCGGCATGATACACCTTGCTTCTAGCGGACGATGCCGCGGGTTGAATGGTTGAGAAACTCAACCAGGATATTGAGCTCCGGCGAGTTTTTCTGTTGCTCTGCCAGTTGCTGCTTGGCCTCATCCAGTGTTAAGCCGTTGCGGTACAGGGTTTTGTAGGCACGCTTGATCTGCAGGATATTGTCGGGAGAAAAGCCACGGCGCTTGAGGCCTTCTGAGTTGATGCCATGAGGCTTCGCATCATAGCCGGCTGCCGTCACATAAGGCGGAATATCCTTGAACACGACGGAGCCCACAGCAGTGATGACATGAGAGCCGATTTTGCAGAACTGGTGAATCAAGGTAAAACCGCCCAGGATGGCATGGTCGTGTACATCCACATGGCCCGCCAGGGAGGAGTTATTGGCAAAAATCGTATGGTTGCCCACCTCGCAATCATGCGCGATATGCACATAGGCCATGATCCAGTTGTGGCTACCGATCTTAGTCGTGCCCTTATCCTGCACCGTGCCGCGGTTGAAGGTACAGAACTCGCGGATGGTATTGCCGTCACCGATTTCAAGCAGGGTTGGCTCATCCTTGAACTTCTTGTCCTGCGGTACTTCACCCAAAGAGGAATACTGGAATATCTGGTTATTCTTGCCGATGATGGTCGGCCCCTTGATCACGACATGGCTTGCGACGCGAGTGCCTGCATCGATACGTACACCAGGGCCGATAATACTGAACGGGCCGACCTCGACGCTGGAGTCCAGTTCAGCCTTGGGATCGATAATCGCGGTGGGATGTATCCTGGGCTCCGCCATCAATCTATCGCCTTCAGGATACACATCATCTCGGCCTCAGCCACGACAGCACCATCCACCAGGGCTTCGCCCTTGTATTTCCAGATACCGCGCAATATGCGATCAATGCTGACCTTGAGAATGAGCTGGTCGCCAGGCGAAACCGGCTTCTTGAAGCGTACATTGTCCATGCCGGCAAAATAATACACCGACTTGTCATTGGGCTTGGTATCCATGGTCTTGAAGGACAGGATAGCCGCAGCCTGCGCCAGGGCCTCGACAATAAGCACCCCCGGCATCACGGGATGGTAGGGGAAATGGCCTGGAAAGAAAGGTTCATTGATCGTGACATTCTTGACGGCCACAATCTCTTTGTTCAACTCCAGCGAAAGCACACGATCCACCAATACAAAAGGATATCGGTGTGGCAGGTAATCCAGTATTTCATGAATATCCATGCTCGTAATAGCTTGTTCAGTCATGGCTTTTCTCGTTTCTCAACATCAATTTATTATTTCTCTCCCTGGGGAACCGGCGCTTGCATGGCAGACAACTGCTTTTCCAATTGTTTGACGCGCTCTGCAAGCTCTCCAAGTCGCCTGATCCCTGCCGCAGTCCTCAACCACTCCTCGTGACGCTGGAATGGCATCAGTGCAGTGTATGTATCCGCCTTGGTCAGCGAACGTGTAATCATACTCCCAGGCGATACGGTCACGCCATCCGCGATTTCAAGATGGCCCAGTATCATGGCAGCCCCGCCGATGCGGCAGTGGTTGCCAAGAACGGCACTTCCTGCAATACCGACACATCCCGCAATTACTGAATGCGCACCGATACGGCAGTTATGGCCAATCTGCACAAGATTGTCGATCTTGCAGCCTTGCTGGATGATGGTATCGTCAATCGCCCCGCGGTCTATGGTGGTATTCGCCCCAATATCCACATCGTTTTCAATGATCACACGGCCCACTTGCGGAATCTTTACCCAGCGGCCCTGTTCAGGCGCATAGCCAAAACCATCACCACCAATCACGCTGCCGGAGAATATATTGCAACGCTCACCAATGAAACAGTGATGGTAAATCGTGACATTGGCATGCAATACCGAATGCGCCCCGATCTCCACGTCATCACCGATGACACATCCCGGATGAATGACCACCTGCTCCCCCAATATGACATTGGCACCGATCACGGCATTCGCCATGATGGTACAGCTTGCAGGCACTTTTGCGCTCGGCGCTATGGTTGCCGTCTCAGCTACGCCAGCGACATATTGCAGTGCCGGGTTAAGCAAATCCGACACCTTGGCAAAATACGCATAGGGGTTATCCGTGAGAATACGTGGCAATACCGTGACATCACGGTTGTCTGGAGTCAATATGACCGCGCTTGCCTTTGTTGTAGAAAGCACGGATCGATATTTGGAATCGGTCAGGAAGCTGATCTGCCCTGCCTGGGCATTGGCAAGGGAAGCAACGCGAGAGATCAGGATATCATCCTGCCCCAGAACATCACCTCCCAGTCTGGATACGATCTCCCGCAGGGAATACGACGTACTCATTGAATGGCTATTGGCGGGCTTACTTCTTGCCCAGGGATTTCAATACCTTGTCGGTAATATCAATCTTCTTGTTGGCATAAGCAACGCCGCCATAAACCACCAGGTCATAGCCTTCAGCTTCAGACACGGCAGTCACAGCCTTGTTGATTCTGTCCTGCAACACACCCAATTCTTCATTCTTGCGCAGGTTCACGTCTTCACGCAGCTCACGCTGCTTGCGCTGAAACTCGATCTTGAGGTTTGAAGCATCACGCTCCTTGTTGCGGCGATCTGCCTCAGACATGGTCAAACTGTCTTTTTCCAGTGCGGTTTCCAAATCCCTGATCTGCTTTTGCAGCCGATCAAGCTCAGTAGTCCGCGGACCAAACTCCTTCTCCAGCTTCTTGCCACTTTCGGCAGTCTGCGGCGCTTCCTGCAGAATCTTGTCAACCTGCACATAGCCGATCTTCAATTCGGCAGCCTGAGTACTGACTGCAAAAGACAAAGCACTAGCGACCAACAGACTTTTCAACAACTTATTCAATTGACTTTCTCCTGATATTCAAGCTTTTGCTTCAATGATTTCAATTTAGACTTCGATTTGAATCAATGCATTATTCTAAACTACGTTAGAACTGCTGACCCATTTGGAATTGCAACATTTGCGTACGATCGCCGTCTTCCTTGTTGAGCGGCTTGGCCAATACCAGTTTGATCGGGCCAAATGGCGATAGCCAACTCACACCAATACCTGTCGAATAGCGGATATCTCCTAAGCTGGTGGAATAATTCCTCCCACTCTCATCAATACCATCGCCTGCAATAGAGCCGGCATCTACAAAGGCACTCAAGCGCAAGGCGTTGTTATCTTTCATACCTGGAATCGGGAAATACAGTTCAGCATTCGCAAGCATACGCTTGGTACCGCCCGCAGCAAAATCACGGTATCCAAGCCCTGTGGTATCGTAGATTCGTGGGCCAATCGAACTCTGTTCATAACCACGTACCGAGTTCACACCACCGGCATAGAAGTTTTTGAAGAATGGGAAATCCTTGTCACCATAGGTATTACCGTAGCCAAGTTCACCATTCAACATAAAGGTCACGTTCTTGCTAATATCTTTGTACCAAGCATGTTTGTACTCCAGTTTGTAGTATTGCAGATCCAACCCCGGCAAGCCGATTTCTGAACTGACCCGCTGCAATACACCTTTGTTCGGGAACATGATGTTATCGCGCGTATCATGTGTCCAGGCAAGATTGACAAACCATGAGCTATTGCTGCAACTATTGGCATCTTCAGAACTGCTGCAATAACGCCTGAACTGTGGAGGGCTATTGGTACTTAATTCAACATCCGTGTAGTCAAAAGTTAGACCAGCACTGATGAAGTCCCGTTCATTTAATGGCATGCCAAAGTTGACGCCCGCGCCAGTAGATGCAGTTTTATAGTCACCGGTACGCAGGTAAGTAGTATCCACCTTACGATGATAGACGTTGAAACCGCGACTCACACCATCCGGCGTAAAATAAGGATCGGTATAGGTCAATGAGTAAACCGTATTGATTCGGCCGGTATTGACCTGTGCGGCCACACGATTACCGGTACCGAGGAAGTTGTTCTGATTGACCGTCACCCCCAGCACCACGCCTTCGAAACTGGACAAACCGGCACCGAACATCACGCTACCGGTGGAGCGCTCTGTGACATTGATGTTGAGGTCGACCTGGTCTGTTGTGCCTGGCACAGCAGGCGTTTCCACGTTAACGTCAGAGAAGTACTGCAGGCGCTCAAGGCGCTGTTTGGAGCGCTCAATCTTGTCCGCACCATACCAGGCAGATTCAAGCTGGCGCATTTCGCGGCGCAGCACTTCATCACGGGTGCGCGTATTGCCGGTCAGGTTGATTCGGCGCACATACACCCGGCGGCCCGGATCAATGTAGAACGTGAATGCAACAGTATGCTTGTCCTTGTCCACCTCGGGAATGGCATTGACGTTGGAAAACGCATAGCCATCATTGCCCAGGCGATCATTAATCGCCTTGCTGGACTCAGTAACGCGCTGACGATTGAAAATTTCGCCTGGCGCCACTGAAATCAGGTTGCGTGCCTCTGTCTCAGAGATCAGCATTTCACCAGCCAGCTTAACATCTGTGATCGTGTACTTTTCACCCTCGGTGACATTGATAGTGATATAAATATCGCGCTTGTCTGGCGTGATGGATACCTGGGTTGAATCAATATTGAATTCAAGATAGCCCTGGTTCATGTAGAAAGAACGCAAGGTCTCGAGGTCAGCTGTCAGCTTCTGGCGGGAATACTGGTCATTCTTGTTCCACCAGGTCAGCCAGTTAGGCGTGGTAAGCGTGAGCTTTTCCAGCAGATCTTCCTGGGTAAAATCCTTGTTGCCTACAATATTGATATTACGGATCTTGGACACCGCCCCCTCTTCAATATCAAAACGCACTGCTACGCGGTTACGTTCCAGAGGCGTGACCGACGTCTTGACCGACGCGCTATATTTACCCTGAGACAAATACTGGCGCTTGATTTCCTGTTCTGCGCGATCAAGCATTGACTGGTCAAAGATCAGGCCTTCTGCAAGGCCGATCTGCTTCAAGCCTTCCGTCATCTTGTCGGTAGGGAAAGACTTGTTGCCATTGAAGACAAGCTGGGCAATAGCTGAGCGTTCCTGCACCATCACCACGAGGATGCCATTGTCGGACTCGATACGGACATCCTTGAAAAAGCCAGTGCCATACAAGGATTTGATCGCCTGCGTGGCTTTCTCTTCCGTCATCGTGTCACCGACACGCACGGGCAGATAATTGAAAACCGTACCTGCCTCGGTGCGTTGCAGGCCTTCAACGCGGATATCCTTGACCTCGAAAGGTTCCTGTGCCAATGCGGAAGTGGAATATATTGCCAGGATTAGTAGCGGGATATGTTTAAGCTTCATGCCAAACTTCATTAAGATCAACCTGTTATAAACCTGGTTATGTCGTTGTAAAAAGCAACTGCCATCAATAAAGCCAGTATTGCCAAACCAATACGCTGTCCCACTTCCATGGCGGCTTCAGAGACCGGACTGCCTTTGATAATCTCTATCGTATAATACAACAAATGCCCCCCATCCAACACTGGTACGGGCAAGAGATTAAGTACGCCTAAACTGATACTGATCAAGGCCAGAAAGCCGATAAACGACTTCCATCCGATATGCGCACTCTGACCAGCGTAACTGGCAATCGTCACCGGACCGCTCACTCCTTTCCATGAGGCTTCGCCAGTGACCATGCGCACAAGCATCTTGATGCTAAAGACAGATGTTTCCCAGGTTTTATCCACTGCACGGGTAAAAGATTGCAAAGGCCCATAACTTACCGTGACACTAAGCTTTTCTATAATGGCGTCGTCGATCTTATAGGCGGCACCAATCCGGCCAATCTGCTTACCATTTTCATCAACGGCTTCTGGCGTTACCACCGCATCCAACTCCTGGTCGCCACGCTTGATTCTCAATGTCAGTGGCTGGCCCGGCTGCTCGCGCACCAAATTGACAAACTGCTCCCATTCAGCGATTGGCTTGTCATTGACTGCAAGCACCTCGTCATTTGTTTGCAGCCCAGCCTTGGCAGCGGCGCTATCAGGCACGATATCGCCCAGGCGGGCGGGCATGGGCGGACGGTAAGGCGTCAGTCCAAGTTTGTCGAGAAAGTCGGACTCGAAATCTTCCTTTCCTATGCTGTCCAATCTGAGTGCAGTTTCATGCTCACCCTGCGTTTCATCCGTCACCTTTACAGCGACCACTGGCGACCTGATCGCCTCTTGCAACAATATCCAGCGCACATCAGTCCAGCTTGCCACCGGCTCACCTGCAACCGAGGTAATCAAGTCATGGCTTCGCAGTCCTGCCGCTGCGGCAGGCGTTTGGGCAGGTACCTCGCCAATTAAGGGTTTCATGCCCGGCACGCCTTGCATGAACAATATCCAATACAGGAAGATGGCGAGTAGTAAA
Organism: Methylobacillus arboreus; assembly: GCF_020532725.1. Classification (GTDB taxonomy): domain Bacteria; phylum Pseudomonadota; class Gammaproteobacteria; order Burkholderiales; family Methylophilaceae; genus Methylobacillus; species Methylobacillus arboreus. Next base: position 832,690 of record NZ_JAJAVC010000003.1, read on the forward strand.
TTGGCAGCAGGGCCAGCAGATACAATGGCAATCCGCTTCCAGACCGATTGCCGGTTGAAAGCGCGCGCAAGCTCAGTTTCACTCAGACTGCCGGGCATTACCTGCTCACGCTCATCCAGCATTTTGACGTATCCGCCAAACGGCAAAGCCGAGATGACGAACTCTGTCTTGTCCGCCCCAAACGTCCGCCTGAAAATAGGCTTGCCAAAACCGAGCGAAAAACGCAATACCTTGACATTACACCAGCGCGCCACCTGGAAATGGCCATACTCATGCACGGCAATCAGGATGCCCAGAGTGACAAGAAAAGCTAATAAGGTCAGCATGCTTCCAGCTGTCTCCATTCCATTGCATGGGCACGCGCCAATGTATCCACCTCGATCAATTGTGCAATCGATGTCACAGGGGCAATGCTCATTGATGTCAATACGGATTCGATCAAGCGTGGAATATCCTGAAAACCAATGTTTCCCTTCAGGAAAGCATCTACAGCAACCTCATTGGCTGCATTGAGAATGGCAGGCGCAGTGCCACCCTGCCTCAAGGCATCGAATGCCAACCGCAAACAGGGGAAACGGACAGTGTCAGGTGTCTCGAAATCAAGCCGTCCTACCTTGAACAAATCCAGGGTACTGACTCCGGCCTCCAGCCTATCAGGATATCCAAGGCCGTAGGCAATCGGGGTCCGCATATCCGGGTTGCCCATCTGCGCCAGTACGGAACCGTCAATATACTCCACCATGGAATGAATGACGCTTTGCGGATGCACCACGACTTCGATTTTTTCTGCTGGCGCGTTGAACAACCAATGCGCCTCAATTACTTCCAGCCCCTTATTCATGAGGGTAGCAGAATCAATAGTGATTTTAGGCCCCATGACCCAATTGGGATGGTTCAATGCCTGTGCCGGGGTAACAGCCATCAGTTCAGCCGCACTTGCCTTGCGGAAAGGTCCCCCTGAAGCAGTCAGCAGGATGCGCTTTACGCCGCCATCCTCAAGCGCTGCCAAGCGCGCTGGCGGCATCACCTGGAATATGGCGTTATGCTCACTATCGATTGGCAACAGGGTGGCTCCTCCCTCCGCCACTGCCTGCATGAAGAGGCTGCCTGCCATGACCAGCGTTTCCTTATTTGCCAGGAGAATACGCTTACCGGCATAGGCCGCAGCAATTGCAGGTTTAAGTCCCGCAGCGCCAACGATGGCTGCCATGACCACATCCACTTCAGCATGCGCTGCCACTTCTTCCAGAGCCTCAAGGCCAGAAAGTACCTGCGTCTCTGAGCCTTGCAGCTTTTGTTGCAGCTTTTCCGCCGCATGCTCATCGAGCATGACGGCATAACGCGGCCGATATTGCCGGCACAGTTGAGCCAGCTCATCCACCCGGGAATTGGCGGTAAGCGCGAATACGCGATAGCGATCGGAATGGCGCGCAATCACATCCAGGGTATTAAGGCCTATCGTACCGGTCGCACCTAGGATGGTGACATTTTGTAGCATGGGCATGGTCACGCGGAATGCATCCACGCTTGATAATAAAGGGGTAGATGCAGGAAAAGCGCCGCCAATGGCAGGCTGGAAGTCAATCCATCCACCCGGTCAAGAACGCCGCCATGGCCGGGAAGCAAATTACCGCTATCTTTCACGCCTGCCTGGCGCTTGATCAGGGACTCAAGCAAATCTCCCACGATGCTGAATACCGTCAATACCCAGAACCCCACAATCAACAACAGGTTGAGGTTAAAGGCAAAGCAGAGCGCCAGCCCATAAAGACTCACCACAATCAGTGCGCCGGCTACGCCCTCCCAGGTTTTTCCGGGGCTGATATGCACAGCAAGCTTGTGCTTGCCAAAACGCTTACCGGCAAAATAGGCGGCACTATCCGCAATCCAGACCACCAACATAATGGCCAGCAGCAGCCATGGGTTGATTGCACGCAGGCTCACCAAGGCCAGCCATAATGGAAAGATGATCAACCAGCCAGCCAGCATCAGAAGATAAGGGCTGCGGATATGGGCGCGCGTCAATAGCCAGACTGGCACCAGGATGATCCAGAAGGCTGCAGCGATGGGCAAGCCCCAATAAAGCGCATACTCCTGCATGAAGGCATTTTCAGGGCCATGCCAGAATGTAAGAAAGACGCCAGCAACCACTGTTGCAGCGATATATAGATATCGAACAGCCACCTTAAACCTGGCCATGTATGACCACTCCCACAATCCAATCAAAGCCCCTGCCAGCATCAAAAGCGACCAGTAAGGCTCAGGCAGCAGGAATAACGCTGCCAGGAATGCAGGAATCAGGATAGCAGCCGTCAGCAAGCGAGTCTTCAACATATCAGTCGGCAATCAGTTGTTCGCTTGTACGGCCAAAGCGACGCTCACGTTGCTGATAGGATTCAATCGCGCGCTTGAATTCTGCCTCGTCAAAATCCGGCCACAAGGTATCGGTGAAATAAAGCTCACTATAGGCAAGCTGCCATAGCAGAAAATTACTGATACGCTGCTCGCCACCGGTACGGATGAATAGATCAGGCTCTGGTGCGTAATGCATGCTGAGGTAAGCCGAAAGGTCTTCCTCGGTAAAACTGTCAGTGATTGCAGGGTTATCTGCCAGCAGGCGCTTGACTGCCTGCATAATGTCCCAGCGGCCGCCATAGTTGGCCGCTATCGTCAGCGTCAGGCCATCATTGCCTGCTGTCTGCGTTTCGGCTTCGGCAATTTTGGCGACAAGTGCAGGCTCGAAACGGGAACAATCCCCAATCATGCGCAAGCGGATATTGTTCTCGGCAAGTTTGCCCACTTCCTGCTGCAAGGCTTCCATGAACAAGCCCATCAAGAAACTGACCTCATCAGCCGGTCGGCGCCAGTTTTCACTGCTGAATGCAAACAGGGTGAGGTATTTCACGCCACTGTTGGCGCAAAGGCGCACGACTTCGCGCACAATCTCAACACCGCGCTTATGCCCTGCAACACGGGGCAGAAAGCGCTTTTTGGCCCAGCGGCCATTGCCATCCATGATCACGGCAATGTGCTGGGGAATATCACCCGTTACCGGGATAGTTTGGGTGGAGCTGGAAAAAAGTGCCACTCAATGCTCCGTGGGATAATAACAATTAAAAACCAATGGCTGCCGCACAAGAACTGCTGCGATTAAACAGCCAGCAACTCGGTTTCTTTGGTTTGCAGCAACTTGTCAATTTCTGCCACATATTTATCTGTAAGCTTCTGCACCTCATCCTGTGCACGACGCTCATCATCCTCACTGATTTCCTTATCCTTCACCAGCTTTTTCAGTGCGTCATTGGCGTCGCGGCGCACATTACGTACCGCCACCTTGGCATTTTCACTTTCACTACGCACAACCTTGATCAGGTCACGCCTGCGCTCTTCGGTCAACATTGGCATGGGGACACGGATAACGTCACCATTGGTCGCTGGGTTCAGACCAAGGTCAGAATCGCGAATCGCCTTTTCCACCTTGGATATCATGGTTTTCTCATATGCCTGCACATTGAGAGTGCGCGCGTCACCAAGGCTCACGTTGGCAACCTGGTTGATTGCCACCAATGAACCATAATATTCAACCATGACGTGATCAAGCAAACCGGTATGTGCACGTCCAGTGCGTACCTTGCTCAAGTCAGTCTTCAATGCCTCAATGGACTTCTGCATTTTTTGATCTGCAGTATTTTTTACGTCTTGTATCATGATTTCTCCTGCCTAACTACGTGTACTGGGCGTTACGGTAGAACGCGGGTTCCCTCGTCTTCACCCATCACTACCCGCTTCAGCGCTCCTTGGCGGAAAATGCTGAATACGGAGATCGGTAATTTCTGGTCGCGACACAGTGTCAGCGCTGTCGCATCCATGACCTTCAGATTCTTGATAATGGCTTCGTCAAACGTGATGGTTTTGTAGCGCATGGCTTCAGGATTACGCTTGGGATCATCCGTATAGACACCATCTACCTTGGTGGCCTTGAGCACGATATCTGCATTGATCTCCATGCCACGCAAGGCCGCTGCAGTATCAGTGGTAAAGAATGGATTGCCGGTACCTGCGCCAAAAATGACCACACGGCCTTCTTCAAGGTAACGGATTGCCTTGCCGCGAATATAAGGCTCGGCCACCTGCTCGATATTCAGGGCTGACTGAACGCGGCTTACCAGCCCTATTTGGCGCATGGCGTCCTGCAGGGCCAGTGCATTCATTACTGTGGCCAGCATGCCCATGTAATCAGCAGTTGCACGATCCATGCCTTCGGCTGCCGGTGCCACGCCGCGGAAAATATTGCCGCCGCCAATCACCACTGCCACTTCCACGCCGAGATCAACCACTTCCTTGACCTCTTCCACAATCCGGAAAATGGTCGCTCGGTTGATTCCGTAGCTGTCATCGCCCATCAGGGCTTCGCCAGAGAGTTTCAATAAAATGCGCTTATAGGCGGGAGTGCTCATGGGGCTCCTTATTGTTATGCAAATTGTGCGAAACGTGAACCATCCTGAGCGCAGAGTGATTCACGTTCGTTTTATTTCAGGCTGGTCGCAGGCATCGCGACCATTAGTTTACACCTTTGCTGCGGCAGCAACTTCAGCAGCAAAATCGGTCACTACCTTTTCAATGCCCTCACCCACCACATAAATGGTGAAAGAAGCGATGCTGGCATTGTTGGCCTTGAGCAGTTGCTCAATGGTTTGCTTGTCGTCCTTGACGAAAGGCTGGCTCAGCAAAGTCACTTCCTTGAGGAACTTCTGTACAGTCCCTTCGGCAATTTTTTCCAGCATGGCTTCCGGCTTGCCGGCTTCCTTGGCCTTCTCAATGGCAACACGGCGCTCGGCATCAAGCAGCTCCGCTGCAATGCCGCTGGCATCCAGGGACTTAGGCTTGGCAGCAGCAATATGCATGGCAATATCCTTGCCCAGTGCCTCATCACCACCCACCAGATCCAGCAATACACCAATCTTGCCGCCATGAACATAGCTCACCAGCTTGCCCTTGGCTTCAGCCACGACAAAGCGGCGCAGGGTAATATTTTCACCAATTTTGCCGACCAGTTGGGTGCGGACATCTTCAACGCTGCCGCCTTCAATCTTGAGTGCGGACAAAGCAGCCACATCAGCTGGCTTCTCACTGGCAGCCGCATCGGCCACATGGCCCGTAAAGGCAAGGAAGTCCGCATTCTTGGCGCAGAAGTCAGTTTCAGAGTTGATTTCAACAATCGCACCCAGCTTGCCGTCTGCCTTGATACTGACAGCTACAACACCTTCAGCAGCTACACGGCCAGCAGCCTTGCTGGCCTTGTTACCAAAACGCACGCGCAGAATTTCTTCTGCACGAGCCAGATCACCCTCAGCTTCTGTCAGCGCCTTTTTGCAGTCCATCATGGGCGCATCTGTGCGCTCACGCAATTCCTTGACCATACTTGCGGTAATTTCAGCCATTGCTTTACTCCTTGAACATTGTTTTTGTGGCATTTAGCCAGGTTTCATCTAACCAAATTCGGATACAAAAAAAAAGGGGGCCAAAGCCCCCTTGTAACAGGGTCTTACTCTGCCGCAGCTTCTTCAACCTCGACAAATTCTTCTTCAGACACTGCCTTGACTATTTCATTGATGCTATGGCTACGACCTTCCAGTACAGCGTCGGCAATACCGCGAGCATAGAGGCGAATAGCACGACTGGAGTCATCGTTACCAGGGATAACGTAAGCAACGCCATCAGGTGAGTTGTTGGTATCGACCACGCCGATCACGGGAATACCAAGCTTGGCTGCCTCAGTGACCGCACCACTTTCATGACCTACGTCAATAATGAAAATGGCATCTGGCAGACCGCCCATTTCCTTGATACCGCCGATGGAGCGCTCAAGCTTTTCAATTTCGCGCTTATAGCCCAGGGCTTCCTTCTTGCCGAATCTCTCGATGCCGCCGTCTTGCAACAGGGCTTCGTACTCATTCAGGCGCTTGATGGATTGCTTGACAGTCTTGAAGTTGGTCAGCATGCCGCCCAACCAACGGTGGTTTACATAGGCGCAATTAGCACGTTGTGCCTCTTCCTTGACGATTTCACGCGCTTGACGCTTGGTGCCAACGAACAGGATACGGCCCTTGTTTGCTGCCAGCTGACGCACATACTTCAGTGCATCTTCAAACAGCGGCAGGGTTTTTTCCAGGTTGACGATATGAATCTTGTTGCGGTCACCAAAGATGTACTGAGCCATCTTGGGGTTCCAGTAGCGGGTCTGGTGGCCGAAGTGGACACCGGCTTCCAGCATTTGACGCATGGTAACGGACATAATAATTCTCCAGTAAGGGTTATTGCTTCCATACGCCCAACAACATCCACATTAAAGCGGACACCCTGTACGGGGCGTATGTGCAGATTTACAGCCAGCCAAACAGACCAGCTGCAGGATTTACGTTTGAGCGAGCATACTCCTGCCAAACGGGTGCGGTATGCTACCATAAGCAGTTGTACGAACTCAAGGAAAACCTGGGCGCAAGCCTTGCAATACAATGGCAATCAACATCAAGACTGAAAAAGATATCGAAAAAATGCGCGTGGCCTGCAAATTGGCTGCCGAGGTGCTGGATTTTATCACGCCTCACATCAAGCCGGGCGTCACCACAGGCAAGCTGGATGCGCTTTGCCACGACTACATGGTCAATGTGCAAAAGACCATCCCCGCCCCGCTCAATTATGCACCGCATGGACACACGCCCTATCCCAAATCGATCTGCACCTCGGTCAACCACCAAATATGCCACGGCATCCCGGGTGACAAGGTGCTCAAGAACGGCGACACGCTCAATATTGATGTGACGGTCATCAAGGATGGCTATTACGGCGACACCAGTCGCATGTTCCATGTCGGCGATATTTCAATCCAGGCCAGACGCTTGTCCGACATTACCTACGATTGCATGTGGATAGGCATCAACCAGGTTAAGCCAGGCGCAACACTGGGCGACATTGGCCATGCAATCCAGACCTACGCCGAAAAGCATGGCTTCAGCGTGGTGCGCGAGTTTTGCGGCCATGGCATCGGCAAGAACTTCCATGAGGACCCGCAAGTGCTGCATTACGGACAACCTGGCAAGGGAGCCGTATTGAAGCCCGGCATGATCTTCACCATAGAGCCCATGATCAATGCGGGCAAACGCGATATCAAACAACTGGGCGATGGCTGGACCATCGTCACCAAGGATCACAGCCTTTCCGCGCAGTGGGAGCACACCATATTGGTCACGGAGAACGGCTACGAAGTACTGACTGTTTCTGCAGGCACCCCACCCGCGCCAACTTTTATCAAAAACTAGCATGCAGCAGCCAACCCCTCGCGGACACGAACCCCTTGCACGCCAGTGGCGCCAGGAACTACAAGCCCAGCAGGAAACATTAAGACAGGCATTTGAGCAAAAGCCCAATGTCAGCCGTTTGCTGCAATCCCAGTCAACGGTGACTGACCATATCCTGCGGGCCTTGTGGCAAGAGTTTGAACTGAATACCCAAGCCTGCCTGATTGCCGTCGGGGGCTATGGCCGCGGCGAGCTGTTTCCTTACTCCGATGTCGATATCCTCATTCTGCTGGCTGACAATGTCACAGCAACGACTAACCGCAAGATTGAGGAACTGATCGGGGTGCTCTGGGACACTGGCCTTGCCATCGGGCATAGCGTACGCACCCTCACCGAATGTATTGACGAGGCGCAGCGCGATGTGACCGTGCAGACCAACCTGCTTGAAGCCCGTTATCTTGACGGTAGCACACTACTCTACAGCGCCTTTGCACAAAACATGGCATCCGCCATGGATGTTGCGGCATTCTTTGAAGCCAAGGTGGAAGAACAACACCAGCGCCATGCCCGCTTCAACGATACAGCCTACAACCTTGAGCCCAACATCAAGGAGAGTCCTGGCGGACTGCGCGACCTGCAAACGATCATCTGGATTGCCCGCGCACTCAATCTTGGCAGCAATTGGCGTGAGCTGGTAAAGAATCGCGTCATGTCCAAGCAAGCGGCCCAGCAAGTGCGCCGTCACGAGCGCAACCTGCAGATGCTGCGTACACGCCTTCACTTCCTGGCCCACCGCCGTGAAGACCGGCTGCTTTTCGACTTTCAGAACGAGCTCGCATCACAGCTCGGACTAGTCACCACCAAACGCAAACGCGCCAGCGAGCAGCTGATGCACAGCTTTTACCAAAGTGCCAAGTTCGTCGGCCTGATCAACGAAATCGTGCTGCAAGTGCTACGCGAGCGTATCTATCCGCAACAACACACGGTGGTAAGCCTCAACAACCGCTTTGAGGCAGTCAATGGCTTACTGGAGACCAAGAGTCCGACACTGCTTTACGACGACCCCTCAGCCATCCTGGAAAGCTTTCTGACACTGCAACAACATCCAGAACTCAAGGGCATGGGTGCCGAACTCCTGCGCGCGCTGCATCGAACCAAGAGCGAGATCACGCCACAATTCCGCAACAATCCAAAGAACAAGATGCTGTTCATGCAAATACTGCAGCAGACTCGCGGCATCACGCGCACCTTGAAACGCATGAACCGCTACGGTGTCCTGGGTCGTTATATGCCAGCTTTTGGACGCGTATCAGGCCAAATGCAGCATGACTTGTTCCATGTCTATACCGTCGATGAGCATATTCTCAATGTGCTCGCCAACCTGCGGCGTTTTGCCCATCCAGAGCTGACCCATGAATTCCCGCTTTGCAGTCGCTTATTCAAGGAGTTTGCCAAACCACAACTCTTGTATCTCGGCGCCTTGTTTCATGATATTGCCAAAGGACGCGGCGGAGACCATTCCACCCTAGGGGCCGTCGATGCCCGACGTTTCTGCAAGCAACATGATCTGCCACGAGAAGATGGCGAGCTGGTCGCCTGGCTGGTTGAGGCCCATCTGGTCATGTCCAGCACAGCGCAGAAATCCGACCTTTCCGATCCTGCAGTCGTCGAGAAATTTGCGCGTTATGTAGGCAGCGAACAGCGCCTGGTTGCGCTCTACCTCCTGACCGTAGCAGATATCCGTGGCACCAGCCCCAAGGTGTGGAACGCATGGAAAGCCACCCTGCTGGAAAACCTGTTCCGCGCCACGCAGCGCATATTGCGCGGCAGCAACCTGGATGAAGAACTCAATGCCCGCCAGCAGCAGGCCAAGGAAATCCTGAGCTACTACGGCGTCATTGAGCAAGCCTATCAACCCTTGTGGCAGCAACTGGGGCCAGCCTACTTCCTGCGCCACGAAGCGCAGCTTATCGCCTGGAATACCCGCCTGCTACTCACCCACATCAACACGCAAGCACCCATCGTGCGCGCAAGGCTGAGCCCGGCAGGCGATGGCATTCAAACCATGATCTACATGCCCGACCACGCCGATATCTTTGTCCGCATCTGCAGCTTTTTCGGCCGCCTGGGATACAGCATTGTCGAAGCCAAGGTATACACCACTCAACACGGCTATGCACTTGATAATTTTCTAGTGCTTGATCAATCAGATAAAAAGATAAGCTATCGTGATTTATTAAGTTTTATTGAATATGAATTAACGCAAAAACTGACAAGCCAGGCTCCACCGGACGCCCCAGTGCAAGGCCGCATCAGCCGTCAAGTAAAGCACATGCCAATCAAGCCGGAACTCCTGCTTGAACAAGAAACCGCAAGCAATAACACCATATTGGATATTGCCACTAACGACAGGCCCGGCCTGCTTTCTCGGATCGCCCATGTATTACAACAACATCACATCCGTCTGCATACTGCAAAAATCAATACATTGGGCAACCGTGCGGAGGACACCTTCCTAATTTCCGATCAATCCGGGCAACGGTTAAGCCTGGAAACCCTGACACAATTGGATACAGCACTGCGTAAACAGCTTTAATTCCATAACTCATACCCAATAAAAAAGCCCCATCTATGTGATGGGGCTTTTTACTTCACGATCTTAGCAATTAACCGTGTTTGTAGTGCTTGCGCAGCGGCTTAACCACTTCCCAGCTGCTTTCCAGACCAACTGGGAACACAACCAGGTCGCCAGGAACTATACGCACAGGCTCGCCACCCTTAGGGGTTACCAGGATTTCACCTTCCAGAACGTATGCAGTTTCCTTGATACCGAAATCCAATGGGAACTTGGAAACTTCCTTTTCCCAGATAGACCAGTTTGCAACACCCAATTGCTTCAGCTTCTCTTCACTTGGGTTGTGTTCAATAATAATTTGGCTCATTTACAGTCCTTGATTAATCCGATTCATTAAAAGCTAATAGCCGGAGCTCCGGCATGAGCAAGATTCTAGCATGCTACCCGCCATCAGCATAACTCGCTAATGTGAGATGTTGTTGTATCCGAACAAACATATTAAATCAGCTATACCTATTAATAAATTAATATTTCACTTTAAAAAATATACTTAACCAACTATTTATAAATAATTTTAAACTTCCCCAGTTTGCAATCTCCAAAGCTCTGCATAGACCCCTCCTGTGCTCAACAGCGTTTCATGACTGCCAGATTCCACTATCCGCCCATGATCCAGCACATAAATACAATCTGCATGACGTACTGTAGATAATCGGTGCGCAATAATAATGCTGGTGCGCCCGACCACGAGTTTATTCAGTGATCGCTGGATTGCAGCCTCTGTTTCGTTATCCACTGCAGAAGTTGCTTCATCCAGAATCAAGATGGGTGGATTCTTGAGAATGGCGCGTGCTAGTGCCAGGCGCTGGCGTTGTCCACCGGAAAGCTTCATGCCCCGTTCCCCCACTTCAGTGGCATAACCATCTGGCAAACGCTCGATGAACTCATGTGCTTCAGCGGCTTTTGCTGCAGCAACAATTGCGTCCATGCTGGCGTCGGGTTGTCCATAGGCAATATTCTCGGCAATGCTCGCATCGGTCAGGAAAGTATCTTGTGCTACATATCCGATCGCACGCCTTAATTGCTGCAAATCCAGGGAAGCAATATCGTTGCCATCTAGCAATATCTTGCCTTGCTGGGGATCATAAAACCGCAGTAGCAACTTGGTGATGGTGCTTTTGCCCCCTCCAGTAGCGCCAACTAGCGCAATTGTCTTCCCGGCTGGTATATGCAGCTTGAACTGATCCAATGCGGCTTGATTGTCCTGGGCATCATAAGCAAAGCGTATCCCGGAAAATTTGATATCGCCTTTCACTAATGAAATTGGCAATGCCTTTCCCCCATACTGGATCGCTAATGGCGTATCCAGGAGATTCATGACACGCTGAATGGAAGCCATGGAGCGCTGGTAGAGATCTGTCAACTCAGCCAAGCCAGTCAAGGGCCATAACAAACGCTGGGTAAGATATACCAAGGCAGAATAGCTCCCTACACCGAGCTCGCCATTCAGCGCCATAAAACCACCATAGAGCAAGGTCACCGTAAATCCAGCCAGGATGGCAATCCGGATCACAGGCGTAATGGCTGCCGATAGCATGATCGCTTCTGCATTTTTCTCGCGATAGACATTTGAAGCAGCGCGAATATGCCGCGCCTCAATCTCCTCCGAGGCATAAGCCTTTACCGTGGCAATGCCTTGCAGATTATTGTTCAGTCTAGCTGCAAGGGCGCCCGCTGCTGCCCTCACCGAGGTATAACGTGTCGCCAGTTTCGACTGGAACCAGAATGCGCCATACAGGATAAAGGGAACGGGAATCAAGGCAAGGAACGCCAGCTCCTTAGTAAGAATGAAAAATACCCCACCCACCAAGAACGAACCAAAAAAGACCTGGATCAAGCTATTGAAGCCTCCGTTAAAGAAGCGCTCCATCTGGTTGATATCCTCATTGAGAATAGCTAACAGGTTGCCGCTACGATTACGCTCAAAGTAGGCAAGCTCAAGCTGCTGCACATGCTTGTATGCCTCCATTCTCAGGTCGTGTTGCAGGTTCTGAGCAAGATTGCGCCAGCGCACATCATAAAGATACTGAAACAAAGACTCGCCGACCCAAATCACTACCGTGAGGATTGCAAGCAAGGCAAGCTGGTCACGCGGCTCTACGACACCAACACCCGCCAGGAAAGAGGTCTTTTGGTTGACAACAACATCGACCGCCATGCCAATCAAAATTTCGGGTAAAACATCAAAAATCTTGTTAAGCAAGGAATACAGGGAAGCAATCCATGCATCGCGTCGATATTGGCGAGCATAGATGAATAATCGTTTCAGGGGATGCATAAAATATCGATAGGAAAAATTGGATTTTAAATTTGGCTAAGCAACTACATGATGACTGCGGTTTTCTGTCTAATTAATATCACTACAAGAAATCACCATAAGTTTTCTGCAATTTCTTTTCAAATATATTGAATAAAAGTTTCTTACTCAAGTAAACCGACGCAACTGAATAAACATATAACAAACAACCATAACAGGTGACTATTCAGTATGATTAAATCAAGGTAGCGCTTCAGACGATGAAGCGCTACCTTGATTATTTTAATAGCCTGCATGCAACAGCACACTATAGGCTTATGAACGACCCAGATTTAGAATTAACCAGGAGGCCTCAACATGGCAACACTACGCTTGGGTGATACCGCACCCGACTTTACCCAGGATTCCAGCATCGGCACAATCTCATTCCATGAATGGCTAGGTGATAGCTGGGCCATTTTATTCTCTCATCCAGCCGACTATACCCCAGTATGCACAACAGAACTTGGCGCCACCGCAAAGCTGGCAAGCGAATTCAAGAAACGCAATATCAAACCAATTGCCCTTTCTGTAGATCCTGTTGACTCTCACAAGGGCTGGATCAGCGATATCAATGAAACCCAGAATACTGAAGTAAACTTCCCCATCATTGCTGATGCTGACCGCAAGGTATCAGAACTGTATGACTTGATTCATCCCAATGCTAGCACTACCGCCACTGTACGCTCTGTATTCATTATCGATCCGAAGAAAAAAATCCGCCTGACACTAACCTATCCCGCCAGTACCGGCCGCAACTTCAACGAAATCTTGCGCGTGATCGACTCCCTGCAACTGACCGAATATCACAGCGTAGCCACTCCTGCCAACTGGCAAGATGGGGATGACGTTGTCATCGTGCCATCAATTACCGACCCAGAAGTGCTCAAGCAAAAGTTCCCCAAGGGCTATAAAGCGGTAAAGCCCTACCTAAGGCTCACTCCACAGCCAAATAAATAAGGTAACTCTTAACGGAACCTGAATGGGCAATATCTGGAGCCGAAATAGTCTTGAGAATCTTTATCAGACCTAAACAAAAAGCCGCATAACCATAGGGTTATGCGGCTTTTTTAATATGCTGTACTTATTCGGCCTGAGTCAATACAGCAAGCTTGGTAATGCCAGCTCTTTCGATAGATGCCATCACCTTTGCAACCACTCCATAATTAACTGCCTCATCAGAGCTTAGATGCAAGACAAGTTCAGGATTAGCCGCCTGACGATTTTTCAGTTCTGCTTCCAATTGAGTAATTAGAAACTCTTGTTTATCAACATAAACCTTGCCCTCAGCATCCACACTCACTGTCACTGGTTTCTTTGGCTCTGGTGGCTGAGTAGCAGCTGTCTTCGGCAAATTCACCGTAATTGCATTGTTAAGTACAGGAATCGTCACGATAAAAGCAACTAGCAATACCAACATCACATCAACAAGAGGTGTAATGTTGATCTCACTTAATACTTCATCAGACTCAGTAGTAGAAGAGAATGCCATTATGCAAATGCCTCATTTTTTAGATTTACAACAGAAGAATTATTGTCTTGAGCTTGCTTGGAAGTAGCAGACTCAACTTGTTTATCTCCCGCAAAATTAACTTTACGGGACAATCGAATCAAATCTGCCGCAAAATCGTCAAGATCGCCATTAATCAGCTTCAAGCGACGAGTGAAAAAGTTAAAAGCCAAGACCGCAGGAACCGCTACAGCAATCCCTAAGCCAGTAGCTATGAGCGCCTCACCAATTGGCCCGGCAACAACTTCCAGGCTTGCAGAACCCAATGCGCCAATATTCGTTAAAGCATTCATGATGCCCCATACAGTGCCGAACAGACCGACAAATGGAGATGTACTGCCAATACTAGCCAATACAGCTAATCCACTATCAAGACTGCGGCGCTCTTTCAAAATTTGCTGACGCAAAGAGCGTTCAAGCAAATCCTGGCGATCCCCAGTATGTTCCAGATCATGGGAAGCATGGCTGTCAACATCATGAAGGGTATTGAAGCCAGCCTGGGCCACACGGGCAGCAGGACCGTCAACTTCAGCGATCTCGGCAGCAGCTAGAATATTAGGTGCGCTCCAAAAAGCTTTTTTATATTTCTTCGTTTGGCTAGCAGCTCTCCAGTGCTGAAAACCTTTAACAAGCAGCAAGGTCCAGGTTACGACAGAGAATGCAATCAAGATATATAGAACACTATCAACAATCAAAGAGTTGGAATTTTCAATATCAAACATAATTTTTCCTTAAAAAACTTATCACAAAATCTAAAATCAAAATTTAGCTATTAATTCAGTGTAAATTGAACCGGGACAGTTGCCCATCCATCAATCGGCGTATTGCCGCGTTTAGAAGGCGCAAACTCCCAGCCTTTTGCAGCCGCAATTGCAGCATCATCCAAGACTTTGCGCCCACTGGACTTTGCCACTTCAATACGCTCTACACTTCCATTTGCTAATACCCGTACCCTAAGAGTTACAGTGCCTTGCCATCCTTGACGTGCTGCAAATGGTGGATACTTAGGCGGAGGATTGTTTAAATACCCCAAGCCTCCAAATGCCTCTGTGACCGGCTCCTCAGGTGGCGGGGCCGGAGGTGCAGGAGGTTCAGGTGGTGCCGCCTCAACAGGGCCTGGAGTCGGCTCAGCTGTCGTATTTTCAGGGATGACTATATCCTCAGGCTGAATATCAGGCTCCGGTACCGCCTCTGGCGTTTTCAATGCAGGCTTGGGTGGTGGCTGAACCTTTTTCGGCGGCGGTGGTGGAGGTGGCGGTGGTGGTTTTACCTCTGGAGGCGGCTCTATCACTGGTTTAATGATTTCAATCTCCACCGGCCTTGGTTTAACAACGGGAATATGTTGAGTATTAATATAAAAATACAAACCGACCACATGAGCAACAATAACCACAATCCCTAAAGCAACATAATTTCTTCCTGAGCCTTTGCCTGATGCTTCAGCCTCAAGTTGCTTTTGTCTAAAAACGAAAGAATGGTCAATGTGCCTAGTAGCATCTGCCACCCGTTTAGACACAGAATCACTGCTACGCAGATCTCCTGTAGCCAATAGGTCGGAAGGCCTCAAGGCAGAAGTAGACACTTAAATTTTCTCCTTTTACTTTAATCCAGATGATGATGGAGAGGCTTAGCTCTTACATTTGAATTACTTAACAAATTAAACTAGTGATCGCGCCATCTAAAATAAAGCGAATCAGATAAACGTATTTTGAAGAATTAAGTTTGGAAAATCTAATAGCCAATCATTATATAAAAATATAAAAACAATATATAAAACAAACTTAATATTCTAATTTCAATATATTAGCAACCAATGTGCCATACTTTCCAAAAATAATTTTATTTATTACAAATTAATCACTTAAATTATAAAGAGGTGGATAAATCATTTTATTTATGTTTAAAAATCAACACACACTCCAATAAATGTTGATTTTTAAACATAAAGAGCTGATTAGAATGAAACAAAGTGTGAAGCTTCCGTAGACTAAATTAAATATATTCGGCAAAGCTCTCAGCTACGACGCCCTACTCCATCGTCACTCAGAACCCATAGGACTTCTATTCGCATCAATATTTTGCACATACAATAGTCGCCCTGGTTCCCTAGCATTTCTCCCCCATGCCTTTGTCTACCTCACACGATATTAATGTATTGGAATTTCACGCGGCGTGCGGGCACACCCATACGCCTTCGGAGTTTAAGATTTCAAAGAACAGCCTGAAACAAAGGAATTACTTTGATTTTGGTGAGATGGAGCCTAAAGCAACTCTTCCATAACACGATATCGCCACTATCGTAGAAGCAATGAAAAATAAGGGGATGGATTTGGTTTACTGGGAAGACAAAATGTAGCCTTGCAGAAAGCAAAAAGCCCGCTATAAACAAATAGTTTATAGCGGGCTTTCAATCTGGCTCCCCGACCTGGGCTCGAACCAGGGACACACGGATTAACAGTCCGTTGCTCTACCGACTGAGCTATCGGGGAATCGATGAAGGCGCTACTATACTGGGCTGGCGGGGAGTGGTCAACTATTTTTATGCGGAAAGTGACAGTTTTTTCTTGTTCAGTTTAGTCGGCTTTTGACCTATCCGAAATTTCCTTTTTTAATCAATTGCTCTCCATACTCACTATAAAACACCCTTCGGTGAAACATGCTTGGTTTGGTTTAACCAAGCACTCCTAATATTGTAAGCTCACCCAGTCTCGCTCCAATTATGTAATTTTGTTGCTCTATCAGTGCCAGATAACGATTCTTGTACTAAGACAGCAAAGAGTCATCCCTACATCTGCCTGTTTGGTTGGATGCGAGAGTATTATTGAGGTTTTACTGGATCGATGATCCTCAAAGGATAGTGTTATCTTGCTTGGCTGCATGAACTCATGCAAGATGAACAGTAATAAGTTCTATACTTGGGAGACTAACGGTTTTAGGGTAATTTTGCCGTCACTAGTAGGGTACGACATCATCAGGGATGCGCTACAGAGAAGAGTTTAAATACTTGCCAGTGTATATCCATAACAGCTATGTTCTACTGGCTTTGGGCAGCTTCAGGACTTGAAGCAGGCTTGGCGGAGAGGGAGGGATTCGAACCCTCGACAGAGTTGCCCCTGTGCCACCTTTCCAGGGTGGTGACTTAAACCACTCATCCACCTCTCCGCAAAACGAGGCCGGATTATATATTAAATTTCCCATTAGAACCAAGCTTTTTACCAAATGGAATCGTTGCGTTCGTGACTTTGTTATAACAGCCTTAATAAGTACGATCGTACTTATTAAGAATTAAATTAAATACAATGCTCTACATAACTCTCGGCAATCAACCGTTCCGTAGCAGTTGCAAGGCTTGCTCAAGGCGCTCTACACCTTTGACCTCCAGGCCACTAATCGCTTGCTTCGGCAAGTTAGATTTAGGCACAATGGCATGGGTAAAGCCCAGCTTGGCCGCTTCTCGCAGCCTCTCCTGCCCACGCTGCACTGGACGTACCTCTCCCGCCAGGCCAACCTCGCCAAATACAACCAGCTTATTGTCCAGCGGCTTATTTTTCAGAGAGGAGACAATCGCAAGCAATACCGCCAGATCAACAGCAGGTTCGCTGATCCGCACCCCCCCTACTGCATTGATGAAAACATCCTGATCGAAACAAGCTACACCCGCATGGCGATGCAGGACAGCCAACAGCATGGCTAACCGGTTTTGCTCCAGCCCAACGCACAAACGCTTGGGATTGGGGGCATGAGCTTCGTCAACCAGGGCCTGCACTTCAACAAGCAATGGCCTAGTTCCCTCTTGAGTGACGGTGATGCAGGAGCCAGCGACCTGTTCAGCATGATGGGAAAGGAACAAAGCGGAAGGGTTGCTGACTTCGCGTAGGCCTTTTTCTGTCATGGCAAACACGCCCAGTTCATTTACTGCGCCAAAGCGGTTTTTGAATGCCCGTACAAGACGAAAACTGGAGTTTTGGTCACCCTCGAAATACAGCACGGTATCAACGATATGTTCCAGCACGCGCGGGCCTGCCAATGAACCTTCTTTGGTAACATGACCGACCAGGATAATGGTTACGCCCAATTGCTTGGCAAACCGGGTCAATTGCGCCGAGCACTCTCGCACTTGTGCAACAGAACCAGGGGCGGACTGCAAGGCTTCGGAATAAAGCGTCTGTATCGAGTCAATCACGGCAACTTCGGGCTTGTGTTGCTGCAAGATAGTCAGGATTTTTTCCAGGCCGATTTCTGCCAATAACTCCACTGGGCCGGCATCCAACCCAAGGCGTTTTGCACGCATGGCAATCTGCTGGGCGGATTCCTCTCCTGAAACATAGATCGCCTTGCGAACCTTGCCGACATGGCACAGGGTTTGCAGCAACAAGGTAGACTTGCCTATGCCCGGATCGCCGCCAATCAACACCACCCCTCCTGGCACCAGCCCGCCGCCCAGTACGCGGTCGAACTCTTGAATGCCGGTCGGATGCCGCGGCACATCGGTAGCCTCGACGTCCGCAAGTTTCTGCAATCCGCTGGATTGCGTAAGCGCCGCGTAGCGGTTCTGGCTGCTGCCGGTTGTTTCCGCAATGCTTTCAACCAAGGTGTTCCATGCCATACATGACGGGCATTGGCCTTGCCACTTGGGCGTTTGGCCACCGCACTCGGTGCAGACATAAATGGTTTTCGCCTTGGCCATCAGCCTATCACCTTGAATGGCACTCTTGGCGCCACTGCACACAACAATTCATATCCCACGGTACCGGCTGCTTCAGCCACCGCGTCCACGGACACTGTTTCGCCCCATAGCTCAACCGCGCTGCCGACCTTGGCATTTGGCAAATAGGTGATATCCGCAAACAGCATATCCATGGAGACCCGTCCCAGGGTCTGGGTTGGCTGGCCGTCAATCGCAATCGGGGTGCCATTGGGCGCATGACGGGGGTAACCGTCCGCATAGCCGCAAGCCACAACAGCAATCCTGGTGGTTTGCGACGCAGTAAAGCGCGCGCCGTAGCCCAGACTCTCTCCAGCTTCCAGGGTTTGCACGGCGATAACCTCACTGGTGAATCGCATTGCCGGAGTCAAGCCAAAACTGGCTGCACTGCTGCCAGCAACCGGCGACGCGCCGTAGAGCATGATGCCTGGTCGTACCCAGTCTCGATATGCTTCTGGAAAACGCAGGATAGCCGCGGAGTTGGCAAGGCTGACAGGATTGTTCAATTCCGCTGTCGTAGCATTAAACACTGCCAATTGTTCAGCAATGCCCTGGTCATCATCCGCGGTAGCAAAATGGGTCATCAAGATGATATCAGCAACGGCAGGACAATCCTGCAATCGTCGACATGCACTTTGATAGCTGCCTGGCTTGAAACCCAGGCGGTTCATGCCGCTATTCATTTTCAGGAATACCGATACAGGCCGGGCAAGCTCCCCTGCCCTCGTTTCCAGCATGGCAAGCTGCTGTTCGTTGTGTACCACGATACTAATGCCATGCTCGGCCACGGCATGAAGCTCATCGATGCTGAAAACTCCCTCGAGCAGCAAAAGCACCTGGCTGTATCCAGCCTCACGCAATGCCAGAGCCTCGCTCAAGCGCAGCACGCCAAAGCCATCAGCATCTTCAAGCCCGGACGCTGCGCGCAACAAGCCATGCCCGTATGCGTCCGCCTTGACTATGGCCAACACTTTGGTATCTGGAGCAAGCTTGCGTACAACGGCAAGGTTATGCCGCAACGCTGCCAAATTCACTATCGCCTTGATTGCCCGCATGGTTATTCGCCGTAGTTGTCTTCGTACTGGCCAACGAAGTTCTCGAAGCGGGTATTCTCACCTAGGAAGGTCAGGCGAACACGGCCGATGGGACCATTACGCTGCTTGGCGATGATGATTTCCGCCGTGCCCTTGTCGGGGCTATCTGGGTTATAGACCTGATCGCGGTAGATGAAGAGAATCAAGTCGGCATCCTGCTCGATAGCGCCTGATTCACGCAAATCAGACATCACCGGACGTTTGTCAGGGCGCTGCTCCACACTGCGGTTGAGCTGAGACAATGCAATGACCGGCACATCAAGCTCTTTTGCCAAGGCTTTGAGTGAGCGGGAAATTTCTGAAATCTCAGTGGCACGGTTTTCACTCCTGCCGCCTGCCGAAGCTCCTGTCATCAATTGCAAATAGTCAATAACAATTAGACCCAGCTCTCCAACTTGGCGATGCAGGCGGCGCGCACGCGCACGCACTTCGAAAGAACTCAAACCCGCACCCTCGTCAATATAAATCGGCGCCTCGTTGAGCTTGCCCAGCGCCGTGGTCAAGCGTACCCAATCTTCATCCTCAAGATTACCGTTACGCATACGGTGCTGATCCAACTTGCCGACGGATCCTATCATCCGGGTCACCAACTGCGTTGCGCCCATTTCCATAGAGAACACAGCGACTGGCTTGCCAGTATCCAGGGCAACATTTTCGGCGATATTAAGCGAGAATGCCGTCTTACCCATTGATGGTCGTCCAGCAACAATAATCAGGTCGCCAGATTGCATACCAGAGGTCATCGAATCCAAATCAGTGAAACCCGTTGGGATACCAGTGACATCACTGTGATTGTCACGTTGATAAAGCGAATCAATACGATCTGCCACCTGCGGCAACAAAGTTTTCATATCAAGAAAACCCTGGGTCGAACGTTTACCACCTTCAGCAATCTGGAATATTCTGGCTTCAGCCTCATCCAGCAATTGCTGGGCATCGCGCCCTAACGGATTATAGGCGCTTTCCGCAATGCTGGAACCCACTTCCACCAGCTTACGCATGACGGCACGTTCACGCACAATCTCGGCATAACGGCGGATATTGGCAGCCGTTGGCGTATTTTGTGCCAATGCAGCCAGGTACGCCAAACCACCTACGCTGGAAAGCTCCGCAGCATTTTCGAGGGACTCTGCCACTGTCACGATGTCTGCAGGCCTGCTACGCTCGAACAGGCGGCTGATATGCCCGAAAATCAGCTTGTGGTCATGGCGGTAGAAATCATCCGGGCCAAGGATATCGGCAATACGGTCCATCGCCTCATTTTCAAGCAACAAGCCACCCAGTACGGATTGCTCAGCTTCAACGGAATGCGGGGGAAGTTTTAGGGATTCTAGGATATCGTCAGCCATGCGGCATTATAGCAATTTACCGGGCGGCTTCGTCATGGCACCGTCAGCAATGGTCAATAAAAAAGGCCGCTCAAAAGCGGCCTTTTTGATACTGGCGCAAGCCAGGGCGGATGATTACTCGCCGAGTACGGAAACCGTGATGTCCACAATCACATCGTGATGCAGGGCAATGCTGACCTGGTGATCACCGATAGCCTTGAGCGGACCATCCGGCAAACGCACTTCGGCCTTAGCAGTTTCAAAGCCTTGTGCACTCAGAGCTTCAGCGATATCGCCATTGGTGACTGAACCGAACAGGCGGCCATCAACACCGGCTTTCTGGGTCACTTGCAACAGGAAGCCTGCCAGCTTCTCGCCGCGTTGCTGGGCAGCGGCAAGCAGTCCGGCTTGTTGCTTTTCCAGTTCAGCGCGGCGCACTTCAAATTCAGCCTTGTTGGCTTCAGTCGCGCGCTTGGCCTTGCCTTGAGGGATCAGGAAGTTACGGCCGTAGCCGTCTTTGACCTTGACGATGTCACCGAGGTTACCCAGGTTTACTACTTTTTCCAACAGAATAACTTGCATGGTCTCACCTCTTAGTGCTTGTCAGTGTATGGCAGAAGCGCAAGGAAGCGAGCACGCTTCACTGCTGTAGTCAGCTGGCGCTGATACTTGGCCTTGGTACCGGTAATACGGGCTGGGATGATCTTGCCGTTTTCATTGATGAAATCCTTAAGCAGATCAGCATCCTTGTAATCCACTTGCTTGATGCCCTCTGCCGAGAAACGGCAGTAGCGGCGGCGTTTGAACATGTCACGTGCCATGATAAAAACCTTTCAGATAATTTTCTTTAATGTTTGTATATGCAACACCAGTTGAGCGCTCTTGAGGCTACGCCTGGCAAGAAAGCCGCTTACCGCGACCCTGCTGCCCGCTTCGATTTCCTGTGCTTCCAGCGCCAGCTGGCCCATGACCATGCTTGACACCTCACACTCAACCTTGCGCTTCATTCCCGCCTCTATCTGCTCGGAAACATGGTGCAGATGAAAGCTCAGTACTGGTATTCCTGCCGGGGTGTAGCGGAGTTCAGCCACATTGGCAAACTCACCGCTCAGCTCCAGCCGGTTTAAACTCACTTAATTAAGCAGACGCCTGCTCTGCTGCTGCAGGTGCGGCAGCTTCGTCCTTGTTAGCCAGCAATGACTTGGACTTTTCTTCCTTCATCATTGGGGATGGCTCAGTAACGGCTTCGCTGGTATTCAGCGTCAGGTGGCGCAGCACGGCATCGTTGAACTTGAATGCATGCTCAAGCTCATCCAATACAGCCTGGCTGACTTCGATATTCATCAGCACGTAGTGTGCCTTGTGGATTTTCTGGATTGGGTAAGCCAGTTGGCGACGGCCCCAGTCTTCCAGGCGATGGATAGCACCGCCGTTGGAAGTGACCAGCGTACGGTAACGCTCGATCATCGCGGGCACTTGCTCGCTTTGGTCCGGATGGACGATGAAAACAACTTCATAATGTCGCATACATTCTCCTTGTGGATTAATAGCCTTCCGCATGCGAAACGGTAAGGCAAGGTGGAAAGCCCGCCACTATAGCCAAAAAATGTCGATTAATCAATCACAACCTTAGCTTTTCTTTATACCCAGTCATGTAATCTACCTCAACCAGAAACCCCAATCACCAGATAATGGCTTAGACTGAAATTGTTTATTTATTCAGAATTGAATAGAATCATTAGGATTGAATCTGGTCATCTATCAAGCAGGCTGTTTGGATTGACATGCCAACTTAGCGCTAAACCTACAATAAGAAACATGTGACCAACCCATTTTATACATTACCAATAAACATATAACCCGCAATGACAAACCCAACAAACTGTCCAGTCTGGCATGATCTTAGCGCCCATTACCAAGAAATCCTTCCGCTGCAAATGCGCGATATGTTTATCAAGGATGGGCGCCGATTCGAAAAATTCTCCCTGAAAGCCCAAGGCCTGCTGCTGGATTATTCCAAGCACCGCATCACGGATGAAACCCTGCCGCTACTGTTCCAGCTGGCGCGTGATTCCAAGGTTGAGGAATGGCGGGATCGCATGTTTGCAGGCGAAAAGATCAACTTCACCGAAAACCGCGCCGTCCTGCACACGGCCCTGCGCAACCGCAGCAACACGCCTATCCACGTCGACGGCAAGGATGTCATGCCCGAGGTCAACCGTGTGCTGGCCCAAATGCGCAGCTTCAGCGAGCGTATCCGCTCCGGGGAGTGGAAAGGCTATAGCGGCAAGCGCATCACCGATATCGTCAATATCGGCATAGGCGGCTCCGATCTTGGCCCGGTGATGGTTTGTGGCGCACTCAAGCCTTATGCCCAGGACGGGCTGAACGCACATTTCGTATCCAATATCGATGGCACCCACCTGGTGCAGACCCTGGAGCAATGCGACCCGGAAACAACGCTATTTATCGTCGCCTCCAAAACTTTCACTACCCAGGAAACCATGACCAACGCGCATTCCGCCCGCGACTGGTTCCTGCAGGCAGCCAAGGATGAAGCTCACGTCGCCAAGCATTTTGTCGCCATTTCTACCAATGCGGATGAAGTCGCCAAGTTTGGTGTTGACGCCGCCAACATGTTCGAATTCTGGGACTGGGTAGGCGGCCGTTACTCGCTCTGGTCCGCGATTGGCTTATCTATTGCCATTTACATCGGCATGGACAATTTCGAGGACCTACTGCAAGGCGGCCACGAGATTGACCAGCACTTCAGGAATGCGCCGCTGGAACAGAACATCCCGGTTATCATGGCCATGCTGGGCGTCTGGTACAACAATTTCTTTGGCGCGGACAGCCTGGCCATCCTGCCATACGACCAAGGCCTGGCACGCTTCCCTGCCTACCTGCAGCAAGCCGACATGGAAAGCAACGGCAAGTTTGTCGCACGCGACGGCCGCATCGTACAATGCACCACAGGCCCCATCATCTGGGGAGAGGCTGGAACCAATGGCCAGCACGCCTTCTACCAGTTGATCCATCAGGGCAACCGCTTGATTCCCTGCGACTTCATGATGCCGTTGGAAAGCCAATACCACGTCGGCAAGAATGGCAATGAGCACCACCTGATCCTGCTTGCCAACTGCTTTGCCCAAACCAGCGCGCTCATGCAAGGCAAGACACTGGACGAAGCCAAGGCCGAACTCGTGGCCCAAGGTCTGAGCGGCGAAGAGCTGGAGACGCTGCTGCCTCACAAGGTGTTTGAAGGTAACCGCCCGAGCACCACCATCCTGTTCGACAAGCTCACGCCCAAGACCCTAGGCAAGCTGATCGCCATTTATGAGCACAAGATTTTCGTGCAAGGCATTATCTGGAACATCAATTCATTCGATCAATGGGGTGTGGAATATGGCAAGCAGATTGCCAAGAAGATCCTGCCACAACTGAATGATGGCAAGCGGTCCACAGAGTACGACAGCTCAACCAACGGCCTGATGAACTACTTTAAGTTTAAAGAATAACCACATTGATATAAAAAAGAAAAGCCACGATCTCCGTGGCTTTTTTATTGCAATCTATCCGGGATTATTCCAAGCCGAACTTCTTACCCAGTAAACTTGCACTGGCACCGGCCCCCAAACGCTTGGCAAACCTATCGGCCAATCCTTCCTTGGCGGTAAAGTCCACCACGTTTTCCTGCTTGATGACTTCACGTGCGACATAGTCAGAGCTGCCAAATGCGTCTGCAAGCCCCATTTCCACACTGCTTTCGCCGCTCCAGAACAGGCCACTGAAAGTCTCGGGCGTTTCCTTGAGGCGCTTGCCACGCCCTTCACGCACTACTGTAATGAACTGGGCATGGATCTGGTCCAGCATTTGCTGGGCAAACGCCTGGTGCTTGGGATTTACCGGCGAAAACGGATCCAGCATGGCCTTGTTGCTGCCGGCGGTCATCAGGCGGCGCTCCACGCCAAACTTTTCCATGGCGCCAGTAAAGCCGAATCCATCCATCAATACGCCGATCGAACCAACGATGCTGGCCTTATCAACGAAAATCTTGTCGGCGGCCACTGCGATGTAATAGCCGCCTGAGGCGCACACGTCCTGCACTACAGCATACACCGGGATATTGGGATGCAATTTACGCTGGCGCTTGATCTCGTCATTAATGATGCCTGCCTGCACCGGGCTGCCGCCAGGACTGTTGATGCGCAGGATGATCCCCTTGGTGCCCTTGCTTTCATAAGCGGATTGCAGGCTTGAAATCACACCATCCGCATTCACGACATCATCACTGCCAATCACGCCATTGATATCGATCAGTGCCGTGTGTTCCGCCGAGGTGCTGGAACTTTCATTCCACCCTGTCACATAGAACAGGATGATGAACAGATAGAGGAAACCGAGTGATTTAAAGAAAATACTCCATTGGCGTGAGCGGCGCTGCTCCTTGACCGTAGCCAAGGCAAGCTGATGCAGCGTATCGCGCTCCCAGTTGGAGCCATTGGGATGGTTATCAGACATTCGTTAAGCTTTCCAGGTTGATGAATATTTGCTGTTCTTGCTCTTTTACCTGCACGGACTCCAGCATCTGCCCGTGACAGGGCCCGGCCACACAATAACCGGTATCCGGTTGAAAATGCGCGCCATGCGTCGCGCAGATCAGATATTGGCCACTCAAATCAAAAAACTCGCCAGGGTTCCAGTCCAGTTCCAGCGAAATATGCGCACAACGGTTGAGGTAAGCGTAGACCTTGCCGCCGAAGCGGACCGCAAAACCTGTGACATGGGAACCAAGCTCGGGAAGTTTAAAGCGCACTCCCTTGCCGTCATCTTCCAGGTTATGAAAATCAGGCGTTCATTTCCAGCCATTGGCTGAGTGTAGCAAAATCGTCAAAATGCGCCAGCGGCGAATGCGGCAGCAAGCGCTCAAGCGGATGGGCACCATAGGTAACACCCAGGCTGGAAACCCTGGCATTCTGCGCCATCTGCAGGTCGAAACTGGTATCGCCCACCATCAGCGTGCGTTCCTGCTCGACGCCGAACTCATTCATCAGTTCGTCCAGCATCTGCGGATGCGGTTTGGAATGGCACTCATCAACACACCGGGTGCCATGAATAAATGTTCCCAGCCCGCTATGCGCCAGCGCATGGTCCAAGCCACGCCGCCCCTTGCCGGTCGCAACCCCCAGCATATAGCCCTGCTGATTGAGCCTGGCGACAGTATCGTAGGCCGTATCAAAGAGCAGCACATCATCCTGGTGCGCGTTGTAATGCACATTGTAATGTGCAGCCATCTGCTGGATCTGTTCCTGGGTAATCACACCGAACAATTGCTCGATGGCTTCGCGCAGCCCCAGTCCAATAATGCTGCTGGCAGCTTCTTGGCCTGGGTCTTCCAGACCGGTCTCTATCGCGGCCTTGCGAATGCTGTTGACGATAATCTGGGTGGAATTGGCAAGCGTGCCGTCCCAGTCAAACACAATCAGGTCAAAACGCTTACCCATGTCCGGACTCCGCGTTTAAAACCTCAATAAATTTATTAAGTTCCTTTGGTAACGATGCGATTAATTTCAACTTTTCCCCGCTGATCGGATGATGTAAATTGGTTTCTGCCGAGTGCAGGAACATGCGCTTCAGGCCTTGCTTCTGCAAGGATTTATTCAAGGCAAAATCGCCATATTTATCATCCCCGGCAATCGGGAAGCCTAAATGTGACAACTGCACACGCAGTTGGTGTGTTCTGCCAGTGACCAACTGTGCCTCCAGCAGGGTGAACTCTCCCAGAGACTGTCGCAAATAAAAAATAGTTTCAGAATTCTGCCCATCATCCTGCACCGCCACGCGTCGCTCGCCGCTTGAGAGCACAAATTTGTGCAAAGGCAGCTTAACGCGGCGCTTCTGGTCTTTCCATTGGCCATGTACCAGTACCAGATAGCGCTTGTCGGTCTGATTGTTACGGATGGCGTCATGCAGGTTGACCAATGCGCTACGCTTCTTGGCAAGCAGCAAAACGCCAGAGGTTTCACGGTCCAGGCGATGCACTAGCTCGAGGAACTTGGCATGCGGGCGTTCCAGCCGCAACTGCTCAATCACGCCGCGGCTGACTCCGCTCCCCCCATGCACCGCAAAACCTGCGGGCTTGTCGATGACAAGCAAGGCTTCGTCCTCGAAAATAACCGCCCCATCAAATTTGGAGGTGACCGGCCTTGTGACTGACTCCGCTTGCGGCTGGGTCATGCGCACTGGCGGCACACGCACCTGGTCGCCCAGGTTGAGCTTAGCGCTTGCATCCACACGCTTGCTGTTTACCCGGACCTCGCCGCTACGCAGAATGCGGTAAACGTGGCTTTTAGGCACGCCTTTGAGGATTTTCGCCAGAAAATTATCAACTCTTTGCCCTTCGCTGGCTTCATCTATGGTGAGCATGTTGACAGCTGCAGGATTAAATTGATTTCTTGTTTTGCTTAAATTAGCCATCTCACCTATACTACGACGATCTTGAAGTAAATGCGCTAAGCGCTTCTTCAGGAATGATTTACCTGCAATGAAAAAACACCTTGGTTAACTCGCTCGCCAATTGAAACAAGTAGCGATTTTGTAATAGAAATAATGCGCTCTAGCCGCCGCAGACCAAGATTGTTAATGTGGCGCACGGCCCAGGATATACTGAAAAAATAGCATATTAGCCGATAATGCCGGCTAATCCGAGACAGAATAGACGTATCGGGGTTTAGAACCCAATAGTTTACGAAAGCTTTCGTTAACAAATTCAAGCTGATACCGAACCATATCGGTATTAGAAAATCTTTTCCCAAGTAGCTCAAGACGCTACGGCATGTGCTAAACCGCACCAAGGGAAAAGCGGCCTGAAGGCAAAGAACTGCCTAGCCGAAAAATTGAGAAACTATTGTTTCGCGTTACCTCCTGCGGATTTTAATCTGCTCGTATCGTGTCAATGCAACCTGCATGACAGGTATAAACATGGCACTTCAGTCATAGCACTGCTCCGCCGCCAGAAATGGCACGGTCTGCTACCCGCACAAGAGCGCGGGAGTCATAAATGAAACGCATGCTATTTAATGCGACACAATCGGAAGAACTCCGTGTCGCCATTGTCGACGGACAAAAACTTATCGATCTCGATATTGAATCCGCCGGCAAGGAACAACGCAAGAGCAATATCTACAAGGGTGTCATCACCCGCATCGAGCCATCCCTGGAAGCCGCTTTCGTCAACTACGGCACCGACCGTCACGGTTTCCTGCCATTCAAGGAAGTCGCCCGCAGCTATTTCCAGAACGACGGTGAATCCGGCCGCACCCCGCGCATCCAGGATGTACTGAAAGAAGGCCAGGAGCTGATTGTCCAGGTGGACAAGGATGAACGTGGCAACAAGGGTGCCGCCCTCACCACTTTCGTCTCGCTGGCTGGCCGCTATCTGGTATTGATGCCCAACAATCCACGAGGCGGTGGTGTTTCCCGCCGTATTGAAGGCGAAGACCGCAACGAACTGCGTGACACCATGGCGCAACTGCAAGTGCCAAACGGCATGAGCATCATCGCCCGCACTGCAGGCATCGGCCGCAGCGCTGAGGAACTGCAATGGGATCTCAACTACCTGCTGCAACTCTGGTCTGCCGTCGAAAACGCTTCCACCATCCAGAGCGGCCCTTTCCTGATCTACCAGGAAGGCAGCCTGGTGATCCGTGCAATCCGCGATTATTTCCAGCCTGATATCGGCGAAATCCTCATCGATACCCCTGACGTGCATGAGCAAGCCGTGCAGTTTATGAATCACGTCATGCCGAACAATGTGGCCCGCGTAAAACTCTATCGCGACGAAATCCCATTGTTCTCCCGCTTCCAGATCGAGCACCAGATTGAGTCTGCATTTTCGCGCGAAGTCCGCTTGCCTTCCGGCGGGGCAATCGTGATTGACCATACCGAGGCCCTGGTTTCCGTGGACGTCAACTCCGGCCGCTCCACCAAGGGCAGCGACATCGAGCAGACCGCATTCAACACCAACCTGGAAGCTGCTGACGAAGTAGCACGCCAGTTGCGCCTGCGCGACCTGGGCGGCCTGGTTGTGATTGACTTCATCGATATGGAAAGCCAGCGCAACCAGCGTGAGGTCGAGAACCGCCTGCGTGAAGCGCTGCACCATGACCGTGCCCGCGTGCAAACCGGCAAGATCTCCCGTTTCGGCTTGCTGGAGCTTTCGCGTCAGCGCCTGCGCCCTAGCCTGGGTGAATCCAACCACATTCCTTGCCCCCGCTGCCACGGCACAGGGCATATCCGCGGTATAGAATCGACCGCGCTGCATATCCTGCGCATCACGCAGGAAGAAGCC
This sequence comes from Methylobacillus arboreus, assembly GCF_020532725.1. Taxonomy (GTDB): domain Bacteria; phylum Pseudomonadota; class Gammaproteobacteria; order Burkholderiales; family Methylophilaceae; genus Methylobacillus; species Methylobacillus arboreus. The sequence goes on from NZ_JAJAVC010000003.1 coordinate 861,906, forward strand.
ATGAAGGAAAACAGCGCTATCATCCAGGTACAACTGCCTGTCGAAGCCGCTACCTTCCTGCTCAATGAAAAGCGCTCTGAAATTCACAAGATCGAGCAGCGCATGGGCGTGCAAGTGGTATTGATCCCCAATATCCACATGGAAACCCCAAACTACAACATCCTGCGCATTCGCCATGATGATGTGGAAGAAACAGGCCGTGCCAGCTACGAGATGGTTGAGCTGCCTTCCGAAACCATAGAAGCAGCCATCGCGAATGAACCTAAGCCAGCCAAGCCTGAAGCGGCAGTAAAAGGCATCACGCCAACTTCTCCTGCGCCAACAGCCAAGGAAAAGCCAGTCGCCGCCACATCCCTGCTTGGCCGTTTCAAGTCCTGGCTTGCCAACGTGACTGCACCCAAGCCGGAAACCAAGCCGCAAGAGGAAAGCCAGCGGCGCGACACTGGCCGCAACAACCAGCGTCGTAACAACAGCCGTCGCGGCGAGCGCACTGGGAATGACCGCCAGGCTCAAGGCGAACAACGCCAGGAACAGCGTAAAGAGCAACGCGGCAATAATGACCGCCGTCCGCAACAGGCTGATCAACGCGCAACACAACCGCGCCAGGAAAAAGCAGAGCGTCCAGAACGCGCCGAGCGCCAGCCCAAGCCGCAACAGCAGGCAACGCCTGCCTTGCAGGCAGAGACTCCGGTGGAAACTGGTGGTGAGCAACGTGGCAACCGTCGCGGACGCAATGGCCGTCGCGAGCGTCAGCCTCGCAACGAAAATGCAAACCGTGAAAACCGCCAGCAATCTACTGACGAGGTACAGGTGCCAGCAGAGTCTCAAGCTCAACCGACAACGCCTGTGGAAGAACAAAAAACCGCAGGAACCGTTGCGCCGGTAGAAACCAAGCTGGAGGCTGTATCCAAACCCAAAGCCGAAACCAAAGCAGAACCGGTTAAAACTGAAGCCAAGGCCAACCTGCGCGAGGAAGCACCGCTGCCAGTTGCCAAGTCCGAAGCCGCTACAATCGAGGCCTCCGCACCCGTGGTAGAAACCAAGGTCAAGGAAACGCCGATTGAAGCTGTAGCCAGCACGGATAGCAAAGCCGTTGCGGAAAACACACCCGCTGCAAAGGCAAAGGCTGTTGAATCAGGTGAAGAGTCGCCTGTAGAAACTGCCAAGCCTGAGAAAAAGCCACGCGCACCTCGCCGCCGTAAGGCTGAGGCCGAAAAGCCAGCCGACCTGGCGGCATCCGGCCTGCAACTGGTAGAAACCAAGGCAGAAGCCATCAAGTCTGTTGCTCCCATAGAGGAAGCACCGGCAAAACGCGCTTCACGCAAGCCAGCCGCCTGGCAGCAAAAAGCGGCGCAGGCGGAAGCAGGCGGCGAACCGTTGGTAATGGTTGAAACCCAGAAGTAACCCATAAGCAGCAAAGAAAAAGCCCTGACTTGTCAGGGCTTTCTTATATCCATCATCAGGCATTGGGAGCTTGTGAAACTAGGTTACGCCTGATGGATTGTTCCTTTTATTGGGGCGGCTCATCTGGAATTACCGCGCCATAGAACATGGTCTTGAGCTTTTTCAACTGATCCCGATATTCGCCAGCCTTCTCAAATTCGAGATTTTTGGCACTTTCCAGCATGGCTTTTTCCAAGCGCTTCATCTGCTTGAGCACATCCTTCTCGCTCATGCTCTCATAACTGGCCTGCTCTTCCGCAGCCTTGCGCTCACGCTGGTGATCTTCCTTGCTGTAGACGCCCTCGATAATATCCTTGATACGCTTGCTCACCCCCTTGGGCGTGATGCCATGCTCAGTATTGAAGGCTATTTGCTTTTCACGGCGGCGCTGGGTTTCATCCATCGCCAGCTTCATAGAACGCGTCACCCGGTTGGCGTAGAAAATCACCTTGCCGTTAAGGTTACGCGCGGCGCGTCCCGCAGTCTGGATCAGGGAACGCTCAGAGCGCAAGAAACCTTCCTTGTCCGCATCCAACACTGCCACCAATGAAACTTCGGGAATATCCAGCCCCTCACGCAGCAGGTTGATGCCAACCAGGACATCAAATTCGCCCAGCCGCAGGTCACGGATGATTTCCACGCGCTCCACCGTATCAATGTCGGAATGCAAGTAGCGTACGCGCACGCCATGTTCAGCGAGATAGTCGGTCAGGTCTTCCGCCATGCGCTTGGTCAGCGTGGTAGCCAGTACACGTTCGCCCACATCTACCCTGAGCTTGATTTCCGACAACAGGTCGTCAACCTGAGTATCCGCAGGCTTGACGATAATCTCCGGGTCTATCAGCCCTGTAGGGCGCACCACCTGTTCCACCACGCGCTGCTGGTGCGTGGCTTCATATTCTGAAGGTGTGGCACTTACGAAAATACATTGAGGGATGATGCGTTCGAACTCCTCAAACCTGAGCGGCCGGTTATCCACGGCAGATGGCAAACGGAAGCCGTAATCCACCAGGTTTTCCTTGCGCGCACGGTCACCCTTGTACATACCGCCAATCTGCGGCACGGTAACGTGGCTCTCGTCAATGATCATGAGCGCGTTGTCCGGCAGGTAGTCAATCAGCGTCGGCGGCGCATCGCCAGGACTGCGGCCGGTCAGGTGGCGGCTGTAGTTTTCGATACCCTTGCAGAAGCCGATCTCGTTGAGCATTTCCAGGTCGAAGCGCGTGCGCTGCTCAATGCGTTGCGCTTCTACCAGCTTGTTGTTCTTGATATAAAAGTCCACACGTTCGCGCAGCTCCTGCTTGATGGTCTCCATCGCGCGTATCGTGGCTTCCCGCGCTGTGACATAGTGGCTGGAAGGAAAAATGCGGAAGTTGTGGATTTTGTTGAAAAGTTGCCCGGTCAGCGGGTCAAACAGGGTGATGCTCTCAATCTCATCATCAAACAGGCTAATACGCACTGCCGTTTCACTGTTTTCCGAAGGGAACACATCCAGCACATCGCCACGCACGCGGAAAGCGCCACGGGAAAAATCAAAGTCGTTACGTTCGTATTGCATCGCAATGAGCTTGTTCACTATATCGCGCTGCGTGACTTTCATGCCCAAATGGATATGCAGCACCATGCCATGGTATTCACCCGGGTCGCCGATACCATAGATCGCGGATACCGTAGCGACAATGATGCTGTCCTCGCGCTCAAGCAGGGCCTTGGTCGCTGAAAGGCGCATTTGCTCGATATGGTCATTGATGCTGGAGTCTTTCTCAATGAACAGGTCGCGCGAAGGCACGTAGGCTTCGGGCTGGTAATAATCGTAATAGGAAACGAAATACTCCACCGCATTCTGCGGAAAGAACTCCTTGAACTCCGAATAAAGCTGGGCAGCCAGCGTCTTGTTGGGCGCCATCACAATCGCGGGACGCCCGGTGCGGGCAATCACGTTAGCCATAGTGTATGTCTTGCCCGACCCGGTCACGCCGAGCAATGTCTGGAACCGCAAACCTTCATTAATGCCTTCGGTCAGGCGCTCTATCGCTACCGGCTGGTCGCCTGCGGGCTGGAATGGTTGAAAAAGCTTGTATTTACTGTTTGGGAAAGTGACAATCACAGCAATCACCAGTGAGACGGGATTCTGATTTTAACAGGCATGCAGGTTCTGTGCGCCTGTTTCCGTCTCTCGCTGGTTTGCATTCCGGACACGGAGGCTGTATGCGTTACTTGGTGTGCATTGCCGCATGCTGGTTATTGGCTTCCGCAGCCCACGCCATTGACCGGCAAAAAATAATGGACCCCTTCCTCTCCACTGTCATGGTGCGCGCCTACCGTGCCGACGGCGGCCTGGGCTACGGTTCAGGCATTGTCATTGCCAGCGACAAGGTATTGACCAACTGCCATGTGCTGCGCGAATCCGGCAAGCCATGGATATCGCGTGGCAAGGACACTTACCAGGTTGAATCCGTGCAGGCCGATCCATGGCATGACCTCTGCCTGCTGCACACATCTCCCCTGCCCTTCAAGCCTGTGGAACTCGGTGAAAGCAACAGCCTCAAGAAAGGCGAGCAAGTCATTGCCATCGGCCATTCGAACGGCGTCGCCTCGCCGCTGGTCTCGGCAGGCAATATCAAGTCCCTTTACGATCTTGATAACGGACATGTCATTCGCAGTACGGCAAGATTCGCACTCGGCGCCAGCGGTAGCGGTTTATACAACGAAGCAGGCCAGCTTGTCGGCATTAACACGTTCAAAACCATTGGCCGCCAGGCCTACTACTACGCTTTGCCGATAGAATGGCTCTCGCAACTGGAAAAACGGGAACCCCAAAGCCATTTCCCCTTGATCGGGCAAGCCTTGTGGGAAGCCAGCGAGCAATCCCGGCTTTATTTTCTGTTGATTGCCATCCCTGAATTGCAGGAAGACTGGCAAGCGCTCGGCAGAATAGCCGCCCAGTGGACAGCCGCGGAGCCTGACAATAGCGAAGCCTGGTATGAGCTTGGACTTGCTCAGGAGCATCTCCAGCAATCAGAGGCTGCTGAAATCAGCTACAAACAAGCCTTGATCCTCGACCCTGAAAACACAGACGCCATGTTCCGCCTCGGGCTGATTGCATCCCGCCAGGGGAATAAGGAAGCAGCCTATGCTATGGAACAATCCCTAAGCAAAATCAGCGAAAAGCTGGCAATGGAGTTCCGCAAGGCAGCGGCATGCCCTACCGGCTGCAATGATGCCAACACCCCACCAGCATCAACAGCGCAATAAATTACAGCCATCACGCCAAATATCACGGAGCGTCATATTCCGCATTGTGAATAATGTGAGTAAAATTAGAGTTTTGCCGTTGTCTTCATAATTTCTCTATAGGATTTAGATCTTGGAACTCTCGCAGCGCGTTCAATCCATCAAAGAATCACCCACCCTGGCTGTTACTGCCCGTGCAGCCAAGCTCAAGGCGGAAGGTCGTGACATTATCGGGCTGGGCGCGGGTGAACCGGACTTCGACACTCCGCAGCACATCAAGGATGCGGCCAAAAAAGCGATTGACCAGGGTTTTACCAAATACACGCCGGTAGCCGGCATCCCTAGCCTGAAAAAAGCCATTGTTGCCAAGTTCAAGAACGAGAATGGCTTTGACTACACAGAGAAAGAAGTTATCGTCGGCGTGGGCGGCAAGCAATGTATCTTCAACCTGGCATTGGCAGTGCTAAACCCGGGTGATGAAGTCATCGTCCCTGCGCCCTACTGGGTATCCTATGCCGACATCGCACTGGTAGCAGGTGCCAAGCCCGTCATCATCGAATGTGGCATCGAGCAAGGCTTCAAGCTCACCGCTGCCCAGCTTGAAGCAGCCATTACGCCAAAGACCAAGCTGTTCATGATCAACTCGCCTTCCAACCCGACTGGTGCGGTTTACAGCCTGGATGAACTCAAGGCGCTGGGCGAAGTGTTGAAGAAGCACCCGCATGTGCTGGTTGCCACCGATGACATGTACGAGCACGTCAACCTAACCGGCGACAAGTTTTACAACATCCTCAATGCCGCGCCTGAGCTCAAGGAGCGCTGTATTGTGCTCAACGGCGTTTCCAAGGCCTACTCCATGACCGGCTGGCGCATCGGCTATGCCGCCGGCCCGGCCAAGATCATCAAGGCGATGGAAATCCTGCAGTCGCAATCCACCTCCAACCCGACCTCGATTTCGCAAGTGGCAGCCCAGGCAGCGCTTGAAGGCCCGCAGGAATGCATCACGCCCATGCTGGATGCTTTCCGCGAGCGGCATGACTTTGTCGTCAAGCGCTTCAACGAGATCAAGGGGCTGAAGTGTATCAAGGCCGGCGGTGCGTTTTATGCATTCCCCGACGCCCGCGAAGCCATTAGCAAGCTGTTTGCCGCAGGCAAGATCAAGGCAGCCAACGACTTGGCCTTGTCCGAATACCTGCTGGAACAGGAAGGCGTTGCCGTCGTGCCGGGCTCGGCATTCGGTGCCGAAGGTTACTTCCGTATCTCGTTTGCCACTTCACTGGAAAGTCTCAAGAATGCATTGGAGCGGATAGAGCGGGCCTTGGCTTAAAGCCAAGAGCAGCAAGCAAAAAAAAGCCTGCTTAAAGCAGGCTTTTTCATTTTGCGATGCGCCTAAAAGCGCCAGTTCAACGTGGCCCGTAAAGCATGGTCCTCGGCCTCTCTTGCAAATTGTCCCAGATAGGAAAAATTCAGGCTCAATCTCTCGCTGGCCAATACATCCAATCCCGCATCCAGCACCAAAGCCTCACGGCGTACCGGTGTGCCGGCAATGCCGAACGCACCTCCTTCAGCGAAGGCCAGCCTGGCGCGCTCGTCAGTATCTCCTGCTGCCCGGCGCCAGCCAAGCGAACCACGCAATATCGTGGTGACACCATCTCCTATGCCAAGCTGATATGCCGCTCTCGTACCCAGGGTCGTGAAAGTGGTGTTGGTACTCTGGCTACGGCCATCGAGGGCAGCCCCGTCTTTCTCATGAAAACCATCTGTGTGCAAATTGGCATGAGCCAGCGAAGCAAACGGCTCAAGGGAAAGGCGTCCCGCATCCACCCGGTAGCCCAGGTCGGCGAATCCCTGAAGGGTTCGGCCGTCGTAATCCGCCCTACTATTGGCCGAAAGTCCAGGGAAAACCACGTTACGGCGCGTATCGATGTCATGCCAGCTATGGGCAGCGCCAAGCCTGAGGCTGAGCTTGTCCCATTCCGCGCCGCCATATATCCCAAGATGGTAGCTGCGTACATTGGCAGACGATCGCCTGCCTCCCACATCCTGGCTGCTGTCGGTGTAACCTGCCAGCACCCCTGCACGCCAGCGCTCCCCAACCTGGGCATCAGCGCCGAAAAGCACTCCGCCCACGCGCCGGCTCAACCTGGCGGCATCGTTGGTGCCGCTGTCATGGCCCCAGTTGCCAATAGCCTGCGTCCAGGCTGTATAGCGTTCGTTTTCCACATTGCCTGCATTGCTGGCTGCCGCTACGGAACCGAAAGACTGCCGGACGCGATCAATGGCGGCATTGCGTATAAAACGGCTGTCCTCGATGATGGTGTTGCGCGCAGATACATGAATTTCGCCCGAGAGTTGATCGAACGCGGCGGCGCTGTCCTGCTGCTGCAGGGCGGCGTCGATAAAACGGTTGCTGCCGGCCGCGAGCAAGGCCCCACCGAGCACCGCCCGCTGGTTGCGCGTCAGGCCGGTCTGAACGCTGTCCACCGCCGCCTGGTTGATAGACAGGCTGACTTCGACGCTGTCGCTGTTATAGAAGGTATCCAGGCTGACGAGGCCGCCACCGGTCCAGGAACTGGAAACGAACGGGGTGCCCAGCGTGCCGTCCGTGCTCAATATGGTGTAGCGATGATTGAGCAGGTAGCCGCCGCTGCCATTTTCCTGGGTGACTTGCAGGCTGATGCCTCCTAGGTTTGACACACCAGTATCCGTGATATGCACCAGATCAGACTGGCCTGCTGCGTTGACCTCGGCAACATAGGTACCGCTGAAACCCGCGACCGATGCATAAGTCTGGGTACCGACCGAGTTGCCTGGGCCGATGGTACCATTGCCGCTCAATGCCCCACTGAATATGAAGTTGCCGCCCAGCATGGCGCCATCATTCACTTCGGCATTGCCATCGACCAGGATCGGTGCTGCTGCCGTTCCTCCATAGGTGACTGCACCCTGGGTGAGGAGCACATCGCCTGTGATATTCGTTGCCGACGTGCGGCTGAACAGAACCACCGAGTCCTGGACTGACAGCCCATTGCTCAAGGTTGTCGCGCCAGCGAACGAGAGCATGCTGCCGTTTGCATTCACGGTTCCCAATATGGAAGCATCGCCATTGAACAGCAAGGCAGACTGGCTATTGAGATTGACCTCCCCGCCGATGCTGGTGGTATCGCTGTTGAACACCAATTCGGTATTACCGCTGCCGGCAACTCCGCCTGCCACATTGGTGGTTGCGCCGTTGAACTGCAACTGGGCATGGCCGTCGGCGCTCACGTTGCTGCCGATATCGGTGTCGCCATTGAAAGCGAAGCTGGCGCCTTGGCTGGCGACGGTCTGGGCAATGGTGGTAGTCCCGTCGAAACGCACGCTGGAGCCAGTACCGGCAACAACACCGCCCCCGATATCCGCACCGTTGGTAAAGGCTATGGTCGCACCCTCTCCTCCGCTGACGTTGCCGTTGATGGGGCCGCCATCCGTATTGATCAAGGTAGCGCCGTCTCCGGCCGCGACATCGTGAATGCCCCGCACGATGCCTATCCACTGCGCTCCCGCGCCGACGGTGAAGTTAGTCACCCCGCTGCGGCCGTCCTCCAGGCGGTCGAGGTCCACAATGTCGCCATTGGAAACCGAGCCATTAGCCAAGGTTAGGTTGACGATGCCATCCATGCCGAATTCGTTGCGGTTGACCTGCAGCAGGATGCCGTTGTTCTGGGTCAGGCTGGCGCCTGCCCCTACCAGAATATCCTGCACCTGGCCTGCCTCGCTCAAGTCAGAAAGGATGGAAGCGTCTCCGGCATTGACGATGGTATCGCTCAAGCTCGCACTGGCGTTGTTCACCAAATGAATGCCGGGCCCTTGCTGCGAGGTCAAGCTGGAACCACTTATTTCAAGCCGGCCTCCGGCTGAGGCAAAAGCCGCCGCGACATTGGCGCCGGATGTGACTACCAGTGAGTCTTGCAGCTGTACCAAGCCATCCAATACCGCCGAGACGCCATATGCATTCTCGCCGGAGGTCGCAATACTGCCCGCCTCGAACACCACCGTGCCGCCAGGGCCGTCACCCCAGCCTGCCGACGCGCCGAAGGCACGGGCACCGCTGGTTTCGACAACGAGGCCGCTGACGCTGATCAACGATTGCACGCCGCTGGCCTGGATGCCAACCGCATCATCGCCAAGCGTGCTGATGGAGCCGCCAGACAAATCAATATACCCGCCATTGTAGGCATACAGCCCCCGGCCAACACTGCCGCTAGTCGTGATTGCCACGCCGCTAGCCTCGATCAAACTGCCGTTATTCTGCGCAAACAAGCCATAGGAGTTATGACCTTCAGTCGAGATACTTCCCCCGTTGATATCCACCGTGGTTTCCTGGCCGTTAAAAGCTCCGCTGGTCGCCGCCCATGCCTGTACCGCATGGGAGTTTTCCCCTGTTGTGGATACTTTTACACCATCAGCAATAGCGCTCCCTCCCATATCCGCGCGTATGCCGAAGGTACGGTTGGCGCCAGTCATGCGTATCTCCCCTCCTTCGAGAACGACGCTAGCCCCTTGTGATGCTGCCGCCCCGACAGGCGCATCGCTGCCGTTGGTGCCCGTACCTTCTACGGTCACCACAGTGTCGATCGCGACGATGCTGGAACCTGCTCCCGTCGCATTCAATCCTCGTCCGTACGCGCCGGTGTTGCTCTGCTTGACTGTCTCATTCTCCAGATATATTTCGCCGCCGTTGCTCGCATGCGCTCCGTAAGCCCGGTTGCCTGCTACATTAATGCTGGTATCGCTGGCCTCCACCAAGCTGCCGCTCCCGTCGGCGACCAGGCCATGCGCGGCCTGCCCCTGGGTAGATACGTTGCTGTCATGCAGGCTGACCTGCCCGCCGGTATTGGCGACGGCACCATGCCCGTTGCCCAAGGCTGTCACTGTCACCCCGAACCCTTCGTAAGTTCCACCGGAAACAGCCAGCACGGCACTGCCCGTGCCTGCATTGCTTACAGAGCCGCCGGTCATCACAATTCCGCTGGCATCGGATTTCACCACGGCGTTTGCGGCGCCATTCACGGTGCCGCTGAAATGGCTTTCCGTCAGCAAGGCAGCTGACCCGCTAACAGCGTTGAGATAACCGTCCGCCACGTTCCAGCTCCCGCCCAGCGTCGCATCATCCAGCCTGATGTTGCCTCCCACCTGGATAGATGGCCCGTTGCTCCCGCCGGTGGCCGATGCGCCGTTTTCCAGTTCAACATTGCCGCCGATGCTGACGATATCTGCGCTATCGCCGCTAAAAGTGAAGCTGGCCTGGTTGCCGATGAGGCTGCCGTTAATGACGGCGCTGCCGGCGAAATCGGTCGAGGCCTGTTCCCCTTCTTTGCCCTCGGCAAGCAAACTCCCCGCGATAGTCGCGCCGGATGCCACTTGCGCATGCGCGCCCGCATCGACGACGATATCCCCGTCCGTATTATCAATGATTTCCCCATCGGCATAGACTTGCCCGGCCAGCAGGCGCGACCAGTAGGTGTCGAATACGGTTTCGCCATTGTTCCTGGCCTTGAGGTACATGGCCCAGAATTGCGAAGGTTCACCGTGCGCGGTTTCAGGAGGATTCCAGGAGTAGATCAGCTCGCCGTTGAAGTAGTACTCGACCAGATTCTGCTCGGGCAGCAACCTCAAATCCAGCGTATTCCAGCCATCATATTTCACCAGGCTTCCTGTTTCGGCCAAGTCGATCCAACCGCTGTCACCCCATACCTGCAGGCGGCCGCTGCCGTCCTGATTGTTGAAATGGATGATGGGGAATGCCGCCTCGCTATTGACATATGTACCTTCCGCCACAACCGACTCTGGCATTGCGCTCCCCCACATGCCGGTGTTGACATAATCTGTCGCGGTCCCGTTTTGCCAGTCGCCATCAATCCATAAATCACCGCGCAGGAACGAGGCGCCAGCAGGCACCCCGGTACGCTGGGAATATCCCTGCCAGTTATTGAATGAGTCCGGTGTCGCGGGTGGGTTTATTTCCAGCTTGAGGGCATCACGCCCTTGCCATTCGACATTTTGCAAGGCGGGAGAGCCTCCCCTGTCCTGCACCCAGGCGGCAGGATCCATGTCCATGGCGTAAGGCGTATATACCGCGGGATCGGCCATTGCATTTCCGGCTCCCGTTGCCAAAGCAAGCAGCCCCGGCAGCAATATGCTTACCCCCTGCCCGCCTGTCCGGCCTTGGCTTTGAGCGATTTCAGAAACAGCCACATACATCTGGCGGACTTTATTCCATATAGTTTTGTAGCCACGATTCACTGCGATTCCTCCCCTGGTTAATAGAATTGCACTTGATTTTGTTTATTGCCTCCTGGCTTCCTCGAAGGGAACCTTGTCATTGGAAGCAAAGTAAAGATGGGTAACCGGTGGGTAATTCAGGATATTGGTGAAGGCATCCTCGGGCATGGGCTTATGGAAGTAATAGCCTTGCACGAGATGGCATCCGCTGTTGATCAGCATATTGAGCTGGGCCTTGGTCTCCACGCCTTCGGCTATTACCCTCAGCCCTAACTGATGCGCAATAGACAAGATGCCATTGGCAATTGCGGCACTATTCCTGTCGGTGGTGATGTCGCGGATAAATGACTTGTCAATCTTGATACTGTCAATGGGCAGCCGATTGATATAGCAGAGATTAGAATATCCGGTACCGAAGTCATCCAATGAAATATGGACGCCCAGGTTCCTCAACTCCGTCATGATGGCGATGACTTTATCGAGATCTCGCAGCAACAGGCTTTCAGTGATTTCAAATTCCAGGCAATCGGCCGGAACCCCTGTTTCCTGCAAGATACCTCCCACAATCTCGGGAAAATACTTTTCGTGAAATTGCCTTGCCGAAATATTGACGGCAAGGCGCTCCAGCTTTATACCTTGCGCTTTCCACACGCAAAACCGCCTGCAGGCTTGGCGCAGCGCCCATATCCCGATAGGCAGGATGAGCCCGTTTTTCTCCGCAATCGGGATGAAATGGTCCGGTGCGATAAATCCTTTTTCGGGGTGCTGCCAACGCAATAACGCTTCAGCACCAATGATTTTCCCCAAGCTGACATCAATTTGCGGCTGGAAATAAAGAGATAATTCATTACGCTCCAGGGCGCGATGCAGTGCCGCTTCCAGATAGAGGCGTTCCCGCTCTCCTCCCACTGCCTGCGGAGAATAGATATAGATGCCTTGATTGTCCGGCTCCCGCCTGGACAACAAGGCAAAGGATGCATTGGATAGCAGTTCGCTGCTATCCTTGCCGTGCCATGGGTAAACCGCAACACCAACGCAGGCGGATAGAATGACCTCGCCTCCGTCGGTCTGGAACGGCTTGGAAAAAACCTCCCTGATTTCCTTGGAGGCCTTGGAAAGGCCGGCATCCATGTCTCCATGGCTGGTTTGCAATACGGCAAACTCATCCTTTTCCAAATGCGCCACAGGCAGTTTGTCATTGAGACGGGCAGCCAACTCGTTGAGCAGGCTATTGGCATTTGCAGCACCCAGCATTTCTGCGGTTTGCTCAAAATGGTCAAGCCGCACGACCAGTACGGCAATCTTACGCAGGGGATGCCGTTTTGCGTATGAAATAAATTGGTTAAGGTGCTCTATAAAGAGTGCTTTTCCAGGCAAACCAGTTACAGCATCGTAAGGATGCCGGGTATCTTGGAAATATTTTTTATTGTCCTTGCCAGTTTCCGCTTGAAATAATTGCCTTGATGACGCCGGATATTGATTGCACGAATCACTGGCAATGCTAACATTGACCCTGGGTCGCCTGGTTCTATCAAGACTACGCTCCCCTTTGCCACTTTTGGGCGTGCCATCAAGATGATATCGACTCGGCCAGATTGTTTGCGGAGTCACTCCAAGATGCTCTGCAATCAAGCGCTCATAGCGGGGACATGGACTATAAAGAGCATTACTTAATGTCGTTCGCGACAAACCGTAACGCCTGGATAGCTGCTGCAGGTTAGTCTGGGTTTTCCGCACTGCCGCGATGATATCTGCTCGATGCCAATCTCTGGACATTAATTTTTTTTCATCTTTCATAGCGACTTGTCGTTAAGCTTCTTGATGCCAAACAAATGGAAGATGATCAATTAAAAATCATCCTAATTCGGATGTCAATATATTAATTCGGAAATATTGTTGAAAAATGGAGGGGATATTGGTTATTTATATCAATAACAAAGGGATTGAAAGCATATCCCTGTTATTCAAAATATTATCCGAGTCGTAAAAAATATCGGATGAGTGGGATTGCAAAAAAACTACTCAGGGTCATTGGCAAGCAATCTGCCAAGTCTTGGGCTGAACAAAATGGCTTGCCTGTTCAGACAGTACATGAATGGATAAAGCACAACAGAATGCCCCGTGGGGCTAATTTCCAGTTGCTAATCAATGCCACCGGCATCCCTAAGGATTGGTGGACATCTGATGATGACGCTATCCCCGAGAAATCAATCACTCTCTGCGTCGACTCCCAAACAATATTGCATCGAACAACCATTGATAAAATATTACTCAACGGTTGCGCCGAAGCCTGCAGAACAATCTACGGGACAGCCTTCACCAATACGCCTTGCACCACGCAGATCAGCTATATCGCTGATTGCTACAATGCCTTGACCGCCATAATTGCAGACCAATCCAGTGAATTAAAGGGCTGGAAGCATCTTGGCCACGATGATTTTGTACATTTGATAAAAATTTCCATTAAACTCGGCAAATTACCCGGCTTTAGAATCGCTTGAATGATTTATCAACTTATTACCCTATGGCATAAGTAGCTAGGACAGACATTTTTCTGAATACCTATGAAACTCAACCTCTGGTTACTCATGATTATGTTGCTTGGCAAGCGCGAGCGTGCTTTCAACATCGTGGCCACCACATCGCAATACGGAGTGCAGAAAATCCTGGCAGTGGACGGCAGCAATGTCTATGGGCAATCGCTGAACCCTGAGGGCGCATTATCGCGCAACGTCATTGCCAGCCCGATCGAGCGCTTTCCCTATCAGAACATTGTCGTTGAGTATCGCTATTCAGTCGCAGGCAACAACCGCTTCCGCCGCTATACATCGCTGGCCCGGCTGATGCTGGCACTTCCCATCATCCTCACGCCGATCTACCGCTGGACGGCCAATATCAAGCATTTCCTGGCCAGCACCCTTCTCAACCGCAGGCCGACAGAAACGCGTGAGCGCTATGAATTGCTCAAATACATTGTGGCGCACAAAGCCGTGTCTGAAACGCCGTTCACGCTCAGCGAACTCATGGGGGAAATGTACGGCTACCTGTGCTTTACCCAGGAAGACCGGCTCTGGTATTTACAGAAAATGAAGTACCAACTGGCATCACTCGTGGAAACACGCGATGTGGAACTGACCCCCAAAGGCAGCTACAAAGTCACTGGCCTGGCTTGGAAAAACTTGAGCGACTTTCAGGAAGAAAACCGCAGGCATCGTGACAGTGCACGCACTCAAGTGGTCATCGCCATGCTGACACTGGCAGTCGTGCTGTTTGCCATTTCCAATAGCGGGATTGTGCGCCTGCCTGTCCTGCTGGACCTGCCGGAAGAGGCGCATCAATTAAAAAGTGTTGTGCAGTCCCACTGGCACTCATTGCTGGAGCCCGAAAAGCCCCAGCTTGATGAGCAACAGGCACTCGATGCCATCATGATGATGCAAACAGAACCGCACACTGTCGGGCAAGTCATAGCAGTGCCGCCACAGGACAATCCAGCAGCCAAGAACAAGGCGGAGTAACTCGACCGGCTGGCCATCCGCCTGCTTGTATCCCTATCTCACCTGCTTGATACGCTCCACAGCCTCCTGCGCAATCTTTTGATATTGCGGGATGACCTTCTGGTTAAGCTCGTTGGTAAGCTTCAATGACTCAACCCCCAGCCCAGGCATTTTCTGATTGATGGAACGGCCGATTGGCGATGTATAGAAATTGATCGCCGCCTGCAGCTCTTCCTGCGTGAAAGTCTTACGGTACAAAGGCAGCACCAGCTTGACGATGGCATCATAGGACAAATGCTCTTGCTGCACCTTCACCGCCTTCTCGCTGGCCTCTTCGGCAATTTTCTTCTGCTGTTCATTCAACTGCTGGTATTGCAGCGATTGCAGGAAGTTATTCCTCAATGCGTTATCAGCATTGGTGCGCATGCTCTCCAACGCACCCTTGATATTGGAAGCCTCCATGAACTTGTATATCAAGTCATCGGAGGGAGTCGCAGCATGGGCACTTCCCAATGTTGCCAACATACAGATGGCGAGCGTTTTCCTTAGCATTTAAATCTCCTGTCAGAATATGAATTTAGGTGGTGATATGCTGCATAGTGAAGCAAGCGCCTGTTCATGATATTTTCATAGGACACGCAAGTTTTAAAACGCAGTCCTGGGTAATGCTCATTGCCTCACCCAGGACTGCAACAGCGGAGCGGGCACAATTTGGAACCATGCCCTTCGGGTTGCCCTGTCACAGCAGCCGCTGCGGCGTTGCAAATCCTCGCCGGGCAATAAGCCCGTCTGCGGCTTGCGCCTTGCATCGACCACCCTGACAGGGCAACCTGCCCCATGAAAATATCGTGAACAGGCTCTTAGATTATCACTTCTTTCATTTCGACAACATTCACATAACAATTTAGGGCAGGCTTCTTAGCAGCCTGCCCCGCTACATGGTCCGGAACAATCGCAAAGTGTCGCCAGGCGGACTAATCAACTTGTACTCCTGGGAAATGCCATTGGAAACATTGATTTCCTCAGAGCTAGGACGCCCCTGGCACGATCCCCGGCCAGTATCCACCTTGAGCACATGCTTGCCATCCGTCAAAAAGAACGTCACATATTCACCCGGCATGATCGTATACGCGCGAATATTATCAATATAGATCTCATTCTCACAGCCTATGCCGATCTCCTTGGGTGCCTGATCACGGCGCACCGTCACATAAGCCCCGGTAAAAAACTTCGGATAGGTTGCATATATCCGCTCCTGGGGCACTGGCTTGCTAGCCGCACCTTGTATCGGGACTCCAGAACATGCACTCAATAAAAGTGCAGACAATATTATTTTTCGCATAATGACCCGATTGACTGGTATGACTTAAGAGACTGGCGATGCAAGACTAGGTTCAGTCGATATTGCAATGAACCATGATCTGAACCGCCCCGGAAATCGCGGAGGCTATTTGGTTAAAGTAAAACAGCCTCGTCGGCAGTATTGCCGAGTTGGTTGTAGTAGTCTGCCTCAGCTTCGGCGGGCGAGAGATAGCCGATGGATAAGTGCAAACGTTTTTGGTTGATCCAGGCGACCCATTCCAGCAAGACTTGGAGCCTCCGTAAAACCCGGAGCGGTTCACTGATGAAGACTTGCTCATTTTAAGTCGGAAGCAGCACGGGCATTGAGATTTTGGTATTTTCGGCTACTCAATTTGGTCTGCACGATGATAGAATACGGCCTCGCTTCGTTCGAGGCGGTTCAAGCATCTCCCTGCCCGGGTGGTGAAATTGGTAGACACAAGAGACTTAAAATCTCTCGCCCTTTGGGCGTGCCGGTTCGATTCCGGCCCCGGGCACCAAATACCTATTCCAAGCAATTCAAAGCCGTCCACAAAACCCCGAAAATCCTAGTGATTCCGGGGTTTTTTGTTCACTACCGTTCAATCACGTCCATTGCAATCCGCTATCAAGTGGGGGCATAATTGGGGGCATAATTGGGGGCATATACCCAACAGCGGCTATCTGATGCCCCCAGATGAGGAAATGCCCCCATGAAACTCAATGACGTAGCAGTACGTAAAGCCAAGCCCGAGGCCAAGTCATACAAGATGGCAGATGGTGGGGGCATGTACCTGGAAGTCATGCCCAATGGCTCCAGGTATTGGCGTGTGAAATACCGCTTCAATGGCAAGGAGAGGCGGCTTGCCTTTGGCGTTTACCCTGCCGTCACCCTTTCCATGGCGCGTGATCGGCTGGCAGAAGCAAAGAAGTTGCTTGCCCAAGGTATCGACCCAGGCGAAACCAGAAAAGCAGCCAAGCAAAGCAACCAGGCCAATGCTGCCAATAACTTTGAATTGGTCGCCAGGGAGTGGATGGCATCCTATATGGCGGGCAAAACACAGAAGCATCAGCAAAGAACACTCAGATGGTTTGAGTTGTACCTATTCCCCTGGATTGGCAACAAGCCTATTGCCGATATCACCGCCCCTGAAGTACTGGAATGCATCAAGCGTATTCAAAACCAGAACAAGCTAGAGACAGCACACCGCACCTTGCAATCTGCCGGGCAAGTGTTCCGCTATGCCGTGCAAACTGGCCGGGCTATTCGGGATGTGACTGCCGATTTAAAGGGGGCATTACCACCAGCAACCGTAGAACATATGGCCGCTTTCACGGATCCCAAGCAAGTAGCAGAATTGTTGAGGGCCATTGATGGCTTTACAGGTACGTTTACAGTTCAAACAGCCCTACGCCTTGCCCCATTGTTTTTCGTACGTCCTGGCGAGCTGCGTGCGGCTCGCTGGACAGATATTGATTTAGAGGCTGGTGAATGGCGCTACCGGGTGAGCAAGACCAAGACAGATCATCTTGTTCCACTCTCTACCCAGGCCATTGCCCTGCTGAAAGACCTGCACCCAGTATCAAGCCATGGTGAGTTTGTGTTCATGGGTGGACATGACCCCAAGAAGCCCATGAGCGAAGCCGCCATCAATGCCGCATTGAAACGCATGGGCTACGACACCAAGACACAGATTACCGGCCATGGATTCCGGGCAATGGCGCGCACCCTGTTGCATGAACGGTTGAATATCGACCCACACATCATCGAGCACCAGCTAGCGCATAAGGTGCCGGATGCCTTGGGCAGTGCCTATAATCGGACCAAGTTCATCGAGCAGCGAAAAGAGATGATGCAGGCATGGGCTGATTATTTGGATGAGTTGAAAGCGGGTGCAAAAGTGATCAATTTGAAAGGGGCAGCATGATGATTTTTTTTGGAGAGAGTCATTTAATAACGGTGACAATTTGTCACCCTTTCTCAACATCTTTACAGGTAATTTCCTCTCCTTATTGATTTTTTGAGTCGGGGCAAGTCGGGGCGCTCGGGGCACCGCGTCATTGCTGGGTTTCAGCCGCCCCGAATTTCCGGGGCATACTCGGGGCAGTCGGGGCAATATTGTTCACGGCCGTGCAATGCCGTCCGCACAATCGGCAACGCGCCTGTTATTTCTGCTGGCATATCCACCAGCAATTTGAAAAGAGCATTACCGTAATACGTGCGGATTCACGTATAAAAACCGGGGCGGCTGGTGGTGCGAACACCAGCAACCCCTGACCACAATCAAACCTAAGTAGGAGGTTTTATCATGGCTAATGCTGAGTCTATCACTACACTACCCAATGGCTACCCTTGTATTGCAATCCCTGATGATTTTAAGGTTGGTGATTGGGGTTCAATTTACTTTGACATTGACACCCCGCTTGGAAAAATAAGGGTATCTAGTAGCTATGGGCGTCTTACTTGTACTGCCAGCCCAAATGCTTTGATATCAGCAGGGTTATTACTCCCTGATTGGTTGCCTGGATTTGCAGGTAATAACAAAAGTACACAGCTAGTGGTATTCACACCACATGGGCCAATACTTATTTTTGGCAATCAACGGGGTTTCCGTGTTCCTTATCCGTCTCTACAAGTGAGGGGTAAAGCAAAGAGCAATATAAGCTTCACAATGCCAGCTACCAAGCAGCAAGCTATATTTCTAAAAGAACAACGGCGCTTATTTGATGAACAGCAGGAAAGAGCAAGGGAGGTGGAGGCCAGGAAAAACCAAGAAAAGCAGCGTACTGAAGAGCGGAAAAAAAAGCAAAAACTTCCTTTGCAGGAAGTTAAGGCTAATGCGTTGTTTGCAATTGAAACATATGGAGGTGCCTTTTTACGATTGGCACAAGATGATACACGCTTCATATTTACTGGCTCAGCCCAAGCAGAGATATTACGTCACTTATCTGCAATCAAACAGATCGTACAGAAAGGAGAATCTTACAAATTGAATAGCAGTGCTTTGTCTATTGTGCGTAGCTAGTTAACATCCATTATTAAAGGGCTATAAAAATGGGGAACTTTAAATATGATGCAATATTATTGGGTAGGTTAGAAAAAGATTTGGTGGAGTTTGAACAGAGTTTCTTGGATAGCATATATATTGAATATCAATCTGATATTCCTATCCAAGAATATGAGTCAAATTATCATTTAAAAATAAGTGATATCCCAAGAATAAAACAACGTGTAGCTGTATTGATCCCTATTGAATCCGGAGTGCCAAAAAATAAACAATTTATTGCATCAATAAAATATTTTTGTTCTGCATTAGAGGCTTATGGATGTTTCAATGCTTGCATCAGGGAAAACAATAAAGCTATAGCTTGGGATTATTTCCGGGCAGGTGTGATTTATTACTACGAGTGGATATCCAGAAAAAGATCAGTTCTAGACTATTTTGAGTACATGAGAGGTAATACTCATGACTCTGCAACAGAGCTACGTATTATTAAATATAAGTTAGCCAATCCGGCAGTTACTGGATATGCATTAGAGAGGGACTGGGGTGTTTCTAAAAAAACAGCAGAAAAAATACTTAGACGGTTAACTGCTTTTTGTAATGAAAGTGAAGATGCCTCTGAGTTTTAGGGTATAGATGACCCGGGGCTTAATTTTACTTGTCCTAACTTATTAAATAAGCATCGCACAGCACCCAATCGGATGCTGCAAGACTTGAGGAAACTGCGATGCTTCA
Organism: Methylobacillus arboreus; assembly: GCF_020532725.1. Taxonomy (GTDB): domain Bacteria; phylum Pseudomonadota; class Gammaproteobacteria; order Burkholderiales; family Methylophilaceae; genus Methylobacillus; species Methylobacillus arboreus. The sequence goes on from NZ_JAJAVC010000003.1 coordinate 881,401, forward strand.
AAACACCCTACCCAATACAGGCTTTGTCCGCCTGCCCCAAATCCTTTCTGTTATTCCTGTAGGCAAGTCCACATGGTGGAGCGGCGTTAAAGCCGGGAAATACCCAGCCCCCATTAAGCTGGGGGCCAATACCACCGTATGGAAAGCCGAGGATATTCATGACCTGATTGCCCGCCTTGCTCAGGAAGGGGCTGCAAAATGAACCTATTTGATGAGCCGATACAGCCCGTATCATCCAATGCTCTAGGGGAGCATGAAGCGGCAGCGTTAGCAGATCGTATGCTGAATAAGGCGGCGGATATCATTGCCAACAGCGATGCCTTAAAACGTGTACAGGACTATAAAAAGGATGCTTCCAAAACTTTGATGCCTGCTTTACTGAACATGATGGCCGCTGGGTATACCGGCCACCAGCATGCCGTAATCATCAAGCACCTTGCCTCTATCGATGAAAGCCTAAAACGCATTGCCGAGAAGCACGGCGATATTGCTGAGGCTGCCGACTTCATCGCCGCATCTCAGCCCAGCCATGAGGGCTAAGCATGGCCTCTATCGCACAAGTAAAGGCAGCGGCTCTCGCCAGCATTGATAGAGTGCTCTCCCGATGGTGCCCAGGCGGCAAACAACAAGGCCGTGAGTATTTGCCCCTGAACCCCAGGCGAGCAGATAGCAAGCCTGGCTCGTTTTCCATCAACCTGGATACCGGCGCATGGGCGGATTTTGCAGATGACGCCAAAGGTGGAGACTTGGTTTCGCTGGTGGCGTATATCAAGGGAGTCGGGCAAGGTGAGGCTTCCAGGCTGCTAGCCCAGTTCCTCGGGTTGGATAGCGGTAAAAGCGGCTCTCAGAAACGCGGCACAAGCTCGCAAAACAAGGTAGGCAATACCCAAGCCTTACCCACCAGCAAAAAGCCCGAGTGGGAAGCGGTGTTGCCCGTGCCTTCGGATGCACCACGTCCATTTGATCGGCATTACCGGTATGGGCTGCCATCCATGCAATGGGAATATCGTGATGCCGCCGGTGGGCTGTTGTGCCTGGTGTATCGGTTTGAGCCGGGCCAGGCCAGCGACCGGAAACAGTTTGTGCCGTTGACCTGGTGCAGGAATGCCCAGGGTAAGCAGGAATGGCGATGGCAAGGCTTGGATAGTCCACGGCCTTTATACAATCTGCCGGGGCTGGTGGGTAAGCCTGATGCCCTGGTGATTGTGTGCGAGGGCGAGAAAGCCGCCGATGCCGCCGCTGTATTGTTCCCTGCCGCCGTCACCACCACGATGCTGAACGGTGCCCAGGCACCGGGTAAAACGGATTGGTCACCATTGGCCGGGCGCAATGTCTGGCTATGGCGGGACAATGACGAAGCCGGGGTGAAGTGCATGCAGGCCGTTGATGGTCTGTTACGCAAGGCAGGGGCGGCAAAAGTGCAGCATATCAACCTGGCCGTGATCGAGAGCCTACAAGATAAGGATGATGCAGCTGACCTAGTAGCCCGGGGATGGACGGCTAAGCGTATGTCCGAGCTGTCAAAGCAAGTAGATTTTGTGCAGACGTCTGTACACACCAGCGTATCAGCCCCCATGCAGGACGATGCATCCGATACTCCTATCAGTCGCTTCCATGTGAATGATCAGGGTGTGTGGTATTACGGCAAGTCAGATACCGGTAATGATGCCCCGCCCTTATGGATATGCTCCAGGCTGGATATTACGGCTGTTACCCGCGATGCCAAAAGCGAGAGCTGGGGGCACTTGTTGGAGTTTGATGATCCGGATGGCCAGCATCATGCCTGGGCTTTGCCTATGGAGATGCTGGCCGGGGATGGCACGGAATACCGGCGTGAGTTATCCCGCATGGGCTTGCTGATTGCGCAGTCCACCAAGGCCCGCAATCTGTTGAGCCAGTATATCCAAACGGCCAATGTAACAGCCCGTGCCCGTTGCGTGGAGCGTACCGGCTGGCATGACCAGGTGTTTGTGATGCCGGATAGGACTATCGGGCAGACAGATGACGAACGCATTCTGTATCAGTCATTGAACGCCACACCTAGCACGTTCAAGACACGCGGTAAGCTGGCCGATTGGCAAGCATTGGCGGGCTTGTGTGCGGGTAATTCCCGCCTGGTGTTTGCCATTTCAGCGGCCTTTGCCGGGCCGTTGTTGCACGTCACGGGCATGGAGTCCGGTGGCTTTCATTATCGGGGTGATAGCTCCACGGGCAAGACCACGGCGTTACGCGTGGCTTCATCGGTATGGGGTGGGGCTGACTTCCTGCAGCGGTGGCGGGCCACGGATAACGGGTTAGAGGCTTTGGCCGCCCAGCATTCTGATTGCTTACTGGTGCTGGACGAGATCAGCCAGGTAGATCCCAGGGCAGCGGGTGAAGTGGCTTATATGCTTGCCAATGGCAGCGGCAAGGTGCGGTCAGGCCGAACCGGGGCGATGCGTGATACTGCTACCTGGCGCTTGTTATTTATCTCAAGTGGTGAAGCTGGTCTAGCTGAACATATGGCATTGGCTGGGAAGAAACCCAAGGCTGGGCAGGAGATACGTTTGTTGGATATCCCAGCGAATGCAGGCAAGGGGCTGGGATTGTTTGAACAGATCCACGGCCATGCTGGTGGCGCGGCTTTCTCCAAGATGATCAATGAGCTAGCCATCAAGCATTACGGCTCCCCTGCCCTGGCATTTATCAAGCACCTGGTAGAGCAATATCAGGATGTACAGCGGGCCATCAAGGAAGAGCAGGAGTTATTCAACCAGGATCACTTGCCTGCTGATGCTGGTGGGCAGGCAACCCGGGCCGCCTTGCGCTTTGGCCTGGTGAGTGCAGCGGGTGAGCTGGCAACGCAATGGGGCATTACCGGATGGCAAGCCGGTGAAGCCAGCCAGGCAGCGGCCACGTGCTTCAAGGCATGGCTGGCCCAGCGTGGCGGTGCAGGCAACCAGGAGCAGGCGGCCATGCTGGCCCAAGTGCGCCAATTCTTCGAGCTGCATGGTGAGGCGCGTTTTACCGATTGGGATAGGCCAGCATCCGATACCAGCCAGCATGCCCCCAAGACCGTGAACCGGGCGGGCTACCGGCGTCACTACGATGCCAAGGATGAGCAAGGTAAGCCGATCTATAGCGGCAGCACCTATCCTGAAGGCGATGAGAAGAAGGCCAAGGATACGGATTACTACGTGTTCCCCGTCACGTTCGAACAGGAGATATGCAAGGGATTTGACCGCCGCACCGTCTGCCGCCTGCTGGTGGACAAGGGCATTCTTATACCAGATGGTAAAGGTTACACACGCAAGGAAAGGTTGCCAGGTGAAGGCAATACCCGCTGCTACAGAATCACCAGCAAGATATTTGATAGTGATGATGAGGCTTGATTGTGTCACCCAACGCAGTAAATGGACGGACGGCATTGCACGGTTTTGAACAATGTCGCCCCGACTGCCCCGAGTATGCCCCGGAAATTCGGGGCGGCTGAAACCCAGTAATGACGCGGTGCCCCGAGCGCCCCGACTTGCCCCGACTCAAAAAATCAATAAGGAGAGAAAAACGCGTGTGAAGCCTGGGCTTCAGAATATAAATGCGCGGGGATTTTTGAGGTTGGTTGCTGGTGGATTGAGATGACAGAAAGGTATACCAGATCGGTATACATTTACGGGTCCTTCTAGAGGTTTCCCTTATCACGGGTAATTCGAACCCCCTTGGATTTCCAGCCATGAGATTTTGCTAAGGGGGTTATGTTATACAGCAGCAAGGGAGGGGGGTCAAAAGTCTATAGCATCCATCCTCTAGACCGCCTGCCTACCTTTGTTCGCAGCCCCGCGAAATCCCATGGGGGTGGGGCAATGAACAGGCACCTGACAGCACAATAATGCAGCCGTACCATGATACAGACATGCGCAATAGTCATGAAAATGCCCTGAAAGACGCGCCAATACTAGGTTTCCCACTTTCCTTAAATTTTCCAAACCGCTTCATATAACGGGCGTTATGTTAAATAAACAAATTTAACTATTTCCCACTTTAAGTTAAATTTAAGTAACTTATTGATATTATTTTCCCACTTTTACATAAACGATAAATTTAAATAAGTTAAAGTTGCTTAACCATAACTAAGGTGTTAGCCTTTGGCTAACACCACCAGCCGGATAAGAGAGGTACCTATGACAGTAGATGAGTTCAAGACAGGCCTGCATAAGCTGGGCTGGAAACAATCAGACTTCGCCCTGGCAACAGGCTTGAGCAAGGTAGCAGTATCCAATTGGATGACGGCCAATGCTCCCCTGCCTATTTGGGCGCAGCATCACCTTACCCTGCTGCTGAAGCTGCAAGACCTGGCCGGGGAATTACTGACTCCACCCACCAAGATAGCCAGGGAGGAAAAACGGGAAGCGGCCCACCAGCAAGCAGAGTGACAATGATGGTTTGGGGGCATAATTGGGGGCATATTGAAAAATTGAATTTACAAGACCGTTGCAGCACAAGGCTTACAACGATTTGTTTGATTGAGGCCCCGGCACCATGAAAAATCAATAAGTTACAACTCTTAGTTTTCTCTCTCAGCACCCATTGAGTCAACATTGCATCAACTATTCAATTCAAAAAGATTAACTTCTTGGCCTTGCAGGCGAGGCAAAGTGATACGCACTAAAGTGCCCTGAGCATGCTCAGGAGTTTCCAATGTGATTTTTCCGCCGTGATGGCGGACAATTTCACGCACAATCGCCAGCCCTAACCCGCAACCTTCCTGGTTTTCATCAAGGCGGAAGAAGCGATTGAAAACATTCTCGCGCTGGTCTGGCGCTATGCCTGGGCCGCTGTCCTCCACTTCTATCCATACTTCGCTCCCATGCTGCATGCAACGGATGGTGATGTTGCCATCCACTGGCGTGTAACGCAGGGCGTTATCTACAAGATTGGCAAGCATTTCCTGAATTTGCCACAGGCTGCCGCTGACCTGGGCGCTTTCAAGGTTGAAACCGAGGTCTATGCCTTTGTCATAAGCGCGTGCCAGCCATTCTGCTGCCATAGCTTCAATCGCATGGCTAATATCCAGAGGAGTAAACTTGTTGACCTCGCCCTCGCCTTCGGCCCTGGCAAGCGCCAATAGCTGGTTGGCAAGGCGCACGATGCGCCGGGTGCTCACCAGCATGCGCTCGTGGGACTGCGCACGGTCTTCCGGGGTTTGGTCCGACGCCAGTTCCAACTGCATTTGCAAGCCGGCCAGTGGCGTACGCAGTTGGTGTGCGGCATTGGCAAGGAACTGGTTTTGCAGCTTGAGGGAATGATCCAGCCTTGCGAGCAAGGAGTTGAGCGCGACAATGATCTCGCGGATTTCCACCGGGGCCTTGCCCTCATCCATCGGACTGAGGTCGGTTTCAGAGCGGGCGTTGATCTGGGCGCGGATTTGCGCGAGCGGTTGCAAGCCGCGCCCTACCCCGATCCATAACACGACGATGGAGAAAATGGCAAAAACCAGTTCAGGCACTATCATGTGCAGCAAGGTCTTTTGCACAAGGCGATTGCGCTTGTAGGTGGTTTCCGCAAGGTAGAACACGGCATCCAACGACTGGCTTTTGAATACGACAACGCGAATCGGGTCGCCCTTGTATTCCGCCTCATAAAACAATGGCTTGTTGTCGTTGCCTGCCGCACGGATCGGCAAATCTTGCACGCCAGCAATAAACCGGCCTTGCAGGTCGAAAATCGCCGCCTTGGCAGAATCGTAGCTATCCTGCTCGCTGCGTAGCAATGTGCGCTCTATCTCTGGGTAGCTTGCCTGCCATCGGGCTTGATCGCTCGGCAATGACCGTTCCAGGTTGTAGGCCAGCTTGAGAAGATGCTGGTCGTAGACTTCACGCGCAGGCTCTAGCGCCATGAAGTAGTCGGTGACGATCCCAACGGCCACCAGCGCGCTCAGCGCAACCAATAGCCAGCGCAGGAGCTTGCGACGGAGGCTATTGGCTGGTTTCATACGGCAGGTTCATCCAGCAGATAGCCGAAGCCGCGCACGGTGCGGATATTGATGCCATGCGCATCGAGCTTGGTGCGCAACCGCGAAATATAGACCTCAACCGCATTGACGCTGATGTCGGTTTTCCAGTCGCACAGGGTTTCGATGATGGCTTCCTTGCGCACGACCTTGCCGAGATTACGCAAGAGATAAACCAACACATCCCACTCGCGAATGGAAAGTTCGATGGGCTCGCCGTCCACACTAGCCCGTTGGGCGCTGAGGTCGACCACCAGTTTGCCGCATGCCAGGGTGTTGCGCTCGTTCAAGGTATGGCGGCGCAGCAAGGCACGGGTGCGGGCGTGCAGTTCGGCCAGCACAAAAGGCTTGAGCATGAAGTCATCCGCGCCGAGGTCGAGGCCGTAAATGCGGAAATCGACATCATCTCGGGCTGAAATAATCAGGACAGGGATATTGCTGTTGTGTTTGCGCAGGCGGCGCAGCACCTCGAAACCATCCATGCCCGGCAAGCCGATGTCGAGCAACACCATGTCGTAACCGCCTGCTTCTATCATTACATTGGCGCGAGTGCCGGTTTCAGCAATATCTACGGCGTAGCCCGCCCTGGTAAGCGACTCGCAAGTACCTTCCGCAAGGATGGCATCGTCTTCAACAACCAATATGCGCATAGTCTTCCTTTAATAAGCACTCTCGGTGCTGACGCTCCTGGGATAATGGCGATAGATCCAGCCAAACACCACGGGCAGCACCAGCAAGGTAAGCAAGGTGGTAGTAACCATGCCACCCACAATCACCAATGCCAAGGGGCGCTGGGCTTGCGAGCCGATGGCCTGCGACAAGGCGGCGGGCAACAGGCCCAAGCCCGCCAGCATGGCGGTCATCAACACCGGGCGCAATCGCATGGAGGCTCCTTCAAGAATGGCCTGCTCCAGGTCGTGGTGCCCTTGATTATACAAACTCTTGATATAGGAGATGAGGATCACGCCATCCTGGATGGCAATACCGAACAAGGAGAGAAAGCCGATGCCAGCCGAGATGGAAAGCTCCTCGCCTGCGAGGTATAGCGCTGCAATGCCGCCAATGGTGGCGAATGGCACATTGAGCAAGACCAGGCTGGCATCCTTGGCGCTGCCGAATGCGGAATACAGCATGATGAAGATCGCCAATAAAGTGAGCGGCACGATAATGGCAAGCTTCTTGTGCGCCTCCTGCATCTGGTTGAACTGGCCATCCCATTGCATGCGGTAACCACGGGGCAAGTCGACATGCTCGACCACCCGCTTTTGCGCCTCGGCCGCGGCACTGCCCAGGTCGCGATCACGCACGCCGAACCGGATCGCGATAAAGCGGCGCCCTGATTCGCGATAGATAAAAAACGGCCCGTCGCTGAGCTCCACTTGCGCTACCATAGCCAAGGGAATGCGTTGCCCATCCGGCGTATCGACAAACAGGCGCTGAATCAAGTCCAGGCGGTTACGCTGCTCGGCAGGAAAGCGCAATGCCAGGTCGAAGCTACGCTCCCCTTCCAAAACCTTTCCAACCGGATTGCCGCCGATGGCGTTCACCACCAGCGCCTGGATATCGGCCACATTCAGGCCAAAGCGCGCGCTGGCCTCGCGATCCACGCGGATATTCATGGTAGGCTGCCCCAGCTCGCGGAAAATGCCGACATCGCTCATGCCCTCGATATCTCGCAATACGGCCTGCACCTCGAGGGCTTTCTCGTGCAGCACATCGAGGTCATCGCCAAATATCTTGACTGAGTTTTCTCCCTTCACGCCCGAAAGCGCCTCGGCCACGTTGTCCTGGATATATTGCGAGAAGTTATACTCAATGCCGGGAATCTGCTGCAGATAACCTTCTACCCTGCGCACCAGGTCGCTCCGCGTTACGCCTTGCGGCCATTGCTCCGGTTTCTTCAGGTAAACGCCGAACTCGACATTGAATACGCCCGTAGCATCGGTGCCATCATCGGGGCGGCCAATCTGCGCCACCACCGTCTTGACCTCCGGCTGCTTGCGCAAATAATCACGCACCTGAGTGGCAAAGTCAGAGGAGTAATGCAGGTCCACCGTATTCGGCAGGCTGATGCGTAACCAGAGGTTGTTTTCCTCCAGGGTCGGTAGAAAGCTGGTGCCCAACCGGCTGGCGCCAAAAAGGGCAATGGAAAACACCAGCAAGGCCGCCACGGCCACAAGCCCCGGATTGCGGAGCAGCCTTGCCAGGACTGGCTGGTAAAGCTTGATGAGGACATTGATCATGCCCGGACGGTGCGCAAGTTTGTCAGGCGTGAACAGGAAGGATGCCGCAGAGGGAATAAAGGTCAGGCTTAGTACCATGGAAGCCAGCAAAGCCAGCCCCATGGTATAGGCCATGGGATGGAAAATCTTGCCCTCCACGCCGCCCATGATGAACAGCGGCGCATAGGCCATGATGATAATCATGGTGGAGAAAATCATCGGGCGCTGTACTTCTGCCACTGCCGCGACGATGGTCTGGCGCAGGTTGCTTGTACCGCCTTCGAGGCGACGCATGATGTTTTCGATCACGATCACCGCGGCATCGACGATCAAGCCGAAATCAATCGCGCCAAGCGAGATCAGGTTGGCGGGAATCGCCAGCACCATGCCGGCGAACGAGACGCTGAGCGCGAGCGGAATCACCACTGCCACCGCAAGTGCCGCGCGCAAGCTCCCAAGGAAAACAAACAGGACGATCAACACCAAAGCCATGCCGAACAGCAGGGTGTGATGCACGGTGCCCATGGTCAGGTTCAGCAACTCCTGCCTGTCGTAAAACGGCTCCAGCGTAATGCCTTGCGGCAAAATGCCGCCACGGTTGATTTCCTCCACCTTGTCGTGGACGCGCTGCAGCATTTCCGATGCATTGCCCCCGCGCCGCATGAGTACAATGCCCTCCACGGCATCCGGGTCGTCGTTGTATTGCACTACCCCCAGCCGCGGGGCAAAGCCGAACTCCACGCGGGCAACATCACCCACCCTGACCGGGATGCCGCCACGCGAGACAATCACGATATTGCGGACATCCTGCAGAGTCTTGATCAAGCCGATACCGCGCACCACATATTGCTGCTCGCCCGCTCGTAAATTACCGCCGCCCGCATTGGCGTTGGCATTGCTCAAGGCCTCCACCAGCTCATTTAGCGAGATGTTGTATGACTGCAACTTGCGAATATCTGGCAGCACCTGATATTGCTTGGTCGGGCCGCCGAAGCCATTGATGTCGGCAATTCCCGGCACAGTCTTGAGCTGGCGGTAGATTTCCCAATCCTGGAAGGATTTCAACACCATGACATCATCGCCGCTGTCTGAAGCCACGCGGTAGCGCAGCACTTCCCCCAGGGCATCGGCATCAGGGCTCAGCTCGCTTTGCACGCCATCCGGCAATTCAGCCGTATCCAGGTGCAGCTGCACATTCTGCCGCGCGGTAAAGGAATCCGTGCCATCCTCGAATTGCAGCGTCACCACCGACAGGCCAAACAGGGAAACCGAGCGGAAGGTCTTGAGGTTGGGCAAGTTGGCAAGCGCGGTTTCCACCGGCACGGTGATCTGCCGCTCGACCTCGTTGGTGCCGCGGCCCTGCCACTGGGTAATCACCTGCACATTGAGCGGCGAGATATTGGGATACGGCTCGATGGGCAGCTTAGCAAAGCTGACATATCCCAGCACCAACAAGCCAACGGCAAGCCCGAGAATCAATATCCGGCGGCGCAATACTCCGGCAATGAAGGCACCGCTTGCCTGCATTACACCGCCCCTGACAGTTTCTGGTTGAGCAGTGTTGAGCCGCGCACAACGACTTTTTCATCGGCGGACAACCCCTCAGTGACGGCCACCAGGCCATCCCGGTATGGCTTGATGTTCACCTGGCGCTTACGGTAATGCCCATCCTGGGTTTCCACGATCAGGTAATCCACCTGCTGGGAGCGCACGATAGCATCGGCAGGTACAAGCAATGCCCGATAGCTGTCGGCATTCAGACTGGCAGTGGCAAAAAGGTCTGGGCGCAAATTGCCATCGTTCGTCACCAGGCAGCGTATGCGCAAGGTATTGGTTTCGGTATCCAAGGTAGGCGACAGCATGTCCACACGCGCACGGTAATGCTTGCCAGGCAAGGCCTGTACATCAAGCTGCAAGGATTGGCCCTGCCGGATGCGCTGGTAGTCCTGCTCGTAGACATTGCCAAAAAACCAGAGCGTGGAAGTATCCGCCAGCGACATGAAGCTATCGCCAAGGTTGATGAAAGCGCCGGGATCGAGATTGCGCTGCGTCACCACGCCACTGATAGGCGCGCGCAGCAAGAGATGCTCATTGACACGCCCGGTTTGCTCCAGTGCGGCAATATCCTGCTCAGAAGCGCCCATGACACGCATGCGCTCGCGCGCCGATTGCAAGGTCGATTCAGCATCCTCTGCCAACTCCTGCGTGGCACGGCTAGATTGCAGGGTACGCCAAGTATTGCGTGCGAGGAGCAATTCATTCTGGGCAGAGATGTATTCCGGGCTGTAGAGTGCCGCCAATGGCTGCCCATGGCGCACCTGCGCTCCCTCGAACACCAGGATACGGTCCAGCCTGCCGGCGATGCGCGCGGAAACCAGGTGGATTTTCTCGGCGTTGAATGCCAGCCTGCCCATCAGCGGGATGACGTCATCAATATCACGTTGCTCAGGCAAGGCACTGGCAACAAAATCAGGATCGACCTTGCCCGAAGTGGGAACTTCCTCCTCCGGAAAGGGCCGTCGTACAACCTCCGGCTGTAATGACGGATTCAATGCAATTGGCGCCAGCCAGGCGCCTAATCCAGCACCCAGCACAAATATCAGGGGCAACAGGAGTTTTTTCATGGCGTATCCATTCCCAGCCCCATCGCTGCATCAAGCGCGGCCTTGGCCTGTTGTAATGCGCTATCCACCCACGCGGCTGAAAGCTCGGTATCGCGCAGGTTTTGCTGGGCAAGCAGCAAGCCATTGAAATCCCCGGCATTGTTGGCATAGCTGTTCAATGCCAGGCGGTAGGCAGCCTGGGCCTCCGGCAAGCGGCGCTGTTGCAACAATTCCTTTTCTTTCAGCACTTGCTGTATCTGGCTGTAGGCATTGGCAATTTCCAGTTGTACCTGGCGCCAGGCAAGCTCGGCACCTGCCTGGGCAGAAATGACGCCCGCATTGGCCTCGCTAACACCAGCCTTTTCACGCTCGAAAAACCAGGTCGGCAGGATCAGGTCCACCTCCACGCCATACTCATTCCCAGCCAGGCCATAGGGAGGGTGATTGCTGTTCTTGGTCAGGATGACCTGCATGTCGGGGTAATAGGCTTTTTTCGCCAGGTCCAGGTTTTTCCGTGCAGCCTGGATACGATAGGCGGAATTGCGCAGGTTGGGATGCTGGCCCTGCGACGCATGGATCAACTCAGTCAACGGACGCAGGTTCAATGCTTCCAGAGGCTCGACCGCCACTGTCAACGCTTGGGTAGGATTGCGGCCAATCAGCGTATTCAGCCCTTGCTGGGTTTGCTCGATCTGGCGCTGGGTCTGGTAGACATCGTTTTCGGCACTGCCCTGTGCGACCTGGGCATTCATGTAATCGACAAAGGCCGCAGCGTTATTGGCATAGCGCACCTTGGCAACCTGCTTGACCTGATTGAGGCGCTCCAGGGTATTGCGGTTGATCTCGGCTTGCTGTTGCAGGGCGAGCAACTGGTAATACTGCCGCTTCAACTCCGCCAGCAAATCAACATAAAGCCCATCAATCTGCGCCCCTGCACTGCCCGCCTCCGCTTCGAGGATATCGGCAGCCAGCCGCTTCTTACCAGGGAAAGACATGGTTTGCGTCAGACGGTAGCTCATCCCCTGGGAACGATTGATATTGGCAGGGTTACTAGGCACAGGCGCCTGCTCCATGCCTATCATCGGTTGATCCCATGCCAAGGCCTGTGGAATGCGCGCCTCGATCTGCTGGCGCTCCTGCTCGGCCTGAATAAACTGCGCATTGCGCGCACGCAGTTCCTGCGCAAGCTGGCGCAAGGTCAGGGTCTCAGGCTCTGCAGCCCCCGTCGAAGATATGACCAAGCCCATAATTGGCAGCAAGGCCGTACATAGCAAATCGTTCCATCTTTTTCGCATGATGGCGGGATTCTATGCACGCGGTCCATACATCAACCTTAAGCCTGGCTGACAACAGTCTGACAGTCCCTGTACTTACTGTAATTTAATTCCAGGCTCACCCATAAGCTCAATCAATACCTAAGGAGAAATCCTGGATTTACGATCAGTTTGCCGGGTAGCTTGCTTCAACCGTCCATTGGTCGCGGGTTTGAGAGTGCAACTGCCAGAATTGCTCGCCAATATCCTGGGCTTCCTTCGAGCCAGGATTCACAAACGTTGCAACCGTCACGGTCGCCACATGAACGCCTTGCTCCTTGAAGGACTCAAATATCCCGAGCGCCAATGTCCTGATACCTGCCTTGCCAATGCTCAAGGACAAGTAGTCGGGGCTGGGATAAAGCGCAAATCCACCACCCGTCAGCAAGATGGTGCCATTCTTGGAGGCTATCATTTTGGGAGCGACAGCGCGCACTGCAGCTAACGCGCCTCCAATATTGACTGCCAGGTCACTGACAAAAGTGTCGTTCGGCTGGCTGGAGATTGTAGCCTGACGCAGATTGGCGGCGTTGTAGTGCAACACGTCGATCGCGCCATACTGGCTTTCTATTTCAGCCACCAATGCCGCCACCTGGGCTGCGTCGGTCGCATCTACGGTCCTGGCCTCGGCCTGGAAACCCTTGGCTTTCAATTGATCAACCAAGGCCTGAGTGTTGCCGGCATTCCGGTTGGCCAGGATGATCTGGAAACCTTCACGCGCAAAACGCTCGGCAGTGGCAATGCCAATGCCTGGGCCGGAGCCAATTCCAAGAAATGTTTTCATAGGGTTGTTTACCTCAATAAGAATTTGAATCGAATGATAGCTATCCCATCGACATTGCCCACGAAAAATTGGGATAACACTGGTTGGTGAGTGACAGTTATTCTGGCGGTTACGAGAGTGGTGATAAATAGCGTAATATTAAAAAGATTGTTTACTGAAAGTGTGAAATGGATCGTTTTATGAGCATGCAGGTGTACGCCTCGGTAGTGGAGCTTGGAAGCTTTACGGCTGCCGCCAACGTGTTCAGGATTTCCCCTGCCATGGTGACCAAGCATATCAACGAGATTGAAAGAAGGTTGGATGCGACCCTGATCAAGCGCACTACCAGGCGCTTGCAAGTGACTGAGGTAGGAAAGGACTATTACGAGAGCTGCAAGCAAATCCTCAAGCAGGTCGAGGCGGCTGAAGCGGGAGCGACGATAGTCAGTGGCAGGCCCAAGGGGTTGCTCAAGGTCACGGCATCCCTTTGGTTTGGGTCCTTGATGCTCTCACCGATTATTTGCGATTACCTCATGGCCTATCCAGAGGTCAGCATCGAACTGTCTCTCTCTGACCGTTTTGTTGACATCATTGATGAAGGGTTCGATGTCGCCGTTCGGATTGGTGAACTGGCAGATTCTTCCTATATTGCCCGTCAACTTTCCACATTCGAGCTGGCCATATGCGCATCGCCAGCTTACTTAGACAAACATGGAATTCCAACGAAGCCAGAACACTTACGCGATCACCATTGCCTCGGGTTCACTAATTGGCGCAACCATAGTGGCTGGAAAGTGGTTGAGAAATCAATTAACCGTCACAGCAGCAACCACTCCCGATTTGCTTCCAACAATGGACAAGCATTAAGAGAAGCAGCATTAAAAGGAATTGGCATCATCATGATGAGCAAAGTATTACTTGAAGCAGACCTTAGCAATGGCACATTGGTAGAGGTGCTGAAAGACTTCACTCCCCCGCCCAAGCCCGTACACGCTGTTTATCCCAAGGAGAGGCAAGCGACACCCAAATTAACATCATTTATAGATTATTTAATTCATAGGCTTGGTTAAGCATTTATTCAGCCGCAACATCGCGCCGCATGAAATCCTGCAAGCGCTGGTGCTGTTTTCCTGATGCATCAAAATTATCCGGCGACAGCCATTGCCGATAAACCTGTGCCAATCCGGGCCATTCGCTGTCAATGATGGAAAACCATGCCGTATCCCGATTGCGCCCCTTGTAGACGACGGCCTGGCGGAATATCCCCTCGAACGTGAACCCCAGGCGCAATGCTGCTGCCTTTGAAGGCGCATTCAGGCTGTCGCACTTCCATTCATAACGCCGATAACCCAAGGTTTCAAAAGCATATTGCATGAGCAGGAACTGCGCCTCGGTGGCCGCGGTGGATTTCTGCAACAAAGGCGAATACACCACAAAGCCGACTTCCACAGAACCAACAGCCGGACTGATGCGCATCAAGGCCAGGGTGCCCAGCGCTTTTCCGCTCAGTGGATCGACAATCGCGTAATGCTGTGGATCAACAGAGGATTTCAATGATGCAACATACGCCTGGCAATCCCCGGGATTATCCGGCCTATCTAGGGGAATATAGGTCCAATCCCTGGCATCAGGCGCCTGATGGTATGCGGCAAACAGGCTTTCCGCGTGCCTGTCATCAATCGGCTCCAGCCAGCAGTAGCGGCCTTTAAGAATCGTATGCGGCGGGAATGGCCGAGGTTGCCAATCAGGCAGGCTGCGACCAACAGGCTGGCCGTACTTATTCACATCCTGGCTCATGGCATTGTCACCACTGGCTCAACCATTGCTTGATCACCCGTTCCAGCCTGGGAGCCAATTGCGGTGCAAAAGCCTGCCCCTGTTTGCGCAGTTCTGGAATGGAGAATCCACCCAGCTCCCCCACGTGCCCGACATACCAGCGCTCCAACCCTGCCGCCGTTACCTCGATGTGGAATTGCAGGGCAAGCCCGTGCTTGCCGTAGGCAAACGCCTGATTGGCATAGAGGGATGAGGAGGCCAGCCTGACTGCACCTTCAGGCAGGTCAAACGTGTCGCCATGCCAATGCAGCACCGAATGGTCCTCTCCAATCGGCGCCAATACGGATTGCCGGCCCTCCGCAGTGAGGCTTAACGGGCTCCAGCCAATTTCCTTGCCCGCCTCGCCTGCATAGACCTTCGCCCCGAGCGAATGCGCCATGATCTGAGCGCCCAGGCAAATCCCGAGGGTTGGCTGTCCACGCCTAAGGCGCTCGCCGGTCAAGTCGATCACGGGCTGAAGGAAAGGATAGTCGTCGGTCTGGTAAACGCCGATCGGCCCGCCCAGCACCACCAGCAAGTCTGCATCGCGCGCTTGCTTCAAGTCCGTGCCGGTGGCATTGGGCGTATCGATATACTGGGTTTGATAGCTAGCCTGCTCAAGCAATGGCGCAATGCCATCGAGATCCTCGAAGGCAATATGGCGCAGCGTAACAGCGGTTTTCATGACATGTTCTCCTTATTATTGGTCAGTCTATGGGTGCACCATTTAACAGTAAATACGCCATGTACGGTAGTGATTGCAGATGAAAAGCCTGATCAGCCAGCCGCGCGAAATGTCAGGTTTATCCGCGCATTGCCAGCCGTGCAATGCTGCCCTGCCTTAAGCGGCAATATGCCGTGGTAGCGCAACCGGGCCGGGCCGCCCCACACGACGACATCGCCATGATGAAGCTCCGTACGCAGCACCGGATCTGTGCGCTTCAATCCGCCAAACAGGAAAGTTGCAGGCAAACCCAACGACACCGAGACGATAGGCTGGGAAAAATCACGCTCATCCTTGTCCTGGTGCAAGCTGAGCTTGGCCCCTGCTTCGTAACGGTTGATCAGGCAGGCATCGGGCCTAAACCGGTCGAATCCGGCCTTGGCAGCGGCTGATTCTGCAAGGGTGATAAAAGATGGCGGCATGGGTGGCCAAGGCTGGCCGGATAAAGGATCTTCCACAGCATAACGATACCCGGCATGGTCGGAAACCCAGCCCAGCCTTCCACAATTACTCATGGCGACTGACATGGTCAAGCCGCCCGGCGTTTGCATGTGGCGCCAGGGCGCGGCACTCAATACCTGTTGCAAATCCTGCCAGAGCTGGCTGGCACAATCCCCTGCAAAATCACGCAGGATGAATGCGCCCGGCTGCAATGTAATGAGCGCTTGTTCCATGTGGCCGAAAAGATCGTGATTCATGTCGTGGTTGATTGCGAGCTAAGGTGAAAGGTAAAACGTGAGTTATTCGGATTCCTTATCCAGCAGTGCCCGCTTGCGTTGCAGCCCCCACCGGTATCCAGCCAGCTGACCATCGGAGCGCAACACGCGATGGCATGGAATCGCTACTGCCAACTTGTTGGCTGCACAGGCACTCGCCACTGCACGTATGGCATTGGGCGCTCCCAGTTGCTGCGCCAGCTCCGAATAGCTGACGGTCTGCCCAGGAGGAATAGCGCGCAACAATTGCCATACGCGTTGCTGGAAGGCAGTACCTTGGATATCCAATGGCAATTCCACTGCCTGGGTTGGATTAACGACCAGCTCTACAACCTTGGCAAGCAATTGCTCGAATCCGGAATTGCCCCACACTAACTCGGCATGCGGAAAAATGCTGCGTAATTCGGTCAACAGCGTATCAGCATTGTCCCCCAAGAGGATGGCACTGATACCTTTATCAGTAGCAGCAACCAGCATCTGTCCCAAAGCGCACTCGGCCATGCCATACTCGATGCGCTTGTGCATGCCGCCTTTTTTGTAGCTCGTCGGCGTCATGCCGAGCGATCCTTCTGCCTGCACGTAGAAACGACCAGGCGTGTTGAAGCCGGCATCATAAATAGCATCTGTCACATTCGTCCCTTGTTGCAAACCGGTTTTTACCCTGCGTAGCCGGATCGCAGTGGCATACTGTTTTGGCGTAACGCCAGTCATGGCCCTAAACACGCGATGAAAGTGGAATTGGCTTATTCCAAGCTTTGCCGCCAATTGCGGCAACTGGATGTCGGGATTTTTCTCCATCAGCTTGCAGGCCTCCATGATCAACCCCATATGAGGCGCCTGCGGCAAAATCTGGTCTGGCTTGCAACGCTTGCAAGGCCTGAAACCGGCTTGCGCTGCCGCAAGGGCACTGGGGTAAAAACTGACATGCTCCGGCTTGGGCTTGCGCGCCGGACAGGAAGGCCGGCAATAGATGCCGGTGCTATGCACGGCGTAATAGAACTGTCCATCCAGGCTGGCATCGCGATGCGATACTGCCTGCCAGCGCGGGTCATTCTCAATCGCAGACCTGGTTTGCTCCTTGCCCTCCTGCATGTCATCCTCCTTAGCTTTATCCTTAGAGCCTGTTCACCATCTTTTCATGGGGTGCGCATGGCTTCAAAACACGTCCGGTCAAGGCGCAGTCCGCAGGTAATGCTCATTGCCTTGCCAAGGGCTGCAACGCGGAGCGGGCGCGTTTTGGGGCCATGCCCTTCGGGTTATCCCGGCAGCGCAGCCGCTGCTGCGTTGCAAATCCTCGCCGGGCAATAAGCCCGTCTGCGGTTTGCGCCTTGCATCACCTACCCTGCCGGGACAACGTACCCGATGAAAAGATGGTGAACAGGCTCTTACAATATATCGGCTAGTCTAGCAAAGCGGTTGTACGATTGGCTTCGCGTTTCTTGCTGTTGAATTTATATTGTCAGCCGGCTTTCAAATCGCGGTATGCTGCGGATTTTCAATACAAACCATCCATATGCACACACCCTCGCCTGCGAGCATGTTTCTTGCCGCCATTGATCACGACTGGGCAAGACTGGTGAATACCATAGGCCCATGCCCAGACCCGGCACCAGCATCGCAAACCCCATATGAAGCCTTGATCCGGGCAGTGGCTTACCAGCAATTGCATGGCAAGGCCGCAGCAGCCATCCTCGGCAGGCTGCTGACCCTGCACGAGGAAAACTTCCCATCTCCTGAAGCATTGCTGGCAACTGATGTCGCAGCCCTGCGTGCCTGTGGGTTTTCCGCGAGAAAGATCAATTGCATCCACGGGCTTGCACAGGCATCGCTAGCCGGGAAAATCCCCGGTCATGCAGCAGCGCACGCCATGGATGATGAAGCGCTGATCTCACAACTTGTAGAGCTGCCGGGCATCGGGCGCTGGACCGTCGAGATGCTGCTCATGCATACCCTGGGACGCCCCGACATCCTGCCGGTCGATGACTTTGGCGTGCGCGAGGGCTACCGCCGCCTGAAAGGACTCAGCACCGCCCCCGCGCCACGTAGCCTGCGGGAGATCGGTTTGGCGTGGAGCCCTTACCGTAGCAGTGCTGCCTGGTATCTCTGGCGGGTGCCTAAGAGCGGCTAACAAAACTCTCCTGGCGTTGTTACCCTGCCTTGCCGTACCACTTGTACTGTCCGCGGCAGAGTGCCTAGCCAGGATCGCTCGCTTTAAAACTATTCAGCCAAGAAAATTACAAGTGGCGCTTGGCCGAATTGACGCTAGGCACTTGTCGCAACAAGGCAAGCAGGCGCGCCAGTTGGTCCAGATCGACAATCTCGATTGAGAAACTCATCTTGGCCTGGTTGTTGCGGCTTTGGGTCTTGACCTGAGTGACATTCACCCGCTCGCGCGCAAACAGGTCGCTGATGTCACGCAACAGGCCTTGGCGGTCATAGGCCTCGATCGCAATATCCACTGCAGCAAGTTTTTCCTGACGATTGCCCCATTGCGTTGCCAGCAGGCGATCGTGCTTTTCCTCGGGCAACCGATGGATAAAGGGGCAAGCCTGACGGTGTATCGTCACCCCGCGGCCCCGCGTCACATAGCCCACAATCGGGTCCGGAGGTGCAGGCTTGCAGCATTTCGCCATATAGGTCATCAGGTTGCCCACGCCCTCGACCAATACCCCTGATGAATCGACATTGCTGCCAGACTTGAGCAGGAAGGGAGCATTCTGCTCCTGCTTGACCGGCAACTCGCTTTGCACGGCCTGGGTGATCTGGTGCTCGCCAATCTCCCCGCGCCCAATCGCAGCGAGCAGCTCATCCAGCTTGGGAAAATGCAGCCTCTGCGCGATCTTCTCGAGATTGATGTCCACCGCGCCCAGGCGATGCAGCTCCTTATCCAGCCGGGTGCGCCCCTGGGCAACATTTTCCTCGAAATTCTGATAACGGAACCAATGCCGCACCTTGGCACGTGCGCGGGCGCTTTGCAGGTAGCCCAGGTTCGGGTTCAGCCAATCCCTGCTGGGCGCCCCCTGCTTGGCAGCCATGATCTCCACGCGCTGGCCGTTTTGCAGCTTGTAGTTGAGCGGCACGATGCTGCCATCCACCTTGGCGCCGCGGGTACGGTGCCCAAGGTCGGTATGCAGGATATAGGCAAAATCCACCGGGGTCGCGCCACGCGGCAGGTCAACCACCTTGCCTTGAGGCGTCAGCACATAGACCTTGTCCTGGAACAGTTCATTCTTGAATTGGCCGATCGCACCGCCATCGTCGGACACATCCTGCTTCCACTCCAAGATCTGCCGCAACCAAACAATCTTCTCATCAAACTTACTGTCAGCCTTGCCGCCCTCTTTGTACCGCCAATGTGCCGCGACACCCAGCTCAGAGTTGTAATGCATTTCGTGCGTACGTATCTGTACCTCAAGCGGCAGGTTGCGGGGCCCAATGACCACAGTATGCAAAGAGCGGTAGTTATTGCTCTTGGGACGCGCGATATAGTCATCGAACTCCTTGGGGATAGGCTGCCAAAGATTATGAATCAAGCCGAGGACGGCATAGCAATCCTTAATGTCATCCACCAGGATGCGCACGGCCCGCACATCATATAACTCGCTGAAGGAAAGCTGTTTGCGCCGCATCTTGTTGACGATGCTGTAGATATGCTTGGGGCGGCCCATCATCTCGGCCTTGATCCCCGCCGCCTGCAATTGCTCCCGCAGCAGCTCCAGCACCTCGTTGATGTACTGCTCGCGCCCGACTCGCTTCTCGGCAAGCAGCTTGGCTACTTCCTTATAAAGCTTGGGCTCCAGGAAGCGCAGGGATAAATCCTCCAGCTCCCACTTGATATGCCAGATCCCCAGGCGGTTGGCCAGAGGCGCAAAAATCGTTTTTGCCTCATGGGCAACCCGCTGCTGCTCCGACCCAGGCGCACCGGCAAGGCTACGGAGTGTCTCCACACGGTCGGCCAGCTTGATCAGGACGACACGAATATCCTCGACCATGCCGAGCAGCATTTTGCGCAAGCTCTCTACCTGGGCCTGCTGCGCTTCCCCTTCCTTCTTGCGGTCCTTGGTATGATTGATATCCGGACGGCTGAAGCCCTGAATCTGCTCCATACGCGCAATGCCTTCGACCAGTGCGACGATCTGCGCATCAAACTCAGCCTGCAGCTTTTCTTTCCACTCAGGCAGATATTCCGGGCAGGCGTGCAGAATCGTAGCGGCAATCGTCTCGGCATCCATGCCCATGCCCGCAAGAATGGAGGCAACCCCCAATACATGATGCAGCACAGGGACTGTCGTCACCTCATGGCGCTCTGCGTAACAAGGCGCGACAAAATCGGCACTCTTGCGAATGAGCGCTACTTCATCGGGAGTGAATTGCTTGTCCAGTGACGCAAGCCATGACTCGATATCGAGTGCTCCTTGCTCGCTGGCTTGGGAAAGAAGATCAGGAACAAAAACCATGTATCATATTATGTCATCAAAACGGTTTTTCTCAAGCGTTGCCCAATCGGCCTGAAAGCCGCATCCAGCCTTGCTGAAAATATAACCAGGGCAAGCTTGCGGTGATAGGACAAGTACTTAAGCTTCCTATCCTGATACCACCCACAAATTTATCCACAGAATATGTGAATGAATCGCCAAGAATTCAAGATTAGGGCACTTTCTGATCTTGGCATGGTCTACCAATCTCGCAACTCCCAATAAATCAATAATCTATATGAGGAAAGCTAACATGATGAAACGTACTCTCGCCACGCTGACCATGATCGGTGCCTTTTCTGCACAGGCCTATGCTGCTGAAGACGTATCCAAGCTTAATCCCCAGCCAGGTCAGTGGAGCACGGTCATTGCCATCTTCGACCATTTGGAAAATCACTACCTGCTGAAAACCTCGGTGCACGACGACATTGAATCCTGTTCCGCTCGTTTGCAAAATACAGCCGAACAGATCAAGAAAGCGAACAACGTCGTTTTCACTGCACCGCGCAATACCAAGGTAAGCTTTGAAAAGGAAGAAGGCGTGGAGAACGAAGCCAAGGTGCTGGAAATCCGCTGTGTATTGGAACCATTCCGTCCAGAACGGGTTTAAGTAAGCCTCATTCTTCAAGCAACACTCGAATGGCGCCTTCAACGGCGCCATTTTCATGTACGACCGTTGTTTATTCCTACATGGGTTTCAGATAGCGGCGGAATGCACAATTCACACCCGACGCCTAAAATGGTTCATTCGAAACCTTGCTGATAATCGCCATGTCTAAAATCATCATATTAGTGATTGTTGCCGTCCTTGTTCTCATTCTCGGTTATTGGGTAGTGGAGATAATAGAATTGGCGCCCCCGCCTGGTTCGACGTAGCGCCTTATCAAGACAACATCTCTAGGGTAAAGTAACGGAATAGTCACTTTCCGGGATACGGCCATGCTGCCACAAGCATCTACAAGCATCATCACCCTGATGGCACTCCTCAGCTTGAATGGCTGCGCCAACGCAGCCAAGATCGACGAGAAAGTCCCCTACCCCCAGGCAGAGGCAGGCTATACACGCCATGTCATCCACCTTTCTCCGCTGAAAGAAGAAGAAGAAGCAACCAAGCTGGAACTGCAAGTCGGCAAAACCCTGACAGTGGACTGCAACCGTCATAGCTTCGGTGCAAAGCTGGCTGAGCATACCGTGCAAGGCTGGGGCTACCCATATTATCGAGTAGATCATGTGACCGGCCCCATCTCCACCCGCATGGCATGTCCGCCGGGGAGTGAAAAACCCCGTTTTGTCGCGGCGAATGGCGATGGCTTCCTGCTACGCTATAACAGCAAACTACCGGTTGTCGTTTATCTTCCCGATGGTTTTGAATTGAGATATCGCACCTGGCAGGCAGCGCTCGAATTCCAAACAGCCGCACCGGAATAATCCTGGCTCCCAATCCACCTGAAACATCCCAGACTGTAACAATCTGTTACCGTTCGGCGACAGTTGTAACAAATTATTTCAGCCGACAGCAATTCCCTCCTGACAAGCATGGAAATTATCCTTATATGGTGTGGGCCTAATTGGTTTAATCGTATAAAATGTAAGGTTGATAGGGGAGCCAGCCAAAATAACGGATTGGTTATTAGGAGCAGAATTTTCGCTCCTCCCCTGGTCTAGGTTGTTGGCGTATGGCAATTTTTTCACGCTGGCAATTGATGACCGGCCTGAAGTGTCGCCTATGGGAGACAGTTCAAGTGTCGGTGGTCTATCCGCCGACTATGGGCAACCCTTGGTCAGTAAGCAACAATACTGCCCGGGGATGTATGGCATGTGGTTTTACAAGTCCTTTACATTGTTGAGATGCTGAAATGATAAAAAAGCGATATCCCAGACTTTTCAGTCTATTGTCCTCTCTAGGTGTCACGTTGTTGCTAAGCGGTTGCGATTTTGTGCTGCTGGATCCCAAAGGTCAGATAGGAGTTGAAGAACGATCTCTTATCATCACCGCGATATTACTGATGCTGATTGTCGTAGTTCCGGTCATCATAATGACTGTCGTATTTGCCTGGCGCTACCGCGCTTCCAACACCAAAGCCACCTACACTCCGGACTGGTCACACTCCAACAAGATTGAAGCTGTCGTCTGGACCGTTCCCGTCCTCATCATTCTGGTACTCGGCACCATCACCTGGAAAACCACACACTCCCTGGATCCCCGCCGACCGATTGAATCTGATCACCCGCCGCTCACGGTTCAGGTAGTCTCGCTGGACTGGAAATGGGTCTTCATCTACCCGGAACAAGGCATTGCCACCGTCAACGAACTGGCTTTCCCGGTCAACGTCCCGGTACGTTTTGAAGTCACTTCCGGTTCGGTCATGAACTCCTTCTTCATTCCGCAACTGGGTAGCCAGATCTACGCCATGGCCGGCATGAAGAACACCTTGCACCTGATTGCCGATGAGCCGGGCGTTTACCATGGGTTATCCGCCAACTATAGCGGCCACGGCTTCTCCGGCATGAAATTCAACGCCAATGTGATCTCGCAAGAAAAATTCGACGAATGGGTACAGCAAGTCAAACAATCCAATGCCACACTGGATGCCGACAAGTACGCCACTCTGGAAAAGGCTTCCTTCAACAATCCGATTGAGCGTTTCTCCAATGTAACGCCTGATTTCTATGACGGTATTGTCGCGAAGTACACACATTCTTCTGGTTCGCATGCGCACCCACACTCGGAGGGCAAGGAGTAAAAATGTTTGGCAAATTAACCCTGGACGCGGTTCCCTATCACGAACCGATTATTATGATCACGCTGGCTATCGTCAGCGTGCTGGGGCTTGGCATTGCTGTTGCCCTGACCCGCTTCAATAAATGGAAATGGCTCTGGTCCGAGTGGCTGACTTCGGTTGACCACAAAAAGATCGGTATCATGTATATCCTGGTCGCATTCATCATGCTGTTGCGCGGCTTTGCCGATGCCATCATGATGCGCGGCCAGTTGGCCGTTGCCTCCTCCGGCGCTGAAGGCTTCCTGCCTCCTCACCACTACGACCAGATCTTCACCGCCCACGGCGTGATCATGATTTTCTTCATGGCCATGCCGTTCATGGTCGGTCTCATGAATATCGTCGTGCCTTTGCAAATCGGCGCCCGTGATGTTGCCTACCCTTTCCTCAACTCATTGAGCTTCTGGCTGTTCGTTGTCGGCGTTGCCCTCATCAACATCTCACTCGGAGTTGGTGAATTCGCGCAAACCGGCTGGCTGGCATATCCCCCGCTCTCCGGTATTGAATACAGTCCTGGGGTAGGCGTTGACTACTGGATATGGAGCTTGCAGATTTCAGGCCTGGGAACCTTGCTCACCGGGGTCAACTTCTTCGTCACCATCATGAAGATGCGTGCCCCTGGCATGACACTCATGAAGATGCCTGTGTTCACCTGGACTGCACTGTGCACCAACATCCTGATCCTCGCTGCCTTCCCTGTGCTGACAGCGACCATTGCATTGTTGACGCTGGATCGCTACCTGGGCACCCACTTCTTCACCAACGAGCTTGGTGGCAACCAGATGATGTATGTCAACCTCATCTGGATCTGGGGCCACCCTGAGGTATACATCCTGATCCTGCCAGCTTTCGGCATCTTCTCTGAAGTGGTCGCCACATTCACCAAGAAGAAGCTGTTTGGCTACACGTCATTGGTCTGGGCAACTGCGGTGATCACCATCCTGTCGTTCATCGTCTGGCTGCATCACTTCTTCACCATGGGTGCAGGTGCCAATGTCAATGCGTTCTTCGGCATTGCGACGATGATTATCTCCATCCCGACCGGCGTGAAGATCTTCAATTGGCTGTTCACGATGTACCGTGGCCGTATCGAGTTCTCCACCCCGATCATCTGGACCGTGGGGTTCCTGATCACGTTCACGATCGGTGGCATGACCGGCGTCTTGCTGGCGGTGCCTGGTGCAGACTTCGTACTGCATAACAGCCTGTTCCTGATCGCCCACTTCCACAACGTGATTATCGGCGGTGTCGTGTTCGGCTATCTGGCTGGTTTCGTCTACTGGTTCCCCAAGGCATTCGGCTTCAAGCTGAACGAAAAGCTGGGCCGCATCGCTGCCTACCTGTGGATCAGCGGTTTCTTCCTGGCCTTCATCCCGCTGTACATGCTGGGCTTCATGGGCATGACACGCCGCCTGAATAACTATGACAATCCTGCCTGGACACCGCTACTGTACGTGGCCCTGTTTGGCGCCTTCGTTATTGGTGCCGCGATCCTGGTCCAGTTGCTCCAGCTTTATGTCAGTGTCCGTGACCGCAAGCAGAACCTGGACCTGACTGGTGACCCATGGGGTGGCCGCACACTGGAATGGTCCACTTCTTCCCCGCCGCCGTTCTACAACTTTGCCAAAGTACCAGTCGTGAAGGAGCTTGATGCATGGTGGGATATGAAGCAGGACGGTAGCGCCGACAAGGTGCCGGCCAAGTACGAGAAGATCCATATGCCAAGAAATGCGTCCGAAGGCGTGATCATCAGCGCATTCAGCCTGGTGTTCGGTTTTGCCTTCATCTGGCACATCTGGTGGCTGGTGATCGCAAGTACCATAGGCATGCTGCTGACCGTCATCGCACGTAGCTATAACCAGGATATCGACTACTACGTGCCTGCTGAAGAAGTCACAGCAATTGAAAACAAGCACATTCAAGTAAAACAAGCGAGTCAGGCGTAACCATGTCTAGTCAAACTTTGAAAACACAACACGCGCATGCCGATGAGCATGAGCACCATCACGACGCAGAGTCCACCAAGGTATTCGGGTTCTGGATTTACCTGATGACGGACTTGATATTGTTCGCGACCCTGTTCGCGACCTACGCAGTCCTCAGCACCAGCTTTGCCGGCGGCCCAACCGGCAAGGATATCTTCGAGCTGGATTATGTGTTGGGTGAAACCTTCCTGTTGCTGTTCAGTAGTATTACCTATGGCTTTGCCATGATTGCCCAGCACAAGGGCGACAAGCAGGCTGTGCTCAGGTGGCTGGGCATCACCTTCCTGTTCGGCCTTGGCTTCATCGTGATGGAAATCAACGAGTTCCATCACCTGATCCATGAGGGTTTTGGTCCTGACCGCAGCGCATTCCTGTCTGCGTTCTTCACCCTGGTCGGTACTCACGGTTTGCACGTGACTTGCGGCCTGATCTGGATGGCAGTGTTGATGGCACAAATCTCGACCAAAGGCCTGACCACCACCAACAATACTCGCCTGATGTGCCTGAGCCTGTTCTGGCACTTCCTGGATATTGTCTGGATCTGCGTATTTACTGTTGTTTATCTGATGGGAGTGCTGTAAATGTCACACGGGCACGTTGAGCGCGCTGGCGCAGGCCACGGCAGCGTCAAGTCTTACCTGATCGGCTTTGTTCTTTCTGTGATCCTGACGGTCATCCCGTTCGGGCTGCTGATGTTCCCGAACGAGCTGGCCTCATCCACCATACTGGCGACCATCCTGGTCTTTGCTGTGGTACAGATCGTGGTGCACCTTGTGTACTTCCTGCACATGAACACCTCCTCTGAGCAGAGCTGGAACGTCACTGCCTTCATCTTCACCGTGCTGATCCTCGCGATCGTGGTGGTGGGTTCGCTGTGGGTCATGTTCCACCTGAACCACAATATGATGAGGCACTAAAAGCCAGAGTGATGAAGCAATATCTACTCATCACCAAGCCAGGCATCATCTTCGGCAACCTGATTTCGGTTGCCGGAGGTTTCTTCCTGGCATCCCGGGGCGACATTGATTTCGCCCTGCTTCTGGCAACCGCCATCGGTATCTCGCTGGTGATCGCCTCCGGCTGTGTGCTCAATAACTACATCGACCGCGACATCGACAGCAAGATGGAGCGCACGCGCAACCGTGTGATGGTACGTGGCCTGATCCCGGCCCGGAATGCTGTCATTTATGGCTGTGCGTTGGGGATTGTCGGCATCACCCTGCTTTATGCCACCACCAATATGCTCACGGTCTGGCTGTCATTGTTCGGTTTTGCGATTTATGTCGGGGCCTACAGCCTTTACCTTAAGCGCAATTCGGTCTACGGCACGCTGATCGGCAGCCTTTCCGGCGCTGCACCGCCGGTTATCGGCTACTGCGCAGTCAGCAACGAGTTCGACATGGGTGCGGTGATCCTACTGGTGATCTTCAGCCTGTGGCAGATGCCGCACTCCTATGCCATCGCCATCTTCCGGCTCAAAGACTACACGGCTGCTGCAATCCCGGTGTTACCGGTAAAGAAAGGCATCCTGGCGACCAAGAAGCACATCGTGCTGTATATCGTCGCTTTCGTGATTGCCACCATCATGCTCACGTTGAGCGGCTATACCGGCAACCATTACCTCATCGTAGCGGGCGTTATCAGCATCTACTGGCTGGGTTTGGCGCTGGCTGGCTACAAGACCAACAATGACCAGATATGGGCAAGAAAACTGTTCATGTTTTCGATTGTGACCATTACCGCCCTGAGCGTCATGATGTCCATCGACTTTAAGGAGCCGCGTGAGGATGGCGTCTGGGTAGCAGCTCATACGCTTTCGGCGATACAGCAACACATCACAATAGATTAAGCTAACGCTGCCGACCACAAAAAAGCCGTTGCATGCAACGGCTTTTTATTTGTTTGTTTCCTTGCTTACGCATACTGCTGCATCGATTCTCCTACTATGGCACGCGCAGTCTCTACTTCTTCTTCCGTAGTGGCATTCGCCACCAAGACAGCATGGCCTTTCTCCACTGCATTCGCAAGCAATTCCGAGTAACGTCGGTCCTGGTTGGAAATCCCTTTACCTGCTCCGATAAAGCCGCCAATCGCCGCTCCCCATCCCACCATGAATAAAGGAGCCACCAGCGGGCTGGCCACAAACAAGCTTACATTGGCTGCCACAATGGCTATTTGTCCAAGGGCGCCAACCCCAGCTCCTATTGCCGTACCGATTGCACCATCCACCACAACGTTCTTCAGCGAAGCCTTATCATCCTCATCCTGTTCGATGTGTTCAGTGCGTCCAATCGCAATTTGTACCTGATCCTTGCTAAAGCCGCGGTCAATTAACGTTTGAGCTACCTTCTGGGCATCATCCACAGTTGGGTAAATCCCGGTCACACTATCCAGATAATCCGCCATTGTTCTTCCTTTTCTAGATCAATATTGCAGTCAGTTAGCGTGGGCTCACGGCCCCGCGGTTGATTTGCTCTGCATCCGGATCTATTGCAGGAGCCTTTTCCTTAAACTTTTCTTGGGATGGCGTCTTTTTGTCAATATCAGGACGCACAGGGCGCTCACGTCTATCTTTAGCCGGATTAGGACTCTTGGTAGTAGGCGGAGGCTGGACTTCAGGTTCTCGCTGGATAGGGGCAATCGGGTTATCCAGCTCAAGTTCGGCGCTATAGGCTTGGCAATTTGCGGCAGCCAACAGGCTACCCAGCATTATCGTGGTAAATTTACGCATGGCATCCTCCAGTGATTGAATTTGGGCGTGCCCAATGCTTAACTTGCTCTTAGCATAACGACTAACAAGCCCCTCTCCTATCAGCATATTCTGAAACGCCCGTCAGACAGGACTGACCCTTATCCATGACACAGGCACGTTCCGCAAGCGCCAACAGCCAGACACAGACCATACTGCTGGTGATCGCGATTATCCTGATCGGCATCAACCTGCGGCCGGCTTTTTCCAGCGTCTCGCCATTGCTGGCGGAAATCCGTAGTTCACTTGGCTTAAGCGCCGCCGCTGCTGGCATGCTGACTACACTGCCAGTGGCTTGCCTGGGTCTGTTTGCACCGTTCGCTCCATGGCTTGCCAGACATTATGGTGCGGAGAGATCAATCATACCGTTACTGCTGCTGTTGGCTGCAGGCATTGCTTTGCGTGGAATATGGAGCACTACCGATCTCTTTATTGGTACCGGAATCGCCGGCATATGTATTGGATTGCTGGGTATATTGTTGCCAGGCATTATCAAACGCGAGTTCCCTAAACATCCGGACCTGATGACGGGGGTATACACCATGGCTTTGTGCCTGGGTACCGCACTGGCAGCAGGGCTTGCCGTACCATTATTTGAAATCTCGCAGAGCCTGCCGCTAGCACTCGCCGCCTGGGCATTGCCGGTATTGCTGGCAGCCTTGTTCTGGTGGCCATTCCGCAAACTTGGTGATATTTCTGCAATCACACACGGCGCTAACAGCCTGCAACTATTGCGCGACTCCCTGGCCTGGCAGGTCACATTATTCATGGGATTGCAGAGTGCGCTGGCCTACTGCGTATTCGGCTGGCTGCCTAGCATATTGCAGGATCGTGGCATCACTGCCGTGCAGTCAGGCATTTTTCTTTCTGGTTCGATCATGGTGCAGGTCGTCTCCGCATTGTTGATCCCATGGCTTTCGTCATTCATGCGCGACCAGAAACTGATCAATGGGCTCATGCTGGTATTGATTTATATCGGCCTGATGGGCGCGATATACGCATCCCCGGACCAGATGTGGATATGGATGATGGTATTGGGATTCGGGCAAGGGGGCGGTTTTGCCATGGCATTGGCCATGATTGTGCTGCGCACGCGCAACCCGCTGCAGGCAGCTCAACTTTCCGCCATGTCACAAGGACTAGGTTATACCTTGGCTTCGCTCGGACCCTTTTTAATGGGCGTCATTCATGAAGCTAGCGGTGATTGGCAGAGCATTGGCTGGCTGCTCACGGCCATCACGGTCGCGGGGATTTATCACGGTAGCAAGGCCGGCGCCAAACGCTATGTGCTGGAGTAAGCAACAAAAAGGGAAGCCAAGCTTCCCTTTTTGGATTTAACTGCTTTCAGTTTCAATTGCTAACGCTGGCGCGCCTTGAAGCGCGGATTGCTCTTGCAGATAATAAACACCTTGCCGTGACGGCGCACAACCTTGCAGTCGCGATGGCGCGTCTTGGCAGATTTAAGTGAAGTCAGGATTTTCATGGATACTCCTCATTCAGGACATGCCGGATTATCCACGCTTTCGGGCAATATTGCAACATTGTTGCAATATTGCCTATCCACCTACCCCAACTGGTAATGCTTGCGTAGTGCCTGCTTGACGTTCCAGGTGCAAGACAACCCTGCCGGGAAAGTGACCAGGTCACCTTTGCCAAAACTGACAGGATCCTCGCCGCCATCGGGCGTGACAGTAACTTCTCCCTCGAGAATATAGGCAACTTCCTGCTCACCAAAACTCCATGGAAATACCGACACTTCCTTGGACCAGGTGGGCCAACGAGAGACACCCAACTCATTCAGACGCTCCGTATTCGGATTATGTTCAACCTTGATTGCACTCATATTGCTCTCCTATTGAATATCGACATGCCGGTGACCTCAATAGTTTAACGGTTGCCGCCAGCAACTGTCAGGGGCGGCTCCTGCATCAGCGCCACTTGCTCACGCAATTCAAGGATGCGATCCTGCCAGTATTGCTGGGTATTGAACCAGGTAAATGTCATCGGAAACGCCGGATCGTCCCAGCGCTTGGCCAGCCAGGCAGAATAATGAATCAGGCGCAAAGTGCGTAAGGCTTCTATCAGATGCAACTCTGCCGGGTTGAAATCATAAAAGCACTCATAGCCCTCGAGCAACTCGGCAAACTGCAGGCTCATTTCCGCTTGGGAACCCGAAAGCAGCATCCATAAATCCTGGATGGCCGGCCCCATCCTGCTGTCATCAAAATCCACAAAGTGCGGACCATCGTCAGTCCACAATAAATTGCTTAAATGACAATCGCCATGCAAACGCAGGCTTGCCACCTTCCCAGCCCGTTCGTAGCATGCCCGGACTCCCACCAAGGCCTGCTCCACGACGCTGCGATACGCCGGAACAAGGTCAGCAGGAATGAATTGATGTTCAAGCAGCCAGTTGACAGGTTCCTCGCCAAAACTCGCTATATCGATCGCGGGACGATATTGAAAAGACTTCTGGGCGCCTATGGCATGGATACGGCCAAGGAAGCGCCCTATCCACTCGAGGCGCCCCTCCCGGTCCAGCTCAGGAACGCGGCCGCCACGGCGGGGAAAGACCGCAAAATGAAAGTCCTGGTATTGCTGTAATGTCCGCCCATCCAATAGCAGCGGCGCCACGACTGGTATTTCCGCCTCTGCCAGGGTCAATGAAAACGCATGCTCTTCCAGTATCTGGTCTTCACTCCACCGTCCTGGACGATAAAACTTGACGATCACCGGTGTCTGTTCCTCCACACCAACCTGGTAAACACGGTTCTCATAACTGTTCAGTGCCAGCAAGCGACCATCCCCCAGAATATTGACGCTACTCATGGCATCGAGAATCAGGTCAGGGGTCAGGATGGAAAACGGTGTGGCAGTGATCGACATGGAGCTCTTCGGTGGAATAAAAATGAATGTAGATTTAACAGTATCTCTTTGCAATGCAGGATGGAGAGTATCACGAAGGTGCGTGAATCAACATGATGTCTATCATGTGAATACCACTCACCTGTATCGCTTTATATTTCATATTCTGCACCTTAATGGGGCGATTGAATTATTTTGGTGCATTTTTATCTTCGATAAGAGAAAATGCACTACTTTTGATCATGCTCATGGAGATAAGAGGGAATGAAGTATCAATCGGCACATGATTTCCTAGCCGTTGTCGCGCAAAAAAATCCCGGTCAGCCGGAATTCCTGCAGGCAGTCACTGAAGTAGTAGAAAGCCTGTGGCCATTCATCAGCCAGAATGCACGTTATGCCGAGCATGGCGTATTGGACCGCCTGGTTGAACCGGAACGCGCCATATTGTTCCGCGTCTCCTGGGTTGATGACAGGGATGAAGTACAAGTCAACCGTGGTTACCGCATCCAACATAACGGCGCTATCGGCCCGTACAAGGGCGGCTTGCGTTTTCATCCATCCGTTAATTTGTCTATCCTTAAATTCCTGGCGTTTGAACAAACCTTCAAAAATGCACTGACTACATTGCCCATGGGCGGCGGTAAGGGCGGTTCTGACTTTGATCCCAAGGGCAAGAGCAATGGCGAAATCATGCGTTTCTGCCAGGCATTTGTCAGCGAGCTATTCCGCCACGTAGGTTCCGACACGGACGTACCAGCGGGCGATATCGGCGTTGGTGCGCGTGAAATCGGTTACATGACCGGCATGATCAAGAAACTCACCAACCGTGCAGACTGTGTGCTGACAGGCAAAGGCTTGAGCTACGGTGGCTCGCTGATCCGCCCCGAAGCTACTGGCTACGGCACCGTGTATTTTGCAGAAGAGATGCTGCGCCATAGCGGCCGCACCATTGCGGGGCTGCGCGTAGCCGTGTCCGGCTCCGGCAATGTAGCGCAGTATGCCATTGAAAAAGCCCTGGCATTAGGGGCCAAGGTCATTACGGCATCCGATTCCAGCGGTACTGTTATCGATGAAGTCGGCTTCACGCCGGAAAAACTGCAGGTGCTCATGCAGGTAAAGAATGTAGAGTACGGCCGTATCAAGGACTATGCGGAACGCGTTGGTGCGCGTTTTGTGGCTGGGGCTACCCCATGGAGCGTGATCGCGGATGTTGCCCTGCCCTGCGCGACCCAGAATGAACTGACCAAGGACGATGCCGCCACACTGATCGCCAATGGTGTGCTTTGTGTTGCCGAAGGCGCCAATATGCCGTGTACTGCTGAAGCAATGAAGCTGTTCGATGAACATCGCATTCTCTATGCGCCAGGCAAGGCCACCAATGCGGGCGGCGTTGCCACCTCCGGTCTGGAAATGACCCAGAACGCCATGCGTTTGTCATGGACGCGTGAAGAAGTGGATGCGCGCCTGTTCGATATCATGAAGGGCATTCATGATGCATGCGTGCAATATGGCACGCGCGAAGATGGCACCGTGAACTATGTGGATGGCGCCAATATCGCCGGCTTCGTCAAGGTGGCCGATGCCATGCTGGCGCAAGGCGTGGTTTAACTCACCATCCTAGTGTCAAAAAAGAGCACCCATGGGTGCTCTTTTTTTGCGCATGCTATGCCAATTAAAACGGTATGCCGAAATTGAACCCAAAGGCCAGATCCTTGAGCGCATTGCTACGCCCGCCTGAGGTAATCGCCTTGGACAGGGAAAAATCAAGATTGGAACGGTCTGGCTGATTGCTGATCAAGCGCACACCAAGGGATACAGAGCTGAAATTGTCAAACTCCTGAGTCTTGGTATGTTCATAGATACGCGCAGACTCCAGCAACACATAAGGCTGCAATCCCACCAGCTGATAAAACGGCAGCTTATAGTTGACCGGCAAGGTGCGGTTCAGCTCCAGGGTAATTCCCCACCCGGAATCCCCTACCAAACGCCCAGGGCGGTAGGCACGGCCATGCTGATACCCGCCGAACTGCACTTTTTCCGTAATCGGCAGCTCATCCGGTGAATACTGCACAGTCCCAGAAACAGAGGTGCCCCAGGCAGCATCCAGATAATTGCGCTGCACAAAACTCACCACATATTTGGAAAAATTGAGGTCAATAGTGCTGGTGATCGGCGGCGCCGGAAAGTTGGTAGAAATTTCCTTGGAAGCCCCCAGCGCATCCAGGCCGCGGCTCATCGTCAGCTGCAACCTGCGTCCACGCCGTGCAGTACTGTCGCTATAAGCCGCGCCAACTGAGAGCGTGCGTACATCTGACGCCGTTGTAATCGCGAGACCATTTTGCCTGTTGCGGATTTCATCCTCGAAATTGTTGGCAGTCAGCGAAACTGTTCCGAGCAGGCTCCTATCCTGACGCAGCAGCAAAGGGTAGCTCAA
This sequence comes from Methylobacillus arboreus, assembly GCF_020532725.1. Lineage (GTDB taxonomy): Bacteria > Pseudomonadota > Gammaproteobacteria > Burkholderiales > Methylophilaceae > Methylobacillus > Methylobacillus arboreus. Next base: position 914,831 of record NZ_JAJAVC010000003.1, read on the forward strand.
GCCGACACTCAAGCGTTGCGAGTTCACATGCCGTGCGAGGCCAGACGCCAGCTCTGCCGTTGGCTTGCCGTCGTAATCCGATGCCTCTACTCTCGCAATCAAGCCTTCCTTGCCAAGAGGTTGCGCATAGCTAAGCGCGTAATATTGCTCATTTTCTGCTGAAATCAGTGTCGATGCCGTGATCTCCTCCGCCAGGGAAGTATTGCCGCTGGCCTTGACGGTAAAAATACCCCGGGTAAAAGGCTGCACAGTTTCCAGGCGCCCCATGGCCTCTATGCTCTTGCGTTCCACCCTGAGCAACAATTCCGATGCACCATCCATTTGCTGCGGCAAGGGCAAGGAAGCTTGTATTTTCAAGCCGGGCAACAGCCCAAGCATGGTGGTATAGCGCTCCATGGTCGGCCTGGTCAATGGCTTTTCCGTCAGCAAAGGCGCAATAATCTCGCGAATCTTGCTTTCCGTCGCCCCCGGATTGCCTTCAATCTTGACCGAGCCGATATGTCCCTCAATCACAACCACCTTGATAATTTGCTCATTGAAGTTCTGCGCGGGGATATAACAAAACGATAGAGGCAACCCTCGTTGCTGATAAAACTCGGTCACCTTATGGGAAAGCTCAATGATTTTGGCAATCGTGATTTTTTTATTGGCATAAGGCGCAAAAAATGCACTGACCTCTTCAAACGGCACTGCCTTCACGCCATAAATACCGAAGCTGGCAGGCTGCACTTCCGTATCCAGAATTTTCTGCACCTCAGGCGAAATCGCACTCTGCTGTTGCACCTGTACTTCTGCCTGCGGCCGGGTCTTTGGGGCCTCTGCTTTGGGCAACGTGTCCACAGGGTTTTCCACTGCATACGAGGCTGTATGGCTCAGAAAGACACTGGCTATCAACAGCCCTAGCCCTTTCAGGCGCTTATTATTATTCTGCATATTCTCCCCTATGCATCCAATCGGCATAAAAAATCCCGACACGCTTATGGGCTGCCGGGATTTTTATGGCTTTTAAAGCTGACTACCGCCCCAAAAGAGCGCCCAACAATCCAGGCAATCCACCAGCTTGAGAATTGCCGCTATTGGTCGCAGATGGGCTTGCAGAAGCTCCCCCCCCATTCTGGGTAACGCCACTCAGAATGTCGGTCACAGGTGCAAGCAGGCCACCACCATTATTATTACCTCCGGACAAGATATTGGTTAATGGTGCCAGGAGATTAGCGACAGGTGCGCTTCCATCATTTGTTGCACCAAGTGCCAATACGTTAGTGACGGGTGCCAACAACCCGCCAGTCACAGCACCGCCACCAAGCAGGTTCGTCGTGCCACCACCCAACAGGTTTATAACAGGGGCAAGCAATCCGCTTGAATTGCCACTAGCCAGGACATTGGTGACAGGAGTCAGTACATTGCCCAGACCGCCGCCAAGGTTGCCAGAACTCAGGTTAAGTACTGGTGCGAGCACACCGCCATTGCCATTGGCTGCCACATTGCTGGTCAATGGCAATACGCCGGCCTGACCAATCAATGGATCTAGTGCTGTCTTGCTGCCTTCAGCACTGGTCAGTGGCAGCAGGCCACCTTCACCGATGACTGGATCAAGCAATGCAGGCTGACCGTTGCCGGCCTGGCCACTGGTCAATGCCAGCACACCATTCGTGCCGACCAGCGGATCAAGCAAGGTCTGATCGCCACCTGCCGTTGTCAAAGGCAGCACTCCATTGGTACCAACCAGTGGATCAAGCACGGTATTGGCACCTGCCAATACGTTGGTAACGGGTGCGAGCGCCGCGTTACCAGCGACGGAACCGACCAGGCCATTGGCGAGACCTGCTACGCTATCTACCGCATACTTGCTGGTTGCAGCCACCTGTTCAACCAGGCCGTTACCCAGACCGGGCAAGCCGCTGCCACCGCCCAGCAAGTCGGTCACCGGAGACAGGCCACCCTCGGTCCCTGGAATGGCATTACCCAGGCCTGAACCAAGTTGGGCCACCACACCACCGACGGTGGTCGTCAGCGGCGTTACAACACTATCGACAACACCGCCGGCAGTACCGGTAACACCCGCCAGGGAATCCACTGTATTACCCACTGTTTCCAATGTTGGCGCCAGCGTTGAAGCCACTGGCGTGGTCACACCAGCGACGGTATCCAGCAGAGGATTGGCAACACCGGCTACCGTGTTAACCACTGGAGCCAATGTGTCAGTCACCGGTGCCAAGGTCTGCGCCACAGGAGCCAGCACGCCTGCCACAGGCGCTACCACTGGTTGCAGAACACCGCCTGCAGTGTTGATCACAGGTGCAAGCGGACCTGCAATAGGTTCGAGCACCGTGCCAACACCACCCAGGACAGGGGTAATGGCATTTCCAGTTGCTGTTGTTACGGGAAGCAATGCACTATTCAACCCACCCGCCACTGGAGCCAATGCAGTAGCCACCGGAGCAACAACTCCGGAAAGCGCTTCAGATGTAGGACCAAGCGCAGTAGCCACCGGCGCCACGACATCACCCAGCGCACCTGTGACAGGCAACAGGGTATCCGTGACAGGCGCCAGCGCATCGGTGACCGGGTTCACCGTATCAATCACCGGCGTCAACACAGGCTGCAATGCCGAAATCACAGGGTTAAGCACTGGATCCAATGCGTTTCCGAGCGGATCGGTCACGGGCTGTAAGGCAGTAGTGACTGGCTCAACCACGTTGTTAGTAACATCATTGACGGTATCAATGGTGTCATTCAGCGTATTGGATGTTGTTGTCACAACCGGTGGATTATTTGACGCACTCGACCTGACATTACTCTTACCGCCACCATCGCAACCTATCAACGCGATGGACGAGCAAATCACGGCCAAGCTAATCGCATTATTCAGTTGAATATTTGATTTAGTGGACATTGCGTTCCCCTTCAAGTGTTAATGGAGCCAATCTCTACCTGGTTCCGTTCCATACAGTTAACTCCAAGCAGCCCCAATAAACTTAAAGCGACTTGCTGGGTAGCTTGTTGTCGATGAGGTGGCTATTTAATCCTATATCGGCCACACATTTATCATTTTTATCATTTTTATCAAAAGTGTCAATTATTTTAAGCTCGGCATGCATTTGGGATTCCGTAAATGCCGGGGAGAAAGACTAAGGATCTGGGTGAATCAAAGCCAGGGGGCCTGACTTTGGAAGTGATAAGGATTGCGCTACAGCGTGTTCAGAAATACAGGAGAGAAATTTAACGTACTACTAATCTTTGAGTTTTTTTAACCAGAGTGTCACCACACTCCCTTCGCCATAAACAGAGGAAACATCAATCCAACCGCCGTGGATTTCCATGATTTCCTTGACGAGGCAAAGCCCCAGTCCGGTGCCCGGGATACTGCCTGAAGTATCTGCGCGATAAAAGCGTTCAAACAAGTGCCCCATATGCTCCTTGCTCATGCCGATACCATGATCTTCAATAGCAATCCCGACATAATTATGATGATATCGCTGCTGCTCTTTAATATGTAGGCGGATCTCGGTACCGGGATCAGAGTATTTATGGGCGTTGGACAATACGTTCACCAGTGCCTGGATTAATTTATCGAAATCAGCAGATACCTTGAGCGCATGGTTATTGAAATTAAAGCTGATGGCCCGCCCTTCCCCACTTACCAGGAATTCCTTGAGTGCCGTGTCGACAATATCGGTCAAGCGGTACGGTTTGATGTCGAAGCTCATGCCTTTTCTCGCCTCAATCTTGGCGAGGTCGAGCAAGTCATTGATCAGCTTGGTTAAGCGAACGGATTGCCGATGCACGGTTGCCAGCATGTCTTTTTGCTGCTCGGGCGTAAAGTCACGCTTCAAGAGCAGTTCGGTAAAACCATGAATGCTGGACATCGGCGTTCTCAGCTCATGCGCCGCCATAGACAAAAACTCGCCTTTCATGCGGTGCAGCTCTGACTCCTGTGTAATGTCGCGGAAATAATGAATAGTGCCTACGAATCGATGTTCGGAATCATGGGCTTCCCGTACAGAATGTTTGATCACCGTCAGTTTGGGTTTGGTAATGCGCATCACGATTGCATCTGCCAAATGCTGCGTAGCAGCAGAATCATAATCCTGACAGAGGGACTTTAATATTCTTACGAACTCACCCTGCCGAATGGCATGCAATTGTTCTGGTTGCAACCCGGTCATATTAAGAAAAGCAGGATTGAATGAACTGAGAATACCGGCCTGGTTAAAAGTCACAAAACCATCAGGGCTCAGCTCAAAGGTACTTTGCATGATGCCATGTAAACGGCTGGATATCTCCTGGGCGGTTTTTCTTTCCGTAATATCGCGAGCAACGGCAATGTAGTTAAACACTTGCCCGTTCGCATCAAATAACGGCTCAATATCCAGATCTACCCAGTAAGGCTTGCCATCCTTTGATGTACGTAATAACTCAGTCTGATAACTTTGTTTGGTTTCCAGTTGCAGTTTAACCTGATTGGCGGTTTCTTCGTCGGCATCCAGCAAATCCCCAAGATGGCGCCCTATGATCTCCTCTGCCAAATACCCTGAGCGCCGTACATAGGCATCATTCACCCATTCAACATATCCGAGCGCGTTGGCAATTACGACTGAATTATCAGTCATGGAGACAATATGGCTGAGCGTTCTGGATTCTGACTCTCTGGCTGAGAGCAAGGCATGCGCCTGGAACAATTGCTTCTTCTGCACACTCAATTTGCGCATGCTGGCCACTGACGAACCCACCATGTTATACCTGGCATGCTTAGACAATTTAGGGGCCACGGCAAGATTGCCCACATCTGCCGTATCTGCAACCCAAGGTAAAAGCAGAAACGCTATGTAGTTCTCCTGATGCAATGCCACCTTGCCGCCAAACAATAATCCACTGGATTTATGCCTTAGGAGGCAAACTTGCCCGCGCATTGCAAGCAAGGAGGTCATGCAAAAAGCTTCTATTGGCGCGAGAATATCGAAGAGCTCGCTAATACTTCGGTCACGCAGTAAATTGGAATCCAATGCTTGCAGACTAGTACCGGCGTCATAGATGGTGAGCTGTTTATCAACAATAATACGAAAAGGAAAAATTGCCAGGGCGTCTGGCGTCGAGATTGGGTCTTTCAGAGCAGGTCTAAATTGGCGCATGAGTTTGAGTCAGATATTGCCATTTCCTTGCCGCATTGGCGATCATCGCTTCAATGAGTGGTTCCAGTTGGCTTAATACCACAGGTTTTCGGAACAACAAGACGCCATCAGGCAACCCGCCCTTATCCTGGATATAATCATCATTCAATGCAGTCAAAGCAATAATATTCAACTGGCTGAACTGATTAGAATTCTTCAGGTGCCGCAACATCTCGAAACCGCTCATGCCCGGCATATTCAAATCTGTGATCAAAAGATCCGGCACCTCGCGCCCAAGGCTGATCAGCCCTTCAAATCCATCCGTTGCTACATCAATGCGTACGGGATATTTCCAACTGGAAAAGAAATAGGTAAATAAATTGCGCAATGCACTATCATCTTCTACCAACAGGATGTGAAATGCTTTCTGCTTTACATCAAGTTCCGTGCTAATAGCCTCGCGTCGTTGGCTGAGGATATGGTCTATGGAAGAGCGTGCAATGCGACGGTGACCCCCGGCAGTCTTCCATGCCTTCAGGACACCAGACTCAACCCACAGTTGCACAGTACGTAAAGAAACACCCAGCACTTTGGAGGCGTCCCTTGTGGATACGAACTCTTCCTTCCCTATATCTTGATTAACCATGATGCCATTATTGGAATGAATATATTCACATTATCCTGAGTTACAAATAAAAATCAATCAGATAGATGATAACGCCTACAGCGGAAGTTGACATATTAAACTTAAATGATAAAAATGATAAATAGCACTAATCATAATAGTCTCATGCAAAAAACTAATTCCCGGGGAGCACGAATTGTACAAAGTACTCATCATTGAAGACCAAGAGGATGTGCGTAAACTGATCCACATCAGCTTGGGTGACGATCAATATTCCATTTATGAGGCAAACAACGGAGACAGTGGGTTGGCTCTGGCAGAACAACTCAAGCCAGACTTGATTTTGATGGATATCATGATGCCTGGCATCATGAATGGCTACCAGATATGTGACAAACTCAAGGGGGAGGAAGACTTCAAAAACACAAAGATTATTTTTCTGACTGCCCGTGCTCAAGAACAGGACTTGCTCAACGGCTATCGCTCTGGTTGTGACGATTATCTAGTCAAGCCATTCAGCCCGATCAGGCTGGCAGAAATTGTCGAGTCACTATTATTCGGGGGAGATTCTCAACGAAAATGCTAGCAGATTTAATTCTGCATCGCATAAATGGCTGGTAGGTTACGCCACCAGCCATAAGCATCCATGCCACAGCCAAACACATACTGATCTGGCACTAACAAACCAACAAAGTCAGCTCTGATCGGTTTGATGCGCCCCAGGTCTTTTTCAACCAACACTGCAATCACGACACGTTTTGCGCCCAAAGCCAGACACTGTGCCTTGATTTCAGCAAGTGTTACGCCCTCATCCAGAATATCATCAAGAACAAGTATGGTGCGATCACGCACCTCCTCGCCTGGTTTTACTTTCCAAACCAACTGCTCATCGCCACGCGTACGGTTGTGATAACGGCTGGCCTGAACGTAGCCAAACTCCAACGGAAATGCCAGTTGTGGCAATAGTTGGCCGGTAAAAACAACCCCGCCGCCCATCACGCATAGCACCAATGGCATTTCCCCCTCCAGGGCCTGGGTGATCTCACCTGCAACCCTGGAGACAGCCTGGCTCACGCTTGTTTCGTCGTGAATCAGGCTGGCTTGCTTGAGAATAACCTCAGGATCGGGTTGTTGCTGTGACACTGCTACACTTATTTCGTCAAATCGCGCAAATATTGCGCAAACTCCGCACCAATTTCCTCATGTTTCAATGAGTACTCCACATTGGCCTTAACATAGCCCAGCTTGCTGCCGCAGTCGTAACGTTTGCCATCAAAGCGATACGCGAGCACTTTTTGTTTATCCAGCAAAGCGGCAATCCCATCTGTCAGTTGGATTTCTCCGCCTTTGCCAGGCTTGACGTTTTCCAGACATTCAAAAATTTCAGGCGTCAGGATATAGCGACCAACTACAGCCAGGCTGGAAGGAGCTTCTTCCGGTTGGGGTTTTTCCACGATGCCATTCAGTTGCAAGATATCAGGCCCAGCCACTTCAGTCGCATCAACAATGCCATAACTTGCAGTTTCGCTGGGCTCAACATCTTCCACACCCAGGATCGAGGCACCTTGCTGCTCGAACAACTCAGTCATCTGCTGCATGGCAGGCTTGTCAGCATCAATCAGGTCATCAGCCAGGATGACAGAAAAAGGCTCATTGCCAACCACAGATTTGGCAAGCAAGACTGCATGCCCCAAGCCAAGGGCCTCTGCCTGACGAATATAGATGCAGGAAACATTCTTTGGCAGGATATTCTGGATTTGGTCCAGCACCTCAAACTTCTTGCTGGCCTCAAGCGTTGCCTCAAGCTCGAAGGACTTGTCAAAATGATCAGGAATGGAACGCTTGTTACGCCCAATGATGAAAATCAACTCAGTCGCACCGGCAGCTACTGCCTCTTCTGCCGCATATTGAATCAAAGGTTTGTCTACAATCGGCAACATCTCCTTAGGGCTAGCCTTGGTGGCAGGCAAAAAACGCGTGCCCAAACCAGCAACGGGGAATACTGCCTTGGTAATTTTTTTTGTCATCTCTTAAAACTCTTTCTTCTAATGTATTGTTGAAGACTCGGGGGGGAACGTTGTAGATGGATTCGCATGAATATCCCCGGCATACTCCTCCACCCACATCTTCAGCTCTTGCTTGACGACCGCCTCATCTATAAACAATGCCCGGTCTATCCACTTTAACAAGGCCGATACCCAAGCCTCATCCGCACTTCGCGCCACGGCAATGCGCAACTTATCATGAGGCGTCGGTAAAGTGAGTTCATCGTCAGCCAAAAGTTCCTCATACAGCTTTTCACCCGGGCGTAACCCAGAATACACAATCTCAATGTCAGCTTCATTAAGCCCGGATAAGCGGATCATATCACGCGCCAAATCCACAATCTTAACAGGGTCTCCCATATCAAGCACGAATATCTCTCCACCGCTGCCCATCATGCCAGCCTGCATGACTAGCTGACAAGCCTCAGGAATGGACATGAAATACCGTGTGATATCTGGGTGTGTCACCGTAATCGGCCCACCCTGTGCGATCTGTTCGCGGAATTTCGGAATTACACTGCCACTACTACCCAGCACATTACCAAAACGCACCACAACAAAGCGCGTGCCAGATTCCTCTTGCAGGCCCTGGCACACCATCTCGGCCAAACGCTTGCTAGCTCCCATCACGTTAGTCGGATTTACCGCCTTATCGGTCGAGATCAGAACAAACTTGGCAACGCCTGCAGTTTTACACGCCTGGGCCAGCGTGTAAGTACCATTGACATTATTTGACAATGATTCCGCCACATTGCGGTTTTCCATCATCGGCACATGTTTATAAGCAGCTGCATGAAACACGACACTAGGCGCATATCGTCCGAGCAATTGCTGCATACGCCGCCTATTTCTCACATCCCCAACGATATATTCCACCGGCGTAGCAATATCAAGCCTGCTGATTTCCTGTTCCAAGCGGTAAAGAGAAAACTCAGACTGATCCAGGCAAACCAAACATAAAGGGTGATATTTGAGCACCTGGCGACATAGTTCGGAACCAATCGACCCTCCTGCCCCGCTCACCAATACAGCTTGCCCTTCAATCAAATGTTGCAAGCCATTATCATCTAGGGATACCGGCTCACGCCCAAGTAAATCTTCTACTTCTACTGGTCTGAGCTGCGCCACACTCAAACGACCACTCATCAGGTCATCGAATGAAGGCACAGTCAGCACTTTCAAACCACGGCTGCTCGCCAACTCCACTATTTGCCTACGGCGTTGATGCCGGGCTGCTGGCATCGCCACAATCACATGCGAAACAGACAAAGCTGCGGCGATTTGCGGCAACTGCTCAATCGCCCCCAGTACATTAACTCCCAGCAACTCGCGCCCTTGCATTGTTTTTTTGTCATCCAGCAACCCCACCACATGCCATTCATGACTCTTGGACAAATCCTTCAATAAGGCAATCGCCGCTTCCCCGGCACCAAGCACCAACACAGGCTTGCCGGAAAACTGAGCGGCACCATACAAGCGATGCTCTTTCCAGGCCCGGTAAGCAAAACGGCTACCGCCCATCAACAACAAGAGCAGCATAGGATCCATGATCAATACTGAGCGTGGCACAACACCATGATAGGGAACCATGAACAAAACAGTGACCACCAACACTGCACTGATGCCAATCGCGCGCAAAAGACGCTGCAAATCCGGCAAACTGGCAAAGCGCCAAACTCCGCGATAAAGGCCGGCCAGCAAAAACACGACGGCCTGCAGAGGGATTACCCAGACTGCACTTTCCAGCATGCTCTGCGTAAAACTGGCGGGAATATCAAAATTGAAGCGCAAAAGAAAAGCTACCCACCACGCGAGGACAGCCACCACGATGTCGTGCACCCAGGCACTGATAGAGCGTGGATTTCTCAAACTGATATAGTTTGACCAGTTGAATTTAGGAAAGTAGTTCAGCACGCACCCAGCCTAAAATGAAATAAATACATTCTACTAAAAACAATGCGAAGATGACGAGCTATCAATGAGTAAATACCTGTTAGCACAAACACCTATACCCAATGAACTCAACGCGCGACCCGGTCCCCACTACCCTTGCCTAGCACTGTCTGGATAAGGAGCTTAAAATAAAGCAACAACGTCAATTCGCGCAGCATCAAGGCATCAGTCTCAGCAAGAAGCTTGGGCGTCGACATATCAATATCACTCACCTGCGCCATCCCGGTAATACCTGGGCGCGCATTGTAAACACCAAGCAACTCACGCTCCGCAATCAATTCATCCTGATTGAATAGATTGGGACGTGGTCCCACCAGGCTCATCTCCCCTTTCAAGACATTCCAGAGCTGGGGCAACTCATCCAACTTCGTCCTGCGTAAAAAACGGCCAAGCCACGTAATAGAAGCAGCAGAGGCCAGATGACTAGCCACAGAAGCCGTCTCTACCTTCATCGTGCGAAACTTCACCAAAGTAAATGGCTGCCGATAGCGCCCGACCCTTACTTGACGAAATAGCGGCGAACCCGTATCGAATAAACCGGCTATATAAATAAACAGCAGTAATGGAAAACCCAGAATTAATCCGAATAACGAAAAAACAATATCGAACAATCGAATCACATTCAGCCCTTGACAGAAAAACAGCGTCTAAGACCCTCATCCACAGAAACCGGAGGAGCCCACCCCAATAATTCACGCGTCTTGGAAATATCAACTTGCAAGGAACCCAAAAGACGATGAGCATCCATCTTTCTTCCTAGCATAATTAGCGCAATGCTTAATAAACTTGCAGGAATCGGAATCAATCGAGGAGAAACCCCTGCAGCCTTGGCCAAGCGCCGCAACAAATCAGAAGTAGACAAATCCTCACCATCACTTACCAGAAAAACCTCATTTGAGGCGGCTGGATGATCTATACACTTTATGATAAGACTAATTAAATTATCCAATGCCACGAATGACCGTAGATTATCAATTGCCCCCAAGGGTAAAGGTAATCCTGCTCTTACCCATTTCATCAATTGGGCAAAATTACCTTTCGCTCCAGCCCCATATACTAGCGGAGGACGAATAATGACAACTTCAATTCCGGTTTGACTGGCCAACTCCATTAGTTGCTTTTCAGCCTCAGCTTTGGTTCGAGCATAGTCATTATGTGGAACGATAGGACTACTTTCAGAAAAATGTACTCCTTGCTCGGTGTAATATCCATGAACACCAACAGTACTGACAAATAAAAACCGACGCACCCCCATATTTGCTGCTTGCCTAGCAATATTGATTACAGCATGGGTATTTACCTGATACAAATCCTCACTTAAACCAAGCTCTACTTGTTTAAATACATGTGCTCTAGCAGCCGCATGAATTACTACATCAACCCCATCCAACACACACCGCCAATCAGAACTCTCATTCAATAAGGGAGTTTGCAATATATTGCCAGATGGTCGAGATGATACGCCCACAACCTCACATCCTTGGCCTAAAAAAGAGCGATAGACAGCCCCCCCTATAAAACCTCCAACACCAGTGACAAGTAGCTTAGTCATAACTCAAACCAATCCTCGAGCTAAAAACTGGACTCCTCTGGTTACTACCTTACGCGCCAATAGCTCAATTACTGACATCTTAAAACTATATTTTTTGAGAATTCTAACTATTTCTTTATTTTGATTAATAATATTGATGAAACTGCGATTTGTCTCTCCACCAATACGCATCCTTACAAAGATTTTTGGTAGATAAGCTACCTTTATCCGATTAATTTCTAAAAAACGCATCATTAATTCAAAATCAGCAGCAATTTTATAATTAGTATCAAAAAAGCCAAATTTTTCATATATTGATTTTCTTACAAAAAAAGTTGGATGTGCTGGCATCCAGCCTCGCTTAAAAAGACCGGGTTCAAAACTTCTAGACTTCCAATATCTCACCACGCGCGAAGTATCATCTTGGTCTATATATAAAAGATCAGCATAACAAGCTTGAACTGTCGGATCCTTGAACACCTCAGCGACTTGGCCCAACACCGTCTCATCCGCATAAAAATCGTCTGCATTGAGAAAACCAACCACATCTCCTGTAACCCTTCGCAACCCCTTATTCATTGCATCATAGATACCTTGATCAGGCTCCGAAATATATTGAGAAACACTGGTAGCACTCTTAACAAGCTCCAGTGTGCCATCAGTAGAAGCACCATCAATAATGATATGCTCACGATCACGATATTGTTGCGACTTTACTGAGGCAATCGTATCGGAAATTGTCGCGGCACTGTTATAACAAACTGTAACAATTGAAATTTTCAATGGACTAGTCTTATGATTTAATTAATTTGCGTTGGCTATGTAATAAAACCAGCCTCTTGATCAACAAGAAAGAGAGCCTAATTCGATATATAAGTTGCTGATACACAGAAAAATTGCTTTTTTGTGCAGTAGGTGAAGCATTTTTATCATGCCGTCGATAGAGCATCAGCGCTTCAGGAAGGAATTTAACTTTTCCAACACAGTTAGCCAATAATCCCAGCCACATATCATGCATAGGCACATGCTCAGGGACAGGCAAAGCATAAGCCAGCAACTCTTTCCGAAACGCCATACAGCAACCTAAATAGCTGTTCTTATATAAATTTTTTACAACCCCTTCACTAGACTTTCTCAATCCAAAAAATGAAGGATGTAATTCATTCAAGTTTTTATCAACAACCCTGCAATCACTAACCACGAGCAAATGGTCAGCCAACACCTGCAAACATCTATCTACTTTGTTAGGCAACCAAATATCGTCTTGATCACACAAAAAAATATACTCACCAGATGCGTGAGATAGCGCGCACTCAAAATTTTTCACAACTCCCAAATTTCCATTATGGTTTACGATCTTGATACGCTCATCCTGAATAGATGTAATAATATCCAAGGTGTTATCAACCGAACCATCATCGGAAATAAGGATTTCATCATCATCATTTAGCTGGGGCAGTATTGATCGCAATTGCGCTTCAACAAAACAACTCCCATTAAATGTAGCCAAACAGACAGAAATCATAATTTTTGAAAAAGTTAAGAAGTAATCTAAATTAATACTTTGGACAAGCTGCGTTTTTTTTTAATAATACGTGCAATATTGCTTCTATAGAAAATTAGAAATTTTATGATAAGCTTTTTTAACTAATTTAATCAATCCAACCGCAGATAACAACATAAAAATTATTCGAAAAAAAATATGATGCCACTGCTGCCAACTATTAAAGAAAGCTTTCCAAATAAAATTTGATATATCTTTCTCTGTAAATGGTGAATTTAACCCAAGAATTTCGTTGATAAACAATAGCTGATCTTCAGAAACATAATCCAATTTATGAGAGAAAAGATCATTCGCTTTTCTCACATAAGATTTGTGAATATCATCCTGAAATCTGTTTATTTCACCTTTGGGGAATTCTTTGTGATTTAAATTAATAAAAGTTGGTGGCTTACCAAGAAAGAAATAGGGCACTCCCAGCTCTGCCATATATGCTGCTTGTGATCCCCACTCCATCGATGTTCCATAAGAGAATTGACTAACCAACTGATAAAATCGGTCAATAAAAGAGTCATCATAAACATTACCCACCGTTACAATAGGCAAACCCCAATGTCTTATCTTTTTATGATAGCCAGCATTAATATCGTGCATATGCATACACAATACAATTGGATGAAATTTTTCTGGCAACTGTTTTAACCTATACAAGTATTCGTCATCATCGTGACCACTTGGCTCGACACCTGGAACATGATGAGCAAAAAAGACCAAAGTTCCTTTAGTACATTCCGACCTCCTGTATTCTTTTTTTCTTCTATACAGAATCCACGGATGAACTATCTGTAATATCTTGCGTTGCTTATGATTATTATACTTTTCTGCCTTTAATGGATGCCATGTGAAATGCAAACTAGTTTTATTATTTAGCTCATGAGGATAAAGATTAGACTGCAATCCAACTCCATGATCAGAGTAAAAAAACAGAGGAAGAAATTTAGGGTAGTCAGCCATTTCCCTATAGCATTTTCCAAAACTATAAACCTCTGCAGTCCAGTTAAAATAGTATATTCCATCACTTCGACATGCCATTTCCAGCTGTCGATCACTCATTCCTTGATAATCCAAGTTACTCATCCATACCAATTTATTCAATGCCAACTCAATATAATTACTTGTTCTTAACCCCGAATATTTCCAAAGTCCCTACAAAAAAATAATCCATAAAATCTTATTTATACTACCGCTTTTTAGTTATATCAATATAAGTCAACATCCTCAAAAACAAACCTTTTAAATACTTTGCGCATTCACTCATAACCTAATCCATTAACCTTGAAGCAACTACCGCATGGTCTGTACGTAACAAAGGTATGCCTCTAAGCACGGGGTAAACGAAACCCGACTCTTGAGCAACAAAAACATCTTGCTCATTACTTAGCTTATTAAAAGTTATCGGACATCGCCATTTTATCTCGCCAGATTCACTTAATCCTTGTTTATCCAGAACAATCACACCACTAGGATTTAGTCGATTTGATGAATAATCTAATAGCCGGTACTCAGTTATTGGAGAAGGTAAACGCTCTGCAGCAAGTTTTAAGTTTCTCACATATCCATGCTTGATCATGCGTTGCTTGGCCTCCTCTGAAGCAAGCTCAAAAACAGGCTCAACCAAAACAACCGCTTTTCGCGCAACCCTCCATAGCTCTGTGATAGCCTCTTGTTCACGACCTCCATTCGGCTCTATTGAATGAGATGTATAAACCACATCCACACTGTTATCTTCTAGAGGTATATTAAATATATCAGCGACAAATAGCGTTGCCGACTGGCCCTTTTGAGATAACCAACCGTTGCCCATATGGCAACGAGACCAACTAATATCAAAACCCAAAGTACATATAGGTTTACTTTTTAAATGTCCCAAAACACCTGCGATAGTTGTAGCTTCCCCACACCCCACTTCCATTAAACTAGTTTTGCTATCGACAAGAGGTGTTAATAATTCTGCAAGCTGTGCGCACCAAATATCTTTATCATCAGGATTAGCCAACGTTCCTTTTATATAAGACCCAGCTTGTAAGTCGTAGGCAATAAGAGTAGCAATCTCCATGTTGATATCCGCACCAGTAAACTTCCTAGCGTACTCCATTACATTTTCACCACGAGAAAATGCATTTCTCATACCTTGAATTAACTCGCGAAAGTTAGCTGTTGAAATTAACTCGTTATTCATAGATAACCGCATTCACAAATCCCTTATGAAAATCTCAAATACCCCTCAACTAATTGTTCTTCAGAATACTCCACTCAACGGGCGTTCCTTTTTTAATGTTACTTGTAACCTTCATGCCCAATACAATATCCATATACTTGGAAGACAACCCTAGCCCCGGTCTTATTGCCTTGACATTTTCACTTGTAAGTACCTCTCCCAATTTCAGATCTTTTACGATATATAGCGTTCGCCTATACTGCAGCGATTTTTTTTCGACCTCTGTCGGCCCATAACTAACCTTACCTAATGCTAACCATGCACGCTCCGTCTCAATGACAAGTTGCTTCATTTCAGCTGGTTCCATCGAAAAAGTGCTGTCTACTCCACCATCTGCACGATTCAGAGTAAAGTGCTTTTCAATGACAGTTGCACCCAAAGCGACACTCGCAATTGAAACGCCGATGCCCATTGTGTGATCGGATAATCCTACTTCACAGTTAAACATTTCTCTCATATGAGGAATAGTAGAAATATTGGTATTTTCAGGGGTTGCTGGATAAGTACTAGTACATTTCAGCAGAGTTAAATCTTTACAGCCAGCGCTCCTGGCCGCTCTCACCGTTTCATCCAGTTCTGCAACTGTTGCCATACCAGTGGAAATAATCAACGGCTTGCCAGTAGCAGCAACCCGACGGATCAATGGCAAATCTGTATTTTCGAAAGATGCAATTTTGTAACAAGGGACATTTAATGACTCAAGAAAATCAACCGCTGTATCATCAAATGGTGTACTAAAAGCAATCATGCCAAGCTCTGCAGCCCGATCGAAAATTGGCTTATGCCACTCCCAAGGCGTATATGCCTCACCATATAACTGATACAAGGATGTTCCTGACCAAAGATTGCTTGGATCGCTAATATGAAACTCCCGTTCGTTCAAGTCTAGCGTCATAGTATCTGGAGTATACGTCTGGATTTTCAGGGCGTGAGCGCCTGACTTGGCAGCTGCCTCAACAATGTCCAGCGCTCGTTCAAGAGAGTGATTGTGATTGCCAGACATTTCCGCAATGACGAAAGGCTGAAAGCCCAATCCAATATCGATATCTTTAATTTTCATAATAAATCCAAAGATGTTTAATTCGGTAAGTAACCAATCAACCTTCTAGCCACATTCTTAGCACCATCAGAAGACAGTTTACGTACAAAGGGACAGGGTTCAAGTTTTTGAGATAAAACATTTTGAGCTTTTATAGCAATACTTTTCGGCTCAAACTCCTCAAAAACCGGGCAGTTGTATCGCTTCAGTACGTCAACGACCACACTCTGGTTTTCAGCAATTTTTACAACAACAAAAGGCAATTGAGCGGCCATGGCTTCAATTAAAGTACCTCCAGGTGCACCGATATACAAACTCGCCATACCCATCAACTGAACCATATCAGGATTGTTATGATGCACGCTTAGCCTAGGGTGCTGTATGCCATAGGCATTCTTTAATTCTGAATATAATGGGGAAACAATTAGGTCAATAACCAGCTCAGCTTCTCTTTCCAATAAGGCCTTGGCGATAGCGAATGCGTATTTACCATCGTCCGTTCCACCGAAAGAGATCAATACTCTCTTAACTGCATTTGTGACTCTCCCTGCACCAATCCCAAAAAACTCCGGACGTATAAGTGAATATTCAGAGCCGACCAGCAATTTACTGTTTATATTGTTCTTATAGCTGATTAATTCAGCATATATATTGCCGTTGATGATCACATCGACATGGGAGGCATTGTCGCCAACATCATCAATTGCAACAATCAACTTAAAAAGATGTTTCCAGACCAGTTGTATATCAGAAGGCAGACGATAACTGTCAGTAACAATGATATCGGCCTCTGGAAGCAATTCCAGGTTTTCTGGCCATGCATAGTGCTTAAATCCATACTCCCGAACAATATTGGCGCCTGATGCAAAAGGGGTATAGATCAGGCACTCAACCCCAACATCCGTTAAAGCTGATGCTAGTACTAATGTACGCCTCAAATGCCCCAGCCCAATGAGCTCACCACAATCAGCCAGCACAATGGCTTTCTTACGCATCTGCAAAGCCACTTCCTGCGATCACCTGATCATATTCCAACCGCTCCAGCCTGCCTTTTCTGATGATCTCTGTAGTCATGTTGCCTTCGTTCATGAAGGAATCGATTATAGATAGATGCGAAATAAACTCGCCGTGCATCTGCGTATAGACAGGAGGGTCATAACGATGA
Organism: Methylobacillus arboreus; assembly: GCF_020532725.1. GTDB lineage: Bacteria > Pseudomonadota > Gammaproteobacteria > Burkholderiales > Methylophilaceae > Methylobacillus > Methylobacillus arboreus. The sequence goes on from NZ_JAJAVC010000003.1 coordinate 932,079, forward strand.
AAACATACATTGATATTAGCCGATTCAAAATGCCGAATATCTTCAATCAAATAACTTAGCGCCCCCATTGGAGAAAGATAGACATCAGCCCTGAAATGCTTACATATATCAATCAATCGTTGATAACGGTTTGATGAGTGAGGTATTTCACTAGCAAAATGTCGTGGAGTATTAATCGCAGTTTGACTGCATGCACGCTCAATAAAGCGGATGTTGGCGCTCGCTAGCGATTCGCCCTCCTGCAATCCCAGCAAATAATCCAAGATCCAGGGCATATGTTCTTCCGTATATCGTGAACGGGCATAGGCATGCTTAAGCGTGTTTACTGACTTTAGTAAAAACTTGTCCAGGGCTCCGATTTTGGCTTCGGCTATTATTGTTTTGTTTGTTTTTGAATATTCAACGGGCAACGTTAGCCATGCTGCTCCCGCGGATGTCTTGATCCGGTTACGTTGCTGCCAGCTTTGTTTTGAAAATTCGACCGTATCCAGATAAACAAAATGATCAACTTGATCAATGAGATCAAAATAGCCCAGCCAAGGTAGAAAAGTTGGCTGCATGATTGCAATAGTAGTCATTACAATTAAATTGCCTTCTTTTGTCCTACTACGAACATGCACCGGCCGAGCTCCAATTGAGCGAAAGCAGAATATAGATCCCGCCTAAGCTCAGAAGGTAGCTTTCTTTCGAGCGATACCCGCCGACTATGACACTCTGCACCTAGCCGAGAGTCTGAGGTATAGTCATATCCAAGCAAAAGAAATAATTCCATGGGAAAATCCGACTGTCTATATACTGGTTGCAATGCAGCGGCCTCCAGCATTTTTTCCATTGCATTGAAAGATAAGTAATGTATGTGCTCAGGGGGAGAAACCCAGTAAGGTTTTGAGTCTTTCTCTCCATGAAAGATTTTCTGCAGCGGATTGAAATCATTACCGGATCTGACAATGGCCACACCACCTGGCTTTAAAACACTTTCCGCGGTCTTTAAATTCAGAACAGGATCAAATGTTTGTTCCAATACATTAACAAAAAGAACAGCATCATAAGTTTCCGGCTTGATGACTTGGGTTTTTACCAGCTCCTCGAATGAGCCTAAATATGCTGTAAATCCTTTTTTCCTTACCTCATCAACCGCGATAGAGCCCAGATCGATTCCTTCCACTTCGAATCCCTGGTCTCTCATATCTGCCAATAAAAGACCTAGCCCACAGCCGACTTCAAGGACTTTCTTGCCAGAAGAATATTTTTTGACAGCATGCCCAATATCAGCATGTAAGGTTTCTCTCAACCAAGTAGCCTGCTCTTCGGCTTCAGCGCCTCCTCGTCTAGATCTGGCAATATCGGCGGCTCTTTTTCCTTCGTCAATCAATTGATAATAGGAATTACGATAAAAATCCTCTAATTCATTTTGAGTAGGCATCGGCTCCAAGACTCTATGTCCAAAGACAGGATGTACCCGTGTCGTATATTTAGTCATTCAACAATCTCCCAAAATTTTCATGGTATCAATCGCTGTTACGATTTCATTCACACTGGCTGATTTACCGAATATCCATTCATCAAATAAACGTAATCCCGGATAGTCATTCAAATGATCATTCAGACCAGCAACCGCTTGAGCGAAGCTTGCTTTAGGGAACTTATAAGACACAGGGGTCTTGATTATTTTGTAATGATCCGGCATATCGCCCTCAGATACGCCCAACTTGACGACCTCTTGCCAGACTCTGTGTACATAAGACTCTGGATTAAGATAGATATCACTATCATGCCCGGTAGTAATTTCCGCAGCCACATATGCACGCCCTTCCGGGGCTGTACCATTGCCGAAAGCGCTTGGCGCAGATGCTCTATATACCAAATCATCTCGGTCAAAGTTCTGTATCCATGAATAAGGGCCTATCGAATTTTGGGGGACATCGAAATAAAAAATCACCATCGCCACTAGATGGATATGTTCAGATAAATCGATATTCAACCCTAAAGTATCAGATAACGTTTGAGACCCGGATGTCCAAAACACATAATCGCACGCTAACTCTTCGGAATCAGCCAGTTTTAAATTAATCCGCTGAGCACCTATCTTTTCAATTTTATCGATTGAGGTTTCGGTTTTTATCGTGACCCCAATATCAGCAAGGTGTTGCCTGGATGCGCTTGAAAATGCACCCATACCGCCATTTGCAGGATAAAAACATCTGCAATCGAATCCCGATGCCTTATCTCTGACGTATTTCATTGGATCATCCGAGCTGGATTTAAGAATAAGTTCGTCCAACAATGGTACTGTTTTCAGCAAAGACGCCAATTCAGCGTTGACCAAACTTATACGTCTTGCCGGTATTGCGGAAAATGCTACAGAAGATAGCTCTTTGGCATCAGTCAACAGCATTTTCTCAAGAGCGCGATTCAGTAAGTCAGCCACCTTCGCACCATACCGCCCAACCAAATATGAAGCCAAATTCCGCTCAAGCGTTGGTTTGTCCAATATTGCGAACTGTTTCTCCGCTACATGCTCAAGTAAGTCAACCAAACAATCTGCAACCTGCTCGGATGGTAGGCTGGTGAAATCCGGATATTCGATTCCATGTGTTTCCTTGCCTTGATATATAGATTTTAGCAAGGGGTTGATACCGACCGGCTCTTCACCTAAAAGATCAAATAATAATTGTGTCGTTCGATTATCTTCATTCGAAAACAAATGGCATCCCAAATCAAGCTGGAAACCATCCCAAGGAATTGAGAAATGTACTCCACCTAAATTTCTACCCTGCTCAATTAGCACAGTATCGACGCCTTGATCTGCAAGATACTTTGCCGCAACAATCCCTTTAAACCCTCCACCCACTACGGTAATTTTAGGTCTCATGATATGCCGGCCTCAATCAATTGGTATTGAAAGGCCGCAAACATCAATTCCGCATGCCTAAAATCCTCTTCTGTATCAATATCCTGCACCCGCCAACGCGGGATGAATACTGGAAATGAAGTATCGGCAAATACCCGTTTCTTACTCAACCATGCATCAGGCTGCCCCCAATAGAACTGACCTGCATCATGTAAGGCAATTGGTAAATCTTGAGAACGGGTAGAAAAATGCTCTGGGAAAAACATTTCTACTCCACCTCGATCATTCTGTCTAAATGAACGAAAAATTGGAAACGCAAAGTCAGTGACAGAGAATGCATAGTCCCATTCCCCTGTATAAAGGGCATCTAGCCCACGTCTAAGGTCATCTACTTGAACAAAAGGGGCAGTTGGATATAAGCAACAAAGCGCATCAATAGTACCAATTTGATCCATTGCCCATTGCATAGAATGTGCAATAACTTCTGCTGTCCCGGCATAATCATCAGCCAACTCGGCTGGACGAACAAATGGTACTTCTGCCCCATACTGTATGGCAATGTCTGCTATTTCACCATCATCAGTCGAGACAATGACATGATCAAACAAGCCTGATGAGTGAGCGGTTTCAATAGACCATGCAATCATTGGTTTACCACAAAAATCGCGGACATTCTTGCGAGGAATTCTTTTGCTTCCTCCACGTGCGGGAATCACTGCGATTGTTTTGTTTTTCATACTATACGTCTCAGCAACAGTAACTCAGAATGGTAACCATCTACAGTTCGATAGCCATAAGGAAATACATTACGTTCGACTAATTCATATCCTGGCAGCATGGACAGATAGTCTTCACTTTTGATCGGTATATCGACACCTATATCATCAGGTTTTTTACGCACCTGTTTTCCTTCTCGCATATTTCTAAGCAAAATCCATGTCGTTTGAAGCCTCACAACTTGTTGCAGGTAATTGCTGACAATCTCCGGCTCCATTTCCTGGAAAGAGATGAAGTTAACGAACAGATCCACTTTCCCCTGTAATTTCTCAATTTGCCATGAAGCAAGCACAGAAGCTGTCGGAAGTGCATCAATTTCTATTGTCTGTTCTGCTTTCAGTTGTGCGTAAGTTGCTACATTCTTCTTGCCAAGAACTTCTGCCAGATAGTATTGGGCTATGTAACTCGTTGGGGGGATATCAATATCGATATAACGAATACCTTGTATACCCGAATACGTCAGCACTTCACCCAGCGTGCCAAACCCTCCGCCAATCTCAAGCACAGTTTTAGGCACATCCACAAGATGCCTCTTCAGCAGTGCAAGTCCAAGGATATAATTCAATGCTGAACGGCTGTATTTTTTCCCGTCAAACTCCCAATGTTCAACCGGATTTCCAACTTTACTTTCCGAGAACGTATGCAAGTAAGGGAGTTTGTGAGCATCATCAGCAGCCAATAAGACTCTGTAATCCGAGAGAGCAGCACTATACCCGTTTAAAAACTGATCAAGTGCTAGTATAAGCTTCGTTGAATCTGGGTAATTTTCACTGAACCAATCAGTTATTCGACTGATTTGCTCGACACTGAAACTATTGGCAGGCGAACCATAAGTAGGTACAAAGAATCCCAGTGGTTTTGGCAAAGACCTAAAATTCTCTATCCCGGCTTCGCAAACTTCTTGCACTATCTGATTTGATGCCTCCCTCCAAAATGCCGAAGGCTGATAAACAGAATCCTGGGACTTCATATCTTCAATAGCAAGTGTCAACTCTGGATATTTATTCATTTTTATAGTCTTATTAACAATTATCTTAAAATAGATGCGATTTTTTCTTTCACTTTACTTTGCATCTGGTGACTTAAGCTTGGGAATATAGGGATACTGATCGCTTCGGCATAGTATTTTTCCGCTTCTGGATAGTCGCTTCTGTTATAGCCGAACTGCTCATAATATGGCTGCCGATAAACGGGGATGTAGTGCAGGTTCACGCCGATGCCTTCAGCACGCAGAGACTCAAAGACTTCTCTGCGGTTTTTGTTACCCACCTGCAAGCGAACCACATACAAGTGAAAAGCTGAATACACATCGGGATGTTGCCATGGAGTCATGACAGATACATCTGCCAAGAAAAGATCGTACTGCCTGGCAATTTCATGCCTTTTAATAACAAATTCATCAAGCCGTCGCATCTGGCTTAAGCCCAGTGCAGCCTGGATATCAGTCATTCTATAATTAAAACCTAAATCAATTTGCTGGTAATACCAAGGGCCATCCGAGGCGTGGGTCATTTTGCTTTCATCACGCGTAATCCCATGACTACGGAGTAGTTGCAAACGTTCAGCAATGTTGGCGTCATTGGTAAGTGCCATACCTCCTTCGCCTGTAGTAATGATTTTTACCGGATGAAAACTAAATACCGTAATGTCACTATACTTACAATTACCAACAGGCTCATTTTTGTACCTGCCACCAATAGCATGAGATGCATCCTCAATCACTTTAAAACCATATCGTTGGCTTAGCGCAAAAATGGCTGCCATATCACACGATTGACCACACAGGTGTACTGGAATCACTACCTTGGGTAACTTTCCCTGCTTTTCTGCAGCTTCAAGCTTTTGGGCCAGTTGCTCGACGCTGAGGTTGTAAGTTTTTGGATCAATATCAACAAATTCGACCTGTGCACCGCAATACAATACGCAATTTGCACTTGCAACGAATGTAATCGGGCTGGTCCAGACAATATCACCAGGTCCAACGCCAAGCGCAAGGCAGGCAATATGAAGCGCGCTGGTAGCACTATTCACGGCAACTGCATGCTTGGCTTTGCAGTACTTTGCCACAGCACTTTCGAAAGCCGGTACGGCTGGACCTTGCGTCAGATAATCAGAACGCAATATATCGACAACAGCCTGAATATCATCCTCAGAAATGGATTGGCGTCCGTAAGGAATCATACTTTAAATTTTCCCGACCATATTCTTGTTTGTTGCAATCCAAGATTGCAGTTGCTCAACGGTCATCCAGTCTTTATTGTTATCAGATGAATATGTAAAATCCGGCGCTACCTTAACCCCGCCGTTAATTCTTGCAGGGTCTTCGCTCCACTTGTGGATAGCAGGCAGTATTTTGAAATGCTCGGAATATTCGTAGGTGTGCAGCGCATCCTCTTCGCCTATCATCTGCTCATGCAGCTTTTCTCCTGGACGAATCCCAACAATCTCATGACGTGCCCCTGGCGCTGCCGCTTTAGCAATATCAGTGATTTTCATGGATGGAATTTTTTTGACATAAATTTCCCCTCCAACCATATCCTCAAAAGCATGCCAGACCAACTCCACCCCTTGCTCCAAGGTAATCATGAAGCGTGTCATACGCTCATCGGTAATCGGTAAAACACCGCGCTCAGCAATCGACATGAAGAATGGAATCACTGAACCTCGCGAGCCCATGACGTTGCCATAGCGTACGACAGAGAATCTCGTCGAATCAATCCCGGAATATGAATTACCTGCAACAAACAATTTGTCCGAAGCCAACTTAGTCGCTCCATACAAATTGGCTGGACTACTAGCCTTGTCTGTGGATAGGGCAACCACGCGTTTTACTCCTTGATCAATACAGGCATCGATCAGGTTCATTGCACCATTGATATTAGTTTTTACACACTCGAATGGGTTGTATTCTGCAGTGGGCACAATTTTGGTAGCCGCAGCATGCACTACGTAATCTATACCGTGCAGGGCTCGACTTAACCGGTCTTTATCCCTTACGTCGCCGATAAAGAACCTGACGCGACTATTACTACCGTAAAGCTTGGCCATTTCCCATTGCTTCATTTCGTCTCTTGAGAAAATAACCAATCGCTTTGGGTTGTATTTTGCCAGCGTCATGGGGACGAAAGTATGTCCAAAAGACCCTGTGCCACCGGTAATTAAAATCGAAGAATTTGTCAGCATAAAATTGTTGGAGTAATCATAGGTTAATTAGTTGAGAATCTTATCGTGCAGTATTTCCTGGACAGTTCCTGACTGGATTAACTCGCCTGCCTGGAACCTGAGAATACGGTCGCAATTACGGACTGTGGATAATCGATGCGCCACAATGACAATGGTCTTGCTGCCATGCAGCATATCGACAGCCTGCATGACTTCTTTTTCTGTTTCTTCATCCAGGGCGCTGGTAGCCTCGTCCAGCACCAGAATATCAGGATCATGATAAAGCGCTCTGGCAATGCCAATCCTCTGCCGCTGTCCGCCGGATAAGCGCACCCCTCTCTCACCAACAACGGTATCAATGCCATGAGGTAAGCTATCAACAAATGTATGCAGCTGTGCGGCATGAATCGCTTTTTGCAGGGATTCCATATCGATATTATCCTCTGCAATCCCAAAGGCAATGTTATGTTTCAAGCTATCATCAGTGAGAAAGATGGATTGTGGAACATAACCTATCATGTCCTGCCAGGAACGTAGTGCCTGATGAATATCTTGGCCATCCACCATGACATGCCCAGCCTGCGGCTTTAACAACCCAAGAATTATATCAATGATGGTGCTTTTTCCCGAACCGCTCTCGCCTATCAACCCAATGCTCTGCCCCTTGGTTATCTTGAAGCTGACATTCCTTAGTGTGGGAGATACGGAGGATGGATATGTGAATTCGACAGACTGCAGCTCCATTGCCGAATTAAAGCTGATTTTGTTCTCTACTGAAGGCTGCAGCATGACAAGGCTCAGCTCCTGATACAGCATATCCACTATCGGCAGGCCATATCGCACAGTCTGAATTGAGCCGAGCAGCCTGTTGGCCGAGGGTAGCAGCCTGAAAGCTGCTGCTGCAAACAATGCCAAAGTAGGCATGATTTCCTGAAAACCTCGCCCCTGCGTCGTCATCAACAGTACTAAAATTGCCAGGCCTACGACAGCCGTGAACTCCAACCACAACCTTGGCATTTGCTGCAGGCTGAATTGATAACCGGCGACCTTGGCCACGCGTGAATTATGACTGGAGTAAAGATGCATAAAGTTGCTCTCCCTGCCCAGCAAGAGCACATCTTTAATTCCCCCAAGGCCTTGTTGAATGTGCTGTATCCTCATGCCTTCATGATGCTGCCTTTCCCTCCCCCACCGGAGAATATGCCTTCTTGAAAAGCTCAGGAATGCGAGTCCGAAAACGCCCAAAGACAATAAGACAACCGTGGCGCCCACAGGCTCGATCACCAATAGCAGCAACAGCACTCCAACCAACACCAGTACTTCTGTCAATATCAACAAGAACGCACTTGTAGATATTGCAAACAGGTTTGTTTCCGTCGTGACATTTCTGATTAATTGCGCGCTATTACGTTGAAGATGAAAAGCATACGGCTGTTTCAGATATAGCTCAAACAAGCGGCGAGACACATTTTGCTGCAACCCATATGAATATCTTGCCTGGTAGTTCACCAAAAAGCTTAGAAACAAGCCCTTGACAAGATATATCCCAACAAGAATCAGCATTGCAACCGTAATAATGTCAAGCTGACCTCCCATACTAAAAAAGTGGATTATTTGATTGAGAAGCGGATACTGATTAAGCAAATCCCCCTGAATGATCATGCCTACCACCGGCACAACCAATCCCACCCCCAATGTTTCCAGTAACATTCCCACGATCATCAGCAATAATAAAACTGCCGCACGCCTACGTTCAGTCGGCGTCAAGATAGCATGAAGTTTGCGTAGAACACTCATTCAGCAAGAACCTTAAAATCGCTATAAGCCTGCGCCAATCCTTCCTTTAAGTCAGTATTTGCCTTCCACCCTGCCTTGGTCAGCCTACTCACATTCATCAGTTTCCTCGGTGTCCCATCTGGCTTTGTAGTGTCGAATTCAATGGTGCCTTGGTAACCCACGATCTGCTTAATGAGCTCAGCCAGCTCCTTGATGGTGACGTCTTCACCCACGCCCACGTTGATAAGCGGCGGTTCGAATCTGCCGGTCTTGCTTTCGTCACTTCCCAACAGGGCCTGGTAGTGGCCTTGGGACAGCTTCATGAGGTAGACACAGGCATCGGCCATGTCGTCACTGTAGAGGAACTCTCTCTTGGGCGTGCCCGTACCCCAGACGGTGACAGTGGGTTGGTGGTTGTGCTTGGCTTCGTGGAACTTGCGCAGCAGGGCCGGGATGACATGGCTGTTCTCAGGATGGTAGTTGTCACCAGGACCGTAGAGGTTGGTAGGCATGGCGGCGAGGTATTGAGTCCCGTATTGGCGGTTGTAGCTCCAACACATTTCGATGCCAGCAATTTTTGCTAGGGCATAGGGACGGTTGGTCGGTTCCAGAGGACCGGTCAGAAGGTGTTCTTCTTTCATGGGCTGCGGAGCCAGCTTGGGGTAAATGCAACTGGAACCCAGGAACAGGAGCCGGGTGACGCCGTGCCTCCAGGCGTTATGGATGACATTGGTCTGGATGGCAAGGTTGTCACGGATGAATTCTGCCGGGTAAGTATTGTTGGCGACGATGCCGCCGACCTTGGCTGCGGCTAGGAAAACATATTCCGGCTTGTGTTCGGCAAAGAATTGGTCCGTGGCTTTTTCGTCAGTCAGGTCGAGTTCTGCATGGGTCCGTTTCAGGATGTTGGTATAGCCTTTGCTCTCGAGATTTCTGACGATGGCGGACCCCACCAGGCCCCGGTGGCCTGCCACGTAAATGCATGCGTGCTTATCCATTAGTGCGCTCTACCCTGCTATTCGTTGTAGTCATAAGCAGCGAAGCCGTGTTTCTTGACGAGTTCGTCACGCTCGGCGCTCTTGAGGTCTTCGCGCACCATTTCGGAGACGAGTTCCTGGAAGCTGGTCTTGGGAGTCCAGCCGAGTTTTTGCTTGGCTTTGGTCGGGTCGCCCAGCAGGGTTTCAACTTCGGTCGGACGGAAGTAACGTGGATCGACCTGGACGATGGCTTTGCCATTGGCATCATAGCCTTTTTCGTCGATGCCCTGGCCTTGCCAGGTGATGGCGATGCCGAGTTCCTTGGCGGCGGCGTTGACGAAGTCGCGGACGCTGTATTGAACGCCGGTGGCAATCACGAAGTCTTCTGGGTGCTCTTGCTGCAGCATGAGCCATTGCATTTCGACGTAGTCCTTGGCGTGGCCCCAGTCGCGCAATGCGTCAAGATTACCTAGGTAGAGGCTGTCTTGCAGCCCCAGTTTGATTCGCGCCAAGGCGCGGGTGATCTTGCGAGTGACGAAGGTTTCGCCGCGCAATGGGCTTTCGTGGTTGAACAGGATGCCGTTGCAGGCATAGATGCCATAGGCTTCACGGTAGTTGACGGTGATCCAGTAGCCATAGAGCTTAGCCACGGCATAGGGGCTGCGTGGGTAGAAGGGAGTGGTTTCTTTTTGTGGGACTTCTTGTACTAAACCGTAAAGTTCGGAGGTAGACGCCTGATAGAAGCGGGTCTTTTTTTCCAGGCCGAGGATGCGGATGGCTTCGAGGATACGCAATGTGCCGATGCCGTCGGCATTGGCGGTGTATTCCGGGGTTTCGAAGCTGACGGCAACATGGCTCATGGCAGCCAGGTTGTAGATTTCGTCCGGTTGCACTTGCTGAATGATACGGATCAGGTTGGTGGAATCAGTCAGATCGCCGTAGTGCAGGATGAAATTCTTGTTATCAACATGCGGGTCTTGGTAAAGATGGTCGATGCGGTCGGTGTTGAACAAGGATGCACGGCGCTTGATGCCGTGCACTTCATAGCCTTTTTTCAAAAGTAATTCAGAGAGATAGGCTCCATCCTGACCTGTTACACCTGTTATCAATGCTACTTTCTTTGCCATATTTTTATCCTGTTAATATTGCAAGATCATTTATTCTTGCAAATCGTCTGTTACTTCATTCCGTAACTCTGCAATTTCATGAGCTAACTGCTCGTACTCCTTGATCTTGTGCTTAAGAAAGTTGATTGTGACAGTTGCTTTATGCTCAATGCCTTTAGGCGTCAACACATACATGTAAGCTAGCTTGTTCTTGCTGTTGCGGAAGTTCGAAACCTTGAGTAGCCCAACTTCAACCAAGGCCTTAAGGCAAAAATTCGTCTTCCCCAAGCTGACACCCAAAGCCTTCGCCAGCTCGCGCTGGCTGATGTCAGGTTTTTCCTGAACCAGCTTGAGTATCTTGTAGCGGTATTCATCGGTGAGCATTAATGCGATTTAACCATCATGCGTTCAAATAGTGAACGCAGTTTACAAAATCTTTCAGCATGCTTCAAGCATGATAATTTCCCGAGCTAAGTGTTATGCTTGAAACATCACAAAACGAGGAGTCTTGAGTATGGCCAATGTACTGATCACCGGCGCAAATCGCGGCCTTGGTCTGGAGTTCACCAAACAGTATGCTGAGGCTGGGTGGAATGTGCTGGCATGCTGTCGCAGCCCTGAAGATGCTGAGGAGCTATTGCAACTGGCTAGCCGCTTCAAGGATCTGGTGAGCGTACATAAATTGAACGTAGGCAACTTCCACCAGGTGGACGAGCTGGCAGCATCGTTGGCGGACCAGGCGATTGACGTGCTGATCAACAACGCGGGAATCTACCCTGACAGCAGCACCGCAGTATTCGGCGATGCCGATTACGATGCCTGGCTGGAGGCATTCCGTATCAACAGCCTGGCCCCGTTCAAGATGGCCCAAGCCTTTACTTCCCACCTTGCGAAGGGGAAATTGAAGAAGCTGGCCAACATCACGAGCAAGATGGGCAGCATTTCGGACAACACCAGTGGCGGCAGCTATATTTACCGCTCAAGCAAAACCGCATTGAACATGATCACCAAAAGCTTGTCGGTCGACCTCGCAAAGCAAGGCATCACTGCTGTCGTGCTGCATCCAGGCTGGGTGCTAACCGACATGGGCGGCCCCAATGCATTGATCAACACGGAACAGAGCATCAGCGGGCTGCGCAAGGTCATCGACCAGCTCACACTGGCTGATGCAGGCAAATTTTATGCATACGACGGACAGGAAATCCCCTGGTAGGAACATAAGCCTGCAGGAGGTGCTGCGCCCGCTGGTTTACAAAGGGCGCGGTGCCGCGAGCAATGCCAGCGGCAGGTTCGAGCAGCATCGCCATGCAGACGAGGATGACGGCTGGGGCAATCTGGATGCCGACCTTGAACCGCTGCGTACCGAGGTGATCATCGACAGCAGCCGCTCCATCATCAATTGGAACACTTCACCCGATATTCCATTCGACCGCTCGATCAACCCCTATCGCGGTTGCGAGCATGGTTGCATTTACTGTTTCGCCAGGCCCAGCCATACTTATCTCGGCTGGTCGGCAGGCCTGGATTTTGAGAGCAAGATACTGGTCAAGCCTGATGCGGCTAAACTGTTGCGCAAGGAGTTGTCCAAACGCAATTATCGATGCGCCACGATGGCGATGGGCACCAATACCGACCCTTACCAGCCGCTGGAAAAGCAGCAGCGCCTGACACGCCAGATACTCGAGGTGTTAGCTGAATTCCGCCATCCCGTGAGCATCGTGACCAAGTCTGCCATGGTTGAGCGCGATATGGATATTCTCGCCCCCATGGCTGAGCAAGGGCTGGCCCAAGTGTTCATTTCGATCACTACGCTCAACAACCAAATCAGCCGCACCCTGGAACCGCGCGCTGCTGCCCCGCAGCGGCGAATACAAACCATAGAACGCCTGCATGCGGCAGGAATCCCGGTAGGAGTAATGACGGCACCAGTTATCCCGGTGCTGACCGATACGGAACTGGAAGCTATCTTGAAGGCAGCGGCAGAGGCTGGCGCCATGAGCGCTGGCTATGTACTGTTGCGATTACCGTTAGAGGTATCGCCCTTGTTCGAGGAATGGCTGCAGCTACACTACCCACTCAAGGCCGCACATGTGATGAGCATTATCCAGCAAAGCCGAGAAGGGAAAACCAACCAGGCCGACTTTCATGGGCGAATGAGTGGCAGTGGGCTGTTTGCCGACATGATTAGGCAACGCTTCAAGCTGATGACGAAGAAGCTTGGACTTAACCAGCGGGACATGAAAATGAATACTGCATTATTCCGTCCATCAGGCCAGCCGGAGCAACTTGGGCTTTTTTAGAGTTGCCAAGGCGCTGGTTTTGTTGCCTTGGAGGAACGCTTATTACAAGTTCGCCATGCATGGTTGCTACATGGATGCCGGATCAAGTCCGATATGACATCCCAGAATGACCTTCCGTCATTCTCCATGCGCACCATTTCCACCTCAGCCACAGTCATGCCGGGCGGAGACCCGCCGGCATCTCGTCAACATTGCGCATAACCTCATGATCCCGGCTCAGAAGCCGGGATGACGAATACTTCTTACCGCGGGTCAAGCCCGGTAAACTTCTTGATACCGCATTGCTTCTCCTAATGCCTGGCCATTACTTTTAAACCACAAGCCCCAACCTGGCGCCAATCAACCTAAGCTGCTGCAAATTAGCGCGGCATATGCCTCTAAAATCTTCAGTAATCCGTCCATCATCGGCAACAAGCTCCCAGAATTTTCTTGCCATATCAAATGCCTGGTTCCAGGCATCCTGCTCTTCAGGCATAGGGAGCACCACCTCAAATCGACGTACCGGCACTTCCCCCCCTGGCAATGGCGGATAACTCATAGGCAGCATGTCATAGGCGGGCGTCAGGCCCAGTTCATTGCCCAAGAAGAAACTCAGGTTGCCGAAGTGCATGTCGGTGTTTGCAATCAACTTGCCAAACCACCACAACAGCCTGATTTTCTCAATCAGCGAGCCGGGCACCAGGCCAATTTGCGCCAGCCGGCTGGCAGCCTCGACCCAGGAACCATTCCCCATACCGACAAAGGCCGCATCCAGGCCATAGAGGGACCCTGTCGCCAGCCGGCCAAACTCGCCTACCCGGTCGAAGCGCTCCACCTCAAGAAAAGTTCTGCCCTGCGCCATGATGATCCTGCTTCTGGATGCATCCACATGCCCGGCACTGCCAAGCACCTCCAGCGCCAAATGCTCACATATCAACAAATCAGACCAACGCCTGACCGCAGGCGAACCATCCGCCCCGGAAAACTTGACGATGACATGCGGCGTGGTCGCTCCCGGAAGCGCCCTTGTTGCGGTAAATTTTGGAAATTCGCCAGCGGCGCTTGAGCCTGCGCCACCATATTGAATCGCAATTTCGGCAAGTTCTGCATACCGGTCTTGAATCAGATGTTCCGGAATAATCTCAGGCGGTTGGGTCAGCGTGGAAAGGTATGCCCGATAAGCTTTTTCCCCGATGATGAGGTTGCCCGGGTTGTCGTGGCCGCGGACGGATAAAACATAAACAACATCATCATCGGACCACTCCTCCGGATTTTCGGAAACATTGAAGTCTTGCGCGATCTGTCGCGCCAGGCTTCTGCCCAAGAATCCCTGGGGCCGCATATCCTGCAACGGATAAGGCAGGCCGTCCCACCAAGCGTGGCAACCTGCAGGCACAGGCCAGCCTATTGCCCCAACATCTAGTGTCGAGCCTTGAGGCTCTATCAGTTCAATCGCGGAAAGTTGCCTGCCTCGGCCTGCTGCATCAACCGCATAAACCGGGATAGGTGCGAGCTGACCGCGCAAAGGGCGCCTGAGCGCATAGCGTGTGTTTCTTGTCGTACCCACACGCACTATCGCATCGCCACGCTCGCGGATAATGCGGTGGACGCTGGGCACACTGACCCCACTCTCTTTTGCCAGTGATATTGCATCTGACTTACCTCGGCGCTTGAGCTCGTGCTCAAGCAAGGTACGTGCACTGGTGTTAATTGGCCTCATCAGGGTTACTTAATAAGTTATGATGAAATAAATATACATTTATATTAAATAAAATCAAATAATTATTTATTTAATTAAATATACTTTGATCAGATAAAATATTGGAATGATGTAATGAGTGCGATCGAGATAGGCAGGCAATGAATCTCTCTTTCTTGTTTCACTAAACCTCTGCGATAGGGTGATTATCTAGAAAGATGCCGGATCACATCCGGCATGACAGAAAGAACCCTACCAGTCCATACCGGTAAATTTCTTGATGTCGCGCCTCTGACGCTTGGTTGGACGTCCCAAGCCACGGTCGCGCTGGGCATGTTCATTTTCTTTGGTAACAGCAAGGTTCTCGCGCTTGGCAAGACTTTCCGGGGTTTCCTCATACAGCAAGGCAGCTTCAGGCGCGCCGCGGCGCTGGGTGCTGAGGCCGCGCACAATCACTTCCATTTCCAGCTCCTTGCGGCGGATATGGATGCGCTGTCCCAAACGGACTTCCTTGGCGGGCTTGACGCGCTCCCCATCCACATGCACCTTGCCGCCATCCACGGCATCAATCGCCAGGCTGCGTGTCTTGAAAAACCTTGCAGCCCAGAGCCATTTATCCAGGCGGCATTTGCCGTCTTGCTCAGTCATGCACTTTTACTCGCTGAATGATGGTTCTGATGGTAGATACGCTGATATGTTTGCAAAGCCTGCTGCACCCGGCCCAACACAGTATCGGCAGGATAAGCGCCATCCGCGCCAAGGCTGCCCACCGGCACCCCGGTCAAGTGCTCAATCCCGTCCAGCACATGCTCCATGGCATGGATGTGGAATTTACCCTCTTCCACAGCACGCACGATATCTTTGTTCAACAACAAATGCCTCAAATTGCGTGCGGGCAACAATACGCCTTGCTGCCCATCCAGACCAAGCTTCTCGCATATACGGAAATGGCCTTCGATCTTTTCATTGATGCCGCCCACCGGCAGCACATCGCCATGCTGGTTCAAGGCACCCGTCACGGCAATGCCTTGCTGCAAGGGCAAGCCTGAGAGGCCGGAAAGCAAGGCATACAATTCGGCACACGAGGCCGAGTCCCCTTCCACGCCATGATATTCCTGCTCAAACACCAAGGATGCATTGAGTGACAATGGCGCCTGTTGTGCAAACGTGGCGGACAACCAGTTTTGCAGGATAAACATGCCTTTGTCATGCTGCGGCCCTGTCATCTTGACTTCACGGTCTATATTGACGACTCCGTGACGGCCAGGATAACAACGTGCGGAAATCTGCACTGGCGAGCCAAATTCGGCATCCCCCATGTCGATGTGCGTCAGGCCATTGATGCGCCCTATTTCCCGCCCACGCACACTGATGAGGAGCTCGCCATCCAGGATCGACTCCCGCAACTGCTGTTCGGCATAATCATGGCGGCCACGGGAAGCCTCCAGGGCAGCCTCTACTTCTGCCAAACCTACCCGGCTACCCGGCATAGCCAGTGCTGCCGACTCCTGCACCAGCGGCGTTAAACGGCCCAATGCCAGGTTAAGCCTGGCCTGATCTTCTTCCCACTCATGCATGGCCTGCAACAGGCGGGCAACCGCCGCCGCGGTAAAATGCGGCAGGCCGTCATCATGGCACAATCGCGCGACATGGCATGCCAACTGATGGTAAATGCCGGGCTCCGCGGTCCGGCTTTCCGCAAACTCGATTTTGGTGCGGAAATGCTCGAGAAAGGCAGCATGATGCTCATGTAAATGGTAGTAATCATCGCGGGTGGCAATCAGAATCAGCTTGAAATCCAGCGGCAATGGTTCAGGGTTAAGGGCAATCAAGGCCCCGTTGCCAGAGCTGCTGCCCGCATCATCGATTTGCAGCTTGCGATTACGCAACACCCGGCCCAGCTTTTCAAGCAAGGGGTTGCTCCCTTGCTGGTCGGTGAGAATGTCCTCAAGATGCAGAATCAATACACCCCCATTCGCACGCAGCAAGTTACCCGCCTTGAGGCGCATGGTATCTGCCACATGATGCTCTGCCGCCGCTTCTATGCCACCGAACAAGGATTGATGGCTGGGATCGTCATCGTAAATCACGGGCGCCCCGGCAAGCTCGCCGTTGTTGACCAGCAGGTTGGCGCGAAAACGCCCTAAAAACGCCTCCTGCATGCCGTCAGCCTCGCTATTGGGTGCAGGAATGAACACTTCCGCATTCTCGAGCACTTCCTGCACGAGCTGTGCTACCCATTGGTCAAACACGGCAGGCTCAAGCACGCTGTCTGCGACTTGCTGGCGAATCTGTGCCAATTCATCCTCAAGATAGGCCTTGAGACGGTCACCCGGAGCGTGGGTAGCATCGCCAGGCTGCCCAGGGCGCAGCTGGCGTTCTGCTTGCATCAGCCCCGGGATGGAACGCAATTGCCTGCGCACAAACTGGTCCAGCAGCTGGCGCAGCTCATTTCCCTTGCCAGCCTTGAGCCGCAACAACAGCGGTTTTTCCGGTATGTGGAAATTCAACAGGTAGACACGATCATCCGGCGCCGGCTGTTGCGTCAGTTCCTGTTCCACCATTTGCTGCAATAATGAAGTGCGGCCAGAACCCGGCTCGCCTATCACCAGCATATGGTAGCCGGGTTGCCGCATGCGCAGGCCAAAGCTGGCAGCGGCAAATGCACGATCCTGTCCTATCCATTGCTGCGCATTGGCTTGCGCTTGCGGCAACAATTCCGAGGTATTGTCAAAACCCAGGCTTTGCGGATTGATGATGATATTGAGTTGCTGTGGGGTAAGCTTGCTTAGCATCAGGTGGGTATTTTTAAAGGTTAGGTAAACACAACAGGCTTATTGCCAGCGGTCGCGCGCTGCCTGGTCACACTCGCGCGAATCCAGCCAGTGCGCACCATCTGGCGTAGCCTCTTTCTTCCAGAACGGCGCTTCTGTCTTGAGGTAATCCATGATAAATTCGCAAGCGGCAAAAGCATCGCCACGATGCGCGCTCGCCACGGCCACAAGCACGATCTGCGCTAACGGTGGCAAGGTGCCGATGCGGTGTATGACCAGCGCATCAAACAGCGGCCAGCGTTGTTTGGCCTGCTCCACAATTGCAGCCAGCGATTTCTCGGTCATGCCGGGATAATGCTCCAGCGTCAGGCTGGAGACCGCATTGCCGTCATTCAGGTCGCGCACCTGGCCGGTGAACGACACCACGGCCCCGGCTTGGGGGTGATTCAGGCGCAACTGCGTGATTTCCGCGCCCATGTCAAAATCCTGCTCTTGCACGCGTATGGCCATTGTCAGCCTCCAGTCACCGGGGGAAAGAACGCCACTTCATCGCCCTGCTGCACCACTGCGCTGTCTGCCACCAACTGCTGGTTAACGGCGGCGCGCAAGCGGGAATTGTCCGCAAACTGTTCCTGCCAGGCGCCGCCACGCGCCGCCAGCAGCTTTTTCAGTGCAGATACGCTATCGGGCCCTGGCCAGGAAAGGCTTTCGCCTTCCGTGCCCAGCGCTTCGCGCAACCTGGCAAAATACAGCAGCTGGATCATGCGCCAGTGACATCCTCATCGGTCACTGGACCGCGCTTGCCACTGATGGCTTCGCCCATCAGGGTCAGCAACCTGGCCCTGTGCTCTTCATTGTCCATCAGACTGGAGCTGAAGGTAATGCCGAATTTGTTGGCATATTGCTGTACCAGGAAGATAAAACCTTGCTCATCACTCATCGTTTAATTGCTCCTCTAAATCGTTATCTGACAATGCCAGACCGGCCTGGGATTCCCCCTCCAGCTCCACGCGCTCGATCTGGGCGAAACGGCGTGAAATCTTCTGGCTGGTGGTATGCACGTCCTGCACGTCCTCATGCGCCTGGCGTATATGGTCGGCAAGCTTCTTCATGCGCACATCAAAGCGCGAGAACTCCTTGGAAAGCTTGCCCAACTCATCCTTGATGATATGCACCTGCTTGCGCGTCTCCACATCCTTGAGCACCGCGCGCGCGGTGTTGAGCACCGCCATCAACGTGGTCGGCGACACCACCCACACGCGGCGGCTCATGGCGTAATCGACAATATCCGGATGATAGGCATGGATCTCGGCAAACACGGCTTCTGCCGGGATGAACATCACGGCCCCATCCGACGTGACATTCGGGATAATGTATTTTGTAGCAATATCATCCACATGTTTTTTGACATCGGACTTGAACTGGCGTTGCGCGGCAATGCGTTCGGCATCGGAAATATCGCGTGCCAGCATGCGGTGGTAGTTTTCCAGCGGAAACTTGGAATCCACGGCGACAGTGCCGGTAGGTTCAGGCAGGAACAAGGCGCAATCGACGCGAGTGCCGTTGCTCAGCACATGCTGCATGGCATAGGAGGTCACAGGCAATACATTACGCACCAGCGCCTCAAGCTGCACCTCGCCAAAAGCGCCACGTGAACGCTTGTCGCCTAACAGCTCCTGCAGGCTCACGACATTGGTGGTGAGGCCGTCTATCTTTTTCTGCGCCTCGTCTATCGTCGCCAGGCGCTCCATCACGCGCACAAAAGTGTCGTTGGTCTTCTTGAAACCTTCGTCCAACCGCTCTGAGACCTTGCCGCCGATCTCCTCAAGGCGGCCGTCCACCGTCTTGGTCAGCAGTTCAATCGTATTGGTGAGCTGGGTAGCCGTCTTGAGCATGCTCTCCTGGATCAATGACTGCTGCGCCTTGCCCTGCTCCGCCAATGTCACGTGCAAGCGCTCGAGCATGGTTTCGCGCGTTTGCGCAAGATTCTCCGTCTGGCTTAATTCCAGCGCCTTCATGGCATCGCGGGTCTGCTGCAACTCCTGTGCCACCGCTGCACGCAGGCGCTCTGCCTGTTCGCTGGAGACCTGGTTGAGACGATCGCCCAGCTTGTTGAGCCCGTCATTGAGATCGCGCAACATCTCGCGATGCTTTTCCTCAAGCTGCCGGAGCAACTGCTGATTGGTATTTCCGCTGCTCAACTGGCGGTAGGCAAGCCACAGCAGGAGAAGCACGGAAACGAAGGCAAGAACGAGGATGATGGTATCTGTCATAAGGGTGAAATTATAACGCATCACCCACTGACAGACGGGCAAAGCATTGGCGAGCGCTTTAAAAAAAGGCCGCCCCGGATCAGATCAGGGAAAGCAAGGAGAAATCCGGGGCAACCAGTAAACCAAGGCTAGGCCAACACTCTCAAGGACCAGGCAGATACCTCTGCAAATTCGGCGATCAGCAGATTGAATGCTCCCAGCAACATGACCTTCATACTGTTGAAGCTCAATGCATCTCTGGCAAACCTGAGCGCAGGCTTGATATCGAACGCGATGCAGATGCGCTCCTCATCGGAGTGGAACGGGATGGTGCGGTGAAACAGCGAGGAAGGAAACAGCACGATATCCCCGACCTTTGGCCTGACGGTCTTGACGGGGAAGTCGTCATGCAGCTTGGGATAATCATCGCCATGCGTGCTGAACTCGATGCAGCCGCCATTGCCATCTCGTACTTGCTGCGGCAAAGCCAGGTAGACACAGCCGCTCAGCCAGCCGATCTCATGGATGTGGGATGTCAAGTGGCCCCCCTGGCGCATGCGCACGTACCAGGAACTCGCAAATTCAGCCTCCTCGGGAAAGTGCCGCATCAGGTCGCAATCCTTGCCTGCAAACCTTTCGGCGTAAGCTTGCACTTCATTGCGGATCAGGGCTGCAAGCTCACGGAATGAATCCTCCTTGCGCTTGAACAGGTTGCCAGCGGATTGCATGCCATGATACAGCCTGCCCTGCTTGCGTTCGGCAATTTCAGTGAACTGGATATCTTCAAGCAATTGCGCGAGCAATGCGCTTTCAGGCTCGGCCAAAGGGGCAATGCCGCGGTGAAAGACAAAATCCACCGGGTTACGGCAGAAGCGGTAGGCGTCCTCCTGGTGAAAGTTGGCGGCATAGTGCGCAGAAAGCGTTGCCAGAAACGGGGAGACATGAGGATCCTGCGCCAGTAATGGCTGCAAACGCTGCTGGAATAGGTCATATTGGCCTGACTTATACAGGCAATACAGAATACGCTCCTGCCAGTCTTCCAGTTTCGACGCCTCGAAATACGGGATCGCCTCGGCAAAACGTCTTGCGTCGTAAAGAAACTGTGCCATATTGAAGGAGGCAGCCTGGTGTCCTGGCACCAGACTTAGTGCTTGCTGATAACAGGCTACGGCCTTTTCCATCTGACCCTGGTCGCGGAACACCTCGCCAAGGTTGTTGTGTGCATCGGCATAATTGGGCTGCAAGCCAATTGCCTGCTGGTAATGGGCAACAGCCTGCTCCAGTGCGCCGCGGTCCCGTAATGCCGTAGCAAGATTGAAGTGACCCAGGGCATGATCGGAAATCGCCAATGACTGGCGGTAACAGGCAATGGCGTCATCCAGCTGCCCCTGCTGCTGCAAGGCAGTGCCCATGGCACCATAAGCCTCAAAAAACCCTGGCTCGATCACAACAGCCTGGCGGTAGTGCTGGATGGCCTCGTCCAGCAATTGCTGCTTCTGTAGCAATGTAGCCAAATTGAAATGCGCCACCGCAAGCCCGGGGCTGATCGCAATGGCACGTTTATACGAGGTCACCGCCTCGTCGTCGCGCCCGAGCTGGGACAGTACCGACCCAAGGTTGAAATGTATTTCTGAAATGGAAGGGTTGATGGCAAGCGCCTTGCGATAGCTTTGCACTGCCTCCGCGAACTTTTTTTGCCCCTCAAGTGCAACACCCAGCACGTTGTATACAACCAGTGCACTCGGGTACTGCTTGATCAAAGCGCGCGCCCTCACCTCCGCCGCATTGAACTGACCGGTATTGTATAGGTTGAAAAGCGCATGAACCTCACCCTGGCCAGGTTGCCTGACCGCCTGCACACCTTGTTTCATACCACATCTCCATAGTTCATTATATGCATTGCAGCTCTTTTGGCCGCTCATGCAAAACCGTCCCGCTCACCGGGTCCGGAATATATACAATACTGTATATCTATAGACATTCTGCATTAAGGTGTATCGATCTGGCAATAGTTTCTGTTACAAATTTGAAACAATTTACAACAAGCTTGCATCAGTTCATAAAAGCAAAAAACCCCGGCAAGCCGGGGTTTTGTTTACCTCATCAATACAACTGATTATTACTTGGCAGCGCGCTTGCGCTCATGCTCCAGCAGGTGACGCTTGCGGATACGGATATTCTTGGGCGTAATTTCCACTAATTCGTCATCGTCGATGAACTCGACGGCGGACTCCAGAGTCAGCTGCACCGGCGGAACCAGGCGAACGGCTTCGTCAGTACCGGAGGCACGGACGTTGGTCAATTGCTTGCCCTTGATCGGGTTCACCACCAGGTCGTTGTCGCGACTGTGGATGCCGATGATCATGCCTTCATACAACTTGTCGCCAGGGGAGGAGAACATACGGCCGCGGTCTTGCAGCTTCCACAAGGCATAAGCCACTGCCTCGCCCTGTTCGGACGAGATCAGCACGCCATTGCGGCGGCCAGGCATGTCTGCCTTCACCGGGGCATACTCATCAAAAATGTGCGCCATCAGGCCGGTACCGCGCGTCATGGTCAGGAACTCGCTCTGGAAGCCGATCAGGCCACGCGCAGGAATCTTGTACTCAAGGCGGGTACGGCCATTGCCGTCGGATTCCATATTCTGCAGCTCGCCACGGCGGCGGCCCAGCTCTTCCATTGCCGCGCCCTGACAGTCATCTTCCAGGTCTACGGTCAGGATTTCATATGGCTCGCACTTCTGGCCATCGATATCACGGTAGACAACACGCGGCTTGCCTACTGCAATTTCATAACCTTCACGGCGCATGTTTTCCAGCAAAATAGTCAGGTGCAGCTCGCCACGGCCGGAAACGCGGAATACGTCGGCATCGGAGGTATCTTCCACACGCAAGGCCACATTGGTGAGCAACTCCTTGGTAAGCCGGTCGCGGATCTGGCGGCTAGTGACAAACTTGCCTTCGGTACCGGCCAGCGGCGAGGTGTTCACCATAAAGTCCATGGTCAGTGTCGGTTCGTCCACAGCCAGAATCGGCAGGCCGACTGGATTGTCACGGTCGGCTACCGTCACGCCGATACCGATTTCTTCGATACCGGAAATAATCACGATATCGCCTGCCTCGGCTTCGTCCACCAGAACCCGCTCAAGGCCACGGAAACCCAGCACCTGGTTGATACGGCCCTGCGCCACCTGCTCGTCACCCTTCATGACGGAAACCACCTGGCCCGGCTTGATACGGCCATTGCGGACACGCCCAACGCCCAGGCGACCGGTATATGTAGAGTAGTCCAGTGCGGAAATCTGCAATTGCAGGCCGGCATTGCTGTCGCCTTCCGGCGGCTGCACATGGCTCAGGACGGTTTCGAACAAGGGACGCATATTGTCAGACGGTTGATTGATATCCAATGTCGCAAAGCCGTTTAATGCAGAAGCATACACAACCGGGAAATCGAGTTGCTCATCGGTGGCACCCAGATTGGCAAACAGGTCGAAGGTCTGGTTGATGACCCAGTCGGTACGCGCGCCGGGACGATCCACCTTGTTGATTACCACGATAGGGCGCAAGCCCAGCGCCAAAGCCTTCTTGGTCACGAAGCGCGTCTGTGGCATCGGGCCTTCCACCGCATCAACCAGCAGCACTACACCGTCTACCATGCCCAATACGCGCTCTACCTCGCCGCCAAAGTCGGCGTGCCCTGGGGTATCAACAATATTGATATGCGTGCCTTCGTAGTTGACAGCGGTATTCTTGGCAAGAATGGTAATGCCGCGCTCCTTTTCAATATCGCCCGAATCCATGACGCGTTCTGAAACCTGCTGGTGGGCGGCGAATGTGCCCGCCTGTTGCAGGAGCTTGTCGACCATGGTGGTCTTGCCATGGTCAACGTGGGCGATGATGGCGATATTACGGAGGGCGCGCGACATGTGTAGTTACTCTATTTGCGAAAAAGTGCGCGATTTTAACACAGAGTTGATTAAATCCGCGTTAAAACCTTTGACAAATTAAGGACACACTATATACTGCCGGACTGATTCGATTCTCTACGAATTGATGATTCATCGCCCTAGCCTCTCGAAGCCTGTGCAATTTTACGGCTCTCTTGCTTTTGTTACCGGTTAGTGGCTATGCCCGTGCGCCGGTAAGAATGCTAAAAAAAAATTTAGTCATTGCGCCTGATACTGCCAATTAAGGCAGGTTCATTATGGCTGCTTGCGCCCTTTTGGGGTCTTGAATTCAAGGCCTCGTCAGTTTTCCTTGAAAGGGAATTTTGTGTCTTTTGAAAGCTTAAATTTAAATCCTGCCATCATGCGTGCCTTAGCTGAGGCAGGTTATAACACTCCAACTCCTATCCAGGCTCAGGCGATTCCTGAAGTCCTGGCTGGCCATGACCTCATGGCCTCAGCCCAAACCGGCACCGGCAAGACCGCCGCTTTTACCCTGCCAGCACTTAACCTGCTTGCCACACCACATCCAGCCAAGAGCCGTGGTCCACGTATCCTAGTGTTGACACCGACACGTGAACTGGCTGCCCAGGTCAACGAAGCTGCCCGTAAATACGGCAAGTTCCTGCGCGCTCGCACCGTCAGCATCGTCGGCGGCATGCCTTACCCGCTGCAAAACAAGCTGTTGTCACAGCCGCTGGATATCCTGGTAGCCACTCCAGGCCGCCTGCTGGACCATATGGAACGCGGCCGCATTGATATGTCCCGCCTGCAAATGCTGATTCTCGATGAAGCAGACCGCATGCTGGACATGGGCTTCATGCCGGATATCGAGCGCATTTCTGCCGCCTTGCCAAGCGAACGCCAGACATTGATGTTTTCTGCGACATTTGAAGGCCAGATCGCCAACATCGCTAAGACATTGCTGAAGAATCCAAAGAGCATCCAGATTGCAGCGCAGAAAGAAAAACACGCTAACATTGAACAGAAACTGCTGTTCGTTGATGACATGGCACACAAGAACAAGCTCCTGGAGCACCTGTTGATTGCGCCTGAAGTCAACCAGGCTATCGTATTCACCTCCACCAAGCGCCACGCCGACCTGCTGGCTGAAGACTTGTACGCCGCTGGTCACAAGTCTGCTGCCTTGCATGGCGACATGACCCAGGGCGCCCGTAACCGCACCCTGACCAAGCTGCGCCATGGTGACGTACGTGTGTTGGTCGCCACCGATGTGGCTGCCCGTGGCATCGACGTGCACGGCATCACGCACGTGATCAACTATGACCTGCCCAAGTTCGCCGAAGACTACGTGCACCGTATCGGCCGTACCGGCCGTGCCGGCAACACCGGTGTTGCCCTGTCGTTTGCTTCGCACATTGATCGCCATCAATTGCGCAAGATTGAGCAATACACAGGCCAGCGCCTGGAAATCTCGGTGATTGAAGGTCTGGAGCCTAAGCGTCCTGCCCCGCGCACTGACCGCAACGACAAGCCACGCAGTGGCCGCCCAGGCCAACGCCCTGGCGGCAATGGCGGCGGCTACAAGCCCCGCGGCCAAGGCTATGCCGGCAACCGCGACAACAATGGCTCACGCCCGGAAGGCCGTACCTTCGGTGACCGTGTAGCCAGCGGCCGCAGTGACAGCCCGCGTGGTGACGCTCCCCGCGGTGGCGACAAGTTCGGCGCGGCCAAACGCCATGACGGCGACCGCCCGGCACGCCGCCCGCGTAGTTTTGCTTAATTAATCTTGTACAACACTACCGAAGAAAACGTGAACACAGAGACGATCAGCTTTGCATCGCTCAATCTGGCGCCGGAACTGCTCAAGGCGCTGGATGAGTCGGGTTACACTACTCCCACGCCAATCCAGGCACAGGCCATTCCGGTGGTCCTGCAAGGCGGCGACCTGATGGCAGGTGCGCAGACGGGGACCGGCAAGACAGCCGCGTTTACCCTGCCCCTGCTACAACAGCTACTCCCGTTGGCCAGCTCCAGCGCATCGCCTGCCCGGCACCCGGTCAGGGCGCTGATCCTGACGCCGACGCGTGAATTGGCCATCCAGGTGGAAGAAAGTGTCAAAACCTACGCCAAGCATACGCCACTGCGTTCACTGGTGGTTTTCGGCGGTGTCGACATCAAGTCCCAGACTCCAACCCTCATGAAGGGGGTGGAGATACTGGTGGCAACACCAGGACGCCTGCTGGACCATGTGGAACAACGCACGGTGCAACTGGGCCAGGTACAGATGCTGGTGCTGGACGAGGCCGACCGCATGCTGGACATGGGCTTCATGCCCGATCTCAAGCGCATCCTGGCACTATTGCCCAAGAAGCGGCAGAACCTGATGTTCTCAGCCACTTTTTCCAATGAAATCAAGAAACTTTCTGAAGAGTTTCTGACTAAGCCGACACTGATTGAAGTCGCACGCAGCAATGCCACTTCTGAAAACGTCACACAGAAAATCCTGCTGGTTAGCGCTGCCGACAAGCAAAATGCCTTGGCCGACCTGCTGCGCAAGCAGGCGACCCAAGCCATCATCTTTACCAAGACCAAACTCACGGCCGGCCGCCTGGCCCGCCATCTTGAACGCGAAGGCATTGCCGCCGGCGCCATTCATGGCGATAAAAGCCAGCTTGAGCGCATACAGGCACTGGATGCCTTCAAGCAAAACAAGATTACCGCGCTGGTTGCCACGGATGTCGCAGCGCGCGGACTGGATATTGACCAGCTACCCATGGTCATCAACTACGAATTGCCAAGTGCGGCAGAAGACTATGTGCACCGCATAGGACGTACCGGGCGGGCGGGCGCCTTGGGCATTGCTATCTCGCTGGTCGCGCCTGAGGAAGAGAAATTCCTCAAGGAAATCGAAAAGCTCATCAAGCGCGAACTGCCCAAGGAAGCAGCGGAAGCCCCAAGCCGACCAAGCCGTGAATATGGCACACGCCGCCAAGAAGCTGCTGCTGCCCCTGCCGCGCCAAGGCTGCCGCGCCAGACATCCCGCAAAAAAGAAGACGAGTGGTTCTTCAAGCCCTACGAACCCTCCACGGAAGCCCCTGACCCCAAGCCAATGCGGTCACGAGACACACCCAAGAAGGAAATCGCCGCACTGCTTGGCGGCTTGGTACGCAAGCAATAATAGCAAAGGCGCCTTGAGCGCCTTTTTATTTTATGCTGAACCTCATTCAAGCCGGATCTTCGCGATTGCGCATGAAATCCGCCACGCCATACAGCGCAGCACCCATTTTCTCGATCACAGCCTCATCCACGCCGGTATCATGCATGGCCTTGACCATGCAATACATCCATTGGTCGCGGGCCGATCCATCAATCGGAAACGAGATGTGCCGCATGCGCAAACGGGGATGGCCATAACGCTCTATATAAAGTTGCGGTCCGCCGGTCCAGCCGGTCAGGAACATAAAGAGCTTTTCGCGTGCCGAGGTCAGGTCTGGCGTATGCATGGCCCGTATGCCTGATGCACGCGGATCAGTATCCATAATGTCGTAAAACCGCTCGACCAACGCACGTATCTGTTCCGTACCGCCCAAAAGCTCAAACAGCGTCGCTTTACTGCTCCCTGGTTCGCCAATCTTATCTAGCATGGCTATGCCCCATCGTGGGTCTTGACCAAACCAGCTGCCTTGCGTGCCCGTTCGCGTGCCTCATCCACATTGTCGCCTGTGGCAAGCGCAACCCCCATGCGGCGGCGCTCAAATGATTCCGGCTTGCCGAACAAACGGATATCCGACTCTGGCACGGCCAGCGCCTGCTCTATATTCCCGAACACCAGTTGCTCGCTATCCAGGCCACCATAAATCACGGCACTGGCACCCGGACGGCTCAATGCGACATTGACGGGCAGGCCAAGAATGGCGCGCGCATGCAGGTCGAATTCGCTGAAGCGCTGGCTGCCCATGGTGACCATGCCGGTATCGTGCGGTCGCGGGCTGACCTCGGAGAACCAGACCTGGTCGCCTTTCACGAACAGCTCCACGCCGAACAGGCCCAATCCGCCCAGGCTATTGGTGACAGAGTGTGCAACTTCCTGGGCGCGCTTCAACGCCAGCGGGCTCATGGCTTGCGGCTGCCAGCTCTCAATATAGTCACCCTTCTCCTGCAAATGCCCGATCGGCTCACAGAAGCTGGTTTCCACCTCGCCCTGCGCGTTCAAGGCCCGCACGGTAAGAAGCGTGATCTCATAATCAAAATCAATCTGCCCTTCAACGATGACTTTGCCCTGGTTGACGCGGCCGGCAGTCGCAGCATGCTCCCAAGCTGAGGCAATCTGTTCGGGCGCGGTGATACGCGACTGTCCCTTGCCGGACGAAGACATTGTCGGTTTGATGAAGCATGGATAGCCGATGCCAGCCTCAATTGCACCTTGCAAGGCTTCGAGGCTGTCGGCAAAGGCATAAGGTGAAGTTGGCAGCTTGAGCTCTTCGGCCGCCAACCGGCGTATTCCCTCGCGGTTCATGGTGAGCTGCACCGCCTTGACCGTTGGAATCACGCGCGTATGCCCAGCGGCCTCGATTTCTGCCAGCAAACTGGTGTTCAAGGCCTCGATTTCAGGCACGATCAGGTGCGGGTTTTCCTGTTCGACCAATGCGCGCAAGGCTGCCGGGTCGGTCATGTCAATAGCATAGGCACGATGTGCCACCTGGTGCCCAGGCGCATTCGGGTAACGATCCACAGCAATCACCTCAACCCCCAGCCTCTGCAAGGCAATAATCACCTCCTTGCCAAGTTCACCGCTCCCAAGCAGCATCACGCGCGTGGCAACAGGACTTAAAGGGGTACCGATCTTCATGAACACTCCGGGATTGAATAGCGTGGAAATGCCGGGAATGATACCACGAGCGAGTTATTGCAGCTTAGGCGGACAATTAGGCTTGCGAATATCAAACCTTGAGACCGTGTCGTTCCATACGGTAACGCATTGCCATGCGCGTAATGCCAAGTTGGCGGGCGGCTTCAGAGACATTGTTATTTGACTGGCGCAAGGCATTTTCTATCAGCACTTTCTCCGCGGATTCCAACGTCACGCCATGCTCAGGAATAGCCGTTACCTGCCCAGGCTGTATATCGCCAGGCAAAGCCAGGTCGTGCGGCATGATCTGGCTCTCGCGGCTAAGCAACACGGCACGGCTGATCTGATGCTTGAGCTCGCGTACGTTGCCAGGCCAGTGATAGTCGCGAATCATGTTGACGGCCTCCACGGAAAATGGCCGAGGTTGCAGCCTGTATCGCCGTTCGGTTTGTGCGGCAAAATGTTTGGCCAGCAGCAAAATGTCATCCCCACGCTCGCGTAGAGGCGGCATATTCATGGTCAATACATTGAGACGGTAGAACAGGTCGGAACGGAAACGCCCCTCCAGTACCATCTGGTGCAGGTCCCGGTTGGTTGCCGCAACAAAACGTGCCAGCACCGGATGCTCTTTTGTTGAACCA
Organism: Methylobacillus arboreus; assembly: GCF_020532725.1. GTDB lineage: Bacteria > Pseudomonadota > Gammaproteobacteria > Burkholderiales > Methylophilaceae > Methylobacillus > Methylobacillus arboreus. The sequence goes on from NZ_JAJAVC010000003.1 coordinate 961,129, forward strand.
AGCCGGCGCACCATGCGCCGTTCCAGTACGTTGAGCAGCTTGGCCTGCAGAGCCAAGGGCAACTCGCCGATCTCGTCCAGAAACAAGGTGCCATCCTCGGCAGCCTCGATAAGCCCGCAGCGCGAGCCCTGGGCGCTGGTGAAGGCCCCTTTTTCATGGCCGAACAATTCACTCTCGATCAATTCTGCCGGCAAGGAGGCGCAATCCACATGCACAAAAGGCCGGTCGCTGTTCGCACATGACAAATGCAGCAAACGCGCCGCAACATCCTTGCCAGTACCGGTTTCTCCCTGAATCAGCACCGTGGGCGGAATGGCATTGGAAAAGGCCACGAGTTGTGCAAAACGCTCTATCTGCGCCTGCACGCTGCTCACGGCCGGGCTGTCACCAAGCAGCTCCACACCCTCTGTGGCATGGACATTTCGCTGGCGCGAATAATCCAGATGATGTTTGAGTCGGGTTGCAGCCTGGGCCTTTTCTATGGTCAGCAACATCTCGTCGAGATCCACTGGCTTTTTCAGGTAATCCGTGGCGCCCAGCTTCATTGCATGCACGGCATCCGTGACCTCGCCATAGGCAGTCATGGAAATGACCGAGATACCCCTGGCTACCAGGTCCGGCAGCAAGTCCAACCCATTGCCATCAGGCAGGCGCATATCCAGCAGCACCAGATCAGGCAACATCTGCCTGACAAGCTCACGCCCGCTCTCCAGGGTTGCCGCATGTTCACAGTCATAGCCGGCCTGCTGTAAGCGCTTGGCTACAGCCCGCGCGAAAATGACTTCATCCTCCACCAGCAGGACACGCACCTTAGGCCCGGACTGCCCTGTCTTCAACTGATGATCCTGCTCAGGTACGTGCGCCTGCATTGTGAGGTTACTCCTTAATACAATTTAGTTGGAAGAAGCCACATGCTTTGGACCGCCGAACTCCCAGCGCACGCCAATCCAGCCCGCGCGTGGAGCGCCTGGAGCGCGTAAGCTCGCCCGGTGATCTTCGCCGCCATCATAAGTACCGTCAGCCAGGAAATAGGACTCCCCGATCATGCCGCCGCTACTATATTCACGATCAAAAATATTGATAGCCTTGGCAAACAATTGCCAGCCGTTACCGAAGTTGTAGCGAGTATCCAGATTGACGATGGTGTAACCGCCCAATTTTGCACCTTCCCCTTGATCCTTGTTGTTCTCATTGCCGTGGGCATACTGATCAGAGAACATTAGGATATTGGTACCTACGCTCCACTTTGGCGTAATGGCATATTCACCACGGAACTTCAGGCGATGGGCAGGAATGCCAGCCAAGCGGCTACCTTTGCTGACACTGATGCTATCGCCATCCGAAGAGGTATTCACCTCGTTAGCCAGGCTGATATCGCTCTCGTAGGTTGCCTTGATGTAGCTATAGCCCAGCATCCAGTTGAAATCACCATTGTTGCCAATAAAACTGGTGTCGAGACCAACGCGACGAGTACGACCTACGTTATCAAAATAACCCATGCCATTAGTAGCGTTAGCATAGATGAATTGGATATCGTCATAGTTTTGCGCGCGATATACGCTTGCAGTCCAGCGCAATGTCTCTGTCAGGCTTCCACGCAAACCAGCTTCGTAGGTCTTGGCAACCACTTGCTTCAAAGGCGGGTCTCCAGCCATGGCGTTAGGCAGCTTACAAGGTACGTCTGGATTGGCGCAACCAAGCTCGATAGCAGTTGGCGCACGGCTACCTTCGTTATACGAACCATAGAACGTCCAATCCTTGGTCGGCGTGAAATTCAGGCCGATAGCAGGATTGATACGATTGAAGCTATGGTCACCCGACAAAGACTCATCACCACTAGGAGTAATATGGTCAGTATTTTCAACACGGGTATGGTTATACCGCGCGGACAAGGTAAGGTGCCAAAGATCTGTTAATGACAAGGTATCGGTTGCAAAGACACTATAAGTCTTGGTACGGCCAGTGAGCTTTACCTGTTCGTCCTCTTCATTGAATATACCGATACCATCAATCCCACGGCTCGCATTCAAATTGCCAAATTCGGTATTTTGGCTAAAACGCGTCTTGCTTTGATCATAGCCCACGCCAACAATGAACTGGTTCTTTCGTGAAAACCAATCCTGGTTGAAACTAAGCTGCGTAGTGAAGCCATAACTCACTTTGCGAGAGCGACTACGATTGAGCGCACCTGCACATGCCTCTTCGGCATCGTCGGCGTCAGCAACAGTACTACAATCAGGTAGATAGTCATCATCATCCACATCATCATTACCATCCCCGTTCAAAGTACGGGTCCTGGACTGGCGATAGTAGACGTTGCCGCTCAGCATCACTTCATCATTGAACCAGTGCGAACCGGTCAGATTGAGGAAAGACAGAGTGTTGCGTGTCTGGTCCGGGCGAGTGAGGATGGTGTCGCGGCCCAGCACGCGCATCATTTCCGATGGCACCAGTCCATTGCCGATCATGTCGTTGTCGGCACCAGTGTAGCTCAGGTCCAGCTTGGTGGTTTCATTCTGCCAACCCACCTTGGCGAACAACTGCCGCACATCGGTCGGGGAATAATCACGCCAGCCGTCCTCGCGGAATGAATTGGCTGTAATGAAGAAATCAACCGAGCCGTCCTGGGAAACGCCACCATACTCGACAGACCCCGTCTTGCGGCCCCATGAGCCAACGCTGGCTTCCAGGGCAGCTCCCTGGTTGTCGCGGCCACTCTTGGTCTGCAAAGACAGGGCCCCGCCCAGGGTATTCAAGCCGAACAGTGGATTGGATCCAGGGATCAAGGACATATTGGCAAGCGCATTGACCGGGATCAGGTCCCAGCTCACGACATCGCCAAACGGTTCATTGACGCGCACGCCATCCACGTATACGGACAAGCCTTGCGGCGTACCCAGCAATGGAGAAGCGGAATAGCCACGGAAACTGATATCGGGCTGAAACGGGTTATTCTGTGTATCGTTGACGTTAACCGCAGGTATGTTGTTTTGCAGATAGTCTGCGATCGTGACACTGCGTTGCTTTTGCATTTGTGGGCCGCTAATGAGCTGGATGCCTGCAGGCACCTGCTCCAATGGCAAACCGAGTGAAGGCAACGGTGTCGTACCCACTACGTTGACCTTGTCTGTGGTAATAGGGCTTGCATCTGCCGCCTGCACCTGTATTGATATACAGGCATTGGCAACCAGAACTGCAATAGCGCTAAACCTCAAGTTCTCTTTCTTTGACATATAATCCTTCCATCATGGTTGTGATATACCGGCTTGGATTTATTATCTCCGGCCTCTTCACATATCAAGTTCCGTGCCGGATCTCACCAATGCGGCAAGTGATTGTATTTATGGATTTACGTCATCGAGAATATCAGCACTGCATCCAGATTGGTTCAATATAACCAATATTGGTGGCTATATACAGCCAGCTTGGTTCAATATAGCCATGGATTTTAGATGCTTTGCAGCACAGTGCGGGGAGATTGATTGAGGAAACGCCGCATCCCCAGCCATGCCGCCAAAGGCACCAGCAACGCCGACAACAGCATGATGCCCAGCGCGCCAGGCAGATTGAATTGATAAGGGATATTGAACACCTGGCTGCTGAGGTAATACGCCATGATGGCAGCGCCTACAGTCGCAACCAGTGCGGCAAGTGCCCCTATGATGGCAAACTCAGCCCACAGGCCTTGCGCAACCTGACGTCGCGAGGCGCCGAGCACCCGCAACAGGGTAGCCTCCTTCACACGTTCCTCGCGTGTCGCCACCAATGCCGCATACAGCACGGCAAGCCCAGTCAGCAGGCTGAAGGCAAACACATACTCCAGCGCGTGGCTCATCTTGTTCATGATCTCGCGCACCTGGTCCAGCAAGGCGGCCACATCAATCACCGTCAGGTTGGGAAACTCGCGTACCAACTCGTTGAGCAGTTGCTCCTGCCCGCCAGGCAGATGGAAACTGGTGATGTGACTGGCTGGATAATTATCCAGCACGCCAGGCGGTGTCACTGCAAAGAAGTTGGCACGCATGGTGTCCCACTCCACCTTGCGGATGCTGCTTATCTCTAATTCCAGGCGGTTCCCCGCCACGTCATAGGTGAGCTTGTCACCGAGCTTGAGATGCAGATCGTTGGCAATGCCCTGCTCCAGCGACAACATGGGCTTGCCGTGATCGGATGGTTGCCACCAGCGCCCTTCCAGCAATTGGTTGTCCTGCTGCATATCTGCCGCCCAGGAAAGATTGAACTCGCGCTCGGCCAGGCGGCGTGCCCGGTCATCCTGGTAATCCTCAAGATTCAACGGCTTGCCGTTGATCTCCAGCAAGCGCCCGCGCACCATGGGGAAGATTTCCACCTGGTTCAAGCCGTGCTTGTTGAAGAACTGCTTCATGCGCTCTATCTGGTCGGGCTGGATATTGATGATGAACCGGTTGGGCGCATCCTCTGGCAAGGTTTGCTGCCAGCTTGCCAGCAGGTCGCCGCGCACTATCGCCAGCAAAGTCAATGCCATCAATCCCAGGCTGAACCCCAGCACCTGGGCCACCACCAAGCCCGGTCTGCGCTTGAGTGCTGCCACGCCCAGTAGCCACGACCCCGTGACATTCTGCGGCAAGCGCGCGAGCAGGCGGACGCCCAGCCAGGCCAGCACGGCAATAGCCAGCAGCAGGCCGGCCAATGACAGCAGCACAATGACCGCCAGCCGCGCATACCCCGCCTGCCAAAAAATCAATACAGCCAACACCAGCAACGCCGGCACAAAATGCAGCCAGTGCGCCTGGTATTGCTCACCCAGGTCACGGCGCAAAATGCGCAAGGCCGGCACATCGCGCAAGCGTGCAAGATGCGGCCAGACCACCGCCAGCATGGTGGCAAACCCGGCAGCCAGGCCAGCGACGGCAGGCATTATGCCGGGCGGCGGCAAAGTCTCCACCAACAGCCTGCTCGCCAATACAGCCAAGCCCGCCTGGGCGGCAAATCCTAGCAAGGCTCCCAGGCCACTGCCCAGCGTGGCAATCAGCAAAGTCTGGCTCATGAGGATGCGGAAAATGAAGCGCCGCGAAGCGCCGAAACAGCGCATGAGCGCATAGCTATCCAGGCTCTTCTGCACATAGGGCTGGCTGGCAAGAAACATGGCGACCATGGCGAGAATTACGCTCACCATCGCTGACAAACCGAGGAATTGCCGGGCCTTTTCCATGGCATTGCGCATTTCCGGCCTGGCATCTGTCACGTTTTGCACCCGCTCGCCCCGGCCCAATTGCGCTTTCAGCCAAGCGGCATATTCCTCGACCGCCTGCCCCTCGCCGGCAAGCAGCATCTGGTATTTGACACGGCTGCCAAATTGGACCAGGCCAGTGGAAGACAAGTCCACCGCATTCATCATCAGTCGCGGCGCAATACTGAACATGTCACCACCGCGCGAAGGCTCGCGTTGCAGGATGGCGGATACCTGGAAATGGCGCTCGCCGACTTCCAGGCTGTCGCCGATATTCACCCCCAGCCGCGTCGCCAGCCGCGGCTCTATCCAGACCGTGCCTGGCGCAGGAATGCCGCTGGCAACCTGGCCGCCGGTCAACATCAGGGCAGGTTCGACCTTCTGCTCCAGCACCGTCAGCTCGCCGCGCAGGGGAAAGCCAGCCTCGATCACCTTGATCTCGACCAATTGGCTGTCATCGCCGTGCAACACCATGCTGGGGAATTCGGTCGCGCGCGTGAATTGCAATCCACGCCGCCCAGCTTCCTCTGCATAGGCGTCGGGAATCGTGTGGTCCGCATTCACCATGAGGTCGCCGCCGAGCAACATGCCGCCCTGGCGCACCAATGCCGACTCGATGCGATTGGTAAAGAAACCAACGGAAGTTGTCGCCGCCACGGCAAGCACCAGCGCCAGCACCAACACTCTCACCTCGCCTGCGGCCCACTGGCTGCGCAACTGGCGCCAGGCAATCGAGAATGCCATCATGCGGCAGCCTCCTCATGCAGCTTGCCCTCGTGCAGGCGCAATCTGCGCTGGCAGCGAAGCGCGAGCTTCATGTCGTGCGTCACCAGGATCAATGTCGTACCTGACTCGGCATTCAAGCCAAACAACAAATCCACGATACGTTCACCCGTATGCTCATCCAGGTTCCCGGTAGGCTCATCGGCAAACAGGATTGCCGGCTGCGGCGCAAAAGCGCGCGCAATGGCAACGCGTTGCTGTTCCCCGCCCGACATCTGGCGCGGGTAATGCGAGAGGCGCTGGGCAAGCCCCACACGCTCCAATGCCGCAATGGATTTTTCCTTGGCATCGTTACGGCCCGCAAGCTGCAACGGCAACATGACGTTTTCCAGCGCGGTGAGCGAAGGCAGCAACTGGAAGGACTGGAACACAAACCCCATGCTGCGGCCACGCACTGCCGCGCGTCCGTCTTCATCAAGATGGCTGATCTCGGTGCCGCTGATCAGCACTTTTCCGCTACTGGGACTGTCCAACCCGGCAAGCAGGCTCAGCAACGTTGATTTTCCCGATCCAGAGCTGCCGATAATGGCCAGTTTTTCGCCGGCCGGAACCTGCAGGGAAAGAGAACTTAGAATATCAAGCCTATCGGTGCCGTTTTCTATATATTTATCAAGATTAACCGCTTCAACTGCCAAAGGTGTTTGCATCAATGATGTTCCGTTTCATGTTTTTATTGGGCCTTGCCTCTACCTTGCTTGCCAATCCAGTCCAGGCCGCCACGATTCTTGTCTATGGCGACAGCCTGTCCGCCGCCTATGGTATCCCGCGCGAACAAGGCTGGGTCAGCCTGCTTGAAACCCGGCTCAAACAACAATACCCCGCTTACCAAGTGGTGAATGCCAGTATCAGCGGGGAAACCACAAGCGGCGGCTCGAGCCGCATCAATGCGGCGCTAACCCAGCATACACCCGATATCGTCATCCTGGAGCTTGGCGCCAACGACGGCTTGCGGGGGCTGTCTGTGAACGATATGCGCAGCAACCTTACCGCCATGATCAAGGCCAGCCAGCAAGCCAAGGCCCGCGTGCTGCTGGTGGGCATGATGATCCCCCCGAACTATGGCCCTAAATATACGCGAGAGTTCAGTTCCAGCTACCAGGCGCTCGCCAAGGAGTTCAATGTGCCATTAGTGAACTTCCTGCTTGAAGGCGTAGCAGGGCAGGTCGAGTTCACCCAGGCAGATGGCCTGCACCCCAAGGCCAACGCCCAGGAGAAAATACTGGAAAACGTCTGGAAAACCCTGGAGCCCTTACTCAAAACCGGCAAGCCTGCTTAGGGTCAGCGGCTGCCACTCTGCAAGCACGCCCTCTTCGCCTGCCTGCGCCTTCCAGTGACTGGCAACGCCCAAGCCTGGCACCAGCACCAGCTCCTCCTCAAGATAAAGCAAAGGCAGGCGCTCACGCAACCAGGGGGCGAGGCTGGCCTCCTGCGACAATTGCTTGAGCGTGCGTGTCGGACGCTTGGCATCCGGCTTGAAGCGCTCACCACCACTGCGGTAGCGTATATTGAATCCGCGCCCCTGAATCCGAGCCAGTGCAAGCCCTGCACCGGTTTTCCGCTCAAAAAACAGATGTCCGTTATTGGGCAACAGCAGTTCGCTCTCACCCTGCCAAGACAAACTGCCTGGCTCCGGTATCGGCCACTCCAGGCTCAGGCAGGCCCAACCCTGATAACGCCGCACATAGGTAGCTTCATGCGCCTGCACCTTGACCATGGCCTTGTCGCCGGCATGCAACAGTTGCTGCAGCATTTCCTGCAAACGCGGCTGCCCGGGCATGGGCAAGCCATATGCAGCCAGCCACCAGCGCAACAGATTGCGCGCCCGCGTATCGGACAATTTTCCCAGTGTTGCTACATTCAGGCGGCCCGCAACGACAACCGCTGCCGCATCCAGGACAGCAAGCTCGTCAAGCAAACCCAGCGCTTCCGCGATATGGGTGGCAGAACGGGCAAACGTGCTTTTTGCTGCGGGAAAGCGCTGTTCTATTAATGGAAAAACCTGGTGCCGGCAAAAATTCCTGTCGTAGGCGGTATCAAGATTGCTTTCGTCTTCTATCCAGTTTAACCCGGCTTGTCTGGCAAATGCTTCGAGCTCGGCACGCGAAGCATCCATCAATGGGCGCAGCAAACACCGCCCCCGGTCCAGTGTTGCCATGCCAGCCAACCCTTTTGCGCCTGCCCCGCGCAGCAGTTGCAACAGCAAGGTTTCAGCCTGGTCGTCCTGGTGATGCGCCAACACGACATGATCCGCCTGCCGGGACAGCAAGGCAGCATAACGCGCCTGCCTTGCACTCGCTTCAATGCCCAGTCCTGACTGCGTGTCCACATCGACGCGTTCACAATGAAACGGCACATCCAGCCTGCGGCATTCATCGGCGCAGAATTCAGCCCAGGCATCGGCATTGGGGCTCAAGCCGTGATGAACGTGCATGGCCTCCAGCACAAAGCTATGACTCGACCTGGCTTCGGCCAGGAGTTGCAGCAGGACGCGCGAGTCCAGCCCGCCACTGAACGCAACCAGCAAGCGCTGGCCAGGCTTGATATGGGAAGACAGGAAATTATCCGTCCGGCGCACCAGACCAGATACATGACGAGACATTGCGATAGGCTCACAGGACCGATGGAACTTGCCCATCGGTCCTGAAAAATGACTTATTTGACAGGGACTTCTTTGAACTTGCCATAGCTCATGAGGCGCTCATGACGCGTCTCCAGCAAGTTATCCACGGACTTGACCTGCAAGTGGGCAAGCTCGTCAGCAAGGGCGCGGCGCAGGTTTTGCATCATGTCCTCCGGCGCACGGTGGGCTCCTCCCATAGGTTCGGGCACGATTCGATCGACTAGGCCAAAGGCCTTGAGGCGCGGTGCCGTAATCCCCAGGGTTTCCGCCGCTTCCGATGCCTTGTCAGCGCTCTTCCAGAGAATGGACGCACAACCTTCGGGCGAGATCACGGAGTAAGTGGAATACTGCAGCATCATCAGGTGATCCACTACGCCCAGCGCCAATGCGCCGCCCGAGCCGCCTTCACCGATAATGACCCCGATGATGGGCACGGTCAGTTCAGCCATGACATAAAGATTGCGGGCAATGGCTTCCGATTGGCCGCGCTCTTCCGCACCAATGCCTGGATAGGCTCCAGGCGTGTCGATCAGGGTAATGATGGGCAGCTTGAACTTCTCGGCTAGGCGGTAAAGACGCAACGCCTTGCGGTAGCCTTCGGGACGCGGCATGCCGAAGTTGCGATACTGGCGTTCCTTGACGTCACGGCCTTTCTGGTGGCCAATCACCATCACCGGCTGCCCCTCGAAACGGGCAATGCCGCCCACGATCGCCGGGTCATCGGAAAAGGTACGGTCGCCGTGCAACTCCTCGAAGTCCGTGAAAATGCCGCGAATGTAATCCAGGGTATAAGGCCGTTGCGGATGCCGCGCTACCTGGGATATCTGCCAGGCTGTAAGCTTGGCGTAGATGTCCTTGGTCAGGGTCTTGTTCTTTTGCTGCAGGCGCTCGATCTCTTCCGAGATATCCAGTGCAGAATCATCCTGCACGTAGCGCAGCTCCTCAATTTTAGCCTCCAGCTCAGCAATCGGTTGCTCGAACTCAAGGAAACTGGTTTTTACGTTGTTGGTTTTGGCGTTCATAGGGCGTCAATTATAAAGTATTTTCACGTTTTCATCGCTGAGCCAGCCTTTCAGCCCATACAATAATTCATCCTGAAGCTCGACGCGCCAATCATTGCCCAGCATGAGCTCGACGCGCGCCTCCTTATTGCGGTATTCCACCTTTACCGCACAGCCGCGCCCGGTTTCCGACGTACCTGATTTGCAGTACGGCGCCAGCAATGTCCGCAATTTGTCAGCGTCGGCCTGACCATTGCAGCTAAGCTTGAGCAGGTTGGCATAAGCGCTGCGCGCGCCGGCAATATCGCTCAAACGCCGTGCATTGACGCGGAAGCCGCCCGAAAAGTCGTCATGGCTGACCCGTCCCTCGACGATCAGGAGCTGGTCTTCCTTGAGCAAGGCTGCATTCTCGTTCAGCAGCTCCCCACTGACGACAATATCCACACGCCCGGCCATATCATCCAGCGTCACGATGGCCATCTTGCCACGCCCAGTCATGCGTACCCGCACGCCCATGACCACACCAGCAAGCAGTTGCGGCTGATCACTGGGCTTGATATTAGCAAGGTTGTTGCGCACGAAGGTGGCAACCTCTTTCTGGTAATCAGCATACGGGTGGCCGCTAAAATAAAACCCCAGCGCCGCTTTTTCTTCCTGTAAGCGCTGCTTTTCCGTCCAAGGTAGCGTCTCCGGCAGCACATGCGCGGCACTGTCGATGATCGAACCAAACAGGCTGTCCTGCCCGCTCGCCGCGCCACTCTGCTCGGCAGCACTGATGGCCAGGCTCACGCCCGCCAGCAGCGCAGCGCGGTTGGACTCAAGCTTGTCGAACGCACCTGCGCGAATCAGCGATTCGATCACCCGGCGATTGACCTTGCGCAGGTCCAGGCGGCTGCAGAAGTCGAACAGGTCCTTGAACGGCCCCTCTTCCTTGCGTGCAGCCAGGATAAGCTCAATTGCGGCCCAGCCAGTGCCCTTGATGGCCCCCAGGCCATAGATGATCTGCTTGTCGTTAATCGGCTTAAAGCGGAACTCACTCATATTGATGTCTGGCGGCAATACTTCCAGGCCATTGACAATGCAATCGTCATGGAACAGGTGCACGTTGTCCGTGTTGTTCATGTCCGCCGAAATAGTGGCAGCCAGGAAAGCGGCGGGATAATGCGCCTTGAGGTAGGCAGTATGATAGGCAACCAGCGCGTAAGCCGCAGCGTGGGATTTGTTGAAGCCGTAGCTGGCGAATTTCTCCATCAAGTCAAAAAGGTCGGCGGCCTGTTTTTCCAGTGTGCCATTTTTGACGGCGCCTTCGACGAAGACGGCACGCTGCGCGTCCATCTCCTCCTTCTTTTTCTTGCCCATCGCGCGGCGCAGCAAGTCAGCGCCGCCTAGGCTGTAACCCGCCACCACCTGGGCGATCTGCATCACCTGTTCCTGGTAGACCATGATGCCGTAGGTCTCTTTCAGGATGGACTCGGTCGCCGGATGCGGATACTCCACGCGCTGCAAGCCGTGCTTGCGGCGGCAGAAGTCTGGAATCAGGTCCATCGGGCCCGGGCGGTAAAGCGCTACCAGCGCGATGATATCCTCGAAGCAGTCAGGCTTGGCCTGTTTCAGCATATCCTTCATGCCGCGCGATTCCAGCTGGAACACGGCTGTGGTGTTAGCGGCCTTAAGCAGCTGGTAGCTGGCCTTGTCGTCTATCGGCAGCGTCTCGAAATCCAGCGGCGGCTGGCCTTTTTCTGCCCGTTGCAAATTGGCGTTTTCCAGCGCCATATCGAGGATGGTCAGCGTGCGCAGGCCCAGAAAGTCGAACTTGACCAGGCCAACAGCCTCAACATCGTCCTTGTCGTACTGGCTGACGACACTTTCGCCACCGGCCTGGCAGTAAACAGGTGAGAAATCCGAAATCTTGCCCGGAGAAATCAATACCCCGCCGGCATGCATGCCGATATTGCGCGTCAGGCCTTCCAAGCGCAGTGCCAGCTCCAGCAGTTCGCCGACCTCTTCTTCCTGCTCGCGGCGTTCCTTGAGCTGCGGCTCCTTCTCCAGCGCATCACTCAGCGTGATGCCAAGCTCGTTCGGAATCAGCTTCGCCACACTGTCGACAAAATTGAACGGCAGATCCAGCACCCGGCCGACATCGCGGATCACGGCCTTGGCGGCCATGGTCCCGAAGGTGGCGATCTGCGAGACCGAATCGAGGCCGTACTTGTGCTTGACGTAGTCGATGACGCGGTCGCGCCCTTCCTGGCAGAAGTCGATATCGAAGTCGGGCATGGAAACCCGTTCCGGGTTGAGGAAGCGCTCGAACAGCAATGCATACTGCATCGGGTCGAGGTCGGTAATCCCCAGCGAATACGCTACCAGCGAACCCGCGCCCGAACCCCGGCCGGGGCCAACAGGCACGCCATTGTTCTTGGCCCAGTTAATAAAGTCCGCCACGATGAGGAAATAGCCAGGGAACCCCATCTGGATAATGATATTGGTCTCGAACTCAAGACGGGCCACATACTCCGGGCGCTTCGCTTCGCGCCTGGCCTCGTCCGGGTAAAGCACTTTGAGGCGTTCCTCAAGTCCAGCCTTGGCCTGCACCACCAGGTATTCATCCAGGCTCTCGCCATTGGGTGTCGGGAATTGCGGCAGGTAATTCTTGCCCAGGGTCAGGGTCAGGTTGCAGCGCTTGGCAATTTCCACGCTGTTGGCAAGCGCCTCGGGTATATCGGCGAACAGCTCGGCCATTTGCGCCTGGGTCTTGAAATACTGCTCGGCGGTGAAGACTTTGGGACGGCGCTTATCTGCCAGCACGTAGCCCTCGGCAATACAAACGCGCGCCTCGTGTGCCTTGAAGTCATCAGGCGTCATGAACTGCACAGGATGGGTCGCCACCACTGGCAGCTCCAACTCGCTGGCAAGCGCCAGCGCCCTGGTGATATAAGCTTCCTGCTGCGCATGGCCCGCGCGCTGCAACTCTATGTAAAAGCGCTGCGGGAACAGTGCCGCCCATTTTTCGGCCAATTGCTGTGCCTGCGCCGTATTGCCTTGCAACAATGCCTGGCCTATATCGCCGCTCATGGCGCCTGACAGCAGGATCAGCCCTTCGCCGCCTGCCTCATGCAACCACTCGCGCTTGATTTCGGCACGGCCGCGATACTGGTTCTGCAAATATGCGCGGCTGAGCAATTCGCATAGCTGCAGATAACCGCCATGGGTCTGGCATAGCAGCAAGAGACGATAGGGCTGGTCGCGCTTGGATTCGTTTTCAAGCCAAATATCGGCGCCGATCAGGGGCTTGACGCCCTTACTGCGTGCGGATTTGTAAAACTTGACAGCACCAAATAGGTTGCTCAGATCAGTCAGCGCCAGCGCCGGCATCTGGTCTGCCACCGCCTGCTTGACGTAATCGCCAATGCGCACGGTGCCATCAACCACGGAATACTCGCTATGACAGCGTAAATGGATGAATGAAGGATTGGACATACGGCGCTAATTTTACCTGATTCAGCCGGACTTGATGGCATGATCTTGCATGCAAGGCTGCCACTTTCCTGCATAAGCCAGTGTCATACGGCTTTGTATCCAAGCAGAAGAACAAGGCGACCCAACGCGGTTATACATTTAAATTGCAAGGTTGCAGGCGAAACCGTATCAGGCCAGCAGCTGGCGCAGCTTGGCCGCCAGTTCGTCCTCTTGCACCGGCTTGCCGAAGAAGGCATTCACGCCCAGGCTTGTTGCCAGCGCCTGGTGTTTTTCCGCTGTGCGTGAGCTGACGATGATCAGCGGAATATCGCGGGTACGCTCATCATCCCGCACATTGCGCGCAAGCTCAAAACCATCCATGCGCGGCATTTCAATATCGGTGAGAATCACGGCTGGCAGCGCCTGCTGCATGGCCTGGATCGCCTCCATGCCGTCCTTGGCCGTTACCACGTCATAGCCTTCCCGCTCGAGGAAACGCCCCAGCACCTTGCGCATGGTCAGCGAGTCATCCACCAGCAATGCAAGTGGCTTTGTTGCCGCCACAGACGCATCAGCCGTCACTGCGATATTCACGCTGCCAGCCGATAATGCCTCACGGTTGGCAAGCTGCAAGGGGTTGATGATCAGGACGATACCGCCATCGCCAAGCACGGTGGCGCCAATCATGCCAGGCACGCGCGCGAGTTGCGGGCCGATCTGCTTCATCACCACTTCCTGGCTGCCCAGGATGTCGTCCACATGCAAGGCAATGCGGTACTGGCCGCTACGCAGCAACATGACCGGCGTATAGCGCTGGCTTTCAGCCGCGGCTTGCGCATCACCGCACAGCCGGCCAAGGAAATACAAGGGATAGTCATGGCTTGCCCAGCTCAGCTTGCCATCGGCATAAGCCGCGGTTAATGCATCAGGCTTGAGCTTGACCACCTGCTCGACCATCACCGCTGGCAATGCAAACTTGCGCTCGCTGTAGCGCACCAGCACTGCCTGCGATACAGAAAGCGTCACAGGCAGGAAGATGCTGAAAATCGCGCCCGTGCCCTGGCTGCTGCTAACGTCGATGCGCCCGCCCAAGGCGGTAATGTCGCTGCGCACGGCATCCAGGCCGACCCCGCGGCCGGAAATCTGCGAGAGCGTACGTGCCGTGGTGAACCCCGGCTCGAAAATCAAGGCCAGCAGCGCCTGGCTGCTGACTTCCTGGTCCGGCTGCAACAGATGCTGCGCCAATGCGCGCTCGCGCACTTGCGCCAGGTTCACGCCCGCACCGTCATCGCTGACGGTGAGCATGATTTCGTCATTTTCCTGGCGTATCCTCAGGGTGATGCTGCCATGTGCGGACTTGCCATGGCTGCGGCGTTCTTCCGGCGTTTCTATGCCATGTGCCACAGCATTGCGCAGGATGTGTTCTATCGCAGCGCCCATACGGTCCAGCACGCTGCGGTCAATCTCGGTATCCACCCCATCCAGGGTAAGTTCAACCTGTTTGTCCAGCTCCCGCGCAGTCTGGCGCACAATGCGGTGCAGACGTTCCGCAATCAGCGAGAAAGGCACACGGCGTACGCTCATGAGTCCATACTGCAAGTCGCGGTTCATGCGGCTCTGCTGCTGCAAGGCCGCCTCGGTTTCGTCTAGATTGCGCAACAAGCCCTGCTGGATGGTGGAAACGTCGTTGACGCTTTCCGCCATCATGCGCGTCAGTTCCTGCAAGCGGGTAAACCGGTCAAACTCCAGCGGGTCGAATGTTTCGTTCGACTCCTGCAACAGGGTCATACGTGACTGCAACTGGCTTTCAGCCTCGATTTCCAGCTCACGCAGGTAGTTACGCAGACGCTGCACACTTTCGGTTAGGTCCTGCGAGGACTGTTTGAACTCCTGCATTTCACGCTCCAGGCGCGATCGGGCGATACTGACCTCGCCAGCCTCGTTGATCAGGCGGTCAAGCGTCTCGGCGCGCAACCGCAGATGCTGTACACGCCGTTCGCGGCCCGGCCCCTGAACGGACAACTGGCGCCCGACCACCAGTGCAGTTTGTCCACCCAATGCCTCTTCCAGCAAGGAGCCGATATGATCCAGGCCAGCGAACATTTCGGCAAAGTCCTCCGCCTGCGGCGCATGCTTCAAGGCGCGCATGACCAGGTCTTCCATCCCGTGCACCGCATCACCCAGCCTGCCCTGTGCTGCCATGCGGGCGCTGCCTTTCAGCGTGTGCAACGCGCGTTGCAGCATGTCCGGATGCTCTGCGTCTTTTGGCCGCGCATGCCAGGCACGCAACTCGCTGCCAATGACCGGCATGAGGTCGTTGGCCTCTTCCACAAATAATGCAAACAGTTCCTGGTCCACAGGTTGCTGCAAAGAGGTCTCAGCAACCGTTTTTACAACAGGTGGCAAAGGCTCATGTGTCGAATCAATCGACGTTTCTGCCTCTTCGGCCAGCGGCTTATCAATCAGCCCGCTGACTTCGGCCTCGGCCTCCAGCAAGCTGGCCATGACATCTTCTGTCTTCGCCAAACGCGGAGCCAGTGGCACGACATTGCTGCCAGTCACCGCGTCAATCACTGGTATGGCCGCATCCTCGGCAGCCTTTTTCAGGGCACGCAGCAAAGCCGTCGCTGCGCGCGGCTGCTTGCGCTCCCTTGCCTTGGCAAGCATTTTCTCCAGCGCATTCACCGTATTCTGCAGCAATGTCACGGTTTGCTCTGTCCAATTGCCCTGGTGCGCATCCAGCCAGTATTCCAGCGCACGCGCCAAGTCCGACAAGGCATTGAAACCGGTAGAGCCGGCGTTGCTGGCCAGGGTATGGGCCGCCCTGCGGGAATCAGCATCGGGAATCAGGATGGGCTCGCTGCGATGCAGCACCAGTTGCAGCCAATCCTGCAATTGCTCAAGATGCTGCCCAGCCTCTTGCAGGAACACCTCGAACAATGTGCGGCTGACTTTGCGCGTACCGCCAATCACGACTTCTTCCGGCTGCGCATCGGGCGCCAAGCCGGACAGTCCAGCCTGAAGGCCGATAGCACGTTCCTGCCAAATGGAGACAGGTACGCCCGCGGATGCTTTTTCGCGCAATGCTGCCACCCAGCCTGCAAAAGCGGCACTGGAATCCTCAACAAAGGCAATCACGGCAGGACCAGGAGTCAGCTTGCGGTCTATCAGCACATTGAGCAATGCCTCGACAATGGCTGCGACCTCGCCCAGATCGGCCAGGCCCACCGTACGGCCGCTCCCTTTAAGGGTATGAAAGCCACGCCGCACCTCTGCCAACGCCTCATGGTTTGTCGCATTGATACGCAAGGCCTGTAGATGCTGGGCGACACTCGCCAGCACCTCTTCCGCTTCAGTGAGATAGACATCCAGCAACTCGTCATCTGGCAATGCAGGCGCAAGCGGCTGGGCAATATCGGCCGTGACCTGTCCTGCATCCGATTCAGTGCGCACAACATTCTGCGCATCTTGCAGTCTTGCCAAGGTATCCTCAAGCGCAAATGCGCCGCTTGCGGCATGCGGGTATTGCTGAACGTACAAGCCAACCAGGCTCAAGCTGTCTGCCAGCGCCTCAAACACCTCCTGGCTTGAGGCAATCCTGCCTTGCTGCAAGCCAGCCAGAACATCTTCCGCCGCGTGCGTCAGGGTCTTGACCTCCGGCATTTCCAGCATATCCAGTGCTGCGGAGACTTGCCGCAAAGGAGCAACAGCCTGGGACAATGGCGCAAGCTCGCCCGGCTGGCGGAAATAGGCATCGAGCAACTGCTCGACTTCCTGGAGGGCAGCCCCTGTTTCGCGTGTCAATGCATGCTGTGCGGCCTGCTGTAGTGCCGTGGCAGGCGCCAATGCAGGTGTCTGCCCGCCCAACAGGGCCTGCAACCGTGCCTGCTGCCTTTCCAACTCAAGCTGAGCCTGGGCGTCCTGCTGACCATACTGTTGCAAAGCATCCGACAATAGCGTCAGCGCTGAAGCCACTTCGATCAGGATATTTTCCTGATTAGCGGCATTGCCTGCCTGCAATGCCAGAACCGCATCGTGCACGCCGCCGAACAGGTTTTTCACTGGTTCACTGGACAATGCCGGGTAGGTATTGAGGATGCCGCCAAACCGCGCCATGAACTCTTCCAGTACTGCGCCGCCTTCATTCGCACGGTCCCAGATGCTCTTGAGGGCTTCGAGCGCCACCTGGCACTGCTTGACGTATTGTTGCTCTTCCGTGCCCAAAACCTCTGTTGTCCCCCCGGGAATGAGGCCATTCAGCTCAAACAACTCACGCACTGCCTTAATGCGCTCTGTATTAAGCCCGCTAGTGGCAATAAAATACAAAAGATCACGCAACAGGATACTGGCCGGGCGGTTTATCCCTTCGCTAACTGCCCGCAATTCCTGATCCAGGCGGCGGCACAGGCGTTTGACCCCGGCATCGCTGGCATGCGTATCCTCCGCCAGAGTGTCAATAAAAGCGGTAGCGACCCACCACAAGGTTTTTGGCGCTGCCTGGGGCACCACCAATTGCACTCGCTCCAGCGCCGTTGCCATTTCCTGCAGTGCTTGCAGCTCGCCCTTGAGCCAGCCAAGCAGGAATTTCTGGAACTGCGCCCGCTGTTCCTTGAAAGCAGCAAGCAATGCCTGGGGATCAAGATTCTCAGTGGGAATATGCTTGGGCAAGCGCTGGCTGGTATCCGGAAAAAACAACTCGGAATCTTCCAATGCCTCGCCATGCAGGGCTGCGAGCCGCTGCAGCTGCAGCGACAAGCGCAGCGGCTGGTCTGGCTCGCCATTCATGAGTTCCTGCAAGTATTGCTGCAGGTGCAGGATGGCGTATCTAAGGGTATCGACAACTTCATTTTCCAGCGCAAGCTCGGCCTTATCCAGCTTGGCGACCACGGTCTCAATCTCGCTGCAATACCGTTTGCAGCCTTCCAGGCCGACCATATCGAACGCGCCATTGACCTGATAGAGATGCGTCTTGGCAAAACGCAATGGAGAGAAATCCTGCGGGTTGGTTGCCAATGCAGTCAATTGCGCCAGCACCTGATCCAGGGCCTGGTCTATTTCTCCCTTAACCCAGCTCAATGGGCCGATATCGAAATCTTCCACCAATATGTCCTAGTTCAGCTTGAAGCCCGCGACCGAGGCCCGCAACTCCTCAGCCAGGCTAGTGAGCTGGCCGATTGAACTGGCTGTTTTTTGCGTTCCCTCTGAGGTTTGGGAGGTAATATTTTGAATCTGCTGCATATTAAGGCTCACTGTTGCGGCAGCCTTAGTCTGCGCCTCGGTCGCCCCTGAAATTTCCTCGATCAGGCGCGCAAGATTGTTGGTCACGTTCTCAATCTCACTCAATGCCTTGCCTGCCGCGTCAGACAAGCGTGCGCCTTCCACCACCCCTTCCGTACTCTTCTCCATCGCTACCACGGCACTGTTGGTATCGGTCTGAATGGTTTTCACAATCGCGCTAATCTGCTTGGTCGCCTCGGAAGAACGCTCGGCCAGGCGCTGCACCTCCTCTGCAACGACGGTGAAGCCCCGCCCGGCTTCACCGGCCGAGGCGGCCTGGATCGCGGCATTCAAGGCCAGGATATTGGTCTGTTCAGTAATATCGGAAATCAGGTCGACAATCTCACTAATTTCTTGAGAACTCTCTCCCAAGCGCTTGATCCTCTTTGATGTCTCCTGGATCTGCGTACGGATTTCGTTCATGCCGGAAATGGTATTCTGCACCGCCCTGGTACCCTGGGTCGTTGCATCAAGCGAACGCTGCGCCACCTCGGAAGCTTCTTCCGCATTGCTGGAAACCTGCAGGATGGACTGCGTCATATGGTTGACTGCCTCACCCGTTTCCGTGATCTGCTGTGATTGCAGCGCGGCTGCATTCAATAATGAACTGGAGGTTTCCTGCGCCTGTGCCGTTGCCTGGTTTACCTGCTCGGTCGCACGGTTGATCTCGGTCACCAGGTCACGCAGGCTGTCTATGGTGTAATTGATCGAATCGGCAATCGCGCCGGTAATGTTTTCGGCCACCTCAGCTTTTACGGTAAGGTCGCCATCTGCAAGGTCACCCATTTCATCCAGCAGGTGCAAAATGGCCTCCTGGTTATTGAGATTGGTCTGCTCGATTTCCTCAAAACGGGCACGCGCGCTTGCCACCTGCTGGTAGCCGACACGTATGAGCAAGACCAGCGCCAGCAAGCCAGCCGCAATGGAAAGTGCCAGCCACCATCCGGCCCTGCCCTGATCCAGGTACGCCTGCCAGGTTTGATGCGCAGCAAGCACTGTGGTGTCACTCGCCGACGCCAACCGGGCAAGATCGCCGTCGGCAAATGACAATGCCTGCTCTCTCAACTCTGTCCAAGACTGCTCCAGGCGGTTGAAACTGGCATCAGCCTCGGCACTTTGCAACAACGCGGAATCCTGCAATTCCCGCAAACCGGTAAAGTAGACAGCAGCCTGATCCAAGGTGGTACGCAACCTGTCGGCGGCAGTGGCATCCCCGCCGGTTTTCAAGGCTGCATCACGCGCCACCTGCTGTGCGGCAACCTTCAGGCTGGTGACTGTTTCGGCAAACTGGTTGTTCCTTGCCACCTGCAATTGATTGAATAACAGTCCCAGCAAGGCGAACACAAGTGCCAGCAACAATACGCCCAACACCACCCGGCTAGTTTTTGCTACAGAAGGAATCGCATTGTCCGCGGGCTTTTTGTTGCCGAATAAATTGTTGAATACTGAAAAGCTCAGTGCCATTGATGTCTCCCCATTTTCCCGTCAGGCCGCAACCTGCAGAAATTCTTTTTTCTTCAGGATGAAGGCCATATCCAGTGCCTCCCATTTGTGATGCTGACTGTCTTCATATCGCGCTGCAACATGGGCAGCTACATCTGCCACCATATCCAGCAGCTTGAACTCTTCAAGGTTGCGCAAACCGGCAAGGCTATCGATGAGAAACCCTGCATTAATGTCAAAATCTCCATGCACCAGCAACACCCTGCTTTCCGCTGTCACCGGCGCCTGTTGACGGCTGCTGCCGATAAACTGCGCCAAATCAGTGATGGCGTAAAGGTTGCCCCGCACATTGGCCATGCCGAGAAACCACGGCTGAGTCAGCGGAACCGGCAGTATCTCAGGCACCGGCAATACCTCGCTGATATCGTGCAATGAGACAAGATAGCGCTCTCCTCCCACATGCACGCCCAGCCTGGAACTGCCTGCCTCCGGGTCATCTGCTACGTGCTTGAGACGCTCAAGGATATTTTGCTGATAGGCTTGCAGGTTGAGCCTGGATTTGCTCATCTCAGGCCAGCCCTGCTATCTTGGCCAGAAGCTCATCCACATCCACAGGCTTGATGACACAGTCCTTGGCCCCTTGGCGCAAGGCCCACATGCGATCAGTCGCTTGTTCCTTGCCGGTACACACAATGACCGGAATATGCGCAGTTGCAGCGTTCCTGGACAATGACCGTGTGGCCTGAAACCCATTCAGCCTGGGCATCACCACATCCATCAGGATCAGATCGGGCATCAGCGCCTGCACCTTGTCAAGACAGTCCTGGCCATCTTCCGCGGTGCTGATTTCAAAACCGGCTTTTTGCAGGACTTCGCTCAAATACAACCGGTCAGTGGCTGAGTCATCAACAACCAGGATATGCTTGATCGCCATTATTGTTATTCCGTTGTTAATTCACCCGTCGCCTGCAATCTGTGCTGGCGCACTGCATCGAGCAGGGCATTCTGGGTAAAGGGCTTGGTGAGATATTGGTCTGATCCTGCCATACGGCCACGCGCCCGGTCAAACAGGCCGTCCTTGCTTGAGAGCATGATCACGGGAATGGATTTGAAACGGGTGTTACGCTTGATGAGGGAGCAGGTCTGGTAACCGTCAAGGCGCGGCATCATGATATCGACAAAAATAACATCTGGCTGATGGCTGGCAATTTTGGCCAAGGCATCGAAGCCATCCTCGGCCAGAAACACCTCACAACCCGATTGCCGCAGGAAAATCTCGGCACTTCTGCGTATGGTGTTACTGTCGTCAATCACCATTACTTTCACACCAGATAGATCAGTTTCCCCCACCCTTAATCCCCTGTGTTTGCAGGCTGCATGCGCAGCAGGCTTATTACAGCGCGCATGACGGCGCCCGGTTTTCGTGCCATTCTATCTACAGACTTCAACGCCGTGCAAGACTGAAGAAATAAAAAGCGGGTTGTCAATCCACGGACAAAAAGGTTAAATAACCCGCTTGAGCTAGGGTCTGCCCTAGGCACTATGATTTGAATATTCACCCGCATAGTCGCACAAAACAACAAGAACCAGAAGTGCCGCAAATAGCAAAGCGGCCGCATAGGGAACGGAGATCATGCTAGTCAGACAAGAAGCCCTCACGGCAAAGATGAGTTTCAAGGACCTGCCCTCATCCTCGCCATTGCCCAATGCCAACCTGGTGCTGGTGTTCGGCTCAGTCAAGCGCTTCAGCGAGGCCAAGCTGCCAGCACAACTCAAGGAGCGCTACCCTGCGGCGCAAATCGTCGGCTGCACTACCTCGGGCGAAATCGGCCCGCACGGGGTAAGCGACGACAGTCTGCAGATTACCGCCATCACCTGGGACAAGACCATGCAGCGCGTGGCGTACGCGCGTGCGAACAGCATGCAGACCTCGGCCGAGACGGCCATCAGCCTCGCAAAGCAACTCAAGTCCGACAGCCTGCGTACCGTGCTGCTGTTCTCCGACGGCCTGCATATCAACGGCTCCGAACTGTTGCAGGGCTTTAAAAGCATATTGGGCGACATCCCGATTGTCGGCGGCATGGCAGGCGACAATGCCGAGTTTTCCAAAACCCTGCAATTGCTCAACGACAGCGTGGAAGAAGGCCTCATCATCGCCATCGGCCTTTATGGCGACAAGCTCATCACCGCGAGCGGCGCCTTGGGCGGCTGGAAGCCTTACGGCCCGCCACGCAAAATCACGCGCTCGGAGAAAAACGTCGTCTACGAAATGGACGGCAAACCCGCCTTGCCGCTCTACCGCATGTACATAGGCGAACAAAACGCCAAGAACCTGCCAGGCTCAGGCTTGCGCTTCCCTTTCGCCATCATCGAAGACGGCAAGCGGGAAGTTGAAAAAGTCCGCACATTGCTGGCGATTGATACCGGCAACAACAGCCTTACCTTTGCCGGCAATGTGGAAGAAGGCGAGACCGTGCGCCTGTGCCAGACCACGCATGACAGGCTGGTGGAAGGCGCCGGCGGCGCGGCGCACCTCGTCACCGGCAACCTGGGCAGCGCCAGCATTACCCAAACCGGCCTGGCCTTGTGCGTCAGCTGCGTTGGGCGCAAACTGGTCATGGCCGAGCAGATTGCGGATGAAATCCATGCCGTACAACAAATACTGGGCAACCAGACCACCCTGACTGGCTTCTATTCATACGGGGAATTCTGTCCGCGGCCCAACACCACGGACAGCGTGCTGCATAACCAGACCATGACCATAGGCTACCTGAGCGAAAGCCTCTAACCAACCACTCCACTTCAAACTTAAAGGAAAAGGACACATCAATGGCTACAGTCACACTCAAAGGCAATCCAGTGCAAATCGGCGGCAACCTGCCGCAAAAAGGCGATACCGCGCCTGACTTCCAGCTGGCAGATGCCAAGCGCAACCTGGTTTCACTGGCCGACTTTGCCGGCAAGCGCAAAGTGCTGAACATTTTCCCAAGCATAGACACCCCGACCTGCGCCACTTCAGTACGCACCTTCAACAAGCAGGCTAGCGGCCTGGATAACACAGTAGTGCTTGCCATCTCCGCCGACCTGCCTTTTGCCCAAAGCCGCTTCTGCGGAGCGGAAGGCCTGGAAAACGTCGTCACCCTTTCCACTTTCCGCGATACCGCCAAGTTCGCCAAGGACTACGGCGTGCAGATCACCGATAGCAGCCTGGCCGGCCTGACAGCACGCGCAGTGGTGGTGCTGGATGAAAACAACAAGGTGTTGCACAGCGAACTGGTTTCCGAAATCGCCAACGAACCCAACTACGACGCTGCCTTAGCTGCCCTGTAGTTCTGTAATAACTCCCTTCACAGCCGTGGATTACAACCACGGCTGTAATTACCTGTGCCACCTCATGGACTCAGATAACAACTGCACGCTGTATCCTGCCCAGGGGTACCAGATTTTCAGGAATGTGCTGTCGCACTCCTGGCTGCAATCTACACGGGATGCTGCTGAATCCGTCATCCAGCACTACCGGGAGAATGGGCCCTTTGGTCGTGAAAATGATGTCAGCCTGGGCGAACTCGCGCAATCACGCCCGCAGCGCAATCCTGGCGTCGACGGCAGCAAGTGGATCAACGAACCATTCATCATCGGGGATTTGCTCACACAGGATGGACATTTTGTATCGCTGCTTGCTGAACAGGCTTTATGGTCAATAGCAGCCCGCCTGCTTGCCACAGAAATTGGACAGGTCATATTCCACTACTCCAACCTGACGCGCAAACCGGCAGGCATAGGGCCATCTATCGTTTGGCATCGTGATGCGGAAAACACCTATTTTTGCCCGAATAATGACCGTTTGCTGCGCCTGCTGATTCCGCTGCAAGGGATGTCGCGAGAGAATGGCGGTACCGCAGTTGTGCCCGGTAGCCATCTGGATACCAAGATTGATAAAACAACATTGGATGAACACACAGTCATCCACCCAGAGCTTGCCGCGGGCGACGTTCTAGCCATCCACTCTCAGTTGTTGCATGGCGGCGCACCCAACCGCAGCCACCGGGAGCGTGATGTGTTGATCATGCAGTTTGGTGTGGCAGGCGCCACATTCCGCCATCAGGAAGTGCTTGAACTAGGCGCACTGCATCCGCGCGGCACCTTTATGCAACTGCTAAAGTAGGCTTCTGATACGATTTTGCATTCAAGCGTAAAAAGGGGAAGAATTTACTGATCCTGATAGGCGGTATATTTGGCGTTACTGCCTCTCGCCTTGTCAGCCGGGTACTTTTTAGCGTTCAGGTCAATCTTGTCATTGGCAGCGGCAATCAAGTCTATACCGCAGACTTCGGCAATGCGCAGCAGATAGACAAAGGTATCCGCCAGCTCGTGGCCGATCTCGGTCTTGCGTTGTTCGCTCAAGGCGGCGCTTTCAGCAGGCGTATCCCACTGAAAATGCTCCACGATCTCGGCCGCTTCCACGATCATCGCCATCGCCAGGTTCTTGGGCGTGTGGAACTGCTCCCAGTTGCGCTCTTGCACAAAATGGTTGATGCGGGCGCGTAATTGGTCGAGGGAATCTGGCTTGTCTGCATCAGGCATCTGGTTTTTCCTTGCGGTTGGAGCCTGCCACCATTTTCACCTCGAACAGGCGGCACTCCAGCGGGCCGTTGAACAGAGGAGTGCGCTTGCTTGGTGCCAGGCGCATGAGTTTGGGCATGCGCAGGTCATTGGTGAGGAAATAGGTATTCCACCCTGCGAACTTCTTTTTCAGCGTCTCGCCCATTTTGGGGTAAAGCGCCGCCAGGTCTTCATCCTCGCCTATGCGCACGCCATAAGGCGGATTGGCGACCAGCGTGCCTTCAGGCGCCGGCGGCACAACGGCGGTAAATTCCGTATGCGCCAGTTGCACGGCATCGAGCAAGCCTGCCTGCTGCAGGTTCTGGCGGCTTACGCGCACAGCCCTGAGGTCGGCATCGCTGCCGTATATTTTCTGGAAAGTGACGGGCTTGGAACGGCTCCTGGCCTGCTTCAGAAGCGATTGCCAGGCACCGGCATTGTAGTTCTTCAGGCGTTCAAAACCGAAATCACGGCCGCTGCCGGGGGCAATGTCCAGCGCTATCATGGCAGCTTCCAGCAGGAATGTGCCGCTGCCGCACATCGGGTCCAGCAACGGCGTGCCGGGTTGCCAGCCGCTCAGGCGCAGGATGGCGGCCGCCAGGTTTTCGCGTAACGGGGCCTCGATGCTGGCACGGCGCAAGCCGCGCTGGTAAAGGGGATTGCCTGAAGTATCCAGGTAAAGCTGGAAATCCTCGGCGGCAAGGTAGGCATGCAGCCGGACGTCAGGCTCGCGGGTATCAATGGATGGACGGCTGCCCACCTCTTGGCGGAAACGGTCACAGACCGCATCCTTGATGCGCAAAGTAGCGAACTCCAGGCTTTTCAGCGGACACTTGACGCCGGTGACCTTGACCATGAAGTTCTGGCGCACGTCAAACCACTGGTTCCAGTCTATATTAAAAGCAGCCTGGTAAAGGTCGTCCTCGTTGGCATAGCGGCCCTTGCCCACTTGCAGCAGGATACGCGTCGCGATCCGGCTTTCAAGGTTGGCGCGGTAGACCAGCAGCATGTCGCCGGCAAAGCCTACGCCGCCATCGGTGGGCTTGACCTGCCTGGCATTGAGGCTGGCGAGTTCTTCCACCAGCAGGTTTTCCAGGCCGCGCGGGCAAGTGGCAAAAAATTGATAATGCATGTCGTCCTTCAGTGTGCTTTTAATTGCTAAGATTCAAGCAATAAACGGTTGCTGGTGCTAGGGTTGTGTTCGCGCAAGCGCTCGACAAACTCAAGGAATTCAACCTTGTGCTCTGCTTCAAGCGCCTTGGCACGCACGCGCAAGGTGCTCCAGCGCAAATCGTTGGGTGCGCGCTTGAAACCGAATATGACCACATTGCCGGGACGGCCTGTTGGCATGATCAGGATGCGGCCATGGAAGCTGGTTTCTATGCGCTGCAGGTAAACATCATAGTTCTTGTCGCTACCCCACAGGTTGATCGCACACATGCCATCCAGCGTAATGGCCTCAAAACATGAATCAAAGAAATCCTGCGAACAAAGGTCGGGCGGCAAACCGCTGCTGCCAAAGGCATCCATCATCAGCATGGAAGTGGTTGCCGGGTTTTCGCGCAAATAGGCTGCGGCATCGCCCTCAATGATTTCGAAGCGCTCATCGTTATCCGGCACCATGAAATGGCTGCGCGCCACTTCAATGATACGCGGATTGATTTCCACCACCCGCGTTTTCATCCTGGGCAGGTGATGGTAAACATACTTGGGAATGGAACCGCCGCCCAAGCCAAGCACCACCAGGTCGACCGGCTGTTTCTGGAACAGCAGGAAAACCATCATGCCGCGCGAATACCTGAGCTCCAATGCATAAGGGTCTTTCACGCGCATGGAGCTTTGTATCGTATCCGAACCCAGGTGCAGGGAGCGCACCCCATCCAGCTCGCTGACGTCTACGCTGTCCTCGCTGGTAATTGCCTTGTGTATGCTGCGCGCAATCTTGCGGCCGACCCTGAACATCAGGCCGCCTCGCTTTCTTCTGCGGTGCTTTCACTCCGTTCCACCGCCTTGAACCGGCTTTCCAGCTCGATCAGCAAGGTATCGACTTTCTGAATTTCTATTATGATGCGGCTGCCGGTAGCCAACTCCGGCATGCCATGCACCTTGGTAATAAGCGGCATGCCATCCAGGCGTACCAAGTTCTCGCGCCAGACTGTAGCACCAATTTCATGGATATCCTCCTGCAGCAGGTACTGCAGGCACCAGTAGCGCTCCATGCGGGTCTGGAACTCGTTGTAGGCGTTATAGGTAAGGTCGAAGTTGCGCATGATGACCGCAAGGTCGTCGCTGTTGACTGGGTAAGCCGGTTCAGTCCCCTGCACCACGGATATGATCTGGCGCTGGTTAACCAGGTCGACGCCTCGGCGCAATGGCGACGTGCTCCAGCTATATTGCGGAACGCCCAGGCCCTGGTGAGGCTCGGCCTTGACGGTCATGTAAACCTTGCCGCCGTTCTGGGCGCGATAGATGCCAGGCACGCTATGCTCGGCCAGCAAGCCGCCCCAATGGCTGTTGGCTTCTATCATGAGCTCGGCCACCAGTTTGTCTATCGGTGCGCCGCGGCGGCGGCCGATGATGCTGACCTTGCCTTCATTGACATAGAAGTTGTAGTCAACCTGGATAGGACGGGTGGAATCGTACTTGCCCCTGCCCTTTTCCAGGGATTCAGCCAGGTTGAACAGAAAGCACAATTTCTGCCAGTAAGGATGGCCGCTGTCCTGCTCCAGCGTGTTTTCGTTGAAATACGGCTCCAGCGTATCGTGACGCAGGTTGGTCACCACATGGACCAGCTCGACGCGGCTTTCGCGCTTGAGTATGCTGAGGTCGGGCGCGACATCAAGGTAAAGCGACAGTGCCGGGCGCCACTCGCCTTCATTCAGGCTGAAAGGCACGATCGCCAGCTCAGGCAGCATGGTGATTTTATGGCCGGGCATATATACGGTAGAAAGCCGGTGCATGGCCACCTGGTCCAGCACGTCATCTTTCGTAATACCCAGCGCAGGCGCGGCGATATGGATGCCTACACGGATAACGCCATCGGCCAGCGGCTGCAGCGAGAACGCATCGTCAATTTCAGTAGTCGTGCTGTCATCTATACTGAAAGCTTCAATGGCAGCGCGCGGCAGGCCCTCAGGCACAGCCGGCGCGTCAAACTCGGGGAAGCCCTCCCCATCGGCGAAATATTCCCGCAGGAAAGCGCCCAGATGATAGTCATGGACTGAATTGATGGCTCCGCAATTCGCCAATACGCGAACCACATGCTGGTTGGATTCGATAGAAGCCTGCTCCAGCGCCTTCCATTCCAGGCTGTTTTTGTCCGGCTGGTACAGCAGCGCATCGATCTTGCCGTTGAATTCTTCCGGTAACTGGCCCGCTTTCAGCTGCTCGACATACTGGGCCACCTTTTCTGCCTGCAGCCGCTTCTTTTCCAGTCCTGCCAACGCGGCTTGCAGAGTTTCCTCAGGAGCCGCCTTGTAGCGGCCTTTGCCCTTGCGATAGAAGTAGACAGGCGCACTATGCAGGCGTATGGCAACCGCTGCGGCCTCGCCCGGGGCTGGCTTCTTGCCATAGTATTCTTCAGCCAGATCTTCAAAACCGAACTCTTCCTCGCTGCAACACTCCCAAAGGAAAGGGATATCGAGGCCCTCGGCCTCTGTATTTGCATTTTCCAGGAACCCGGCCAGTGCGCCTTCGAAGCGCAGCAGCACATTGGCGGTCTTGATCTTGGAGCGTTTTCCGGAAACGGCTTCTACCTGAAGGGAGCCGGGGTTTTCCGTCATGATGGAGGCAACCTTGAAACTGCCATCTTCTTCAAAAAATACGTTCATAATCCTGCTTTTTTGCCGTGCCCAGTTGACGGCACGGGTTGATTGTCTGTAATTTACGGCCTATGCATAATGCCGAACGAATGATACATGAGATTGGGCAACGCCCGACCTCCTCACGTGTTGCGGTGCTGAATGTTCTGCTTGATACGGAATACCCGCTCACCCATCAAGAACTCCTGCACACACTCACCCAGGAAGCCCCGTTTGACCGGGTGACGCTGTACCGTGTATTGGACTGGCTGGTCGAATGCAACCTGGTGCACCCCATCATGGGAGAAGACCGCGCCAGGCGCTTTCAGCTGACCCAGCGCAATGCCAAGCACCACCATGCACATTTCCAATGTACGTCCTGCGGCAAGATGTTCTGCCTGGATGATGTCAAACCCAAGATTCCCAGCAGCGTACCCTCGCATTTTACCGTTGAGTCGGTCGAACTCAATATAAAAGGCCAGTGCGACCACTGTAATTCAGCAAAAAATTAAAAGCAGCCAACAAAACTCAGTGAAACGATCCTGGCCAGGCGCTTTGTCGCAGGCAGTACCAGTGGTACGGTAAGGCAGAGCAACAACGCCAGGAGGGTTTTGT
Source organism: Methylobacillus arboreus (assembly GCF_020532725.1). GTDB lineage: Bacteria > Pseudomonadota > Gammaproteobacteria > Burkholderiales > Methylophilaceae > Methylobacillus > Methylobacillus arboreus. The sequence goes on from NZ_JAJAVC010000003.1 coordinate 989,935, forward strand.
TAGCCCGCTCCCAACCCTGTAATTAAACTTGTACCGCCAGTAATGTTGTCTGCTGGCTTTGTCCTTTCCTCCCTCTTCTTTAAAACACGCATCAATCATTAGCTCCCCAAATATGCAACAGAGTTGCATCGGCAAGATTCAGGCGCTATTATGCAACTTTGTTGCAATACATATTAACACCATGCCCCTGGAAACATTACCGGTTATCTCCGAACAGACCCTGATCGCTATGCCTGCAGATCAATACATGAGCTGTGCCCAACTGCAGTTTTTCAGGCAACTCCTGGAAAAACAGCGCGAGCAGATTGCCGACAACGCCCGCCATACAGGGAACAACCTGCGCGCGCATGAAGAGTTTTCCGACCCTGCCGACCGCGCCACGCAAGAAGAGTTGCATACATTGGAGCTACGCACCCGTGACCGGGAACGCAAGCTGCAAAAGAAGATAAATGCAGCGCTCAGGCGGATTGACGACGGTGAATATGGCTTTTGCGAAGAAACCGGGGAGCCCATCGGGCTGCCCCGGCTGCTGGCAAGGCCCACCACCACGCTATCGCTGGAAGCCCAGGAACGGCATGAACAGCGTGAGCGCCAGTTTCGCGCTTGAACACCCTGAATATTTATTAAGAAGGATACCCCATGAACCGTTTGAAAAAACTGCCGGTCACTGTGCTTTCCGGCTTTCTCGGTGCCGGCAAGACCACTCTGCTCAACCATATCCTTCACAACCGCGAAGGTAAGCGCGTAGCCGTCATTGTCAACGACATGTCCGAAGTCAATATAGACGCCCAGCTGATACGGGAAGGCGGTGCAGACCTTTCACGTGCGGAAGAAAAACTGGTGGAAATGAGCAACGGCTGCATCTGCTGCACCTTGCGCGAGGACTTGCTGGTGGAGATCAAGCGCTTGGCGGAAGCCGGTAAGTTTGATTACCTGCTGATTGAGTCCACGGGTATTTCAGAACCGCTGCCGGTGGCAGAAACTTTTACCTTCCGCGATGAAAACGGTGCAGCCTTTCGGACATCGCCCAACTGGACACCATGGTGACAGTGGTAGATGCGTACAACTTCCTCAAGGATTACAGCTCTCGCGACCAGTTGGCCGCACGCGGAGAATCCATGGGGGAAGGCGATGAACGCACGGTCGTCGACCTGCTGATAGAGCAGATCGAGTTCTGCGACGTGATCGTACTGAATAAAACCGACCTAGTGAACGCTGATGAAATCCGCCAGCTGCACAGTATCCTCGGCGGCCTGAGCCCGCGCGCACGTATAGAACACAGCAGTTTTGGCCAGGTTCCGCTCGGCAAGATCATGGAAACCGGCCTCTTCAATTTTGAAGAAGCGCAGCAGGCGCCTGGCTGGCTCAAGGAATTGCGTGGAGAACATGTACCGGAAAGCGAGGAGTACGGCATACGCAGCTTTGTATATCGCGCCCGGCGCCCGTTTAATCCGCAACGCCTATGGCATTGGCTACACAGCAATTGGCCCGGCGTCGTGCGCTCCAAGGGATATTTCTGGATCGCTTCGCGACCGGCCTACTGCGTCAACTGGTCACAAGCCGGGGCGGTGACGCGGCATGAGCTGGCAGGCTACTGGTGGGCGGCAACGCCTAAAAGCTATTGGCCGCAGGATAGCGAATCCCTGGCGCATATCAATAGCCGGTTTTCCGGCGAGTTCGGCGACCGCCAGCAGGAAATTGTCATCATCGGCATCAATATGGACAAATCCGCACTAAGCGCAGCATTTGACCAGTGCCTGCTGACAGATAGCGAAATGGCGATGGGCATGCCGGGCTGGCGCGCGCTGCCCGACCCTTTCCCGGCCTGGGGTGCCGAACGCGAGGCCACCCCGGAAGCGGAAACAGCCTGGTAGAACGCCGGCAATCCCCTTACACAAAAAACACGCCTAAATGCAACGCCAGCAACAATTTGTGCGCCGTGCTTCAGCTGGTTCTAAGTTAAAATGAAACCAACCCATCGCCATGACCTGGCGATGGCGGCATCTCGTCAAGATTCAAGGAAACAGACATAATGGCACTGGACCACCGTATCCCGGTTACCCTGCTGACCGGGTTTCTCGGCAGTGGCAAAACCACCCTGCTCAACAAACTGCTGAACCATCCCGGTATGAAGGACACAGCGGTCATCATCAATGAAATCGGTGCAACCGGCCTCGATCACATCCTCGCGCGCAACGTGGAAAGCCAGCATATTGCCGACAATACCGTGTTGCTGGAATCAGGCTGCCTGTGCTGTACCTTGAGCAACGAGCTGGCAGACACCATGCGCGACCTTTTTTTCAAGCGCCAGCTGGAGGCGATTCCCCGATTCAACCGCCTGGTCATAGAAACCACCGGCATGGCTGACCCCGGTCCTATCCTGGCCAACCTGCTGAGCGAACCAGTCGTTGTCTCCACCTACCGGCTGGATGCCGTTGTGGTCACTATAGACAGCATCTACGGCCTCCAGCAGATAGCAGAACACGGCGAGGCGCGCAAACAGGCGGCAGTAGCCGATGTATTGCTGCTAACTAAGACCGACCTTGCCACAGAGGAACAATTACAGGCACTTTCGACTGCGCTCGAAGCCCTCAACCCGGGCGCCACCCAATACCGCATCCGCCACGGCGAAATAGACCCTGCCGCCATTGTCGATGCCGGGCTGTTCGACCCTGAAGGCAAGCAAGCACAGCCACAGCGTTGGCTGCGCGCGCCTAGCCGGTCCAAGGCCGGACGAGGCATGCTGCCACAAGCGGTACACGATGATGAAATCAGCAGCTTCACCGTCACCATGCCCAAGCCGCTGACTTGGTACCAACTGGAGCCGGCACTGCAATGGCTGTGCGCGACATTCGGCGAGAACCTGCTGCGCATGAAAGGCATTGTCCACGCTGAAGACCAGCCGGCACCTCTAGCCATCCATGCCGTGCACCATACCCTTTATGCCCCCAACCTGCTTGAAGGCTGGGACGAGGACGAGCCACTCACCCGCGTGGTACTGATCGGCAAAGGGCTGGATGAACTCAGGATTCGTGATGCGCTGATGCAAATCTAGGGTCTGTTGCCGTTACGCGCAAACCTGACCAAGGACTGCAACAAAGGCCTTAACTCGCCCTCAGATGATGACTGGGTAATGAAGACCAATTGGCTGCGCTTGTCCTTGCCAGGCCAATTGACCAATGGCTCGGGCGCATGCAGCACATGCTGTACACGGTGAACCGCAATCGGGCTGGGCTCTCCCGCAACATGAAATACGCCCTTGAACCGGAGTAGCCCGGGCGCAGTGAAATGACGCAATTGTTCAAGCCAGCCGTCAAAATCGTGCCTGGGGACAGGCACATCGAGCTCCAGGCTCAAAGTCGTCGCCTCGCCCCCATGCAATGCCGGTGCTGCAAGCGCTGACAGCCAATGAGGAAAGCCGGTGGACGATGCCAGGCCGAACAAGAGACCAGCCCCCACAGCTTGTGACTGAAGCTGGTCCAACTGCAGCACCCTTGCTGCAGGGTTTAACTCGTGCAAGTCGGCCAGCAAGCTTGCCAGCCCCTGCTGGTCGGCAATATCCGCTTTGGAGATCAGCAATATGTCGGCCAGCTGCACCTGCTTGACCGCCTCGGGATAGCGACGCAGGCTATCGCTTCCCAATATCCCATCCACCACGGTCACCACGCCATCAAGCTGATATGCTGCTGCGACATAGGCATCCGTCATCAACGTATGCAAGACAGGCGCCGGGTCGGCCATGCCGCTGGCCTCAATCACCACGCGCCTGAATTGGCGGACGCCATTGCGTGAAAAACGCCAGTGGATGTCTTTCAGGGTTTGTTTGAGATCCGTCCGCAACTGGCAGCACAAGCATCCATTGCTCAGCTCAACCACCATGTTATGTTCCAATTGATGGGCAACCAGCATATGATCCAGGCCTATTTCGCCAAACTCATTGATGATGACCAAGGTGTCACGCATTTCCGGCTGCCGCAGCCAGCGATTCAATAACGTGGTCTTACCACTGCCCAGAAACCCGGTCAGCAGCGTCACGGGCAGGCGCATCCTGTCAGGCATATCCAAGCCTCTCCGCCCCTTCGAAACTCTGCTTGCCAAGCCGTGCAGCTAGTCGGTAAAGTCCTACTTGTAATTCAGTGTAGTCTGATATTACGGATTGCATGTGCGGCGTATGCTCTTTCGTCAAATGCAACAGGGAATCCGCCGTCTCTTTCACCACCAAGAAAAAGGAAAACATCATGCAAAGCATTATCGCCATACTGATCCTCGTTGCAGACATTTATGCGATTATCAAGATTATCCAGAGCTCGGCAGATACGGTAAAGAAAATCCTCTGGATTCTTGGCGTGTTGATCTTCCCTGTGCTGGGCCTTATCGTCTGGTACCTGGCCGGCCCAGGCAGCAAGACCGATTAATCAATGAATAGGCTGCCCGGCTCCAGGCAGCCTATGATTGCAGCCAACTCAAGGGTCTTAACCATGCTCGTCACTTTTTCCACGGCCCGCTATAGCGACATCATGTTGTTTGGCGATATCGCCAAACAACTGCTCAAACTCATGGGCCATAGCGGCACCGTTCCTGGTGCCATCCTTGCCGACGACGTGCCCCAGGCACTCCAGCATTTACAACAAGGATTGGGCAGCGTTACTAGTCCAGATACAAACCCGAGCGAAACCGAGGATCAACCAGCCAATGTCAGCCTGCAGAAGCGTGCCCTGCCGCTGATCAAGCTGCTTGAATCCGCCATCAGCAACCACAGTAATGTCATGTGGAACTAAGCTGTCCGTCAGTAATCTTTACCAGTAGACTCTCGCCTCATGAACAGCGCTGATTTTCACAACAAATCTTTTGTTTTCCTGCTACTGCTGGTTTCTGCGGGGCTAATTATCATCCTGCTGCCATTTTATGGCGCGGTTTTCTGGGGCGTCATCCTCGCCATCCTGTTCACTCCGCTCTACCGGCGTCTGCTCGGCGTTACCAAAAACCGCAAGAACCTGGCGGCAATCGGGACACTTGGCGTCTGCATCGTCATTGTGATCGTGCCGGTCATCCTGATTGCGAGCTCACTGGTGCATGAAGGCGCCATGCTGTTTCAGAAGATCAAGGGTGGCCAGATCAATCCGGCCCTGTATGCCCAGGAAATTCTTGATGCAACACCAGCGCCAATTCACCGGATGCTGGAGCGCATCGGCCTGACTGACGTCAAGAGCTTCCAGGAAAGGCTTTCGCAATTTGCAATGGAAGGCAGCCAGTTGCTCGCGACCAAAGCCTTGAGCATCGGCCAGAACACCTTCCAGTTTATAGTCGGGTTCGCCGTTATGCTTTACTTAATGTTCTTCCTGCTGCGCGATGGCACCAACCTTTCCATACGCGTGAAACAGGCGATCCCGCTCAGTGCAGAGCACAAGCGCCACCTGTTCAACAAGTTCACGACCGTGATTCGCGCTACGGTCAAAGGGAATATTCTGGTAGCAATCACACAAGGCGCCCTTGGCGGCCTGATCTTCTGGATACTGGGTATCCAGGCCGCGCTGCTCTGGGCCGTGATCATGGCTTTCCTCTCGCTGCTGCCTGCCGTAGGTGCCAGCCTGATCTGGGCACCTGTGGCGATCTACTTTCTTGCCACCGGCGCACTTTGGCATGGTATTACCCTGATTGCTTTTGGCGTATTCGTGATTGGCCTTGTGGACAATGTCTTGCGCCCCATTCTGGTAGGCAAGGACACCAAGCTGCCGGATTATGTGGTGCTGATTTCCACGCTGGGCGGCATGGCAGTGTTTGGCCTGAACGGCTTTGTGATCGGACCATTGATTGCAGCACTGTTCATCACCATGTGGGATATCTTTGCAACCTCACGTCCCACCAGTGACAGAAACTAATAAGCAAACTTAACTAGGCCGTTGCCTGGTTGTTTCCGACACGAAGCATCGGCAATCTGTGCAAAAACTCAGTGATATCTAGTCGATTACCATCACTAGCAAGGCAAGCAAACCGATTCCTGCTACAGATACTCCTGCCTTGGTCAACAGATTGGGAGAATAAGAAAGCAGCAGCACCAAACTAATCGCAGCTGCTGACACAAAACCAGTCCAGGCTACCAGACCTATAGACCAGCCCCATCCATAGGCACTTGATAATATCCCCAAAGCCAGAAGACTCCAGCCAATCGCCTTCAACCACTTTCTGCTGGCAGGAGATAAGACCGCTCCATCCCTTGCTTGGGCATAATGCTTTTCCATACCCAGGCAGAATGCCGTCATCCCAGCATAAGCCAAGGCATATGTCATAAGAGAAGCAGCCAATACAGAAACATTACTCATTACATTTACTCACTGAATTTTCACAGTAATTGCAAATAAAAATCAAATAATTAGAAACTTTCAAGGCTATGATTGGCGACGCTTATGCAGGCCGGACCTTCCGCTTGGATGGCAAGCCCTGCATGGTGCTGGAAAGTTTGGGAATCGCCATTGAGAGCAGCCCCCCGAACAACAGTATTGTTACTTCAACCCCGAAGGCTATCCCATCACCTTTCTGCCAGAATGTCAGCAGGTTGGGTTGGCCACTTAACCATGAGTAGACTGGCAATAGCCAGCACAACAACAAAGCAAGGATGACCTGGTCACGCCAGCTAGCCAATGGCTTGCGTATCAAGGCATGCACCAGGCTCACCAGCCAAGTCAACAGGAATGCACGCACCTCCCAGTCGGATCGCTCGGCAAAGTCGATTGGCAATATCCGATTGGCCCAGAAATAGATCAATATGGCATTGATGCTGCCCATTACCGCTGCCACATTGAGCGCCTCGATCAATCGGTAGACACGGGCACTGGCAGCGCCAAACTCATTTTCAGGTCGTTTGCGGCGCTTGATGGTGAACAAGATCAATCCGGTCGCAATCAACCCGCAGCTCACAATGCCGCCGATGAAGTACAGCCAGGAAACCGTCCAGCCGCCGAACATCGCGATGTGAAGTCCGACAAAGCTCCGGAAAACATATCCAGAATCGCGCCATTCCGTTTGCTTACCGAGCAATTCACCCGTCACGGCGCTGAAGGCGACATGGTCTGCTACGGCTGCAACCCGCCCTCCCACGCCAGCAAAAAACTCGACCACGGCCGAGGCGTCGCCGCCATTCTGGATGACTGCCCATTCCACACTGCCAATGGCTTCTTTTGCCTGGGGCAGCAATTGGCCGATATTGACCATGTCCGCCGGCGTGCCCGCATATGGTTGCTCAAAGGACTGCACGGAATCACCGCGTAACGCGCGCGGATTATCGTAAACCGCCTTCAGCCCCAAAGGCAGAAATACCAGCGGCTGCATGACCAGGCCGGTATAGGTGATCATCAACAAGAACGGCAGCATCAAGACGCCCGAGACGTTATGCGCATCCAGCCACGAGCGCTGCGAAGAGGATTGCCGGCGGAAAGTGAAGAAATCCTTGAAGATGCGCTTGTGAATGACAATGCCGCTGATCAGCCCCACCATCATCACCACCGCTGCCAGCCCGACGATAATGGTGCCGGTCAAACCCGCCAACAGCGTGTAATGGAAATCCGTGAGCATTGCGCCGCCTTCGGTCTCGCGCAGCTCGATCGGCTCGCCGCTTGCCGGATCGAGCCGCACTTCATGCGCTTCGCCTTTCTGGCGCCACCTGACCTCGAGCCCAGGATGAGCCCCGCCAGGAAGGGTGATCATCCACATGCTGCCTTTTTCCTTGGGCGCGTGTTGTTGCAGGTATGCCTGCGCCACCTCGAACTGATGCTCGACCGCAGGTTGTGAAACCGTATTGTCAAGTCTACCTTCAGGCTGCATCCAATGCGTGATGCCATGTTCAAACACTGCCATCGTGCCGGTGATGAATACGGCAAAAAGCAGCCATCCGAGATATAAGCCGAACCAGGTATGCAGCCAAGCCATGGATAAGGAAAATGTCTTTTTCATTTCAAGTACCAGGCCAATGCAACCCAGGACAGTAATCCGCCAGCCACGGCCAGGATCACAGCCCAGACTTTGAGTGCGCTACGTGCGGAAAATGCCCAGATCATCACGGCAAAATAAATCAACCAGGGAAAGAGCGTTCCGTAATAAACGGCATCTGCCCGGTGCCCAGGCCATGACAATACCCAGGCCAGATTGGCCAGCGCAGTCAGCAAGTATCCGCCGATAAAGGCTGCCAGCACTCTCAAGCTGATATCGGCAGATGCCTTCATCGACCGGCTCCTTGCTTAGGCTGATCAGGATTCCCCAGAAAGAATTCCACCGCCCTGATGCTGCCGGTCAGCATGGCTGTGCCATGATTCTCACCTTCCTGTAATCGGTAGAACGTGTTCAGCCCATGCGGCTTGCTGTGTTGCAGTTCCTCGGCCAGCTCGCGCGTGGCATCCACCATGCGCCTCTGCTGCATATGTGCCAGCCTGGGGGATTGTGGATCGGCACCTGGAGGCAGCTGTTGCTCCAGGCTGCCCACCATCAACAGTAAGCGCAACCGCTCGAGCCCTGCTGATGGTAGAGCCTCGAACCGTTTCTGCTCCTCAAGGATGTAACGCTTGTTCCACCAGATGGAGGGGCTGGAGACTATATAGGTCTGAAATGCCTGCGGCTGGGTGAATAATACATGCAAGGCAAACAATCCGCCGTAGGAGTGTCCGAACAAGGCCTGGCGCTGCGAATCAATGCGAAATTCTTTTGCCAATTGGGGCTTGAGCTCGGTCTCGATGAAGCTCAAAAACCGGTCGGCCCCGCCCTGCTTGGCCGCGCGGCGGTCTCCGGTGTCGGCAAGGTCTAGCGCCGGCGGGGTATAGTCCTCGGCACGTTGAACCTCATCCAGCAATCCTTGCGTAGGATAACCGATGCCAACGACAACCGCAGGCGAAATGCCTGTGGCGTCTCGGCGCTGGGATTGCCCATGCACCAGCATGGAAACTGGATAGAACATCGCGTTGCCGTCCAGCACATAAATAACGGGGAATCCTCCGACAGGCGCTTCGTCGGCCGGACGGGAAATGAAGATACGATAGGTCTTGCCTGTCGAGGAGGAATATATGTCCCGCTGTTGCGCTATCGGCAAAGTAGCCTCACGCCATGCCTCGCGGTCATCCAGACTACTGGCCTCTGCCGGCAGAACGCACAATAGCAAGCCCCACAATATCCAGGGGGAAATCGATTTCAACTTCAATATATATCGTTCCATGAAAAAGCGGTTGCCTTTATACGGTAACCGCCTCACAACAATTACCAGTTGTACTTCAGCGTTGCATTCACCACGCGCCCCATACCGTAGAAGCAAGCGCCGATTCCGCTACATGTCGCCACATATTCCCTATCTGTCAGGTTGGTGGCATTGACAGCAACTTCCGCTCCACTCCATCCCACAGACTTGAGGTCATAACGAACTGCAGCATCAAACAAAGTGTAGGAATCCACATACAGCTTCTCATTGCCAACCGCAGCAGTAGCCGTCGGTGCAGTCAATCCGTACGAACCGCCAACATAGCGCACGCCCAGACCTACGCTCAAGCCATCAAGGTTTCCTGTAGTAAATGCATAATTTGCCCACAAGGAAGACATGTGACGTGGAATGTTGATTAGTTGGTTCCCTTGCTCCAGGGCATTATTGCTCTTGGTAATTTCGCTATCCATGTAAGTATAGCTGCCCAGCAGGCTGAGTTGCTCGGTTAACGCGGCCTTGCCCTCGACCTCCAACCCCTTGATCTTTGCCTCTCCCACCTGGGTAGAACAAGTGGCTGCACCATTGGGGTTGACACAGACATGGCCTGGGGTGCTGTCGGTTACTACCCGATTTTCCTGGGTCAGCTCGTATACGGACACGCTGACCAGGCTATTGCTGCCTGGCGGCTGGTACTTCACCCCGGCCTCGTATTGCTTGCCCTTGATCGGCTTCAGGGAAACGTCCTGCCATGTCACGGTAGTCAAGGGGCCCGGGTCGAAGGAAGTGGAATAGCTGACAAACGGCGCGAAGCCATTATCAAACAGATACACCGCTCCCGTACGCCATGTGAAGGCGTGATCCTCAAAATCGTTATGACGGTTGTTCGCTTTATTCAGCAGGCTATTATCAAAGCGGTCATATCGCCCGCCCAGGCTGAAGCGCCAATTGTTCCAGGCCAATTGCTCCTGTAAATAGGCCCCAGTCTGCTTTTGGTCCGCATCGTAATCGCTTTGCAAATTGAAGGTCGGATTGCCGATCCCTGTATATACCGGGTTGAACAGGGAAATGGAGGATGCAGTAGCTCCATAACGGTTGTTTTGCCAATTGATGCGTTGAGCATCAAGGCCCAGCAGCACAGTATGTTTTATTTCCCCGGTACTGAAATCGGCCTGAAGCTGGTTATCGATTGCCACACCTTCGGATTGTCCATGCCCAAGAACCGCACGACGACTGAATATTCCACTTGGAGCACTGCCATTATCAATGCCTCCGACTACCCCTCTAATATCATTCTCAATATTCGTATAGCGGGCATTCTGGCGAAACTGCCATATATCGTTGAAGCGATGCTCAAATGACCAGCCGACCAACGATTGCTCCCGGTCAAACAGGTTCCAACCCGGCTCGCCAAGAAATGTATCGATATCCAGACGCCCGCCCGCCGGACTGGCCTTCACGGTCCCAAAATAAGGCAGGAACTGGAAAGTGGACCCGCCCTTGTCACGCTGGTATTGGGCGAGCAACGTCAAGCTAGTGTTCTCGGAAATCTGCCACAACAAGCTGGGCGCAAAATAGGTGCGCTGCAAATCGGTATGGTCGACTTGCGAATTGCCGTCATTGAATGAGCCGACGAGCCTGAACAATACCGAATTATCATCGGCAAGACTGCCGCCGATATCGAATGCCGCCTTGTACTGGTCGAAACTGCCTCCTTGCAGACGAACTTCATTTACCTGGTTCAAAGTTGGACGCTTGGTAACTAGGTTAATCAACCCTCCTGGCACAATCTGCCCATATATGGCTGCCGAAGGCCCTTTAAGCACCTCAACGCGCTCCAGGCCATAGGTGTCGAAACTGGCACGGTTCCACTGTCCGCCGCCTTGAACCCTGAGTCCATCCAGAAATAAATTGGATGTGCCGTCATCCGTGTCCAATCCGCCCTTGAAACCACGGATCGAATAACTCTCGGCACGGCTATCCATGCCCAACCCCTCGGTACGCACCCCAGCGGTATATCCCAGCGCATCATTAAGATTCTGCGCATTGCGGTCATCCAGCTCCTTGCGGTCAATGACCGAAATGGATTGAGGTGTTTCGAGGATCGACGTATCGGTCTTGGTCGCACTCTTGGTTTTCTTGGCGACATAACTACTGGTTTCGTCATCAGTTTTGGCACCGACAACAGCCACTTCTGGCAATACAGAGCCACTTTCATCTGCTGCCATGACAGGCATTGCAAACAAGGCGCTAACGACGGCATATACAAGCTTTGGCGAATAAAGCTCTGATATGGATAACTGCTTCATTAATTTTTTCCCCTGACTGAAAAAGCCAGAAATTTTAATGAAAACAGTTCCTAAATGCATTTAAAAATAATAACTATTACATTTCTTTACAATGCCATCAATTTTAAAATAATGACAAGGTATAGGTACGCTTTGGCAATTTGGAGGATTTCTTCCGGCGTGCTTTTTTCATTGCGACTGCTGGCGTCGGCACGGGCAACTCTTCTGCAAACAGCGGCTGTTGCACAGGGAACATATCCTCTTGCCCTTGCCAATCGCGAAGTTCTGGTCTGAGCTCGCAATCAACCCGGATATCGGATTTTGGAACGCAGCAGCAGGGCAAGATTTCATCGGCTGCCACAAATGCCAGAGGCTGCTCCAGGTAACTCACTTCCCCATCCAGCAGCCTCACCCGGCATAATCCACAGTAGCCAGCCCGGCACTGGTATTCCACCTCATGACCGGTACGCTCCAGCCCCTCAAGCAGGGTTTCGTGGGGGGTAAGGTTAAAACCGATGTGCTGGCTGCGTACCGTGCTCACAGTTCAAAGTCGTTAAGGTCATCCGCCGATACTTCCGAATCAATCTGGCCGATCAGGTAAGAGCTCAGTTCCACTTCCTGCGGCGCCACTTGCACGGTATCGGAAGCCAGCCAGGTATTGATCCAGGGAATGGGATTGCTCTTGGCATTAGGGAATGCCGGAGGCAAGCCAACCGAGGCCATGCGGTTATTGGTGATGTACTCGACATACTGGCAGAGGATGTCCTTGTTGAGGCCGATCATGGAACCATCCTTGAACAGGTATTCCGCCCATAGTTTTTCCTGCTCGGCCGCATCACGGAACATCTCGAAACACTCCTGATGCAGTTCGCTGGCAATCTCGGCAAACTCGGGGTCATCCTGCCCGGAACGCATGATATTGAGCATGTGTTGGGTGCCAGTAAGATGCAGTGCCTCGTCACGCGCAATCAGACGGATGATCTTGGCATTGCCTTCCATCACCTTGCGCTCGGCAAATGCAAACGAACAGGCAAAGCTGACGTAAAAGCGGATGGCCTCTAGGATATTCACACTCATGAGGCAGAGATAAAGCTGCTTTTTCAATTCACGCAGCTTGACCGGCTGGTTTTCACCATTGATCACATGGTCGCCCTCGCCCAATTGCGAATAGAGCATAGTCTTGTGGATCAGGTCATCGTAATAGGCAGAGATGTCGTTCGCCCGCGCAATGATGTTTTCGTTGCGCACGATGTCATCAAAGATCAGTGACGGGTCGGAGACGATATTACGGATGATATGAGTGTAAGAGCGCGAGTGTATGGTTTCGGAAAACGCCCAGGTCTCGATCCAGGTTTCCAGCTCAGGCAATGACACCAGCGGCAGCAAGGCGACATTGGGGCTGCGGCCCTGAATGGAATCCAGCAAGGTCTGGTATTTGAGGTTGCTGATGAAGATGTGCTTCTCATGCTCGGGCAGGTTCTGGTAGTCGTGCCTGTCCTGCGATACATCCACCTCCTCCGGCCGCCAGAAGAACGACAGCTGCTTCTCGATCAGCTTTTCGAATACCGGGTATTTCTGTTGATCATAGCGCGCCACGTTCACAGGCTGGCCGAAGAACATCGGTTCTTCCAGCTGCTTGTTGTCCGTCTTTGAAAAAATGCTATACGCCATATTATCAGTCTCGTTCTTGATTCAACCAGGGACCAAGCCAGGATCATCCTGGCTCACGTCCTCAAATCTTGCAGGCGCCGCTTGCGCAACTGTCATCCTCGGCCTCTGTGCCGCCCTCGCTCGCACCGTCACGGGTGTTGTGGTAGTACAGTGTCTTCACGCCGAGCTTGTAAGCCTGCAGCAAGTCCTTGAGCAACTGCTTCATCGGCACCTTGCCACCTTCGAAACGCTTGGGATCGTAGTTGGTATTGGAAGAGATCGACTGATCGACAAATTTCTGCATGATGCCTACCAGCTTCAGGTAGCCATCGTTGTTGGGCAAGGTCCACAGCAGCTGATAGCGGCCACGCAGGCGCTCGATCTCCGGTACCACCTGGCGCAGGATGCCATCCTTGGATTGCTTGACCGATACCAGGCCGCGCGGCGGCTCGATGCCATTGGTCGCATTGGCTATCTGGCTGGAAGTCTCGGACGGCATCAACGCCGTCAAGGTGGAATTACGCAGGCCGTGCGCGACGATGTCCTTGCGCAATTGTTCCCAATCCAGCTGTAGCGCTTCCTGGCAAACTGTATCTAGGTCCTTTTTATAGGTATCGATCGGCAGCAGGCCTTGCGAGTAGGTGGTTTCATTGAAGGCATCGCAAGGGCCGAACTCGCGCGCCAACTGCACGGAGGCCTTGAGCAGGTAGTATTGGATCGCCTCAAAAGTACGATGGGTCAGGCCCAGTGCGCCCTCTTCGGTATACCCAGTGTCATTCTTGGCCAGGTAATAGGCGTAATTGATCACGCCCACGCCCAGCGAGCGGCGCTTGTTAGTGGCATTCAATGCCGCTTTGACCGGGTAATCCTGGTATTCCAGCAATGCATCCAGTGCACGCACCACCAGCTCAGCCAGGCCATCGAGCTCGTCCAGGGTTTCCAGGGCACCGAGGTTGAAGGCAGACAAGGTACACAGCGCGATCTCGCCATTCTCATCATTGATGTCGTCAAGCGGATGCGTTGGTAGTGCGATTTCCATGCATAGGTTGGACTGGCGCACCGGCGCCAGTTTGGGGTTGAAGGGGCTATGCGTGTTGCAATGGTCGACGTTCTGGATATAGATACGCCCGGTCCCGGCACGCTCCTGCATCATGAGCGAGAACAGATCCACCGCAGGCAAGATGCGCTTGCGGATACTGTCGTCAGCCTCGTATTGCGTATACAGGCGCTCGAACTCGTCCTGGTCGGCAAAGAAAGCGTCATAGAGGCCGGGCACATCATGCGGCGAGAACAAGGTGATGTTCCCGCTCTTGATCAGGCGCTGATACAGCAGGCGGTTGATCTGCACGCCGTAATCGAGGTGGCGCACGCGGTTTTCTTCCACCCCGCGGTTGTTCTTGAGCACCAGCAGCGATTCCACTTCCAGGTGCCACAAAGGATAGAACAAGGTCGCCGCGCCGCCGCGCACCCCACCCTGCGAGCACGACTTGACCGCAGACTGGAACAATTTGTAGAACGGCAGGCAGCCGGTATGCTGCGCTTCGCCATTGCGGATTTCGCTGCCAAGCGCACGGATGCGGCCCGCATTGACGCCAATGCCCGCACGCTGGGAAACATATTTCACGATCGCACTGGTCGTGGCATTGATGCTGTCCAGGCTGTCATCGCACTCGATCAGCACGCAGGAGCTGAACTGGCGCGTAGGCGTACGCACGCCGGACATGATGGGCGTCGGCAACGAAATCTTGAAGGTGGAAACCGCATCATAGAAGCGCTTGATGTAATCGATACGCGCCTTGCCTTCATACTTGGCAAATAGGCACATCGCCACCAGGATATAGAGGAACTGCGGGCTTTCGTAGATTTTCTTGGTCACCCGGTTCTGCACCAGGTATTTGCCTTCGAGCTGCTTCACCGCGGCATAGGAGAAATTCATATCACGCCAGTGGTCGATATGGGTATTCAGCTCATCAAACTCCTCGCGGCTGTAATCCGCCAGAATGTGCTTGTCATACTTGCCCAGCTCGGTGAGCTTGCTGACATGGTCAAACAGGTGCGGCGGCTCGAACTGGCCATAGGCGATCTTACGCAGGTGGAAAATAGACAGGCGTGCAGCCAGGTACTGGTAATCCGGGGTTTCTTCCGAGATCAGGTCCGCAGCGGACTTGATGATGGTTTCATGAATAGCGTCAGTACGGATGCCATCGTAAAACTGGATATGCGACTTCAGTTCTACCTGGGATACGGAAACGTTATTGAGGCCTTGCGCTGCCCAGTCGATCACACGGTGGATTTTATCGAGGTTGATCGGCTCCTGACGGCCATCTCGCTTGGTGGCTTTCATGGATTCATACTTTGTCATCTAAGGCTCCCGGGCAGGAAGCGAGGCATCTTCATCATGAACATCGCACCGATGCCGAATGGCAAACGATCCTGCTCATTACTGAATACAGCATGACAGAAACCGCCGGGCACTTGCCAAGCAATTCCGTTCAGCTGAGGACACCCCGCCTCAAACGTTATAGTTAAGTAGCCTACGGCAGGTTTCCTGGCTCCCGAATCTTATACGGCTTTGCATTCAAGCGTAGATCAAGGGCGACCTAACGCGCTTATACGCTTGAAGGCAAATCCGTACTTTAGAGTGGCTAACAAAACTCAGCGAAGCGTTCCTGGCTAGGCGCTCTGCCACAGACAGTACAAGTAGTACGGCAAGGCAGAACAACAACGCCAGGAGAGTTTTGTTAGCCACTTTTAGTGGTTTACCGGCCTTCCCAGGCTATATATCACACACCCAGTGACCATCACTTGGGTATACCACTCTTCGGTTACAGTTGCGGGGACAGCTGCGGCTTCAAGGCATGACACCTTTACCGCATTCCCTTATCTCCAATTAATCGAACGATAATTGAACACCGTAGTGGGATGGACTATACCGCAATAAAATGGGGTTGTGTTAGATAAAAAACACTACATATTGATATATTCAGCTAGATTCCAGATTTTAAAAGAGAATTTTTTATTTGCTTTATGCTGTCCCCATACATGGCAAAATCATGGCTTTGCAAATCATCAATTCCTAATGAAACCAGCCACCATCCCGGAACCAACCCGCGCAGAAATTGATGCCCGCCCAGGCGGGTTGCTACTCGAATTCGGCGCAAGCTGGTGCGGCTACTGCCGGGCGGCGCAGCACATCATTGAATCGGCCTTGTCCCAATACCCCAATTTACCGCATATCAGAATCGAAGACGGCCAAGGCAAGCGGCTGGGGCGCAGCTTCGCGGTCAAGCTCTGGCCTACGCTCATCGTGCTTCATGATGGTGTGGAGCTGGCGCGGTTGGTGCGACCGCAAACAGTCGGGGATATCCTGGCCGCCCTGCAAACACTGGATAATTAAAAAGGGCCTGCCACCTGAGATGGCAGACCCTGTATCCGGCCACTGGCAGATCTTATGCAGTAAACTCCTGCCGCAGTTGCTTGGCCACCTTCACCATGTTATCCAGCGCAGCACGGGTTTCCTCCCAGGCACGGGTTTTCAAGCCGCAATCCGGGTTGATCCAGAGTTGCTCCACTGGCACCACTTCAACCGCACGCTGCATGAGCCTCCTTATTTCCTGCTCGGAAGGCACGCGCGGGGAATGGATATCGTACACGCCCGGGCCAATCTCGTTCGGGTACTTGAATTCGCCGAAGCCATCCAGAAGCTCCATATGGGAGCGTGAGGTTTCGATGGTAATCACATCCGCATCCATGGCGGCAATCGCCGGCAGGATGTCGTTGAACTCCGAATAGCACATATGGGTGTGAATCTGGGTGCTGTCGTCTGCCACGCTGGCGCTGAGCTTGAAGGCACGCACCGCCCAGGTCAGGTATTGCTTCCACTCCGCGCCCTGCAATGGCAAGCCTTCACGGAATGCCGGTTCGTCGATCTGGATCACGGCAATGCCTGCCCGTTGCAAGTCATCCACCTCGTCGCGTATCGCCAGCGCCAGTTGCAACGCCGTGGTCTGGCGCGGCTGGTCATCACGCACAAACGACCATTGCAGCATGGTGACAGGGCCCGTGAGCATGCCCTTGACCGGACGTGAAGTCAGCGATTGCGCATATTTTGCGGTTTCCACCGTCATTGGCTGCGGACGATACACATCGCCATAAATCACGGGCGGCTTGACGCAGCGTGAACCATAGCTCTGCACCCAGCCATGCTGGGTAAAGGCATAGCCTGCCAGCTGTTCGCCAAAATATTCCACCATGTCATTGCGCTCGGCCTCACCATGCACCAGCACATCAATATCCAGCGCCTCCTGCTCGCGGATAGCATAGGCAATATGCGCCTGCATATCCGCCTCATACTGGTTGACGGCAATATCGCCCTTCTTGAATGCCGCGCGGCTGGCGCGGATTTCAGCCGTTTGCGGGAAAGAGCCTATCGTCGTGGTCGGCAGCAATGGCAGTTTGAGCTTTTCATGCTGGGTCTTGCGGCGTTCTGCGTAGGCATGGGCACGATCTTCATTGACCTTGTCCAGCGCGGCCAGTCTGGCTTTAACCGCTACAGCATGCACGCGTGGCGAGCTGTGGCGTGCCTGCACGGCAGCGCGCGATTCAGCCAGCTGTGTAGCAACTGCCTCGTCCCCTTCATTAAGAGCTTTCACCAGGATATTGAGCTCTTGCAGCTTTTGGTCGGCAAATGCCAGCCAGGATTTTATTTCCACATCCAGCTTTTCTTCATGCGCCAACGTCACCGGCGTATGCAGCAAGGAGCAGCTAGGCGCCACCCACAGGCGCTCACCCAGTTTGGCGGCAAGCGGCTGGAGCGTTTCCAGGCTCTTGTCCAGGTCGTTGCGCCAGATATTGCGGCCATCGATCACTCCTGCCGACAAGACCCAATGGCCGGGCAAGGCATTCAGCCAGGGCGCAAGCTGCTCCGGCGCGCGCGCCAGGTCGATATGCACGCCATCCACCGGCAAACTGGTGATATAGCCCTGGTAACGGGCCACATTGGCAAAATAGGTAGCCAGCAACAGCTTCGGGCGCGAAGTGCGGAACCAGGCATAGGCCCGCTCAAAGGCCTTGAGCCATGCATCGTCCAGGTCGAGCGCAAAGATAGGCTCATCAATCTGCGCCCATTCAATCTTCCTGTGGTGCAGCTCTTTCAGCAAATTGGCATACTGCTCTGCCAGACTGTCCAGCAGGCTCAGCTTGTCCACGCCCTTGGCCTTGCTGAGGTACAGCAGGCTGACCGGTCCGAGCAACACGGGCTTGACTGATTTATTCAGTTTTTGCGCTTCATCGAGGCGAGAGAGAAAATCGTGGGCATTGATGGAAAAGCTGGTGTCTGCATTGAGTTCCGGCACGATGTAGTGGTAATTGGTATCAAACCACTTGGTCATCTCCATCGCTGGCTGCGCCTTGTTACCACGCGCCATGGCAAAATAATCCTGCTCGCTTAGCGGGCCCTTGAAACCGAAACGTGCAGGCGCCGCGCCGAACAGCACCACATGGTCCAGCACATGGTCATAAAACGTGAAATCACCTGCCGTGATAAATCCCAGGCCAGCCTGTTGCTGCTTGTTCCAGTGCTGCTCCCGCAGACCTTTGCCCACTTCTTGCAGACCGGCAGCAGTCAGCTCGCCGTTCCAGAATGCCTCTTGGGCGAATTTGAGAGCGCGCTTCTCGCCAATGCGCGGATAACCCAGAATATGTGCGATTGCCATGTTGAACTTCCTTGCTTGAGCTTTTTGAAAACAAGCCAGGATTGTCTTGCATGAGATAAATTTAAAAAAGCGAAAGTTTTTTTGATAAACTTGAATTTAATTCATACCAAGACCACCCCATCGCCATGCTGGAAATCCGCCACCTGAGATCATTGATCGCGATTGCCGAAACCGGCAAGCTTGCCCATGCCGCAGAACGCGTATTCCTCACGCAATCAGCACTATCCCACCAGATTCGCGTCCTGGAGAATCATTACGAGATCACCCTGTTTCAGCGTACCGCACACGGCATACGCTTCACTCCGGCTGGCGAGCGTTTGCTGGCATTGGCGCACGAAGTACTGGATGCGCTGGATAAAACCGAGCGCGACCTGATCCGCCTCAAGAGCGACCAATCCGGCGAGCTGCGGCTAGTGCTGGAATGCCACACCTGCTTCGACTGGCTGACCCCGGTCATGGATGCCTTCCGGCGCGCATGGCCGGAAGTCGAGCTTGACCTCGTGGCAGGTTTCCATAGCGACCCCTGGCACTTGCTCCATGAAGGCAAGGCCGACCTGGTGATCGGCAGCCTGCCGGGAAAACAACGCGACCTGGTGCATACCCCGCTGTTCAAGTTCGAGATCATGGCGGTCCTGCCGCCGGAACATGCCTTGCGCAACAAGCCGCGGTTAGAGGCCGAGGATTTTGCCGGGGAAACGCTGATCACCTACCCGGTGCCGGAAGACCGCATCGACGTTATCCGCCAGGTGCTCAAGCCTGCGGGCGTCGAATTTACCCGCCGCACCAGCGAGCTCACCATCGCCATCATGCAACTGGTGGCGAGCCGCCGGGGCTTGGCTGCCCTGCCCAACTGGGGCATCCAAAGCTACATCGAGCATGACTACGTGATTGCAAAGCCGATAGGCAAGAAAGGCCTGTGGTCAGAACTGCATGCGATTGGCATGCCAGATACCATGGCGCGCCCCTATACGCGTGAACTGGCAAGGATCATCCGCGAAACCTGTGCCGACAACCTGGCGGATATCAAGCTGCTTTGAACCAACCATCCCTTAACGGTAAAAGGCAGAGGGCGGCACACCGAAATTCCGTTTGAACAATGCGGCATAGGCGCTCTGGCTTGCATAGCCATGCTCCAGCGCAACCTGCAATATGGACACCCCTTCCGCCAAGCGTTCCAATGACCTTAGCAGCCTTGCAAGCTGGCGCCATTGCGCGAATGTAATGCCGGTCTCGTTGCGGAAGTGCCGGTGAAACGTGCGCACGCTCATGGCCAGCTTATCTGCCCATTCTTTAGCAGTAATTCGTGCATCAGGGAAATCGTAGATTTGGCGGCACAGGGAATCGAGCTTCCGGTCCGCAGGCCATGGAATGTGGAAAGGCAGCACCGGCAGTTCGCGCAACTCATCCAGCAGAAAGCGCATCAGGCGGCCGTTTCTACTTTCCATGCTGTATTCCAGCGGAACTTCCGTGGCAGCCAGGATCAGTTCCCTGGGCAGCGGCGAGACTGACACAACGCAATTGTCCCGAGGCAGCCCCGGAGCGGCATCCGGATCGACAAATAAAGTCCGCATATGGACATTGCCGCGCATCCGCACCGTATGTTCCACACCGGCTTGCAGCCATACGCCCCGGCTGGGAGGAACGACCCAGCGTCCCTGCCGCGTCTCGATCATCATGATCCCTCGCGTTGCATAAAGAAACTGCGCCCTGCGATGCGTGTGCGCATCAATGAAATGACGGTCTTCATAATCAGCCGCCATCGCTGTGACTGGCATGGTGGCATGCTCATAGAGGATATGCGCATCAGGATGAATCACGTCATGTCTCTTTTGCGATAAAGATTGTCATTTTATCGCCAGACGGCCGCCATTACGACTGCCATGATGGCTCTCCCTGATTTGTGAATAAGCATATACACCATGAAATTCTGGTTCTTTCCTCTCACGGCGATGGCGTTATGGGCTGGGAATGTGATCGTTTCCAAAGTCGCATCAGGCATCATCGCGCCTCCGGCCATTACCTTTTACCGCCTGGTTGTGGCCGTCAGCCTGATGAGCTTTTTTGTCGCAATTCCTGCCTGGAAAAATCGTGGAACGATTAAAAAGGTATTACCCAAGCTGTTTTTTCTTGGCTTCCTGAGCATGGCCTTTTACCAGTGCCTTTCCTACTGGGCAGCAGATACATCCACCGCAACCAATATGGCCATCATTACCGCCTTGACGCCACTGATGACATTGCTGATGAGTGCATTGGTGCTGCGCGACCACCCCAAGCCCATCATGCTGCTCGGTGCAGCACTTGCCCTGATAGGGACTTTATACCTGGTGAGTGAAGGGAATGTCGGACAGTTGCTAAAGGGTGGCTGGCATCAAGGAGATTTGCTGATGCTGACTGCTGTCGCCAGTTATGCACTGTACAGCGTCCTGCTCAAACATTGGAAACTGCCTTTGCCTGCGTGGCAGTCCACCTATCTCCAGGCCATGGCAGCATTGGTCTTCATGATCCCGATGGTGCTTTTAGTTCCTGCAGGGCAAGCGCAGATCAACACCCGCTCGCTCCCCTTGATTTTGTATGCGGGCATATTGGCCTCAGTCGCATTGCCTTATTGCTGGATTAAGGGAATTGAATATCTTGGCCCCAACCGCTGCAGCATGACGATGAATTTGCTCCCCGTATTCACCGCAGGGCTAGCCGTTGTCATCTTGCATGAGCATTTAGACGCCCATCACCTCATTGGCGGTAGTGCGGCATTACTTGGGGTTATGCTGTCTCAGCTATCCATGGCACAGCGCAATGCATGAAGATTTCATGAGCGGCAGTAAAAACCCGGGTATTTGCGTCATTGAATCAAGACAACGCTGGAGCAGGCAGCATCGCTGCCTGCTCCCATGAAACGTCCCGACCTAGTCTAGGGCAATCTCCACTCGCCGGCCTTCGGCGGCAGATTGCATTGCGGCCACAATCGCCTTGCTGTTGCCGCGCGCATCCTCCAGGCTGAGAAAAGGCGGCTTGTTGTTGAGCACGCTGTCGCTGAAATGCTCGATTTCCAGGATGAAATGGCTGCTTGCCGGCAGGCGTTCTTCCCAGAAACGGCCATCCTCGGTCCACCAGCTGATCACGGGCGCATCGCCAGCCTGTTGCCACACGGTGTGGCACTTGAGGCCGCCCTTGCTTCCCGTCACCTGGTATTCGGAACGGCGCGAACATTCAAAGCTGATGTCAAAATGGCCATGTTTGCCGTCGCCAAAATCAAATACGCCGCTGGTGGCAATATCGGCGCCGCTTTCGGTGTATTTGGCAAGCGCTGTCACGCTGAGCGGTTCGTTATCAAAGCAACTGCGCAATGAATGGATGGCATAAGGCCCAATATCCCACATGGCGCCGCCGCCGTTGTCCACATCTTTTTCTAGGCGGTAGAGCCGTGCGGGTTTCATGATGAAGGAATAGCTGGCACGCACGAACTTCACGTCGCCGATCACGCCGGAGCGCAGCAGCTCCTGCACGCGGGCATATTGCGGGTGGAATACGTACATGAAGCCTTCCATCACGGTCACGCCTCGTTGGCTGGCAGCTTCAGCAATCGCATCAACATCCGCGACCGTGAGCGCCAAGGGCTTCTCGATCAATACATGCTTGCCCTTCGCAATCGCCTTTAATGCCCATTCCGTATGTTCATGGTTGGACATGGGCAGGTAGACTGCCTCGACGCGCTCATCATCGAGCAAAGCTTCGGCATCGTCATAGCAGTTGACGCCCGTGACATGCGGCGCGTGCTTTTTCAGGGTGGCAGCCGCAGCCCCTGCACGGCGGCTGCCAATCGCCACCAGCTCCGCATTGGATGCCTCGACAATCGCCGGCAACAGGCGCTCATTGACCCTGGCGGCACCTAATATACCCCAGCGTAGCTTTCGTTCCTGACTCATGTGCATCTCTCCTCTTGAATTGATTCGTCGCGATATTGACGATTATGGCTGTGTGCCCGGAAAACCGGGGATCAGTTCGGTATCAACCGTTTGCGCAGCCAGCTTGGTGGCCACATGCTGCATCAGGCTGGGCGAGGCGTAACCGTCGGCAGGCAAGGCATGCGCGAGCTGGTAGCCACGGATGGCAGCCTGGGTTTTTGGCCCTGGCAGGCCATCGCTGCCGCCGGTATCAAAGCCCAGCTCTGTCAGCTGCTGTTGCAGGCGCTTGATGGCATCAATGCTCACCGGGTACTGCTCGGCTCCCGCGCCGCCGCTTAACGATGGCGCCCCGCGCAGGCGGCTTGCAAGGTGCGCCACCGTCAATGCGTAATTTGTGGAACGGTTCCATTGCATCACGACCTTGAAATTATCAAATACCATGAACGCCGGCCCGCGCCAGCCTTGCGGCAAGATAACTGCCGCGTCGCGCTCTGCGGGCGGCAATGTTGCCTGGCCAAGTGCCTGCACGCCCAGTGCCTGCCATTGCCCTACGCTGCGTTTCTGGTTGATGGCAGCCTCCTGCCAGGCAAAACCCTCAGGCAGGGAAACCTCGACCGCGATAGGCTCGTCGCGTTTCCAGCCTATCGATTGCAAATAATGCCCTGCGGAATACAGGGCATCGGGAATGGACTGCCAGACATTGATTTTGCCATCGCCGTCGCCGTCCTCGGCATACGCCAGGAAGGTGGAGGGCATGAACTGCATGTGCCCCACTGCCCCGGCCCAGGAGCCTACCATGTTCCTGGCTTCCACATGGCCTGCATCGAGGATGCGCAGCGCATCCAGCAACTGGCTGCGGAAGAAAGCGTGGCGACGTCCCTCATAGGCCAGCGTTGCCAATGCCTGCGGCGTGGAAAAGCCACCCAGGGTCTGGCCATAGTTGGTTTCCAGCCCCCAAAAGGCCAGCAACACTGGCGCAGGCACACCATACTTCTGCTCAACTGCCTGTAACAATGCGCCCTGCTCTTGCAACAATTGCTGGCCACGGCCAATCTGGCGCGGCGTGACGCGCTTTGTAAGGTAGGTCATGAAGGTCTGCACGAATTCAGGCTGGGCCTGGTCAAGTTCGACCACACGGTCAATCGGCTTGGCATCTGCCAAAGCAGCCTGCAAACTGGTTGCGGAGATGCCCTGCGCCTGCGCATCGCGGCTGAAATCCTGCAACCACTCATCAAAACTCTGCTCTGCAGCATGGGAGACTGGAGCAAACAGCATCACCATCAATAAGCATGCGGTTGAACGGCGCAATTTGAACAAGACTTCCTCCAAACAGTTAATTTTGTCATGCCGGACTTGATCCGGCATCTGATGCCAATTCCCCACTCGCCACAAGATTCCGGCTCAAGACCGGAAGGGCGAGACGAAACACCACAACCCCATCATGCCCGGATCAAGTCTTCCCAGGCTTTGTCCAGGCGCTTGACCGACACCGGGAATGGCGTTTTCAGCTCCTGCGCAAACAAGGATACGCGTAACTCCTCGATCAACCAGCGATAGTCCAGCAAAGCTGGCGGAATCTCGTGGTTGGCCTTACGCAAGCCCTGCACGCGGGATTCCCAACGCTCCCAGACCTGCTGCACCGCCTGCGCGCTGCGCGCATCCCGCTCTATGCTGCTTGGATATTTTTCCAGACGCAAACGCATGGCCTTGATATAGCGCGGCAGGTGCTGTAGTGTTTCCCAGGGCGTTGCACTGAAGAAACGCTTAGGCAGCAGGCGTGCCAACTGGCCTTCAACTTCCTTCTTTATTCTGGACAGGTTGGCCGGCAGCGCGTTCAACTTTTGTATGAGCTGGGTATATTCCGTGGCAATTGCCGCCGCCAGGCGCCCGGCGCCTTCCACAACCGCCGGCAAGCGGGTACGTGCGCGCGTTTTCAGCGCCATGAAGTCCTGGTTGCTGCGCGGCAGGTTGTCATCGCCAATAAAGGCACGGTCGCCGATTGCAACCAGCATATCCTCGCGCAGTTCGTCCGGACTCATGATATTGCGCAGTTGCAAGGCATATTGATTGAAACCAGGCAGGCCTTTTTCCAGCTGCTTCATCTGCTCCTTGAGCTCGAAGCGCATCAGACGGCGCACACCTGCACGATGCGCCAACGTGGCTGCAAGTTCAGTATCAAACAACTTGATCGCGACGCTGTCTGTGTTGTCCTCCAACGCCGGATAACCGGTCAATTGCCGGCCATCACGGCTGAAGCTCAATGTGGGTGGCAAATCACCAAAATCCCATTGCTTGAGGCCGGATTTTTCAATGCTGGGCGAACTGCTGCGGAACGTCAGCTGTGCCGCTTGGCCGAGTTGCGCCTTGAGCGCATGCCAATCTCGGCCGCTGCCTAGCTCGCGGTTTTTCTCATCCACCACCCTGAAGTTCATATGCAGGTGCGCATCCAGCGCATTGGCTTCCCACTCACTCGCATTCAGCTTCAGGCCGGTTCGCTGCTGGATATAGCTTGCCAGTACAGGCAATAATGCCCCTTCCGGCCTGGCCGACGTTTCAAGGAAGCCAGTCACGAAATCCGGCACCGGCACGCATACGCGCCGCAGGGTCTTGGGCAACGCCTTGATCAACGCCGTGACCTTCTCGCGGATCATGCCTGGCACCAGCCACTCGGCCTCAACCGGGTTCAGTTGGTTGAGCAAGCCCAGCGGCACCGTGGCAGTGACACCATCCAGCGGATGACCCGGCTCGAAGCGGTACTTAAGCGGCAGCTTGACACCATCGAGGACCAAGTGCTCTGGGAACTGCACCTCTGTGACCCCGGCCGCCCCATGTCGCATCAGGTGTTCGCGTGTCAGGTACAGCAGCTTGGGATTGTCTTTTTCCGTCTCCTCGCGCCATTTCTCGAAACCCGCTCCATTGATGATGTTTTGCGGAATAATCGCATCATAGAAAGCAAACAGGGTATGTTCGTCCACCAGCACATCCTGGCGCCGCGCCTTGTGCTCCAGTTCCTCGATCTCGGCGATCAGGCGGCGGTTGGCGCTGAAGAATGGTGCGCGCGTATCGAACTCCATATTGGCCAGCGCTTCGCGGATGAAGATTTCGCGCGATTCCTGCGGATTGATCGGGCCATAATGCACGCGGCGGCGCGGCACGACGGTGAGGCCATAGAGGCTCATGCGTTCCCAGGCCACCACCTGCGCAGCCTTGCGGTCCCAGCGCGGGTCACTGTAATGGCTTTGCGTCAGGCCGCGCGCAAGCGGCTCTATCCAGTCGGGCTCTATACGCGCCACACAGCGCGCATAAAGCTTGGTGGTTTCCATCAGTTCGGCAGCCATCACCCACTTTGGGCGCGCTTTTTTCAGGGTTGAACCCGGCGCGACATGGAAGCGTATGCCACGCGCGCCCAGGTAGTTGTCCGCCTCGCCGTCCTTGAAGCCGATATTGCCCAGCAGGCCTGCGAGCAATGCTCGGTGCACTTGCTCATAGGATGCCGCTTCGTCATTGAGTTTGAGTTCCAGCTCCGCGGCAATTTCCCTGAGCTGCTGGTATAGCTCACGCCATTCCTTGAGCCGCATGAACGAGAGGAAATTGCTATGACATTTGTTGAGCAAATCCTTGTTGGACTTCTTGGCCTTGAGCGCCTCCTCATACCACTCCCACAGCTTGATAAAGCCCATGAAGTCGGAATGCTCGACCTTGAACTTGGCATGCGCCTGGTCGGCTGCCTCGCGCTTGTCCATCGGCCGCTCGCGCGGATCCTGGATTGCCAGGGCGCTGGCGATGATGAGGATTTCGCGCACGCAGCTCTGCTTCTTCGCTTCCAGAATCATGCGCGAAACACGCGGGTCTAGCGGCAGGCGCGCCAACTGTCGGCCGGTCTCAGTAATGTTGTGCTCAGCATCTACTGCGCCCAGCTCCTGCAATAGCTGGTAACCATCCGCAATGTAGCGCGAGCTGGGCGCCTCGATGAAGGGAAACTCCTGTACATTGCCCAGCTTGAGCGCCGCCATGCGCAGAATGACGGCAGCCAGGGAAGAGCGCAGGATCTCCGGATCAGTAAACTCGGGACGATTGTTGAAATCTGCTTCATCGTAAAGCCGGATGCAAATCCCGCTGGAAACACGGCCACATCGGCCTGCACGCTGGCGTGCCGCCGCCTGGGAGATTTTTTCCACCTGCAACTGCTCGACCTTGGCACGCGCGCTGTAGCGGTTGACCCGCGCCAGGCCAGTATCAATCACATACTTGATGCCAGGCACGGTCAGCGATGTTTCCGCCACATTGGTTGCCAACACCACACGCCGCCCGCCACCGGAACGGAACACCCGCTGCTGGTCTTCAATCGACAGGCGGGCAAACAAGGGCAATATCTCGACATGGCGCAGGTGCTTGTTCAGGTAATCCGCCGTCTCACGAATTTCGCGCTCACCAGGCAGGAACACCAGGATATCGCCGCCGCCAAGCCGGGACAGCTGTTCCACCGAGTCGAGAATCGCTTCCTCCATGGCCTCCTCAGCATCATCCTCTTCCAGCCACTTGGCCTCCGCGCGCGGCTTGCGCTGCACCCCCATCACGTCCTGGCCCAGCAACTCCATATCGTCGTCATCCAGCCATTTGCGGATGGAAGGGTCAACATTGCCTGCCTTGCGCTTGAACTCCTCGGCAGGCCTGGTTTCAGCTTCACTCACCGGCACTTCAACTATAGATACAGCGACCGGAGCAGGTGCCGGCGCAATCACCATACGGCGGCTGCCCAATGGCCGATAACGGATTTCCACCGGATAAGTCCGCCCAGAGACTTCGATCACCGGCGCGCCATTGAAATGTTTTGAGAATCGCTCGGCATCAATCGTCGCCGAAGTCACGATCACTTTCAGGTCAGGACGGCGTGGCAGTAATTGTTTGAGATAGCCGAGCAGGAAATCAATATTCAGGCTGCGCTCGTGCGCCTCGTCGATGATGATGGTGTCGTAGGCATTGAGGTAGCGGTCACCCTGCGTTTCAGCAAGCAGGATGCCGTCCGTCATCAACTTGATATAGGTGGTTTCCGACAACCTGTCGTTGAAGCGCACCTTGTAACCCACCGTCTCGCCCAGCGGAGACTTCAATTCCTGCGCAATACGCGACGCCACAGAACGTGCGGCAATGCGCCGCGGCTGCGTGTGACCGATCAAGCCGCTGACGCCCCGCCCCAGCTCAAGACATATCTTGGGTAACTGCGTGGTTTTCCCAGACCCCGTCTCGCCACTGACGATCACCACCTGGTTTTTGCGTATGGCCTCGGCGATTTCATCCTTACGGGTACTGACCGGCAATTCCTGCGGATACTCCGGCCTGGGCAATTGCTCCCGCCTGAGCTTGAGTCGGTTAACGGAAGCCTGGATTTTCGCTGCAAGTTCTGCCAGCAATTTATCCACTGGCTTCCCTTGTTCCAGCATCGCCCCGGCCTGCTGCACGCGGCGCTTGAAGTTAAACCGGTCAAGCAATAAACAATCGGGGAGCTTCGCCTGCAAATGCTTGAGCATCTGGCGCTCGGTGATGGGGCTGGGTGTCGTCATAGATAGGTGAGAATTTTAGCATGGCTAATGCTTATTTCTGTGCCTGGAATCCAAGCCCCAGCCTTCTGAAATAAATCCCCAAGCCGAATTGACTATAACAAGCATGATCGCAAACTGATTGGAAATTTTTCGTGGAATGATGGTGTTTATAACCTGACAGGCCCATTCTTAATAACATGAAGTAGGCATGTGTTCTTCAACGACATATGCCAAAAGCAGTTTTAATCTCCTCGAGGATACGAAGGCAAAGTTTACTTGAGTAGCGCATTCCACATACGCCGGCCCGGGGCTTTGATTGATGGCAATCGAATCAGTCTTGATTCTCAGCGTCGCCTCGAATGGCAGAAAGCTTGGCTTGCAGAAAATCATCGTATCCCTTCTGCACCCGTTCATATGTCTTGGCAATACCCGATGCAATCGGGCTATTCTCTCCCAGCACGTTCAGACCAGTGAGAATGTCCTTGGCCTCGGCATAGCCTTTTTCAAAGCCACCACGAATAAGTGCCACAAAGTCTTTAGCCACGGTCTCGGGATCTTTACTGGGATAGCGTGCAGCATAGGCCTCGAAAAAGCCGGTTGATAAAGAAAGGATGCGCGACGCTGTGGCTTCAGGGCTATTATCCTGCCCCATCGCATTCTCAATGGCATTTGGTCCAAGCTCCGGTACCAGTACAGTATTCAACTGCTCCACGGCTGAACGGTACAGCAAGGCCAAGCCGTCATTACCCGACTTGATGGACACTTGCAATGAAGCCTGAAGAATCTGCCCATTGAGTACGGCTTTCTGCTGATCGGGACGAAGCTCGGCCTGTTTCTTTGCCTCATTCAAAGCCTCGCTGGCTGGAGCAGCCGTAGCAGTTGTGGTTGTTACCGCCGTCAAACCATTATTGGTTGCTACCATCACACTCCCCTTTCACCACAATACGTTGATATGAAATATATCGGCAATGAGATGAGGATATTAAGGTTTTAGCAAATCATTCATCCATTTTCAGCCCAAGGCAAGATGAGATGATGTTGACAGCTATCAACCGGCATCGGTGTTTTCATGGCGCTTGATATAGCCCTCGCCCCAATCCCGCAACGCATGAAGCACTGGGGCCAAGCTCCTGCCTTGCTCGGTGAGGCTGTACTCCACCCGGGGCGGCACCTCGGCATAAACCTGCCGGTGCACCAGCCCATACGTTTCCAGCTCGCGCAGCTGGTTGGTCAACATACGCTGGGTAATGCTCGGCAACATACGTTTCAAGGCATTGAAGCGCTGGGTGCCGTCCAGCAGGTGGTAGAGCAGCAGGCCTTTCCATTTGCCGCCGATCAGTTCAAGCGTGGCTTCCACCGGGCAGCCTGCCACGCAGTCGAAAGATTGATGTTTCGCCATGATGTATTATTCCATTAGTATCATTTTGTGCACTATATACAAAAATTGTGCGTACTTGTTATAACAGTACATAGGGTTAGAATATCCCGCATCATTTCGCATATTGAAGGATGTCACCATGAAAGCTGTCGCCTTGACCCGATACCTGCCCATCAGCGATCCGGCCTCGTTACTGGATGTGGACTTGCCTACACCCGAACCCGGCCCGCGCGACCTGCTGGTCAAGATTGAGGCCGTTGCCGTGAACCCGGTGGATACCAAAGTACGTGCGCCCAAGGACAAGGTGGAAAACACGCCGCGTGTATTGGGCTGGGATGCAGTCGGCACGGTAGTGGAAACCGGTAGCGAAGCCAGCCTGTTCAAGGTGGGGGATGCGGTTTATTACGCGGGCGACATCACACGCCAGGGCAGCAACAGCGAATACCAGGTAGTGGATGAGCGTATCGTGGGCCGCAAGCCAGCCACGCTCAGCGCGGCAGAGGCTGCGGCCTTGCCCCTGACGGCAATCACGGCCTGGGAATCATTGTTCGACCGGCTAAAGGTGGAAACTCCACCCAATATCAAAACACCCAAAACCATCCTTATCATTGGCGGCGCAGGTGGCGTGGGGTCGATCGCAATCCAGTTGGCTGCAAAGGTGGCCGGTTTACATGTCATTGCTTCCGCTTCGCGTCCCGAATCCGCCGCATGGTGCCGGGAGCTGGGCGCCCATAATATTGTGGATCATCGCGGCGACCTGATTACCCAGGTACAGAGATTAGGCTACAAGTTCGTGGACTATGTGCTGATCCTCAACAACACCGACCAGCACCTGCCAGCAGCGGTAGAGCTAGTGGCGCCGCAAGGCGCGATCTGCAGCATCGTGGAAAATGCGAACCTGCTCGATATCGCCCCGCTCAAGAATAAAAGCGCGCGCTTCTGCTGGGAAATGATGTTCACGCGCGCCATGTACCAGACCGGCGACATGATAGAGCAGCACTACTTGCTCAACGAGGTGGCGCGATTGGTCGACCAGGGTATCCTGCGCACAACCTTGACCGAGACCTTGTCTCCTATCAATGCCGCCAACCTCAGGCAGGCCCATGCCGTGCTGGAATCAGGCAATACCATCGGCAAGATGGTGCTGGAAGGCTTTTAGCAAAACAATCACGGCAATATCCGGCACGAGCAATTCAAGGCTGCATGATAAGATATCGGCATGCAATTTGAACAGCTGAAACTGGTTGGCGGACTGAGCGGGGGGTTTCTGCTATTTGGATTTCTTTGCTGGTTATTGCTGCAGACCGCGACAATGGACGACACGCCTGCGGATATGGATTTTATCGGCGAGCTTTGTACTGTTATCAGCACCCCCAGCGCCGATACCTTGATGCCATGCACTGCATGTGTGGCGCTTTCGCACCAGCTTGTATCCCAAAAACTCATGCTTGGGCCAGTGGCATTTGCCCTGCCCGGCATCAGCGCCTACGCTGACCACTTCATCACAGGAGAACAATAATGAAGAGCTGCTGGTTAAGCCTGTTATTGCTTTGCAGCTTGCAGGCACAGGCCGAAATTACGGTAGTTGAGCCATGGGTACGCACCACTGCGCCAGGGCAAAAGGTAGCGGCAGGCTATTTACGCATCGTTTCGGACAAGGATGTCGCCCTGGTGTCGGCGAACTCAAGCTTTGCCGACAAGGTCGAAGTGCATGAGATGCTGATGGATAATGGCATCATGAAAATGCGGCCCATCACGCAGCTCATATTGAAAGCCAATCAACCGGTGGAACTGAAACCCAGTGGACTGCACCTGATGCTGACCGGGATCAAGACTGCGGTCAAGGCAGGCGACACTATTCCGCTGACGCTGGTATTCGAGGATAAACAGGCGGTAAAAGAAGCAGTTTCCATCGTTTTCAATGGACGCGATTTCAACAACCATCACAAGCATTAGATTCGGCGACCAAGAGATCAACAACGGGAGAATATATTTGATTGCCAAGCTCATTCAAGGCATCAGCCAACACACTTTGTACCGGCTCAAATGCCTGCGTCAGCTATTTATCCAGTCCGTACTTTCATGGTTTTCACACCGCGCCACCAGCAAAGGCGCGGCGCTTGCCTTTTACACCATGTTTTCGCTCACGCCGATCCTGGTGCTGGTGATTGCCATTGCCGGCTATTTTCTTGGTGAACGCGCCGCGCATGGTGAAATTGTGGCGCAGATTTCAGACCTGGTCGGGGAAAGCGGCGCGCAGGTAATCCAGAATATGCTAGCGAGAACCGGCAGCAACCCCAAGTCCGGCATTATCGCCACCTTGATTGCAACTACACTATTGCTTATCGGTGCCACTACGGTATTTGCCGAACTCAAGGCCAGCCTGGATGAAGTCTGGGAAACCACCCAAGCCAAGGCACAAGGCAGCAAGCAAGCCATTAGTGCGCTGGTCAAGACGCGCCTGCTGTCTTTCAGCATTATTCTTTCACTGGCATTTCTGCTGTTAACTTCACTTCTGGTGAACGCTGGCCTGGCCCTGGTTGAGCAATTTGCAGCGGAATTCGTTGGCCGCTTCATCACCACTATCGGGGTATTCAAGCACATTTCGGCCTTGGTGAGTTTTGGCGTCATCACGTCGATGTTTGCCGTGATATTCAAAATGCTGCCGGATGTGAAGCTGCCTTGGTCTGATGTATGGGTCGGTGCGGCATTCACCGCCCTCTTGTTCAGCCTGGGCAAATACCTGATCGGCATTTACCTCGGCAACAGCGCCGTGGCGTCGAGCTTCGGCGCGGCAGGTTCATTGATTGCCCTGCTCCTGTGGGTATATTACTCGGCGCAGATTTTCTTTTTTGGCGCAGAAGTCACGCGGCAATATGCGCTGACATTCGGCAGCCTGCGCGGGCTTACTACCGATCAGATTCCCCGCAAATAGTCAGTAAACAAAGCGGCTATGCAAATCCTGCAGGTTGAGTTGCTCAAGGATTTGCTCAAGCCGTGATTGGGCGTTGCGCCGCGGACTGTTCTTGTAGCGAGCGATGATGAGCTCATTTTTCATGGAATGCTCCCAGCCTACCAGCTCTGTCACCGTAACTTGGTAGCCATGTGCCTCCAGTTGCAGGCAACGCAGGACATTGGTGATCTGGCTGCCGAACTCGCGCGTGTGAATCGGGTGGCGCCAGATCTCGGATAAGGATGTCTTGCCAAATGACTCGTTCTTGTGGCGACGCAGCACTTCTGCCACCTCGGCCTGGCAGCAAGGCACCAACACCATGAATTGCGCCTTTTTCTCCAATCCAAACCGAATGGCATCGTCAGTGGCGGTGTTGCAGGCATGCAATGCGGTGACAATATCGACCTGACCAGGCAAGGCCTGTGAGGTAATCGCTTCCTCCACGCTCAAATGCAGGAAATCCATGCGGTTGAAGCCGAGCCTGGCGGCCAACGACTGGGATTTCTCCACCAGCTCTCCGCGAGTTTCTATGCCTGCCACACGTCCGGCAGGCTGCTGTTTCATGAACAAATCATAGAGGATGAAACCAAGGTAGGACTTGCCCGCACCATGATCAACCAGCACGGGATTTTCGTTGCTTTCCATGACCTCAAGCAGCAATGGCTCAATGAAGTGATAGAGATGGTAAACCTGCTTGAGTTTGCGCCGGGTATCCTGGTTGAGCTTGCCGTCCCGCGTGAGGATATGCAGCTCTTTCAGCAACTCTATGGATTGATGTGGCTTGATTTCAGGGATCAGTGTCATCCCGTCATTTTAGCATTGTGCAGGAGCAGGCTGGCATATGAAGGCAGCGCCAGCCTGTCGTTATAATTTAGTGCTGATGATCGTGGTGGTCATTATGCCCATGTTGATGCACATGCACCCCGGGCGCGCCCTTGGCCTCTGCAAGCCAGACCAGCGCATTTTTGTCATGCTCCATGTCGCCGATATCGGTAAAATCCACATGTTGATATGCGTCCAGCGTCGCCTCCGTGGTCTTTGCCACCGGCAGCTTGTCGCCCTGGTAGCGCTCAACCAGCTTCACCGTGACCTCATGTCTGGGATAGCGGTATTCGACCTGCAATGGAATTGCCAATGCGGGAATCCAGGTAATCGCTGTTTCAATGCCATTCAGTTTGCCTTGGTAAACCTCGGTTGGCGTCTGTTGATAGGGTTGTCCTGGTTTTTTCTCCAGGCTGGCCAGGTCATTAGCCGTGACAAGGCGTGTCAGCGCTTGCCATTTGTTTTGATCCGCATTAATGCCAAGCAGGCGCAGGTCGATGGGGTTGTAGTTAATCGCGCGCTTTTGCCCGTGTATCAGATAACTATATTCGAGGCTGCCGTCAGCCTGCTGCTGCCAGAGCTCACTGTTACCGGCATTGACATCCCGCAATTCCACCTGCCCGGCTTCGCGCAGCATCAGCCATTCGCGCTTGACCGGCTTTTGGCAGGGCACGGCACATTGGGTGGTTTCAAAACGCGCATCCAGACTGGGCAACGTTTCGGCAGCCGCCAGCTCGGGCAACAAGGCCAGCAATAGCAGCCCGGCATATTTCATCTTGTTTTGCATGCTTCACACTTTCACAGATTTAAAAAAGGAAATGGACGGGACAGCTTGCGCCATCCCATCCTTTATTCATCAAGCCAAGTCAGACCTGCATTAGAAGCCGAAGGCATCCTTCATGACGTGGAAGATGTAGTGTTGTTCCTGAATACCCTGGAACAGGTGGGCCTTGGGGCCGCCCGCAAAAATCTGCACTTCTTCCGCAGCATGGGTTTCAGAGTTCAGCGGCACGGTCACTTCCTGGTGAAAGTCAGGATCACTGGTATCGACATTGGTTTGATCCTCGATACGGCCGCCGCGTGCAGGATAGTTATACACATCTTCGCCTGGCACATTGGGGTAGTAACCCTTGCCGTTCGCATAGGAAATCGTGGTGTAAGGATTGCCATCAGTTGCAAGGCTCAGTTGGCCATCTACCGCTACCTTGCCCAGGATAGGATTGCCACGCTCAGGGTAACCGCCAATCGTCATGGTATGGCTGTGGTCGGCCGTTACAATGATCAGGGTGTCATTGAGGTCAACCTTTTCCAGCGCCTGCTTCACGGCATCGGACAGCGCAATGGTGTCGGTCAAGGCACGATAGGCATTGTTGGCGTGATGGCCATGGTCGATACGGCCAGCTTCAACCATCAGGAAGAAGCCCTTGGGGTTCTTCTTGAGGATATCGATCGCCTTGCCGGTCAGGTCGGCCAAAGATGGTTCCTTGCCAGTGTCGTTCGGGCGGTCATGCTCGTATTGCATGTGGGAGCGCTCGAACAGGCCCAGCAGACGGTCAGTATTGGCAGGATTGATGGCATCGAACTGCGCCTGGTTCCAGACGAACTTGCCGCCGAACTTTTCAACATATTCCTGAGTCAGGTTACGGCCATCACGACGGTCGCCCTTGCGGCCTGCATTTTCAGGATCATCCACAGTGTTAGGCAGGAAACGGCTGCGGCCGCCGCCCAGCACCACTTCAATCCCGTCGCCAATAGCGCCGGTACCAAAGTTATCGATCAACTGGGAAGCGATGTCCTTAACGTCGGCATCGGCAGGCACGTTGTTGTCGGACTCCCAATCACGTGCAGAAGTATGCGAGTAAGTAGCTGCAGGCGTGGCATGAGTGATACGCGCAGTCGAGACAACACCTGTGGAGCGACCATTTTGTTCAGCCAGTTCCAGGATAGTTGCGAGCTTGGCAGCCTGCACCTTGCTGTTGTCCTTGTCGCCATTCAATACGCGCTGGTCAACGGAAATCACGCCGTCATTGGTCTTCACGCCAGTCACCATGGCAGTCATGGTTGGAGCGGAATCAGAAGTCTGCTGGTTGGCGGAATAAGTCTTGGACAAGGCCAGGTATGGCAGCTTTTCAAATGCGAGCTTGTTGCGCTCGCCGTCACGGCCTTGCAACTGGCCTTCGAGGATGCGGGCAGCCGTCACGGTGGACACACCCATGCCGTCGCCCACGAACAGGATCACGTTCTTGGCCTTGCGGTTGTTCGGGTAAAGCTTCTTTGCCGCTGCCAGGGCTTCCTGGCCATCCTGGTACCAGGTATTGGCATCTTCCGCCAAAGTCTGGCCACACAGCGCTGTCATCACCGCAAACGCGGAAACTTTCATCATTGCCTTTTTCATTTTATGCACTCCCACTTTAATTAAACTGTTTTACGGCGGCGCAATGCCAGACCCAACACGCCCAAGCCAGCCAGCAACATGGCGTAGGTATCGGCTTCAGGCACTGGTGTCACGTTCAGGCTGACGTTGTCCAGCCCAACCTGCAAAGCCCCTTGATTACTGACTGATGCAAAACGCAGTGTGTAATCGCCGCCGGCAGCCAATGCATCGCTTACATCGAAGCTGTAATCCACGTAGCGATTGACGTTGTCATCGCCATCAAAAAGGCGTCCATTGGCACCGCCCAGATAATACGTACCGATGATGTCATTTGCATGAACAGAGAATGGATCAGCATCAGCACGCAGGATATCCACGCGGACGTGCTGGTTGGCCTCATAGCTGCCGCCGGTAGTCGCATCTAGGCCGGACTGATGAATGTAGACAATGCCATTATCGCTCTGGTCGTTCACGAACAGCTGAAATGACAGCACGGCAGAAGTCACGGCGCTGATCGAGAAGTTTTGGTACAACACCTGGCTGCTTGCGTAAGATGAATCAATAAATCCATAGAACTGGCCACTGGCAGCGCCAACAGTCTTGTAACCGCTGGCATACGATTCAGTTGCATCAGTCGCAAGCACTGAACCATAAATGCCCTGCTCCGCGATTTGCCAGCCCTGAGGATTGTAGCTTTCAGCGCCATCGGCTTCGAAGCCGCCATTGACGATCACTTCCTGCGCGAAGGCAGGTACGGCAAACAGCATGGAACCGGCCAGGGCCAGCGCTACGCCATGTTTTTGGAACTTCATGATGATTCCCCTTTGATGAGAGTTGAAAACGATCCGGGGCCATACTAGGAAGTGCTTGTGTTAACTATATGGAAGCAAAATAGTCCTAATGGACTATATCGAGAGATGGTAAAGCCTTCATTCTTGCAACATAGATGCAAATTAGGGCCGGGATAACAACCGGGATGCTAAAATGACAGATTGATCTGGCTGACAACAGGCCACATGCAAAAAATGTTATTTATTTACCAACCCAGCACCTGACATTCGAATAGAGCATCCAATCATGGCAATTCAATGGTTCCCCGGACACATGACCTCCGCCCGCAAGAAGGCGGAAGAAACCATGGAATTCACCGACATAGTGATCGAGGTGCTGGATGCTCGAGTGCCGGAAGCCAGCCACAACCCCATGATTGAAGACCTGCGCCTTTTCCGGCAGCGTCCCAGCCTCAAAATCCTCAACAAGGCTGACCTGGCCGACCCGGCAGCCACCCAGGCGTGGCTCAATTATTTCAACCGGCAGGAAGGTGTAAAGGCCGCAGCGCTTTCATGCAAGAAACCTGGCGATGCGAAAAAGATCCCCGGCCTCTGCCGCAGCCTCGCGCCGCATAGGGGCACTAACCTCAAGCCTTTGCGCATGATGATCATGGGCATCCCCAACGTCGGCAAATCCACCCTCATGAACGCCTTGCTCAACCGCCGCATTGCCAAAGTGGGCGACGAACCTGCCGTGACCAAGAGCCAGCAGCGCTTCGACCTGAATGACCAGATGAGCATAACCGACACTCCCGGCATGATGTGGCCCAAGATCAAATACGAGAGCGATGGCTACATGCTCGCCGCCAGCCATGCCATTGGCCGCAATGCCGTAATCGATGAAGACGTGGCGGAGTTTCTCGCCGGCATCCTGCTGGAACGCTACCCCGCCCTGCTGCAAGCACGCTATAAAACAGATGTGAGCAACATGGACGCCATAGACCTGCTGGAAGCAGTGGGCAAACGCCGCGGCTACTTGCTCAAGGGTGGGGAGCTGGATATGGAAAAGACCGCGATGGCGTTTCTTGTCGATTACCGCTCCGGCACCTTGGGCCGCATCAGCCTGGAAACTCCTGAATCCCGCGCAGAAATGATGGAGCGAATGGTGATCAGCGATATAGAACCCGAAGAAAAAGAAGATAACAATCCCGAGTAGTCTTTTTACTACAAGTAATTAACTATTAATCCGTTTTAGACCCTATCATTAATAATCATACAGATAAGTATATTAATTAACCTTGAATATCAATTGATTAGTCCAAACGTATCAGCCACAACGGACTATTGAGCCCTCCTCATTGCAGAGCTAGCATGCTAGTGCTGTCAATTAATAATAAAAACAATCAATTAAATCTAATTAATTGCTATGAGGAGACCTAAATGAGTATTTCCAAGGTATTGGCAACAACCGCAGCCAGCGCACTATTGGCCGCTTCCTTCAGTGCTGCTGCAGCTACCGACACAGTTTACGGCTCAGAATTCGGCACCGGTTCCAGCTACACCACCAGCATTCTCGACACCAGCGTGACCTTCTACGCCAAGACCGGGGAAAAGCGCAATCAATTGAAAGATGCTGTTTTCAGCTACAAGCCGGCCCAGGACGGCTATCAGGGCGTTGGCGTATCGCCCAAAAGGGGCAGCGATGTGACCGTGGGGGAAATCGACAAGCATGAGTGGATTATCGCCAAGTTCGACGAGTCATTGGTCATCAGCAACCTCACCCTGGGCCTGTTGTTCAATGGGCCTGAATATGGCGACAACAAGGAACAAGCCTCCATTACCGTCACCTATTTCGACAACTCCACCAGCACGTTCAAGCTGATAGCCACAGGAAACGACACAGCCTCATGGACAGGTTTCGGCTCCGTAACTAACCTGAGCCCGGCCATCCAGGACCTTGGCGGCGTATGGAGCCTGGACAACCCTTTTGGCGATACTGCAGTGAAATCCTTCTCGCTGACATCGCTCAAGGATAAGTCCGATTTCACGCTATACAGCGTAAGCGCGGTGCCTGAGCCGGAGTCCTATGCCATGCTGGCACTTGGCCTGGGCTTGCTGGGATTTGCCAATCGCCGTAAAAGCAGAAAATTGTACGCCTGAGATAAGCTCGGCACTCTCTCTACGGCCCCGTCAAAGTATTATTGGCGGGGCTTTTTTTCTGCCTGCCGTTAGCGCTATCAGCTAGCTTCAAAACCCGGCTCAAGATAAAATCAGGGTCGATGTTGTTACTCGCTTGTAGCAGCTTTTCCCCGAATCACCTTAAGCCTGCAGGCAAATCAACATGTTAAGCACGATGAACCCCCAACAGCGCGAAGCTGTGAAATATCTGGATGGCCCTTTGCTGGTGCTGGCAGGTGCAGGCAGCGGAAAAACGCGCGTGATCACGCAGAAAATCGCCTACCTGGTCGAGAAATGCGGATACTCGCCCAAGGAAATCGCGGCGATTACCTTTACCAACAAGGCAGCGCGCGAAATGCAGGAGCGTGTCGGCCATTTATTGCAAGGCAATAACGCCAAAGGCCTGACCATCGCCACCTTTCACTCGCTTGGCTTGCAGATGTTGCGCCAGGAGGCCGAGCTGCTGGGCTACAAGCCGCAATTCTCCATCCTGGACTCCTCCGACAGTTTCAAGATTCTCTCCGACGTGCTGGCAACCACAGACAAGCAACTACTGCGCAAGACGCAATGGCAGATATCGAGCTGGAAAAATGCCTTCGTCAACCCGGACCAGGCAGCCGCCACCGCCGATGAGGAAATCAGCCATGCCGCAGCCAAGGTCTACCAGATTTACCAACAAACGCTGAAAGCCTACCAGGCCGTAGACTTTGACGACCTGATCAAGCTGCCGGTGGAACTGTTCGAGCAACACCCGGATGCCTTGCGCAAATGGCAACACAAGCTCAAATACCTGCTGATCGACGAATACCAGGACACCAATGCCTGCCAGTACAAGCTGGTAAAAATGCTGACTGGCGTCGAAGGCCGTTTTACTGCCGTGGGGGACGACGACCAGGCGATTTACGGCTGGCGCGGCGCCGATGTGGAAAACCTGCGCCAGCTCACCGAGGATTTCAGCCGCCTCAAAGTCATCAAGCTGGAACAGAATTACCGCTCTACCGTGCGCATATTGCGCGCGGCCAACCAGGTGATTGCCAACAATCCCAAATTATTTGAGAAGAAGCTCTGGAGCGAACTGGGCACCGGCGACCTGATCCAGGTTAGCGCAGCCAAGGACGAGGACCATGAGGCGGAATCGGTGGTCATGAAGCTGCTCGCGCACAAATTCGAGCACCGCACCAAGTTCCTCGATTACGCCATCCTCTACCGCGGCAACCATCAGGCACGCATCCTCGAACAGCAATTGCGCCAGCAAAAAATCCCCTACACCATCTCCGGCGGCCAATCTTTCTTCGACAAGGCCGAGATCAAGGACCTGGTGAGCTACCTGCGCCTGATCGCCAATGAAGACGACGACCCTGCTTTCATCCGCGCTGCCACCACGCCGAAAAAAGGCATAGGCAACACCACGCTGGAACGCTTGGGCGAATATGCCAGCCAGCACAAAATGTCATTGTTCGAGGCCGCTTTTGAAGGCGATTTCCAGCGCACCATGGCCAACCGCCAGCTTGAAGACCTGCTCACCTTCTGCCAGTTCATCAACCGCATCCAGGAACGCGCAGAGAAAGACCCGGCGGGCGAAGTGCTGAACGACCTGCTCAACGCGATCAATTACGAAGCCTTCCTCTACGATACGGAAGAGCCGCGCAGCGCAGAGAACAAGTGGAAAAGCGTGATGGAATTCGTCGCCTGGCTCACGCGCAAGGGCGATGAAGACGAGAAAAACCTGCTGGCGCTGACGCAGATGATTTCGCTCATGAGCATGCTGGAAGGCCGGGAAGATGCCGAGCCGGATGCGGTGAAGCTCTCAACCCTGCATGCCTCCAAGGGGCTGGAGTACGGCCATGTATTCCTAATCGGCTGCGAAGAAGGCATCCTGCCGCACCGCGAAAGCGTGGACCAGGGCAAGATCGAGGAAGAACGGCGCCTGATGTATGTCGGCATCACGCGGG
Organism: Methylobacillus arboreus; assembly: GCF_020532725.1. Taxonomy (GTDB): domain Bacteria; phylum Pseudomonadota; class Gammaproteobacteria; order Burkholderiales; family Methylophilaceae; genus Methylobacillus; species Methylobacillus arboreus. The sequence continues at coordinate 1,030,628 of NZ_JAJAVC010000003.1, forward strand.
CGCAAAAATCGCTCAACATTTCCTGGTGCCGCAAGCGTAAGCGCGCGGGCGAACATGAATCCTGCGAGCCCAGCCGTTTTATCGCCGAACTGCCTGAAGACGATGTGCGCCACTCAGGCCAACCGCAGACAGACCCGGCGGCTAGCAAAGAAAATGCACGCCAGCGCATGGCACAAATCCGCGCCATGCTTGAAAGCGGCACCAAGAGCACACCCTGATTTTGCAGATGTATCGGCATCTAAAATGCCGCACATAAAAAAGCGCACGAGCATGGTAAAGTAGCGCCTTTGAACAGGTACTTCCCTTTCGTGCGCTCCGCTCATTCGGAAGCACAGGATTTCCTTTCCAAACTTCATTTTCTCTATCGATTTTTAAGCGAGCAAGTATGGGCAATTGGATGATTGCGCTGGCCGCCGGTGCGTTCTGCATCGGCATGACCGAGTTTCTCCCCATGGGGCTGCTGCCCGACATTGCCCATGGACTGGATGTCTCCATTCCGGCCACCGGCAACCTCGTCACCGTTTATGCGCTCGGCGTAGTGGTCGGCGGTCCCTTGATGGTGGCCCTCACGATCAACCGGCCGCGCAAGGCCACCCTGCTTGGGCTGCTGGCAATTTTCACGCTTGGCAATGTGCTGTGCGCCTTGGCCCCCAATTACCTCACCCTGGCGGCGGCACGCGTATTCACGGCGCTGAGCCATGGCTCCTTCTTCGGCATTGCCGCTGTCGTGGCGCTCCACCTTGCCCCTCCCGGCCAGGGCAACCGTGCGCTGGCATTGATGTTCACCGGCCTCACCATGGCCAATGTGCTTGGCGTGCCGCTGGGCACATTGCTCGGGCAGGAAACCAGCTGGCGTGTCCCGTTCTGGACTGTGGCTGCTTGCGGTGCAGTAGCCATGTACGCGACCTGGCGCTTTATCCCTGACCTCAGTGCCATGCCCAGGCCGGACATACGTAAGGAAATGCATGCCGTGCTCCAGCCCAATGTGCTGCTCGCCATGGCGATCACCGCGATTGGTTTTGCTGGGGTTTTTACTATATTTACCTATATCACTCCGATACTGGAAGATATGTCCGGCCTGCTGCCGCATGATGTCAGCTTTATGCTGATCGCCATGGGAATCGCCGCCACCATCGGCCTCAATATCGGCGGAAAAATGGCAGATTTGAAACTATTGCCCACAATTGCCCTCTCACTCACAAGTATGGCATTGCTTGGCATCGTATTCGCCTGGAGCATGCAATTCATGCTCGCCGCGATTATCACGGCATTTATCTGGGGCATGGTGAGCTTCGCGGTCGGCCCCGGCCTGCAAACCAATGCCATGGCGCAGGCAGGCGACTCACCCTTGATGGCCTCCACAGTCAACCAAAGCGCATTCAACCTTGGGAATGCCGGTGGAGCCTTCCTCGGCGGAGCTGTCATCCATTTTGGCCTGGGGTTGCCCGCAGTAGCGTTGGCCAGCGCGGCGGTCGCCATATGCGGAGCCCTGTTGACCTTGTACAGTATGCGGCACTACAGAAAAAACAACCTATAACCATCGGCGTGCGCAAATTTTTGCCTGAGCCGAGTAAAAAAGCAAAGGTGAGAAATGGCGCAACAGTTTGCTGGACAGTTGACCCGCGGCTTGATCAGATTCGGCAAGGCATTGCTTTGGCTGCTTTTGGGCCTGGTTGTAGCTTTCATCATCTGCGAAATCCAGGGCTGGACTTTCTTGCGCGAGCCTGCGCAATCCTTCCTTAACAAGCAACTGGAACGCGAAGTAAAACTGGACAAGCCCTTCCAGCTACATCTATGGGCGGGAGTCCAGCTTGACCTCGGCCATCTTTATATCTCCGCCCCAGAACAGTTCAACGTCCCTCATCTGGTAGATGCCGGTAACATCAGTATCAAGCTGCGCTATAGCGACCTCTGGCACTACAAAAAGCACGGCGAATTGCGCATCCGTGAAATCAAGGTGGATGAAATAGACGCCCAATTGGTGCGGCACGCGGACGGCAGAGCTACCTGGGAATTTCCCACTGATGAAAGCAAGCCTGCTACTCCTTTTCCTGTCATTGAAACCCTGATCGTGAAGAATGGCAGCAGCCACATTGACGATGCGATCAGCACAGCCGCGCTTGAAGCAAAGTTCAAGACCGAGGAAGGCGCCAGGCAGGAAGACCTGCGCTCCGAAGTCAGTGTCGATGGCCAGTTCCAGCGCAGGCCGCTGAAGGCATTCCTGGAAACCCCCGGGTTCCTGCCCATTGCCACCCAGGACAAGGACTCCCCGCCGATCAAATCCAAAGGCTGGCTCGAATACGGCAAGCTCAGGGTGGACTTTGACGGCCAGGTAGCCGACTTGTTCGGCCGGCAGGATATCAAAGGCAACGCCGTGGTCACCGGCCCTTCGCTTTCAGTGCTGGGCGAGTTGGTTGGCAGCGTTTTTCCGACCACCGACCCGTTCCGACTCAGCGCCAGCCTGAGCAAGCATAGCGATGTATGGGATGTCAATGTGGACTCGGCAAAGATCGGCAGGAGCAGCCTTGCCGCCGCGTTCAAGTACGATCCGCGCAGCAAGGCAGGCGGCGTGCCGTTATTGAGCGGGCATATCGACGGCAGCCGCTTCTACCTTGCCGACCTCGCGCCTGCATTCGGCACCTTGCAGTCAGACGGCAGCACGCCACAGCCTGTCGAGGGACGGGCCATCCCCAACCGGCCGCTGGACCTACCTTCGCTCAACCGCATGGATGCCGATATCACAATCAAGCTGGACTACATGGAGCTCGGCAATGCTTTCGCCCTGCCGATCTCCCCGTTCAAGGCCAAGCTCGGTCTGGACAAAGGCAAGTTCATGATCGGCGAGATTCTGGCCCAGACTGCGGACGGCACCTTGACGGGCAGCTTCTCGGTTGACGCCCAGGAAAGCAAGGACAACGATAAAGGCAAATATCCGCCCCAATGGCAGATCAAGCTGGGCTGGAAAGACATCGAGCTCGGCAAGTGGTTGCAAGTGTCAAAGGCTCGGCAGGAAGAGGCCAGGAAACAAGGCAAGCCGGTGCCGCCTGCCTATATCACCGGCACCCTCAACGGACGCACCGACCTCAGCGGCAAAGGCTCCACCACCGCCGAACTGCTGGGCTCCCTTAACGGCAAGACCACCTTGTTCATAGAGCAAGGGGAGATATCGCGCCTGGTGATGGAGTTGCTGGGGCTGGATATTGCACAAAGTGTGAGCGCATGGTTGGGTGGCGACCAATCGCAACGCCTGCAATGCGCCGTCATGGACCTCAAGGCGGAAAATGGCATAGTACGGCCTGAAGTCGCGTTGATCGATACCCCGGTCACCCTGGTATTGATCGACGGCAATATCGACCTTGGCCAGGAAAAGCTGGATCTGCTGCTTGCAGCCAAACCCAAGAATTTCTCCCCTCTGACCGTGCGCTCGCCTATCAAGATACAAGGCAGTTTTGTTGAACCCAAGGTACGCCCGGAAGCCGTCCCCATTGCAGCACGCTTGCTCGGCAGCGTAGCCCTGGCATTCGTCAATCCGCTCGCAGCCATCCTGCCTTACCTGGATGCTGGTTCCAAGGGCAATTCCTATAATTGCAGCCAGGCACTCAGTGCATATTCGCCCAAGCCAGCAAAAACCGAACCTGCAAAGGACACTCCACCGGCACCCGCAGCGCCGACGCCTGCCATTCCCGGGCATTAAAGACAAGCATTATTCATCGGCTCAGGTAGGCCCAAACGGGCCATACAGCACAGTCCCAGGCTGCTGATACAATACGTCCCATGCCTTATATCACCCTAGATCAAGCCAGCCTGGCTTACGGACACTACCCCCTGCTCGACCATGCCAACTTCCAGCTTGATGCCGGAGAGCGGGTTGGCCTGATTGGCCGCAACGGCGCGGGCAAATCAAGCCTGCTTAAAGTGATCGCAGGAGAAAGCAAGCTTGACGACGGCACCTGCTGGCGCGCACCAAAATCACGCACCGTCTATGTACCGCAAGAACCAATACTAGACCCTGAGCACAGCATTTTCGAAGCGGTCGCGGAAGGCCTGGGCAGCTTGCGCCAGACCCTGGTGGAATACCATCAGGTATCACAACAGATGGCAGAGCCGGACGCGGATATCGACAGCCTCATCGCCCGCCTGCAAACACTGCAACATGAACTGGATACACAAGGGGGCTGGCAGTCACAAGCCAGGGTGGAAGCCGTCCTGAGTCGCCTGCAACTGGAAGCGGAGACCAGGATTGCTACACTTTCGGGCGGCTGGCGCAAACGTGTAGCGCTCGCCCGCGCACTGGTAGCAGAGCCGGAAGTATTATTGCTGGACGAGCCGACCAACCACCTGGATTTTTCTGCCATAGAATGGCTGGAAAACCTGTTGCTGGACTTCAAGGGCAGCCTGCTGTTCATCACACACGACCGCCGTTTTCTTGACCGCCTTGCCACGCGCATTGTCGAACTGGACCGTGGGCACCTCACGGATTTTCACGGCAACTACAGCCAGTACCAGGTCAAGAAGGAAGAACTGCTGGCAGTGGAAGCCACTCATGCAGCCAAGTTTGATAAATTCCTTGCTCAGGAAGAAGTCTGGATTCGCCAGGGCATCAAGGCACGGCGCACACGCAACGAAGGCCGGGTACGCCGTCTGGAAGCTCTGCGCCTAATGCGGGCGGCGCGGCGCGAGCGCCAGGGCAACGTCAAGCTCACGCTGGATAGTGGCGAACGCTCGGGCAAGCTGGTCGCCGAGCTTGACCGTATTTCCATGGCATACGATGGTAAGCTGCTGATCCAGGATTTCAGCACCCGCATCATGCGCGGCGACCGCATCGGCCTCATCGGCCCCAATGGCGCAGGCAAATCCACCCTGCTCAAGCTGATTCTTGGTGAACTTGAGCCCAATAGCGGCAGCATCCAGCACGGCACCAGCCTGAATGTCGCATACTTTGATCAAATGCGCGAGCAACTGGATGAAGAAGCTTCACTGGCGGACACCATCAGTCCCGGCTCGGATTTTGTGCAGATAGGCAATGAGCGCAAGCATGTGATCAGCTATCTGGAAGATTTCCTCTTCCCGCCCCAGCGCTCAAGGTCGCCCGTCAAATCCCTTTCCGGCGGCGAGCGCAACCGCTTGCTGCTGGCGCGCCTGTTTGCCCGCCCGGCCAATGTGCTGGTGCTGGACGAGCCCACGAATGACCTGGATATAGAAACACTGGAACTGCTGGAAAGCCTATTGCAGGATTTTGACGGCACCTTGTTCCTGGTCAGTCACGACCGTGCCTTCCTCGAGAACACCGTCACCCAGATCATTGCTTTTGAAGGCAATGGCGTACTGAGCGAATTTGGCGGCGGCTATGATGACTGGTTCCGTCATACACAGGCACGATCTGCGGAAAAAACCGCTTTAAAAACCACAGAAAAATCCGCAGAAAAGCCCTCACAGGCAACGTCAGCCAAACCAGCCAGCAAGGTTTCAACCAAGCTCAGCTTCAAGGAAAGCCGTGAATTGGAAAGCCTGCCTGCCAAGATAGAAGCATTGGAAACTGAGCAAGCCTCCATCAACCAAGCATTGGCAAACCCTGACATCTACCGGGACAACGCCGAGCAAGCGCGGGCGCTACAGCAAAGACTGGGTGAAATCGGCATAGAAATTGACAATGCCATGCTGCGCTGGGAAGAACTGGAAAGCCGGAATTAGCGTAGAGTAGAAGAGATTGCCTTTGAGGCGCATGCAATCAATGCTTCTGCTATTGAAAATATTCACTCACTGAACTGAATACTTGAGGGAGCAACTGCTTGGATTCTTTATGGAATTCATATACAGCCAATGTCGGCTATGCCATTAGCCAGCTGTGTATCGCCATTATCATGGGCGGGCTGTATTTCCTTGCGCCGACGGAACGCTCTACGCGTTACTGGGCCCTTTCCGGGCTGCTCAGCGTATTCGGCTCGACACTCACGGCCTTCAGCATCTCCAAGTTCGGCCACTTGCCGCTCATCATTGGCTCCACCATGATGATAGGTGCGATGACGGCAAAATGGTGGGGAACCCAAGCGTTTTTCGGCAAAAAACCGGCTTATATCGGCTGGTATCTCATTCTGGGATTTTTCATTGTCTATAGCCTGGTCGTCCTGCTGCAATTCACCATTGCAGTGCGCACCCTGCTCTTCTCCATCATGCTGGCGCTGTTGATGTTTCTCAATGTGGTCGAGGTCGTTGGCGCACGCAAGCTCAAGCTTTCATTTGCCAACAGCCTGGTCATTATTGCCTACACCCTGGCTGCGGCTGATTTCATACTGCGCGGTATTCTCTCTGTCAGTGGCAGCATAGACCTGAGTCCGCAGAGCCATGACCCCATCAATGTGTTCGGGCTTTATCTGATCCCCATGTGGTGTAATCTACTAGGCTCACTCGGACTGCTGCTGATGTATTTCGAATCCATCATTCATGAAAAAGAGCACCTGGCAACGCATGACGAGCTCACCAAACTCTATAACCGCCGGGCGCTGGTCAATCTCGGACGCCGTGAGGTCGACCTGGCACACCGTTATCAGCGCCCAATCAGTATCTTTATGCTGGATATTGATAATTTCAAGATGGTCAATGACACCTATGGCCACGATGCTGGCGACAAGGTGCTGCGGACGGTATCCCAGGCATTGAGCAAGGCTTGTCGCAATACCGATATCATTGGCCGCTATGGCGGAGAGGAACTCTGCATCATCTGTCCGCAAACCACCAAGGAAGAAGCCACCTCATTAGGAGGGCGCCTGCTTGAAGCCATGCGCAATCTTCACCACCCGGCCTGCGACAATCGCCAAGTGACTTGCAGCCTGGGCCTGTATGCCTGGGACCCCCACACCGACCTTGCTGCAAGCTGGGAAGCCATGCTGCACCGTGCCGATACCGCGCTTTACGCCGCCAAGGCCGCGGGTCGCAACCAAATGCTTCAATACAATATTGAATCAGACAATCCTTTGAGATAAATTTTACTTATCATGTAAATTTAAACAATCAATTTTATTTATTCAAATAAAACCCCTAAACTGCAATCTCACTATTTCAACCACCCCAGGAGATTGCCATGACAACATCCCTCATCAACACCGAGATCAAGCCATTCAAGGCAACCGCATTCCATAACGGCGAATTCGTCACCGTGACAGATGCGGATTTGAAAGGCAAATGGTCTGCCGTCGTGTTCTACCCGGCCGACTTCACCTTCGTTTGTCCAACAGAGCTTGGCGATATTGCCGACAACTATGATGAATTGCAAAAGCTTGGTGTTGAAGTGTATTCGGTTTCCACCGACACCCACTTCACACACAAAGCCTGGCACGATACCTCGGATACCATCAATAAGATCAAGTATCCGATGATTGGCGACCCAACTGCCACCATTACCCGCAACTTCGGCGTATTGCGTGAAGACCAGGGCCTGGCTGACCGCGGCACCTTCATTATCGATCCCAACGGCGTAATCCAGGCGCTCGAAGTCACCGCCGAAGGTATTGGCCGCGATGCCTCCGACCTGGTGCGCAAGATCAAGGCCGCCCAATACGTTGCCACCCACCCAGGTGAAGTCTGCCCTGCCAAGTGGAAAGAAGGCGAAGCCACCCTTGCCCCATCTCTGGACCTCGTCGGCAAGATCTAAGCAGGCTTTCAAGCCAGTGAGCCCGGGCAACCGCAAACTCCCTGCCTTCATGCCCGGGCATTTTTTGGAGCAATATCAATACAGAATTGAGAGCACATCATGTTGGACGCAAATATCAAGACACAGCTAAAGGCCTACTTGGAAAAAGTCACCCAGCCCATCGAAATCACTGCCTCGGTAGATGGCGGCGACAAGTCGCGCGAGCTGCTTGAACTGCTTGATGACATCAAGAGCCTGTCTGCGCGCATCACCGTCCAGCAAAGTGATGATGAGACTCAACGCAAGCCATCCTTCAGCTTGAACAGTCCCGGGAAAAACCTCAGCATCCGCTTTGCAGGTATTCCCATGGGGCATGAATTCACCTCACTCGTGCTGGCACTGTTGCAGGTAGGCGGACATCCGCCCAAGGCAGAGCCGGAAGTCATCGAGCAAATCCGCAATCTCGAAGGCGAATTCAATTTCGAGACTTACATCTCGTTGAGCTGCCACAACTGTCCCGAGGTGGTGCAAGCCATCAACCTCATGGCGGCTATCAACCCGAACATCCGCCACGTCATGATTGATGGCGCCCTGTTCCAGAAGGAAGTGGACGAGCGCAAGATCATGGCCGTGCCCACCATCTTCCTCAACGGAGAGGAATTCAGCCACGGACGCATGGGCGTGCAGGAAATACTTAACAAGATCGACACCGGCGCGATCAAGAAAGAAGCCGAGAAACTTTCCGCCAAGGAGCCTTTCGACGTATTGATCGTCGGCGGCGGCCCTGCCGGCGCTTCTGCCGCCATCTACTCAGCCCGCAAGGGCATACGCACCGGCGTGGTCGCCGAGCGTTTTGGCGGACAAGTTATGGATACCATGGCGATTGAGAACTTCATCTCGGTCAAGGAAACCGATGGACCCAAACTGGCCGCGGCATTAGAAGAACACGTCAAGAGCTACGACGTGGACATCATGAACCTGCAACGCGCAGCAGCGTTGGTGCCGGCGCATGACAACGGCGGTTTCACCGAGGTCAAGCTCGAAAGCGGCGCTACGCTCAAGGCCAAGTCCGTCATCATCGCCACCGGCGCCCGCTGGAGGGAAATCAACGTCCCCGGCGAAAAGGAATACCGCGGCCGCGGCGTGGCCTACTGCCCGCACTGTGACGGCCCCTTGTTCAAGGGCAGAAGCGTTGCCGTGATCGGCGGCGGCAATTCCGGCGTGGAAGCCGCGATTGACCTCGCCGGCATCGTCAAGGACGTCACCTTGATCGAGTTCAACGGAGAATTGCGCGCAGATGCGGTCTTGCAAAAGAAACTGTTCAGCCTGCCCAATGTCGCCGTCATCACCGGCGCACAAACCACCGAGATCAACGGCGATGGCGAAAAGGTCAACGGCCTGACCTACACAAACCGCCAGACTAGCGAATCGCACCGTATCGACCTGGCAGCAGTCTTTATCCAGATCGGCCTCGTGCCGAATACCGACTGGATCAAGAACACCGTGACCTTGAGCAAGTTTGGAGAAATCGAGGTGGATGACAAAGGCCAAACCTCGGAACCCGGCGTGTTTGCCGCAGGCGACGTCACCACCGTGCCGTTCAAGCAGATCATCATCGCCATGGGCGAAGGCTCCAAGGCAGCGCTCGGCGCCTTCGAACACCTCATCCGAAGCTAAGTGGCTGCGGTCCTGTGACACAAGGCAGAAAGCCAAGTGAAACAGTACCGCTCAAGCGGCTAAAAAGGTAGAATACCGGCTTGGCTGTCCTCGTGGTGAAACGGATATCACCGGCCCCTCCTAAGGGTCAGTTTCAGGTTCGAGTCCTGACGGGGACACCATAAAGCAGTTCAAAGCAATTCAACCCCATCCAACAAACCCCGCCAAATCATAGTGATTCCGGGGTTTTTCGTTTCATACCGTCCAAACCCGTCTATTGACATCCAGCATTTAACAGGGGTAACTCTAGGGGTAACAGTACTTACCCCAGAGATGGTTACCCCAAAATGGCACTTTCAGACCTATCCTTACGTAATGCCAAGCCACGAGATAAGGCATACAAGCTTTATGACGAGGCGGGGTTATTCATTCAAGTTACCCCGGCCGGGGGTAAGTGGTGGCGATTCAAATATCGCTTCGATGGCGATGCAAGCCTGGGCTGATTATTTGGATGAGCTGAAAGCCGGGGGAAAAGTGATCCCGTTGAAAACCGCCTGAAACAGCAGTGTCTCAGATTGAGGGATGTTGAAATGTGTAACGTATCAGAGTACAGTTTTGAATGATTAAATCTTTCCGGCATAAAGGACTGCAAGACTTCTTTGAGACTGGCAGCAAGAAAGGCATCAGGCCAGATCATGCCTCTCGGCTATCCCGTCAATTGAGACGCCTGGACGAAGCAAAGGCTGCTGCTGATATGAATGTGCCAGGCTGGGGGCTTCATCCCCTTGCAGGCAGTTTACATGGGCATTACGCGGTATCGGTGAATGGCAATTGGCGCATGACCTTTACCTTTGAAGGTGAGCATACCGTGCTGGTGGATTATCAGGACTATCACTAAAAGGATTTAGGATCATGAGCAGAATGTTTAACCCACCTCACCCGGGGGAAACCTTGCGGGAAGATATCTTGCCCGCTTTGGGGCTGACAGTGACAGAGGCAGCCGAGCAGCTAGGGGTTGCGCGACCTTCGCTTTCGCGTGTGCTGAATGGCCGTGCTGCCATCTCCCCTGAAATGGCGCTCAGACTCGAACAATGGCTGGGCGTGGAGAACGGAGGCAGGGCCGATCTGTGGCTGGCTGAGCAGGCCTCTTATGACCTGTGGCAAGCCAGAAGATCATTCAAACCCAAGATCAAGCCTGCCATTGCGGCTGCAAAGAACACTACGGCTGCCTGATAGCGGCCAAGGCAAAAGCATCATGAAACGAAAGCCATTATTAGCCCATCGCAACAGCATTAAAGAAACTCAGCACCTGATGCGAAGCCCGGCCAATGCGGCGCACCTGGCTAAATCCATTGCAGAGTTACGGGCAGGAACAGGCAAAGAAAGAGAATTGGATACTGTGGCCTGCCGCTATCACTATGGCGATAAATAGCAGGCTCAGGAGCAACACCGCCGCCTGACGGTTTCAGGCATTAGCGGGAAAGCTGGTTATCTGTGAGAGGAGCACCAGCCGTCCCTTAGACAGTCGCCAGCCTCTCGAAATAACGCTTCTCATACTCATACCATGTTTGGAGTGATCACATCGAATTGGCGCTCTAGATGATTCGGGGCAATCCCAGCTGGCCGCCCTCCAGACTGACCAGGGCGACGCCGATAGCCAGTTTGAAAACGTAAACCTTCTTGACGCATCAATCATGCAACACGATGCTGTAGCTCGTCTTCCGGGACGCTGAATCGCCTGATCCAAGCATAAATGCTATGGCTTGAAACTCCCAAACGCTCAGCGACTTCTGCCACGGAAAACTGTCGCTCAGTCACCTGCTTGACGGCAGCCTGTTTGAATTCTTCGGTGTAACGTTGTTGCTTGCTCATGATGTCTCCTCAACTTCTATAGTTTGAGGCTCTTGAGCTGTCTAGGAAAGTGGGTGCGATTCAACCCAACACCCCGGCCTTTTGTGTGCATTTTAAAATTTTTTCATACTCCCCCTAAACTGAGGTAGGTTTCCCCGGAAGTCTTGTTTATAAGGGGCGAGGCCGGCTTGCCCTGACATCACAAGGATGGAGAGCAGGGATGGTATC
>NZ_JAJAVC010000004.1 GCF_020532725.1 Methylobacillus arboreus
TGGCGGCCATAGCGAATTGGAACCACCCCTTCCCATCTCGAACAGGGCCGTGAAACGATTCTGCGCCAATGATAGTATGCACCTCGCATGCGAAAGTAGGTCACCGCCAGGCTTTTATTTAACATCCAGATTTCATCTGGATGGCGACGAAGCCCTCTATATGAGGGCTTTCGTTTTTGTGTTATCAATGGCTGCTTGCTATAATAGCAATCTTGGGGATGGGCGTTGAGCCCATTTTTTATTTGTAGAATCAGGCAATAAGGTTTGCTATGCAGGATTTGAACGCATTGTTGGAAAAATCTCTGAGCCAGCTTGGGTATGAGCTGGTCGATATGGAGTTGGCCAACCGCGGCAAATTGATCCGCTTGTTTATTGATAAGCCAGAGGGCATCAATATCGACGACTGTGTCTTGGTGAGTAATCACTTAAGCAATCTGTTGGCGGTGGAGCATGATATAGATTACGACAGGCTGGAAGTATCTTCGCCCGGTCTGGATAGGGCGTTAAAGAAAGTGTCAGATTTTGTGCGTTTTTCTGGTGAACGCGCTCAGGTGAAGTTGCGTGTGCCGGTTGAAGGCAGGAAGAATTTTTTAGGCATATTGCGTGGCGTGGATCAGGAGTACCTTGTGATGGAGTGTGAAGGCGTCGAGCAGCGTGTGGCGTTTTCCAATATCGACAAGGCGAGATTGTCCCCTGAGTTCTAAGCACCAATTTTTTGGCGGAGATTGAAATGAGTCGCGAAATATTATTATTGGTCGATGCGTTGGCCCATGAGAAGAATGTGGCTAAAGCCGTTGTTTTTACGGCATTGGAGCTGGCGTTGGCCTCTGCTACCAAGAAGCGCTTTACTGAAGATGCCGATGTCCGTGTAGAAATTGACCGTGAAAATGGTGAATACAATTCTTTCCGTCGCTGGCAGGTCGTTGAGTCTGAGGTTTTAGAAAATCCGGATGCCCAAGTCGCCGTAGATGACGAGCGTGCTCAGGGATTGGCCGTGGGCGACTATATTGAAGAGCCTTTGGAGTCTGTAGAGTTTGGCCGTATTGGCGCACAAGCAGCCAAGCAGGTGATCTTGCAAAAGGTGCGTGAGGCTGAACGTGAGCAGATTTTGGATGATTTCCTCGCGCGCAAGGAGCACTTGGTAACTGGTGTCATCAAGCGTATGGAAAAAGGTAATGCGATTATCGAAGTGGGCCGGCTTGAATCCGTGCTGCCGCGGGAGCAGATGATTCCAAAGGAAAACCTGCGCGTGGGCGATCGTGTTCGTGCCTATCTTTCACGTATTGAGCGTGGTGGCCGCGGGCCGCAATTGATTCTTTCGCGCATTGCTCCAGAATTCCTGATTAAGTTGTTTGAGCTTGAGGTGCCCGAAATCGAAGAAGGCTTGCTCGAGATCAAGTCGGCAGCACGCGACCCTGGTTTGCGTTCTAAAATTGCTGTGAAGTCCAATGATCAGCGCCTGGATCCCGTCGGTACCTGTGTCGGTATGCGCGGTTCGCGTGTACAGGCAGTGACAGGGGAACTGGCGGGTGAACGTGTGGACATTGTGTTGTGGTCCATGGATCCTGCCCAGTTTGTCATCAATGCGATGGCGCCAGCTGAAGTTTCCGGTATTGTTGTGGATGAGGATGCCCACAGCATGGATGTGATTGTAGATGAAGAGCAATTGGCGCAGGCCATTGGCCGTAGCGGCCAGAATGTGCGTCTTGCATCAGAGCTAACTGGCTGGACATTGAATATCCTGACCGAGGAAGAAGCGGCCAAGAAGAACGAGGAAGAGCATAGCGGCATTCTGCAATTGTTTGTCGAGAAGTTGGATGTGGATGAAGAGGTTGCCGATATCCTGGTGCAGGAAGGGTTTAGCACCCTGGAAGAAATTGCCTATGTTCCTTTGGCTGAAATGAGCGAGATCGAGGCGTTTGACGAAGACACGATCAATGAATTACGCAAGCGTGCACGTGCAGCGTTATTGACAGAGGCCATTGCCAAGGAAGAGAAAGTGGGCGAAGCCTCTGAAGACCTGTTAGGCATGGAAGGCATGGATGAGGCGACCGCACGTACCTTGGCGAGCAAGGGCGTTGCCACGATGGATGATCTTGCTGATCTGGCCGTCGATGATCTGGTGGAACTGACCGGCATGGATGCTGACCGCGCAAAACAATTGATTATGACCGCGCGTGCGCCTTGGTTTGCTTGAGGCAGGGATTGGTCGCTATAAGGAAATGCACTGACTGATAGTGCACATGAAAGAGATTGGAGTAACAGAATGGGACAATCGAGCGTAGCACAGTTTGCCAGTGAATTAGGGCTGCCGGCTGAACTGCTTCTGGAGCAGTTAAAAGGGGCTGGTGTCAGCAAGGCAACTTATGACGACACACTCACCGAACAGGACAAGACATCCTTGCTGGAATACTTGCGCAAGGAACATGGCGCGCAGGAGCCCAAGAACAAGATTACTTTGACCCGGAAGCAGGTTACTGAAATCAAGAAGTCGGATAGCAGCGGCAAGGCGCGCACTATCCAGGTAGAGGTGCGTAAAAAGCGCGTGTTGGTGCGTCGTGATCCGGCGCTAGAGGCGGCTGAGGAAGAGTCCGCTCTGGCTGCTCCTCTTGTTGATGAGCCAATCGTTGATGCGCCGGTCGTTGAGCCCGTGCCAGAACTTGCTGTCGAGACTGTTCCTGAGCCAGAGCCTGTGGTTGTACAGGCGAAACCAGAACCGGAACCAGTAATTGAAGCTGCGCCGGAAGTGACAGAGCATACAGAGCCAGCCGCTGCTGTAGAGGAGAAGAAGCCAGCAGAGCCAGTACGCACCAAGCTGACTGCCAAGGAGCTTCTCGGCGACGAAGAGCTGGCTTTGCGTGACCGTGAAGCCAAGCGTCAGGCTGCCTTGATGGCGATTCAAGCTGAAGATCTGCGTAAAAAGCAGGAGCTGATCCAGCGTCGCCAGGAAGAAGCCAAGCGTGCGGCCGAAGCTGCGGCGAGCAAGCTCTCCGAAGGTACATTGCATAAACCTGCTGTCAAGGAAGCTCCCAAGGCGGAAGACAAGTCTGCCAAGAAACCGGGCAAGGGTAGTGCCAAGGATTGGAACGATAGCGACAGCAAAAAACGTGGTGGCGTGAAAGCGCGCGGTAATACAGGGATTGCTACCCAGGGCTGGCGTGCGCAAAAGGGCAAGTCGAAATCCAAGGGAAATGAAGCCCAGCAGCACGCATTCACCGCGCCGACAGAGCCAATCGTACATGAAGTACTGGTGCCTGAAACCATTACTGTAGGCGATCTTGCCCACAAGATGGCGGTGAAGGCTAGCGAGGTCATCAAGACCTTGATGAAGATGGGCATGATGGTGACGATCAACCAGGTGCTGGACCAGGAAACCGCGATCATTATCGTGGAGGAAATGGGACACAATGCCAAGGCCGCCGCGTCCAACGATCCGGAAACTTTCCTGGATGATGAAGAGCATGCGGAGGCCATTCAGGAGGCACGTCCTCCTGTGGTTACCGTGATGGGCCACGTTGATCACGGCAAGACTTCTCTGCTGGATTACATCCGCCGCAGCCGTGTTGCTTCCGGTGAAGCCGGTGGGATTACCCAGCATATCGGTGCTTACCATGTGGAAACACCGCGCGGTATGGTGACTTTTCTCGATACGCCAGGCCACGAAGCGTTTACTGCGATGCGTGCCCGTGGTGCCAAGGCGACTGACGTCGTGATCCTGGTGGTTGCCGCTGATGACGGTGTCATGCCGCAAACCATTGAGGCCGTGCACCATGCTAAGGCCGCTGGCGTGCCGCTGGTTGTGGCGGTTAACAAGATTGATAAGCCTGAGGCCAGCCCCGAGCGCGTCAAGCAGGAACTGGTGACGCATGAGGTCGTGCCTGAGGATTGGGGTGGCGACACCATGTTTGTCGAAGTTTCGGCCAAAACAGGGCTCGGCATCGATAACCTACTGGAAGCGGTGTTGCTGCAAGCGGAAGTGCTGGAACTGAAGGCGCCTAAGAATACCCCCGCCAAGGGCCTAGTAATTGAAGGCCGTCTGGACAAAGGTCGTGGCCCGGTATCCACTATATTGGTGCAGTCCGGTACGCTTAAGCGTGGCGACATGATTCTGGCCGGCAGTGCTTACGGCCGCGTACGCGCCATGTTGGACGAAAGCGGCAATGATGTGAAAGAGGCTGGTCCATCCATCCCGGTGGAAATTCTCGGTCTGTCCGATGTGCCTAATTCCGGTGAGGAAGTCATTGTGCTCAATGATGAGCGCAAGGCACGTGAGATTGCCTTGTTCCGTCAAGGCAAGTTCAGGGACGTCAAGCTGGCAAAGCAGCAAGCTGCGAAGCTGGAGAACATGTTCGAACAGATGGGCGAGGGCGAGGTCAAGGTACTGCCGTTGATCATCAAGTCAGACGTGCAAGGTTCTTACGAAGCCCTGGCAACTTCCCTGCAGAAATTGTCCACCGATGAAGTCAAGGTCAATATCATCCACACCGGGGTAGGCGCGATTACCGAATCTGACGTCAACCTGGCGGCGGCATCCAAGACCGTGATCATTGGTTTCAACGTGCGTGCCGATGCAGGTGCGCGCAAGCTGATTGAAAGCTCCGGTGTTGATGTGCGCTACTACACCATCATCTATGAGGCTGTGGATGAAGTGAAGGCGGCATTGGGCGGCATGTTGTCACCAGAACAGAAGGAAAACGTGATCGGCACTGTGGAAATCCGCGAAGTCTTCCGTATTTCCCGCGTTGGTGCGGTGGCTGGTTGTTATGTGCAGGATGGTGTCATCCGCCGTAACTCCAAGGTCCGTCTGATTCGTGACAACGTGGTTATTCATACCGGCGATCTGGATTCGCTCAAGCGCTTCAAGGATGACGTCAAGGAAGTTAAGTCCAACTTTGAATGCGGCTTGTCCTTGAAGAACTACAATGAAATCGAAGTCGGCGATATTCTCGAAGTATTCGAAGTGGTTGAAGTAGCGAGAACACTCTAAGCGTATGGCCAAGGAATTCTCCAGAAGCGACCGGGTGGCAGAGCAGATTCAGCGTGAACTCGCTGACCTGCTCCAGTTCGAGGTAAAAGATCCGCGCGTGGGCATGGTGACGGTAACGGAAGTCGAAGTTAGCGGTGACATGGCACACGCCAAGATCTATTACACCGCGCCAGCCGGCAGCGCGGAGTTGCAGAAAGGGCTGGAGAAGACAGCAGGTTTCTTGCGTAGCCAACTGGCCAAGCGCCTGTTGCTACGGACAGTGCCGCAATTGCATTTTGTCTATGACGCCTCGATTGATCACGGCATGCATATCGCCAAGCTGATCGACGAAGTGTTGCCGCCAGCTACGCCTGTGCAAAACGACGAATCTGCCGATTAACACGGGTGACGCTGTGCAACAATTCAGGCGAATTAAGCGCAATATCGACGGCGTGCTATTGCTGGACAAGCCATTAGGAATCTCATCCAATCAAGCCCTGCAGGTGGTCAAGCGCCTGTACCAGGCCGCAAAGGCCGGCCATACCGGCAGCCTTGACCCGTTGGCAAGCGGCTTGTTGCCTATTTGCCTGGGCGAAGCCACCAAGTTTTCCCATTTCTTATTAGATGCTGACAAAAGTTACCGGGCATTGGTGACGCTGGGCAGCACAACAACGACGGGTGATGCCGAGGGTGAGGTGCTGGAGCGATTGCCGGTCACGACGACGCTAGAAGAATTGGAAGCCGCCCTCAAAAAGATGGTGGGCGATATCTTGCAGGTGCCTCCCATGTATTCTGCCTTGAAACATGGAGGTAAAGCGCTGTATGAGTATGCCCGGGATGGTGTGGAAATTGCCCGGGAGCCTAGGCCGGTCACCATACATGCGATTACGCTTGAACGGTTTGATGGTGAGCAGTTTGAGATGGTGGTGTCATGCAGCAAAGGCACCTATATACGGACGTTGGCAGAAGACATTGGCAAGTCGCTGGGGTGTGGCGCCCATCTGGGTGGTTTGCGGCGCCTGACGACGGCTCATTTCAATCTGCAGGATGCGGTCACGATCGAGCAACTAGATCAGATGTCGCTGGAGCAGCGTGACGAAGTTTTGCTGGGCGCGGATGCTGCGATTGAGGATTTGCCTCAGGTCATTATTGATGCCGATAGCACTTTTTATTTATTGCGTGGCCAGGAAGTGTGGAAGTCAGGTTTAAGCATTGACGGATTGTTCAGGCTTTACTCTGCACAGGGCGTTTTCCTAGGCATTGGCGAACAAACTTCCCGTGGCTCTATTGCACCCAAGCGTTTGCTTCGTCAGGCAGGTTAGTGACAGCAATTGAAAGTTTGATTGAGTGATCGCTTTCGCTATTCACTGTTGGCTTTTTAGTGGCTCCAAGTATGTCAATACTGGTTTATTGAACTTATACCTAAATGGGGTTATAATTAAAAGTTGATTGTAAATGAATGCTCTAGCGGGCTTGATGTAACCTGCATTTGCATTGACGCAAAACACATCTCACAACATTAGGATTAAGTTATGGCAATTACAGTTCAAGAAACAGCAAAGATTGTTGCTGATTTCCAACAAGCTCCAAACGATACAGGCAGCCCAGAAGTTCAAGTTGCACTTCTTAGTGCTCGCATTACCTATTTAACTGAGCATTTCAAAAGCAATGCCAAGGATCACCATTCCCGTCGTGGTCTGCTGAAGTTGGTAAGTCAGCGCCGCAAGCTGCTGGACTACCTTAAGCGCAAGAATGCCGATCGCTATCGTACATTGATCGAACGCTTGGGTCTGCGTAAGTAATAATCGCGCACTTGTGAATTCATAGGATAAGCCGAAAGCAGAGCGGAGACGCAATGCTTGTCGGCTTATTTTTTTATTAAAGGACAAATATTGTGACGGCAATCAAGAAAACGATTCCCTATGGTCAGCATGAGCTGACTCTCGAAACCGGAGAAATTGCACGCCAGGCTGATGGCGCTGTCGTGGTGAGCTACGGCGATACCGTAGTGTTGGTGACTGTGGTTGGCAAGCGAGAAGTCAAGGCCGGCCAGGATTTCTTCCCGCTGACTGTTGATTACCAGGAGCGTACTTACGCTGCCGGTAAGATTCCTGGTGGCTTTTTCAAGCGCGAAGGCCGTCCTTCTGAGAAGGAAACACTGACTTCCCGCCTGATCGACCGCCCGCTGCGTCCGCTATTCCCGGAAGCATTTTTGAACGAAGTGCAGATTGTTGCGACTGTGCTGTCGTCGGATAGCGAAATCGATTCTGATATTCCAGCAATCATTGGCGCTTCTGCTGCACTGGCTGTTTCCGGTATTCCATTCTATGGCCCTATCGGCGCTGCCCGTGTTGGCTATATCAATGGCGAGTACGTACTCAACCCGATTGCCAGCCAACTGAAAGAAACCGAGCTGGACCTAGTGGTGGCTGCGACTGACAGCGCTGTGCTCATGGTGGAATCTGAAGCCAAGGAACTGCCGGAAGATGTCATGCTGGGTGCCGTGGTCTATGGCCATGAGCAAATGCAGGCCGTCATCAATGCGATTAATGAGTTGGCGGCTGAAGTGGGTAACGAGCCATGGGATTGGGCTCCACCTGAAGAAAATACTGCCTTGATCGAGAAGGTAACAGCTGCTGCTGGTGATGATATCAATGCGGCCTACCAGATCAAGTCCAAGGGCGCGCGTTCTGCCAAGCTGGATGAGGTAAAGAGCCGTGTGCTGGCTGAGTTGGCCACTGAGGAAACTTCCAGTGCTGAAGCTGGCGAAATCAAGAATATTCTCCACAATCTGGAAGCCAAGATTGTACGTACCCAGATCCTGAATGGCGAACCCCGTATTGATGGCCGTGATACCCGCACTGTGCGCCCTATCAGCATCCGTACTGGCGTGTTGCCGCGTACTCACGGTTCGGCATTGTTCACCCGTGGTGAAACTCAGGCTCTTGTGGTTGCGACTTTGGGTACCGGTCGTGATGAGCAGATCATTGATGCGCTGCAAGGTGAATATACTGACCGCTTCATGCTGCATTACAACATGCCTCCCTATGCAACCGGTGAGACTGGCCGTGTCGGTACGCCAAAGCGCCGTGAAATCGGCCATGGCCGTTTGGCCAAGCGTGCTCTGCTGGCTGTATTGCCTAGCCAGGAAGAGTTCGGTTATACCATCCGCGTCGTCTCGGAAATTACTGAATCCAACGGTTCCAGTTCCATGGCATCTGTCTGTGGCGGCTGCCTGTCTTTGTTGGATGCAGGCGTGCCAGTCAAGGCGCATGTTGCGGGTATCGCAATGGGCCTGATCAAGGAAGGCAACCGCGTTGCTGTCCTGACCGACATCCTGGGCGATGAAGATCACTTGGGCGATATGGACTTCAAAGTGGCGGGTACTGAAACCGGTATTACTGCCTTGCAAATGGATATCAAGATCACTGGCATCACGGCAGAAATCATGCAGGTTGCATTGTCACAAGCCAAGGAAGGCCGCTTGCATATTCTGGGTCTGATGAAAGATGCACTGAGCGAAACCCGCCAGGAACTGTCTGCATTCGCACCGCGCATCATTACCATGAAGATCAATCCAGAGAAGATTCGTGATGTGATCGGCAAGGGTGGCGCAGTGATTCGCGCCCTGACGGAAGAAACCGGTACGACCATCGATATCGAAGAAGATGGCACAATTAAGATCGGTTGCACCAGCGCAGAAGCCGGGGAAGAAGCCAAGAAGCGTATTGAAGCGATTACCGTTGAGGTTGAAGTCGGGCAGGTATACGAAGGTACCGTAATCAAGCTGCTTGATTTTGGTGCGATTGTGACCCTGTTGCCAGGCAAGGACGGTTTGCTGCATATCTCCCAGATCGCGCATCAACGTGTCAATGCGGTCAGTGATTTCCTCAAGGAAGGCCAGGTCGTCAAGGTCAAGGTGCTGGAAGTGGACGACAAGGGTCGTGTTCGCTTGAGTGCCAAGGCGCTGATTGAACAGCCTGCTGCGGAAGAAAAAGCGGCAGAGCCTGCAGCTTCCGAATAACGGGATGCTTGATCAGTAGTAAATAAAAAGGCCGGATATCATCCGGCCTTTTTATTTGTATTAAACTGTGAAACTTGATCTGGCGACTGTTAGCAAATTTTGCTTATGCCAAGAGGGCCAGCCAATATCACCGGGAATATTGGCTGAATTAGGGTAGCAGCAATCTTACTTGGCGACTTGTTTTTCGCGGATTTCGTCCAGCGTTTTGCAATCAATGCACAGCGTTGCTGTTGGGCGTGCTTCCAGCCGTTTAAGGCCAATCTCTACACCGCAACCATTGCAATAGCCGTAGTCGCCTTCGTTAATCTTGGACAGGGTCTCGTCAATCTTCTTGATCAGCTTGCGTTCGCGGTCACGGTTGCGTAACTCCAGTGCCATGTCGGACTCCTGGCTGGCCCTGTCGTTGGGGTCGGCAAACATCGTGACTTCATCCTGCATGGTATGAACCGTGCGATCAATGTCATGACTTAGCTCTGCTTTCCAGTCGTTCAAAATCTTCCGGAAATGATTGAGCTGCTTTTCATTCATGTATTCCTCATTAGCCTTGGGCTGGTAAGGAACAAATTGTCGTGTAATTGCTTCAGCCATGTGCGCCTTGAAGTTAATTTTTGATTAACAGAAAAATAAAGCAGGCGCAAGTGTACACTGAATAATTCAGTGATGCAAAAGCCTTGTGCTGCAAGGCCGGAACTGGCGAATGGGTCCGGATGGCAACTTAAGCCGGAATCAGGCTGGACTCGCGCAATTCCAGCGCCGTCAGTGTGTTCTGCATCAAGGTGGCAACTGTCATTGGCCCCACGCCGCCGGGCACTGGCGTGATCCACCCAGCGCGTTCCTTGGCAGTTGCAAACTCCACATCACCGCACAAGCTGCCGTCTGCAAGGCGATTGATCCCGATATCGATCACAACGGCACCAGGCTTGATCCATTCGCCCTTGACCAGGTGAGGCTTGCCGGCAGCTGCAACCACGATATCCGCACGTTCGATATGAGACTGCAGACTCTTGGTGTGGCGGTGGCAACTGGTGACGGTACAGCCTGCGAGCAGTAGTTCCAGCGCCATGGGACGGCCCACATGGTTAGAAACGCCGACCACTACCGCATCAAGACCAAGCAACTTGATGCCTGTGGACTGCAGGAGCTTGATGACGCCATAAGGTGTGCAGGAGCGCAAGGTGGGCTGGCGCACGGCCAGCCTGCCGATATTGTATGCATGGAAGCCATCGACATCCTTGGACGCGCTGATGGTTTCTATGATCTTTTTTTCTTCTATATGCGCCGGAAAGGGCGATTGTACGAGAATGCCATCCACTTCATCATCATGGTTGAGTTTGTCGATCAATGCCAACAATTCAGCCTCGCTGGTGCTGGCAGGCAGGTCATAGGCCAGCGAGCGGATACCGGTTTTTTCGCAGGCCAGTCTTTTGTTGCGCACGTAGATCGCAGAGGCGGGATCTGCGCCAAGCAGGATCACGGCCAGGGTTGGCGCACGCAGTCCTTTTGCCAGCCTTTTGTCTATTAAGGACTTTGTTTCCGTCAGCGTGGTTTCTGCAATGGCTTTTCCGTTGATGATTTGGGCGGTCATGACAAAGGTTTTCAAAAATAATGCGACATTTTAGCAGAATCAGTTTGACCTTCCCTCTAGAGTGCGCTATATTTCTCGCCCTCGGGGTGTAGCGTAGCCTGGTAGCGCGCCTGGTTTGGGACCAGGATGTCGGGAGTTCGAATCTCTCCACCCCGACCAATTTCGTAGTATGTCTAGATTGCCCGACAATCTGCCCGTAGCTCAACCGGATAGAGCACCAGCCTTCTAAGCTGGGGGTTACAGGTTCGATTCCTGTCGGGCAGGCCATTACACTGGTTGTTATAATCCGGTTTTAATGGTGGCTGTAGCTCAGTTGGTAGAGCCCTGGATTGTGATTCCAGTTGTCGTGGGTTCGAGCCCCATCAGCCACCCCAATTCTTTTCCTAATAATTCAAGCTGCTAGGTCAATCTCGCTTGGATTATGCATCTTAATAAAACTCCTTTTTACTTCATGTTGTCCTTTGGGTAACCACCTGATGAC
Organism: Methylobacillus arboreus; assembly: GCF_020532725.1. Classification (GTDB taxonomy): domain Bacteria; phylum Pseudomonadota; class Gammaproteobacteria; order Burkholderiales; family Methylophilaceae; genus Methylobacillus; species Methylobacillus arboreus. The sequence goes on from NZ_JAJAVC010000004.1 coordinate 11,057, forward strand.
ATTCCGTCATGTGGTTCTTACGCGCGACAAGCGCGGATACTAAATCCATATCAGGGGAGTGTTGAATCATATAAACAATGGCAATTCACATTGTCCGTTGTAAATTTTCATTTTATGATATTCATCCAGAATTAAATTTCAGTTAAACGGCTTTGTCTCCCTACTGCCTATAGGAAATTTCTGATGAAATGTCCGATGATCCCGCCAGATGAAAACCAACGTTTAAAAGCGTTGGCTGCATATGGATTAGGGCAGGACAGGCCACTTCCAGCACTTGATCCGGTAGTGCAAATTGCGGCGCGCATGTTCAATGTGCCCGTCGCGGCAATCAACATGATTGGCAGTGATCATGTGTTCTTTGCTGCCAGTGTCGGCGTGGGTACGGTGGATATGGGGCGGGATGTTTCCTTTTGTGCCCATGCCATTAATCAAACCAATGTGATGGTGGTGCCCGATTCCCATCTGGATGAACGGTTTTACGATAATCCATTGGTTATTGGACCTGCCAACTTGCGGTTTTATGCAGGTGTTCCATTAACTTCGCCTGATGGTTATGCCCTTGGGGCCTTGTGTGTTATTGACGGACAGCCCAGGGAGTTCTCCGAAGAAGACTGCGAGCGTTTGCGCGAGCTTGCCAAAATGGCGGTAGACCGCCTCGAATTGCGCCGCCTGGAAATCTCGACAGAACAATCCCGCCGCCCGTTCGAGGAGTTTGCACGTAATTCACCCACAGCGGTTGTCTGGTTTGATGCCCACCGCAAGATCGTGACCTGGAACCAGGCTGCTGCGGCATTGCATGGTTATCGTCTCGATGAAGGAGAGAGTCTGCTTGTTGACCAACTGATCCCGGAGCGGGAGCATCCTATTTTCCATCAATTAATCGCGCAAGCGGTTACCACAGGCACATTCGACGGCATATCCATGCCGGAAAACGTTCATGGCCTTCGCAAGGATGGGACTGAGTTCGAGTTGGGACTGTCCCTGTTTTGCTGGCAAGAGCATGGCCAACTCATTTTCAATGCGCATTTGCATGACATCACCGCAAAAAAGCGCGAAGAAGAAGAGTTGCACCGATTGGCCACCACTGACCTGCTCACCGGCCTGGCAAATCGCGGACGCTTTTATCGCGAAGTGGAGCATGCCTTAGTGGCTGCCAGGCCTATCGCTGTTTTGATGCTGGATCTCGATGGGTTCAAGGATGTCAATGACACGCTGGGGCATGCCGTGGGAGACAGCATTCTCTGCGAAGTAGCCCGTAGGCTGGAGGATGGTCTCGGGAAATCCGGATTAGCGGCTCGCATTGGAGGCGATGAGTTCGCGTTGCTAATCCATCCAATGGATGACCTCGCCCAGGCACAATCCATTGCACAAACCTTGATTAATAGCCTTGCCAAGTCCATCGTGATTGACCATCACGAGATTCGCATCACTGCCAGCTGCGGCGTAGCGCTAGCACCGCAACATGCACAAGAGGCCCTGGAATTGATCGGCAATGCAGACCTGGCCTTGTTCCATGCCAAGCGACTGGGCGGAGCACAATCCTTTGTCTTTGTACAAGCCCTCCGCATGGAAGCAGTGGCGCGCCATCTCTATGGTTTGGAGTTGCATCGTGCGGTACATGAGGGCGAACTCGTGCTTTTCTACCAACCACAAGTCCGATTGTCCGATGGTGTGCTGGCAGGAGCCGAGGCGCTCATCCGTTGGCGCCATCCAGAACGCGGGCTGCTATCGCCAGCTGCTTTCCTGCCAGCACTGGAAAATGGACCACTGGCTGCAACGGTGGGGGACTGGGTACTGGATGAGGCTTGCGCCCAGGTTGCGCAATGGAGAAGATACGGGCTGAAAGATTTTAGGATGGGGGTCAACCTGTTCGGGGCACAGTTCCGGGTGGATGACCTGGCTGCGAAAGTCATCTCCACGCTTGAGCGGCATGGATTGCCAGCGTCTGCGCTGGAATTGGAAATCACAGAAAATATCGTGCTTGAGCATGATGAGGTGGCACTCGAATCCCTACGGCGTTTGCGGGAGGCTGGCGTCGGAGTCGCCTTTGATGACTTTGGCACAGGATACGCATCCCTGAGCTTGCTCAAGCACTATCCTCTAAGCCGGATCAAGATTGATCGTTCCTTTGTCCAGGGGATGCTTGAGTCTCAACAGGATAAAACTGTCATCAACGCAGTGATTGATATGGCAAATGCATATTCGCTGGAGACGATCGCAGAAGGGATTGAAACTACGGAACAGCAAATGGCATTGCTTGAAATTGGATGCTCCGAAGGCCAGGGATATTTGTTTTCTCGACCTTTGCCTGCGGCCGAGTTTGCAGATATGTTTGGCGTGGCATACTCGCCCAGGCGATCGCGAAGAGCCTAGATCAGCAGTCGCAGCAAAATCCTGAGTAAGCCAGCGCTAAGTATCCTCTATCCAAGGCAGCGTTGCTTTACGCTTCGTAGTCCTCTTCATCATCCCCGGCATTGTCGATAAAGTCTTGCACGTCATCCACGGTGATGCCTGTGCTGTCATTGATGGTTTCTATCTTCCTTGAAGAAAGTCCCAGCACCTCGGTGGCAACGTGCTCTGCCGAGTATTGGTTGATCCTGTCGATAAGTGATTCCATGAATTCCGCAAAGGTTGTGTCTTCCGTCACCACTTCATAAGTATGGTCCAGTGCAATCTGGGCAATCGATGGAAAATATTCGTTGATGGAATGAATGGCGTTTTCGTCCAGGGACATCACTTGCTCCTTGATAATAATGGGATCATTATCCACCAAACTGTATCGGGCTTCTTAATTTCTCGTGTGCTGTTGATCCGCAAGGAGCTTGCCTTGTGTGATTGGGGCGATATGCTTATAGTAGCGCCATGGTTTGTACTCTTTTACCCCCCAGTATGATTCATGGAAAACCGCTCTGATGGCTGCACAGCTTCCTGCATTGATCATCATTGATGATGACCCCCTGATCACCGATACCCTGCATTTCCTCCTAGGCAAGGATTTTGAGGTGTATGTCGCGGAGTCGCGTGCGCAGGCCAGGAGCCTGTTGCGCCAGTTGGAAGAGCCGCCGCCGCTGGCATTGGTTGATCTCGGATTGCCGCCTGTGCCGCACAAGCCTGATGAGGGATTCAAGGTCATTGGCGAGTTGCTCGCGCATGCGCCTACCATGAAGATCCTTGTGCTTTCCGGCCAAAACGAAGAAGCCAACGTCAAGCATGCGCTGGCCCTGGGGGCTGTGGACTTTATTCCCAAGCCTTGCGATGTCGAGCGCCTGCGTGAGTTGCTGCATAACGCACTCAAGCTGCAGGATGCCGAGCGCGGCGCGACGGCGAGTGCTGAAGACAGTTGGGGATTGCTCGGCAGCAGCCTGCCCATGCAAACCCTGCGTACGCAAATCACGCAGTTTGCCGATGCGCCATTCCCGGTGTTGATTGAAGGCGAGTCTGGAAGCGGCAAGGAGCTGGTAGCAAGCTGTCTGCACCGGTTCAGCCGCCGCTCAGGCCAGCCCTATCTTTCTCTGAATTGTGCGGCCATCTCGCCTAACCTGGCGGAATCCATCCTGTTCGGCCACGGCAAGGGATCATTCACTGGCGCGGCCAATGCCCATAGCGGTTATTTTGAGGATGCGGGCGAAGGCACATTGTTCCTTGACGAAATTGGCGAGTTGCCCCTGGAGTTGCAGGCCAAGTTGTTACGTGTGCTAGAAAATGGGGAATACCAGCGCATAGGCGAAACCCAGTCCCGCCGCAGCCGCGCCCGTATTGTGGCTGCCACCAACCGTGACCTGCGCGAAGAAGTGCGCGCCGGGCATTTCCGCATCGACCTCTACCACCGCTTGAGCGTTTTTTCAGTCAGGGTGCCGCCCTTGCGCGACCTGGACCAGGACCGCTATCTGTTGCTGGAGCATTTCAACCAGTTCTATGCGCGTGAAACCGGGCAGCAGACTTTTGAACTTGATGAACAGGCCAAGCAGCGCTGGCTGGATTATCACTTCCCCGGCAATGTGCGTGAGCTGCGCAATATTATTATCCGCCTGGTGGCCAAGTATGCAGGCCGTGTGGTGACGGATGCCCAACTGGCTTCCGAGCTTGACCTCATGCACACCGGGCTGGGCCAGAGTGCCGGCAACTCCGCAGATATACCGCTGATTGCCGATGAAGCGGCCATGGCGAGCCAAGCGCACAAACATTTGCAAACCCAGGCCAACGTCAACCTCGACCAGGTGCTGAAGTCCTGGGAACGCGCTTATGTCGATGCCGCCATGAAAATTACCCATGGCAACCTGAGCCAGGCAGCCAAGCTGCTGGGTATCAACCGCACCACGCTCTACAGCCGCATCCAGCTGCAACAGGATTACAAAGGCGAATAGTGTATTACGCACACTTTGGCCTGAAAGAGCCGCCGTTCAAGATTACTCCCAATACTGATTTTTTCTTTTCCGGCGGCAATCGTGGCGCAGTGCTGGAAGCGCTGAGCTATGCCATTTTGCATGGCGAAGGCATCGTCAAGGTCGTGGGCGAGGTCGGCAGCGGCAAGACCATGCTTTGCCGCATGCTGCAAACGCAGTTGCCCGATCATGTGGACAATGTCTATCTTGCCAACCCCAGCATGGCGCCGGAGGATGTACTGCACGCTATAGCCCTGGAGCTGAGGCTGGACTTGCCCTCCGATTTGAGTCGGCTTGAAGTCATGCAGCGCCTGCAACAGGCGTTGCTGGAAAAGCACGCAGCCAAGCGGCAAGTGGTGGTGTTTGTGGAAGAGGCGCAGGGCATGCCGCTGGCAACGCTAGAAGAGATCCGGCTGTTGACCAATCTCGAAACCCGGCACGACAAGCTGTTGCAAATCGTGTTGTTCGGGCAGCCGGAGTTGGATGAAAACCTTAACCGGCGCGAAATCCGTCAGCTCAAGGAGCGCATCACCCACAGTTTTTACCTCGGGCCGTTGAATCAGGATGAAATTGAGGAATATCTCATGTTTCGCTTGCGGGCTGCTGGGTATTACGGGCCGCCGCTGTTCAGCAAACGTGCCATCAAGCAGTTGGCGGAAAAGGCGCAGGGTCTGGTGCGACGCGTCAATATCCTCGCGGATAAATCGTTACTGGCTGCATTTGCCGCCAATACCTACCAGGTAACACCCCGGCATGTGAGGGCGGCAATCCGAGATAGCGAGTTTGCCAGCGATAGGCCGAGTTCCCAAAAGCGTTCCTCAGTAGTGCCTTGGATATTGCTGACGGCAGTCGCTGTATTGGGGGCTTTTGTGGCATGGAACGAGAGGGTGCTTGTGCCGCATACAACCCCGGTTGAGCCAGTGGTGCAATCTGCCGAGGCTCCGGTTGAGCTGGAACAAGAGTCCAAGCCAGTCCCCGTTGCTTCCATCAGGCAACTCATCAAGCAGCGCGAAGAGCATACAGCCGCCTGGCTTGCCACCTTGCCTTCGCACTATCTCACCATAGAGCTGGTGCGTCATCTTGCCTGGGATGACCTGGAAAAACAGCTACAGCCGGTATTGGCGCAGCTGGTGCTGGATGATCTATATGCCGTTGACACTAAAGTTAATGCAGATGGCAGCGTTATCATATTATATGGCGCGTATGAAAACCGCCAGGATGCACTGGCCGAATTGAAGCTTTTACCCGAGGAACTGCAGGCGGGTGCGCACTTGCGCACCATTGCCGGTATCATGGAAGAAATGAAGCAACATCAATAGCTTGGTTGCATTCAAGTAGCGATTATGGGATAAATCCCGAAACCAGAATCACTAACCCAGAATTTACTAACAGAGGGAGTTGCATTTTGTCCGGCCAGTTGCCAAAAGTTGCCAGCATTCTGATATTGCCATTTGTGCTTGGCCTGACAAGTTGCGCCCATCAATCCACGGTTTCCCCTTCCGGCGGCCATATCGACGAGCAAGTGTCTGCAACGCCGGCGCAGGCAGCCGCGATTCCCAAGCCGGTCAAGAGCAGCAGCTACCTGCCGCCGCCCAAGCCGCGGACCAAGGAGCAGACCTACAGCGTTGTGGTCAACGATGTGCCGGTCAAGGAAATCCTCTTTGCGCTGGCGCGCGAGAGCAAGCTCAATATCGACATCCATCCCGCCATTCAGGGCCGTGCCACCTTCAATGCCGTGGACCAGACCCTGCCCGCCATCCTGGAGCGCCTGGCCAAGCAGGTGGACCTGACTTACCGCGTGGATGGCAATGTACTCAGTATTACGCCGGATATGCCAGTGCTGCGCAGTTACAAGGTGGATTACGTCAACATGTCGCGTGATACTACGGGCTTTATTGGCGCAGCGGCAGAGATTGCCAGTACCGGGCGGGCTGCTGCCACCGGCGGAGTCGGTGGTGCCAGTGGTGGTATGGGGGCATCGGGTGGTGGCGCGTCGGGCGCTTCCGGTGCGGCCAATAGTTCCCGTACTGCTGTCAATAGCGAGTCCAGGAATCACTTTTGGGAAACCTTGATCCAGAACCTCAAGGATATTCTGACCGAGACTGATAAAGAGGTGATCATCACCCGTACCGGCAGTACATCCCAATCCGAGGAGACTGCGCCATCTCAAGAAGGCGAAGCTAATCCGCCCACCCAAGCTCCAGCGCGAAACAGTGCGGAAGAGCGTGAGCAGGCACGTACAGAATACAAGACCCTCTTTGCCGCTACTGTGATTGCCAGTCCGGAAACCGGCATCATCAGCGTGCGGGCTACCAGCCGTCAGCATGAGAAAGTGCAGGAATTCCTCGACAAGGTCATGGATAGTGCCAAGCGGCAAGTGCTGATCGAGGCGTCGATTGTTGAAGTGACGCTGAATGACACCTACCAGGCAGGGATTGACTGGACACGTCTTGGCAACGGTTTCAACATGACCAACCAATTAGGGCTGAGCACGGTGCTGACACCTGCCGGAATCGCCGGTACTGCAGGTACTTCCGTGCCATTCAGCGTGGGTTATTCAAGCACCAACAGCAATATCGACTTCAGCTTGCGCCTGTTGCGCCAGTTTGGCGATACCAAAGTGTTATCAAGCCCTAAGCTCATGGTGCTGAACAACCAGACCGCCGTGCTCAAGGTAGTGGATAACCTGGTGTACTTTACGATTCAGTCGCAAATCTCCCAGGGGACTGTGCAAGGTTCGGCCAATCTGCAAGCGGTTACCACAACGCCCAATACAGTGCCTGTGGGTGTTGTGATGAGTGTGACACCGCAAATCAATGATTCAGGTCTGGTGAATATCAATATCCGTCCTACTATTTCCCGGGTTCTGGGATATGTGGATGATCCCAATCCGCAACTGGCGGCGGTGACTCCGCCGATCGTGAGCAGGATTCCTCAAATCCAGGTGCGCGAGCTGGAATCAATGCTGCGTATCAATAGTGGCAACACCGCTGTTCTGGGCGGATTGATGCAAGACAATATCCAGCAGGCCACTGACAAGGTGCCTGGCGTTTCCAATTTGCCGCTTTTCGGCAAACTGTTCACGGCACGCAGCAATTTCAATGTCAAAACCGAACTGGTGATTTTCCTGCGGCCTATTGTTGTCCAGAATGCGAGCCTGGAAAGCGATGAGTTGAGCAGTTACAAGCAGTACCTGCCTGCCCAGCAATTGCAAAGGTTGATTAATGAGTCTGTTAATTAGCGCATTGGAAAAGGCTGAGCAGGGCAAGCAACAGTCATTGAAAAAGGCTGAAATCGAGGATTTCGTCTTTGATCTTGGCCCTGCTGATGAAACAGCCCGCAGTGGTGAGAATAAGCAGGCAGACACAGCACCGCCAGAAGCAGGGCAAACTACTGCCAACCAGCAGGCGGCGGCTCGCCTGCTGGCTGCCAAGTCAGCCACGATGAAGCTGGATTCGCGCATATCGCCATTCACGCAGGGTTTGTTGCTGCTGGCGTTGCTGTTGCTGATTGGTTTTGGCGTGCTCTGGTATACCAGTTCCCTGACGCAGCCGGAAGTGATTGTGCCGAAACCGCTGCCACTCGCCTCGGCTCCGTCTGTGGTGGAGAATGATATGCCAGAAGCGGTTGCGGAAGGGGATGACGCTACGGCGCAAGCAGATGGACTGCCTACGATGACGGCGTTGACACCTGCGCCAATTGTTCTAGCAGAGCCACCCGTACGCAGCACTCCTCCAACTAGCCAGCCAGTGCCGCAAGTGTTTGGAGAGGCGCCCAGGCCACCGGAAAACAGCCGCGTGCAGGTCAGCCGCAACCGTGCGGCTGCAACGGTGAACCAGTCTGTATTGTCGGCATATGATGCCTTTAACCGTGGCGATGATGCGTTGGCGCAGCAAGGATATCGGCAAGCCTTGCAGGCGGATCTGCGTAATGTGGATGCCTTGCTCGGCATGGCCGCGATTGCGGCGCGACAGAACCGCAGCGAGGATGCGATTGGCTGGTATAAAAAAGTGCTGGAAGTGGAGCCACGCAATCATGTGGCCCAGGCAGCGATCGTGGATTTAAAAGGGCAGGCCGATCCTGTTGCCAGTGAATCGCGCTTGAAGAGCCTGATCAGCCAGCAGCCAGATGCAGCATACCTGCATGCGGCGCTGGGGCACCTTTATACCGAGCAGGGTCAATGGCCGCTGGCGCAGCAGGCTTATTTCCAGGCGCATCATCTTGATGCGGCCAATCCCGAATATGCATTTAACCTGGCTGTCAGCCTTGACCAGATGGGCAAGCAGGTACTGGCCCTGCAATATTACCGGCAAACACAGGCATTATTGGCGCTCAGGGAATCGGCGGCGGTGGACCAGGCGCAACTGGCCGCCAGGATACAGCAGCTTCAGTAGCCGCCTTCGTTTATAGAAGGCGCTCGCGGCCTAGGTGTGCTGGGCTCAAAACATAACGGAAAAAGAATTCGCGCATGGTAGAACAGCGTCGCAAGCTCCGCTTGGGAGAATTGATGGTGCAACAGGGCCTGATCAGTCAGGACCAGTTGCGCATCGCCCTCATGGAGCAGGAACAGAGCAATATCCCGCTTGGGCGGCAGCTCGTACGCCTGGGATTTGTGACCGAGTCGGTGGTGCGCGACCTGGTGGCGCATACCATCGGCCAGGAGAGTATCGACCTTGCTACCGTGGTGGCCGACGCCGATGCGCTCAATATGGTGCAGGAAAGTTTTGCGCGCCGTTACCACTTGCTGCCGGTGGCATTTGATGCAGCCAGCAGGCTGCTCACGGTGGCGATGTCGGACATGTTCAATGTGGTGGCGCTGGACCAGTTGCGCGCCACGGCGGGCACCCAGGTGCAGGTCAAGCCCGTGCTCGCTGCCGAAGCCCAACTGGAAGAATATATAGACCAGTTCTACGGCTATGAGCTTTCCGTGGATGGCATCCTGCGTGAAATCGAAACCGGCGAGATCGACTACCAGAGCCTGCAGTCCGTAGGCGATGAATACACCCAGCCCGTGGTGCGGCTGGTGGGCGCGCTGCTCATGGACGCGGTCAAGCGCGGCGCTTCGGATATTCACTTCGAGCCGGAATATGCTTTCTTGCGCATCCGCTACCGGATTGACGGCGTGTTGCAGCAGATCCGCAGCCTGCACAAGACCTATTGGCCTGGTATTGCCGTGCGTCTCAAGGTGATCAGCGGCATGGACATTGCCGAGACGCGCTCGCCGCAGGATGGCCGCCTGAACATGAACCTTTGCGGCCGCCCGATTGATTTCCGCGTGGCGAGCCATCCCACGATTCATGGCGAGAATATCGTGCTGCGGGTGTTGGACCGCGAGAAGTCCATCATCCCGCTGGAGCGCATGGGTTTGCGCAACCATACCCTGGACGAACTCAAGCTCATGATGACACGCCCGGAAGGCATTCTCGTGGTTACGGGCCCTACCGGCAGCGGCAAGACCACCACGCTGTATTCCTTGCTTTCATTCAGGAACACCGAAGCGGTGAATATCATGACCCTGGAAGACCCGGTGGAATATCCGGTGACCATGATGCGCCAGACCTCGGTTGCCGAGGTGAACAAGGTGGATTTTGCCAATGGCATACGTTCCATCATGCGCCAGGACCCGGACATCATCCTGGTTGGCGAAGTCCGCGACAGCGATACCGCCACCATGGCCTTTCGCGCAGCGATGACCGGTCACCAGGTGTTCACCACCCTGCATACCAATTCCGCGCTGGGCACTTTCCCGCGCCTGCTGGATATCGGCATTTCGCCGGATATCATGGCGGGCAACATCATCGGCGTGGTGGCGCAGAGGCTGGTGCGCGTGTTGTGCACGCATTGCAGGGAGCAATATGCGCCCAATGACGATGAGCGCAAGCTGTTGGGCAATACAGGCCGTATCGACCTGCGCATCTATCGCGCTACTGGTTGCAAGCAATGCAACTTTACCGGTTATCGCGGCCGCATGGCCATCATGGAACTGCTGCGTATTGATAATGACATGGATGCCCTGATCGCGCGCCGTGCGCATTTTGATGAAATGCGCAGCATGGCGCTGGAGAAAGGCTTCACCACGCTGGCCGAGGATGGCGTGCGGCGCATCCTCGAGGGGCATACCAGTTTGGCGGAAGTCATGCGCGTGATCGATTTGACGAGCCGCGTCAGGTAGCCCGCATGCCTACCTTCAATTACAAGGCGATGGATCAGGCAGGGAAATCAGCCCGTGGGCAGATTGACGCCCTGAACGAAATCGACCTTGAATTGCGGCTCAAACGCATCGGGCTGGACCTGATTACCTTCAAGCCCGCGACCATGCGGCCTTCCATATTCAGCCGCAGCAAGGTCAGCCTGCAAGACCTGGTGATCTTCTGCTTTCAACTGGAGCAATTGACTTCTGCCGGCGTGCCGTTGCTCGAAGGCTTGGTGGATTTGCGCGACAGTACCACCAATCTGCATTTCCAGAAGGTCATTGGTGCGCTGGTGTCGTCGGTCGAGGGTGGCAAGATGCTGTCGCAAGCGCTGGCGGAGCATCCTTACGTCTTCAACCGCGTGTTCATTAGCCTGATCCGCGCCGGTGAGCAGACCGGGCGCCTGCCCGAGATATTCCAGCACCTTGCGGCAACGCTCAAATGGCAGGACGAACTCATTGCACAAACCAAGAAGCTGTTGGCTTACCCGCTCTTCGTGCTGGTAGTGGTGCTTGGTGCCGTGGTATTCCTCATGGCCTACCTGGTGCCGCAGATGGTGTCTTTCCTGACTAATATGGGGCAGGAGCTACCTTTGCAGACACGCATCCTCATTGCGGTTTCCAATGCGGTGGTGAATTACTGGTGGCTGATGATTTCCGTGCCTGTCGTGCTAGTGGCGGTGCTTGCCGTGGCCATTCGCCAAAACCCGGAAATGCGCTATCGCTACGACTTTATCAAGCTGCACCTGCCGGTGACGGGCGATATCCTCAACAAAATCATTCTTGCACGGTTTTCGCGCTATTTTGCCCTGATGTACCAGACCGGCATCCCGGTGTTGGACGGCATGCGCAATTGCGAGGAAATTGTGGATAACAAGGTTGTGGCCGAGGCTTTGTACCGGGCCTGGCAGCAGATCAATGCCGGGGAAAGCATGAGTGACAGTTTCCGCAATGTCGGCCTATTTCCGCCGCTGGTGGTGCGCATGATCCGCGTGGGGGAGAGCACTGGCGGGCTGGACAGGGCATTGCTCAATGTCAGCTATTTCTATGACCGTGACGTCAACGAGTCGGTGGAGAAAATGCTGAAGATGATAGAACCTGCGCTCACCGTGGTGCTCGGGGCTGTGCTTGCGCTCATCATGTTCTCCGTGCTGGGTCCGGTGTACGATTCGTTCAGTCAACTCAAACTCTAGCCCTCATGTTCGATAGACTCATACTTTGCGCCACCAATGACAAGCTGATTGCCGGCCGCTGGCAGTTCGGCCGTTTGCGCAATTATGACGTCTTTATCAACGATGCACAGGGCCATGCGGGGTTTGCCGATTTCCTGCTGCGCTATAGCTTTGTCCCCATTTACCTGATGGTGGATGCGCAGGAAGAGGATTTCCATGTGGAAACCCTGCCGCACACCATAGGCCGCACGCGGCACGAAATGCTGCAGCGCAAGCTCAACCACGTGTATCGCGGCAGCACCTTCCGCGCGGCGCAGTTCCTCACACGTGAGCGCGACAAGCGGCGGGATGACCGCTTCCTGTTCGTTGCCCTGACCAATACGGATTTCCTCCAGCCGTGGCTGGAAGCCATGGTGGCGCAGCAGGCGCAACTGGCAGGCGTTTATACCCTGCCCATGGTCAGCCAGCGCCTGCTGAAAAAGATCAAGCTCAATGCCGGGGATATCCTGCTGAGCGAGCAGTTGTCCTCCGGCTTGCGGCAAAGCTATCTGCATCAGGGGCGTTTGCGTATCAGCCGCCAGGTGCAGATACCGGCAGAAGCCTACGACAAGCTGGCTTATTTTCATTTAGTGGAAACCGACAAGGCCAGGCTTTACCTGCTGAGCCAGCGGCTGATTGCGCGTGATACCGCGCTGAAGGTGGTCGTGCTTACGCCGTCGGATGATGCAGAGCACATTGCACGCAACATCCAGCAGGAGCAGGGCCTGGAATGCCAGGCAATCAACCTGGCGCAGGTTGCCTCCCATGTCGGCTTGCCGCCTGACCATGTGCGCCTGTTCCCGGAGTTGCTGCACATGCATATGCTGGCGCGCGGCAATGTGCCGGACAACCTGGCGCCTGAGCCGATCACCAGGCATTACAAGCTGGAATTTCTGCGCAAGAGCCTGGTAGGTTCCGCGCTGGTGATTGCCTTGCTCGGCCTGTTGTTGACAGTCCTGTACCTGGTCCAGGCGATGGGGGAGGCGCAGAAAATCGAGCAGTTGGTGGTAGAAACCCGCCAGCAGGAACAGCGTTACGGGGAAGTCGCCAACAACTTCCCCGCCACGCCGATCAACGGCATGGATTTGCAAACTGCAGCAGGCATTCACGAAGCCATCAGGCAGCATGAGACAAACCCGGGCAAGATGATGCAAGTGGTCAGCAGCGTGCTGAACCAGTTGCCGGGCATCCAGTTGGAACGGTTGCGTTGGGTGATGAGCCCGAACCTTGCCCTTGGCGATACTGAAAGCGAGGGAGCGACGGCGGCACCAACACAAGCTGCAAGCGGTGGTACCTTGTACCAAATTGGGTTTGTCAGTGGCGAAATTCGCGGATTTGCCGGCGATTACCGTGCAGCGCTGGAGATAGTGCAGCATTTTTCTGAAGTGCTTAAGGCAGATGCATCCGTCATGGAGGTCGTTATCTTGCAGCAGCCCGTGAATGTGAGCTCTTACTCCAGCCTGCAGGGCAGCACCACGGATGAACGCACTGCCCAGCGCGAAAAAGCCGTGTTCAAGCTCAAACTGGTGTTGAAGCCGGAGGCATCATGATTACCCTGACACGCGCAGACTGGGCCCGGCTGGGGTTGCCGATTGCGGCATTGCTGGTTGCCGTTGTCTTTACCGCCTTGATCACCGGCTACGCCCGATCCTACCGTGATGAAGTCAGCCAAAAGCTGAGCCAGCAAGAAACCCAGCTCATGCAGGCACGCTCGCGCCTGCAATCCTCGGGCCTGGAACGCGAGAACATCATCCGCTACCTGCCGGTTTACCAGCGCCTGATCAGCCAGGGCTTTATTGGTGAAGAACACCGCATTGAATGGGTGGATGCCTTGCGCAACATCCACCAGGCACAACGGCTTTTTGGCATTAAATACAGCATAGGCGCCCAGGCGCTTTACACCCCTGCCTTTATTGCCAACACTGCGCCATTTGGCCTGTACCGCTCCGTGATGAAGCTGGAACTGCCCCTGCTGCATGAAGGCGACCTGCTGGTATTGCTGGATGGCCTCAAGAACGCGCAGACAACGCCTTTCCTGTTGCGTGAATGCAGCATTAACCGTGTGGGCACAGTAGTGCCTGACAGGCTGGTGCCCACCGCCAATGCAGCATGCGAACTGGACTGGCTCACCTTGCGCGAGTCTTCATCAGGAGGCGCCCCATGAAATATCTGCTGTTAAGCCTGTTGTTGATTACCCAGGTTGCTCTGGCAGCAGAACCGTTGGGACGCCTGTTTACATCGCCTGCCGAGCGTGAAGTCCTCAACCGCCTGAGACAAAATCTGAAAGGCCAGATGCTCGAACAGGCCGCTAATCCGCTGCCTGAAAGCAGCGCGGAACAACTGCCGGTCAGGAACATCCCGCAGGAAGTCAGCATCCAGGGCTTTGTCCAGCGCAGCGATGGCGGCAAGGGCACCGTCTGGGTCAACCGCCAGCCATTGCAGGAAAGCAGCGACAACGGCCAGGTGCAGGTTGGCAAATTCAAGAAAGGCAGCAACAGCGTGCCGCTCACCATGCAGGACAACGGACACCACATCCAGCTCAAGGCCGGGCAAGTGTTCCACCCTGAAACCGGCGAAATCACCGAGCGCAACGTGCACGCCACCGAGCCTGCCGAGCCCACTGCTTCAGCGCCACTCAACACTACCACCCAGGGTGTCATCCGTTAAGGGCATGTGACGATGAGCCCATCCCCCATGCCCAGCCTAGCCCGCCAGCGCGGCGCTGCCTTGCTGCTGGCCATGTTTATCATCGGGCTGGCGGTGACAGCTTATGTGGTAAGGTCTTACGATGCTGCTGCTATGAAAGCACGGCAGGAAGAAAGGACGATAAAGGCATTGGCGGAAGCGAAGGAGGCATTGATTGCTTGGTCGGTGACGCATAATCAGACACCAGGTCAAATGCCGTGGCCAGATAGACGTGAAACCAATGATCCCAATTATGATGGTAGAAGTGATTGTTCTTCTGCTTCCTTCGAATTGGTGAATAGCCAAGGCGAAGCCAATTTTATTGGGCAGTTACCATCGTTGCCTTCGACTACGCCATGTCTTATTTATCCTGGAATAGGACATTATCAGGATGCCTATGGTAATAAGTTATGGTACGCAGTATCGCGCAATTTAGTAAGAAATTATGTTTCTCCTGCGACTAACCCAATAATTAATCCCGGGATTATTACAGCACCTACATATCCTTGGATGATTATAAGGGATGGTCAGGGTGGGATTATTTCTAATCGTGTTGCAATTGTGATTATTGCGCCAGGTTTACCTCTGTCAGGGCAAAATCGATCTTCAAGCGCCCCACCTGTCTCAGCATATTTAGACACTATGGAAATAAACGGTAATGTTTATTCTAATGCTGATTATCTGATTGATACTGAAGATTTTATTCAGGGCCCAACAACTTCTAGTTTTAATGATCGCTTGGTTTATATAACTATTGATGAGTTGATATTGAGTGTTGCAAGAAGAGTTGCACAAGAGATTAGGTCTAGGACAAAGGATTTTTCTACTGATGGAATTATAAAAGGATGCATGTTGGGGGATGCGATATGTAGTAACAAGACTACTAACCTGGTATGGGATTTCAAAGGCTCATATGTGGTTACGCCTTCTGACTCGTCGGTGGCGTCTTATACCAAGGTGCAAACGCCCAAACAATTTCAATGCAGTAGCGGTGCCAATTCTTTGAAATGTAGTGATGAAGATAGTTCAGGGCAAAATGGTCAGGAGAATCCTACTGTTGTTTCTGTGGAAATTCCATTAGATGGGCAACATCTAATAGGTTTAGGAGTGCAGAAAAGGACGGTTGAAAGAATAAGAGCTGAAAGAGGGGAAATAAGAGTAATCAGAAATGATAAGACCATTACCATACATCCTACAGATTCAGGAGGGGCAATTGAGATAGGGAATCCTGGTCTAACAGAAAATCATGTAGATTGGCCCGAGTGGTACTTCAATAATTACTGGGACCAATATACCGATGTCCTGATGCTCCCAGGGCAAGAGAGTAATTGTGATGCAAGCTGTTTTATATTGCTTCGTAAAAATGGGATAGCAATAAATAAGATAAGGCAATTGGTACTAGTCAGGCGACGTAATATAGACAATGTTAATGTCCCAATTGTTAATGAGCGGGCATCTGGGATTTTGGCAGTTTCTTGGATACAGGATTACGAGTGAGAGTGATGCATAGGGAACATGGTTTTTCTCTAATTGAAATGGCCGTGGTTCTGGTCATTCTTGGTTTTGTGATTACTGCTCTAATATTGCCAGTAACAGCACAGAGGGAAGCTAGCTCTCTACGCCAAACAGAAAATCAATTGGCAATTGCCCAGAAAGCCTTGATTGGCTTTGCCCAGGCAAATGGGCGCTTGCCTTGTCCTGCAACTTTTGCGAGTCGTGGAGTCGAGGCTTTTATACAGCAAGCCAGTGAAGGTGGAGGTGAATGTGATCCCAATGCACAATTGCTACCTGCTGCGACATTGGGAATACAGCCTGTTAATGACCAAGGTCAGGCTGTTGATGGGTGGAGCACTTCCGTTTTCTATAAGGTTGCTCAAAGCAATAGAGGAGGGAGTGCATTGCCTGATTTTACAACTAGGAATGAAATGTCCTTGGTTGGGATGGCACTGTTGGTGCCAGAGATTCGGGTCTGTGCGAGTAGTTCAGACTGTAGTGAGACGAGTTACTTAATCAATAATGCCGTTGCAGTGGTTTATTCATTAGGCAGTACCGGCCCTCAGGTTTTGGCCGGAGCTGCACCGGGTGGTGCTGATGAACAGGTTAATCTTAATAATGACAATATTTTCGTCAGCCATGACATTCGAGCCAGTGATCCCAATGGCAGTTTCAATCATATTGTGACTTGGATTTCCCCTTACGTTCTCTACAACGCCATGGTCCAGGCCGGGCAGTTGCCTTGATACCTCGGTACAATATCTCTCTTTCGATGTTTGTTAGGCTGCCAGTGTCAGCTTGAGTGATGTATCTCTAAGTTAATCCATGAACGATAACCAACTCCTCCGTTACAGCCGCCATATCCTTTTGCCGCAGATTAGCTACGAAGGACAGGAGCAGCTCGTCAACAGCCATGTACTGGTGGTTGGAGCGGGCGGGCTTGGCTCTCCGGTGGCTTTGTATCTTGCCGCTGGTGGCGTGGGTACGCTGACGATCTGCGATTTTGACGAGGTGGATCTGACCAATCTGCAACGGCAGATCATCCACACCACGGCAGCGGTGGGCAGCAACAAGGCACAATCTGCCGCCAATACCATTGCTGCGATTAATCCTGAAGTGACAGTACAACCTATAACGCAGCGTGTGGATGAGGCCAGCCTGCGCGCATTGGTGCAGGCGGCGGATGTAGTGATTGATTGCACGGATAATTTCACGGTGCGCTATGCGGTCAACCAAGTGTGTGTTGAATTGCGCAAGCCGCTGGTATCAGGTGCGGCGATTGGTTTTGAAGGCCAGGTGACGGTGTTTGACATGCGCCATGACGATAGCCCGTGCTATCACTGCCTGTTTCCCAACCTTGGGGGAGATGAAGGCCTGAATTGTGCGGAGAATGGGGTGTTTGCGCCGCTGGTGGGCATAATAGGCACCATGCAGGCGGCAGAGGCAATGAAGCTGTTGTTGGGGTTGGGCAAGAGTTTGCAGGGCAGGTTGTTGTTGCTGGATACGATTTCGATGGAGTGGCGCACGCTCAAGTTGAGCAAGGATGCAGCGTGTCCCGTATGTAACAAGCAATCACTATAACTAATAAAAAAGGGAGCATATGCTCCCTTGGTTTTTATTTGCTCCCGCCGATCAGTGCTTTCACCGCGCTGACTACATCGCCCGGCATGACCACAATCTTGCTGTTGCTGGAGTTGGACATTTTCTGCAAGGTCTGGATATAGCGGTCACCCAGCAGGAAGGTGGCCGAGGTGTCGTTCTCCCTCACGGCTTCCGCAATCAGGCGTATCGATTCTGCCGAGGCTTCCGCGGCGACTTTTTGCGCTTCTGCATCTTTTCTTGCGGCTTCCAGCCGTGCCTCGGCATTGAGGATCAAGGACTGTTTATCGCCTTCGGCACGCGTGACCACGGCCACGCGCTCGCGCTCGGCAGAAGCCTGTTGTTCCATGGCATGCTGCATGTTGGCCGAGGGCTTGATGTCCTGGATTTCCACCGATTTGACCGTCAGGCCCCAGTCGGCAGCTTCGTCCGCAATCGCGTTTTTCAGCTCGGACTTGATGCGCTCGCGCGAGGTCAGCGCTTCGTTAAGCTCCATGCCGCCGATGATGGAGCGCAGGTTGGTCTGCACCATATTGCGCATGGCTTCGCGAAAGTCTTCGATACCATATACAGAGCGCTCGATATTGGTCACCTTGATAAACGCGACCGCATTGGCAAGGATCACGGCGTTGTCCTTGGTAATGACGTCCTGCTCGGGCACGTCGAGGATGATGTCCTTGGTGGTGACCTTGTAAGTGACTTTGCTGAAGATCGGATTGATGACGTGCAGGCCGGGGGTAATCACGGAATTGAATTTCCCCAGCCGTTCCACCACCCATTCTTCGCCCTGAGGCACGATGCGGATGCCTTTCCAGGCCAGCACCGCGGCGGCGGCGATCAATACAAATGCAAATTCAAACATGGCTTCTCCTCGTTGGTGTTATTGGGCGGTTTTTCTGCTGACGCGCAGGCGGTTGCCTTCGACGGCAGTGATCACGGCTTCTGCCCCGGTTTCTATTTCCTCGTTGGCAATGGCTACCCATTCCCGGCTCCCCAGCACGCCCTGTGCAAATGCGATACGGCCGTTCTGCTTGGGGCTAACGGTTTCAGTGATGGTGCCGGTGCGGCCAATTTCCTCACCGCGCGACTGGCCGATGTTGGAGTCATCTCGCTCGCGCCGGTAGAACTGCTTCCAGATGGCAAGCGACCCTAGGGAAAGCGCGGCAAAGATCAGCAATTGCCAGGCGGTAGCCAGTGCGGGAAACAGGTAGGTGAGCAGGCTGAGGCCCAGTGCGGCAATGCCGAACCAGAGTATGTAAAGCGTGCCGGACAGCATTTCCAACGCGATGAGGATTAGCCCGAGTATGCCCCAGATCCAGAGCGGTTCCAGCATAGTGATTGTTCCGTGGTGATATTTAGTTGCCATCGTACCAGAACTTTAATCTGGGATTAGGGTCACGTGGCAGGGGGGAAATTTTTAAGCACGAGTTGTAACGGCGCTTAAGTTCATTCAACATCAAGGAGGTCGTGATGAAATTTCCCGCATTGGGTTTTCTTTTGACATTAGCATTTGCACCGGCAGTTCATGCCGCTACTACCATCAGCACTATAGACCAATGGGATGGCGAGGTCTCGCCATTCGGCACGCCGGATACTGCCACCTATGGCCAAACCATTAGCATCGGTGAACAGGCCCAGGTACTGGAGTCGTTTTCTTTTATCCTCACAGACTTGAATGCGGCATTTACGGTCGAAGTGGGAACTTGGACAGGTTCCAGGGTAGGGGAGATCATTTACCAGTCTGATCCATTCCGCTTCTCTGCTTCCAGCGAATATACTGAGATCACAGCATATCCGTCCGTGAACCTGGAGGCTAACAGTCAATATGTGCTGTATTTCACGACATCCGGCATTCAGGATGGCGTGACCAGTACCAATGAGTGGGGTTTTGCACCTGATACCGCTTATGAAGGCGGCACTTTTGTTTACCTCAACAATGGCAATGACCGCAGCCAGTTGACCGGCACGGATTGGAATACCACTCTGGGTGGTGACCTGGCATTCACTGCGACGCTGGCGCCCGTGCCTGAACCAAGCACTTATGGCTTGTTGCTGGCGGGGCTGGGGTTGATAGGGTTTGCAGCACGCCGTACCCGTTCTGTATAAGCTTTAAATGTGAGATTGCAAAAAGCCAGCATTGCTGGCTTTTTGCTTATGGGGAGCCCCCGGTCTAACTATTTGCTAAACCGGTATTAACAGGATTCCGGGTCTTCGCCCGGAATGACAAAGAACATGGCATTTGCCTGCGTACAGAGATGCAGATTACACTGCCTGCAAAAAAGGGAGGCAATATGCAGATTTTCCTGGTGGTGCTACTGGTGGTTGCAGTGGTGTATTTCATCATGGTCTACAACGGCCTGGTGAACCTCAAGAACAATGTCGAAAAAGCATGGGCGAATATCGATGTGCTGCTCAAGCAGCGCCATGACGAGCTGCCCAAGCTGGTGGATACCTGCAAGCAATATATGCAGCACGAGCAGGCAACCTTGCAGCAGGTGATCCAGGCGCGTTCGCGGGTGCAGGCAGCCAGCGAGCAGCATGATGTTGTCGCGCTGGGTGCGGCGGAGAGCGCATTGCGCACCGGGCTTGGCGCCTTGTTTGCCGTGGCGGAATCCTACCCGGAGTTGAAAGCCAATGAGCAGTTCCTGCATTTGCAGGCCCGCATCAGCGGCCTGGAAAACGCGATTGCCGACCGCCGCGAGTTCTACAATGAAAGCGTCAATCTGCACAATGTGAGGATTGCCCAGTTTCCTGACCTGCTGGTAGCCCGTGCGCTGGGCTTTAACCGTGAAGCCATGCTGCGCTTTGCCCGCAGCGAGCTCAAGGATGTCGATATTGCCGCGCGTTTCAGGCAGTAGTTACTGATTGCATTGCATGTTGCGCGGCTGGCGTAGCTATTACCTAGATTGCCTGAGCGGCACCGCGCATCTGGCATTGCTTGCGGTCGCTGTACAGTCTGGCGATTCCAGGGTCTGGATGGCATGCCTGGCCCTGGCTGCCGGGGTGAGTTTTATTGCCTGGGCGGGCAATTACAAACGCATGCGCGCCATTGCCGACCTGCCCACTTCGCGCATTGCCTCCGCTGCGCAAGGCTATGTCGAGCTATATGGCCGCGCGATAGCCGACCCTGAGCACCTGATTGTCAGCCCGTTTACATCGCTGCGTTGTGTCTGGTACCGCTTCCAGGTTTTCCAACGCCGTGATGGCCGGCACTGGCGCCTGGTGCATGAGGGGGCAAGCCATGAAACCTTTGTGATTACCGATGGCTCGGGCCAGTGTTTCATTGACCCGGACCATGCGGAAGTCGTAGGCCAGGAACGCCGCGTCAGCTATGCGGCGGATTACAAGCGCGTGGAAGAGATTCTTTTTGCGGGTTCGATTTATGCGCTGGGCGAGTTTGCCACCGTGGGCGGGGCCAATATGCCGCTCAACCAGAAAGAGGATGTTGCCGCCCTGCTTGCCGAATGGAAGCGCGACAAGGACGGATTGCTCAAGCGCTTCGACCTGGACGGCAACGGCGAGATTGACCTGAAGGAGTGGGAACTGGCCCGCCGCGCCGCGGCGCGTGAAGTGGAAAAGCAGCACCGGGAATTACGCACGGCGCCTGGCGTGCATGTGATGCGCGCGCCTGCAGATGGTCGCCTGTTCCTGCTTTCCAGCAGGTCGCCGCAACGCCTGCGGCGGCAATATCTGCTGTTGAGCTACATCCATGGGCTGGTGTTCATCATCATCCTGCTGGCATTGGTGCGCTTGTCGGCAGGCTGGTAGGTTTTTAGCGCAACCGCGTGATTGCGGCGCGGGCCGCTATGTTAAAATCCCACCCCTATGAGCACAGATAACTCCCCAATCCAAACCCTCGATAAATCCTTTGAGCCCAAGAACATAGAAAGCCGCTGGTACCAGTTCTGGGAAGAGCGCGGCTACTATGCTGCCGGGCTGGATACTTCCAAGCAGGATAATTTCTGCATCCTGCTGCCGCCGCCCAATGTGACGGGCACACTGCATATGGGCCATGGCTTCAACCAGACCATCATGGATGCCTTGACGCGCTACCATCGCATGCGCGGCGACAACACCTTATGGCAGCCGGGTACCGACCATGCGGGTATCGCCACGCAGATCGTGGTGGAGCGCCAGCTGGATGCGCAGGGCGTCAACCGCCATGACCTTGGGCGCGAGAAATTCCTGGAAAAGGTCTGGGAGTGGAAAGAATATTCCGGTGGCACCATTACCAAGCAAATGCGTCGTTTGGGCACTTCTCCCGATTGGCGTCGCGAGCGCTTCACCATGGATGAAGGCTTATCCCGGACAGTTACCGAGACCTTTGTACGCCTCTATAACGAAGGCCTGATTTATCGCGGCAAGCGTTTGGTCAACTGGGATGTGAAGCTGGGCACGGCAGTATCAGACCTAGAAGTGGTGCAGGAAGAGGAAGACGGCTCGCTCTGGCATATCAATTATCCCTTGGCGGATGGCTCCGGTCATTTAACCGTAGCCACCACACGTCCGGAAACCATGCTGGGTGACGTGGCCGTGATGGTGCACCCGGAAGACGAGCGTTATGCGCATTTGGTTGGCAAGACCGTCAAGCTGCCGCTGTGTGACCGCGAAATCCCGATTATTGCCGATGATTATGTAGACCGCGAGTTTGGTACTGGCGTGGTGAAGGTGACGCCTGCGCATGACTTCAACGATTATGCAGTGGGCCAGCGCCACGGTTTGCCGCTGATCGGCATCCTGAACCTGCAAGGCTTCGTCAATGACACTGCGCCGCAGCAATACCGTGGCCTGGAGCGCTTTGCCGCACGCAAGCAGATTGTGGCCGACCTTGAAGCCCAGGGCTATCTGGCCAAGATCGACAAGCACAAGCTCAAGGTGCCGCGCGGCGACCGCACCAATGTCGTGATTGAGCCCATGCTGACCGATCAATGGTTTGTCGCCATGAGCAAGCCGTCTGCCGACGGCAAGAGCATCACGCAAAAGGCGCTGGATGTGGTGGCTTCAGGCGAAATCAAGTTCGTGCCGGAAAACTGGGTGAACACTTACAACCAATGGCTGAATAATATCCAGGATTGGTGCATCTCGCGCCAGCTATGGTGGGGACACCAGATTCCCGCCTGGTATAGCGACGACGGCAAGGTCTATGTCGCGCACAACGAATCCGAGGCGATTCAGCTCGCGGCCAACGACGGTTACCGCGGCAACCTGAAGCGCGACGACGATGTGCTGGACACCTGGTATTCCTCCGCGCTCTGGCCGTTCTCCACATTGGACTGGACTGGCGACGAGGAAAAGGACAAGGCGAATGTCGCCTTGCAGCAATACCTGCCTTCTTCCGTGCTGGTGACGGGTTTCGACATCATCTTCTTCTGGGTGGCGCGCATGGTGATGATGACCAAGCACATTACCGGCAAGATTCCGTTCAAGCATGTCTATGTACACGGCCTGATCCGGGATGCCGAGGGTCAGAAAATGTCCAAGTCCAAGGGCAATGTGCTGGACCCGATCGACCTGATCGACGGTATCGGGCTGGACGACCTGGTCAAGAAGCGTACAACCGGCCTGATGAACCCCAAGCAGGCCGAGCAGATCGAGAAGCGTACGCGCAAGGAGTTCCCGGAAGGCATTCCTGCGTTCGGCACCGACGCCTTGCGCTTCACCTTCGCCTCGCTGGCTTCCCCTGGCCGCGACATCAAGTTCGACCTGCAGCGCTGCGAAGGCTACCGCAACTTCTGCAACAAGCTGTGGAACGCTACGCGCTTTGTGCTGATGAACACCGAGGGCCAGAACAATGGCCTGGAAGACTGCAAGACCCAGCCTGAAGGCTACCTCAAGTTCTCGCAGGCAGACCGCTGGATCGTCAGCCTGTTGCAGCATACCGAGGCGGAAATAGAGCGCGGCTTTGCCGATTACCGTTTTGACAATGTGGCGCAGGCCATCTACAAGTTTGTCTGGGACGAGTATTGCGACTGGTACCTCGAGTTGGCCAAAGTGCAATTGCAGACCGGGAATGAAGCCGAGCAGCGTGCGACACGCCGTACCTTGCTGCGTGTGCTGGAAACCATATTGCGCCTGGCGCATCCATTGATGCCTTTCATCACCGAGGAAATCTGGCAGACCGTGGGCCCGCTGTCCGGCCGCACCGGCCCCAGTATCATGTTGGAAGCCTACCCCAAGGCGCAGCCTGCCAAGATCGATACGGATGCCGAGTCCTGGGTGGCATTGCTTAAGCAGGCAGTGGACGCTTGTCGCAGCCTGCGCGGTGAAATGGGCGTGTCGCCCGCAACCCGCGTGCCTTTGATTGCGGCTGGTGACGCGGAGAAGCTGGCCGCCTATGCGCCGCATCTCAAGGCGTTAGCCAAGCTGGCGGAAGTCGAGATCGTGGATGAATTGCCTGAGGCTGATGCGCCGGTGGCATTGGCTGGGGATTTCAAGCTCATGCTCAAGATCGAGATTGATGTTGCTGCTGAGAAAGAGCGCCTGGGCAAGGAAATTGCCCGTTTGCAAGGTGAAATCGGTAAGGCGCAGGGTAAGCTGGGTAATGAAAGCTTTGTCGCCCGCGCACCTGCCGCAGTCGTTGCGCAAGAGCAGGAGCGTTTAGCAGTCTTCACTTCAACGCTGGAAAAACTGCAGATACAACTGGCCAAACTGAAGTAGTGGAAAAGCCTCCGACCGGAGGCTTTTTTATTTGACCATGCTGCTAGCCCGAGCTTTTATATATTAGGCTGAAGCAAGATGCAGCGGGGTTTTCCGAGTCGTCTTCATGGCCAAGATCAAGCACACCAATCCAGTTGCCAAGGAGACATAATCTTGGGTGGAGTCAGTTTATAAGCACTCTTTACGTGCTAATGAAAGCGGATGAGAACTCGTCCGCTGGAACCGGCTTCCCGAATAGGTAGCCTTGGACTTCAGTGCAATGACTGTCCATGAGGAAGTCCAGGTGCGCTTGCGTCTCAACGCCTTCGGCGATGACTTCGAGGCCAAAACTCTTGCCAAGATAGATGACGGCGTTTACCACGGCGGCATCTTCTGGATTGGCATTGACGTCGCGAATAAAGGATCGGTCGATCTTGAGACGGTTTACCGGATAACGTTTCAATAGGCTAAGAGAGGCGAAGCCGGTGCCGTAGTCGTCGAAAGAGAGCCCGACGCCGATATCACGCAGGCCATGCAAAAGCTTCAGTGTCATATTGTCGTTGCGCAAGAGGATGTTTTCAACGATCTCAAGTTCGAGCGACTCCGCAGGAAGGCCGGTTTCTTCAAGTACCTTCTGAACCACGGTGAGGAGGCGGCCTGAGTGCAATTGCGCCTCGAACAGGTTGACGCTAATGCGAAAATAGGGAATGTGAGCCTGCCACTTGACTGCCTGCAAGCAAGCGGTGCGCAATATCCATTCACCCACAGCGGCGGCAGAGGGCTTCTCGCTCAGCACCTCAATGAATGAAGCGGGAGCCAGCAGGCCGCGCGCAGGGTGGCGCCATCGCATCAATGCCTCGGCCCCGGTCAGTTGCTGTGTTTTTGTCGCGACCTGCGGTTGATAGAAAAGCTCGAATTCACCGTTCTCGAAGGCGAGCCGCAGTTCTTGCTCGAATGCACGGCGCGCCACGGCAACCTGGCGGAAGGCCGGCGTAAATAGTTCATAGCGCCCCTTGCCTGCGGCCTTGGCCTTATAGAGCGCGAGATCAGCAGCCCCAAGCAATTCATCGGAGCGGGCGCTGTGCATTGGTGCAAGCGAGACGCCGATGCTGACACCGATTTCAATCGACTGGCCGACGAACTCGTAGGGCTTGGCAATCTCGTTCACCAATTGTTGAGCGATGTTTTTTGCCTCCCTGACATTATTTCCCGGGAGCAGAACCACGAACTCATCGCCGCCGAGCCGGGCCATCATGATGGCATTGGCACAGGTCGCTTTCATGCGTGCGGCAACCTCTTTCAATACCGTATCACCAGCAGAATGCCCCAGGGTGTCGTTGACCTCTTTGAATCTATCGAGATCGAGCAGCAGGATCGTCGCGGGTTTCTCGGCGGCGAGCGTCTCCGTCAGGCATGCGCGCCATGCGCCCCGGTTCGGCAGGTCGGTCAGCGCGTCGAGCGAGGCCAGTTGGAACAACCGCACTTCGTTTTGCCGGCGTTCGGTAATGTCACGCACGATAGCGCCAACGCTGATGGTATTGCCTTCTTCCCATGTCGACAGCGAAAACTCTGCTGGAAACTCGCTGCCGTCTTTGCGTAGCCCTGATAGCTCTATAGTTTGATCGGCGAGCTCCATCTTTTCGCCTTGCTGTAGCCGTTGCAGTTCAGCGTCATAGATATGACGCCAGCTATCCGGGACGATCACGGCAGTGGACTTATCCGCAAGCTCACTGGCCGAATATCCGAAAAGCCTCTCTGCCGAGCGATTCCAGAACGTAAATTCGCCTTTGGCATTCGAGCAGATGATCGCATCGGGGGAGGTGGCCGCAATATTCTCGAAACGCTTCTGGCTGATGGTCTTGACGTAGTCCAGGCGACGCATTTCCATGCGGTCCATGACCAGGGCTGCCAGGTCCGAGAGGTTGTGGCGGTCTTCGTCGCTGAAGGTCGTACGCGGCTTGCTGTCGATCAAACAGACTGTTCCGAGCTTCTCTCCAGTAGGGGCGATGAGTGGCTTGCCTGCATAGAAACGAATGAAGGGCGGACCGACTACAAGGGGATTGGAAGAGAAACGGGGATCGTTCAGCGCATCGGGAATGAAGAGGATGTCATCCTGGATAATCGCGTGGGCGCAGAAGGAGACTTCGCGGCTTGTTTCGCAGGCCTCGAGTCCCACGCGTGCCTTAAAAAACTGCCGGTCATGATCCACCAGCGAAACCAAGGCGATGGGCACTTCAAACAAGCGGGCGGCAAGGTTGACCAACCTATCAAAATCTTCGGTCTCGGGGGTGTCCAGAAGATGGTACTGAGCCAAGACTTTCAAACGCTGCTCTTCGTTGGCCGGTATCGGGTAAGGCGAAGTATCCATTTGTTCCATCCATGAGTTGGGAGGTAGATATTTCCGAGATGGCAGTTTATCCCTACGACCGCGAAGAGCGGGTATTTTTGCGTTCAGGTAACCGCCACTTTCCCGCAGTATTGATGCCTTTTTTTTGTATCAGTGTACGCTACTCTTGATCTTGCTTTTAGCATATTTATCATATTTTAACTATATCTAAGGTAACTGTGGCTGGGCGCTCGGCAAGGAAATACAGCGCTACCCAAGCGTGGATTTTCGCTGACATTATGATATTCAAGCGATTTGAAGGTGATTGGTAGTGATGGGCGCACAGGGCTTATGTCGCACGTTTCCTGATATGGAAAATGAATTCTTTTTGGGGGGCGTCTTCGTTTTCTGCAATCGTCAGCATTTCATGGCCGGTCTGTTTGCAGAAAGCCTGGAAATCCTTGACCGAACCGGGGTCGGTCGCGATAACCTTGAGAATTTCGCCTGCGGCTACGTTAGCCAATGCCTTCTTGCAGCGCAGGATGGGAAGCGGACACTTGAGCCCGCGCGCGTCGAGTTCTTGATGGAATTCCATGATCAACCGGCCTTGAGTACAAAGGTATAGCCAGCATTGGCCCATGCCAGGATGCCGCCACGCAGGTTGTAGACGTTGTCGCGGTCCATGCTGGCGATGAAGGCGGCGGCCTGCGCAGAGCGGATGCCGCTGTGACAGTAGAAGATCAGTGCGGTTTCATTGTGCTCGCACAACAGCTTGCCCATATGGGGGATGACGGCCATCGGCAGGTGCATGGCACCTTCAATGACGCCCCGCGCGACTTCATCATCGTTGCGTACATCCACCAGAATGGTCTTTTGCGAGGATAAGAATGCGTGAAGCTCGCTTGCATCAATATCGGTATGACTCACCATGAACATTAAACCGCAAGTTATCAAGCGGGCCATCATACCACAGCCATATTGGTGATTTTGCTCTTGGGCGTGGCGATGTCGTGCCAGCTGAATATTCGCATCCCATGGTCGTTAACTGTCTTAAATATCAGGATTCAAGCATGCCTGCGCTCGCGCCAGGTTAGCCATACCCGCATATCGAATTCCAATTGGTGATAGTCAGGCTCCATATGCCGGCACAGTTGGTAGAAGGCCTTGTTATGGTCTTTCTCTTTCATATGTGACAGCTCGTGTACCACGATCATGCGTAGAAACGCTTCGGGAGCATCGCGAAAAAGTGTAGCGATGCGAATTTCGTTTTTGTTCTTCAGCCTGTTCCCTTGCACGCGTGCTACGAAAGTGTTGGTGCCGAGTGTTCCCTTCATCGGGTGCTGCTGGTTGTCGAATTGTATTTTGGCTACAGCCGGTGCATTTCTCAAGTAGCGTTGTTTGATGTCCGTCACATATTGGTACAGCGCTTTATCCGTCTGGATGTCATGGCGCGTTGGATATTTGTGTTCCAGCCAGGCGCCAAGCTGGCCTTTTTCCAGCAAGGTGCAGATTTGTGCAAGCAAGGTGGCAGGATATCCGTTGAGGTAGGGAAGCTTGTTCATAGTAGTTGCCTCACCAATAAAATCTCAATGTCGGAGGTGTGCCAGCGGATGCTTGCATGGGGCATGGCGTTGTCTTTGGTTGGGAGATTGCCAAGAAATCCTGCAGAAAACAAAAAGGGCTAGCTCAACACTGAAGCTAACCCTTTGGTATTCTTTGGTGGCCAGGGGCGGAATCGAACCGTCGACACGCGGATTTTCAATCCGCTGCTCTACCAACTGAGCTACCTGGCCATTGTTACTTTGATTACGTCGGCTCTCGGAGCTCACGCAAGGCCAGCATTATAGCAAACTTCAGCGTTTAGTCTAGGGCCTGTTGATGTTTTGTTCACGAGCCGCGTTGCTGCGTTATTCGTCGTTCATTTTGAACAACCAAACATCACCCCTCATGCCTTGACCTGCTCAAAAATCGGCTTCGGTGCGGTTACGAATAAAACAGTAACAGATCTTAACCGATCACGAAAAATTCGTGATTTATTCCTGTATTTTAAAAAGTTGCATGCTCGGGTATGCTCCAAGCTTGATTTAAAAAGTAAATTTCATGAGCCATACTTTGCCACAATTCTCTGTCTCTCCGCTGGACGAGAGTCTCAAAGCTGAATTGCAAGCCAAGATCGACAACAAGACCAAGCCTATAGGGGCGCTTGGTCAGCTTGAAGACTTGGCGTTACAGATTGGATTGATTCAGCAATCATTGACGCCTGCCCTGCAACGTCCGGCCATGCTGGTTTTTGCGGGGGATCACGGTGTGGTGGAGGAAGGCGTTAGTCCGTATCCGCAGGAAGTGACCCGGCAGATGGTCGTGAATTTTCTTGGGGGCGGGGCCGCCATAAATGTGTTTGCCCGTCAGCATGATATGCGAGTCAGAATTATTGATGCTGGCGTGAATTACGAGTTTTCTGCGCATCCTGATTTGATTCGTGCCAAGGTGAGCATGGGCACCAGTAATTTTCTGAAAATCCCCGCCATGTGTTTGCCCCGGTGCGTGAAGGCCATGACTAACGGTTATAAACTTGCTCAGGCTGAAGCCGATGCAGGGACGAATGTGATGGGCATGGGGGAAATGGGCATTGGCAATACTACTTCTGCGTCTGCCTTGGTGGCTGTGCTGTGTGGTTTGCCGATAGAGCAGTGCGTGGGGCGTGGGACGGGGTTGGACGATGCCGGCGTCAAGCACAAGGTAGCCGTAATCCGCCAGGCAATCGCACATCACCATGTGGATAAAGCAGACCCTGTTGCAGTGCTTGCCACCTTTGGCGGCTTCGAAATTGCCATGATGGTGGGCGCCATGTTGGGGGCAGCAGAGCGCCGGGTTATCTTGCTGATTGACGGATTTATTGCGACAGCGGCCTTGCTGGTGGCAAGCCGGATTGCGCCGGCGGTGCTGGACTACTGTATTTTTGCACATTGCTCGGCTGAAGCAGGGCATGCGCTTTTATTGCAGGAGCTCAAGGCCAAACCCTTGATGAATCTTGGATTGCGGCTCGGTGAAGGTACCGGGGCTGCGCTGGTTTATCCCCTGGTGCAGGCTGCTGTCAACTTCCTGAATCAGATGGCTTCGTTTGATTCTGCGAGTATCAGCCGCCAGGGTAGCGCATGAGCCGGCAATGGCGTTTGTTTCTGCTGGCGCTGGGATACTTTACGCGCTTGCCCTTGCCTCCTATAGAGCATTTTGAACCTGCAGAGCTGAATGATGCCGCGCGGTATTTTCCGCTGGTCGGTGTCTTGGTCGGCTTGGCAGGGGCCCTGGTGTTTTGCTTGAGTTTGCAGCTGTTGCCCTTGAGTGTCTCGATTGTCTTGAGCATGTTGGCAACAGTCTGGCTCACCGGTGTTTTTCATGAAGATGGTCTCGCAGATACCATGGATGGCTTGGGCGGCGGATGGACTAGGGAGCAAGCGTTGGCCATCATGAAAGACTCCCGTATCGGCAGTTATGGCGCGATTGCGCTTTTGCTGGCCTTGATGCTCAAGTTCACCAGTCTTAGCCATATCAAGATCGAAATCCTGCCGTTTGTGATGGTGGCGGCACATGCGGTAAGCCGCTTGGCTGCTGTGCTGGTGATTGCTAGGCAGGAGTATGTGCGGGAAGAAGGCAAGGCAAAACCTCTGGCCAGTAAACTTTCGTTGACAAGCCTGTGGGTTGCTATCGTGCTTGGCCTAGCGCCTATGTTATTGCTGCCGGTAGACCAGTGGCCGGCATTGCTGCTGGTAGCGGTCGTCTGGCTGTGGTTCAGCCGCAAGCTCAGTCGACGCCTTGGCGGTTATACCGGCGATTGCCTGGGGGCCATGCAGCAACTGACAGAATTGGCGTTTTATCTTGGTATCCTGATGTTGGCATTCTGATCTGGAGTATGTAATTGGAAATTTATTTGGTTCGCCACACTACGCCGGATGTATTGCCTGGCACCTGTTACGGACATAGCGATGTTGACGTAACGGAAACTTTTCTCGCTGAATTTGATACGCTGTATCACAAGCTTGGGCATGTGCGGGACCCTGTGATTTATAGCAGTCCCCTGCAACGCTGCATGAAACTTGCCGAATCAGTGGCAATAACTTTCAGCCCGCAAGTGTCGGTGCAGCAGGATGCCCGGCTCAAGGAGCTGAATTTCGGCGATTGGGAAATGCAGTCCTGGAATGATATTCCGCGTGGCTTGGTAGAGGTGTGGGCGGAGGACCATGTGCGGCATGTACCGCCCAATGGCGAGTCGTTTTTGCAGCTTTCACAGCGCGTCCAGGCATTTGTTTCGGATTTGGACCATGCCGAGCGGCCGGCACTGGTCTTCACGCATGCAGGGGTGATCCGCGCATTGACAGGATATGCGCTGGATTTACCGCTTATTCACACGTTTAAGCTGCAGATTGACTATGCTAGTGTCAGCAAGATCATTATTGAGGACACAGTGACGCGGGTGGCATACGTCAATCGCTAGCTAGAGATATGGGCAAGGCAAGTCGCGTCAAACAGCAGGGTGTTGTTTCCATACGTTCGATACTGGATGAGGCCGGTCGCTTGCTTGCCGTGGACAACCCCAATGCGGCCTTGGCGCGGTATAACGAGGTGCTGGCGCAATCATCAGAGGATTTTGATGCCTTGGTTGGCTGCGGCCGCGCCCTGACAGCGTTGAAGCAGTATGAGTTTGCGCTTGCCCATTTTGACTATGCAGCCACACTTAAGCCGGATGCTGCCATTGCCTATCACTACCGCGCGTTGGCATATCATGGCGCCAAGCGCTTTGATGAGGCGGTCCTGGATCACCAGCAGGCGCTGGCGTTGAGCCCCAATAACATTTCCACCTATTTGAATCTCGCCAATACGCTGTCCGAAATGGACCGGTTTGAAGATGCACTGGCGTTCTACAACGGGGTGATCGAGATGTCTCCCGGCAATGCCACAGCGTTTAACAACCGCGGCAATTTATACCTGGATTATTGCATGGTTCAGGAGGCATTGCAGGATTATGCGCGTGCTGCCGAACTGGAACCCGAACAGAATAAATTCCGCTGGAACCAGGCCCTGATGCATCTCCTGCTGGGGGAATACGAGCAAGGCTGGCCGCTTTATGAAGCGGGCTTTGGCATCGCCGGTTTCGCCAGGGGAGTCCGTAAAAGCTCGCCCAAGCCAGAGTGGCTGGGCCAGTGTGACGTCAATCAAAAGCGGGTACTGCTTTATGCTGAGCAAGGCCTGGGCGATACGATCCAGTTTTGCCGCTATGTGCCCATGGTGGCGGCATTGGGAGCGCATGTGATCCTGGAAGTGCAGCCGCCACTGGTCGGCCTGCTGACGACGATGGGGCCGCAATGCCAGGTGGTTGCGCGCGAGAGCGGCTTCGAGGGTTTTGATTACCTTACACCCCTCATGAGCCTGCCCATGATATTTGGGACGACGGTTGAGTCTGTGCCGGCAGATATCCCTTATCTGCACGCAGACCAGCAACGGCAAGCGCTGTTCAACCTGGCACCCGCTACGCGCCCTCGTATCGGCCTAGTCTGGTCAGGCTCAACCGGGCATACCAACGACCACAGGCGCAGCCTGTCATTGGCACAGTTGGCGCCACTGTTGTCCTTGCCGCTGGAATTTCATTCTCTGCAAAAAGAAATACGTCCCGCGGATGCTGCCTTGCTCGCAGCGTTGCCAGCCCTGCAATTGCACCAACAGCAATTGCAGGATTTTGCCGATACCGCAGCACTGATCGAGGCGATGGATATTGTCATCAGTGTCGATACTTCAGTCGCCCATCTGGCCGGGGCGTTGGGTAAGCCTGTGTGGGTGCTCCTGCCGTTTGTGCCGGATTACCGCTGGATGCTTCACCGGCCCGATACGCCGTGGTATCCGCAAGCCCGATTGTTCCGTCAGCCAGCCGTGGGTGATTGGGATAGCGTCATCGAGGACCTGCAAACCGCTTTACTGCCATGGTCTAAGAGCGGCTGACAAAACTCAGCGAAGCGCTCGCTCCTGGCTAGCTGCTCTAAATCTGTTTTAACGAGGTCTCAAGCTTTGACCAGCCGGCATGACCCGGCAGACCAAGCCTTAAACCTTGTTGCGACGGAAAATAACGTGTCCAAATGCCAAGCTGGGCGAGGCGCAGATGCAGGTTTTCAGCATGTTCCGGCTTGAGCCATTGGAACAAGGCACAGCCATTTACGGGTTCAAGACCATATTTCCGGAGCACGCTGGCTAATTGATGGTTTGCAGCGAGCAATTGCGAGCGGTTGTGCTGCTGCCAGTTGCGATCGGCAAGCGCTATCTCGGCCACAATGCGCGCTGGGCCGCTGACCGGCCATGGGCCCAGCAGCTCGGCACAGCGGGCCAATAACCCGGTCTCTGCCAGCAAAAAGCCTACACGTGCGCCCGCCAGCCCGAAAAACTTACCAAGCGAGCGCAATACGATCAACCCAGGCAGGTGGCTGGATGCAGCCAGGCTGAATTGCGGGGTAGTATCCATGAAGGCTTCATCCACGATAAGCCAGCCGTCACGAGCGGCCAGTATTTGACGCCATCGCAGTAACTGATCGGGTGCAATCATACGTCCCGTGGGGTTGTTGGGATTGCAGAGTATCAAGACCTCGGTATTGCCCAGCATTGTGCTATCAGGCAAGTCAACCAATTCGTTGACCGTGTGACCATGCTGTTGCCAGGCATGGGTATGCTCGGCATACATCGGGCCAAGCACGGTCACCCGGCAATGCGGGCGCAGGCGTGGCAGGGCCTGAATCGCGGCTTGTGAGCCGGACGTGACCAGTATTTGCTTTGCGCCATAATAATGAGCGGCTGCCTGTTCCAGCCTATTGTCGGTTTCTGGCAGTCGTTGCCAGGCAGATGGCGGGATATCCGGTACCGGATAGCCGTGCGGGTTGATGCCGGTGGAAAGGTCGAGCCAGTCACTGAACGGAATGCCGAAGCGCTCTGATGCCGCCCGCAGGTTGCCACCATGTTCAAGCATGGACGGCTCCTGCAATTAAGCTCAGCACCAGGACGGCAGCCAGCCATAGCACTATGCTACGGTGCACCAGGCGTACGGCCGCGAGGATGCTGCTTGTATCCGCTGCTGATCCCATGCCCAGCACCGGACGGGATTTTAGTATTCCATGGTAGCTGGCTGCTCCACCCAGGATGACCTGTAGAGCGCCTGCCCCGGAAGCCATGACAGGCCCCGCATTCGGGCTATACCAAGTGCGCGCTTGTACTTTCCAGCATATCAATGCAGTGCGGGTATGGCCGCGCAAGGCATAGCTCAAGGCAGTCAGGCGGGCCGGGATCAGATTCATGAGGTCGTCCAAGCGCGCCGCGGCCCAGCCGAAATAGAGGAAACGCGGCGTGCGGTAGCCCCACATGGCATCCAGCGTATTAGCCAGGCGGAATAACAGCGCGCCAGGCCCGCCCAATAGCACAAACCAGAAAATGGCGCCGAAGATGGCGTCGTTGCCGTTTTCCAATATCGATTCCACGCTGGCAGCCGCAATTTCGTTTTCGTCCAGCGATGCCGTATCGCGGCTTACGATCATGCCCACGGCTTTCCGGGCGGCAGGCAAATCCTGTTGCACAAGCGCGTGGTGGATGCGCATGGCATGCTCCTTGAGGCTGCGGGCACCAATCGCAAAGTAAAGCAGCAGGATGTCCAGCAGCCAGCCATGGGCCAGCCGGGTGAGCCAGCATGCTGCGGCAAAACATGGCAACACGAGTGCCAGCCAGGCGGCAATGCCCAGCAGGCGGGAGATCACAGGCGTATGGCTGCGGTTGAGGCGCTGTTCTACCCAGGCGGCAATATTGCCAAACCCCACCAGCGGATGCCAGCGCCTGGGCTCGCCCAGCCACCTGTCCAGCAACAGGGCGGCAATCAGCAAGACTGGGGTTGCGAGAAAAGTAGTGGGATAATGGGCCAATGACATACGCCAAAACATTGATGGTTCAAGGGACCACCTCGGATGCGGGCAAGAGCACGCTGGTGGCTGCACTATGCCGGGTATTGTACCGCAGGGGCGTGCGCGTCGTGCCATTCAAGCCGCAGAACATGGCGCTCAACTCCGCTGTGACCAGCGACGGCGGCGAGATCGGGCGTGCGCAGGCGGTACAGGCGCAGGCATGCGGGTTGCGGCCACATACCGATATGAACCCCGTTTTGCTGAAACCGAACAGCGACACCGGCTGCCAAGTGATCATTCACGGC
Organism: Methylobacillus arboreus; assembly: GCF_020532725.1. Lineage (GTDB taxonomy): Bacteria > Pseudomonadota > Gammaproteobacteria > Burkholderiales > Methylophilaceae > Methylobacillus > Methylobacillus arboreus. The sequence continues at coordinate 45,807 of NZ_JAJAVC010000004.1, forward strand.
AAGGTGGCTGCCAATCTCGAAGCCAATGCCTACCATGCCTACAAGCCCACTGCGATGCAGGCGGTGCTGGACTCCTGGCAGCGCCTGCGCGAGCAGTACCAGTGCGTGCTGGTGGAAGGGGCAGGCAGCCCGGCCGAGATCAACCTGCGCGAGAATGACATCGCCAATATGGGCTTTGCCGAAGTGGCGGATTGCCCGGTAATCCTGATCGCCGATATCCATAGAGGTGGCGTGTTCGCCCATCTGGTCGGCACCCTGGCCTTGCTTTCTGCATCGGAAAGGCAACGTATCGTCGGCTTTGTCATCAATCGTTTCCGTGGCGACATCGCCTTGCTGCAACCCGGCATCGACTGGCTGGAGCGCGAAACCGGCAAGCCGGTGCTGGGCGTGCTGCCCTATCTGCACAACCTGCATATCGAGGCCGAGGATGCCGTGGCAAGAGAAACACTGGAAAAGCCACAGACCTGGCTACGCGTGATCGCTCCGGTGCTGCCGCATGTCAGCAACCATACCGATATGGATGCCCTGCGCATGCACCCCCATGTCGATTTCCAGTTTATTGAACTCAACGAGCCTGTGCCGCCTGCCGATCTCATCATCCTGCCCGGCAGCAAGAATGTGCGCGGTGACCTTGCCACGCTTAAGTCGCATGGCTGGCATGACAAGATCGCCCGGCATTTGCGCTATGGCGGCAAGGTGCTGGGCATTTGCGGCGGCTTCCAGATGCTGGGCCGGAAAATTCACGATCCGCATGGGATTGAGGGCGACGCGGGTTCTAGCGACGGCTTCGGCTGGCTGGAGATGGAAACCACCCTGACCAAGGAAAAACACCTCAAAGAAGTCGAAGGCAAGTTGGCCTTCGCCGATGCTACCGTAATTGGCTATGAAATCCATATGGGCGTAAGCAGCGGCCCTGCCTTGGAACGGCCTTTGCTCTATATCGGTCCGCAGGCAGAAGGCGTATTGTCCGAGGACAACCAGATAGCGGGTACTTACCTGCATGGCTTGTTCGATCATGCCGAGGCAACGCAGGCCTGGCTGGACTGGGCAGGCTATCACCAGCTTGCTCAAGCGCAAGAGGAAATGGCGCACTACGATTATGTCGCCTTGCGTGAAGCCAGCCTGGAACGTCTTGCCGACGAGGTGGAGCAGCGCTTGGATTGGGGCAGGCTCACGCCTTATCTGCCATAAATGGATAGCCAGCCTGTGATTGATAAAGTGACCAGCAATCCGGCTGTTGGCTGGGGGCGATCACATCGTGGGTAAATCAGGCCAATCCGCGTTTCAATTAGTGGCGCTTGCGCTGGCATGTGCCGCACTTTACTGGGCGTCCTTGTACCTGGGCAGGCTGACATACTGGCAAGTCTTTGGCTTGGTCATCGTTTTCAGCCCGCCGGTTTTTGCGCATCTGTCAGAAGGCCTTTTGTTCAGGCGGCGGGCCATGCTGGACAAGGCTGCCATGCCGGATAGCAAGCTGAGGCGCTGGCTCTGGTCCGGAAGTTTTGTGCTTGCCATGCAAGTGGGCCGGGCGTTTTTCTGGGCCGCATTGCTTTTGTCTGCCAGTACATTGCTCAGTGCCGGGCAATGGGGAGTCGTGGCATTGGACTGCCTGGTGCTTGTATATGTGGCCCATATCTGCAACAGGCAACTGGCAGGCCAGGTGCGTGCGGATTATCTTGGCGTGTTTGCCAGGAACTGGCCGCTGCTGTGGCTCAATACCGTGCTGCTTGCAGTGGCATTCTTCTTCCTGGATTTCTTTTATGGGGCGGTTGATACCCGGCCTGTCGCCTGGCATGTGCTGGCTGAGGAAATCCATGCAAGCGTGCTGAGTGAGTCTGCCACCCAGTGGATTGGTTTTGTGAATGCATGGCTGGCTGCAATTGATCAACTGGTCTGGCATGCCGCCCAGGTGCTTATTCCCGGTATTGATAATGTGTATGTCAAAGTGTTGGCCTGGCTCGTGGTGTTGCTGCCCGCTGGCGTTATCGCTTATGCCCTCAATCATTATTTGCTGGGCGTCCTGAGCCTGGCTGACAGGCTCGCCAGGCAAACACCGCAACATATTGCCACAAGCCGGGTAACCAGAATCCTGCTGCTAATGATCGGTTTGCTGGCCTTGGTCTATTGGGGATTGCCCAAAGTTGCGTTCAAGCCTGTGGTCGAACAGGTCAGCGAGCTATTGAATCCATGCGAGGTGGATGCAAATAAAATTGCGTTGCTTCAGGCTTCTGTCAGGCAGGATTTGCAACAGTCGGTATCCAGTGCCAAGTTGGCTGCCCATCAACGCATCGATCAGCAAGTGGATGAGGCTTTCACGGGTGTGGAAAAGCGGGTAGATGATTACCTGGACTGGTATTTCTCCATCAAGGGAGAATATGAACGGCTGGCGGTGGCTGTGACTCACAAGGTGGCTGGGAATAAAACCCTTGAGGACTTGCTGAATGAGAAAATGCAGCAAACCATGTTTGATCCCGAGCCAATGGAGAAGATGATTCATGACATTCCGCGCCAGGCATTGACTGATTCCAGCCGCGACTTGCAATATGCGGCCTCGGCCTTGCAAGGCCAGTTAATCAAGGAAATCGAGCAGGCGCCCTGCGCCCTGGCTTCTGTCCAGCTGCCGGTATTGAGTGCGCTGGATTTCTCTCGCGACAGGCAACGCGCGGTCGTGTCGCTGGGTGCTGGCGGCCTAGTATTTTCTGCCTATACAGCCCGCCAGCTTGCCTATCGCCTTGGCCGTGCCCTGGCGCCACGTATTACATCCACTTCAATGATTGCCAGAGTGATTGCCAAACGTGGTGGTTCCATCGCTGGGGGCGTGGGAACCGCCACAGCCCTATGCTCTCCTGCGGGCCCTTTCGCGGCAGCGTGCGGTGTTACGGCAGGGATTGCGACCTGGTTTGCCGTGGATAAGGCCATGATCGCTTATGATGAAGCTCGCTATCGTGAGCAGATGAAGACAGAAATTCTGGAGTTGCTCGATCAACAGAAAAACGGCCTGAAAACCGCATTGAAAAAATCCCACGATGTTGCCTTGATGCAAATGGCGGATCGAATGCATCAGAACATCGACCGAGCTTTTATTCCTTCTCGGGATGGTATTTAGGCTGCGTTCTGACACATGCATCCGGCCCGGATTTGCATTAAAATGAGAACAATTCTTATTTTAATGGTCGTGCCATGTCGATTGATCAGCCGCAATCATTGCATTGCTTGTATCTTAACCACCATCGCTGGCTGCACGATTGGCTGAGACGCAAGCTGGGCGACGCTTTCGTGGCGGATGACCTTGCCCAGGACACGTTTGTCAGCATCATGGCGGCGGATACGGTGCAGGAAATCCGCGAGCCGCGGCCTTTCCTGGTGACGATCGCGCGCCGCCTGATGGCACATCGCTACCGCCGGCAATTGCTTGAAACCAGCTACCTTGAAATGCTTTCCTTCCTGCCGGAGGCCATGGTGCCAGCGCCCGAGGTACGACTCATGGCGCTGGAAGCATTGCAGCAGGTCGACAGGGCGTTGGACGGCTTGCCGCCGCAGGTAAAAGAGGCTTTCCTGCTGGCGCATCTCGAGGAGCTGAGTTATGCGGAAATTGCCGATCGCCTGCAAGTGTCCACCAGTTCGGTCAAGCAGTATCTTACCCGGGCCAACCGCCAATGCCTGTTCGCATTGACGGTGTGAGAGCCTTCTATGCCGCAGTTAGATTCTCTTGACCATCATGATCCTGCCGAGCCGTCGCAAACCCTGTTGGTCGGCGGGCAGCGCATCAGCGCAACCGCGGCTGACCAGGCTGCCGAATGGCTGACGTTGCTGATGTCGGGCGAAGCGACGGAAGAAGACAAACTGCGCTGGCAACAATGGCGTGAGGCCGATCCTGACCATGCATATGCCTGGCAACATCTTGAAACTGTCACCGGCTGGCTGGGGAATATGCAGCCCAAGGTGGCCTACGGCGCGCTTTCCCCTTACGCGCTGTCGCAGGCGCCGAAATTGCCCGGGCGCCGCAAGATCATCACCTTGCTGTCATGGGGCGGCGTACTGTTTGCCACCGGCGCAGTCACCAGCCGTACCAATGCGTGGCAAAGAGCAACCGCCGATCACCGCACGGCAGCCGGCGAGCAGCGCAGCATCACACTGGAAGATGGCACCAGGGTGACGCTGAACACCGCCACTGCGATAGATGTGCGTTTTGATGACCAAGCCAGGGTGGTGCGTTTGCTGGCAGGGGAAATCGCCATTATGACCCGGCAGGCAGCCTTCGGCGGGCCTGCCGATCCGCGTCCCTTGTATGTGCAAACCGTTCAGGGGCGTATACAGGCCTTGGGTACGCATTTTGTTGTGCGGCAGTGGGACGGGCATACCGCCGTGGCTGTATTGCAGAGTGCCGTAGAGATTGTGCCTGCCGAAATCCCGGCGGCACGCCTGGTGGTGAAGCAGGGCGAGCGCATCCTCTTTACCCGCATCGGCATAGGTACGCCTGCTGCGCTGGATGAGCCATCGCTCGCCTGGATCAAGGGCCAGATTGTCGCGGACAATATACGGCTGGGGGATTTCATGGCAGAGCTTGCGCGCTATCTTCCCGGCGTGGTGCGTTGTGCCCCTGCGGTGGCGGATTTACGCTTTTCCGGCGTATTTCCATTGAACGATATTGACCGCATCCTGGCCATCCTGCCGAATGTGCTGCCGGTGCAGGTGAAACTGCGTACCCGTTATTGGGTGGCAGTGGAAGGCGCGCCATCTCCCGCTTAATTAAAAAATTTCTGCCCGATTGACTATTTCGCGGCACTTACCTTGTGAGGGAATCGTTTTTTTACTATTCAGCACAAGGGGAACCACATGCCACGCCGGCAACATCATCACCGCAACATTCCAATACCTAAAACCATGGCGCTCAGACAGTCTGCCGCCTGCGGCGCATCAATGCTGCTTTCCACAACCATGTATCTTGCTATGCCGGGTATCGCCCACGCAGACACCCCGGCAGCGACCCGTCCAGCCGAGGCTGCGCAGTATTACAACATTTCTGCCGGACCATTAGCGGCAGCATTGCGCAGCCTGGCAAGCAATGCCAATGTCCTGTTGACCTTTACCGAGGCACAAACTGCAGGCAAGACGACCACGGGCCTAGCCGGGCAATATACCTTGCAAGGGGCGCTGGCTGCCTTGCTGGCGGGAACCGGATTGCAGGCCGCGCAGGTGAGCGGGGGCGGATATGTGCTGCGTAACGCTTCAGTCGTGAGCGATGCCGTGCTGCCCGAAATTTCCGTTCGGGAGAGAGCAGAATTGCCAGGCGAGCTACCCAGGGCATATGCTGGCGGGCAAGTGGCGCGTGGCGGGCGCGTGGGCATGCTCGGCAACCGCGATGTCATGGATACGCCGTTCAACATCGCCAGCTATACCAGCGATCTCATCCGCAACCAGCAGGCGGCAACCTTGGCCGATGTGCTCGATAACGACTCGGCCGTGCGCATGAGCTCGCGCGGCCGCAATACCAGCATCGGCGGCGGAGACAATTTCTTCATGCGCGGTTTCGTGCTGGGTAACCGGGATGTCGCCCTCAATGGCCTGTATGGCGTGCTGCCCTACGGTACGTTGTCGCTGGAAACCGTGGAGCGTGTGGAAGTCCTCAAGGGGCCGGGCGCGTTGCTGATGGGCATGGCGCCTAGCGGCGGCGTTGGCGGCGCAATCAATGTGGTGCCGAAACGGGCGACGGACCAGCCGATTACGCGCTTTACGCTTAATTATGCCTCGGACTCACAATGGGGCGGGCATATCGACCTAGGGCGGCGCTGGGGCGAACAGAACCAGTTCGGGATACGCTTGAACGGGGTTTATCGCAGCGGAGATACGGCTATTTCCAACCAGGAGGCAACCTTGATCACGGGCGCGATCGGGCTGGATTTCAGGGGAGAGAAACTGCGTGCCTCATTGGATATTGGATATCAATCTGATGATGTAAAAGGGGCCTCGCTGGGATACAGGCTCAGTCCCAGCCTGCAGTATATTCCCGGCACGCCCAGGGTAGGGAAGCAATTGGCACAGGACTGGGAACGCAGGAAGTACCGGGATGATTACCAAGTGGCCCAGGCGGAATATGACATCTCGTCCGCTTGGACAGTGTATGGCGCGGCAGGCACGAGGGACCATGAGCACAGCAATTTCCGTACTGAGTCAAGAATCGAGGCGGCAGATGGTCTCCTGCGAGTTTCCCCGGTTAACTACCCGGAATATTCCGATACCAAATCCTATCTGCTGGGCAGCCGTGTGAAGTTTATGGCCTTGGCTGCCCAGCATGAAGTCAATGTCTCCTATTCTGTCATGGATATCGAGGCAGGCTATGGGTTTGCGCAATGGGCGGCATTTGCCTCCAGCCTGGAAAACCCGGTATGGGTTGCCGACCCGGTTGCATCCAATGCGCCCTATGGCGGATTCTTCGGTATGCGCAAGGCGTCCGAAACCAAAATATCCTCGGTGGGGGTGTCCGATACCATGTCCTGGCATGACGGCGCCCTGCAATTGATACTGGGCCTGCGCCGGCAGAAGGTGGCCATAGATAATTACGACGGCGGGTCTCCCGTCAACAGCAAGGCTTCTGAGTACGACAAAACGGTCAACACTCCTGCCCTAGGGATTGTCGTCAAGCCTTGGGACAATACCTCGCTCTATGTCAACTACATCGAAGGGCTGAGCCCTGGCGCCCAGGTTACGCCTCCGGCCGAGAACGCGGGCCAGGTATTCGAGCCGGTCAAAACCAAGCAAAAGGAAATTGGGGTCAAGGTGGATTTTGGCCGCCTGTTGGGCACGATAGCCTTGTTCGAGTTGAAACAGCCGAATGCCATCAATGTGCCCGGCAGCACCCCGACCGCTTATCTGTACCGTATGGATGGCGAGCAGCGCAACCGCGGCATTGAGCTCAGCGTGGCAGGCGAACTGGCTGACGGCTTGCGCACCATTAGCGGTGTGACTTACATGCAGGCCAACCAGATGAGGACACAAGACGGAAACAACGACGGCAGGGATGCAGTGGCGGCTCCACGCTGGATTGCGAATGCCGGCCTCGAGTGGGACGCGCCTTTTGCTCCTGGCCTAACACTGAGTACGCGGGCAATTGCGACCGGGGAACAATATGTCAATGCACAAAATACCTTGTCATTGCCCGGATGGGTGCGCTGGGATCTCGGGGCAAGATATCGCACTGACTATCTCGGCCATCCATTGACGTTGCGCGCCAATATACAGAATGTGGCCAATCGCAGTTTCTGGGAAAGCAGCGCCGGTTCGGGCGGCATCGTCTTGTCCGCGCCCAGGGTATTGACCGTTTCCGCTACCATCGATTTCTAGAGCCATTGCTTATGGGGAGGGGGCTTCGTCAAGGCCTCAGGACGTCCCCAATAGAAACTAGGATTCAGAACGGATGGACTGTGGTGGGATAGCTGATTAAAATGAGAACAATTCTTATTTTTTGGCCAGGCAATGTCTTTCGACCAGGAGCGGCAATCGCTGCAACTTCTTTATAACCACCATCACGGCTGGTTGCAGGACTGGTTGCGGCGTAAGTTGGGTGATGCAGCGGATGCGGCCGATGTGGCGCAGGACACTTTCATGCGCATCATGACGGCGCCCGAGCACATTGCGGAAAAACAATCCGGGTGGCAGCTCAAAGAGCCCCGCGCTTACCTTACTGTAGTCGCCAAGCGGCTCATGGCCAACCTCTACCGCAGGCGTGCGTTGGAGCAGGCATACCTGGATTCGCTGGCCATGATGCCGGAGTTGCCAGCTCCCTCTCCCGAGCACAAGCTTTTGATCCTGGAAACCTTGCAGCAGATCGACAACATGCTGGACGGCCTGCCGGGAAAAGTGCGAGCGGCATTCCTGATGGCCCAGCTTGACGGCATGACCTACGCCCAGGTTGCAAAACAGCTTGCCGTGAGCGAGCGTACCGTCAAGCGTTACATGGTGCAGGCCATGGCGCGCTGCATCATGTTTTCCGTATGACCACCCTATCGCCCATTGACGAAAAGACTGCGGTAGCAGCGGCTGAATGGTTTTTCAGGCTGCAGGAATCCTCGGCCACGGAAAAAGACCGCCAGGCTTGCGTTGTCTGGCGTCAGGCTAATCCTTTGCATGAGGCTGCATGGCAGCGTGCCCAGGAAGTCAGCGCCAAATTGGGCATTTTGCCCGGAGGCCTCGCCTCTGCTACCTTGCAACTTTCCCGCACTGAAGGCCGGCGCAGGGCCGTCAAGTCGCTGGCTGTGCTGGTGGTGGCAGGCTCTGTAGGCTGGCAGGCCTGGCGCAGCGAATCAGCACGGCTTTATTTTGCGCAATACAGCACACGTGTCGGCGAGCGTCGTGAAATTGCACTGGCAGACGGCACACAGGTGCACCTCAACACCGCCAGCGGCATCAACACCAATATTGATCAAACCCAGCGCCTGATATTGCTGGAGGCAGGGGAGATTCTTATCCAGACTGGTCATGACAATGTGCCGCCCGAACATCCGGCTTACAGGCCATTGCTGGTGGAAACCCGCTACGGCACATTGCGGCCGCTCGGCACGCGTTTCATCGTGCGGCAGCAGCACGATGATATTTCGCTTGCCGTGTTGCAAGGCGCGGTGGAAATTACCACCAGTAGCGGCATGCGGCAGGTGCTCGCCGTCGGTTGGCAAACCACGTTCTCTTCACGCAAGATCCGGCAGCCGGCAGCGGTAAACCAGCATGCTGACAGCTGGATAAAAGGCGTGTTGCATGCCCGGGAAATGCGACTCAAGGATTTTGCGGCCGAACTCGAGCGCTACCGGCCAGGATTCTTGCGTTGTGCGCCAGAGGTTGCCGAGTTGCGAATTTCCGGCGCATTCCAATTGAATAACACCGACCAGGTGATTGCCAGCCTGCCGCAAGTACTGCCGGTGAGGATAAGCTACCGTACCCGCTACTGGGTGGCGCTGACCAGCTTGAGTAATTAACCTGCCTGAATTTCTCACTTGCATTTGTCCCTTTATCTGCACTTCGCGTGTGAAGTGAATTGAAAGCAATTCGCATTCATATTCACCAAAGGGGATTTCATGCAACAACAGGCTCATCATTACAGTCTGCAACAGGCAGTGCGCGGCGCCATGCTTTGCATGGCTGTCGCAGGAACAGTTTGCCTTCCATCGGCACAAGCAGAAGAAAACACCAAGCAAGCGGTATCAAGCTACAACATCAATCCCGGACCCCTGGATGCGGCATTGGGCGACTTTGCCAGTGCGGTTGGAGTCAGTATTACGGTGCAGCCTGCCTTGGTGGCAGGAAAAACAAGCCGTGGGTTGAACGGAAGCTATACAGTCCGGCAGGGATTTGATGCGCTGCTGGCGGGTTCCGGCTTGGAAGTGGTGGATAGCGGCAATGGCGTGTTTGTGCTGCAAAGAGCTAAATCGCTGGGCAGCGACAAAAGCAACCCAGCTTCCACCTTACCGGAAGTAAGCGTATCAACCAAATTGGAACGTAGCGCAGTGACTGAAGGCACCGGTACCTATGCGGCCAAGGCTGTCACCATAGGCAAGACTGAGCAGACCTTGCGCGAGATTCCGCAGTCAGTGTCGGTGATGACGCGCCAGCAGATGAACGACCAGAACTTCACCACGGTAGGGGAAGCGCTCAACCAGATGACGGGCGTGCGCGGTTACGGGTATGAGCGCGCCGAAAGCTTCATGATTCGCGGCTATACAGCCAATACCCAGTTCAACGGGGTGCCGCAACAGGATACTTCACGCCATTGTGATTTGGCACTCTACGACCGTGTCGAGGTGCTGCGCGGTCCTTCTGGATTGATGACCGGAAGCGGCGAGCCCGGCGGAACGATCAACTATGTACTTAAGCGCCCGCAGGATGTGCTGACGATGTCTGCTGTCGCGGGGCTGGGTTCATGGGACCAGCAGCGCGCGGAGTTTGATGTGGGCGGCCCTTTGAATGCGAATGGCAGTTTGCGCGGCCGCACGGTCATGGTGTACCAGGACCAGGACAGGTTCTACGATGTCGGCATGAATCGCGATAAGTTGTTGTACGGCGTGCTGGAATACGATCTTACGCCCAGCACGACGGTGGGCTTGTGGGCCAGTTATTCAGACCGTGACTACAAAACCTTCTGGGGCTTGCCAACCTATAGCGACGGCAGTTTGCCGAGCCGGCAGTCCACGTTTGTCGGCATCGACAAGAATGCCGAGGATGAGGACAAGAATATTGCGGTGGATTTCAAGCACAAATTCGATAGCGGATGGGTAGCCAAGGGTGTGTATAGCTACAAGAATAACCAATATGCCGGCTATGGCGTGTATGCAACGGCACCCGTGAGCACGACGACTGGGTTGAGCAACGTCAATGTCGGCTTTATCGATACTGAAACCACCTGGCTCAGCATGGACTTCAACTTATCGGGGCCGGTGGAATTATTCGGCCGCACTCATATGCTGACTGTCGGCTATAACAAGGCAGAATATGATTATCTGGGCGGCTCGCGTTATTCATCAGCGACTAATCAATCTCCGCTCACCAACCACAACTGGGACGGCGTCCTGAATACCAACATCCTCAGCAAAGGCCAGACATACACCGAGCAATCTGGGTTTTATGCCTCGGCAAAGATCAAGGTGCTGGATTCGCTGAGTTTGATACTGGGCGGTCGCTGGACTGATTTCAGCAGCAAGAACCGCACCGGCTGGCCCAACAGGACGGCATGGCAACACAGCAATGCCGATACCGACGGGGAATTCACCCCTTATGGCGGCTTGGTATGGGATATCGACCAACAGGTCACCTGGTATGCCAGCTATGCGGATACCTTTGTACCGCAAACCAATTTCGACGCATCCGGCAAAGTATTGGACCCGCGGGTAGGCTGGCAGGTTGAAACCGGCCTCAAGGGCGAGTTTCTCGACGGACGCTTGAACGCCTCGGTTGCATTGTTCAGGATACGGGATAAAAACCGCGCCATAGTCGACAGTGCCAACATTGGTTGCGGCGGTACTTCCACAGGTACCTGCTACACGCAGGCTGGAGAGGTGGAAAGCCAGGGCGTCGAATTCGAGGTTGCTGGGCAACCCAGCGAGAACTTGAACCTTTCCATTGGCTATACCTATAATCAAGCCAAGTTCCGCAGCGACAGCACTGCGGATGCTGGCGACCGCTTTGCAGCCAACCAGATCCCGCAGCATATGTTCAAGTTTTGGTCGCAATACCGCTTTGGCGGCAGCGCGTTCTCGGGCGTCCTGAATGGATGGAGCGTAGGGGCCGGCGTGCAGGCGCAAAGCGACATGTATACCGATACGGCCCGCCAAGGCAGCTATGCCATTGCTTCCGCCAAGCTGGGTTACCAGATCGACCAGCATTGGGATTTGTCTCTGACCGTCAATAACCTGTTTGACCGCAAATACCTGCAATATCCCGGCAATGCCATGTTTTACAACATTTACGGCACCCCAAGAAATGCCCTGCTGATGGTGCGCTGGAAATATTGAGTTTTTAAGATAGCTAGGCACTAGGCATATCCCGTCACATGACAGGATATGCCTGACACTCTCCTCGAGGATTTCCCTCTTCGATTTCCCTTCTGTTTTTGTTAAATAGCCGCAGTATCGCGATCGTTAATACAAGGTCTTATTTCGCCTAAGTTATAGACAGTCGGTGGCATCAGAATGCTTTTTTGATATTATACGTTTTGTATACATTATATTTATTTTGGAGTACACCATGGGCATCGTCAAGATTTCGGACACAATGCATGAAAACATCCGCTCTGCGAGCAATGCGTTCAGTCGTTCGATCAATTCGCAAGCAGAGCATTGGCTGCGGGTGGGGATGCTGGCGGAGATGCATCCGCAGTTGAGTTATACGGATATATGCCGCTTGTTGTTACAGATCGAGCAGAGTGGCGGGGAAGTGGGCAATGCCCTGAAATCGGCCGGGGGCGATGTGGCTTCCGTGATCAGTTTGAAGCGGACTGTGTGATGCAGGTCGTGCTGCATGGCGCGGACGGGATCGCCAGGGCGCGCGAAGCGGGGCGGCTGGCTGCCCAAGTGCTTGCCATGATAGCGCCGCATGTGAAAGCTGGCGTGACGACGGACGACCTTGACCTTATCTGCCATGAATTCATTGTCCAGGAATTGAAGGCCATCCCGGCAAATATTGGCTATGGCGGCTTTCCCAAGACCATTTGTGCTTCTGTCAATGACGTGGTGTGTCATGGCATTCCCTCGCCAGGCCAGGTGCTGAAGGATGGGGATATCCTCAATATCGATGTCGCAATCATCAAGGATGGCTGGTATGGCGATACCAGCCGCATGTATTTTGTGGGAGAACCAGCTCCTGCCGCCAAGGCGCTGGTGACTGCCACATATGAGGCGATGCGTGCTGGTATTTTGCAGGTGAAGCCGGGCAATACGCTTGGGGATGTGGGATTTGCAATCCAGCAAGTGGCGCATGCCCATGGGTTCAGCGAGGTGAGGGAGTTTTGCGGACATGGCATCGGCCAGGTTTACCATGCCGAACCGCAAGTGCTGAACTACGGCCAGCGCGGCAAGGGGTTACGGCTCAAGCCTGGCATGATTTTCACGGTGGAGCCGATGCTGAATACCGGAAAATCCATGACCAGGACATTGCAGGACGGATGGACTGTGCTCACCCGGGATGGCAGCTGGTCGGCACAGTGGGAGCATATGGTGGCGGTCACCGAGGATGGTTTTGAACTGTTGACCGCTTGGCCGGACGGGTTGGGGGAATATCTCGAGATTGCATGTGCCGGATGATTCATTCCCTCCAGCTTTGCATGCCTGGGAGCAGACCATGGACCGGGCCAATGCCGCGTTTGAAAGGCAAGATATCCAGGCTGAGGAATATTACCGGCAGGCACTTGAGATAGCAGAATCTGCAATGGTGGTGTGTTGCAGGCATGCTGGTGAAGCATGCCCTGCGTATTGCGATGCCGTGATTGCGGCATTTGTGATCAGCCATCATAACCTTGCTGGATTGTACCGGCAGCAAGGTGCGGAACTTCTTGCGGAAACGCATTACCTGGCGGCGCTGAAAAAGGTCAGCGCGTTGTGTGAGGATGACAGCCTTGGCGATTTGCCGCAGCTTGCTTCACGGCATATGACGCGGGTGTTGGGAGAATACGTCAGTTATCAGCAATTACGCGGCAGGTATTCAGCCAATCCCGGGCAGGGCGATATATTGCCGCATTGATTGGCTGAAGAGATAAATCAGAGTTTCTTGCCTGCATCAGGACCTGATTTCAAGGTGAAAATGTCGTCAATATGCACCAGCACTGCGCACTTGGGTGTTTTCATGCCGTTCTTTTCCGCAAAGGCCAGCGCATTCTCATAGGGCGGCGTGCCTTCACTGAAAATCTCAGGAGTGCCGACGATGCGGTATCCATCCAAGGCAGCACGGTCGATCACGGCCACCGCTATCTTGGATCCATCGCGAATATTTTGTAATGTCTGGCCGCCGGTGTTTTCGTTAAAAATCAGGGTTTGGTCATCGTAGATGCGCAGGGAGCGTTTGGGGCCTATGTTCGGTAGCCCGTCCTTGTTGACGGTGGACTGGATCGGCAACTCTTTCGCCAGCATAGTCTTGATGGGCTCATTCAGTGTCTTCATTTCCTGTATTTCCTCAATGTTGATGAATGAATTGCTTGGTTTGTAGCAGCAAGGTATTGGGATTATATATTTTATATACGAAATGTATAGTATTTGCAGGGGCGTAGGATACGGGCACATGTGGTTTTTTTCTGCCCGCATGGTTTAATCTCGCATTCATCTGATTTTAGGTAGCAGCAATGGCATCGTCTGATAAAGTATTGGAAATAAAGGAAACAGTAGATCCTGGCAAGAAGCTAGGCATTATTGCACTGTTGCTGTCCGTGTTCTGCGTTCCGCTTCTGGGCGTTGTAGTGGGGGTTTTCGCCTACCTGAAATCACGCGCCCATGGGCACAGCAATTTGTTTGCCATCCTTGCCATCATCATTAACCTGATCTACACCGTGCTCTTGCTGTTGTTTCTTTCCGGGATTTTTTACGTTTCCAAGAGCGCGCTGGAACAGCGCAAGCAGGAAGAAGCGCTTGAAGCACTTACGCTGCAGCAACAGCGTGAAGAGCGGGCACAGGGCAATATTGATACTGACCGCATTGCCGAGGAGTTACAGGCTAAGCTGGAAATGTTCCGCGAGACGCATGGCGCTTATCCATCCTATGGCCAGTTGTTGTCCGAGCGAGGCCCATTGGCTTTGAGCGAGGAACAGCGTGAAGTGTTGGTCAACACCGCCACGCCGCGCAGCACGCGGGTAGGCTTTCAGGCTTGTGTGGCATCCAATGGCGTGGGCAGCGGTGCCATCCTCAGGCCGGGTTCCGGCAATCCGCCGCTGATCGCGGGCAATTGCAACAATATGGCAGCTAGGCGCGAGTAAGCCTGCGCCAGCCCATTACCATGCCGGCAGCAGTGAGGATGGTGCCACCTATGGATAGCACAATGACCAATATCCAGCGTGGCAGCTCGCGGTTGTCGAAGGGCGCAAAATCCAGGCGGTGCAAGGCAGCAAACAGCCAACGGTAAGTGCGGCTGTTGCTATCTTGCGAGGCGACAATCCGGCTGCTACCGGGGTCTATGTAATAACTGGTTTTCCTGGCGTCATTGAAGTCTATGCGTACCACGGGTGATACCCGCTCCAGGCGCTTGCCGTAGTAGTAAATATCACCCTGCTCAAGCAAGGTGGCGGATTGCAGGTTGGTACCGGGCTGCAATTGCTTGGCCTGGAGGCTCAGTTGTTCAATGTCCAGGCTTGGGATATGGTTGCCGGTAGCGGCATCAAACAGCCGGTTGCCGTGCTCTGCCTGGGCCAGCAGGTAGCTTTTCCCGGCAAAATCCACCCATTCTATTTCCCCGATTTTTTCTTGTGGCTGCCAGTTGGCTGGCAGCCGTAATTCATTGATAGGCGTGCGCTTGCCTTGCCATGCCTGGGTTTCTTCCGGCGAAAGCGACCTGCCTGAAACCAGGTCGAAAGGTTTGACTGAAAGCCAGCCGCTCAACAGCCAGGTCAGGCAGAACACGCCTGCCAGCATGCCGGAAATATGGTGCCACTTGGCCCAGCCTTTGTAGGGGGTAATGCGCCCGCCCTTGTAGCGGCGGCGCAGGCGTAGGCGGTCTATCCCCAGCCAGATCCCAAACAGGCTCATGATGACGGCAGGGAATGACAACCACATGATGGCCTGGCGCCATGCCTTGGGGTAATCGGCACGCAATGGCGTGAAATAAATCCAGTGAATAACCGAGCCCAGCCAGTTCCAGGCACGCTCGGCACCGTGGGTATCCAGCACTACCTCGCCGGTATGGCTGGAAAGATAGAGTTCAGTATTGTCCGCGTTATCGAATGCCACACGGTACAAGGGCCGATGGGGATGCAGCGCGGAAGATATGCTCCATTGGTCGCGCTTCAGCAGTTCAATATCGCGGATGGATGCGTTGGGTAAAAAGGCGTTGGCAAGTGCCGGAACCAACTCCTGGGTAACCATAAGCGGTGCGCCGCTGTCCGCCCAGACAGAATGCCAGCTACCCTCGTGCAGGAAGTGGTAAATCGGCCGCCCTTGTTGCATGTTGAGGCGAATCTTTTCAGGTTTGGCCTGGAGCGTTACTGCCGCTTCATCTGGCGTAATGCGCACCAGCTGAAGGTCGACGGCTTGCAGCTGCGGAATGCGCTCTTCTTGCGATAGTTGCGGGTAAGCCACAAACATCATGACTACGCCGGAGATAAACCATAGCAATACCAGCAGGCCAAAGCCTATCCCCAGCCAGCGATGCCAGAGGTGCAGGTTACGCATGGAGAAGAGCCGCATAGGTTGCTTTCATCTTAGTAGCGGAATTCCGCAGTCAGTTCAAGTTGGCGCGGTGCGCCGACAACTAGTTGTTGATCGTTGTTATTGGACATGGAAGCATAGAATTTGTCCGTCAGGTTGCGGATATTGGCACGCAACGTCATCTGTTTATTCACATTCCATGCCGCACTGGCATCGAATACAGTATATCCAGCCATCGAAACGTCATTGGTATTGCTTGCGTAGCGTTTGCCGACATACCGTGCGCCTATCCCCGCTTCCCATTGTGGGGCTTGGTAGTAAACCCAGGCATTGGCCAGTTTTTCCGGCACGTTGCTAGGCGTGTTACCTGCCCTTGATATCCCGGTGTTGCCTTCAAATAGTTCATCGAAACGTACATCCAGCAGGGCGGCATTGAAGTCGATACGCCAGTGCTCAACCGGCAGCAACGTCGTGGTGAATTCAATGCCGCGTGAGGATTGCTTGCCTCCCTGCACAGAAATCAACGGGTCTGTCGGGCTTCTGGTAATGATGTCATCCTTGGCAATATGGTAGGCAGCCAGTGTGATCTCTCCCTTTGATTGAGAAAGCAGGTGCTTGATGCCAATTTCATATTGGCGCGACCTGGTCAGGTCGAACCTCGCATTGTCGAGATTCAGCCCCAGCATATTGGTGATCGGGTCGGTACCGCGACTGGTCTGTGCATACAATGAGAAATCAGGTGTAACGTCGTAGACTGCGCCAACCCGCCAGGTGAACGGGGAAAAGTTCTGGGATGAGCTTGCGGCGGGGGCAATGTAATCCTTGCGCTTGGTATCGATGTAATCCTTGCGCAAGCTGACGAGCAGTTTCAGCCTGTCCGTCGCATTCCAGGCGTTTTCCAGAAACAGCGCTCTCTGATCGAGATCCGCAGCATAATTGTTGCGTAGTGCCTGGTTGGTGATGAAGCTACCTGCGGCCGGGTCATACAGATCGACCGTATCGGTGAGTGAGTTATTGGTATTCATCTTGTGCATGAAATCTACACGGGAGATATCCACGCCGATCGCTAAACGGTTTTCCTGGCCAAAAATACTGGAGCTGGAGGCAAGCTGGAAAATATTGCCGATCTGCTTGAGGTCATGGTCCACATTGCGGAATGCCGCACGGGTAACACGCAGTGTCGAAGGGTTCAGGCGCAGGTCGTCAGCATAGCGCCAGTCGCGTGTTGCGTGAAACCAGTAGGCTTCATTCGTAAGAGATAGTTCAGGCGTAATGTCCCATTCGATTTTTGCCCGCGCCCGGGTATCGACGAAATCCATCTTGTTATTCCCGACGTTGTAATTGTTCCTGCGCAGGCCATAAAGCAGTTTGCCATTCACCGCAGGAACGCCATAGTTCACGGTGGGCGAGTCTTCAGCATGATCGAGCGTGAAGCCAAAACGCACATTATCGGAAGGCTCAAACTGCCATGAAGTCATGATCTTCTTGGTGTCGTAATCGCCGCGGTCAATGTAGCTGTTGCCGCCAGCGACGGATGCGTCAATACGGAAAGCGCCAATTTCACCGAGCGCACCTGTGCCGCCAAGCGCAGAACGATAAGCACCGCGCGTGCCGATTCCGACTAATGCTTCCAATGAGGCTTCCCTGCTGGCCTTTTTGCGAATGCTGTTCACAATGCCGCCGCTGGAAGCATCGCCGAACAATGCGGAGGCAGGGCCGCGCAGCACTTCGATTCTTTCATATCCCCAACTGTCAGACGGATAGGTCAATGTCCCGGCTGCGGTAATCAGCCGAATACCATCTTCCGCCTGTGCGACAGAATTGTTTCCGGCAAAGCCGCGAGATGAAAAGGACTGCCCAACTCCAGGCGTGCCGATATCAGAAATCCCCACGGTACGTGTGACCGCTTCCCGGATGGAAACATCGCCTCGCTGGCGGATCGTATCGGTATCGACCGAGTCGATACTGGCCGGGATTTCCTTAGCGGCAAGTCCCAGCCGGTTGCTGGTGGTATTGACCTTGTTGAGTTTGATGCCGGGTTTGTCAGATTGACCGGACACCGTAATTTCTTCAAGCAAGGCTGGAGTTTCGGCAAATGCCGGATTAGAGAAAATACCAACAATGGCGAAAGTGACAAGACGATTTTGTTTCATGATTTTGGATTATTTATATTGATGATGAGCGGGAATAAAGGGCAGCCTTTATTCCCGTGAGGTATACGATGCGTCAGGCTAGTAGCGGAATTCCGCAGTCAATTCTAGTTGGCGGGGGGCGCCGACGATCTGCTGGGTACTACCATAGGCGAGCGCTGCATAGAACTTGTCAGTCAAGTTACGAATATTGGCGCGTAGCGTCATCTGCTTGTTTACATGCCAGGCTGCGCTTGCATCATAAACTGTATAAGCAGCCAAGCTAATGTCATTAGCATTATTTGCGTAACGCTTGCCTATATAACGTGCACCGATGCCAGCTTCCCACTCGGGTGCCTGATAATAGACCCAAGCATTTGCCACTTTCTCTGGTACATTGGTTGGAGTATTGCCTGCACGTGAAATGCCGGCGCCACCTTCTCTCAATTCATCATACCTAGCATTCAGTAATGCGGCATTGAAATCCAGACGCCAGTGCTCAACAGGATACAGCGTGGTGGAGTATTCAATACCGCGTGAAGACTGTTTGCCACCTTGCACAGAAATGGAGGGTGTAATTGGATCCTGCGTAATGATGTTGTCCTTGGCAATATGATATAGCGCAAGTGTCCATTCCCCTTTGATATTCTCCAGAGATTGCTTAATACCGACTTCTGCTTGACGTGAGCGGGTTAGGTCAAATTGGCTATTTGCTAGGTTTAAGCCCAGTAAATTAGTAATTGGATCAGTACCTTTGCTTATTTGCCCATAGAGATTAGTATTGTCGGTTGCTTCAAGCACTGTACCAAGGCGCCATGTGACAGGAGAGAATTTATCGCGGACTTCATTTGCGACATTTCTAAAATCTTCACGATCCGAATGAATAAATTCTTTACGAACACCAGCAATCAGCTTCCAGCGGTCATTTAGATTAAATGCATCTTCGGCAAAAAATGCTTGTTGCCTGATGGTGCCATTGTAATTAGGTAATACTGCCGTCGTGCTGAGAAATAAACCTGTGTCAGCACCTAAAGGAATAACGTTACTAGCCGTATTTCCAGCATTACTCGCATGATGGAGTTCAGATCTCGAAATCTCCCAGCCGGCAGAAAATCGATTCTGATGTTCCCAAAATTCATCACTATGAATAATCTCAAATCGATTTCCAATTTGTTTTTGACCATGAGTAATGGCAAGAAAGGTGCTTTGGGTTACTGTGTTTGTAATGGAGTTAAGTGCGTAGTTTTCAGCATTCTGCCATTCTCTGTCAGATTTGAACCAGTAAGCTTCATTCTTTAATTGTAGGTGCTCAGTCACATTCCATTCAATTTTTGCCCGGGCACGGGTATCCTCAAACTCCATTTCATTATTAGTTACGTTGTAATTTGAACTGCGCAATGCGTGGTTAATCTTGCCGTTACGTAAAGGTGCACCAAAATTGGCAGTGGGTGAATCTTTGGCATGATCCAGGGTAAAACCAATTCGCAGATGATCTGTGGGGGTAAATAATAACGATGTCATGATTTTTTTGCTGTCATAGTCACCGCGGCTTATATAGCCATCACCACCCAATACAGATGCATCAATGCGAAAGGCACCAATTTCACTTATAGCGCCAGTGCCACCCAGTGCAGCACGGTATGCACCATATGAACCAGCTCCAACCAATGCTTCTATAGAGGCTTCACGGCTCGCTTGTTTGCGGATGCTATTGACAATGCCGCCAGAAGAGCCATCGCCAAATAATACTGAAGCAGGGCCACGCAGTACCTCAATACGTTCATATCCCCAAGTGTCAGATGGATAAGTGAGTGTCCCCGCACCTGTCATTAACCTGACACCATCTTCAGCTTGAGCAACGGAATTGTTACCAGCGAAACCACGAGAAGAAAATGACTGGCCATTACCAGGCGTACTAATATCAGTAATACCAGTGGTACGTGTGACTGCCTCACGGACGGATATGTCACCACGCTGTCGAATAGTCTGGATATCCAGGGTTTCAATGCTGGCAGGCGTTTCCTGTGCGGTCAGTCCCAAGCGGTTGCTGGTGCTGTTGGTCTTTTTCAAGTTGAGTCCGGGTTTGTCGGGCTGTGCTTTGACCTGGATTTCCTCTAGCGTGGCTTCCTCTGCCAGCGCCCCGCTGGATAAGGCTGCCAATACAGCGGCGGCTAGGATATGGTTTGTGCGTTTCATATTCAGTTGCTCCCAAATTCATTAAATTCAGCATGACGAGATCGCCATGAGCATGGCAGCTATGATGTCGGAGAGGGGCTGGGATTACGCATGCAAGATGAATTGCCGAAGGCAATTTGTACTGGCTAGGAGGCGTTAGCCCAAACCAGTGCTTGCAATGAATAACGTGAATGAAGCGACAGAAAAATCGCCGATTACAGGACACCCCGCCCTTATTCGAACAGCATAACTGTCTTACGGCAGGTCTCCTGACTTTCGGGTCATCGTCTTGTTTGCGGCCTTCCCAGATCAATGTCCAGTGGCAAGAGGTGCAAACAGACTCACCGATTACAGTTGCGGGGGCAGTTCCGGGTTAGGATCATGATGTCGGCACCGGATTCCCTATTATTTTTGCTGGAGGTACCAGCAAAAAACCGTAAGTTGAAAAATGTTAGATTTTATTTCTCAGTGAATCAATCTTTATTTACGTTATTCTCCTTCTAGTCGAGGGAAAGTTGGAATGGTTTCTCCTGGATACCAGAATCGTGCATGGCATGTTTCGCATGCGCGTTGAATATTCTCTCCCGCACGCAGGAGATCTTCAGGGTCTTTATTATCAATCGCAGTAATTGCTTCATAAACTGCGGTATGCAACAAATGTGCACTGGCAATAAAAGCACTGCGATTTTTTGCTATGGTTGCTTCAATGTGTTCTGCACCCAATTCAACAGGATGAGTTGAGGTTTCTGCGCCTTCGTGGGCTACTTTTCTACCAGTGATCAGGAGCAGGTTGGTCGCTTCAGCTAGGGTGATGGCATGCTGGCGAACCTCGGCCCATTCTTCATCCGTCTGCGGGCTTTTTTCTTCAATGCCTTCGCTGGTAATCACTGTAGATACCGCGTTCCATACATGATCGGCATTGGGATCGATGATAGATATCATGATTTCTTGCAGCGATGCGGTAGGATTGAAAAGCGGGGGTTCCTCTTCGATGCTTTTATTGCATGCAGTCAGTGCGGCGCTTAATGTAACAAACAAAGCTGGTAATAAATAACGGAATCGATGTTTCACGATTAAACAAATCCTATAAAGCGCCCAGCGAAGGCAACGCCAAACCACAATGTCAATGTGACAATCGCAATCGATCTGGCTAGCCATGGATTCGGTTTTTCCTGTTTGGTGATCCATCTATATAGGGTGACCTGGATAAATAATGCAGCAAGGATAAGGTAAAGTTTGATCCAGAAAACCGGGTTGCTGTGATAATGCAGTGCTGCAGGAATGAAAATCAGCAGGCCGGAAACTACAAGTAATCCAAACCCAAGCCAAATTAATTTTGAGCTTTCGTGGGCGAGTTTGGGTAATGGTTGTTGATATAAACCGAATCCAAATAGTCGCAGGCTGATCAGCACGATGGGCGCCAGTACCAAAATAATGCCTGCGATGTGGGCGATTTGAGCAACCGCCCATAACATCCGATCTTGTTTGCCAATAAACACGCCGAATCCGCTATTTTGGATGGCGTTAAAGAGTTCCAGACTCGTCATGATGTAGTCCTGATGGGTATCAATTAATAGCTAAGGTAGGGAATCAAGCGTCCTGTAATGACGACGAGACTCCATAAAATGAGAGACCCCCAGGCAGCGACAAGTACGCCAGTCGGTAAAGTTGTCGCATAGCCCCACTGCTGAACATTACGCCCCCATTTGAATTCAAACCAAGCTGCATTGATGCCGGCGAATACGATAAATGCCAGTTTCCATAGAAATACAGGGAGTTCGATTAATTTTGTCGCTCCAGCCACAAACAATAACGCCCCTGTCGCCATGGTGACGGCAAAACCACCCAAAAGCCATGGTCTTAATTGTTTCAATATTTGTGGGATGGGGACGTGGCGGAACACCAGGCCAACCAGGCGCAAATCGATAAAAAAAAGTAAGCCAACCGAGAGCGCCAGGCCAATCAGGTGAATGCCTTCAACGATGGGGAAAGCAAATAAAGATTCCCGCAGGGAAGTCCCGATCTCGGAATCATAAAGCAGTTCTGCAAATGCTAAGACTGACATTTGTTGCCTTTATTACACGTAGAATGACGCCGTGCTCTCTGTTAAGTTGGCACGGCGACTAAAAAGCGCTTCATTGATTGAAGTAGCGCTACATCTTTGCTTGACTACTGAGCACCCATGCCGAACGCGGCATTATTCTCTGCACAAATGCGTTCTTCACCTTCCAGGATCACGTTTTTGCCTTTATGTTTTGCTTGGCCAACTTCAAAATGCCAACCATTTGGCTCGTCATTCTCAGTCCAGCGGCGGGCCGGAATAGTGACTGTGAAAGGCTTCGTATAGACTGTAGGGTCAGTGAAAACGGCAACGTAATTAAAGCGTTTTCGATCAGGACTAAAAATGAAACGCTCCTGAATATGGCCATTTTCGCTGATGAATTCACCTGTACGACCAAACAGGGCCTTGCCGTTATGGTTTTTTACATCCACGACAAGGGTGTTGCCTTCCCAGTGCCCATATGAGTCACCGTTCCATAACTTGATATTGTCTGGCAGATGGTTTTTCTTATTCAAGTGGATAAGCCGTGTGCCTGAGTTAAAGTAGAAAAAAACGTAGCCTGGATATTGGCGGATTTCGTAACCATGCCAATAAAATGACTTTGGCACTCCGCCAGGGGCGCATCTTGCTAAAGGCTCTACCCATTGCTGTTCGACAGGGTCGTGAAAATGTGCCTGAAACTCTTTCACTTTTTCCAACGCCCAGGGTTGGAATGGCACTTCGCCGCTGGCCGGGTCACTCACCCGGCTTGGCGCACGTTGTTCTCTTGGGGTTTTTGGTGCTCTGCCAGATCCAGGAATGCCGCCCTGGGGGTCGGTGAAGTTATTGTGATTGGCAATCGTGTTTGACCAGAAGCCTTGCACGTCAGGCTGGCCATCAGGTAAAAAAGGGCCGGTCCATTTTCCAGAGGCGATTTGAGGAAAAGTGGATTCCTGATTAATGCCGCTATTAGTAGGTGGAGGCGCAGGTTCTGTTTTCTTGTCTTCTGCAAACCCATGAAGTGAGAGCAACGACAATGCGCCAATCATGACAATGGCCGCAGGCTTAAAATTAAATTTCAGTTGGTTCATGTATATACCTGTTGTCTGATTGCGATGGCTTACTTGTTATCCGGTTTGGGCGGATAGTATTGGTCGTAATCCAAAGTGAAACGGTAATCTTCAATCAGCTGAAAGTTTTTCTCACGATGGCGGTGCAGAATCACGCTGATATCGAAAGGGCGGCTAAATACTTGAGGGTCTTCAAGGGTAGCCTTGTATTCGATAGTGTTTTTGTCGAGAAACTTCCAGCGTTCAACCACATGAAATGCGTCACTGTGGAAATTGCCAGCACTATCTAGCCAGGTTTTGTCGTTAAAGTTTTTTACATCAACAACCAACGTGTCACCTTCCCAATGCCCGCGAGAATCTCCGAGCCATGTGTCTAAAGACTCTTCTGGATGGTCAGTGCCATTGGTGTGAATTGTTCTGACAGAGTGCCCGAACTGAAAAAGAATCGTGACATCTTGAGGTCGCTGAAGAATCTGAAATGGTGCTGGATAATAAATCCCGCGGGGAGTACCCAATGTCCAGCCTTTCGTCGCCGGGTCTGCTTTGGCACGATCTTCAAAGTTCTTCTTTTTCTGTTCCAGTGCCTGAGGCAAGTAAGGAATGAATTGGCCCTCGACAATGCCAGGCCCTGGCGGGGCATCCACCCGATTGGAATGAGGCTCCAAATCATAGTTGGCTGCGCTGGTTGTTTGCCAGAACCCTGAAAAGTCAGGTTTGCCTTTTAAGCGGGGAATATCATCTTTTGCTATGGCGGTGCCTGCAATGAATGCCAGGGATACTACTGCAGCAGGAATAAGTTGCCTGAACTTCCTGGCTAGCGGCTGTGAAAAAACACTCAAGAAATTTCTCCTAACTTAGTATTTGAGCGATGCAGCAGGAAGTTATTGCGCGACTTCTCTTGCGGTAGGTGCATCTTGTGCGCCACCGGTCTCAAACGAGCGTCCGTCTGCCAGTACAGTCACAACGGCGTAACCAAAGGCTTTCCCGCTTTTGGCACGGTAACCCTTGATAGTGACCTCGGTTCCAATTGGCAAAGTAGATTTGGCTAGCCCTTTTTGCCTCAAGCCGAACGGAGTACCAAACTCAAACCCCCAGTTGGTGACATTGCCAGATGCGTCTTGTACATCCAGATAAAGCCAACTATGTGGATTGACCAACTCAAGCTTGGTAACTTTGCCTTTGACCTGGATTGGTTGATTGCTATCAAACTCAGCAGAGAATGCATGGTGAGCGTTTGCCGGAGTAGAGGCAAAGATCACCGAGGTGACGGCTAGAACGATTGGGCCTAAAAATCTTGTATTCAGCAATTGCACTGAAAGCTCCTCAAATAAAAACTTGATGCGATGAATTACTGGAACCCATTGGCATCGAACTGCCAAGTGGCTGGTAAAAGGATGGTTAGCAGTAGGCATTTATCATGCCAACTGATCGAATCAAATTCTGCCTGAGGATGCAGTGGGTAGACTTTTGTAACCTTATGATTTTATTTTTATATATAAAAACTGATAAGGAAACAAAGTGTTGAGGAATAACATTTTGTGTTGTTTTTTAAACACTAAAGCCGTTGTAAGTGTTTTAAATTAAACAATTTAGAGGTGCTTATGTCTGAAATTAGGCAAAAAAATGCCGGCTTTTGCCGGCACTTGAATTGACTTGCTTGCGCGAGAGGTTAGAACCTGTTGCGCAATACCACGCCTATGTATCGACGTTGACCAAGACCATCATAGCCTACAGGAGAATTTGTGTCATAGGTGTTGACGCTGGTGGTGTAAACCTTGTCAAAAATGTTCTTGCCTACAACGTTGAATTCCCAGTTATCCTTCTGGCCACCAATGATACCGAAGCCAGCATCAGTCACAGAATAACCAGACTGTTCTCCAAATTCTGAAAGCAGGTTTTCTACGTTTTGTTTGGAGCGGATGACGGTGCTGAAGAATGCTTGCGCCTTCAGGCCACCCCAAATTGGTTGTATGTAGTGAGCACCGATAATGCCTGTGAGTTTGGGAGCGCCCACAATTTGCTTGCCAGTATTATCGCAAGAGGTGGCAATAATTTCTGCGGGACAAGTGGCATTGCCCCAGTCGGCATATTTGGCGCGATTGTACGCGGCCCCAAATGTGAAGCTCAAGCGGTCAGAGAAGAGATAACCCCCTTCTAGCTCAATACCGGTTGCGGTAATTTCTGGAATGTTGCCCAGTTGGGAACGGAAACCAGTGGCTTGCGTTGGGTCAATTACGTTGGTAGTTGCTTGATAGCCTTTGACAATTGAGCGATAAATGTTGGCATTGAACTGTAGTCTACGATCTAGGAACAAGCCTTTAAAGCCTAATTCATAACTTACCGATTTCTCGGGATCGATATTAACAACATTGCCGGTGCCTGAGTTAAAAGAGATCGCAGCTGACTTCTCTCCTCCTGCTGCAGATGCATAATACATCAGGTCATCATCGACTTTATAGCTGGGACTTACCAACCAAGAGATGGAGTTATCACGTAGCTCATCAGCTTCTCGCTCGCTATAGACGGCGTTACCATTTCTTCCAATAATGGTATTACGAATCGCATTGGCATCAGCAGCTTGTGTGCCAGATCCCCCGGTGAAGCCACCAGCATTACCGGTTACCCATCTTTCAGCACTGTTGTTCTTGTATTCGTAAGTTTTGCGCAAACCGGTAGTTACAGTGGCTTTTTCTGTCAAGTGCCAGTTAATCTGGCCAAAGGCAGCATAGCTATCAGTTTCTGGTTTAAATCTAGTATTAATGCGCAGACCATTTAGTGACTGACTTAGTAAAGATCTGCCAATCGCATCAGCATTTAAACTAGCATACTGAGTATCAGTTGCATAAAACGCACCTGCATCTGAGCCATATGCAGAACGGTTGGTTTGTGAGGTTTCACTATGTAAATAGAATAAGCCAACTTGATAGTCCAAGAGTTCACCGATGTCGGAAGTCAACCGGAGCTCTTGAGAGTATTGCTTGTGATCGACCAGTGTACCACTCTGCGCGATATCAAAACGTGTTTGTTCACTGTCGTTGACCGCGTCGAAATCATAGCCACGATAGGCTGTGATCGAAGTAAGGGTGTGGGAGCCTATAGTCCAGTCCAGCTTGGCAGAAATGCCATAGTTTTTCGTGAGTAATGGATCAGCTTGTCCGATATCAATTTTATCTTTGGATCCAATAATTGGACGATAACCACCAAAGTAATCACGTGCTAATCGAGTGCTATAAGTAGTTCCCCTTGATGAGCCATCTGCAAATGTTGCCGGATCATATTGGAAAGGCTTTGTATTGCTATATTCCTTAGATTCGGAATAGTCAAGGCTGATCTTTGCCTTGAAGTTCTCTGTTGGGGTGATCAAGAATTGGACTTTACCACCGAAACGATTACGTTCATGAAAACGTTGATTAGCGATGCTGCCTTCTCGGGAATCGTTGATATTTTCAATATCACCTTCTTGGCGATCAACAAAAAATGATGCTCGATAGGCAATTACATCATCAACCAATGCATCAGAAATTGAGCCGCGTGCACGCAATGCACCAGGGAAGTCGCTGCCGTTCTGATTGGCGCCAACTTCGGTCTCAAGATAAGCTTGACGGGTAAATGTAGGTTCCTTGGTCACATAATTAATTGCACCAAGGGTCGTGTTTTTGCCTTTCAATGTGCCTTGTGGGCCACGCAAGATTTCAACACGATCCAGATCGGTGAAGTCTTGATAAGTCATGCCGGGTAAACTGAGAAACACATCATCTACAATAACGCCGACAGCGGCTTCAAGAGATTCGTCACCAGTAGATTTTCCGATACCGCGGATGGAAATACCTGAGCGGCGTGCGTTAGGCGTAGTGGCTGTCAGGCCCGGAGCCACGCGTGTTAAATCGTCAACAGTGAAAATACGTTCACGATCAAGTTTGGGGGCGCCAATAACAGAAATCGGAATTGGCACATCCTGCGCAATTTCTTCACGGTTACGCGAAGTTACTAGCACAACGCCCAGTGCCGCTGCATTGTCTCTGGCAGATTGTTCTGGCGTCGCAACTGCCGTGACAGGCGTTACTGTTGCAGGTTCGGCCTGGTTGCTGGATGCAGTAACTGGCAGGTTATACCGTTGTTTAAGTTCGTTAAGTTCCCTAGTCAGTTTAGCGTTCTCCTCTTGAAGAGACTCCACAGATTTTGGGTCGTTCTCTGCAGCATTTGCATAATGGCTAAGGCCACCCATGGCGATACTTGCCACCACGAATGCAGGTGCGGAAGATGCACCCAGGCGTGATAGCAGTTTCGCTATAGGCTTTTTATGCAATTGCCCAAGCTTGGAATTGTTCGACATCTAAATTAAGTTCCCTAAATTAATTAAAAAATATTTCTGGAGCTAACGCATTGGCAACTTATGTGCCAGCAATAAATGAATGTAATTTTTTGTTAGTAAGGTGTTAATTTTTATTAGTTTTTACTGGGGTTAGAATGTAATTTTTGGGAGGAAGTAAGGGAGCTAACTGTTGAAAAATACTCAGCTGTTGCATTTTGAACTGATGCTTTTCGGACATCTCCAAAGGTGAGTTCTGTTGATTTCCAAACAAGGGAGGAGTTATTTTGCTACTTGGAGATTGCTTTTATGTTCATTGTGAAAATAGATATTTCACTGATTATCAATATATTAGTGAATATGTTGAAAGGTTGGTTGGAGTCCGCTATCTGAGCTGGCATGCTAGCTGCTATCTACTCCAGACCTAACAATATATTCCGAAGGAAAATCATGAAAGTGTTACTGAATGTGCTGTGCCTGGCGGCCGCATTTAATATTGGGCTGGTTAATGCTGCAGATGAGGTTAAGCCGGCAGCTCCTGTATACAAAACCAAAAAATTGGGTAAGGCTGAAATTGACCAATTGCTGGCTAAGCCAGAGAATCTGGTGGTGATTGATGTACGCCGCCCTGATGAGTTGACCAAAATTGGTGGTTTTCCGGTTTACCTGAGCATACAGTTGGCTGATTTCGAGAAAAATCTGGCCTATATTCCTAAGGATCGTACTATTGTGACTGTTTCAAATCACGCAGGCAGGGCGCTGAAGACAGGCGATATCCTTATTGATAAAGGTTTCAAGGTGGCTGGTGCTATTGGCGCACAAAATTATGAGGAAGAGGGTGGAAAATTGACCCGTATTGAAGTGCCTCAGCCAGCAGCTGCGCAAAAGTAATAGTTCTAAATCCCTTTGCCATCTAAAGGCATATTCCTGGGAGTTGCGTTTTGGGAGTATGCCTGTGGATGGTAATAAACCAAGATTTATCTGTTTGTTTTTGAACACTTCAGCATTCATTCTGTTGATTAGCCAACATATTGGTGGTTGATACGACATTTGGCCATACTCATTATTTTGTTACAGTCTAGAAACCTAGAGGAATAGTATTTTCTAATTCAACTGGTTATCTGGGTAATCTCTACATCATCACCTTAAAGTGAATATTGTTGGATTCTCTGGCACGCTATCTGCTGTTGTTGACAGGTTGATGATTGTTGCTAGTTAGCAG
Organism: Methylobacillus arboreus; assembly: GCF_020532725.1. GTDB lineage: Bacteria > Pseudomonadota > Gammaproteobacteria > Burkholderiales > Methylophilaceae > Methylobacillus > Methylobacillus arboreus. Next base: position 74,577 of record NZ_JAJAVC010000004.1, read on the forward strand.
GCTGTTTCTTTATAAACAGTTCAACGCGGTTTCAAATATTCATCAGTCAGCATTCATCATTTATGCGTTAGATCACGCATGAAGATTGCCTTTTCAAGCGATATAACTAAAGTGACATTTTTAAGAGGAGTGATGCATGGTACGTAAAACTGCAAACGATTTCCCGCCAGAAGTATTAAAGGCTTTTGATCAGTACACACATGGAGAGATCAATCGTCGTGGTTTTCTTAAAAATGTAGCCAAGTTCACTGTGGCGGGTCTTTCGGCAGAAGCATTACTGCTTGCGCTTTCTCCTCAATTTGCCCAGGCTCAGCAAATCGCTCCAGACGATAAACGTATTACCACCAGCTGGGTAGAGTTTCCTTCCCCTAATGGCAGTGGCAAGGTAAAAGGTTACCTGGTCAAGCCGGCCAAAGTAGAAGGCAAACTGCCGGTAGTGCTGGTTGTGCATGAAAACCGGGGTCTAAACCCGCACATTCAAGATATTGCCCGCCGTGTCGCACTGGATAACTTCATTGCTTTTGCTCCTGATTCATTGGCGCCTTTGGGAGGTTATCCAGGGGATGAAGACAAGGCACGCGAGTTGTTTGCAACTCTGGATCAGACCAAAGTCCGTGAGGACTTTATTGCCGCGGCTACGGAGCTCAAGAAGCTGCCTGAGGGCAATGGCAAGCTTGGTGTGGTCGGTTTTTGCTATGGCGGCGGTATTTCCAATTTCCTTGCTACCCGTTTGCCTGACCTAAATGCAGCAGTGCCATTCTATGGCGCTCATCCGCCGGCTGAAGATGTTGCCAAGATCAAGGCACCTTTGTTGGTGCAATTGGCAGAGCAGGATGAGCGTATCACTTCAGGGTGGCCTGCTTATGAAGCTGCACTGAAGGCTGCCAATGTGAAGTACCAGGCTTATATTTATCCTGGCGTGCAGCATGCGTTTAATAACGATACAACACCCCGCTACGATGCAGCGGCAGCAAAGCTGGCCTGGGAGCGTACTATCAGCTTCTTCAACCAGCATTTGCGCACTTGATCGGTTATATGCAGGTGAAATGGCATAAAACCATGGCGCAGGTGTCGGCCATGGTTGTAATCAATATGATGGTTGCCTCTGGTTTAATGGCAGCAGAAGCTGTTGCTGATAAAGCAGTTGGTGGAATTGCTTCTGATGTTAAGGGCATACCATTAGAGTTGGCACTTGAGGCTACAAGGGCAAGTATTGAAGCCTGTGGCCTTAAAGACAGCAAAATAGGCGTCAGCATTGTCGATGGTGTTGGGGTGTTGAAGGTATTGCTGGCTGCGGATGGTACTTCGCCAAGAGGTGTTACCTCAAGCACTGACAAAGCCAGAACAGCGCTTGCGTTTGGGACAGCAACCAGCAAGTTACATGTGCAGGTGGAAACAGACAAAAGTCTGGCAGCAAAAATTGCTGAAAATCCCGGCTACAACAGTCGTCCCGGTGGTGTGTTAATTACATCGGGAGGGCAGTTGCTGGGGGCTATAGGCGTTGGCGGTGCAAAGATTGATGAAGAGTGTGCGCTTGCCGGTTTAGAGAGAATTCAATCCAGATTATGAGTTTGATAGAGCATATGTTGAAGCGCTCTGATATGGGTTTCCGTTATCTCGCTTCTGTCCTGTTCCTGTTGTTGATGGTTTCTGCCAATGCATATGCTGCATCAGAAGCTGCGACTGATCAGGTCAAGGCAAGGCTGGTGGCGTCAGTAGAGTCTGTGCATGCAGGTGATGAAATTACTGTCGGCATCAACCAGCGTATTATTCCGCACTGGCATACGTATTGGATCAATCCTGGCGATTCCGGCATGGCGACTTCGATTGCCTGGACATTGCCTGCTGGCGCTGAGGCAGGGGATATCCAGTGGCCGATACCGCACAAGTTCAATGTCGGGCCAATTACCAATTACGGCTATGCTGATGAGGTAACGCTGCTCACCAATATCCGTGTGCCAGAATCGCTTAAACCCGGGGAGAGCTTCCCTGTCAAGGCGCTGGTCAATTGGCTGGTTTGCGACGACGTTTGTATTCCCCAGGAAGTAGAGCTGACATTGTCCCTTCCTGTCGTCGACGCTGGAGTGGACGGCGGTAAAGGCAGTGAGTTGATTGCCAAGGCCAGGGAGCAGTTGCCAGTTGAAAGTCCATGGCAAGTCAGCGCCTATGAGCAAAAGCAAGGGCCTTTGCTCAAGATACCAGGCAAGGTGCTGGAACCAGGGAGTACAGCCGAGGTCTGGTTTTTTCCTGAGGAATGGGGCCGGGTCTCGCACAAATCCAGACAGCCAAGGCGGATAGATTCTGATGCATTTCTGCTTCAGTTGACCGCGGGTGATAACCCATTGGCTGCAGGAGAGTCTCTCAAAGGCGTGCTGGTTATCAGCAAGCAGATAAGCACAGGAGTCCTGGCGCAGGGATACCAGCTGGAGGTCAAGCTGGAGCCTGGGATTGCCGAGAGTATTGTTGATGAGGACCCAGCGCAGCTTGAAGGGGCCGATACTTCCACAGGTGAGGATATCAGCTTGTATTCGGCCCTGTTGTTTGCGCTCCTGGGGGGCGTCATTCTCAACCTCATGCCGTGTGTGTTTCCTGTCCTGTCAATCAAAGCCTTGTCGCTGTTGCAGCACAAGCAATCCCAGCACCACACCCGTTTGCATGGTTGGGCTTATACCGCTGGTGTGTTGGCAAGTTTCGTTTTGTTGGGGCTTGTGCTGATTGGCTTGAAGTCGGCAGGGTCACAGGTGGGTTGGGGGTTCCAGTTCCAGTCGCCTATTTTTGTCGTCCTGGTAGCTTACCTGATGTTCACGGTCGGCCTTAGTTTGTCCGGGGTGCTGACGATAGGCAGCTCTTTTGCGGGCGTAGGTTCTTCTCTAGCAGACAAGTCAGGATATAGCGGCAGTTTCTTTACCGGCGTGCTGGCTACGATAGTGGCGACACCTTGCACTGCGCCTTTTATGGGCGGTGCGCTGGGCTATGCCCTCACCCAGCCCGCTGTAGTATTGCTTGCCGTATTTCTCAGCCTGGGTTTTGGACTTGCCTTGCCTTATTTGCTGCTTAGCCATTGGCCCAGTTTGCAACGCTTCCTGCCCAAGCCTGGTATCTGGATGGAGCGCTTCAAACAAGTGCTGGCGTTCCCTATGTATGCCGCCGCTGTGTGGCTGGTTTGGGTGTTGGCACAGCAAGCCGGGCCTAATGCAGTCGCCCTGGCGTTGGCAGGTATGGTGCTGATTGCCCTGCTGGCCTGGATATATGAAATTACCCGCCATGGCAGCAACAAAAAGCGCTATGCCGCCAATACGGTTTCATTATTGGGATTGCTGGTACTGCTTTATGGCAGTTACAGCGGTATCCAGTTATTTGCTGGTTCGGTTAGTACCGCCAATACGGCCTCTGCTGCCGGGGTGGAAAAGAACTGGGAGGCGTATAGCGAGCAACGGCTAGGAGACCTGCGTGATGAAGGAAAGCCGGTATTCATTAACCTGACAGCCGCCTGGTGCATTACCTGCCTGGTCAATGAGCAGGTGGCCCTGAGCCAGCAAAGCGTGGCGGACGCTTTCAGCAAGTCGGGCATCACTTACCTTAAAGGGGACTGGACCAATCAGGATAAGCAGATCACTCAGTTGCTCAAGCAGTTCGGCCGTAGTGGTGTGCCTTTATACATCCTGTATCCACCTGGCAAGGATGCAAAGCCGCAAGTGTTGCCACAGATTCTGACCCCGGAAATTGTATTGAATGCAGTACAGAAGTTGTGATTATTCACTAGCCATTAACCCAACTAATCGAGGAGTTCATCATGTTATTACGTCGTTTACTGAATGTTGCTATTTGTGGTGCCAGCTTAGCTTTTCTGCCGATGGCGGCACAGGCTGCTGCTGACATTGGCAAGGCTGCCCCCGCTTTCTCAGTCAAGACTGCCACTGGTGAAACATTGAGCCTGGATTCGCTCAAGGGCAAGACCGTGGTATTGGAGTGGACCAACAACGAATGCCCTTATGTTGTGAAGCATTACGGTAGCGGCAACATTCCTAACCTGCAGAAGGAAGCCACTGCTCAAGGCATTGTCTGGCTGCAAGTGATTTCTTCTGCCCCAGGCACGCAAGGCCATGTCGATGCGCAGACTGCGCTCAAGCTTAATACAGACCGTGGCGCTGCACCAAGCAAGGTATTGCTGGATTATGACGGCAAGGTCGGCAAGCAATATGATGCGCAGACTACGCCTCACCTTTTCATCATCAATCCTGAAGGTGTGCTGGTTTACAAGGGTGGCATAGACAGCATTGCGACAGCCAAGGTGGAAGACCTTGCCAAGGCTGACAACTACGTTAAACTCGCCTTGGGTGAGCTGGCCAGCGGCAAGAAGGTATCTCATGCCGTTACCAAGCCTTATGGTTGCTCAATCAAGTATGCAAGCTAAGCTTTAGCCACTTGATTGCTTGATCGAGGCCGGAAATTTCCGGCCTTTTTATTGCGGGTTTAAAGTGGGGAAACTTCGCCAGCGACAACTTTTATTGTTTGCCCCATGCACTCCACGACTTGCCCATCGCGAATCTTTGCGGTTTTGCGGCTTTCCGGCTGGCCATCAACACTTACCAGGCCTTCTGCCACCATGATTTTTCCACGACCGCCCGAATCAGCGATGCCAGTGAGTTTGAGCAAGTTGCATAGCTCAACGTAGTCGTTTTTGAGAGTGAACTCCATGATATGGCTCGGTGATGGCAAAGCACGATTACATCATGTTTTGTCTGGCAGGGGAAAGGTGCGGGCGGCATGTTTCGCGTAAAATGGCGGGCAACGAATGATGGAAAGCCATGGATGCAAATATTTTCTCAATTTGGCCCACAATTTTCACAGGCAATCGCAGCGTTCGATGCGCGTAATGCCAAAGATCCCAGCCAGACCCTGGTGAATGGGGCCGGGGTACCCAAGGAGTTGGCGTATGCCCAGCGCATGACGGAGATGTTGCAGCGTTATCGCCCTGATGCTTCCGAGGCACTGCAGTTGGCTGCGCGCTGCCAGCATATTGAGCGCTGGACCTTGCCGCGCGATGCTTATCCCATGACCAAGCCGGGCTATCACCAGTGGCGCCGTAAGCTGAAGCAATACCATGCCGAAGTAGCGCGCGAGATCATGCAGCAGGCGGGTTACGGCGAGGAGATCATTCGCCGCGTGGCAGCGTTGGTGAGCAAGGATGCGCCGCTTGCAGATGCAGAAATGCAGACGCTGGAAGATGTGATCGTGATGGTTTTTGTCGAGCATTATCTGGAAGAGTTTGTCGGGCAGCATCCAGAATATGACGTACCGAAATGGAAGGACATTCTGCGCAAGACATTGCGCAAAGTGTCCAAGGTCGGCCATCAGGCCTTACTGACTCAAGTGAAATTACCTCAGCCGCTGGTATCTTTGATTCAGGAGGTAATGGCGGAGGAGGGCTGGCTGTGAGCGCCCGCGAGCGCCCGCTCGATTTACAGGCAGGAAGCGTGACGCTGAGGATGGGCTTGCACGAGGTGCAGGTGCTGTTAGGAGTGGAGTTAGTTGGGCACTTGCGTTTCCGCGCACTGGGCTCGGCCAATTCAGATGAGGCGCCGCTGTATCGCCTGCAGGAAATCCAGTTGAATGACGCAGTGGCAGCGCATCGTGACGAGATTATCCAGCAGGCGACAGACTTGTTTGCTCAATATACCGGCGCGCGCGTGATTGGCTTGAAGCGCCCGCCAGTCTAGCTTTTCAGCGCCAGCGGCAAGCCTGCTGCAATAAAGCTGACTTTGCCGCACAGTGCCGCTACGGCCTGGTTGAGGCGGCCGGCTTCATCCTGGAACTGGCGGTTGATTTCCCCTAGCGGCACGATGCCCATGCCGACTTCGTTGCTCACGAGCAAAACCTTGCCGGGCAGTGTCGGCAGCACATCAAGCAGCGCGGCGCGTTCTGCCTGCCAGTCCACGCCGTCCGGCGGGGCGCATTCGGGGCAGATGCATTGTGCCAGCCACAAGGTCAGGCAATCGATGAGCAGACAGCGGCCGGGAGCGGCTTGCGCTTGCAGGGCATCGGCCAGTTTGTGAGGCACTTCGACGGTCTGCCAGTGGGAGGGACGGCGTTGCTGGTGCTGGCTGACACGGTTGCCGAATTCGCTGTCATACACCTGAGCGGTGGCGATATACACGACATCCAGGCCGCTTTGCGTGGCGAGTTTCTCGGCATAAGCGCTCTTGCCGGAACGTGCGCCGCCGAGGATCAGATGATGGTCATATTGGCTCATTTCAGCTCCAATGCTTGTGGTGCGCCTGGTTGACGCCCCAGCGTTGCAAGATGGTTTGTAATTGCTTCAGCCCATGCTGGATGGCGGAAGGGCCGGGTTGCAGGATATCGGCAGACTTGATTTCGTGAACCTGGCCGGACTGCACGGCCGGAATGGTATTCCAGCCCGGCCTGGACAATACCTGTTCCGGCTGGAATTTCTTGCCGCACCATGATCCGATGATGATGTCAGGCTGCCGCCTGACGACTTCCTCAGGGTCGGCAATGATGCGCTGCTGGGCTGATTTATGCGCGGCAAGCTCCTCAAAACAGTCCATGCCGCCGGCAATCCCGATCAATTCGCTCACCCACTGGATGCCGCTGATCAGTGGGTCATTCCATTCCTCGAAATAGACCTTGGGTATAGCAGGCAGATAATGCGCAGTTTCGACGGCTTGCTGCATGCGTTGTTGCAAATCGGCAATCAGTGCTTCGGCTTTTTCGTTGGCATGCACGAGTACGCCCAGGGTGGCGATCATGTCCAGAATATCCTGTACGGAGCGCTGGTTGAACGCGTGTACCTCGACTCCCGCGCGTACCAATTCTGCCACAATGTCGGCCTGCAGGTTGGAGAAGGCCAGCACCAGGTCTGGTTTGACTGCGAGGATGTTCTCAATCTTGGCGCTGCTGAACGCCGCAATCTTGGGTTTTTCTTTTCTTGCTATCGCCGGGCGTGTGGTAAAGCCGGAGATGCCGACAATTCGCTCCTGTTCGCCCAGCAGGTAAAGCACCTCCGTGGTTTCAGCCGTCAAGCAGGCAATGCGTTGCGGGCCTTTCACTCGGTGTCGATCCAGGTGTTTTCCATCATCAGTTCGGGTAGCGGGCGTTCCTTGGCCCAGCCTTCTTCGACCAGCATCGGATTTTTATAAAACTCATCCACATATCCTAGGCAAAGAATGGCAATCGGTTTGGCACCTGCTGGCATATTGAGCAGCTTGGCTAGCTTTACCGGGTCAAAGATGGATACCCAGCCCATGCCCAGCCCCTCCGCGCGGGCTGCGAGCCACAGGTTCTGGATGGCGCAGGCTACCGAGGCGAGGTCCATTTCGGGCAGGGTGCGGCGACCGAAGATGAAGCGTTCCCTGTGGTCGCATAACCCGGCGACCAGCAATTCGCCGCATTGCAGGATGCCTTCCACCTTGAGGCGCAGGAACTCTGATTCGCGCTCTCCCAGTGCATGGGCTGTGAGCGTGCGCTCTTCCTGCACTAGGTCATAGATGGATTTGCGTACCGTATCGCTGGTGATACGGATAAAGCGCCAGGGCTGCATCAGGCCAACACTGGGCGCATGGTGCGCAGCATCCAGCAGCTTGTGCAGGATTTCAGTCTTGATCTTACCGGGCCTGAAGTGCCGCATGTCGCGGCGCTGGTGGATGGCACGGTAAACCCCTGCAATCTCGGGATCGGAAAATGCGAATTCGTTAGTCATACGAGGAATGTCAGGCATTGATATGGCGTAAGGAGCGTATATGACGGAACAGCCGAACGCTTAACCAGATGATCGCAAAATACATCATCGTGTAGCCAAGGTAGTTCGGCAGGTAATTCCAGCCATGCAGGATGGTTTCGTGCAAGCCCTGGTTGGGAAAGCGTCCAGAAAACAGATAATAGGTCTGGGTTGAAATAATGAAAGCCAGGAGCGTGGTGCCGGCAGTTATAAGCAGATACGGAGCAAAAGCAAAAGTATCCTGTTGTTTGGCTAGCCAGCGGCCACCCAGCCACATCACGCCATAAGTCGGGATCAGGCCCCAATAGCCATCGGTGAGGCAAAAGCCGTAATAGGGGTTCCAGGCCGCCGTACCAAAATCGATGGTGGCCGCCGTCATAAAAAACAGTGCAAACCAGCCAGCGCGTTGCAGAAATATGCCGCCCAGCAGAAACACGGCGAGACTGGCATCGGGTAATGCCACACTGGTCAGCATATGGCTGCCGCGAGTTAGGAGCATGAAAAAGAATAGTGCCGCAGCGATTGCCAAGCGTTGATGCATGGTGAGTGGGTTAGCGGTTTTCATAATGCGTGTTGTATCAAGGCTGAAGCAATAAAAATCACAATGTCATTGCTGATGATAACACTGTGATTGACGTAATAAATTTATTGAAGCTGGAAAGTCGGCATATACCATCTCAGCAAAGCAAACATATTGCCCAAAGTCGCTAGGCTATTGCTGGTCGACTCAATAGCCATGGTCCAAATTATGCTAATATACAAGCGCTTTAGGTGCCGATGGCGAGTTCTTTGCCAGAGGTTAAACGGGAAGTTCGGTGAGTATTAACGCTCATAGTTAGATGCGATTCCGACGCTGCCCCCGCAACGGTAAGTGAGTCATGCCGGTTCAACATGCCACTGTGCAATTCTGCATGGGAAGGTGAACTGGATATACCCTCACAAGCCCGGAGACCGGCCTGATGCTTGTAATACGTTAGCTACGGTGGGTGGCTTGATGTTTATGAGTGTTTTCCTGCATCCTGACAGGTCTCCGGCATCTATTCGCCTGCCCATTTGTAGCGGGTTTGTTGCTTGCAACAGACTTCACTTCAATTTTGGGGAGATTCACCATGCGTTATACCTCTGCTTTGCTGCCGTTTGCTGCATTGCTGTTCACCAGCGCGGTTTATGCAGGCCCGTTTGCGCCTGCCGCGGGTCAGCCTGGTTCAACTGCCATCATCGGTACTGATCCAAGCTTTGTGCAATGGGCCACAGGCTATGAGAGCTACCTGCCAGGCTCCAATGTAGATGCAGTCTGGAAAACACCGGAAAATGCCCTGGGCGGTGCTGCCGGCACTGACCTCAACAGCGTGTTTGATATTGTGACGCTGGGAGATGGCGGCCAGATCACACTGACATTTAGTGGCACTATCTTCAATGGCGCTGGCTATGACTTCGCCGTGTTCGAAAATTCCTTCAACGATACTTTCCTGGAACTGGCATACGTTGAGGTTTCCTCGGATGGCCTTAATTTCTTCCGCTTTCCCAACTACTCGTTTACTCCCAACCCTGTGGGCGGTTATGGCGCGGTTGATCCTACCAACATCCACAATCTTGCTGGCAAGTACAAGGTGGGCTACGGCACCCCGTTTGACCTGGATGACCTGGTCGGCATTGACGGCCTGGATGTGAACGCCGTCAGCCATGTGCGTATCGTCGATATTGTGGGCGACGGCAGCTATTTTGATAGCTACCCTGCTGAATTCGGTGGTTCTAACCCGATCTATGATCCTTTCCCAACCTGGGGTAGCGGTGGTTTCGACCTGGATGCAGTGGGCGTGATCAACTTTGCGGCTGTAGCCGCGGTACCAGAGCCTTCCACATACGCCATGCTGGCAGCCGGCCTGGTGCTGGTTCCTGTGATGGCACGTCGTCGTCAACGCCGCCGGTCGGCAGCTTAATTAACGGTTGAAAGGATAAATCATGATCAAGCAAATGATGGGCGTAATGGCTGCTGGCCTCCTGTTGGCAAGCCAGGCACAGGCTGCTGCGGTTACCAGCACGTTTGAAGACCTCGCGCTGGCGCCAAACAGCAACTACAACGGCGCGGATACCGTGTTCAGAAGCGGCATTGCCAACTTCCAGTTCAATTACGATGAGCTGTATGGCTCCTGGGATGGTTTCACCTATTCCAACCAGACCGATACCACCACTGCTGGCTGGCTCAACCAGTTCAGCGCATACACCGGTGGCGGCGTGGATGGCTCCAGCAATTATGCCGTGGCCTACGTCTCAACGTACTTTGGCAATCAGCCGACCGTTACCTTTGACACTGCTGTGAATGTTGCTGGTGCTTATATCACCAACACTACCTACTCTGTGCTTTCCATCTTGTATGGCGATGATTTTGCCAAGGCATTTGGTGGCGCAAGCGGTAATGATGAAGACTGGTTCAAGCTGACGGCTTACGGTTTTGATGCTGCGGGCAATGACACCGGCTCGGTGGACTTCTATCTTGCGGATTACCGCTTCAGCGATAACTCCCAGGATTACATCGTGAGTGAGTGGACGTTTGTTGATTTCTCCAGCCTGGGTGCTGTCAGCAAGATCACATTTGATGTGACCTCGTCCGACAATCATCCGCAGTTTGGCATCAACACCCCGGCTTATTTCGCGCTGGATAACCTGATTGCCGCCCCAGTGCCTGAGCCAACCCAGACAGCATTGCTGCTGGCTGGCCTTGGCCTGCTGGGTTTCGCTGCACGCAAGCGTCGCAGCTAGTCTGAACCTGCTCTCAAGCAACACCCGCGGTCAGCTTTCCCGGCCGCGGGTGCTTTTTATTGTCTCATCATGAAACACGTCATTTACCGGATATTCTTGTTCCTGTTGGGATGGGCTTGTTTTTTAACAAACGTGCATGCCAGGGAAGCCCTGACCACGCTGGATGAAACCCATGTGCAGGCCAGCAGGGACGGCCCGGATTTCAAGAACCTGCCCCATAGCGTTTCTGTGATCACGGCAGAGGACATTGCGCGCTCCACTGCCAGTTCTGTTTCTGATCTGTTAAGTCGCGAGGCCGGGCTTAACCTCATGAGTTTTTATGGCAGCGATAAAAAAGCGAGTATTGATATCCGCGGCATGGGCGATACTGCTGTCAGCAATGTGCTGATCCTGGTGGATGGCGTCAAGCTCAATGAGTTCGACCTTTCCGGCGCCGATCTCACCACCATTGCCATTTCACAGATCGAGCGAGTTGAAATCCTGAGAGGCGGGGGCTCGGTGGAATATGGCGATGGCGCGGTGGGTGGCGTCATCAATATCATCACCAAGCGTGGCTATGCCGGGCAAAAGGCATCGGCTTCTTTTGAAGCCACTCGTGGGTCTTATGACATGGAGGATTTGCGCGCCAACTTCAGGGGCTCCGCTGGCCCATTCGCGGCTACTGTCAACCTGAGCCAGCTTGATACAGAGGGTTATCGCAAGAACAGTGATTTACGCTCACGCAATGGCTCGGTGGAGTTGCGGTTTATGCCAAATGAGGTGCTGGACATGTATGTCCGGGTTGCCAGCCACAGGGATGAGCATGGGTTTCCTGGCTATGTTTCTCCTGAATTATTCAGGACAGAGCGAGGCCGCCGTAGCACACCATCGCCGTTAGATCGCGGCTGGACGGATGATGATACCTATACATTTGGCCTGAATCTTGATCTAGAGCGTTACGGCAAGTTCATCTTCCAGATGAGCAAGCGTGACCGGGTGAATGATTATGTGATGAGCCCCAATTCAGCAATCCTAATCAAGGAACAATTGGATAGTATCCAGTCCGAACGCAAGGATTACAGCCTGCGTTATGACATTGCATTCAAACTGCTGGGTGGAACACATAGCCTGAGCATGGGGGCAAACAGGCAATTGGGTAATTACGCCCGCTACTCTGGCAGCCAGGCAGCAGGGGCGCATGCAGAGCGTAAGATGGGGGATCTGGATCGCCGTGGCATATTCATCAAAGACACCATTGCACTGCCTGCAAACCTGACGTTGACTGCTGGTGCCCGGGTAGAGTCATTTAGAACCAATATGTCTGATGAACAATATAGCCAGGATTGCCAATGGATTTATATCCCCATTCCGGGAATCTGGGTCAGGGGTCCCTGCAGTCCCTATGCCTATCGCGCCAATAACAGCCAAGGAGGGACATGGCGAAATCACGGTTCTGAGATAGGACTTAACTGGAAACCTGTTGGTAGCCTTGATATTTTTGGCAGTGTCACGCGACATTTCCGTAGCCCGAACATTGACGAGTTGGTGCTGGCTTTGCCTGAACTGAGGCCACAAACCGGGAAAACTGCTGAAATTGGAGTGAGGCTTAATCCAGTCAAGGCCTTATCCATATCCGGAACATTGTTCAAGATGAAGAACGAGGACGAAATTTATTACGGGCCTGACTCTGTACTGGGGCCTGTAAACCGCAATTATGAGGAACCCACCTTGCGTAAGGGCGCGGAGCTTGAAGGAAGTTGGCAGGCGACAGACAATTTGCGCTTGCGCCTCAATGCAGGCTACGTGCAGCCGAAGTTTGTAGGTTCAGGAGCAGATGTACCTCATGTTCCACGTAAAACAGCTAATTTGAATGTTCATTGGTCACCCGTGACTAATCTAAGTTGGACATTTGTTGCCCGCTATGTGGGCAGCAGGTTTGACGGTAATGATATTGATAATACAGAGGTATATCCTAAACTACCTGCCTATGCTGTTTATGACACATCGTTGCGCTATGATTTTGGCAAGTGGGATTTGACAGCAGGTGTCAATAACATCTTTGACAAGGCATATGCAACGATGGGATATAACGCGACCTATTACCCCATGCCAGGGCGTAACGGCTTTGTCAGAGTGAGGTTGCATTTCTAATTTGATGAAGCCGCAGGGTCTTCAATCAATATCAACTTTCCTGTGGCCGGGTCGCGATACACCTGCCCTACCGATTGATATCCGCTACCCGCCGCATTGCGGCTGTTAGTCTCTGGTGCTTCTATCTCGCGGCCCTGCTCAATTTCCTTGGGCTGGACCAGCATGGCCTGCCCGCCTGCACTCAATGCGGCCAGCAAGCCGCAAGCGAATACCAGCATCACGTCTACCAGGTTGACGAGGCTGGCGCGTGGGTCTTCGTCTTCATGGTCAAAGCGGCTCTTGAGGCGCAGTTTGCTCATGACTGTGCTTCCAGGTTTTCAAGTACGTCTTCATACCAGCGGCGGCGCAATTTGCCGACGACCAGGCCGGTGATGCCGGCAATCAGACCCAGCACGGTGGCATCAAACGCAGTGGTGACCGCCTGCGCCAATTGCGCAGGGTTGCCTTGGCCAAGCGCAGCCAGGCCAGGACCGAGCGGGATGATGGTGGCCATGAGGCCGAGCATGGGCGGGATGCGCGATAAGAGGTCGGCGCGTTCCAGCCGGTGGCGTGCGAGCTTGACCACGGCATCCATGTTATTCGAGGCGCGCATGGCCTTGAGGCCGAATAGGCGTTCGCCCACTGCCAGCCCGGCTTCCAGCACGGCAAGAATGACGGAAATCGCCAGGATGGCGATCACAGGTTTGAGCAGCCAGGTAATGGCGTGATGCAGGGTGTCGAGATCAAATGACATGATAGTTTTCCATATCGTGTTGCAATTTAGAACTTGGGTTTGCGCACGCCGAACCAGAGGCCAACCGCAAAGATCGGCAATAGCGCCAGCCACCAGACCCAGTGGTCGCGCACCGATTTGACTGCCACTTCAAATGCGCGTGGTTGGGATGCGACTTCTGGCTCAGGCTTGGCGGCAGGCTCGGGCCTGGCTTCGCGTGGTGGTTGTGCCGGCTTGGCAGCATGTTCCGCAGCTTCAGGCGCAGAGGCAATTTCATCAAGGATAGCGCTGGCGGCATAGCCGGGTGTTGCGTCACCACGTGCCTTGGCGAGTGTTTGCTGCAATGCGGCTGCCGTGTCGCCATCAAGGTACTGGCCCAGCCACTGCCACATCGGATGGTTGGGTGATGTGTGCCCGCTGCCAGGCAAGCCGTTCTTGTTGACCAGCCTTGCCAGATCATTGCCTAGCTGGCGCAGGGTATGGTCGTCGGTATGCCAGAAGCCCTTTTCAGCGGCGACCAGCATGATGGCGAGCATATGTGCCTTTACATGGGCATTGTGTTTTTGCTCCAGGAACGGTTTCAGCCCCAGCTTGAGGCTGTCATCCATGTAGACCTTCTTAACTTCGTCCCAGGCCCAGTCCTTGATGATGTCGGGCCGGGTGACCTGCCAGCCCCAGAGGTTTTCCATGAATTCCTGTCCCATGGTGCGCGCGCCGGAATAGCCGTGCTGCATGAGCGGGCGTATCCAGGCCGGGTTGAGGTAGCGCCCGCGCAGTTCCATCAACAGGGCTGTCTCCAGCGGGTCGTCGCTGAGGTTGTCCGGATCGGTATGGTTGAGGATGCGCGCAGTGGGGCGCCTGCCAGTAACGGTTTCCGTGGCGAGTGACAGGCCGCCGAGGTAGTCGAACGCATCGTTATTGTCCATCAGGCCATAGAGGTTGGAAGCGCGGCCATGATAGGTATTGGCGATGCTGTGCAATGCGGTCCTGAAAACGCCTTGGGCAGGCTGGCCCTGGGCGTCCAGCCCGTAGGCATGGCCCATGCGCGTGAGGTAGGCCTGGCCGAGTTCATTGCGGTCCTTCCAGGTGCCGGAGCGCTCGGTGAGGCGGTTGACGCCTGTGCCGTAGGCGCCCGGGGCATCGCCAAAAATGCGCCATGCGGCTTCACGGCCCGCCTGTGGCAGGGCCAGCCCCTGCTGTTGATGTGCCTGGGTGCGGCGCAGCCATTGCAATGCCACCCCATTGTCAGCAATGGGCTCATCGCCTGATTCAAGGTTGGCGCCCAACGGGGCAAGCGCTTCATCCAGTGCAGGTTGTAACGCGGGATATTCCGCACGGATAGTATTGGCAGATGCTGCCAATGCCAGGCGGCCGCCGGTATCGATCCACTGCATGAGGTTGGGGTAGAGGTCGCGGAATAGGCCGGAAGTGGTGACGATGACATCATGCCTGGCAATACCGGGCTTGAGCTGCATTTTCTGCACGATGCCGCGTGCGTTCCATTCCGGCTCGATTCCCATCAGGCTCAGGATGAAGCTCACCATCACGCCTTCATCGCGCACGGCATCCGAGGCCCAGAGGATCACGCCTTCGCTGTCCTGCACGCTGTCACGCTCGCGCACCTTGGCTGCCATGCTGGCGCCGATCTGAAAGCCCAGGCGGGTCGGCAGCACATCCCCATCCAGCGCATGGAAGTTGCGGCCGGTTGGCAAGGCATCGGGCGAGCGTAGCGGATCGTTGCCCTTGCCGGGAGGCACGAAGCCACCTTTAAGCGCATGCAGCAAGCTTTGCATTTCCAGGTGCGGCGAGGCTGCCAGTTTGTTGCGGGTTTGTTCGCTGACGCCATCGGCCTGGCCGCGTGCCATCGATTCCAGCATCAGGGCAAGTGATTTCTCCGGCCAATCCTTGCCGAAGATATGCAGGCCATGCGGCATGAATTTTTCTTGCAATTTTGTCAGGTAGTGGCCGATTTCGTGTGCAAGCAGGTCGTCGTCAGTCTGCTCGAAGCCAATGCCGCGTACTTCCAGCACATCGGCCATGCTGGCCTCCAGCTCGGCGCGCAATTGCAGGGCTTCAACCAGGCGGCGCATCTCACGCGCGGCTTCGACCTTCATGGTCTCGGAGCTGGACGATTCGTAGCTTTCCACGATCTGGCGCAATTCAAGCAGGCGGTCGTAAAGCGGCGTTGAAGTGAGCGGCGGCGTGAGGTGGTCGACCATCACGGCCAGGCCGCGGCGCTTGGACTGCGTGCCTTCACCCACACCATCGACGATGTAGGGATAGATACCTGGCAGATCGCCCGCAATCAGGCGTGAGTAATCGCTCGCTGCCAGTCCGACAGCCTTGCCCGGCAGAAATTCATAGGTGGAGTGGCGGCCGACGTGCACCAGCGCATCAGCCTTGAACACGCTGCGCAGCCAATGGTAATAGCCCAGGTATTGGTGCGGTGGCGGAATGGTGGTGTTGGCGTGCAGCAACTCCTCATCCACCTCCCAGCCGCGCGGCGGTTGCGGACCGATGAATATATTGCCGAACTGCACGCCTGGGATCAGCAGTTGCCGGTCATGCACCATGACTTTGCCGGGGGCTACGCCCCAGCCGCGCATGCCTTCAATGCCAAGACCGGCGAGCCGGGTTTTTTGCAATGCGAGTGTATTGCAGTTGGTATGTTGCTCCAGGCATTGGAGATAGCGATTATTGAGCGTGTCGAGCTGCTTGAGCGCATTGCTGCGCTCGGGGTGGTCCGCACCTTCGAGCAGGTGGCGCAGCTCGTGCATGGCCTTGTCGAGACGGTTGCGCGCGATGTCGATTTCCCCGGTGCGTTGTGCTGCTACCAGGTCGGCATGCAGCTTGCCCAATGGGCCTTCGACCATCTCCCCGCGTATCTGTGCAGGCAGGGTGCCGAACCAGTTGCGGTAGGCCGTGTCGTCCAGCTTGTTCACCAGCTGGCTCATTTCGGCAAGTGATGCCTGGTCTTCCGGCAGGTTGACGCCGCGTTCCTGCATCAGGTCGAGCAGGGCCTCGGGTGAGCCAGGCAGGTCGCCCGTGTTGTAACCGCTGCGTTGCAATGCATGCAGCATTTCGAACAGCGAGGCAGGCACGTCAAGGTTATCAGCGCCGATGTTCTGGCGGCCGGGAGGATGGTTGTAGTAGATCAGGGCGACTTTCTTCTCGGCATTCGGCTTGCTGCGAAGCTGTTGCCAGTTGAGGCTGCGCTTCACTAGCGACTGCACTTCGGCAGGCAATACCTGCGGCAGCTTCAGTTCGACGCCGGTCAGTTTGTCGATGGTGGCGGGTCCAGCGGCAGCTACCACCAATGGCTGCGAGCTGCCCTGGATTTCCGGCATCGCAACGCGATATTGCACCGAGTTGATCGGCAAGCCGTCTTCCGAAAGCTGCCAGGCGGCGGCGCTGCGGTCGGTGAGGCGTATCGCCTTGTACACCGGTACATCGAGCTTGGTCAGTAACTCGGTCACGGCTTCGCGGCTCTCGGCGGCGCCAACGACAAAATCCTGCAATACAACCAGCCCGCTGGGCGTTGCCGGGGCGAACAGGGTTTTCAGCTTGGCGATGACGTCGCGCGAGGTCTCGCCCCATCGCGCCATGATGGCGACGCACGGCTGGCCATGAGCCTCGCTAGCGGCACAGATGGCATCGGCGGGTTGTGGATCGCTGGTGCTGAGGTCGAGTACGGCGAGCACAGCTTTGCTATTGACTGGAATCCTGGGCGTATCTATTTCCTCGCCACCCTGGCGGAAGCGCACCAGCGGTTCAGGCTGTATTGCGGGCAGGGTGGCGGAAGGATGCAGCAAATGGCGCATAAAAGCGGTGAGGTTGCTGCTGCCGCCAGCCTGCCAGAGGTTGTGCAAACCCAGCCATTGGTTGGCTGCCTTGTGTTGCTGGGCAAGGCTGGCGACTTTTTCCGAGAGGTTGTTCTGGGTCTGGGTCAGGCTCTTGGCATGGGAGAAGCTGCTGACCGGTTCGTCCTGCCAGCGGCTCTGCAAGGACAAGGCGCTATCGCCGTTAAAGGCGATGAAATTACGTGCTTTGCCTGGGCCGAGTTGCAGCAGTTGTGATTGGAGCTGTTGCGAGGTTTCAGCATAGACTGCCACGGCAAATACGGCGTCGGACTCACTCAACCAGCGTTTCAGCGTTTTGCTGTCGGCCGCAAGCACCTGGGATTGCGTGCGCAGGATGATGCGATCCTGCCTGCCGGATTGCTGCAAGGCGCGTTCTGCCGCCATGGCAGCGGCAGGTGCAGTGCGATCCGATACCACACCAAACAAAGTGGCAGCTTGTGCAGGCAACAACTGGCTGGTGGCGAGGATAAGACCGGCGAGGATGGCGTAAATGGAGCGTTTCATCGTGAGAGCAATCGTGCAACGGTCAATGGATTGGACGGAAAATAAAAATGCAGATAGCTCGCGGTGAGGCTGCCATGGCGGTAGATAGCCTCGCCAGCCTTGCCGCGCTGCGTTGTCGCCTGGGCATAAGCGGGCAAGGTACTGTCAAAGCGCGAGTAGTGGAAGGTATGGGCGTTGAGCTTGCCTTCCGGCAACTCGGCAAACTGCACGCCGAGTCCCTGGAATCTGGGTTGCATGCTGCAATGTCCTGGCAGCAGCCCAAACGCTGGCTGCTGGTTGATGCTTTCGCTTGCGGCCATCATGCCGCCGCATTCGGCGAGCATGGGCATGCCTTGCTGCCAGGCCGAATGCAATGCGGCGCGCATGGCATGGTTGCTGCCCAATTGCGTCCGATGCAACTCCGGATAGCCGCCTGGCAGCCAGATGGCATCTGTTGCCGGTGGCAGCTCGCTGTCATGCAGCGGCGAGAAGAATACGATCTCGGCGCCCAGCGCTTGCAGGCAATTGAGGTTGGCGGGGTAGATAAAGCAAAAAGCTTCATCACGGGCAATGGCAATCTTTCGGCCTGCCAGCAGTGGGGAAAATGGCTGTACCGGAGGGAGTTCGAACACCGCTGCAGGCGGTAATGGCAACGGCCCTGATTCTGTCAGCAGTTCGGCAGCCTGTGCAATGCGCTGGTCGAGATCGCTGATTTCATCTGCACGGAATAACCCAAGATGCCGCTCCGGCAGCGTCAGCGCTTCCCGTTTTTGCAATGCGCCCAGCCAGGGAATGTTGGCTGGCAGGCTGTCGCGCAATAACTGACCGTGATGGGCGCTGCCAGTGCGGTTGGCGATTACGCCAGCCGGTTTTAATTCAGGCATATGGCTATAGAGCCCTGCTGCCAATGCGCCAAAGGTTTGTGCCATGCCGCTCGCATCAATGGCGAGTGCAACGGGTAACCGGAATTGCGCGGCGATATCGGCGCTGCTGGGGCTGCCGTCATACAAGCCCATCACGCCTTCCACCAGGATGACATCGGTCTGGCTGGCCGCTTGATACAGTCTGGAGGCAATATCGTCCGCGCCGCACATGGCGAGGTCGAGGTTGTAGACCGGCTGTCCAGTGGCGGTTTGCAGGATCATCGGATCGAGGAAGTCCGGGCCGCACTTGAATGTCTGGACTTTAAAGCCTTGGTTGCGCCAGGCATGTGCCAGTGCTGCGGCAACCAGGGTCTTGCCTTGATTGGAGGCAGGGGCTGAGATCAGCAGGCTAGGACAGCTGATGGTCACAGCGCTACCACTCAATGCCGGACATGGCCTGCACGCCGTTCTTGAACGCATGCTTGACCATGGTCATGTCGGTGACGGTATCCGCCTGGGCAATCAACTCCGGCTGGGCAGCACGGCCGGTGACGACGACATGCTGCATGGCTGGGCGTGCGGCAATGTCAGCCAGCACTTCCTGCAGGTCAAGATAGTGGTATTTGAGGACGATGTTGAGTTCATCGAGGATGACGACGCCGACGCTTTCGTCCTTGAGGGCTGCCTGGGCCGCTTGCCAGCCTTGTCTGGCGGCAGCAATGTCGCGATCACGGTTCTGCGTTTCCCAGGTGAAGCCTTCTCCCATGACATGCCAGCTGACATTGGGCTGGTTGCGGAAAAAGGCTTCTTCGCCGGTGTCGGACCGGCCTTTGACAAACTGCACTACCACGGCCTTCATGCCGTGGCCAAGTGCGCGGGCAAGCAAGCCGAAGGCTGCGGTGGATTTGCCCTTGCCGTTCCCGGTATTGACCAGGAACAGGCCACGCTCGATGCGGGCGGCTTCTATCTTGGCATCAACGATGGTTTTTTTGCGCGCCATCCGGTCTGAATGGCGCTGGTTGAGGTCTGGTTTTTCCTGGTCGGTCATGCGGTTCGTTTGTTGTCAGCGTAGAGCGCCTTCACCACAATATGGATGATGGCGGCAGTCGCCACGTAGAAAGCCAGGGTTCCCAGCGATGATGGGTAGTATTTGGCGATACGTGGCAGGAATTCAGCCAGGGTAGGGTCGGTATAACGGCCGGAGAAGAAGTAGAACCCGCCGCTGGAGAATAGGTGGCAGATAAAGCTGCTAGCGATAACGGTAGCAGCCAGTGTGGCGATGCTCTTGAATGCAAACTGGTAGTGCTTGGCAAACCAGCGTCCACCCAGCCAGAGGCTGCCGTAGGCAGGCAAGAGGAAACCATAGGCAGGCGAGGTGCAGAAACCGTCGACGCCGCCCCAGGTCACAGCAGCAAAATCAAGCCCCGCAGCCAATGCCAGCAAGGCAGGGAATACCCATACCGGACGCAGATAAACGCCAGCCAGGAAGAATACGGCCCAGGATGCGCTGGGCAGGTGGTTGATCGCAGCAAAATGATGGCCGCGCGTCAGGATGAGCAGGGCGGCGAGTAAGAGGCCGATCATGATTTGGTGGTTCTTGTTGAGTGTCAGCATGGTTGTCTTCCTTGGGCTGGTGTCAGTTAATCAAATAACGCTGAATTTTAACTGAAATTCCCAGCCGGTTTCTGCTTTATTGGCAGCCAGAAAAGTATTCAAAACGCAGGCCCATAACGCACGGAGACAAACAGGTTGGCTCCAAAGGTGCCGTAATCCTTGGCCAGTTCGTATTTGCGGTCAAACAGGTTGTTGATCCTAGCATTCAGCGACCAATCGTCATTAATACGGTAATTGGTATAAAGATTGACCAGCGTGTAGCCAGCCATCCTCACAGTATTGGATGTGTCGTTATAGCGATGGGAGCTGCTTTCAATCTCGCTGCCCATTTCCCAGTCATGGATACGTTTGCTGACCGCAAATGTGCCATGCTCTTTGGCCCGCCTTGGCAGCAAGTTGCCTGTATCCGCATCTTCCGGGCGCTGGAAATCGCCATTGGCGCGGATATTGAAACCCGCCAATATGCCTTGGTAACTCAAGGTCAAACCAGAGAGTCTTGCCTGGTTGACATTCTGGGCGACATTCGTGAAGTTGTTACCTGTCCTCGGGTTGATGATCAGGTTGTCCACTTCGTTGAGGTAATAAGTGGCTGCCACATGATGGTTGCCATTGTCGTACTTCAAGCCGATTTCCTTGTTGCGTGACTCTTCCGGCTTGAGGTTGGGATTGCCGAAATTTGGGTAATAGAGCTGGTTGAATGTAGGGGCGGCAAAGGCTGTGCCATAAGCAGCATTCGCTTTCCAGCGTGGCGTAATCTCGTAGGCGTAGGCCACGCTGCCGGTGGTCTTGTTGCCGAATTGCGAATTGTCGTCATTACGCAGGTTGACCTGCACATTATGCTTGTCGAATCGTTTTTGCCAGCCAACCAGGTAAGACTGGATATTGCGTTGGTCTTCGGGTAGTGCGTTAGGCACGGTTTCGGCTTTTTGCTCCCGGCGTTCTATTCCCAAATTGAACGTCCCCCAGGAGGTATTCAATGTGTTTTGCCAAAGGTACTGATCCTGCGTGGTCTTGATGCTGTTGCTGGTCGTTCGCGTCGGCTGCTTGGAGTATGACGTGAGATCATCAATCCCTCGCGAGAATGTGACCAGGCTGGTCCAGTAATCGGTAAAGCGGTTCTTGCTATGGACGGTATAGGTGGACAAGGTCTGGTCGATATATTGGTCGTATCGAGCTGTGGTCGCGCTGGTACCATCATTAAAGTTTCGACCATCGCTTATCAAAATGCCAAAGCCAATTTCGTGGTTTTCACCGAAATGCTGAGTCAGCTTGGCAGCAATATTCTGGTTACGGTAGCCATCGATATCCTTGTTATAGCCGGGAGCATTCTTGTTGCGCACGGCGCTGATGCCATGCACATGGGTCATCCCTCCTTGCAGGCTGTAGCTGGTGTTTCCGATGCGTCCGCTCACCCCGGCTTCCCCGATTGCTGTGCCATAAGTGCCAAGCCCTACGGAAGCGTTGAACCTGGGAGTCCCTTTACCTTGCTTGGTGAAAATCTGGATGACGCCGCCAATGGCATCGGCACCGTAAAGGCTGCTAGCTGGTCCGCGCAGGATTTCCACGCGTTCTATCTGGCTCAATGGGATATGCTGGATTGCTGTCGTGCCGGTGGTGGCGGAACTGACCCTGACGCCGTCCACTAATATCAGGGTATGGGTAGGATTGGCGCCGCGGATGAAAATATCCGAACTTTTGCCTACGCCGCCATTGCTGGCGATTTCTATACCTGGCTGCTGATTCAATAATTCCAGCAAGGTGGTCTGGCCTGCCTTCTGGATTTGCTCTTCAGTGATTATCGAGACATCGCCGAGAACTTCACTGCTCTTCTGCTCAGTACGCGAGGCAGTCACTACTGTATCTTCCAGCTTGATTTCGGCTGCGTTGACGTAAGTCGAGAAGAAGATTGAAGCCAAGGCAATATTGCCCAGAGAATAACGAAACATCTAGATTGCAAACTCCGCAAAGCACCTGCGTCCCGCAGGATGGTTTTATTGGGGGAGCGATCTATCTGGCGTGACGTTTTCCCGGCTCAGGCGAGGCGGTTTCCGGTCAAGCTGCCTCCCCGCAGCACTTCCTTATTGTTTTGAGGCCGGTCTCCGGGCTTGCAAGATTAAAGAACATATCGCCTTCCCATGAGTAGTATCACAGTGGCATCTGATATATCCGTGGCTTGCTTACCGTTGCGGGGGCAGCACAGGCATTGTTGATTGCATCATGAGGATGCGATTGACTCACCTGTTTCCCAGTTTCACCCTTGTCGCCATGAACAGGCCAAGGGCACCTTAAAACTTGCTGCCGATTATAAAGGATTTGCACTTTATGCGGTGAAATAAGTTATTACCATAAGATATTGTAAACATGTCATAAATTCCGCAGTGCAGTTGACCATGTGCTGATTTTGCAATTATAGTGGCGTCATGAATGCTGATTTGATCACGTTGGAAGAAAAGCTCGCGCAGCTGATATCCCTATGTCAATTATTGCGCGCTGAAAATCTTGAGCTCCGTCAGGAGCTTGTGCGGTCCCAGGATGACAACAAGCAGTTAAAGGAGAATATGGAGCTTGCCAGCCATAAGCTGCAGGCCCTGATCGAGCGTCTTCCGGAGGGAACCATATGAGTAGCGTGCGCGGAGTCGATGTCAGCATTATGGGGCGCGATCTGACCATCGCATGTACCGATGAAGAGCGCGAGGCGTTGTTGCGCTCGGTGGATTACCTTGACAAAAAGATGCGCGAAATTCGCGATACCGGCAAGGTGATTGGTGCAGAGAAGATTGCCATCATGGCCGCGCTCAATATTGCACACGAGTTACTGACTGCCAATATCGGCGGTTTTGACATTGGCGATTTCAAGCGTAGAATCACTTCCATGCAGGAACAGATTGACGCTGTCGTCGGAGAACAGAACCAGCTTTTCTAGCAGTGTCTGTTCCCGGAGTTTTCAAGAAGCTGCACTGTGTGGTTTCTTCCCTTTGTTCCCTGCGGTGTTGTCCGGATCATAGATTCCTTGAACCATAATTTTGGCTTTGGTTTCGGTCTGTTAAGTAACAGTGTGCGCGCTCCGATGCGGGTGTACCTAACGTAGCTTAAGGTCGTTACCACTTGAACCGTACAGGTTCAGGATGCCGGTCCGGGTGGCATTTGCGGGGAACTCCCTATTCATACGGCTTTGCCTTCAAACGTATAACCGCCTTGTTATATGCTTAGAGGCAAAACCGTATCAATTGTTATCTCAGCGCGTGATATTTGAGGTCGCCCAAGTTGACGACTTCCAGCGCGCGTTCATGCGTTGCCTCAAGGATGACGGGCGGTGCAAATCCTGCCTCTGCTGCTTCGTGCCAGCGCGAGGCGCACAGGCACCAGCGGTCGCCCGGCATCAGGCCGGGAAATCCGTATTCCGGCCGTGGCGTGCTGAGGTCATTGCCTTTCGAGACTGAAAATGCCAGGAACTCCTCGGTCATCATGGCGCACACCGTGTGGCTGCCAATATCTTCAGGCCCGGTTTCGCAACTGCCGCTTCGGGTGAAACCGGTTAACGGGTCGGTGCTGCAGGATTGTAATGTGGTGCCGAGAACGTTTCGGGCCATACTGTTGACTCTGAATTTCAATGTGAACTCGGGTTATCATACGGAATCTGTGTTGATTTGAGAATTTCATGCGTTACTGGTTGATGAAATCCGAGCCATCCGATGTTTCCATCGATGATCTGGCATCCTTCCCCAATCAGTCTGTGGACTGGTATGGCGTGCGCAATTATCAGGCGCGCAATTTCATGCGCGACCAGATGAAGGTCGGTGACGGCGTGTTGTTCTATCATTCCAATTGCGCGGAGCCTGGCATTGTCGGTATTGCCGAAGTCAGCAAGCTGGCTTATCCGGACCGCTTGCAGTTTATCGAGGGGCATAAGTACTATGACCCCAAGGCTACACCAGAAAGCCCGCGTTGGTTTAATGTGGATGTCAAACTGGTGAGAAAAACGCGTTTGTTGAGCCTGAAAGAGTTGCGTGAAACGCCGGAGTTGCAAAACTTGCGTATCCTGCAACGCGGCAATCGGTTATCGATTACACCGGTGGATCCCAGGGATTGGGAGTTCATCATGAAGTTATTGGCCTAGTCCGTGCTTGGCAGTATCACGATGCGTGATATGCTATTGCAGCGTCAGGCATCAATTCATTAAGGAGATGATAGTGGGTACAAAAAGAGAAGATGGCGTGGTTGATCCGCACCAGGATCTGAGGAACAGCGGGTTGAAAATCACCTTGCCACGGCTCAAGGTGCTGGATATCTTCCGTAATAGCGAGCAGCGCCACCTGGCGGCTGAAGATGTTTACCGTATCCTGATTACCGAGCATTCAGAGTTCGGCCTGGCAACGGTTTACCGTGTGCTGGCCCAATTTGAACAGACTGGACTCCTGAAAAAGAGCCAGCTGGGGAACAACAAGGCCGTGTACGAGCTGAATGACGGCGAAGAACACCATGGCCACCTGGTGAGCACCAGCACTGGCGAGGTAAGGGAGTTCTACGATCTCGGTATCGAAGAGCGCCTCAAGGTCATTGTGCGTGAACTCGGCTATGAGTTGACCGATTACGATATTACCGCTTACGGTACCCCGATTGTCGACAAGGGCTGATCAGGCCCATGCCGGCCGATGGCCGGCATGGGTATTGGCTAAAAGACAGTGAGCAAGCTTTAACCCAGGAATAGTTTGTAGGCCGGGTTATCGCTTTCATTCCAGTAGGGATAACCCAGGTTCTCGAGAAACTGGGTGAACTCCTTCTCTTCGCCGGGCGGCACTTGCATGCCGACCAGAACCCGGCCGAAATCCGCACCATGGTTGCGATAATGGAACAGGCTGATGTTCCAGTCATGGCGCATGCTGTCCAGGAAGTTCATCAACGCGCCGGGTTTCTCCGGGAATTCGAAACGGTATACCTGTTCATGTTCCGCCTGGGGCGCATGGCCACCAACGAGATGGCGCAAATGCAGCTTGGCGACCTCGTTCTCACTCAGGTCCAGCGCAGGCAGGCCGTGCTGCTGCAGTTGCTCAACCAGCTTGCCCGATTCGCTCGGGTCATGGATGGCGACACCGACATAGATATGGGCCTTGTGCGCGTCTGCATAGCGGTAATTGAATTCCGTGATATTGCGGTTGCCGATCAGGCGACAGAATTGCTTAAATGAGCCGGGAGTTTCCGGGATGGTGACGGCCAGGACGGCTTCGCGCTTTTCGCCGATCTCGGCACGCTCGGCCACAAAGCGCAGGCGGTCAAAGCTCATGTTGGCACCAGAAGCCACGGCCACCAGATTTTTGGCTTGCAAGCCATGCTGCTGAGCATAAGCCTTGAGACCTGCCAGCGCCAGCGCACCAGTAGGCTCCAAAATCGCACGTGTGTCTTCAAAGACGTCCTTGATCGCAGCGCAGATGGCGTCATTGTCGACCAGGATCATTTCATCCACATATTGCTGGCAAACGCGGAAAGTTTCCTCGCCGACCAGCTTCACTGCCTTGCCATCGGCAAACAGGCCCACCTGGTCTAGCGTTACGCGTTTTCCTTGCTGCAAGGAGAGCGTCATGGCGTTGGCATCATTGACTTCCACGCCGATCACCTTGATTTCCGGACGCACTGCCTTGATATAGGCCGCCACGCCCGCGATCAGGCCGCCGCCGCCTACCGGGCAAAAGATGGCCTCAATCGGGTCAGGATGATCCTGCAGGATTTCCACTGCCACGGTGCCTTGCCCCGCGATCACATCCGGATCGTCAAAGGGGTGCACAAAGGTGAGTTGTTGTTCGTCCATCAACTGCAAGGCGTGGTTGTAGGCATCGGTGTAGGATTCCCCTGCGAGCACGACTTCCCCGCCACGATTGCGCACCGCGTCTATCTTGATCTTGGGCGTAGTGACCGGCATGACGATTACGGCGCGGCAACCGGCATTCTTGGCTGCCAGCGCAACACCTTGCGCATGATTGCCTGCAGATGCGGTGATCACGCCACGTGCTAATGCGTCTGTCGACAGTTGTGCCATCTTGTTGTAGGCGCCACGCAGCTTGAATGAAAATACCGGCTGCATATCCTCTCGCTTGAGCAACACTTGGTTGTGGATACGACGGGAAATATTGGGTAGCAGGTCCAGCGGGGTTTTGCTGGCCACGTCGTAAACACGCGCGGATTTGATTTTCTGCAGATAATCGATTTTCATTGGGGACGTTGTCCAGGGCTGCACTGTGCAGTGCGGCAGTGTATGATTGAGGGGTTTGGTTCAAAAGAACCTGAATTATAAAGAAAACGCAGGGCCTGCAAAACGTTGCGCTTGTTTATAAAGCGCATGCAAGTGCCTGATATGGTAACAAGCAAATAAAAGGTTTGGATAAATGGCTACACAAGACGAATTGAAACAACAGGTTGCCAAGGCGGCCGTAGAGTATGTCAAGGGCGGCATTATTGGTGTGGGCACGGGTTCCACCGCCAACTTCTTTATTGACGAGCTGGCCAAGGTCAAGAGCCGTATCGACGGTGCCGTCGCCAGCTCTGAGGCGACTGCCCAGCGGCTGCGTGGCCATGGCATTGAGGTATTCGATCTCAACGCTGTGGACGGCATGGAAATTTATGTGGATGGTGCGGATGAAATCACCGAGCATATGCACATGCTCAAGGGCGGTGGCGGTGCGCTGACCCGCGAAAAGATCGTGGCAGCCTGTGCCAAGGATTTTATCTGTATCTGCGACCAGAGCAAGCTGGTACCCGTGCTTGGCAAGTTCCCGCTGCCGGTTGAGGTGATCCCGATGGCGCGCGGTCATGTGGCACGCGAACTGGTCAAGCTCGGCGGCCAGCCCCAGCTGCGTGATTTCACCACTGACAACGGCAATGTCATTCTTGATGTGCATGGCCTCACTATACTCAATCCTGTTGAGCTGGAATCCAAGATCAACGAGATCGTTGGCGTTGTGACCAACGGTTTGTTTGCAGTTCGTCCAGCCAATGTATTGTTGTTGGCGACTGCGGATGGCGTCAGGACTTTGACTGCCAAGTAAGTAACGCGCACCAGTTCAACATTAAATTGTCATAATCGGCAATTAGACTACAACGTTGACTCAATCTCTGGCCGGCAGTAGCGCAGCCTGGCCAGGTTATTCACGGAAGGGATCGCGTTATGCAATTTGAACATACATACAAGCAATATGATGCCGAGCTGGAATCAGTCCGTGCCAAGGTGCTGGAAATGGGCGGTTTGGTTGAACAGCAAATCGTCAACGCGCTGGATGCCCTGGTGAATGTCAACCTTACGCTTGCGGACAAGGTAATTGCCAACGATCACAGGGTCAATGCACTGGAAGTCCAGGTGGACGAGGATTGTAGCCATATCATTGCCCGTCGTCAGCCAGCAGCAGGCGACTTGCGCATGATCATGATGGTGGTCAAGACCATTACCGACCTGGAGCGTATCGGCGATGAAGCAACCAAGATCGCCCGCGTAGCGCAAAAGGTATCCGAGTCCGGGCGCCTCTATACGCCGCGTTTCAACGAGATCAAGACCATGGTTGGCCATGTGCGCGAAATGCTGCGTACCGCGCTGGATGCCTTTGCCCGCCTGGACGTGACCAAGACCGTGGATGTGGCGCGCCAGGATGAACAGGTGGATGAGCAGTTTCGTGCGGCCATGCGCCAGCTGATCACCTTCATGCTGGAAGATCCGCGTACCATTTCCATGTCGCTGGAAGTGTTGTTTGTTGCCAAGGCAATCGAGCGCATCGGCGACCATGCCAAGAACATTGCCGAATATGTGATCTACATGGTAAAAGGCAAGGACGTGCGCCATACCACGGTACAGGAGATGGAGCGCGAAGCCCAAGAGCCCTGAGCCGTTCCATAACGGCAAACGGCTTACCGTTTTACAAGAAGGTTGAATTTGCCTACAAGAAAATCGGATTTTCCCGAGATCGCAGCAGTTGATCTGGGTTCCAACAGTTTCCGCCTGCAACTCGCCCGGGTTGCAGACGGCCACCTCATTTTTCATGATTCCCTGCGTGAGGTCGTTCGCCTGGGTGCGGGGCTGGATGCGAAAAACAACCTGAGCGCTGATGCCCAGCAACGTGCGATTGACTGTCTCAAGCGTTTTGGCGAACGCCTGCGTGGGTTGCCGCCTCAAGCGGTGCGCGCAGTTGCTACCAATACCTTCCGTGTCGCGCGCAATGCCCCCAACCTGATGCAGGAAGCACAAGAGGCCCTGGGATTTCCTATTGAAGTCATTGCCGGCCGGGAAGAGGCGCGCATGATTTTTGTCGGGGTCGGCCACAGTTTGCCTCCTGCCAGTCATAAACGTCTGGTCATTGATATCGGTGGCGGTTCTACCGAGTTCATTATTGGCCAGGATGTCGAACCTATTAAAATGGAAAGCCTGTACATGGGCTGTGTGAGCTACAGCCTGCGCTATTTTCCTGATGGCAAACTCACGGAAAGCGCATTCGCGCGCGCACGTATTGCCGCTGCGGCGGAAATCCAGAGCATACGTAAGCATTTCATTGCCGAAGGCTGGGATGAGGCAGTTGGCTCATCCGGCACAGCCAAGGCACTGGGTGAAATTATCCGCCTGAGCGGTTTGAGCGACGGCGAAATCACGCGCGATGGCCTAGAATTCATCCACCAGCAACTGCTCAAGGCCAGGGAAGTCAAGAAAATCGACCTGCCTGGCGTGAGCGGTGACCGCGCAGCGGTATTGCCAGGCGGCCTGTCCATCATGATGGCCGCATTCGATGCGCTCAAGATCGAGCGCATGACAGCCGCCAATAGCGCATTGCGCGAAGGCGTGTTGTACGAGCTGCTCGGGCGCCTGCATGATCAGGACATCCGGGAGGTGACAGTTTCAAGCTTTATGCGCCGCTATCATGTGGAACCTGATCAGGCTGAACGCGTCCAGGAACTTGCACTACGCTTGCTTGCGCAGTGTGCAGACAAGCTGAAGCAGTGTGATGAGGAAACTGCAGCGCAATACCTGACCTGGGCTGCACGGCTGCATGAAATCGGCGTTTCCATCGCGCATGCTGCCTACCACAAGCATTCTGCCTATATTATTGAAAATGCCGACATGCCTGGTTTCTCCAATATGGAACAGGAAACCTTGGGCTTGCTGGTCAAGGCGCATCGCCGCTCGCTCAGCAAACTCGAGCCGGGCATTGTCGACAACCATGACCGCTTGCTGCTGATTCTGATTCTGCGACTCGCAGTATTGTTCCATCGCAATCGTCAACCAGATCACTACCCGGATCCCGAATTGACCATCACGAAGTCTGGATACCAACTGAAAATCGCACCAGACTGGCTCAAGGAGAATCCGCTTACCGAGGCTGAACTATTGAATGAGGTGGCTTACTGGAAAGAGATTGGTCTTGGCTTGGAACTGGTTTCCTGAAGCATCATCATTGAGGCAAAACAAAAAGGCCGACACCTGTTGGCCTTTTTGTTTGTCAGTCAAGCCTCTGGCAATATTTCCTGTCCGTATTCGCTCATCAGGAATTGCTGGGAAGAAAAGCTGGTACGGCGGCTGGGTTTGAGTTCATAACTGCCATCCGGCAGCATTTCCCAGGCATTGGTGTTGTCCTTGAGGTAAGGCTCCAGCCCTTCCTTGAACACGCGTTTCTTCACCTTGGCATCCAGCAACGGAAAGCATATTTCAATGCGGCGGAAGAAATTGCGGTACATCCAGTCTGCGCTGGAAAGGTAGGTATGTTCAGCGCCATTGTCATAGAAATAGAAAATGCGGGTATGCTCAAGGAAGCGCCCGACGATGGAGCGCACCTTGATGTTTTCCGATACGCCGGGAATGCCCGGACGCAACGCACATACGCCGCGCACGATCAGGTCTATCTGCACTCCAGCGCTGGAAGCGTCATACAGGGCACGGATCACATCCGGATCCAGCAGGGCATTCATCTTGGCGATGATGCGGGCTTTCTTGCCGGATTTGGCAATCTCGGCTTCGTGCTGGATGGCCTTGATTGTGCGCTGGTGCAGCGTAAAAGGGGATTGCCAGAGGTGGCGCAGCTTGCTGGCCCGTCCGAGGCCGGTGAGTTGGGCAAATACATCATTGACGTCTTCGCTGATTTCTTCCTGACAGGTCAGCAGGCCGAAGTCGGTGTAAAGCCGTGCAGTGCGCTGGTGGTAGTTGCCGGTGGCGATATGCACGTAGCGGCGCAGTTTGTCTTCATCGCGGCGCACGACCATGGCCATCTTGGCGTGGGTTTTGTGCCCGACTACGCCATAGACGACATGGGCGCCCGCGTTTTCCAGCTTAGCGGCCCAGTTGATATTGGCTTCTTCGTCAAAGCGCGCCAATAGCTCAACCACGACCGTGACTTCCTTGCCGCGCTGGGCGGCCTCGATCAGCGATTTCATCAAGGTGGAATCTGCGCTGGTGCGGTAGAAAGTCTGCTTGATGGCAAGCACCTGAGGGTCTTCCGCTGCCTGCTTGATGAACTCGATCACCGGATTGAACGACTGGAACGGATGATGCAACAGGATGTCCTGCTTGCGTATTGCCTTGAAGATGTCGGTGTCCTTGGCCAGCTCTTTGGCCACGCTGGGCGTGTAGTGCGGGAATTTCAGGTCGGGACGGTCCACGCTGTCGGGAATCTGCATCAGGCGCACCAGGTTGACCAGGCCGTTGACCTGGTACAAGTCTTCCTGGTTCAGGCCGAACTGGCCGAGCAGGAATGCGGACATTTCTGCCGGACAGCTGTCGGCCACTTCCAGGCGTACGGCATCCCCATACTGGCGGTGGGTGAGTTCGCCTTGCAGAACCAAGCGCAGGTCCTTGGTCTCCTCGTCGTCCAGGATCAGGTCGCTGTCGCGCGTGACACGGAACTGGTAGCAACCTTTGACCGCCATGCCCGAGAACAACTCATTGACATGGGCGTGCAGGATGGAGGAGAGGAAGACAAAGCCGTGGTCGCAGCCGGCGATTTCGCGCGGCAGGCGGATAACACGCGGCAAGGCGCGTGGCGCCTGCACAATCGCAACGCCGGAATTGCGGCCGAAGGCATCCTTGCCTTCCAGTTCCACGGCAAAGTTCAGGCTCTTGTTGAGTACGCGCGGGAACGGGTGTGCGGGATCCAAGCCGATAGGCGTGAGTATCGGCATCAACTCACGGAAGAAATAGGCGGCAATCCATTCGCGTTGGACATCATTCCAGTCACCCCGGCGGATAAAACGGATTTCCTGCGCTGCAAGTTGTGGCAGCACTACTTCGTTGAGGATTTTGTATTGGTGTTCCACTAATTCATGGGCAAGGCCACTGACCTTGGCAAGCGCCTGCTTGGGCAGCATGCCGTCGGCGCCTACATGCGGGGAGTTGTACTTGATCTGGTTCTTGAGGCCCGCGACGCGCACTTCGAAGAACTCATCCATATTGCTGCTGAAGATGCAGAGAAACTTGAGGCGCTCAAGCAGGGGAACACGTTCGTCCTCAGCCTGGGCCAATACGCGGCGATTGAAGGCGAGAATGCCTAATTCGCGATTGATAAAGTATTCGGGATTCAATTTTACGGGCGACAAGATTAAAACCTTACTCTATGCCCGCAATATGACAGTTTAATGAAAAATGGTTCAACTATTAGGCGGGACATAGCCGGAGGCGGTGTCTGCACCCTCACCAAAGAAGTAAGCCTCGGTCTGTTGGCTTAAATATTTGCGTGCTTGCGGATCTGCCAGGCTCAGGCGGTTTTCGTTCACCAGCATGGTCTGCTGCTTGAGCCAGCCCGCCCAGGCCTCCTTGGATACATTCTCGAAAATACGCTTGCCGAGTTCGCCAGGGTAAGGTGGAAAGTCCAGCCCCTCAGCGTTGCGGCCTAGTTTGATGCAAAAAACGGTACGTGCCATGGTCTAGCCCAGTAGGTTGCTTGAAGAGCAATATCATAGCGCAAGCCGCCGTCGCGTGCGATAGCGTCCGGCGGCAGCTTACAGTGATAGGCTCTAAAACTCTCCGCGCAGGCCGACCAGCAGGGAGCGGCCGCCCATGGGCGCGATATCCTTGAGTAGCGAGGTGTGGTCACGTATGGTCTGGTCCAGCAGGTTGTATGCCTTAGCAAACGCTTCCAGTTGGAAATAGGACGGTGTCGGCAGCTTGTAGGTGAGGGTGGCGTTGACCAGGGTGTAGCCGTCGGTGGCAAGCTCGTTGTCATCCGTGCGGTTCTGTTTGAACGCGCGCAACACGTCCAGCCGGGAGCCGAAGCGGTTGAAGCGGTAATCCAAACCGAAACCGAGCTTCAAGGGGGAAATGCGCGGCAGGGAATCGCCAGTGTCACGATTGGTGGCGCGTACATAATCGCCGCGTAATTTAAGGTCGAGTGCGCCGACCTTGTCATAGACGCGGAACTTGCCTTCGGCCTCCAAACCCTTGAACACGGCCTTGGCACCAGTAAACCTGGCTTCAGGAATATCGGAGTCGACCTCACCGGCTTCTCCTTCTTCATTTACCAGAATGCCGCTGTTGAACAGGCCGATAAAGTTGCTGAAGCGGGTATAGTAGGCGCCTATGCTGAAGGAGTCATGGTTCTGTTTCCAGCGCAATTGGGCATCTATGCCATTTGAGCGCTCCTTCTGGAGATCGGTTGAGCCGACTTCGTATTGGCCGGTGGCCACATGCTCGCCATCGGCATACAGCTCAAAATAACTCGGCGCACGCTCGTTGTGGGAGAGGTTGGCGGCGAGTGACCATTGCTCATTGAGGTTGAACAGCGCGCCGGTTGCCAGGCTATAAGGCGTGAATGAGCGCGACTGGCTGGGGCCGAAGTCGCCACCGCCACTGGATTCTATCTTGGCATGTTCCACGCGGCCGCCGAACGTGAGCTTGAGCGCATCCAGCGGTAGTTCTTCATAGACATAAAGCGCGCGGGTATTGGTACGATTGGGCGGGACAAAGGCTTCTTCGCCGAGTGCCTCGAAACGAGAGTTGTGGAACTGCAGGCCGATCACGCCGGATAGCGGGCCGATATTGCCGTGCGAGGCTTCAATCGAGCCTTCCAGGCCGCGGTTCTTGAATGTGGTACCGACTTCACCATCCTCAAGCTCACGGTGCTCATAATCGGTATGGGCCATACGCACTTTGACCTTGTTGATGATGCTGCCAAGGTCGCGCAACTCAGAGGCAAAGTCCCAGCGGTCACTCTTCATGTCAATCAACACATCGGGATCCGCCACCGTGCCATACTTGTTGTTGAAGGTGGAGTAGGACATGCCGACATAACCATTTTCCAACGCGATCGAGGCACCGATTGCGCCGCCATCTGCATCCGAGCCGCTATTGACCAGCCGGCCCTTGTTTTCACGCGCCTCGCCATCAGCTTCGTTCTTGCGGCGCGAAACGGCATAGCCCGGGATGTCCAGGTCATCGGTCTTGC
Organism: Methylobacillus arboreus; assembly: GCF_020532725.1. Classification (GTDB taxonomy): domain Bacteria; phylum Pseudomonadota; class Gammaproteobacteria; order Burkholderiales; family Methylophilaceae; genus Methylobacillus; species Methylobacillus arboreus. The sequence goes on from NZ_JAJAVC010000004.1 coordinate 108,134, forward strand.
GCTTGTAGGCGTCGGCATGCACTGTGAGCACGCCATTGCCTGCATCCAGCACGATGGCGCCGTTCTTCTGGTTTTCCGCCCCGCCGAAACGTATTTCACTGCGGCCAGTCACGCCGTCTATGGCTTCCTTGGGGATACGGTGGTCGATGGCGTTTACCACCCCGCCGACAGCGCTGCCGCCATAAAGCAGGGCAGCCGGGCCGCGCACCACGTCAATCTGCTCGATGACCAGCGGGTCCAGTGCTACGGCATGGTCAAAACTTAGGCTGGAGGCGTCCAGTATGCCAACGCCGTTCTGCATCATGCGTACGCGTTCGCCATCCAGGCCGTGGATGACCGGGCGCGAGGCATTGGGGCCAAAGTAAGTGGAAGAAATGCCGGGGATGGATTTCAATGTTTCACCCAGCGTACTTTCGCGCTGCAATGAAAGTTCACGGCCGCTCAAGGTGGAGACCGGTACTACCAATTCATCCGATGCCACGCCCAGTGGGTTGGCTGTGACCGCAATGGTGGGGAGCTCGATTTGTTCTTCGGCTTGAACAGCTTGAGTCGCCAAGGGGCTGCCGAATGCCATGGCGATGGCAATCAGGATTCTTTTTGGCACGGGGGCCGTATGGGGGTTCTGCATCTTACAATCTCGCATTTAACTGTATCAAACTGACCATGGCGTAAGCATGGCCATAGGGGCCGCATTCCAGGGAATACGGCGGCTGGCACGTCTTTGTCTGGCAAAGTACGGGCTGTTGATTGTGCTAGATGAGCACTGGCGGCGGGCCGCGGGAGGTATAGGCTGCGAGAAAGCGGGTGTTATGTTGCGTGGTGGTGAACAAGACAAGGCTGCCATGGCTAGTCACCGTAGGTAGGGCATGCTGCGACGCAGGGATAAAACTGCCTAGGCTTCCAAAATTCAGGCACTGCTCACAAAGGTTGGTATGAGGTGATTGATCTTGGGTATGGGAAGGTTGGTCGTTGAGGTGTGAAATCTCGTGCGCAGTGAGGCTTTGCTGGCTGAATAGCAGCAAAAGCGATAACACATAACCAAGCAATATCTTGCGCAACATGGTTGCGATTCTAGCAGGCTATTGTGAAAAAAAGAAACGGCCAGGACCAAAAATAGCCTAACCGTTTTTCTTTGTGTTGAGCATCTAAATTTACTGCTGCTGAAGGCTCAAGCCTTGAAGCTGGCAGCAACAAAGTCCTGGTGGACGATGTTCCGGAATTCTTTTGCTGATGGCGAGAAAAGCAGATTTTATTGTGGCAGCGAGAAAGGGGCAGGATCTGTCCATGGCTGTTCGTTACAGACCAATGCAGCAATCAGGCTGGCGCTGGCGGGGCCCATTGTCAATCCATAACGGAAATGCCCAGTGTTGAGGAACAGGTTCTCGACGCCAGGATGCGGGCCGATAACTGGTAGGTTTTCCGGGGTGCCGGGGCGTAGGCCGCTCCAGTGCTTGATGATGGGCAGGCCCTTGAGTTCTGGCATGAGGGCTTCTGCCTTGGCGCAGATTTCCTCGCGTACGGCATCGGTGGTGGAGTGGTCAAAACCGACGTCTTCTAGCGTGCTGCCGGCTAGCAGGTAACCGTCGCGGCGCGGCACCAGGTAGAAACCTTCGCGGTAAATGACGGCGCCGGGGTTGCGTTCGGGCTTGTAGAGCACGATCTGTCCGCGCATGGGCTTGACTTGCAGCTTGCTGGCGACTTCTTTCAGCAACTCGAAACTCCACGCGCCCGAAGTCACGATAAAGCAATCTGCTTCCAGCAGTTCACCTTTGGTAGTGCGCCAGGAAGTGAGCTTGGTGATCTCTGCGGGCAGTGGCATGAGCTCTGTGCGTTCCAGCAGGCGTACCTTGTGTTTTTCCAGCCATGTGCGCAAGGCATGCATGAGGCATGGCGGACGCACCTGGTTTACCTGCGGCAGCCACAATGCATCTTCACCGCTGGTTGATTGCACGCCAAAGTCTGAGGCCTGCGCCTCTTCCGTAGTGACTTGATAACGCGTACACCAGGCCAGCGCTGCGGCGCGGTCAAAACTTGGCAGTAGCAGAAAGCCGGAGTTGAGCATTTGCGGGTCAATGCCGGTTTCCTTGAACAGGCGCTCACAGATTTCTTTATATCGACCTGCACCGTTGCTGGTCAGCGTGTTGACGTGATCCGAGTACATCCACGGCAACAGCGGGAACATGATGCCGGCACCTGCCCAGGAAGACTCTCCCGAGGTCTGGCTTGCAATCTGGTTACGTTCGACGATAGTGACCTGGCAACCGCGGGATACCAGTTCCATGGCGGTGAGGCAGCCGACGATGCCGCCTCCAGCAATCAATACGTGCTGGCTCATGATTGAAGATTCCGGGAAAGAGAATTACTGGTGAAATGAGGCTCGAATAAATTAATCACGCAAAAATTATGCCTACTTTGATGGCATATCCTTTATTCAGGGAGAGTTCCCTTTTATACTTAGCAGATATGGGAATTTCCAAGTTAAAGACAAGCAGTAGCGCAAAAGCACCATTGCAGCTTGCGCGCGAGGTTTTGGCGATAGAGGCACAGGAAGTACAGGCATTGGCCGAGCGCCTGGATGAAAACTTCGTCAACGCAGTCGAGCTTATTTTACAGTGCCGTGGCCGAGTTGTCGTGACCGGCATCGGCAAATCAGGCCATATAGGCAACAAGATTGCCGCCACGCTGGCAAGCACGGGCACCCCGGCTTTTTTCATCCACCCTGCCGAGGCAAGCCATGGGGATATTGGCATGATTACCCAGGATGATGTGGTGATTGCCCTGTCCAACTCCGGCGAGGCGGATGAATTGCTTGCCATCCTGCCGCCATTGAAACGCATAGGGGCGCCTATCATCAGCATTTCAGGCAATCGCCACTCCACCTTGTCCAAGGCTGCCACCATTTTTCTGGATGCACACGTTTCGCAGGAAGCCTGTCCGCTTGGGCTCGCACCGACAGCCAGCACGACGGCCGCTCTGGCGCTGGGCGATGCATTAGCCGTGACCTTGCTGGACCAGCGCGGTTTTTCGCGCGAGGATTTTGCACTGGTCCATCCCGGCGGGTCTATCGGGCGGCGCCTGTTGTTGCATGTGCAGGACATCATGCGTAGCGGGGATGATATTCCCAGGATACAAGCTGGTCATAGCCTCAAGGATGGCCTGCTGGAAATGTCGCGCAAGGGGCTGGGCATGACGGCCGTGTTGGACACCTCCAGCGCGCCGGTGGGCATATTCACGGATGGCGATTTGCGGCGTGCCTTTGAAGCTGGGATTGATATCCATGCGACTTCCATGCAAGACGTCATGCATGCGCATCCACGGACGATTGCGCCGGAGCAGCTGGCGGTCGATGCAGTAGCCTTGATGGAACAATATTCAATCAGCAGCCTGTTGGTGGTGGATCAGCAGGGTAATTTGGTCGGTGCACTCAATATGCATGACTTACTCATGGCAAAGGTGGTTTAGAAGGTGATTTCTTTAGAAGAACGCGCAAAGCGCATCAAGGTTGCAGTGTTTGACGTGGACGGTGTACTGACCAATGGCGGGCTGATGCTGGGCGATGATGGCCTGGAATACAAGGTGTTTCATTCGCAGGATGGCCTGGGCATGAAGATGCTCAAGAACACGGGAGTACGTATGGCCTATATCACAGGCAGAAAATCCAATGTTGTCGTCAAGCGCGCCGAGAATACCGGCGTGCAGATCATCTATCAAGGGATAGATGACAAGCTTGAAGCCTTTAATGATTTGCTCGAAAAACAGGGCGTGTCAGCGGAAGAGTGCCTGTTCATGGGGGACGATGTCATTGACATCCCGCCTATGCGCCGTGCCGGGCTGGCGATTACCGTGCCGCATGCCATGCCGCTGGTCAAGGAATATGCGCATTACACTACCGAACGCCAGGCCGGATTTGGGGCGGTGCGTGAAGTCTGTGAATTGCTCATGAAGGTGCAAGGCACGTTGGATGCACAAATGGCACCTTACCTGAAGTAAATGCGAGAGATGAAGGGACGGACAAACACCATTCTGTTTCCACTCGCGGTGCTCGGGCTGCTGGCCTTGATCACGCTGTGGATAGACCGCACGGTGCAACCACCGGAGCCGCGGGTGGATGGCAGTACGCGTCACGACCCGGATTACATCCTCAATAACTTTGTTACGACCAAGACCGATGCGACGGGCACTATCAGCCATATTCTCAAGGCTTCGGAAATGCGGCATTACCCCGACGATGACACGACTGAGCTGGAAAACCCGCATTTCACCCAGTTTGGCGTAGACAGGCCGACCACGACGATAGAAGGGAAGCGTGGGCACGTGTCGAGCAATGGCGAGGTGGTGGAGTTTCGCGATAGTGTGCGTGTCGTGCGGCCGGCATTCGGCGACCGGCAGGAAATGACCCTGACGACGGAATACCTGCGGGTAGAGCCTGACAACGAGATTGCCTCGACTGACCAGCCCGTGGTCATTACGCAGGGGCCCAAGAGCATAGTGCGTGCAGTAGGCATGGTATATGACAAGAAAAACCAGACCATTCAGCTCAATAAGCGCGTACGTAGCCATTATGAGCGCCCGGCTGCTGCCAGCAAGCCCAGGCCGGCAAACCGTGCAACAAAACCAGCGGCCAAGGCTGCCACTAAAAACACTGGCAAACAAACCAAATCGGGGAATAGCAAAAATGCTAAGCTGCCAGCTAAAACCAAGTAAAACGACATTCTTCAGCGGAGACCCTATGCGCACCCTGCGTTGTTCCTTATTGCTCGCCATGTTGATCGGCATGCTGTCTGCAACTGCTTATGCAGAAAAGGCAGATCGCGAGAAGCCGATTGAACTGGAAGCCGACTCCGTGCAGGTCAATGATGCCAAGAAGACCAGTACCTATACCGGCAACGTGATTCTGACCCAGGGTACGCTGATGATCCGCGGCGATAGGCTGATTGTGCGTGAGGACAAGGAGGGTTTCCAGCACAGCACTTCCTACGGCAATCCCACCACTTTCAAGCAGAAGCGGGATGGCAAGAATGAATACATGGAGGGCAGTGCCCAGCGTATAGAGTATGATGGACGTATGGACAAGGTGCAGCTGTTCACAAAAGCATGGGTCAAACGCGGCGAGGATATCGTACATGGCGACTACATCATGTACGACGCCAATGCGGAATATGCGGAGGTCATCAGTGGTGGCTCGCAAGCAGCGACACCTGCAACACCAAGTGGCCGCGTACGTGCCGTGATCCAGCCCAAGAAGAAACCCGAAGCGGAAACTCCATGAGGTTGAAACCGTTTGATAGATCCCGGCCTGAGTGCTGTCCCAAGAAAATTGCCCCATAGATATTGCATAAATGAGTGAATTAATCGTAGAAAGCCTGCGCAAGAAATACAAATCACGCACCGTGGTGCAGGATATTTCCCTGCAGCTTAACAGTGGCGAAGTGGTTGGGTTGCTAGGGCCAAACGGCGCAGGCAAGACAACCAGTTTCTACATGATGGTAGGGCTGGTTGCGCTGGATGGCGGCCGCATCCTGCTGGATGGCAAGGATCTGAGCCGTATGCCTATCCATCAGCGTGCCCGCATGGGGCTGGCGTATTTGCCGCAAGAGCCTTCTATTTTCCGTAAGATGACGGTGGCAGAAAATATCCAGGCAATCCTGGAACTACAAGACATGACAGCAGAGCAGCAGAAGGAGCAGCTTGAATCCTTACTGCAGGAACTCCATATTACTCATATCCGCAACAGCATGGCGGTGAGTCTTTCCGGTGGTGAGCGTCGCCGCGTGGAAATTGCACGATGTCTGGCAACCAACCCCAGCTTTATCCTGCTGGATGAGCCATTTGCCGGGATTGATCCGATTGCGGTGCTGGATATCCAGAAAATTGTACGATTTCTGACAGAACGTAATATCGGCGTGTTGATTACTGATCACAATGTGCGTGAAACCCTGGGCATATGCGATCGTGCCTATATCGTGAATGAGGGCCGTGTATTTGCTGCGGGGAAACCCAGTGAAATCATTCATAACGATAGTGTAAGAGAAGTATACCTGGGCAAGGATTTCCGCCTGTAGGAGCGAATGAGGCGGAATAGAACATGAAACAAAGTCTACAGCTAAAATTTTCCCAAAACCTTGCATTGACACCGCAATTGCAGCAGTCAATCAAGCTGTTGCAATTGTCTTCGCAAGAACTCAACCAGGAACTGGAGACGTTGCTACAGGCCAACCCCTTGCTGGAGCGTCTAGACGGCCCGGATGGCGTGGCGGCTGAGGCGCCGGAAATTTACACGCCTGCTCCCGATATTGCCAGCCCCGCCAGTGAGGCACCGGCGCCTGCCAGTGAGGAATTGCCACGTATCGATGAGTTTGGTGGTGGTGATGACTACTTTGAGTCTTTTCAGGGCAGTAACCGCTGGGAAGAGGGCGGGGCCAACAATGATGACGATAACGATTTCAGCTTTCAGGAAGCGGTCAACCTCACCCTGCGTGAGCACTTGTTAGGCCAGATCAAGCTGTTGCCATTGTCTGAGCGTGACCAAACCCTGGCAATGGTGCTGGTGGATGCCATCAATGACGATGGCTACCTTGAGCAATCACTGGAAGAACTTGCAGAGTTGCTGCCTGATGAGCTCGAAATTGACCCGCTGGAACTGGAAACCGCGCTCAAGCATATCCAGAACCTCGACCCGCCAGGCATAGGTGCCCGCAACCTGGCCGAGTGCCTGGCATTGCAGTTGCGCGCCCTGCCTAAGGACACGCCGCATGTTGATCTTGCCGTCAAGGTGGCTGAGCATCACTTGCCGCTGCTGGCGACCCGCGATTACACGCGCTTGCGCAAACTGCTGCATTGCGATGACGATGTGCTGAAGGTGGTGCAGCAGCTCGTGACCCAGCTCAACCCGCGTCCGGGTGGCGAGTTTACCCATATCACATCCGATCATTACATCCAGCATGAGATTGTGGTCAAAAAGACCAAGGGTATCTGGGTGGCCAGCCTCAATGATGAAGTGGTGCCCAAATTGCGCATCAACCAGCTTTATGCCGGCATTTTGAAACGTAACCGCGATAGCTCCAGTCAGTACCTTATGAGCCAGATGCAGGAAGCCAAATGGATGATCAAGAACATCCAGCAGCGTTTTTCCACCATCCTTAGGGTGTCGCAAGCGATTGTGGACCGCCAGCGCAATTTCTTCGAACATGGTGAAGTCGCCATGCGGCCTTTGGTGCTGCGCGAGATTGCCGACGAATTGGGCTTGCATGAATCCACGGTTTCCCGCGTTACAACAAGAAAGTACATGCTCACTCCGCGCGGCGTTTACGAATTGAAGTATTTCTTCGGCAGCCATGTTGCCACTGAGTCTGGCGGTGCTTGCTCGGCGACCGCAATCCGCGCATTGATCAAGCAGATGGTGAGCGAGGAAAACCCCAAGAAGCCGCTGTCGGATAACCAGATTACCGACATCCTCGGCAAGCAAGGCATAGTTGTTGCAAGAAGAACCATAGCGAAATACCGTGAGTCTCTACAGATACCCGCGGCCAACCAGCGCAAGTCGCTTTGATTTGCGCGTTTTTCAAGTAAGGAGAGCGTTATGAATTTGCACCTGACCGGACATCATTTAGAGGTTACTCCAGCACTGCGCGAATATGTGCAGTCCAAGCTGGCACGACTTAGCAACCACTTTGACCATGTAATTGACCTTAAAGTAACGCTGAGCGTAGAAAAACTGGTGCAAAAGGCGGAAGCCACCCTGCATGTGCCGGGCAATGATCTGCATGCGGAAAGTGGCGCGGAGAGCATGTATAGCGCGATTGACACCTTGGCTGACAAGCTTGATCGCCAGGTGTTGAAGCATAAGGAAAAGGTCAGCAACCACAATCAGGCAGCAGGAGGCCTCAAGCACCAGGTGGTTGAGTAAATCTGAGAAATGCTGCAAAAGAGTGCTGAATTCATCTTTCATGCATGGATTTGGCACTCATGCAGCATTTTCTCCTGTTTTTTCATTCCCAAGGTATCGCACACATGGCTGAAATCAGTGTTACCCAGCTTTACAAGGATACGCGCCGCAAGCTCAAGCTGAAATGGGTAGCCGGGTTAGCAGGCGGCGATAACCCGCTCACCAGCGAAACTGTGACCAAGCCATCGTTGGCATTGGTCGGTCACCTGAACTTTGTGCATCCCAACCGTGTACAGGTGCTGGGTTGTGCGGAAATGGATTATTTGCGCAGCCTGAGGGCGCGCGAGTTGCAGCAAGCCATCAAGAACCTGTTCTCGGCCGATCTTGCTGCCATCATTGTGGCCAACGGCGAGGACGCGCCGGCAGAGTTGGTCGTTGCCTCGGACGAATACATTACCCCGCTGTTTACCTCTCCCTTGCGTAGCCCGGGCCTCATGGACGTGCTGAGCCATTACCTCGCGCAGGCGGTAGCCGTGTCGGAAAGCCTGCATGGCGTGTTTCTGGAGGTGCAGGGCTTTGGCCTCATGATCAAGGGCAATCCGGCCATCGGTAAAAGCGAACTGGCACTGGAATTGATCTCGCGCGGCCATCGGTTGGTGGCAGACGATATTGTCGATTTCTACCGGATTGCGCCCGACCGGCTGGAAGGCCGCTGCCCGCCCCTGTTGCAGGATTTCCTCGAGGTGCGTGGGCTGGGTGTGCTCAATATTCGCGCCTTGTTCGGAGATAATGCCGTCAAACCGACCAAGCCGCTCGATCTTATCGTGCAGCTGGAAATGGCGGATACCATGGTGCCGCTCGACCGGCTCAAGATCAAATCCCAGCATGAACAGATTCTGGATGTGAAAGTGCCCAAAGTGGTGATTCCAGTGGCGGCCGGGCGCAACATTGCCGTGTTGGTCGAGGTAGCCGTGCGTAATCACATGTTGTTGTTGCGCGGCATCAACGGTACCAAGCAGTTCATGCAGCGCCAGCATCGTGAGATGGCGCGCACGGCAAGAAAGCTCAAACAACAGGCGGATTGATATGCAGCTCGTTATCGTCACTGGTCTTTCAGGTTCGGGCAAGAGCATCGTGCTCAAGATGCTGGAAGACAGCGGTTATTACTGCATCGATAACCTGCCGGCTACCTTGTTGCCGCAAATCTCCGAACACCTCAGCCAGGCGCAGCATGAGCGCGTGGCCATCAGCATTGATACCCGCAGCGCTTCGCTGGACGTGTTGCCTGGCAACATACGCAAGCTCAAGAGTGCGGGCATGGATGTACAGGTATTGTTTCTGGAAGCCAATGTCGAGACCTTGGTGAAACGCTACAGTGAGACACGCCGGCGCCACCCATTGAGCAATGACACCAGCACACTTGCGGAGAGCATCAGCTACGAGCGCCACCTGCTGGAACAGCTGGTGGACCTGGGTCTGCGTATCGATACCAGCAACCTCAGCGCCAATGCATTGCGCAACTGGGTCAGGGAATTCGTGACCCATAAAAACGGCGAACTGACTTTGTTGTTTTCCTCATTCGGCTTCAAGCACGGAATTCCGCTTGATGCGGATTATGTGTTCGACGTGCGCTGCCTGCCTAATCCTTATTACGACAAGGAGCTACGCCCCTTCACCGGGCAGGATGCCGTGGTCTGCAATTATCTGGATAGCCAGGAGAGCGTGCATCTCATGTATGACGATATCCGTGGCTTTATTGAGCGCTGGTTGCCCCGCTTTATTGCGGATAATCGCAGCTACCTTACCGTTGCGATCGGTTGCACGGGCGGCCAGCATCGCTCTGTATACCTTGCAGAGCGCCTGGCAGCGCATTTTCGTCACCAGCAGCACAAAGTGCTGGTGCGGCACCGTACACTTGAGAAAAGCTAGCATGGTATTGCCCTGCTAGCGCAGACAGGATACAAAAGCATGATAGGCATACTCATTATTGCCCATGGTACGCTGGGCGAAAGTTTGATCCACTGTGGCAGTCATGTTATGGGTTCACGTCCGCCATTGCTGCGTCAACTTGGCGTGGGCACGCATGACGACCCGGCAGCATTGCTGCCGCAGGCGCAGCAGATGATACGCGAGCTGGACGAAGGGCAGGGCGTGCTGATACTTTCTGATGTGTATGGCGCCACTCCCTGTAACCTGGTCACTCGCCTGTTGATTCCAGGGCATGTGGAAGGGGTGGCAGGGGTCAACTTGCCCATGCTGGTGCGGGCGCTGACCTACCGGGAAGGCAACGGCATCATGACCTTGGTCGAGAAGGCCATCAGCGGGGGACGCGACGGGGTAGTACATTTTTCCAAGGACACATGTCAGCATCATGATTAAACAAGAAATAGAAATCATCAATAAATTGGGCTTGCATGCGCGAGCATCCACCAAGCTTACCCAGACTGCGAGCCAGCATGCCTGCGAAATCTGGATTGAGCGTAATGGCAGGCGCGTAAATGCCAAGAGCATCATGGGGGTGATGATGCTGGCGGCCAGCAAAGGCAGCAAGATTACGCTGGAAGCCAATGGCAGCGATGAACAGGCGGCCATGGATGCGCTGGTCAAGCTGATCAATGGCCGCTTTGGCGAGCCGGAATAAAGCGCATCATGCCGCTTCCCATCCCCCCACAGGAATAGCCCCCATGGCCCAGAGCAGCAAAGTCAGCTTCTCCATGCACGGCGTTGGCGTCTCCGGCGGCATTGCCATCGGCAATGCGCATCTTGTCACCAATGCTCTGGTTGAGGTGGTGCATTACCACATTCCCAAGAAAGCGCTGGTGGCAGAAATACTGCGCTTTGAAAACGCACTGGCGCGCGTGCGCCAGGATCTGGAAGTAATCCGGGAGCAATTGCCTGTCAATGCGCCGGCAGAACTCACGGCTTTCATCAACACCCATCTCATGATTCTTGCCGACAAGCACTTGTCGGAAGAGCCCAAGGCTATTATCGAGCAAGAGCTGTGCAATGCCGAGTGGGCATTGAAGCAGCAGATGCACGAGCTGGTGGCGCAGTTCGAGCTGATCGAGGATGAATACCTGCGCGAGCGCAAGCAGGACGTGGTGCAGGTGGTGGAGCGTATCATCAAGGTCCTGCTTGGCCACCCGAGCGAAGCAGTGCAGCCGGACGAAAGCGCCATGATCCTGGTGGCATATGACGTTTCGCCTGCCGATGCCATCCAGTTCAAGCATCACCAGTTTGCCGCCTTTATCACTGACGTAGGCGGCGCCACTTCGCATACCGCGATTCTGGCACGCAGCTTGAGCATTCCTTCCATCGTCGCATTGCATCGTGCGCGCGATCTGATCCGCGATGGCGAATTGATTATCGTCGACGGCAATTACGGCATTGTCATCGTCAACCCGGACAAGGACACGCTGGCGGAATACCGGCTGCGCCAGGAACAGTGGGAGCTGGAGCAACAGAAACTCAAGCGCCTGAAGCAAACCAGGGCGGTGACGCTGGATGGCGTGGAGGTGGAGTTGCATGCCAATATCGAAGTGCCTTCCGACGTGACCAAGGCCAAATCCGTCGGCGCCACAGGTATCGGGCTTTACCGTACCGAGTTCCTGTTCATGAACCGGCGTGAAATGCCCGCTGAGGAAGAGCAGTTTACGGCGTATCGCACCGTGGCGGAAATGATGAAAGGTTTGCCTGTCACCATCCGCACGCTGGATCTGGGGGCCGACAAGCAAATGAACCCGGATGCAGCCAGGAGCTGCACCAACCCTGCGCTGGGGCTGCGGGCTATCCGCCTGTGCCTGTCCGAGCCGCAGATTTTCCATACCCAGTTGCGGGCCATCCTGCGTGCATCGCATTACGGTAAAATCAAGATTCTCATCCCCATGCTTTCCTCGCTTTCTGAATTGAGGCAGACCGTTACCCTGCTTGAACGCGCCAAGGAGAGCCTGCGTGCGGAAAACATTCCGTTCGATGAAGAAATCAAGCTGGGCGGCATGATCGAGATTCCCGCCGCCGCAATCAATGCCGAGGCGTTTGCGCGTGAGTTGGATTTCCTCTCCATCGGCACCAATGACCTGATCCAGTATGCATTGGCGATTGATCGTACTGATGATGCTGTCTCATATCTTTACAAGCCATCGCACCCGGCAGTGCTCAAACTAATCGAAATGACGATCAAGGCAGGCAATAAACTTGGCAAGCCGGTCTCGGTGTGCGGCGAGATGGCGGGCGACGTCGACTTCACACGTTTGCTGCTGAGCTTCGGGCTGCGCCAGTTCTCCATGCATCCGGCGCATATCCTCACGATCAAGCGCCAGGTGTTGCAGACTGAGCTAGAGCAAGCTGCGCCAGTGGCGCGCAAGATCATGAATGCTTACGATATCGACAAGATCGAACCTTTATTGGCAAAGCTCAATCAGTAATACAATGGCTGCCAATCTGGCGGCCTATCACATAGGGGATTCATCATGGGCAACCTCATTCCTGTAGCCAGTGATAATGAAAAAAACATTGCCGTGCTCACTCATCTGGGTGGCACGGTATTCACCCTGCTGCCAGCACTGTTTGTCTGGTTGTGGAAGAAGGACGAAAGTCCATTCATCGGCCGGCATGCGAGAGAAGCGCTGAATTTTCAGATCACGCTCTTGATAGGCTACGTCATCAGCTCCATATTGGTTTATATCCTCATCGGGTTCTTGCTGGCCGGCTTCCTCTGGCTCGCCAACCTGGTCCTGTGCGTGCTTGCCGCCATCACCGCGAGCAAGGGCGAGGAATACCGTTACCCGTTTACATTGCGTTTGATTAATTAAGGATTTCACGTGAGCATTGCCAATAACCCTTTGCTGGATTTCTCCGGCTTGCCCCAATTCGACCAAGTCAAGGCCGAGCATGTCACGCCCGCGGTGGACTATCTGCTGGAGAAAGGCAAGGCGCTGGTTGAAGCCCTGGTCGCAGATACATCGGCTCCTACCTGGGAAAGCTTCGCCCGTCCGCTCGAAGACTTCGAGGAGCAGATATCACGCGCCTGGTCGCAAGTCGGCCACCTCAATGCCGTCGTCAACAGCCCGGAACTGCGTGAAGCCTATAACGAAAACCTACCCAAGCTGACAGCCTTCTACGCCGATCTTTCGCAGGATGAACGCCTGTACGCCAAGTTCCGCGCCTTGCGTACCAGTGCGGAGTACGACAAGCTCAACACTGCGCAGCGCAAGATACTGGATAACGAACTGCGCGATTTCCGCCTGGGCGGCGCCGAACTGCCTGAAGACAAGAAAGCCCGCTTCAAGGCCATCCAGGAAGAACTTTCCACCCTGGCCGCCAAGTTCGAGGAAAACCTGCTCGACACCACCAACGATTACGCGTTGTTCATAGAAGACCAGGCGCAACTGCAAGGCGTGCCGGAAGATGCCTTGCAAGCCGCAGCCGAAGCTGCCAAGGCCGATGAAAAAACCGGCTGGAAATTCACCCTGCATTTCCCTTCCTACATGCCGGTGCTGCAATACGCGGACAACCGCGAACTGCGCGAAACGCTTTACCGTGCCTACGCTACCCGCGCCTCCGAGTTCGGCAAGCCGGAGTGGGACAATACCGAGATCATCAGCAATATCCTCAGGTTGCGCCATGAAGCCGCCGTGTTGCTGGGCTACAGCAACTATGCCGAAACCTCGCTCGCCACCAAGATGGCGGAAACCCCGGCCCAAGTCGAAGAATTCCTTAACAACCTAGCCAAACGCGCCAAGCCGTTTGCCGAGCGCGACATGCAGGAACTCAAGCAATATGCAGCAGAAAAACTCGGCCTCGCCGAGCTGTTCGCCTGGGATATTGCCTATGCCTCTGAGAAATTGCGCGAAGACAAATATGCTTTCTCCGACCAGGAAGTGAAGCAATACTTCCCCGAGCAGCAAGTGCTGCAAGGCCTGTTCAAAGTGACCGAAACCATTTTCGGCCTGCAGGTCAGGAAAACCGAGGCCCCGGTCTGGCACAAGAATGTCAGCTTCTATGAAATCACCGACAATGCAGGCAAGCCGGTGGGCCAGTTCTACCTCGACCTCTACGCCCGCAACAACAAGCGCGGCGGCGCCTGGATGGACGAAGCCATTACCCGCCGCAAGAAATCCCACGGTATCGAAACCCCAGTGGCCTACCTGACCTGCAATTTCTCCGCGCCCGTAGGTGGCAAGCCAGCCCTGTTCACGCATGACGAAGTCATCACCATGTTCCACGAATTCGGTCATGGCCTGCACCACATGCTGACCCAGGTGGAAGACTACGGCGTTTCCGGCATCAAGGGTGTGGAATGGGATGCCGTGGAACTGCCCAGCCAGTTCATGGAAAACTTCTGCTGGGAATGGGACGTGCTGCGCCACATGACCAAACACGTCGATACCGGCGAACATTTGCCCAAGGAACTGTTCGACAAGATGGTCGCCGCCAAGAACTTCCAGGCCGGCATGCAGACCGTGCGTCAGATCGAGTTCTCCCTGTTCGATATGCGCCTGCACGCCAACTTCAGCGAATACGACACCAAGACCGCGCTCAAGCTCATCGAAGCCATACGCGACGAAGTCGCCGTGGTGCGCCCGCCCAAGTGGAACCGCTTCCCCAACAACTTCTCGCACATCTTCGCGGGCGGTTATGCCGCAGGCTATTACAGCTATAAATGGGCTGAAGTCCTCTCTGCAGACGCCTACAGCATGTTCGAGGAAAATGGCGTGCTATCGGCGGAAGCAGGCAAACGTTTCTGGAACGAAATCCTTGCGCAAGGCGGCTCACGTCCTGCGCTGGAATCGTTTATTGCATTCCGGGGAAGGGAGCCGAGTATTGATGCTTTGCTAAGGCATAATGGGATGACGGCTTAAGGTGTGTATGCGGTGCAATGCACGTTGGTTATTGTGCCGTATGTATGCTAAAGAAGAGGAAACTGCATTGAATGCAACAGTAGTCTTATTCAGATCAACAGCTGAAAGCCTTGAAACAATAGAATAGATCAGTACTATAAAAGTCGACCGATGGGGATCATGTGAAGTCAGTATTAATTACAGGCGCATCTCGTGGACTTGGACGCGAGTTGCTGTATTTGTATCAAACTGCTGGCTGGATCACTTTACCACTTGTGCGTAACCAGCATGATGCGGATACAATTCTTGCAACGGCATTTGCAAAATATTGCCATCCGATTGTTGGCGATATTTGTTATCAGGAAATTGAATCGATAATTACAGCCAAGCTGGGTAATGATATGGCACTTGATCTGCTGATCAACAACGCCGGTGTGCCTGGCCGCTCCTACGGTCTGCTTGATACATGTGCTGATGAGGTTGCAGAGCTATTTTCTGTTCACACATTAGGTACGCTACGCGTATGCAGGGCAGCATTACCTGCGCTCTTAAAATCTGGTGCGGGGAGAATTGTGAATATCTCCTCACGGCTAGGCTCTATTGAAAAATCCGCGCGAGGTGAATTTTCCAATCAAGGTTTCTCTTATTCCTATCGGATCGCCAAGGCAGCTCAAAATATGTTGAGCGCATGCATGGCAGAAGAACTGATACCGCAAGGTATCGGTGTCTCGGTCATCCATCCTGGTAGATTTCATGGGGGTGCTGCGGCTTCAGATGCAACCATGTCAGCGCGACAGGCTGCGTTAAGAATTCAACGCTGGATTGACGCCACTCAAGGTGAAGTATCTATTGAATATGTGGAACCAGAAGTTGGCGTATTTCAATGGTAATTATCAAGTAACTATATATGGTGTAATGCCTATTGGTTATTGAAATAGTTTTTGAAGTTTTGCTTATTGGGTGCCTGCTCTCAGCCTGATAAGCGCCAATACTTTTCGTTATCAACTTAGATGCTAATTTCCCAACAACATAAAGCAATACATGTGCTGTAAATTCAGCATATAAATTGGCTTTATTCGTGTTATTTTCATACAAAGCCAATAGGCAAGCGGATGCATGGACATGGCATATCTCTTGCAGCGCCGATAGCACTTCCATATACGAACTCCAGGAATACCATATGCCCAGAAGGATCAGCGCGCTTGCAAGTTCTATCCTGACTGCTACCCTCTTTATTTCTTCCGCATCTGCCGTACAGATCACGGCCAGTGAGCGAGCCGATCTTGCCCCTACAGGCAAACTGCGAATCGGTATTAACACCGGAAATATATTGTTGACAGGAAAAGATTTGGCAACAGGCACACCAAGGGGCATAGTTTTTGATCTCGCGCGCGAGCTGGAAGGCCAAGTTGGCCTTCCAGTGGAGATTGTGACATTCGACTCGGCAGGTGAGTTAGCCGAAGGCATCAAAACCGGCGCATGGGATGTTGCATTTCTTGGCATAGAGCCAGAGCGCGCAGAAGGCATTGCATTCAGTCCTCCTTATGCTGAAATTGTCGCAACTTATCTAGTCCCTGCTGGTTCATCCATCAAAACCATCGCGGATGTCGATAAAGAAGGAGTCCGTATTGCCATCTCGGCGAAAAGCGCGTACGACCTGGTACTAACTCGTAGCCTCAAACATGCCAAATTGCATCGTGTGCCTGGCGCTCCCGGTGTGCCAGGCGTGGAAGGCGCATACAACCTGTTTGCGAGCGAAAAGCTTGAGGTCCTGGCAGCTCTCAAGCCAGTGTTAATCGAATATACCGATAAGTTGCCTGGCTCCCGTGTGCTGGATGGCAGCATCAGTACCGTCTATCAAGCAATCGGCACACCCAAAGACCGTGATGCTGGCGCAAAGTTTTTGCAACGGTTTGTAGAGGAAATCAAAGCTAACGGACTAGTCGCAAAAACGATAACCAAAAATGGTGCACGGGGATTATCTGTTGCCCCTGCTCAAACACTTGGATTCCTTATGAAAGAGCAGGGCATTTTGCATTCATTGTCACTATTTAACTGATCTAAAATTAGCCTCAATGATAGAAGCCCTGCTTGTAGACCTTGACGATACGCTGCTCGATGATCGCAGTGCATTACGGGCAGCGCTTAATGCTTTTTTTCAAGCTCATTGTGCTTTATTGGCTGGAGAGTCGCTGGAATCTTCTCTTGTCCGGTGGCGCAATATTTCCGCAAGGCATTGGCAGAAATATGAGCGCGGTGAAATATCATTTGACGATCAACGCCGGGCACGCGTACGGGAATTTCTGAATAAACAGTTCAATGACGCGGATGCAGACCAGGCCTTCAAGCCTTATCTTGATACATATGAAGCCTCATGGAAATTAGCTCCACACTGTACTGAGTTTCTACAAAAAACAGCCCATTTTCCCAAGATCATTATCACCAAATGGGGAGCGTTCTCAGCAACATAGAAAAATACAAAGCACTGGCCTAGCTCCACATTTTATTGCCGCTATTACTCCAATGGATTGTGGGCATTGGAAACCTGCGCCTGAAATATTCTTGGCTGCTTTGAACATAATTAAAGTAAAGGCAGAAAATTGCCTGATGATCGGTGACGATCCGATTAGAGATGTTCAACCCGCACGAGCTTTAAATATGGCAACTTTATTGATTAATCATCAAACCTCGCAAACAGCATTTCTGGATGTGTTGGCCTCTCTTAATCTATCTATTGAGCTAGTCCGAGATTAAATTGGGTCTTAGGAAGCTAAAGCGGATATTTCTTACCAGTTTAAGTATCTCAAGGTAAAGATGATCACGGCGATGATTAAATCTAAATTCAGTTTCTTTCAGATGCAGATAGAAGGTGTGTTTTGGTACGCCGTTAAACTTGGCTAGCCGTCGCTTTGCATAGCTTCAGAACGATTCAATGCCATTGATATGCCGCTCTCCATTCGCAAACTCATTCTCGCCATGGTGTACCCGGAGGTGCTTATCAAATCCAATGTCGACTAGGCCATCGTAGCCCCGCCAGCCATCGGAGTGGATCACCGTGCTGGGCTCCACATGCCCGCGGATAATGCCTTGCAGCGTGGCTTTGGAACAGTCCGGTACGATCTCAGTGTAGACTTTGCCGTGACGCTTCAGCAATCCAAACACAATTGTCTTGCCGTAGGCTCCGTGACCGCGTTTACCTCGAACACGCTGGGTACCGAAGTAGGATTCGTCGACTTCTACAGCCCCTTGCAACGGCGACTCCGATTCACAGGATGCTGCCATGCGTCTACGAATCTTCAAATAAATGCTGTTAACTGATCGGACCGAAATACTGGTCAATTCAGCGGTATTGGTCGCCGTGAGATCCAGGGCAAAACACCGTACGAGCTGCCTGAATTTGGCCTCGCCGATTTTAGAACGGCAGTAATACCTGTTTTTACTAACCATATTAGGAAGTTATCACACCTCAATGGATGCTTTGCTTCCTAAGACCCTAAATTAAAGTGATGACATTGAATCTAATTATTCGACAAGCCATAGCAGCCGATGCACACGCTGTTGAGGTACTGTACCGGCAACTGGTAAATAATCATGCCGTTTCTGTCCTATCTGATCGAATTACACAAGTTAATCAAGACCCCAATACAGCATTACTTGTTTGCGAGTATGAAGGCATCGTCATTGGAACTGCACTTGTATCATTATGTGCAGATGTCATGTTTCAGGCACAGCCCTTCGCAGTGATTGAAAATATTGTAATTGAATCCTCATTCAGAAATTCTGGTATAGGAAGTGCTTTGATGAAAGAAATCGAAGATTTCTGTTATCGAGCGGATTGCTCAAAAATTATGTTGCTTAGCTCCTCCGATAGAATACAGGCACATATGTTCTTTGAACATGTTGGTTTTATCGGTTCTTCAAAGCGGGGTTTTGTAAAGTACCGTAGTCAATTCAATATAGCTGAATAGCACTAGTAGACATTGTTGGCGAAAGCAATAAATCTTTGCTAAGCAGCGGCTCAATTTGTATGCACTGCAGCATGGTATAAAAGCAGAGTGCTAAAATGCTCAAATCTTAACCCACAGAGATAAGCCCATGGATGACGCCATTGCAGCTATCCAAAGCCGCATTAAAAGCGAGACAGCGTTTTCGGTTGGGGTGGGCCACCCAAGGAGCTTACGCACCCAGATAGTGATATGGCCTTGGAGGATTGCTCGCCTGCCGCAAGCGCGTAATCCCATTCCTCCAAATTTATCGCCAACCGGGCTGGTTCAGCCGGTTCCACAGTTATTTGCTGTGGATATCCTGTTTCTTTCCAAGCGTGAAATAGATTCCCTGACCAGGGTGGCAAAAATCATCGAAGATAATCCCCTGATTAATATTGGTGACAAGCGCTATCACCTTGTTGAACAGAGTCTTGCTCCAGAGCTGCAGGTTGCGATTTTTTCTAGTGCCAGCTTGTCGCTGCAACCGGTATTGAACTATACGATCTCAAACATCAATGTTGTCAGCGATGCTTTAACGGATAATGCGCCGCCCATTCTTGAAAAAGGTCGTGTAGTAGCAAAATGAAGAAAATCAGAGTAGCCATCATTTTTGGCGGAAAATCGGCCGAGCATGAGGTGTCCTTGCAATCGGCCAGAAACGTGTTTGATGCAATTGACCGTGAAAATATGAGCCAGTCCTGATTGGAATCGACAAGACGGGAAAATGGCTGCTGAATTCAAGTCACGATTATTTGATTGATGCAGATAGTCCTGAACAAATCAGCCTCAATAACTCGCAAAATCGCATCACCTTTGCGCCTGAAAGCAACGGAGAAATTTCAAGTATTGAAAACAGGCAGAACAATGGATCGATTGATGTCGCTTTTCCCATTCTCCATGGTCCAATGGGGGAGGACGGTACTGTCCAGGGTTTCCTGAAACTGGCCAATATCCCATTTGTGGGGTCAAGCGTTCTGGGGTCAGCGGTGGGCATGGATAAGGATGTCATGAAGAGATTGCTGCGTGACGCTGGAATTCCGATTGGAAAATTTCTGACACTAAGAGACAGTGACTCGATTCCTGGTTTCTCGGAGGTTTCCAGTTTGCTTGGTTCTCCATTCTTTGTGAAACCGGCCAATATGGGCTCCTCTGTCGGAGTCAGCAAAGTCCATGATGAAACCAGTTATCACGCAGCAGTAGACCTGGCTTTTTCGTTTGACCTGAAGATCATTGCAGAGGAATTTATTTCCGGAAAAGAAATCGAATGTTCCGTTCTGGGCAATAGTAATCCTATTGCTTCTGTCATTGGCGAAATCAAGCCTAGTCACGAGTTCTATTCCTATGATGCAAAGTATCTCGATGAAAAAGGCGCAATACTTGAGATTCCGACCATCTTGCCAGAAAACGTTGCCGATCGGGCTAGAGAAATTGCGATACGAACCTTTAAGTTGCTTGCGGCTGAAGGGCTGGGCAGAGTGGATATGTTTCTGAAAGAGAATGGTGAAATTCTCGTCAATGAAATCAATACAATTCCCGGTTTTACCAAAATCAGCATGTATCCAAAGCTTTGGGAAGCTTCGGGCATTACATATACTGAATTGATCGACAGGCTGATTCAGTTGGCGATGGAACGGTTTGAAAAAGAAAAAAAGCTGAAAACAAGTTACCTGTGAGTTGCTGTTGAATCTTTCAGTGGCGATAGAATGAGCTAATGGTCAGCCAAACGGGAAGGAAGGATGGTGGGTATGTCTTCAAAAGGTATTGCTGGTTTTCTTGCGCTCTTGGTTTCATGTTTACTGACGCTGGGCTGTACTTCCAAGACCGAGAAAAGATCCGCCACGGTTCAAATTGCCAATCCCGCATCTTCTCACTGCATCAATCAGGGTGGAAAGATCGAAATCAAGAAAGATGCGTCTGGCGCAGAGTATGGTATTTGTCACTTGCCTGACGGGACGGTCATTGATGAGTGGGAGCTGTTCCGTCGTGACAATCCTCCACCAAAAGAGTGATGCGCTTCTAGGGTTTAGTTAAATAACATTGCAGTAGCAGGCAAACTTTTCACAACTATTTTGTCATGCCGATTCTGCTGTAGCCCTGCCTCTTATAATATTGACCAAGCTTGCGTTAAGCTGCGTCTCTTCATTTATTTCTCTCAGGAATTCCATGGCCCTCAAATCCACCGTGTTCAAAGCCAATCTGCAGATTGCCGATATGGAGCGACACTATTATCAAGACCATGCTTTGACACTCGCCCGTCATCCCTCCGAAACGGATGAGCGCATGATGGTGCGCGTGCTGGCGTTTGCATTGCATGCTCATGAACTTTTGGTCTTTGGCCAGGGCATGACAGACGATGAGGAAGCGGACATCTGGCGCAAGGATTTGACTGGCAAGATCGAGCAGTGGATTGATGTGGGCCTGCCGGATGAAAAACTGATCCGCAAGGCTTGTGGGCGGGCGAATGAGGTGGTTGTGTATACCTATGGCGGCCGCACTGCAGAGATGTGGTTTGCACAGAATGCGGATGGCTTTGCCCGGCTAAAGAATCTGAGCATCATCAACCTGCCTCAAGAAAACACGAAAGCACTGGCTGATCTGGCGCAGCGCACCATGCACCTGCAGTGCACCATCCAGGATGGCCAGGTGTGGCTGAGCGATGGTGAGCGCAGTGTTGAGGTGTCGTGCGAGAAGTGGAAATAGGCAATTCCACTATCGCGTTCTTAATATCCTTTATGCCTTGGCAAAGCTGCCTTGTTCCGCATCGCCAAGCACTTTCAGCAAATCTGCCCCTTTTAACGCCAGGGCATAACCCAGCACGCCGCTGCCGATCACCACGGTTTCATAATCCTTCACGCTGTTGTCTACCAAAACCTTGAGTTCTTCTGGCAGGGCGATCGGCGGCACGGCGCCGACGACATAACCAGTCGCCTCGGGCACTTCGTCATATTCCGCCATGCGCAGTTTGCGCTCGTTGAGGTGGTTGCGCAGGATGGCCCAGTCGGCACGGCCGCCGCCTGCCACGGCGAGCAGGATGAACTGGTCCGAGCCGGTGCGGAACAGCACGCTGCGCACCACCGATTTAGGGTCCAGCCCCTCGTTTTCCAATAGTTCTTCCAAGTTGCGCACTGGTTTCTTGTCTTCACTCAACGGGATTTCAATGACGGTGAAAGGGACGGCCTGGGCGTTCAGGAGGTCGGTGACTGGCGAGACGAGTGAAGTCATGATGATCCTTGATCTTGAATTTGATGGTAGGAATTTACCCTATTTTTGCGGGTTGTTGGTTCCAGGCGGTCTAGTGAGGCATGGCGAATGAGGTATGATGGAATTTGTTGCTGCATTGTTGGCACATGTATACCCGTCATCCGATCCCAGAATAGTCCTGTCATGCGTGTTTATGTAGGTTCTTTTTTCATCGCTATTTGCCTGATGCTATCCATGCAGGGTCGTGCGTATGCGGCGTTGGAGGAATCCGTCGTGCAGTTGCAAACCGCCAACGGCGTTCTCGAGGGCACATTGCTGGTACCTGAGGCTAAACGAGGCATGCCGGTGGTCGTCATGGTGGCAGGGTCTGGCCCGACAGACAGGAACGGTAACCAGCCCGGCCTGCATCACAATGCCTTGCTGCTGCTGTCCAGCGCGTTGGCACAGCACGGGATTGCGAGCTTGCGCTACGACAAGCGTGGCGTGGGCCGGAGTATGAGTGCCGTCCCCAAGGAAGAGGGTTTGCGTTTCGAGCAATATGCCGCCGACGTGCGGGACTGGGTGAAATGGCTTGCGCAGGATAAGCGCTTCGGCAAGATCACCGTGATCGGCCACAGCGAGGGGGCGCTGCTCGGCATGCTGGCCTCGCGGCAGGCCAAGGTTGCGAACTTTATTTCCATTGCCGGGCCGGGTAGGCCCGCCGACCAATTGCTGCAGATGCAATTGGCTTCCCAACCTGCGGAGATACAGGCCATGGCATTGCCAGTGATCGAGAGGCTGAAGCAGGGCAAGACAGTAGGCCCGGTGAACCCGGCCCTGCAGGCATTGTTCCGGCCCAGCGTGCAGCCGTACCTGATTTCGTGGTTCAAATATGACCCAGCTAAAGAAATTGCCAAATTAAAGATACCAATATTGGTGGTGCAGGGCACAGCGGATATTCAGGTGGATGAAGAGGATGCATGGTTATTGGGCGCTGCTAATCAAAGGGCGACTGTCATCTCAATCGACGGCATGAACCATATTTTCAAGAAGTCAGTACCGGACCGCGCGCAGAACTGGAATACCTATACCCAGCCCGAGCTGCCTGTCATGCCGGAGTTGATTGCGGTGTTGGCGCGGTTCATCCAGCAGGACGGCAAGCTGGATTAGCAAAAACGCTGGAGCACACAATCATGTGGGACGAACGATACGATACCGAGACTTATGTCTACGGCAAGACCGCGAATACTTTCCTCGTGGACCATTTCCGCGCCATTCCCCAGGGCAGGGTGCTGAGCATTGCCGAAGGGGAGGGGCGCAATGCGGTATTCCTTGCCAGGCAGGGATATGCCGTGACCGCGGTGGACGGTTCTGCCGTCGGGCTGGAAAAGGCCGGGAAGCTCGCCAGGGAGAATGGCGTCACGATTGAGAGCATCCATGCCGACCTCGCCAGTTTTGATTTCGGCGAGCAGCAATGGGACGGCATCGTCTCGATTTTCTGTCCCATGCCGTCGGCATTGAAGGCCGTTGTCTTTCCCAAGATCATCAAGGGGCTGAAGCCCTGCGGGATGTTCCTGCTGGAGGCTTACACGCCGGAGCAGTTGGAATATGGCACCGGCGGCGGCAAGGACACGGACGCCATGATGACGAAAGCCATACTGAGCCGCGCATTGCATGGATTCAATTTTCATCGGCTGCAAGAAGTAGAGCGCGAGGTAGTGGAAGGCGCTTACCACACCGGGCTGGCCTCGGTGGTGCAGGCGATAGCAGCCAAGCCAAACAATATCTGAAAGAACAAGTTGCCATGTTGAAGGTGATCGCCGAGGATTTTATCAAGCCGGAATATATTGACCTTGTAGTGCCGCTTTACGCGGAGCTGGTCGAGAAGACCCGGCAGGAACCGTTATGCATTGCGTACGACCTGTTCATCGACCAGAAAGACCCCGGACATTTCATCTTTATCGAAGAGTGGCCTGACCGGGCGGCGTTGGACATCCATTGCCAGACCGAGCATTTCCGGCGGCTGGTGCCGGCCATCAATCAGTACCAGCGGCGGGAAGGGATATTCCTGCTGATGGATGCGTTCTCAAAATAGTGCGCCCATTAATTACCCCATGACCCAGCGTTCCTCCCCGGATGAGAAATCCGGCCTGCATCCGCGCAACCGGCACCGGCAGCGCTACGATTTTGCATTGCTGGTCAAGGTCCATCCTGCCCTGGCGGCGTTTGTTAGGCTCAATCATTACCAGGATGCCAGCATCGACTTTGCCGATCCGCAGGCCGTCAAGACCCTGAACCAGGCCTTGCTCAAGCAGTATTACGGCATCGCGGAATGGGACATCCCGCCGCAATTCCTCTGTCCGCCGATTCCCGGTCGGGCGGATTATGTGCATTGCCTGGCAGACCTGCTGGCCGCAGGCAATGACGGGAAAATTCCATATGGCGGCAACGTCAGGGTGCTGGATATCGGCACAGGCGCCAACCTGGTATATCCCATCATCGGGCAGCGCGAATATGGCTGGCACTTCGTCGGCACCGACATCAATGCCGAGGCGCTGGAAAATGCGCAAGGGATTGTGGCAGCCAATCCCGGCCTTGCCGAGGCGGTCGAATTGCGCTTGCAGCGCAATGCAGGGGTGATTTTCTCGGGGATGATGCAAGAATATGAGCGTTTTGACCTGACCATGTGCAACCCGCCGTTCCATGCATCCCAGGCTGCGGCCATGGCGGGGACGCAGCGTAAGTGGCAGAACCTGGAGCGCAGCCGCGGCAAGCCCTCGGGCAAAGGCATGAAACCAGCCAGGGCAGGCAATAAGCTCAATTTTGGCGGACAGGCTGCCGAGCTGTATTGCGAAGGCGGTGAAGAGGTGTTTATCGGCCGCATGGTCAAGGAAAGTGCAACGGTTGGCGCGGAATGCCTTTGGTTTACCACGCTGGTGTCCAAGGCTGTTACCTTGCCAGCGGTATACCGCAGCTTGAGAGCGGTGGATGCGTACACGGTGAAGACGATAGCGATGGCGCAAGGTCAGAAGAAAAGCCGTTTCGTTGCCTGGACTTTCCACGATAAAGCCAGCCAGCGCGTATGGAGCCGCCAGCGCTGGCAGTAGGTCTCAACATCATCTACCAGGACATCTAACAAAGTATCAGTGAAGCGCTCTTGGTTAGGCGGCATTAATACGACAAGGCAGAGCAACAATGCCAGGAGAGTTTTTGTTAGCCGTTCTAAGCCATGCGGCTGATCGTATTGCGGAATCGGGTCAGCGAGACGATGAACAGCACGGTCCCGATCAGCAGCAACGCCAGGAAGGAACCCCAGACTACATCCAGCCCGGCGCCGCGGAACAATATCGCCTGGCCCAGTTCCACGAAGTGGGTGGTCGGCGCCAGCAGCATGATGTTCTGCACGAATTCCGGCATGCTTTCGCGCGGCGTGAGGCCGCCGGAAAGCATTTGCAGTGGCAGCAGGGTCAGGATCATCAGCATGCCGAACTGCGGCATATTGCGCGCCAGCGTCGCCATGAAGATGCCCATCGAGGTGGTGGCGAACAGGTGCAAGGTGGTGCCCAGCAGGAACAGGCCGATCGAGCCCTGGATGGGCACTTTCAGCAAGCCTTCGACGACGAACACCAGTGAGCAGGTCGAGGCCACCAGTACCACCAGCGCCATGGACCAGACCTTTGCCAGCATGATTTCGGTCGGCGTGACCGGCATGACCAACAGGTGCTCGATGGTGCCATGTTCGCGCTCGCGGATCAGCGCCGCGCCGGTGAGGATGATGGAGAGCATGGTGATGTTGTTGATGATTTCGTTCATGGCGCCAAACCATGCCTGGATCAGGCTGGGGTTGAAGCGCATGCGCAGTGACAATTCCACCGGGAGCTCGGTTGCGCTGCGATAGCGCTGCACGAATTCATTCACCTCGGTGAGCACGATTTCCTGGATGTAGCGGTTGCCGGAAAAGGCCTGCGACATGCGGGTGGCGTCCACGTTAAGCTGCAACGCGGGCGATTTTCCCGCCAGCACGTCGCGCTGGAAATCGGGCGGGATATGCAGGGCAAACGTGTACTCGCCGGCATCCATGCCCGGGTCGATCTGGCTTTGCGTGATCAGCGGCGGCGTGGAAAAGTGCGGCGGGTAGAAAGCGGAAATGATGCGCGCGGACAAGGGCGAGGCATCCTCGTCGACGATGGCGATAGGGGCATTGTGCAGGGTTTCTGGCACTGCGGTGGCCGAGCTGTAGATCATGAGCGTGAAGGTGTACCCGATCAGGATCAGCATGATCGGGTCGCGGATCAGGCTCCAGAGTTCCTTGACGCCCAGCCGGTAGATGTTGGCTAGATGGCGCATGGAGCAATTTTCTCAATATGCTGGCAAGGCATCAGGTGGCGTCTCATGTCATTTATCCTGTTTCTTCAGCAGGAGTATGGTCATCACCAGGATGACCGGAATAGCGACCAGGAGCGGCCAGAATGAGGCATAGAGGTCTGAGAAATCCAGGGCCTTGCTGAATACGCCACGGGTGATGATCAGCATATAGGTCGTTGGGTAAATCTCGCCGACAATGCGGCCAGCACCTTCCAGTGAGGAGACCGGGTTGAGCATCCCGGCAAATTGCACTGCCGGGACAATGGAGGCAATCATCGTGAAAAACAGCGCTGCAATCTGGCTGCGGGTAAAAGTGGAGGCGAGCAGGCCAATGCCGGTCGCCACGATGCAATAGAGAAAGGCCGCCAGCGCTAGCGTGGCGAAGCTGCCCTTGACCGGCACGTCGAACACGGTCACGGCCAGCAATACCATCAGCAGGAAATTCAACATGGCGAGCGCGACATAGGGCAATTGCTTGCCGAGCAGGAATTCGGTGCGGGTCACAGGGGTCACATAGAGATTGATGATGGAGCCCAGCTCCTTCTCGCGCACCACGGATAGCGCGGAAAGCATGGCGGGCAGCATGAGCAGCAGCAGAGGAATCACAGCGGGCACCATGGCGGGCAGGCTGAGCACGTCGGGGTTGTAACGGTAGCGCGTCTCGATGGTGGCTGCGCTTGCGACTGTCACGCCCAGGCGTTCCTGCGCCTGCTGCTGCAGCCATTGCTGGTGCATGCCTTGCACATAGCCCTGCACCGTCTCGGCGCGCTGCGGCATGGCGCCATTTACCCAGGCGCCGATTTCGGCCTTACTGCCGCGCTGTACGTCGCGGGCGAACCCTGACGGTATCTCAATGGCGAGGGAAAGCTCGCCGCTGCGCATGCGCTTGTCCAGCTCCTGGTAATCCTGGATAGGCGGTTGCTCGATGAAGTAGCGCGATCCGGAAAGGTTGAGTGCGTAGTTCTGGCTCAGCGTGGTCTGGTCGCGGTCCAGCACCGCATAGGTCAGGTCCTCGACATCCATGCTGATGCCAAACCCCATGACGAACATGAGCAATATTGAACCTGCCAAGGCGAGGCCGCCGCGTACCGGGTCGCGCTGCAGCTCCAGCATTTCGCGCCAGAGGTAGCTGAACATGCGGTTGAAGCTGAAAAATCGGTGCGGGGGCTGGTGGCTGCTTTGCGGAATATCCGGTGTCGCATGATTGGTTTGCTGGGCGGGGCCGGTGCTGGTGCTGACACCTGTACCGCCGCCGCCTGCTTCCACCAGGTAGTCGATGAAGGCTTGCTCCAGCGTATCGGCGTTACGCCGCGCGACGATGTTCGCAGGCGTGTCGCTGACCAGCACCTTGCCCGCATGCATCAAGGACATGCGGTCACAGCGCTCGGCCTCGTTCATGAAGTGGGTGGAGATGAAGATGGTGACCCGGTCGCGGCGGGACAGCTCGATCAACAGGCGCCAGAAATTGTCGCGGGCGACCGGATCGACGCCGGAGGTCGGCTCGTCGAGGATCAGCAGCTCGGGCTTGTGCACCATGGCGACGGCCAGCGACAGGCGCTGGCGGATGCCGAGCGGCAAGCTGTCTGGCAGGCTGTCGAGCGATTCTTCCAGGTCAAAACGCTGCACCATTTCATCCACGCGGGCGGGGATGTCGGCTGCCGGCACGTGGAACAGGCGGGCATGCAGCACCAGGTTCTGCCGCACGGTCAGTTCGGTGTAGAGCGAAAACGCCTGCGACATGTAGCCGACCCGGCGCCGGGTGTCGATATCCTTGGAGTCGATCTCACGCCCGAACAGCCAGGCCTGCCCTTCGCTGGCAGGGAGCAGGCCGGTCAGCATCTTCATGGTGGTGGATTTGCCGCAGCCGTTGGAGCCGAGAAAGCCGAAAATCTCCCCGCGGCGGATGCGGAAGCTGACGTGGTCGACGGCGACGAAATCGCCGAAGCGCATGGTGAGGTCCTTGGCTTCGATGGCGATATCCGCGTCGCTGCCGTCGCCTTCGGGCAATGGCGGAATCGTGACTTCCTGGTGGCCCTGTTTCTTTTCCTCGGGCAGCAGTGCGATGAACGCGGTTTCGAGGGAGGTGGAGCCTGTACGCTCAAGCAGTTCCTGCGGCGTGCCCGTCGCCAAGACCTGACCGTCGTCCATGGCCACCAGCCAGTCAAAGCGCTGCGCCTCGTCCATATAGGCCGTGGCGACGATGACGCTCATGCTGCTTCTTTCCTGGCGGATGCGGTCGATCAGGTCCCAGAACTGGGCGCGGGCAAGCGGGTCGACGCCGGTGGTGGGTTCGTCGAGGATCAGCAGGTCGGGGTCGTGAATCAGCGCGCAACACAGACCCAGCTTCTGCTTCATGCCGCCGGAGAGCTTGCCTGCGGGACGGTCGAGAAACTTGTGCAGGCCGGTGCTGCGCGTGAGGTCGTCAATGCGCCGCCTGCGTTCCTGCGCATCATGGCCGAACAGGCGGCCGAAGAACTGCAGGTTTTCTTCCACTGACAATGTCGGGTAGAGGTTCTTGCCCAGGCCTTGCGGCATATAGGCGATGCGCGGGCAGACATCGTCGCGGTGCTGTTTGCTGGACATATCCCCGCCCAGCGCTTCCACCTTACCTGCCTGCACCGCCCTGGCGCCCGCCACCAGCGACAGCAGGCTGGACTTGCCGACGCCGTCCGGTCCTATCATGCCCACCATGCATCCTGCCGGGATATCCAGGCTGATGCCATCCAGCGCCCTGACCTTGCCGTAATGCAGGCTGACGTCCTGCAATTGGACGACAGGCGCTGGCTGCTGCCGGGTGTCGCTCACTCCGGTACTTTCACCGCCAGTTCAACAGGCCATTCCGCCTGGTTGTCCACCCTGACCCAGGCCACGCCGGGCAGGCCGGTCTTGACCAGTTTCAGGTGCTTCTGCAACAGCTCGCGGTCTATCTGCGCCTTGACGCGGAACATCAGCTTCTGCCGCTCGCTCTCGGTTTCCACGGTTTTGGGCGTGAATTGCGCGGTGCTGGCAACAAAGGAAATCGTGGCGGGGATGACATATTGCGGCGCGGCATCGAGAATGATGCGCGCCTCCGCGCCCATCGCCAGCTTGCCTGCCGCGGCTTCAGGCAGGAAGAAGGTCATGTAGACATCCGACAGGTCCACCAGGTTGAGCAGCTTGCCGCCGCCGGCGAGCACTTCGCCCGGCTGCGCCACGCGATACTGCACGCGGCCATCACGTGGCGAGGTGAGCTGGCTGTCGTTGATGTCGGCCTCGATGCGGGCGATGGTGGCTTCCGCCGCCGCCACGGTCGAGCCGGCGCCTATCACCTGCGCCTTGGCCGCATCGATGGCGGCCTGCGATGCGGCGACTTGCGCCTTGGCGGCCTCGACGGCGGCCTGCGCGCTGCGCACTCTTGCGCGGTCGTCATCCAGCTCCTGGATGGAGGATGCGCCTTCTGCCGAGAGCGTCTCGGAACGCGCCAGGCGGCGCTGGGCGGCATCAAGTTCGCTCTCGCGCTGCGTCACCAGCGCTTGCGTGGCGCGCTTGTCACTCTCCCGCAGCACCACCTGTGTCTGGGCAACAATCACGCTGTTGAGCGCCTGCTGGTGTTGCGCGCGCGCTTCGTCGCGTTGTGCGTCCAGCACCTGTACCTGCATCCTGGCAAGCGGTTGTCCTTTCTCAACGAAATCGCCCTCGTTGACCAGTATCTCGTCGACGCGGCCTGCCAGCTTGGTGGCGACATCGATTTCTATGGCTTCTATCCGTCCGTTGCCGCTGGCGAAACCTTCGGTATTGCTGTTGCCATTCATGGCCTGCCAGGTATAAAAACCAGCGGCAGCCAGTGCGGCAATGATCACAAGCGGGGTGAATTTCTTGATTTTAGGGTTCATATGACGTGATCCGTTCAATTGGAGGGCTGCCGGACAATGGGTGCAGTGGTAGCAATGGATTGCGACCCGCCGCCCAGCGCGGCATACAGGCTGACCTGGCTGGAGAAAAGGGCGCGTTGCATTTGCACCAGCTGCTGTTCGACATCCAGCAGGCTGCGTTCCGCGTCCAGCACTTCGAAATACGAAGTGGCGCCATGGTCGTACCTCAGCTTGGCGAGACGGGCGCGTTCCGCCTGGGCATCCCGCATCTCCTGCTGGCTGACCAGCTGCTGCCGGATGCCATGCTGGGCAGCCAAGGCATCCGCCACCTCGCGGAAGGCGGTCTGGATGGTTTGCTCGTAGCTGGTGACGGCAAGGTCGCGCCTGACTTCGGCGAATTCCAGGTTGGAGCGGTTGCGCCAGCCATCGAAAATCGGCAGTGAAATGCTGGGGGCAAAGCTCCAGGCATGGCTGCCTGCATCGAACAATCCATTAAGTTCGCGGCTGGCAGTGCCTAGCGAAGTGGTCAGCGTGACGCGCGGGAAGAATGCCGCGCGCGCCGCGCCTATATTGGCATTGGCCGATTTCAGGATATGTTCCGCCGCGATGATGTCCGGCCGTTGCGTCAGCACTTCGGAAGGCAGTCCCGGCTT
This sequence comes from Methylobacillus arboreus, assembly GCF_020532725.1. Lineage (GTDB taxonomy): Bacteria > Pseudomonadota > Gammaproteobacteria > Burkholderiales > Methylophilaceae > Methylobacillus > Methylobacillus arboreus. Next base: position 138,893 of record NZ_JAJAVC010000004.1, read on the forward strand.
GAGCTGGTGCAGCATCTTCGTCTCGGAGAAGGCATGGCCGGCCGGCGCAAGCTCGACAGGCTTGCCCACCAGCACCGTGAGCGCGTTGAGCTCGGTGGCGCGGGATTGCTGCAATTGGTAGAGCAATGTCTGCGCCTGTGCCAGCAGTGCCTGCACCTGCTTCAGGTCGAGCTTGGAGGTGGAGCCGACATCGAACCTGCGCTGGAAAATCCGGACTGACTCCTTGCGGCTTTCTATGGTTTTTTCTGCAATCTGGATGCGCTGGTCCAGCTCGCGCAGGTTGAGGTAGCTATTCGCCACTTGCGCTACCAGCGAGATGGCGGAAGCGCGCTGTGATGATTCTGCAGCCAGGAAGGTTTCCAGGGCGGAATCCCTCAGGCTGCGGATGCGTCCCCAGAAATCCAGCTCCCAGTTGCTGATGCCGAATCCGGCGCGGTATTCGCTCAAGACCATGGGACGACCGATCAGGCTTAGGTCTTCAGGCGTGCGCGAGCGAGCGAAGCTGCCTTGGGCGTTGAGGCCGGGGAACAGGTCTGCCCGTTGCACGCCATACAGCGCCCGGGCGCCTTCAACGCGCTGGATGGCGCTGCGCAGGTCGCGGTTGTTTGCCAGGGCGTCGCCGATCAGGCCTTGCAAGGTTGTATCGGCAAAATAATCTTGCCAGGCAAGGCTGGCGGCATCGGTGCCTAGGGTGGTTTCTGCCTGAGGAAAATGTTCCGCCACCGGCGCGGCCGGCCTCTCATAATCGGGCGCCATGGACTGACAGCCTGCCAGCGACAGGTATAAGGCCGCGATAGCTGCCTGCCAGTGCTGATACTTGCTCCGTGCTTGAGGCAAGGGGATGGTTTTTTTCATTGTTGTCGTAACTCGCTAGCCTAGACGCTTCAGACTGTGATGAAGAACTTTTTGCATGCCCTGATACAAGCAAATTTCAAACTCATAGCTATTACTCTACTCCAGTTTCAATTACAATTGAAACTCTTTCTTGCCGAGCCTGCATACCAGGCGTTAGCTCACCCTAACCATCAACACTCAAAACAGGCCCGCATGAACGCTTCTTCTCAACAGATTCACCAGGTTGCCAGCCGCGAAATCCGTTCCGATGGATTGATCACGCGCAAACTGCTGCTACAATGCGCGGGGGAGATTTTTGCCGAGTGTGGCTATAGCGACACTACGAGCAAGGAAATCTGCGAGCGCGCCAACGCGACGGTGGGGTCGGTGAATTACTACTTTGGCAGCAAGGCCGGGCTGTATCGTGAAATATTGACGGAGGTGACACAACGTATCCTGCGCCTGGAAATGCTGGAAGCAATTGCGGCAAGCCCGCGCCCGGCCAAGGAAAAGCTGGAGGAAATACTGGATACGGTCCTGGCGGCACAGGCCTCTCAGGATTGGCAAATTCGCTTATTTTTCAGGGAGCTGACTTCTCCCTCGGTCGAATTTGTGGATTATCTTAACCAGGATGCCTCTCCAAAGGTCACCATTATCAAGCAGATATTGAGCGAGATAGTGGGGTCGCCCGCTGATTCCGTAATTGTGGACCAATGCCTCCTGAGCATGTTTTCCTTGTGTTCGTTTCCGTACATGGCAGACGCCAAGGCGCTGGCGAACTGCGTCGCTCCTGCATCGTGCGAGGCGGCTACATTGCACCGGCATATCAAGTGTTTCATCCTGGCCGGGCTGGAAGCTCATACTGTTGCCCGGTAACTGGTGCTCATGGGCAGATTTTTTCGTTTAGCCATCAGTTTCCTACTTGGCCTGGTGTTTCTACTCAGCGTGGTTTGGGGCACTTTTGCGCTCTATTACCAGTTCCCGTCCACCCAGCCGCTAAAATTCCTGGCGATTGCGGGGTGGCTAGGCATTGCCGGAGCCAGCCTTACAGTGCGCCGTTATGGCACAAAGCGCGGGAGTTTGGTTTATATTGCTGCGCTGGCCTGCTTGCTGGGCTGGTGGCAAAGCCTGGCGCCATCCAATGAGCGGGAATGGGCCGACGATGTTGCCGAGACCACGACTGCAATTCAGAATGGAAGCGTAGTCACATTCAGTCACGTGCGGAATTTCGATTGGCGCAGCGAAACCGACTATACTCCGCGCTGGGAGCAACGCCGCTACGACCTAGACCAGCTCCAGAGCGTGGACATGCTGCTTTCCTACTGGACTGGGCCCGCCATTGCCCATACCTTGGTATCTTTCGGTTTCGGCGATGGCCGCTATCTGGTGTTCTCGGTAGAAATCCGCAAGGAGCGCCATGAAAGCTTTTCTGAGGTTGGCGGCTTCTTCAAAGAGTTTGAGACCAGCATCATCGCCGCCGATGAACGCGACATTATCCGCGTGCGCACCAACATCCGCGGCGAAGATGTTTACCGCTACCGCGTCCACATGCCGCAAGAGGCCATGCGCGAACTGTTCCTGGCCTATGCGACTGAAGCCAACCGGCTGGCGCAGAAGCCACGCTTTTACCATACGGTTACCGCCAACTGCACTACCATCGTCTACCACATGGTGCGGCAGATCATTCCCGGCCTGCCGATGGACTACCGCCTGCTATTGTCGGGCTATTTGCCCGAATACCTCTACAGCATTGGCGGCCTCGATACCGCATTGCCCCTGGAGGCTTTGCGCCAGCACGGGCGGATTACCGACAAGGCAAAAGCCGCAGACCGGGACCCTGATTTCTCAAGTGCCATCCGCCGAAACCCACCTAGTTCAGGCTTATCGTAATGGCGCAACGTCCTTGTCATCCCTTTCTGCCAGCGTGCGTCCTGCTGTTGGCCACTTTTGTATTGTCGGGATGTGCTGGTGTCAAGGTTTCCTCGCTGCAAGTCAAGGATTACCTCAACCAGCGCCGGGGTGATGTGCTGACCACCGGCCAGTTGAGCTATGCCTCTGATGAGAATCTGCGCGTGGTCGGGCTGGATGCGACCAGTTGCCTGGCAAGGGATGCCGAGTGCAAGCTGGCAATTGCCAGTTCGCAAGGCCTGCGCGATGAGCGGCGCCTGTCCACACTATCCGAACTATGGCTGAAGACGGCACTCGATAATGAGAAAGTCGGCAGTGCATCAGGCAATGATATTGCCGTGCTGGATGCCTATCTGCAAAGCGCACGCTATGCTTACGCCTATCTGTTCTACACCAGCCGCCAGCCTCGTGAACGGGCTTTCGAGGACAGGCAGACCCAGGTGCGCGACTATTACAATTTCGCTACTCAGCAGGTTGTCACTCTGCTGTTCAGGATGCACAAGCATGGCAACAATGATATTCAGCCGCTGCAATCGATAGGAACATGGCAGCTACGGACACGGCTGGAGAATGTCAGGTTCGCTGAGGACCAAGCAGTGCCGGAAGATGTGATTCCCGCTTCTTCCTTGACCTTTACGGGCCTGCGCAATATGTACAGGCGGGATGGTCTGGGCGCTGAACTGGTGGCCGTGACCAAGCCCATGACGATTGGCAGGGAAGGCAGTGCGCCATTCAGCGAGACTTCCTATCCTGCCATTTCTACCGTGCTCCTGTTCAAGGGAGACGCCATTGATGAAATTCTCGATACTTCCAGTGTCGAGATCGTGGGTTATGACCCTTACCGACAATCCAGCATACAGGTGGGCAACACCAAGGTACCGCTGGCTGCTAACTTCACGTCTGGCTACGGATTGTGGCTGGCGCGATCCGGCTTTGCCGCACAGGCGATCAATACCCTGTTCGGCCGGGCGGCGGGTATCAATGACCCCCATATCTACCTGATGCAGCCGTTTGACCCCGATCGCCGCATTATCCTCATGCTACACGGCCTGGCGAGCAGCCCCGAAGCCTGGATTAATGTCGCCAACGAAGTCCTGGGCGATGAGGCGCTACGCCAGCATTACCAGATATGGCAGGTCTACTACCCGACCAATGCGCCGCTGGCGTATAACAACTACCATATACGTAATGCGCTGGGGACGGCATTGAAGACATTGGATCCCGCAGGCTCTTCCGTCGCATCCAATCATATTGTTGTCATTGGTCACTCCATGGGAGGTGTGCTGTCACGCCTGATGATTTCATCTTCAGGTGAAGATCTGTGGCAATCTTTTCTTGAAGAACATCCGCTGGAAGGTGAAAAGCTGGCGCGGGCGCAGGAAAAGCTGGGACCTTACCTCAGGTTTGAGCCGGTGCCGCAGATCAGACGCGCCATCTTTGTTGCCGCTCCGCACCATGGCACGCCCTTTGCGGAAAACAATATCGCCCGCTGGGTTTCCAACCTGATTTCCCTGCCGGTCAATCTGGCGAAGCGTTTTAACGATGTGCTGGTCGTCAACCCAGCAAATGAGGCTGGTTACAATACAGGCAAGTCTGTGCGTATCCCTAATAGCATCAATAACTTGAGCGACCGCGACACGTTTGTCCGGCTGGCATCCAACATGCCGGTGTCGGCTGTCACTCCGTACCATTCGATCATAGGCAACTATACGCCCAAGCTTGACCTGGTGCATTCCGATGACGGCGTTGTTCCCTATGTCAGCGCGCATCTGGCAGGCGCACAATCGGAGCTTGTCATTCCCTCGTGGCATAGCGTGCAGGAGACACCGCAGGCCATCCTTGAGATCCGCCGTATCTTGCGCCTGGACATTGAAACCTCTTTGCCGGAATACAACGCCTTTATCAGCAATGATAAACTCGTGGATTAATCAGATTCCCCGATTGCTTGCCTTTATGAAACTCGCCACCTGGAACGTCAATTCGCTCAACGTCCGCCTGCCGCATGTGCTGGACTGGATTGCGGCGGAGAAACCCGACGCGCTCTGCTTGCAGGAAACCAAGCAGGAGGACAGCAAATTCCCTTATGAAGCGCTGAAAGAAGCCGGCTACAACGCCATCCATAGCGGGCAGAAAACTTATAACGGGGTGGCGATCCTCAGCCCGTACGCCATAGAAAGCCCGCAGTTGGGCATTCCCGGACTCAATGATGAGCAAAAAAGGCTGATTGCCGCTACTATCAACGGTATCAGGATAGTGTGTGCCTACATTCCGAATGGCCAGAGCCTGGATTCAGACAAATATCAATACAAACTCGGTTGGCTGGAAGCACTGACGGTTTATCTGCGCACTGAACTGGCACAACACCCCCAACTGGCGTTACTGGGCGATTACAACATTGCACCGGAAGACCGCGATGTGCACGACCCGGCAGCATGGGTGGGCCAGGTGCTGGTGAGCGAGCCTGAGCGTGAGGCATTCCGCGTATTGTCCGCCCTCGGATTACATGACAGCTTCCGCCTGTTCGAGCAGGAGGAAGGCAGCTTCAGCTGGTGGGATTACCGCATGGCCGGCTTCCGCCGCAACCTTGGCCTGCGCATAGACCATATTCTGGTAAGCGATGCCCTGAAACAGCATTGCCAGCGATGCTGGATAGACAAAGGGCCAAGAAAGCTGGAGCGGCCTTCAGACCACACGCCGGTGGTACTTGAGCTGAATTGACGCGCGCTTGATGTATTTTGAAAGATAGTATGCATCCAAAACATCCCCAAGATTTAGAAAACACCCTGGCCCGGCGTTCTGCCTGGCCACTGACTGAGCCCGCGCCAACAGCAGGGGAGCTGGAAACCATTCTCCAGGCGGCGGCAGTGGCCCCGGACCATGCGGGTTTGCGGCCCTGGCATTTCAAGGTGGTGCGGGGCGACAACCGCCATGCCTTGTTGCAGCAGGTATTGCAGCATCCCGATGCCCAGACTGAGCGAGTGCGCGCGCTGCATGGAAAATACGCCCTCAAGCTCACCACAGCACCGGTGGTGATCGTGCTGGCAGCACGGATTACCCACCATCCCAAGGCCCCGGAGTTCGAACAGTTGCTGGCGGCAGGGGCCGCCGTCATGAATATGCTCAATGCTGCGCACCTGCTTGGCTATAGCGGTTTCTGGAGTAGCACGCCTGATCCCTTGGATGTCTTGTTACACAAGATCATGGCATTTGAGCAACAGGACAAGATCATTGGTTTGTTGAATCTCGGCGTTCCTGCTAATGCGCCAAAAGCTACCGCTTCGCGGCCAGCATGGCAGACTTATGCGCAGGTATGGCAGCCTGAGACTTGAGGGACAAGCATTGGTCCAGTCTTGTTAGGTCTGGTGCTAAACAAAGGCGTGTGACAGTGTGATGTCAACGCTCATAGCCCGCCAGGCGTTAATGCACCATACGGCAACGAGGCTGGCAACATGAGCACAAGCTATATCACTGATGAAGCAAACCAGGGCACGCTGTTTGATCGCAAGCCCCAGGTTTTGTTTGTTTACGTCAAGATACCGGTTAAGCTGCATGCCAGGCCCGACCCGTTTCACCAGCGCGAGAATGAACTGGCGCGGTTGCTGCAAGAGGCAAAAGCCGGCAATGTGATCGGTTGGGGCCAGTCATTGAGCGATGCAGAACAGGACGGTTCCCAGCACCTCCTGCACCAGCGTATTGACATTACGACAGCCGATATTGAAACCACGCGCACCACTTTGCATGCTGCGCTGGAAATGCTCGCCGTTCCTTCCGGCACTGAAATTCACTACACCCATGCCGGCCAGATGCTGATGGATGTTTATGCGCGTGGTCACTGGTGTCTGGACCAGGTGGCAGTCTAGTTTATCTGCAAGTGCAATTTGATTGGCGAGAGGGTATCTTGCCTGTGTTCGTGCAGGTTACAGCAGCATGAATGATTTTATTGCTTCCAACTTTTCCCCGAAAGATTGCGCATGCATGATTACTTGCTCATTACTATCCATCTTGTGAGTGCCATTACTGCAGGGGGCATCATTGGCCTTGAGCGCAGTTTTCATGGCCGGCCTGCCGGGTTCCGTACGCATACGCTGGTTTGCCTGTCTTCCAGCCTGTTGATGCTGTTGACGCTTTACCAATGGCAATTGTTGCCAGGCGTGCCCGAGGACACTATCAAGGCAGACCCATCCCGTATGGCGCAAGGGATCATGACGGGGATAGGTTTTCTTGGCGCAGGCGTGATCTTCAAGGAAGGTTTTACCGTGCGTGGGCTTACCACCGCTGCTTCTATCTGGATCACGGCGGCTATCGGCATCATGTTCGGCATCGGCTTTTACTTCCCCGCAGTGCTGGCAACCCTGATGACGCTGGGAACGCTGTCTCTGTTCCGCTGGATAGAGGTACGCTTGCCGTCGCATTATTATGCGCATTACCAGATATCGTTCGACCGTTACAACCCGATGCCGGAAAGCGAGTTGAGGCAGTTCATTACGGACAAGGGCTTCACCATCGCCAATATGAGCTATGCCATCTCGCATGACGGCAAATTGCTGGAATACAGCATGATTCTGCGCACCTCCGACCAGAATGATATTTCTACTCTGGCGCAGGCGTTGCAGCACATGGAGATCGTGCGCACTTTCCGTATCGCGCCAACACGGGATTAGGCCTGAACCCTGTGGTTGCCTGCCATTTCATGGCAATATGCTGTTTGCCCTGTATATCTTCGGTACAAGACCTGAGCGATGCCATTGACCATAAGCACCCAGCTGTTGCATGCCACGACGAGTGAAGGCTTGCGCGAATACCGCGCCCAGGCTGCCAATGCCGATGAGGTACGCCATTACCATATCAACACTGCCATGCTGGACCAGCCTGCTTTGCAGAACCTGGTCAAGGCAGCGCATACGCTCGGTGAAACCGCTACCGCGCTGATTGCCGGATCCCTGTTGGTAGTAAGGGACGGGCCGGCAGCGGAGCTGGTTGAGGATTTCGATGCCTTCCCCGCCCAGTTGCTTGCATTCTTCCGCCAGGCCTTGATTGACGGTTGGATATATGCCACCGGGGATGATGGGCGCTTTTATCCGGAGCTGGTTACCCGCATCAGCGCTACACCAGGCATTCCGGGCAGGTCTAGCCCCTCCGCCATGCTGCATACGCAGGCCTATGGCTACTCCAACGAGGACAGCTACAAGGCCAAGTACGGCCCACAGGTGCTGGCGCATGCCTTCCTGCCCCAGGATGTCCTGGGGCACCGTATCGGTGATGTGCTTGCCGCGCGAGGCCTGTACCACGAAACGCCCGCATTGAAAGCGGCGCATATGGCCTCCCTGGCCCGGCACCGTGAAGTCGTCCAGCATGCCTTCAGCCAGCAATTCCGCCTGCATGGTGCCACCTACTGTTACGAAGAAAACAATTACCGCCGCCGCGGTCTGCCGCTCGACGGGCGCAAGGTGATTCACGACCTTGAACCTGCAGATTATGCCGCCTTTACGCATCATGCCGAATCCGAAATCACTGCCGAAGCAGGAGAACCGCATGGCAATGCTGCCATCCCCGAGCATCCTCTCACCCGCGTCTTCGACCTCAAGACCCACGAGTTTCTCTGGGTGCATAGCGATGGCCTGACGCCTTATCGCTATGATCAGAGCCTGCGGCACAAGCTGGTCTTGCCGGAAACGCACCGTGAGTTGCTTGATGTGCTGACTACGGATATCGACGTGCTGGTGGACGATCTCATCGAAGGAAAGAGCGCAGGTAACGTCATCCTTTGCAAGGGCCGGGCGGGTGTCGGCAAGACGTTGACTGCGGAAGTCTATGCCGAGCTGACCGAGCGCCCCTTGTACGCCATCCACTCCGGCAACCTTGGCACGGTGCCGGAACAGATCAACAAGAACCTGCAAAAGATATTCATGCAGGCCAAGCGCTGGAATTGCGTATTGTTGCTGGACGAGGCGGATATCTTCGTCATGCAGCGCGCGGCCAATATCGAACAGAATGCCATCGTGGCCGAGTTCCTGCGCACGCTGGAATATTTCGACGGCCTATTGTTCATGACCACCAACCGGCCGGATGACATAGACGATGCCATCATTTCGCGCTGTGCCGCGATCATCGACTATCCCATTCCCGGGCCGGAAGCCAGCGTTGCCATCTGGCGTGTCATGGCTGCCCAGTACCAGGCGGGGCTGGACGATGCGTTGATCGCGGAACTGGTGCGCAGTTTCCCCGGCATTGCGCCGCGCGATATCAAGATGCTGCTGCGCCTGGCGCTGAGGGTGGCAAAAAAGCGCGGTATGCCGCTCAGCATGGAGATATTCTGGCAATGCGCCATGTTCCGCGCAGTCACGGCCGCCAGCAACTGAAAAACTCCATGCCGGAGGTCATACCGGGCTACTTTCATGGCAATATCTCGGCTATGCAGAATCAACCAGACAAGACCATGATCGCCTGGATAGACCGGCGGCGTTACGCCGCAGGCTATAGCGGCCAGCCTTTCAATTCAGATGCGGTGGACGGAGAATACCAGCGTGACCGAGCGCGTATCATTCATTCGGCTTCATTCCGCCGGCTGCAATCCAAGACGCAGATTTTCAGCATAGGCGACAGCGATTTCTACCGCACGAGGCTCACCCATTCGCTAGAGGTTGCGCAGATCGGTTCCGGCATCTGCGAGCAATTGCGCCAGCAATACCAAGACAACGCGGAATACAGCACCTGGATTCCTTCACTCAGCCTGATTGAGGCCATTTGCCTGGGCCATGACCTGGGACATCCGCCGTTCGGCCATGGTGGTGAGGTGGCTTTGAATGCCTTCATGCATGCGCATGGCGGATTCGAGGGCAATGGACAGACCCTGCGCATTATCGGCAGGCTGGGGGAGTACTCCCCTGAGCATGGCTTGGATCTGACGCGCCGTACCATGCTGGGCTTGTTGAAATACCCGGTGCTGCATAGCGAAGCGGCGAATTACGGCGCGACGGCGCAGGGAGCTTCTTCCAACATTGAATACGCCAGGCCGCCCAAGTGCATCCACGATGACGAGGCAGATATCCTGGACTGGATACTCGCGCCGCTGCCCGAGGCCGACCTCGTGCGGTTCCGCGAAACTAGGCCAGTCGCGGGCAAGCATGCCAAGTCGTTGTATAAGGGCTTCGATACTTCGATCATGGAGCTCGCGGACGACATTGCCTATGGCGTGCACGATCTGGAAGATGCGCTGGCGCTGGAACTGGTCACCGAAAGGCAATGGAAGGCGCTGGTGATGGCGCAAGCGCAAGCCTTGCCCGGCTGCCCTTTACATGCTCAGGCTGATTTCTACAACAGCAAGCTGTTCTCCGGCAGCGACCGCGACCGCAAGCATGCGATCAGCAAGCTGGTTGGCTATTTTATCGGCAACATCACGATCAGCGAGCAGGAGGGCTTCGTTTCCCCGTTGTTGCGGCTGCAGGCGGAAATGCAGCCTGAGGCCCGCGCCCTACTCAATATCCTCAAGAAGTTCGTCTTCGATGAAGTCATCCGCCGGCCACAGATCCAGGCACTGGAATTCAAGGGGCAACAGATGATCATGCGGCTGTTTTCCACGCTATTGGAAAACCCGGAGCGGCTTTTGCCCGCAGCCAATCTCGCCTTGTTCCGTGACAATGCAGAGCCCAGGCGCGTGATCTGCGACTATATCGCCAGCATGACCGATGTCTATGCCACCCGTTTGTATCATCGCTTGTTCAGCCCGGATATAGGCTCGGTGTTCGATCGATTGTGAGGAGTGTTCAAATGACACGTACTTGCTTGCTGCTATGCTCTTGCCTAATGTTGAATGCCTGCGATTCCGGCATTCAACCAGAAGTATGGCATTACCGATGTGGGAGCGGTGCCGTGGCACGGGTCAGCTATGAGAACGATAAGGCCGTGCTGCAATACCAGGGAGATACCCATGTGCTGGAACAGGTCATTTCCGCTAGTGGGGCGAGGTATCGCAACCAGTCACTGGAGTGGTGGAGCAAAGGGAGTGAGGCCACCTTGTTTACCGATGATCATGGCAATGCCGGCGATGCCCTCGATCAATGCCATACCGCCCCGTAACATCAGCTAAGTAATTCAATACGTTGACAATTGTTGACATTCTCATGCCGCTTCCCCGGCAATAAACCTCCTATACTTGCGCTGGGCTGCACCCAAAGGGTGTAGCCATGATAGTTCATCAAAGGAGGATCAATATGAATAAATATAGTGCTGAGTTCCTGGGTACATTCTGGCTGGTATTGGGGGGCTGCGGCAGTGCCGTGCTGGCAGCTGCGTTTCCTGAAGTGGGGATAGGTTTGCATGGCGTTTCGCTGGCATTTGGCCTGACGGTACTGACCATGGCTTTTGCAATCGGGCATATTTCCGGCTGCCATCTCAATCCTGCGGTTTCGATTGGCCTATGGGCGGGCGGGCGTTTTTCTGGCGGGCAGTTGCTGCCTTATATCCTGTCTCAGGTGTTGGGAGCGATTGCCGCGGGCGGCGTGCTCTACCTCATCGCCAGCGGCCAGGCCGGATTTGACGTTACGGCGGGCTTTGCCTCGAATGGTTATGGCGAGCATTCGCCAGGTGGTTATGCCCTGACGGCTGCCTTGGTCGCTGAAGTGGTGCTGACGGCTTTCTTCCTTTTCATCATCATGGGCTCGACCGACCAGCGGGCACCGGCAATCCTGGCGCCGATTGCGATTGGCCTCACGCTTACCTTGATTCACCTGATCAGCATCCCGGTGACCAATACGTCCGTCAATCCTGCGCGCAGCACCGGCGTGGCAGTGTATGCCGGCGGATGGGCTGTGGACCAGCTATGGCTGTTCTGGGTTGCCCCCATCGTTGGTGGCATTATCGGTGCATTGCTCTATCGTGCTGTAGCGGGCAATAAGGCTTGATAGGATTTCGTCTTCAAACGTATCACCTCGTTGGATCGCTTGTTCCACGCTTGAAGACGAAATCGTAGTGTTGCTGTTGCTTGCATGGCTGCTACGCAGCCATTGCAGGCGATGCAAGTTTTATGTTCTCCTTGTGGAATGTCATCTGTTTCCACTTCTTTTCCGGCTGACAACTCCTTGCGGGTTGCCGCCTTGCTCACGCTTTCTGGCGGTTTCCTTGATGCATTTACCTATGTCGGGCATGGCCATGTGTTTGCCAATGCCATGACCGGCAATATCGTCCTCATGGGCGTTGCGGCAGCGGCACAGGACTGGTCCCAGGCGTTGCGCCATGTGCCTCCCTTGCTGGCTTTTGTGGTGGGGGTGTTTCTCGCCAACTGCTTGCGCTTGTCCAGGGTCAGGCAGAAGCTTGCCAGTCCGGCATTGGTTTGTTTGGGGCTAGAGATTGTGATGCTGGGTATAGGCAGCCAGCTTCCGCGGGGATTCCCCGATGCTTGGCTGGTGCCAGGCATTGCACTGGTGGCTGCCATGCAGAATTCCAGTTTTACCCATGTTGGCAGTTCGCCCTATAACTCGGTGATGACGACTGGCAACTTGCGGCGCAGCATAGAAGGCTTGTTCAAGGGCGTAACGAATGGACTGGACACGGCTGCATGGCATGAGGCGCGCGTATTTGGCCTGATCTGCCTGTGCTTTCTTGCCGGGGCTGTGTTGGGCGGCTTTTGCACATTGAGCCTGCATAACCTCGCCCTTGTCGTGCCTACGCTGATGTTAGTGCTCGCCTTCGGCATCTGCCTTTACGATGCGAGAACGCTACGCCGATAGACTTTGAACAGGCTCTTACTTGGGTTTGACCCCGAGTTGCTTGAGTTTGCGGTAAAGGTGGGTGCGCTCCAGCTGCACGTTTTCCGCGACCTTGCTCATGTTGCCTCCGGCCTTGACGATGTGATGCTCAAAGTAGAGGCGCTCGAAATCGTCTCGCGCTTCCCTTAGTGGCCTTTCCAGATCAATTGCCAGGGAGATTGCGGCTACGCTGCCGGCATTTTCCTGATGCATCTGCGCAAACTGCCCAGTCACACGGTTGACGTCAGCAAGCGTAATTTTCTCGCCCAGCGAGGTCTGCACCAAGTTACGGATGACACTGTCCAGCTGGGCGAGGTTGCCGGGCCAGTCGGCGTTGCGTAGGGCATTGAGCGCTGCTATGTCAAATTCGCGATAGGCTGCCTCGCCGGTTTCTACCATCAGAGTGACCATGGAGCGCGCAAGGTCGGGGATGTCTTCGCGATGATCTTCCAGCGCAGGCACACTGACCGTAGTGACCGACAGGGCCTGCAGCAGGTTGCTGTCAAACAGACCTTCCGCGACCAGTTGCGGCAAGGCTCGGGCGGTACCGCACACTACGCGAACATCATACTTCTCGGCCTTGGCGAGCATGAGCAGCAGGCCTTTCTGCTCGGTCTTGTTCAGGTCTGCCACTTCGGGGATGAAGAGCAGGCCGTCGCTGGCTTGTTCCAGCAACTCCAGCGGGGCGGAGGCCAGGCGTTCGGTTTCCCCAAGCTCCAGCCAGGTGGAGCCCGGCTGATGCAGGAAGCGGGCACAGAGTTCCAGGCCGCTGCCCTTGGCGCCAATCAGGAGCAGGGCGGATTTAAGGCTGGCTACCTGTTCCAGGCGTTGGCGCAGTTCCGTAATTACAGCGCTCTTGCCCAGGTTGACCAGGTTCATGTCAGAGCGGGGCAACTGTTCGCCATGCTTGAGTGCGGCATTGACAGTCTTGAGTAGTTTTTGCAGGGCGATGGGCTTTTCCAGAAAATCGAACGCGCCGATGCGGGTAGCCTCGACGGCGGTATCAATGGTGCCGTGCCCGGACATCATGACCACGGGCATGGTCAGTAGTCCGCCATTGCCCCATTCCTTGAGCAGGCTGATACCGTCGCAGTCCGGCATCCAGATATCCAGAAGCACCAGGTCCGGACGCGTCTGCTGGCGCCAGGTACGTGCTTCTGCCGCATTTTCGGCCAGGCGCACCTGGTAGCCTTCATCCTGCAAAATATCCCTTAACAATTCGCGAATGCCAATTTCGTCATCCACGACTAGCACTTGCCTTGCTGTCATTGCTTGCGCTCCACTAATGGTATGGTGACGGTGACAATGGCACCGTCATGTTCCAGGTTTTCCACCTTGATACTGCCTTTGTGTTCTTCAATGATTTTCTTGACGATGGCGAGCCCCAGGCCCGTGCCGTGCCGCTTGGTGGTCATATAGGGTTCAAATGCGTGAGAGAGGATTTCCAGCGGGAAGCCTGTGCCATTGTCCTTGACGCAAAGTTTGACCCGGTCATCTATCAGCTTGCAGCTAATCACGATCTCCGGCTGCGGATGGCCTTCCAGCGCATCCTGCGCGTTTTGCAGCAGGTTATGCAGCACCTGGCGCAGCATGGTGGCATCGCCATGCACCTTGGGCAGCTCTGCCGGGATATCCACGGTAATGTGGGCATTCCCGGCCTCATACAATGCAAGCACATCCTGGATCAATTGCCTGAGGTCTACCGTATCAAGGCTTAATGCAGGCAGGCGCGCATATTCGCTGAATTCGTTGACCATAGTTTTCATGGCATTAACCTGGCTGACGATGGTGGCTGTCGCCCGGCTCAGCATCTCGGCATCGCTGGCATCCAGCTTGGCAGCCAGCTTGTGTTCCAGCCGCTCGGCGGATAGCTGGATGGGCGTCAGCGGGTTCTTGATTTCATGTGCCAGCCTGCGGGCTACCTCGGCCCAGGCAGCATCACGCTGGGCTTGCGCCATCTGCGTAATGTCGTCGAACACGACGACAAAACCGCCGTCAGGGCCATCTGGAAGGCGGGTGCCGCGTACCAGCAATACCTGTTTGCCCTGGCTGGTGCTGATCTCCATTTGCTCCTGCCATTCCGTGGCGGAGTCAGCCTTGAAGTATACCTGTATGCGGTTGACGAAGCTGGCCAGTGTTTCCTGCTGGTGGGCGAGCATGTCTAATGGCTGGTTGATTGTGTCATCGCCCAACCGCACGCCAAGAATGTGGGATGCTGCATAGTTGAAGGTGCGTAATTGCCCGTGTTCGCCCAGCACCAGCACGCCGGAAGACAAGTGGGCGAGTATGGTTTCAAGATAGCCACGCGCCGCTTCCACCCGCGCGCGGTTGCGGTCGGCCGCCTGCGTGGCGTCATTGAGCTGCCGTGTCATGCTGTTGAATGACTGCACCAGAATGCCGAGCTCGTCCTTGCCGTGGGCGGGCAATACGGTGCTGTAATCGCCGCGGGCAATGGCACGCGTGCCTTCGGCGAGAATGCCGAGCGGGGCAGAGAGCCTGCGGCTCAACAAAAACGCGAATGCGATGGAGGAAAGCATTGCAAGCATCAATACCAGGGTCAGGGTCAGGGCAAACACTTCCTTGAGCGATTCGCGGCTGAAGGAAAGCTCCTGGTAATCCTCATAGACGTCCTGCACGGCTTCCGCGGTTTCCGACAGGGATTTGGGCACAGGTTGCAGCAATTGCAGGACACGCGTTTCGCCTGCCATGTCATTCATGGTGACGGGCGCCAGCACACGCAGGTAAAGGCCTTTGCCGAGAATGGGTTCAATGACGCCATAAATGTGCTGACGGCCCTGCCGGAGCTGCGGGACGCTCGGCAGATCTGGCAGAAAGCTGGATGGGTCACTGCTGGAAAACGCCAGGATGCGCCCCTGTACGGTCAACAGCACCGCATCGCGGACACTGCTTTTCTCGCGCAGGTCATTCAATACGCTCAAATGCAGGTTGCTGGGCTGGAATGCCAGCGACAGGGCCATGGTCTCAGCCTTGTCCTCCAGGTCGGAGAGCATGATGTCGAGCGCACTCTGACCGAGCCGCAGGCCGCCCTCGAGCGCGGCCTCAACCTTGACGTTGAACCAAGACTCGATGGAGCGCGTAAGAAAATTCACTGATACCGCATACACGACCACGCCCGGGATAATCGCCATGAGGGCGAAACTGCCGAGCAGGCGCAACGTCAGGCGGCTGCCCATGATGCTGTTGCGCATCTGGCGGTACAGGCGCCAGAGCTGGATGCCAATCAGCACGATGAGCGAGACGGCAAGGGACAAGTTGAGTATCAGCAGCAGGTTGTAGTAATTGCCTGCCGATGCGGTCCGGGTGCTGGCATGGGAAAGCAGGTAAAGCAGAACCGCCCCCAAGGCCGCGCTGATAAAGACGATATACTTCATATTGGTCTACTGATTGAGTGCCGGTGTCCAGCGGAAGCGCTCGGATACCATGTTCCAATCCTCCGAACTCAAGGTGTCCACCTGCAATGCCTTGGGCAGTTTGGATTGATCGAGGCGCATGCGCAGTCCGGCCTGATAGTTTTCACCTTTCTTCAGCAAGCTGTCATCCAGTACCTGCCAGTTTCTCAGGTGTGACAACTCGTCCTTGGCTTCCTGGATGCTGGTGAAGGAGAGCTGATGGCCGTCACGGTTGACCAGGTACTGCCGGGACAAGGCATGGTAGCTCAGGGATACTTTGCTGGTGAGGCTGGTGATCTCATCATCAAACCAGTAGCGACGCGGTAATACCAGCTGGAACTCCACGAGGAAATTCAGCGGCATGCCCTTGTTGATGGCTTCTTCCAGAGCCGGGCTGAGGGTTATCCCAAAATCGGCATCAAGCAGGTAAGCGCCTTCCTCGGTTGCAACAAGCTCTGCAGAATTGATTTCCAGGCTGCTCTGGCTGGCAATGGCTTGCCAGCTAAAAAAAGCTAACAATAATAGGAACAGCCTAAACTTTTTGCAGCAAAGCGTAAAAGAAGCCGTCATGTTCTGTACCGGGGAGTAGTTGTCCTTGGTTTGATTGTAGTGCGGTATGCTTCAAAGGCAGCAGGCGCGCATCGGATTGGACATGCAGGAACTGCTCTATCTGCTGCCGGTTTTCTTCATGGAATACCGAGCATGTCACGTAAAGCAATTTACCACCCTTTGCCAACAGTCGCCACAAGCCCTGCAATATCACCTGCTGCTGTTTGGCAAATGTCATGACATCCTGTTCGCGCCGCAGCCACTTGATATCCACATGACGGCGCACGATACCGGACGCGGTACAGGGCACGTCCGCGAGGATGCGGTCATACGATATGCCATCCCACCAGGCATCCGGCGCGCTGGCATCGCCTTGTACTAGTGCGGCCTGCAGGCCAAGACGGTCAAGGTTCTGCTGGACGCGCTGCAGGCGGCTGGCGTCATTATCCATGGCGGTCATCTGTACATCGGCAAGCTCCAGCACATGCCCGGTCTTGCCGCCCGGGGCGCAGCAGGCGTCCAGCACGCGCATACCGTCAGCCACATCCAGCGCCAACGCAGCAAATTGTGCTCCCCAGTCCTGCACCGAGGCGTGTCCCTGTTCAAAGCCAGGCAGGCGGCTCACGGGGACGGGACGTTCCAGCATAATCGCTTGCACATCCAGCGCATGGGCATTGAGGTCTTCTGCTTGCAGGGCGTGCAGGTAGTCCTCCGAACTGCCATGGCGGCGGTTCACGCGCAATGTCATCGGCGGGTGCTGGTTGCCGGCGTCTAGTATGGATTGCCAGTGTTCTGGGTATTGCTGCTTGAGTTTGTTGATCCACCATTGCGGATATGAATATTGTGCTGCTTCATTGCTGGCGAGCCGCTGTTCCAATACATCCTTCTGGCGCAGGAAGTTGCGCAGGACGGCATTGACCAGGCCTTTGGCCCAGGTCTTCCTGGTTTTTGCAGCGGCAAGCACGGCCTGGTTGACGACGGTATGCGAGCCTGCCTTGTCGTAACTGAGTTGGTAAAGGCTTACCAGCAGTAAATGATGAATAAAGGCATCACTCAACGGCTTTTGCAGCAATTGCTTGAGGAAAGCTTCAAGCCGGGCGTAGAAACGCAAGGTGCCGTAAGCCAGATCCTGACTTGCGGCACGTTGTTGCGGTGTAATGTCGCGATGCTGCTGGAATAACTCTTCCAGCACCACGGACAGGTTGCGGCCAACAAGCACTTGCCCAACCGCTTGTGCGGCAAGCTGCTGAGAAACCTGCACGGGCTAGACTGCCATCGCCATGAGGCGCGCGATGCGTTCTTCAGTTTGGGGGTGCGTGCTGAACAGGCCCTTGATACCGTCCGTGGAGAGTGGGTTGATGATCATCATCTGCGCGGTTTCGGGATGCTGTTCGGTCGTTTCCAGCGGAATCTTGCGCGCATAATTGTGTATCTTTTGCAGCGCGGCGGCGAGCGCGGTCGGGTCGTTACAGATTTGGGCACCCGCACGGTCTGCCTCGAATTCACGCGCACGCGAGATGGCCATCTGGATCAGCATGGCGGCTATCGGTGCCAAAATCATGATCAGCAGGGCGACAGCGGGATGAACGCCACGGTCACGGCCATGGGCGAACAGCATGCCGAACTGCGCAATCGAGGAGATTGCTCCGGCAATGGTGGCGGAAATGGTCGAGATCAGGGTGTCGCGGTGTTTGACGTGGGCAAGTTCGTGCGCCATCACCCCATGCAATTCACGCTGGGTAAGGATACGCATGATGCCGGTGGTCGCGGCTACTGCGGCATTCTCGGGATTTCGGCCAGTGGCAAAGGCGTTTGGCTGATTCTCGTCGATGATGTAGACCTTGGGCATGGGCAGATTGGCATTTTGCGCCAGTTCCCGCACCATGTTGTAGAACTCGGGCGCCGTGCTTGCATCGACTTCGCGCGCGTTGTACATCTTGAGCACGGCCTTGTCGGAGAACCAGTAGGCATAAATATTCATTGCTCCTGCCAGCAGCAGGGCAATCATCATGCCGCCTGCGCCGCCCAGTGCAGCGCCTACCGAGCCAAACAGCACGACTATCCCCGCCATGAGGATAGAAGTCTTCAGCCAGTTACCTACCATTGTCCATCACTCCAATCTGAAATTCATTACATGCGGCAGAACCGCCGCGATTCTCCACTTAGATAGTGGTCAAAGGGAAAAATTCAAGCGCTGGCACGGCTTGTTGCAAGGATGGGATAAAGTTGTTCCAGCGTATATCTATTCGCCAAATTTATCGCCGAGTGCCAGGGGATGTCCGGCCAGGAAATCCCTGGCTTTCAGGCGTTTGCCGCCCGGCATTTGCAGCTCTTCGATGTTAAGGAGGCCGCTGCCGCACCCGACGGTGATGCCGTCGCCCACAGCTACAATGGTTCCAGCGCTGGCTGTGCCGGGCAGGGCATGCGCCATCCAGATACGGCAGGTTTCACCCTTGAGCGCACTTTGCGCAACAGGGAACGGATTGAAAGCACGTACCTGGCGCGATAGTTCCTCTGCGCTTTCGTGCCAGTCGATGGCGGCTTCTGATTTTTGCAGTTTTTCTGCATAGGTGACCAGGGCCTCGTCTTGCGGTTCTGCCTCCAGCCTGCCTTCGCGCTGCAGTTGATTCATGGCTTGCAGCATCAGGTCTGCCCCGATTTTCGCCAGGCCGTCATGCAGGCTCTGCGCCGTATCCCGTTCGCTAATAGGCAAGACGCCGCGCAATATCATGGCGCCCGCATCCAGCGCAGGCACTACTTCCATGATGGTGACGCCGGTTTCCTTGTCGCCTGTTAACAGGGCGCGCTGTATTGGCGCTGCACCACGCCAGCGAGGCAAAAGCGAGGCATGAATGTTGAAGCAGCCATGACGCGGCATATCGAGCACAGCAGTGGGAATGATGAGGCCATAGGCCGCGACGACGAGGGCATCCGCGTTTTCCGCTGCAATCCTTGCCTGCACGGCTTGGTCCTTGAGGGTTTCCGGTTGCAGTACCGGGATGCCGTGTTCCAGTGCCAGGCTTTTCACCGGGCTGGGCTTGAGCTTCATGCCGCGCCCGGCCGGCCGGTCTGGTTGCGTCAGCACCAGGCTGACTTCATGCGATGATTGGATCAGTGCGGCCAGTGCTGGCACCGCAAACTCCGGGGTTCCGGCATAGATGATTTTCATGTGGGATCGATCAGGCGCGCTCGCGTTGGCGCTTCTTGAATTTATTCTTGATGCGGTTCTGCTTGAGGCTGGAAAGATATTCGACAAATACCTTGCCCAGCAGGTGGTCTATTTCATGCTGGATGCAGACCGCGAGCAAGCCTTCAGCCTCAAGCGTGAAGGGCGTGCCGTGCTCGTCGAGCGCTTCTACTGTGACGGTTGCGGCACGTGTGACGGTGTCGTAGACGCCAGGCACCGAGAGGCAGCCTTCCTCGTATTGCTGGGTGCCGCACTTGCTGAGGATCTTCGGGTTGATGAACACCCTCAGTTCGTTCTTGTCCTCGGAAAGGTCCATGACGATGATCTGCTTGTGCACGTCGACCTGGGTGGCAGCGAGGCCAATGCCCGGGGCATCGTACATGGTTTCTGCCATGTCGCGCACCAGTTGCCTGATTTCGTCATTGACTTCTTTGACAGGTGCGGCCACTTTGTGCAGGCGCGGATCGGGGTAGATTAGTATGTCTAAAATTGCCATAAAAGCTTGCTTGTTTAATAGAGTGAATGCAGAATCCAGTGCAAGTTACAGAATATTAAATGAATCTCTGCTCCTGCCGTAATTACATATTATGTATAAACACATTATAACGCTGCTCATGCTTTGTTGCCCCATTTTGCCTGCCTTGGCGGATGAGGTAAAGCTGCAAGCCAATCATCCTGACCGTTATGTCGTCGTCAAGGGAGACACGCTGTGGGGGATCTCCGGACGCTTCCTCAAGGATCCCTGGCAGTGGCCGCAGGTATGGAAGATGAACCGCGAACAGATCAAGAACCCGCATCTGATCTATCCTGGAGATGTCGTGGTGCTGGATACCAGCAGCGGTTCGCCGGAACTGCGCCTGCTACGTGAGACGGTCGCCAATCCCGAGGTTGCGCTCTCCCCTGGCATCCGTACAGAAAAACTTGAGGCCGAGGCGATTCCCGCCATTTCACCCAGTGTCATTGCGCCGTTCCTGAGCCAGCCGCTCATCATCGAAAACGATGGATTGAAGGATGCCCCCAGCATTGTAGCCGGGCCGGAAAACCGCGTGGTATTGAGCCCAGGCTCCCGTGTCTATGTTGACAAGATCGCCGAGGGCGAAGGGACATTGTGGAACATCTACCGTGCCGGCAAGACTTATATTGACCCCGAAAACAAGGCTGTGCTTGGTACGGAAGCGATTTACCTGGGGGATGCCCGGATCACCAAGTATGGCGAGCCTGCCAGCGGAGAGATCGTGAGCGCCAAGGAGGAAATCTTTGCCAACGACAAGCTGGTGGCCGCACCAGAAAACCTGCAAACCAACTTTATCCCTAGGGCGCCGGAAACCGCAACCAAGGGGCGCATCCTGTCCATTTATGGCGGTGTGGCTGAGGCAGGGCGTAACACGATTATTGCCATCAGCCGTGGCGAGAATGACGGATTGGAGCAAGGCCACGTGCTGGCCATCAATCGCAATGGCCGGGTAATCAAGAACCCGAAGTATGACAAGAAAAACAAGGACAAGTCGGCAGAGCCGGAAAATATCAAGCTGCCTAATGAGCGCATTGGGCTGGCGATGGTCTTCCGCACTTTTGACAAAATCTCCTATGCCTTGATCGTGCAGGCCACCGAACCAGTCAATGTGCTGGATGTGGTGGAGACGCCATAGGCGGCACCAGCCATGATGAGGCCGGGCTGTGGGTTAGCCTGAGCCTGGTTCCCGGCCTGGGCGGGCAGGGCCTGTGCCAATTGCTGGCTGCATTTGGTTCCCCTGAGCAGGTTTACAGCGCCAGCAGGCAACGCCTGCGCGATATTGTCCCAGACGCCGTGGCAAGCGCGATTGCGGCGGGGCCTGACCTGGAGTTGCAAGCTTCAGCTTCAGCCTGGTTGCAACAAGTGGGCAATCATCTAGTCACCCTTGCTGATGCAAGTTATCCCCAATCCCTGCTGGATATTCCTAATCCACCACCCTTGCTGTATGCCAAGGGCAATCCGGATTTGTTGAATATGCCATCGATTGCGGTTGTCGGCAGCCGCAATGCCAGCCCGCAGGGCGAGAAAAACGCCGAGGAATTTTCCGCGGCCTTGAGCCTGCATGGCTTATGCATTGTCAGCGGAATGGCATTGGGCATAGATGGGGCAGCGCATCGTGGCGCCTTGCAGGCGGGCGGGCGCACGATTGCCGTGGTTGGCACTGGCCTGGATATAGTCTACCCCGCACGGCATCGTGCGCTGGCCCACCAGATTGCCGAGCATGGCCTGATTGTGTCCGAGTTTGCGCTGGGTACGCCTTCGCGTGCGCAGAATTTCCCGCGCAGGAATCGCATTATCAGTGGCCTGAGCCAAGGCTGCCTGGTAATAGAGGCCAACTTGCAGAGCGGCTCTCTGATTACCGCGCGCCTGGCTGCGGAACAGGGGAGGGAGGTGTTTGCGATTCCCGGTTCCATCCACTCCCCGCTGGCGAAGGGATGCCATCAACTCATCAAGCAAGGCGCCAAGCTGGTGGAAAGCATGCAGGATATTCTGGACGAGATGAAAATTCCTCTAATGCCAGTTCCTGCTGTTGAAGTGCCAGTGGACGAGGGGGCCGTAAGTGAGCAAAATCCGCTTATTGAGGCCCTGGGTTATGACCCGGTAAGCCTGGATACGCTGGCAGCAAGAAGCGGCTTGACGACCGAACGCCTTTCCGCCATGCTGTTGGTGCTGGAGTTGGAAGGTAAGATAACCTCTCTACCGGGAGGGCGTTTCCAGCGCATCGCCTAATTCTGTGAACAATATCAACACAACACAATGGCGATTCTTAACTGCCAAGTGAGTGGATATATTACAGGATCGCCCGGGTCATTTTGATTGGGGAATGTATGTTCGAAGTCCTGGTGTATATGTTTGAAAACTACTTTGAGTCAGATATCCATCCCGACCACGATACACTTTCTAAAGAATTATTCGCAGCTGGTTTCGACCAAGAAGATATTAAGGGCGCTTTCGATTGGTACAGTGCTCTGGAAGCCATGTCTGGAGGTGATGAGCCCCAGATAGGCAGCAGTCTGGGGCTCCGTGTTTACAACGAAGCCGAAACCAAAAAGATCACCAGTGACAGCCTGAGTTTCATGATATTCCTTGAGCAGGCCAAGGTGTTGAACTCAGCTCAGCGTGAGCTGGTGATAGACCGGGCGATGGCCTTGCCACAGACTGAAATCGGCCTTGAAGAAATACGCTGGATTGTGCTGATGGCCTTGTGGAACCAGGACAAGGCGAGTGACTATCTCTTTGTCGAGGACGCAATGTTCAACGACAACCGTTCGACCTTGCACTAAGCGCGAGACGAATGTTTGCCCCGGCGGGTCGTCCGGCTTGCCGGGAACAGGATTATTCCTGTCCCGCGCCCAATTGCTCCAGAATGGAACTGATAGTGCCAGCCTGGTTCAATGTGTAGAAATGCAGGCCGGGGGCGCCGCCAGCGAGCAATTGCTCACATAAGTCTTCCACCACTTCCGCGCCGAACGCGCGCAGGGAGGCAAGGTCGTCGCCATAGTCCTGCAGCCTCAATCTCAACCAGCGGGGGATTTCCGCCCCGCACACACTGGAAAAACGCGCGAGCTGGGTGAAGTTGTAGATCGGCATGATGCCGGGCACGATGGGAATGGTAATGCCCAGTTTTTCGCATTGATCCAAAAAGTGGAAATAGGCGTCAGCATTATAGAAATATTGCGTGATGGCGGCATTGGCGCCCGCGTCTACTTTCTGCTTGAAATGCTTGAGGTCAGCGCCTGGCGACGATGATTCCGGATGAAACTCCGGATAGGCCGCCACTTCAATCTGGAACAAGTCCCCTGTCTCTTCGCGGATGAAGGCTACCAGCTCGCTGGCATAACGGAAATCACCGCTGCTGACCTCGCCGGAAGGTATATCGCCGCGCAGTGCCACCAGGCGCCTAATGCCTTGTTGCTTGTACTGTGCCAGCAGTGTGCGAATTTCTGCTTTGTCCGATGAGATGCAAGAAAGATGGGGTGCACCTTCATAACCTGCCTGCTGGATATCAAGCACGGTTTCAAGCGTGCGGTCGCGGGTGGAACCGCCTGCACCAAAGGTAACTGAAAAGAATTTTGGCGAAAACCCGGCAAGCTGGTCGCGTGCGCTACGCAGCTTTGCCATGCCTTCTACCGTCTTGGGCGGGAAAAATTCAAAACTGATAACAGGAGCAGCGTTCATTTAAAACCCATTGCAAATGCGGTGTTAATCTTTGGTGCCCAATATCAGGGCAATCAGTGCCCAGGAAATCAGGCTGTAGAGAATGGCGCCTAGAATGCCGGCAAGCAGGCTTTGCACTTCAAAACCATGCAGGATATGGCCAACGAAGAAGAACAGCAGGCCATTGATGACCAATAGAAACAGACCTAAAGTCAGCACGGTGACTGGCAATGTCAGGATGACCAGCACTGGGCGGATCAGCATGTTGACCAGGCCGATCACTGCCGCGGCAAGCAGGGCGCTTCCCAACCCGGATACATGGATGGAAGGAACGACATAAGCCACTGCAAGCAGGGCCAGGGCATTGAGCAACCACACAATCAAGAGCTTCATCTTGCTATTCTCCTTGAATATGCCCGGTCTTGCCGGGCTGGTTAGGTTATCTACATAAATGCCCGGCGGTGAGCCGGGCATCATGCTTAGTAGCGATAGTGCTCTGGCTTAAACGGGCCGTACTTGTCCACGCCGATGTAAGCTGCCTGCTCATCGGTCAGCGTGGTTAGTTGCGCGTTGAGTTTTTTCAGTTGCAACAGGGCCACTTTTTCGTCCAGATGCTTGGGTAGAGTATAAACCCCGACAGGATACTTGGCAGTATTGGCAAACAACTCGATCTGGGCAATCGTCTGGTTGGCAAACGAGGAGCTCATGACATAGCTGGGGTGGCCGGTGCCGCAGCCGAGGTTGACCAGCCTGCCCTTGGCCAGCAGGATGATGCGTTTTCCGTCTGGGAAGATCACATGGTCGACCTGCGGCTTGATTTCTTCCCACTGGTATTTCTCGATCGAGGCGACATCGATTTCATTGTCAAAGTGGCCGATATTGCAGACGATGGCCTGATTCTTCATCTTGAGCATATGCTCATGGTTGATGACATGGTAGTTGCCGGTAGCGGTCACAAAGATATCGCCATGCTCGGCAGCATAATCCATGGTGACGACGCGGTAGCCTTCCATTGCTGCTTGCAATGCGCAGATCGGGTCGATTTCGGTGACCCATACCTGGGCAGATAGCGCACGCAACGCCTGTGCCGAACCCTTGCCCACATCGCCATAACCGGCGACAACGGCGATCTTGCCGGCCACCATCACGTCAGTTGCGCGCTTGATGCCGTCTACCAAGGATTCACGGCAGCCGTAAAGGTTGTCGAACTTGGACTTGGTGACGGAGTCGTTGACGTTGATGGCAGGGAATGCCAGCCTGCCTTCCTTGTGCATCTGGTAGAGACGGTGCACGCCGGTCGTGGTTTCTTCGGTCACACCCAGGATCTTGGACAGGCGTGTGGAATACCACTTGTCGTCTTGCTCGAGCTTGGCCTTGATAGCCTTGAACAGGCTGGTTTCTTCCTCGCTGGCCGGGTGGTTGAGGATGGTGGCATCGGCTTCCGCGCGGCTACCCAGGTGCAGCAGCAGTGTGGCATCGCCGCCATCGTCGAGGATCATGTTGCTGTAGCCGCCATCCGGCCACTCGAAGATGCGATGGGTGTATTCCCAGTATTCATCCAGGGTTTCGCCCTTGACTGCAAATACAGGAATCTCCTGTGCTGCGATTGCGGCGGCGGCATGGTCCTGGGTCGAATAGATGTTGCAGGAGGCCCAGCGTACTTCCGCACCCAAGTCGCGCAGGGTTTCAATCAGCACGGCAGTCTGGATGGTCATGTGCAGGGAGCCGGTAATGCGCGCACCGCGCAGGGGCTTGGTGGTCGCGAATTCTTCACGGATTGCCATGAGGCCCGGCATTTCGGTTTCGGCAATTGCGATTTCCTTGCGGCCCCATTCAGCCAGGTTGATGTCGGCAACGATATAGTCTTGGGTGTCAGCCACAGTATTCATCCTTTAAAACGTTAAACGACGCGGGCGCTTGAATGTCCGCGTGGAATGTGCGACCAGTGGGAAGAGGGCGAGACTTGAGTTCGCGACGTTTCACCATCTTCATGACCGGTACGTGTCAATCTGGTGAACGCCGTTTACGCAGCGTGTGCTGCGTCAACCGAGCCTAGGGATGGTTTCCGTCCTTGCAACGTTCCTCGGTAGAGGCGGTATTATAGTGTTGTTGCCGTGGGTATGTCACTACCTGGTGTCTGCTGGTGCGGCAGCGATCAGGAAGGGAGTGCGCCACCTGTCCAGAGTTGGTTGAGGCTGGGGAAGTTCCAGTCTTCCGGGTTCTCGATTGCCACGATATGTTCCTTGCTGCCTGGTTGGGCAAGGTTGATGATTTCCGGCATTATGTGGGTGCCGGACTTGGTGGAAAAAAATACCTTGACCTTTGGTTTGAGCAGGAACGCCGGATTGTTGTCCACAACGACACCTATGCGCCCAGACTCAAGGCGTACCAGAGAGCCAATCGGGTAGATGCCGAGGCTTTTTACAAATGCCTGGAAAATCTGGGTGTCAATGTGGTCGTCTGTCCATTCTGCCATCCTGCGCAAGGCATCAGCCGGATGCCAGCCTTTGCGATAGATCCGGTCCGAAGTAACGGCGTCATAGACATCACAAATTGTCCCCATGCGTGCATAAGTGCTGATTTTGTCGCCGGCCAGCTGGTATGGATAGCCAGTGCCATTAATCTTTTCGTGGTGATGCAGGCACACATCGAGCACGATGGGATGAATATTGGCAGAAGCGGATAGCAGGGTATGCCCTGCTTCCGGGTGATCCCTGACTATTGCAAACTCTGCGTCTGTCAATTTGCCCGGCTTGTTGATGATGTCCATCGGGATTTCCATCTTGCCGATATCATGGAGCAGGCCGGCAAGACCACAGAGGCGTATTTCTTCTTCATCCATGTCCATTTGTATTGCCAACGCGATCATGAGCCCGCATACCGCGACTGAGTGCATGTAGGTATAGTCGTCGTAGCTTTTGAGCCGGGCCAGGCTGATGAGCGCGCCAGGGTTGCGGCTGACGGAGGAGGAAATTTCATTGACCAGTGACATGGCTTGGTTGCTATCCACGGCACGACTCAGTCGTGCCTCCTGGAACATATGCTTTACTTCGCGGTTGGCATTGGCACAGATGCGCGCGGCCTGTTCCAGTTCTTCAGCGATGTCTACCTTGCACGGTGCGCGTGACGGTGTGGTGGATGGCGTGTGGGTTGTCTTTACTTTTGCTGCCGGTGCGACATCAACCCCTTTGCTGGTGTCGATGATGACTTCGCTCACACCGCTATGGATGAGGTTGTCTATTTCAGACTGGTCGGAAATAAGAAAGGCGTTGCGCCAGAATGGATGATGAATCCAGGATACATCCAGTTTGTGCAGGAACATGCCAATGCGAAGCTGGCTGACAGATATTTTCTTCAGCATTTCTGATACCAGCTTTCACATTGGCAGGGGTTTGCAGTTAAATGCCTGCGGCTGCGCGTAGCTCTGCCGCCTTGTCGGCAGCTTCCCAGGTAAATTCCGGTTCGTCACGGCCAAAGTGGCCGTAGGCCGCAGTCTTGGAGTAGATCGGGCGCAGCAAGTCCAGCATTTTCACGATGCCCTTGGGGCGCAGGTCAAAGTGGTCTAGCACCAATTGCGTCAGGACTTCGTTGGGTACCTTGCCTGTGCCATAGGTTTCCACCATGACGCTGGTTGGTTTTGCTACGCCGATGGCGTAGGAAACCTGTACCAGGCAGCGGGAGGCGAGGCCTGCTGCCACGATGTTCTTGGCAACATAACGGCCGGCATAGGCAGCGGAACGGTCCACTTTGGAAGGGTCCTTGCCGGAGAATGCGCCGCCGCCATGTGGCGCCGCGCCGCCGTAGGTGTCGACAATGATCTTGCGCCCGGTGAGGCCGCAATCGCCTTGCGGGCCGCCGATGACAAAACGGCCAGTCGGGTTGACCAAGAACTTGATGTCGCCCTTGATCAGTTCCTGCGGCAGCGACGGCTTGATGATTTCCTCAATCACCCCCTCGCGCACTTGTTCCAGCGTGATGTCAGGCGAGTGCTGGGTAGAAATCAGTACGGTATCAATCTTGTACGGCTTGCCATCTACATACTGGACAGTGACCTGGCTTTTTGCATCCGGACGCAGCCAAGGGAGGCGGCTATCCTTGCGCAACTGGGATTGACGCTCCACCAGGCGGTGCGACAGCCAGATTGGCAAAGGCATCAACTGCGCGGTCTCATCGCAGGCATAGCCAAACATCAGGCCCTGGTCGCCTGCGCCCTGATCCAGCGGATCGTCATTGGCATTGTCAACGCCTTGTGCGATATCCGGCGATTGCTTGTCATAGGCAACCAGCACAGCGCAACTTTTGTGGTCTATGCCGTAGTCGGCATTGTCGTAGCCGATGCGCTTGATGGTGTCGCGCGCAACCTTGATGTAATCGACATTGGCAGTAGTCGTGATTTCGCCTGCCAGCACGACCAAGCCTGTATTGGTCAAAGTTTCCGCTGCCACGCGCGCAGTAGGATCTTGTTCGAGGATGGCATCCAGAATGCTGTCCGAGACCTGGTCGGCGACCTTGTCGGGATGGCCTTCGGATACGGATTCGGATGTAAATAGGTATTCGCTCATGAGCTCCTGCCAAATCAATTATGCAAAAGGTTGTTAGAATAGCAAAATCATGATGTTTCAAAAAGAAGTACATGCTTAAAGCATTATTACGCATCCTGGCAGTGCTGCCTTTGCCATTGATCAATGGCATTGGCGTGCTGGCTGGCTGGGGATTTTATTTTTTTTCCCAGAAAATACTACGGCGCACCCGTAAAAACCTCAATATTGTCGGTCTTGCACAGACGCCTGCCGATTATCGCGCGTTGGTGCGCCAAAGCGTCATAGAAACAGGCAAGGGGCTGATCGAGACATTCGCCATCTGGTTCCGCCCGCAAGCGCGCGTGCTGCCTTGGGTGAAAGAGTGCCATGGCTGGGAACATGTGGAAGCGGCTCAGGCGCAAGGGCAAGGCATCATTTTCCTGACACCGCACCTGGGGTGCTACGAAATCACGGCCTTGTATTACGCTGCCCGGCACCCGATTACGGTGTTGTATCGTCCGGCCCGCCAGCAATGGCTTGCGCCCTTGATTGACGAAGGCCGCAATCGCAGCCAGATCAAGCAGGCGCCTACCAACTTGAGTGGGGTGCGCAGTTTGCTCAAGGCCTTGAAGCAGGGGGAGGCGATTGGCATTCTGCCGGACCAGGTGCCCGAGTTTGGCGAGGGCGCTTGGGCGGATTTTTTCGGCTCACCGGCTTATACCATGACACTGGTGGGCAAACTGGCAGACACTTCCGGCGCAAGGGTATTGCTGGCGTTTGGCGAGCGTTTGGCATGGGGCCGTGGCTATGTGATTCATATCCGACCGTTGGAGCTGGAGCCGACGCCAGCCAATATTAATCAGGGAATTGAGCAATTGGTCAGGCTATGCCCGGAGCAGTATCTCTGGAGCTACCGCAGGTTCAAACAGCCCAAGCCGCACGGCAAGGCAAACAATCCTTGATCAATACTTCATAGATTAATAGCGATCGCCTAGAATAGGTCGATGGCCCCAGTTCAAGAAAATATATGAAACTCACTTTTACCAAGATGCAGGGCATAGGCAACGATTTTGTTGTGGTTGACGGCTATAGCACGCCAGTCAATCTTGATGCGGCCGCCATCCGTCGCCTGGCAGACCGTCACTTCGGCGTCGGGTTCGACCAATTGCTGCTGGTGGAGCGGCCCACTGTGGCAGGTGCCGATTTTCGCTACCGTATCTTCAATGCCGATGGCGGCGAAGTGGAACAATGTGGCAATGGCGCGCGTTGCTTTGTCCGTTTTGTTCACGACAAGGCGTTGACCGGCAAGCAGGAAATTCGCGTGGAAACGGCGCGCGGCATCATTCTGCCCAAACTTGAGGACAACGGGCTGGTCACGGTCAATATGGGCGAGCCGCGTTTTCAGCCTGCCGAGATTCCTTTTGTCGCTGATGGGGAGAGTGTCACTTACCCCCTGTCATTGGAAAACCAGATGCTGGAAATTTCCACTGTTTCCATGGGCAACCCGCATGCGGTGACTGTGGTGAGCGATGTGGAAACAGCACCCGTGGCGAGCCTTGGGCCTTTGGTCGAACATCATGCGCGTTTCCCCCAGCGGGTCAATGCCGGTTTCATGCAGGTGGTGGACGCACACCATATCCGCTTGCGCGTATTCGAGCGTGGCAGTGGTGAAACCCTGGCCTGTGGCACTGGCGCGTGTGCTGCTGTAGTAAGCGGCATCAGGCGCGGCTTGCTGCAATCCCCCGTCAGGGTCACGACACGTGGCGGCGAACTGACGATTGCCTGGGATGGCGGGCAGCAACCGGTTTTGATGACCGGCCCTGCAGAAACGGTATTTGAAGGCAGCATTGATATTTAACAGCCAAATGGCTATTGCAAGGAATCAGCATGGAACCACAAGACCAGAATAACGAAGCGCAGGCGAATGAATACCAGGTGACAAGTTACCTGCGGGCGCACCCGCAGTTTTTCGAACATCATACGACGCTGCTGACCGAGCTGTACCTGCCCAGCCCGCACGGACAGGGCACGATTTCCTTGGCGGAACGCCAGCAGCTGGCGCAGCGCGACCGCATCCGCGTGCAGGATGCCAAGTTGGCGCAGTTGATCAAGTATGGAGAAGAAAACGACGCGATCAGCGAAAAAGTGCACCGGCTCAGCCTGGGTTTGCTGGCTACCGAGGACCTGGGAGTACTCTTGACCCTGTTGGAGCATGGCTTGCGCGAAGATTTCCAGGTGCCGCATGTGGGCCTGCGCCTGTGGGCGCAGCCGCGTAATGCCGGGAACCGCGAGTTGCCTGCCTTTTCTGATGTGGACCAGGAGCTACAGCGCTGGGCTGGCGGCCTGGGCGCCCCCTATTGTGGCAATCGGCCAGGCATGCCATTGCAGGGCTGGTTTGGCGCAGAGGCGCGGCCTGCCTCTTTTGCCATCATTGCATTGAAGGGCGAACAGGTATTTGGTTTACTCGCGCTGGCTAGTGATGATGAAAAGCGTTTCTACCCCGACATGGGCACGCTCTACCTCAAGCGCATCGGCGAGCTGGTGAGCGCTGCCTTGCTGCGTCATATCACCGTTTAGCCAGCATGGATCACTTGCAGCTGTACCTTGAGCATCTGCAATTCGAGCGCGGCTTGAGCCGGCTTACCGTACAAAACTACCGGCGGGACCTGGAATTGCTGCTCAGCCTGAAGGCGGAGCTTGCGCTGGCTGAGTTGCAGCCTGCCCATATCCGGCGTTTTATTGCCGCGCTGCATGGCCGCGGCCTGAGCGGCAAGACGATTGCGCGTCACCTTTCAGGCTGGCGCGGTTTTTTCGACTTCCTGGTCAAGCGCCATGGGGCGACCAGCAATCCTTGCCACGATATGCGCGCGCCCAAATCTCCCAAGTCCCTGCCCAAGGCGCTGGCTGTAGACCAGGCGGTGCAGTTGGTGGAAATGGAAGGCGAGGACACACTCTCAATACGGGATAAGGCGATACTTGAATTGTTTTATTCCTCAGGCTTGCGCCTGTCCGAGGTGACCGGGCTCAACCTTGCTGACCTGAACCTGCCTGAGGGTACGGTAACGGTGACCGGCAAAGGGAACAAGACCCGTATCGTGCCCATGGGCAGCCATGCCATCAAGGCCATGCAGAACTGGCTGGCAGTGCGCCAGCCAGCATCCTCTGGGGATCAGCAAGTGGTTTTCCTTAACCGGGCGGGCACCCGGATCAGCGGCCGTTCCATCCAGTATCGCATCAAGCAATGGGCGCTCAAGCAGGGAATCAGCAGCAACGTGCATCCGCACATGCTGCGCCACAGTTTTGCCAGCCATGTGCTGCAATCTAGCGGCGACCTGCGTGCGGTGCAGGAGATGCTGGGCCATGCCAATATCAGCACTACCCAGGTGTACACGCACCTGGATTTCCAGCATTTGGCGAAGGTGTATGATGCTGCGCATCCACGCGCGCGCAAGAAATAGTTATTCCCCTGCCTGCCAATGTCCTGACTTGCCGCCGAGCTTTTCCAGCAAGCGGATTTCACTGATGACCATGCCGCGATCCATGGCCTTGCACATGTCGTAAATCGTTAATAATGCCACGCTGGCGGCAGTGAGGGCTTCCATCTCCATCCCGGTGCGGCCCACGGTTTCCGCGGTCACCTGGCAATGCACGGTATTCTGGGAGTGGTCGATGCTGAATTCGACGCCGACTTTAGTGAGCGGGATGGGGTGGCAAAGCGGAATGAGGTCGGAAGTGCGCTTGGAGCCTTGTATGGCGGCAATACGGGCAATGCCCAGCACATCGCCTTTCTTGGCGTTGCCTGTTGCTATGGTGGACAGGGTTTCTGGCTGCATGCGGATGCTGCCGCTGGCGACTGCCACACGTCTGGTTTCAGATTTCCCGCCAACATCGACCATGTGGGCCTGGCCGCTGGCATCGAAATGGGTGAGCTTGCTCATGCGGATTCCTGAGTGATTGCCAGGATACATCACAGACCCTGGTGAACTTGATGCTTGAGGTTGCTATCATAGCAACGATGAAAGCGCTTTATCCAATCGTATTCCTGATCAGCTTTGCACCGTTTGCGCTCGCAGATGGCCTGCCTGAGCTTGGCGACTATTCCGCCACCGTCATGTCGCCGCTGGATGAACAGCGCATTGCCGACGAGATCATGCGCGACGTCTATGCCAGCAGCCAGGTGCTTGAAGACCCTGAAATCAATGATTATATCGATGATCTGGGGCACCGGCTGGCCGCCAACAGCCCGGACAAATACCAGCGCTTCAATTTCTTTGTGGTCAAGGATAACAGCATCAATGCATTTGCCATGCCGGGTGGCGTGATCGGGGTGCATACCGGCCTGTTGCTTGCAGCCAAGAATGAATCCGAGGTTGCCGGGGTGCTTGGCCATGAAATCGGCCACGTGGTGCAGCGCCACCTTGCGCGCATGCTGGCAAGGCAGAAGAACGATTCCGTCATCAGCATGGCAACCATGGCGCTGGCTTTGCTGGCGGCGCGCAGCAACCCGCAACTGACAGGCGGTGCGCTCACCGCTGCCACTGCCAATTCGATACAGAAGCAGATCGACTATACCCGCGAACACGAGCGTGAAGCTGACCGCGTAGGCTTGCAGATACTGGAGAATGCCGGATTCGACACGCGCGCCATGCCTTCCTTCTTTGAAACGCTGCAAAAGGGTTCGCGCTTCTCGGAGGGCAGTGCGCCTGCTTTTCTGCGGACCCACCCCCTGACCGTGGAACGGATTGCCGATGTGCGCAATCGTGTGGAGCAGGGCAGCTTTCGCGTGATACAGGAAAGTGCCGAGTTCCACTTCGTCAAGGCCAAACTGCTGGCTAATATAGGCACCGCGGATAGCGCAATCAACATCTTCCGCATCAACCTGCAGGAAAACAACTTTAGCAATGAAGCAGCGCAGCATTACGGCATTGCCCTCGCCATGCTGCGCAAGAACGACCTTGACGGCGCGCGCGAGCAGGTCAACTGGCTGCGCAAGAATACGGTGCCCAATGCCATGATAGAAACAGTAGCGACCAGGATAGCCGTGGCAGGCAAGGATCCTGCCGTGGCGGAGCAGCAATATCTGGAAGCCCTGGGCACTTATCCGGAACATCGTGCATTGATCTACGGCTATGCCGAGCACCTGTTGAACTCCAGGCAAGTCGACAAGTTGCTGCAACTGATCGCGGACAAGCAATCGCAATTCCCGGACGACCCGTATTTCTATGAGTTGAAGGCGCGTGCCTATAGCACGCAGGGCAAGTCGCTGCTTATGCACCATGCGCAGGGAGAAGCCTATGCGCGGCGTTACAACCTGCGCGGAGCGCTTGAGCAGATGGATCTTGCCACCAAGGCGCAGGATGGCGACTTCTATGAGAAATCCATTGTCGAGGCGCGCCGCAACCAGCTGCGCCAGCAGCTTGACGACAAGAGGCGCGATTGAACCTCAGGCTTAAACCCGGGCGTCGTACGCTATTGCAGCTGGTTTCTGCTTTGTTGCTTACGCCTTGGCAGGCTTGGGCAGCCATCTGGAACAAACCTGCATTCGAGATGGATAACGCTGATGTTGCCGGGCAGGAACTGCAAGGCAACAGCGCCACTCACAGCCGGGAAATCGAGATTGTGGCGCCCAAATCTGTCGCGCATGGCGAGGCAGCGCAGATCGAAATCATGAGCCGGATTGCCGGCACAGAAGCGATTGCGATTTTCGCGGAAAAGAATCCGGTGCCGCTGGTTGCCAATTTCACATTCAGTCATGGCGCACAGCCTTATATTGTGACCCGGATCAAGCTGGCCGGAAGCCAGAAGGTTGAGGCAGTGGTCAAGGCGGGTGGACAGTATTACCAGGCCAGCCGCTACATTCGGGTCAGGAAAGGCACAGCAGGCTGATGGCACATTATGCAGGCATAGTCGGCATGCATGCGCGGCTGGAGAACGGTGTGGCCGAGGTCGAGCTGACGATAGCTCACCCGATGCAAACTGGACATGGCACAGACGCAACTGGTGCGAACATTGCTGCGCATTTTATCCAGTTGCTGCAGGCCGAACACAACGGTAAAGAGATTATGCAGGCACAGTGGGGCACGGGCGTGGCCCGCGATCCCTACCTGGTGTTTTATGTTGCCGGTGCCATGCCAGGCGATACCATCAGCGTAGCGTGGCATGATAACAAGGGACAGACTGGCCAGCAGGCCATCATACTGGACTAGTGCGGCAGGCGTTGTTGCCTTGCGGTACTGCGGGCTGTTGTGCTGATCTGTTGGCCGCTATTAAATCACTTCCAAATTCTTTAAGGCGTGATTGCCACCTTCATCACGCCATCGCGCTGGTTGGCAAACAGTTCATAGGCTTCGTTGATCTGGCTCAGCTTGAAGCGGTGTGTCACCAGCTTGCTCAGGTCGGCGCGGCCGGAACCCACGGCATCCATCAATCTGCGCATGCGTTCCTTGCCGCCTGGGCATAGCGTGGAGACGATGGTGAAGTCTCCTAGCCCTGCGCCGAAGGCATCAAGCGGCAGCTTCAGTTCGGTAGAGTAGACACCGAGGCTGGACAAGGTGCCGCCCGGACGCAGCACGCGCAGGCAGGACTCGAAGGTCTGCTGCACGCCCAGTGCCTCAATCGCCACATCCACCCCGCGGCCATCCGTTAGTTTCAATATTTCCTGCACTGGGTCATGGGTCTTGAAGTTGACCACATGGTCCGCGCCAAGCGCACGTGCAATGGTCAGCCGTTCCGGCACTGCATCCACACCGATGATCTTGGTGGCGCCCAGCAGTTTTGCGCCTGCCACGGCGGAAAGGCCGATGGGTCCGAGGGCAAATACCACCACGGTATCGCCGATCTTGATATTGCCGCGCTCGGCACCGGAGAACCCGGTAGACATGATGTCCGGGCACATGAGCACCTGCTCGTCGCTCAGGTGGTCAGGAATCACGCTCAGGTTGGCCAGGGCATCCGGCACGCGCAGGTATTCAGCCTGGCTGCCGTCAATGGTATTGCCGAATTTCCAGCCGCCTGCCACTTTGAAGCCGTGCGGGCTATCAGGCCCGTCCTGCGCGCCGATGCCGCACAGGCAGGCGTTGGAGTAGCCGCTGGGCGTAATCGCGCCAGCAATCACGCGCTGGCCTACCTTGAAACCATGTACTTCGGAACCGAGCCTTTCGATAATGCCGACAGGTTCATGGCCAACGGTCAGCCCGGTAGCAACAGGATATTCCCCTTTGAGAATATGCACGTCGGTGCCGCAAATCGTGGTGGTGGTGATGCGGATCAATGCATCCAGCGGGCCGATTTCGGGAATGGGTTTATCTTGCAACTCGATGCGTCCGGGGGAGACGAATACCGCAGCTTTCATGTTGGACATGTAATACTCCTTTTTGTAGAAGGGTTATTCTCTATAGTAACAAAATTCCACCTGCTTGCCTGTGATAGCTTTGTTATAACAGTTTCCCGGGAGTGCAGGGAGTTTGGATTACTACAACCGCATCAGGTGGGTCAGCAGGTTCTTCTGGCTGGTAAAGGTGATGTCATACATGCTGGTGAGGCCTTGTGCATGCTCGTCGGGCAGGTCGGCAACACAAAGCAGGAACTGGGATTTCTGCAGTCCCAGGCTTTTCTTGAGCAAGCGGTATTTCTCGATATAAGGCTTGTAATCCCCGCTTTTGCACTCAATGCAGATCGGGGTTTCCTGATCCAGGAGCAGAAACACGTCCAGTTCGTACACATCCGCATTGGGCAGCGTGATCTTGGCATTGCGTGCGCAGGAGAATGGCAGGTTGCGCTGGCTGGCAAAATCCAGGGTTTGCATCAAGGCATACCATTCCAGCCAGATGCCATTGAAAAACTGACGGATGACGGGCGAGGGCTGCAGGATCAGGCGCAGGCTTTTCTCACTTTTCTGTTGTACCAGGCGGCTCAGGAAAGCGTAATCATGCAACTGCTTGCAAAAGTGCGTAATGCGGCTGATCTCATCCGCTTTGCGGTTGGCCAGCTTGATCGTCGTGCCATTATAGTTTTCCTTGTAGGCATGGCATATCTGCCCGATCAAGGGGCGTAGGGTGGCATAGTCCTCGGCAATGGCATTGGCGACTTCATCGAAAAAGCCGGTGGTGTCCACGGCTTTGGGGTTGATTTCGACGGCGATCTTCTTGCGTTCGAACCAGCGGAGGATAGGTAGCGCCTGCCCGGGGCTGGACAGCATCTCGGTACTGGAAAAGTCCTGGGAGCGTGGTGTCTCGGCAGGGGCGGCATCTTCCTCGGATTCGCTGGCTTGCAACCGCTTCAGCGATTGATGCAGTGCAAAGTATTTTTCCAGCAGCTTGCTGACGAAAAAGGTCGTATCCCACACCTTGTTCTGATGCTGGCACTTGGGGCAGGGAATATCCTGTCCGATCAGTGCGGCTTCAGATTCCTGAATGAAATTGCAACGGCTACAGCGGAAAATGGCCATGGTTGCGGCTTTCTATTGGTTGGCAGAAGCTTGCAGCAGCTGCTTCAGCAAAGGTAGGGTCACGGCCCGCTTGGCAGTGAGCGACCACTCATCAAGCGCATCTATGGTGGCAATCAGGCTGGGCATATCACGGCGAAGGTGGCGCAGGCAGTACTCCAGCACTTCATTCGGCAGTTTCATGCCGCGTGCGCTGGCATGGATTTTCAATGCCTGGGTTTTTTCTTCATCGCTCAATGGATGGAGCTGATAGCTCAGCCCCCAGGCTAGGCGTGTCGCAAGGTCATCGCGCAAGCTCATCTGGCCCGGCGCGGCAATGCCGCTCGCTAGCAGCCGGCCGCCGGATTCGCGCAACTGGTTGTAGAGGTCGAACAATGCAATCTGCTCGTCATCGGAAAGCAGGTGCACGTCATCCACGCAGATCATGTTGAGGCCAGAATCGCTGGCGAGCGCGTTGCAAGCCTGTATGAGGTGGGTTTTGCCGCAGCCGCTTTCTCCCCAGAGATAAATAAAACGCGCGTCATCGTTTTCAAGCACGGTGCGTTTCAACTGGAACAGCGCCTCGGCATTGCGGCCGGTCACAAAGTTGTCCAGGCTGGGCGCGGCAGGTGGCTGGATATCAAGAAGTAGTTGTTTCAATGCGGTTCACTTGCAAATTGTGGTGGGCAAGCATGGCACGAAGGCCATTTTCCTGCCGCGGTCTTTAAGAGAGGCTAACAAAATTCTCCTGGTGTTGTTGCCCAGCCTGCGGCAGAGCGCCTAGCCAGAAGCTTCGCTGAGTTTTGTTAGCCGCTCTTTATTATCGTTTGCCGACTATTATCAGGTAAAATTACGCCCTGATTATCTAAATTTATCTTGTGGAAAGCGAGAACTCAACTTGAATTCTGAAAAAATCTCGATTAGCTATCGCGATGCCGGTGTAGACATTGAGGCCGGGGACGCCCTGGTTGAGAGAATCAAGCCATTTGCAAAACGTACCATGCGCCCCGAGGTGCTCGGGGGAATCGGCGGCTTCGGCTCCCTGTTCGAGGTGCCGAAAAAATTTAAGAATCCGGTGCTGGTTTCCGGCACCGATGGTGTAGGTACCAAGCTGAAGCTAGCTTTCCAGCTCAACAAGCATGACACGGTGGGTATCGACCTCGTCGCCATGAGTGTCAACGACATCTTGGTGCAGGGCGCCGAGCCACTGTTCTTCCTGGATTACTTCGCTTGCGGCAAGCTGGATGTGGATGTTGCCGCCCAAGTGGTGCAGGGTATTGCCGCTGGCTGTGAGCAGTCCGGCTGTGCGCTGGTGGGCGGGGAAACCGCTGAAATGCCAGGCATGTACCCGGCAGGCGAATATGACCTTGCGGGTTTTGTCGTCGGCGCCGCCGACAAGGATGCCCTGATTGATGGCTCGACCATTGCCGAGGGCGACGTGGTGCTCGGCCTTGCCTCGAATGGCGCGCATTCCAATGGCTATTCGCTGGTCCGCAAGCTGATCGATATTTCCGGCGTGGATATGGACAGCGATTTTTACGGCCGGCCCTTCCGTGATGTGGTGATGGCGCCAACACGCATCTACGTGAAGCCCTTACTCAAACTATTGCAGGCGGTGAAAGTAAAGGGCATGGCGCATATCACCGGCGGCGGCATTACCGAAAACGTGCCGCGCGTATTGCCTGCAGGGCTGACTGCCGAGGTGCGCCAAGGCAGCTGGGAGATTCCTTCTCTGTTCTCCTGGCTGCAGGAGCAGGGCAATGTCACCGACCAGGAAATGTACCGCACTTTCAACTGCGGCATTGGCATGGTGGTGATCGTGGCGGAGCAGGATGCCGCAGCGGCCCAGGCCTTGCTGGCTGCCGAGGGCGAGCAGGTGTGGCAGATTGGCCGTATCCGTGCGCAGGCGGCGGGCGAGGCGCCCACCGTGGTCATATAAAGAACTAAAGCGGCATTCAGTTGCCAACTGGATGTCTGCTCGCACTCGCTCAAAGTGCTTGTCCGGGGCGGTGCAGTGCGCCGCCCTTCATGTTCTAGGAGGCCAAATGTCAATTTCCAGCATGCGTACCCTGAGTCTATTGTTGTTGTGCGTGAGCGGCATGGCGGTAGCCGCACCGAAACAAGTGCAGCTCACTTATGAAGCCACGCGCAACGGCCAGCCATTTGCCAAGGTGACTGAAACCTACCGTCAGGAAGGCAACCGCTATCGTATTGAAAGCGTCACCAAGGGCGTTGGTGTCTATGCCCTGTTTGGCGAGCGCAGGCTTACCAGCGAAGGCGAGGTGACGGCCCAGGGCTTGAAGCCCGCACACTTTGAGTTGCACCAGGGCGACAATGAAAAGCGCTCGCTCTATACCGACTTTGACTGGGGCGCGAACCAGCTCAAGATGAAGGTCAAGGGCAAGCTCAATACCGTGCCGCTCGAAGCTGGCGCCCAGGACCTCAGCAGCTTCGTATACCAATTCATGTTCGTGCCGCCTGCCGGCAACGAACTCAAGCTGCCCGTGACCACGGGCAAAAAGCTGCGCACTTACCATTACAATATCGACGCCAAGGATGAAGCCCTGGAAACGGCTGCGGGCAAGTTCAAGGTCATGCACCTGAGCGAGGCCGGGCCTGATGCAGATGAGGATGGAAAAGAGTTGTGGCTGGGTACTGAGCAGCATTACCTGCCGGTCAAACTTATGATGCTGGACGACAAAGGCAGCAAGATAGAACAGGTGCTCACCAGCATCAATGTGGAGTAGCGTTTTCAGCAGGCCTTCCTTTAAGCGCTGGCCTGCCGGGTTGGCGCTTGCGGTTCTGCTTTCACTATTGTTTCACCTGATGATTCTGGGGAGTGAATATTGGCATTTACCCAGCCTGGATTTCGCTAAACAGGGAGGCCAGGCGCAGAAGGTGCAACTGCTGGCAGCGTCAGTGCCAGCGCCTGTTGCGTCAGTACAACCGAAGCCGCAGCCTGAAAAACCAAAATCTTCACCCAAACCTGTTGCGCCTTTGGCGGTTGCGGATGAGCCTGTTGTGTACGATGGGCAGGAAGTCGCGTCACCGGAACCTGTCGCAGTCGAGCAGGGCGCGCAATTTTCTGATGAGCAGACAGGCGTGCCATCTCCTGCCGAAGAGCAAGTGCAGGAGCCGTCTATGGATGCGAGCAGCATGGCAGAAGAAGTGATAGCAGAAACCCATGCCCAGCCAACTTTCAGCTATATTGATACTGAGTTTGTGGTGTTGCGTGGCGAAAATGGCAGCAAGATCGGCGTGACCAACATTAGCTATCGCATGCAGGAAGATGGACGCTACGAACTGATCAGCGCCACAGAAGCCAAGGGACTGGCGGCGCTGGTGGTATCAGGGAAACTGCTGCAACAGAGCGAGGGAGCGGTTTCAGAGCATGGTTTGCGGCCAGAGCGTTTTGTTTATCAGTATGGCAAGGGCGATAACAAGAAGCAGCAATCCCGGTTTGACTGGGAGCAGCGCAAGTTGACGCTGGAAACGGCCAAGGGTGTGAAAACCGTGGATTTGCCCGAGGGCACGCAGGATATTTTGAGTTTTATGTACCAGTTCATTTTTGCACCGCCCTTGGAGCAGATGAACCTGAGTGTCAGCAATGGCAAAAAGTTGAGCGAATACAACTATAACTTCGAGGGCGAAGAAACCCTGAATACCGAGTTTGGCGCGGTTCGTACATGGCATATAGCCAAGACCAGCCAGGAAGGCAGCGAGAAAACTGAATTGTGGCTGGCAGTGGATTATCATTACCTGCCGGTTAAAATGCGTAAGACTGAAGAGGATGGCAGTGTGATTGAACAAGTGGCCGTCCAGATATCGACCGATTTATTGAAATGAGTGTATGAACCAGAATGTATTGAGGTTTGCCGGTGTGGCATTGGCGGATGTGTTGAGCAATACCGGCCCGGCGGATGCCAAGCTGGGCAGTTTTTTCCGCCAGCACCGCGAACTGGGCAACAAGGAAAGAGGCTGGATTGCCGAGTCGGTATACGGCGTATTGCGCCGCAAGTCCTTTCTTGCCCATGTCGCTGACAGTGAAGACCCGCGCCGCCTGTTAGTGGCATGGCTGGTCAGAGTGCAGGGAAACAGCCTGCGCGAGCTTGATGAACTCTTGAACAAGCAGCAGAAGGAATGGGCGCAGGAAATCAAGGCCAAATCCACTGAAGGCTTGAGCTCTGCCATCCAGGCAGACGTGCCGGAATGGCTATGGCAGCGGCTGGAGGCGCAATATGGCGCGGAAGAAGCCCTGGTGATTGCGCGCAGCATGCACAAGCCCGCAAGCCTGGATTTGCGCGTGAACCTGGTCAAGAGCAACCGCGACGAAGTGCTGGCGCGTTTTGCCAGTGAAAATGCGGCCGCAGAGCCAACGCCTTATTCTCCAACCGGCATCCGCCTGCCCCAGCGCATGTCCATCAACCGACATCCTTTCTTTACCGATGGCAAGATCGAGGTGCAGGATGAAGGCAGCCAACTTCTGGCGTTGCTGGTGGCGCCGCGCCGTGGTGAAATGATCGCGGATTTCTGTGCTGGAGCGGGTGGAAAAACACTGGCGCTGGGCGCATTGATGCGCAACACCGGCAGGCTTTATGCGTTTGATGTCTCGGAAAAGCGTTTGCATAATCTTGGGCAGCGCCTCAAGCGCTCGGGACTTTCCAACCTGCATAGCCAGGTGATCAGCAGCGAGCAAGACCCCAAGCTCAAGCGCCTCAACGGCAAGTTCGACCGCGTGCTGGTGGACGCGCCTTGCAGCGGCCTGGGGACATTGCGACGCAATCCCGACCTCAAATGGAAACAGACGCCGGATGACGTTGCAGAGCTCACTGCCAAGCAGGCAGCCATCCTGGCGCGTGCTGCCAAGCTGGTCAAGGCAGGTGGTAGGTTGATTTATGCGACATGCAGCTTGCTGGCCGAAGAAAATGAGCAACTGGCCGAGGCCTTCCTTGCCGCGCATCCGCAGTTCAAGCTGCTGGATGCAAGCGAGATTCTGGCGCAGCAGCAGGTGGCGCTCAATACCGGGACTTACCTGAAATTGCTGCCGCACAAGCATGAAACTGATGGTTTCTTTGCCGCGGTGTTCGAACTCGGCGCTTAAAAACACAAGGAAACAGTATGAAATTTCCCAGCCTGAACACACAGATATTGCTAGGTGCTGTATTGGGTATAGTGCTGGGATTTTTGCTTGGTAGTACGGAGCCGGGTTCTGCAGTGCAAGAGGCCGGCTTGTACACCAGCACAATGGTAGGCGGGATTTTTATCGGCTTGCTGAAAATGGTGCTGGTGCCGTTGTTGTTTACTTCCATCGTGGTCGGCGTTGCCAACCTGCAGGCGCACCAGCAGATGCACCGGGTGTGGATTTCCACACTGGTGTTCTTCAGTATTTCAATGGGTATTGCCGTGCTGCTGGCGCTGGTGGCGACCAATATCTTCAAGCCTGGTGCCGGCATGCATCTGAGCATGTTTGCCGACGCTACGCAGAATTTCCACAGCGAGCAACTCACGGTAGGTGAATTCTTCAGCCAGTTCATACTCGGTCTGTTTCAGAACCCATTCGCCGCACTTGCTCAAAGCAATATCCTGGCAGTGGTTATTTTTGCCCTGATTGTCGGCATTGCCATTGTCATTGGCGGCGAGCGTTACCGTCATTTCCTCGCCCTTATGCAGGA
The DNA here is from genome assembly GCF_020532725.1 of Methylobacillus arboreus. Taxonomy (GTDB): domain Bacteria; phylum Pseudomonadota; class Gammaproteobacteria; order Burkholderiales; family Methylophilaceae; genus Methylobacillus; species Methylobacillus arboreus. The sequence goes on from NZ_JAJAVC010000004.1 coordinate 181,309, forward strand.
AGCGTTTGACCTGGTGATGATGATCGTTGGCTGGGTGATGCGCTTGGCGCCGTTCGGTATCATGGCCTTGCTTGCCAAACTGGTGGCAACCCAGGATTCCAGCCTGTTTGCCAGCATGGGCGAATTCATGCTGCTGGTGGTAGGCATCATGCTTGTGCATGGTGTGATTATCCTGCCGGGGATTCTTTATATCATCACCAGAGTGACGCCTTGGCAGTTCTGGAAAGGGGCGCGTGACGCACTGGTGACGGCATTTGCTACCAGTTCAAGCTCTGCCACCATGCCGGTGACCATACGTTGCACCGAGCAACAGCTTGGGGTCAAGCGCAATATTGCCGGGTTTGTCGTGCCGCTGGGCGCTACCATCAACATGGATGGCACTGCGTTATATGAAGCCTCCGCCGCTCTGTTCATTGCCAACCTGGTAGGGGTGGAACTTAATCTGGTGCAGCAACTCATAGTGTTTTTCATGGCAATGCTGGCATCAATTGGCGCGCCGGGGATCCCCAGTGCTGGTATGGTGACCATGGTCATGGTATTGCAGTCGGTCGGTTTGCCTGCCGAGGCAATCGCAATACTACTGCCCATAGACCGCCTGCTTGACACAGTACGTACCACGGTAAACGTTGAAGGTGATATGGTTGGCAGCCTGATCGTGCAGGAAATTGTGGCATCTTCTGAGCATAAACCTGTTGCAGGTGGATGATTTTGTATAGAATTGCCCGTTCTGTCATCCAAACCGGAACTGATACGTTATAGAAAGTGTGTTACTGGTACTGGAAAAAATAACTGGTTTAATTGATAATGTTTCTCAGTTAAACGTTGAGAAACAGACAATATGCCCTGATGCAGCAACAGTGCATGGACGCATAAGAGGCCAAAAGCTGTAGTTTGTTTGGTAGTAACAAAAGAGAAGTTCTATAACACAGGCAATATTGCCTAATTTTAGATGAGGGAAGTAATTATGAAATCCAGCAAAATCGTCGCTCTGTTGTTCGCTTCACTGTTCTCTGGTTCCGTACTGGCAGCTGGCTGCTCGGTGGATGTCGAAGCTAACGACGCTATGCAATTCAACACCAAGAACATCGATATTGAAAAGAGCTGTAAAGATTTCACTGTCAACCTGAAGCACACAGGCTCCCTGCCAAAGAACGTCATGGGCCATAACTTGGTGATCACCAAGACTCCTGACTTCAAGGGTGTGATGAACGATGGCGTTGCCGCTGGTGAAGCTGGCAATTTCGTTAAGGCCAATGATGCTCGCGTGATTGCTCACACCAAGCTGATCGGCGGCGGTGAGAAGGACAGCGTCAAGGTTGACGTAAGCAAGCTGAATGCTGGCGAAAAGTATACATTCTTCTGCTCCTTCCCTGGCCATGCCACCATGATGCGCGGCACTGTGACTGTTAAGTAATCTGGTACGGTAAACCAGTCTTAAGGCTGGTATTAGTAAAAGAGGCAGCTTCGGCTGCCTTTTTTACTATGGCAAGCTCTAATACTATGTGGCTGATGAGCAGATCAACCGCTCGGGAAGGCCAAGCAAAACGCGGCAACTTTCAATCTATGTCGGAAGAGATGTTATGAACAGCAACCTGTCCCAATTGCCTAGTGACCTACCAGTGCCTATTGACGATGGTGCGGCAGCGCATCTTGAGGGAGCATATCTGCCCAAGATATCTCTCCCTAGTACTGATGGCAATTTCGTTAACTTGGATGATCTTAAAAGCCGGTGGGTCATCTATGTTTATCCGATGACCGGCCGTCCAGATGTGCCTTTGCCGGATGGATGGGATGGTATTCCAGGCGCGCGAGGGTGCACACCCCAATCATGCAGCTTCCGTGATCACTATCAGGAGCTCAATCAACTCGGGGCAGGCGTTGTTGGCGTGAGTACTCAACCCTCTGAATATCAAAAAGAGGCACAAGACCGTCTGCATCTGCCGTTTCATCTGTTAAGTGACAGCTTCCTTCAGTTAAAGGGTGCTATGCGGTTACCGACCTTCACCGTTGCGGGGATGGAATTATTCAAGCGGCTGACGCTGATTGCCGAGGACGGCAGGATCAGGAAGGTGTTTTACCCGGTCTTTCCTCCGGATCGCAATGCCGACGAGGTGCTTGCCTGGTTGCGGCTAAATAGCTGAGTACGTCGCGTGGCTCAATGATAGCCAGAATAATCACTACGCCTGTTCCGCGCATTCATCACCAAAGAATAAGCTGCAGGCACTACTACCAGGGTGAGCAAGGTGGAGGAGATCATGCCGCCGATCACCGCAATGGAGAGCGGACCGTTGGTTTCGGCACCCGCGCCCAGGCCGAATGCGGCGGGGAGCAGGGCGAGGATGATGGTGAGCGAGGTCATAAGCACGGGGCGTAGGCGGATGGGGCAGGCTTCGCGCAGGGCAGCGTCAACGTTCTTGCCTTCATCACGCAACTGGTTGGTGAGGTCGATCAGCAGGATGGAGTTCTTGGCCACTAGGCCGATCAGCAGCACGAGGCCGATCATGGAGAAGATGTTGAGCGAATTGCCGGTCACCCAAAGCGCAAACACGCCGCCGATGATGGCGAGCGGTTGCGCCAGCATGATGATGAAGGGTTGCAGGAATGAGTTGAATTGGCTGGCAAGCACCATGTAAAGCAGGGTGAGGGCGAGGCCAAAGGCAAACAGCATGCTGGATACGGTTTTCTGCATTTCCTCGGCCTGGCCGGTCAGGTTGAGCCGGTAACCGGGGGGCAGGATTTCTGCGGCATATTCGCGCACGAGCTGTATGGCGTCGCCCAATGGCATGATGGGGTTGCTGTATAGGCTGGCGGCATATTGCAGGTCGAAGCGTCCGATCACGGCTGCGCCCAACGTCTGCTTGAAGCTGGCGACGCTGTCCAGGCGTACCAGTTCGCCGCTGCCACTGCGCAGGTAGATTTTCTTCAGGTCGTCCGGGTGCTGCAAACTGCCTTCTTTGGCCTTGAGGCGAATTTCGTAGCGTTGCCCGTCGCCGGGCTCGTCGTTGAAATCGGCAATGTCGATGCCGCCGGTGTACAGGTTGAGCGCCGTGGCAATGTTGCTGGCGGAAAGTCCGAGGCTGGCAGCGCGTATGCGGTCCACTTGCATGGTGAGCTGCGGCAGGTCGAGGTCAAGATCGAGGTCGACCTTGCCGATTCCCGGGGTTTCACCCAGCTTGCGCTGCATGGTTTTGCCCAACTGGCTGACCTGTTCCAGGTTTGGGCCGGTGATGTTGAATTGCAGTTTTTCTGAGCGCTGGCCGCCGATGATGGCGACAGGCACCGGGAACGCGCGTACGCCGGGAATCCTGTCCAGCTCGCTGCGCATGGCATGGATCAATGCCTGCTGGCTCATGCTGCGTTCGCGCCTGTCCTTGAGGCGGATGCTGACCGTGCCCTTGTTAACCTGTCCCTGGGCGCCGATCCCGATAGAGCTGAAATAGCTGGCAATCTGCTTGTCGTAACGCCGCAATATGGTTTCAATTTCCTTGAGGCGGCTGTTTGTATATTCAATGCTGGAACCTAGCGGTGTGCGGAAGGAGATCATGAAACGTCCTTCGTCCGAATCCGGGATGAATTCTTTTTGCACCTTGTCAAAGAAGAAACTGCTGAAAACCACGACCAGCACAGTCAGCAGCATGACTTTCCAGCGATGGTCCAAGGCCCATGCCAGCATGCGGCCATAGACATGGTCCATGGCGTTGAACATGCGACTAAGCCAGCCATAGAAGCGGCCTGTAGGTTCATGGGCCTTGAGGTAGCGCGAACACAGCATGGGAGTGAGCGTGAGTGAGACCAGCAGCGAAACCAGTACGCCAAAGGTGACGACCACGGCGAAGGATTTGAAGAACTTGCCGATGATGCCATCCATGAAAATCACCGGCGCGAAAATACATACGAGCGAGAAGGTGGCGGCAATTACGGCAAAAGCCACTTCACGGCTGCCGGTGATGGCGGCGGTGCGTGCAACGGCGCTAGGGTCGGCATTTGTTTCCTGGCTGCGCATGTTCAGGTGCCGGTAGATATTCTCCAGCACGACAATGGCGTCATCCACCACTACGCCAATCAGCAGCAGCAACGCCAGCAAGGTCATGGTGTTGAAGGTGAAGCCGGAAAAATACATGACCGCGACCGAGCCGAGCAGCGATACCGGAATGGCGGTGGCGATGATGAGCGTGGAGCGCACCGAGCGCAGGAATAGCCAGACGATAAACGCGGCCAGCAATGTGCCTTCCACCAGGTGTTCCTGCAATGCGCCGACGATTTCCTCAATGAACAGCGCATCGTTGGTGGAAATATCCAGCGTCATGCCCGGCGGCAGGCTGGGGCGTATTTCCGTATCCAGCCTGTGCAGCACTTCATTGATGATGGCGACGGTGTTGGCATTGGATACCTTGATAATACCCAACCCCAATGATGGGGTGCCATTGAAGCGTCCGAGCTGTCGGTAATCGGCAATGCTGTCTTCCAGCTCGGCGACATCCTTGAGCTTGATGGAGGCTTCATCACGATAAGCGACTATCATCTCGGCCATGTCACGCAGGTTGTGGAATTCAAGGTCCAGCTTCATGAGGTATTCAGCGTTGTTGCCGACCAGGAAGCCACCTGGGAGCTGCACGTGCTCGCGTTTGAACGCGTCGATCAGATCAGTCGCAGTCAGGTTGTAGGCCGCCATGCGCTCAGGCAGCACGTTAATGCGAATGGTACGGTCGCGGCGCCCGCCCAGCCGCACCTCGCCTATGCCGTTGATGGTTTCGAGTTTCTTCTTCAGGACATTGGAGCCATAAAGATTAAGCTGCTGCGCGGTACGGTCGCCGCGCAGGGCAAGCCACATGATGGGCTGGGCATTGGTTTCCACCTTCTGCACTTGCGGCGGGTCGGCATCGTCAGGCAGGCGGCGCAAGACTTCGTTGACCTTGGATTGCACCTCGTTATAGGCCACATCGATGTTCTTTTCCAGGCCAAAAGTAATCGTGATAACGGAAACGCCAGGCGAGGAGGAGGACTGGATGTGCTCTATGCCTGGCGTAGTGTTGACGGAAGATTCGAGGATACTGGTAATGCTGGCATCGACGATATCCGGGTTGGCGCCTTGCTGCGTGGTGGTGATCGAGATGATGGGAAATTCAATGTAGGGCAGGCGGTCTATACCGATGCGCTGATAGCTGATGATGCCGAGCAGCACCAGCAGGCCGGACACCATCCACGCCAGCACATGGCGCTTGATCGATATTTCCGGCAAGGTCATGGCTGTGCCTGTTGCGCCAGGGCCTGGACTTGTACGCGGATCTGGTCGGTGAGGAAGGCCGCGCCATCCACGGCCACGGTTTCACCGGCTTTCAGGCCTTCGAGGATCTGGATGCGACCATCCTGGTACATGCCGGTCTTGACGATGCGCTGGTGGGCCACTTCGTCTTCAATTACATATACCACTTCGCCGGCTGGGCGCAGCACCACGCTTTGTTCCGGCACCACCAAGGCAGATGCGTGCTCGCCAAGGATGATGTTGCCTGTGACGCTGGCGCCGGATTGCCAGCCGTGCTGGTCGACGATATCCACTAGTACGTCGATGGCGCGGTTGGTGCTGCCGATCACGGGCTTGAATTCACGCAATACGCCTTCTGCTTCTTCGTCCGAAGTCGGTGTTTTCAGCCTGACTTTGAGGCCGGGTTTCAGCTTGCTGCCAAGGTTTTCCGGAAACGGCAGATGCGCGCGCAAGCGCTGGTTGCTGATGATTTGCAGGATGGGGTCGCCCACCTTGACATAGTCGCCAGGAGAGACGATCTGCTTTTCAACCTTGCCGTCTATGGGCGAAAGCAGGCGTGTCTTGCTGCTGTTATGCGTAATGGTGGCCAGGCGGGAACGGGCACCTTCCAGCTGGCGTTTCAAGGCGATTTTCTGGGTTTCAAGTTCGTCGAGCGCATTTTGCGAGATGAAATTCTTTTCCACCAGCTTCTGGTTGCGCTCTACATTGCGCTCTTGGTTGAGCAACAGCGCTTCCAGCCGGGCCACCTCGCTTTCAGCCTCTTGTTGCTGCAAGGTATAGTCTTGCGGGTCGAGCAGGGCGATCACTTCACCCTTTTTCACCACCTGGCCTGGCCGGGCAAGTATTTTGAGTACCCGTGCCGGGACCTCAGCGGAAACGGTGGGGTCCATGATCCCTTCCAGTGTGCCGATAGACTGTTCGCGGATTTCGAGCCGGATGGTCTCGACATTGGCAACGCTGACCAGCGGCGGCAATGGGCCTTGTCTTGCGGTGTCTTCCTGTTTGCTGCAAGCGCTGGTAAATGCGGTGAGCATGACTAGCAGCGCGCCCGTCCCCAAATGATAAGCTGACATTTATTCTAGTTTTCCTGATGAATACCAAGCATACGCTGGCTCCTCTAACCAGCTTAACGCTGCTGTTTTAAGAGCAACTCTGTTGCTTCATGCTTTAAATTCAGCAGTCTATACCGGATTAACCATTTTTTGCCATATCCAGCTTGAGGCCGGCCAGCATTTTCCAGTTGAAATGCGGGCCTGGGTCAGTCTTGCGGCCTGGCGCGATATCGGAGTGTCCGACGATATCGCGGATGGGGTAGTGCGAAACTAATAGCTTGAGCAAGGCTTGCAGCACTGTGTATTGGGCCGTGGCGAAGGGTTCGAAATCGCTGCCTTCCAGTTCTATGCCAATGGAAAAATCATTGCAGCGCTCACGGCCCTGCCAGCTTGATACGCCGGCATGCCAGGCGCGGGCCTCACAGGGGACGAACTGTTGCAGGGCGCCATCACGCCGGATGACGAAATGCGAGGACACCCGTAGCTGGTGAATTTCCGCGTAATAGGGATGCGCATGCGGATTCAGGCGGTTGGTGAATAGCTCGCTGATGCCTGGGCCGCCGTATTTTCCCGGTGGCAGGCTGATGTTATGGATGACGATCAGGCAGATTTCGCTACCCGCTGGGCGTGCGTCGAAGTTTGGTGAGGCGATGAATTCGGCTTCTGCCACCAGGCCTTGCTGGTCAATCGAAAGCGCCTGATCCATCGGCATTCAGTCGTTGTCCTTGCTGAGCCCGAGCTTGCTCAGACGGTAGCGGAAAGTCCTGAAGCTGACGCCCAGCAGCTTGGCTGCCGCAGTCTTGTTGTGCTGGGTTTTCTCCAAGGCATTGAGGATGGCTTGCTTTTCCAGTTGCTCCAGGTAATCGGGCAATGGCAGGCCTTCATCTTCAAGCAGCAGCCCGGGAGAACTGCTGCCGGTGGAGTCTTGATCCAGCAGGAGATCATCCGCTGTAATGCTGGCGTCGTCACACAGGGCCAGTGCGCGTTCGAGTACATTTTCCAGTTCGCGCACATTGCCCGGGAAGCTATGTCTTGCCAGCATCTGGCTGGCTTCGGGCGATATTGTTGGGATGGCGCGCCCTTCTTCACGGCATTGCTTGGCAAGCAGCGCGTTGACCAATAGCGGAATATCTTCCTGCATTTCGCGCAGCGCGGGCATCTTGAGTTCAATCACATTGAGGCGATAGTAAAGATCCTGGCGGAACTCGCCCCGTTCCATGAGCACGGCCAGGTTTTTGTGCGTGGCGCTGATGATGCGGACATCCACGCTTTCCTCTTGTGTGCCGCCGACCATGCGCACTTTCTTTTCCTGGATCGCGCGCAGCAGCTTGACTTGCATTGCCAGCGGCAGGTCGGCAACTTCATCCAGGAACAATGTGCCGCCCTTGGCGGCATGGAACATGCCTTCCTTATCATGGGTCGCGCCCGTGAATGCGCCTTTCTTATGGCCGAAGAACTCGCTTTCCATGAGGTTTTCCGGAATGGCGCCACAGTTGACGGCAATAAAAGGTTCATCCCGGCGCGAGCTATTCTGGTGGATGAGCCTTGCCGCCAGTTCCTTGCCGCTGCCGGATTCGCCGCTGATATACACAGGCGCCTGGCTGCGCGATAGTTTTTCTATCATGCTGCGCACCTGCCTGATGGCCGCGCTGGTGCCTATCATGGTCAATGTGTCATTGGCAGTATCGGTTTGCCCGCTTGCCGATAATTTGAGCGCCGACTGCACCAAGGGGCGCAATTGCTTGAGCGAGATGGGTTTGGTGAGGTAGTCGAATGCGCCTGCCTTGAGCGCGGAGACGGCATTTTCCGCGCTGCCATAGGCGGTAATCACCGCGACCGGCAGGCCTGGGTATTGCTGAGCGATATGCTTGACCAGGTCCAGGCCGCTGCCATCGGGCAGGCGCATGTCGGTCAGGCATAGGTCATATTGGGTGTTTTCAAGCAGGTGGCGGGCTTCAGTGAGGTTGCTCGCGCTGTCTGCGCGGATATCCATGCGTTCCAGGGTGAGTACCAGGAGTTCGCGGATATCGGTTTCATCATCGACGACCAGGCAGGCGGGAAAAGCACTCATGCAGATTCGGTTTTCTCGAGGTGGATAACAAATGCGCAACCTTGCGCAACGGCAACATGCTCTATGGTTGCCCCGTTAGCTTCGCATAGTTCTCGTGCGATATAAAGGCCAAGCCCGGTGCCAGTACTCTCTGTCGTGAAGAAAGGCTCGAACAGGTGGGCAAGGGCGCTTTCGGGAATGCCGTTGCCGTCATCGCGGATTTCGATCAGCCATTGCTGCGGCTCGCTGCGCAGCGACAATGTCAGGCTGCCATCACGTTGCCGGCTATGACGCCAACCATTGCGGCACAGGTTCCACAGCACCTGGTGCAGGTGTCGGTGATCGAAGGTGATGGTGGGTTCCAGGTCCTCCGTGTCCAGCACAAATCCTTGCGGAGGGATTTTCTCCACCTGGTAGAACTGGTCATGAAATTCGCGCAGGAAGTCGGCCAGGCGGATTTCCTGCTGCTTGGTGCGGTCGCGCCGGTTGAGTTCCAGTACGTCCTTGATCATCTGCTCCATGCGCTGCACATTGTCGCTGATGATCTGCAGCATGCGCTGGCTGGCGGGATCATGCGACTCGTCTTCCTGCAAGAGCTGGGTTGCGTGGCTGATGGCGCTCAAGGGGTTGCGGATCTCGTGGGCGATATTGGCTGTCAGGCGGCCAAGCGCTGCGAGCTTGAGTTGCTGTGCCTGGGTTTGCAGCTGGCTCCAGTCTTCGATAAAGACCACTGTCCCTTGTGCATAGCTGCCACCGACCGGCATGAGCTTTAGCCGCAAGTCCCGCTTGATCAGGCTGAGCTTGATCAAGCCTTGCTGTTTGCCCTTGCCATGCTGTTGCCAGTGTTGCAATAGCTCGGCCAGCTCTGGTGCATATTCTTTTAATGGCTGGTTATTGCGGGCATTGGCTTCAGTCCCCAGAAGAAAATCCGCCTGCCGGTTTCGATGGCGTAGGATGAGCGCATGGTCCACTACCAGTACGCCGTCGTCCATTTCCTGGGTAATCAGCTGGTTGACCTGGGCAAGGTTTTCCAGGTCGATGCCACGTTGCGAGGCGAGCTGGGCATGCAGGCTGGCCCGTTTGCTAAAGCTATGTGCCAGCCAGGCAGTGGCAAAACAGCTGATGCTTAGCATGGCGGCGTGGGAGTAATCGCCGAAACTCTCGTTCCAGAGCAACATCTGGTAGGACTGTTCCAGCAATAGCCCTATGCTGGCAATAGCGGCATAAAACAACGCCAACCGCCCCTGGCTGATCAGGCTGGCGGCCGCAATCGTGATGATCAGCAGCAGTCCCAGGCCGCTTTTGATGCCGCCACTGGCATACATGAGCAGAATGATAAAGCCAATATCGACCAGAGTAAGCAGGGAAAGCTGGTGGCCGAAGCTGGGTCTGCGTAGGATATTCAGGCATACGGCCAGGCCGCCGAAGCCCAGGTAAGCCAGAGAGAGGCTGAGGTATAAGGTGGGGTTATAGTTAAGCCAGATGGGGGTATCCTGCAACAGGAAATAGGATGCGAGGAAAATAATGCCAAGCAGGACGCGGTAAACACCGAACAGTGCGAGCGGGCGCCAGAAGTCCGGGCCATTGATGCCTGCGGCATACTGCTGGTTCATGGCTGGTGTTGCTGGCGGTGCGTCTCTGAACAATAGTGCAGTGCCCCGCTCTTGATGCTCTCACTTCTGGGCAGATGTAGCTGGCAGTGTGCGCATTGCACCATGTCTTCGGGTTTTTCGCGTGATTGTGGTTTTTGATCCACGCTGGAGCGATAGCGTTTGAGGATGGTGTAGATTAACCAGAATACGATGGCTAGTAATAGCAGTTTCAGCATGATGCCTGACAGGTAGGTGGGAGATGGGGTTGATTGTAGCTAAAAGCGGCCAAGGTAACAAAATCAAACCTGTTATACTCAATAAACAGGCTCTAGTTCATGCGTGGCGCGGCACTAAATGCAATCACAAGCATCCAATCACCTTCATGGCAAGCACACAGGAACTTTCCAATTTTCTAGCGCAAGTTGAACGTCGGGCATTCAAGCAGACGGCATATGCCGTGCGTGACGATCATGCTGCCATGGATATCGTACAGGATGCCATGCTCAAGCTGGCAGAAAAGTATGCAGGCCGCCCTGTGGAAGAGTATCCCATGCTGTTCCAGCGCATCTTGCAGAACACGATGAAGGACTATTGGCGCCGGCAGAAGGTACGCGGTGTCTGGACCACATTGCTTTCTTCGCTTGGCGTAAGCCATGACGACGATGACGAGCATGATCCGCTGGAAACCATGCCTTCGCAAAATGGACACGACGATCCCGAAGTGCAGTATGAGCAGCAGCAAACCATCGCGATTATCGAAACAGCAATAAAAAATCTGCCAGCGCGTCAACGAGAAGCATTTATCATGCGTTACTGGGAAGATATGGATGTTGCCGAAACCGCTGCAGCAATGGGCTGTTCGGAAGGCAGCGTCAAGACGCATTGTTCTCGCGCAGTCCATTCCTTGGCTGCAGCGCTTGAAAAATACGGTTTTGCTAAAGAAATGCTCGACAAGGTTGGGGGCGAGCGATGAATCAGGAACAACAATTTGCAAAAGAGATCGTCCGGCGACTGGACGAAAATACAGAAAAACTAAGCCCGGAGGTGACCGAACGCCTGGCTGAAGCGCGCCGACGAGCGGTGGCCGCGATGGCTGCCAATTCGCGCAGCCGTTTGCATATGGGAAATGGTTTTGTGGCATTGCTTGCCGGCTATTTCCTGCAACATCAACGCGCTTTATCAGCGGCGGCCCTGGCAGGGGCTGTCTTGTTTACATTTATAGCGACCCAGCAATTGACAGGCCATGGCGGCGCCGAACATGGCGATGCCTTTTTGCTGGCTTCTGAACTCCCCCCCGAGGCATATCTTGATAAAGGTTTTTATTCATGGCTAGAGCAGCAATAGCAGCTGGTCTGTTATTGCTTGCTTTCACGGCGGCTGCCGAGACAGAATCCAATGAGCCGGGCTGGGCCCAGCTTACCGAAAGCCAACGCCAGGTGCTGGCCCCGCTTGCACAGGAGTGGGATATCCTGCGTCCGTGGCAGCGGGAGAGGATGCTGGATATTGCGCGCGACTATTCCAAGATGACACCTGAGCAACAGCAGCGTGTGCAAAGGCGTTTGACCCATTGGAGCCGCATGACGCCCTACGAGCGGGAGAATGCGCGTAAGAAGTACCAGGCATACCAGAACCTGTCGCCCGAGAAGAAAGCCGAGTTGCGCAAGAAATGGCAAGAATATCAACGCTTGCCCGAGTCCAAGCGCGAAGCACTGCGCCGCGAGAACCCGGAAATTGGTACCGACCTGGAAGACCTGGATTGATTTAGAGTCGCTAACAAAACCCTTCTGGCGTTGTTGCTCTGCCTTGCCGTACCACTTGTACTGCCTGCGGCAGATCGCCTAGCCAGAATCGCTTCGCTGAGTTTTGTTAACGGCTCTTATATCTCGTGGCAGTCTTTCCTGCCTGCTATCTACGTTCCACCCAGTACAGCATGAAGATGCCTGCCGCCATGAACAGCAGTGTGGGCACCACGGCGCTGAACAGCGGCGACCAGTCGTTGAGCAGCCCCAGGTGCACGAACACCCGGTTCAATACCTGATAGACGATCCCCAGCATGATGCCGGCGAAAATTTTGGTGCTCGCCGTGCCTGAGCGCTGCTGCAGGAAGCCGAACGGCAGTGCCAAAATAACCATGACCAGGCAGGCCAGCGGATAAATCATCTTTGACCAGAGCGCAATCTGGTGGCGCGAGGTTTTCTGCTTGTTGCTTGTCAGGTGGTTGATATAGAAATAAAGGTTCCAGGCCGACATTTTTTCCGGCACCACCAACAGCACATTCAGCAGTTCCGGGCGGATCAGCGATTGCCAGGTGGCTTCCTGGAGGAAGCTGGTCCGTATTTTCTGCTCTTCAAAGTGGGTTTGCGTTACCTGGCGCAGGCTCCAGTTCTTGCCGTCAAAGCGGCCATCCTTGGCATCGCTGATGGTGCGCAAGCGAAACTCGTTGTCAAACTCGTAGATGTGGATGTTCATGAGCGTGGCATCCGGCATGACATCCTGCACATTGACGAAGCTGGTGCCGTCCTTGACCCACAAGCCGGAACGGAAATCCTGTGCAACGACGGAATCCGTGGCCTGGATACGGATGCGCTGGGCGGATTTCTCGCTCAGGGGCGCGATCAATTCACCCACCACAAAAGTGAGGATGGCAAAGATCAGCCCTACCCGCAGCAGTGAAAATGCGATCTTGCGGATGGAAATGCCGCTGACGCGCAGAATAATCAGTTCTGAATAGCGGGAGAATTGGCCAAGCGCATACATGGTGCCGACCAATACCGCCACCGGTACAACCTCATAGACATGCCCCGGCGCGCTGAGCAATACGTAGAGCAGCACCTTGCTGATGCCGTAGCTGCCCTTGCCCAGGCTTTCCAGCTCCTGGATCAGGTCAAAGAAGGAGAACATGGCCAGCAGCGCCAGCATGATCAGCATGATGCTGGAGATGATTTCCTGGGAGAGGTAGCGGTTGAGTAGTTTCATCGCGGGTTACTTACGCCATAGACGTGGCAGGAACGGCAACTGGAACAGGCGGCGATAGAACATCCAGAACGTCAACAGCAGGAAGAATGCATGCACCGGCCACAAGCCGATGATGGGTGAAAGCTTGCCCTGCGCCAGCCAGGCTTGCATGATGCTGAGCAGATTGTTGTAGACGATATAAATCAACAGGGCCAGCATCAGGTTGGCTGAACGCCCGGAGCGCGGGTCGACAAAGCTCAGGGGAATGGCGAGCAGGATCAGTACAAATGCCGAGATCGGGATAGCCAGCCGCCATTGCAGTTCGGCATTGCTGTCAGGGCTATGTTCCTGAAAAAGCTCCAGGCTGCTTCTGGATTGGGTGTTGGGTAGTTGTTGCTGTACCTCGGCAGGTTCGATGCGGATGGCATAGCGCTCGAATTCGGTAATGGAATACTCTGCGGTATGGGGCGTGCCTTCATAGCGGCGGCCATTCTGCATGACCAGGAAATTGTCATCATTTTCCGCAGTTTCGCGATGGCCGCGCGCGGCGACGATGATGCCCAGTTTCTGGTGCTGCATGGACTGCACGAAGATATTCTTGACGATATTGCCCAGCTCATCAAAGCTTTCCACGAAGAAAACGCGGTCGGCCTGGCGGGATTCCTTGAATACGCCAGGGCTGATTGAGGCCAGCTCATCACGACTTTTCAGCTGGTCGCGGAATTCGGCGCCCTTGTTGGTGGCCCACGGCGTGACAAACAGACTCAGGAATGCAATCAGGACAATCACGGGCAGGCCGAAAGTCAGCACCGGGCGGATCCAGCTGGACAGGCCCTGGCCAGAGCTGAACCACACGACCATTTCGCTATCCCGGTGCCAGCGTGATAATGTCAGCAGCACGGCGAGGAACAGGGTGAGGGACAGCATCATCGGCAGGAACTTCAGCATGCTGAAGCCCAGCAGGGTGTTGATGGCATCGCTGGCAAGGCTGCCCTTGGCCGCGACACCGATGTAATATGCTACGCGCTGGGCGATGACAATGCCGAACAGCACCAGAAAGCCGCCAATGGCAGTGCTGACTAGCTCTTGCAGTAGTGAACGTTTGAAGAGCATATTAGATGGGACAGTGGTTCAAATTCGGCAATTGAGGTTGATTTACCGCAAAAACGCGGGATAATTCAAGAGGCTTAAATTTTAAGGATATTAAGGAATGGAATTTAGCATAAAAAGCGGTAATCCGGAAAAACAGCGTAAAGATTGCGTTGTAGTCGGGGTGTTTGAAGCGCGCAAGCTTTCTGCCGCAGCAGAGGCGCTGGATCGTGTATCCGATGGCTATCTCGGCAATATTCTGCGTGCAGGCGATCTTGACGGCAAGCCGGGCTCTACCTTGCTTTTGCATTCCGTTCCCGGTGTATCTGCTGGCCGCGTACTGCTGGTTGGCCTGGGCAAGGAGCGCGAGCTTAACGAGCGCGCGTATCGTCAGGCATTGCGTGCTGCCATCAAGGCTTTGGGCAGCCTGGATGTGGGTGATATTGCCACTTTCCTCGCTGAAGTTCCCGTGAAGAAGCGCGATGTCAGCTGGCGTGTTGCTCAACTGGTGGAGGTGGCGGAAGACAGCGTTTACCGCTTTGACCGTTTCAAGAGCAAGCCAGCGCACAGCAAGAAGGGCATTGCCAAGCTACAGGTGCATGTGCCGCAGCGCGCCGATGTTGCGGCTGGCGAGGATGGCCTCAAGCAAGGCCAGGCGCTGGCTTCCGGTGTCAGCTTTGCCAAGGATTTGGGCAACCTAGCGCCCAATTATTGTACGCCCACCTACCTGGCCGAGCAGGCCAAAGCCTTGGTCAAGAGCCATGGCTTGCAGGTCGAGGTGCTGGAGCAAGCCGATCTTGAAAAGCTGGGCATGGGCTCCTTCCTCGGCGTGACCAAGGGCAGCGTGCAACCGCCCAAGCTGATTGTGCTGCAGCACAAAAAAGGCAGGAAAAACCAGAAGCCGGTGGTACTGGTGGGCAAGGGGATTACGTTCGATACCGGCGGCATCTCGCTCAAGCCGGGTGCTGACATGGACGAAATGAAGTACGACATGTGCGGCGCAGCCAGCGTGCTGGGTACGTTCAAGACGATTGCCGAGCTCGGTTTGCCGCTCAACGTGGTAGGCATCATCCCCACGTGTGAAAACATGCCGGATGGCAATGCAACGCGCCCGGGTGACGTGCTGACCAGTATGTCCGGCCAGACTATCGAGGTATTGAATACCGATGCAGAAGGCCGGCTGATTCTGTGTGATGCGCTGACCTACGCAGAGCGTTTCGAGCCGCAGGCCGTGGTGGATATTGCTACGCTGACCGGCGCATGCGTGATTGCGCTCGGCCATCATGCCAGCGGCTTGTTCAGCAACAAGGACAGCCTGGCGGAAGAACTGCTGGAAGCCGGTAACGAGGCGCAAGACCGTGCCTGGCACCTGCCGCTCTGGGATGATTACCAAGGCCAGCTCGACAGCAACTTTGCCGATATTGCAAACATCGGCGGCCGTGCAGGCGGCAGCATTACCGCTGCCTGCTTTCTGTCCCGCTTTGCCAAGAAGTATGACTGGGCGCACCTTGATATTGCCGGTACGGCATGGAAGTCGGGTAAGGAAAAAGGGGCTACCGGCCGCCCTGTGCCATTGCTGACTGAATTCCTCAAGCAGCGTGCCGGAAAATAAAGCGGCATGACCAGGGTAGATTTCTTCTTTAATGTGCAAAACAAGGCCATGCATGTAGCCAGCCTGAGCAGTCGTGCCACCCAGCGTGGCCGGAAGCTGATGGTGCTTGCCCCTACCCAGCAGGCGGCGGAACAGCTGGGCGTTTTTCTCTGGAGCAATCCGCCCACAGGTTTTCTGCCGCATTGCCACGCCACGCATCCTCGTGCGGCGGAAACGCCAGTGATCATAGACTGGCGCCATGATCCACTGCCGCACGACGATATCCTGATTAACCTGGATAGCCAGCATCCGCCTTTCTTCAGCCGGTTCAGGCGATTGATCGAGATTGTCGGCCTTGAGGAGGAAGACCGCGCCGCTGCGCGTGAACGCTATCGGTTCTATCGTGATCGTGGTTATGAAGTCAGGACATTTGATGTCAGTGGGGCCGCTTTATGATGAAAAGAGGTAGCCATGAGTGAGCAATCTCAAGATGAACTTGCCCTGGTGCTGCGCCGCATCAATGCGCTGAGCCGTCCGGCCCAGCCATCCGGGGGGAAGCCTATTGATGATATCCCTGTGTTGACTGACGTTTATGAGGGCGCGGATGCCTTCAGTGCTGTGGAGATCGAGCAGTTACTAGCGCCTTATTATGCCGAGAATGAGGATGCTGAGGCAGCAACGCAGAGTAGCCCAGAGCAGACGTTATCGCCCGAAGTGGATGAACAGCAAACGTCGGGAATCAAGTTTTTGCCAGCAGACGTGGATGAGGCAGCCAATGAACTGCCGCAGGAGCATCTGTTTTCCCATCCTGAGGCAGATAACCCGCAACTGATTCTGGCACGTCAGGAACTCGCCGAGGCGGTGATTGCAGATATGCAGCCCTTGATCTCGCAGGCGATCAAGGATGCCTTGGCGCAGGAGATACAAGCACTGGCTCCCAGGCTCAGTGCCGAAGTGGAGCAAGTGCTGGCCGACAGTTTGCGTGAACGTGTGATACAGGCGTTAAAGGGCGATTAACCCAGCAGGGCCTGGTATTCTGCTGCGCTTAACAGGCCGCTAGCTGCACCTGCCGGCTTGAATGAAAAAATCCAGGCCTCGTAAGGATGGTCGTTGATTTGTTCGGGTGTGCTTTGCAAGGCTTCATTGATGGCAACGACTGTGCCGTCCAGTGGGGAATGCAAGTCCGAACCGGTCTTGACTGATTCCACCAGGCCGCAAGGCTGGCCCGCATTGATTGTGCTGCCTGGTCGGGGAGCCTCGACATACACGATGTCGCCCAGCAAGTCCTGGGCATAGTCTGTGATACCAGCCAGCCAACTGCCGTCTTCATGCTGGCGTATCCATAGATGTTCAGCGGTATATTGCAGATTCTCTGGGATTTTCATGAAAAAACTCTGAAGATTATTATTTGGCTATTTTCGCATAAACTTGGCTGGGCGGTGCATCAGCATATTTTTTTACGGATCACTATTAAGAAAGTTTATAAACTTCCGTTGCTATGTTAATGACAAATCAAACTTTTTTAGATAATATTCTTCTCGACCATTGAACGGGGTGGGCGCGTCATGATTCGTAAAATTACATTATTACTGACCATGCTGGCATTATGCATGCCGCCAGCAGTGGCCTATGCTGCTGAGAAAAAGCCGCAAAAAGCGGCTGCGAGTAAAACCAAGGCCAGCAAGAAGGTAGTCGCAAAGAAAAAGAGCACGGCTGCCGTTGCCAAGAAAAATGAAGCCAGCGGCCGCATTATCAGCACCATTCGTTCCAACAGCGCAGTGGGTGCAGCCAGCCCCAGCGTTTTCAAGGACGATGGCACTGGCTTGCAGCTGGCTTCCAGCAAGGCGATGATTGTCAACCAGGATTCTGGTGAGGTGCTTTTTGCCAAAGGCATTGATCTTACTACCCCGATTGCCTCTTTGACCAAGCTCATGACTGCCATGGTGGTATTGGATGCCCAACTGGATATGGATGAGAAGCTCAAAGTGTCACGGGAGGATATTGATACTCTCAAGGGTACGGGTTCACGTATGCCAATAGGCGCGACATTGAGCCGGGCTGAAATGCTGCAGCTGGCACTGATGGCTTCGGAAAATCGTGCTGCTTCAGCACTGGGGCGGCATTATCCGGGTGGCCTGGATGCTTTTGTTGCCGCCATGAATGTCAAGGCAATACAACTCGGCATGCTGCACTCCCGTTTTGCGGACCCGACAGGGCTTAATAGCGCCAATGTTTCTACAGCCGAAGACTTGGTCAAGATGGTGCGTGCGGCTTATCAGTATCCTGAAATCCGCCATGTTTCAACGAGCACTTCGTATTCCGTGCCGGTCAACGGAGCGCGGGCGCCGCTGCAGTATGTCAACAGCAATGTGCTGGTGCGCAATAGCGACTGGGTGATTGGTTTGTCGAAGACGGGCTATATCAATGAAGCCGGGCGTTGCCTGGTGATGCAGGCGGAGGTCGGTGGGCAGCCGCTGATCATCGTATTGCTCGACTCGTTCAGCAAGAATGCACGGATAGGCGATGCCCAGAAAATTCGCAAGTGGATAGAAAGCAGTAACAGTCATCGGCATATCAGCTGATATGTGACGATTGAAGCAATAAAAAAAGCGGCTTTAAGCCGCTTTTTTTATTGCCACTCAGGAAGATGATTACTCACTGGTGGTTTTTTTACGCGTGGTTGCCTTCTTGGCTGTGGTTGTTTTCTTGGTGGCAGTCGTTTTTTTCGCAGGCGCTTTTTTCTTTGCCGGGGCATCCTTTGCGGCTTTAGCTGCCAGAAGTTCCAGCGCCTGTTCCACGGTCAGGCCTTCTGGCTCCTGGTCCTTGGGAAGCGTGGCGCGTAGCTTGCCATGCTGCACGTAAGGGCCGTAACGGCCAGAATAGATTGCGATATTGCCTGTGCCATCCGGGTGTTCGCCCAGTTCGCGAATGGGTGCTGGTCCGGAATTGGCTTGAGCCAGCAAATCGACAGCGCGCGTCATATCGATGTCGAACACGCTGTCGCTCTTGGGAATGGACTTGAACTTACCGTCGTGGTTGACGTAAGGTCCGAAGCGTCCGATATTGGCTACCACTTTCTTGCCGGTTTCAGGGTGCTGGCCCAGGTCGCGCGGCAATGCAATCAGCTTGAGTGCCGTTTCCATGTCCAAGTTTGTCGCGGGAATTTCCTTGGGAATGCTGACGCGCTTGGGTTTTTTCTTGCTGTCCGCCTCGGGCAGGCCAATTTGCAGGTAAGGGCCATAAGGGCCGTTGAGCAACAGGATGTCCTTGCCGCTTTCCGGTTCCTGACCGATCACGGTGGGCTCATTGCTGTTGGTGTTGGCACTCGGATTGCGGATGTAGTCGCACTCCGGGTAGCCGGAACAGCCGATGAACTTGCCGAAGCGCCCCAGGCGGGACTGTAGTGGCTTGCCGCATTTGGGGCAAGCTTCATCAAGCATTTCTACCCCGGGGCGTTCTACATTGCTTTTTTCATTGATCTGGTTATTGAAACCCTGCCAGAACTCATTGAGCACGGGAATCCACTCGCGCTCGCCTTCGGCAATATCGTCAAGCTCGTTTTCAAGATTGGCAGTAAAACCGTAGTCCACATAGCGAGTGAAATGCTCAGTGAGAAACTTGTTCACCACGCGGCCGACATCGGTGGGGGTGAAGCGTTTCTTGTCCAGCAGGACATATTCGCGATCCTGCAGCGTGGAAATGATGCTGGCATAGGTGGACGGTCGGCCAATGCCAAACTCTTCCAGTGCCTTGACCAGGCTGGCTTCCGAGTAGCGTGGCGGTGGCTCGGTGAAATGCTGGTCGCCGAATATTTTCTGTACGGCGAGCACCTCGCCAGTTTCCAGATGCGGGAGCTTGCTTTCGCCTTCTTCTTCCTCGTCGTCCACGCCTTCCATATAGACGGCGATAAAGCCCGGAAACACCAGGGTCTGGCCCGTGGCACGAAACAGGTTGGCTTCGCTGCCCACGGCGAGATCAATACTGACGGCATCGAACTTGGCCTGGGTCATCTGGCAGGCCAGTGCACGCTTCCAGATCATTTCATACAGCTTGAACTGCTCATCGGTCAAGAAGGCACGCAGGCTGGCCGGCGTGCGCGTGATATCCGTCGGTCGGATGGCCTCGTGGGCCTCCTGCGCGTTCTTGGCCTTGGTCTTGTACATGATGGGCGACCGCGGCAGGTAGTCGGCAGCGAAATTCTGCTTGATATAGCCGCGAATCTGCATCACGGCCTCGGCAGCGAGGCTGAAGCTGTCGGTACGCATATAGGTAATCAAGCCGACTGTGCCGCTGCCGATGTCGATACCTTCATATAGCTGCTGGGCAACGCGCATGGTGCGGCTGGTGGTGAAGCCGAGCTTGCGCACGGATTCCTGCTGCAATGTGGAAGTGGTAAACGGCGCTGCCGGGCTGCGGCTGCGTTGTTTCTTTTCAACGCGCGTGACGGTGGTCTTGCCTGCGCTGACGGCAAGCAGTTTGCCGACGATTTCCTGTTGTTGTTCCTGGTTGGTGACTGCGAATTGTTCAACCTTCTTGCCTTCGAGCTGCACCAGCCTGGAGTCAAATACATGCTGATGCTTGGCTGATTCAAGGTGGATAGTCCAGTATTCCTGGCTCTTGAACGCCTCAATCTCGAGTTCGCGTTCGACGATCAGGCGCAAGGCCGGGCTTTGCACGCGCCCGGCGGAAAGCCCACGGCGGATTTTCTTCCATAATAAGGGCGATAGATTGAAGCCGACGAGATAGTCGAGTGCCCGGCGTGCCTGCTGGGCATTGACCAGTGGCATGGAAATGTCGCGCGGTTGATCAATGGCGTTCTGCACCGCGTTCTTGGTGATTTCATGAAACACCACGCGTTTCAGCAGCTTGTCCTTGAGCAGCTTCTTGCTCTTGAGTATCTCGGCAATATGCCAGGAAATCGCCTCGCCTTCGCGATCCGGGTCGGTCGCGAGGTAGATGGCGTCGGCATTCTTCACTGCCTTGGCGATGGCATCCACATGGCGCGCATTGCGCTCGATCACCTCATACTTCATGGCGAAGTCCTGCTCGGGGTCGACGGCACCGGTCTTGGGAATCAGGTCGCGTACGTGCCCATATGAGGCCAGAACCTCAAAATCCTTGCCCAGATATTTTTTCAGGGTCTTGGCTTTGGAGGGTGATTCAACGATCAGCAGTTTTGACATGGACGCACGGTTTGTGGGATGCAGAGCGGCAGATGATAAGAGTAAATCGCCTACTGCACAAGAAAGCGCTGTAAATTTAGGTGCTTGCCGTCAGCGCTTTCTTGATGGGATGGAGGATGCTCAAGCGATATTGCGCTTGAACTCAATGCGCGAGCCTTCGCTGGAAACCAGGCTCAGTGCGGGATTGTTCTCTTTGTCGATATCGCCGAACAAGGGATCTTCGTCTTCAGGTTTGGTCTGCGACATATTCTTGAAATCATAGAGGTCGGTGTCGGCAAGATGGGAAGGTTCCACATTGCCGATGGCGCGGAAGATGTTGTTGACGCGGCCTGGCTGTTCGCGTTCCCACGCTTGCAGCATGTCCTTGACCTTCTGCCGTTGCAGGTTCTCCTGCGAGCCGCAGAGGTCGCAGGGGATGATGGGGAAGTTCATGCCGCGCGCATAGCTGGCAATATCCTTCTCGGCACAGTAGGCAAGCGGGCGTATCACCTGGAACTCGCCCTTGTTGGTGGCGAGCTTGGGCGGCATGGCTTTCATTTTCGCGCCGAAGAACATGTTCAGGAACAGGGTTTCCACAATATCGTCACGATGATGACCGAGTGCGATCTTGTTGGCGCCCAGTTCCTGTGCGGTGCGGTAGATGATACCGCGACGCAGCCGTGAACAGAGCGAGCAGGTGGTTTTGCCTTCGGGAATCTTCTCCTTGACGATGGAGTAGGTGTCGGCCTCGACGATGCGGTGCTCCACCCCAAGCTCTGCCAGGTAGGCTGGCAGGATATGCTCGGGAAAGCCTGGCTGCTTCTGGTCCAGGTTCATGGCAATCAGCTTGAAGTCCACTGGTGCCCGCTCCTGCAGTGCGAGCAGCAGCATGAGCATGGTGTAGGAGTCCTTGCCGCCGCTCATGCACACCAGGACGGTGTCGCCGTCTTCAATCATGTTGTAGTCGCCAATGGCCTTGCCTGTGGCGCTGATCAGGCTGTTGCGCAGTTTCAGGAAGCTGTTGGAAGCATCGTCGGGATAATGTTTGATCATGGTGGATATGTTAAAGATTGAGTGAGCGCCCGCCATCGACGGCAATCACGTGCCCGGTAATAAAAGGGGCATCCTGCAACAGGAAGCGCACGGCCTTGGCAACATCATCGCCTTCGCCTATACGTTTGAGCAGTGTTTGTGAGATGACGCGTTGACGGTACACCTCGTCGAATTGGGGATTGTCTTCCGGCCAAAGCACTGGCCCGGGCGCTACCGCGTTGACGCGTATCTCCGGGGCAAGCTCGTGCGCAAGCGACTTGGTGAGCGTGACCAGCCCGGCCTTGGCAACGCTATAGACGATATAGCCTTTCTTGGGCCGTTCCACATGCATATCGGTGATATTGATAATAGTGCCGTGGGTTTTCTTGAGCTCAGGTGCGGCGGCCTGTGACAGGAATAACGGTGCCTTGAGGTTGGGCCCGATCAAATCTTCCCATTGGTCTTCGTTGATGCTGCCCAGTTCGCTTGGGTAATAGCTGGAGGCATTGTTGATGAGAGCATCGAGCCGGCCAAAGTGGTGCACGGTTTCCTGCACCAGCTTGGGCAGTACGCTGAGCTTGAGCAGGTCGCCTTGCATGATGGCGACCGAGTTGGCACGCTTGAGGTTGAGTTCGGACTGCAAGGCGCGCGCTTCGCCATCGGAACTGCGATAATGGATCATGAGCCTGGCACCGCCTGCATGCAGCAAGCGGCAGATCGCGGCACCGACGCGCTTGGCACCGCCAGTGATTAAAATGACCTTGTTTTCCAGGGAGGAATCCACAAATGTTCCAGATCGCATCAAAGTTTGGGAATAACGCAGCATTATAATCCAAATACCATGAACATCTCTGCCTTGCCCATTCCCGATGCCGATGCGCTTGCCCATAGCGACAAGCTGCTTGAAATGATTGGTGAACATATTATTGCCTCTGGCGGCTGGATCAACTTCGCCCGTTATATGGAGCTGGTCTTGTATACGCCAGGCCTGGGTTATTACAGCGCTGGTGCGCAGAAGTTCGGCGAGGCGGGTGACTTTGTCACGGCGCCCGAGATGACGCCGTTGTTTGGCCAGACGCTGGCGCAGCAGGTCATGCAGGTGCTGGCGCAAACCGGCGGCAGCGTGCTGGAATTGGGCGCCGGGCGCGGCAGGCTTGCCGCAGCGGTGCTGGAGGAAATGCAGCGGGCCGGTGCCTTGCCGGAACGCTACCTGATTCTTGAGGTAAGCGCAGACCTCAAATCCGTGCAGCAGCAATACCTGCGATCAGTGCTGGCACCGGCCTTATATGAAAGAGTTTCCTGGCTGGATGGTTTGCCTGAAAGTTTCACGGGCGTAGTGCTGGCTAACGAGGTGCTCGACGCCGTGCCTGTGCATTTGATACGCAAGGAGGGGGAAGGTTTGCAGGAGCTGGGCGTGGCCTTGCATGAAAATGGCTCGCTCATGCTGCGCCAGCAGCCATTGCTTGGCAGGCAGCTAGCCGGCCTGGCAGAAGAACTCGACTTGCCTGCAGATTACCAGACAGAAATAAGCCCCGCGGTGCGGGCGCTGGTTGCGAGCCTGGCGCAGTGTTTGCATCAGGGCGTGCTGCTATTGATCGACTACGGGTTTTCCCGCACAGAGTATTACCATCCACAGCGGGATCAAGGCACCTTGATGTGCCATTACCGTCATCATGCCCACACTGATCCCTTGCTTTACCCAGGCTTGCAGGACGTGACCGCCCATGTGGATTTTTCTGGGGTGGCAAAGGTAGGGCTTGAGCATGGCCTGCAGTTGCTGGGCTATTGCGGTCAGGCGCAATTCCTCATCAATTGCGGCATTACCGACCTCATGCTGCGTGTGCCG
This sequence comes from Methylobacillus arboreus, assembly GCF_020532725.1. Lineage (GTDB taxonomy): Bacteria > Pseudomonadota > Gammaproteobacteria > Burkholderiales > Methylophilaceae > Methylobacillus > Methylobacillus arboreus. Next base: position 204,941 of record NZ_JAJAVC010000004.1, read on the forward strand.
GCGGATAACCTTAAGCAATATGCGCCGCTGGCAAGTCAGGCGCAAAAGCTGTTGTCGCCTGCGGAAATGGGAGAGTTGTTCAAGGTGGTTGTGCTGGGCAAGGGAGTCGGCCCGCTCACTGGCTTTGTTCGCGGCGACCGCTCGCATGTCTTATAATCGCGGTTTTTTCAGTGGTTGAGTCAAGCATGGATCAAGACGCCTTAGGGCAGGATAACATCGGCAAGGAAGAGCTTGCGAAGCGCCCAATCCGCAGTTTTGTGCTGCGCCAAGGCCGGTTGACCCATGGCCAGCAGCGTGCCCTGGATGAGCTGATGCCAGTGTTCGGCGTGTCTTATGCGCCCGGCCTGCTGGACTTTGACGAACTGTTTGGCCGCAACAGCAGCCTGAAAATCCTTGAAATCGGTTTTGGCATGGGCGAAAGCACGGCCAGGATCGCTCAGTCGCAGCCTGACCGAGATTTTCTCGGGGTGGAGGTACATACGCCAGGGGTCGGCAGCCTGCTCAAGCAGATCGGCGAACTGGAGCTCAAGAACCTGCGCATTGTCCAGCATGATGCGGTTGAAGTCTTGCAGCACATGATTGCTGACGCCAGCCTGGACGGCGTGCATATTTTCTTCCCTGACCCTTGGCACAAGAAGCGCCATCACAAGCGCCGCCTGATCCAGGCCGGGTTTATCAAGCTGCTGTGCAGCAAGATGAAAGTAGGTGCTTACTTGCATGTGGCGACTGACTGGCAGGAGTATGCGGAATGGGTGCTGGAAATCCTGCAGCAGGAACCCTTGCTGGAGAATACGGCGCAGGATTATGCGCCCAAGCCGGATTACCGGCCGCTGACCAAGTTCGAGAACCGCGGCATCAAGTTAGGCCACGGCGTCTGGGACATCGTTTTCCGGCGTAAATAGCCAGCGCCCGATCACGGCCTCGGCTTCTTCTACGCCCTGTTTCTTCAGGCTGGAGAACAATTGCACGCTGCAATTGCCCCAGTTCGCCTCCAGCTCCTTCCTGACCTGTTGCAGTGTCTGGTTGGCTGCCTGGCGGGATAACTTGTCCGATTTTGTCAGCAGGACATGGATGGGTCTGCCGCTTGGGCTGTACCAGTCCAGCATCTGCCGGTCCAGCGGCGTCAATGGGTGGCGGCTGTCCATCACCAGTACCAGGCCGCCAATGCAAGGGCGTTGGCTTAAATAGGTGGCCAGGGTCAGTTGCCAATGTTTGCGCATGGCTTCCGGCACCTTTGCATAACCGTAGCCGGGTAAATCTACCAGGAAGCGATCATTGCCCAGGCTGAAAAAATTGATGAGCTGGGTGCGACCGGGCTGCTTGCTGACATAAGCGAGCCGGTTATGGTTGGCCAATGTATTCAAAGCACTGGATTTGCCGGCATTGGAGCGTCCGGCAAAGGCGACCTCAACTCCTGCAGGGGGTGGCAGGTCGCTCAGGTTGTGGGCCGAGATGTAAAAAGTGGCGTTTTGAAACAAGGGCATGGGAAGGGGCGGCCATTATCGGAAAGGGGAAAAATATTAGCACGAAGTAGGGTTTTTATATAGAATGCGACCCTATTCGCAGTAGGTGAAAAGATTGACCGGGCAGGCTTTTAGGTGCCTGTCTTGTGAGACGGGCCGGGAAGTTGGTTCGCTCTGACAACCAAAAGCCGGGTTCAAGCGTTAAGAGCCTGATCAACGTTTTTTTGTGGGGTACGCATGGCTTCAAAACGTGTCCGGTTAAGGCGCAGTCCGCAGGTGATGCTCATTGCCTCGCGAAGGACTGCAACGCGGAGCGGCGCGTTTTAAAACCATGCCCATCGGGTTGTCCCGGCAGTGCAGCTGCTGCTGTGTTGCAAATCCTCGCCGGGCAATTAGCCCGTCTGTGGTTTGCGCCTTGCATCACCTACACTGCCGGGACAACGTACTCCATAAAAAAACGTTGATCAGGCTCTAAGGGTGGCAATGGCCGCCCTTAACTTTTTATATCGCTGGGCTGGCAATTAGCAACAGGCATGATTGTCTCACCTCAAATTTTTTGAATGGTCTCGTTTTGAAATCGGTACAGTCCACCAGTCACAGATTATATGAATTGCTGAGTTCCATGCGTTTTGCAGTCAGCGTACTGGTTGTGCTGGGGATTGCTTCCATCATTGGCACCGTGCTCAAGCAAAACGAGCCTTATACGAATTACATTGTGCAGTTCGGCCAGTTCTGGTTCGAGTTCTTTGAGTTCCTGGGGCTGTACGATGTCTACCATAGCGGCTGGTTCCTGGTCATTCTGGTGTTCCTGGTGCTCTCTACCTCGCTCTGTATTTACCGCAATGCTCCGCTCATGCTGCGAGAACTGCGTGCGTTCCGTGAAAATGCCAAGGAAGTCTCCCTGCGCAGTTTCAGCCACAAGCATGAATACCACACGCCTTATTCCACCGAAGAAACCGCATCGCGCCTGGCGCAGTTCCTGTCTGCCCATGGTTTCCGTTACAAGACCGTGCTGCAGGATGATGGCGGCAACCTATTTGCCGCCAAGGCCGGCAGCTATCAACGATTGGGCTACATCCTCACGCATGCGGCCATCGTGATCATCTGCATCGGCGGCCTCATGGATGGCAACCTGGTGTTCAAGGCGCAAGAGCTATTGGGCTACAAGAAAATAGAAACCCGCGATATTCCCGAGCGCAAGGTGCCGCCGGAAAGCCGCATGACACCTGCCAATCTTTCGTTCCGCGCCAACATGACCCTGCCGGAAGGCGCGGGTGCCAATGCCGCCTTCATGCGGGTGCGCGATGGCTACCTGGTGCAGGACCTGCCATTCAGCATTGTGCTCAAGGCTTTCCGCATACAACATTACGATACCGGCCAGCCCAAGTCTTTCGAGAGCGATGTCATGATCATCGATCCCGAGCGTGAAGAGCCGGTGACGGCCACCATCAAGGTGAATCATCCCTTGATTTACAAAGGCGTTGCCATCTACCAGTCTGATTTCGGTGATGGCGGTTCCAGGCTGGATTTCAAGGTGTGGAACCTGCTGGGCAGCCATGCCGATACCATTCCCTTCACTGGCAGCGTGTTCAATAAATATAACGTGGCTGGCGGCAACAGCCCGCTGAGCGTTGAGCTGTCAGATTTCCGGCTATTCAATATCCTTAACCTTTCAACTGATGGCAAAGGCAAGCCGCGCAATGTCGGGCCCAATGTCACCTTCAAGGTGCGCGATGCCGAGGGGCAGGCACGCGAATATGTGAATTACATGAATCCGCTGCTGCTGGACGGTCGCCAATATTTCCTGTCAGGCATGCGTTCCATGCAGCAGGACAGCTACCGCTACTTGCGGATTCCCGCAGATGAAGATGGCGGCATGGAAGGTTATATGAACTTCAGGGCGGCGATGTTTGACCAATCCCTGTATCCAGACATTGTCCGGCGTGTTTCCCAACTGGCGCTGTCCAGCCACAGCGAGCTTGATCCTGAAGTCCGCAGCAAGTTTGAAGCCAGTGTGATGCAATTGTTGCAGGCATTCAGCCAGGGCGGATTCGGCAAGGTGGCCGAGATGATTGATGATGCCGTGCCAGAAGAACAGCGTGCCGGTGCGGCACAGGCTTACGTCAAGGTTGTCACCACTGCGGCCTTTGGGGCATATGCCATCAGCCGTGAGCGTGCGGGCCTGCCTCCCGCCGAGAATAGCGAAGCATTGCAGTTGTTTATTGAGGACAGTCTGCATGCGATCAGCGATAGTTTTCACTATGGTGCGCCGCTTTATTTGCAGCTCACGGGCTTTGAGCATCGGCAGTCCAGCGGGTTGCAACTGACACGCTCGCCGGGCAAAGTGCTGGTCTATTCGGGTTCGGTGCTGCTGGTGCTTGGAATTTTTTCCATGATCTATATTCGCGAGCGCCGTATCTGGCTACTGGTGAAGCCGGAAAACAATCGTGTGCTGTTTGCCATGTCGGCCAACCGCAAGAACCGCGATTTCGATATCGAGTTTGACAAAATGCGCGATAAACTCGCGCGTCTGCTGGAAAACCAGCAAGTGTGACGTCAAGTCACGTAACCGAAAGTCATTGAGGTCGATGATGAAAACTGCCTATATGGAAGATATGCCGGAACCACTGTTCAAGCGCCTGGGCTGGCTTGACTGGGGGTATTCGCTGCTGCTGCTGCTGGGTGCCTTGTTTGCATTCCAGCAATATGCCGAGTTTATGGATGCTTACGAAGTGGGCATCATGTTTGGTTCGGTAGCGTTGTTCAGCTGGCTGGGGTGGCAATGGAAGCCCATGCGCCCGTTGTTGTTGGGCATAGCCGGCATCAGCCTGTTCGCCATCCGCCTCTATGATGGCAGCCAGGCGAATGTCGAGCAGGTGTTCCTGCTCAAGTACCTATTTGCCAGCCAGTCCGCCGTGATGTGGATGAATGTGCTGTTTGTGCTCGCTATGCTCGCGTACTGGCTGGGCTTGCTTGCCCGCTCCGCGTTTGCATCCAAGGTCGGTTCCAGCCTGGTATGGTCCGCAGTGGTGATGGGCTTTGTCGGCCTGATGGTGCGCTGGTACGAGACCTACCTGATTGCGCCGGATGTCGGGCATATTCCCATCAGCAATCTTTATGAAGTCTTCATCCTGTTCTGCCTGATTACTGCGTTGGCTTATCTCTATTACGAAGGCCGTTATGCCACGCGCCAACTGGGCGGTTTTGTCCTGGTGGTCATCAATGCCGCTGTGGGTTTCATCCTCTGGTACACCTTTGACCGCCAGGCGTATGAAATCCAGCCGCTGGTGCCTGCGTTGCAATCCTACTGGATGAAAATCCATGTCCCTGCCAACTTCATCGGTTACGGCACGTTTGCGCTGGCGGCCATGGTGGGCGCTGCCTACCTCCTGGCGAGCAAAGGCATCCTGGCTTCGCGCCTGCCCAGCCTGGAAGTGCTGGACGACGTGATGTACAAGGCCATTTCAGTCGGCTTTGCCTTCTTCACGATTGCCACCATTCTTGGTGCCATGTGGGCGGCAGAGGCCTGGGGCGGATACTGGTCGTGGGATCCCAAGGAAACCTGGGCGCTGATCGTCTGGCTCAATTACGCAGCCTGGCTGCACCTGCGTTTGGTCAAGGGCTTGCGAGGCCCTATCCTGGCATGGTGGGCGCTGGTCGGCTTGCTGGTGACGACCTTTGCCTTCCTCGGCGTCAACATGTTCCTGTCTGGCCTGCATTCCTACGGCGAACTGTAAGGGCCTGTACATGCCATACAACAAAAAGGCCGCGCCTGTATCACAGCTCGGCCTTTTTATTTTTTAGATAGTAGATTATCTATTTTAAGCCTAGCCTGAAGCGCACCATGCCGGGCCGGTTTTCCACAAGAGCCAGCTGATAGCCTGCCTGTTGTGCCTGGCGGCCGGCCTGGTACAAGCCGATTCCCAGCCCGCCTTCCGAGCGGATGCGTTTGCGGAACAGGTTGGCGGCTATTTCTTCCGGCATAGCACTGCCGCTGTCCGTGACTTCTGCAAACACTTCATTGCCTGCCGCCAGCTTTGCGCTGATGTTGATTTCCGGCTCATGCCGGGCCTTGGCAAGCGCGTTTTGCAGCAGGTTGTCCATCACGCTGTCCCATACTTCGCTGTCAACCTTCAGTTCAGGGTCTTCAGCGATTGCCTCGCTGAAGCTGACGCGGGTATCGGTGTAGCGCTGTTGCAGGTTGTCCCACCATTCCAGCAGGGGCAGCATGCGTCTGTTCTCGTTACGGGGCGCTCCCAGCTTGTCCAGGGTTAGTGCCAAGCGCTGGTTGAGCAGGGGGAGCTGCTTGCGGATCAGGGCAACCAGCCTTTCATTATCGGCGTCGCTCGCCTGCTCTGCCGCGCTGCACAAGGCACTCATGGATTGCACGATGTTCTTCATGTCATGCGTCAGGCGCGCGCCGGTTTCATAGATTGCCTGCATGTAGGTGTTTTGTAGCAAGGCTTCCTCGCGGCGCTTGGCTTCATGGAATTCGCCCAGAATTTGCGTTAGCAGCTTGAGGTGTATGGTCAATGCAGGCGTCAGCGGCCAGCGGCTGTATAGCTTGAGGTAAAAATCATGAAACTCAAGTTCGGCATGGTAAGGCGCCTGGGTGCCGAATTCACCCTGGTCATCCTCGGTCTCCCATTTGCCGCCGGCCACCCAGGGCAGGGTTTCCACTTCGCCCATGGCCGCCTGCATGAACTCCCTGGCGCTGGTCTCGCGCTCGGCAAGCTCGGCAATATTCTTGATCCAGCGTTCAAACGGCAATCCGACGCTCAGGAGGTAACGCGATAGCAACTGGCCGATGCCGCTGAAACCGGCGCGCGGATTCCACAGCCAGCTTGCCAGCAACAGCGTGGCGGCCAGGCCGAATATTACCCATATCACGACTTCTGCATAGTCGGCTTCGCTGGTGCGGGAGATGGTGAAAATGCTCAGCACCAGCGTGACGGACAGCAGGAACAGCAACAATGTATAGAAAAAATCCAGGATAGGCGCATGCTGGTGGGTTTCCTGCTTTACGCGCAGGAACAGGATGGCCAGCGGCAGGATAGGCAGGAGATACAGCATGAGGAATTCCGCCACGATCAATGCGGCACTGGCATCGAGCAAATGGGGAATCACCCAGAGCAGCAATACGGACAGCAAATAAGTGGCTGCGAGCAAATAGCTGAGACGCGAGGTGCGGGCCGTGGTCGAGAAGATGCGCCCACCCAGCAGGCCGAACAAGGCAGACATCCAGATAGCAAGCAGCCACCAACTGACGAACCATGCCAGCAATATACCGCCCGCAGCAAACAGCAGCATGGACCGCGGGGAAAGCTTTTCCTGGGTTTGCCAGATAGGCTGCCAGATCAGGAATAGGCCGTAATGGCAAAGCAGCAGGCTTTTTTGCAGCGGGTCATCGAAGCCCCAAAGCAGGACGCCGTGAAAGCTCAATAACATCAGCCCCAGCATCCATTGCTGCAAGGTGGAAGCGCTGGGGCGGTAAGCGGTGGTACGGCTGCTCAGGCTGGCCATGAAATCCTGTGATCTTTTAGTCGTAAGTGTCGTAATTCTGTCACTGTAGACGAAATCTCAACACTTCGCTGAATTTTCGTCTATGGCGATATTAGCCGGGATTCCCATGAAATCTCGCGCCAGTCTTGCATTCGGCGCCTGTTGCAAACTATTTTCGTTTGGCATGAGAGTTGCATGTTTCATACCACCCTATTGTTTTTGGAAGTGCGGCTGCCGCATCTTCCGCGCAAGGATAACATATGAAAAAAACATCTGGCTTTACGCTGATCGAGCTGGCGATAGTTCTCGTGATTATCGGCTTGTTGCTGGGCGGTGTGCTCAAGGGTCAGGAGTTGATTAATAGTGCCAAGGTAAAAAGCTTGGCATCTGATTTTAAGAATGTGCAAGTCTACGTATATGGATACCAAGATAAATTCCGGGCGCTTCCTGGAGATGATGCTGCTGTTGTTGCACATTTAGGTGTTGATGCTACAAGAGCAGCGGGTACAGGTGCTACAAGTACTGTTGGTAATGGAGTGATTAATGGTGCTTGGGATTCTAATACAGTTGGAGATGAGTCAATTCTTTTTTGGCAGCATGTGAGACTTGCTGGTTTCGCTCCAGGACCGACAATAATTGGGGATGATGCTGCTGCGTTCGTACCGAAAAATGCTGAAGGTGGTCGAATTGGTATCCAAAGTATTCCTGGCTCTAGTAATTTGCCGACGCCTGCATTAAATGGAGGGTATGCTATTTGTTCTGCTGGTATTTTAGGGAAGTTTGCAAAACAAATTGATTTGACTTTGGATGACGGTGAAACTAGTACTGGCTCTGTAAGGGCGTATCAAACAAATACAGGGGCGTGGGTTACGTCTTTAGTCGCGGAGCCATCAATTTCGGATTCTGGTCTTTATAATGTATGTATGGCTTTTTAAAGTCATACACGTAAATTCTAAAAGCCCGCATTTGCGGGCTTTTACTTTTCCAATGTTATGAACTAAAGCGCTTTTGCATTAAAATACCCGGCTAATCAAAAAAGTAGCGATCATGAGCGACAATATCGTCGAAATCGACAATCTATCTTTTGGCTACAAGACGCGCTTGCTGCACAAGGGCATTAACATGCAATTCCCGCGCGGCAAGGTAGTGGCCATCATGGGCGGCAGCGGCAGCGGCAAGACCACGCTTTTGCGCCTGATCGGCGGACAGTTGAAGCCTTCGGGCGGCGAAGTGCGTGTTGCCGGGCAGGTGGTGCACAAGCAGGACCGCAAGGGTTTGCAGAAGCTGCGCCGCAAGATGGGCATGCTGTTCCAGCAAGGCGCGCTGTTCACTGATCTTTCCGTATATGAGAACGTGGCGTTTCCCATCCGCGAGCATACCGACCTGCCGGAATCCATGATCCGCGACCTGGTGATGATGAAGCTCAATGCCGTGGGTTTGCGCGGTGCGCGCGACCTCAAGGCAACCGAACTTTCCGGCGGCATGGCACGGCGTGTTGCGTTGGCGCGTGCCGTGGCGCTCGACCCGGCCATTATCATGTATGACGAGCCGTTTGCCGGGCTGGACCCGATTTCGATGGCGGTGATCTGCAACCTGATCCGCAAGCTCAATGACGCGCTGGGCGCGACTTCCATCATCGTGACGCATGACGTGCAGGAAGTTTTTGCGTTTGCCGATTATGTGTATTTTGTCGCGGATGGCGTTGTGGCGGCAGAAGGAGCGCCGGAGGACCTGCGCAAATCCGAACTTCCGTTTGTTCATCAGTTTGTGCATGGTGAGGTGGATGGTCCGGTGCCGTTCCACTATAGAGCGCCTGACTATAGGCAGGATATCTTGAGGAGCGCGAATGTTTAGTGCTGTAGCAAGCGTGCTGAGTGGAATCGGCCACCGCGTGATTGATAGCTTGTGGCGTTTTGGTGCCAGCATTCGCTTTTTCTTTTATGTGCTGATTTATTCCGGCGAGAGTTTCCGCAGGCTACACCTGACCATACGCGAGATTTATTTCACTGGCGTGTTGTCCTTGATCATTATCCTGGTATCGGCGTTCTTTGTCGGCATGGTGCTGGCGTTGCAGGGCTACAACACCTTGCAGCGTTATGGCTCTTCCGAGGCTATTGGCGTGCTGGTGGCCTTGTCGTTGGTGCGTGAGCTGGGGCCTGTGGTGACGGCGCTGCTGTTCGCCGGTCGCGCAGGGACTGCCATTACGGCGGAAATCGGCCTCATGCGGGCAACCGAGCAGTTGTCTGCCATGGAAATGATGGCGGTGAGCCCGGTCGCGCGCGTGGTTGCGCCACGTTTCTGGGCTGGCGTATTCTCCATGCCTTTGCTGGCGGCATTGTTCTCGATGGTGGGCGTGCTGGGTGGCTATTTGGTGGCTGTGCCGCTGATCGGTGTCGATGCGGGCGCGTTCTGGTCGCAGATGCAGGCCAGCGTGGATTTCCGTGAAGATATTGTCAATGGGGTGATCAAGAGCGTGGTGTTTGGCGTTGCCTGCACCATGATTGCCTTGTTTGAAGGGTTCGACGCGCCGCCCACTGCTGAAGGTGTGAGCCGCGCAACAACCCGTACCGTGGTGAATTCATCATTGGCGGTGCTGGGTCTTGATTTTGTAATGACTTCGTTCATGATTGTTGCGTAAGCGCAACACACTGGAGAAAAGATGGAACGTACAACAATTGATCTATGGGTCGGTGTTTTTGTAGCGGCAGGGGCTGCTGCACTGTTTGGTTTGGCTTTGAAAGTGGGCAATTTCAACAGTGCCACCCTGGGTGAAACCTACAGTGTGACGGGCGCTTTCGAGAATGTCGGCAGTCTCAAGCCACGCGCGCCAGTCAAGAGCGCAGGAGTGGTTGTGGGACGTGTCGATAACATCAAGTTCGATCCCGAGAGCTATGAAGCATTAGTGACAGTCAAGGTGGACAAGCGTTATCCTTTCCCCAAGGATACATTTGCCAATATCTACACTGCCGGCTTGCTGGGTGAACAATATATTGGCCTGGAAGCTGGCGGCGACGACAAGATGCTGCAGGACGGCGACAAGTTTAGCAAGACGCAGGATGCTGTGGTGCTTGAAAAGATGATCGGCCAGTTCCTGTATAGCAAGGCATCTGAGTCAGGTGATGATAAGTCTAACGATATTAAAGAGGCGGAATAGGCATGCAAAATATGATGAAGTGGATGGCCGCACTGGCTTTTGTTGGCTGTGCGGGTCTGGCAATGGCAGAAGTGGCGCCTGACGCATTGGTGAAGAGCACTGCCGAAGATGTGCTGGCTGTCGTTAAGCAGGACAAGGACATTCAGGCGGGTAATCAGAACAAGATTTTCGCCCTCGCAGAAGAAAAGATCCTGCCTAATTTCAATTTTGACCGCGTATCGCGCCTGGTGCTGGGCAAGGCCTGGGGCAAGGCGTCTACTGAACAGAAACAGGCTTTCCAGGAGCAATTCCGCAGCTTGCTGCTGCGTACTTATGCCACAGCGCTTTCCAAGTACCGCAACCAGACCATTGAATACAAGCCTTTCCGTGCGCAACCTGGTGAAACCGATGTCAAGGTGAAAACCCAGATTTTGCAGCCGGGCGGTCAGCCTGTGGCGGTGGATTACAGCCTGGAAAAGAGTGGCGAAAGCTGGAAGGTATACGACATCACCATCGAAGGCGTGAGCCTGGTGACCAACTACCGTGGTCAGTTTAGCAACGAGATTCGCCAGAACGGCCTGGATAGCCTGATCCAGAAGCTGGCTGCCAAGAATCAGGAATCCAGCAAATAAGCATAAAGAGTATCCACTTGGCACAAATCCAACAACAAGGAAACCGCTGGCTGGTAAGCGGTGACATCACCGTCAATCAGGTTGACAGCCTGTTGGCCGAAAGCAAGGCACTGCCGATGTCGGCAGCGCTGGAGATTGACCTTGCCCAGGTGGCTGAGGTCGATACTGTGGCGCTGAGCCTGATTTTCGAATGGACACGCCAGGCCCAGGCGGCCAAGGCTGATATCAACATCGTTCATCTGCCAGCCAATCTTTCCAGCTTGGCTACCCTGTATGGGGTGCTTGAGCTGATTCCCCAATCCAGCCATTGAGTTTTGGGGCCTTGGCCCCAGCTAGTCATCCATGATTCCCGCGATCAATATCCAGCAGGTGCACAAGCGTTTTGGCAATTTACACGCGCTGAAAGGCATAGACTTGTCCATCGAGCAGGGCGAGTTTTTTGCCTTGCTTGGGCCGAATGGCGCGGGCAAGTCCACCCTGATCAACCTGTTGGCAGGGTTGTCGCGCCCAACCAGTGGCAGCTTGCAGGTGATGGGCTTCGATGTCTATACGCAATATGCCGAGGCGCGGCGCGCATTGGGCGTGGTGCCGCAGGAGCTGGTGTTCGATCCATTCTTCAATGTGCGTGAAATGCTGCGTTTCCAGGCTGGGTATTTCGGCCGCGGTCGCGAGAACGATGCCTGGGTGGATGAGATTATCGAGTCGCTGGGCCTGGCGGATAAGGCGCATACCAATATGCGCCGCCTCTCAGGTGGCATGAAGCGTCGCGCGTTGATCGCGCAGGCACTTGCGCACAAGCCTCCCGTGATCGTACTCGACGAGCCGACCGCCGGTGTGGACGTCGAGTTGCGCCAGGCCATGTGGCAATTCATTCGCAGGCTCAATGGCGAAGGCCATACCATTATTCTCACTACGCATTACCTGGAAGAAGCGGAAACCCTGTGCAACCGCATTGCCATGATGAAGCAGGGCGAGATTGTGGCGCTGGATAGCACGCGTAATCTTTTGAATCGCTTGCCGGGCAAGCGTTTGCGTTTGAAATTGTCGGGTGCTTTGCCTGCTGCGCTAGTGCCCTTGCTGCGTGAAGAACAGGATGGCGACTGTATTCTGGCGATTGCTGATGTCACCCAGCTTGAATCCATCCTGGCGGAACTGCGTTTGGCAGGCGTGGCCGTAGAGGATATGCAATTGACGGAAGCCGACCTTGAGGATGTCTTCGTGGAGCTCGTGAGCTGATGGCGGACTTCATCAGCCACAATCTGCGCGGCCCATGGACCTTGTTCAAGAAGGAATTACTGCGTTTCTGGCGCGTGAGTTTCCAGACCGTGGCAGCGCCTATCATCACGGCATTGCTGTATTTGCTGATCTTTTCCCATGTGCTGGAAGACCGCGTGCAGGTATATCCCGGCGTGGGCTATACCGCGTTCCTGATTCCCGGCCTCATCATGATGTCGCTGTTGCAGAATGCCTTTGCCAATAGCTCATCCAGCCTGATTCAGTCCAAGGTCATGGGCAGCCTGATCTTCATATTGTTGACGCCCATATCCTACCTGGGGGTCTACCTGGCATTTCTTGCTGCCTCGATCCTTCGCGGGATGGTAGTGGGCCTGGGTATCTACCTGGTGACCATCATCTTTATTGACCTGCCGGTGGAGCATCCCGGCTGGATATTGATCTTTGCCTTGCTTGGCAGCGGCCTGATGGGCACCTTTGGCATCATCGCCGGTATCTGGGCCGAGAAGTTCGACCAGATGGCGGCATTCCAGAATTTTGTCATCATGCCGCTTTCATTCCTCTCGGGCGTGTTTTACTCCATTCACTCGCTGCCACCGTTCTGGCAGAAGGTGTCGCATCTCAACCCGTTTTTCTACATGATAGACGGCTTCCGCTACGGTTTTTTCGGTACCGGCGATATTTCGCCTTTTATCAGCCTGGGCGTTGTTGCAGGGTGCTTTTTTGCCCTATCATTGATTACTTTACAGATGCTGAAATCCGGCTACAAATTGCGAGGCTGAACCGTGTTAAGTGCAGAAGCATTGAAAAACTATATTACCCAGGGACTGACCTGTGAGCATGTGCAGGTACTGGGTGACGACGGCCAGCATTTCGAGGCTGTGATCGTGAGCCCGTTGTTTGTGGGCAAGAACATGGTGCAGCAGCATCAACTGGTCTACCAGGCTTTGGGCGGGCGCATGCATGAAGAGATTCACGCCTTGTCCATGCGCACTTTCACGCCGGAAGCCTGGGCCAGACTCAATGCCACGCTCTGATGGCAATTTAATTTCAAGGAAAAATATGGATACGCAAGAACTGATCAAGAGCCAGGTCACTAGCAACCCGGTGGTGCTTTACATGAAGGGCAGCCCGAAGTTTCCGCAATGCGGCTTCTCCGGTCTGGCAGTCCAGATTCTGCAGGCATGTGGCCTGAAGGACTTTGCCGCCATTGATGTGCTGGCAGATCCTGCTATCCGCGAGGGCATCAAGGTTTACGCCAACTGGCCGACCATTCCCCAACTCTATATCAAGGGCGAGTTTATCGGCGGTGCGGACATCATGCGCGACCTTTACCAGCAAGGTGAATTGCAGAATCTGTTGCAGGAAGCCCAGGCCTGAAAACGTGGATAAGTTAGTCATCCAGGGGGGCGTCCCTTTAAACGGTGAAATATCTGTTTCCGGTGCCAAGAATGCCGCTTTGCCCATTCTCTGTGCGAGCCTGCTGACTGCCGAGCCGTTGACGCTGGGTAATGTGCCGCAGCTGCATGATATTGCCACCATGCGCAAACTGCTGGTGCACATGGGCGTCAAGATCGAGCAGTTGGATAATAATCAAATCAGCCTGGATGCCAGCGATATTCATACTTGCGAAGCACCTTATGACATGGTGAAAACCATGCGGGCATCCATCCTGGTGCTGGGGCCTTTGCTTGCCCGCTTCGGCCATGTGCGCGTTTCATTGCCAGGCGGCTGTGCCATCGGTTCGCGCCCGGTTGATTTGCATATCAAGGGGTTGCAGGCGATGGGTGCCGATATCCGTATTGAGCATGGCTATATCGAGGCCAAGGCTGACAGGCTCAAGGGTGCGCGCATCTTCATGGATATTGTCACCGTGACCGGTACGGAAAACCTCATGATGGCCGCTGCATTGGCAGAAGGCACAACTGTGCTGGAAAATGCCGCCAAGGAGCCCGAGGTGGTTGACCTTGCGGAATGCCTGGTCAAGATGGGCGCCAAGATCGAGGGCGTGGGCACGGACGTGATTACTGTCACGGGTGTCGCCAATCTGCATACAGCCAGTCATGATGTCGTATGTGATCGTATTGAGGCGGGCACTTACATGGTGGCAGCGGCGATGACCGGTGGCGAGGTGAAGCTCAAGCGTGCGCGTGCCGACCTGCTGGATGCCGTGATTGATAAACTGCGCGAAAGCGGTGCTGTCGTGGAACACGATAGCGACAGCATTACGGTCAGGAGCGAAGGTGTGTTGCAGCGCCAGGGTGCATTGCGGTCTGTGAGTGTTCGCACTGCGCCGCATCCGGCTTTTCCTACGGATATGCAGGCACAATTCATGGCCTTGAATACGGTGGCCGATGCGGTGGCAACTGTGACCGAGACAATTTTCGAGAACCGTTTCATGCATGTGCAGGAAATGCAGCGCCTTGGCGCCAGCATTGAGGTTGAAGGCAATACTGCCATCATACGCGGGCGCGAGTTTCTTGAAGGTGCCACCGTCATGGCAACGGACTTGCGCGCTTCGGCCAGTTTGGTGCTGGCTGCGCTGGTGGCGCGTGGCGAGACGGTGATCGAGCGTATTTACCACCTTGATCGTGGCTATGAGCGGCTGGAAGAAAAACTGAGCCAGCTTGGCGCACGAATCCAACGGATAAAATAAAGTCCCAGCGGGTCAAATGAGCCGGCCAAATAAGTAAAAGGGAAGCTGCCTGCAACATCGGTAGTCCCTGATTGAACAACCAAGAAAGACAGCAATGATTACTATCGCCCTTTCCAAGGGACGTATTTTTGAAGAGACCGTGCCGCTGCTGGCAGCAGCAGGGATTACTGCGCTGGAAGACCCGGAGGCTTCGCGCAAGCTGATCCTGCCGACCAATCGCCCGGATGTGCGACTGATCATCGTGCGTGCGACCGATGTGCCGACTTATGTGCAGTACGGTGCCGCCGACCTCGGCATTGCTGGCAAGGATGTGCTGAATGAGCATGGCGGCGATGGCCTGTACCAGCCGCTGGACTTGCAGATCGCCCGTTGCCACATGATGGTGGCGGTACGCGAGGACTTTGACTATTTTGGATCCATCCGTCGTGGCGCGCGCCTCAAGGTGGTCACCAAGTACGTCAAGACTGCACGCGAGCATTTTGCCGCCAAGGGCATGCATGTTGATTTGATCAAGCTCTACGGCTCCATGGAGCTGGGGCCGCTGGTAGGCCTCGCGGATGCGATCGTGGACCTGGTGAGTACCGGCGGCACTTTGCGCGCCAACAACCTCAAGGCGGTGGAAGAAGTAACTGACATCAGCTCGCGACTGGTGGTGAACCAAGCTTCACTCAAGCTCAAGCGCGATGCCCTGCAGCCCATCATGGATGCATTTGCCCAGGCCGTAGCGGCCAAACAATAACTCAGGTTTAAATCATGAATATCAGACGTTTTTCTACAAGTGACGCGAGCTTTGATCAGGACCTGAAAGCCCTGCTTGCATTCGAGACTGCGCAAGACGACCAGATAGACAGCGTGGTTGCCGATATACTGCGTAATGTCAAAACCCGCGGCGACGCTGCCGTGCTGGAATATACCCAGCGTTTTGACCGGCTGGATTCACAATCTGCGCAATCCCTGGCACAGCTCGAAATCGGCAAGGCGGAATTGCAGGCTGCCCTGGATGGCCTGCCAGCGGAGCAACGCGATGCCTTGCAGCAAGCAGCACAGCGCGTGCGCGATTACCATGAGAAGCAACTGATGGCTTCCTGGACCTATACCGAGGAAGATGGCACCCTGCTCGGGCAGCAGGTGACGGCGCTGGACCGCGTCGGCCTCTATGTGCCCGGCGGCAAGGCGGCATATCCCTCCTCAGTGCTCATGAACGCTATTCCCGCCAAGGCGGCAGGCGTGCAGGAACTTATCATGGTGGTGCCGACCCCGGGCGGCGAGAGGAACCAGCTTGTGCTTGCCGCGGCCGCCGTGTGCGCTGTTGACCGCGTATTCTGTATCGGTGGTGCGCAGGCAGTCGGCGCATTGGCTTATGGCACCGAGACCGTGCCGCAGGTGGACAAGATTGTCGGTCCAGGCAATGCCTATGTGGCCGCCGCCAAGCGCCGTGTGTTCGGCGTAGTGGGTATTGACATGGTGGCGGGTCCTTCGGAGATTCTGGTGATCTGCGACGGCAAGACCAACCCGGACTGGGTGGCAATGGACCTGTTCTCCCAGGCCGAGCATGACGAGCTGGCGCAAGCCATTCTGCTGTCGCCGGATGCTGCGTTCCTTGACGCGGTGCAGGCGAGCATAGTGCGCTTGGTGGAGGAAATGCCGCGCAAGGAAATTATCCGCACTTCATTGCAGAATCGCGGCGCGTTGATCAAGGTCGAGGACCTGGAGCAGGCCGCGGAAATCGCCAATTATATTGCGCCGGAACACCTGGAATTGTCGGTGGATGACCCGTTGGCCTACAGCAAGAAAATCCGCCATGCGGGAGCAATATTCATGGGCCGCGATACCTGCGAGGCATTGGGTGATTACTGTGCAGGCCCTAACCACGTGCTGCCGACCTCGCGTACTGCACGCTTTTCATCTCCGTTGGGTGTCTATGATTTCCAGAAGCGTTCCAGCCTGATCATGGTATCCAGTGCAGGTGCGCAAAAGCTGGGCCGGATTGCTTCCACGCTTGCCTATGGTGAGGGCTTGCAGGCTCATGCGCGCTCTGCCGAGTTTCGGCTGAAAGGTTGACCTTGAGCAAGTTCTGGAGCGCCATTGTGCATGAGCTGACCCCGTATGTTCCTGGGGAGCAGCCCAAGATCACTAACCTGGTCAAGCTCAATACCAACGAGAATCCCTATGGGCCGAGCCCCAAGGTGCTGGCTGCGTTGCAGGCCGAGGTGGGCGATACCCTGCGCCTGTACCCAGACCCGACTTCGGATAGGGTGTTGCAGGCGGTAGCGAAATTTTACGATGTTCCCGCAACGCATGTGTTTGTCGGCAATGGCTCGGACGAAGTGCTGGCACATGCGTTCAATGCCCTGCTCAAGCATGATGCGCCCATTCTCTTCCCGGATATTACCTATAGTTTTTACCCGGTGTATTGCGGTCTGTATGGCATTGCGTATGAAACCGTTCCGCTGGGTACCGAGTTCGAGATCAACGTCGATGACTACCTGCGTCCCAATGGCGGCATCATTTTCCCCAACCCCAATGCCCCGACCGGGCGCGGTTTGCCGTTGAGTGAGATTGAGCGCCTGCTCAAGGCAAATACCGAATCCGTGGTTGTGGTTGACGAGGCCTATGTCGATTTTGGGGCCGAGTCCGCGGTTGGACTGGTCAAGCATTATCCCAACCTGCTTGTGACGCATACCTTGTCCAAGGCCAGGTCGCTGGCGGGCCTGCGCGTAGGCTATGCGATTGGCCAGCCTCACCTGGTAGAGGCCCTTAACCGGGTCAAGGACAGTTTCAATTCCTATCCGCTGGACCGGTTTGCGATCAGCGGTGCCGTGGCGGCGATTGAAGACAAGGCGTATTTCGAGGAAACCCGCCGCAAGGTGGTCGCGACAAGAGAGGTTTTGACTGCGGAATTGGAGGCACTGGGATTTGCCGTACTGCCGTCAGCGGCCAACTTTATCTTTGCGCGTCATGCCGAGTGGTGTGGCGCCGAGCTTGCAGCCAGGCTGCGCGAGCACAGCATTATCGTGCGCCATTTCAGCAAGCCGGCACGTATCAGCGAGTTTTTACGCATTACCATAGGCACGGATGCGCAATCGCAAGCGTTGGTGCAGGCATTAAAAGAGATTTTAACCCCTTAAAACTGGTGTTTCTGGCTGTCTACGGCATTGATTTTCCAATAAATTAAGAGAATAGTGCGCCATCGCTTCCCTTAATCTGTGGAAAAAATGTATTATAGCGCGGTCAGTACATCATAATTCTGTAATTAAAGCGGAGGAAGCATCGTGGCAAAACCATTAGTTCAAATGGCATTAGACTCACTCGATTTCGATCAAACAGTAGCACTTGCTACGACTGTTGCACCACACGTTGATATTCTTGAAATTGGCACACCCTGCATCAAGTACAACGGCATCAAACTGCTGGAAACTCTGCGCGCAAAGTTCCCAAACAACAAGATCCTGGTCGACCTGAAGACCATGGATGCTGGCTTCTATGAAGCTGAACCATTCTACAAGGCTGGTGCTGACATCGTGACCGTATTGGGCACTGCAGACATCGGCACTATCAAGGGCGTAATTGACGTTGCCAACAAGTATGGCAAGAAGGCACAAGTCGACTTGATCAACGTGGTTGATAAGGCTGCTCGTACTAAGGAAGTTGCCAAGCTGGGCGCACACATCATCGGTGTTCATACTGGTCTTGACCAACAAGCCGCTGGCCAAACCCCATTTGCTGATCTGGGTCTGGTAGCTGGTTTGAACCTTGGTGTGGATATTTCCGTTGCTGGTGGTGTTAAGGCAACGACTGCCAAGCAAGTGGTTGACGCAGGCGCTACCATCGTTGTGGCCGGTGCTGCAATTTACGGCGCTGCGGATCCTGCAGCTGCTGCAGCTGAAATCAGTAATGCTGCCAAAGGCTCCCAAAGCAGTGGTGGCCTGTTCGGCTGGCTGAAGAAGCTGTTCAGCTAATTGACGTTTTTGCGGCATCCTTGTGGGTGCCGACATTAGCCCATCTGGAAACCGCTGCAAGACTGTGTTGACTGTTTTGCAGCGGTTTTGATTTTGTTTCTCAAGATTTGAATGATTGCCATGCGTAACGCTGAAGTGAGCCGTAATACTTTAGAGACCAAGATTGCCGTTGCCATCAACCTTGATGGCACTGGCGTATCCAGACTGAACAGCGGGGTCGGCTTTTTCGATCACATGCTGGACCAGATTGCGCGCCATGGCATGATGGACATCAATGTCGAATGCCAGGGCGACCTGCATATTGACGCGCACCATACCGTGGAGGATGTGGGGATCGCCTTGGGTCAGGCATTCAGCAAGGCCTTGGGTGACAAGAAAGGCATACGCCGTTATGCGCATGCCTATGTGCCGCTCGATGAAGCATTATCACGTGTGGTGCTGGATATTTCCGGCCGTCCGGGATTGGAATTCGATGTGGAATTTACCCGTGCCAGGATCGGCGAATTTGACGTGGACCTGGTGCGGGAATTCTTCCAGGGCTTTGTCAACCATGCCGCTATCACACTGCACATAGACAACCTGCGCGGCAAAAATGCTCACCACCAGGCGGAGACGATTTTCAAGGCTTTTGGCCGTGCGCTTCGTGCCGCGGTTGAACTCGACCCCCGTATGGTGGGTATAATGCCTTCAACTAAAGGCAGTTTATAGACGTTTCCGGGTTTCCTACCGTTCTACCATGATAGATATAGCCGTTGTTGATTATGGCATGGGCAATTTGCGCTCCGTGTCCAAGGCCTTGGAGCATGTCGCTCCCAACCAGACCGTGATCGTCACCAGCGACCCGGAGCAGATTGCTGCTGCCGGTCGCGTGGTCTTTCCTGGCCAGGGTGCCATGCCTGACTGTGTGCGAGAACTTGATGCCAGGGGCCTGCGCGAGGCTGTGATTGCCGCCGCGGCAGAAAAGCCGTTCCTGGGCATATGCATTGGCCTGCAACTGCTGTTTGAGCACAGTGAAGAGGGCAATGCTGCAGGCCTGGGTATCTTGAAAGGCCAGGTCAGGCGTTTTGCCGCAGCAGATATGCATGATGAGGCCGGAGCCAAGCTCAAGGTGCCGCACATGGGCTGGAACCAGGTGTACCAGAGCCAGGCGCATCCCTTATGGCAAGGCATTGAGGATGGCGAACGTTTTTATTATGTGCACAGCTATTATGTGTCGCCCGGGGATGCCGGCCTGGATGCCGGCTATAGCGAATATCCCAAGCGTTTTACCAGCTGTATTGCGCGCGGTAATTTGTTTGCCGCCCAGTTTCACCCGGAAAAAAGCCAACATGCCGGGCTTAAGCTTCTTTCAAACTTCGTCCAGTGGGACGGGTGTTTTAATCGTTAAATCTTAAAATATCATGCTGATTATTCCTGCTATCGACCTGAAAGATGGTCATTGTGTTCGTTTGAAACAGGGCTTGATGGAAGATGCCACAGTCTTTTCTGAAGATCCGGGCGCCATGGCGCGGCATTGGGTTGACCAGGGCGGCAAGCGCTTGCATCTGGTGGATCTTAACGGTGCTTTTGCAGGCAAGCCTGTCAATGAGGATGCCATCAAGGCAATCGTCAAGGCGGTGGGCAACGACATTCCCATCCAGCTTGGCGGCGGCATTCGCGACCTCGATACGATCGAGCGTTACCTGGATAATGGCATCAGCTATGTGATCGTAGGCACGGCTGCGGTGAAAAGCCCGGGTTTCCTGCATGAAGCCTGCTATGCCTTCCCTGGGCAGATCATCGTTGGCCTGGATGCCAAGGATGGCAAGGTGGCGGTTGACGGCTGGTCAAAATTGACCGGGCATGATGTCATCGACCTGGCCAAGAAGTTCGAGGACTATGGCGTAGAGGCCGTGGTGTATACCGATATCGGCCGTGATGGCATGCTGACGGGCGTCAATATTGAAGCAACTGTGGCATTGGCCCAGGCGCTGACTATTCCGGTGATTGCCAGTGGTGGCGTAACCAACCTTGACGATGTGCGGCGTCTTGTCGAAGTGGAAAGCGAAGGCGTGATTGGTGCCATTACCGGGCGCGCTATTTATGAAGGTACGCTGAATTTTGCCGAGGCGCAGGCACTTGCGGATGAGTTGAGCCAAGTATGAGCCTAGCCAAGCGCATTATTCCCTGCCTCGATGTAACCGATGGCCGCGTAGTAAAAGGGGTTAACTTCCTTGAACTGCGTGATGCCGGGGATCCGGTGGAAATTGCGCGCCGATATGACGAGCAGGGCGCTGATGAGTTGACGTTTCTTGATATCACTGCCAGTTCCGATAACCGCGGCCTGATTCTCGGTATCATCGAGCAGGTGGCCTCGCAGGTATTTATTCCGCTGACGGTAGGCGGTGGCGTGCGTGCGGTGGAAGATGTGCGCCGCCTGCTCAATGCGGGTGCCGACAAGGTCAGTATCAATACTGCAGCGGTGACTAACCCGCAACTGGTCGCAGATGCCGCCTCGCGCTTCGGCTCGCAGTGCATCGTGGTGGCGATTGATGCCAAACAGGTGGGGGATAGTTGGGAAATCTTTACGCATGGCGGACGCAAGCCCACTGGCCTGAATGCGGTGGAATGGGCGCGCAAGATGGTGGAGTTGGGTGCGGGCGAATTGTTGGTGACGAGCATGGATAGAGACGGCACCAAAATAGGGTTCAATTTGCCGCTTAACCGCGCGATCAGCGAAGCGGTGGATGTGCCCATCATTGCTTCTGGCGGTGTTGGAAACCTGGTTCACCTAGTTGAAGGCGTGAAGGAAGGCGGTGCGGATGCAGTGTTGGCCGCGAGCATTTTCCATTATGGTGAATATACGGTACGCGAGGCCAAGGAATATATGCGCGAGCACGGGATAGAGGTACGCTTGTGAGCGCGTCATGGCTGGATAAGGTAAGCTGGACTGCAGACGGCCTGGTACCGGTGATTGCGCAGGAGGTTGGCAGCAACAAGGTGTTGATGTTCGCCTGGATGAATCACGAAGCTTTGCGCCTGACGGCTGAAACCGGCCAGGCTGTTTATTGGTCGCGCTCACGTAACCGTCTCTGGCACAAGGGTGAAGAGTCGGGCCATGTGCAAAAGGTGCACGAGATCAGGCTTGATTGCGATGAGGATGTGATACTCATTTTGGTTGAGCAGGTTGGCGGCATAGCCTGTCACACTGGCCGGCATAATTGTTTTTTCCAGAAACTGGAGCAGGACAGTTGGGTGATTGACCAGGCTGTTGTTAAGAATCCCGAGGATATTTATCACCATGAGTGACGTGCTGAATAGGCTGGCCGAATTGCTGGAGCAGCGCAAGAGCGCAGATCCGCAATCCTCTTATGTTGCCAAGCTGTATGCAAAGGGCACGGATGCCATACTGAAGAAGGTGGGCGAGGAAGCGGCTGAAACGATTATTGCCGCCAAGGATGGTGATGCGGAGAAGATTGTCTATGAAACCGCGGATCTCTGGTTTCATTGCCTGGTGATGCTGGCAAATGCCGGGCTGGGCCCGGAACATGTGCTCAACGAACTGGCCAGGCGTGAAGGCTTGTCGGGCATTGAAGAAAAAGCTTCCCGTCCGGCCGACTGATCAAGTTCGGCTGACGCAACACGTAATCCCTTTTATGGCATGAGGAAAAGGAATATCTTATGAGTTCTGACTGCATTTTTTGTAAGATAGTATCCAATGATATTCCTGCGAAGAAATTTTATGAGGATGAAGAGGTCATTGCATTTCATGACATCCGCCCGATTGCCCCGGTACACTTCTTGATAGTGCCCAAGGGGCATGTGGAAAGCCTGGCAGGCTGTGATGCTTCACATCAGGCGCTGCTCGGAAAAATATTGTTATTAGCGCCAAAGCTTGCTACCCAGCTAGGTCTGAAAGGGTTTCGCACCATGATCAATACTGGGCGTGAAGGTGGACAGGAAGTATTTCATATACACGTACATGTATTCGGTGGCGGTGAAACGCTGCCGAAGACCTGAAATATTAGGAGAGCGAACCATGGGTTCATTTAGCATCTGGCATTGGTTGATCGTACTGGCTATCGTGGTGTTGATTTTTGGCACCAAGAAGCTGCGCAATATCGGCAGCGACGTCGGTGGCGCGGTGAAGAACTTCAAGGAGGCCGTGAATGACGGCAAGTCTGCACCTGCCCTGGATGATGATGAGGCTAACGCCAACACCATCGAGAACGAAGTCAGGCAAAAAGAGAAGCAATAGAATAGAGAGAGCATATTCCATTGTTTGATATCGCCTTCTCAGAGCTGGTCGTCATCGGCATTGTTGCCTTGATTGTGATCGGCCCGGAAAAATTGCCCAAGGTTGCACGTACCGTGGGCTTGCTGGTTGGGCGCGTGCAGCGGTATGTCAATGGCGTCAAATCCGACATCAGCCGTGAGCTGCGCTTTGAAGAACTGCAGCGCTTGCAGGACGAGGTGAGACAAGGCATCAACCAAGCCGAATCTGCGGTGAACCGTGAAGTCAACCAGATCGGTGAAATCGGCAAGGAGCTGGCACAGGATGTGCGCCAGGATATTGATGCCCAGCCAAGCCCAGACCAGACATTGCAGAACAATAATATTGACGATAATAAAACTGGTAAGCCGGATTGAAGCCTTCTGACACTTTTGTATCGCACCTGATAGAGTTGCGCGATCGTTTGTTGCGTATTGTTATTGGGTTGCTATTGATCATTATCGCGTTGTTTCCATTTGCTAATGACATCTACACCTTTCTTGCCCAACCCTTGCTGAAAAGCCTGCCCGTCGGCGGTCAGATGATCGCCACCGATGTCACCACGCCTTTTTTCGTGCCCATGAAAGTGGTGATGTTGACCGCCTTCATGATCTCCCTGCCGCATACCCTCTATCAGGTCTGGGCTTTTGTTGCGCCTGGTCTGTATACGCATGAGCGTCGCTTGATAGGTCCTCTGGTGTTTGCCAGCACGCTCCTGTTTCTGTGTGGCATGGCGTTCGCCTACTTCCTGGTATTTCCCGTCGTGTTTGGCTTTATTGCCGGTACCGCGCCTAGTGGCGTGGCGGTGATGACCGATATAGGCAAATACCTGGATTTTGCCATTACATTGTTCATGGCCTTCGGCTTGGCCTTTGAGGTGCCGGTAGCCGTCGTATTGCTGGTGAGCGCGGGCGTGGTCAATGTGCAGACGCTGCGTGAAGCCAGGTCTTACGTTATTGTTGCGGCATTTGTGCTCGGTGCCATCTTCACGCCGCCGGACGTGATCTCGCAAATCATGCTGGCAGTCCCGTTATGGCTGCTGTACGAGGCGGGGATACTGGTGGCGAGCCTGATTCAGAAAAAAGCCCGGCAGCTGCATTAATACGATTTCGCCTTCAAGCGTGTAATCTAAACGTATAGCGGCGTTGAACCGCCTTGCCATATATCAGCACTGAGTGAGCCGCCCTAATTCGGCGGGTTATTCCTCTTGACGTGCAACTGCCGGCGTAGGCCGCTTGCCAATGATGATTGGCAATACAAGTTCGGTTTGATTGCGCGCAAGCTTGAGCGTGACTTTCTTCTCAGGTTTCAGGCTGGAGATCACATTGAGCATTGTCGAGCTGTCTATGACTTCGCGGCCGTCAATTTCCAGCAGAATATCACCCGGACGCAAGCCGGCCTTGTCTGCCGGGCTACCACGTACCACGCCTGCCACTAGCGAGCCACGCGCCTGTTTCAACTTGAATGACTCGGCAAGCTCAGGGGTGATGTCCTGCGCTTCGATCCCGATCCAGCCGCGAATCACGCTACCTTGGCGGATAATCTGCTCCATGACCTGTTTGACCAGGCTGACCGGGATGGCAAAGCCAATCCCCATGGAACCGCCGCTGCGGGAATAAATGGCGCTATTGATGCCTACCAGGTTGCCTTCCGTGTCGATGAGGGCGCCGCCGGAGTTGCCCGGGTTGATGGGGGCATCGGTCTGGATGAAGTTTTCAAAGGTGTTGATGCCAAGATGGTTGCGGCCAAGCGCACTGATGATGCCTTGTGTCACCGTTTGTCCAACACCAAACGGGTTGCCTATGGCCAGTACCACATCGCCCACGCTGGTATTGCCGGGTTGGGCAAATGTGATCGCAGGCAGGTTGCGAACGTTGACCTTGAGCACGGCAAGGTCTGTTTCGGGGTCAGTGCCCACTATGCGGGCAGGCAAGGTTCTGCCGTCAGGCAATGCGACTTCGATTTCATCCGCCGCTTCAATGACGTGGTGGTTGGTGAGAATCAACCCCTGGCTGTTGACGATGACGCCTGATCCCAGGCTGTTTTCACGCGGGCTTTGCTGTTCATCCAGTTGGTCGCCGAAAAAATGGCGGAATAATGGGTCATCCATAAACGGGTTGTTCATGGACTGGCTGGCATTTTTCGAAGTGAAGATATTCACTACACTAGGCATTGCCGCCTGGGCCGCATGGCGGTAAGAGCCGGGTTGCGTATGGCTTGGCTCAGTGTAAGTGGGGGCTTCATTAACAGTGGGGACCGATTTGTCGTGTAAGGGCAGTAGTTGGGGATAAAACAGCTGCACCACAAAAAGAGCGGCAAGACTGATAGTGACTGTCTGTGCAAAAATAAGCCAGAGTTTACGCATGTTCGGTTCGGCGTGGTGCGAGTCTAAATGTTGGAGAGAGTGAATGAAGCTAAAAGAACTAATTGATTATACCGGACAATTCCTTGAGGTTGACCGCTTCCGTGATTATTGCCCGAATGGCTTGCAAGTGCAGGGGCGGAGCGAGGTGGGGAAGCTGGTGAGCGGCGTTACTGCCAGCATGGCATTGCTCGATGCGGCCAAAACGGCTGGGGCGGATGCCATCCTGGTACATCACGGCTACTTCTGGCGCAACGAGTCTCCTGTCGTGACAGGAATCAAGCATGCGCGTCTCAAATTTTTATTACAACATGACATCAGCCTGCTTGCTTACCATCTACCGCTGGATGCACATCAGGCCCTTGGCAATAATGCAAGGCTGGGCCAGATCATGGGCATAGTGTTGGAAGGGTGGGCTGGTGAGCAGGGATTGATCGCGCATGGCGAACTGGAGAATGAAACTGCGCTTGGTGCTTTTGCAGATAAGCTTGGGCATCAATTGCGGCGCACGCCACAAGTGTTTGGCGATTTGGGACGCAAGGTGCGTCGCATTGCCTGGTGCAGTGGTGGCGCTCAAGGTTACTTTGAGACTGCGATCGGCCTTGGTGTTGACCTTTACATCAGCGGCGAGGTGTCTGAGCAGGTGTTTCACTTGGCGCAGGAGGCTGGCGTGGCTTATATCGCTGCGGGCCATCATGCTACCGAGCGTTATGGGGTCGAGATGCTGGGGCGACATCTTGCGGAAAGATTTGCGCTGGAGCATGAATTCATTGATATTGAGAATCCAATTTAACTATATGATTTAAAAATAAAAAACTAAGTTTATGTTCCATTTTGGTTGCGACTTCTGTAAAATCACGCGCTTGCTTTGGATCGGATCATGTTCTGTCTGGTCAAAAAGATTTCTTTACATCTGGCGAGCCGGTGGTTTTGCTGGAATTCTTGAAGTGGGATGAATAATTATGATGACCTTGTATTCGGGTACTACCTGTCCTTATAGCCATCGTTGCCGCATTGTGCTGTTCGAAAAAGGCATGGACTTCCAAGTGATAGATGTGGACATGGCGAACAAGCCAGAGGACCTGGCGGTGATTAATCCACACAACACAGTGCCTGTGCTGGTGGAGCGTGACCTGGTGCTGGAACAGGCCAATATCATCAATGAATACATCGATGAGCGGTTCCCGCATCCGCAACTGATGCCGGCTGATCCAGTGATGCGCGCCCGCGCCCGCCTGTTCCTGCATAACTTTGAGGACCAATTGTTCAGCCATATTGATGACATTGAATCCGGCAATGCCAAGGCAGCAGACAAGGCGCGTGCGACAATTCGTGACAACCTTACCCAGATTGTCCCGTTGTTCAGCCGTCAGGAATATATCCTTGGCGATGAGTTCTCCATGCTGGATGTCGCTATTGCACCATTGCTGTGGCGCTTGGGGCATTACGGTATTGAGCTTCCCAAGCAGGCAGCCCCTTTACTTAAATATGCAGAACGTATATTCTCTCGCCCGGCTTACATCGAAGCGATGACACCTTCCGAAAAGGCAATGCGTAAATAGGTGGTGATATGAGTGAAATTACCTCAACCAAGCCATACATGGTAAGAGCTATTCATGAGTGGTGCACTGATAATGGCTTGACGCCGCATTTGCTGGTTGCTGTGGATTCGCAGACGTTGGTGCCGATGGCTTATGTGAAGGATGGGCAGATAGTGCTGAACATCAATTACAGTGCTACAAAAAATTTGCAAATCGGTACAGATGCTGTTACATTCTCAGCCCGTTTCAACGGTGCATCGAATGAACTGTATGTGCCCATGAGTGCGGTGCGAGGGATTTTTGCTCGCGAGAATGGACAGGGCATGTTTTTTGAAGCGGATCCGCAAGATTCGGATCCCGATAAAAAAGATGCTGAAGGTGGTGAGGCGAATGCAGGGAATTCACCTGATGCGCCGCCGGTAGTAAAAAAACCATCGCTAAGGGTGGTTAAATAACAGGTTTGTGGTTGTGCCGGATTAGCTCAGTTGGTAGAGCAGCGCACTTGTAATGCGAAGGTCGTCAGTTCGATTCCGACATCCGGCACCATTTCTTCTGTGAATGCGTTTGACACTTCGTCAAAATATACGCATAATCCCGGGTTCTGTTTGGAGGGGTGGCCGAGTGGTTAAAGGCGACGGACTGTAAATCCGTTCTCTCAGAGTACGAAGGTTCGAATCCTTCCCCCTCCACCAGCATATAGATTTGGGGCCAGGGTGTAGATTTCTGGTTAGATGTGCGGGTGTAGCTCAGTTGGTAGAGCACTTGCCTTCCAAGCAAGATGTCGCGAGTTCGAACCTCGTCGCCCGCTCCAATGACTCAGAATTTAAGAAAAACGCCCATGTGGCTCAGTGGTAGAGCACTCCCTTGGTAAGGGAGAGGTCGCGGGTCCGATTCCCGCCATGGGCACCATTTGGTGCTTGGATATTAAACGCACTCATTAACTTGATAAAGTCGGTTAAAGGAAACGGAAATGGCAAAAGGTAAATTTGAGCGGACGAAGCCGCACGTAAACGTAGGTACGATAGGACACGTTGACCACGGCAAGACGACATTGACAGCAGCGATCACCACCGT
>NZ_JAJAVC010000005.1 GCF_020532725.1 Methylobacillus arboreus
GATGCGGCGATGTGGTTCCTGATTGCCGATGCCAATGGGCTCACCGACCAGGCCCTCACTGAAGGCCAGACCCTCACCATCCCGAACAAGGTGACCAACGTCCATAACAACAGTGCGACCTTCCGGCCTTACAATGCAGGCGAAGCCATCGGCGACACTAGCCCAACCTTGCCTACTGCACCAGTGCCTTATGTCAAGAAGAGCAAGGGCAAGTGCGGGGGGGCCGGGATGATCATTGTGGCGGTCATTGCGGTTGTGGCTACAGTACTGACGGCAGGAGCATTGGCACCTGCCGCAGCGGCTGTCGCCGCAGGATCAGGGGGTGTCGCTGCCGGTACCTTTGCAACAGGCTTAGCGGTTCTGGGAGGAACCGCAGGGCTCACCACAGGGCTTGGTCTCAGTATAGGATTGGCTGCCGGTGCCATTGGTTCAGCGGTTAGCCAGGTTGCTGGCATGGCGATGGGTATACAAGACAAGTTCTCCTGGGGGGCGGTAGCCACTAGTGCCATCACGGCCGGTATTGGTGCAGGCGGTGGATTCAAGGCCATAGCGGGCAGCAATACCATTGGTCATGCCGTTGCACGGAATATCACCAACCAGGTGGCAGGTAATGTCACCGGCAGTCAACGTGGCTTCAACTGGAGCAGTGTCGCGGTCAGTGCAGTGGCTGCTCCAGCAACCCAGACCCTGACGAATCAGATGAACTTGGCCCCGATAGGCGAATCGTTGGGCAGTGACCTGGCCAGAGCGACTACAGGTGCACTGGTTGCAGCTACGACACAAGTGGCTATCCAGGGCGGCAGGCTCAACTGGAATGCGGTGGCGGCGGATACTTTAACTAGTCTCATCCTTAGCAGATCGGTTTCCAGTAATACGGCCCCAGGAATTACGCTCACAAAAGCAGAGAGCTCCGGTATTGCTCTGACAAACAATCAGCAATCACAACTAGAAAATCAGTGGTGGGACGATGGTGTTAACGAAATTGATCTCGAACGAAAAATCGCCAAGCTACCATTAACCCATAGTGCAACCCTGAATCTTGACAATGCTTCGATTATTCAAGGAAAAATCACTGCTGGAGATTACAACCAGACAACTGGAGGTTTTAGTGCTGCCACAAGCCACTTTGATCCGAATGTGCTGAGAGAAGCTGCACTACGCAGTGATCTTGAGCGTGCCGTATATGCAAGAGATCAGTTGAATGCTGGCTATATCGGCCCTGTAGAGAACCTGCAACAGGTGCATCAGTTGGTGATGGAAAACACTGTCAGCAACATTCAAGCCCAATTAGCCCAAGGCAATAATTGGGGCGCCACTTGGGAAGCAGCCAAAGGCGCCACTTATGACATGCTGGCCCCACAAGGGACAATCAGCGCAGCCATGCTTGTGACTGGAGGGCCGATCTTGAGAGGGCTGGGCAAGAGCTTGTCGGCAGCTTTCCCAACTACTTCAGTTTGGGTAGCCAATGTTGCCAATAAGCCGCTCTCCGGCCTGTATGGTGAGGCGGTTTCTGGGGTAAAATCTTTAATAAATAGAAATGGTGTTGCAAATCAGGCAGGATCAGCACTGCCCTATAATGCGCGAAGCATAGAATATCTATTGGAGACGCAATATCCTGGACAAGTTACTTCAACTACATTGCCATCGGTACTGGATAAAAATGTGTTATTAGCTGGGACGAGACATCCGGTTTCAGGTATTGTTTTTGATAGCCGTGGCTTCCCTGTTTTTGACTCTGTAGCAATATTCGATACACGAATTGCTAGTAGATACTCAGTTATTGAAAATAGCTCTGCACACATGCGTGCTGCTACTCGAGATTTGAGAGAAGCAATCAGCCGTGGAGAAGTTGGTAGCTCTCAATTTACAGAGCAACAATTGCGAGCAATTCAAGGTGGTAAGCCGAACATTCCAAATTTGACTTGGCATCACCATCAGGATATTAGCCGTATGCAATTGATTCCAACTAAGATACATCAGCAAACAGGACATGTTGGTGGTTTTGAAATGTGGTTCCGTTAAGGTGAAATGAATGAAAGACCTAACATGGTTTGAATCTGGGAAAACACTTAATACCCATCAGATTGATGCTACAGAGCAGCAACTAGAAGTTAAATTTCCACCTGATTATATCTCTGTTGTTAAAGATCATTCTGGAGCGAGTAATCCAGACGAGTGTGAGTTTAGGTATATTGATAAAGAAAGGGTACGTATAGGTAATTTTGGGACACTTTTAAGTTTATGTAATGAGCAGCCTAACAATGTCCTCGAAGTGATTGAAAACTTAGGAGATCAACTACCAAAGAAAATTGTGCCCATAATCGAAACAGGATCGGGGGATTATATTTGCTTCGATTATCGAATAGAGAAAATTCCGTTTGTTATCTATTTTTCTCATGAGCGACTGAATGAAGAGGCAATTATTCCCCTTACCCAAACATTCACTGAATTTCTGGAGAATCTGAAGCAACCTATTGAAGAATAACTAACTAAGATAACAATAGGGGACAGACCACGATTAATGGCAGTATTTAGGTCAATCTCCTATAAGGTTTAAGATGCCCCGCCGCCCTCGAATTATTTTGCCCAATGTTCCGCAACACATTATCCAGCGCGGGAATAACCGATCTGTGTGTTTCTATGCAGATGAAGATTACATTAAATATCTGGAT
>NZ_JAJAVC010000006.1 GCF_020532725.1 Methylobacillus arboreus
AGGGGCGCATTATACAGACCTCTTCATTCCGGTCAAGCTAGTTTCGAATTTAT
Organism: Methylobacillus arboreus; assembly: GCF_020532725.1. Lineage (GTDB taxonomy): Bacteria > Pseudomonadota > Gammaproteobacteria > Burkholderiales > Methylophilaceae > Methylobacillus > Methylobacillus arboreus. The sequence goes on from NZ_JAJAVC010000006.1 coordinate 54, forward strand.
TTTACAATCAACTCAACACCAACTTCGCTAACACCACCATCCTCTAGCGAGCCGCGCATTTTACAGATCAGAATATTTTCGTCAACTACATTCTGTAAAATTTATATTTGGTTGCGGGGACAGGATTTGAACCTGTGACCTTCGGGTTATGAGCCCGACGAGCTGCCAGACTGCTCCACCCCGCGTCCGATTCGCCGCTTCGTTATTTACGTTGCGTCGAGAGGTGAAACTATAGCAAATCTGAAACTTCTGTGTCAACGCCTTTTGGGCGATTAATTATAGAAAGCCGACTCAATTCGCGCAGTTCACAATTTCAATCAATCACTTATCAAAACCGCTCAAAGTGGTTTATTTTCGTGATTGATCACGACAGAGCGGACGTAAGCTAGATCCGCTTCAGTATCCACGCCTGCCGCAGGCGCTTTTTCTGTAATTTCCACACTGATTTTATAACCGTGCCAAAGCACGCGTAATTGTTCCAACGATTCAAAATGCTCAATCGCCGAAGGGGTCAGTGCTGCATATGCCCGCAAAAACCCGGCGCGATAAGCATAAATACCGATATGCCGATAGATGGGCATATTTGTAGGTATATCCTGATTGGCAGCAAATGCATCCCTTGGGTAAGGAATGGGAGCACGACTGAAATATAGTGCATGCCCCTGGTGATCTAATACAACTTTGACGATATTAGGATTAAGAATAGAAGGCGTGTCATGCAGCGCATGACACGCAGTCGCCATTGCAGCTTCTATGTGTGTGGAAAGGTTATTCGCGACTTCTTCAATCAATCTGGGATCAATAAGAGGCTCATCCCCCTGCACATTGACGACAATGGCATTGTCGCTCCAACCCTGCTTTTGCACAACTTCGGCAATGCGATCCGTACCCGAAGCATGGTCAGGGCGGGTCATGACAACGTCATAGCCATAAGCTGCGACAGCATCGCGAATACGTTCATGGTCTGTGGCGACAACCACTTCTGTTGCGCCGCTAGCAACCGCCTGTTCAACTACCCGAACCACCATCGGCTTTCCGGCGATATCAAGCAATGGCTTGCCTGGCAAGCGACTACTGGCATAACGGGCAGGAATCACAACCTTGAAGGTCATTACTCGACCTCTTCCTCTGCCGGCAGTTTGCGCGCTTCTTCTTCCAGCATGACAGGAATGCCATCATTAATCGAATAAGCAAGACGGCATGGCTTGCAAATCAATTCCTGCTCTGGTTTTTTGTAATGCAGCGGCCCCTTGCAAATGGGGCATACCAAGATTTCAAGTAGTTTCGCATCCATGGATCAATCTTCCTTTTCTATGAGTCGCGTGAGACGCGCCAGTATTTTCTCTGCGAGTGCACGGTCGATTTCTGCAGCAATGGGCATGAACCACCAATTTTCACGTGCAAAAGATGTGCACTTGACGGCATCCTTTTCGGTCATGAGCACAATCTCATCCTTGGCGAACTGAAAATCTGCCTCGCTATACGCGTGATGATCAGCGAAAGGGTGAGCCTCAACAATCAGGCCCATGTTCTCTAGCTGCCCGAAGAAACGCTGCGGGTTACCGATACCTGCAACCGCATGCACACGCCTACCAATCAGTTCGGATAACTCCATGCGCGTCTCAGGATTACTCAACTGCCGCAAGCTATCAGGCACCAGTTGCATGAGGTAACCCCCAGCCGCAGGCGGCCCGCTATTGAAAACAACCGCATCAACTTCATCAAGACGTGAACTGGTTTCCCGCAACGGCCCAGCCGGGAGCAATTGACCATTGCCGAATATGCGCTCGCCATCAATGATAGCAATTTCGATATCGCGTTCTAACGCATAATGCTGCAGGCCATCATCACTGATGATCAGGTTGCACTCTGGGTAATCTCGTAACAGATGACGGACAGCGCGAGTACGCTTGCGACCGACATACAAGGGAACGCCAGTGCGATGCGCCAGCAAGACGGGTTCATCGCCAACATCCTGGGGCAGACTATCCTTACTCACCTGATGTGTATGGATGACATTGCCGCCATAGCCACGGCTGATGATGCCTGGATACCAGCCATTCTGCCGTAACTGCTGTACCAGCCAAATCACGAATGGTGTCTTTCCAGTACCGCCGACATTGATGTTACCGACAATAATGATGGGAACGGGTAATTTCAGGGATTTAAACAACCCTAGCCGATAGGCCAGCCTGCGCAAGCCAATAAGTATCCAAAACAGCCACGAAAACGGCCGCAGCACTAGTTGCCAGGCGGTACGACGGTACCACTGGCGCTCCAGCCACCGGCTGAATCGCTGGTTCATCTCACCGGGCTCCTAGTGGAACTGTTTCTGGTAAAGCTTGGCGTAGTGTCCGCCCAGAGCCAGAAGCTCTTCATGACTTCCTCCTTCGATAATCTGCCCTTGCTCCATGACCAGAATACGATCTGCGTTTTCTATGGTGGAGAGCCGGTGAGCAATCACAATTGAGGTTCGATTTTGCATCAGTTCATCCAATGCGGCCTGCACATGGCGTTCTGACTCTGTATCCAGGGCAGACGTCGCCTCGTCCAGCAGCAAAATGGGAGCATTCTTGAGGATCGCGCGGGCAATTGCCAACCGTTGACGCTGGCCGCCAGAGAGCCGCACACCGCGATCACCAATCTCGCTCATGAGGCCATTGGGTAGTTGTTGAATAAAATCCCAGGCATGCGCGGCCTTGGCTGCAGCAATCACCTCTTCTTCAGTGGAATTGCGCAGCACGCCATAGGCAATATTGTTGAATACCGTGTCATTGAAGAGGATCACGTCCTGGCTCACCAGGGAAAACTGCTGACGCAGGCTCTTGAGGCTCAGGTTGCGGATATCCACGCCATCGATGAGCACCTTGCCCTGCTGCGCCTCATAGAAACGCGGCAACAGATTGACCAAGGTGGTCTTACCGCCACCAGAGCGGCCAACCAGGGCAACCTTTTCCCCTGGCTTGACGGTGAAATTGAGATTACTCAAGGCAGGACGTTTGGCAGCCGCATATTGCAGAGTAACGTGCTCAAATACGATTTCACCTTTGGCGCGTCCAATCTCCTCTTTACCCTCATCGACTTCCTGCACAGTGTCGATGAGATCAAATACGCTATGTGCTGCTGCAAGGCCGACCTGCAATTCTTCATTGAGGCTGGTCAATGTTTTAACCGGCCCGATCAGCATGAGCAAAGCACCGATAAATGCAGCAAACTCCCCCGCGCTGAACTTGCCAACAGCATAAAACACCACCAAAGCCAAGGCCACGCCAGCCAGCAACTCGACCACCATGCTGTTCATGCCGGAAAAGCGCGCCAGGCGGATTTGCATATGGCGGTTCTTGCCTGCCACCTTGGCAAAACGCTGGTATTCATAATCGCCGCCGCCAAAAATCTTCACCATGCGCTGGCCGGAAACCGCTTCTTCAATCACCTGGGTCATCTCACCCATGGTTTGCTGCACCGCCTTGCCAGAGCTGCGCAGCCTGGGAGTCATGCTCTTGAGGTACCAAGCCATGGCAGGGGCCACCACAGCAAAAATCAGGGTTAATTGCCAATCTAGGTAAAGCATGTAGGCAACCATGCCAACAATAGTCAAGGTATCGCGCACGGCGCTCATCGCCACCTTGGTGGCTGCGCCAGCCATCTGCTCAGTGTCATAAGTGAGCTTGGATGTAATCACCCCAGCCGATATGGCATCAAAGAAACTGACCGGCAAGCTCATCAAGCGACGAAAAGTATCCTGGCGCAGATTTTCCACCACACGCCGGGCCACCCAGCGCATGGCGAAGTTCGAGACAAATCCGGCCAATGCACGAATTGCCAGCAAGCCAAACAACATGAATGGCAGCAGGTGTAGCTTGGACGAATCCTGATTGACGAACCCTTCGTCGGTCACCATTTTGATGGTGGCGAGAAAGCCTGTGTTGGTTGCGGAGAAAGTCACCAGCGCGATGACGCTGATCAGGAATACAAACCAGTAGCGGGTTGCATATTTGAGAAGGCGCAGGTATAAAACCCGCGCACTTTGCACGGAGGCGGTTGCCTTCCCAAGTGCATCATTGGACATTGTTAATACTTTTTAAAATTCAAGAACCGGAACGTGCCTGTGTTGCAAAGGTAATCTGGCTATATCCCGCCTGACGCGATGCTTCCATCACATTGACCACCGACTGGTGGCTGCTCTTGGCATCTGCGCTGATGATAATAGTAGGATCCTTACCATCGCCCACAGCCTTTTTCAAGGCATCGGCAATCCCTGCAACAGAATCATCCGCAACATCCTTGTTGTTGATCACATAATGGCCGGATTCATCCACCCCCACATTGATCACCAAAGGCTTGTCCTGTGGTGTTTCAGCTTCAGCGGTAGGCAGGTTAATCTGCAATTCCGTGACACGTGAAAAAGTCGCACTCACTACCAAGAAGATGATGATCACCAGCAACACATCGATCAATGGCACGAGATTCATTTCCAGATCTTCGTGCTTTTTGCCTCGTTGGAAATTCATTCCTTGCGCTCGCCGTGGATAATTTCAACCAGCTTGACTGCTTCCTGCTCCATCTCGACGATGAAGCCGTCAATCTTGCCGCGGAAGTAACGATAGAAAATCATGGCCGGCACAGCTACCACAATGCCACCGGCCGTATTGTACAGCGCCACGGAAATGCCGCGCGCAAACTGCGCTACGTCATGACCTGTCGCGGTAAAGGCGCCAAACAGTTCCACCATCCCGATCACGGTGCCCAGCAAACCCAGTAATGGGCTAACAGTGGCAATCGTGCCCAGGGTAGTCAGGTATTTTTCCAGCTTGTGCGCGACTGCACGACCAGACTCCTCAACCGCCTCCTTGAGCACATCACGCGGTGCGCCAAGGTTCTTGAGCGCACTGGCAAACACGGTACCCAGCAAGGAGTGCTTTTCCAGCCTGGACAAAGCTTCCGGCGTCACCCCGGCACGCCCCTGGCCCAGCCAGTTCTGCACCTCGGGCAACAAGGTCTTAGGCACGATCTGCTGCTCGCGCAAGGCGATCAGGCGCTCGATAATAATGGCAACTGCTACGATTGAAGCAAAGATCAGCGGCCAGATCGGCCATCCTGCCGCTTTAATGATTTCCCACACAAAGTGCCCCTAAGATGTTCTGTAAAGTGGCGTTACTTTATCGTGCGCCGCCGGTTTCAGCAAGGGAAGCCGGTGTAAAACCGGCAGGCATGTCATACCAGTACCGTCGCGACTTTTCGCGCCAGCGGGTTGCCGCAATTCCACTGTCTCGTTTGAAATCCAGAATCACAGCACCATCATGATCCGAACGATACCGCTTGGCACCGATGGCATCATACTGCGCCAGAACCTCCTGCCGCGGATGCCGGAAGCGGTTGCGATAGCCCACTGTGAAAATAACCGCTTGCGGTTTTGCGGCCTCAACAAAACTAAGGGTGGAAGAAGTCTTGCTACCATGATGCGGCGCCACCAGCACGTCAGTGGCGATATTCTGTGATGTTGCATCCAGCAAGTCGGCCTCGGCGGAACGCTCAATATCTCCGGGCAGTAATAGTGTGCCACCCGCACTGCGGACGCGCAGCACGCAACTGCGGTTATTGGTTTTGACACCAGCCGGGAACGTGGCCGCATTGGCAGGATATAGCATGTCAAAATCAATCCCATCCCAATGCCATTGCTGGCCTGCCTGGCATGGCAAATGCTGCAGATTGGCAAGTTCGGGTTTATCAGCCGGCAATGAACTGAGCAACCAGTCCACCGGGATGGCAGACAGAACAGAATCAAGGCCTCCAGTATGGTCAAGGTCATCATGGCTCACCACCACGCCATGCAGGCGCTTTACCCCTTCGCCGTGCAGGTAAGGCACAATCACCCGGCTACCACTATCGCTTTCGCTCGAGAACTTTGGGCCGGTATCGTATACCAACACATGCGTTTCCGTCCTTACCACGACGGCCAGCCCCTGCCCCACGTCCAGGACCGCAACGCGCATATCCCCATTCGCTGGTGCTGGCGGAACCTCGAGAAAAAGCGGCAACAGCCCCACCAACCCAAGCCAGCGCAAGGGAATGCCCCTGGGCAGCAACAGGCAGGCCACGCCCACAGCTGCCAACAACATGGCCAGCACTGATGGCGCATGCTGCTGCCATACCGCGGAAGGCAAATTGCTCAGCCATACCAGGATATCCATGGCGAACTGCATGATCCAATGCGCCAGCCATAACAAGGAATCCAGGGGCAGAAAACTGCCAAGCAATGTCAATGGAACAATCACCAGGCTCACCAAGGGAATGGCAAAGGCGTTGGCAAATGGAGAAATCAAGGAAAACTGCCCGAACAACAGTAGTAAGGCAGGCATCAGGCCAACCGTCACCGCCCACTGTGTCAGAATCGCGTCCCGTAGCCAATGTGGCCTTTGCAGGCGGCCGCCCATCACATAGGCGATCAGTGCAACGGCACCGAAAGAGAGCCAGAACCCGGCTGCGAGCACTGCCCAAGGATCGATCATTACCACGATCAGCAAGGCCAGCAGCAATACCCGGCCTATGGACACGCGCCGTCCTGACCAGAATGCCAGGGCAAACACGGATAACATATATAAAGTACGTTGCGTCGGCACGGAAAAACCCGCTACCAGCGAATAGGCAACCGCCGTCAGCACTCCGGCAAGCAGCCCGACCTTGCGTGCGGGCAAATAAAGCACCCAGCCGGGAATCCTGCGCCAGATGCCAACCACGAGGGCATAGACAATCCCTGACAGCATGGTGATATGCAATCCGGAAATACTGACCAAGTGAATGATCCCGGTACGGCGGAACACCTGCCAATCCTGTTGGCTGATGGCATCATCCTCACCAATCGCCAGCGCTTTCAATACCCCGGCATAAGGTTTGTCCTGCAGGACATGCGCCATGCGCTGGCTCACCGCCTCCCGCACCATCTCCACCCAGTAGCCGGGCCTGTTCACCTGGGCATCCAGCCGCACAGGAGAAGGGTTATTGCGGATATAGCCGCTGGCGCGGATGTTACGCTCCAGCATCCATAGCTCGAAATCATAGCCATGGGGATTGGATGTGCTGTGCGGACGTTTGAGCCGGACCGTCAATTGCCAACGTTCGCCGGCATGGAATATCGGCAGGCTGGCATCTCGCGCCGGAGATGAAGGAGCGCCCATGGCAAAGCCGCCCCGGTAATGCATCAGGGAAATTCTTTTGGGAACTACCGCACCGGGTGTTTGCACCTGCTCGACATCAAAATCAAACCGCTCACCACGGTCATGCGCGGCAGGCAGGCTTGCCACCACGCCGATGATTTGAATATCGCGGCCTTCCCAGGCATGCGGCAGCTCATCGGCCATGCGGGAATGTGCCAGCCATGCCGCCCAGCTAAACCCTAGCGCAGCGCCCAGCAAGCCGAGCAGCAGGTGATTGATCACATCCAGGTGACGCAAGCGCCAGGAAAGGAAAAACAAAGGCAGCAAGCCCCACGCCCAGGATAGGGTGGGCAATCCCGGCAATTGTTGCAACGCCCAGGCACCGGCTACAAATGACAGTGCAAAAATGGGCATCGCCGATCACCCAATCAGGCGGGATTCAGCCTGCCGTCTTCAAGGCGGTATTGCCGCTGCATGCGGGCTGCCAGCTCTAGGTCGTGCGTCACCACCACCAGGCTCACACCCTGATCACGATTCAGCTCCAACAAGAGATCGAATACCCCCTGGGCCGTATGCCGGTCAAGGTTACCGGTCGGCTCGTCCGCCAGCACGCAACGCGGACTGGTCACTAGCGCCCGCGCCACGGCGGCACGCTGACGCTCGCCGCCGGAAAGCTCACCCGGCATATGTTCCAGCCTGTGGCCAAGCCCTACCTTCGCCAGCACTTCCTGCGCGCGCGCCAGCGCCTCGGTACGCGACAAGCGGCGTATCATCAACGGCAAGGCCACGTTTTCCAGCGCAGTAAATTCCGGGAGCAAATGGTGGAACTGATAGACAAACCCCAGCGCCTGATTGCGCAATTCGCCACGCTGCGTTTCATTCAATGCCGCAAGCGGCTTGCCCATCACATTGACGCTGCCAGCGCTTGGCTCGTCCAGGCCGCCGAGCAAGTGCAGCAAAGTGCTCTTGCCCGAACCCGACGTCCCGACAATCGCAATCTGCTCACCTGCATCTACCTGCAGGCTGATGCCATTGAGCACTGCAACGTCAAGGCCGGTATAGGTTTTCTGCAAATCCGTGCATTGCAGAATGGTCGGGTTACTCATAACGCAAGGCCTCCGCCGGGTTGACCCTGGCCGCACGCCAGCTTGGGTAAAGGGTAGCCAGCAGGCTCAAGACAAAAGACAGCACCACGATCACGGCCACGTCCGACCACAGCAGTTTGGATGGCAGGTCACTGATGTAATACACATCCTTGGCAAGAAACTGTGTACCCAAGATACGTTCGATAAATGGCACGATGGTGTCGATATTCAATGCGATCAGGACACCGAAGAATGCGCCAACCACAGTGCCGATCACGCCGATCAGAGCCCCTTGCACGATGAAAATCTGCATGATGCTGCGCGGGCTGGCGCCAAAGGTGCGCATGATGGCAATGTCGGCACGCTTGTCCGTCACCGCCATGACCAGTGTGGAGACAATATTGAATGCCGCCACCGCCACAATCAGCGCCAGTATGATGAACATCACGCGTTTTTCCATCTGGATGGCGCGGAAGAAATTGGCATGCTGCTGTGTCCAGTCACTGATGTAATAGTTGCCAGCGCCCATCAGGCGCTGCCCCAGTTGGCGCGCTACAGCCGGGGCATCGAACAGGTCATCAAGCTTGAGCCGCACGCCGGAGACGCTGTCACCCATGCGGTAAAGCTTGGCAGCATCATCGATATGAATCAAGGCCAGCCCGGAATCGTATTCAAACATGCCGATCTCGAACAAGCCGACCACCTTGAACTGCTTGATGCGCGGCACTACGCCCGTGGGCGTGAATTGGCCCTGGGGCGCCATCAGCACTACCTTGTCACCCAGCACCACGCCCAGCGACTGGGCCAGCTCGGAACCCAACACCACGCCAAACTCGCCCGGCTTGAGGTCAGCCAGTTTTCCTGCGCGCATATGGTGGCCAAGTTCGGCCACCTTGTCTTCGAGGCCGGGCAATACGCCGCGGATAATTGCGCCCTGCACCGCTTGTCCAAAGGAGAGCATGCCTTGCGCCATAACATACGGGGCACCATCCTGCACATGCGGCGCGCCATCGACCTTCTGCAACAGGCCTTGCCAGTCCTCCAGCGTATTGTTCGGCCCGGTAATCTGCAGGTGCGAAGCCACGCCGAGAATACGGTTGCGCAGTTCATCCTGGAAACCGTTCATGACCGAGAGCACGACGATCAATGCCGCCACGCCCAGGCCGATGCCGACCATGCTGGTCAGCGAAATAAAGGAAATAAAGTGATTGCGCCTTTTGGCCCGCGTGTAGCGCAAGCCGACAAAAAGCTCAAAGGGAAGTTGTTTGAAAAATGCCATGCCGCATTCTAGCGTGAAAGAGCCTCATGTACAGCACCGACCACGGTTGCAAGCCAATAAAAAAGCCCTTCCAACAACTGGAAGGGCTTTTGTTTATAACAAGCGCCGCTTAGAAGCGGATGCTCTCGCCACGGCGACGGCGTGCAACCAATGCCACGACCCCCATGCCCAACAGCAGCATGCCGTATGTCGCTGGCTCAGGCACTGCCGCAATAGAAGTAAAGACAACCAAGTCTTGGTAGTTCTTGTTCTTCAGATAGGTCAGGCTGTAGTCGCCAGTAGCCAGAATACTGTCATCGTTGACGCCAGAGAGCCATGTCTTGGCAAGCGAAATAGCCGCCTTGGATTCTGCATCGTAGCTGCCAAACCACAAGAAGCCGTTCCATACTGGATCAGCTTCAAACTTGCCTTTATCCAGGTTAAGGTTGTCCGACTTTTCACTGACGATTTCCCAAACGGCCACCTGGAAGGCAGCTGAGGAAATTGCGTCATCGACAAAGGAATAGTACTTGTTGGCCAGATTGGTCAGGTTGCTTTCTACCGTGGAACTGAAAGTACCTTCGGTATAGACGGCAGATTTGCCAAATGTTCTGAAGTTTTGCGTCAACTCGACGCAGAAGGCGGCAAAAGAATCACCATTGCTCCAAGTACCGGAATATGCACCTGCGGCAACATCACCCGATACACCGCCCCACCAGCCGAATAAACCTGAACCCTTCAGGTCGACGTTGACGTCAACCACGTTTTTCTTGCTGGAAAACTCATACCCGGTCAGCGTGGCCTCAATACCGGCAGATGGTGTCGCCAATGCAGACTGACTAATGATGGATGCACCAATCAGCAGTGCGCTTACAATTGTCCCCTTGAAATTCAACATTACAGCCCCTTCTCTAATTTTTACTTTACTGCAATCGACAAACAGTCTTCTTGAAAATTGATACGGACTTATTTGTCCCGTTTGATACTGGGACGCAGTATAAGGTTGATTTCATTTTTTGCATTTAGTACGTCTGGACTAATTAGTACCATCGGACTAATTCTCGTTGTCACAAAAATAACCATCTAATTATATTGAAACTTTACAATTCAGATTAAAAACAAGGGAAGCGCTTAGCTTCCAAACAAAATTCCGCCAAAGTCCTTCCTACGTCTGCTAGAATTCACATCATGTTTACCGGCATTATTCAGGCCCAGGGCCATATCAGTTCCATCACGCCCCATGGCGATGACGCCAGGCTTGTCATTGATACAGGCGATCTTGACCTGCAGGATGTCGCCATTGGCGACAGCATTGCCGTCAATGGTGTCTGCCTGACCGTGATTACATTGGGATCAAGATCATTCGAGGCAGATGTCTCCAAGGAAACCCTGTCATGTACGGTTGGACTGGATACCCTGCGCGAAGTCAATCTGGAAAAAGCACTGCGACTTTCTGACCGCCTGGGCGGCCACCTGGTCAGCGGGCATGTTGATGGCGTGGGCCAGGCCATTCGCTTTGAGCCAGTTGGCGAAAGCATGTTGCTCGTTGTGCGCGCCCCAAATAGCTTGTCACGCTACATTGCGGTAAAAGGCTCCGTCACCATTGATGGTGTCAGCCTCACGGTGAACAGCGTGGATGGCGATGATTTCAGCGTCAACCTCATCCCGCACACTGTGGAAGTCACTACATTGAACAGCCTGGGCGTAGGCAGCCGCGTCAATCTTGAAGTTGATCTCATTGCCCGTTATGTGGACCGCATGACGCAATGGAGCAATATACCTGCCTGAACCTCTGGCATTCTGCAAACTCACCCCTTATAAATCATGATCAGCCCGACCACAGAAATCATTGAAGAAATGCGCCAAGGGCGCATGGTGATCCTCGTTGACGAAGAAGACCGCGAGAACGAAGGCGACCTTGTCCTTGCCGCACAGTTCACCACTGCCGAACATATCAACTTCATGGCAAAACATGGGCGCGGCCTGATTTGCCTGACATTGACTGAAGAACGTTGCAGGCAGCTAGACCTGCCCGCCATGGTGGAGAGAAATGGCAGCGGCATGGGCACCAATTTCACGGTTTCAATCGAAGCCGCCACCGGCGTCACTACCGGCATATCTGCCGGCGACCGCGCCAGAACCATACAAGCAGCAGTAGCACCGAATGCCAAGCCGACCGACATTGTCAGCCCTGGCCACATCTTCCCGGTTGCCGCGCAAAACGGCGGCGTGCTGGTGCGTGCAGGCCATACTGAGGCTGGATGCGACCTCTCTGCCCTGGCAGGCCTCACTCCCGCTTCTGTCATTTGCGAGATACTCAAGGAGGATGGCAGCATGGCCCGCCTGCCTGACCTCATTGAATTTGCCAAGCAACATCATCTCAAGATCGGCACCATCGCCGACCTGATCCAGTATCGCAACGAGAACGAATGCCTGGTCAAGCGCGCCGCAGAACGCGATGTCATCACCCCTTATGGCCCCATGCGTCTGATTGCCTATGCCGATACTATTGCCAAGCGAACCCATCTGGCATTGGTCAAAGGGAACATCAGCCCCGATCAGGAAGTGCTGGTGCGCGTCCATGAACCACTTTCCGTGTTCGACCTCATTGATGAAAGTAGCCGCTCACATTCATGGAACACCTTGCAGGCCATGAAGAAGATTCAGGAGGCGCAAGCCGGCGTTGTCGTATTGCTGCACAATGGTGAAAATGCCGAGGACCTGGTGGAGCGTATCAAGTTTGCCGATGAACCGGTCCGCATCCGCCAGGACCTGCGCAATTACGGCATAGGCTCGCAAATTCTGCTGGATCTGGGCGTGAAGAAAATGAAACTGCTGGCCGCGCCACGCAAAATGCCGAGCATTGTCGGCTTCGGCCTGGAAATCACCGGATACGTTGAAACACCCTGAGCGGCTGATTCAAGCCATGGTTATATGAGATAATAGCCACGTGGAAAACGTTAATCTCACTGGTCAGTTTCTGGTTGCCATGCCCGCCATGACCGATCCCTATTTCGCAAAGTCGGTCACTTTCGTCTGCGAACATAATACTGATGGCGCCATGGGCATCGTCATCAACCGCCCTATCGATATGAAGCTACAGGCATTGTTCAAGCAATTGAACCTGCCGCTTTCCAGCGAACTGACAGACCGACCGGTCTATTTCGGCGGCCCGGTACAGCTTGATCGTGGATTCGTCCTGCACCAGCCGCTGGAAGACTGGGACTCCACGCTCAACATCGACGAAAATACAGGCCTCACCACTTCCAAGGATATTCTGCAAGCGGTTGCCGAAGGACATATTCCCAGCAACTTCTTTATCAGCCTGGGGTATGCAGGCTGGTCAGCAGGCCAGCTGGAACAAGAGATTGCCCAGAATGCCTGGCTGACGGTAGAAGCCACGCCAGAACAACGCGACCATGTGCTGTTCGGCTTGCCCGCAGAAGAAAAGGTACAAGCCACAATGGCATTGCTGGGCCTGGATTTCGCCCGCTTTGCCGAGGAAGCCGGGCATGCCTGAGGCCGCGCCCAGCCAACCGACCCTAGGCTGCGTGCTCGGATTCGACTTTGGCGAAAAGCGCATAGGCGTCGCGATTGGCGAGCACTTGCTCGGCATTGCCCACCCGCTCATTACCATTGACGAAGAAGCCAATGACAAGCGTTTTTCTACCATTGCCGAGCTGATTGCCGAGTGGCAACCGGTTGCCTTGGTGGTTGGCCTGCCAAGCTACCTCAATGGCGACGAGCATACGCTGACCCAGCTTTGCCGCAAATTTGCACGCCGCCTTGAAGGCCGCTTCAACCTGCCGGTAAAACTGGTCGATGAGCGCCTGAGCTCCGCAGAGGCCAGCCAGGCGCTCAGGGAAAGCGGCATTACCGGCCGCAAGCAGAAACCCATGCTGGACCAAGTAGCCGCACAGCATATCCTGCAATCCTACTTTGATGGACTTGCCTCATGACATTGAACCCGCAATTACCTAATGCAGAAGACCTGCTCCTGATTCTGGAACAGAAACTTGCCCCATTCATCCAGCCAAAAACCGCCATTGTCGGCATCCACAGCGGCGGCGCCTGGATTGCCGAACGTTTGTTTCCCTCGCTGCAACAATCCCACCCTGATTACTCGCTGGTGCTAGGCATGCTCGACAGCTCGTTCTATCGCGATGACTACAACCAGCGCGGCCTGCACGCCGAAACACGCCCGTCGCAGATTCCATTCGACGTTGAAGAACAGCACATCATCCTGCTCGATGATGTGTTCTATACTGGTCGCACCATACGCGCGGCCATGAACGAACTGTTCGACTACGGCAGGCCAGCCAGCATCAGCCTGGCCGTGCTGGTGGACCGCGGCGGGCGCGAACTGCCGATCTGCCCGCAGGTAGCAGCGCTGGAACTGGAAATCCCGCCGCAACAAAAACTGCAATTATCCCGTGATGAAAACAACCAACTCCAATTCACCCTGGAGGCGCATGCCTGATGCATAACCCCCAACTTACCAAAGACGGCAAGCTCAAGCACCTGCTCACCACCGAGGGATTGCCACGCGCCATCCTCAACCAGATACTGGATACCGCCGAATCCTTCGTCGGCGTGGCCGAGCGCGAAGTCAAGAAAGTGCCTTTGCTGCGCGGCAAGACCGTCTGTAACATTTTCTTCGAGAACAGCACGCGCACCCGGACGACATTCGAAATCGCAGCCAAGCGCCTTTCGGCGGACGTCATCACGCTGAATGTCGGCACTTCCTCACAATCCAAGGGCGAGACCATACTCGATACCGTGGACAACCTCACCGCCATGCATGCCGACATGTTTGTCGTGCGCCATGCTGAATCCGGCGCGGCCCATTTCATTGCGCAGCATGTCGCCCCGCATATCCACGTGATCAATGCAGGCGACGGCCGCCATGCCCATCCGACCCAGGGCTTGCTCGATGTGTTCACCATCCGCCGCTACAAGCCGGAAATGCACAACCTGCGCGTGGCCCTGGTGGGCGATGTGCTGCACTCTCGCGTCGCACGCTCCGAAATCCACGCGCTTACCACGCTGGGCATACCTGAAGTGCGCGTGATCGCGCCCAAGACCTTGCTGCCGCAGCATGTGGAAAAACTGGGCGTGCAGGTTTACCACGACATGAATGAAGGCCTGAAGGACGTGGATGTGATCATGATGCTGCGCCTGCAGAACGAGCGCATGAATGGCGCCCTGCTGCCTAGCGCCCAAGAGTATTTCAAGTGTTATGGCCTCACGCAGGAAAAGCTGGCGCTGGCGAAACCTGATGCCATCGTCATGCACCCGGGACCAATGAACCGCGGCGTGGAAATCGACTCGGCCGTTGCCGATGGCAAGCAATCCGTCATCCTGCCCCAGGTCACCTACGGCATCGCCGTACGCATGGCGGTCATGAGCATACTTGCAGGAAACTCCGAATGAACATCGTCGAGATCAAGCAGGGGCGGCTGATCGACCCCAAACACAATATTGATGCCATCCAGGATATCTACATCAGTAATGGCAGGATTGCAGGCATAGGCAATGCTCCAGACGGCTTTGCTGCCGACCAGGTCATAGACGCAACCGGACTGGTTGTCTGCCCTGGCCTGGTGGATGTTTCAGCACGCCTGCGCGAACCCGGCAATGAATACAAGGCGACACTGAAAAGCGAACTGCATGCTGCCGTCGCGGGCGGCATCACCAGTCTCGCCTGTCCGCCCGATACCGATCCGGTGCTGGATGAATCCGGCCTGGTTGAAATGCTCAAGCATCGCGCCGAGCAACTGCACCTGAGCAACGTATATCCACTGGGCGCGCTCACGCGCCAGCTTGCAGGCAAGCAGCTCACGGAAATGAACGAGCTCACCGACGCAGGCTGCGTCGGCTTCACCCAGGCTGACCAGGCCATTGTTGACACTCAAGTGTTATGGCGCGCCATGCAATATGCTGCCACCTTCGGCTTTACCGTATGGCTGCGCCCGCAGGAACCTTACCTATCCCAGAGCGGTGTGGCGCATGATGGCGAGGTAGCTGCACGCCTAGGCCTCAAGACCATCCCGGTCGCGGCTGAAACCCTGGCATTGGCCACCATCATCCACATCGCGCGCGAAACCGGCGCCAGGGTCCACCTGTGCCGCCTTTCCAGTGCCGAAGGCGTGACCATGGTGCGCGAAGCCAAGCAGAAAGGCCTGAAGATCAGTTGCGATGTCAGCGCCAACCACCTGCACCTCACCGAGCACGATATCGGCTTCTTCGATACCAACTGCCACTTGCGTCCGCCGTTGCGCAGCCAGCGCGACCGCGATGCCCTGCGCCAAGGCTTGGCAGATGGCACCATTGACCTCGTATGTTCGGACCATGCCCCCGTGGATGAAGATGCCAAGCTCATGCCGTTTGCTGAAGCGGAAGCAGGCGCCACCGGGCTGGAACTGCTGCTGCCGCTTACCCTGAAGTGGGCAGAAGAACAGAAAGTACCGCTGGCCGAAGCGCTGACGCGCATCACCAGCGTACCCGCGGCCAGCCTGGGCATCAGCCAAGGGCACCTGGGCCTGGATGCGCAGGCAGACGTCTGCATCTTCGACCCGCAGCAATACTGGAAAGTGAAAGCAGCCAACCTGTTAAGCCAGGGCAAGAACACCCCGTTCAACGGACTGGAACTGGCAGGCAAGGTGCGTTACACCCTGGTCAACGGCCAGATTGCCTACAGCGGCTAGATGTCCAGGCCCTCTGTAAATGATTTGCAGAGGGCCTGAGGCTCGTCCAGCAAGGATTAGCTAAGCATCTCGCGCCGGGAAAATGCCTTTTTTCACCACGGCATGCACGCCCCAGTTGCCATCTACCACCTGAGTCACACCAAAGTCCACGCCGATCGACATCAATGAAACCGCCTCGTCCTCGCTCAAATGCTGGGTATGCATGAGGAAATGCCGCATCTTGCGGAATGCATCCTTGAGCGCCAGATCCAGCGAGGATTTCGAAAAGATGCTGTTTTGCGCATCAGCGCCAAGCTCGGCAAGGTAGTTGGCATAGCTGAAGCCATGCAGCACCCATTCATCCTGGGTTTCCAGCAGCGGATATTGCAGGCTTTCCAGTGCGGTG
The DNA here is from genome assembly GCF_020532725.1 of Methylobacillus arboreus. Lineage (GTDB taxonomy): Bacteria > Pseudomonadota > Gammaproteobacteria > Burkholderiales > Methylophilaceae > Methylobacillus > Methylobacillus arboreus. Next base: position 16,643 of record NZ_JAJAVC010000006.1, read on the forward strand.
CCTGCCAGATCGGCCTTTTTGTGCAGGATGAACTGGAAGGTGCCGGTCAAGGAACACTCGATCGCGGTGCCGCACATTTCAGAATCCCCTTGCGAGGCATGCGGATCACCCACTGAGAACATGCCGCCCGGCACTGAAACCGGGTAATACATGGTCGCGCCCTTTCCTATGCGCCAATTGTCGATATTGCCGCCGGTGTAGCTTGGCGGGATGGAGTTCACCATGTCAGCCTCCACCGGCGCCAGCCCCATGGTGCCGAAATGCGGGCGTACCGGGACGCGGATATTTTTCAGCACATCGTAATTTTTGCTGATGGTGCTGTGATCAACAGGCACGCCTGGATAATCGACAATCGGGTGCACCACGCCGAAAGGATCGGTCTGCGGCGTCCAGCGGTAGTTATAGAATGCACGGGCCCAATTGCGCTCCCCTGTGGCATCCAGCTCGTAAATCGTCACGACTTCGCGCTTCTTCGGCTCTTCTATCAGATCGTTATAGTGAAAGCCCCAGTTGGCGGCGACATTGGAGCCGAAAGCCTTGCCCTTGAATTCAGGGTTGGCGCTCGGGCGCAATGCCACATCAACAATCCGCACCTCCAGCACATCACCCGGCTGCGCGCCCTTGACTGCAACCGGCCCGGTACAGATATGCACGCCGAGGCCACCGCCAGCCCCCAGCTTGTGATCCATCGGCCCGACCCCGCGACGATCCACATTCTTGTGCTTGCTGTCCCAGTAAAACACGCTCTCGGCGCCAGGGTCGCCCTTGACCATGAGCGGTGCATCGTCATTGGAATGGTGGGTCAGTGTCTCCATGGTGGCGAAGTCACCCGACTCAAGCTCCACAATGGGTTTCAGGGATTTACTGAAGAACCCCCAATTCACGGTTTTATCGTTAGCGGGAATATAGTAATGGGTGGCATGCCCGGTGGAGGCACCAGACTTGGGCGTAGTCTGGCCAAAAGCACTGGCACTGATCCCCATGCTTGCCGCAGAGGCGAGCACGCCTCCGACGGCAAAGTCACGCATGAAATCGCGCCTGCCTTCCTGAAACTCTTGCTGGATTTCCGGGTTATCCGCTGCATGTGAATGATGACGGCACCCTTGCTGACAGACATGCTCACTCATTTGGCCAACTCCCATGATATTGAAAAGGTCATTAGGAACCAAAGCAATATGAATACCAAATGAGTGTATGTATAAAATTACATATTATTCAGCAAGATAGATTGACATAACTTCTACTTCCCCGCATTCCTCCGCACCATGATTCAACACCATGCACTATCGCGGCCCATGGCGAATCATCATTGCATCGGTTTCTTGCGCAACTTCACCGGCTTTCTCGTAGCCACGCGCTTACGCATGCGGATGTTGAGCATTTCCACCGCCACCGAGAACGCCATGGCAAAGTAGATGTAGCCTTTCGGCACATGCACATCGAAGCCTTCCACCATCAGTGTCACGCCAACCAGGATCAGGAAGGACAAGGCAAGAATCTTAATCGTGGGGTGCCCATCGACAAACTCGCCTATGGACTTGGCAGCAAACAGCATGACACCCACAGCAATAATGATGGCGGTCGCCATGATGCCGACATGGTCGGCCAACCCAACGGCGGTAATCACGGAATCCAGCGAGAATACGATGTCCAGCACGGCGATCTGCACCAGCACCATGCCCATGCTGGCAACGACCACATTGCCTTCGTTATGGCCATCGACGCCTTCAAGGCTGTTATGGATTTCATGCGTGGCCTTGGCGAGCAGGAACAGGCCGCCGCCAATCAGGATCAAGTCGCGGCCGGATACTTCCACGCCAGCAATCTCGAACCAGGGCTGGGTAAGGCCCATGACCCAGGAAATGGAGAATAGCAGCGCCAGGCGCGCGATCATCGCCAGGCTCAGTCCAAGCCGTCTGGCAATGTTTCGCTGCTTTTCCGGCAGGCGGCCGACGAGGATGGAGATAAAGATGATGTTGTCTATGCCGAGGACGATTTCCAGGGCAGTCAATGTTGCGAGCGCAATCCAGGCTTCAGGGCTTGCCAACCATTCCAGCATATTCGGCTTTCAGAAAAGAAAATTGGAGAATATCAGCAAGCAGTGCTGACAGGCTCACACTATACCGAGATTATCCAACCCTGCGGAGAGGTCCTTGTCCTTGGCATCCTTGCCCTCCAGCTTGATCCTGAGCCTGAGGTCGTTAACCGAATCCGCATTGCGCAGGGCATCCTCATAGCTGATCAGGTCTGCCTCGTGCAAGACGAACAGGGATTGGTCAAACGTCTGCATGCCCAGCTCGCGCGACTTGGCGATGATCTCCTTGATTTCGTGCACTTCGCCCTTGAAGATCAGGTCGGAAATCAGCGGCGAGTTGATCATGATTTCCATCGCCGCAACACGGCCTGTGGTGCCTTTACGCGCAATCAGACGCTGGGAGACAAACGCCTGCACATTGAGCGACAAATCCATGAGCAACTGGTGGCGGCGCTCTTCCGGGAAGAAGTTGATGATGCGGTCCAATGCCTGGTTGGTGCTGTTGGCATGCAGGGTGGCCATGCACAGGTGCCCGGTCTCGGCAAAGGCAATAGCGTAATCCATGGTTTCACGGTCACGGATTTCGCCGATCAGAATCACGTCCGGCGCTTGGCGCAAGGTGTTCTTGAGCGCTGTCTGCCAGTTGTCGGTATCCACCCCGATCTCGCGCTGGGTGATGATGCAGTTCTTGTGCTCATGCACAAACTCGATCGGGTCTTCTATGGTGATGATGTGGCCGTGGCTGTTTTCATTGCGGTAACCTACCATCGCTGCAAGCGAGGTAGACTTGCCTGAACCGGTACCGCCAACAAAAATCACCAAGCCGCGCTTGGCCTGGGCAACCTCCTTGAGTATCTCCGGCAGCCCCAATTCCTCAAGACGCGGAATCTTGGTGGTAATGGTACGGAACACCAGGCCGACACTGCCGCGCTGCACAAAGGCATTGACGCGGAAACGCGCCACGCCTGGCATGCCGATGGCAAAATTGCACTCGCGGCTTGCTTCAAATTCTGCCGCCTGCTTGTCGTTCATGATGGCACGCGCAATCTCGCGCGCCTGCTGCGCTGTCAGTGCCTGTTGCGTTACCGGCATCATCTTGCCGTCTATCTTCATGGCCGGCGGAAATCCTGCCGTAATGAAGAGGTCGGATGCCTTCTTACCCAGCATCAACCGCAATAGGTCGAATACAAACTTCTCTGCTTGCCCCTGATCCATATAATTCGTTTATCTCCGGCTAGCCGACAAAGGCATCCTTGTTGGCAGCTTTGGTTCTTGCCTCGGCCAGGGAAATCAGGTTACGCCGCACCAGGTCTTGCAGGTTCTGGTCCAGGGTCTGCATGCCGACATTCTGCCCAGTCTGGATCGCGGAATACATCTGCGCAATCTTGTTCTCGCGGATCAGGTTGCGGATAGCTGGCGTGCCGATCATGATTTCATGCGCCGCCACACGGCCTTGCTCATCCTTGGTCTTGCACAGGGTTTGCGAGATCACGGCGCGTAACGATTCCGACAACATGGAGCGCACCATCTCCTTTTCCGCTGCCGGGAATACATCGACGATACGGTCTATGGTCTTGGCAGCGGAACTAGTGTGCAGGGTGCCGAACACCAGGTGGCCGGTTTCAGCCGCGCTTAGTGCCAGGCGGATGGTTTCCAGGTCCCGCATTTCACCGACCAGGATCACGTCCGGGTCTTCACGCAGTGCTGAACGCAAGGCATTGGAAAATGACAGGGTATGCGGCCCGACCTCGCGCTGGTTGATCAGGCATTTTTTCGAGATATGCACGAACTCGATCGGGTCTTCCACGGTAAGAATATGGCCGAACTCGTTTTCATTGATGAAGTCGATCATGGCCGCCAATGTGGTGGATTTACCGGAGCCGGTAGGCCCGGTCACCAGCACGATGCCGCGCGGGTTCTGCGCAATCTCGCGGAAGATGGGCGGACAGCCCAACTGCTCCATGGTCAGCACCTTGGAAGGAATGGTACGGAATACCGCGCCAGCCCCGCGGTTCTGGTTGAAGGCATTGACACGGAAACGCGCCAGGTTGGGGATCTCGAAGGAAAAATCACACTCCAGCGTCTCTTCGTACACCTTGCGCTGGCCGTCGTTCATGATGTCATACACCATGTCGTGCACAGCGCTGTGGTCCAGCGGCGGCACATTGATCTTGCGCACATCGCCATGCACCCGGATCAATGGCGGCATCCCTGCCGAGAGATGCAAGTCGGAAGCCTTGTTTTTGACCGAGAACGCCAGTAAATCCGAAATATCCAAGAGAGGCTCCTGTTATAATTTTGCCCCAGGCACGCTGGTGCCCGGTATGGTTGCAATCACGAAGGATGGACGGATTATGGACACAATTGGCGGGCGCTGGCAAGCAATCAAGGCCAGCATCGAGGCCGCAGCGCTTGATGCCGGAAGAGCGCCGGACTCTGTGAGCCTGCTGGCCGTAAGCAAGGCGCACCCGGCCAGCGCCATGCGCGAAGTCTACATGCTCGGGCAGCGCAAGTTCGGCGAGAATTACCTGCAGGAAGCGCTGACCAAGCAGGCAGAACTCAAGGACCTGGCGATAGAATGGCACTTTATCGGCCCGATCCAGAGCAACAAGACCCAAGCAATCGCCCAGCATTTCGACTGGGTGCACAGCGTGGATCGCGTCAAGATCGCCGAGCGGCTCAATGCGGCCCGCAGTGCAGAACTCCCTCAGCTTCAGGTCTGCATCCAGGTCAATATAAGCGAGGAAAACAGCAAGAGCGGCGCCAGCGCGGCAGAAGCGATTGCGCTTGCCGGACATATCAGGCAATTGCCGCGCCTGAGCCTGCGAGGCCTTATGGCGATTCCTGCGCCGACGGCCGACCCGGCAGTGCAGCAGGCCCAGTTCCGCGAGGTGCGTAACATCTACCAAACACTATTGGCGCAAGGTCACGACCTGGATACCTTGTCCATGGGCATGTCGGAAGATTTTCCCGCAGCTATCCGGGAGGGTGCGACAATAGTCAGGGTGGGCTCAGCCATTTTCGGTGCCCGGATCAAGTCAACAACATCAACAACAGAATAGTCACTATGAAAATCAGCTTCATCGGCGGCGGCAACATGGCAGGCGCCATCATCGGCGGACTCAAGCAAAAAGGCTTCAACACGGCAGATATCAATGTCGTGGAACTGGATGCAGCAAAGCGTGCGCAACTGACAGAAGCGTTTGGCGTGCAGGCCACGGAGCACCTGCCCAGCGTCGTCAATTCAGACGTCATCGTCCTGGCAGTCAAACCCCAGCAACTGCGCGACCTCGCTATTTTTCTCGCGAGTTTTCTCAAGCAGCAACTCATTATTTCCATTGCCGCCGGTATCAGTTGCGCTGCCCTCAGCCGCTGGCTGAACGGCTACAGCGCCATTGTGCGCGTCATGCCCAATACGCCTGCGCAAATCCAGGCTGGCGTGTCTGGCCTTTATGCGGCAGAAGGCGTCAGCATGGAACAGCGCGAACAGGCCAACCTGCTATTGTCCGCTGCAGGCAGTACATTATGGTTGGACGATGAAAGCAAGATAGACGCAGTCACCGCGATTTCTGGCAGCGGCCCGGCTTATGTGTTCTACTTCATTGAAGCACTGGAACAGGCAGCACTGGAGCTTGGCTTTGACCCGGAACAGGCACGCTCATTGAGCCTGCAAACATTCCTCGGCGCCAGCAAGCTGGCAAGCCAGAGCGACTCGCCCGCAGCGACATTGCGCTCCCAGGTAACATCCAAGGGCGGCACCACAGAGCGGGCGATCCAGTCCATGGAACAGGCCAATATCAAACAGGCGATTATCCAGGCAGCGCATGCGGCAGCGGAACGCGCACGCGAACTGGGCGAACAATTAGGAAAGGATTAACAATGCCAACAGCAACCTCAAGCCGGGAGTCCGCATGATAGACAACGCCTTGCAATTCCTGCTGCATACTTTATTGGGGCTATTTACCCTGGCCCTGCTGCTGCGCTTCTACCTGCAACTGACACGGGCGCCTTTCCATAACCCTGTCTCCCAGGCCATCGTCGCCGTCACCAACTTTGCCGTCAAACCCATCCGGCGTATTGTCCCGGGGATTGGCGGCCTGGACACTTCCACCCTGCTGCTGGCATTCATTGCGCAATTCCTGCTGCAAGTGGGCTCTTTGTGGATACGCGACTTTCCCTTGCTTGTTGCAGACAACACCATTTGGATCGCCTTGCTGGGCTTGGCATTTGTCGGCCTGCTCAAACTCAGCATCTATATCTTTCTTTATGCGGTGCTGCTGCAAGCCATTCTCAGCTGGATCAATCCCCACACCATCCTCAGCCCGGTGCTGGACGCGCTTACCCGGCCGCTATTGCGTCCGTTACGCAACCGCATTCCCACCGCGGGCGGTTTCGACCTCAGCCCTTTAGCGGTGTTCATTTTCGCCCAGCTAGTGCTGATCGTACTTGTTACTCCGATGGAGCAGCAGTTACTACGCCTGTTCTAAGCTGGGCCTGAATCCAATACCGCCCAGCAGTCGACTGGGCAGGAACAACTGACCGCTTACGCAGTTGTTCCTGCCAGCGACCAGTCAGAGATTAAGGTGCGACGCCAAGCTTTTTCGCCAGTTCGTTAGCCGACAAGATATGCCCAAACCCATCAGTGCCCATGGCAAACTTATCCGCATCTTTCAATCCGCCCACAACAAGGGGATCGAAGCCTGCCGAGGAGATCAATGCCTTGGCAACCTCCAGCGCCTGTTGGTCGTCGCCGGCAATCGGGATGGCAATGCGGGGCGTACGCCCGGCATTATCGGTAAACACACGGTTATTGGCAGCATTGAAGGCACGGACAATATGCGCGCCTGGCAGATATTTTGCCGTGGTGATACCTATGCCGTTGGCCTGGGTCTCGGGATATAGCGAGCTGCGATTGGCATTACCCGCATCAAGCACGATCTTGCCCTTGAGCGCCTCGCCGTAGTCACGGCCAACTTGTGGATAGGCCTCATAAGGCACAGCCAGCAAAATGGCATCGCCGAATGCAATCGCTTCTTCCACGGTTCCAGCGTGTGCCTTGGGCCCCAGCTTCTCAACCAGCGATTTCAGGCTTGCAGGATCCCGTGAGGAAAACAGGACTTCATGCCCGGCCTTCACCCATAGTGCACCGACTGCGCCCCCCAGGTTCCCTGCCCCGATAGTGCCAATTTTTAGGGATTTCCCCTCAGCAGCAAAGGCAGCATGCCCACCGAAAGGAAGAGCGGCCAGCAGGCCCAGGCCTCCTCCAAGTTTCAGAAGCTGTCGACGCGATATATTACGCATGGCATTTCTCCTTGATCAAAACAATGACCTGTTCGAGTATAGAACCAGAAACAGTACCATGACAAAGACCAAGGTAAAGGTTGCGAAAAATAATGTAAGCGGAAGTAAATCCGGCTTGGGGCCAAACATCCGCACCAGAACTTCACAAAAGGCTACATGAGGACAATATCGTAGGTTTCCTGGGCATAATGGGTTTCTGCCTGCAGGGAAATGGGCTTGCCAATAAAATCGGAAAGATTGGCCAGGCTTTGCGATTCTTCATCCAGCAACAGGTCAATGACCTTGGGCGCCGCCAGAATGCGGAACTCGCGTGCGGTAAACTGCTTGGCATTGCGCAGCAGTTCTCGGAAAATTTCATAGCAAACAGTCTGTGCGGTTTTCACCTCGCCCCGCCCCTTACAGGACGGGCAAGGCTCGCACAACAGGTGCGCCAGGCTCTCTCGCGTACGCTTGCGCGTCATTTCCACCAGGCCAAGCGTAGAGAAACCGTTGACCCCGGTCCGCGCCCTGTCCTTGACCACGGTTTTTTTCAGCTCGGTGAGCACGGCTTCCTGTTGCTCAGGTTCGTCCATGTCGATGAAATCAATGATGATGATGCCGCCGAGGTTGCGTACGCGTAACTGACGGGCAATACATTGCGCCGCTTCAAGATTGGTCTTGAAAATCGTATCGGAAAGGCTGCGGCCGCTCACAAAGCCGCCGGTGTTCACATCCACTGTGGTCAGCGCCTCGGTCTGGTCAAAGATCAGGTAACCACCCGACTTGAGCTCCACCTTGCGCGACATGGCCTTGTTGATTTCATGCTCGACATGGTACATATCAAACAAAGGACGTCCACCCTGATAATGCTCAATGCGTTTGACTGCGCCAACGGCATAGTGGCTGGCAAAATCAAGCAGCTTTTGGTATGTCTCGCGCGAATCGACAAGGATGCGCTCAGTCTCATCATTCACCACATCACGCAGCACACGCATGGGCAGGTCCAGGTCCTGGAACACCAGGGAGCGGTCTGCGGCACCATGGCTTGCCGCCTGGATATTGCTCCAGACCTTCTGCAGATAGTCTATGTCGGCAAGCAGCTCTTCATCAGTAGCGGCTTCCGACATGGTGCGGATGATGTAACCGCCCTGGCGGTTCTCGGGCAACAGACGCAATAGCCGCTCACGCAGCAATTCACGCTCGGCTTCATCTTCAATGCGCTGGGATACGCCAATGTGCTGCTGCTGCGGCAGATAAACCAGGAAGCGCCCGGCAATACTGATCTGTGTAGTCAAGCGCGCGCCCTTGGTGCCGATTGGCTCCTTGATCACCTGCACCATAACGGGCTGGCCTTCGTGCAGCACCTCCTGGATGGCCTTTTCCTTTTCCGGGCTACAGCATTCCAGAATATCCGCCACGTGCAGGAAGGCCGCTCGCTGCAAACCAATCTCGACGAAGGCTGACTGCATGCCGGGCAACACGCGGCAGACCTTGCCGCGATAGATGTTGCCCACCAGTCCCAGCGAAGTGGCACGCTCCACATGCAACTCCTGCAGCACCCCTTGCTCCACGATGGCAACACGGGTTTCCTGCGGCGTTACATTGATCAGAATTTCTTCACTCATGACATCACTTAATTTATTTTTCCGCTTATTCTTAGTCAGGCTGCCCGGCCCGGAATGGCAAAACCGCAATTTCTGAGCAAGGTCGCAGTTTCAAACAACGGCAGGCCCATCACGCCGGAGTAGCTGCCTTCAATGCGCTCAATCAGGGTGCCGCCCAAGCCTTGTATGCCATAGGCGCCTGCCTTGTCCCGTGGCTCGCCACTTGCCACATAAGCCGCAATCAACTCATGGTTCAAGCTTGCCATCTTCACGCGCGTGGTCGAAAGTGCCGTTTCCACGCCCTTACCACTTGCCAGAGCAATTGCCGTATGCACCTCATGCCAGCCCCCTGACATGGAAGCCAGCATGGCATAAGCCTCATCATCATCTTGCGGCTTGCCCAGAATATCGCCATCCACACATACCGTTGTGTCCGCTGCCAGCACCGGCATATCCAGCACAGCCAGTTTTCCAGCACAGGCCCGTGCTTTTTCACGCGCAAGCCGCAATACATAATCGGCAGCCGGTTCCGCATTATATACAGACTCGTCTATATCGGAAGGCAATACGACAAACTCCACACCAATTTGCTGTAACAGCTCCGCACGCCTTGGTGAGCGCGAGGCAAGATAAATGCGTGTCATCATCAAGCTTCTATGGAATATGTTGGTTAACTTGGGCGAGGATACTAACCGATAGACCTTGGCACCAACAAGTGAGTCGAAATGATGTTACTGGCTTCGCAGCCAATCCCGCTGTAAAATTATGGGTTTACGTTGTCCTGGCACATCTGTGCCCTGGTGAGCAAGCCCATGATCTGGAAACCCCATACCACTGTTGCCGCTATCGTTGAGCAGGATGGCCGATTCCTCCTGGTGGAGGAAGAAACCGCCGAGGGCATCCGCCTCAACCAGCCGGCCGGCCATGTCGAGAATGGCGAAAGCCTGCTTGAAGCCGCAGTCAGGGAAGCGCGCGAGGAAACCGCCTACCGCTTCACCCCGCAAAGCCTGCTTGGCATCTACCATTGGCGCCACCCTCTCAAGGACATCACTTACCTGCGCTTTGCCTTTATTGGCCAAGTGGATGACCATAGGCCGGAGCAGCCACTTGATGATGGCATCCTGCGCGCAGTCTGGCTTACACTGGATGAAGTCCGTGCCAGCCATGCGCAACACCGCAGCCCGCAAGTGCTGGCCTGCATAGAGCATTATCTGGCGGGACAGCATTTCCCGCTCAACGTCATCACCCATTTATAGAATCGCATCATGAAGAAAAAAGTCATCGTCGGCCTGTCCGGCGGCGTCGACTCCTCAGTCGCCGCATTACTGCTCAAGGAACAAGGCTATGAAGTCACCGGCCTGTTCATGAAGAACTGGGAGGATGACGACACCGACGAATACTGCCCCGCCAAGCAGGACCTGATTGATGCGGCCGCCGTCGCCGACAAGCTCGGTATCGAAATCGAGGCGGTCAATTTCAGCAAGGAATACAAGGAACGCGTATTCGCCAATTTCCTGGAGGAATACAGCGCTGGCCGTACGCCCAACCCGGATATCCTCTGCAACTCCGAAATCAAGTTCAAGGCATTCCTCGACCATGCCATGGCGCTGGGGGGAGACCTCATCGCCACCGGCCATTACGCCCAGGTGCGCGAGAAAAATGGCTTGTTCCAGCTCATGAAGGCTGACGACGGCACCAAGGATCAGAGCTATTTCCTTTACCGCCTCAACCAGACGCAATTATCCAAGACCCTGTTCCCGCTCGGCCATCTGCTCAAGCGCGAGATCCGCGAAATTGCGCGCCGTGCAGGACTGCCCACCAGCGAGAAGAAGGACTCCACCGGCATCTGCTTCATCGGCGAACGTCCGTTCCAGGAATTCCTCAGTCGCTACCTGCCACGCACGCCTGGAGAAATCCAGACGCCTGAAGGCAAGGTCGTCGGCCAGCACAACGGCTTGATGTACTACACCATGGGGCAGCGCCAAGGTCTGGGAATCGGCGGCTCGAAGGAAAGCAATGGCGAGCCCTGGTTCGTCGCTGGCAAGGACATGCAGCGCAATGTGCTGGTTGTGGTGCAGGGGCACGACCATCCCTTATTGCTCAACGACGGCCTGGTAGCCGGCAACCTGCACTGGATTGCCGGCGAAGACCCGCAAACACACTGGGTATATGCCGCCAAGACCCGTTACCGCCAGCCGGACGCGCCTTGTGAAATCGACAGGCTGGAAGGCGGCATTACCGACATTCGCTTTGGGCAGAAACAATGGGCGATTACACCGGGGCAATCGGTCGTGGTCTATGAAAGCAATGTCTGCTTGGGTGGCGGAATTATCACTTCAGCACTTTAAGTCATCCTACAGTGCCAGAATCAATTACTAACGGGCGCGGTATCCTTGAATGAAGGACGCTTCAGCATGGCAACATAATGCCGGGCAAGGTTGGGATATTGCTGTTTCCAGTCCAGGTGCTGGTAGCGCAAATCCAGGTACCCCAGCACACAGCCCAACGCAATGTCTGCCAGACTGAAAGTATCGTTGACGCACCACTTGTTATTGCCCAGATCGTCATTCAACGCCTTCAGGCCCCGTTCCACCTTGCCCAGTTGCTTGGCAATCGCCGCGGTGTCCTGCGCGTCTTCGGGACGGCGCCCCTCTAGCACGGCTGCAATGGCAGCATCACAGACACCGTCCGCCAGGGCCTCCCAGCGTCGCACCCAGATCTTGGCGCTATGATCCTGCGGAATCAGGTGGGCCAGGGGCGTGCGGTTATCCAGGTATTCCACAATTACGCGCGAGTCGTACAGACTGTCGCCATCCGCGAGGATCAGCACCGGAATCTTGCCCAGCGGATTATGGTCCTTGACCGGGCAATCCGGGTCGGCAAGTACCACCGGCACCATGGTGACATCAATACGTTTCTCGACGGCCACCACCCGCACTTTACGGGCATAAGGACTAGTATTGGAATAGAGAAGCTTCATCTCGAACAAGCCCTTGGGATGTGGATGAGTGCATTATAATGTAAATCATGAAAGCCACATTATCCGCCCTGCCCGAATCATTGCTTGCCACAGTCGATGCAGATATTACCCGCGCCCTGGAAGAAGACCTGGGCAGTGGCGATGTCACGGCACAACTGGTCCCTGCAGGCGAGCTCGCCCACGCCACCATCATCAGCCGGGAGGATGCGGTCATTTGCGGCATACCCTGGGCGACCAGGGTGTTTCACCGCGTGTCGCAAGATACATCCATCACATGGCAGGTAGTGGAAGGAGACGAAATCCAGGCTGGCACTACGCTTTGCGAACTCTCAGGCCCAGCGCGCGCACTGCTCACCGCAGAGCGTTGCGCACTCAACTTCCTGCAAACATTGTCTGCCACAGCCACCCTGACCCGCCAATATGTTAAAGAAACAACAGGCACCCAGGCGCGCATTCTGGACACGCGCAAAACCTTGCCCGGTCTCAGGCTTGCGCAAAAATATGCAGTGCGTGTGGGTGGAGGCCTCAATCAGCGCATCGGCCTCTATGACGGCATCCTGATCAAGGAAAACCACATTGCAGCAGCAGGCAGTATCGAAGCCGCGCTGCACAATGCCCGCGCACTCAAGGCAGGCGTACCCATCCAGATTGAAGTCGAAACACTGGAACAACTGCAAATAGCGCTTGATGCAGGTGCCACACTCATATTGCTAGACAACTTCAGCACCGTCCAATTACGCGAAGCAGTTCGCATCAACAATCAGCGTGCAGTACTGGAGGCCTCTGGCGGCATTGACCTCGACAATGTGCGGGAGATCGCCCTGACAGGCGTGGATCGCATTTCAATCGGCAGCCTGACCAAGCATGTGCATGCCCTGGATCTTTCCATGCGGTTTGAGGAAAAGTAAGAGCGTGAACAAGCTCTAAGATGCATAAGCCAGCCTCTTCTCCGCTTATCCCCAAACGCATCGACTTTTAAGGCAGTAGTCTTTAGTATTGCCAAGATGCACCAACCCACAACCGCCTTCCAACCGGCACCTGGTCGCCTGACCATTGGCGATACCCTGCGCATGCTGGTCAATGATGGCCTGGTGCATAAGTTACAGGCGGAACAGCTATACAAGGATAGACGGCTCGACAGCTCCAACCTGCATCCGCTGATCATCATCAGCGAGCAAAAGTGGAAAAACCTGCAGCAGCCCAACAAACTGCTCTCGCTGGAAGCGCTGACCGCCTGGCTCGCCGTTCGGGCCAACCTGGAGCATTTTCATGTCGATCCGCTCAAGCTCGATTTCAGCGCCGTTGCCCAGGTTGTTTCCAAAGCCTATGCCGAACGCCTGAAGATCATGCCGGTGAAGATCAGCGGGCAGGAAGCCGTCATTGCCACCGCCGAGCCTTTCTTTACCGAGTGGATTCCCGATCTCGAACGCATCCTCAAACTCAACATCCGGTTGGTCGTCGCCAACCCGCGCGAAATCAACCGCTACCTGCCGGAAGTCTACAACCTCGCAAACTCCATCAACCTGGCTAACACCGCCAAGACCGGGCAGGTAATCGGCGTTCAGAACCTTGAGCAACTGGTCGAGCTGGGCAAGCACAGCAATCTCGACGCGAATGAACAGCATGTCATCAATATCGTGGACTGGCTGTTCAAGTATGCCTTCGAGCAACGCGCCAGCGACATCCACCTGGAGCCAAGGCGCAATATGGGCTTATTGCGCTTCCGTATCGATGGGGTGCTGCATCAGGTGTATCAGTTGCCCAGCGCGATCATGAATGCGATCACCAACCGCATCAAGCTGCTCGGGCGCATGGATATGGTGGAAAAACGCCGACCGCAGGATGGCCGTATCAAGACGCTTACAGATGAGGGTGAAGAGATCGAGCTGCGCCTCTCGACCATGCCCACCGCGTTTGGCGAAAAGCTGGTCATGCGTATCTTCACGCCGGAAATCCTGGTCAAGGATTTTGTCGAGCTGGGCTTTTCCAGCGAGCAGGCACAAAAATGGATCAAATGGACCCAGAGCCCGAATGGCATTGTGCTGGTCACCGGTCCCACCGGCTCTGGCAAGACCACCACGCTTTATTCCACGCTAAAACTGCTCGCCACGCCGGAAGTCAATGTCTGTACCGTGGAAGACCCGATAGAAATGGTGGAGCCCGCCTTCAACCAGATGCAGGTGCAGCACAATATCGGCCTGGACTTTGCCGATGGCGTCCGCACGCTGCTGCGCCAGGACCCGGACATCATCATGGTAGGCGAAATCCGCGATGTGGAAACCGGTGAAATGGCCATCCAGGCAGCACTCACCGGCCACTTGGTGCTCTCCACCCTGCATACCAATGATGCCCCTGCCGCAGTGACCCGGCTGTTGGACTTAGGCATCCCGCCCTACCTGATCCACTCCTCGCTGATCGGCATCATGGCACAACGGCTGGTCCGCACATTGTGCCCGCATTGCAAGACACCTGCCGAGATCAGCCAGGAACGCTGGGATGAGTTGGTCGGCGCGTGGAAACTGCCCAAACCTGCGCAAATCCATGTCGCCAATGGTTGCCTGGAGTGCCGCATGACCGGTTACCGCGGCCGTAGCGGTATTTATGAAATGCTGTCCCTGACACCCGAGCTCAAGAAGCTCATCACGCATGATGCCGACCTTTCCAGCATCAAGCAGCTTGCATACAAACAAGGCATGCAGCCGTTGCTGATCAACGGCGCGGAAAAAATCGCGGCCGGGTTGACCACCATAGAAGAGCTATTCAAGGTCGCACCGCCACCATTTGAATAACATGAATAAAAATGGAAAACTGTGCTGCCTGAGTTGCTCACAAGCCACTTAAAAATCACCGGCTTAAAGCAATGTTTCGCGTAATCTGCCTTGACCAAACAGGCACAAACCGTTAGTGTTCTAAGTTTCCCAAATCCTCGGCATAACAAGCAATATCTATGGAATTATCTGGCGCAGAAATCGTCATCCGCTGCCTACAGGAAGAGAACGTCAAATACGTTTTCGGCTATCCTGGCGGCGCGGTGCTCAACATTTACGATGAAATATTCAAGCAGGACAAGTTCAAGCACATCCTTGTCCGCCATGAGCAAGCTGCTGTCCACGCAGCGGACGCCTATTCCCGCGCCACCGGCCAGGTCGGGGTCGCCCTCGTAACCTCCGGCCCTGGCGCCACCAATGCGATTACCGGCATTGCAACTGCCCACATGGATTCGATTCCCATGGTCATCATCAGTGGCCAGGCACCGACCCCTGCCATCGGCCTGGATGCCTTCCAGGAAGTGGACATGATTGGTATTTCACGTCCCTGTGTTAAGCACAACTTCCTGGTCAAGGATGTCAAGGATATTGCGCCCACGATCAAGAAGGCATTCTTCATCGCCGCGACTGGGCGTCCCGGCCCCGTGGTCGTCGATATTCCCAAAGACATCACCGCGCACCTCGGCCATTACGAATATCCCAAAAGCGTGGAGATGCGTTCCTACACGCCTATCCTCAAAGGACACTCCGGCCAGATCAAGAAAGCCATCAAGCTCATGCTTGAGGCCAAGCGCCCCATGCTGTATACCGGTGGCGGCGTGGTGCTAGGCGATGCAGCAGATCAACTGATCAAGCTTGCGCACAGACTGGGTTTCCCGGTGACCAACACCTTGATGGGTTTGGGCGGCTACCCTGCGACAGACAAGCAGTTTGTCGGCATGCTCGGCATGCACGGCACGCTGGAAGCCAACATGGCAATGCAGAACTGTGACGTGCTGGTTGCCGTAGGCGCGCGCTTTGACGACCGCGTGATCGGCAATCCCCAGCACTTCTATAACAAGGACCGCACCATCGTCCACATTGACGTGGATCCGTCTTCCATTTCCAAGCGCGTCAAGGTGGATGTCCCCATCGTCGGCCATGTGCAATCCGTGCTCGCCGAGATGAACGAATTGCTGGATGCGGAAACCCGCACGCCCGATGCTGCCGCGCTCAAGGCATGGTGGACGCAGATCGAGGAATGGCGCGGCCGCAACTGTCTCACCTACAACCGCAATAGCGAGATTATCAAGCCGCAGTTCGTGATCGAGAAATTGTGGGAAGTCACCAAGGGCGATGCCTATGTCACATCAGACGTAGGCCAGCACCAGATGTGGGCCGCCCAATACTACAAGTTCGACAAGCCGCGCCGCTGGATCAACTCTGGCGGCTTGGGCACCATGGGCGTCGGCCTGCCCTATGCCATGGGTGTGCAGTTTGCCGACCCCTCGGCCAAGGTGGCCTGTGTCACCGGCGAAGGCAGCATCCAGATGAACATCCAGGAGCTCTCCACCTGTAAGCAGTTCCACCTGCCGATCAAAGTGGTTCTGCTCAACAACCGCTATCTCGGTATGGTGCGCCAGTGGCAGCAGTTCTTCTATGAAAACCGTTATTCCGAATCCTATATGGACAGCCTGCCGGATTTCGTCAAGCTCGCAGAGTCCTACGGTCATGTCGGCATGAATATCGAAAAGCCTGCTGATGTTGAAGGCGCCTTGACCGAGGCATTCAACCTCACAGACCGGTTCGTCTTCATGAACTTCATTACCGACCAGAACGAAAACGTGTTCCCGATGGTGCCGAACGGCAAGGGGTTATCTGAAATCATCCTGGCTGAAGACCTGTAAGAAGAACCAAGCATGAAACATATCATCTCCATATTGATGGAAAACGAAGCCGGCGCCCTCTCCCGCGTTGCCGGCCTGTTTTCTGCGCGTGCATACAATATCGAATCCCTGACCGTGGCGCCCACCGAGGACGCCACGCTGTCACGCATGACCATCGTCACCTCCGGATCGGATGATGTGATCGAGCAGATCATCAAGCAGCTCAACAAGCTGATTGATGTGGTCAAGGTACTGGACCTCAACGATGGCCGCTTTATCGAGCGTGAGCTGATGTTGGTGAAGGTAAAGGCTACCGGCTCCTTCCGCGATGAAATGAAGCGCATGTGCGACATTTTCCGCGGCCGCATCATCGATGTCGCGGACGGTAGCTACACCATTGAGTTGACCGGCTCCGGCTCCAAGCTGGACGCCTTCCTGGAAGCACTGGATAAGGCCGTCATTCTCGAAACCGTGCGCACCGGCGCTTCCGGCATCGGCCGCGGCGACAGGATACTCAAACTTTAAACACTCCAGCTGCCTATTCACAGGCGGCAGAATCCATTTGTATTGAAAGGTAAAAAATGAAAGTCTATTACGACAAGGACGCTGACCTCTCCCTGATTAAGAAACTGAAGGTGACAATCGTCGGTTACGGTT
Organism: Methylobacillus arboreus; assembly: GCF_020532725.1. Taxonomy (GTDB): domain Bacteria; phylum Pseudomonadota; class Gammaproteobacteria; order Burkholderiales; family Methylophilaceae; genus Methylobacillus; species Methylobacillus arboreus. The sequence continues at coordinate 33,832 of NZ_JAJAVC010000006.1, forward strand.
CCCAGGGCCACGCGCATGCACAAAACCTGAAGGACTCCGGTGCAACTGTCACTATCGGTGCGCGCAAGGATGGCAGCTCCTTTGCCAAGGCTGTAAATGCAGGCCATGACGTCAAGGAAATTAAGGATGCCGTCACTGGTGCTGACGTCGTCATGGTATTGCTGCCAGACGAAACCATGGCAGAAATCTATAAGGCAGAAATCGAACCTAACCTGAAGAAGGGCGCTGCGCTAGCCTTTGCTCACGGCTTCAACGTGCATTACAACCAGATCGTGCCAAGTAAAGACCTGGACGTGATCATGATCGCGCCAAAGGGCCCAGGCCACACAGTGCGTTCCGAATACCTCAAGGGCGGCGGCGTACCTTCATTGATCGCGGTTTACCAAGACGCATCCGGCAAGGCCAAGGACATTGCGCTTTCCTACGCTGCAGCCAACGGCGGCACCAAGGGTGGCGTAATCGAGACTAACTTCCGTGAAGAAACCGAAACCGACTTGTTCGGCGAACAGGCTGTGCTCTGTGGCGGCGCGGTTGAGCTGGTCAAGGCTGGCTTCGAGACACTGGTTGAAGCAGGTTACGCACCAGAAATGGCTTACTTCGAATGCCTGCACGAACTGAAACTGATCGTGGACCTCATGTACGAAGGCGGCATTGCCAACATGAACTACTCCATCTCCAACAACGCTGAATACGGCGAGTATGTCACCGGCCCGCGCGTGATTGCCGACCAGGCCCGCGCTGCAATGAAGGAATGCCTGACCAACATCCAGAACGGTGACTACGCCAAGCAGTTCATCCTGGAAGGCCGTACCAACTATCCATCCATGACTGCACGTCGTCGCCTCAATGCTGCTCATCCCATTGAGCAAGTTGGCGGCCAGCTGCGCTCCATGATGCCTTGGATTGCCAAGAACAAGCTGGTAGATCAATCCAAGAACTAACAGTTTTTGATAGATTGATCGGATCGAACTTAGAGCCGCTAACAAAACTCAGCGATCCGAGTCTAAGCTAAAATGGAAAGAGGCTGGACAATGTCCAGCCTCTTTTTTACATTCAGTCTCATGTTAAGAGGTTTGTGTGTCAAAACCCTGTTCCGTCAAACTGCAATACTTGATTCCTAAAATCGCATTGACCGCATTAGCTGGCAAACTTGCCCACCTGCGTGCTGGGTGGCTCACCACCGCCGTTATCCGCTGGTTTGCCAAACGCTACCGGGTCAATATGCTCGAAGCGGTGAACCCCGACATTACCAGCTATGCCAGCTTCAATGACTTCTTTACCCGGGCATTGAAGCCCGGTGCACGGCCGCTGGCCGATGCAACGCAAATCTGCCCTGTCGATGGCGCCATCAGTCAGTTCGGCTGTATCGATAAAGATCAGATTTTTCAGGCAAAAGGCCACCGATACTCGACCACTGCATTACTGGCTGGCAATACTGCGATGGCTAAGACCTACGAAAATGGTCATTTTGCCACCATCTACCTGAGCCCCCGCGATTACCACCGCATTCACATGCCTTGCGACGGCAAGCTGCTTTCCATGACCTATGTGCCCGGCGACCTGTTTTCCGTCAACCCGGTGACTGCAGAACACGTGCCCGGGCTATTCGCCCGCAATGAGCGCGTGGTGTGCGAATTTGCGCATGGCGAAGGCAAGTTTGTGCTGGTACTGGTAGGCGCCACCATCGTTGGCAGCATGGCAACCGTATGGCACGGCATCGTCAACCCGCCGCGTCCGGGGAAAATCCAGACTTGGCACTACCATGACCAGGACATTCACTTGAAACAAGGTGAGGAAATGGGGCGCTTCTTGCTAGGGTCCACTGTGGTGTTGCTCTATCCGGAAACGGCCCGGCTAACATTCCAGGCTGGCTGGCACCCGTTGCGGGCTGTGTCCCTGGGTGAGGCAATGGCACAACAAGATTGAAATAAAATGGGAAAGGAGATTCCGGCCTGACGCCAGAATCTCCCAAGGCAAATCAACGCACTGACTGGTCCAGTTTTTCTGCCACGCGCACGCGCCGACGATCCGCCAGATGAGAGGACAGCTCTTTTAGCGCCATACGATAAACATCACGCTTGAACTCAATAACGGCATCCATAGCAACCCAGTAATCACTCCAGCGCCAGGCATCAAACTCCGGGTGCGTGCTGGCACGCAATGACACATCGCTATCACGCCCCACCAGCCGGAGCAGGAACCATATCTGCTTCTGGCCCTTGTAACTGCCACGCCATTCGCGCTTGATCCAGTTGGTAGGCACATCGTAACGCAGCCAATCCCGGGTACGGCCCAGGATTTTGACATGCTCGGGACGCAACCCGACCTCCTCCATCAATTCGCGGTACATGGCCTGCTCAGGGCTTTCGCCATACTTGATCCCGCCTTGCGGAAACTGCCAAGAGTGTTCACGGATGCGCTTACCCCAAAACACCTGATTGCGAGCATTACATAAAATAATGCCGACATTCGGGCGATATCCATCCCGATCTATCATGACAACATACCTCTATAATTTGTCGTAATTCTTCCATATTTCGCCTAAGATTGAAAGCTAAGCGAACCACCGCCTGATCCGTCAAATCCCAGAAAATCCAGGAGAAATCCAGCCTTGACGCTGTTTACAGCACACCCGTATACTGCCAAGTCAACCTGTGGCAGCGTATACGCGTTACCTTAATTATTGGCAGAAACCTGATAGACAGTGAAACACACCATCCGTATTTTCAGCAGCTTCTTAGTTTTTCTGGCTTTTTCCTTGCTGGCACAGGCAAACGAGGCATATATCACCAACCAGGGTGAAAACACCGTTTCCGTCATCAACCTTGCAGACCACAGCATCATTGCCACCATCGCAGTAGGCAAGGCGCCTGTTGGCGTTACCGCATCCGCCAGCCTGGGCAGGGTCTATATCAGCAATGTCGACGGCCACTCGGTTTCAGTCATAGACAGCAAGAAATATGAAGTTGTGGACACCATCGCCATCCCCGGCTCACCCGTGGGCATTGCACTCTCACCCGACAGCAAGACACTTTACGTCGCCGACTGGAACGATAACCGCGTGCTGGCCATTGACACCGCCGATACCGAGCAGCGCCGTGAAGTCAGCATCGGCAAGGCACCCGCAGGCATCGTCATCAGCCAGGATGGCAGCAAACTCTACGTTGCCAACCGCGACAGCAACGACCTGGCGATTATCGACACGCAATCGCTCAAAATCCTGCAACGCGTTGCCACTGGCGAACACCCATTTGGTGTAACACTCGGGCCGGATGGCAAACAACTCTTCGTCGTCAATGTCTACGCCAACAGCCTGTCTGTTATCAACCTGGACAATCTTGAGTCGCGCACCATTGCCGTAGGCGAACACCCCTATTGCGTCACGGTGAGTCCAGACAGCCGTTATGCCTATGTCACCAATACCCAGGCCGACACCGTTTCGGTACTGGACCTGGAACAAAACAAGGAAACCGCCAAGATTCGCGTCGGCGGTTTCCCGGAAGGCATCAACTACGATGCTTCCACCAACCGTATTTACGTTGCCAACTGGTTTGACAACTCGGTTTCAGTGATAGACGCCAGCAGTCATAAACATATCCAGGACATCCCGACAGGCAAGCAAAGCCGGGCGTTCGGACAGTTCATACTCAACAAGACGTCACATTGATCAGGAACTGCTTAGTATGCTGACCCGCTGCCAACAGCAGGCCAGCACATTGACGGTTCCACTTTTATAACTTGCAAAAACATGGAGAAACATAGATGAAGAAGATACTCGCACTCTTAGCCATCGGCTTGCTGCCGTTTAGCGCTGCAGCCCACGGCCCCGCACCACAGAAGGTAGAAAAAACCATCACCATCGACGCTAGTCCCGACAAAGTCTGGGCACTGGTCAAGGACTTCGGCAACTGGCAGAAATGGCACCCGGCAGTTGAAAGCACCAAGCTTGAGACAAAGAAAAATGAAGCTGGCGAAGAAGAAACCTTGCGCCTGCTGACGCTCAAGGGCGGCGGCACCATCCTTGAAAACCTCAAGAGCCTGGATGAAGACAGCAAACAGCTCAAGTACGGCATCATTGAAGGTGTACTGCCTGTGGCAGACTACTACTCCACCATCAGCGTCAAGGCTGCAGACGGCGGCAAGAGCGAAGTGAAGTGGCTGGGCCGCTTCTACCGTGTTTATAAGCTTAACCCACCTATCCCTCCAGGCCAGGATGACAAATCCGCCCTAGACGCAGTGAATGGCATGTATGACACGGGGCTGGAAAACCTGAAAAAGGTTGCCGAAGGTAAATAAAAACCTCAAGCAACCCTACCCAGGCTTGTCACCTACTGACAAAAATTGTCAGTCAAAAGCCAACAAAAAGCGGAGCACAAACTCCGCTTTTTTATTTTATAAAAAATAAAACCATTAAAATTCAATAAGTAACCAACCTCCCCAAAAAGTTGGCACAGCCATTGCGAGAAGCAAGACATGCGGCACTCCTCCATGCCGCAAATACCAAACTCAACTCAACTAAAAGGGGTTTAATAATGAAAAAAGTACAACAAGGTTTTACGCTGATAGAACTGATGATCGTGGTTGCGATTATTGGTATTTTGGCGGCAGTGGCAATTCCGGCCTATTCTGACTATCAGGCCAAAGCTAAATTCACAGCCGGCCTATCTGAAATAGCAGGTTATAAAACAGGTTTTGAATTGATAGCAAACGACGGCGAAACACCATCCGTTGCAAACTTGAATATTCCTTCTACAACCACTTCGAACTGCGGACCTATTGGAGTATCAGGTACGACTCTTACATGCGTCATTGCAAATGCACCCTCCCAAGTTAATGGTAGAACCATTACACTTACCCGCGCAGCTGCTACAGGCGCTTGGACTTGCGATAGCGACCTTGCTGGGGATGCAAAAACTAAGTACTCTCCAAAATCTTGCCAAGGTGCTGCAGCCCCTGCAACTCCATAATATTAATAAAAAAACTTATCAAACCCGCTACTTTAGCGGGTTTTTTATTCTAGGCGAGATTTACATTCACAACCTTTTAAACTTAATCTCTGGCTTAAGTGCATATTTTCAAGTACTAAAAAGTACCATCCAAACTATCTGGTAAGGGTAAATCCAACAAAGGCGCAATAACAACGGGTATTGCATCACATGAAGTACCATCTTTCACAGGAGACAAAATCAAGATTGACTTGTCTCCTATTTCTTTTTGTCACTATCTTCTGGCCACCTACTTTCATTGCCATGCAGGGCAGAGACCCGATGTGTAGTTGCACTCCTGCATACCCACAAGATTCCGGCTCGGGGGCTGGAATAACAAGAGGCGGGTCCATGCCGGACTTCATGTCATATCAGAAGCATTCCTGAGCACTACGAGATCCCAGTTCCTAGGCCGGGATGACAAAACAATGTGAGGAAAGAGATCAGACACTCAAAACCTGCCCATGCTGCAATGCCTGCGGCGCCAAAGGATGCCTGGCAGCATCGATCTCCCGCATGATGGCTTCCCCTTCACCCGGCTTCAGATGCGTGATCCAGACCTGAGGACTGGACTTGAATTGATCCAGCCCAGTCAGCAGCAATACCGGGCAATAATGGTGAGAAACCAGTGCCAGTGCGATCTCGGCATTGGTGAACGAGGCTTCAACGATGAGGTGGCACAGATTGTTCGCCTGGTTCACCGCTTGCCAGAACTCATTGCAGCTGGTGGTATCCCCGGTAAATGCCAGGCTGCCTTCACCGCTATCCAACAAATACCCCACGGCAGGCACGGTGTGGTTGGCAGGCAGGGCAACAATACGCCTGCCACCCAGCGTAATGGCTTCGCCCACTGCCACCGGGGCATATTGCAGCAGGGGTTGCTCTGGGGTAGGTATCTGGCTGAAGTCAGGCCAGATATGCCAGTTGAACAGGTGCGCTTTCAGGCTGGCGATGGTTTCCGGCAAGGCATGTACCGTCACAGGCTGATCACGCTGTCCGGCAACAGCATCCAATAGAAGCGGCAGGAATGCGACATGGTCCAGGTGGGAATGTGTCAAAAATACATGGTCAATGTCCACCAATTGCTCAAGCGTGAGATCGCCCACGCCGGTGCCGGCATCAATGAGGATGTCATCATCCACCAGCAAGGAGGTGGTACGCAGGCCCAAACCTATACCGCCGTCACAACCAAGAACCCGGACAATCATGCTGCTCCCCGCTTGTTTTCAAAGTTGAATACCGCATCCCAGTCCATTGCTGGCGCATGCATGCTGAAATAAGCAATCCGCTCAATATAAATGCTATAGATTCTGCGCTCTCCATAGGCAGTCTGCAATGCGTTGAATGACTTGCCGGCTTGAATCCAATGTTGCTGGCGATAGAGGATTAATGCTGCCTCATATTGCGCTAGTTCCTGTGCCAGGACAGCATCCCCAAATGGGACAGGCGCATAAATCCGCACAGGCGTATCTTTCCCCTTAACACGTACCAGATCAAGCTCGCGATAATGATATTGACCGGCTTGCCGGACAGTGCTCTCGCTCACAATCACCGGTTCGCCATAATATTCGCTTAACCCTTCCAGCCGCGCGCCCAGGTTGACGGCATCTCCCAGCACGGTATACGCCATGCGGAACTCCGAACCCATGTTGCCGACAGTCATTTCCCCGCTATTCAATCCCATGCCTATTTCCAGTTTGGGCCACCCCTTCTGCTTGAAGCCGGTATTCAGCTCCTTGAGTGCCTGTACCATGCCCAATGCCGCATTGACGGCATTGCCTGGATGTTCGGCATCTGCCAGTGGCGCGCCCCAGAATGCCATGATGGCATCTCCCATGTATTTGTCTATGGTGCCGCGATGCTGGTGAATGACACGGGTCATGACGGTGAGATATTCATTCATCAGCTTGCCCAGCGTTTGCGGATCCAGCGACTCGGAGATCGTCGTGAATCCGCGGATATCGCAAAACAATATCGTGAGCTCGCGGCTTTCACCTTCCAGCCCAAACTGCTGCGGCCTGTCTGCCATTTCAGCCACCAGCTCCGGCGGCACATACTGACCGAACAGTTGCGCTAAATGCCGCTTGCTGCGCGACTCAATGAAATAGCCATAGCTCATATTGAGCATATAAACCAGCACAAGTAGCAACAAGGTAGAAGCTAATGGCAGCACAAATCCAGCTTGCCAGAACATGAGGTTGGCAAGCACAGATAAACCCAACAGGGCCGCAACCAGGATAGTCGAAGACAAGGGGCTCAATCGTGGCAGCAAACAAGCTAGCCACACACCCAGGATAAGTAACAACAGACATTCTGCAGCGATGGTATAAGCAGGATGCTGCTTGATGCTGCCGTCCAATATGCCTGCAATCATATTGGCGTGAATCTCAACGCCGGGATACACGCTCTGCACCGGGGTGGCGCGCAAATCCATCAGCCCTGGCGCAGTGGTGCCGATCAAGACGATGCGACCCCTGAGCAAGTGTTGGGATACCTTGCCATGCAACACATCAACGGCCGACACATAAGGGAAGCTACCCTGCCGTCCGCGATAGGGAATCAAGGCACTGAGGGCGGCATCAACCGGGATTTTTCTGTGGCCGAGCTGCAGCCATTCCATTCCCGCATAGCTTCTGGCATAGACAAAGCCAGGCGTAATCTCCACGCCACCCAATGCCTGGCGCGCCACGGCCAGTGACAATGCTTCATACACGCCATCTTGGAACTGCACCAGCAGGGGAATGCGCCGGGTAACGCCGTCGCCGTCAGGGTCTGGATTGAAATGTCCGGCAACACGCACCTGCTGCTGCAACAGCGGCAGGTTGGCGCCATAACCGATGGCATGCAGCGGGGTAATATCACGGCCGGCAAGCATATCCGCAGCCATGACGGGCGGTGGCAGCTTACCAATGTTGTGCTGGACATTGCTGCGCTCATGCCGGAAGTAATAGCCCAGCACGACATTGCGCCCCTGCACGCTGTGGGCAAACTGCTGGTCATAATCCAGCTCTGCCTCCAATGCTTCTACAACCTTTGCAATCTCCGGCTGATGGTTGAGTTTCGCTTGCCGGATTCTTTGCAGGTTTGCCAGGCCGGAGCTTTCATCTTTTTCAGCAAACACCACATCAAACGCCACAACTTTGGCCTGATATTCATCAAACAGGCGATCCAGCAAATGTGCAAGCTTGTGACGGCTCCAGGGCCAATGCCCTTCCTGTTGCAGGCTGCTTTCATCAATATCCACAATCACGATGCGATCATCCTGTCCGCCCGGCATCAATAGCTGCAATTTGGCATCGTAGGCAAAATGCTCCAGGCTATGCACAAAGCCCAGGTTTATCAGCCCTGCTGTATGCCCCAGCAGGATGCCGGCCACCAATAGGCCAAGCAATATACGAATCTGTGAATGGGAAACAAGACGAGAAAGGCGCATGTGGGAATGAATTTATAATATGTTTTTGAGTTAAAAACCCATGATTTATCAGAAGCATATCGCAAAAGTAATGCACAGGAACAGGCCCTAGACCATCGAGACCATGGCAGAATATTGCTTTTGCCAAACGTAGGCAGTATGTCTTTACTTGATTTTGTTGAAATATCCTTCAGCGACCCCATTCATAACAGCGTCATCTGGTTGCATGGCCTAGGCGCCGATGGCTATGACTTCGCCCCGGTGGTACGGGAACTGGCCTTGCCGCATACCCGCTTCATTCTGCCACACGCCCCCGTCCTGCCCGTCACTGTCAATCAGGGTTATGAAATGCGCGCGTGGTATGACATTTACAGCTTTGAACCGGGCTCCAGGCAGGATGCCGATGGCATTCATGCCACACAGCAGCAAATTGAAGCACTGATTGCCCATGAAATAGAGCGCGGCATTTCGAGCCAGCACATTATGCTGGTCGGGTTTTCACAGGGCGGCGCAATTGCACTGCACACGGCGCTACGCCATCAAGCGCCACTGGCCGGGGCACTGGCACTTTCCACCTACCTGCCGCTGGCTGACAGCCTGCCCACAGGGCGGCATGCCGCCAATCAAGCCACTCCCATATTCATGGCGCATGGCACACAGGACAACATTATTCCGCTAAGCCGCCATCATGCCTCCGCCCAGGTATTACAAGGCCTGGGCTACGCGCTGGAGCTGCATGAATACCCGATGCCGCACTCGGTTTGCATAGAGGAAATCGACGATATCCGCCGCTTCATGCAGCAGCACTTGGGCTTATCATTAACTTAATCATGGTTTACAGGGGCAGATCGTCGTAAAATAGCGCATTATTTTCAATAACGCAGGGAGCACATCAGCTTGACCAAGTTGTTTGACATGCCCCTGCAACGGTCGTATCTATGAGTAAAAAAACCAAAGCTGACGACCAGCAGACCAGCATGTTCGAAGCCATGAGCTTTGAAAATGCCATGACAGAGCTGGAAAGCCTGGTCGCACAGATCGAGTCCGGCCAACTGCCGCTTGAACAATCCCTGGCCGCTTACAAGCGCGGTTCCGAGTTACTGCAACATTGCCAGAAGTCACTGGCCGAGGTTGAGCAACAAGTGCGCATCCTCAACGAATCCAACCAGCTACAAACCTACACCGACACTAAATGACCGATTTTCAAAGCTGGGCCCGCCATACCCAACAACGGATGGAACAAGTACTGGATACCCTCCTGCCAGCCTCCAACATTGCTCCCGACCGCCTGCATGAAGCCATGCGCTATGCGGTGCTGGGCGGAGGCAAGCGCGTGCGCGCATTGCTGGCGCATGCAGCAGGCGAACTATGCGGCGCCAACCCGGAAAAAGTGGATGTCGCTGCTGCTGCTGTAGAGCTGATCCATGCATACTCCCTCGTGCATGATGACATGCCCTGTATGGACGATGACGACTTGCGCCGTGGCAAACCTTCCTGCCACAAACAGTATGATGATGCGACGGCGCTCCTGGTAGGCGATGCATTGCAAACACTGGCATTCCAATCCCTTGCCACATCCGGATTATGCAACGACCCTGGACGCCAGCTGGAAATGGTCAGCCTGCTCGCCATTGCCAGCGGTTCGCGCGGCATGGCAGGCGGCCAGGCCATTGACCTTGCCAGCGTAGGCAAGGCACTTGACCAGACTGAACTGGAATATATGCATATCCACAAAACCGGCGCGCTGATTCGTGCAGCAGCCCTGCTGGGGGCACAGTGTGCGGATGATCTGAACCAGGAGCAGCTACAGGCGATAGACCACTATGCCCAGTCCATCGGACTGGCTTTCCAGGTAGTGGACGATATCCTTGATGCCGAGGCCGATAGCGAGACCTTGGGTAAAACCGCAGGCAAGGATGCGGAAAGCGACAAGCCGACCTATGTCACCATCCTCGGCATAGACCGCGCCAAGCAACTGGCACAGGAACTGCTCGACAATGCACTCGCACCACTTGCGCCTTATGGAGAAGCAGCCAATCAATTGAAGCAAGTTGCCAATTTCATTACCCAACGCAGCTTTTGAGCGGGCAAGCCATGTATGAACTGCTAGAAAGCATCAATTCACCCGAGCAACTGCGCAAGCTGGACCGCAGGGAACTGCATACGCTCGCAGAGCAACTGCGTGGTTTTCTCGTCAACAGCGTGGCGCAGACCGGTGGACACCTGTCCTCAAACCTTGGTGTGGTAGAGCTCACCATTGCCCTGCACTATGTGTTCAGCACACCTGAAGACCGCATAGTCTGGGATGTGGGACACCAAACCTATCCTCACAAGATATTGACAGGCCGCCGTGAAGCCATGAGCAGCCTGCGCAAGCCTGGCGGTATTGCCGGCTTCCCGCGCCGGGATGAAAGCATCTACGACACTTTTGGCACTGGCCACTCCAGCACCTCCATCTCCGCTGCGCTGGGCATGGCCATCGCTGCACAGAAAACCGGCTCCGACCGCCACTCGATCGCCATCATCGGCGATGGCGCGATGACGGCAGGCATGGCGTTTGAAGCGCTCAACAATGCGGGTGCAATGGATGCCAATCTGCTGGTGATCCTCAACGACAATGACATGTCGATTTCCCCTAATGTAGGTGCACTCACCAACTATCTCGCCAAGCTGCTTTCAGGGCCACTGTACACCACGATGCGCCGCTCAGGGGAGAAAATGCTGGGTGTCGTGCCGCCTGTGCGCGAATTTGCCAAGCGTGCAGAAGAGCATGTCAAAGGCATGGTGACGCCCGGCACATTGTTCGAGGAATTCGGCTTCAATTACATTGGTCCGATTGATGGCCATGACATTGATGTACTGATCGCCACCCTGGGCAATATCCGCGAACTCAAGGGCCCGCAGTTCCTGCACATCGCCACACAGAAAGGCCATGGCTACCAGCCGGCTGAAGACAATCCGGGCAAATACCACGGCGTTGGCAAGTTTGACCCGAGCAATGGCTGCTCGATCGCCCAGGCCGGCAAGAAAACCTATACCCAGGTGTTCAGCGACTGGCTGGTAGACATGGCAAAACAGGATAAACGCCTGATCGGCATCACGCCGGCCATGTGCGATGGCTCCGGCCTCAATGCCTTTGCCGAGCAGTTTCCCGACCGCTTTTACGATGTCGGCATTGCCGAGCAGCATGCGCTCACTTTTGCCGCAGGCATGGCGTGCGATGGCCTCAAGCCAGTCGTGGCAATTTACTCCACCTTCCTGCAACGTGCCTACGACCAGTTCATACACGATATTGCCCTGCAAAACCTGCCAGTCATGTTTGCCATAGACCGTGCCGGACTGGTAGGCGCTGATGGCCCCACCCACGCAGGCAGCTTCGACTTGAGCTACCTGCGCTGCATCCCCAATATCGTCATCATGACGCCCAGCGATGAGAACGAATGCAGACAAATGCTCTACACCGCCTACCAGCACAACGGCCCTTCCGCCGTACGCTATCCGCGTGGTGGCGGCCCGGGGGCGGCAATATCAAGCACTATGCAGGCGCTTGAAATAGGCAAAGGTGAAATCCGCAGGCAGGGCAGCAAGATTGCCATACTGGCCTTTGGCAGCATGCTAACGCCCACATTAGAGGCAGGTGAGAAGCTTGGCGCCACCGTCGCCAATATGCGCTTCGTCAAACCGCTTGACAAAGCACTGGTGAAAAACCTGGCAAGCACGCATGAGCTGATCGTCACCATCGAGGAAAACGCCATCATGGGCGGTGCCGGTGCGGCAGTAATGGAAGCGTTGCAAGCATCCGGGCTGGAAACGCCGGTGTTATGCCTAGGCCTGCCGGATGCATTTATTGAGCACGGCGTACATGAAACCATGCTCGCAGAATGTGGTCTTAACGCAAGCGGCATTGCTGCCGCAATTGAGAAAAGAGTAACCAAGTAGTATACTCAACTATTACCGAATTCACTTAAGTTTTCAGGATCGCCATGAACCAACCCTCCATTCCACCCATTGAAGATGTGCAGAATACCCCGGACACCCGGCAGCTTGCCATTGACAAGGTAGGAATCAAATCCATCCGCCACCCGGTCAAGGTCAAGGACAAGACCGGCGGTGTCCAGCACACCGTTGCCACTTTCAACATGTACGTGTTCCTGCCGCATAACTTCAAGGGCACGCACATGTCGCGCTTTGTTGAGATTCTCAACATGAACGAGCGCGAGATTTCCGTGGATTCCTTCGAAAGCATCCTGCGCGCCATGGTGCAACGCCTGGATGCGGAGTCCGGCCACGTGGAAATGACATTCCCCTATTTCGTCAACAAGGCCGCCCCGGTTTCCGGCGTCGAAAGCCTATCTGACTATGAAGTCACATTCATCGGCGAAATCAACCAGGGCAAGTACGACATTACCGTCAAGGTCGTCGTACCCGTCACCAGCTTGTGCCCATGTTCGAAGAAGATTTCCGACTATGGTGCGCACAACCAGCGCTCACATGTCACAGTCACTGCCCTGATCAGTGACTTCATCTGGGTGGAAGACATCATCCGCCTGGTTGAAGACCAGGCTTCCTGCGAGGTTTACGGCCTGCTGAAGCGCCCCGATGAAAAATATGTCACCGAGCGCGCCTACGACAACCCCAAGTTTGTCGAAGACATCGTGCGCGACGTGGCTGCCGAGCTGAATGCAGAGAAAAAAATCGTCGCTTACACCGTGGAATCGGAAAACTTCGAATCCATCCACAACCACTCTGCTTATGCACTGATCGAAAAAGACAAGCGCAAGTAATTATTAGCGAAGCAAGAGTCAGAAACAAAAACGGCAGCTTGAAGCTGCCGTTTTTTTTATTGCGTTTAAGGTTCAATACTTCTTAGTCAATGTCAACGCAATACCATCGCGTTTCATCTCCACGCGATTGAGCGCACTCATTCCTAGCAGCACTACCGCAGGCGAGCCGCCTTCCATGATCAGTCCATCCACCTGGGTCAACACCAGTCCATTCAGCCGCACGTTATTGATAACCACCTTGTAGGCATTGGCAACGCCATTGGCTGTTTGTACCGAAACCGGCGTACCTCGCTTGTAATCAATCTTGGCATAACGCGCATCGCCGCTGTTCATGACAATCGCAGATGCGCCGGTATCCACCAGGAAACGCAGGGAAGCCCCATTGATATGACCATCGATAAAATGATGGCCGGTGGAATCCGCATATAAGGTGACGCTGCTGCCACCAGCTACCGCATCCTTGCTGGGCAAGGCAATCGCCTGGCCCATGCCGAGTTCGCGCTTGACGCCATCCACCTCGATCACTGCTTTGTCACTACTCGCAGCAATCAGGCGTATGCCCTCAGGGCTGATTTCCCCTGCCGACAACGTACGTGGCTTGCCACCGTTGATAGCCATAATGGCCTTGCCTTGGAACAGGCCGACAATATTCACCTGGGTTTCTGCCCACACCGTCATCGGTAAGAGCCATAGAAACACCAGCATCCATGCCCGCATCATTCTGTCTCTCCTTGATCTTCCCGCATCATGAACATGAAAAAGATAAAGCCGAGCATAGCGCAGAGCGCGGACGCGGTAAATGTCCAGCTTGGGCCTATGCTGTCCCAGGCAAACCCGCTGATGACTGCGCCAAGCGTGCCGCCGACCCCATAGGAGATGCTGGTGTAAAGGCCCTGCCCCTTGGATTGGTGCTTGCCCCTGAAGTAGCGATGCGTCAAGGCCACTGCGGCCGCGTGATAAGAACCGAAGGTAGCGGCATGCAGCGTCTGGGCCAATACGATCAGCCACCAGACATCCACTGCCCAGCCAATCACGAAAAAGCGTACAAATGCAAGAAACAGGCTGGTCAGCATAATGCGGCGCAAGCCAAAAAGGGCAAATAGCCTGGGCATGTAGAGGAACACCATAATCTCGCACATCACGCCCAGCCCCCACAGCCAGCCGACAATGCCTTTGCTGTAACCGTGGTCCACCAGATAGATCGAGTAGAAAGTGTAATAGACGCCATGTGCGGCGGACATGGCAAAACAGGCAGCCATCAGCGCAATGACCTCGCGCCTGCGCAATATTGCCCACCAGGAACCATCGCTATCGTGATGCTGCAACGCCACCAGCGGATCCGCCAGGCGCCATGACAAGCCCCAGACGGCAGCCAGCAGGATCAGGATCACCCACAGCAACGCCATCATGCCCAGGTATTGCACGGCATACCCCAGCCCAACGACCGCGACAACAAATCCTATAGAGCCCCAGAGCCGGATATGCCCATAACGGTCCAGCCTGTCTCCAAGATGGCCTAGGGTAACCGCCTCGATCAACGGCAAGGAAGCGCTCCAGAAAAAACTCAAGGTCAGCATGATGGCAAACAGCCAGTAAAAACTATTGCCGAAAAACACGCCGACATAGGCCAGCAAGCTGGCTCCCGCCAAGAATTGGATAATGGGGACACGATGCCCGCGATGGTCTGCCACCCAACCCCACAGGCTGGGTGAGAAACTGCGGGCAATCTGGAAAAGCGACATCAGGATGGCGATCTGGAAGGCGCTGAACGCCAGGGACTTTAGATACAACGTCCAGAACGGGGTAAAAGCGCCGACAAAGCCAAAATAGGCAAAGTAAAAGCCGGACAAGCGCCAATAAGGCAAGGGAGCATGCACTTTCATGCTGGCTTAGTACAAATGGGCAGCTTGATCATCGTGGATACACTTGCCCGCCTGCATGATGGTGAAGGCTCTTCAGAGCTTGACGGTATCCACCGAGACGTCAGCGTTCTGGGCACGATGGCGCAAGGCATGGTCCATCAGTACCAGCGCCATCATGGCCTCCACGATCGGTGTCGCACGCACGCCAACGCATGGGTCATGACGGCCTGTGGTCTGCATTTCCAGCGCCGCGCCCTGCTTGTCGATGGAGTGGCGCAATTGCGGAATGCTGGAAGTCGGCTTGAACGCCACATGCGCGACAATGTCCTGCCCGCTGGAAATGCCACCGAGTATGCCGCCGGCATGGTTGCTGGCAAAACCCTGTGGCGTCAACTCATCGCCGTGCACAGAACCACGCTGCGCCACACTGGCGAAACCATCTCCGATTTCCACACCCTTGGCCGCGTTGATACCCATCATGGCATGGGCGATATCGGCATCCAGCCGGTCGTAGACCGGCTCGCCCCAGCCTACCGGCACACCTTCCGCCACCACAGTGATCCTGGCGCCGACCGAATCCCGTTCGTTGCGGATTTTATCGAGATAAGCCTCCAACTCAGGAACAATGCGCTCGTCAGGGGCAAAGAAAGCATTCTGGCTAACATGATCCCAGGAGCTGAATGGGATCCGGATTTCCCCCAGCTGGCTCATATAGCCGCGGATAGTGACACCATAACGCTGCTTGAGCCATTTCCTGGCAATCGCGCCAGCGGCCACACGGACCGCTGTTTCACGCGCACTTGAGCGGCCACCGCCACGATAGTCGCGAATGCCATACTTCTGCCAATAGGTGTAATCGGCATGTCCAGGGCGGAAAGTCTCAGCAATCTTGCCGTAATCCTGGCTACGCTGGTCTTGGTTGCGGATCAGCAGGCCGATTGGCGTGCCCGTGGTCTTGCCCTCGAACACGCCGGAGAGTATCTCCACGGTATCTGGTTCCTTGCGCTGGGTCACATGCCGCGAGGTGCCAGGCTTGCGCCGGTCCAGCTCTTGCTGGATATCTTCGACCGAAAGCTCCAGCCCAGGCGGACAGCCATCGATCACGCCGCCTATCGCAGGGCCGTGCGACTCTCCAAATGAGGTAAGGGTGAACAAGGTGCCTATGGTATTGCCGGACATGGATATCTTCGCGGTATAGATGGACAAGGTCGGGAGTTTAACATATCCCGACACATGATTTAGCTAGCTGGGAGGCGCTTCCACTCGCCCGGCGCGATGCCTTCAATCGTGTGCTGTCCCACGGCATAGCGAATCAGGCGCAGGGTAGGAAAACCCACCTTGGCCGTCATCCTGCGTACCTGACGGTTCTTGCCCTCGCTGATGATCACTTCCAGCCAGGTAGTCGGGATGGCCTTGCGCTCACGAATGGGCGGATTGCGTGGCCATAGCCCGACAGGCTCATCAATCCGTCGCACACGGGCAGGCTTGGTGACAAAATCGCCCAAATCCACACCATGGCGCAAGGGTTCCAGCATTTCCTCCGTAGGATCGCCCTCCACCTGCACCCAATAGGTTTTGAATTCTTTATGTTTTGGATGCGATATGCGGTGTTGCAGCCTGCCATCATCGGTTAAAATAAGCAGACCTTCACTGTCAGTATCAAGCCGCCCGGCGGCATAAACCCCAGGCACGGCAACATAATCCTTCAATGTCTTGTGCTTTTCATGCGGACTGAACTGGCAAATTACACCATAAGGCTTATTGAATAGAATCAGCATCTTGGTCTCTTGCAACGATTACGCCTGTTTTCTCTAGCGTTTGAATAGGATAGTTCTGAATGTCTACAAAAATTAAAGTACCAGCCAACGGCGCGAAAATCACCGTCAACGCCGACAACACGCTCAATGTCCCCGATCAGCCGATTATCCCATTTATCGAGGGAGACGGCATTGGCGTGGACATCACCCCGCCCATGCGCCATGTGGTGGATAGTGCTGTCGCCAAGGCGTATAGCGGTCAGCGCGCCATTTCATGGATGGAAGTTTATGCAGGCGAAAAAGCCGTCAAGACCTACGGTGACAATACCTGGCTGCCTGATGAAACATTGAAAGCAGTCAAGGATTACGTCATCTCGATCAAGGGCCCACTGACTACCCCTGTTGGCGGCGGTATCCGCTCACTCAACGTCACCCTGCGCCAGGAGCTTGATCTTTATGTCTGCCTGCGCCCTATCCAATATTTCCAGGGAGTTCCCAGCCCGGTCAAGCACCCTGAAAAAACCGATATGGTCATTTTCCGCGAGAATACCGAAGACATCTATGCCGGTATCGAATGGGCGGCTGGCACCGATGAAGTGAAGAAAGTAGTGGATTTCCTCAGCGACATGGGCGTGCGCAAGAAAATCCGCTTTCCCGAAGCTTCCGCAATCGGCATCAAGCCGGTTTCTATTGACGGCAGCAAACGCCTGGTGCGCAAGGCAATCCAGTACGCGATCGACAACAACCGCAAGTCCGTGACGATTGCCCACAAGGGCAACATCATGAAATTCACCGAAGGTGGTTTCAAGAACTGGGGCTATGAAGTTGCCAAGGAAGAATTCGGCGCGGTCGAGATCGATGGCGGGCCGTGGTGCAAACTGCCCAACGGCCTTATCATCAAGGACTGTATCGCCGATGCATTCCTGCAGGAAATCCTGCTGCATCCAGCAGATTATGATGTAGTGGCTACCCTCAACCTCAATGGCGATTATATTTCTGACGCGCTTGCAGCCCAGGTTGGCGGTATCGGCATCGCCCCTGGCGCCAATATCTCGGATACCGTTGCCATGTTTGAAGCCACTCACGGCACTGCACCAAAAATTGCCGGCAAGGATATTGCCAATCCTAGCTCGTTGATTCTGTCAGCGGAAATGATGTTGCGTCACCTGGGATGGACAGAAGCCGCGGACCTGGTGCTTAAAGGCGTAGCCAAGGCAATTCAGGCAAAACGCGTGACCCATGACTTCTCATCGCAAATGGAAGGCGCCACGCAAGTGGGCAGTGCAGAGTTTGGAGCAGAAATCGTCAAGCATATGTAATGTGCTTGAGCTCGATCGCAAGCACAAATAAAAAAGGCCGGATTTCTCCGGCCTTTTTATGTTGAAGACTATGTAGTCATCAGCGAGTCAAGCTAAGCTTTCTGGATATTAGAAGCTTGCTTGCCCTTGGGGCCTTCGGTAACATCGAATGATACGCGTTGACCTTCCTTCAGACTTTTGTAGCCAGCTTCTACAATTGCGGAGAAGTGTGCGAACAAATCGTCGCCACCATCGTCCGGGGTAATGAAACCAAAACCTTTGGAATCATTGAACCACTTTACGGTACCTGTTGCCATTTCATACTTCCTTGCTTAAAACATTTGAAGGGGAGGCGACCCCAAAAGTTTGTACTTCAAGAATTAAAGTCGGTAGTTGCCGGCTACAATTGCACTCGAATTCCAAACGCCTGTATGCGTTTTTACGTGGGTTATTTGAATAAGTCAAGCGCTTTTAGATGATAATTGTTATTTTTCTCTTCTCCGCAGCGCCCTATCGGGACAGACAGCGCAAATATCCTCAATGCTTTACAAATAAAATGCCAGCATGCATTATCACTGCGACTATCGCTTTAATCAGGAAAGAGTTGGCTTGAGGATCAATGGCTGCTGTCACTTCACCTAACAAGATGGGCGGACTTGCTCGCGTATTAATCCATCAAAAACTGTTGAGCGAGGATGAGGCTGCCACCATTCAATCCACGGCCAATAGCAAGCAAACCTCATTTATCAACCAGCTTCTGCAAACACGCAGGCTGACTGCGCTGCAAATTGCCCAGGCATCCTCCCAAGCTTTTGGCTTTCCCCTGCTTGACCTCGAAGCTGTAAACCGGGACTTTCTGCCCAGCAAGGGCATCAGCCCGCAGCTCATGCAGAGCTACCGCGCCATCACGCTGTATAACCGCGGCAACAATATGTTCGTCGCGCTATCGGACCCGACCAATCTGCATGCGCTTGATGAAGTCCAGTTCCAGACCGGCAAGACGCTGGTCCCTGTCATTGTCGAAGACGACAAGCTGGGCAAATGGATAGACAAACTGGTGGAAGCCAGCGACACTACCATGCAGTCCCTCGTCAGCGAAGACGACTTTGGGCTGGAGGCAGAAAACGATGAGAAGGACAACGAGCCGGAACAATCGATAGAAATCGAGGATGCGCCCGTTGTCAAATATATCCATAAAATCCTGCTTGATGCCATCAATATGGGCGCATCTGACCTGCACTTTGAACCTTATGAGAAGTTCTACCGCATCCGCTACCGGGTTGACGGCATCCTGCGCGAGATCGCCCAGCCTCCGCTTGCGATCAAGGAAAAATTGGCTTCGCGTATCAAGGTGATTTCCAACCTCGACATCTCGGAAAAGCGTGTACCGCAGGACGGGCGCATGAAACTGGTGCTTTCCAAGACCCGCAGTATTGATTTCCGCGTCAGCACCCTGCCATTGATCAATGGCGAAAAAATCGTGATGCGTATCCTGGACCCGAGCAGTGCCAAACTTGGCATTGACGCATTGGGATACGAGCCGGAACAGAAAGAGGCCCTGCTCAATGCGGTCACCCGGCCTTATGGCCTGGTGCTGGTCACCGGGCCGACAGGCTCCGGTAAAACAGTTTCGCTCTACACCTGCCTCAATATTCTCAACGAACCCGGCGTCAATATATCCACCGCCGAAGACCCGGCTGAAATTCCGCTGGCCGGTATCAACCAGGTCAACGTCAATGACAAGCAGGGCCTGACATTTGCAGCAGCCCTCAAATCTTTCCTGCGCCAGGATCCCGACATTATCATGATCGGCGAAATCCGCGACCTGGAAACCGCGGATATGGCGATCAAGGCGGCATCCACCGGACATATGGTCCTCTCCACCTTGCACACCAATGATGCGCCCTCGACATTGACCCGTCTCGTCAATATGGGCGTGGCACCATTCAATATTGCCTCGGCCGTGTCGTTAATAACAGCACAACGTCTGGCGCGCAAACTCTGTCCACATTGCAAGGTGCCCGCCGATATTCCGCGTGAAGCCCTGCTGAGTGTTGGCTACACCGCGGAGGAACTGGACGGCAGTTGGCAACCGTATGCCGCCAATACAGAAGGCTGTGAATATTGCAACCTGGGCTACAAGGGACGTGTGGGGATTTATCAGGTCATGCCGGTATCCGATGAGATGAGCCGCATCATCATGAAAAATGGCACTTCGCACGATATTGCAGACCAGGCACGCAAGGAAGGTGTCAGGGATTTACGGCAATCCGGCCTGCTCAAGGTCAGACAAGGCCTGACTTCGCTGGAAGAAATCGAAGCTGTCACCAACGAATAGAACGAAATAGGGAATCATGGCTGCCAAGGAAACCAAGGAAGTCACGTACGCCTGGGAGGGTACGGACAAAAAAGGCAAGCGCGTCAAAGGGGAGATGAAAGCCAGTGGGGAGGCATTCGTCAAGGCCACCCTGCGCCGCCAGGGCATCAATGTCGTCAAGGTCAGCAAGCAACGCTTCAAGAGCGGCGGCAAAATCTCTGACAAGGACGTCACCCTGTTCACCCGCCAGCTTGCCACCATGATGAAGGCCGGCGTGCCACTGTTGCAGGCATTCGATATTGTCGGCAAGGGCCATAGCAATGCCGCCGTCAGCAAGCTACTCGGCGACATTAAGGCCGATGTGGAAACCGGCAGCAGCCTGAGCCAGGCCTTCCGAAAATATCCGCTGTATTTCGACAACCTGTTCTGCAACCTCGTGGGTGCAGGCGAACAGGCAGGTATCCTCGACTCCCTGCTGGACCGGCTCGCCAGCTACAAGGAAAAGATTCTCGCCATCAAGGGCAAGATCAAGTCGGCCTTGTTCTATCCGATTTCCATCATCGTGGTAGCCTTTGTCATCACTGCCGTCATCATGATCTTCGTGATTCCGGCCTTCAAGGAGCTGTTCAGCAGTTTTGGCGCAGACCTGCCTGCACCAACCGTCATGGTGATGGCGATTTCCGACTTTTTTGTCGAATACTGGTGGGCAATCTTCGGCTCCATCGGCGGCGGCCTCTGGTTCTTTTTCTATACCTGGAAGCGCTCGGAAAAAATGCAGTCCACCATGGACAGGCTTTTGCTCAAGCTGCCCATCTTCGGCGAAGTCATCCGCAAGGCAACGATTGCACGTTTCTCACGCACATTGTCCACCATGTTTGCTGCCGGTGTGCCTCTGGTCGAAGCCTTGGATTCCGTTGCCGGCGCTTCCGGCAACCGCGTTTATTACGATGCCACCAAGAAGGTGCAAAGCGAGATCAGCACAGGCGCCAGCCTGACCGTGGCGATGCAGAACACAGAGGTATTCCCCAACATGGTGTTGCAGATGGTCGCGATTGGAGAGGAATCCGGTGCGTTGGACTCCATGCTCAGCAAGGTTGCGGATTTTTACGAGGCTGAAGTGGATGATGCGGTAGAAGGCCTTTCCAGCCTGATGGAACCTATCATCATGGTCGTGCTTGGCGTCCTGATCGGCGGCCTGGTCATTGCCATGTACCTGCCAATATTCAAGATGGGACAAGTGGTATAGAAAACTTAGTAGGGGACGGAACGTCCCCTACCTAACAATCACTGCTTACTTCTTGGTAGTGCCAGCAGTCGTCATTGCCTTCTCAATATCCTTGGCCGGATAAGCACCCAGCATACGTTTGCCATCGGCAAAGATCAAAGTAGGCGTACTGGTGACATTCAGCTTGCGGCCCAGTTCAGCCAGTTTCTCAATTGGTGTATCACAAGTTCCCTGTGCCTTGGGCAACTGGCCATTGAATATCCAGTCATTCCATGCCTTGGCACGGTCGGGCGCACACCAAATCGCGCGAGACTTGTTGGCGGCATCAGGATGCAACTGCTCCAGCGGGAACAGGAAGGTATAAATGGTCACATCATTGATATTGGCCAGCTCCTTTTGCTCCAGGCGCTTGCAATAAGGGCAATCCGGATCGGAAAACACCACGAGCTTGCGGCTGCCGTTTCCCTTGACCACCTTGATGGCCTGATCCAGGGGCAATGACGCAAAATCTACCTTGGTCAGTTCATCCATGCGCTCACCAGTAATGTCGCGCTTGGTCTTGGGCTCCACTAACCGACCTTCAGCGATCAGGAAGCTGAACTTTTCATCGGTATAAATAATCTGCCCATCCAGGAACACCTCGTACAATCCGGCATAAGGGGTCTTGACGACGCTATCGATCTTGACCTTGGGATAGGTCGCTTCAATCGCTTTCTTCACCGCAACCTCATCAGCCCAGGCGTTTGCCACCAGCAGGGAGGCCGCGAATATTGCAATCCACTTCTTAGACATAAGTATGCTTCTTTCCAGATTCAAATAATGGCTTGCTGTATCAATTTTTTCTTCAACGCCGACATGCGGTTCAACTGCTGCATGCCTTGATTGCGCAACATCCTGGACCAAGGTGCAGGATGCGCATACAAACTGCTGAGTCCATGTGTCAACAAACACATGGACATCATATCCGCTTTGCGGGCACGCTCATAACGGCGCAACACAAGCAACTCTCCCGGCTTGCGCCTGGATTGCGGCTCGCCAATAGCCTCCACCAGCGCCTGCACATCGCGAAAACCCAGGTTCACGCCCTGCCCGGCCAACGGATGCACCTGGTGGGCGGCATCCCCAACCAGCGCCAAGCCTGGTTGAATCAAGCTATCCGGCACCTGCATCGCCAACGGGAATGCCTGGGCCGGCGTCACCAATTTCAAACGTCCCAGGCGACTCTGCCCGGCAGCCGCCACCTGTTGCGCAAGCGTCTCTGCATCAAGCGCCAATAATGCCTGTGCCCTGGCATTATCCACTGACCAGACCATGGAAATATGCTGCTGTGGCAATGGCAGCCAGGCCAGCACATCATCGCCATGAAACCATTGGCAAGCCTGAGACAAGTGCGAATGCTCACAAGCAAAGTTAGCGACCACTCCCATCTGGGCGTAATCATGGCGCTTTACCGTAATATCCGTCTGCGTCCGCAGCCAGGAAGACGCACCATCTGCACCGACCAGCAAGGATGCGGAATAATACTCGCCATCTGCAGTCTGCAATGCATATCCATCCGCATACTTGACCACTTGCTCAATGGTCAACTCACCAACCACCGATATATCCAGGGTCTCAAGCCTAGCCAGCAAAGCGTGTTGCAAACGGTTGCCCTCGACAATCAGGCTCAGGCTGGCAAGGTTCGCCGCATAAGCATCAAGTTCCAGCACAGCGCCCTGGTCACCCCAGATCCGCATACCTTCGACCGCACAGATACGGCTGGCATCCAGTTCATCCCAGATACCCAGTTTCTCCAGCCATGCAGCATTGCCAGGACTGATGGCATAGATACGGCTATCCCAACCGGAATCCAGCACCACGCCTATTTTTCCATGCTCAAGCAATGCGACACGATAGCCTTGTAGCCTGAGCGCAATCGCCGCGGCGACTCCCACCAAGCCTGCACCCAGCACAATGATGTCAAATTCATGTTTCAAATTTGCCATGGCCTAGGGTATGTTCCCATTTTGTTCGTGCCCGCGTTGCTGTGGCAAACGGTGCCAGGCAAGACGCGGGACGCAGGTAATGGTGATTCCCTTGCCAAGGACCGCAACGCAGCATAGCGCCATTTGCCGCAGCAACCCGAAGGGCCGGGCCGGTTTTGCGCGGTGCTGCGTTACTCGTCGTTCATTTGGAATAACCAAACTTCTCTCCTTATGCCTTGCCCCGCACAAAACCGGCTCCGGCGCGGACTCGAAAAAAATGGGAACATACCCTACCCTAGCCCTTAGGTCCAAAACTCATCTTGCCCACCAGGTGTTGCTTGGCAAACGGCGCAATATCCAGCAGCCCCAGCCCCAGGGCACGAATCTTGCGCAAACCGACAATATCATTAGAGAACACATTGACGAGAAAATCAGTGAACAGCAGCCCGCCACGGGTATCGGCCTTGCGGCTTGCCTGGTAGGCCTTGAGCATCTTATCGTCACCCCAGGCTTCACTTGGCGTGGAAGCCAGCAATTGCGCCAACTCCCAGGCATCGCGCATACCGACGTTGAACCCCTGGCCTGCTACCGGATGCATGGTTTGCGCAGCATTGCCGATCACTGCAAGGTGCGGTGCCGTCACAGGCTTGAGATAAGACAGCTTGAGAGGAAAGCTCAGGCGCTTGCCCACCTTGAGGAAGCGTCCCAGCCGGTCGCCAAAATGCGTATGTAATGCGGCAAGAAATGCTGCGTCATCCAGTGCAAGCAAGGCTTGCACGTCTTCCGCCTTGCCGGTCCAGACCAGAGAGAAATCCCGCGCGCCATTCGGCAGCAAAGCCACCGGCCCGGCCGGAGTAAAGCGCTCATAGGCAATATTGTCATGGGGCAGCTCGCACTCCACCTTGCTCACAAGCGCATCATGCCCATAATGCTTGGTCTCGCGTTGCAAACCAGGAATATCGGCCAGGCTGCGCCCGCCATCGGCCAGCACCACCATGCAGCTTTGGCCGGAATAAGTGTGCGCTTGATACTGGTATTCAACCTGCGCTATTTCATTGCTTGGCCTGATGGAGAGCGCTTCGGACCCATAGCTGACCTGAATACCCGGAAACTGCTGAATCGCCCCATCCAGTGCGGCAGAAAGATCCCCATATGAAAGCACATAGCCCAGCGCAGGCTGGCCATGCTCTTCTGCCTTGAGCAGGCTGCGACCCAGACTGCCACGCTGTGAGACATGGATGGTCTTGATCGCGGTGGCCTTGGGTTCAAGCTCACGCCATAGCCCCAGGCGCTCCAGAATCAGAATGCTGCCGTAGGAGAGCGCCAATGCACGCTGATCATGGTGGGATGCGCCCTGTTCACGCGCCTCCAGCAAAGTGGCACTGATGCCCTTGTGCTGCAGTGCCAAGGCCAGGGTCGTACCTACCGGCCCACCGCCTACGATCAAGATGTCATGCTTGGTCGTTGTGCTCATGCCTGCCTCATCCAGTCCTCGATTTCCTGTACGGTCTTGGGTGCGGCCGCTGTTATGATTTCACAACCATCGGCACTCACCACCGCATTGTCCTCAATGCGGATGCCAATATTCCAGAAATGCTCGGGCACATTCTCCGCGGGACGGATATAGCAACCGGGCTCGACTGTCAGCACCATGCCAGGCTCCAACAGGCGCCATGCGCCGTCAGCCTGCTTGTATTCACCTGCATCATGCACGTCCAGCCCCAGCCAGTGGCCGGTGCGGTGCATGTAGAAGCGGCGGTAATCACCGGACTCCAGCACGCCATCCAGTGAACCCTGGCACAGGCCAAAATCAATCAGCCCCTGCGCCAACACGTTCAATGCGGCCTCATGCGGCGAATTCCAGTGCTGGCCAGGCCTGACCTGCGCAATCGCCGCTTGCTGCATGGCCAGCACCAGTTCGTAGACATCTTTCTGCACCGGGCTGAATTTACCGCTCACAGGGAAAGTGCGGGTAATGTCGGCAGCATAGCCTTCAAGTTCGCACCCTGCGTCTATCAGCAGCAAATCACCATCATTGAGCAGATCCTGATTGGTAATGTAGTGCAGCACGCAGGCATTACCACCGCCAGCAACGATCGAGGTATAGGCAGGCGCACGGCTGCCGCGACGGCAGAACTCATGCAGAATCTCCGCCTCGACTTCATACTCCATCAGACCCGGCCTGGTCGTCCGCATCGCACGCTTATGGGCATCCACAGTAATTTCTGCGGCCTTGCGCATGATCTCCAGTTCATAGGGAGTCTTTACCAAGCGCATTTCATCCAGCAGGCGCCGCACATCGACAATCGCCGCAGGCGTGGCCACGCCGCTACGCGCTTGGCTGGCCAACTGCTTGAGCCATCCGCCCAGGCGCTGGTCCCAATCTGAATCAGCCCCCAGGCTGAAGAACAGTTGCAGCTGGTTGGCCAGATACTCGCCTATACGCTGGTCAAGTTCGGTAATGCTGTATGCCTCGTCAAAGCCGAAAGTGTCGCGCGCGCCTTCCGGGCCGTGGCGGAAACCATCCCATATTTCACGCTCGATATCCTTGTCGCGGCAGAACAAAATGGTTTTAGGCGCTTCACCCGCCACCAGCAACACAACAGCCTCCGGCTCGTCAAAGCCGGTCAGATAGTAGAAATAACTGTCAAATCGGTACGGATAATGGCTATCACGATTACGCACGGCCTCGGCCGCGGTGGGAATCAGGGCCACGCCATGGCCCATTTTCTGCATCAGCGCCTGCCTGCGCGCCTTGAATTCTTCAACTTGCACTATAGGTGCGCTCCGTTCTTTTCTGCATCGTTGTTATCGCTGTATGCCAGACTGCAATTGCTGATTCAGGCTTTGCAGGCGCTCCGGCGTACCGATGTCATGCCAGACACCCTGATGATGACAGGCCGCTGCCTGCCCGCGCATGATGGCCTCTTTCAGCAACGGTGCCAACTTGGCCACCTCACCGCGCACCACCCCCCGGAACAAGGCAGGCGTATAAACCGCAACCCCGGAGAATGTGAGCCGCTGCCTGCCATCCAAAAGCAATTGGCCGTCATCCAGCGCAAAGTCGCCATTCGCATGTTGTGGCGGATTATCCACCAGCACCAGATAAGCCAGTTGATCGGGTTGCAGGGAATGGCGCAGGAGGCTGAAGTCTATATCGCAAAACACATCGCCATTGATAACCAGAAACGGTTCATCACCAAGCAATGGCAAGGCATTGGCAATACCGCCCGCTGTTTCCAGCGCTTCCTGCTCTGACGAGTAGTGGATGGACAGGCCCCACTGGCCTCCGTTCCCGAGCGCATCTTCTAATTGCTGGCCCAAATGGGCATGGTTGATCACGATGTCCTTGAAACCCGCCGCTGCCAGCCGCTCCAGGTGCCAAACGATCAGTGACTTACCCCCGACCTGCAACAAGGGCTTGGGCGTAGTGTCAGTGAGCGGCCGCATGCGTTCACCACGTCCGGCGGCAAGGATCATGGCCTTCATCAGAACGTCAGCCCCTCTTGTGGCTTGACGTCCTCAAGCTCATCCAGCAGGCGCCGCAAAGGCTTCAATTCACGATAGCGCACGCACACGCTGCGCACATAGTTGATAAACCGAGGCGTATCAGCCAGGTACTTGGGCTTTCCATCGCGGTAATTGATGCGTGCAAAGATGCCAAGCACCTTGAGATGGCGTTGCAAGCCCATCCATTCAAAGTCGCGGTAGAACTCGCCAAAATCAGGCCTGACCGGCAAACCGGCTCGCCGGGCTTTTTCCCAATACCTGATCGCACCATCCAGAACACGTTCCTCTTCCCAGCTAATAAAGGCATCCTTGAAGAGGGAAACTACATCATAGCTGATGGGACCATAGACGGCATCCTGGAAATCCAGGATGCCTGGCGACGGCGTACTCACCATAAGGTTGCGCGGCATATAGTCGCGGTGTACATAGACAGATGGCTGCGCCAGGTTGTTGCGCACGATGGCGCCGAATACTGATTCCAGCGCTCCGCGCTGGGCGTCGTCCAGTTCCACATTGAGATGGTGCCCTACATACCACTCGGGGAAAAGCGCCAACTCACGTCGCAACAAGCCCTCATCATAGTCCGGCAGCACACCGGGTCTACTTGCGAGCTGCCACTGCAACAAAGCATCGATAGCATCGCGGAACAGCGCATCGGCATTCTGCTCATTGAGTACATCAAGGAAAGTCTGCGACCCAAGGTCAGTCAACAGCAGGAATCCACGCTCAAGATCAGATGCCAACACCTTTGGAGCATTGAGACCGGCGCCGTGCAACAGGTCCGCCACCGTGACGAACGGCCTGCAGTCTTCCTGTGGCGGTGGCGCATCCATCGCGATCAGGGTCGCGCCATCTTCAAGATGGACACGGAAATAACGCCGGAAACTGGCGTCAGCAGAAGCAACCGTCAGGGAATGGGATTTCCCCTGCAGTACCTGGCCGAGCCAGTCATTTAATTGGTCAAGACGCGACACGAGCGATAAATCCTAACAATAAAAAATTAAACTTCCTTTTAATTCAGCCACAAAGCAATGCCGCCCGCGATTTATGGATTGCTTAAAATAGCAAATTATGCGATTTTATCATCCATAAAACAAACACGCGCCTACTTAAGTCGTCACCACTGAGTCATTGTGAAAATTCGCCCGATCACCTTTCTTGTTGCGCTTGTTTGCCTGGGACTGGGCCACGCCTATGCCGAAGAAGCCCCGGATACAGATGCCAGCAACACATCACCCGAAAACCTGCCAGACCCTGACGCCATTATTATTGAAGGCGACAAGGTACAGGTTTACCTGGATCGCAAGCTAAAATCCATCGGCAATGCATCGCTAGTCACAGGCGAGCAAGAAGTACATGGCGACACCATAGAATATGACGTGCAAAACGAGGAATTACACGTCATCGGCAATGTGCGGCTGGAAACCAAGGGCGGACGCATCACCGGCCCTGAATTACGCCTGAACCCAGCCGAAAGCATAGGGGAAATGAAAAACCCGGCCTTCGAGCTGGACTCGCAATTTGCAAATATGCCGCAATTCGGCACGAGTGGCGCCAACCGCCAGGATAACGATAATCTCGTTTATAACGCCGAAAGCACACCGCTCACCCGACAGAATATCGAAGACAGTGGCTATGCACCCGGCCTGAGCCGCAGGCAGGGTGTATCCCGTGGCGATGCTTCCGGCGTGGTTTTTGAAGGCCCGGATCGCAAACGACTCAAGGATGCGCGCTATACCACCTGTGAAGTGGGCGTGGATGACTGGTACATCCGGGCCAAGGAACTTGAGCTTGATGACTACACAAAAACCGGCACAGCGCGTAATGCCAGGGTGGAGTTTCAGGGTGTACCAATCCTTTGGACGCCATGGGTCAATTTCTCATTCCTCAACCAGCGCAAATCCGGCTTCCTGGCGCCTACATGGGGCACCACCAGCCGCAGCGGCTTTGAATTCCTGGTACCGTTTTACTGGAATATCGCCCCTGACATGGATGCCACCATCGGCACCCGCTTCCTCAGTAAACGCGGCATGCAATACCAGGGCGAATTCCGCTATTTGAACGAGGACTACCAAGGCACGGCAAACCTTGAGTACTTGCCCAGCGACAGCAGCACCGGCGAAAACCGCTACTATGCCAGGTTTGCCCACCTGCAGGACTTCCACAATGGCTGGACGGCGGCCTACAACCTGGAAAAAGTATCGGATGACCGGTATTTCTCTGAAATGTCCACCCGTATCGTGACCACCAGCCGGGTGAACCTGCCGCAACAGGCTTATGTCAACTATGCCGACGAAAACTGGACATTCAATGCCCTGGTGCAGAAATACCAGACATTGGATGGCATTAACTATCCTTTGCAGCGCCTGCCGCAACTTACCTTGACCGGCGACAATGAATGGGGGCCATTCGATGTCAAGCTGTTCACGCAATGGGCCAATTTTGACCGCAACAATGATGCTATCAGCACCCAGGCGACTTTGAGCGGCGGCACCCTGGACACGCTGGTCACTGGCAAACGTCTGGTCGCCTATCCAAGTATCAGCCTGCCAATGGCACGTCCTTATGGCTACATCACCCCCAAGCTAGGGCTGCACTACACACAGTATCAGGTCGATAATGGCGATTTCACGCTGACTGACCGTGATGGCAACACCTCCGTAGGTGAATATCAATCACAAAGCCGCACCCTGCCGATCTTCAGCATAGATAGCGGCCTCTATTTCGACCGCGACGTGCGCATCGTCAAGAACCGTTATACGCAGACCCTGGAACCGCGCCTGTACTACGTCTACGTGCCATATCGCGACCAGTCGCTGATCCCGGTCTACGATTCCAGTATTTCGGACTTGAACATGGGTTCGCTGTTCCTGGAGAACCAGTTCACAGGTAACGACCGTATCAACAATGCCAACCAGTTGACCCTGGCGTTCACCAGCCGCATGATCAGCAAGAAAACCGGCGAGCAACGCCTGGCTGTGACGGTAGGCCAGCGCTATTACTTCGCCGATGAAAAGGTATACCTGCCCGGCGTCAACCCACGCTCGGGTGACACCTCGGACATTATTGGCGAAATTACCGCCCGCCTGCTGAACAACTGGAATATCGACATATTCGGCCAATACAACACTGACCGCAGCGTTTATGTGCGTAACAACATCAGCGCCCGCTACAATCCCGAACCCGGCAAGACCCTCAATATCGGCTACCGCTACACTGAGGATCGCCTTGAGCAGATCAACATCTCGGGCCAGTGGCCACTGGCCAAGGGTTGGTATGGCCTGGGCCGCTGGAATTACTCCCTGCGTGAAAACCAGCCGATTGAGGGCATTGCAGGCGTTGAATACGATGCTGACTGCTGGCAAGCCAGGGCAGTGATGCAGCGCGTTTCCACCGCTACCGCGGATGCCAACTATGCGCTCTATTTCCAGCTGGAGCTGGGGGGCCTGGCATCCATCGGCCAAAACCCGCTTAAACTTCTTAACCGTGCCATTCCCGGCTATACTAGCTCAAGCCTGATCCCGGATTCCTACCAGTAATTATCTTATGCGCAATCACGTTTTCAACACCCTAGCCAAGCATGGCCTTATTGTTTTCCTGTTCCTTCTCAGCAGCCCGATATTGGCAGCAGAAATCACCAAGATGGATCGTATTGTCGCCATCGTGGACCAGGGCATCATCACGGAAAAAGAACTGGCAGACCGTATCCAGACCGTCACGACCCAACTGGAAAAACAAGGTACGCAGCTACCACCACGAGACGTGCTGGAAAAGCAGATTCTCGAGCGTCTCATCAATGACAGGCTGCAACTGCAATATGCCGCACAAACCGGGCTGCGTGTTGACGATGCCCAGCTCGACAAGACCATAGAGCGCATTGCAGAGCAGAACAAGCTCAGCACCGGCGAGTTTCGCAAGGCACTGGAAGCGGAAGGCATCACCTACCGCAAGTTCCGTGAAGACATCCGCAATGAAATCATTCTCGCACGCCTGCGTGAGCGCGAGGTGGATAACCGTGTGAACGTGACGGAATCGGAAATCGACAATTTCCTCACCACCCAGTCCTCACGTAACGACATCCAGGATGAATTTGAGGTAGCGCACATTCTGGTGCGCGCACCGGAAGAAGGCAGTCCCGAAGAATTGCAAAAACTCAAGGCCAAGGCAGAAACGGCATTGAAGGAACTGCAGGACGGCGCAGACTTTGCCCAGGTATCGGCAGGATATTCCGATGCCCCCAATGCTCTGGAAGGCGGCATACTTGGCTGGAGAACCTCTGCCCAGCTGCCTGCGCTGTTTGCGGATGCTTTACAGCCATTACAACCAGGCCAGCTTTCTGCCGTATTGCGCAGCCCCAATGGCTACCACATCCTCAAACTGCTTGACCGCCGCGGCGGCAGCTCACCGCTGGTCGTAGACCAGACCCATGTGCGTCATATCCTTATCAAGCTGAGCGAAGTTGTCTCGGAACTGGAAGCCGAGCAAAAAATCGCCTCCATCAAGGAGCGCCTGGATCATGGCGCCGACTTTGCCGAACTGGCGCGCCAATACTCTGAAGATGCCTCGGCCAACAATGGCGGCGATCTCGGCTGGACCAATCCTGGCGACACCGTACCCCCGTTCGAGCAGGCCATGAATGCACTGGAAATCAACCAGATTAGCGAGCCGGTACGTACGCCATTCGGCTGGCATATTCTGCAAGTGCTCGAACGCCGCAAGCAGGACATGACGCAAGAGTCCGCACGCCTCAAGGCTCGACAGGAAATCCGTGCCCGCAAGGCCGATGACGCTTTCCAGGACTGGGTGGGTGAGTTGCGTGACCGCGCCTACGTGGAATATCGCCTGGAAGACAAATACTAGGCCGCATCTTGGATAGGCTGCCCCGCATTGCAATTACCGCCGGTGAACCTGCCGGCATCGGGATTGATTTGTGTGTCATGCTGGCGAGCCAGCCTCTGCCATGCCGCCTGGTCGTCATTGCCGACCGGCAAGTGCTTGCATCCCGCGCCCATGCATTGAATTTGCCACTGCAAATGCATGCTTATGATGCAGCCGACTGGACGCCACACACGGGACAACACCAACTCACCATCCTGCACCAACCCTGCGCTGCACCTGTTATCGCAGGTCGGTTGGATGCGCGCAACAGCACCTATGTGTTGCATACGCTGGAACGCGCCATTGATGGCTGCATGCAGGACGAATTTGATGCCATGGTCACGGCGCCCGTGCATAAAGGCGTCATTAACGATGCCGGCATTGCCTTCACTGGCCACACCGAGTTCCTGGCAGAACGCACCGGCACACAGCAAGTGGTCATGATGCTGGTGGGCGGCAACTTGCGCGTAGCGCTTGCCACCACCCACCTGCCGCTTGTCGAGGTCAGCCAGGCGATTACGCGCAACAGTCTGGAAACGACCATCCGTATTCTCCAGCATGACCTGCTCCACACATTCGGCATTGGCAACCCGCGCATACTGGTGACCGGCCTAAATCCGCATGCGGGTGAAGGCGGCCATTTGGGGACGGAAGAAATCACCACCATCATCCCGGTACTGGAAAAGCTGCGGCAAGAAGGCATGCAGCTAGCAGGGCCACTCCCTGCAGATACCCTGTTCACTCAGCACAATCTGGCGCAAGGCGACTGCGTGCTGGCCATGTACCACGACCAGGGCCTGCCCGTGCTCAAGCACGCCAGCTTTGGCAGCGGGGTCAACGTCACGCTGGGCCTGCCCATGATACGCACCTCTGTCGACCATGGCACGGCACTGGACCTGGCAGGGAAAGGCAATATCGAGATTGGCAGCCTGCTCAGCGCCATCGAGCTGGCAATCACCCTTGCAGGAAACCGCAAGCAACCATTATGAAACATGTCGCAAAAAAGCGCTTTGGCCAGAATTTTCTTACCGACCGCGCCATCATCAACAGCCTGATTGAAGCAATCGCCCCGCAGCCACAGGACATCATGGCAGAGATCGGCCCTGGCCTGGGCGCCATGACCAAGCCTCTGCTGGAGCGCCTGCAACATCTGCATGTGGTGGAAATAGACCGAGACATTATCGAGTGGATGCAGGGCCATTATCCGCAAGATAAGCTCACCATTCATGCCAGTGATGCGCTGAAATTTGATTTCGGCAGCATCAGCCAGCGCCTGCGCGTAGTCGGCAACCTGCCCTACAACATTTCCACCCCCATTTTGTTCCACCTGCTCGACAACGTCCCGCATATCATCGACATGCACTTCATGCTGCAAAAAGAGGTGGTGGAACGCATGGTGGCCGCGCCCTCCAGCGCCGCCTACGGCAGGCTCTCCGTCATGCTGCAATACCGCCTGCACATGGAATACCTGCTCACGGTGCCGCCAGAATCCTTCGACCCGGCGCCCAAGGTGGAATCCGCATTCGTGCGCGCCATCCCCTATGCCGCCTTGCCACATCCAGCCAAGGATGAAGCCCTGTTTGCAAAAGTGGTCACCGCGGCATTTTCCCAGCGGCGTAAAACGCTGCGCAATACACTCAAGGGCCTGCTGGATGATGCAGGCTTCGCAGCGCTGGCGATTGACCCGCAATTGCGCGCAGAAAACATTTCCCCAGCCCAGTTTGTCGCCATCGCCAATTACCTGGCGGGATAAAGGGCGGCTGATATAATTACAGATTGAAAAGAGGAGACCACATGAGAGTCATACTATTAGGCGCGCCCGGCGCAGGCAAAGGCACCCAGGCCACCTTTATCAAGGAACAATTCAACATTCCGCAGATTTCCACCGGCGACATGCTGCGCGCCGCAGTGAAAGCCGGCACCCAGCTTGGCCTGGAAGCCAAACGCTACATGGATTCCGGCGGCCTGGTGCCTGATGACGTAATCATCGGCCTGGTCAAGGAACGCATCAAGGATGCCGACTGCCAGCAAGGCTTTCTCTTTGACGGCTTTCCCCGCACCATCCCACAGGCGGAAGCCATGAAGCAGGCCGGCGTCGATATCGACTATGTGGTTGAAATTGACGTGCCGGACGAGGAAATCATCAAGCGCATGAGCGGCCGCCGCGCTCACCTGGCCTCGGGCCGTACCTACCATGTAGTCTTCAACCCGCCCAAGGTGACGGGCAAGGACGACATTACCGGCGAAGACCTGGTGCAGCGCGACGACGACAAGGAAGAAACCGTCGCCAAGCGCCTGGAGGTCTACCATAGCCAAACCAAGCCTTTGGTCAACTATTATTCCAGCTGGGCCAGTAACGGCGGCGAAAATGCGCCCAAATATGTCCGGATTTCCGGACTGGGCGAAGTGAGCAAAATTCGCGAAAGCATTCTGGCATCGCTCGGTAAGTAAGCAATGGCCGATAAAAAAGCCGGGGTTGTCCCCGGCTTTTTTTATTGCATCAACTGATCAAAATTCAGTCCACTCATCGCCCGACACTGCCAGCGCAGGCGTTGAGGCAGCACCGATGGCTGCAACCGGTTTAATCGTCGGCTCGGTCTTCAGCGCCTTCGGCTTGGCTGCAACGGCAGGCTTGGCTTTTACCGTGCGCGGTGCCGCAGTGGTTGGCTTGGCTTGCCAGCCACTGATCTTGAACACACTGACAGACTGGGCCAGCTTGACGGCCTGATCCTGCAAGGACTGTGACGCAGCCGCAGCCTCTTCCACCAGCGCGGCATTCTGCTGGGTGACTTCGTCCATCTGCATGATGGCCTGGTTGACCTGTTCAATGCCTATGCTTTGCTCCTGGCTGGCAGCCGCAATCTCACTGACAATATCCGTCACACGCTTCACGCTGTTTACCACCTCACTCATGGTAGTACCAGCCTGCTCCACCAGCTTGCTGCCAGCACCCACGCTGGCAACGGAATCCCCAATCAAGGTCTTGATTTCCTTGGCGGCATTGGCAGAGCGTTGGGCCAGGCTACGCACCTCTGTCGCTACCACGGCAAAGCCGCGCCCTTGTTCACCCGCACGCGCAGCTTCCACTGCAGCGTTCAAGGCCAGGATATTGGTTTGAAATGCAATGCCGTCAATCACGCCAATAATATCGGCAATACGTTTGGAAGATTCGTTGATGGAACCCATCGTAGCAATCACCTGCTCCACCACCTCGCCTCCCTGCACAGCCACACTGGAGGCTGACACTGCCAGCTGGTTGGCCTGGCGGGCATTATCCGCATTCTGCTTCACTGTCGAGGTCAGCTC
The DNA here is from genome assembly GCF_020532725.1 of Methylobacillus arboreus. Taxonomy (GTDB): domain Bacteria; phylum Pseudomonadota; class Gammaproteobacteria; order Burkholderiales; family Methylophilaceae; genus Methylobacillus; species Methylobacillus arboreus. Next base: position 69,130 of record NZ_JAJAVC010000006.1, read on the forward strand.
CTCGATTGCCGAAGCCGTTTCTTCCAGCGAGCTTGCCTGCTCTTCAGTGCGGGATGACAAGTCAAGGTTGCCTGTAGCAATTTCACTGGAGGCCGTGGCCATGGTGTCAGTCCCATTCCTGACCTCACCGACAATATTGCCCAGGTTATCGTTCATCTTTTTCAATGCTGACAACAATTGGCCGATTTCATCGGTTGAATCGACAGTGATCTTGGTTGTCAGGTCGCCGCCAGCCACTGCCTCAGCCACATCAACAGCTTTTGCCAATGGAGATGTAATGCCATGGGAAAGACGCCATGCCAGGAATGCACCCAGCCCCAGGGAAATCACACCCAATACAAGAAGCCACAAGCTGCTCGAATTCTTTACGCGCTGGATGTCGGCGCCCGCCGTATTAATCAACCCTTGTTCGAACTCCAGGAGCTTATTCACGCTGGCCAGATATTCTTCCCGCGCCGGCAAAAATTCCGCCTGGATTTTCTGGTCCAGTGTATCCATGCTTTCGCCATTGGCACGCATCTCCAGCAACGAATTGCGCACCGCCTGGAAAGCTTTTATTTTTTCTTCCGTATTGGCAAACAATGCTTTTTCTTCTGGAGAAACAAGCGCTTCCTCAAGCTTTTTCCGTAACCCGGTATTGATAGCGCTGGTTTCCGCAATTTGCTTTTTGTACATTTCAAACATGGCAGCATCTGGCGCCTTGATCGCTCCCAAGGCACGAATGCTGTTCTGCTTCATATTTGTTACCCATTCAGTCGCCAGCCTCTCCTTGGCCAACTCTACCTCTACCAGTTGACTTGCAGTATTTCCCACAACAAAGAGCTGACCGATACCCATTCCCACCATGATCAGGATCAATAACAAAACCGCAGCGAACCCCGCACCTAAGCGAACGCCTATTTTCAGATTTGAAAACTGCATACCAAACACCCCGCACAATACAAAATTGACTCTCTACTCTTTATGCCGCGACTTTATCTATTGCACCCAATGACACCGACGCCATCAGCGCCTCAATATTCAGCAACATCAATGTCAGCTCATCCACACTGGCAATACCGAACAAGAATGCCAGATCCAGCGCAGACCCCATTTTTGGCGGTTCCTTGATCTGGCCTGGGCCCAGCGCAATTACGTCAGATACGCTATCCACCACCATCCCAATCACTCGGCCATTGATATTCAGGACAATGACTACCGTAGTGTGATCATAATCAGGATCTGGCTGGCCAAAGCGGATGCGCATATCGACAATCGGGACAATAATCCCGCGAAGATTGACCACACCCTTGATAAAATCAGGCGTATTAGCAATCTTGGTCACATTTTCATATCCACGAATCTCCTGGACGCTGAGGATATTGATTCCGTAATGCTCCTGACCCAAAGTAAATGCCAATACCTCTATTGATTCCTGATCCAACATACCTTCCCCTCATTAATCGCCGCACATTCACTTTCAACGACCATGAGGAAAATATTCTTTAACCTTATTTTCAAAAACAAATGCAAAATTTTGCAATACTTAAGCAATTCAACTACCTAAGCCATATGTTTCTAAAAGATTGAAACAAAATCATATTCAGCATTGCCTGCATACCATTATCCTGCCGACCGCCTTGTTTCAAACTTGGGATAAATAAGCAAAAATCCCGGCTCTTTCTGGATTTGAGCCATCACAGCCAAACCAGCCTCGCGATCAAATGCCGTGGCACCTGCATCCTATGGCGATTGATAGATTGCAATAGCAGGCTTCAGGTATAATTTTCCTTTCAGATTTTTATCCAGACGCCCATCCATATGCAGCAGCAGTATCCATTTCGTGAAATCGAGCAAGAAGCGCAACAGTATTGGGAATCCAACGCTACCTTTGCAGCCACAGAACAGTCCGACAAACCCAAGTACTACTGCCTGTCGATGTTTCCCTATCCCTCCGGGCGCCTGCATATGGGCCATGTGCGCAACTACACGATTGGCGACGTATTAAGCCGTTTCCACCGCATGCGCGGCTTCAACGTCATGCAGCCGATGGGCTGGGACGCTTTCGGTCTGCCTGCCGAAAATGCCGCCATCAAGAACAATGTGGCACCCGCAGGCTGGACCTACAGCAACATCGAGCACATGAAAGGCCAGCTCAAGAGCCTGGGCCTGGCCGTCGACTGGCAGCGCGAGATTGCCACCTGCAAGCCCGATTACTACCGCTGGGAACAATGGCTGTTCACCGAGCTCTACAAGAAGGGCCTGATCTACAAGAAAACCGCCACGGTAAACTGGGACCCTGTCGATCAGACCGTGCTCGCCAACGAGCAAGTGATTGACGGCCGTGGCTGGCGCTCCGGTGCCTTGGTCGAGAAGCGCGACATCCCGCAATATTTCATGAAGATCACTGCCTACGCCGAGGAACTGTTGCAAGACCTCGACAAGCTCGATGGCTGGCCCGAGCAGGTCAAGACCATGCAGCGCAACTGGATCGGCAAGAGCTATGGCTGTGAAGTAGAGTTCCCGCTTGCAGAAGGCGAAGGCACGCTCAAGGTCTACACCACCCGTCCGGATACCTTGATGGGAGCGACCTATGTCGCCGTCGCGGCGGAGCATGCGCTTGCCACCGCAGCAGCCAAGGACAATCCCGTCCTGCAGGCTTTCATTGACGAATGCAAGCGCGGCAGCGTGGCCGAAGCTGATCTCGCCACTGCAGAAAAACAAGGCATGGCATCCGGCCTGTTCGTGCTGCACCCGATCACGGGCGAAAAACTGCCGGTATGGATCGCCAATTACGTCTTAATCAGCTACGGCGAAGGCGCCGTGATGGCGGTGCCTGCGCACGACGAACGTGATTTCGAGTTTGCCGGCAAATACAACTTGCCAATCAAGGCAGTGATCAAGCCCGCCCATGCAGAACTGGAACTATCTCTGCAGGCCGCCTACACCGACCACGGCATCCTGTTCAATTCAGGTGAATTTAATGGCCTGGACTTCAACCGCGCAAGCGATGCCATCGCCAATGCGCTCTCCGCCAAGAACCTGGGCAAGAAACGCACGCAGTACCGTCTGCGCGACTGGGGCATCTCGCGTCAGCGCTATTGGGGCTGCCCAATCCCTATCGTGCATTGCCCGAGCTGTGGCGAAGTACCCGTGCCTGCCGACCAGTTGCCCGTGGTGCTGCCGGAAGATATCGTCATGGATGGCGTCGGCTCGCCGATCAAGAAAGACCCGGCTTTTTATGAAACCACCTGCCCAAACTGCGGTGAAAAGGCCACGCGCGAGACCGACACCATGGATACTTTCGTCGAGTCGTCCTGGTACTTTGCGCGCTATGCCAGCTTCGATACAAGCAACGGCATGGTGGATGAACGCGCCAACTATTGGCTGCCGGTAGACCAATACATTGGCGGCATCGAGCATGCCATCCTGCACTTGCTTTATGCGCGCTTCTTCAACAAGCTCATGCGCGATGCAGGGCTGATCGCGCATGACGAACCATTCACCAAGCTGCTGACGCAGGGCATGGTGCTCAAGGACGGCAGCAAGATGTCCAAGTCCAAGGGCAATACCGTGGATCCGCAGGAACTGATCGACAATTACGGTGCGGATACCGCCCGCCTGTTTATGATGTTCGCGGCGCCGCCCGAGCAAAGCCTGGAATGGTCCGACGCCGGCGTGGAAGGCGCACACCGCTTCCTCAAGCGCGTTTGGACTGCCGTGGCCAACCATGTGGAATCCGGCATCGTCAGCGCCTACACGACCGGGGAGCTGTCTGCAGAACTCAAGGCATTCCGCCGCCAGTTGCACCAGACCATAGACAAAGTCAGCGACGACTATGGCCGCCGCCACGCGTTCAACACGGCGATTGCTGCAGTCATGGAGCTCTTGAACGCCTACGCCAAGCTTGAGGGCGACGATGCCACCACCCGTGCCATCCGTCAGGAAGCGCTGGAAAACATCGTCCTGTTGCTATCGCCCATCGTGCCGCATATCAGCCATGCCCTCTGGCAGGCATTGCGCCCGGGCACCCGGTTGCTGGAAACCCGCTGGCCGGTTGCCAACAAGGCCGCCATGGTGCAGGATGAGATCGAGCTGATGCTGCAGGTCAACGGCAAGCTGCGTGGTAGCATGACCGTGGCACGTACGTTGGACAAGGCTGCCATCGAGGCTTTGGCCGTGCAGCAGGAAAGCATCCAGAAATACCTGGCTGAAGGCAGCGTGCGCAAGATCATCGTCGTGCCCAACAAACTCGTCAACATCGTTGTAGGATAAAAAATGTATATGCGCGCCACCCGCTGGATTCTGCTTGCCATGCTGCTGGCCTTGACTGCCTGCGGCTTCAAGATGCGCGGCGTGGCAGATCTCAAGTTCAACACACTGTTCATCCAGGGCCCGACCATCTCGATCTCCAAGCCATTCAAGCGCTCGCTCGCCATCAACGGCGTCAAGGTTGTAAGCTCGGCAGACCAGGCAGATTTGCTGCTCGAGATCATGAGCGAGGCACAAGAGCAACGCATTCTGTCCTTGAGCGGCCGTGGTCTGGTGCGGGAATTCGAGCTGTTCTACACCGTGAACTTCCGTATGCGCGACCCATCCAGCGACACCTGGGAGGAAGTGCAAACTATCCAGGGCAGACGCGAAATCACTTATGATGACTCGCAATTGCTGGCGAAACAGCTTGAGCAGGAGCGGCTCTACAACGACATGAAGGACGATGCCGTACGGGAATTACTGCGTCGCCTCATGGTGGTCAGGCCAGTCAAGGGTAAGCCACGCGCGGCTGATTTGCGCTCGCTGGATGAAATGGTGGAATGAGGCTTAAGCCGCAGGAGCTGGAGCGGCACCTGGCCCAGGGCCTGGCGCCGCTTTATGTGCTCATCGGCGATGAGCCACTCGCCCAGCGCGAAAGCCTGGATGCCATCCGCGCAGCGGCCCGCGCCGCAGGCTATGACGAACGCACCCGGCTCACCGTAGAGCGTAATTTCAACTGGCAGCAGGTTGCGGCTTTCGGACAATCCATTTCCCTGTTTGCCAGCCGCCGCATCCTGGAAATTGCCATTCCATCCGGCAAACCCGGCGTGGATGGCGGCAAGGCCCTGATTGCGCTTGCCGAGCAGCCGGTTGCCGATACGGTTACCATCGTCATCCTGCCCAAGCTGGAACGCGACGCGAAGAACAGCGCCTGGTTTGCGGCGTTGGAAAACCATGGCGTATCGCTTGCACTGCACGAAGTCGCCCCGTCAGCCCTGCCGCAATGGATTGCAGCCCGCCTTGCCAGGCAGGACCAGAGTACCGACCAGGAAACGCTGGAGTTCCTCGCCCACCAGGTTGAAGGCAACTTGCTGGCAGCGCATCAGGAAATCCAGAAACTCGGCCTGCTTTATCCCGCTGGTGCATTGAATGCCGTCAGCGTACGCGAGGCTGTATTGAACGTTTCGCGCTATGATGCCTTCCAGCTTGGTGATGCCGTGCTGAGCGGCGATAGCGAGCATGCCGTGCGTATCGTGCATGGGCTGCGTGACGAAGGCGCACAGCCAGTCGCCATTATGAGCGCGCTTGGCTGGGTGTTGCGCGGGCTGATCAAGGTAAAATACGCGGAAACCCGCGGCAGCAATGTCAGCAGCGCCATGCAGCAAGCCAGAATTTACGGCGACCGGCAGAACTTGGTAAAACGGGCAGTGTCTCGCTTGAGTATGCGCCACTTGGAAGCAGCGCTACAGAAACTGGCAGAAATCGACAAGGCCGCCAAGGGGCTGTTGAACCAGGATCCTTGGCTGGAAATTTCGCGCTTGTGCTTCGGCCTGGCGCGGATAGGTAGGAAATAAAGGCAAAATGGAAGACATCAAACACTATATGCAGCAATTGGGCGTCGAGGCCCGTCATGCCTCCCGCGCCATGGCCCGCGCCGACACCGAAACCAAGAACCGGGCATTGCGTGCCATTGCAGGCGCTATCCACCGCGAACGCGACACCTTGCTGGCTGCCAATGCAGCCGATCTGGAAGCAGCGCGCCGTAACGGGCTGGAACCCGCCATGCTGGACCGTCTGGTGCTCAGCGAGAAAGGCATTGCCACCATGGCAGAAGGCCTGGAACAGATTGCCAGCCTGCCAGATCCCATCGGTGAAATGTCCGACTTCAAATACCGTCCTTCCGGCATCCAGATCGGCAAGATGCGCGTGCCCCTGGGCGTGATCGGCATCATCTATGAAGCGCGTCCCAATGTCACCGTGGATGCCGCCGGCTTGTGCATCAAGTCCGGCAATGCCGCCATCCTGCGCGGCGGCTCCGAGGCCATCCAGTGCAACCGCGCCCTTGCCGCCATCGTGCATGAGGGCCTGGCTGCGGCAGGCTTGCCTGCGAGTGCCGTGCAAGTGGTGGCAACCACTGACCGCGCAGCCGTCGGCGAACTGATCACCATGAAGGATTATATCGATGTCATCGTGCCGCGCGGCGGCAAGGGCCTGATCGAACGTATTTCCAACGAGGCGCTCATCCCCGTCATCAAGCATCTCGATGGCAACTGCCACATCTACGTGGATGAAAGCGCCGACCTCGACAAGGCGCTGCGCATTCTTGAAAACTCAAAGACCCAGCGCCTGGGCACCTGCAACACCGCAGAGTCCCTGCTGGTGGCACGCAGCATTGCGCAACAGGCTTTGCCACCACTGGCCGCCATGCTGCTCGGCAATGGCGTCGAAATCCGTGGCTGCAACGAAACCAGGGCATTGGTGCCGCAAGCCAAGCCAGCCACGGAAGAAGACTATTACACCGAATACCTGGATGCGATCATCTCGGTGAAAGTCGTCGCGGATGTCGATGAGGCCATTGCCCATATCAATCAATACTCATCACAGCACACTGAGGCCATCGTGACGGAGAACTACACCCGTGCCCGCCAATTCCTGCGCGAGGTGGATTCCAGCAGCGTCATCGTCAATGCCTCCACCCGCTTTGCCGACGGCTTCGAGTATGGACTGGGCGCCGAAATCGGCATCTCCACCGACAAGCTGCACGCACGCGGCCCGGTCGGGCTCGACGGCCTCACCAGCCTCAAGTATGTTGTGCTGGGTGATGGCCAGGTAAGAGCCTGATGCACTCCAGCGTTTACAGGCATGACGCTTAGCGCAACGCCGCCAGCCAAACCAGTGCCGCTCATCGGCGTGATGGGCGGCACCTTCGACCCCATCCACTTCGGCCACCTGCGCATGGCGCAGGAACTAGCCGATGCCCTGAACCTGGCCGAAGTCCGCTTCACCCCCTCTGCCAACCCACCCCACCGCGAACAACCCATGACCTCCGCAGCACATCGCAGCGAAATGGTATCGCTCGCAATTGCCGACAATCCCCTGTTCAAGCTGGACACGCGTGAACTATCCCGCAATGGCTACTCCTACACAATCGAGACCCTGCAATCCCTGCATGAAGAATTACAAGGCAACGGAAGACTCTGCCTGCTCATGGGATTGGATGCTTTTGTCGGCATCACCAGTTGGCATCGTTGGCAGGATTTATTGCAGTTTGCGCATATCGTGGTAGCGACAAGACCAGGAACAGCATTGCCAACGGAAAATGCTATGTTGCATGGATTCCTGCAAGCGTATGCGCTCACGAATGTGCAACAGCTACATGAAAAAGTAGAAAATGGAATCTTGATGCAGGAAATTACCGCGCTGGATATTTCAGCCACGCACATCCGCACCAGGCTGGCGCAAGGCCAAGCGCCGCGTTATCTGCTGCCTGACAGGGTGCTGGAGTATATCCGGCAACAGCAGTTGTACTTTCTGAGGGAACAATGAATCGCCATTGCTATTCAAGTGTATGGCAGCACAATTTTCCTGGTGATTTGGTGGTATCAAGCACAAAGGATTTATCCATTGATCACGCCCCGGAACATGTATTTCTATTTACTCTGAACTGAATTGCCAACTTCATTTTTTATCAATAGGAGTTCATTATGAGCCGCTTAGATATCACTGAAAAAATCATCACTGCCAAAGTATTGAAGGGCCTGAAATGGGCTGACGTAGCAGCCAAGCTTAATCTCAGCAAGGAGTGGGTGACTGCTGCCTGTTTGGGGCAGATGACACTGAATGCGGAACAGGCCAGGATTATCGCCGAGATTTTTGACTTGAATGATGAAGACCAGAAATGGTTGATGGTGACCCCATATAAGGGTTCCCTGCCAACCACGGTACCGACCGATCCCCTGATCTATCGCTTTTACGAAATGATCAATGTCTATGGAACTACTATCAAGCAGCTAATCCACGAAGAGTTTGGCGACGGCATCATGAGTGCAATCGACTTCAAGATGGATCTCCAGCGTGTGGCTGACCCTCTGGGGGATCGAGTCAACATTGTATTGAACGGCAAATTCCTTCCTTACAAGCAATTTTAAGCAGCCAGGCTCACAATGAATGTATCGCGTAGCAATTGCTGATCAAGCGCTACGCGACTTTCATGGTGAGTTGTATCGTTCAGGAAGACATAGTGGCTTCTGTGGTAATAGATTCAGTGTTAGATATTGCTGACAAGTCTGCCAGTATCTTCAGCAAACACTTCAAGAGCAAGATCAACGTTTGGCTGGTCTGAGCTAGTTTTTTTTAGCCAAGGCACAATGCCCAAGCAAGCAGCTGGCATCCTCTGGTGCAAAGTCTGCAAATTCTCCTCCAGCATCGCCATGTCAGGATCAACCTGATTCGCTACCCAACCAGCGAAGGTCAAGCCACGTCGGGTAATCGCCTCGGCTGTAAGTAAGGCATGATTGATACACCCCAGCCGCATGCCCACGACGAGGATAACGGGCAGACCTAATTGCACAGCAAGGTCGGCAATATTGTGTTGGTCACCCAACGGTACATAGAAACCGCCAGCCCCTTCAACAATCACTACATCTGCATGAGCTTGTAGGCGTTTGAATGCAGCCTGGATATGGTTAAGATCGATCTGCGAACCGGCCTGCCTAGCTGCTATATGTGGAGCAATCGCAGGCTCGAACGCGTAAGGATTGATGTCCGACAAAGGTAATTGCACATTGCTTGCGGCCAGCAGTTGTGTGACATCCTCAGAGATCAATTGCCCATTTTGGCGCTCGCAGCCGGAGGCGACAGGTTTCATCCCGACACTGCGCAGGCCACGCTGGGCAAACTGGCGTATTAGCATACTGCTGACCATGGTCTTGCCAACGCCGGTATCGGTGCCGGTGACAAAGTATGCCTGCTTCTGGTTCACGCTCAACGCGGCTTCCTTGGATGTATGGTCACAGTGGAAAGTCCCGCTGGTCTGGGTTGCGCTTTCCAGGCATGTCCATAGACGACTTCATAGGTCGCTGGCAGTTTGCCTTCATGGCGGAACTGCTCGTAGGCATCGGTCAGTCGATTCAAGAAGCCGCGTCCCAGCAAGCCACGCGCACGCCCGATTGCTGCATTGTGCGCACCGATGGCTTTCAGGTCACGCATGACGGCAATCACATCATCATATGTCAGCACAAAACGCTCAACGTCGAGCACTGGATCGGAAAACCCAGCACGCACCAGGGCATCGCCAATATCATGCATATCAATGAAGCGGCTGACATGGACATGACCACCGCCTGAAGCGGCACGCAATTCCTTGAGCGTATCCGGGCCGAAGGTGCTGAACATGAACAGGCCCTCGGGACGCAACACGCGTGCCATGCCGGTGAATGCACGGTCAAGATCGTTGCACCATTGAATCGCAACATTCGACCAGATCAGGTCGACGCTTACATCCTTCAAGGGGAGCTGCTCGATATCAGCACACAATGCAGCAGGCCGCTTCTGGCCCAAGACACGCTTGATCCATGGATAGTGTTCCAAGGTCTTGTGCAGCATGCCCATGGCAATATCCAGCGAAATCACCGTGCTATCACTATAGCGCTTGCCCAGCGCCACGCTGGCATGCCCGGTGCCGCATCCGGCATCGAGGATCACGCTGGGACTAATCTTGACCAGCTCCAGACGCTGCAACATGCGTTCGCGCACTTCGCGCTGCAAGATAGCTGCCGCATCGTAGCCGCTAGCGGCACGATCAAATGACGCACGCACCCTGGTCTTGTCAATCAAATACTCGTCACTCATTGCGGAGCTTCTGCCGTGGATTCAAGAAAATCACGCACGCTTTCGATGAACTGTGCAGCATGTGAAAGGAAAGGCGCATGGCCTGCACCGGCAATCACCCGCAAGCTGGCATGCGGCAAATGCCGGGCCAGCCAGTGCGCGGCTTGTACGGGTGCCAAGGTATCACGGTCGCCGTGAATCAGCAGCACAGGTTGTTGCAAGCCTGGCAATTCAGGACGCAGGTCGTTTTCCAGCAACACATCCAGCGCCGACTCCAGTGCCAGTGGCGATGGCACGGGACGCTCAGCCAATGCACGGCGCAATTCCTTGATGGTGGCACGCGCATCTTGCGCGCCCATGCACTGCAAGGTCAGGAACTTGATCAGGGTGGCGGCGTAATCCTCGCCGACCTGGCGTGCAAACTTCTGGAACACACTTGCCGCCATGCCATATTCCCAGGGCTGGGGATGGCCTGGCTCCGTGTTGATGAAACGTGGCGTACTACCCACCAGCACCACACGCCGTACTCTCTCGGGGTGGCTCAATGCCAGCCGCATGGCAACCAGGCCGCCAAGCGACCAGCCAAGGATATCGGCACGCGCGGGCAGGACAGACAACAATGACTGGACAATTTCATGAAGATTGCTCGCAATAACTGCCTGGCTCAGGCCCATGCCGGGCAGGTCAACGATATGCAGCTCGAATGACTGGGAAAGCTTCTTCACCAGCGGCTGCCAGACACCGCCATGCATCCCCCAGCCATGAATCAGCACCAGGGGATGGCCCTTGCCTATTACCTCCTTGTGAAGACCGCTCATGCAGCCTCCAGCATTTGTAAATGCGAAATCAATTGTTGAATATCGTCGTGGCTATGCGTTGCGGAAAGCGATATCCGCAGTCTTGCCGACCCCTTGGGCACAGTCGGAGGACGAATGGCCGGTACGAGAATGCCTTTCTCAAGCAAGCGCTTGCTCACCTGTAGAGCCTCGTCGTTACTGCCAATAACGACAGGCTGAATCGCCGTCTGCGACGGCATGAGCTGCCATCGCTGCAACTGGCAAGCCTGCCTGAAGCGATCGATCAAGCCGTGCAGGTGGGCACGCCTGTCATAGTCTTGCTGAATAAATTTCACTCCTGCCATTGCTGCCGCAGCCACCGGGGCTGGACTGGCTGTGGTGTAGATATAAGGACGTGCAGCCTGCATCAGGTAATCCGTCAATATCCTGGGGCCGGCAACAAATGCACCTGCCGCGCCTGCCGCCTTGCCCAGCGTCGCCATGTAGATGATGCGCGGGGAATCGAGTGCAAAATGCTCCAGCACGCCCCGCCCATTGGCGCCCAGCACGCCAAAGCCGTGCGCATCGTCCAGCAGCAGATAGGCATCATAACGATCGCATAGTGCCAGCAATTCAGGCACTGGCGCCAGATCGCCATCCATGCTGAACACCGCATCCGCAACAACCAGCTTGCGCCGCGCCTGACTCTGCGCCAGCATATGCTCAAGGCTTGCCAGATCGTTATGGGGATAACGCTTGAATTCAGCCCGTGACAACAGCGCTGCATCATTGAGGGACGCATGGTTCAGCTTGTCGGCGAAAATAGCATCCTCACGCCCACACAGTGCCGTGATGATGCCAAGATTCGCCATATAGCCAGTCGTGAACAGCAAGATGCCGGGCATGCCCATAAACGTTTGCAGGGTATGTTCCAGTTCCTCATGGGCAGCCTGATGGCCTGTCACGAGATGGGAGGCACCTGTTCCTGCCCCTGCCGCGGCGGCACAATCCTGCATGGCGGAAATCAATGCAGGATGCGCAGCCAATCCCAGGTAATCGTTACTGCAAAACGAAAGCAAGCGCTGACCATCAACCTCGACATGCACGCCTTGCATGCCATGCAGCACACGGCGCTGGCGCAACAGGCCCAGGCTCGCACGCTCGGCAAGCTCGGCTTGTAATGCGTCCAGCAATGGTGTAGTTGCCTTCGCCGGGTCAGATTCCAGCCTGGAAGACATCACGTCAGTTAGAGCGGATGGATGCCGAGCTTGTCGAACAGCTTGCGGTCGGTTTCAGCTTCGGGGTTACCAGTGGTGAGGAGCTTCTCGCCGTAGAAGATCGAATTGGCACCCGCGATGAAGCACAATGCTTGGATACCTTCATGCATGCTCTGGCGGCCTGCGGAAAGGCGGACAAAGCTCTGCGGCATGGTAATCCGTGCCGCTGCAATCGTGCGCACAAACTCAAAAGGATCCAACTCGTCCATGCCATACATAGGAGTGCCTTCCACCTGGGTCAGCAGGTTGATCGGCACACTTTCAGGCGGGCGTTCCATATTGGCAAGCTGGGCCAGCAAGCCAGCACGCTGCGCACGCGACTCGCCCATGCCGATAATGCCGCCGCAACAGACGTTGATATCCTGCTCACGCACGCGCTCCAGCGTATCGAGACGGTCCTGGTAGGTGCGGGTGGTAATCACGTCGCCGTAATATTCGGGAGCCGTATCGAGGTTATGGTTGTAGTAATCTAGTCCTGCATCTTTCAATTGCTCCGCCTGGCCCTCCTTGAGCATGCCCAGCGTGGCGCAGGTTTCCAGACCCATGGCCTTTACTTCCTGGATCATTTTCAGCACCGGGTCCAAGTCACGCTGCTTGGGGCTGCGCCAGGCAGCGCCCATGCAGAAACGGCTGGCCCCATTTTCCTTGGCGGCACGCGCAGCAGCCAGCACTTCTTCAAGCTGCATCAGATCCTGCTTTTCTACGTCGGTATGGTAACGCGCGGCTTGCGGACAATAGCCGCAATCCTCGGAACAGCCTCCGGTCTTAATGGAAAGCAGGGTACTGACTTGTACGCCATTCGGGTCGAAATTCTCACGATGTACCGACTGCGCGCGATGCATCAGGTCCGAAAATGGCAGCTCGAACAGCGACACGATCTCATCCACACTCCAGCGCTTAGGCGCTTCTACACGAGCCTGGACCTTTGCACGCTCATCACGATCCAAGCCACGTATGTCAATCACTGAGTCTCGCATGGGTTCCTCTCTACTTATTCTGTTTCAATGGTTAATTCCTGCCATGGCTCTTTTTTTGCGCGCAGGATATCCCGTATTCCAAAGGGCACAACAATCAGTATGCTGATTCCCCAGACAATCAGCGCAAGATTCAAGCCCCCCCCTACCCAGCCTGCCATATGGGAACTGAAGTTAAGCAACACAACCCAGGTGCCAAGCAAACCATAAAAACGGTATCCGGCAGGTACAAGGTATTCGCACACCCGAGTGCAGGGATGGTTGGCAATGGATGCATAGGCAAAAATGGACCCCGCAATCCAGAAGGGAATCAATACCGGCACAATCACGGCAAGGCTGGAAAAGAAGGGGAAGCTTTGTGCTGTCCGCATCTGTTGCTTGGCTGTGATGATTTTGGTAGCCATGATATAAAAATGGAATTTAAAAGTGGATTATATCTTGTCAACCTTCAAGACAACAATCCATTTACATCTGATTAAAAATTGATCAGCTTTTGGCTTCAATTTATTCGGACCGGCATCCGCTTGTTTTGGTGCGGGGTAAAACGTTTGGCTCGTCTCGTAAATCAGACTAGGACCAGTCTTCTATGCATGGTGATCGTCGTCCACGCCGCATCTCAGGGCAGCCTTCTATTGTCGTTGTCTTGCAAGGAGGTCACTTTGCGAATCTTCCCCCCAATAAAAAACCTCGAAGTTCGAGGTTTTTCTCAGGCCATTTCATCAACCCCATGAGCATGAGCAGTACTAGGCGATAGTGATGAAATTGCTAATAGCGGTATTTAACTACTGGTAGTCAACTTAGCCGAATGCACAATCCTGTTGTTTCATAGCCCAGATTGACGGCATTAAAGTTAAAATAACCATCAACTTCAATGCTTCCTCCTGCTTAAGTTAATTTCATTATCGTTATTGGCGTCATACTGTTTTTTATTGAGGTATTTTCTTTCTTCCTGCCCTAGATGGGGTCCGCAGAAGGTCCGCATTTTCTTAGTCAGATAAGTTTCATTATCTTCTTCAACGCCTAACTGGCTCGAAGTGACCTTTCCAAATTTATCATGCACTCCACCCAAAAAATCCTTCAAGCCTTTTTCAACTCTACTCCATTTCATCTGGGTCTCCTTTTCCATAATGATGATCACTATGGTACGAAATTAAACTAAGATATCAATGCAGATATATATATACCAACTTATTCCGCACTAAATAAACTAGTTGCTCTACTGTCTGCTGCTACACATACAACAAAGATAAAAAACTATTCTAAAGGCTGTAACAGTCACACTTACATATCATTACAGCAGCCAACACCCTCACCGGCTTGTCGCATACTCCAGAATTTGCAATGTCGCCCACTCCTGACCTTTCGCCGCCTCTAACGCCAAATAGCACATTTGAGCCAATGCGTTCCCTAGCACTGATTCCTCTGATTCAAAGTCACTCCGTCTTGAAAGTTGAACCAGCCTTCTTTGAATGTTAACCGCATCCATCCAACTATCCTTTGCCAACGATGTAAACACTTGCTAGCGCATATCCTGAATCGCTATCCTAGGCTGAGCAGCATTAATGAAAGGGGTTTTATTGAAGTCCTCCCAAAACATCTTGATTCAAGCTTATTATTTATTTTACTCTCATAGCATATTGATATCTGTACGCTGACACACACTTGCCTCTCTTGCCATGTGCCTTCGTAGTGAGGCACTAGACTACATCAACATACATTGATGCAGCTACGCGTGCCAACCACCATTTAATCAATCACAGTTTTGAAGAAAAAGTCTGTTCGGTAGCGCACATACAAGACAATTTTTCAAGCTATACTCTGATTATTAATTTATTGAAATTCTAATAATAATAAATATTTACCTGCCCTGAGATATTATCCATGAACAAGTCAACTATTCCGTCACCTCTGCAGAATCAATTGCTCTCAGCTTTGCCTAGTATAGATTTTGAACGCCTAGCCCCTCATTTCGAATTATTCTCCATGGCATTAGGCGAAGTGCTTTGTGAATCAGGCGAGTTGCTTAATTATGTGTATTTCCCCACGGAAAGCATCGTCTCGCTCTTGTATCAATTGGAGGATGGGTCTTCTGCAGAAATAGCAGTAGTAGGCAATGAAGGAATTGTCGGCATTTCTTTATTCATGGGAGGTGAAACAACCCCTAGCCGAGCCGTTGTCCAGAGTGCGGGATATAGTTATCGCCTCAAGGCACAAATTTTGAAAAAAGAATTTAACCGCATAGGCCCAATGATGCATTTGCTGTTGCGCTACACACAAGCACTGATCACGCAAATGACCCAGACGGCAGTATGTAATCGTCATCACTCCGTAGAGCAGCAATTGTGCCGCTGGTTACTGTTGAGCCTGGATAGGTTGCCTGATAACGACTTGAGAATGACCCAGGAGCTGATTGCCAATATGCTTGGAGTACGACGGGAGGGAGTCACCGAGGCCGCCGGAAAACTTCAACGAGCCGGGCTGATTGAATACAGCCGAGGGCATATTAAAGTGCTGGACCGACCGGGTTTGGAAAAGCGCGTATGTGAATGTTATAAGGTAGTGAAACTGGAATTTGATCGTTTACTCCCGGCCCGGCCACAATTCTAGGAAAACCAGAATAACTTCACAACCACAAGCCATTCCTAATTAGGCATTCATTGCAGGCAGTCTCCTATATGGATTTTCATAAAACCCAGCGGATACGGTCAAAAATATATATTTCCGATATTCCAGATTATCTTCAGGATAAGGAGTATGCTGAACTTTTAAATTGACGGAGATTATCATGGGTAAAGATCAGAAAAGCAATAAAATGACTAAAAAGCAACCGCTTAAAACTGCTAAAGAAAAAAAGGCGGATAAAAAAGCTAAAGACGCGCCAAAACCTTTCAAAATTGACAGTACTTCATAATTCAATATCTAAAATTCTTCACTCAGACGCTTCAGCATCTGATGGCTAGATATACTCTGCCAATTTCACAAAAATAGAATACTCCACACCACAAAATATTCGGCAGAGAAACTCCCGCAGAATATACTTTTTCCCCGTTGAAAAACCATGGCTTAAAAGCTGTTGCTGTTACGCCCAAGGGCTCCAAGTGACATCAAGCATATCCTGCACGGCTACTCCTTCAGGCTTTTAGCCGGCAGGAATCTCTTGAAGGGATTTTCTTCCAATGGCACAACATACAAAACTCTCTGTTTTTCATATCGATAATCATCGATATCCCGTCGTTGGCTTCATATCTTAGTTTTGAAGTGAGCTGATCGACAAAATAAGGTTCAAGCCTTGGATTCGATATGGCGATGATCAGAAAATTTCCCACGCTATGCTGGCTATTCGTAGAATTTATCATTCTTAACCCTTAACTAGTACTCATCAGTTTTACACCCGGTCAATGAGGGTGTCTATGCGATAACACACATAGAAATTGATTAACAAGGGTTGGAGACTTTCAGGGTTGGTTGCCGACACATATATTTCTCAATAGACAATAGTGAGTGCATGAACCCCTCCACTAAGCGGCACTTGTATCACGCCATCGGTCAACGCCAGGCTGGAACCATTCAATGTTGCACCAGGGATACCGGCGCCAGTGCCGGACCGGTTTTCGACACGGATACTGTATTGCGTGCCCTGCACATTTACCTCGGCTTCAAACATTCCCCATTCGGCAGGGATGCAGGGCGTCACCAGCAACATGCTGCCTGCTCGTCTTATGCCTAAAATCCCTTCTATCCCGGCCCTGTACATCCATCCCGCAGAGCCTGTGTACCAGGTCCAGCCGCCGCGTCCAACATGGGGTGCCACTGAATATACGTCAGCCGCGATTACGTAGGGTTCCACCTTGTAGCGCTCGACTTCTGCCAGGCTGCGCGCATGGTTGATCGGGTTGAGCAACGCGAAGAGCTCGGCCGCTTTAGTGCCCTCACCCAGTTTGGCGAAGGCAAGAATCGTCCACATCGCGGCATGGCTGTACTGGCCGCCATTTTCCCGCAAGCCGGGGGGATAGCCCTTGATGTAGCCTGGATCATGATGCGTCTGGTCAAAAGGCGGTGCAAACAACAAGGCCAGCCCGTCGCTCTTCCGGATCAGGTGTTGCTCCAGCGATGCCATGGCCACTGCGGCACGTCCGGGATCAGCCGCGCCTGACAGCACCGCCCATGATTGCGCAATCGAGTCAATCTGGCACTCCCTGCTCTCGCTCGACCCCAGCCATGCCCCATCATCAAACGTGGCGCGGCGATACCACTTGCCATCCCAGGCTTTCCGTTCAATCGCCTGCCTGACGGATTCGGCATGCGCCTGCCAGCGTTTGGCGCGTTCCTTATCAAGCGGTGTTTGACGTGCCAATGCAATGGGCGCAAATAACGCGATGGTGCGTATCAATAACCAGCCAAGCCAGACGCTCTCCCCGCGACCGGCTTCGCCCACCCGGTTCATGCCGTCGTTCCAGTCGCCGGTGCCCATCAGCGGCAAGCCATGCTCCCCTGTCAGCAGCATGCTGTGCTCCAGGCCTCTCACGCAGTGCTCATAGAGAGAGGCGCTCTCATCCGCGAGCATCGGCTGGAAAAAGCTGTCGTGCTCGCCCTCATGCAAGGCAGGGCCTTCGAGGAAGGGCACATTTTCGTCCAGCACGGCGGTATCCCCGGCACAGGTAACATAGTGCGCGGCGGCATAGGCAAGCCAGACACAGTCGTCGGAGATACGGGTGCGCACCCCTTGCCCGGATTGAGGCTGCCACCAGTGCTGCATATCACCCTTGGCAAATTGCCGTCCGGCAGCGCGTAACAAATGCGTACGGCTGGTTTCCGGCGAGGCAAATACCAACGCCATGCAGTCCTGCAGTTGATCGCGGAAGCCATAAGCGCCGCTGGCTTGATAAAACGCCGATCTCGCCCGGATACGGCAAGCCATGGTTTGATAGAGCAGCCAGCCATTGAGCATGATGTCCATCGCACGATCTGGTGTTTTCACCTGGATGCTGCCCAGCAATCCCTGCCAGTAATCGCTGACCTGGTTGAATACGGTATCCAGGTCCAGTTCACGATATCGCTTTATGAGGGCCCTGCTGCCTTCTAGAGAAGCGCATTGGCCGATCAGGGACACGATCTCAATTGATTCGCCCGCCTCCAGATGCACCGTGCGTTGCAGTGCTGCACAAGGATCCATCCCTGCGCCGGCCTTGCCGGACAACGACAGGCTGCCAATCAGGGCTTCAGGCGCGGAAAGGTCGCCACAGCGTCCGATAAACTCCGTGCGGTCAGCCGTCCAAAGCGTTTGCTTGCCGGCAAGGTCGGCAAACGCAATACGGTTGGCGTAAGAAAGGCTCCAGGGATTTTTCGCCAGCATGGCCCCCGTGACGGCATCAAGCTCGGTCATGACAAAGGGAGCAGAGGCGCCGCGGGAGGTGCCTAGCACCCATTCCGTGTACGCGGTCACCGACAAGCTGCGAGCGCGCCCGGAAAGATTGCGGATCACCAGGCGCGAAATCTTGACCGGGTCATCCAGCGGCACATATTGCAGCAATGTCAGTTCAAGCTCATTCGCGCTATGTTCAAACTGGCTGTAGCCATAGCCGTGCCGCGCAATATAGGTGCCCTCGTCGCGCAGGGGCTGCGCGGTTGGGCTGCATAGCTCGCCGGTGGCGTCATCGCGCACATAGAACACTTCCCCGGCAGGATCCATGACGGCATCATTCGACCATGAGGTGAGCTGGTTCTCCCGGCTGTTGTCGGCCCAGGTATAGCCGCTGCCTGAAGCCGACACCTGGAAACCGAAATAGGGGTTTGCAACGACGTTGATCCAGGGAGCCGGGGTTGCCACACCGGCGTTTAAAACAGTGACATATTCCCTGCCGTCCTTGGCGAAGCCGCCCAGGCCATTGAAAAACTCAAGATCGGGAGCGGCGGCCAAGTGTGGCGGCGATATTTTTCCAGTATTGCCCGCTCTGGCCACCGGTGTTGTGACTGCTAATTGCGCCAGGCGCGCCAACTGCTCGGCAATCAAGCCATGCCGGGCGAGGAAGGCAACCCGCGCCACCGCATGCAGCAAGGCCCGGGATTCGGTGCTCATCAAATCGGCCCGCAATGTATACACAATGCCCTTTGCCAGGTCCTCGCCCGCCCGCCGCCTTGCCTGGCAAGTACGCACGGCGGTTTCTATGGCGATTTGCAGATCCTGAACGTAGGAGGATGCGCGCTCATTGATGATCACCAGGTCGACAAACAACTGCTTCATACGCCAATACTGGTGGGCACGCAGCAACTCGTGCACCTGGGGCATATCTTCGACTTCATCGATACGCAACACGACGATAGGCAGATCGCCGGAAATGGATTGCGACCACAACCCCGACTGGGAGCCTGCGCCGCGAACAATCGCGTCGGCATGCGACCTGAAACGCTGGTCCGCATACAGAACAGGAGCTGCCAGCCGCTGGAAATCCGCAGCCTCTTCCGGTGCCACGTCAAGATACCTCAGTTGCACCTGCGCCTGGGTCCAGGCCAGCGTCCGCGCACGATCAAATGCGCTGCGGTCATGGTGCTTGTCTATGATGTCGAGCAGCGCTTCCCGCGAGGAGGCGACCACGGTCCAGTAGGCCACCCGCGCCACTTTCCCCGGGGCGAGCATCAGGCGGCTTCGCAGCGAGAATATGGGGTCCAGCACCGTACCCACGGTATTGGAGAGGTTTTCTCCATCGACGATCACAGCCGCTGATTTCAGCGTGTTTTCACGCCCGATGAAGCGCGACCTGTCTGACTCATATTGCGGTTGCGCTGTCGTTTCGCCCTCAACCACGGCAAAGTGCCCAGCCCATACCTGGGGTTCGTTGGCTGAACGCAAACGGCGCGTGGCCAGCAGCGCGCCAAATTCGGCCAGGTACTCGGTGACGACAAACATCTTGGCAAACGCGGGGTGGGCCTTGTCGCTCGCCGGCGTGGTCAACACCAACTCCGCATACGAAGTCAGTTCCAGCTCATACGGACGACGGCTGTTATTGGTGAGTGAAACCCGGCGCACCTCCGCATCATCCTCTCCGGACACGACCACATCCATATGCGTGATCAGATTGTTGCCATGCTGGATGAATTCCGCGTGATCCTCGCTGAAAACGATGTCGCTGGTTTTCGGTCGCTGATGCGCGGTTGTATGGATATCCTGCCCAGCCGCTGTCCATATATCCCCGCTGCCGATATCTTTGATAAAGATGAAATAGCCGTCATTTTCACGCGTCGCATCTTCATTCCATCGCGTTACAGCGATATCGTGCCAACGGCTATAGCCCGCGCCTGTGGCGGTGAGCATGACGGAGTAGGCGCCATTGGAAAGCA
Organism: Methylobacillus arboreus; assembly: GCF_020532725.1. Lineage (GTDB taxonomy): Bacteria > Pseudomonadota > Gammaproteobacteria > Burkholderiales > Methylophilaceae > Methylobacillus > Methylobacillus arboreus. Next base: position 89,554 of record NZ_JAJAVC010000006.1, read on the forward strand.
GGTGGGTAATCGGATGTTCCGAGGGCTTGGCAGTCAACCGGCGCACAATGGGGATGCTGTCCCTGGCCTCCGCAGCCGCAGCATTCACCTCCTCTGCGCGCGGACGGGAAATCGCAATATCCCTGGGCATGCGCTCCTGCAGCAAAAGCTCGCAACCCTGAATCATCGGTTCACGATGAAACCGGTTCCGCATCTCGCCATCATGCAGGCTATTGGCAATCGCAACGATGGTCATGCCCTGATGGTGCGCCATATAGTTGTGCACGATGGCAACCTTTTGATCCTCGCGCAGCCTGGACCGGGTGAAATCCAGCGCCTCGTAAAAACCATAGCGCCCCGCCGCGCCTATGCTGGCAAGGTAAGCAAAGTTTGCCTGCGCACCCTTGGGATCCACCATGGCGGCCAGACCGGTAGCATAAGGGGCAATCACCAGGTTTTCAGACAGCCCGCGCTTCAGGCCCAGGCCGGGCACGCCAAAGTTGGAATATTGGTAAGTGAACTCGATGTCACGGGCGTTATACGCGGATTCGGAGACTCCCCAAGGGATCCCCAGCGACCGGCCATAATCCTGTTGCCTGGCGACAATCAGCTTGTTGGTCTGTTCCAGCAAACTGCCTACCGGTGCCCGCATGACCAATGATGGCATCAGGTACTCGAACATGGAGCCCGACCACGAGATCAGCGCCGATCCATTGCCGAGAGGCGTCGCGGTGCGGCCAAGACGGAACCAGTGCTTGGTGGAGACATCTCCCTTGGCAATGGCGAACAGGCTTGCCAGGCGGGCCTCGGACGCCAGCAGGTCATAGCAACTCTGGTCCAGGCTGTTATCGACCAGGCTATACCCTATGGACAACAGCTTGCGCTCCGGTTCGATCAGGAAGGCAAAATCCATCGCCACTGCCATTTCACGCGCAGCGGTGGCAATGGCCCGCAGCCTGTCATTGATAGCGCCGGGGGATTCTTGAATCAGCAGCTGATCATGGTAGTGCGCTGCCACTGACTGCGCCAGGGCATCGACCCAGAAGATCACATCGGGCGGATTATCATAATCACCGACAGGAATCACCCCGCGAATGACCACCGCCACCTTGTCAGTCAAACGCTTCAATGCCGGCAGCATGCTCATCAGTTGAGCATCGTCCAAATGGACAGCGATTTCCTCAAGCCGGGACAAAAGCAGCTTTCCCGTTTCATCATTGGCAATCGGAGAGACAATGAGTGCTTCCCGTGCCAGCGTCAAATGGTCCAGCATGCCGGACCTGGCATGGGCGACTTTGGATGTATCTGTCCACTCCTCGCAGGCATTGGCCAGCGCAATCAGGTGGCCGGCGAGGTTGCCGCTATCGACAGACGAGACATAAGGCGGCTCAAGCACCCTGAGGTCGAGCGTGCCGTACCAATTGAACAAATGGCCCCTGTGCTTCGGCAATTGGCGCATCACGGCCAGCGTCGCTTCCAGGCGCTCTATCGCTTCCATGGTGCCGGACCAGCCGAAATCCCTTGCCGCAACGGTGGAGAGAAGATAAAGGCCGATATTGGTGGGCGAAGTCCTGTGTGCAATCGCCGGGGCAGGCTCTTCCTGAAAATTGTCAGGAGGCAGCATATTGTCCAACGGCGTGACAAACCGCTCGAAGAAACGCCAGGTACGGCGTGCCGTCAGCCTTAACGCCTCCGCGGTTGCCTCGGGGATATCCTCGGTATTCTCAGGAGACGGGGGATAGCTCGCGCAAAAAGCCAGCAATGGCGCCATGGCCCACAGCATGGCAAATGGCAATACCAACGGCCATGAAGCGGGTGAGAATGCCAGCGTGCCGGCGCAGAGTATTATCGCAAATGCCGTACTGCCCGCCATTTCACGGTAAAAGCCACCCAGGGTTAAGCGGGGGTTGCTTTTGGACTGGGCTGCGGTGGTCCACTCCAGCAAATACTTGCGGGTAATGAACAACCTCCCCAGCGTTCGGATAATAGCGTCGCCCATCCTCCAGGCTTGGTCCACCAGCAATGCAATGGACAGAAAATGATAGGACGCCGCTTGCCCCAGGTCATTACCCAGGTTGCTGACATGCTTGCGCAGGTGAATGTCCCGGCGGCGCGGCAACACGGATAACAGGATAGGCAGGTAACTCGGCAGCACATATAGCATCAAGACAATGGCAATCGCCTTTATACCCAGGGCGAAAGGCAGCCACCAGCATAAAACCAAGACAGCCAGGAAACTCGGGGCCACCAATGAGCGCCGCAGGTTGTCCAGCATTTTCCAGCGGCCGATGATCGGCACCGCGCCCGCATGCGCCAAACCTGATATCCACGGCAATAATTGCCAGTCCCCCCTGGTCCAGCGGTGCTGGCGCTTTGAGGCCACGTCATAGCGGCTGGGCGATTCCTCGACAACCTCGATATCCGAGGCCAGGCCGGCACGGGCAAATATTCCCTCGAACAGGTCATGGCTCAGCATGGCGTTCTCCGGCACGCGACCGGCCAAAGCCGCCTCGAACGCATCGATATCGTAAATGCCCTTGCCGGTATAAGAGCCTTCGCCGAACATATCCTGATAGATATCGGAACTGGCGGCCGCATAAGGGTCCATGCCGCCAGGCGCTGAAAATACGCGCTGGTAAAACGAGCCTTCATGATCCAACGGCAATGATGGCGTGACGCGCGGCTGGAGGATGGCGTAGCCCCTGACAACGCGTTGCTCCATCTCGCTGAAGATGGCCTGGTTAAGCGGATGCGCCATCTTGCCCACCAGCTTGCCTACCGTGTCGCGCGGCAACCGGGTGTCAGCATCCAGCGTGATGACATAGCGCGCGCCTTGAGGCACCTGGGGCCAATCGCCATCCGTCGTGACGAATGTTGTATCAGTAGCGCCGCGCAACAAGCGGTTCAACTCATGCAGCTTGCCCCGCTTACGCTCCCAGCCCATCCATTTGCCTTCGGCGCCATTGAATACCCTGCGGCGATGCAGGAATAAAAAACGCGGCGTATCCTGGATGATCCCGCCATCCCCTTCATACTTCTGGTTCAGCTTTTCGATGGATATCCTGGCCTGTGCCAGTAAGGCGCTATCCGAGATCAAATCCTCCTGATCCGCATCGATACCGTCAGACAGCAAGGCAAAATAAATATCGCCGCCAAGCCCGGATAGGTAATGCACTTCCAGCCGCTCTATATGCTTGAACAGCTCGGCTTCATCGGTGAGCAGGATGGGAACCGCAACTACAGTGCGCAGCGAGGAGGGAATCCCCAACTTCAATTCCAGCCCCGGTAAAGACATGGCGGAGACACTCCACACAACAAAGCGGTTGACCAGGCTGGTCGCGGCTTCACTTGCAGGGATAAACCCGACCAATGCAATGGCCAGGAATATCTCAGGCTCCAGATCGAGCCAATGCAATGCCAGCAGCAATAATGCAATGGTGGCCAATGCAATCGCGCTGATATAACCGCCAATCCCCATGCGCAGATTAAACCGGCTAATCCGCAACCTGGTGGATGGACGGAAGCGAATGGCTTTTTCAAGCGTGCCCCTGCCTTCCGCAATCAGGTAATAGCCAGGCTCGCCAGTCCGCGCCGCATCGGCTGCTTCCCCGTCCAATCGCGCCTGCTCGCATAACTGCAGCGTCGTCTCTGCAATCTCGAGTTCTGAACAGGATGAGCCACGTGCCAATTGCTCAATCGCACTTCTGTACAGATTGCGGGTGGGGAAATCCATGACGGAAAAACCGCTTCCATGGTTCAAGCGGGCATCCACCAGGCTCACGCTTTCAAATAATGCTGCCCAGTCGATATCGGAAATCAGCCGCATGCTGGTGATCACATTGCGCACGCTGACATTGGAAGCACCTTCGCGCTGCTGAGTTTTTTGCACCAGGTCATCGACCGAAAGCCCCTGCCTCATGGCCAACTCTTCCAACCAGGCCATAGCAGGCATGGTGCGAGGATCCTGGTCGCGCAAGCGCTTGGACAAGTGGACAATGAACGTATCAGATAAGGGCTCCGCAGAACGCGAGGCAATATCCCTGTCCAGTTCTATTCGCGTCCGGCCGGGCTGCAGCAAGGTCTCTGCCAGGTCTTCGGCGTCAGCGCGCGCGGTTCGTCCCGCATCTATCTGGTCTGCAAGCCGGCGTAGGTTTTCAACCAGCACAATGCGCAAGGTAATCGCCACTGCCCATAGCTCGCCAATCGTGAGCGGCTGTATGCGTTGATAGGCATGAATGAATCGGCGCAAAATCTCAGGATCAAAATGACTGTCAGTATGCGCAACGAAAGCCCATGCCAGCCCCAGCACCCTGGGATAGCCCGCGAACGGGCCGCCGGAAAGCTTAGGCAATTGACGGTAGTACCCAGGAGGCAAATCATCGCGAATTTCGCGGATCTGGGTTTCGACGATGTGGTAATTATCCAGCAGCCATTCGGCCGCATGCACCACGTTATGGCCACTCTCCAGCTCGGCCGCAATTGTATGATAGGCGTCAAGCAACACTTCAGCATTGCTATTCAAGCGCTTTTGCAAGGACACTACAGTGACAGGTGTAGCAGTGACAGCCTGGGCAACCGCTAAACTTTCAGCATGTTGCTCCAGCCGTTCGATACCGAAAAGTTCTTCTCGAATCGGGGTGTGGTCACTCCAGGGAGACGCTTTGCAACGACTCTCCATGACATAACGGAGTATGGAATTCATAACGCCTTTATAGGCTGAAACAGCTTGAATTGAGGCTTGACGCTTGAGCGATGTAGAGTTGATCACCATGATCAAACGACCAAGCCGGAAATTCAGTCTAGGCTTATTCTATGCTTACTGCCACGTATTTACGCAAATACCTCAGGAAATGCTCGTCATAAGCACACCCCCTCCCTGAGGCACTACTTATATCTTATTTTTGTTTGACTTCAGTGCCGCCTTTTTCAGGGTCAGCTTCGAAACGCTCGCCTTTAGGCTGTGCATTGCGTGGCGTGGTTCCTTCATGCTTACCCTTTTTGTCAGTTGCGCCTTGATCCTGGGTTTCCAGGTAATCACCACTTGAAGTCGTATCAGGCACGGCTTTTTTCTGCTTATGGGCCGGAGGCTCATCAACGGCTGGCGCAGCATAAACACTGGAAGTTGCCGCTATCAAAAGGGCTGACAGGATCGCACCATATAGTTTCATCATCACGTTCTCCTTTGTGAGCATGAGCTCATTATTAGTAAGAAACTTCATGCTAGAGGATTTTTTCATGGTGCCATGTAGGCTAGATATTGATCTCGCTGTCAGTACACGCTGCGATTATTGTAGGAAATGGTTTCAATGATGTTGCAGAAATAGGCTTGAAATCATGAGGATTCCAAATCGATATTTGTTGATTTAGCGCATGGACAAGAACAACCATTGGGTAATCCATATAAACAAGGCGTTACAATGCGTTATCCGCTTTAGCTGTTGCGAACCCAATATGCGTGTGACCAGGTTTATGGAGTTACTGTTTCCACAGTCATGCCTGCTTTGTTCAAGCTGGCAGGCAGGTTCTCTTGGCATTTGCGGCAACTGCCTGCATGACATGCCCTGGCACCTTTCCAATACCTGCCCCCAATGCGCGCTGCCCAGTCCAGGCGGCCATCTATGCGGCCATTGCATCCAGGCACCACCGGCTTTTGACACCACTCGCAGCCTGTTTCAATACCAATTCCCGCTATCTGCGCTCTTGCAGCAATATAAATACAGACAGTTGCTTACGCTTGCCCACTCCCTGGGGAATCTGCTTGCCGAACATGTACGACAACAGTCATTTGCAGACTGCATCATTCCCATGCCATTGCACAAACAGCGCTTGCAGCAACGCGGTTTCAATCAGTCCGTGGAAATTGCCAAGGTCGTCAGCAAACAGCTGCATATCCCGCTGAACCTGCAAGCCTGCGCACGCATCAAGCCCACGCCACCGCAAGCCAGCCTGCCCTACAAGCAACGCATCAAGAACATGCATGGCGCGTTTGATTGCAACACTTCGCTGCAAGGTATGAAAGTTGTGCTGCTGGATGACGTCATGACCACGGGAGCCAGCCTCAACGCGCTGGCAAAAACAGTGAAGGCTGCCGGCGCCAGCCATGTAGAATGCTGGGTGATTGCCCGCACCCTTTCCCAGTAACTTATTTAGCATCCCATGTTTGAAATCGTTTTATACCAGCCAGAGATTCCACCGAACACCGGCAACATCATCCGCCTTTGCGCCAACAGCGGCACCCGCCTGCACCTCGTCAAACCGCTGGGGTTCAGCCTGGAGGACAAGCAGCTCAAACGCGCAGGGCTGGATTACCATGAATATGCCAGCCTGCTCGTGCATGAGGATTGGGAAGCCTGCAAACAGGCATTGGCTGGCCGCAGGATGTTTGCACTCACGACCAAAGGCAGCACCCGTCACAGCAGCATCCGGTTCTTGCCGGGAGATGTATTCGTGTTTGGTCCGGAAACACGTGGCCTACCGGAGGAAATCCGCGCCGAGTTCAGCCCGGAACATAGAGTCAGGCTTCCGATGATGCCGGAAAGCCGCAGCCTTAACCTCTCAAATTCGGCGGCCATTCTGCTCTACGAAGCCTGGCGCCAGCATGACTTCTCCGGCGCAGCCTAGGCAATAAAAAAGCACCGCAAAACGGTGCTTTTTTCTGAAGATCGCCGGGTACTTACACAGACTCCGACTTCTGCTCGCGATTGAGCAGGTTTTCCATCGCCTGCCGCGGAGAGCGTCCGTGCGATAGCACCTGATCGACTTCCTGTGTAATCGGCATGTCAACGCCGAGCAGGCTGGCCCGCTTGACCACCTCGCGCGCAGTATGCACGCCTTCCGCCACGTGCCCTAAGGTCTTGAGGATTTCCTGCAAGGTCTGGCCATTGGCCAGCCGCAGGCCCACTTCACGGTTGCGGGAATACTGCCCGGTACAGGTCAGGATGAGATCGCCCGCGCCGGTCAATCCCATGAAGGTTTCCTTGGCACCGCCAAGCGCCACGCCCAGGCGCGTCATTTCGGCAATACCGCGCGTAATGAGCGCTGCACGCGCATTGTTGCCGCACTGCATGCCATCGCTGATGCCTGCTGCAATTGCCAGCACATTCTTGAGCGCCCCGCCGACAGAGACACCAGTCACATCCGTGCTGGTATAAACGCGGAAATTGCCGCCATGCAGGATAGCACCTGCGCGGGCTGCAAAGTCTGCATCATTGGCAGCCAGTGTCACTGCTGTAGGCAAGCCCCGCACCAGCTCCGCGGCAAAGCTCGGGCCAGACAATACGCCCCAGTGGCGGCTGTCGCCCAGTTCATCCTGCGCAACTTCATGCGGCAGTTTGGCAGTGGCAGCTTCAAGCCCCTTGGAGGCCCAAATCACCGGAGCATCGCAGCCCAGGCGCTTGATTTCCTTGAGCGCATTGCGGAAGCCATTGGTCGGCACGACGGAGACAATAAGGTCTGTGCCGTCCAGCGCACGGGCCAGGTCGCCCTCTACGGTAAGCTGGTCGCCGAAGGCAAAGTCGCCGAGATATTGCAGGTTGGCGCGCGTCACCTGCATATCCATGATATGCGCCTGATTACGCGTCCAGAGAGACACTTGGTGCTGACGGCTGATTTGCAGGGCTAGCGCCGTACCCCAGGCCCCGGCACCTAAAATAGAGATTTTCATAAAGAACTACTTAACAAGCCGCATCGAAAGCCCCAAGGCATCAAAATCCCCAAAGAGATGAAGCCAGCACATAACCGACCAGGCCGTCACGATGCTTGACCTTGACCCAGCCATTGGCTGGTGGCTCAAGCATATCAAGCACAACGTCCTTGTCCAGCCTGCCTAACAAGGCTGAAGCTGCATCGGCACCCTGCCGCAAATCAGCCTGTCCACCCTTGATCAGCACGGTGCGCTTGGTCGCAAGCTGCTTGGCTTCAACCCAGTTAAGACCACCCTGTGCATCCCGCACCTTGAGCCATTGCCCCAGATCGACGATCACCTCGACCGGGTAACCCTGGCCGAGAATGAACGTCTTCTTCCCCTGTGCAGAAGGCGCGTCATATAACACCGCCTTGGGCACGGAGATGGAACGGAACTCCACTGCCGATGCCATCATAGGCATCAGCAATGTCAGTACAGCGACAAAAAGGCGCTTAGTGGGTTGTTGCACCATTCGTCTTGGCCTGTTCTTGTTTCTGCTGTGCATAAAGCGCTTCGAAATTGACAGGGTTGAGCAATACGGGCGGGAAGCCTGCACGCGTCACGACATCAGAGATGGTTTCGCGCGCGTACGGGAAAATGATGTTGGGGCAAGTCACACCGAGGATGATTTCGATATTTTCCTGCGGCACGTTGCGGATCTGGAAAATACCAGCCTGGGCCACTTCCACCAGGAACACGGTTTTTTCACCGAACTTGGAAGTGACGGTAACCGTCACCACGACTTCATAAATACCGTCTTCCAGTTGCGCGGTTGCATTACTTAACTCAATGGAAACCTGAGGTGTTTCACGCTGAGTGAAAATCTGTGGCGCATTCGGAATTTCCAGCGAGAGGTCTTTTACGTAAACCTTCTCGATACCAAATGCCGGTTGCTGCTCTTGTGCTGCTGCCTGTTCTTCTGCCATTTCTCTTCCCTTGACTCCGGGTTGCGCAGTGCGCGTCCCTCATTAATAAAAATAATAAAAAGCGTTTCAAATTCAAGCTTGCTATTCTATCCGCTTCAGCCTAGGTTTTGTACTACAAAACCATGACACTACTTGGCTAGCAAGGGGTCAAGCTTGCCAGCCCTATCGAGCGCACGCAGTTCGTCAAACCCGCCCACGTGCAGATCGTCGATATAAATTTGCGGAACAGTACGCCTGCCGGTCTGTTCCATCATTTTCACCCTGAGCTCAGGCTCAAGGTCAACACGCACCTTGCTGATCTGCTGCACGCCCTTGCTCAACAGCAGGCGCTCGGCATTGATGCAGTAAGGACAAGTGCCGGTGGTATACATCAGGATGCTCGCCATGGTCTAGCCTTTCACCAGGGGCAGCTTGGCATCCTGCCAGGCCTTCACGCCGCCCTGCAGCTGCTGCACCTGCTTGAATTCATGCTTGGCAAGCAAGGAAACGGCCTTGCCTGCACGCGCACCGCTTTCGCAGTAAACCAGCATGGGCTTGTCCTTGAACCGGGTCAGTTCCTTGAGGCGGTCTGGCAACTGTGCCAGTGGAATATGCTTGGCATCGGCAATATGCCCGGCCGCAAACTCGGCATCATCCCGCACATCAAGTACGACGGCATGTGACCGGTTGATCAGCAACACGGCGTCACTGGCATTCACACTAGTCCCTGCACCACGCTTGATCGCCGGCAACAACAGCATGATGCCGGAACCAATCGCCAGCCCGATCCACAATGCATTCTTTACAAAAAAATCCACACTCACCCCAAGATAACGTCCAAAAACATTATTGTACTCAAATTCCACAATCCGGCTGCGAGCCATTTCACGCTAGATGAAGCCAATCTGGCAAAATTCAAGACCAGAATGCAAAAAACTGAACAAAAACCATTTTCGCCTTGATTGAACCACGATTGGGCATGCGCTATTGACAAAAACTCTCTAAAATACAGGGCTATTTCTTGAATCTATCGGAATCCCAACCGCAATGAATGCAACACCTGCCCTGCTCGTTATTCTTGATGGCTTCGGTTACCGCGAAGATAGCCGCGACAATGCCATTGCCCTAGCCAACACGCCCAACCTTGATCGCATGTGGCAGCAATATCCGCACACCCTGATCAATGCATCCGAAACCTTTGTCGGGCTGCCCACCGGCCAGATGGGTAACTCCGAAGTCGGCCACCTGAATATCGGTGCCGGGCGGGTAGTGTTCCAGGATTTCGAGCGCATCAACCGCTCCATCACCTCCGGCGAGTTCTTCACCAATCCCGTCCTGGTTGAGGCTGTCAACAAAGCCAAGGCTCACGGCAAGGCGGTTCACATTCTCGGGCTGGTCTCTGATGGCGGCGTGCACAGTCATCAGTACCACATCCATGCGACGATCGAAATGGCAGTGAAAGCCGGCGTGGAGAAGGTTTACGTCCACGCTTTCCTGGACGGGCGCGACACGCCGCCCATCAGCGCCAAGCCTTACCTGGAAAAACTCGAAGACGCGTGTGTCCGTGCCAGGGGCGGCAAGATCGCCTCCATCTGCGGCCGCTTCTACGCCATGGATAGAGACAAACGCTGGCCCCGCGTGGAGGCTGCCTATAACCTCATTACCGATGGCGAAGGCGAATTCACGGCCAGCAGTGCGTTGGCAGGCCTGGAAGCTGCCTATGCGCGCGAGGAAAAGGACGAGTTCGTCAAGGCGACGGCTATCGTGGCGCCTGGCAGCACGCCTATAAAAATGGAAGATGGCGATGTGGTCATCTTCGTCAATTTCCGCTCCGACCGGGCGCGCCAGCTCACTCACGCGCTACTTGATCCCGATTTTGAAGGCTTCAACCGCCGCCGCCAGCCCAAGCTGGCAGGCTTTTATACCCTTACCCTGTATGACAAGGCGGAAACACGTGCCAAGCCGATTTTCGCGCCAGTGGAAATCCGCAACACGTTTGGCGAATATGTTGCCCAGCACGGACTCAACCAGTTGCGCATCGCCGAGACGGAAAAATATCCGCACGTCACCTTCTTCTTCAACGGTGGCGAAGAACAGGTGTTTACTGGTGAAGACCGTATCCTGGTTCCTTCACCCAAGGTCGCCACTTACGACCTGCAGCCGGAAATGAGCGCATTCGAGCTCACGGACAAGCTCGAAGCCGCCATCTTGAGCAAGAAGTACGATGCCATCATTTGCAACTACGCCAATTGCGACATGGTCGGCCACTCCGGCGATCTCAATGCCTCGATCAAGGCGGTGGAAACCATAGACACCTGCATTGCCCGCATCGTCAAGGCCATGGAAAGCATAGACGGACAAATGATCGTGACCGCAGACCATGGCAACGTGGAAATGATGCGCGATTATGCAAACAACCAGCCGCATACGCAGCACACCACCAACCAGGTGCCGCTGTTCTTTATCGGCAAGCCTGCCACACTCGCAGCGCCTGGCACTGGCTCGCTCTGCGACCTTGCACCATCCCTGCTTGCCATGATGGGACTGAAGCAGCCACCTGAAATGACCGGCAAATCCCTGGTCACATTCCAAGCGGAATAGGGCATGCATATACGCTGGCTCAGCATGCTGCTTGCAAGCAGTCTCAGCGCCGTGCCAGCGGCATGGGCCGCCAAGAACGACACGGAAAAACCCAAGGCCGCATTGGATGAAATCCACCAGCGCCTGGAATCGCTGAAAAAAGAGCTTGATAGCTCCAGGGAGGCCCATGCGGAGGCCGCCGATGCACTGAAAAAAAGCGAAAAGGCCATCAGCGAAGCCAACCGCAAGCTTTACGAGCTCAAGCAGCAACAGCAGGAAAGCAACAGCACACTGCAATCCCTGCAGCAGCAGAAAGCAACCCATGAAGCCGAACTCAAACAACAGCAATCCCTACTGAAGCAACAGTTTTACCAGCAATACCTGCACGGCAAGCCGAACCAGGCGCAAGTGCTGTTGCAGCAGCAGGACCCCAACGCCGCCACCCGGCAGCTGCACTACTTCGGTTATGTTTCACAGGCCCGCAAGGAGCTGATGGACGCCGCATCCGCCAATATCGCCAAGGTCGAGGCCCTGGATGCCGAAACCAGCAAGACCCTGGAACAGCTGGATGCCCTCAAGGATCAGCAGGAAAAAGAGCGGGCCGAACTACAGCAGCAGAAAAGCCAGCGCGATAAGCTGGTCAAGCAGCTTTCCAGCAAAATCAGCGCCCAGCGCAATGAGATCGACAAACTGAAACGCGATGAGCAACGGCTGACCCAGCTAATGGAAAAGCTCGCCAAGGCCGCGCGTGAACAAGCGGCGCGCGACAAGGCAGCCCGGGAAAAGGCACAACGCGAAGCGGCCCGCGACAAGACCAAGCAAGCAACACCGAGCCAGAAAAGCCCAAGCGGCAAGATCGTCGGGCGCAATGAAACATTGCCCAGCAATGCATTTGACGGCAGCAACTTTGCCTCGCTCAAAGGCAAGCTCAACCTGCCGGTGCGCGGCGAAGTCACCAACCGCTTCGGCAGCAGCCGTGCGGATACCGGCATCTCATGGAAAGGCCTCTTCATCCGCGCCAGCGAAGGCAGCGAAGTCAAGGCCGTGGCCAGCGGCCAGGTGGTATTCGCAGACTGGCTGCGCGGCTTCGGCAACCTCATCATCATCGACCACGGCGCCGGCTATATGAGCCTGTACGGCAACAACCAGGCCGTATTGAAACAGGTCGGGGACAACGTCAAGGGCGGGGATACCGTCGCTGCTGTCGGCAACAGCGGCGGCAATGAACAGCATGGCGTTTACTTTGAACTACGCCACCAGAGCAAACCTTTCGATCCGCTGAGTTGGAGCGTCGTAAAATAACAGCGAATCAATATCGGGAATAAAACTCGTCACTCCCCGATCAAGTGCAGCAGCACCTTGCGCGTATGCGACATACGCCGGTGCTCATAAAGAAATATGCCTTGCCAGGTGCCCAAAGCCACCTTGCCGTCCAGCACCGGGATGGAAATGCTGGTCTGCGTCAGCGCGGAGCGCACATGGGCAGGCATGTCATCCGGCCCTTCTGCTGTATGGATGAACAGGGGATCCCCATCGGGCACTAGGCGCGAGAAAAAACTTTCCATATCCACCAGCACGTCTGAATCATAGTTTTCGTTGATGAGAATACTGGCGGAAGTATGCTGGATATAAAGCGTCAACAATCCTTCTCTCACTCCAGACGCTCTTACCCAGCCCGTCACAGCAGGAGTAATGTCATACAAGCGCCTGTCATTCGTCTGTTGAACAATCTGGTGATGTTGCTGCTGCATGCGATTACTCCTCATCACGATTAGTCAGGGCAGAATTCAATCATAAAACCGCACCCGACTTAAAAAACCTGCATGGAAGATACATGCTTGAAATTAGCCCAAACGGACTAATGCCGGCCTATATCATTATATTGATATTGCATGCCATAATCCTCGAACCTACAACCCCCGGGGAGATTTCAAATGAAAATCAGTAGCTTAAGCTTCATTGTCGCCATGCTGTTATCGACAGGGCCTGCCATGGCGGCTTCCACCACTATTATTTCAAACCAAGTCGATATCACCTATGACCGCGACGCCTTCCTGCTTGAGGTCGAGTCGCCATATTTCGGCTGGGAAACATTGGATAACAGTATTGCTTCGGTATCCGGCATTGCCAATGGCGTCGAGATCAGCTTCAATGGTTATTTGTATGCCAGTGCGGACGGTAGCCGCAACTGGGGTTACGAAATCTATAACGGCAACTTTTCCCTCCCATTGTCCTTTACCGCGCACTCCGGCCAGCTTATCGAAAGTTACTCCATTACCTATTCCGGCACTTATGACGCGTCAAATGGTAGCCTGGGTGCCGCTGGTGTGAGCGTTGGTGGTTCAGGAGCATCATTTTACGGTAATGATGGGTATGGCTCCAGTTTCAGCGCAACAGGCATAATTCCCGGTGCAATTCTCCCCACGATCGCTGGCTCTTTCGAAGCTTGGGCAGATTACACGTGGACTTCTGTTTATATAGGTCAAGAATGGGTAGTCACCGGTGGTTATTATGAGCCAGGACCTTGCGACGAATACGGGATCTGTGAACCTGATCAGTGGATAGAAGAGGGCTATTGGGAAGATGTGTATATGGATCAAGGCGTGATAGGTACTGCGTCGATCAACCTGCAGTCCATCCAGATCGTCGCCAATATCGCCGCTGTCCCTGAAGCCGATACCTACGCGATGCTGCTGGCCGGCCTGGGAATCCTGGGGATGATAGCAAGGCGCCGCAGCACAACCAAAGCTTGACAAGTAATATCATCAGGCCACCCCGGCCTGATGATGGCAGGCAGGCCGCCTACCTGCCTGCTTCTTTCCACCCAATCACCATAAACAAGCCCGCGAATTAAATCCGCTGAATGCGCGCGGAGCGCTGGCCAGAACAAAAAATGCGCAAAAAGAAACTTGCGACCGCCCAGACTCGGGATAGAATGGGCTAAAACAGACTCAGCACCGCCTATCATGCTCCTTAGCCGCTTTCGCCGCCCCAACGTGCCCCAGCACCAAATTGTGTTACGCGAAATCCCCTTGTTTTCCGGCCTGAGCAACCATGAGCTGGACACGCTCAATCACCTGTTGCACCAGCGCACTTACGTGCGCGACGAGATTGTCTTCGACCCGCACGAGGAAGGACAGGCGGTCTATTTCATCCTGTCGGGCAAAGTGAGCGTTTCCATGGAGGGGCAGACCATCACTGCCCTGGAGACCGGACAGTTTTTCGGAGAACGCGCCTTGCTGGAGAACGTGCCTCGCCACGCCCAGATCCGTGCCCTCGAGGATTGCGTGATTGCAGTATTGTTCCGTGACGATTTTCTACACCTGTTACATACTCACCCGCAAATCGCCGAAACCATTTCCGAGCATTGCAGCCTGCGTCGCAACCAATACCCTTCGCTTGATAGCGAGACGGTCAACCAACCGCTGCTCACCAATGTTCAACACGGCCCCGGACCTATTGCCTGGGCTGGCATCATTGCAACGACCTGCCTGCTGTTGCTGATCTTCAAGAAGATCCTCTGGCTGGTCGTGCCTTTCCTGCTCGCCTTGATCCTGTATTACCTGCTGGCCCCACTGGAAAAGAAAATGGTGGCCGCAGGCAGCAGCCGGGCGCTTGCCGCTATAGCGCTCAGTGGCGCCTTCCTGGTTGTGACGGTAGTCGCCCTGCTATTGGTCTACCCCATGGTTGTCGCCAATGCCGCATCATGGCAGGCCGGTTTTGCCCATTATTCGGCAGGCGGCGCCAAGCTGGCGGAACAAATGTTGAGCAACCTGCAATCGCAATTCGGCTTTCTGCAAAAAGCACACTTCAATCACAATATATCGCAGCAATTAACTGATTTTTCCGAACACTTCTCCGACAAATATCTCGGCAAAATTCTAAGCGGGCTTGCCACCTGGCTGCCATCGCTGCTGCTCACGCCCATCATCACCTTTTTCATGCTCAAGGACGGCACCAATTTACGCAAAATGCTTGGTGCCGCCGTCCCCAATGCCTTCTTTGAGAAAACCCTATACCTGATTCATGCAGTCGACCAGACCGCACGGCTGTATTTTGTCGGCCTCATGAAAATCACGGTAATCGACACCCTGCTGACGTCTCTGGGCCTGTGGGCGCTGGGGATATCCTCGCCCTTGATGCTGGGCCTGATCGTGGCAGTCCTATGCTGGATTCCCTACCTTGGCCCGCTGCTTGGGTTTGCGATTGTCGCGCTGGTTGCCTCCACCGATATGCCCGGCAACATCAGCGTCATCTATAGCCTGGCGGCACTATTTATCCTGATCCGCATGCTGGATGACTTCTTCTTCCTGCCAGCCATTGTCGGGCGCAGCTTACGCATCCATCCCCTGCTCACGATCATGATGTTCCTGATTGGCGAAGCCATTGCTGGCGTCGCCGGGCTGATGCTGGTCATTCCGATTTTGGGCATCGTGCGTATTCTCGGCGAAACCCTGGAAATCATCCTGAAAGATACGCGCCTGCAGGCCAGGCATCGCCACTCAGAGAAATTGCGCTGGCGCGCTGCCACAAGAGATATGGACCGTTGAGGGCAAATATTCACACAATACGGCTCTTCGGTCATCCCTCCCCTTGCCATACTTGCAACTTACGTGGGCACCCCGGCTCAAGGCCAATATCAGGGGAAAATGAAATACTACAAAGGGCAGTAATCCAATAAAAAAGGGCTGGAAATCCAGCCCCAAGCTTGCTCTTGCTGCTTACCACCAGCCCCAGCGGGGGCCGTAATAGCCACGCCCCCAATACGGGCCGAAACCTGGACCCCAGAACGGGTCATAGTTACGATATCGCCATTGGTATTCACGGCGCAGTCTTTCCTGCTCGATCACCTTGTCCTTTTCCCGCTTGTTGAGCTCCTCGGCAAAGCCATCTCGCAAGGCTTGCTCCCGGCTGCTATAAATGTAATCCAGCACCTTGGCATCCACCCCTTGCTTGCTGAGCTCCAGCGCCTTAGAAGGTGTCAGGTCATAACGCGAATTGCTTTCCTTGATTTTGGCAATCACCTCGTCCGGACTGGTACCAGCTTTGGATAACCGCACCAATTCATCATAGGTGATGAACGGGGTAGGCTGCGGCAGCAGTTTTTCCAGCTCCTCCGCAGAAATACGCTGGATTTGCGGCTCTTTTTTCTGCTCGGTGGTGGCGCATCCTGCCAGCAGCACTAAACTGCCGATCAAGGCAGCACTTGCAAGTTTCATCTCATCCTCCTGGTCATTGACCAGCATCTATATTCCGGTTCAGCCCGGTCAGCAGTATGACATATGCCTCAAACATAAATTCCCTAGGCTTGGCACAATAATACGAGATTGCACTCGCAGCAGCTGGGGCAAGATCACCTTGCCCCTAGCCACACTACGTTATTGTTTACTGAACACCATGCGCCCGCTCTTGAAATCGACATGCACGGTATCCTTGGCGGCAAAGGTACCATTGAGGATTTCCTTGGCAAGCGGGTTCTCGATCTCGGACTGGATCGCACGCTTGAGCGGACGCGCGCCATAGACCGGGTCAAAACCAGCATTGGCAATCTCAGCCAGCGCCTCATCGCTCACCTCAAACTGCATCTCCATTGCTACCAGACGTTTGGCCAGGCTTTGCAACTGGATGCTGGCAATCGATTTCACGTGCGATTCGCCTAGTGCGTGGAATACCACCACTTCATCAATACGGTTGACAAACTCCGGCCTGAAATTGGCTTTCACCTCGCCCATCACCGCCAGCTTGATCACCTGGTAATCGTCGCCCGCCATGTTCTGGATCATCTGCGACCCCAGGTTGGAGGTCATGATGATCACCGTGTTCTTGAAGTCAACGGTACGACCCTGCCCATCGGTGAGCCGTCCATCATCCAGCACTTGCAGCAAGACGTTGAATACGTCCGGATGGGCCTTTTCCACCTCGTCGAGCAGGATCACCGAATATGGTTTGCGACGCACCGCCTCGGTAAGGTAGCCGCCCTCTTCATATCCCACATATCCTGGAGGCGCGCCAATCAGGCGCGCGACGGAATGCTTTTCCATGAACTCGCTCATGTCGATGCGAATCAGGTGATCTTCTGAGTCGAACAAGAAGCCCGCCAATGCCTTGGTCAGCTCGGTCTTACCGACACCAGTCGGCCCGAGGAACAAGAAGGAACCATAAGGCTTGTTGGGGTCGGACAAACCGGACCGTGAACGGCGGATGGCATCGCTGACCAGACGCACAGCCTCATCCTGGCCGACAACGCGCTCATGCAGTTTGTCTTCCATATGCAGCAACTTGTCGCGCTCGCCCTGCAGCATCTTGGAAACCGGGATGCCAGTCGCGCGCGACACTACCTCGGCGATTTCCTCGGCACCAACCTGGGTGCGCAGCAAGCGGTTCTGTTTCTGCTCACCATTTTCCTCGGCGCTTGCTGCCTGCTTGAGCTGGGTTTCCAGCTGCGGCAGATTGCCGTATTGCAGCTCGGAAACCTTCTGCCATTCGCCTTTGCGGGTAGCTTCCTCTATCTGCAGCTTGACCTTCTCGATTTCTTCCTTGAGATGCTTGCTGCCTTGTACCTGGGCCTTTTCCGCCTTCCAGATTTCCTCAAGGTCAGCATAGTCCTTCTCCAGGCGCGCAATTTCATCTTCGATCAAGCCAAAACGCTTTTGCGATGCCTCGTCCTTCTCGCGGCGCACCGCCTCACGCTCGATCTTGAGCTGGATCAGCCTACGCTCAAGCTTGTCCAGCGCTTCCGGCTTGGAGTCGATCTCCATCTTGATACGCGATGCGGCCTCGTCAATCAGGTCGATGGCCTTGTCCGGCAGGAAACGGTCGGTAATGTAGCGATGACTGAGTTCCGCCGCAGCTACAATGGCAGGGTCGGTAATTTCCACGCCGTGATGCAGCTCGTACTTTTCCTGTAAGCCGCGCAAGATGGCAATGGTTGCCTCCACGCTAGGCTCGTCCACTAGCACTTTCTGGAAGCGGCGTTCAAGTGCCGCATCCTTCTCGATATATTTGCGGTACTCATCCAGCGTAGTGGCGCCCACACAATGCAGCTCACCACGTGCCAGGGCTGGCTTGAGCATATTGCCGGCATCCATAGCGCCTTCTGCCTTGCCTGCACCCACCATGGTATGGATTTCATCGATGAAGACAATGTTCTGGCCTTCATCCTGCGCGAGCTCCTTCAGCACGGCTTGCAAACGCTCTTCGAACTCGCCGCGATACTTGGCACCCGCGAGTAGGCCGGCCATGTCCAGCACCAGCACGCGCTTGTTCTTGAGGGTTTCCGGCACTTCACCATTGACGATACGCTGCGCCAAGCCCTCTACAATCGCCGTCTTGCCCACGCCTGGCTCCCCTATCAACACAGGATTGTTCTTGGTACGGCGCTGCAATACCTGGATGGCACGGCGGATTTCGTCATCGCGGCCAATCACCGGATCGAGCTTGCCTGAACGCGCACGCTCAGTCAGGTCCACAGTAAATTTCTTCAAGGCTTCACGATTGCCTTCGGCCTCCTGGCTGTTGACGCCGTCACTGCCGCGCACGGCATTCACCGCCTGCTCCAGCGCCTGCTTGGTGAGGCCATGGGCTTTCAGCAATTTGCCGGTCTCGCCCTTGTCGTCTGCCAACGCGAGCAGGAACATCTCGCTTGCAATATAAGCGTCATTGCGCTTTTGGGCGTTCCTGTCAGTCACGTTCAAGAGGTTGTTGAGTTCGCGGGAAATGGAAACTTCGCCGGTATTGCTCTGGACTTGCGGCAGGTTATTGACGGTTGCCTGCAAGGCGGCCTTGAGCGGTGCAAGGTTGGCGCCTGCGCGCGCCAGCAATGACGAAGTACCGCCATCGTCCTGGTTCAGCAGTGCGAGCAACAGATGCGGTGTTTCTATGTTGGGATTGTCATTGCCGACCGCAATACTTTGCGCGTCTGCCAGGGCTTGCTGGAATTTGGTAGTCAGTTTGTCGAAACGCATGCTTGCCTTCCTTCAATGTAATATGTGGTTGACTACTAAATTGTGATCATTGTGGATAAATTCAAGCACCAGGCATTAACAAAATCCTACAATTGTTAGAGCTTGTTCAATATCATTTCATGCGGTAAGCATGGTTTCAAAACGCGTCTGGTCAAGGCGCAGGCCGCAGGTGATGCTCATTGCCTCGCCAAGGACTGCAACGCGGAGCAGGCGCGTGGGACCATGCCCTCCGGGTTGCCCTACCATGGCAGCCGCTACGGCGTTACAAGCCCTCGCTGGGCAACGTACCGCATGAAATGATATTGAACAGGCTCCTAGCGCCGGTTCCAGGTACGGCCATCATCATCGGAAACCATCTCGTGGAGAGAAGAAGAGCCGTCACCACGAATTTCCAGCCAATTCAGGTTGACATGGCTATTGACCGAGCTTACTTCAATATGGCTGACATCCGCGGCCGACATGCGCTTGGGAGGGGAAGACACCCATGCCGATCCATCCATGCGGGCATAGAATACGCCCTTGTTCATGCGCATCCACACCAGGTGCCAGCCCCAGTTGCCGCCTCGCACAATCACCAGCAATGGGAAATGGCAGCCCAGGCTCTGGCTGCCGCCATAAGTCACTCGGCGGATACCTTGCAGACGGCCCTCCAGCGAGGTGGCCATGACCAGGTCACGTGTGCCGTCATTAAAGGTATGCTGCCAGAAAAAGACCGGCTGTCCATTGGCGTCCCGGGTCCCCGCCACACGGCAATTGCTCGGAATACGCTCAGCCAACTGACGTAGCTGGATATCTTCTTCCTGGTTAACGACATCCAGGCCGATCTCTGCCGCCATCGTCGACCAACTGATCAAAACCCCGATAATTCCAATAATCTGCTGTTTCATGTTTCCTTGACTCATGGAGAGCATGATGCGAATTGTACGAATGCGACAATCTGTCGCACTGCAAGAATGGCTTTTGTTGTTATTATCCGTGCATGATTCTTTTTAGGCAAAAGCGTGGGCTGATCGCCTGGTGGATCTGTATTCTCCTCATGTTCAGCGCGCTGGCGCCGACGCTGTCCCATGCTTTCACAGTCCATGGCACCCACAACACATCAGAGGTGGTCTGCTCTGCCCCGGGCAGCAAGTATATGCCTTTGTCAGCAAAAACGGCAGACCCAGCCCAGCCGCAACATGAACATGGGCTGGATATGAAGTACTGTCCCTATTGCAACCTGCTCCATCATAGCCCGGTATTTGCTGCAAATGAGCCACTGCCACCATACGGCGGCCATCTGGGTCACATGCTGCCTGCGCTCTACCCCCACGCCCCCAAGCCCCTGTTCGCCTGGGCGGCCATCCGGCCGCGTGGTCCGCCTGCTAACGCCTAATTATCGTTCCAATGCGCTTTCCACATTGTGGCATCCCGATCCAGGAGTATTTTCATGCAGTACTGTTACAGCCTTGTGGCGCTTGCCGTCATGGCTGCCTGCAACACGCAGGCACACGCAGACCATGTCACGACCCAGCCAACCGACAATGACTCCACTATTACGGTAGGCGGCATTGTCGTGACTGGCAATCGCGCATCCTCCTTGCCCGCACGCAGTATTCTTTCCTCCGTTGACGTGATCGGCAGGGAAGCGGTTGAAACCCAGTCCGTGCAGAACAGCTGGCAACTGTTTTCCCGCGCACCAGGCGTGCAGCTCACCGAATACCGCATGGGCACCACCACTGGGAAATTCTCGTTCCGTGCCTTCAATGGCGAAGGCGAAGTCAATGCCGTGAAGCTGCTGATCGACGGTATCCCCAGCAACAGCAATGACGGCAACATGCCCTACCTCGACATGATCATGCCGCTGGACATCGAAGCGATTGAGGTGGTACGCGGCACCAACGACCCACGCTACGGCCTGCACAACATTGCCGGCAATGCCAACGTAGTGACAAAAATAGGTGGTAACTATGCCACGGCACGCGCGAGCTACGGCAGCTTCAACACGCGCGAACTGCAAACCGCGCTGGGTATCGAAAAAGACGGTTTCAGCCAGAACTATTTTGCCGCGGTGCAGGAATACCATGGTTACCGCGACCATTCGGATTCCCGCAAGCACTCAGTCGCCGGCAAGTGGTTCTACGATTCGGCAGATGGCCGCTTCCGTACCGGGCTGATCGCACGCCATTACCGGCAGGATGCGCAGGAGGCTGGCTACCTGACCTATGCCCAATCCCGCACGCATCCCCGCCAGTCCATGCCGCACAACAACACCGATGGCGGCGAGCGCGAGCTCAACCAGCTCAGCCTGCACTTTGACTGGGCCATCGACGACCACTGGTTCTGGTCCAACAAGGCCTACCTCAACACCATGGACGATCAGCGCTGGGTCAGGTTCTCCGTCATGAACGCAAACCAGCAGGAACGCCTGCTGAAAGAAAACCATACTGGCGTGCTTTCCAGCCTGACCTGGCGCCCGCATGTGGAAAACCTCGGCCTGCATAGCCTGGCCGTGGAAACTGGATTCAGCGCCGAATGGCAGGACAACGAAAACTACCGCTACACCACAGCCTCACGCAACCGCCTGGGCACTACACGCGACCAGCATTATGAATTCGATATCTACGGCGTTTACCTGCAAGCCGTGATCCGCCCCACTGCCCGACTCAAGATTGTGCCGGCTTATCGCGTGGACCGCGTCTACGGCGACTTCAAGGACCTGCTCAGCAGCACCAGTGCCGACGTACAGGACTATGGCGCAATCCGCCAGCCCAAGATCAGCGCAGTCTACAGCCTTTCAGAGCATTACAGCGTCTATGGCAACTGGGGACGCAGCTTCCAGGTCGGCATTGGCGCAGCCACCTACAAGACCAACCCGCTCGCGCCCGATCTCAGGCCCTCGATCAACGACGGCTGGGAACTAGGCCTGAAATTCCAGTCCACCGACTGGCTAGACGGACGTATCGCCCTGTGGGAGCAAAAGGCGAGCAATGAAGCAAGACGCATCCTCGGCAGCGCCAGCAACGATTCCGAGAACATCGGGCAAACCCTGCGGCACGGTATCGACTTCCAGGCCAACCTGCGGCCGACCGACAGGCTGGACATCTGGGCCAACCTGTCGGTGCAGCGCTCCGAGATCACCAAGCCGGGCAACACCGAACCAGGCAACAAGGGCAACGAAATCGACCATGTGCCGCGGCAGGTTTACGGCGTGGGGGCCGACTACCGCATCCTGCCTGCGCTCAAGCTTTCCGCCTGGGCGAATGGGCAAGGAGACTACTATCTGGAACGCGCCAATCGACAAGGCAAATTTGGTGGCTATTTGCTGATGAACTTGGGCGCTGTATGGCAAGTGCAGAAAAATCTCAGCCTGGAGCTGCAAGTTCGCAACCTTGCCGACCGTTATTATGAATATGTGTACTGGGATACCGAATACCTGCAAAGCATGCACTCACCCGGCGAAGGACGCGGCATTTATGCCTCGGTGCGCCTGGATATGTAACATCCCCGCGTCACCTATCCTGTGAGCAGCCATGGCAAATAATAGACAGCGCATTCTTTGGCTCAGACTGCATCTTTACCTCGGCCTTTCTCTAGGCGCGCTGTTCGTGCTCATGGGGCTCACCGGCAGCCTGCTGGTGTTCTATACCAAGCTCGACAGCGCGTTGAATCCGCAAATCCAGGTCACTGGCCCAGTCAGTTCCCCCTCACCCCAGGCAATCTTGGAACAGTTGCACAAAGCCTATCCAGAACGCACCGCAGGCTGGCGCATTGAAATGCCCTTGCATGGCGATAGTCCCGTGCTGGCGCGCTACCTCAAGCCAATCGAAACCCGTGACAGGCATTTTGCACCGCTCATGGTGACGCTGGATCCGCAAACCCTGCAAGCCAGTTCTAGCCGCTTCTGGGGCGATACCGCGATGACTTGGCTCTACGACTTGCATTACACCCTGCTGCTAGATGTCAATGGCAAAAACATCATTGCGATTGCCAGCATCTTCATCCTGGTTTCCCTGGCTTCCGGCATTTACCTCTGGTGGCCGCAGAATGGCAATTTCCGCCTGGCGCTGACCTATCGCCGCCAGGCCCATTTCTATCGCCGTGTCTACGACTGGCACAAACTGTGCGGTGTCTATGGTCTGGTGTTGCTTGCCATGCTCACCATCACCGGCATCATGCTGGAACAGCCAGACTGGTTTGAAGGCTGGCTGGGTGCAAAACCAAGCATGCTGCATATGGGCAGCGCACCAACTCCAAAGTCCGGTGCACAACCAGCGCCACCGCCAGGCATCAGCATGGACACGATGGCACACATTGCCATGCAGCAATTCCCCGGCAGTGAATTACGCTGGATATATACCCCGGACAGCGCAGACGGGGATTACCAGTTCCGGCTTTACCAGCCTGGCGAACCGGGGAAGCGTTTTCCCAAGACCATCGTGTTCATTACACATGACGGCAAGGTCGCCGTCAAACGTGACTACTTTGCCGATAACAGCGGCAGCAAGGTCATGCACTGGCTGCATCCTTTACATAATGGCGAGGCATTCGGGCTTGCGGGACGCTGGCTGGTATTTGCCAGCGGCTTCATGCCACTGGTGCTGTTTGTTACCGGCTGGATGCGCTGGCGCCACAAGCGGCGTGCCGCCCGGATGCAACAACGGAGAGATTATCCGCGCAATAAAAAAGGCTGAGCACCAGCAAGCGCCCAGCCCCAGGCAGTCCATCAACCAGACTGTAGATGAGGTATCCCAGAAACAGGATGCATCCATCTTAAATCCCCGCTTACTGAAGTGGAATGCGACATGTTGTCGCAGGCGCTTGGAGACTGTTTACAATCCATCCCGTAGCAGCGCGACATTTTGCCGCATGCCCGGCAAGCGGGCACTTGCAGTAAAATGCCGGCATGTCCTCCCTTGCCTTTGCCACCAACCTGCGCCGCCTGCTCTGGCTGCGTGTCGTCATGATGGCAGCACTGCTGCTGGCAAGCCTGGTAGCCACCCATCTCTACCATATTGCACTGCCTGTTACCGAAGTCGCCGCTGCACTCGGGCTTATGCTGGCAATTAACCTTGTCAGCTGGCTGCGCCTGTGGCGCAAAGCGCGCATTCATGAAACCGAACTTCTGGCGCAACTACTGCTGGATATCGCCATTCTGACCTGGCTGTTTTATGCCACTGGCGGCTACAGCAACCCCTTTGTCTGGATGTACCTGCTGCCATTGGCTGTCGCAGCGGTAGCATTGCCGTGGCGTTTTACCTGGCTGATCGCAGGATTGGTCATTGCCGCCTATAGCCTGCTGATGTTCTGGTATCGCCCGCTGGCAACCATGGCGCACGACCACCTGCATACCGCTGCATCAGCCTCCCACTCACTGCACGACGACAGCTTCAACCTGCACCTGCTGGGCATGTGGGGCGGGTTTGTTGTCAGCGCCATTGTCATTGCATTTTTTGTGGAACGTATGGGCCGCAACCTGCGCGAGTATGACCGGTTGCTTGCCGAATCGCGGGAAAAAGTGCTCGCGAGCGAGCGCATGCTGGCCCTTGGCACACTGGCCACCGGTGCCGCCCATGAACTGGGCACCCCTCTATCCACCATGGCCGTGCTGACCAAGGACCTGCTGGAGGAAAACCGAAACCAACCGGAGCTGGCTGCATCGCTAACCCTGTTACGCACACAGGTAGACCGCTGCAAGGAAATTCTTTCCTCCTTAACTGCCGCCACGGGCATGATGCGCTCGGAAGCCGCGAGCCCGATGAGCATAGAAGCCTTTATCCGCCAACTGGCACAGCGCTGGTCCGATACCCGCCCGGCGACCCCGCTCAAGCTGGAATTGCATTTGCCGACCCCTTGTCCCAACATGGCGGCCGACCTTGCACTGGGACAAGCCATTACCAACCTCGTCAACAATGCGGCAGACGCCTCTCCAGAAGGCATCCAGCTCATTGCCAGCATCGCTCAGGACAACCTGTTGCTGGAAATCCATGACCGCGGATGCTTTCCCGATGAGCATACACTGGCCACAATGGGCTTGCCCTTCAACACCTCGAAACAAGCCAGCGGGGGATTGGGACTGGGCATCTTCCTCGCCAAATCGGTGCTGGAAAAGTTTGATGGCGACATCATGTTCGAGCGCCTGGAACCTCAGGGCACGGTCACCCGCATCCGCATTCCGCTGGCTGGCATCATCCTGGAAACGCAGGCATGATGGATAACAGCGCTGATCTCCCCACCATGCTGCTGGTGGATGATGATGAAATATTTACCCAGGTTCTGGCCCGGGCAATGGAAAAGCGCGGCTTTCAGGTTCAAGTGGCGCATAATGTCCATGATGCAACTGCCATGACAATACAAGAAGCGCCTGAATACGCCGTCGTCGACCTCAAAATGCCGGGCGACTCCGGCCTGACCCTGGTCAAGCACCTGAAGCAGATAGACGGCCAGACCCGCATTGTGGTGCTCACCGGTTATGCCAGCATTGCCACCGCAGTAGAAGCGGTAAAACTCGGTGCTACCCATTACCTGGCGAAACCAGCCGATGCCGACCAGATACTGGCCGCTTTCGAACGCATCGAAGGCGATCCTGATGCGCCTGTGCCGGACAATGCCTTGTCGGTAAACCGCATGGAATGGGAACATATACAACGGGTACTGCAGGAAAACGACGGCAATATCTCGGCCACCGCCCGTAGCCTGAATATGCACAGGCGTACCCTGCAGCGCAAACTGAATAAGCACCCAGCGAGGAAATAAGCAATCAATGCCCTAGCCCATTCGGACTAGTCCTATCCACAAACAGCCTGCTCCGTGTTTACAATCCCGGACTAAGAGCCTGTTCATGACCTTTTCAAGTGCTTTTTTTGCTGTCATAACACAGCGACAGGTGACACGAAAGGCTAGAATAAGGCAAAATATTGGTTTTCTTATCTACCAATCCCCTTAAAATCTTTGAGCTTTTTAGTATTGTTCTGCCGATAGCGCATGCTTTCTTAAAAGAATCATTACTAAAACAAAAACTTACATGCGCAAAGCGCCATGTAATTGATGGAGAGTAAACATGTCGGATTACGTAATCGCCTTTGACAAGCTGCGCATCTCGGATGTGCCTGCCGTTGGCGGCAAGAATGCCTCTTTGGGCGAAATGATCAGCCAGCTGACCGCAAAGGGCGTACGAGTACCAGGTGGCTTTGCCACCACAGCCCATGCCTATCGCCTGTTCCTGGCGAAGGACGGCCTGGACACGCGCATCAATGCAGAACTCGACAAGCTCGACGTGGACGATGTCGATGCATTGGCTGCCACAGGCGAGAAAATCCGCCAATGGATTGTCGACACGCCTTTCCCCCAAGAGCTGCAAGACGCGATTGCTGAGCATTACAAGACATTGACAGCCGACTCCGGCGATGACGTGACATTTGCCGTACGCTCCTCCGCAACGGCTGAAGATTTGCCTGATGCCTCATTTGCCGGCCAGCAGGAAAGCTTCCTCAACATCCATGGCCTGGACAACATCCTGCACGCCATCAAGGAAGTATTCGCGTCGCTCTACAATGACCGCGCCATCTCCTATCGTGTCCACAAGGGTTTCATCCACGCCGATGTCGCGCTTTCCGCCGGCATCCAGCGCATGGTGCGCAGCAACCTGGGCAGCTCGGGCGTGATGTTCACCATGGATACCGAATCCGGCTTCCGCGATGTCGTCTTCATCACCTCTTCCTATGGCCTCGGTGAAACCGTGGTGCAAGGCGCAGTAAACCCTGACGAGTTCTATGTACACAAGCCGCTGCTGGCCAAGGGATTCCCTGCCATCGTGCGCCGCAACCTGGGCTCCAAGCTGATCAAAATGATATTCAGCGACAGCAATGTCGCAGGCAAGAGCACCCACACGGTAGAAAACAGCAAGGAAGAAAGCGCACGCTACTCCATCACCGATGAGGAAATTCTCGAGCTTGCCCGCTTCGCGGTGCAGATCGAAGAGCACTACAAATGTCCAATGGATGTGGAATGGGGCCGTGATGGCGTGGACGGCAAGCTGTATATCCTGCAGGCGCGTCCCGAGACCGTGAAGTCGCAAAGCGGCACCGTGGTCGAGAAGTTCCAGATCAATAGCGCAGGCAACACTGCAGTGGTCACCGGCCGTGCCGTGACCCAGAAGGTAGGCTCGGGCCCGGTGCGCGTGGTCAAACATGCTTCCGAAATGAATACCGTACAACCGGGTGACGTGCTGGTTGCCGACATGACTGACCCTAACTGGGAACCCGTCATGAAGCGCGCTTCCGCACTGATTACCAACCGTGGCGGCCGTACCTGCCACGCCGCTATCATTGCACGCGAACTGGGCATTCCTGCCATCGTAGGCAGCGTGAATGCAACTGACCTGCTGCAGGATGGCCAAGTCGTCACCGTATCCTGTGCAGAAGGTGAAACCGGTTACGTCTACGCCGGCGCTGTGCCTTTCACCGTCACCCAGGAAGAAGAAAAGAAGCTGCCGCCGTCCCCAGTCAAGATCATGATGAACGTGGGCAACCCTGACATGGCGTTCAGCTTCTCACAGATTCCCAATGAAGGCGTGGGCCTGGCCCGCCTGGAGTTTGTCATCAACAACATGATAGGCATCCATCCCAAGGCCATCCTCAACATCGACAGCGTGCCTGCCGACCTGCAAGAGGAAATCAAGCGCCGTGCCCGTGGCTATGAAAACCCCCGCCAGTTCTATATCGACAAGCTGGCTGAAGGCGTTGCCACCATTGGTTCCGCATTCTGGCCGAAACCGGTCATTGCGCGTATGTCCGACTTCAAGTCCAATGAATACCGCAAGCTGATCGGCGGCGAGATATACGAACCCGAGGAAGAAAACCCGATGCTGGGCTTCCGCGGCGCTGCCCGCTATATTTCCCCTGACTTCCAGGATTGCTTCGAGCTCGAGTGTATTGCCATGCGCAAGGTACGCGAGCAATTCGGTCTTACCAACGTCGAGTTGATGATTCCTTTCGTCCGTACCCTGGATGAAGCGCGCCAGGTAGTGGAGATACTCGCCAAGAACGGCCTCAAGCGCGGCGAAAACGGTCTGCGCCTGATCATGATGTGCGAGATTCCATCCAATGCCCTGCTGGCTGAGCAATTCCTGGAATACTTCGATGGCTTCTCCATTGGCTCCAACGACCTGACCCAGCTCTCCCTGGGCATGGACCGCGACTCCGGCCTGGTGGCGCACGGCTTTGACGAGCGCGACCCTGCAGTCAAGGTATTGCTGGAAATGGCCATCAGCGCTGCCAACCGCCTGAACAAGTACGTGGGCATCTGCGGCCAGGGCCCTTCAGACCATCCTGACTTTGCAGAGTGGCTGGTTGAAAAGGGCATCCAGTCCGTATCCCTCAACCCTGACACTGTCATCAACACCTGGCAACGTATCAGCAAGAGCAAGTAAGCAATCAATCAAGGCCAAGGGAGCAAGTGCGCCATGCAGCACCGCAGTGTATTTTTTATCTCCGACGGTACCGGAATTACCGCCGAATCCGTCGGCCACCTGCTGGCGCACTTCCCCACAGTGAGCTTCAAGCATATCCGCCTGCCATTCACCGACTCCGAACAGAAGGTTGAAGAAGCGCTGGTCAAGATTGCTGAAACGGAAAAGGCAGACGGGGTAAGGCCTATTGTCGTCATGACCCTGGTTAATACCGACCTGCGTGACAAGCTCAAGCAGAGCAACGCCGTGCACCTAGATGTATTCGGTTCGTTTGTCGATCCATTGGCGGAAGAGTTGCAGGAGCAGCCCTCGCGTACCTCGGGTATTGCGCATAGCGTGCTGGGCAACAGCTACTATGAGCGGATTGATGCCATTAACTTTACCCTGAACCACGATGACGGCATGACCGACTTCGGCCTCAGCGAGGCCCAGGTGATCCTGGTTGGCGTGTCGCGTTGCGGCAAGACTCCCACCAGCCTGTACCTGGCCATGCAGTTCGGCATCAAGGCAGCCAACTACCCGCTGATTCCTGAAGACCTGGAGCGTGGTACCCTGCCGGAAGCGTTGAAGAAATATCCGGAAAAACTCTACGGCCTGTCGATCAACCCGGAACGCCTGCACAGCGTGCGTAGCGAACGCCGGCCTGACAGCCACTATGCCTCGCTTGACAATTGCCGTCATGAAATCCGCCTGGCAGAAGACCTCATGCATCGCGAAGGCATTAGCTGGATTGACTCAACCAGCCGTTCAATCGAAGAGCTTTCCACCATCATCCTGCAAAAAATCCGCGTCAACTCCAATCACTGAGCATAGAGACGCAATCTACAGCAAAGGGGCCTAGGCCCCTTTTTTCTTACCCGTCCGCACATAATCAATTTATTTTATTTATCAATAAAATAAAAACAATCAACTTTAATTATAAAAATAACCCTACTAAGATGGTTGTCATCCAGCCAGCACTGTTTTATAAAAAAGCAGCGGTTTTAAAAGCGCTTGATATGAATAACAGGAAGTGTTTTCACTGGCACAAACCCGCCACCATCACTGATCAAGGAGAAAGTAATGAGTACATTGACCACCTCGGCAGGAGCACCGGTTCCAGACGATAACAACAGCATCAGCGTCGGCCCGCGCGGCCCGCTTACCTTTGACAATCACTATTTGTTCGAGAAACTTGCGCATTTCAACCGCGAGCGCATTCCAGAACGCGTCGTGCATGCACGGGGAACAGGCGCCTATGGCACATTTACCTTGACCAGGAGCTTAAGCCAGCATACGATCGCCAGCTTCCTGCAGCAGGCAGGAGAAAAGACCGAAGTCTTCGTGCGTTTCTCCACTGTCGGCGGCGGCCAGGATTCCAGCGACTTTGCACGCGATCCGCGCGGCTTTGCCGTCAAGTTCTATACCCGCGAGGGCAACTTCGACCTAGTGGGCAACAATACGCCGGTCTTCTTCCTCAATGATCCGATCAAGTTTCCCGACTTCATTCATTCGCAGAAAAAAAATCCACAAACCAATTTACCCAATCCGGCCAATGCCTACGAGTTCTGGGCCAACCATCCACAATCGCTGCACCAGATGACCATCCTCATGTCGGATCGCGGCATTCCAGCCTCGTATCGCCATATGCATGGCTTCAGCTCGCATACCTTGAGTTTATGGAATGAAAAAGGCGAACGTGTATGGATAAAGTGGCACTTCAAAAGCAATCAGGGTATCAAGACCGTCACTGCTGAAGAAGCTGCCAAGCTTCCTGCCCATGGCGCGCAGCAAGACTTGGTCGATGCGATTGCCAGAGGCGAGTTTCCTTCCTGGACGGTCAAGGTGCAAATCATGACCGAAGCCGAGGCCAGAACCTACAAGATCAACCCGTTCGACCTGACCAAGATCTGGCCGCATAGCGATTACCCCTTGGTCGAGATCGGCCAGCTTGGGTTGAACCGCAATGTAGACAACTATTTTGCCGAGACCGAGCAGTCCGCATTTGCCCCAAGCAACCTCGTACCCGGCATTGGCGCCTCGCCAGATAAGATGTTGCAAGCCCGCCTGCTGGCCTATCAGGATGCACACCGCTATCGCGTAGGCGTCAATGCCAACCAGTTGCCAGTCAATGCCGCCCGTTGCCCGGTACATCACTACCAGCGTGATGGCGCCATGGCGGCAGGTTGTCCGGTAACCGGGCATGGCGCAGCAGCCAGCAGCCTGAACCAGGTGCCCAATTTCTACCCGAACGACAGAACCGGCGCTTCACCGGCACCTGCGCCGCAATATGCGCAGCCGCCATTGCCTGTGCTTGAAGACGCATGGGTCGGTTATCACGATCAGTCCAACGAGGACTACTACAGCCAGGCAGGCGCATTGTTCCGCCTCATGAACCCTGACCAGAAGCAGCAATTGTTCAGCAACATCGCAGGCGGACTGTCGCAAGCCAACGCATCCGTCCAGGAACGCATGCTGGCCCAGTTCGCCAAGGCAAACCCGGATTATGCCGCAGGCGTGAAGGCCGCCCTGGAAACCGCAAGCCAGGCTTGAGCCTTCAGGCAACCAAGGGATACGTTTGACAGGAGTCGCAGCCTGGCATGGCAAGCTCGGCAAAATTGCTTTATGGTGGAGCTTGACGGCAAGTGGTCATCACTTGCCGTCAGACCATTCCAATATCAATGCCGAGGAGATAATAAATGAACCAATATGCACATCTGGTTGGACGTATCCTGATTGCCATCATCTTCATTGTGGCAGGGGCGGGCAAGATTGCCGACCCAGCTGGGACAATAGGTTACATGGAATCTGCCGGCGTTCCCGGCATCCTGCTCTGGCCTACCATCGCCCTTGAGCTCCTGGGCGGGATTGCCATCGTCGTCGGATACCAGACTCGCCTGGTATCCTGGCTGCTCGCCATCTTCTGTATCGCAGCGGCCTTGTTGTTCCACTTCGATCTCAATGACTCGCTGCAAACCATCCTGTTCCTCAAGGATTTGGCCATTGCGGGCGGATTCCTGATACTGGCAAGCACAAGTACACTTTGGCTATCTCTCGATAATCGCCGTAGATAAACCGCAATGCAGTCCTGCAGGTTGATGACAGACCTGCAGGACTTATCACAATTCAAAATTAAGGAATTGTGAAATTGAGTTATTTCCATTTATTGGATCAATCAAGCGCGGCATAATGTCTGCATCTTTAAGAGCCCGTCCTTTCATTCATCAGGAGTGCCACAATGACCAAAGCTATCAGTTATGCAGCGCATGATCCCAAATCCTCACTGTCCCCTTTTTCATTCGAGCGCCGTAATGTCGGTGCCGATGACGTACAGATTGAAATCCTGTTTTGCGGTGTCTGCCACTCAGACCTCCACCAGGCACGCGATGAATGGGGCAACTCCATTTTCCCCATCGTGCCGGGCCATGAAATCGTCGGCCGCGTCACCCAGGTTGGCGCTAACGTAAAGAAATTCAAAGTAGGCGACCTCGCCGGCGTCGGCTGCCTGGTTGACTCCTGCGGCACCTGTCCTGACTGTGCGGAAGGCTTGGAACAATTCTGCAACCACTCGGTTTTCACTTACAACAGCCCGGACAACAAAATGCCCGGACAAGCCACCTACGGCGGTTATTCAAACCTGATCGTAGTAGATGAACGCTTTACATTGAAGATTTCCGAAAAGCTCGACCTGGCAGCAACTGCCCCGCTGCTTTGCGCCGGCATCACCACTTATTCCCCGCTGCGCCACTGGAAGGTGGGACCGGGCCAGAAGGTCGGCATCGTCGGCCTAGGCGGTCTCGGCCATATGGGAGTAAAGTTTGCCAAGGCCTTTGGCGCCCATACCGTCCTGTTCACCACCTCCCCGGGCAAGGCGGAAGATGCCAAGCGCCTGGGTGCCGACGAAGTGGTCATTTCAAAAGACCCGGAACAGATGCAGCAACATTTACTCAGCTTCGACTTCATCCTCAATACCGTCGCCGCGCCGCATGACCTTGACCAGTTCATGGCCCTGCTCAAGCGAGATGGCTCCATGTGCCTAGTCGGCGTGCCCGACAGCCCTCACCCATCACCCAGCGTCGCCAACCTGATCTTCAAGCGCCGCAGCCTGGCTGGCTCCTTGATCGGCGGCATCAAGGAAACTCAGGAAATGCTGGATTTCTGCGCCGAACACAATATCATCTCCGATATTGAATTGATCCCGATCCAGGAGATCAACAATGCGTTTGAACGCATGTTGAAGAG
Organism: Methylobacillus arboreus; assembly: GCF_020532725.1. Lineage (GTDB taxonomy): Bacteria > Pseudomonadota > Gammaproteobacteria > Burkholderiales > Methylophilaceae > Methylobacillus > Methylobacillus arboreus. The sequence goes on from NZ_JAJAVC010000006.1 coordinate 122,335, forward strand.
CGATGTGAAATACCGCTTCGTGATTGATATCGCCAGCCTCAAGCAAGCGGCTTAATCCGCAAACCGCGCAAACAAAAAGCACACCGATCGGTGTGCTTTTTGTTTTATAACGCCACAGAATTAATTGGCAAAACCTGCTAATACTAAGCCGGCTTTTTCTTGAAGCTATCCCAAATCAATAACGCCACGCCAACACAGATTGCCGAGTCAGCCACGTTGAAGGCTGGCCAGTAATATTCCTGGTAATGGAAAAAGAGAAAATCCACGACATAACCCAGGGTCACGCGGTCATAGAGATTACCGAGCGCTCCACCTAATATCAGGGCAAGCCCGAAGCAGAACAAGTGCTGTTGCGGATGTTTGCGTAACAGGCGGATGATGATCACCGACGCCACGATGGCAATCGTACTGAAGAATATGCGCTGCCAGCCGCCTGCCCCGGCGAGAAAGCTGAAGGCAGCCCCCTCGTTGTGGTAGCGCACCAGGTCAAAGAATGAGGTAAGCGGCAAATGCTCGCCATATTCAAACGCCTTGACGATGAGGTGCTTGGTGTAGATATCCAACGCAATCACGACGGCACTCAGGCCCAGCCATTTACGCATAGTGTCGCGACTCGCCCTGGCCAAAAAGGTTGCTGACGCAGCGGCCACAGATCGCCGGATGCGCTGTATCGCTGCCTACGTCGGCACGATAATGCCAGCAGCGGTCGCACTTGGCATGGGTGCTGGCACTCACTACTACTGCCAGCTCGCCTTCGCGGGCGTGCAAGGTAGCACGCGATGCCATCAACACATAATGCAGGTCTTCATGCAGCCTGGCCAATGCGGCATGCACTGCACCGCTGGCATAAATATCCAGCTCAGCCTGCAATGAAGCGCCTATCTTGCCCTGGGAACGCTCGTTCTCGATCGCCTTGTTGGAGACATTGCGCACTTCAAGCACGGTTGCCCAGGATTGCAAGGCAGCAGCATCCAGGCCATGTTGCGGCAATACGTACCAGACTTCCTCGAACACCGTCGCCTTGGCATCCAGTCCCAGCGTGGCCCATATCTCGTCAGCCGTGAAGCTCAGGATAGGCGCCATCAGGCGCATCAATGCATGGGTAATGTGATGCAATGCGCTCTGGGCCGAACGGCGTGCGTGCGATTTGTCGCCAGAGGTATAGAGCCTGTCCTTGAGAATATCCAGGTAGAAGCCGCCCAGCTCCTCGGAGCAGAAACCCACCAGCTTCTGTACCGCGAGGTGGAATTCATAGCGGTCAAAATCGGCAATCACCTGATCCTGCAACTTCTGGGTCAATGCAAGGCCAAACCGGTCCAGCTCCAGCCACTCATCCACCGGCAACAAGTCCTGCTCAGCATTAAAGTCAGCCAGGTTGGCCAGCAGGAAGCGCAGGGTATTGCGGATACGGCGGTAGCTGTCGGTCACGCGCTTGAGGATTTCCTCGGACAGGGACATTTCGCCGGAATAATCCGTGGATGCAATCCACAAGCGCAACATGTCCGCGCCCAGGCGATTGCAGATATCCTGCGGCTCGATGCCGTTGCCGCGGGATTTCGACATTTTGTAGCCTTTCTCATCCACGGTGAATCCATGGGTGAGCAAGGCATCGTAAGGCGCACGGCCATCAATTGCGCAACCGGTGAGCAGGGAGGACTGGAACCAGCCGCGATGCTGGTCCGAGCCTTCCAGGTATAAGTCTGCAGGACTTTGCAACTCAGGACGGCGCTTCAACACCGCCGCATGGGTAGCACCTGAATCAAACCAGACATCCAGCGTATCGGTCACCTTTTTGTATTGATCGGCATAGTCAGGGGCATGCTCGGCGAGGAATGCCGCGCCATCAAGCGAGAACCAGGCTTCAATCCCTTGTTGCTCGACCTGAAGAGCTACCTTTTCCAGCAGCGCCGGGGTTTGTGGATGCGGCTCGCCCGTTTCCTGGTGCACGAAGAACGGCATTGGCACGCCCCAGTTACGCTGGCGCGAGACGCACCAGTCGGGACGGTTCTTGATCATCGCCTCAAGGCGCGCGCGGCCCCAGGCAGGATAGAACGCCGTGTCATCCACGGCCTTGTTCGCCAGCTCGCGCAACGATTTGCCATTGCTACCGGCTTGGTTCATGCCGATAAACCACTGGTGGGTCGCCAGTTGCATCAATGGCGTCTTATGACGCCAGCAGTGCGGGAAGCTATGGTTCAACCGCGCGCTGGCGAACAGCGCATGCTTGTCCTGCAGCACCGTCAGGATGACTTTGTTGGCTTCCTGCCGGTTCAGCCCGCGAATGGCGGCCAGCTCGACCAGTTCGCTATTGAAGAACCTGCCATCGCCACCAATCAGCACCCGGGGCTTTTCTTGCGGATAGTTGGCCCGCATCACCAGCCAGTCATCATTACCATGGGCAGCGGCAGTATGTACCAGGCCGGTACCGGCATCAGTGGTGACGTGCTCACCTGTGATGACCGGCACGGTGCGTTGATCGAACGGATGCAGCAGCAACAGGCCCTTGAGTGCTGCCCCCTTTGCCGAACCCAGGACTTGTGTATTTTCTTCGCCATAGCGCTTGAGCGTGGCATCGGCCAGTTCATGCGCCAGGACCAAAAGGCCGCGCGAGGTCTGGATCAGGTCGTAATCGAATTCAGGATGCACGCTGACCGCCTGGTTGGCGGGCAAGGTCCAGGGCGTTGTGGTCCAGATCACGGCATAGGCATCGCCGTTGACGGTGGTATTGAATGCCGCTCCCAATGCCGCGTTATCCGCAAACTTGAAACCGACATCGATTGCAGGCGAGTTGACATCCTCATACTCCACCTCGGCTTCAGCCAATGCAGAGCCGCAATCCACACACCAATGGACCGGCTTTGAACCCTGATAGAGATAGCCATTGTTGTAGATCTCGCCCAGGGCGCGAATGATGTCGGCCTCGGTCTGGAAATCCATGGTGAGGTAAGGATGGTCCCAGTCGCCCAGCACTCCCAGGCGGATGAAGTCCTGTTTCTGCCTGGCAACCTGCTCGGCGGCGTAGGCGCGGCACAGCTCGCGGAACTTGGCTGGCGGGATATCCTTGCCATGCTGCTTCTCGACCGCCAGCTCGATCGGCAGGCCGTGGCAGTCCCAGCCCGGCACGTAAGGCGCATCAAAACCGGACAGGGTCTTGGACTTGACGATGATGTCCTTCAATATCTTGTTGACGGCATGCCCCAGGTGAATGGCGCCGTTGGCATACGGAGGGCCATCATGCAGGATGAATTTCTTCGCGCCCTTGCGCGCATTGCGTATGCGCTGGTACACCTGTTTTTCCTGCCAGCTTTTTAACCAGGCAGGCTCACGCTTCGCCAGGTCTCCGCGCATCGGGAAACTGGTTTCTGGCAGGTTCAACTTGTATTTGGTGTTTTCGCTCATCAGTCTAGTTTCAATCAATCTTCAAAATCAGGCTTCAAAAATCAGAATCCGCGCGAAAATAATCCCGCGCCATGTCTGCATCCCTGGCTATCCAGTATTTCAAGGTATCCAGGCTGTCGAATTTCATTTCATCGCGAATCTTGTGCATGAACTTCACACGCACATGCCGACCATAGATATCGCCATTGAAATCAAACAAGTGCACTTCCAGCGTCGGCTTGCCATTATGCTTGACGGTGGGACGCACACCAAGGCTGGCAACGCCGGGCCAATCAGCGCCATCGGCACTCTCGGCCAAACCTTCCAATTTTACCGCATAGATGCCAAAAAGCGGCGGCCTGTCATGCAGCATATGGATATTGGCCGTAGGATAGCCCAGCTCACGCGCCAGCTTATCCCCATGCACCACCTTGCCGCTGATGCTGTATGGGCGGCCCAGCAACCTCGCCGCCTCGACCAATCGCCCCTGTGCCAGCGCTTCGCGGATCGCCGTACTGGAGACACGCTCGCCATCAAGGTTTACCTGGGGCTGGCTTTGTAGATTAAAACCGGCCGTGACGAAATCCTCCATCCCGCCCTGGCGCCCAGCCCCGAAGCGGAAATCCTCGCCGACGAGGATGGCGCGCGCATCCAGGGCATTGCGCAGGATATCCTGCATAAACGCTTCTACCGTGATGGCTGCAAAACGGCGATTGAAATGACAGACATAGACATAATCCACGCCGGCCTCTGCAAACAATTCCAGTTTCTCGCGCAAGGAAGTCAGGCGGGTCGGCGCCCGCTCAGGCGCAAAAAACTCCCGAGGATGCGGCTCAAACGTCATCACGGCAGATTTCAGGCCTTGTGTAGCCGCGACTTCGATCAGGCGCTGCAACAACGCCTGGTGCCCCAGATGCACGCCGTCGAAATTACCGATGGCTACCGCAAGCGGGTGATTGGCGGCCTGGTGAAAATGGCGAAATATCTGCATAACGCTCCGTCCCTCAGCTCGCACTGCGCTTGATGAAATCCCGAATGCGTACCCCCATGAGCCACAAGCCGGCAAAATATACTGCAATGCCCAAGACTACAAGTCCAAGCAGATGTAACAGCTTGCTCCACAACGTCGCCTGCAGCCAATCGGCGCTATCACCCGCCCCGAACCAAAGTGCCGCAGCCATCGCCAGCAAGGCCACAACGACGCGCGCAATAAAACCCAGCCAACCGGGCTGCGGCTGATAAGTGCCGTTCTTGCGTAAATGGTAATAGAGCAAGCTGGCATTGATACAGGCCCCCAGGCCTATCGCCAACGCCAGGCCCGCGTGCTGGAAAATGCCGACAAATGCCAGGTTCATGAATTGCGTCGCGATCAGCGTTGCCACAGCGATCTTGACCGGCGTCTTGATATTTTGCCGTGCATAAAACGCAGGCGCCAACACCTTGACCAGAATCAGGCCAAGCAAGCCAAGGCTATAAGCCACCAATGCCTGGCGCGTCATCCAGACATCGTGCTCAGTGAAAGCGCCGTAGTGGAACAGCGAAGTCACCAACGGCACCGATAACACGGCCAGCGCCACTGCCGCAGGCAATGCGAGGATCAACGTCAGGCGCAGGCCCCAGTCCAGCAGGGCAGAATATTCATGCTCAGCCTTGTCCGCCACGCTCTTAGCCAGGCTGGGCAACAAGATGGTCCCCAAGGCCACACCGAGCAACCCCGTGGGGAACTCCATCAAGCGGTCTGCATAGTAAAGCCAGGAAACACTGCCGCTTTCAAGGAAAGAGGCGAAAATCGTGTTGATGAGCAATGAAAGCTGGGCAATCGAGACGCCGAAAACCGCCGGCCCCATCAGGCGCAAAATACGCCAGACGCCTTCATCATGGAAATCAAAGCGCAACTTCGGCAGCATGCCGATCCTGCGCAGGAATGGCAGTTGAAAGCCCAGTTGCAGCAAACCACCGGCAAACACTGCCCAGGCCAGCACCATGATCGGGGGATCAAAATATGGCGCGAAGCACAACGCCGCGATGATGAAGGCAATATTCAGCCAAACCGGGGTAAATGCAGGCACGGAGAATTTGCTATAGGTGTTGAGCACCCCGCCGGCCAGCGACACCAGTGAAATAAGCAGGATATAAGGGAAGATGATGCGCAGCATGTCGACCGTCAGCGCAAAGGTCTCAGGCTCGCTATGCGCCCAGCCCGGTGCACTGACATAGGCAATCACCGGGGCTGCCAGCATGCCGATGATGGTAACAGCCATCAGCACCACCCCAAGAAAAGTCGCTACATTGCTAATAAGATCCTGCGTTGCCTCAGGCCCGCGCCGGTTCTTGTATTCGGCCAGCACCGGCACGAATGCCTGCGAAAAGGCCCCTTCGGCAAACAGGCGCCGCAACAGGTTGGGGATCTTGAAGGCAACAAAGAAAGCATCGGTATAAATACCGGCGCCAAACACCCGAGCGATCAATGTGTCCCTCACAAACCCCAGGACCCGGGAAATAAAAGTCATGCTCCCGACAGCAGCTAACGCTTTCAACAGATTCATTGCACACGCATCATCATGGGGTATAAAGATATCAGGGACTGATCAGAAAGCGATTTTATCATGCCATGACAACAGCTCATGGAACAATTGACTTGCTTCTTGCTTTTGGTTTTGAATTTGGTTATTATGCTTGGCTTCGTATTTTGTTAACTTATTTAGGAAATATCTATGGCTAATAGCGCACAGGCGAGAAAGCGTGCACGTCAGGCAGTCAAGCAACGCGCCCACAATGCAAGTTTGCGCTCGGCTCTGCGTACCGCGATCAAGAAGATCATTAAAGCGGTAGAAGCCGGTGACAAGACTGCAGCTCAAAGCGTGTTTAACGAGAACGTAAGCGTGATCGACCGCATTACAGACAAGAAAATCATTCACAAGAACAAGGCTGCTCGCCACAAGAGCCGCCTCAGCGCAGCAATCAAGGCACTGGCCTAATCGAGTACGCCTTCTTGTGTGAAATAAAGAGCCGGGATATCCCGGCTTTTTTATTGCCAATTCATCGTCAGGCGAGACACGAAACATCACTCCCCCTGCTTGTCCACTCCCTGAAAACAATCCACCAGCGTCACCCCTAGCACAGCAGCAACCTTGACCAGCACCAACAGGGATGGATTACACACTCCGCGCTCCATCTGGGAAATATACGTCCGATCCACCTCCGCCCGGTAAGCCAACTCCTCCTGGGATATTCCCATGCGTTTGCGTAACTGCACCAAGCGGCTTCCTAAACGGCGACAAGTTTGGTTGAACTGGCTCTGCATGAGCGCTAGGCTCCTGCATTGCAGACTGACAGTCCACGGAGTATACTCTACAAAAAATACAAAACCGCTTAATAAAAATCAATCATTTCTCTATATAAATCATTCACCTAATTTTATTTCCGGGGGATCAATTGATATGCCAAGAACCAAGGCAATAATTCTTCTTTTCACCATGACACTTGCCGGTTGCATTACGCCACACGGCGAAGCACCCATTGCCAAAAACTTTCCAACATCTTCGCAAGAAAAGCTTCAAGCTGCGGCACACTGGGGGTTAGTCACCCAGGACTTGTCACAAAGATTGCAAACACAAATGGGTAACAAGGTCAGCAAGGAGCAGGCATTGTATGTTTCGGCAAGCGAAGACTCCCCGTTCAACCAAGCCGTGATTGCTGAATTGATCGCTTCTCTGGTGAATAACGGTTATACCGTCATCAAGACCCGGGAAGCTGCCATCAATGTTGAAGTCGATACGCAAGTGTTGCAATTCTCCGCCAAGCGTTTGCAAGCACGCACTGTAGGCATCCCAACAGCCCTGGCTGCAGGCGTATGGACACTGAGTGAACTCAACAGTTCGATTTCCGCTGCAGGTGTCGCCACTGGCCTGATCAGCGGGACCGAGGCACTGACATACATCAACTCGGACAAGGCATCAGGCGCCACTCCACAAACAGAGATCATCATCAATGCTGCCGTAAGTGACAATAGCCGCTACCTGGCTGTTTCACGCGCCACCTACTATGTCGCCGACTCCGATCAATGGCTGTATCAAGCCATAAGAAATGCAAGTTTCAACGTGCGGGGAAGCAACTAAAATGATAACGAGATACTCATGCGTAATAGCGACAGTACTCATGCTGGCAGCATGCGCAAGTGTTCCAACAGAATCCAGCATCAATGCCAAGATCAACTATGCCACAGCCGCCAACAATCCGTTCATTGAGAACAATTACAAAGCTGCCGATGCCCTTGCACAACAGCTCAATGGCAAGATCAATCCCGCACAGCCAATGATCATTGCCACTCTGGTCAACATTGATGAGCTTTCCAGTTCATCCACCTTCGGCAGGCTGGCATCCGAGCAGATTTCATCACGCTTTTCCCAGGCTGGCTACAGCATGATTGAAATGAAGTTTCGCGATTACGTGTATATGAAGCAAGACCAAGGCGAACTGCTGCTTACCCGAGAAATCAAGGATGTGGCGAAGAACCATAATGCCCAGGCCGTGATTGCCGGCACCTATGCATTGAGCAGTGATGCCGTATTCGTCAACCTCAAGGTCATACAGCCCAGCACCAATGTTGTACTGGCCGTCCATGATTATGCTTTTCCGATGGACAGCAACTTGAGAAGCATGACCAGAACCATCCGCAAATAACGCAGTTCTCCAGAGAGTAAAAAGCCAGGCAACTACCTGGCTTTCTGGTTCATCCCTATCCCATCACTCGCCAATGCCTAATTCCTGGCTCACCTTCAAGGCCTCTTCAAGCGCCTGCTCTAAATCTTCGTCAATCACTGTGAAATGCCCCATCTTGCGGCCTGCCCTGGCTTCATGCTTGCCATACAGGTGCATCTTCAATCCCGGACTGGCAAACGCCCTATCCCATGCCGGGTCGCCACCCTTCCAGATATCGCCGAGAATATTCACCATCACGGCATTGCTGTGCAGCCGCGCATCTCCCAGCGGCAACCCGGCAAGAACACGCACTTGCTGCTCAAACTGGTCCGTCACGCAGGCATCTATCGTGTAATGGCCGGAATTATGCGGACGAGGCGCCATTTCATTGACCAGCAACTGCCCGTCGCTGACGAAGAACTCCACGCCCAGCACACCGTTGTAATCAAGCTTGGTGGCCACCTCAATCGCCAGTTGGCGTGCCTGGTCACGAATCGCCTGATCACTCCGGGCCGGCACGATGCTGACATCCAGGATGCCATTCAAGTGGCTGTTCTCCGCTACCGGGAACGCAGCTACATTGCCATCGGCATCGCGCGCCAGCACCACGGAGACTTCATAATCCAGCTTGAGCCTGCGCTCAAGCACGCAGATTTCCGCCCCGAACTTTTCAAATGCGGCACGCGCTTCCTCCGGCGTTGCTACACGCGCCTGGCCTTTGCCATCATAGCCAAAACGCGCAACCTTGAGGATAGCAGGATATAACCCGCTTTCTTCACCAGGAATATCCGCCGCTTGTTCAATGACCGCATAAGGCGCCACCGGCAGGCCGGAATCACGGAAAAAATTCTTTTCTGCCACACGGTTCTGCGCAATCGCCACCGAGGACGCAGCAGGACGCACCCTGCGGTGCTGCGCCAGGAACTCCAATGTAGAGGCCGGCACATTTTCAAATTCAGTGGTAATTGCCGCGCATTGCTCAGCCAGCGATTGCAATGCCGACTCATCATCATAGGCCGCGCACAGATGAACATCCGCAATCTTGCCCGCAGGGCTGTTGCGGTCAGGATCAAGCACCGCAACCTTGTAGCCCATTTCATGGGCGGCAATGACGAAAAAACGGCCCAGTTGACCGCCGCCCAGCATCCCCAGCATGGCTGGAGGCAATATGGTTTTTGTACTACTCACGCAGACTCCTTAAAACTTGATATTCAGCATTGGATTAAGAGCTGCTAACAAAATTCAGCGAAACGATTCTGTCTAGGCGCTCTGCCGCAGGCAGTACAACTAGTACGACAAGGCAGAGCAACAACGACAGAAGGATTTTGTTAACAGTTCTAAGGCTGGTCAGGCAGCGACATGTCCAGGACGCGTACGGCCTGCGCAGCCCGGAAATCCGCCAGCTTTTGCGCCAGCGCCGCATCCGTGCCTGCCAGGATTGCAGCAGCAAACAAACCCGCATTGGCGGCACCAGCCTCGCCAATCGCAAATGTCGCCACCGGGATGCCCTTGGGCATTTGCACAATCGACAGCAATGAATCCTGCCCCTGCAAGTGGCGGGATGGCACAGGCACGCCCAGCACCGGCAATGTTGTCTTGGCGGCCACCATCCCCGGCAGGTGCGCGGCACCGCCGGCACCAGCAATAATAACGCGCACGCCACGTTCGGCAGCTTGCTCGGCAAACTCGAACATCAGGTCTGGCGTGCGGTGCGCCGATACCACACGCGCCTCATAGGCAACACCCAGGTCGGCCAGTATCTGGGCCGCTGCACGCATGACAGGCCAGTCGCTATCCGAGCCCATGATGATGCCAACTAACGGTTTGGACATGATTTCCCCTTACACCAGAATCAGGTTATCGCGATGAATCAGCTCAAGCTCATCAACATAACCCAGAATACGTTCAATTTCGTTACTTGGCCTGCGCAGGATGCGGGCGGTTTCCAGGGCGCTATAGTTCACCAGCCCACGTGCAACCTCCTTGCCCGCGGCATTCACGCACGCGACAAGCTCACCGCGCTCGAAACTGCCCTCTACCGCAACAACACCAATCGGCAACAGGCTTCTTCCGCCTTCAAGCAAGGCCTTGCTCGCGCCATCGTCCAGCACCACCTTGCCTGCCAGGCGCAAATGATCCGCAAGCCATTGCTTGCGTGCCAGCGTTTTGACCTGGCCCGCCTTCAGGTGCGTGCCAATCGGCTCGCCCTGCGCCAGCCTGACCAACACATCCGGCTCCCGTCCCGAGGCAATAATGGTATGGGCGCCACTACGCGCTGCGCGTTTGGCCGCCAACACCTTGGTCAGCATGCCGCCGCTACCGATCAAGGAACCTGCACCCCCTGCCATCTTTTCCAGCGCAGGATTTCCAGCAGTTTCATGCTGGACGAACACGGCATCAGGATGCTTGCGCGGGTCAGCAGAATACAAGCCTGGCTGGTCGGTCAGGATCACGAGCGCGTCCGCTTCGATCAGGTTGGCCACCAACGAGCCCAAAGTGTCATTGTCACCGAAGCGGATTTCGTCCGTCACTACGGTATCGTTTTCATTGATCACGGGAATGACCCCAAGATCAAGCAAGCTGCGCAAGGTAGTGCGCGCATTGAGATAGCGCTTCCTGTCAGCCAGGTCTGCATGCGTCAGCAGGATTTGGGCAGTATGCAGGCCGTGCGACGCAAAGCAGGTTTCGTACATTTGCACCAGCCCCATTTGCCCGACCGCCGCTGCCGCCTGCAATTCATTAATCGCTACCGGGCGCTTTTTCCAGCCCAGCCGCTGCATGCCTTCCGCGACCGCGCCGCTGGACACCAGCACCACTTGCCTGCCGCTTTCAACCAAGCGGGCAATCTGGTCTGCCCAGGCTGCAATGGCGGCTTTGTCCAGGCCAGCACCGTCATTGGTTACCAGGCTGGAACCGACCTTGACCACCAGGCATTTCGCATTCAACAACAGGGAGGTCATATTCCGGATACGGCCTGATGGTCATGCGCCAGGTTTTCTTCGGCATGCACAGCCTCCACATGCTCCATGATGGCATAGGTCAACTCGCGGCAACCTGTGCCACTCAATGCGGAAATGGCAAAATAACGGCCTTCCCAGCCCAGCGCCCGCACAAATTCGGCCACTTTCTCTGCACTGTCCGGCAACATATCCACCTTGTTGAGCACCAGCCAGCGCGGCTTCTGATAAAGCGCTTCATCGTATTTCTGCAGCTCGGCGACAATCGCACGCGCCTCCTGCACCGGGTCCACCGCCTCATCAAAAGGCGCAATATCCACAAGATGCAGCAAGAGCCGGGTACGGGCAAGGTGGCGCAGGAACTGATGGCCGAGACCGGCACCTTCTGCAGCCCCCTCAATCAGGCCCGGCACATCGGCAATGACAAAACTGCGATTGGTATCCACACGCACCACGCCAAGGTTGGGATGCAGGGTGGTAAAGGGATAATCCGCCACCTTTGGCTTGGCGGCCGAGACTGAACGGATAAAGGTGGACTTGCCAGCGTTGGGCATGCCGAGCAGGCCAACATCGGCCAGCACCTTCAATTCAAGATAAAGCTCGAACTCCTCGCCCGCATCACCCTTGGTACATTGGCGCGGCGCACGGTTGACACTGGACTTGAAATGGATGTTGCCAAGGCCGCCATTACCGCCCTTGGCCACCATGACCTTCTGGTCATGCTCGGCCAGGTCCACCAAGACCTGGCCAGTTGCCTTGTCGCTCACGACGGTGCCGACCGGCACACGCAGCACCATGTCATCGCCGCCTGCGCCATACTGGTCAGAGCCACGGCCATTTTCACCACGCTTGGCACGGAATACGCGTGTATAGCGATAATCTACCAAGGTATTGATATTACGGTCAGCGATCATGAAGATGGAACCGCCGCGGCCGCCATCGCCACCATTGGGGCCACCCATGGCTTCATACTTCTCGCGGCGGAAGGTGGCAACACCATTGCCGCCATCGCCTGCATAGACCTTGATTGTGGCTTCGTCGATAAACTTCATGATATTAGCCTGTGTTGTATATAAGCTGGACGCCTGTCCATAATACCGCTTGAAATAAAAAAGCCCTATCGCATCGATAGGGCTTTTGCTGAATCATGCCAGACTTAAGCTGGAACGATGCTGACCAGCTTGCGGCGCAATGCGCCTTTTACCGAGAAAGCCACCTTGCCATCAACCTTGGCAAACAAGGTGTGATCCTTGCCGATACCGACATTTTCACCCGGGTGCATCTTGGTGCCGCGTTGACGGACAATGATGCTGCCAGCGGAAACAAACTGATCGCCAAAGGCCTTTACACCGAGTCGCTGCGCCTGTGAGTCGCGACCGTTACGGGAACTACCGCCTGCTTTTTTGTGTGCCATTTATATTACCCCTTACTTAGCAGCAATCTTTTCGATCTGGATTTCAGTAAAACTCTGGCGATGGCCTTGAGTCTTACGATAGTGCTTACGGCGACGCATCTTGAAGATCAGCACCTTGTCAGCACGGCCGTGAGAAACCACCTTGGCCTGTACGCTCGCACCATTCACCAGCGGAGAACCGATAGTCGTATTTTCGCCATCGGAAACCAACAATACCTTATCGATAATGATCTCACTACCGACATCACCTGCCAACTTTTCTACCTTAAGCTTATCACCAGCGGCTACGCGATATTGTTTGCCACCAGTTTTGATAACTGCATACATGGTTATGCCTCGTTTGCTACGCATTCAAATGAATCGGGCATTATACGGAAAATCATCCGGAAAGCAAATGCTATTCGCAAGATATGCATCCATGCCGACATCACGCGCTTACATGCGCAGGACACCGTATTAAGCGGCGCCTATGTTAGAATCGGCAGACTTATTTTTGGCAGCCAGACGTGTCCCTAGCTTTTATCCAATCGTGTATCGCGGAAGACATGCAGAAAGTCGATGCGGTCATCCGGAAATCATTGCATTCCGATGTAGTCCTGATCAACCAGGTGGCTGATTATATCGTTAACAGCGGCGGCAAGCGATTGCGCCCTGCACTGGTACTGCTATCGGCCGGCGCTTTTGGACACATAGAACCGCACCATCACGAACTGGCCGCCGTGGTTGAGTTGATCCATACCTCCACCCTGCTGCACGACGACGTGGTGGATGAATCCTCCATGCGCCGCGGCAAGGCCACAGCCAATACATTATTCGGCAATGCCGCCAGCGTGCTGGTCGGCGATTTCGTCTACTCCCGCACCTTCCAGATGATGGTCAACGTGCAGAACATGCGTGTCATGGAAGTGCTCGCAGAAGCCACCAACACCATTGCCGAAGGCGAAGTGCTGCAATTGCTCAACGTGCATGATGCCGACATCACGGATGAAGCCTACCTAAAGGTCATCCACTACAAGACTGCCAAGCTGTTCGAGGCGGCTACCCGGCTTGGGGCCATCATATGCCAAGCCGGCACCAAGGACGAGATCGCCATGGCTGAATACGGCATGCGCCTGGGCACCGCCTTCCAACTGATTGATGATGTGCTCGACTTGAGTGGCGACAGTACTGAAATTGGCAAGAACCTGGGCGACGACCTTGCCGAAGGCAAGCCCACACTGCCGCTGCTGCATGCCATGCGCCATGGCACAGAGGCGCAGCGCACGGTGATCCGCAATGCAATCGAGCAAGGCGGCCTGGATGAACTGCCCGCCGTGATTGAAGCGGTGAAGGCGACTGGCGCGTTGGAACATGTGCGTGCAGTCGCCAAGGCCGAGGCCGAGATAGGTTGCGCCGCGATTGCACACCTGCCTGAATCAATCTACAAGCAGGCCTTGCTGCAACTGGCCGAGTTTGCCGTTACCAGAAGTTTCTAAACCCGTTCCACCGGGTTAGGAACCCAGTTCAACCTGGCCGTAGCCCAGCAACGTGCCAGTCGTGTAGGCAATATCGATCAATGCGGCCTGATAATCCACAATCGCCCGTATCTCCTTCACCTGCGACTCCCCAAGCCGGCTCAACATCTCCAGCACTTCCGTCATATTGCGCAGACCCTCGTTGAACTGCTTGAGTTCGGCGTCATAATTGACGCTAGCCAGCATCACCTGCTGACGCGCTGCGATGATGCGCTGCCAATGCTGCTCTGCCTGGTCAACGACATCATGGATCTCGCGCTTAACCGTCAAGGTTTGCAGCTCCTTGGTCGCCAGCCTCTGCATGCGCTGCTGCACCGCCTGCTGCAATTGGTTGCGGCGCGCCTCGTTCGTCATCGGCAACTCGAAACGCAGGCCGACAGACCACTCATTGAAACGATTATCGAACGGGCTGTCATAAGCCCTGGAAAGGCTGCTGCTGCCGGCAGACAACGCACCATAACTATAATCCAGCGTGAATAACGGCAAGGTCTGGTTCTGCAAGTACTCGATCTTGTTGATATCCGCAGCCAGCTTCAATTCCAGTTCGAGCAACTCCAGCCGCCCTTGCATGGCCGACTCGACCAGCCTGTCCTTATCGAATTCGTAATGCAGCAGGACGGGCTCGGACTGCGGGCGGATCAACGCATCGCCTTCCATGGCATATTGCGGGTCATTGAGCAGGAACTGCAACTGGCGCTGGCTGAGTTGCAACCTGGTCTTGGCGACGATCAGCGCCTCAACGCGGTCCGATACTCCGATTTCTGCACGGCTGGCCTCAATGCTGGCCACCAGGCCTTCCTCCACCATGCGGCGTACCATGTTGAGGTTGCGCGCAGCCAGATCATATTGCTGGCGCCGGACCTCCAGCTCCGCCCAGGCGGCATACAAATCCCAATACGCCTTGTCTATCAGGGAAACAACGCGGATGGATTGCAAGCGGGTTTGGGCATCCACCGCACGCTGGTCCAGCTCTGCAATCCGAATGCTGGCCTCGTTCACCCTGACACCGGCATCACGCAACAAAGGCTGGCTGATCGAAAACCGCGTGGCGCGCCTGTACTCGTCGGTACCCAGCGCGCCCGTGGTCAGCTTGCGCTCGAACGGCGTGCTCAATCTCACCACGCCACCTGTCCTGAGCGGAATGGCCACGCCGGCCTCGCCATCCAGGTAATCGATCTGTTGCTCGGCCTTGTTCAGCTTGACCAACTGCCCGTCCAGCTGCGCATCCTCGGACTTGAGTTCCACGATATCGCCACTGGTCAATGGAAGATTCTCACGGCTGCGGCGCAAGCTGGCATAAATAATATTGTCAAACTTGGCACGCTCCGCCCGCAATGCACTCTCTGCAATCGCCGGATCGAATTGCACCACCTTAAGCGATAGATTGTTCTGCAATGCCCTGGCCCGGACATCTGCAATAGTGAGCCCATGCTGCTCGCCTGCAGGCAGCACATCATCGCCTGAGCCATTCTCCGCTAATGCTGCTTTATTCAGGTTGATTTGCAACTTCCTGGGAGAAGACAATTTGTATTTCTGCTGGGACGCGGCAAATCCTTCGTCTAGCGTCGTCGCGTTACCCCGGCCCATGGTGCCCAAGTCAATACCGTCACCAGGCAATCCTACTGCCGCAGGATGATCAAGCCGGGCGCTGCCGGTTTCTGCAGAAACTTGGCTGGCATAGATAGCCTGCAGTAGCAGACAGGCAACCCATCGCCAGCAGGGCTTGTATACCGAATTCGACATCATGCGGCTCACCGTCAAACGCCTTGGGAATGATTACTGCCCGTTGCCTGCGGGACACGTGGCGGGAAACCATTCAATATCCGCCAGATTTCGTAGCCAATCGAGACTTCCTCCAGCAGAATCCATCCCCTGGCGGAACCTCCCTGTCTCAGGAAGCGCTCGGAAGGCCATTGCTGCACGCTTTCATCCGGCACCACCATCACGCGGAAGCGGCCGGTGCCGTCATCGCTGGCATCGACAAACGCCACCTGGCCTGCAAACGTGCCGATCGCCACATTCGGCCAGCCGGAAACCTGCAAGGCAGGCCAGCCCTCAAACTCCAGCCGGACCTTGCTGCCCGGCAGGATCAGCGCAGCATCAAGCCCATCCACGATCAGCTCCACCGCCTGCTGCTGAGTCTCGGGAATAATCACCAATAATGGCTGGCCTTGGCTGATGACCTGCGACTGGGAATTCACCGGCACCCTGAACACCGTCCCGGCGCGCGGCGCCTTCACCAGTTGCGATTCCTGGCGCGACAGGCTGATTTCCAGGTTGGTCAATTCATTTTGCGTATCCGCGACTTCCGAGCTGATCTTGCTGATCAGCGCACGGCTGGCATCGATATTGGCCTGTGTTTCGGCCTTGACCTGAAGCAGGCTGGCTTCTGCCGTCTTTTCCTCGGCCCGCGCAGAGTCCAGCGCGGCCCTGGTACTGTTGAAGCTCCTTAGCGCCACCGTACGGTCACGGTCCGCTACTTCCACATCGCGCCGGGAGACCAGCCCTTCATCCACCAGGCGCTTCATTCTCGATACCTGGAAATCCGCAGCATCCAGCGTCGCCTGGGCAGATTCCACATTTTCTGCCGCGGCAATCACTTTCTGCCGCGCCACATCAAGTCCATACGCCACTGCGGATATCCTGGCCTGGCGGACGGCCAGCAGATTCTGCAACTGCACCTCGTAAGCCTGCAGCTCATCCCGCTTGGCCTTGAGCTTGGTCTCAATGGTTTGGCGCTGTGCGACTAGCCTGTCCTTGAAACCGGGATCGACATCGCTGATTTCGAGCAAGGGGTCGCCCGCATTGACGCGTGACCCTTCGCGCACAAACCATTGCTTGATCACGCCGCCGACAGGCGCATCCACGCTTTGGCGTCTTTCAAGCGCCGCAAAAGCAGTGACCGCTCCCATGGCCTGCACATTTTGCTGCCAGGGCAGGAACAGCATCAGGACGGGGACGACAAAACACAGCACTACAATCCACAGCATCAGCGTTTTCACCAGCTTGGGCGTGGTGATGTACTTCAGGGTTTCGGGCTTGGCTTTAATGATATCATGCGCCATGATCAAACAACTCCAGGGCAAGCACTTGACTGCAACGCTGCGCAACCAAGGAATGGCGCGTCATGATGACAACGCTGTAGCCAGGCGACTCCAGCAGCAGGGGCAGCACACGGTTGAGCTCCTGCTCGTCAAGATAATCCAGCAGGCCGTCCACAATGAGCAAGCCCGGATGGCCAACGATGCCGCGCGCCAGCATCAGCAGAACCACCTGCGTAGTGGAAAGCGGCACGCCAGTCACAGACAGTCGGGTATTCAGGCCTTCCTTGAGCCGATTGATGCTGAACATCAGGCCCAGATCATCCAAAAGCCGGGTCAGTTCTCCAAGCGGGATATCGTCCCGCCCCACCAGCACATTCTCAAGGATGCTGCCTTCGATGATTTCCAGCTTGTTCACGTAACCAATATGCTTGCGCAGCGAATTGAGGTTGAATTGCTCAATCGTAATGCCATTGAACTCGACATGTCCCCTCTCGGGCTGCTTCAGTCCCGTGAGCAAAGCCGCTAGCGAGGACTTGCCGCTCCCTGTTGCGCCGAGCACAGCTAGGCTGCCTCCCGGCTGCAATGTAAAACTGATGCCGGACTGCGATGCCGTATGCTGCAGATAATCGTAGCCAAGATTGACCGCACTCAACCTGATGGGCCTCTCAATCTCCATCTGGCGCTCAAGTATTTTCTCCTGGGGCAGATCCTGGATGTAGCCAATCTTGTCGAGGCTGGCCAGCAAATCGTAATAGTATTCAAGCTGGCCGATGAACCTGAGGAATGAAGCCAGTACCGCAAAGATAATCAACTCGGCTGCGACAAACTGCCCGAGGTTGATCTGCCCCTGGATCACAAGTGCGCCGCCAATTGCCAGCATTGCCGTCCCCCCTGCGGCATAGATCAGCACACCGCCGAAATATTGCTTAATCAGGGTACGAAAATGCGCACTGCGTTTTTTCAGATACTCAGAAGCCAATTGGCTGGTGCGCTCCTGCGCCAGGGTGACGCCGGAAGAAAACTTGAAGGTGTGCAGGTTGCGGGCAATGGTCTCCAGCCAGGCGGCTATCTCAAACTTGGCATGTGACTCCTCGATGGCGGTCAGGGGCGCATTGCGGCCGACCACATAGACAATCACCAGAATGATCGCGATGAGCACGGCCACGACGATCGTGAAATACACGCTATAGAAAATCAGGATAATGCTGCCGACCACCGCCTGCAAAACAGTCGCCACGCCGATCGTCAGCAGCATCGCCACCGACTTCTGTACCGCGGTGACTTCAAAAAACCGGTTCACCAGCTCCTGCAGGTCATCCTCATTCGCCGCATCGTAAACAGCCCCCTGGGTCTTGACTGCCGCTTCTGTCGCAATCCGCAGAAAAATCCGGCGCTGGATGAGCTCGGCAATGAAAATCTCCAGCACATAGAACAATCCGGCGAGAAACAGAAATACAAACAACATGAAGGAAATAATGAGGAGCGGCTTGATCAAACTGCCCATGGTGACGGTATTGATCAATGCCTGGACGGCAACAGGAATGGCGAGGTTGATGAAACCAACCCCGCCCATCAAGATGATGATAAGAAATATGTCTTTGCGCTCCAGGTGGAGAAGGTCGAGCAACCTCTGCCTGGGCAGCAATTTATGCCGCGCTGTATTGTTCATTATTGTTGTATCAGATTAAACCCTCAACACCGACAGGAACGACCATACTTAAGTTCCTGAAAAAATGAACAATACTTGCTACGAAAACTTCAGTGGCATTTCCTTAGTTTAGTGTAATCAGCTCACCGTTCTCTGCGTGGTAATAGCTCAAGTGAGCGCAATCACTGGTCCTGGTCGTCAACGAGCCGTCAAACAAAGACTCTCCATCCACATCGACGGTGGCATATCCGTTATGGTAAAGCGTGACCTCGGCTTGCTGCCGCCCGTGACGCATGGCGAAACTCAAGTAGTTTTCATCTTCGGACTCGTCATACACTTCCCAGTTGGAATTACCCGTCAATTGCTCCAACCAACCCGACAAATCCACCTCAACGCGGCAAACAACAGGGGCGTCCCATGCTGCCTCAGCTCCAGTATTCATCATTTGCGTTCCTTTCAGGTTAGTTACGAGAAGCCTTTCAACCATTAGTTGGCGGCAGTTTTCCACATTTCAAGTCCACCCCGTCCGTAAGAGCCTGTTCCAGGTTGCCATACTTATATAACGGTGCGATGATGCGGAAAGTTTACCGACATGCCCAATTTATGCCTGATTTTGTTTTCGTGCTCCTGACTGTCTTAAGAGATTCCCCCTCCCTCTTTATCGCTTTTTCAGTTGTGCTGGGATTGATCGTCGGCAGCTTTCTGAATGTGGTCATCCACCGGCTGCCCCGCATGATGGAGCTAGCCTGGCAGCAGGAACGCCTGGCAGCGGAAGGCCAGGAGCTCGCGCAACAGCCGCGCTACAACATCATTACCCCGCGTTCACGCTGTCCACATTGCCAACATGCGATCAGCGCGCTGGAAAATATTCCGGTGCTAAGCTACCTCGCCCTCGGCAGAAAATGCCGCGGATGCAAAACCCGCATCAGCCCACGCTATCCATTGGTAGAGGCGCTCACCGGACTACTCGCCGGACTCGCCAGCTGGCACTTCGGCTACTCCAGCCTGGCCGTGGCCGCCTGGATTATCATCTTCGCGCTCGTCGCACTGACGTTTATTGACCTCGATACCCAGCTCCTGCCCGACGACATCACGTTGCCGTTGCTATGGCTGGGATTGTTGTTCAACCTGGATGGCGGATTCACCGACCTCTCATCGTCAGTCATTGGCGCCGCGCTTGGCTATCTCATCCTGTGGTCCGTTTATTGGCTGTTCAAGCTTGTGACCGGCAAAGAAGGCATGGGTTACGGAGATTTCAAGCTGCTGGCGGCACTGGGTGCATGGTTCGGCTGGCAATTGCTACCTGCCGTCATTTTATTATCATCGGTAGCTGGTTCTATAATCGGCATTAGCCTGATCGTGTTTACCAAGCATGGCCGCGAAACCCCTATCCCATTTGGTCCATATCTGGCGTTAGGCGGTATTGCTGCCCTGTTCTTTGGCAAACAACTCTCACAACTATACCTAGGAGGCTGATCAATGTATGTAATTGGACTCACCGGCGGTATAGGCGCTGGCAAAAGCGAAGCCGCACGCATTTTTAGCGAGCTGGGCGTACCTGTGGTGGACGTAGATGTTATTTCACGACGCCTGACCAGCGCCGGCCAGCCCCTGGTTGCCAAGATTGCCGAGGCATTCGGCCCGGACTACGTCACGTCTGATGGCGCAATGGATCGCGCCAAGATTCGTGACCGCATTTTTGCCAACGATACTGACCGCAGATTACTCGAATCCATCCTGCACCCTGCTATTCATAGCGAGGCGCTGCGCGAGCTTGAAAGCTATAACCAGGCACAGTACCAAGTACTGGCCATTCCCTTGTTTTTTGAGTCCAACCGTTATGAAGGCATCGTTAATCGCACCCTGCTGATTGATTGCGACGAAGACAAGCAGATCAGCCGCGTGGTCAACCGTAACGGCTTCACTGAAAAAATGGTACGCTCCATCATTGCCGCCCAGGCTTCGCGCAGTTTTCGCCGTGCGCTTGCCAATGACATTATCGATAACAATGGCAGCATTGAGGAACTGGAACAGAAAATTCGCCAAATGCATGAAAAATTCATTAATACTTGCATAGTTAGCGAATAAATCTGATAATCCACCACAACTTTATTTACTATCCTACCGGATCAGTCTTGAGAAGCCGTGCCTAGTTACGATTACCCTTTTAATGAACGCATCCGTACCCTGTTGCGTCTTGAAGACCTTTTTACCAAGGTCTTGCATAACATTGAGTATGAGCACGAGTTTATCCACCACAACGTCCTGCTGTCCCTTTTCCAGATCCTCGACATCATAGAGCGCGCCGAGCTCAAGATGGATTTGCTGCAAGAGCTGGACCGGCAGAAAATGGTCATGAACAACCTGCGCGGCAACCCCTCGATTGAAGAGCAAGTCTTGAACGACCTGGTCACCGATATCGAAAATGCTGCGCGCCCCCTGCGCAACACGCCAGGCAAGCTTGGCCAGACATTGCGCGACAATGAATGGCTCATGAGCATCAAGCAACGTTCAGTGATTCCAGGTGGCGTCTGTGAGTTTGACCTGCCCTCCTACCACTACTGGCTAGGCCTGAGCAGCGAGCGCCGCAAACATGACCTCAGCATCTGGATGAGCCCCTTGATGCCTTTGTACGACGCCATCCGCATCATCCTGCATATCCTGCGCGGCAGCGGCGCAACCTCCAACATGACGGCAGTCAACGGTGCCTACCAGCAAATGTTGGGAGGCGCAAAGCCGGCACAGATGCTGCGTGTGGAAATCAGCGATGACACTCCCTGTTTTCCCGAGGTGAGCGCCAACAAGTATGCCATCAATATCCGCTTCAACAGCCTGGACAATGCGCAACGGCCACGCCCTTGCGACGCCGACATCGACTTCTCACTGACGCTGTGCAACCTGTAAAGAAGAAAATGGTCACCTGCCCGCAATGCGGGGAGCTGGCGGAATACAGCAGCGCTAACCCGTACCGCCCGTTTTGCTCGAAACGCTGCCGCCTGATCGACCTAGGTCAATGGGCGAGTGAAAGCTATCGCATTCCAGACACCGCCCCAAAGCCTGACAGCGAAGAATAGCAAGCTCGCCAGGTCTCTATTAACGCGCTAGGGCTGGGCGATGAACTCCAACTGGTATTGCTTGAGCGGCTGAGCCTCGCGCTTGATGTCGATGGTCATGAGCCAGTCGCTGCGCCCGCTCACGCATACCGGCAAAGTCACCATGGCGCGCCAGCTGCCATCCGGCTGCTGCTGAAAACGGTAGCGGTTGAGCCCCATCTGCATATCATGCATGTCGAAGCTGGCATGGATAGACTCCGCATCCGCTGACTCGATGCGCATCTCGAATGCGCGCATGACCTTGGGCGATGCAATGGCCTGCACCCTCACATCAGCATTGCTGCAACCATGCAGAATATCCTCGCACGGCAACGACTTGATTGCGGCAGCCCCTTGCTTGAACCAGGCATAGGTCAATCCGCCCAGTATCAGCAAAACTACTGCCAATATCAGCTTACGCCGCTGTATCATGAAAGCCATGCTCCACGCATCATGGCAATGCCGTGAGCGCCATGTTCCCAGGCCTGTTCGATATCCGCCTGCTGCATGCCGCCCAATGCATATACCGGCAAGCTGCAGTCCTTTACAAGCGCAGCAAAGCCCTCCCATCCCAGCACCTGAGCTCCAGGATGACTCAATGTAGGCAATACCGGCGATACTACGGCAAAATCCAGGCCCAGCAATTGCGCATGCGCCAATTGCTCTGCATCATGGCAGGAGGCGGCACACAATATCTCTTGCGGGCGTTCAGACAGTGCCATCAGGCGCTCGGAGGACAAATGCACGCCTGCAAAACCTAGCGACTGCGCAGTCTCAATCTCGCCATTCAACAACATCCTGGCTTGATAAGGCTGGGCGATCGCCAGAACTTGTTGCGCCAGTCGCTTCAACGCATCTGCAGGCAAATCCTTTTCCCGCAATTGCAACAAGCGCAAGCCCTGATCCATGGCAAGCTGCAAACTCGCAAGAAAACGCTGTTCTCCCATTTCCGCAACATTACTGATGGCATACACAGAAGGCAGGTTTAATGCAGCCAGGATAGGCTCGTTGGCAGGCAGCATCGGCCCCACGCTAAGCGCAGATGGATTTTGCCAGCTCAAGCGCTGGCCTTCACACCCTTGGGGCTCGTGCTTCCACTTGCGCACAATGAAAAAATGCAGCTCCACCTTGCGGTCAGGATATTCAAAACGGCGCAATAACCAAGGATGCGCCGTCACCACTTCAATCCCGAGTTCCTCATGCAGCTCACGCACCAAGGCATGATGTGGGCTTTCGCCGGCCTCTATCTTGCCGCCGGGAAACTCCCACCAGCCATCCCAGGGTTTGCCGGCAGGACGCTCGGCCAGCAATACCTGGCCATCAGGGCGCTGCAATATTGCCACCGCAGCTCGCACCACGCTCATGGCTGTTTGCTTTCCGTGAGCGCCAAGCGCCCGACATAATCGCGGGCGAACTGGTAAGCCACACGGCCACTGCGCGCGCCTCGGGTATGCGAGAACAGCAAGGCCGCACTGCCTATTTCATCGTTCATCTCTGCAACGCCATAATGCTTGAGCCACTGTGCGGCAACGGCAAGGTATTCATCCTGGCTAAATGAGTAGAACGACAGCCACAGGCCGAAACGCTCGGACAAGGACACCTTTTCCTCGGTGGTATCGCCCGGGCGGATCTCATCGCCGTGGCGCTGCACCTCAAGGTTCTCCGACATATATTCCGGCATCAGGTGACGGCGGTTGGAAGTGGCATAGACCAGCACATTGTCGGACGTAGCGGCAATCGAACCGTCAAGCACCACTTTGAGCGCCTTGTAACCCGGATCGCTCGCTTCAAAGGAAAGATCGTCACAAAAGACGATAAAACGCTCCTTGCGCTCACGCAACAAGGCCGCAATTTCCGGCAATGCCACAAGATCCTGCTTGTCGACCTCGACCAGGCGCAACCCCTGATCGGCAAATGCACTCAGCACAGCCTTCACGAGAGATGACTTTCCCGTGCCACGCGCACCGGTCAACAGCACATTATTGGCCGGGTAACCATGCACAAACTGCTCCGTATTCCGCACGATCTCGGCCTTTTGTTCATCCACGTTGCGGATGTCATCCAGACTGATATGGTGCGGATGGTCGACGGCCACCAGATGGCCTCGCCCGTTCACGGTTTGCCAGCGCCAGGCGACAGCATTCCAGTCCGGTGCACTGGCAGGTGGCGGTAGAAAACTCTCCAGCCGTGCCAGCACTGCCTCGGCACGCGTAATTAGTTGTTCGATATCTGCCATATAGTATTTAACTGCGGTAATCCGCATTGATGCGGACATAATCATAGGAAAAATCACAGGTCCAGACCGTCGCCTCGGCACTGCCGCGATTCAGCACTACGCGCACCGTAATTTCAGACTCCTGCATCACGGCTGCGCCCTGCTCTTCGACATAGCTGGTTGCGCGGCCGCCGTTCTCAGCCACCAGCACATCGCCAAGATAGAGCTGCAAGGCATTCACATCGAGGTCGTCGACACCGGCATAGCCAATCGCCGCCAGGATACGGCCCAGATTGGGGTCAGAGGCAAAGAAGGCAGTCTTGATCAAGGGAGAATGCGCAATCGCATAGGCCACCTTGCGGCATTCCTCAACATCCTGGCCTGCCTCGACCTTGATCGTCATGAACTTGGTGGCACCTTCGCCATCGCGCACAATCGCCTGGGCCAACTCGACCGCAACGTCAGTGATCGCATCACGCAATGCCAGGTATTCAACACTGCCGATGTCATTGATTTCCGCATTGCCAGCCTTGCCCGTAGCCGCAACGATAAAGGAATCATTGGTCGAGGTATCGCCATCCACGGTAATACAGTTGAAGGAGCGGTTCACGGCATGGTCAATCAAGGCTGCAAGCGTAGACTGACTGATGGCGGCATCGGTTGCGACATAGCCGAGCATGGTCGCCATATTGGGGTGGATCATGCCAGAGCCCTTGGAGATACCGGTAATGGTCACGGTCTTGCCATCCACGGTAATCTGGCGCGAAGTGCCCTTGGAGACGATATCCGTTGTCATAATGGCCTCGGCGGCATCAAACCAGTGTTGCCCACCAAGGTTGGCAACACATTGCGGCAAACCTGCCAGGAGGCGATCCATAGGCAAGGGTTCCAGGATCACGCCAGTGGAGAACGGCAACACCTGTTCCGGTGCGACCTGCAGCAACTCAGCCAGCGCATTGCACGTTGTACGCGCCTTTTCCAGACCGGCTTCACCCGTTCCAGCATTGGCGTTTCCTGTATTCACCACCAACGCACGAATGTCGCCATTGGTCTTAAACAGGTGTTCTTTGCAGACAATGACTGGTGCTGCGCAGAAGCGGTTCTTGGTGAAGACCCCAGCCACGCGGCTGCCTTCAGCAAGCTTGATGACCAGCATGTCCTTGCGGTCCGGTTTGCGGATATTGGCTTTGGCAATCCCGAGTTCTACACCCGGCACCGCCAGCAGAGATTGCGCCTCAGGCGCGACTAGATTAACTGGCATTGATAGCTCAACTGAAATGGCAAAACGCTGATTCTACCGTATTCAGTCGGCCTTGGCGCAGCAGCCAGACCTATCATATTGATCAGTCCGGTATGGATCATGGCCCTGGACATAAGCAGGCATCATCCATCACGGCCAACGGATGTGCTTCATGGTCATCGTCATGCTTGACCAGCCGGAATACTGCTCCTTCAGCCAGGCCGGCAGAACACCACCAACCCTAAAAACCTTTACTAATCTTACGGAAGTTGTTCACAGATCCAAAAAGGTACGGTACAGTACCATACATTAAAACTCAAAAAAGGACTGCTTCATGATTGAACAGCCGTCTGCGCCAAGGTATCGAACCGCCAAAGGAATACAACGGATGCAGGATCTCACGGAGACCGCTGCAGAATTGTTCTTGGAGCGTGGCTTCGAGTCAGTGGCTATCGATGACTTGATCGCGCGCGTCGGCGGTTCGCGGCGCAATATTTACAGTCACTTCGGCGGAAAGGAAGGACTGTTTGTCGAAGTCGTGACCAAACTCTGCACCGAGCTTGCAGCGCCCTTGGAACAATTGAACATTGCGGAACTAGATGTCAGCAACGCGCTATTCTCGTTTGGCAGCCAACTGCTGCAAACAGTCTTGCAGCCGCGAACGCTGGCGTTGCACCGGTTGATGGTGGCCGAAGGCAAACGCTTTCCAGAACTCGCTCAAGCCATCATGAACGCAGGTCACCTCAACGCTATTGCCATCCTTACTTCATGGATCGAATCTCGCCGCGGCAAATATCCACATGGCCTGGAAACCCACTTACCGGCGGCCACGCTGGCCCGGCAGTTTGTCAATATGGTCGTGGCGGAAGCGCAATTGCGAGCGCTTGTCGGCCTTGATCCTTACCCTCTGCCGCCTGCCGATGTGGATCGCATCGTCAACAACGCTGTCGCCATGTTTCTCCATGGCGCATCAACTCAAAGGAATTCTCACGAATATGACTAAATTCTCCTGGCGGACCGCCCAGGCCTTTCTCCTCTCCGCATTTTTCCTGATTGGCGCGATCGGTAACATCTTCGCTTCCGAACAAATCGCCGCCGACTATGCCCGCTGGGGCTACCCAGACTGGTTCCACTATGTGACCGGTTCGCTTGAACTGATCACAGCGATTTTGCTGGCACTCAAACCACTGCGTTTCTGGGGTGCTGCACTCGGCACCGCAATCATGGGTGGGGCAGCGGCCACGGTGCTGTTGCATGGCGAGTATGCGCATGCGGTTGCGCCTCTGGTCATCCTGGCGCTTTCAGTTCTCGTTGGCTGGTTTAACAAGCCTAAGCTATGACTTCGCCTGATGAAATAAAAAAACCGGGAATCTCCCGGCTTTTTTATTTCACTGTATCAATGCAGCTTCACGCCCCGCTATTTTTTCCAGCACCTCACGGCGCTCGTGATTCTGCATGGTGCGCCAAGCGCGGATTTCATCGATAGTACGCAGGCAACCTTCACAGTACTTGCGCTCCTGATCCAGTGTACACATGCCGATACAGGGAGAAGCAACCTGATCCTCAGCCTGCATCAGCTCAGCTTGCCATGGCATTGCTTGTATTTCTTGCCGGAACCACAGGGGCAAGGATCGTTACGGCCAACCTTATCGCCAGCACGCTCAAATGTCGCCACTGGTCGTTCACCAGCGTCAGCTTCATCACCCTCGTGACCCAGCGCTTCGTCATAGTCGGCATGCTGATATTGCACATTCTCTAGTTCTGCCGGCTTCTCCACCGCCTCAACATCGGCCTCGCTTTGCACTTTGACCAGCATGGTCACCTGGGTCACTTCGCGCTTGACGGTATCAAGCAGGCTGGAGAACAACGCGAATGCTTCGCGCTTATACTCCTGCTTGGGGTTCTTCTGCGCGTAGGAACGCAGATGAATGCCTTGGCGCAGATGATCCAATGCAGCCAGATGCTCACGCCAGTGGTTATCCAGGCTTTGCAACATCACGGCACGCTCGAACTGGCGTATGACGCTGGTGGAAGCTTGCGCCTCCTTGGCAGCGTAGGCGGCATTCGCGGTATCGACGATATGCTCGCGCAGAGTTTCTTCGTGCAGGTTGGGGTTGTCTTCCAGCATCTTCTGCAATGGAATTTCCAGGCCAAGGTCAGCCTGCAGGGCTTTTTCCAAGCCCGGGATATCCCACTGCTCTTCCAGGCTCTCAGGCGGGATATAGGTGGCAATCAGGTTATGGATCACATCCACGCGCATGGCCGCAATGGTTTCGCCCACATCAGCGGCTTCCAGCAATTCATTACGCTGCTGGTAGATCACCTTGCGCTGGTCATTCGATACATCGTCGTATTCGAGCAACTGCTTGCGGATATCGAAGTTGCGCCCCTCGACCTTGCGCTGTGCGTTCTCGATCGCACGCGTGACCCATGGATGCTCGATGGCTTCGCCTTCAGGCATCTTCAGGCGCTCCATGATTGCCGCAACGCGGTCAGAGGCAAAAATGCGCAGCAGTTGATCTTCCAACGACAGGTAGAAACGGCTGGAGCCAGGATCACCCTGACGGCCGGCACGACCGCGCAACTGGTTATCCACACGGCGGGATTCATGGCGCTCGGTACCGATGATATGCAAGCCACCGGCTGCCAGCACCGCATCGTGCTGCACCTGCCAGTCGGCCTTGAGCTTGGCAATCTGCTCAGCCTTGTCTGCTTCAGACAAGCTATCATCCGCCTCGATCACGGCAATCTCGGGCTCCGGGTTACCGCCAAGCACGATATCGGTACCACGACCGGCCATATTGGTCGCAATGGTAATCATACCGGGACGCCCGGCCTGGACAATGATGTGCGCCTCGCGCTCGTGCTGCTTGGCATTCAACACTTGATGCTCCAGCTTGGCCTGCGTGAGGAAATTGGAAATCACTTCAGAGTTCTCAATCGAGGTCGTGCCCACCAGCACGGGCTGCCCGCGCTTTTGGCATTCCTTGATATCGTCCACGACTGCCTGGTACTTCTCTTTTCCCGTGCGATATACCTTGTCCATCTGGTCCTTGCGCTGCAAGGGGCGATGGGTGGGGATAACGACAGTTTCCAGGCCGTAGATCTGGTTGAATTCATAGGCCTCGGTATCCGCGGTACCGGTCATGCCGGACAGCTTGCCATACATGCGGAAATAATTCTGGAAGGTAATCGACGCCAGCGTCTGGTTTTCTTTCTGGATGGTCACGCCTTCCTTGGCTTCCACCGCCTGGTGCAAACCGTCGGACCAGCGGCGGCCAGCCATCATGCGGCCGGTAAACTCATCCACAATCACGATCTCGCCATCCCGCACGACGTAATGCTGGTCGCGGTGGTAAAGCGATTGCGCGCGCAGGGCGGCATACATATGGTGGACCAGGCTGATATTGGCTGCGTCGTAAAGGCTGGTGCCCTCGGCCAGCAGGCCTGCCTCCGCAAGCAAGGCTTCGGCATGCTCGTGCCCTTGTTCGGAGAGCAATACCTGGTGCGACTTTTCATCCACCCAGAAATCGCCTTCGCCTTCTTCCTTCTCCTGGCGCACCAGCTTGGCAGCGATGCTGTTCATTTGCAGGTAGAGGTCCACGCTGTCATCGGCCTGGCCGGAAATAATCAGCGGGGTACGCGCTTCATCGATCAGGATGGAGTCCACCTCATCCACCAGCGCATAATTCAGGCTGCGCTGCACACGCTCTTCTGCCGTGAACACCATATTGTCGCGTAGGTAGTCAAAGCCGAATTCATTGTTGGTACCGTAGGTAATGTCCGCAGCATAGGCTTTCTGCTTTTCATCGTGCGGCATTTGCGAAAGGTTGATGCCCACGGTCAGGCCGAGGAAATTGTAGAGGCGCGACATCCACTCGGCATCGCGGCGCGCGAGGTAGTCATTGACCGTCACAACATGCACACCCTTGCCGGCCAGGGCATTGAGATATGCAGGTAACGTAGCCACCAGGGTCTTGCCCTCGCCGGTGCGCATTTCAGCGATCTTGCCCGCATTAAGTACCATGCCGCCGATCAACTGCACGTCGAAATGGCGCATATTGAGCACGCGGCGGCCTCCTTCGCGCACCACGGCAAAAGCCTCCGGCAGCAACTTCTCCAGCGTTTCACCTTGCTGGTAACGCTGCTTGAATTCCTCAGTCTTGGCTTTCAACTGCTCATCGGTCAACGCCTGCATGGCGCTTTCCAGGGCATTGATGGCTTTGACATTCTGTGCGTATTGTTTTACCAGCCGTTCATTGCGGCTACCGAAGAATTTTTTGAACAACGCGGATAACATGAAGTGGCACCAATTTTCCGACCAAGCGGAAACCTTTTGCTTAGCTTTGATAATTAAAAATTAAGGATAGTTACAACAAACTCTTAACAAAATCTTTTTAAATACTGACTGCTGTTTTAAATACTTACTTCATAGCTTGCAGGTACTTGCGCGGATCAAGCGCTGCCCCATTCAGCCGGACTTCAAAATGCAAATGCGCCCCTGTCGAACGCCCGGTACTGCCAACACGTGCGATCAACTGGCCCCGCTCCACACGCTCGCCAGCCTTTACCAGCAAGTCAGAAGCATGCGCATAACGGGTTTCAAGGCCTGCGCCATGGTCAATCTTGACGATTTTACCATAGTCATGAGTCTGCTCCGCAGCCGTTACAATCCCGCCGGCAGAAGCATACACAGGCGTGCCGCTCTCAGCCACAAAATCTAGCCCTTCATGAAAAGCCATATGGCCTGAGAACGGGTCGACGCGCCAGCCATAACTGGAAGAGTTGTAGGCTACCTCGGTAGGCATGGTGCTGGGCAAGGTGCTCGCCTGCAGGCGCTGCTGCAGCATCATGGCTTCCAGCAAGCTCAGCTTGTCGCTGCTCAAATCAATAGCGCGGTCAAGCTCAGCCAGCTTTTGCGTCAACTCCTGCTCCGACATGCGATGCGCATTCACGGCAGGGCCGCCACGGCCCGGCGGCAGCATATCCGCAGCGCCATCCTTGACCCCCGCCATTGTCGACAGCCTGGTGCCCAAGGCATCCAGGCGTATCAGCTTGGCTTCGACCTCGCCCAGATGCTGGGCCAGTGCGTCGATATGCGCAAGCTCATTGGCAGAGACCATGTTAAATGTCACAGGCAGCAAGCTTTTTGCCACTTGGTGCTCTTGTGAAGCATGTGGCACAATAAAAGCCAAGGCCAGCGCCACGGGCAACAGGCTCACAAACCCTAAAAGCAGTATCGCCCAACGCAAGGATATGCTTCTGGTTCTTGCCATGCTGTTAGATACAAAAATGATGTTCATTGCTTCCCCTCGGGAGATTGCCGGCATGCTGCGTGTTAGTGCACTATTTACTGGAAATGCCGAACTGGCAGCCCTATCGGAACAGGCAGAAAAGCTGACGCTGTCGCAGCAGAAATGGAGTGCTGTGGTACCTGCCGCTCTCAAGCCATACACGCAGGCCGGAAGCGTCAATCACAAACGCCTCACGGTCTATGCGAACAACGGCGCAGTCGCTGCCAAAATCAAATTATTATTGCCCAGTTTGATAGTTGGGCTGCAAAAACAAGGGCTTGAAGTTACTTCAATTCGGGTGGAAGTGCAAGTCAAATCTTCCCCGGCAAAACCAGCCAAGAAGCTACGCACACTAAGCCCCATCGCAGCGGCAAGCCTTGAAAAACTGGCTGCCGAACTACAGGGCTCGCCTCTTGGCGACGCCGTCGCCCGGCTTTCCAGCCGCCGTTAGGACCGATCAACTTTTCCCTGGCAACAAACAAGGACTTGAGTCAGATTCAATATGGAGTTTTTACTTTATTTTATTGCAGGCGCCGGTGCCGGCATTCTGTCCGGGCTGCTTGGCGTAGGCGGTGGCACTGTAATCGTGCCGATTCTGGTGTTCATTTTTACTGCGCTCGCCTTTCCATCCGAGCACATCATGCACATCGCGCTGGGCACCTCCCTGGCGACCATCATCCTCACTTCGATATCGTCGGCGCGGGCACACCACAAAAAACAGAATGTGCATTGGTCAGTCGTCAAGCTCATCACACCTGGTATCGTGCTTGGGACGTTGCTGGGCGCATTGCTTGCGGGCCAGCTGAACACCATCGTCCTAAAATGTATTTTCGCGGTATTCGTGCTGGTGATCGCTACGCAGATGGTGCTTAGCTTCACGCCTGCCTCACATCGCCAACTCCCTGGCAAACTGGGCACATTGACAATGGGCGGCATCATCGGGGTGGTTTCCAGCCTAGTCGGGATTGGCGGTGGTTCGCTCTCTGTGCCGTTCCTGATCTATTGCAACTTCAACGCCCGCTATGCCATCGGCACATCCTCGGCCATCGGCCTGCCGATTGCGGTAGCCGGCACCATGGGCTTCATCGTAACCGGCCTGGCAGAGGGTAATTTACCCGAATACAGCCTCGGCTATATCTACCTGCCCGCATTTATCGGCATCGCAGTCGCCAGCATATTGACCGCCCCGTTCGGGGTTTACCTGGCCCATAGGCTGCCCGTCCCGGTGCTGAAGAAACTATTTGCGCTCCTGCTCTACATTGTCGGCCTCAGGATGCTCTGGAGCCTGATATGAGCCAGGGGAATGCGATCGAAGTCAGCGGACTGTACAAATATTTTGACCAGTTCTGCGCAGTGAACAACCTGAACTTCCAGGCAAAGCGCGGCGTCACTACCGCCCTGCTTGGCGGCAATGGGGCAGGCAAGACCACCACCATTGCCATGTTACTGGGATTGTTGACACCCAGCCAGGGCCAAATCCGCATTCTTGGCGAGGACATGCTGCACCACCGCTACCGCTTGCTGCATCGCATGAATTTTTCTTCCCCTTACGTTGACCTGCCGCAGCGGCTCACGATTCGCCAGAACCTCACAGTGTATGGACACCTATACCGCTTGCCGAAACTGAAGGCACGCATCGAGGAACTGGCCATGGCGCTCAATCTTGATACGCTGCTGGACAAGCGCTACGGACAGCTTTCCGCAGGCCAGAAAACCCGTGTCTCGCTCGCCAAGTCCTTGCTCAACGAGCCTGAGTTATTGCTGATGGATGAGCCGACTGCATCGCTTGATCCCGACACCGCCGACTCGATCCGCAGTTATCTGGAGCAATACCAGCAACGCACAGGGGCAAGCATCCTGCTCGCATCACACAATATGACCGAGGTGGAGCGCATGGCAGCAGAGGTCATCATGATGCGCAAGGGACAGGTCGTGGATACCGGCACGCCCGCTGCCCTGATTACCAGGTATGGCCGCAACAACCTGGAAGAAGTCTTCATCGAGATTGCCCGCAGCAAGGAGCCGGCCTGATGCAGGACATCCACTTCTCGCCGCGCCGCATCGGCGCAGTGACATTGCGCCACCTTTACCTCATGCGCTCATCCTGGCCGCGCGTGCTGGAAATGGTCTATTGGCCAACAGTGCAGATGATCTTGTGGGGCTTCATTACCCTATTCCTGCAAGACAACAGCAGCTACATCGCGCAGGCCAGCGGCGTGCTGCTTTCCGGAGTGCTGTTATGGGATGTGCTGTTCCGCGGCCAGCTCGGGATCGCTTTGGTATTCATGGAGGAAATGTGGTCGCGCAATCTCGGCCATTTATTTGTCAGCCCGTTGCGCCCTTACGAAATGGTCGCCTCACTACTGTTCATGAGCCTGATCCGCACCCTGATCGGCATTGGCGGCGCAACACTCATCGCCATCCCGCTGTTCCAATACAACATCTACGATATGGGCCTGCCGCTGATCGCCTTTTTCCTCAATCTCATCATCATGGGCTGGGCCATCGGCCTGATCGTATCCGGCATCGTGCTGCGCTACGGCATGGGCGCCGAGAGCATTGCCTGGGTCAGCGTGTTTGCCATCCAGCCGCTCTGTGCCATCTATTACCCGGTCGCCACCCTGCCCGACTGGCTACAGCCTGTTGCCCTGGCATTACCGGCAAGCCACGTGTTCGAGGGCATGCGCGAACTGCTGTTGCAGCACAGCTTCAATACCGGCCACATGGTTTGGGCGGTATTGCTCAATATCCTCTACCTGGGCATCGGGATTGCCGTATTCCTTGGTTATTTCCAAGCGGCAAGACGCAAGGGGCTGTTGCTACAGGTAGGCGAATAATCAGCCTTGCTCTTTGGCTGCTGTCCACATCCCCCTGCCGCTGCTCTTGGATAGATAGAGCGCCTCGTCGGCTTTTTTGAAGAGTTGCTGACAGGAGGTTGCAGCCAGCGGATAAATGGCAAAGCCTATGCTGGTATTGATCCGATATGCATGATCAGGGCCAATGTCGAAGGGCTGGTCCAGCATGTCAATGATCTTGCTGCACAGCCGTTCCGCGGTTTTCTTGGTGGTGATGTTGGGCGCTATGATGCCGAACTCGTCCCCGCCGAACCTCGCAAGGTAATCACTGGAGCGGACGCAGGCCGACAACACCACTCCCACATGCTTCAAGACAAGGTCGCCAGTTTGATGGCCATAGGTGTCGTTAATCGCCTTGAAGCGGTCAAGATCAAGCAGGATCAGCAGCAGCATCTGGTTTTCTTCGGCAGCCTTCTGCGTCAAATGCTCAAGGTAGAAGTCAAAGGCCCGGCGATTGAGCAAACCGGTAAGCGCATCCTTTTCTGCCAAGGCTTTGAGGGTGGCCTCATCCCGCTTGTGCTCGGTGATATCAATGAAGGTCGCCAGCCCCAGCCCGGCATCAGGCAGGATGACACCGCCGTGAAGCGCTGTTTTGATACTACCATCGGCACACTTGATATTCACTTCTATCGGCGGGACTTCATATACCTGCCTGCTGCTGCCAGCAAAATATGCCGACCATCTCTCCCGCGCCGCTATCCGCTGACCATCCAAAGGATAAGCACGCTTGATCCATTCTTCCACAGACGCAAAATCACTAACGCGATAGCCATAGGTATCGCGGAATTTCCCGTTCATGAACAGGATCTTCCCGCCTTGAAGGCTGGCACAGGAAATGGGAATGGGGAGGGATTCCAGCAAGGCTTCAAGCTGGTAGCTTTCAAGTTTCAGTTGACTGATCATTTATTTCGCCGCAATTGTCATCAACCTCAAGAATATCTCTGGCATTAAAGAAAACCTCGCATAGTCAGACTCCGGCACGAGTGCATCCGGCGGCAACGCCTGTCATCATAATGACACGAATATTTCACTCAAGTAAGACAATCGCTCATTCACTTGCCAGAATCGGCAACGCATTCAAATGCTTTGCCTGGCTACACCAGCTGCTTGCATAAAAAAAGAGGAGCATCGCTCCTCTTTGCTTGTCGACTTGATATGCTCAGGCCTGATTACTTGCCGAATCTTTCCACGCCGGCGACGATCTCCGCCTTGGCATCCTCGGCATCCTTCCACTCGCCTACCTTGACCCATTTGCCTTTCTCAAGATCCTTGTAGTGTTCAAAGAAATGGGCAATCGGCGCTAGCTGGAACTCGGGGAGGTCCTGGTAGCTCTTGATATCCTTGTATTGTGGACAAATCTTGTCCACCGGCACGGCCAACACCTTGGCATCCACGCCGCCATCATCTTCCATGGTCAATACGCCAATGGCACGGCAGCGGATCACCACGCCTGGTTGCAATGGAATCGGGGTGATCACTAGCACGTCAACAGGGTCGCCGTCTTCAGACAGCGTCTGCGGAATGTAGCCGTAGTTGCATGGATAGTGCATGGAGGTGCCCATGAAACGGTCCACGAATACGGCGCCGGAGTCCTTGTCCACTTCGAACTTGATGGGCTCGCCACGCATGGAGATTTCGATAATGACATTGAAGTCGTTAGGGATGTCTTTGCCTGCCGGCACATTACAGAGGGACATTGATTGATCCTTAAATAGGTTTTGGTTTGAATAATATGGAGATAACGCGAGATTTTAGCGTAAATCAGGGACAAAAATCATCTTTGGGAGTCGTGCGTTCAGTCACCTGCTGCCTGCATTCGGCAACCACCGCTGCAGGCACGCACTTGATGCCCAGGTAGAACAGGCCCGGCACGATGACTAGGTCATCCAGCTGCCCGAGGATGGGAATGAAATCCGGGATCAGGTCAAATGGCAGCAGCAAATATCCCACTGCCAAACCCAGCAGCACCCTGGCCAGCCAGGGCGTTTGCGGATGGCGCAGCACCAACTGATAGACTTCCAGTTCGGTCTTGAGCTGCCGCGCCAGCTTTTTCAGCTTTTCTTTCAGGTCATGTCCTGGCTAGAAAGGCTTCCCGGTCAGGCACTCGAACGCCTCGCGGTATTTGTCCGCCGTCCTGGCCGCCACGTCGTCCGGCAATGCCGGGCCCGGCGGCGTCTTGTTCCAGCCAGTGGACTCCAGCCAGTCGCGCACGTATTGCTTGTCGAAACTCGGCGGATTGCTGCCGACCTGGTACTGGTCCTGGGGCCAGAAGCGGGATGAGTCTGGCGTCAGCACTTCATCGATCAGGTAAAGCTCGCCCGCCTCGTCCAGCCCGAACTCGAACTTGGTATCGGCAATGATAATGCCGCGGCCCAAGGCATAGGCAGCAGCTTCCTTGTACAGCTGCACGCTGATCCGTGCGACCTTGTCTGCCAGCTCCTTGCCCAATAACTGCGCACATTTTTCCAGCGTGATGTTTTCGTCGTGATCGCCCACCTCAGCCTTGCTCGACGGCGTAAACAACGGTTCAGGAAGCTGGGAGGCTTCCTGCAGGCCAGCCGGCAGCGGAATGCCGCTCACGCTCTGGCTGGCCTTGTATTCCTTCCAGCCGGAACCGGCAAGGTAGCCGCGCACAATCGCCTCGATCGGCAATGGCTTGAGCTTTTTCACCACCAGGGCACGCGGCCCGAGTTGCGCCTGCTCGGCAGAATCGCTGACCACGCTATTGGGATCAATCCCGGTCAGATGATTGGGGACGACATGCTTTAATTTCTCGAACCAGAAATTGGCAATCTGGGTCAGCACGGCGCCCTTGTCCTTGATCGGGGTCGGCAGGATCACATCGAATGCGGAAAGGCGGTCGCTCGCCACCAACAGCATGTGCTTATCATCAATATCATAAATATCACGCACCTTGCCCTGATTGATGAGCTTCAGGCTCTTGATGCTCGATTGAATGAGAGGTGTAGTCAAAACGCGTCCCTTTTATCAAAAACTATTTCGAGTGATGGTCTTGCTCTGGGCCATCGGAATAAGGAAATTTCACGTGTCCGTAGCGCACCACCAGAATTGCCACGGCAATCAGCAGGATGGAGGCCGCTACCGCGAATATACGCCAGGCTTCCAGTTCCTTGATATCCAGCACTAGGTATCGTGCCAGCGCAATGATGCCGATATACAAGGGATATCGCACCGGTAATGTGCCCGAGCTCAAGTAATGATTGAGCATGGTAAGGATTTCGAGATACAGAAACAGCAGCAGCAAATCCGCCACCGTCACGGCCCTTGCATCCCAGATGTGCAAAGCGGCCTGCCCGGCCGCCACTATTGTCGCCAGGGCAATGAATACCAGCAGCGCCTGCTCGACAAAACCAATACCTCGCTGGCCTAATTTACTGTATTTATTGGGTTGCATAGCGGCTCTGGTCCGGGCAAAAGATCACGGCATTATACGCTGTAAATATCCACCGCCGTGAAGCGGCACTATGCAAAAATCGCGTATCGCTGCACCATTTTATCAAGGGGAATCGCTTGAATATGCGCGGCATGGCCTGCGGAGCCAAATGCCTCGAAGCGCTCGCGGCACAATGTCTGCATGGCACCGGTTGCGGCCGCCAGTATCTTGCGCGGATCGAATTCCGCCTTGTGTTCCGGTTGTCCGAGGAAGCGGCGCAATGCCCCGGTAAAAGCCAGCCGCAGGTCGGTATCGATATTTACCTTGCGCACCCCGCTTTGGATGCCCTTGACGATTTCCTCCACCGGCACGCCGTAGGTCTCGGGAATCTCGCCGCCGTACTCATTAATCACCAGCAGCCATTCCTGCGGAACGGAGGAGGAACCGTGCATCACCAGATGGGTATTAGGCAATTTCTCATGGATTTCACGTATCCGGCTAATGGATAATGTTTCCCCCGTGGGCGGCCGCGTGAACTTGTATGCCCCATGGGAAGTGCCAATCGCAATTGCCAGGGCATCGACCCTGGTCTTGGCAACGAAATCCACCGCCTCTTCCGGGCTGGTCAGCAATTGGCTATGGTCAAGATGGCCCGCTGCGCCAACGCCATCCTCCTCACCCGCGAAGCCGGTTTCCAGGGACCCCAACACCCCGAGTTCCCCCTCAACCGAGACGCCAACGGCATGCGCCGCCCGCACGACTTCACTGGTCACCTGCACGTTGTATTCATAGCTGGCAGGCGTCTTGGCATCATCCAGCAGGGAACCATCCATCATCACGCTGCTGAAGCCTGTCGCTATCGCATGCAGGCACACTGCAGGGCCAGAGCCATGATCCTGGTGCAATACCACAGGAATATGCGGATAACTCGCAATCGCCGCTTCTACCAGCTTGAGCAGGAAATGCTCGCCAGCATATTTTCGTGCACCGGCAGAAGCCTGCAAGATCACTGGACTATCACAGGCATCAGCAGCTTGCATGATGGCCTGCACCTGCTCCAGGTTGTTGATATTGAAGGCAGGCACACCATAGCTATGTTCAGCCGCATGATCCAGCAATTGACGCAAACTGATCAGTGCCATGGCAGCTCCGATTTAGCATGCTCACGCCGGTGTTCGCCAACTTTGACAATCTGCAGGGTATTAGTACCGCCTGCCTTGCCTATCGGCTCGCCAAAGGTCAGCATCATCAAATCATCCCGCTGCACCGCACCCAGCCGCAGCAACGTCTCCTCCGCATCGTAAAGTATCTTGCTCAGTTCCTGGCTAGGCAACTCGATATGGTAAGGATAGACCCCGCGATACAAAGTCAGCTTGCGCCGCGTATTGCGCTCCGTCGTCAATGCATAGATCGGCACATTGGTATTGGAACGTGACAGCCAGGTGACAGAAGAGCCCGACCGGGTCAGTGCCGCAATCGCCTTCACGTTCAAATGCTCGGCCGCATAGATTGATGCCATCGCAATTGCCTCATCAATGAACTCGAATTCATCATTGATCGGTGCCTGTAAATGATGGCTGTCATATTCCTTTTCCGCCTCCAGGCAAACACGGTGCATCGCCTGTATCGCCTCAACCGGATAATGCCCGACCGCCGTTTCGCCAGATAACATGACGGCATCCGTGCCATCGAGCACCGCATTCGCCACGTCGGATACCTCTGCCCGCGTCGGGATCGGGCTGCTGATCATGGATTCCAGCATCTGAGTAGCCGTAATCACCAACTTGTTGCGCATGCGCGCCATGCGGATCATGCGTTTCTGTAGCCCCGGCACCGCTGCATCGCCGACCTCAACACCGAGATCGCCGCGCGCCACCATGATCACATCCGCAGCATCGATGATTTCCTCCAGCGCAGGAATAGCCTCGGCACGCTCAATCTTGGCGACAATGGCCGCATGCCCGCCCGCATCCTCCACCAATTGGCGCGCCAGTTCAATATCCGCGCCACTGCGAGGGAAAGACACCGCAATATAATCAGCCTCCAGCTCAACCGCTGTCGCAATATCCTCCTGGTCTTTCAAGGTCAATGCTGGCGCGGATAATCCGCCACCCTGGCGATTGATACCCTTGTTATTCGACAGCACACCACCTGCCGCCACTGTACAAAGCACCTCGCTGCCATGCACCGCCTCGACGTTGAGCACGATGCGGCCATCATCCAGCAACAAGACCGCCCCGGGCTCCACCTCGGATGGCAAGGTCTTGTAATCGAGGCCCACCCGCTCTTGGTTGCCAAGCTTGCAAGCAGCATCCAGGGTGAATTTGTCGCCCACCTTGAGCAAGATGCGCTCATTCTCAAACTTGCCAATGCGTATCTTCGGCCCTTGCAGATCACAGAGAATGCCCACCGGGCGCCCGCTGCGCCGGCAAATATCACGCACCAGTTCGGCGCGCGCGATATGGTCTGCGGCAGACCCATGCGAAAAATTGAGCCGCACCACATCCACGCCGGCATCCACCAGACGCTCGATCACCGCCTCCTCGCTGGAGGCCGGCCCCAGCGTCGCCACAATCTTGGTTTTACGTAATGCCATGGCTTGCCTTTCCTTGTGATTCCTCAGCTACTCATCATAAG
Organism: Methylobacillus arboreus; assembly: GCF_020532725.1. Taxonomy (GTDB): domain Bacteria; phylum Pseudomonadota; class Gammaproteobacteria; order Burkholderiales; family Methylophilaceae; genus Methylobacillus; species Methylobacillus arboreus. Next base: position 161,718 of record NZ_JAJAVC010000006.1, read on the forward strand.
CCTGACAACATCAAGCAGGAATCGTGCACATTTTATGCCATGGAGATGACAAGCCCACGTCAATAAACGCTAAACACCCTGTGGAATCTTGGAGGCCATCATCTTGCGCCGGTCGATCTTGCGCCCATCAACAATGAACGTTCCGTCACCAACGGCATGAACCATGCGCTTCTCTTTGCGCGCATTGTCGAGATATGCGGCAACGGCCTCCAGCACGACAATGTTGTGCTTTTCAACGATGTCGCTGACCTTGCACTCGATGTTGGCAAGGCACTCCTTGATCAAGGGCGCCCTGACGACTTTACCTCGCACGGGTGTGAGCTTGAACTTGGCAAACTTGTCTGTGTCTGTGCCGGAACATGTTCCTATACCGACCACTTTGTCGAGCATGTCGACCGTGGGAATGGCAATGACGCACTCCCTGCTCTTTCGCAACGCCGCGAAAGAGTGATTCCATTCGCCTGTGGTGATTGCAAACACCGGCGTGAAATCCATCACCATGGTCCAGGAGATGGTCATAATGTTGTCCTGCTGCCCATCATAGGTCGTCACAAGAACCACAGGCCCTGGCTCCAACAAGGTGAAGGCCTTGCTCAATTTCAACTGGCGCATGCTCGTGTACTCGATGTCATTAGGCGCCCAACGCTCAAGCAAAAATACAGCTTTTGCAGGTGTCGCGAGCGAAGCGAATAGTGTGGGGCGCATTGTTATGAAGAATACTAATTTAGTATTTTTAATACTGCCTAAATTCTAAAAATAAATACATCAAAACATTTATTTAATAACGTCATAAAGCAAACGCTTGGCATTGCTGCGCTCGCGCTTAATATGGCCAATACCAAAAATAAAGGAGCCCGCAGGCTCCTTTATTATGAGACATATTCCAGCAATTAACCTTTGGCTCGCTGCTCCAGAATTTCCACGGCTGGCAATTTCTTGCCTTCGAGGAATTCCAGGAAGGCACCTCCTGCTGTCGAGATATACGACACCTTGTCATAGATGTCATATTTCTGGATCGCGGCAATGGTGTCGCCGCCGCCGGCCAGGGTGAAGGCCTTGGTCTTGGCAATGGCGTCGGCGATGATCTTGGTGCCCTCGCCGAACTGGTCGAACTCGAATACGCCGACCGGGCCGTTCCAGACCACGGTGCCTGCGTTGAGGATGATCACGGCGAGTTGTTTGGCGGACTCGGGGCCAATGTCAAAGATCATATCGTCATCCGCCACGTCATCCGCAGACTTGAGTACGGCTGGTTCGTCAGGGTCGAACTGCTTGCCGCAAACCACGTCAACCGCAATCGGCACTGCCGCACCGCGATCGGCCAGGTTTTTCATCAAGGCTTGTGCGGTAGGCACCAGGTCATCCTCGCTCAATGACCGGCCAATCGGCTTGCCAGCGGCCTTGAGGAAGGTGTTAGCGATGCCGCCACCGACGACCAACTGGTCGACTTTTTCTGCCAGGCTTTCGAGCACGGTGAGCTTGGTCGAGACCTTGGAGCCGCCGACAATCGCCACCATGGGGCGGGCGGGTTCATGCAATGCCTTGCCCAGCGCATCCAGCTCGCCGACCAGTAGCAAACCTGCTGCTGCGACCGGGGCATATTGCGCCACGCCATAGGTGGAGGCTTCTGCACGGTGTGCGGTGCCGAATGCATCCATCACGAATACATCGCACAAGGCGGCATATTTGCGTGCGGTTTCTTCAACATTTTTTTTCTCGCCCTTGTTAAAGCGGCAGTTTTCCAGCAACACCACTTCGCCCTCGGCGACTTCAAAGCCGCCATCCACCCAGTCCTTGATCAGGCGTACCGGCTGGCCGAGCTTTTCGGCCAGCACGTCAGCCACTGGCTGCAGGGAGTTTTCCTCAGAATACACGCCTTCTTCCGGACGGCCGAGGTGGGAGGTCACCAATACGCGGGCCTTGGCATCCAGGGCATGGCGTATGGTGGGGATGGACGCGGTGATGCGGGCATCGGAGGTCACTTTGCCGTCATTGACTGGCACGTTCAGGTCGGCGCGGATGAAGACGCGCTTGCCCTTAAGGTCCAGGTCGATCATGTTGATTACGGTCATATGCTCTCCGACTCAGGATGCGACGTGCTGCACCAGCCGCATCATGTTGCAGGTATAGCCGTATTCGTTGTCGTACCAGGCCACGATCTTGACGAAGGTAGGATCCAGCTGGATGCCGGCATCGGCGTCAAAAATCGAGGGATAGGCATTGCCACGGAAATCGGTGGATACCACTTTTTCATCGGTGAACCCCAGCACGCCCTTGAGCGGGCCGCTTTCGGAGGCTGTCTTCATTGCAGCCACGATTTGCTCGTAAGTGGCTTCCTTTTCCAACTCAACTGTCAGGTCCACCACAGATACATCGCTAGTCGGGATGCGGAACGCCATGCCTGTGAGCTTCTTGTTCAGTTCGGGAATCACCTTGCCAACCGCCTTGGCTGCGCCAGTAGAGGAAGGAATGATGTTTTCCAGGATACCGCGGCCGCCGCGCCAGTCCTTGTTGGACGGGCCGTCAACGGTTTTTTGCGTTGCAGTGGCAGCATGCACGGTGGTCATCAGGCCGCGCTTGATGCCGAAGCTGTCGTTCAATACCTTGGCGACCGGCGCCAGGCCGTTGGTGGTGCAGGAAGCTGCAGAAACGATTGCCTGCCCCTTGTAGGTATCATGGTTGACGCCATAGACGAACATTGGGGTGTCATCCTTGGAGGGCGCAGACTGCACCACTTTCTTGGCGCCCGCATCAATATGCTTCTGGCAGGTTTCTTCAGTCAGGAAAAAGCCGGTGCACTCGACGACCACATCCACACCGACCTCGCCCCATTTCAGGTTGGCAGGGTCGCGCTCTGCCGTCAGGCGTATGGTTTTGCCATTCACGACCAGGTGATTGCCGCTGACTGACACATCGCCATCAAAACGGCCATGCACAGAGTCATGCTTGAGCATGTAGGCAAGATAATCCGGCTCCAGCAGGTCGTTAATCGCCACTATTTCAATATCAGTAAAATCCTTGATCGCCGCACGGAACGCCATGCGACCAATACGGCCAAAGCCGTTGATGCCAACCTTGATTGTCATGAGTTTTTCCTGTCCTGGTTGTTTCTTCAAAAACAAAAAGGGAGCCAGCATGACTGGCCCCCTTTTTTATTTGCTACATGCCATTAGAGCACGGACTTGACGGTGTTCACTACATTTTCAACAGTGAAACCGAAGTGCTTGAATAGCACGCCGCCTGGAGCGGATTCGCCGAAGGTATCGATACCAACCACAGCACCTTCCAAACCGACATACTTGCGCCAGAAGTCGGTCACGCCAGCTTCAACAGCAACACGCTTCACGCCTGGGATCAGCACGCTGTCCTTGTAGGCCTGGTCTTGGCGGTCGAACACGTTGGTCGATGGGAAGGAAACCACACGCACCTTGGTGCCGGCAGCATTCAGTTCAGCAGCAGCCTTGATCGCCAGATCCAGCTCGGAACCTGTACCAATCAGGATTACGTCTGGCTTGCCTTCCACGTCGGATAATACATAACCACCCTTGCGGATCAGATCGAAATCTTTCTCGTCGTGCTTGATGCCAGGCACATTCTGACGGCTCAGCACCAGGCTGGTTGGGCCATCGGTTCGCTCAACAGCGGCAACCCAGGCAATTGCGGTTTCAACGGAATCCGCAGGACGCCATACATCCATGCGTGGGATGTAACGCAGGCCGGCAGTGTTTTCAATCGGCTGGTGGGTAGGACCGTCCTCACCTTGACCGATGGAGTCGTGGGTGAGAACTGCGATAGTGCGTTGCTTCATCAGCGCAGCCATACGCAATGCGTTTTTGGCGTAGTCAGAGAACATGTGGAAAGTACCGCCGAATGGCAACAAGCCACCGTGCAGTGCCACGCCGTTCATGATAGCGAACATACCGAATTCACGCACACCGTAGGAAATGTAGTTACCTGGCTCCTTGCCGCTCACATGCTTGAAGCCGGAGTAGCTGGTCAGGTTGGAACCGGTCAGGTCAGCGGAACCGCCGAGGAATTCCGGCAGAGCTGGCGCCAGTGCAGCGATAGCGTTCTGGGAAGCCTTGCGGGTTGCAATGCTTTCTGCCTTCTCGTTGGTTGCCTTGATGAATGCGTCGGTCACTTCCTTCCAGTTGGATGGCAGTTCGCCAGCAAAACGGCGCTTGAATTCGGCAGCTTCTGCTGGGTAAATCTTGGCATAAGCTTCGAACTTGGCATTCCAGTCGCTTTCCAGCTTGTCGCCCTTGGCCTTGGCATCCCAGCCGTCATAGACTTCTTGCGGGACAACAAAAGGCTCATGCGGCCAACCGATGGCTTCACGGGTTGCAGCCACTTCTTCCAGGCCCAGTGCGGAACCGTGGCAATCATGGGAACCGGACTTGTTCGGGGAACCCTTGCCGATGATGGTCTTGGCAGCGATAAAGGTTGGCTTGTCAGTAACCTTCTTGGCTTCCTGGATCGCAGCATCAACCGCGTCAGGGTCGTGGCCATCCACGTTAGGGATAACGTGCCAGCCGTAGGCTTCAAAACGCTTGGCGGTATCGTCTGTGTACCAGCCTTCGATGTGACCGTCGATGGAGATGCCATTGTCATCCCAGATCGCGATCAGCTTGCCCAGGCCCCAAGTGCCAGCCAGCGCAGCAGCTTCGTGGGAAACACCTTCCATCAGACAGCCATCGCCGAGGAATACATAGGTGTAGTGGTCAACGATGTCGTGACCTGGCTTGTTGAACTGGTCAGCCAGCAACTTTTCAGCCAGCGCGAAGCCAACTGCATTGGTAATGCCTTGGCCCAGAGGGCCAGTGGTGGTCTCAATGCCAGGAGCGTAGCCATATTCAGGGTGGCCAGCGCAACGGGAATGCAGTTGACGGAAAGTCTTGATGTCTTCGATGCCCAGATCGTAGCCTGTCAGGTGCAACAGGGAGTAGATCAACATGGAGCCATGGCCGTTGGACAGGATGAAACGGTCACGGTCAGCCCAGTTAGGGTTCTTTGGGTTGTGGCGCAGATGATGGTTCCAGAGAACCTCTGCGATGTCTGCCATCCCCATCGGTGCACCAGGGTGTCCAGAATTTGCCTTCTGAACTGCGTCCATGGATAGCGCACGGATGGCATTTGCTAAATCTTGACGAGTTGCTGCCATACATATCTCCCTACGGTTGAAGAGAAAAAGGCTCCACCAGCGCATACAAGGCTGGAGGAAGCCTCACTCAAATTCTTGAAAACCCCTTTGAATTGACGGAATGCGGAAACTGTTGCAAGCCACAGTTCCGAAGAGGTATTTAGCCCATAATTATTCCTTAGATGAGAGGATTCAGCAATACCAACATGGAGATTAATGTTTCTACTACCACGCCACTCTTCCAATCAAACCGGCTTATTGCGCGACCTCGCGCCACTTGATTGAGCAGCCGATGGAGGCCACCTGCTCAGCCGGGCCACGCCCTGTTTCTGCCACATGCCGCATGGCATTGAAAAGATCCCGCGAGGGATTTTCCACAGGCTCCATCACGCGCCCCTGGTTGTCAAAGCGGCCGCGGTACTGCAATTCAAGGTGCGCATTAAAACCAAAGAAATCCGGCGTGCACACTGCCCCATAAGCCTTTGCCACTTCCTGGCTTTCATCAAAAAGATAAGGGAAAGGAAAATGAAACTCGCGCGCCACTTCTGCCATCTTCTCAAAAGCATCCTCAGGATAAGCCACCGCATCGTTGGAAGAAATTGCCACGGTATTGATGCCCAGTTCGCGCAATGCACGCACATCGGCCACCAATCGCTCACGGATCGCCTGCACATAAGGACAATGATTGCAAATAAACATGACCAGCGTCCCGTTGACCCCCTTGATTTCGGCCAGCGACCAGTTGCGGCCATCTACGCCAGGCAGGTTAAAATCCGGCGCTTTCCAGCCAAAATCACAAACTGGCGGGTTCAGACTTGCCATAATGCACACTCCTTCAATTAAAATCCTTTATCAACCTTCAATAGTACACCAGCCATGACCACTCCTCGCTTTTACCACCCCGGAGCACTTTCCCCAGGCAGCGAGACAGCATTGCCCGAAAACGCAGCCACTCACGCAAGCAGGGCTTTGCGCATGCAGGCTGGCGATCACGCCATCCTGTTCAATGGAGACGGCCAGAACTACCTCGCCAAGCTAACCGCGATACGTAAGCAGGAAGTGATTGTCAGCATACTGGAAGCACAGTCCTGCCTAACCGAATCCCCCCTACGCATCACACTGGCACAGGCAATCTCTTCTGGCGACCGTATGGACTTCACCATCCAGAAGGCCGTAGAAATGGGAGTATCCGCGATACAGCCGGTTGCAAGCCAGCGCAGTGTCGTCAAGCTCGCGGGTGAGCGTGCAGAGAAACGCCGCGAACATTGGCAAAATGTTGCCATTTCCGCCTGTGAGCAATCCGGGCGTGCCGTTGTGCCTCCTGTCGCCTCACCAATCAACCTCACCGAATGGCTTGCACAAAAACCGCAAGCAGACATCTTGATCACGCTGAGCCCAGTCGCTGAAAAGGCATTACCACAAGTAAAAATCCCCGGCAATGACATTTGCCTCCTAATCGGCCCCGAGGGAGGACTGACGGATGGCGAAATCCAGCTCGCCGCGCATCATGGCTTCACCCTCGTGCGCATGGGCCCGCGCATTTTGCGCACTGAAACCGCAGCGCTTGCCGCCATTGCCAGCCTGCAGGCTCTATGGGGTGATTTCGTCAGTTAATATCCACCGAAATTGCTTTTTATGTCTATTTATTATAAAAATATGTTTTAAACGCAAATTAGAAACCCTGCTCATGGCTCTAGGCACAGCAATCCGCAAACGCCGCAAGGCGCTCAACATGACGCTGCAAGAACTTGCCCGCAAGGTCAACGCCAACAGCGGCAACCTGTCGCGGATTGAGCGAGGCGCGCAAGGCGTTTCTGAAACCATGCTGCGCAAACTCTGTGCTGCGCTCGACTGCAGTGCCGCTCACCTTTATGCCCAAAGCGAGGCCGCAAGCGGCAGCAGCACCAACACTTCCCGCCTGACATTACAACAGCCACAGGAATTCGTGCGCTGGTTCCGTGCCGCCGCCCCCTATATCCATGCATTTGGCGGGCGCACATTCGTCATTGCCTTTGGCGGGGAAGTCGTTGACGACGGCCAGTTTGTCGCCCTCTCCCACGACCTCAACCTGCTCGCCAGCCTCGAGGTACGCCTGGTACTGGTGCATGGCGCAAGGCCGCAAATCGAAAGCCGCCTCAAGCGCGCCCGGTTGCAAACCCACCTGGTCAACGGTTTGCGCGTCACTGACGATGAGGCGATGGAAGCCGTGAAAGAAGCCAATGGCGCCGTGCGGGTGGAAATCGAGTCACTGCTTTCCATGGGATTGATCAACTCCCCGATGGCAGGCGCCGACATCCGCGTGGCCAGCGGCAACTTCGTCACCGCCAAGCCGCTTGGCGTACGTGAGGGTGTAGACCTGCAACATACCGGCGAAGTGCGCAAGGTGGATGCAGTCGGCATCCAGAAACGTCTGGACGATGGTGAACTGGTGTTGCTTTCACCCCTGGGCTACTCACCTACAGGAGAAGTTTTCAACCTGACGCTTGAGGACGTTGCCACCAGCGCTGCCATTGCACTGGATGCCGACAAGCTGATTTTCCTGATGGATTCCAGCGGCGTACATAACATCCGCGGAGAATTGCTCAGGGAAATGACCACCGACAAGGCCAAGAACCTCTTGCGCCATATCGGCAACAACGGTGCGCAGCAGATTACCGAAGATGAGCTCTACTACCTTCCGGCCGCCGTACGCGCCTGCGGGCAAGGGGTGGCGCGCACCCACTTGATCAGCCGCCATGTCGATGGCGCCATCCTGCAAGAGCTGTTCACGCACGATGGCATTGGCACCATGATCACCGAAGACCCGCTGGAAGCCATGCGCCCGGCGGACATTGGGGACGTGGGCGGCATACTGCAACTGATCGAACCATTGGAGAACGAGGGAATATTGGTTCGCCGCGGCCGTGAGCGCCTGGAAATGGAAATCAACCATTTCCATGTTATGGAACATGACGGCAAGGTTATCGGCTGTGCCGCGCTCTACCCGTTTCCCGAGACAAAAACCGCAGAGCTCGCCTGCATGGCCATCCACTCCTCATTCCGCCGCGGCGGACGTGGAGACCGCCTGCTCAGCTACTGCGAAGAACAGGCTCGCGAGCTGGGCCTGCGATCCGTATTTGTCCTGACCACGCGCACGGAACACTGGTTTCTTGAGCGGGGCTTCGCAGAAAGCAGCATAGAACGGCTGCCCGGAGAAAAGCAAAAACTGTATAACCTGCAACGCCGGTCCAAGGTATTCACCAAACACATCTAGGCATTGCCGCATTCCGAAGCATGGCCCAGAAATAAAATTAAAATAAACAGTTGACCTTTTTAATGAGAATAATTACCATTAATAAGTCGATTCTGGGAATGATATTAATTTCTATTAATCGATTATTCTCGCTACCTGGACATGCTCATAGTGTTCAGGTTCTTAATCAGTTTTAAGGGGAAACAAAATGAAAATCGCTTACACCCAAAGCATCTTTGCTTTAGGTCTGCTTGCAGCCACATCCTTCGCACACGCGAGCGTTACTGACGTTGTATTCGTAGACGTTGCTGGCTCTGAGTCCACCAATGGTTTCAACCAACTCGTTGCTTCTCGCATCAATGCGGCTCAATTGGTTGCTGGATTGGCCAGCAATGCACCAGCAGGTGATGCAGTACTGACTCGCACTTCCGGCACGGCTTACCCGGCTGGCAGCGGTCTCTACGAGTGGGGTGGTCCTTACTCCACATTCACGATTTCTGACTCCAATGTGATTTCCAACCTTGGCTCCATCGTGTTCCAAAGCCATGTTGAGCCAGGCGGCAACTATTCCCTCGGCGGCGCAGGTGGCATTGATGCCATTATCAGCGATGTTTTCCTGAGCTTCAACGGTGGCAGCCAACTGCTGGCAGCGACTTCCTATAGCCTGACTGCTGCAATTGGCGCCAATGGTCCTGACCCAGTTGACTACGCCTATGGCTACTTCACCTGGGATCTGAGCGGCGTTACCGACCCAATCACCTCCTACACCATCTCTTTCGGCACCCATGCCCATAGCAGCATCCAGGCATTCCAGGTCGACCAGATCGCTGCTGTACCTGAGCCTTCTGCTTACGCACTGATGCTTGGCGGCCTGGCACTGGTTGGCTTCGCAGCCCGCCGCAAGAAAGCCTAATCGTTAGGTAAAGTCACCTCTACCCCGGTGCGGCAATCTCCCTAGTTGTATAGGGAGGTTGCCGTTTTTCTTTGTCCTCTAAACTTATATATCGTCATACAGACTAGTAAAGTCCGATCACGCGCCCGTCATCATCGATATCGATGCGAGTTGCGCAAGGTTCCTTTGGCAGGCCAGGCATGGTCATGATGTCATCGCAAATCATGACGATAAACTCAGCGCCGGCACATAATCTCACGGCCCTGACTGTCAATATATGGGGATGCGGCAAGCCGCGTTGCGAGGCATCAGTGGAAAAGGAATACTGGGTCTTGGCAATACAGATTGGATAATGCCCATATCCCTCCTCCTGCAATTTATCGATAATTGCGCGTACCCGGCGTAGCGCATGGACATCGCTTGCGCCGTAAATCCGGCGCGCCACCTTGCCGAGCTTTTCCCAAAGCATATCCTCATCGTCATAAACATAGCGCATACAGGCTTGCCCTGTTTCAGCCAGCTCCACAACCGTCTCTGCCAGGGCTGTTGCGCCAGCACCGCCTTTTGCCCAATGTTCGGCCAATATCACCCTGATCCCTAGAACCTCCATCCGCTTGGCGATAAGTGCCAGTTCGGCGACGGTATCATGGTCAAACCGGTTCAACGCGACCACACAAGGCAAGCGGTAATGACTGGTCACGTTTTGCACATGTTTTTCAAGGTTGGCAATGCCGCGCTCCAGGGCATCCAAGTTCTCTTTTGCCAGGTCCGGCACTTCTATGCCGCCGTGATACTTCAAGGCACGTACAGTTGCCACGACCACACAGGCATCCGGCTTGAGGCCGGACTTCCGGCACTTGATATTGATGAATTTCTCCGCTCCCAGGTCCGCGCCGAAACCTGCCTCAGTAACAACATAATCCCCAAGCTTAAGCGCAGTGCGTGTAGCGATCAGCGAATTACAGCCATGGGCAATATTGGCGAACGGTCCTCCATGCAGTAAAGCCGGAGTATGCTCCAGCGTCTGTACCAGGTTGGGCTTGATCGCCTCCTTGAGCATTACAGCCATCGCGCCGTGCGCCTTGAGGTCGCACGCGGTTACCGGCTCGCCCGAGAAGTTGTAGCCCGCCACGATGTTACCCAGGCGGTTCCGCAAATCCTTGAGCGAATCCGCCAGGCATAACACCGCCATCACTTCGGAAGCGACGACGATATCGAAGCCATCCTCGCGCGGCTGACCATTGACCTTGCCGCCCAGGCCAACCACGACTTGGCGCAAGGCTCGGTCATTCATGTCTACCACGCGCTTCCAGGTCACCTGGCGCGGGTCGATCTGCAAGGCATTGCCATGATGGATATGGTTATCGATCATCGCCGCAAGCAGGTTATGGGCAAGCGCAATTGCAGCAAAGTCACCGGTGAAATGCAGGTTGATATCCTCCATCGGCACCACCTGGGCATAGCCGCCGCCGGCAGCGCCTCCCTTCATGCCGAATACCGGCCCCATGGAAGGTTCGCGCAGGCAAATAACCGCCCGCTTGCCGATGCGCTGCAAGGCATCGCCCAGGCCTACCGTTGTCGTTGTCTTGCCCTCGCCTGCGGGACTGGGACTGATGGCCGTCACCAGAATCAGCTTGCCATCCGGCCGGTCCTGCAAATGAGGGTTGGCATTGAGGTCGATTTTGGCCTTGTATGGCCCGTAAAGCTCGATGGAGTCTTCATTCAAACCAAGCTGCATGGCAATCTCGCTGATTTTCCTGAGTTTTGCCTGCTGGGCTATTTCAATGTCGCTGGGCATGCCTGTTCCTGTTTTGGTTGTCGACATATACCAAAGAATGCAATTGCATCCAAGTTAGTGTACCTGCGCCACTGATACTTTAACAGGTGCTGTCACAGTGAGTTTTAACGCCATGTCGCGTGATTTTCATGGTAAACCGGTTAAAATAGGCGCACATCCATTCACTCGCATTCAGAGAGAGTCAATGCTCAACGAAACCACTGCCGCAAAGAAAGCCAAAACCCTCGCCGAAGCCTTGCCCTACATCAAGCGCTTCTTCGACAAAACCATTGTCATCAAGTACGGCGGCAACGCCATGACCGATCCCCACTTGAAGGAATGCTTTGCGAGTGATGTCGTATTGCTCAAGCTCGTGGGTATGAACCCAGTCGTGGTGCACGGTGGCGGGCCACAAATCAATGAACTGCTCGACAGGCTAGGCAAGAAGGGTGAATTCATCCAGGGCATGCGCGTCACTGACGAAGAAACCATGGATATTGTCGAAATGGTGCTGGGCGGCCAGGTCAACAAGGAAATCGTCAACCTGATCAACCGCAACGGCGGCAAGGCAGTGGGCCTCACCGGGCAGGACGGCAACTTTATCCACGCAAAGAAACTGCTGGTTCAGGACAAGGACAAGCCCGACCAGTTCATCGATATCGGCCAGGTCGGCGACATCAGCGGCATAGATCCCAGCCTGATCCAGTTCCTCGATAGTGGCGACTTCATTCCTGTGATCGCGCCTATCGGCGTCGGAGTAGATGGCGAAACCTATAACATCAACGCCGACGTGGTGGCGGGCAAACTTGCGGAAATCCTCGGCGCAGAGAAGCTGATTCTGCTTACCAACACCCCTGGCGTACTCGACAAGGCAGGCAATCTTCTTACCGGCCTGACTCCCAAACAGATTGACGACCTCGTGGCAGACGGCACCCTCTCGGGAGGCATGCTGCCCAAGATCAGCTCGGCGCTGGATGCTGCCCGCAGCGGCGTAAAATCGGTGCACATCATCGATGGCCGCGTCGAGCATGCATTGTTGCTGGAAGTGCTGACTGATGCAGGTGTGGGCACGCTGATCACTGCAAAGTAAGCACACACTGCTGTTCATGCCCATGCAACGCAAGGTCTGGATTTTTGACCTCGACAACACCCTGCATGATGCAGATGCGGAAATCTTTCCGCATCTGCATATCGAGATGACGCGCTATATCATGAGCGAACTCAGGCTGGAAGAAGAAGCGGCCTGCCTGCTGCGCCAATATTACTGGCGCATCTACGGAGCCACCCTGAAGGGCTTGATGCGCCACCATCGCGTTCATCCCCACCATTTTCTGCAGCAAACCCATCAGCTTGACGATCTCCCGCAAATGGTGAGAACCGTCAAAAGACTGCGGCATACGTTGCAACAGCTCTCAGGCCGTAAGGTAGTATTCACTAACGCACCGATGAGTTATGCAAAAAGAGTGTTAAAATTACTTGCTATCGACGACTTGTTCGATCAGGTATTCAGCGTGGAATCCTCTGGCTTCCACCCGAAACCTGCGATGCGAGGTTTCCAACATCTGTTGCAAACGCTCAAGGTCAATGCCGGCAACTGCATCCTGCTTGAGGACAGCCTGCCGGCATTGATGACCGCCAAACGCCTGGGAATGAAAACCATCCATGTGTCCTCCAGGCCAAGGCGGCCCAGTTATGTGGATGCCCGTATTTCCAGCGTCCTGGAATTGCCGGGTACCTGGCTTTATAGAATGTATAACAATGCAGAATGTCACCAGGGCGTTGGGGGTGAGTCTTCCCGCCTCTGGCTTTCTGCCTGATCAAGAGGTAAAGAAATGGCACTGAAACCCGGAGAACGCAAACAGCAAATCCTGGAAACCCTGGCAAAGATGCTGGAGTCGCCCAAACGCGAGAAAATCACCACGGCCTCCCTTGCTTCCAAGCTGGAAGTCAGCGAAGCCGCATTGTATCGCCACTTCCCGAGCAAGGCCCGCATGTTCGACGGCTTGATTGAGTTCATCGAGCAGACCCTGTTCGGCCTCATCAACAAAATCACTTCTGAAGAAACCGAAGGCTTGCGCCAGGCACGCCGCGTCGTCACCATTTTGCTGCTGTTCGCGGAAAAGAACCACGGCATGACCCGCGTGCTAATCGGCGACGCCCTGGTCAATGAAGACCCCGCCCTGCAAACCCGCATCAATCAATTGTTCGACCGTATCGAGTCCACGCTCAAGCAAAGCCTGCGCATTGCCGAAACCCAGACCGGCCGCAAATTCGACCCCGAATCCCAGGCCAACCTGCTGCTGTGTTTCGTGATTGGCCGCTGGCACCAGTTTGCCAAGAGCGGCTTCAAGCGCAAACCGATGGAATATGTGCAACAGCAACTTACTTTGTTATACGGGCTGGAAGAATAATTCCTTTTGACGTCCTTTTCGTCTTTCAGCAAACAAAAAGCCCCATATGATTTGGGGCTTTTTGTTTATCACAACCATAACGGCCTTATTCCACAGGTTTATTGCCCAACGGAAATTTGAATACCTGCTCCATGGCAGCAACTCGTGCCGCGAACACCGCATCCTTGATCGCCTCTGGATTGGATTGCGTGCTGGCAATCACTCCGGCATCGACTCGCATGACCACCTCCAGGATATCCAGCAGCGATTGAAAATGCGGCAAAGGTTGCTGCTCGAATCCTGTACGTCCACGCGCGTCTGCCTCGCATGCATGCAGGAAATTGCGAAAACGCCCAGGTTGGCGCAAAGCATCGGTTTCCTGAAGAAAACGCAGCAAGGTTGCTGCGCGCATGGCTTCTACCTGGTGAACCTTGCCATGGAAGCGGGCAGTGAGTAATGCAAGCTCCTTGCAATCGTTTGGCACGCGCAAGCGTTGTATGAGTGGCTTCAACAGCGCGACGCTGCGCTCTTCGTGGCCAATATGGCGCGGCAATATTTCCGCAGGCGTCGTACCCTTGCCAAGGTCGTGCGTGAGAGCGGCAAAACGCACTGGCAGGCTGAATCCAGCAGCGGCTGCATAGTCGATCACCATCATGACATGGACGCCAGTATCCACCTCGGGATGGTACTTCGCGGTCTGTGGCACACCGAACAAACGGTCGAGCTCTGGCACTATGCGCTTGAGCGCGCCGCAGGCGCGCAGTACCTCAAACATGCGGCTGGGCTTCTGCTCCATCAGGCCTTTTGCCAGTTCCTGCCAAACGCGTTCAGGTACCAGCGCATCCACCTCGCCGTCCTCTACCATCTGCCGCATCAAGACCATGGTCTCGTCAGCGACGTGAAACTCCTTAAAACGTGCAGCAAACCGTGCTGCGCGCAGGATACGTACCGGGTCTTCACTGAAAGCGAAGCTGACATGGCGCAGCACCCTGGCCTTGAGATCGGCGATGCCATGATATGGGTCGATCAACTCGCCATGTTCATCCTCGGCAATGGCATTGATCGTCAGGTCGCGCCGGGCAAGATCCTGTTCCAGCGTCACATCCGGGTCGGCATAGACCTGGAAACCCTTATATCCTTTGCCGGTCTTGCGCTCGGTGCGCGCAAGCGCATATTCCTCGTGCGTCTCGGGATGCAGGAATACCGGAAAATCCTTGCCTACCGGGCGGTAACCCAGTGACACCATGGCCTCGGGCGTGCTGCCTACCACCACATGGTCCCGGTCCTTGACCGGCAAACCCAGTAGCTGGTCCCTGACTGCGCCGCCTACCGAGTATATCCGCATGGCGGTTACCGCTTGCTGAAGCTACGCCCGGCCAGACTACGGAACCTGTCATAGGCACTGCGGGGCGTATCGCCTGCCAGGTATTCTGGCGCTACTGCTTCCAGCGTTGTCAGGGGATGGCCGAAGAATTCTGCAATCGGGCAGTTGCATACGCTATCCACCTCCATGCTAAAGAGGTTATCGCGCGTCATGAGCTTGAACGGCATCAACTCAAGCGCATAGGCCTGGTAGTAGGATAACTTGTCATTGAGGCCGACAATGCGGCGCTTCTTGCCAAGAATGAAAGCCACGAACTCGATCAGTTGCTTGAGGGTATAAACCTGCGGGCCGCCCAGGTCAATGCTGCGGCCATAGGTGCTGACATTTTCCAGTGCACTGACGAACACTTGCGCCACGTCTTCCACCCAGATCGGCTGGAAGCGTGCATTGGGCTTGGCAACGCCGATCACAGGCAATACCTTGACCACGCTGGCAAACAAACTTAGGAAATGGTCGCCACGGCCAAAAATCACTGAAGGACGGAAGACCGTCACTTGCAGCTCATTGGCCCGCTTGAGCACTGCCTCCTCGCCAGCGGCTTTGGAACGCAGGTAAGCACTCCTGGCATTGGCATCTGCCTTGAGCGCGCCCATGTGCAGCAAACGGGATACGCCCTGCTTACAGCAGATATCCGCCACCCGGCGCGGCAACTCGACATGCAAGGCTTCAAAGCTTGCATCTCCGCTTTCGTGCAATATGCCGACCAGGTTGATCACGGCGTCCTGGCCATGGAGATGCCCTGCCAGAGCAGTATCGTTGAAAATGTCGCATTCGACCACTTGCACATTCGGCAACAGGATCAGGTGCTTGCTGCTTTCACGCCTGCGCGTGATCACCTTGACGTCATAACCTGCCGTGCTCAATTTTTGCACGATAGCGCTGCCAACAAAGCCGGAGCCACCGATGACACATATTTGTCTGATACGTTGCATTACTACTCTTCCTTTACCACTTAGCTAGGTTGCTGGCTTTAATCTTGTTCTGGATTCACGGGTGCCCCCACACCAGGAACCACACCCAGGCGCTGCTTCAAAGTCTGTTGCTTGGTACCCAACTGCTGGGAATAGTAGAACGAATTCCCCAACACCTTCTTTACATAATCACGCGTTTCACTGAAAGGAATAGTCTCTGCATAGATGGCCCCTTCCAATGGTTTATCCGAAGCCCAGCGCTTGGGCCTTCCCGGCCCTGCGTTATAAGCCGCAGTTGCCATCAGTGGTTGCTGGTCCATTTTGTCCATGGTATAGCGCAGGTAATGCGTACCAAACTTCAGGTTGGTATCCAGCTGGTTGATCATGGCAGGCTTGTAATCCCCCATGCCCATACGCTTGGCAATCCACTTGGCAGTAGCCGGCATCACCTGCATCAGGCCAGAGGCGCCAGCCACGGACTTTGCCCAACTGACAAAACGGCTTTCCTGCCGGATCAGGCCATAAACCCAGGCCTCATCCAGCGAATTATCCGCCGCATAGCCTTGCATCATATCGCGATAAGGCGTGGGATAGCGCAAGGCAAAATCGTGCAACAATTTGGTACGATCCGCCGTACTGATGGCAATGTCGTACCAGCCTTCGCGAAAAGCCACCTCAGCCGCGGCAATCAGTTGCTTGTCATCAAAATCACCGCTGGCAAACCGCCATTCTTCCCGCGATTCCGAACGCATTTCCAGGCGGCGCAAAGCCAGGGCACGCTGAATGCCCGGAATATCAAGCACGGTGCGTACTTCTTCCGCACTGACTTTGTAGGGCGCGGGCGTCTCGGTGAGCACATCGCCCATTTCCTCTTCCGACAACAGGCCATAATAAGTGTTTTCCTTGGATAACCTCACCAATATCAGATTGGCCGCAACGATCTGCTTCTGCTCCTTGAGCGCCCTGGCCTTCCAGTATTGCCATACCTGCTCTTCCTGCTGGGACTCGGGCATTTCGGTAATAGTGGATTGCAATGCCTTCCAGTCACCTGCGCGCATGGCAGCCCTGGCCTTCCACTCCCGCTGATCCTTGTCCAACTCGGCATTGCCTGCTCTTTGGAAGTAGGTCAGCGCAGCGGGGTCATGCTTGCGTGCGGCATGCAGGGCAAACCGGCTCCAGAAATAATCACGATCGGCCGGCTCGAAATTGCTATGCAGTTTTTCCCACAAATCCAACGCCAACGCCGGCTGGCTCCGGCTCAAACGCTCCAGCGCATACAGGTTGAGCTCACGGCCAAGCTTGCTCTTGAAGCTGATCTGCCCTTTCTCCAGCACTTGCTGCGGGTTTTGGTAAACACGGTCCAGCAACTTGAGATTGGCTTTATCAATATCAGGCAGGCGTTGCAATACGGTTTTGGCTACGGTGATCTTGGAACCTTGCAACAACAAACGGGTACGCGCCCAGATATCTTCCTCACGCAAGACGCCGCCCTTCTGCAAACGGTCAAACACCGCGTTGCAATTGGCAGGCAGGTCACTGCCGGTCATCCAGAGCGCCTTGCCATCAAGCACGGCAGACTCCAGGCCCTGCTGAATGCCGCCATCCGCGGCATAACAACTGACAGCGGCATCGTCGCGATTGAACTTGGGATACTCTTCGAAGAAAGTTGTCCAGTCCTGCCTGCGTGCCAGGACCTTTAACCATTCGCCGCGCGCACGATCTGCAAACGGCAGGTCGCTATAACGCTCAAGAAAGCCCTGGACGGATTGCTTGTCCGCCTGGTTCAAGGTGAGTAACAGGCGCCAGTAGTCCGTGTACGGCGCAAGAATATAGTGCTGGGCCTGCAGGCTCTGTGAGGCAGTGGCCAACGCATTGGCATTGCGTGCGTTATAGGCATTACGTGCGCTCAGGAATACATCATCGGGACTGGCTGCATGAACAGCCTGGCTTCCGGTGAGAAAGCCAGCAGAGATCAAGAGCAAGGCCAGCATGGTTCTGCCCTTGTCCATCATATTGATCCTGCTTTTACCACCAAGCCTGGTTGCCAGGATGATGCCGACCTTACTTAACTGCATTGTGTTATATCCAAAAACCATGACGCTTGACCAAGCATAGCATAGCCACTTATGGATGAACGCTACGACTGAGCAATCTAGTAGAGAATGATGCGGCCCATGGCAATTACCAGGGCCACTACCACGAGCATGACCAGTGTGAACTTGATCAATTGCCAGGTGAATTTAAGGTAGCGCTTATCGCCGGAAATCAGATAAATGCCGAACGACACCACGACCGAGATCAGGGTCAGCACCAGCAGGATGCGCAATACCAGCATATTTAGGCGTACTGTAATGCGGGGGGCAGGCCAATCGGGTTCTGGAAGGCGCCTGGCGCTTCCTCGAACTTGTCGAAGGTGGCGTATTCCCACGCATCTCTGTCAGCGAGCAGCGTCCGCAGCAGTTGATTATTCATATAGTGCCCAGCCTTGTAGGCGCTGAAAGCACCGATCAGGGGATGGCCGAGTACATACAGATCGCCGATGGCATCCAGCATCTTGTGCTTGACGAACTCATCGTCGTAACGCAAGCCGTCGCTGTTCAGCACACGGTACTCATCCAACACGATGGCATTATCCAGGCTACCACCACGGGCAAGGCCCATTGAGCGCAAGGCTTCGACTTCATGCATGAAGCCGAAGGTACGCGCGCGGCTGATTTCCTTGATATAGGAGTTGTCGGCAAAGTCTATGCTGATTTTCTGCCCGGTATGTTCCACGGCAGGATGGTCAAAATCAATGGTAAAGTCGAGCTTGAAGCCGAAGTAAGGGTCGAAACGCACCCATTTATCGCCTTCATGGTATTCCACGGTTTTCTTGATGAGAATAAACTTCTTCATCGCTGGCTGTTCGACAATGCCGGCCTGTTGCAGAAGGAAGACAAAAGGCCCGGCACTGCCGTCCATGATAGGCACTTCGCCCGCATTGAGATCAATATGGATGTTGTCTATGCCAAGCCCGGCAAGTGCAGACATCAGATGTTCAATCGTGGCAATCCTGGCGCCGCCGCACTCAAGTGCGGAGCAGAGCTTGGTATCGGTAACGAGATGAGGTTGCACCCTGAATTCCGCGGTATCGGGCAGATCGACCCGACGGAATACGATTCCGGTATCAGGCACAGCCGGTCGCAAGGTCAGGGTAACCTTGTCGCCCGAATGCAATCCCACACCGGTGGCACTAATAGTCGTTTTCAGTGTTCGCTGTTTAAGCACTGTCGCCCCCTCTCTCGAGAGCCCTCACTCGTTTAATTGCCTGATTATAACACGCTGGCTGCACCTGCCATGGCAGGCGCCATCATCCATAAGCCCCTTACGGTCAGCCTATCCAGCTTACTGCTTGCTACTTAATCAGCCTGTTTGCGCAGGAATGCAGGAATGTCGTATTCCTCCACACCTGACATCTTCATGGCTTCCACCTGTGCACGACGGCCGTTGGAGCTGAATACGGCAGGGCCTTCTTCATCCACACCACCTACATACATGGGCTGGTTGGTTGTACCATCGCGCACCTGTGTCATGACACGCAATTCCGGCTTTTGCTGGCGACGGCTGGCAACACCGTTGAGGCCGGTGGCTACCATGGTCACGCGCAAACCGTCACCGATGGACTCGTCAAACACATTGCCTACAATCACGGTGGCATCATCGGCAGTGAACTCCTTGATGGTGTTCATCACATCATAGTACTCCTTCATCTTGAAGGAAGTACTCGCTGTAATGTTCACCAGCACGCCACGGGCATTCGCCAGGTTCACGTCTTCCAGCAATGGACTGGCAACCGCCTGCTCAGCCGCGATACGGGCACGCTCGCTGCCGGTTGCAGTCGCAGAACCCATCATCGCCATGCCCATTTCGGACATCACGGTACGCACATCGGCAAAGTCAACGTTCACCATGCCTGGGCAATTGATGATTTCGGCAATACCGGAAACCGCGTTGTGCAACACATCGTTGGCAGCCTGGAATGCTTCCAGGAATGGCACATCCTCGCCCAGCACCTGCATGAGCTTTTCGTTCGGGATAATGATAAGAGAGTCCACGTGCTTGGAAAGTTCTTCCAGGCCCTCCTGCGCCACCTTGGTACGCTTGCCCTCAAACGCAAATGGCTTGGTCACCACAGCCACGGTCAGGATGCCCATTTCCTTGGCAACCTCGGCGATGATAGGCGCGGCACCGGTACCGGTGCCTCCGCCCATACCCGCGGTGATAAACAGCATGTCCGCACCATCGATAATCTCGGCAATGCGGTCACGGTCTTCCAGCGCCGCTTCACGACCAATTTCAGGACGTGCACCAGCGCCCAGGCCCTTGGTGATGTCAGTGCCGATCTGCAGCACTGTCTTGGCCTGGCTCTTCTTCAATGCCTGCATGTCGGTGTTGGCGCAAATGAATTCCACGCCGCCGACTTCCTTGGCAATCATGTGGGCGACAGCGTTACCGCCGCAACCACCCACGCCTATCACCTTGATCACGGCCTCTTGTGAGTCCCTGTCCATAATCTCAAACATGTTAAATCCCTCCTAAGTTACGTCTGCCTAAACTCGAAAAAAACGAATGACTACTCAATACGCTTACTGCTAAAAATTCCCCTGGAACCAGCTCTTCATCCGGCTGAACACCTGACTGAAAGAATTGGATTCCATCTGGCCCTGGAACTGACGTTCCACCTGTTGCTTGCCCATCAGGACCAGACCCACTCCGGTGGCGTAACGCGGATTTCCCACCACCTCGGACAACCCTCCCACATAGCGCGGCATGCCTAGGCGCACCGGCATATGGAATATTTCTTCACCCAGCTCCACCATGCCTTTCATCATAGAAGAGCCGCCTGTAATCACGATGCCGGAGGCAATCATCTCCTCCATGCCGCTGCGGCGCAGCTCGCCAAGCACAAATTCATACAGCTCGACCACACGCGGCTCTATCACTTCGGCCAAGGTCTGTACCGATAGCTGGCGCGGATCGCGCCCGTCGACCCCTGGCACTTCCACCACTTCACGCGGATCAGCCAATTGGCGCAGTGCGCAGCCGTGCTTGATCTTGATTTCCTCAGCCGACTGCGTCGGCGTGCGGAACGCCACGGCAACGTCATTGGTGATTTGGTCGCCGGCGATAGGCACGACGGCGGTATGGCGGATGGCGCCCTGCTTGAACACGGCGATGTCGGTCGTGCCGCCGCCGATATCCACCAGGCACACGCCCAGTTCTTTTTCATCTTCCGTCAATACCGCCATGCTGGAAGCCAGCGGCTGCAGGATGAGGTCGCTGACATCCAGTCCGCAGCGCTTGATGCACTTGACGATATTCTGCGCAGCAGATACAGCCCCGGTGACAATATGCACCTTGACCTCCAGCTTCATGCCGCTCATGCCCAGGGGTTCGCGCACATCCTCCTGGCCGTCGATGATGAATTCCTGCGTGAGGATATGCAGTATCTGCTGGTCGGACGGCAACGCTATCGCACGCGCGGTCTCGATCACACGATCCACATCCATCTGCGTCACCTCGGCATCCTTGATCTTGACCATGCCGTGCGAGTTGAGGCTCTTGATATGGCTGCCCGCAATGCCGGTGAAAACGGTGCTGATCTTGCAGTCCGCCATCAGTTCGGCCTCTTCCAGCGCACGCTGGATTGCCTGCACCGTGGAGTCGATATTGACCACCACGCCCTTCTTCAGCCCGCGCGAGGTGTTCTGCCCGAGGCCAATGACCTTGAGCGTCCCCTCAGGCTGCAATTCCGCGACAATTGCCACAATCTTGGATGTGCCAATATCCAGCCCGACAATGAGATTTTTATCTTCCCGGACCCTGCTCATTTACATTTCTCCAAATTTTCCATGTTTCTCAGGCTGCCCCTGTTTTACGCTTGGGCGCCGCCGCCTCAGGCTTGCGAACCGCAAAGCCGTTCGGGTAGCGCAAGTCGGCATAGGTGATCGCCACCTTCAGCCCGCCCAATGTCTGGTTGTATACACTTGCGAACTTCTGCAAGCGCTCCTCCATCTGTTCCCTGCCCAGTTCGATTACCAGGCCCTTGTCCGTCCTGATCTGCCATGCTCGGCGCGGCGTCAGCGCCAATTGCGTAATGCGCATGCCCGTACCACCGGCAAGTATCTGGCTGTAAACGCCATAATGCTTCGCCACTTCCGCCACACCGTCTCCCGGCCCGTAAAATACTGGCAGGTCGCTGTCCGAGGCAGCATGGAACAACTCGCCATAACTATTCACCAGCGCGATATTGCCCCAGCGTGCCAGCTCATGCTGCTCCTCAACTACCACTTCCAATCTATCGGGCCAGCGCTTGCGCACGCTGACCTTGCGCGCCCAAGGCAGCTTCTGGAAGGCATCCCGCGCCTTGACCACGTCCACCGTGAAGAAATTGCCTTGCAGGTGCCGATCCACAATCAGCTTGATCTGCTCGCGTGTGACATGCTCCAGCTGTCCTTCCACGCGCACTTCCTTCAATGGGAAGATCGGCAAATGCACGACCACGTACCCCAGTCCATACAAAAACATCACCGCCGCCAACGCGTTGAGAAAGTTCGCAATCCAGTTGAGGACGCGCGGCTTATCCCACATGCGCGAGCTCCAATATATTCAACACCAACTCATCAAAACTGCGCCCGATGGCCTTGGCTCCCATCGGCACCAGGCTATGATCCGTCATGCCGGGAGAAGTGTTCACCTCGAGAAAATAATGCCGTCCGGCGTCATCCATCAGGAAATCCACACGCCCCCAGCCCTGCCCGCCCACCACACGGAAGGCCTGCAAGGCCTCTTCCTTGATCCTGTCCTCAAGCGCAGCATCCAGTCCGCACGGGCAGACATATTGCGTGTCATCACGCAGGTATTTGGCCTCATAGTCATAAAACTCATTGGCAGGCACGATGCGGATCACCGGCAATGCCTGGCCGCCGAGAATGCCTACGGTGTACTCGCCGCCGCCGATAAACTTCTCGGCAATCACCAGCGGGTCAGACTTGGCAGCCAGCTCATAGGCGGCTTTCAATTCACCCGCAGCCTTGACCTTGCTGATGCCGATACTGGACCCTTCGTTGGCCGGCTTGACGAACAAAGGCAGGCCAAGCCGTTGCTCAATCGCGGCAAAATCACTCTCGGCACTCACCAGCTCGAAGTCCGGCGTGACCACGCCTGCAGCACGCCACAGCAGCTTGGTGCGCCATTTGTCCATCCCCACGCTGGAGGCCATTACGCCGCTGCCGGTATAGGGAATGCCCATCAGTTCCAGCACTCCTTGTATCGTGCCGTCCTCGCCATAACGGCCATGCAGCGCGATAAACACCCGGTCGAACGCGGCAAGCTCGCTCAACGCGCGCGCTGCCGGGTCAAAGGCATGGGCATCCACGCCGCTCCTCAGCAAGGCAGCCAGCACGGCGGCGCCGCTTTTCAGCGACACCTCACGCTCTGCTGACTGACCGCCCAACAAGACGGCCACCTTGCCAAAATTCCTATTCATGCCCATGTTCTCCAATTATTCTGACTTCCGCTTGCAAGGCCACGCCCTGCTTTTCCTTCACTACTGCCTGCACATGCAGGATCAACTGTTCTATATCCGCTGCCGTCGCACCGCCTTGGTTGACGATGAAGTTGGCATGTTTCTCCGATACCTGCGCACCGCCAATGCTGAATCCCTTCAAGCCGCTGGTCTCAATCAGCCGCGCCGCATGGTCGCCCGGCGGGTTACGGAACACCGACCCGGCATTCGGCAGATTCAGCGGTTGCGTCGCCAGGCGCCTGGCCAGCAACTGCTTGATCTTGGCTTCGGCTTCGCTGGCATCGCCAGCCGCCAGCCGGAACCAGGCGGCAACAAACCACTCATCGGCGACAGGCATCTCGACATGGCGATAGGCGGTCGCAAATGCCTGGTGGTTGCGCTCATGCACCCTGCCCTGGCGGTCCACGGTCAATACCCGCTCCACAATTTCCCAGGTTTCGCCGCCGTGGCAGCCTGCATTCATGGCCAACGCCCCGCCCACAGTGCCCGGGATACCCGCCATGAATTCCGCGCCGTGCTGATGCTGGCGCGCTGCAAACCTGGCCAGCTTGGCGCATGTCACGCCTGCCTCGGCATAGATAAACTCTTTATCCGTCTGCAATGCAGTCAATGCGCCATGCATCAGGATCACCGTGCCTCTTACACCGCCATCCCGCACCAGCAGGTTGGAACCCAGGCCGATGAAATGCAGCGGCTCTCTCTCTGGCAAACCCGCAAGGAATTGCTGCAAGTCATCCAGGCTGGCAGGGATATACAGCCGGTCAGCCGCCCCGCCTGCGCGCCAGCTCGTATAACGGGCCAATGGCTCGTTATGCAGCAAGCTGCCTGTCATGACGGCCGCCGTCACTGCGCCAACTCCTTGGTCCTGGCCGCGACCTGCCCTATCGACCCTGCGCCCATCACGATCACCACATCATCGGCCTGGACCATGTCGATAATCGCCTGCGGCAACTCATTTGGCGTTTCCACGAACAAGGGCTCCACCTTGCCAGCCACACGGATCGCCCGCACCAGCGAGCGTCCATCGGCCGCAATAATTGGCGCTTCGCCTGCCGAATACACCTCTGTCAGCAACACCACATCGGCGCCAGACAGCACTTTGACGAAATCCTCGAAGCAATCCCGGGTGCGGGTGTAGCGGTGCGGCTGGAAGGCGAGCACCAGCCGACGGCCGGGAAAAGCATCGCGGGCGGCGGCAATCACGGCATTCATCTCAACAGGATGATGGCCATAGTCATCAATCAGGGTGAAGTGTCCTCCATTCTTGGTAGGCACCTCGCCGTACCGCTCAAACCGGCGTCCGACACCCTTGAACTCGGCTAATGCCTTGATGATGGCGCTGTCAGGCACATTCAGCTCGCTCGCGACTGCAATTGCCGCCAGGGCGTTGAGCACATAATGCCTGCCAGGCAGGTTGAGCGTGACGTCGAATGTCGTGGTTTCGCCATTGATACGGCTCACGGTGAAATGCATGCGCCCATTCTCGGCACGCACATTGCTGGCACGAATGCGCGCGTCGTCGGAAAATCCGTAGGGCATGACCTGCTTGGAAATCTGCGGCAGAATGGTTCGAATATTCGGGTCATCAATACACACCACGGCCATGCCATAGAATGGCAAGCGTTGCAGGAATTCGACAAATGCGCCCTTGAGCCGCTCGAAGTCATGCCCATAGGTGTCCATATGGTCTGCATCGATATTGGTCACGACCGAGATGATGGGCGTGAGGTGCAGGAAGGAAGCGTCGGACTCATCGGCTTCCGCGACGATGTATTCACCGGTTCCCAGGCGTGCATTGCTGCCGGATGCTTCCAGGCGGCCGCCAATCACGAAGGTCGGGTCCATGCCCGCCTCGGCAAGAATGCTCGCAATCAGGCTGGTTGTGGTGGTCTTGCCATGCGTTCCGGCAATCGCAATGCCCTGGCGGAAGCGCATCAATTCGGCCAGCATCAGGGCACGCGGCACGATAGGCACGCTACGTTCACGCGCAGCCAGGACTTCCGGGTTGTTGTCCTTCACCGCGCTGGAGATGACCACGACATCCGCAGGGCCAAGATTCTCAGCGGCATGGCCTTGATACAGCCTGGCACCAAAGCCAGCCAGCCTGCGCGTCGTCGCATTGTCGGCAAGATCGGAACCGCTAACGCTGAACCCAAGGTTGAGCAATACCTCGGCGATGCCGCTCATTCCTGAACCGCCGATGCCGACAAAATGTACGTGTTTTACCTTGTGTTTCATGGGTGATTCCCTCCCTGCACCGGCAGGGCAATACTTTCCAGTTCATGTGCAATCGCATCGGTCGCCTTGGGCCTGCCCAGCTCCCGCGCAGCCTGGGCGATTGCCAGCAGGCGGGTGCGCGTCAATCCTTGCAGCAACCCAGCCAGCTTCTGCGGCGTCATCTCCTGCTGCGGCAAATGGATCGCAGCATTGTGTTCAGCCATCCAACGTGCGTTATCGCGCTGGTGCGACGTGGTCGATACCACCAAAGGCACCAGGATGCTGGCGACCCCAGCCACGGCAAGCTCGCTCACCGTGATGGCACCCGCGCGGCAAACCAGCACATCGGCCCTGGCATAGGCACTGGCCATATCGTCAATGAATGGCACGACATCAGCTTCCACACCGGCTTCGGCATATGCCTTGCGCAAGGACTCGATATGCTGGGCACCGGATTGGTGTGTGACGACGGGGCGCTGACCGGCTGGCAACAAAGCCAGTGCCTTGGGCAAGGTCGCATTCAATACCTGGGCACCCAGGCTGCCACCGACTACCAATACATTCAGCGGACCTGTGCGGTTGACAAAGCGCTGCTCCGGCGATGCAATCTCCACAATCTCGGTACGCACGGGGTTGCCCGTCACACGTGCCTTGAATGCCATCTCACCCAATGAGGCCTCGCCTCCCTCGAACCCGAACAACACACGCTTGGCATGCTTGACCAGGGCGCGATTGGACATCAGCAGCGCGGCATCGGCATTGACCAAAGCCAGGGGAACCCCTTTTGCCCTGGCCGCCCAGCCTCCTGGCACGGTGACATATCCGCCCATGCCCAGCACCACCTGCGGCTTCAACGTTCCTATCAACCGCCAGGCCGCGAAGGTCGAACCCACCAGGCGGAAGACGCCGGTGATGGTGTGTTTCCAGCCCTTGCCGCGCAAGCCGGAAAACTTGAGCTGGGTCATGGCCAGACCCCGTGGCGGCACCAGCCGGTTTTCCATGCCATGCGATGTGCCCAGCCAATGCACATTCCACCCCCGTGCCTGCATGGTTTCGGCAATTGCCAGCCCGGGCATCACATGCCCGCCGGTGCCTGCCGCCATGATGAGTAAGGTTTTACTCATGCTGGCAACCCCTTTTGAAGCCGACGATTTTCCCAATCAATCCTGAGAAGAATCACCAGCGCAATGCAATTGGCCAGGATGCCGCTGCCGCCGAATGAGAGCAGTGGCAGCGTAAGCCCCTTGGTCGGCAGCACGCCCATGTTCACGCCAATATTGATAATGCTTTGCACGCCGATCCAGACACCGATGCCCTGGGCCAGCAAGGCAGAGAAATAACGCTCATTGGCCACTGCCTCCTTGCCGATACGGAAGGCACGAATCACCAGCCAGGCAAACAGGCCGACAACAACCATCACACCGATAAAGCCCAGTTCCTCGGCGATTACGGCCATGAGGAAATCGGTATGGGCTTCCGGAAGATAAAGCAGCTTTTCCACACTGGCGCCCAGGCCAACTCCCAGCCACTCGCCGCGCCCGAAGGCTATCAGCGCGTGGGAAAGCTGATAGCCCTTGCCATACGGATCCGCCCAAGGGTCCATGAAGCCGATCACACGCTGCATGCGGTATGGCGAACTCCAGATCAAGCCGACGATGGCTACTGGCAACAAGGCCAGCAGCCCGCCAAAGATGCGTGCATTAATGCCGCCCAGCCAGAGGATGGCCATGGAAATGGCAGCAATCACGCTGAATGCGCCGAAATCAGGCTCGCGCAGCAGCAGCCACCCCACCACCACCATCACTGCCACCATGGGCAGGAAACCACGTTTGATGCTGTCCATGACTTCAGATTTGCGGATGGTGTAGTCAGCCACATAAATCGCGGCAAACAACTTCATGAATTCCGATGGCTGCAGGTTGATCACAAACAACGAGAGCCAGCGCTGGCTGCCATTCACATTGCGGCCCACGCCAGGAATCAATACCAGCACAAGCAGGAACAGTCCAAGCAGGAACAGGTAGGGCGCCATCTTCTGCCACATGCGCGTGGGCACCTGGAAGATCACGAAAGCGGCGCTCAGGCTGATCACTAGGAAAATGGCATGACGGATGAGAAAATAGGTAGGCTGATGCCCCGTCATCTTGTCAGCCTCCGCCAGCGCTATCGAGGCGGAATACACCATGACCAGGCCGATGCCCAGCAGGATCAATGTCACCCAGACCAGTGCCTGGTCGTAGGTGGAGGAAGACGTCAGGCGTTCGCGGCCGCCCAGCATGTTGTACATCACGCTGCTCATGCCTGCACCTCCTGCGCCTGCAGATGGCGGGTGGCTTCGACAAACACTTCCGCCCTATGCACGTAATTACGGAACATATCCAGGCTGGCGCATGCAGGGGAGAGCAGCACCGCATCACCGCTTTCGGCCAGGTTGAATGCTTGTACTACTGCCTCTTCCAGGCTGGCGGCATGTTCCAGTTGCACGCCTGTGGTTTGCAATACATTGGCAATCAATCCTGCGTCACGCCCGATCAACACCACGGCCCTGGCATGCTCGGCCACAGGTGCCTGCAAAGGCGTGAAATCTTGCCCCTTGCCATCCCCGCCGGCGATCAACACCACTTTGCGCGAGAGCCCGTTGAGCGCCGCGCAGGTTGCGCCGACATTGGTGCCCTTGGAATCATCGTAGAACGACACGCCCTGGACATCGGCAACCCATTGCACGCGATGCGGCAGGCCGCTGAAATCACGCAAAGCCTGCACCATCACTGCCTCATCGATATCGAGGGCACTGCACAAGGCCAGGGCAGCCAATGCATTGGCCGCATTATGCAGGCCTGCAATCTTGAGTTCGGACACGGGCAGCAACTTGTGCCGGCCTCTCGCAAGCCAGTTGGCCCCTGCTTCTTGCAACAGGCCAAAATCCATGTCGCTGGCAGGAGTGCCAAGGCCAAACGTCAATTGGTCAATGCCTGCGGCAGCCATTCCACGGCTCCAGGCATCATCGGCATTCAGCACTTGTAACCTGGCATGGGCAAAGATACGCGCCTTGGCATCGGCATACGCCTGCATGCCGGCATAGCGGTCCATGTGGTCTTCGCTGATATTGAGCACGGTAGCGGCATCCGCCACCAGGCTGTAGGTGGTTTCAAGCTGGAAGCTGGAAAGCTCCAGCACATAGACATCTGCCACATCATCAAGCGCATCCAGCACCGGCAATCCGATATTGCCTGCCACCACCGTCTTGAGACCCGCTGCCTTGCAGATTTCACCGACCATGGCGGTCACGGTGCTCTTGCCGTTGGCGCCGGTAATGGCAATCAACTTGGCATTCTGTGGACGGGCCTGCGCGAACAACTCCACGTCACCCACCACCGGCACGCCACGCTGAATCGCTGCCTGCACCTGAGACTCGGCAACCGGCACCCCCGGGCTGGCAACAATGAGCTCAGCCTCCTGGAAGGCAGGCTCGGTGAACGGGCCGAGATACACGACCAACTCAGGCAACTCTTGCTTGACCGCATCCAGCCCTGGAGGCGAGGTACGGGTATCTGCAACAGACAGGCGCGCACCCTGGCGATTAAGCCAGCGCAATGCTGAAAGGCCGGTATCTCCCAGCCCCAGCACCAGCACGTTTTTATCTTTGAGTTGCAGCATATGTCCGTTTATCTAAATTACGCTTATCGCAGTTTCAATGTGGAAAGCCCTACTAGCACCAGCATCATGGTGATGATCCAGAATCGCACCACCACCTGCGTTTCCTTCCAGCCTTTCAATTCGTAGTGATGATGCAAGGGCGCCATGCGGAAAATTCGTTTTCCCGTCAACTTGAACGACCCCACCTGCAGCATCACGGAAATGGTTTCCATCACGAACACGCCGCCCATGATGAAAAGCACGATTTCCTGACGCACAATCACGGCGACCGTACCCAGCGCCGCACCCAGCGCCAGTGCGCCGACATCGCCCATGAACACTTCTGCCGGATAGGCATTGAACCAAAGGAAGCCCAGGCCGGCGCCGCCGATCGCGGCACAGAACACGGCAAGCTCCCCGGCACCGGGCACATAAGGCACGCCAAGATACTTGGAGAAATACAGATGGCCGGCTACATAGGCGAACACCGCCAGGGCGCTGGCCACCATCACGGTCGGCATGATGGCCAACCCATCAAGGCCATCTGTCAGGTTGACCGCGTTGCTCGTGCCGACGATGACGAAATAGGTCAGCACCACGAAACTGACGACGCCCAGCGGCAATATCAATTGCTTGAAGAAAGGCACGATCAACTCGGTTTCAGCAGGCACGCTGGCGGTATAAAACAGGTATACGGCAACCCCAGCACCAATTAAGGACTGCCAGAAGTACTTGGCCTTGGCTGAAAGCCCCTTGGGATTGCGGTAGACCACCTTGCGCCAGTCATCAACCCAGCCAATTACGCCAAAACCCAATGTCGTGATGAGCACCACCCAGACAAAACGGTTGGTGAGATCGGCCCAGAGCAATGTCGCAATCGCAATCGCAATCAGGATCAGCGCTCCGCCCATGGTCGGGGTGCCTGCCTTGACCAGGTGGCTTTGCGGGCCATCGTCGCGCACCGACTGGCCGACCTTGTACTCGGTCAGCTTGCGGATCAGCCCAGGCCCCACCAGGAAAGAAATGGTCAACGCCGTCAGCGTCGCCAGTACCGCACGCAAGGTGATGTAATTGAACACGTTGAAGCCGCGGATATCCTGGGCAAGCCAGCGAGCGAGTTCAAGCAACATGATGGTTCTCCTTTTGTTCTTGCAGCAAGTCCACGACCCGCTCCATGCGCATGAAGCGCGAGCCTTTCACCAGCACGCTGGTCCCGGCTCCTAACTCCGGCAACAATGCAGCCGCCAGCTCCTCCACTGTGTCGTAATGGCTTGCGCCATCGCCATATGCCTCTACGGCCTTGCCTGTCAAAGTGCCGAGTGCATACAATCCATCCAAGCCTGCAGCCTTGGCATAAGTGCCCAATTCAGCATGTAGCGCGACTTCGTTTTCTCCGAGCTCGCCCATATCCCCCATAGCCAGCAGGCGCTTGCCGGGCTGGCTTGCCAGCACGTCAATCGCCGCGCGCATGGAAGCTGGGTTGGCGTTATAAGTATCGTCAATCAGCAATGCGCCCTGCTTCCCAGGCTTGCGCTGCAACCGCCCCTTGACGCCAGCGAAGCTGGCGAGGCCGTCGGCGATTGCATCCAGCGCCACGCCCATGGACAGGGCCGCTGCACTTGCGGCCAGGGCATTCTTGACGTTGTGCAGACCCGACACTGGCAAGCTCAGTGTTTTTTCACCCACCGGGGTGTTCAATTGCAAATCGCTGCCATCGGCATGCAATACATATTGCGCCGTCACATCTGTACCGGCATTGAGCCCAAAACGAACAATACGGTGCTTGGCCGCCAGGCGTTGCCACAAGCCAGCGAATGCATCATCGGCATTGATCACGGCAGTGCCATCGTCAACAAGGCCCGCAAAAATCTCGCCCTTGGCCCGCGCAACGCCCTCGACGGAACCGAGGCCGCCCAGATGGGCCGATGTGGCATTGTTGATCAGTGCCACATCAGGGCGGCCGATCTGCGTGAGATAACTGATCTCGCCGAAATGATTCATGCCCATTTCCACCACGGCGTAGCGATGCTGCTCGCGCAGGCGCAACAGGGTAAGGGGCAGGCCAATGTCATTATTGAAATTGCCTTGCGTGGCAAGCACCGCTTGCTCGGATCCCGCGGCGGCACGCAGGATGGAAGCCAGCATCTCCTTGACGCTGGTTTTGCCATTGCTGCCGGTAATCGCAGCAACAGGAATATGGAATTTGCCACGCCAGTAGGCTGCCAAACGTCCCAAGGCAAGTCGGGTATCGTCCACAAGGACTGCAGGACCGGCATCGATAGCGCGGGATACCAGGACCGCAGCAGCGCCTTGCGTTAAGACATTCTTGGCATAATCGTGGCCGTCAAACCTCTCGCCCCTGAGCGCCACGAACAATTGACCCGCCTCGAGCTTGCGGCTATCCGTACCTACTGACAGGATCAATACATCCTCACCAATCAGGGTGCCGCCTGTGGCCTTGGCGATTTCGGACAAATACATCATGCTGCAGCTCCCAATGCATTCGCTGCGACTGCAACATCATTGAATGGATAGCGCACACCCGCGACTTCCTGATAATCCTCGTGTCCCTTGCCTGCGATTAACACTACATCGCCAGCTTGCGCCACCTTGATGGCATGAACGATTGCCTTTTCCCGGTCAGGCTCCACCTGGGAAGGACCATGCAAGCCTGCCACCACTTCGGCGATGATCACGGCCGGGTCCTCGCTGCGTGGATTGTCGGATGTGACAACGACCTTGTCAGCCAGTCTCGATGCTACTTCTGCCATGAGTGGCCGCTTACCTTTGTCGCGGTCGCCACCACAACCAAACACGCAGACCAAGCGGCCTTTTGCCTGCTCGCGCAAGGCCAGCAGCACTTTTTCCAAGGCATCCGGGCTATGGGCGTAATCGACCACCACCAGCGGCTGGCTGTCACCGCCCAATTGCTGCATGCGCCCAGGTGCAGGCTTGATCGCAGCAAGCACGCGCACGGCATCTTGCAACACAACATCGGAGGCCAGCAGCGTGGCAAGCACGGCCAGGAGGTTGCTGGCATTGAACCTGCCAACCAGCTTGGCATGTACGGTTGCCTCGCCTTGCGGCGTATGCACTTGCATGTGCAATCCCTCGGCATCAAACCGCAATTCATGGCCGCGCACATCGCCACCGCTCAGCCCATAGCTCAACACCCGCCTGCCTTTGGCCTTGAGCTCACTCAACAATTCCTGCCCAAAAGCATCGTCATGGTTGAGGATGGCGGCCTGCAAGCTCTCAAACTCGAACAACTTGCGCTTGGCGGCTGCATAGGCCGCCATATCGCCGTGATAATCCAGATGGTCGCGCGTCAGGTTGGTCAGCACGGCGATATTAAAGTCGAGGCCACTCACCCTGCCTTGCTCCAGCCCATGCGAGGAAACCTCCATCGCCGCTACCTCGGCACCCGCCTGCAGATACTCACCCAGCATGGACTGCAGCCGGATAGGGTCCGGCGTGGTATTGACGGCAGCAGACAAACTGCCTGGAAAACCATTGCCCAGAGTGCCGACTACAACTGCCTTACGTTTCAATGCATTGAATGCCTGCGCCAGCCAATGGCTGCATGAAGTTTTGCCATTGGTTCCCGTCACCCCTACCATCCAGAGCTTGCGGGAAGGATGGCCGTAAAACTCTCCGGCTATCGCACTCGCTTGTTTACGCAAACCTGCAACAGGCTGATTGGAGATATTCCACGCAGGATTCCAGTCGAACCCCTCCTGTTCCCAGAGCACGCCTGCCGCACCCTGGGTGATTGCCTGCTCGATAAAACGGCGCCCATCGGCATGCTCTCCCGGATAGGCGAAAAACAGACTGCCGGTAGAGACCTGACGGCTGTCGGCCGTCAGGTTAGCAAAGTGGGCGCGGTCAAGGGTGGGCAGGCTCATACCACCTCCTTGATTTCAGGCAGATCATCCACGGGAATCACGATATTGTTGTTCGGCGCATCCTGCGGTATCGCCAGCATGCGCAACGCGCCCGCCATGACCTTGCTGAACACCGGTGCTGCCACTGTGCCGCCGTAATACTTGCCCGCACTAGGGTCATCGATCATCACGGCAATAATCAAGCGCGGATTCGAGGCCGGCGCAAAGCCGACAAACGAAGAGACATAATGATTGGCCTGATAGCCGCCGACACCGGGCTTGTGCGCAGTCCCGGTCTTGCCGGCAACCCGGTAGCCCAGCACCTGCGCCCTGGGCGCAGTGCCTCCGGGCTGGATCACGGTTTCCATCATATCCTTGAGATGGTGCGCAGTTGCCGGGGTGTACACTTTATGCCCCACTGGCGGCTCCTTGAGTTTGAGCAGGGAAACCGGTAGCAATACGCCATCATTGGTGAAAACCGTGTAGGCACGCGCCAACTGCAGCAAAGTCAGGCTAAGGCCGTGACCATAAGCCATGGTTGCCTGCTCAATGGGACGCCATGTCTTGTAGTTGCGCAGCTTGCCCGAGGCCTCGCCAGGGAAACCTATGCGGGTCGGGCTGCCGAATCCCAGCTGGTTGAATACACTCCAGAGATAATGCGGCTCAAGGCTCAGCGCCATTTTGGCAGAGCCGATGTTGGAGGATTTCTGTATGACCTGGGCCACGGTCAACAAGCCCTGCGGGTGCGCATCCCGAATCGTCGCACGCCCGATGCGCATGGCACCGGACGAAGTTTCAATCAGGGTGTCTGGCTTGTAATAGCCGCCGTCCAGCGCCGCCGCCGCAGTAAATGGCTTCAAGGTAGAGCCTGGCTCAAAAGTATCCACTATCGCCCGGTTGCGCGAACGTCCGCCGATGAGATTGACCGGGTTGTTCGGGTTATAGCTCGGCATATTCGCCATTGCCAACACCTCGCCGCTTTTCGCATCTAGCACGACGACAGACCCGGCCTTGGCCTTATGCTCGTCAACAGCAGCTGCAAGTTCACGATAAGCCAGATATTGCAGCTTGCGGTCGATGGAAAGCGCGAGATCGCGCCCATCCTGCGGCACCTTGACCGCTTCAAGGTCTTCGACAATACGCCCCTGCCTGTCCTTGATCACGCGCCGACTTCCCGCCTTGCCGGAAAGCCAGGACTGGGAATGCAGCTCAAATCCTTCCTGCCCGTTGTCATCGATCCCCGTAAAGCCCACTAAGTGAGCAGTCACTTCCCCGGCAGGATAGTAACGACGGTATTCACGCTGCATAAACACACCTGGAATACCGACACTCATCACCTGAGCAGCCAGCTCCGGCGGCAAACGGCGCTTGAGATAGACAAACTCGCGCTGGGTATTGTCCAGCTTGGCTTTCACAGCTTCTGGCTTGATTTTGAGGAGGCCTGCCAGCTTTGCCAGCTGCTCAGGCATTACCTTCACATCAGGCGGGCTCGCCCATATGGATTCCACCGGGGTACTGATCGCCAGCGGTTCACCATAGCGGTCAGTAATCTTGCCCCTGTGCGCCGGCAGGCTCAGCACTCGGCTATATCGCGCATCGCCCTTTTGCTGCAAAAAGGATTTATGCACGCTTTGCAGATAGACGCTACGGCCCAGTAAAACAGCGAAGCCGCACAACACCAGCACCAACAACAAACGTCGCCGCCAAACCGGCAGCCTGACAACCACACGAGGCTTGGACCCCATTCGCATGCGTGCCGCGAGCATCATGGTGCCACCACCTGTATGCGCTTGTTGTCAGGCACTTGCATATTCAGCCGCTTTTCAGCGATCTGCTCAATGCGGGAATGCATGGCCCAGGTACTTTGCTCTAACTGCAACTGACCCCACTCGATTTCATATTGCTTAGCCGCATCCTCTTGCTGCTGCAACTCTATATACAGCTTGCGCGCCTTGTGCTGAGACGTAATCACACCTAGCGAGGCCACTATCAATACCAGAAACAGGATGAGGTTAAGCTTGGTCATCATTGCACCGATGTTCGCTCCGCTATGCGTAATACAGCGCTACGCGAGCGCGGATTGCGCTTTATCTCGGCATCGCTCGGGCGAATGGCACGACCCACCGCCAACAAGCGGGGCTGCGGCAGGTCCTTGGCGCGCACCGGAAAATTGGCAGGCAAATCGTCCCTGTCCTGCTCGGCACGGATGAAGCGCTTCACAATCCGGTCTTCCAGCGAGTGGAAGCTGATCACGGCTAGGCGGCCTTGCGGCGCCAACACCGACATGCACTGAGGCAGGATCAGCGACAATTCCTCAAGCTCCTGATTGATGAAAATCCGTAAAGCCTGAAAGGTGCGCGTCGCCGGGTCTTGCCCAGGCTCGACTTTGGATATCGCCCCTGCCACGATCTTGGCAAGTTGTCCGGTAGTGGTGATGACCACCCCTCCTGTGCGCTGCGCAACAATCGCCCTTGCAATCTGTTTAGCAAACCGTTCTTCACCATATTCCTTTATTACCCCCGTAAGTTCCTGTTCCGTTGCGCCAGCAATGAACTCCGCCGCAGTCTGGCCGCGGCTTTGATCCATGCGCATATCGAGCGGACCGTCAAACCTGAAGCTGAAGCCACGCTCGCCCTCGTCGATCTGTGGAGATGAAATCCCCAGATCGAGCAGTACACCATCTACCTGTTGAATTTGCAGACCTGCCAGGACTTCCGCCATGGCAGCAAAATGACTATGGACCATCGTGAAGCGCACATCCTGGATATCCCGTGCAGCATCAATTGCGGCGAGATCACGATCCAGTGCAATCAAGCGGCCCCGTGCTCCCAGCTTTTCCAGTATCTTGCGGCTGTGCCCGCCGCGACCAAAGGTGCCATCCACATAAATGCCGTCAGGCTTGATCGCCAGCGCTTCCACTGCCTCGTCCAACAAAACCGTTACATGCTGAGAAACCTGGGGGGCGGGTACATGGCGGATGCCTGCACTCACAGCGAAAAACCCTCCAATTCGGCAGGCAGCTCCATATTCTCGGCCGCCATGACCTGTTGCAATTGGCTGCGCCAGGCCTCCATGCCCCAAAGCTCAAAGTGGCTTCCCTGCCCCACCAGCATGACCTGCTTCTCCAGCCCGGCGAACTCCCGGAGCACGGGCGAAACCAGCAAACGCCCCGCACTATCCAGATCGACATCCTCCGCAAAACCCACCAGCAAGCGCTGTAGCGCACTGGATTGACGATCAAAACTGGAAAGCGCCATCACCTTGGACTGGATAGGCTCCCAGGCAGGCTGGGGATACAAGAGCAAGCAACGATGAGGATGGGCCGTCAGGACGAGGTGCCCCTCGCTTTGCGCGTGCAGGGCGTCACGGTGCTTGGCTGGCACAGCCAGCCTGCCTTTGGCATCCATATTCAAAGATGTCGCACCGCGAAACATGAGGCCCCTTTACTGGACACCGACACCATTTCGCATAGGTGCCGGCATGAACATTTTGCCGAGATCAGGAGATAAGGGGTCGCCAGCCATCCGGAGATGAGCAATCAACTTTCAGCTGACGATTACCCACAAAACTCCACTTTTCTCCACTACCACCCACTATAGATAAAAAAAAACATCAGTGCAAGGGCTTTTTGAGGATTTTTCCTTTACAGGACAATGACTTAGGAGATTTTCATAAGAAAATTTTTATCCTTAATAAATAAGGGGATAGCAAACTTCTTGAAAGTGTTTTGTTAGAAACAGTTAAGAGGTGACTGAATCTTGGTGAGGGAGTTTCTAGCTGGGAATAAACTGCCTGAAAATTGACGCGTGGAGCCTGTTCATGCTCTTAGAACTTTAAGGAATTGAAGCTGGCCGATAAGCCGGGTTCTGTTCCCGCAATGCGGGTGGCAGCCATTCATCTAGGCCCGGAGTTGCCTCGGGGCTCAAGCAACCTACCCGGTAGCAGCGCGAGTCACGCTATCGCTACCCTATTTGGTCTTGCTCCGGATGGAGGTTACCGCGTTTCACGTCCACCTTGCGGCTTACTCGTCTCTGTGGCCCTGTTCCTCGCCTCACGGCGTACGGCCGTTAGCCGTCATCCTGCTCTATGGAGCCCGGACTTTCCTCCCCTCGCTTGCGCGAGCGGCGGCTGCCTGGCCAGCTTCGGCGCCAGTGTATCACATGCAGCACCAAGCATTTTGGAAGACCAACCCAGCGAATAACAAAAAGCCCGCATACGCGGACTTGTGACTATCTCAATCGCCAGGCAATCGTTTCCCCAGCTCGCAACGGCACCAGCTCGTCATCCGCAAATGGCAGGCTTGCAGGCACTTCCCATGCTGTCTTTTCGAGGGTGATCGTATCCGTATTCCGCGGCAGACGGTAAAAGTCCGGCCCATGGACGCTGGCAAACCCCTCCAGCCTGTCCAGCGCATCCACTGAGTCAAACGCCTCCGCATAAAGCTCAATCCCGGCATGCGCGGTATACATCCCCGCACATCCACAAGCTGTTTCCTTCGCTGATTTTGCATGTGGCGCACTATCGGTCCCCAGGAAGAACTTCGGACTGCCTGAAGTCGCCGCAGCCACCAGCGCCAGACGATGCTCCTCGCGCTTGAGCACAGGCAGGCAATAATGATGCGGGCGAATGCCGCCAGCAAACATGGCATTGCGGTTCATGAGCAAGTGGTGTGCAGTGATCGTGGCCGCCACGCGATCCGGCGCCTGGGTCACAAAGTCAGCCGCATCCCAGGTCGTGATGTGCTCGAACACCACGCGCAAGCCCTGAAAGCGCTCCAGCAGCGGTACCATATTGCGCTCGATGAATACCTTCTCGCGATCAAACACGTCAATATTCACATCTGTCACCTCTGCATGCACCAGCAAGGGGATAGCATGCTTTTCCATCGCCTCAAGCGCCTTGACACAATGTCCCAGATTGGTGACCCCCGAGTCCGAATTGGTCGTGGCACCTGCCGGATAAAGCTTGACGCCATGCACCACACCGCTTGCCTTGGCACGGATGATATCTTCCGCACTGGTATTGTCGGTCAAGTACAAGGTCATCAACGGCTCGAAGCGCGCACCATCGGGCAATGCTTGCAAGATGCGTTCGCGGTAGGCCAGGGCCAACTCAATGGTAGTCACTGGCGGACGCAGGTTGGGCATGACAATGGCGCGCCCAAAACGCCGCACGGCATCCGGCAGGACTGCCGACAAGGCGGCACCGTCACGCAAATGCAGGTGCCAATCGTCGGGACGTGTAATCGTAATCGTCGTGGTCATGTAATTCTCTAAACTAAATAATCATTGATACTATTCTGCTTGCTTAAGACTCAATGCCAGATCATAAAGCGCATTTTTCTTCGCACCAGTAA
Organism: Methylobacillus arboreus; assembly: GCF_020532725.1. Taxonomy (GTDB): domain Bacteria; phylum Pseudomonadota; class Gammaproteobacteria; order Burkholderiales; family Methylophilaceae; genus Methylobacillus; species Methylobacillus arboreus. The sequence goes on from NZ_JAJAVC010000006.1 coordinate 200,104, forward strand.
TATCGGTTGCCAGCGTGACCGCTTGCTTCAACGGCAACTCGGCAAGCAACAGCTTCAGCACCCGCTCGGCCTCGGCATCGACGGGACCGGTTTCCTTGGGTGCGGCAGGCTCCACCAGCAGCACAAACTCGCCGCGCTGGCGGTTGGCATCTTCCTCCAGCCAAGCCCGGGCCTCTGCCAATGGCAAGCGATGTATGGTTTCAAATGTCTTGGTCAGCTCACGCGCAATCGTCAACACACGTTCGCCTCCCAGCGTGGCGGCCATATCTTCCACACTATCAAGCACACGATGCGGTGCCTCGTAAAACACCAGCGTCACAACAGACTCTGCCAGCGCTTGCAATGCGGCACGCCGCTGACTGCCGCCAGCCGGTAAAAAACCGTGAAAGCGGAAACCCGGTGTCGCGATGCCTGCTGCAGACAGCGCAGCAATCACGGCAGAAGGACCGGGCACAGGGACAACCTTGATACCAGCCGCTTGCGCCATTGCCACCACGACAGCACCCGGATCGCTCACGCCGGGCGTACCCGCATCACTTACCAGCGCAACCGACTCTCCGGCCTGCAGCCTCAGGAGCAGCTGCTCACCCGCCTTGCGCTCATTGTGCTCATGCACCGCAAGCAATTTTTTCTGTATGGCAAAATGCGAGAGCAGGCCTGAAGTGTGACGGGTATCTTCTGCAGCCACCACATCCACAGACTTCAGCACATCCAACGCCCGCAGGGTAATATCCTGCAGGTTTCCAATTGGCGTGGCTACCACATATAATGTCCCACTATGATTCAACGACTGCCAGCCCTTCTGTATCTAACATGGTTGTTACTGCCGGTTCACGCAATGGCAGCGACAGCAAACGCGAATACCGTACCGCCAGAGACGCGGCTTCATGAAGGCTTGGCGTGCCTGCAACAGCAGAATACTGATTGCGCCACACTGGCACTCAACCGCATTCCCAACCAATCCGTCTATGCCAAGATCCTGGCCGGCAGCATTGCTGCCGTCGAACAGGATTTTGATGCTGTATTCCGGCTGCTGTTGCCGTTAAAAGCCAACACATCGCTTACCGACGAAGCAGCCGCAAGTTTACACGCAAGCCTCGCCATCGCCTATGACCAGCAAGCCGACCCTTTGCGCGCACTGGAACACCGCACGACCACGGAACGTTTTCTGGACAGTGATGAACAGCGTAGCGAGAACCACAAGAAAATCTGGAACAGCCTGAGTACATTAAGCCGGGAAGACCTTGTCAGTATGCGCGGCGAAAGCCTGAACACCAACATTCAGGGCTGGATCGACCTGGCACTTGCAGCACAGGAACAAGGTGACGATGCCCTTAAGAGTTGGCCTGATTTCTACCCGGGGCATCCGGCGACTCATGGCTTTAGCCAGGAACTGCTGTCGCAACGCCCGGAAACCCCATCTACGGCTACCGCTGCCGCCCCTGCCGGGCATGATGGGAAAATCGGCGTCATCCTGCCATTTGCCATCGAGGCTTACTATCCTGCAGCCGATGCGATAGAACAAGGGTTTGCTGCCGCTCAGGCCCAGGCGAATGATCAACGCGAGATCAAGCTATATGCCACCGACGGCAACCCTGCCAACATTGCCGGGATATACCGGCAAGCCGCCGACGATGGCGTACAAGCGATATTGGGGCCACTCACCCGTGATGAAGTGACACGCCTCAGCCAGCAAGCCGACCTCAACATCCCGACACTGGCGCTCAACCAGACAGATACCGCCGTCGGCAAGGCAGCCAACCTATATATCTTCGGCCTACCCCTGGAAGTGGAAATTGCCCAGATCGTCAGAATCGCCCAGCGCCAAGGCATGCAAACTGCCACGGTGGTTGCTGGCAGCAACCACCTGGCTGAACGTATGGCACAGGCATTCAACACGGAATGGACCACAGCGGGAGGGCGCATCATACTGCAACTGACATTCACTGAAGACAGCAACCCTACCGACCTGCAGACCCAGATTAATGCCAACCCCGCGGACCTGATATTCCTGGCAGCCAATAATGAGGAAGCCCGGGAAATCCGTCCTTATCTAGACACCGCGACCCCGACATTCGCCACATCCCATATCTACTCTGGCATCCCGCAAGACCCAGGCAATGAGCCTCTTAATGCAGTACGCTTCCTTGACATGCCCTGGCTGCTCCAGCCGGATGCCGCGGAGTTTGCAAGCCTGCGCGCCATCGCTTCCGACCTTCCTCCGGGTGAAATGCAACGCTGGTTTGCCCTGGGTGTCGATGCCTACCGCATCCTGGACCGCCTCAGCAAAGAGGTAACGCAAACCTATATATTGCAGGGACTCACCGGGCAAATCAGTATCTCCCCTGAGGGCGAAATCAGCCGTGAACTCGCCAGCGGTCGTTTCAGCGTAGAAGGCGTAGTGCTGGAAACCACCCCTTGAAGCAGCGCGGGGATGATGCCGAAGCCATCGCGGCGAGTTACCTGGAAACTCAGGGCCTGACACTGATCAACCGCAACTATCGATGCCGCTCGGGTGAGATAGACCTGATCATGAGGCAAGGCGACACCATTGTATTTGTTGAGGTACGCATGCGCAGCCACTCGGCATTCGGCGGTGCAGCAGCCAGCATCACCGCCAGCAAACAACAAAAGCTTATCCGCACAGCCGAGCATTTCCTGCAACAACATGGCAACACCGCATGCCGCTTTGATGCAATATTGATGACCAAGCTGGATACAAACCAAATTGAGTGGATCAAGAACGCTTTTAGCGCCTGATATCCGCTCAACAACCCAATGCATTAAATCATGACAGACCTCAACACCCGCATCACCGCACACTTCGAAGAAAGCGGACGCCTCAAACTGGAACTGGCAGAACTGCTGGCCGCTCCGATTGTCCGCTCAGCCGAAGTCATTGTGCAAGCCCTGCTCAATGAAAAGAAAGTCCTGACCTGCGGCAATGGCGGCTCTGCTTCAAGCGCACAATATTTCGCATCGCGCATGCTCAGCCGCTATGTCATGGAACGCCCGGGCCTGGCCGCCATTGCCCTGCCCGCAGATATTTCCACGCTGACATCGATTGCCAACGACAACCATTTTGAGCAGGTATTTGCACGCCAGATTACGGCACTCGGCCATCAAGGCGATGTATTGCTTGCACTCAGCACCAGCGGCAACTCCAGCAATATCCTGCGCGCCATCTCAGCGGCCAAGGATGCCGGCATGCATATCATTGCCTTCAGTGGCGGTGACGGTGGGGAGCTTGTGGAACTTCTGACCGAAGAAGACATCCATATCGGAGTGCCGCACGAGCACCCTGCCAGAATTCAGGAAGTTTATATTTTAACCCTGCATTGCATTTGCGATGCTATCGATTGTCTTTTGTTAGGAGTGAATTAATATGCGCGCACTTACCCCCTTGCTTCTGGCCCTGGTGTTATCAAGCCAACTTGCGGCCTGCGTACCTGCAGTGATTGGCGGTGCCGCGGCAGGTGGCGCCATGGCAGCCGACCGCAGAACATCCGGCATCTACATTGAAGACCAGAACATAGAACTCAAGGCAAGACACGCCGTTGCGCAGGAACTGGGCGAAAAAAACCATATCAGTGTCACCAGCTATAACCGCAATGTATTGCTCACTGGCGAAGCCGTGGACGAGGCCAGCAAGGCAGCCGCTGAGAAAGTTGTTCGCAACGTCGACAGCGTGCGCAACATCACCAATGAAATTGTCATTGACACCAAAAGCACCTTTAGCGAACGTAACAACGACACTTACATCACTTCCAAGGTAAAAGCGCGCTTGGTGAAAGAAAACCGTTTCCCTGCCAACTACGTCAAGGTAGTCACTGAGGCAACCACGGTGTTTCTGCTGGGTCTTGTCACTCGCCAGGAAGCCGAAGATGCTGTGGATATTGCCCGCAGCACCAGCGGCGTGGGGAAAGTGGTTAAAGTGTTTGAATACATAGACTAAGAGCTACTGTAAATAAACCGCAGCACTGGCACTCAATCAGGTTATACAAGCTGATTGAGTGCTAGAATGTGCCGTTGTGTGAAAGCTTAATGGTTATTGGCATGAGTACCACTGAAAAATCCGGCATCAATGAAATCATCATCCAGGGCTTGACCCGGGCAGGCAAACCTTTCCGTCCAAGCGACTGGGTAGACAGAATGTGCAGCACCTACGCAAGTTTCGGCGCTGACCGCAAGCTACGCTATTCTCCTTACCTCAAGCCACGCGTGATCGAAGGCGTGCGTTGCCTCGCAGTAGACCTCAAGCTCAGGGATACCAATCCTGAAGGTTTCAACCAGCTGATGCACTTTGCTGAAGAAAACCAGCTTAATATCCTCGACGCTGCTGGCAACAGCATTCCCACTCCCGCATAAGCACAGGATGGCTCCTGCTATCCTGCACCTGCCAACTGACAAAACGCCTGTAAAGCACAACTGCCTTAAATCGAGGCAGTGACAAAACAATCAAGACTAATTACCATCCTTACTTTAAAAAGGGGAACTCGGGGATGCTCTTGAATTTGAACGTGCCAGCGCTGGTGGATCATCCACTGATCGTTGCAGAAACCAGGCCATCAAAAATTACCAAGTTTCTGAATGCCCTCCCCGTTACCAATCTTCCAGAAACATCCCAGGCCCTACAAGAAGAACTGGAAATCCTGAATCGGCAGAAAGTAACGCCAGATACCCGCATCAAGGCGCTGGAGACATACCGTCCTGCCATCATTTCTGTCACAGAGTCCCTGGCAGCACATTACTGTAGCGCCCCCTTGCCATTGCCTGAGCAAGACAAACACTACGCCACGCTAGCCAACACGCTGTGGACGGAATTGGCATATGGTTACAAAATCGCCCTGCTTGACCTTGAAGCAAAACTATTCAAATTTGGCGGCGCAAAACCTCTGGCCTTGTGCCTGCATCGTGGGCTGGATGCCCTACGCATGCAGATTGAAATTCATTATGAAACCTACCGGGCACAACCGTCCTCTCTCTGGAACGAACTGCACCAACTCTATGCCCTGGCCACTACCCGCGGGCTGGCAGAATTGGAAGTAGACGACCCGGCACGCAAGCACAAGCTCGCCATCAGCCACGTCTACAAACAGGCATTGCTGATCAGCCTGGCTGATCCGCAACACCTCTCACAACGGGATATCAAACTTACGTGCGACTACATCGCACGCTTTGCTGGCCTGGCTCAACTACAACGCCCCGAAACCGTTGAAAACCCAGCTGCTATTTTCCTGATTTCAGCCAACGGGGATAAACCACCACTCCCACTGGGCAAGCGCCTGCGCAAAATAGATGAGGAAAATGACCTTTTCCTGCTTACCATGGACTTGGCGCGCCAGATTCACCAGCACATCAAACAATCTCAACTGGGACCATTCCCACCAGAAGCAGGCCTGCCGGAAAGTGCAAACCAGCCTCGCTACCATGACCTGCTCACGTACCTGTTGCGCCAATGGGGAGCCTCTCCAAAGCGGATTTACAACCGCACACCCAAGAATGACGGCATAGAACTGGTTATCGGCCTGCCCGCATTGCACGCAATACTTTACGGTAAAACATTGCCGGAAACGGACGCCACACCAGGCAAGCCACCACGCAGCTCACGCTGGCAGGCACTCAATATCAGCGCTGGAGGCCTGGCACTGCGCAAGCTGCCCGCCACAGAAGTTCATCTACATATCGGTGATCTCGTCGGCGTCAGAATCAGCCACGCTACCCATTGGGCAATTGGCGTACTACGCTGGGCCAGCCATACAGAAAATCGCCATCTGGACATCGGCATCCAAATGCTGGCGCCGGAAGCACACTCAGCCAGCACGCCCATCACGAATGATCAAACTACACCACTGCTGCTATTGCCTGAAATTCCCACGCTCAAGCAAACGCCCTCATTAATCGGCGGTCCCGGCAGTTATAGCCCAGCTAAAATCATGGATTTGGTACAAGAAGATGGTACAAGCAAGCGCATCATGATTACCCGGCTGATCGAGCGCACCAATCAGTTTGACCACTTCCAGTTCAGTGCCCTATAAGCACTACAAGAGTGCATCACAGCATACTGATGCACTATTTCGTGCAAAACACCTCATCAATCCAGTTAAAATCAAAACACAGCACACTGATCTGCCCATGCAACACAATCGCCACGGACAACGTCACACAGAGTTTGCCAGTGGCAATGGAAAGATAAGGCCGGGTCATCTGCAATGAGCCAGGATTCTGCAAAGCTCGGCGCAAATAGGGCCGCCGCGACCAGACGGCGCCTCTCCCATCAGTCAAGGGCTGATAGCGCCGATCACTGACTATTTTCGTGCTCTCCGCCAGGCAACTGGCTCCCACTTGCACACCTTGCTGATCCAGCATATAGCAACGATCTGCACCTTTTAAAAGCAACAACTGCTGAAAAGCATGCTCAGGGGCAGCGCCTGCCTGCAACTGAGCCACAGCATGCATAAAAGCGCCCCGGTAATATGCCAGGCATTTCTGGCTTGAGTCCAAGGCTGAGGACTCCTGGTACTTCGCGAACAATGAGAATATCTTGTCCTGGTGTTGCGCTTCATTGAGCGTGTATGCCGGCATACCGAAATAATGCCCCTGCACCAGATCAACATCCGTCTCCATCGCCACCATGGCCTCCTCCAGCGTTTCTATCCCCTCTATCAGCACCAGGCTGCCCGCCTCATGGATTAAAGACACAATACCCGGCAACAAACGACGCGCCATCGGCTTTTGCATGGCCTGCACAATCATGGAACGATCCAGCTTGACGATATCTGGGGACAGGCGCCAGATGCGCTCAAAATTGGATTGTCCAGCACCGAAGTCGTCAATGGCCACCAAGCAGCCCAAATCCTTGTAAAAACCAACAGACTCGGACAACTGTAGTTCATCATCAATGGCGCCCTCCATGATCTCGACGACTACTCGCTCCGGTGGCATTTCGTTTTCTTCAAGCAACTGCCTGAAAAAGGCGCCATACTGTTTGCCCTGTACAATCACGCGCGGATCGACATTCAGGAACAGCCACTCCACGCCTTCGCGTCCCATGCTGCAGTAATTGCGCATATGCAGCGCCCGGGATAGACGGTCAAGATACACAATGCTGGCTTCATCCCGCGCCAGGGAAAATATCTGGTAAGGCGAAATCTGCCGCCGCCCCTCAATGGCACGCAACAACCCCTCATACCCAACGACACGACAATGCGACAAGCTGTAAATCGGCTGGAATGCGCTATGCAGATTGATGCCTTCATACGTGGCGAATACCTTGCCACGCTCCCCAGGCTCATCCAGGAATCGAAACTTCCCAGCAGTGTTGTCTGTCATATCCCAAAGCCTGTCATAGTGTAGTGAGGCATCATGTGCGGCTGCATATATTGAAAAATCCATGCAGCGCAGCAATATCCATGCCTGCATTCAATACTTCACTTGCAGGATTTTTTTCGCTAGGATAGCGGAATTGCTTGGCAGTCTTGCCACTATCAAGTCGATACAGACACAAACAACCCAGCGTAACCAACTCATCACTAGAGGTTCAAATGAGCGAACATATTACCCATATCAGCGACGATACTTTCGATCAGGAAGTCCTGCAATCCCAGGTTCCGGTTCTGGTCGATTACTGGGCAGAATGGTGTGGCCCCTGCAAGATGATCGCTCCCATCCTGGACGAGATTTCAAAAGAGTACGCTGATCGCCTGAAGATCGCCAAACTCAACATTGATGAAAACCAGAATACACCACCCAAATACGGTATTCGCGGCATTCCTACCCTGATGCTGTTCAAGAATGGCAACGTTGAAGCCACCAAGGTTGGCGCCCTTTCAAAATCTCAACTGACCGCATTTATTGACAGCAATATTTAATAGCGCTACTCTAGCGTCAGGTTCCATCCAAATTCAAAGCGTTACCGCCTAAGGAACCTGGCGCTCATCCTTCAAACAATCCCCGTTTTTTTGCAGTACTTCTGATTTTCAACGAGTCCTCCCAATATGCATTTATCAGACCTGAAGCACCTCCCTGTCACTGAATTAGTCGAAATGGCCATTGCCAATGAGATTGAAGGCGCGAGCCGTATGCGCAAACAGGACTTAATCTTCGCCATATTGAAGAACAAGGCCAAAAAAGGTGACAGCATCTTTGGTGATGGGACACTGGAAGTACTGCAAGATGGTTTTGGCTTTTTGCGCTCGCCTGATACCTCTTATCTCGCGGGGCCTGACGATATCTACGTATCGCCTTCACAAATCCGCCGTTTCAACCTGCACACCGGCGACACCATCCAGGGCGAGATTCGCACCCCCAAGGATGGCGAGCGTTACTTTGCATTGGTCAAGGTCGACAGCGTCAATGGCGAAGCGCCGGAGAACAGCAAACACAAGATTCTGTTTGAAAACCTGACCCCGCTGTTCCCTACCAAGCCGCTGGTGCTGGAGCGTGACATCCGTAGCGAAGAAAACATTACTGGCCGCGTGATCGACATGATCGCGCCAATCGGCAAAGGCCAGCGCGCATTGCTTGTCGCGCCGCCCAAGTCCGGCAAGACCGTGATGATGCAACATATCGCCCACGCCATCACCGCCAACCACCCGGACGTGGTATTGATTGTGCTGATGATCGATGAGCGTCCGGAAGAAGTCACCGAAATGACCCGCTCCGTGAAGGGCGAAGTTGTTGCCTCCACCTTCGACGAACCGGCTACCCGCCACGTACAGGTAGCCGAAATGGTGCTGGAAAAAGCCAAACGCCTGGTTGAACACAAGAAAGACGTCGTCATCCTGCTCGACTCCATTACTCGCCTTGCACGCGCCTACAATACAGTTGTTCCTGCTTCCGGCAAGGTATTGACCGGCGGTGTCGATGCCAATGCGCTACAACGCCCGAAACGCTTCTTTGGCGCTGCCCGCAATATTGAGGAAGGCGGCTCACTCACCATAATCGGCACTGCGCTGGTCGACACCGGCTCGCGCATGGATGATGTGATCTATGAGGAATTCAAGGGCACCGGCAACTCCGAACTGCACCTTGATCGCCGCATGGCTGAAAAACGCATTTACCCTGCCATCAATGTCAATAAATCCGGCACCCGTCGTGAAGAATTACTGATTGAAAAAGATGTGCTGCAGAAAATCTGGGTATTGCGCAAACTGCTTTACCCAATGGATGACCTCGAAGCCATAGAATTCCTGCTGGACAAGCTCAAGGCCACCAAGAACAATGCGGACTTCTTCGACTCCATGCGCAGAGGCTAAGCGCCTACCAGCACTGCATTTTCTTGCAATTTTTTGGCAGGCTTAATATAATTCTCGTTTTTCCTGCCCCGGCAGGAAGCCTAATTGATCCGCCGCACAAACCGGCACCACAGAGGTAACAATATATGAAACCCGGCATTCACCCAGAATATCGCGAAGTTGTATTTCAGGACATCGGTGCTGACTTCAGCTTCGTAACACGCTCTACCATTACCGCCAAAGAAACCATCAAGTGGACTGACGGTAAGGAATATCCACTGGTCAAGATTGAAGTTTCTTCACAATCCCATCCCTTCTATACTGGCAAGCAGAAGATTCTTGACACTGCTGGTCGTGTTGAAAAGTTCCGTCAAAAATACGGCATGTAATCCAAGTAGGGTTATATGTGCGGCAAAAAGGCAGCCAGGGCTGCCTTTTTTGTTTTCCATTATCCTGCCCGATGATTAAAATGGGTAGGTATATACGAATAAGACAAAAGGACATCCATGGCATTCGAGCTTGAGCATGACTGGCAGGCACACTTGGCAACACCACGCGCACGCGTGGGCGAGCGTGCCAAGACTCACCTGCTGATACTGCTCTGTATTGCATGGATATTCCTTGGCCTTGTCGGTCATGAGCCGTGGAAACCCGACGAAGCGCAAACCATCAGCATCATCAAGAACATGAGTGAGGGTGAAAGTTTGCTGACGCCGATCGCAGCCGGCCAGCAAACCATAGAATACCCGCCACTGTATTACTGGAGCGCTACTGGTAGCGCCAATCTGCTTTCTGCCATCCTACCTCTGCATGATGCGGCGCGAGTGGTCAACAGCCTGTGGATGACCATTACCCTGCTCATGGTCGGTATGCTGGGGCGAGAGCTGTGGGGGGTGGGCATCGGACGCCAGATCACCTTTATTTTTATTGCATCGATTGGCTTGATCGCATCCTCTCATCTCCTGATGCCGCAAGTTGCCTCGCTGGCTGGACTATCCATGGCCCTCTATGCCCTGGCGCTCGCCAAGCGCCGCCCTTTGCGTGCATCAGCACTGTTGGGCACGGGGATAGGGATCAGTTTCCTGGCCACAGGTCCGGCAAGCGCGCTCATCGTATTTGCCACCATGCTGTTCCTGCCTATCCTGTTCGGCCAATGGCGCAGCAAGAGCTTTGTCATCGTCTGTATTCTGAGCCTGCTGGCCGCCAGCCCATGGCTCGCTATCTGGCCATGGTTACTCATCAATAACGAGCCTGCACAATTTAGCGCCTGGTGGCAGAAGGTCATTCACGGCTCAGCCACCATCAATCACCTGTACACTTTGCGCACGGTACTCTGGTTCTCCTGGCCGGCCCTGCCCATTGCTGCCTGGGGTGCATGGCGTTACCGTGCCGTATTCCTCAACAAACCCAAGATGCAGCTGTTGTTGGTATTTTTTGCTGTCAGCTTCATTATTATCGGCTTTGCATTCGAACGCCGCGAAATCCACGCCTTGCCGCTATTGCTGCCATTGGCCGCACTGGCAGGCGGCAGCATAGAAACATTGAAACGTGGGGCAGCCGGCGCGCTCGACTGGTTTGGCCTGCTATTGTTCGGCATACTGGGTTCACTCATCTGGCTTGGATGGTTTGCCATGCTGACCGGCAAGCCTGGCAAGATTGCAGAACGCATGCAGTTCCTCGCCGCCACTCAGGAAGCACATCTCAACCTCCTGACATTGGCTGCTGCGCTCACTGTCACCATCATCTGGCTGTTTGTCGTCGCCAATAGCAAACGCTCTAACCGCGGTGCACTCACCAACTGGGCTGTCGGCATCACAATGGCATGGGGGCTGCTGATGACGCTCTGGCTGCCCTGGATAGACAATGCGCGCAGCTACAAGCATGTCATGCTGCAGCTCAATGAAGCAATGCCAGCACACTACTCCTGCATCAATAGTTTTGGCGTTGGCGCAGCGCAAACGGCATTGCTCGACTACTACACCGGCCTTGCCATCAAGCCGCAGGGCGCGGTGCATAACAGCAACCCGAGCTGTGACCTTTACCTGGTTCAGGAGGATAGCAATCGCCCCAGCAAAACCCCTGGAAGCAACTGGCAATTATTATGGACAGGCAACCGCGCACTGGATAGGCGCGAAAGCTTCCACCTGTTTCTGCGCAATGCCGGCGAAGCCTCCGGTGAGGATGAGGCCTCAAAGAGGCTGTAAAAGCAAGGCCAATGCTGCTGCATCCTGGGCAATGCTTTCGTTGGCCTTGACCTCCATAGCGCGATAGCGCGTCAGCACATCTTGACCAAAAGGCGTAACCTTGGCTCCACCGCCATGACTGCCGCCAGTCGCTGTCGTGACCAGAGGCTCGCGAAAACTTTTGTTCATCGCATCCACCAAATCCCAGGCTCGCTTATAGGACATGCCCATGGCGCGTGCGCCGGCTGAAATCGAGCCGCTACGGCCTATGGCCTCCAGCAGGTCTGCCTTGCCTGGCCCAATCGCGACCATATGCTGATATGGCAAGCGAATCTTGATACTGATTGCACTCATGCGGAATTTTCACCTCTTACTGCTGTCATATCAAAGCCTTCAAGCATATATTGTTTGTATTGACTTAAGGACTTACAATCCACGCATCTTATCGCATCCTTCCCAGGCCTGAATAGCTAACCAATGCCTACCATCGCCCACACTCCTCAATTGATCGACCAATTTGGTCGGCGTGTGGATTATATTCGCCTGTCGATTACCGACCGCTGCGACTTCCGCTGTGTTTATTGCATGGGCGAGGACATGACCTTCCTGCCGCGCAACGAAGTATTGTCACTTGAAGAATGCGCGCGCTTGGTCAAGGCATTTGTCAGCCTGGGAGTAAGCAAAGTCCGCATCACTGGCGGAGAGCCTCTGGTGCGGAAGAATGCACTATCGCTGTTTGAGGAGGTCGGCCACCTGCCAGGGCTAAGAGAGCTGACCATGACCACCAACGGCTCCCAGCTTGAACACTATGCCCATGACCTGAAAAAAGCCGGCCTCAACCGCATCAACATCAGCGTGGACAGCCTGAATCCCGAACGCTTCCGCAAAATTACCCGTGTAGGCGACCTTAACAAAGTATTACGCGGTATCGAAGCTGCCAAACAGGCGGGCTTTGCCAACATCAAGCTCAACACTGTACTCATGCGCGGTTTCAATGACGACGAAGCGATACCGCTCCTCGAATTTGCGATCCGGCAGCAACTTGATGTTGCCTTTATCGAGGAAATGCCATTGGGAGAAGTGGATCACAGCCGGGAATCCACTTATATCAGCAACAAGGCCACCCTCAAGCTCTTGCAAGCGCATTTCCCGCTGATCAGCAGTGCAGAGACCACTGGCGGACCCGCGCGCTACTGGCGCGTAGCACATACCCATACCCGGGTGGGCTTGATCTCGCCACACAGCCACAATTTCTGCGAAGCCTGCAACCGTGTGCGCATCACCTGCAAAGGTGAGCTCTACCTCTGCCTGGGACAGGAAAACAAAGTGGATCTCATGCCCTTGCTACGTGAATACCCACATGACGATACTCCGCTCAAAGAGGCCATTCTTGCTTCCATGCAAATCAAGCCCAGAGGGCATGATTTCGACCTGCGGCGCAACGCGCCTGCGGTGATTCGCTTCATGTCTCAAACCGGCGGTTAGCCAAGATATAACCACTTTCAGTCATTGCCGCGCTATAGCTATACTGAAAAATAAAGTAAAATTTTACATTCCAAATCAATCATGTTTGCTGGGGTCACACCACAGCAAACCTATATTCGGTAAGAATATTATGAGTATTACAGGTATCGTGCTCGCCGGCGGCAAAGGCAAGCGCATGGGTGGTACAGACAAAGGGCTGGTTGAATTCAATGGCCAGCCTATGGTTGCGCATGTATTGCAGCGCCTTGCTCCCCAGGTGGACGAAGTGCTGATCAATGCCAATCGCGAAATAGAACGCTATGCCCAATTTGGCTATCGCGTCATCGAAGATGAAATCAGCGGCTTTGCCGGCCCTCTCGCCGGCTTGCACATCGGCATGCAGCAAGCGCAGCACCCCTATATCCTCACAGTCCCCTGCGACTCGCCCTTGTTACCCACCAGCCTTGCCAAACGCCTGATGAACGCCCTGATCGAGCGTGATGCCGATATCGCCGTCGCCAAAACCGGCAAACAGGCTCACCCGGTATTTTGCCTGTGCCGTCGCTCACTGCTGCCCAGCCTTGAACAGTTTCTTGATCAGGGTGAACGCAAGATGGCAGACTGGATTGCAAAACTGGACAGCGCTGAAGTCTCGTTCACCGACCAGGCCCACGCCTTCACCAACATCAATACTCCCGAAGAGCTGCTGAGGCTTAAGCTGGAACAAGCAGCGTGACCACACTTTTATTTCCGCGCCCCATACTCGGGTTTTGCGCGTATGGCAGTGGATCAGGCAAAACCACGCTGCTGACAAAACTAATCCCGGTTCTGACAGCACGCGGTCTGCGCCTATCCGTTATCAAACATGCCCACCACAAATTTGATGTCGACAAGCCAGGCAAGGATAGTTATCGTTTGCGCGAGGCAGGCGCGGTGCAAACCCTGGTGGCTTCTGATATCCGCTGGGCATTGATGACAGAGCGCGAACGCATGCCATACGGGCAAGAGCCGGTAGCACTGGCCGAGCTTTTGCCCCAGCTTGATTCCAATGCCATCGACCTGGTGCTGATAGAGGGCTTCAAGCAAGCTGATATCGGCAAAATAGAAATTCACCGCCCCAGCCTGGGCTACCCGCTGTTGTCACCGGCAGATGACAGCATTATCGCCGTTGCCACCGATGCAGCCCTCAACCAACACACAGTGCCGGTACTGGACCTGAACAATCCAGAGTCGATTGCCGACTTCATCATGCACTGGATGAAAGACCTCGCACCATGACCAAGACATCGCTGCAGCAACTTGCCAGTTGCCAGGATGACTATGACCCCAACTCCATGCCGGTCAACCAAGCCAGGAAATTTATCCGCAACTTCCTGAATCCTGTCACGGCAATCGAAACCCTGCCGCTCAAGGCTGCTCTCGGGCGCGTGCTTGCCGTCAGCGTCATCTCGCCCCTGGATGTTCCCAGCCATAACAATTCCGCGATGGACGGTTTTGCTTTCCACAGCCAGGACATTGGCACAGAACCACTCGAGATCATAGGTACCGCTTTTGCGGGCAAACCATTCACCGGTGCACTGAAAACCGGCGAATGCATCCGCATCATGACCGGTGCCGTGATCCCAGAAGGCGCAGATACCGTCATCATGCAAGAGCGCACGCAGGTAACGGGCGATCTTATGGCCATGACTGAGCCGCCCAGGCCCCAGACCAACGTGCGCTACGCAGGTGAAGACCTCAAGGCCGGGCATGCCGTCCTGGAAGCCGGCCGCAAGCTACGCCCTGCCGACCTTGGACTGATCGCCTCGCTAGGCATCGGCGAAGCGACGGTTTACCGAAAACTCAAGGTAGCATTCTTTTCTACCGGCGATGAACTGGTCAGCATAGGCCAGCCGCTGGCTACCGGACAGCTTTACGACAGCAACCGATATACCTTGCATGGCATGCTGGAACACCTGGGCGTGGAAATCTTGGACATGGGGGTTGTGCATGACGATCCGGCCGCACTGGAGCATGCCTTAATCCAGGCATCAAGCCAGGCTGACGTGGTGCTGACCAGCGGCGGCGTTTCCGTCGGTGAAGCCGACTTCATGAAGCAACTACTGGAAAAGCTGGGCCAGGTCGTATTCTGGAAAATTGCCATGAAGCCCGGCCGACCACTCGCTTATGGCAAAGTCGGCCAGGCGCATTATTTCGGATTGCCCGGTAATCCGGTAGCCGTCATGGTGACGTTCTACCAGTTTGTGCGTGATGCATTGCTGCACCTGATGGGACAAAACCCAGTGCCTGCCTTGCCTGTGCTCAAGGCAGTCTGCACTGAACCTATCCGCAAACTGGCAGGCCGTACGGAATTCCAGCGCGGTATTTTATTCGTTGACGCAGATCAACAATGGAAAGTACGTCCAACCGGCAATCAGGGCTCAGGCATACTCCGCTCGATGTCGGAGGCCAATTGCTTTATCGTGCTGGATGACGAGACAGGTAACTTGCCTGCGGGAACAGAAGTTGACGTTCAAGTCATGGAAGGCATTCTGTAAGCGGCCACTTTTCAAAAGCAGCCGCTTACGCATCATCATTGCATTTACTTCAGTGTTTCCAGGTATTTGGTGAAATCAACCTTGACTCCTTTTGAAAGTTTTATTGTCTCAGCGCTGACTATTAAATTGCGCTGGGTCCATGCGCCTTTGGCCTTGGTCCAATAGATATAACCGCCCTGGAACCTGCTCTGGTAGCCACCACCTGTGCGCGGCCCTTGGTCTGAAATAGGATAGCCCAGCCAACTGCGCTCCCATCCCAAAGTTGCCCATTGATTGCGAATCGGCCCTTGTACCGACCACGCGCCTGTCTTAGAGGTCCAGTAGATTGATCCGCCTTCAAAATGGTTGTAGCGTCCGATGCCGTCTGGAGCACCTAGCTCATCGGTCAGTGGCCGGCCAAGAAATCCGCCTGCGCCTCCCAGCGCGGCATATTTGGCCCCAATCGCGCCTGAGACAATGAACTCGCGGCGGACGCATTCAACGATATGGTTGAAATTCATCTGGATAACGGAGGGGAATGCTGCCCGACCACCATGCTCGCCGAGTCCGCCGATAAAATTCGACACGCTGTTCAATATCTTGCTCGCCACATTGGCGATCGCGCCGTACTCTTGCCCGAATATACTGGCAGCCTCTGTTACCAAACCCGAGTCAAACTGGGGGTTGCCCTGGATTTGCACCTGCGTTCGCCAATTGACCAGCGTACCCTGATTATCAAAAAACATATCAAGCTGGCAATGGTCGTCCTTTGCACTGCCTCTAATATGGTCAAGCTTGGTAAATAACTGCAAACCACCACCCGGCGGGGTCGAAACCGTCGGTTTGTAAGTGCGGTAATTGCTGCCTGCCGCTTTATATTCCGCTGCCGTGCGGTTCTTGTAACGCCAGCCGCCCAACCTGCGTCCAAGTTCATTTAAATCTAATGTTATTTTTGCCATGACATACCTCCCGGGGGATTGAGGGTTAAAGGAGGATCAATATTATTATATTTTTATTTTTATAGGTATGTTTATATATTAAAACCTGTGTATGTATATTCCTGTTGAATGTCGACAAGAGAGGGCGTTAATATGCGAATGGATTTTTTGTAGGACCTATGTGTGCCCCCATTAAAAAACACCAAAGCGAACGTAGCGTCTATCACCAGCCTAGTAAAACTAGACAAAGATGCAGCCGAGCCACTTTACGCACAGCTTTACAAGCAGCTTGAAACATTGATTCTGCGACAGGAACTGAAGCCCGGAACGCAGCTGCCCACTGAAACGACTTTTGCAGAAGCACTGGAAGTCAGCAAGATCACCATCAAGCGCAGCTACATGGAACTGCGCAACCGCAAACTCATCACCAGCAACCGCAAGGGCGGCACCACGGTGCTCACACCGGGCCGCCTGGATACACACATGTTCAAGCTGCGCGGCTTCACACAGGAAATGCAGGAGCTGGGCATGACCCCTTCCACGCGCATCCTGGAAAAATCCATCATCAGTGATCGCGGCATGGCCTCAATGTTCGGCCTTAATTCCAATGCATCGTTGCTCAAGCTGGAGCGCATCCGCTGCGGCGACGACAAGCCGCTTTCCCATGAAGTCGCCTGGTACAATCTGCACCACTTGCCCGAACTCGCATCCGCGGATTTGCAAGGCTCTGTCTACCAGGTCATCAACCAGCAATGCCAGCATCATCTGGACTGGTGCGAGCAAACCGTGGAAGCGGTACTCTCGAATGAAGTGGAAAACCAGGCCTTTGGATTTACGTCCCCGCAACCCTGCCTGCTGATCAAGCGCCGCAGCTACTCGCACGACGGTATCCTGCTTGAATATGTGGAAGGTACTTTCCGCGGCGACGCATATGCCTACCGGGTCAAGATGAAGGGCTAAAAACCTTATGCTGGCAAGCTTCAAACCCACCGCTTCATCTGCTTATGTGCTTGCCAGCCTCATGATCGCGCAAATCTATTTCGTACGGCGCTTCCCAGTTGCAGGCGAATCATTGCAGGCAGATGATTTTTATTGCGAAACCGGCGGCAAGGGATTGAATGTCCTGGTTGGGCTGCACAAGCTGGGCGTGCCTGTCCGCGGCATCATTCCTTGTGGCCGCAACCACATCTCTGAGCAGCAGTGTGCGGACATAATCGCGCAATGGCAGCTCAACCATATCTCCCGGGCAGCGACAGCTGAATACAATGGCAACGGCGTCGCATTAATTGATGCGCAAGGGCAGAACCAAATCATCGTCCACTCTGGCGCCAATGCCTTGCTTGACGCAACTCATATTCAGCAAGAGGCATCAGCGATTGCGCAGGCCGACCTGGTCTATGCCCCCTTTGAATTGCCAGATGCCGCAATTATGGCTGCTTTCTCCATCGCACGCGTCGCAGGCCGCATCACAGTGCTGAACCCATCGCCTTACCGAGAAATCAGCCCAGACCTGCTCGCACTCACCGATGTATTGATCATGAACCAGACCGAGGCACAAGCGTGGCTGCATATCCCTCAAGATAAACTCAGTACTCGTGAATCAGCACTGGCATGGCTGTATAGCATGCAGTTTAACCAACGCTTTCCAGGAAAATCACTCATCATGACATTAGGCTGCCAGGGAGCTATTGCCATACTGGAAGATGGAAGTACCCGCCAGCAGGCAGGATTTGATACTGAAGTGATAGACAGCATCGGTGCGGGCGATGCCTTTGCCAGCGCAATGCTGGCCAGCCTGCTGCAAGGCCATTGTATTGATACCGCATTGCTACATGGCTGTGCCAGTGCCAGCCTGTTAGTCCGAGCACGAGGCCTGCTATCCAACCTGCCCACGTCGCAAACGCTGCAATACTTCCTCTCCGGGCAAGCTTCCAGCACAAATTAATGATTATCTTGATGGTCAACCTCCCAGGTTTGGCCTATGCTCGGCTCCTCTAAATTAGTTAAAAAGCATTATTGGGGAGTCAACATGCATAAATCCAGGTTTCATCTCAAACTTATCCCGCTCGCAGTATTCAGCATATGGGGCAGCAGTGCTGCACTAGCAGAAGAAGCCAGCGTAGAAACCCAGGAAGGCGTGCACGTTGTCTCCCCAATTGTCGTCACCGCAACCCGGGCAGCACAAAAAAGCTTCGACCTGCCTGTCGCCATCGACGTGGTCAGCAAGGAAAACATCCAGGATGGCTTGCCGCAAATGACCCTGTCCGAAAGCCTTATCCGCGTGCCCGGCATCACCGCTCAAAACCGCTCTCAAATGGCACAGGATCCGCAAATTTCCACCCGCGGCTTTGGCGCCCGCTCGGCCTTTGGCGTTCGCGGCATTCGCGTTTATGTTGACGGCATCCCCTTGAGCTTTCCCGATGGTAGCGGGCAACCCGGCAGCGTGGATCTCAACGTGATGCAAGGCATTGAAGTCATGCGCGGCCCCTTCTCCGCACTCTATGGCAACTCGTCCGGTGGCGTTGTCCAATTACTGACAGAAAATGCGCCTGCAGGACATGAACTCTCCGCAGGCGTATTGTTCGGCAGTTACGACACCCGCCGCGAAAATGTACGCGCCGCAGGGACTGCTGACGGTCTGGAATATCTGGTCAATTACAGCAACTACTCATCCGACGGCTACCGCGACCATAGCCGCAACAAGAAGGAACAGGGCACCGCCAAGTTCCGTTTTAACCTCAACGAAGACACCAAACTTACTACACTGATCAATTGGTTCGATCAGGAAGCGGATGATCCAATTGGGCTGAGAAGAGATGAAGTTCGTGCAGACCGCAAACAAGCACCGCCTAACGCACTACTTGCCGATACGCGCGTTTCACGTAGCCAGACTCAGGTTGGATTCAACCTTGAACACAAGATCAACGAGAATAACTCGATCAATCTGATTTCCTATGTAGGCAATCGTAAAAACGAGCAATATCTTTCAATCAATCCAACTACCGGACTTGGCCGTGCCAGTCTCATTGACCGTGAGTTCTGGGGCACCGACCTACGTTGGAGCAACAAAGGCAACCTGTTTAGCCGGCCATATAACATCAGCTTGGGAATTACTTACGGCAAGATGAGTGATGACCGTTTGGATATTGGTGCCAATAATGGTATTAAAACCAATGCCCTGAATCGGGATGAAGAAAATATTGCTACCAACTCCGACAAATATATCCAAGCCCAATGGTCAGTGTTTGATAATCTGGATTTGCACCTAGGTGCTCGACGCACCAAGGTCAAGCTAGAGATTGACGATAACTTTATTACAGGAACAAACTCAAATGGTGACAATAGTGGCAGTGTCACCTATGAAAAAACCACCCCTGTCATTGGGGCAGTATGGAAAATCACCCCAACCTGGAATATTTACACCAACTACGGCAAAGGCTTTGAAACTCCCACTTTCGTTGAAGCAGCTTATGCCACAACAGCACTTGCCAGCGGCCCCAATCTCGGCCTAAAACCCAGCGAGAGCCGTAATTTTGAGATCGGCACCAAAGCATTTATTGGCGACAATACTATTGCCAACCTGACTTTGTTCAAGGTTTTAACCGATGACGAAATCATTACTCAAGATAATGCCGCAGGGCGCGTCACTTACACAAATGCAAACAAAACCAAACGGGATGGTGCAGAGCTTTCAATCTCCTCCAAGTTTGCAAACAATATCTCGGTGTTTGGCTCTTATACTCTACTTAGCGCAAAATTTGACTCTACTTATACCAATGCGTTGAATACCACCATTGAGTCAGGCAATCGTCTCCCTGGCACTTACAAAACCCAGATTTATGGCGAAGTTGCCTGGAAACATCAGCCTAGTGGATTCAACACTGCTTTTGAAACACGCTATAACAGTAAAGTGTATGTAAATGATACCAACACAGATACAGCTGGCTCTTACACCATCTTTAATATTCGTGCTGGCTTCCAACAAAAACTGGAAAACTGGCGCTTTAGTGAATATGTGCGCGTAGAAAACATCTTTGACAAAGATTACATTGGCTCCATTCGCGTCAATGATGGCAATGCACGCTTTTTCGAACCGGCTGCTGGCCGTAACTGGCTGCTTGGCCTCAACGCAACGTATATATTCTAGTGACAGCAACGCAACCTGACTCTTCAATAACATAAGGGCTGCCGGTTGATATTGGGAGCCCTTTTCTTTGTCGCCTCTCCCAACCATTCGATTTTTCCGAAGTATTTATCAGTGAATATTATGTTTTTATTGTGGTGTTGGTCTAGTACGATGGGAACCATTGCAAGAGACAAAACAATTCATCAATAAATTAATTACTTGGAGATAATCATGAAAAAGACATTGTCCATCGTTACGATCGCACTGGTTGCTGCCTGGGCGCCTTTCGCACAGGCTGAGAGTAATCCTGCACTGTTTGAGCATCAGGTGCTGGCAGCGGCGACGATCAACCCAAGCCGTTTGGCCACCGATGCCCGTATTTCTGAAACAGAAGCGGTGATCAGTCACAAGGATGTGGTGCAGTCACGTAACAATCGTCCGCACTTTAGGCATCACTTCAATGTTAACCGGATTGATACTAGTGGTGTGAGCGCTGATCGCAATGCGGGTAAGAAGTTTGTCTATGTTGCCCATCCTAAGCATGGTTTCAAGGTGAAGCGCTACGTCGGGGTTCACTAATCCCGGTCTGAAAAGCCATGCACAGGCGGTTGCAGCTGCCTGTGGTGATTCGCCCCTGAATGCTTAAGCATTCAGGGGTTACTTTTTTGGACCACATTAACCTACGCTCGATCAAAAAAATGACATGCGCTTCATGATGCCGTCCTTATCAATGAACTGATGTTTCAATGCTGCAGCAACATGCAGCCCTATCAACACGGTCAGCACGATGGCGGATATCTCGTGAGCGGCCACAAAGAAATCGCGCAGGCCGGGTTCATCCAGCCCAGGTAACACCGGCACAGCAAACCAATGTAACCCATACTTGCTATAAAGCGTCGTCAATAATCCTGTTGCTGGCATGAGCACCATCATGAGGTACAGCAGATGATGTGTGCCGTGTGCCAGTACTTTCTCCCAGCGCTTCAAGGATTGTGACAAAGCGGGCGGTTGATGCATCAGCCGCCAATACAGCCTTAGCCCGACGAGAAGAAATACAGTGAAACCGATTGATTTATGTAAATTAAAATAAAAAGTGCGCGGAGAGGCTGCCTCTGCAAGATGCACGGTATACAAACCAAGATCAAAGAGATCAAAGCTTGCCACCTTGTCCCCGCCTTTTGGAAGTTCGTTCATGTACCAGCCAAGAGCAAGCAAAAAGAGGATGCCTATGCCAACCAGCCAGTGCAGCGCTATTGCGACTTTGGTATACCTGACAGGGTTATTCATGATGTTTCCAACTCAAACAGCACCGTGCAAACGCGCTGCACTGCGAATGCACGGCACCAATGTCACTAGCAGTGACTAGTGTGCAAAAACACCCCATGGTGTATCGCCAACAGGAATTTCCTTCAGTGCCTTGTCATGCACGGTATCAATCACCGTCACTGAATTGGACTTGCCATTGGCGACATACAGTTTCTTGCCATCCGGCGTGATGGCCATATTCCACGGGCGCTTGCCGACGGGAATGGTTGCAGTCACCTTGTTGGTGGCGGTATCAATCACGGACAAACTGCCATCGCCACCGTTGGAAATATAGACCTTCTTGCCGTTAGGCAACACCTTGACGCCATTGGAACGCTGCCCCACCGGAATCGTGGCGATCACCTCGTGTTTGCTGGTATCAAAGACAGAAACCGTGCCAGCCGCTTCATTGGCAACATAAGCACGCGAGCTGTCAGGCAGGAAGCCAATGCCGCGCGGACGCTCGCCGACCTCGACCAACTTGACCGAAGTACGCTTGGCGACATCAACAATATCTACATACTTGGCTTCCTCGGCACTCACATACATCCATTTGCCATCCGGGCTGAACTCGGCATGCTCTGGATTTTTGCCCTGCACCTTCACGATGTAGCTCACCTTGTGAGTATCGGTATCAATGACAGCCACCGTGTTGTCTTCCTCGTTGGCAGCTGCAATCCATTTACCATCGTGGGAAATACCAACACCTTCTGGAGATTCATCCAGCTTGATGGTATCGGTGACACTCTTCTTTTTGAGATCAATCACCAATAAAGCATTCTGCTTCTGGTCACTGACAAAAATGTATTTTCCATCCTTGGTGATAGCAGCGCCACGAGGCTTCTGGCCTGCCTTGAAGGTATCCACGACCTTATCGGTCTGGGTATCAATCACTGAAATCGTCCCCGATTTCTCATTCGTGGAATAGGCAAAAGGCGCTGCGAGCAAAGAGCCCGAAAACGCCAGCGCAGCCGCAGCCGTAATGAGCTTTAGCTCAAGTTTGCATTGCATAGACATTCTCCAATAGTGTTTAAAATTTTGTTTTTGTCGTTTATAACGCATTGTTTCAGACGCCACGATACTTCTCAAGTTCAATTATGGTGTTTACAGAGTTGTATATAGGCATTTAACATGCAGTCTTTAAAGTTCCATCCCCATGATACGCCAATTGATGAGTCGCACGATTCCCCTGTTCTTCCTTGCCAGCCTGTTTTGGCTACTGCCCGCATACAGCCTGGCCCAGGAGCTGGGGATCCGAGAAGTAGCGCCAGGGGTTTATATGCACCAGGGTGCACACGAGGATCTGGATGATGGCTATCAGGGCGATATCAGCAATATCGGTTTTATCATCGGTACCGAAGGAGTCGCTGTTATCGATACTGGCGGTAGCCAGCAAGTAGGGCAAGCGCTCTTGGCTTCCATCCGCAAACTTACAAACTTGCCGGTTCTGTATGTCATCAATACTCATATCCATCCTGATCATATTTTTGGCAACGCCGCGTTTAAGCAGGAACAAGCAATTTTTATCGGCCATGCAAAACTTGCCAATGCCATGGAGTTACGCAAGGATGCCTATCTCAGGCAGGGACACGACCTCCTGGGAGAGCAATTTTCCGGTAGCGAGGTCATCAAGCCTACCCTGATGGTGGAATCCAGTCAGGAACTAGATATTGGCGAGAGAAAACTGCTACTGACAGCCTATCCCAATGCACATACCAATACCGACCTTACCGTGCTGGATGAAAAAACGGGCACCTTATGGACCGGTGACTTGCTATTCATTGAGCGTACACCTTCCATCGACGGCGATATCAAAGGCTGGTTATCTGCCATTGCGCAGCTTCAACAGCTCAAGGGGATCCGGCATGCCATTCCCGGGCATGGCCCGGCAACACAGGACTTGCAGGGAGCGTTGAACAACCAGGCCCGTTACCTCAATCTGCTATTAAGCGATGTACGCAATGCAATCAAACAGGGCAAAACCATGGAACAGGCAATGGATAGCGCTGCTGCAAGCGAGGCATCTCATTGGCAGCTGTTCAATTCCGTCAACCGGCGCAACGTCAATTTAATTTATCCTGCATTGGAGTGGGAATAAATCATGAAGCATGATGGCAATGCCCAGTCTATAATCCCATGAATCTTTCCTTCAACGACGCACCATAGTTCATTATACATCTTGGCCGCTATTGCCCTCCCCGGATTATTGCCAACAAAGAATCACAGCTTGGGCTGGGCTATTCTGGCATCGTTGGCATTGCATATCATGCTGATGATGCAGCTACCCATGCTGGATTTCACCGTTCCTGAAAAAACGGAGCCGCAAGTCCTGCAAGTCGAACTGGCGCCATCCCCTAATGCAACGATGGATAGTGCAGCGATAGAGCCTGCATTGCCTAAGCCAGAAACAATCAAGCCAGCAGAACCCGTTAAACAACCTGATCCTGAACCGGCGCCAGTACCCAAGCCTGCACCCAAACCCGTGCCGCAGCCACCTAAGCCAACGCCTAAGCCCCCTGAGCCGCCAGTACCTTCCCAACCGGCAGAAAAACCTGCGGCAGCCGAGATACCATATGCACCAGCCCCGGCAGTTGTCCCCAATGTCATGACAGCGCCACCTCGGGAAAACCCAACGCCTGCTCCTGTTGCTCCCGCTCCTGCGCCAATGCCTGAAACCACGCCAGCCCCGCCACCACCTGGCCCCAGCCAGCAGGATCTAGACGCAGCGCGTAGCTTGTATGGCAGCATGCTCTCCCGAGCGATTGCCAAATACAAACAGTATCCGAAAATTGCCCAGATGCGTGGATGGGAAGGTGAAGTGTTGCTGGAGGTGCATTGTGATGATAAAGGCCAGGTGCTCTCAACCCAGGTGAAAAAATCCAGCGGCCACAATGTATTGGATGAACAAGCCATGACCATGGTCAAAAAAGCGTCGCCGCTACCCCAACCGCCTGAAATATTGCGTAACAACAAAAATCTGGTCATTCTGGTACCAGTACCCTTTACGCTGGAAGCGTCATGAGCGATCACCCGCAAGCAAAATCACTCAAGGATGTTTTGCTGATCCATGAGTTGACGTTTTTTCTGCTAGTGATTCTTGCGGGCACGGCCGGTGTTATTGGCATGCGTATCTGGGATCAATCATCCCAGGAGTCACAACGTATCCACCTCATGGTGCAGGAAATCCAGCAGACCCGCGGCGATTTGTATCGGCAAATGAAAGAGTTGTTTGACCTGCATTTTCTGAAAGACCCGCATGCGCAAGAGGAATACAACGTCTACACCCTTTCTATCGACGCCCATTTCCGCAAGCTCCTGGAGTTGACGGCAGATAGCCAGGAAAAAACTGCCATCATGGAGTTGAATGCTAGCTATCAGGAACTGATTCAGGAAACCCAGCAGATCTTTGCGCTGGTAGATAATTACAACAACGCAGAATTGGAAAAGGTGCTGAACACCCATCTGGAGTCCAGCATTTTCCACCATTACGAAATCATTTCAGCCCGTGCCGAACGGCTCCTGCTGTTAAAGCATCGGGAGCTTTCCGCCCGGCTTGAAGATGTAAAACATACTGCATTTACGCTGCTGATCATTCCGATTGGGTTGGCCTTGCTGCTGCTGGTGTTTTCGCATATTTTCCTGAAGCGGGCCATCGTGCGTCCAATTCGCAATGTGCTCCACGCAACCAGCGAAATCAGTGCCGGCAACCTGGACCACAAGGCCCCTGAGGAAGGGGTGGCCGAACTGGCCGCCTTGTCTTCTGCCATCAATACCATGGCACACGAGCTGACCCGCAGCCAGGAAGCACTGGTGCGCTCTGAAAAACAGGCTGCACTCGGCCTGCTGGTGCCTATGCTGGCCCACAATATCCGCAACCCATTAGCCAGCATCCGCGCCACAGCCCAAGTTGCCGACAGCGAGCACCTGGATCAGGAAACTCGCGACTCGCTTACTGCGATCATCAGCACAGTAGACCGCCTGGATCGCTGGACCCGCGCACTGCTGGCATATTTGCATCCATTGAAACCGCACGCCAGCGCCACTACCTTACGCCAGGTATTGCAAGGCGCACTCATGCCATTGCAGCAGAAAATCCAGGAAAAACAACTCGCGGTGCAATTACCTGACTGGCAGGATATCAATGACCGCATGTTCACCGATGAGAACCTGCTGGAACAAGCCTTATATAACCTACTGCTGAATGCCGTGGAGGCGTCTCCGCAAACAGGCGAAATTTCAATTCATTGCAATGCTTTCAATGAAAGCCTGCATATCACAATCAGCGACCAAGGCTCAGGCATGCCTTTTACGCCGGATCCGCATGCAGTCAGCCCCGGCCCAACCACCAAGCGTTTTGGCACCGGCCTGGGCATTCCCTTTGCATTCAAGGTGATGGAGGCGCTGTCAGGCCACATCCACTTCAATAATCGGGTGAAGGGTGGGACTGTCACTGAAATCACATTGCCTCGTGATCATCAACCCCAATGAAATTTGTGTGAGCAACATGCCAGAACCTGCTTGCCTTATCTCTGGTTTTTATCAACAATGAGAGCGTCTAGAGTTTACTATCTGCCATGTTGAACCAAGCGATTCCTGATTTTGAACTACCCTCCACCAGCGGAAAAACTTTCAGGCTTTCCGACTACACTGGCAAAAAACTGATCATTTACTTCTATCCCAAGGACAACACCCCCGGCTGTACCAATCAGGGTAAGGATCTGCGTGACCTCTACCCGGCTTTCCAGGCCAGCAATACGGAAATTGTCGGGATTTCACGTGACGGTCTCAAGTCCCACGAGAATTTCAAAGCAAAATTCAGCTTCCCATTCGAACTGCTATCCGATTCCGAAGAAAAAGCCTGTACGTTATTCGACGTAATCAAGATGAAGAAGTTGTATGGTAAAGAAGTACGTGGCATAGAACGTAGCACGTTTGTCATTGATGAAAACGGTGTTCTGGTCCGAGAGTGGCGTAAGGTCAAAGTGGACGGCCACGCCCAGCAAGTGCTCGAATTCATTCAATCCCTTTAAAAGGCAGCCAGATGCTCAGAAAGCGCACCGCAAGCACCAAACTGTTTGTACTTGATACCAATGTGCTGATGCACGATCCATCAAGCCTGTTCCGCTTTGAGGAACATGACATTTACCTGCCTATGGTCACGCTGGAAGAACTCGACAACAACAAGAAGGGCATGACAGAAGTCGCCCGCAATGCACGCCAGGCGAGCCGCAACCTGGAGGAAATCGTCGGCAGCAACCTCACCGATCTGGAAAAAGGCTGCCCGCTTGCCATCAATGGCAACAAGCATGTCAGCGGCAAACTGTTTCTGCAGACAGAGGCCGTCACGACAGAGCTGCCCATGCTGGCTGGCAGCAAGGCAGACAACCAGATTCTGAGCGTGGTGCTTGGGTTGCAAAAATCCCAACCCAGCCGTGAGGTAGTATTGGTCAGCAAGGACATCAACATCCGCATCAAAGCGCGTGCTATTGGCGTTGCTGCTGAAGACTACTTCAATGACAAGGTATTGGAAGACACCGACCTGCTCTACACCGGCATGAAAGAGCTGTCCGCCGATTTCTGGGAAAAACACAGCAAGGCGCTAGAATCATGGCAGGATGCAGGACGGATGTTCTACCGCATTACCGGGCCGCTCTGTAAGAGCTTTCTCGTCAATGAATTTGTCTATTACGAACATGAGAAACCGTTCCATGCGATCGTGCGCTCAATAGAAGGCAATACAGCCGTGCTGGAAGTCGTCAAGGACTATACCCAGCCCAAGCACAGCATCTGGGGCATCACATCACGTAACCGGGAGCAGAATTTTGCACTCAACCTGCTGATGGATCCCGAGGTAGACTTTGTTACGCTGCTGGGCCAGGCAGGCACCGGAAAAACCTTGCTCACGCTTGCCTCCGCGCTGACCCAGACCCTGGACAAAAAGATTTACAGCGAAATCATCATGACACGTGTTACTGTGCCTGTGGGTGAGGATATCGGCTTCCTGCCGGGAACAGAAGAGGAAAAAATGGCGCCCTGGATGGGAGCATTGGAAGACAACCTGGATGTGCTCAACAAATCAGATGAGGATGCGGGAGAATGGGGCCGTGCCGCCACGCAGGACCTGATCCGCACCCGCATCAAGGTAAAATCATTGAACTTCATGCGCGGACGTACCTTCCTACATAAGTTCCTTATCATCGATGAAGCCCAGAATTTGACCCCGAAACAAATGAAAACACTCATTACTCGTGCAGGACCTGGGACTAAAGTTGTTTGTTTAGGTAATATTGCGCAAATTGATACGCCCTACCTGACTGAAGGCAGTTCCGGTCTCACCTATGTGGTGGATCGCTTCAAGGGCTGGACCCATAATGGGCACGTCACATTGGTACGTGGCGAACGCTCAAGGCTGGCAGATTTTGCAGCAGAAATTTTGTAGTAATAATTGATCACTAAAATGATTCAATCTGGCATAGCCAGTCATAATGACAGGAAAATGCGCCCCCTTGCCGGGGTGTAACAAAGCAGCGATGAACTGGGGTTTTTATATCATACTGCTGGCGCAATTCGTATCCGCGCTAGCTGACAATGCATTGCTGTTCACCGCGATTGCTCTATTGAGGGACATGGAAGCGCCAAGCTGGCACGACCCATTACTTCAATGGTTCTTTGTCATTTCGTACATCATTCTGGCCCCTTTTGTCGGGGCCTTTGCTGACGCCTTCCCCAAGGGCAGGGTGATGTTTGTCTCCAATGCCATCAAGTTCGTCGGCAGCACGGCCATGGTGTTTGGCATGCCGCCCTTGTATGCCTACGGTATTGTCGGCATAGGCGCAGCCGCCTATTCGCCCGCCAAGTACGGCATTCTGACGGAATACCTGCCGCCTTCCATGCTGGTGAAAGCCAATGGCTGGATGGAAGGCTCCACCGTCATGGCCATTGTGCTGGGAACCGTCGTCGGCGCCATCCTGCCCAGTATCAATATCCAGATTGCCATGATTGTGATTACGGTGCTTTACCTCTCGGCAGCCATCTTCAATATCTATATCCCCAAAGTACCGGTGGATCACAAACCTCCCAAGAAAACGCCCACCTTTCTCATCAAGGACTTCTGGCATGCCACCAAGGCATTGTGGAAGGATGCGCAGGGGCAGGTTTCGCTTGCAGTCACTACCCTATTCTGGGGAGTGGCAGCCACATTGCGCTTTGTCGTGCTGGCCTGGGCCGGCTTTGCCCTCGACTTCACCCAGGAGCAATCCACCTACCTGATGGTAGTTGTCGCCATCGGCATCGCCTTTGGTTCGATAGCCGCCGCACGCATGGTCAAGCTGGAGCATTCTGCGCGCGTATTACCCGTGGGGATTGCAGTGGGGTTATTGGTCATCGGCATGAGTTTTGTCACCAACTGGATTATTGCCTGCATCCTGCTACTGCTGATTGGCGCCTTGAGCGGCTACCTGGTCGTACCCCTCAACGCATTGTTGCAGCATCGCGGCCACCTGTTAATTGGCGCAGGCCATTCGATTGCTGTGCAGAACTTCAATGAAAATCTTGGTATTGCCGCCCTGATTACCCTCTACACACTCATGATCAAGGCGGATATCCATATCAATTTCATCATTGTCACCTTTGGTTTGTTTGTCAGCCTGAGCATGGGCGGGATATATAAGTTATATCAGGCCAAAAATACAAATCAACTCAGCAAGAAACCTTAGCCTTTATTCTAGAAACAATAAAAAACCCGGATGCAATTCCGGGGTTTTTATTTCATCCGATGGCCAATGCGGCTTAATGCAACTTAACCCTGGCTTCGGTCCTACGCGTAATCAGGCGTGCAAGAATTTGCAGCACAACGGCAAAGAAGCCATGAAGCGCCATCAAGTGCATCTGGTATAAAGATTGATACATCAGGCGGGCAAACAGACCTTCAATATACATACTGCCACCAGCAATCGCACCCATCAGGCTGCCCACTGTGGAGTAGCGCCCTAAGTTGACCAGTGAGCCATAGTCACGGTAGGTATATTCAGGCAGGTTATCCTTGCCAGCAACCCTGGCTTTGACGGTCTTGACCAGCATGGAGGCCTGCTGGTGTGCCGATTGCGCACGTGGCGGCACATTCTCATCATGACCAGGCCATGGACAGGCAGCGCAATCGCCAAAAGCAAATACATTTTCATCCAGCGTCGTTTGTAGGGTGCGCTTCACTACCAGTTGATTGATGCGGTTAACTTCCAACCCATCCAAGTCGCGAAGAAAATCAGGGGCCTTGATGCCTGCAGCCCAGACGACCAATGCAGATGGAATAAAGCGGCCACTATGGGTGTACACACCCTTGGCGGTCACTTCAGTAACACGTTCACCAGCATAAACATGCACACGCAGCTTGCGCAGCTCAACATCCACTGCCATTGAGAGCTTGGGAGGCAAGGCTGGCAATACACGGTCGCTAGCCTCAATGATGGAAATCTTGATGTCCCTGTCAGGGTCGATCCTGTCCAGCCCATAAGAGGCGACTTCACGGGTTGTGTTATGCAGCTCTGCTGCAAGTTCAACACCAGTAGCGCCAGCCCCGACGATAACCACTTCCAATTGACCTGCCTGCACAGGCTCCGCCTGGGTCTGGGCGCGGATCAGGGCATTGGTCAGCTGCTTGTGGAAACGCTCAGCCTGGTTTTGCGTATCCAGCGCAATGGAATGCTCACGCGCGCCGGAGATGCCAAAATCATTGGTCGTACTGCCCACGGCAATAATCAGGGTGTCATATTGGAAAGTACGACGAGGAATAACTTCTACACCTTCCTCGTCAAAATAAGGCGCGACATACACTTCTTTCTTGCCGCGATCCAGGCCATCCATGCGCCCTAACCGGAAATAGAAATGATGCCAGTGGGCCTGGGCGATGTATTCAAGTTCATGCTTGTCCGGATTCATGCTCCCTGCTGCAATTTCATGCAGCAATGGTTTCCAGACATGGGTTCGCGTGCAGTCAATCAGGGTGATATGGGCTTTCTTCTTGCGTCCCAAGCTCCTGCCTAGACGTGTCGCCAGTTCCAGCCCGCCTGCGCCGCCACCAACAATCACCACACGATGCAAATCTGAATTTGTTTGCGTTTCCAATTGCATAACTTCACTTTCCAGGACTAATCAATGTAAATCAGTATACATAACGGCAAGCACAGCTTTACTGCGTGATGACAGTCACTCTTCAGTAATCATGACTTTGGCGACAGGCTTGCACAAAAAGCATTACGCTGATTTTACCTCTAAAGCCGGGGCTTCGCGCATAAAAAAAACGGCCATTGTACAAACAACGACCGTCTTTACTATACCGAGGGATACTAAACTAGACCAGCGCTAGCACCGCTCACTATTTTTAGGATTTATTTCTGCGGCGCTTCATTCAGCCATGGCTTGTCGCCACCGCCTTTGTATTGGCTACGCAGGAATGCCACAATTCTCAGGATTTCATCGGTGGAAACCAAGTCCGGATTGCCAGCAACCTGCTTGTGCCAGGTAGCCATGCCGCCATTGGTACCGCCCGCGATCGTTTCAAACAAACCCTTGTCTGTGATGTGTTTGGAATATTGCCAGCGATCATCGGTAATCGAAACAGCCACTTGGCCATCGCCATTAGGGCCATGGCAGGTAGTGCAGGAATAAAGACCAAATTTCCTCTTGCCCAGCTTGGCTTTTTCCGGGTCGGCTGTGTAGATCTTTGTATAAGGATTCACGCAGGTTTCCAGGAACTCCTTGGCTTCAGGGGTATCATCTTCGGCCACTGTAATTTTTAACGGGCTATTATCCTTGGTAGATACCAGATTGCAGGCAGCACTTGCCTGCATAGGCATCGCCAATCCTGCCAGAGCCAGCACAGAAGCTGCCAAGGTTGCTTTGATCACTCCATGATTCAACATACTTTCTCCTTGCTTTATAAACATTTAAACTTCGACTGCTTTAATCAACTGAATCAGTCTGCACTTCATTTAACGAGTCAGACATGTAACAGTTGACCCAGTTCATGAATTTTTCTATTCGAATTTGGGAATTACATCACCCTTCTCTTTAGATTTTTTCTCAATATCATCACCCTCAACTACCGGTACATGAGGAATGCCATATTCATCGAGAATCTTGATGATGTCGTCATGGCGGCGATCAAGCACTTCCTGCAGCACGGCCATTCTTTCCTTGTCACGCTTGCGTACAGCCAGTGAAATATTCCAGTATTCCTTGCCATGTATATTCTCCTGCTCATATTCCGGGGCAGGCACGACAACCAGCGGAATCGAAGCTTTCTTGGCGTAATACCCGGCAATCGGGCCCCAAAGAATTGCCACGTCGATCTCACCTTTGACCAAATCATCAATCACGAAACTTGGCGGTAAATTGAGATCGCGCTGAATACGGTAGGGGCGGGAATTGCCAAGCAGACCTTTATCATTCAGAGGACGGGAAGGCGGAGTCTGGCCAACCACACCGATAATGCCTTTGCGCAAGTCAGGGGAGTCCCAATCCTTGATGTCATAACCGCTATCCTTGCGGTAGACGAATACGTAACCTGAACGGTAATAAGGCTTGGATGTCAGCATCATGTCGTTGCCCGCGACAGTGCCGATAATCACGTCGCAACGACGTGCATTTAACGTGTTTCTGATAAAACCCATACGGTCATACCAAAACTGGTAGGTCAGGGTCTTGCCGAGATCCTTGGCAATCAGCTCGGCAATTTTGTTCTCAAAACCTTCTTGCTTGCCGTTTGAATAAGGCAAATTGTCATAGTCTGCACAGACTTTAAATTCGTTGGGGTTATCCTCACGTACCGGCAGACCACCACGGCCTACTTCGGTATCAACCTCCAGTGTATTGGTGGCGCCTCCCGCCATGGCGAACTGGCTGACACTTGCCAACATCAGCACAAATGAAACCTTTTTCAGCGTTTTCAGCATTGCCTACTTCCTTCTGCGTTGATAAGCCATCTAACTAATTACTTATCAAAGATAAAAAGCACCCTGTCCTAAGACAGGGTGCTTGGGAGCAACTAACCTAATGTCAGCTTTGAATCTTCTGCATCAAATCAGACGATTACAGGCTGAACACGTTCAGTGCACCGCCGCCAGGAGCAGCGTTGTACTTGGTCAGTTCTTTGTAACCACCAGCAGCGCCCAGCGCATCGGTGTCGTTATCAAGGCCAAGGTTCATCGCTACGCCAGCCCAACCACCGATACCGGAGAGCACGCCAACGTATTGCTTACCCTTGTGGGTGTATGTGAAAGCATTACCAATCACACCGGAACCTACCTGGAATTTCCAGAGTTCCTTACCACTTTGTGCATCAACAGCCTTGAACCAACGGTCCAGAGTACCGTAGAACACCAGGTCAGAAGCTGTGGTCAGAACACCACCCCAAGCAGAGAACTTCTCCTTGTTGTACCACTTGCTCTTGTTGGTCAATGGGTCATAAGCAGCGAAGCCACCCATCACGCCATCAGGACCAGCGAACATGGTCAATGTAGCACCAACCCATGGCTGACCAGCGATGTACTTGGACTCAACCGGCTCATAGGTCATACAAACGTGGTTGAGTGGGGAGTACACCAGGCCAGTACGTGGGGAGTAAGCAGCAGGCTGTTGGTCCTTGGTACCCAGCGCGGCAGGGCAGATACCCTTGGCGTTGTAGTCTTGGTGAGTAGAGTACTTGCCATCCTTGTGTGGAACGCCGCTGGCTTTGTCAACATGAGTTGCCCAGTTGACGAACGGGTGTACCTTTTCTGCGGCGATAATGCTGCCGGTATGTGCATCAAAGGTGTAAGCAAAACCGTTACGGTCATGGTGCCATGCGTATGTCTTGCCGCCCTTATCGAACAGGATCACTTCGTTAATACCGTCATAGTCCCATTCATCGTGAGGTGTCATTTGATAACCCCACTTGGCGATACCAGTGTCGACATCACGCGCGAAGATAGTCATGGACCACTTGTTGTCACCCGGACGTACGTCCGGGTTCCAAACGGATGGGTTACCAGTGCCGTAGTAAACCAGATTGGTTCTGTGGTCATATGGCCACCAGCCCCAGGTAGATCCACCACCGTGCTGCCAACCATCCTTAACTGCTTGTGGCTTCAACCAGGTCTTAACACCCAGGTCTTTTTCAGGGAACTTCAGCTTTTCCTTAGGCAATGCCTTGAAGGAGCCGCCTTCCTTGTTACCGCCGTTGACATCTTCATATACGGACAAAGCGCTGTAGTGCGGGTTGTCCTTGTTGAAGTCATTGCCGATCAGCACTTCGCTGTCAGGACCTGTGCTGTATGCCTTCCATACCAGTGAACCATCCTTCAGGCTGTAAGCAGCCAGGAAGCAACGCACACCGAATTCAGCACCAGAACAACCGGTCAGAACCTTGTCCTTGATCACATGAGGTGCATTGGTGTTGGTGGCACCAACCTTGGGATCATTAACCTTGACATCCCAAACCTTGGCACCAGTCTTGGCATCCAGTGCAACCAGTACGCCATCATTCTGTTGCAAGAAGATTTTGCCATCGCCATAACCTAAACCGCGGCTGACGTTATCGCAGCAGAGCACAGCTTGTACGGATGGGTCTTGTTTAGGGAAATATGCCCAGATGATCTTTTGGTTATCATTCAGGTCAAGCGCGTAGACATTGTTAGGGAATGCGGTATGTACATATAACACATTGCCTACAACAACAGGAGAGCCTTCGTGTCCACGGTTTACACCGGTAGCGAATTGCCAAGCAGCCTTCACATTCTTGACATTGCTCTTGTTGATTTGATTCAGGGTGCTATAACCCTGATTGTTATGTTGCCCACGTGGATGTACCCAGTTGTTAGGGTCCTTCAATGCAGCTTCTTGGTCAGCAGCAGCGGATGCAACCATGGGCAATGCCATAGCCATACCGAAAGCCACACCAAGCGCCAGCTTGATTTTGCTCATCTCCATTTTTATAAATCTCCATAGTGATACTACTAAGGGTTTAACAAGACCCAGCCCCGCGTATACCACCTCCCATTTATAATTATGGGTTGTTGCAGCATAGTTGAGACTTTGTCTCTTACTCACTTCAAAGCGAGTAGACTGCATCTTAGTGCAGGAAAAAATGTTTTGCAATACTCTGTTTACATTTTACTTACAATTAAATAATTCCTAAACTTGGTATGACAAATTCCCTGAAAAATAAAAATTGCCTCCCAAATTAATGAGAAAAATCCCCCATGAGTGACTCACTATTCCCGGAAATCCAGCCCTATCAACAAGACTGGCTCAGCGTTTCGCCACTTCATTCTATTTACTATGAACAGTCGGGGAGCCCGGCCGGACAGCCTGTCGTCTTTTTGCATGGCGGCCCTGGCAGCGGTTGCAATCCGGGACAGCGCCGCTATTTTGACCCGGCCCATTACCGCATCATTCTGCTGGATCAACGCGGCTGCGGACGCAGCACACCACAAGGGGAGACGCAGGAAAACACCACCAGCCATCTGGTCGCAGACCTTGATGCCCTGCGCCAGCATTTGGGGATTGATCGCTGGCTGGTGTTCGGCGGCTCATGGGGCAGCACCCTGGCGCTTAACTACGCCCTGGCCCATCCTCAACATGTCAGCGGCCTGATCTTGCGCGGCATTTTCCTTAGCCGTCAAAGTGAATTGGATTGGTTCTTGCGTGATGTACAGCACTTCTTCCCCGAAACCTGGGCGAAGCTGCTTTCCTACCTGCCGCCAGAAGAGCAGCATAATCCCTTAAGCGCTTTTGCCGAGCGCGTTTTTTCAAATGATCCAGCCATCAGCGAACCCGCAGCCGTCCATTGGAATGCCTTCGAGGCCAGTATCATGACCTTGTTGCCAACCCCGATCAATGAGCAGGCAATCAATGCCAAAATCGAACTAGCCCGCGCACGGGTGCAAATTCATTACATCCAGAACCAGTGTTTTGTCGGCCACCACGACCTGTTGGCAGAAGCAGCTGCCCAATTAAAAGACATCCCCACCGTCATTGTGCAGGGACGTTACGATATGGTGTGCCCTCCATTGACAGCGCATCAGCTCCATGAGGCAATACCACATGCCGAGTTCCACATGATTCCGGATGCGGGACATTCTGGCATGGAGACAGGCACAAGGAGCGCCCTAATTGCCGCAACGGAGAAATTCAAGCAGCCATTACAATAATCAGCTTAATCAATCGCAGGAGCAACATTTGGCACTCAACCTATCCAGGGTCAAACATTTGGGCAGCCATCCGGCGTTGCACAAGTCGCGCCGCGCCTATGCCCGGCATCGCTACAGCACGCCGTTCTTTGTACTGCGCGAAACATTGAGCAGCTTCCAGGTACACAATGGCTTTGGCATCTCGGCATCGCTGTCCTTTTATGCCATGTTTGCCCTGATTCCACTCATCGTGCTCATGTTCTTCCTGCTGAGCCACCTGGTGGTTTCCTCCAATTACGCCACAGTCAAACTGGCTATTCTGGTCAGCAACTTGGTGCCCAATCTCAGTAGCCGCATCATGGTTGAAGTCTATAACGCATCGCAGCACAAGGCTGCCTGGGGGGTCTTTGGCTTCATCGCCATGTTCTGGCTGGCTGTCCCTTTAGCAGGCGCATTACGCTCGGCCTTTTACACCATTGCCAGCGTGAAGGAAGCGCCATCTTTCATGCGGCGGCAGGTAAAGGATATTCTTGGTGTTCTCGGTATATTGCTGATGTTTTTCCTGTTTACCATCCTGGGTCTGGGTATAGAAAAAGTCGTTGAAGTCCTTGAGCCCCATGTCAGCTATTCCAGACACCTCAACTCAGCTACCTCTATCATCCTTACCACCTTGCTGATGGCGGTTTTCTACCGGGTTTATTTCCCAGTGCGTCTCCGGTTTGCGCATATATTGATTGGCGCTACTGTCACTGCCTTGCTGTGGCTTGCCATGCGTCCCGCATTCAGCCTGTTCCTGTCTGTGAACCCCGCTTATGGGGCCGTGTTTGGCGGCATGAAAAACCTGTTCATCTCTATCGCCTGGCTTTACTACACCTTTGTGGTGTTCATGCTCGGAACAACATTGATTTCCACTTTACGTAAAAAAGACGTCTTGCTGCTGCGTGGCTTGTTCGACCAAATGCCGGAAGACCAAACCACCTACCTGGAAGAATTGATGGAGCGTTACGGCAAAACCTTCCGCAAGGGAGACTATATTTTCAAGATTGATGACAGCTGTCACGACCTGTATTACCTTGTATCAGGCCGCATCAAACTGATGCTGGGCGAAAGAGTGCTGCGAGAGCTCAACAGCGGGGATTATTTTGGGGAAATGGCATTCCTGACCCAGACCCCCAGGGTGGCAGATGCCATCGTGGTCTCCAACGAAGCCAGGGTTGTGGTGGTCAACGCAGAGAGTATTGAAACACTGCTGCTAGGCGAGCCGCACATTACCATGAGTTTCCTGCGGCAAATGGCAACCCGCCTACAGCACAATCACATACAAGGCGCAGCCTAGATTAACTGTCTGCCCACATGCGCAATAGATTGTGATAAACGCCCGTCAGACGAATCACCTCCGGATCCTTGCCGCCACGCTCAGCGCCCACGGCCTGGATACTGTTATCTAGCTGAAACAGCAGCGTGCGCTGCGCGTCATCCCGCACCATGCTCTGCATCCAAAAGAACGATGAAACC
Source organism: Methylobacillus arboreus (assembly GCF_020532725.1). GTDB lineage: Bacteria > Pseudomonadota > Gammaproteobacteria > Burkholderiales > Methylophilaceae > Methylobacillus > Methylobacillus arboreus. Next base: position 237,552 of record NZ_JAJAVC010000006.1, read on the forward strand.
CGCGCCCCGCGCGTGACAGAGGTGACATGGTGCAAACTGCTGGAAGGGTAAAGCACCATATGCCCAGCAGGCAGCTTCACCTCCTGTTTGCCAAACGTATCCTCAATCGTCAGCACACCACCGTCATAATCCTCCGGCTCGGAGAAAAACAAGGTAGCAGACAAATCGCTACGAATACGGAAGCTGGTACCACGCAACTGGCGGATAGCATTATCCACATGCATGCCGAATGCCTGCCCGCCTTCATAACGGTTGAATAATGGTGGAAATACCTTGAGCGGCAAAGCGGCGGAAATGAATAGTGGACTCTGCCCAAGCGCATCCTGGATCAAGTCGCCTATTTGGCGCGCCACTGGTGAGCCTTCCGGCAACTGCATATTGTTTTTGGCCAGCGCAGATTGACTGCCTGAGGTTACATTGCCATCTACCCATTCCGCTGCATCCATCAACTGCCTGCACTGGGCAACTTGCTCCTTGGTTAGCACTTCTGGAATTTCAATCAGCATTTTCTTCATCCTGCCATAAGCAAAAAACCCTATAGAGGTTAACACCTCCATAGGGTTAGAACATGAGATATATCGAACTAAAACTAGATACTTAGAACTTGAAGTTCAGAGAAACAAATGCCAAGCGGCCTGGAGCCACGGTGGCAAAGTGACGTGTATAGGTCTGGTTAAAGTAACGTTTGTCGGTCAAATTTTGTAGGTTGAGCTGCAGGCTGATACGATCGTCAATCTTGTAATTCGCCATAGCATCCCAACGAACATAGGAAGGTACATACAGGGAGTTACCTGGATCTGCATGAACCCTGTCTACATAAAATGCCCCACCACCTAAGGTCAGATCTGGTAGCACGCTGTAAGTTGTCCAAACGCTAGCACTGTTTTTGGCAATTCCTGGCAATTCTTTGCCCTTATTAGCAGCGCTACCAAGGTTAGTTGAGCCCCCTAAGAAATCACCCGTTTTGGATTGCTCAGTATCCAAATAAGTGTATCCTGCGAATACATTCCATTTAGCAGTAATCTTGCCTGCCGCACTAAGCTCAATACCTTTGACATCGACTTCACCAGCATTAGCAAACACATCCGCTTCAGTTAAGACACGGGCATCATATTTTTGAGTATAAAAAGCCGCAGCGGTAAGTGCCAATCCATCTAGCACTTCCCATTTGGTACCAACCTCAAAGCTCTTGGTGCGCTCTGGCCTCAAATTTGCTGTATTCGCTACGAGATTATTACCGTTTTCCTGGTTACCATCGCCGTTATTTAAGCCTACCGGGGTGCTGGAAGTCGCATATGAAACATAGACATTACCTTGGGAATTGATTTTATATACTGCCCCCAATTGATAATTCCAGAAGGTATGCTCAGCATCTGCTACGTTATTCTTTACGTAGAACTTGTCATAACGCAATCCAGCATTTAACAGCCACTTATCATTCAACTCGATACTATCGAACGCGTAAAGAGATCTGTTCCTACTGGTCGTTGTTGAGGAAGGGGTCCCACTCCAGCTAACATCTAAACCTGAAGAGCGATTTGGATCAGGATCATACATATTTACAGGACTATTTAATGTACCCGATGTTATAGCGGCAAATTGATCTGTCTCAGCTTTCGACCATTCAAAACCGATATTCACATTGTGGTTAATATCGCCAGTAGCAAATGCAATAGATAAATCCGTCAGATTGCTAATTGTCTCGGTCTTGGTATACCTGGCTTGGTTATTAAGGTTAAGCAAACCAGAGGCAGCTCCAGGCGCCTGCACTAAGGCACGAGTCGTGACATATTTATTCTTGGTCACACCATAGCGAGCAGTATTTCGCAATACGAGATCATCAGAAAAAGCATGCTTAAATTCTAATGTACCAATATCACTACCGGTCTTCTGGTAGTCTTTGTCTTTGAAACCATAGAAGGTATCTTTACTTACATGTAGCGGGCGATGATAAAGAGTGCCAGAATTATCTGTATAAGGCAGACCACGATCGGACATGTCATCAGTTTCAAAGTGATACCAATTTGCCGACAAGGAAGTTGGTCCATTAAGTCCAAGCGTGATAGAAGGCATGAAACCCCAACGCTTCACGTCCACGGAATCACGTCCAGGAACATCCGCGTCATGCACCAATCCTACCAGGCGAATAGCTGCATCCTCACCAATCATGTAATTGCCGTCAAAAGTTGCACGACGATAGCGGTCAGTCCCTAGACCAATAGAACCGGAAGTAAAGTTATCCGCTTTAGCACGCTTCGTTACAATATTGATGCTGCCGCCAGCAGAGCCACGGCCATCAAAAGCACCGCTTGGCCCCTTTAGTACTTCCATTTGTTCTATTGCAAACACTTCGCGTGTCTGAGCGCCAATATCACGTAAACCATCAACAAAGATTGCGCTTTGTGAGTCGAAACCACGGATAAATGGGCGATCGGTCAATGCAGAGCCACCGCCTTCGCCAGAGCCAAATGTGATCCCAGGCGTAGTACGCAAGGCATCCTGGAAAGTATTCGAGCCGGTATCTCGGATCAAATCTTCAGTAATTACTGTCACCGATTTAGGCGTATCTTTCAAAGGAGCAGTAAATTTCTGATTAGCAGACTTCTGAACCGCATAAGGATTATCTTTTTTGGATTGAACCTGGAGCTCAGGTAACACTCCCGCCTCTTCAGCGGAGAAAGCTGATCCAGCAAACAATAGCGCAACCGCAGCAGCAGCAGGCTTCAATGCACTATCGTATTTTTGTGTAGTCGTTTTTTGCACAATTTTCCCTTTACAACTATTTACAGTTATTAAGAGGCTGGAATATAAATAATAAACGTTCTCGTTACAAGTAAAATTCGTGATACGTTGCAAATAAACAACACAATAACCATATGAAATTTATGGAAATTTCATTAAAATGTTGCCCCTTGATAACGTTATACTCATCAACAGGTTTTATTTAACCCATTAAATCGCTTACGTTTTATTCAACCACACCATCGCGAGAGTTTTGCCGTGTCCTATATTGTCGTTGCTGCTTTATACAAATTTGCCAGCCTCCCTGATTATCAGGAGCTTCAGCCAAGCTTGCTTGCTTTATGTAATGCCGAAGGCATCAAAGGTACGTTGCTACTGGCTGAAGAAGGCATTAATGGCACAGTAGCCGGTAGCCGCAAGGCGATTGATGCCTTATTGGCCTATCTGCGCCAGGATGCCCGGCTGGCAGATATTGAGCATAAGGAATCGCTCTCGGAGGAAATGCCGTTCTACAGGATGAAGGTACGGCTGAAAAAGGAAATCGTAACACTGGGTGTGCCAGGAATTGATCCGAATAAAAAAGTAGGCACCTACGTCAAGCCAGAAGATTGGAACGCCCTGATTTCAGACCCGGATGTGATTTTGATCGACACCCGCAACGACTATGAGTATGGCATTGGCACATTCAAGGGGGCAATGGACCCTGAAACCACGACCTTCCGCCAATTCCCGGATTATGTACGCAACAATCTGGACCCGGCCAAAAACAAGAAGGTAGCCATGTTCTGCACTGGCGGCATCCGCTGCGAGAAAGCCAGCTCATATATGCTGGAACAAGGTTTTGAAGAGGTTTACCACCTGCAAGGCGGTATTCTGAAATATCTGGAAACAGTGCCTGAAGAAGAAAGCTTATGGGAAGGCGAATGCTTTGTCTTTGACCAGCGTGTTGCAGTCAAACATGGGCTGGAGATTGGAGATTACGACCAGTGCTTCGCTTGCCGTCACCCTGTATCGGCAGAAGATATGGCATCACCCAAATATGTTAAGGGCATCTCTTGCCCGCGGTGCTATGACAAACTTTCCCCAGAAAAGCGCGCCAGCATTGAAGAAAGGCAAAAACAAATTGAGCTTGCACGCCTGCGTGGAGAAGAACATATTGGTGACAATGCACGTAAGTATTCCACTATCCACAAACAGGCCAAAATAAAAAAAACGCCCCGCGAGGCATAAGTATCCTCAGGGGCGAATCACCACAGGCAGCTGCAACCGCCTGTGCATGGCTTTTCAGACCGGGATTAGTGAACCCCGACGTAGCGCTTCACCTTGAAACCATGCTTAGGATGGGCAACATAGACAAACTTCTTACCCGCATTGCGATCAGCGCTCACACCACTAGTATCAATCCGGTTAACATTGAAGTGATGCCTAAAGTGCGGACGATTGTTACGTGACTGCACCACATCCTTGTGACTGATCACCGCTTCTGTTTCAGAAATACGGGCATCGGTGGCCAAACGGCTTGGGTTGATCGTCGCCGCTGCCAGCACCTGATGCTCAAACAGTGCAGGATTACTCTCAGCCTGTGCGAAAGGCGCCCAGGCAGCAACCAGTGCGATCGTAACGATGGACAATGTCTTTTTCATGATTATCTCCAAGTAATTAATTTATTGATGAATTGTTTTGTCTCTTGCAATGGTTCCCATCGTACTAGACCAACACCACAATAAAAACATAATATTCACTGATAAATACTTCGGAAAAATAGAATTGTTAAAGTAGGAAGCCAAGGAGCGCTCTATGAACTATAAGCAACTTAGCTATTTCTGGGCTGTGGCTAAGGCAGGGAGTTTGGTAAAAGCCAGTGAGCAATTGGGTGTCACACCGCAAACGCTGAGCGGCCAAATATCCCTGTTGGAAGCAGACCTGAATGTCACCCTATTTAAACGGGCTGGGCGTGGCTTGGAACTTACTGACGCAGGCCGCCTAGCCCTACCTTATGCTGAACGCATTTTTGAAACTGGCAGCATGCTGGAAGAAACGCTGCATCACCAGCCGAAAAAGCGCCCCAGAGTGTTCAATGTGGGTATTGCAGAATTTGTGCCAAAATCCATTGCATATCACCTGCTTTCCGCCGCCTTGGCACTTGAGGATCCCATCCGGATTGTCTGCCGTGAAGATAACTTTGAAGCCCTGCTAGCCCAACTTTCCATCCACAAACTTGATCTTGTACTGGCAGACCGCCCCATGCCGAGTGAAATCAACATCACCGGCATCAGCCACAAACTTGGTGAAAGCGGCACTACTTTTTTTGCTACCACTGAACTGGCACTGAAATATCCAGGCCAATTCCCTGAACGTCTCCACCGCGCACCCATGTTGGTCATGGGGGAAGACAGCTTGCTTCAGGGACAAATCATGCGCTGGCTCAACGAACAGCACATTACGCCTAATATAGTAGGTGAATTCGACGATAGCGCCCTGATGAAGGCTTTTGGCACGGCCGGCATAGGCTTCTTCACTGTATCATCCGTTATCGCTCATGAGATTGAACAAGAGTACGACGTCATCAAAATCGCCGAAACTGATGAATTCACCCAGCACTTCTACGCCATCTCCGTTCCCAAGCGCGCAGAACACCCAGCTGTCGTTGCGGTTAATGAATCTGCAGATAAACTTTTCCTGTTTAATCAGTCCCAAACGCTTGGCAAAAATGACACTCAAGATAATGTTTAAAAGCCAACAGTCTGTTGGATTTCCATTAAAAAGTGGCTTTTATTGAACACCCAACTCAAACACTGCCATATAAAAAACCTATAAAAACATTTAATTAGATTCTCTTTTCCATTTGGCATATCAATTGCAACTTCAAGGCTTTTGATAAAAGAGGATCCAACCATGACCAATATTCTCCGCTCGGCTATCGCAGCTGCAATTTTTGCCTCTTACTCCAGCTTTGGCCTGGCTGCCGACATCATTGGCTATGGCGCCCCCATTACCAGCGAGCAAGCTAAAAAAGCAGCCACGGCTGCCATTGCAGACGCAAAGAAAAATAACTTGGCAGTAGTAGTCGCAGTAGTAGATAGTAGCGGCAGCCTATCCTATTTTGAGAAAATTGACGGCACTCAGATTTCCAGCGTGGAAACCGCCATCGGCAAAGCTCGTACCGCTAACAATTTCAAACGTCCAACCAAAGCACTGGAGGATGTAGTAGCCGGTGGTCGCGTAGCTCTACTCAACCTGCCCAATGTTCTGCCATTGCAAGGTGGTTTGCCCATTATCCTTGACGGAAAAATCGTTGGCGCCATCGGCGTAAGCGGTGCCACTTCCCAACAAGACGAACAAGCAGCGGCAGCTGGCCTAGCAGCTATAGGCGCAAAATAATTATTCCAAAAATAAGCATAAAACACTTGCAGGAGTAGTCTATCTACACACCTACTCCTGCTTGCGATCTTTGAAGGGGAGAGGCATTACGCCAACAACAATATGGTATCTATCAAACATTACCTATTGGCAGCAAGCAGTCTTTTATTAACTCTTAACGCAACAATCTCAACAGCAAATAACTCTCTCCTTGCTACTCCAGCTCCTGCAGAAATTTACGGTGCAATTCCTGAAACCGCAAATGCCAGACTTTCCCCTGACGGACAAAAACTAGCAGTAATACTCTCCGTTAAAGGTAAACGAAGTCTAGTAATATGGTATCTTGATGGAAAAACCAAGCCAATTTACCTCCCCACTTCCCAGATGGAACCTGACTGGTTTTTCTGGAAATCCAACAGTCGTCTAATTGCATCCTTACGTTTCTTTTCATTACGCGACCCCTTCCACCCTTCAGTCGATACTAGATTGCTCGCAATCGATGCCGATGGAAAAAACCCTCTCAATCTAATCAATCCAGAAAAATTTCAATATTACATCCCACAAATTCAGAACAATATTGTCAGCCTGTTACCCAATGATCCGGATAATATTTTGATCTCCCTCCCTTCCGGATCTCGAAACGCGGACCGTATTAATGTAACTAGCAGCAGAGCAAATATAGGCATCACAGAAAATCAACTCAAATATCCCGAGGTAGTAAGAGTAAATATTAACACCGGTCGTCTGACTACAACTCATCAAGCTCGAAGTAATATCATTGACTGGAAAGCTGACTCTAAAGGCAACATTCGCGCAGGTAGATCACTAAACGAGAAAACTTACTCGTATTTAGTCAAGCGCCTACCTGATGATAATTGGAACGAAATCCAACCATATGAAGTTAATTCAGGAAGATTCCTAGATCTTGTAGCATTTAGCGAAACTGACCCGAATATAATTTATGTAGCTTCCAATCACATGGGAGGCACTGGTCTATATGAGTTAGATTACATAAAAAACAAATATGTTAAAACCTTGGCTTACTCTGAGAATAGTGACCTCTCTTTTGCTATTTATAAAGAGAGACTAGTAAGCTATACAAATAAAAACTCTAATATCTATTTTGATAATATTTTTGCAAAAGAAATCAAATTAATCAATCAAGCGATGCCTGGATCAATCAATGAAATCGTAGATATTAGTGATGATGGAAAACGCGTGCTATTCACCGTAGAGAAGGGTAATGAGCCATTGTCTTACTGGCTCTTAGATAGAAATACAGAAAAAATCATTATTAGTCCAATCGCAGAAACATACTCTAAGCTAGACCCTTCTCAAATCGCCAGTAGTACGCGAATAACTTATCAAGCTAGAGATGGATTGACCATCCCCGCCCTACTTACCTTGCCCCCGGGCCATACTAACCAAAATACCCCAATCCCTTTTGTAGTATTGCCCCATGGAGGCCCAACCGCTCACGACGAAGAAGGCTTTGACTACATGGTTCAGTTCATTGCTAGTCGCGGATATGGTGTACTACAACCTCAATTTCGTGGCTCAACAGGATTTGGCGCAGCATTTGAAGTCGCAGGCCTGCAACAATGGGGACTAGCAATGCAAAATGATGTAACAGACGGTACCCATTGGCTCATTGAGAAAAATCTAACCACACCGGACCAAATTGCTCTGGTTGGGGCAAGTTATGGGGGATATTCTGCGCTGATGGGACTTGTGAAAGAACCTAACCTTTACCGTTGTGCAGTTGCTATTGCCCCAGTTACAGACTTACATTTACTTAATGATGATAACTGGCATTATTTATTCTCTGACATTAATCGCCCTCGCATAGGCACAAATCCTCAGATTTTTAATCAAACCTCCCCAGTTCTTAATGCCGATAAAATTAACTCCCCAATCTTACTTATTCATGGGCATAAAGATTACACCGTACCAATTGAACATTCAGAAAGAATGAAAAAGGCATTAAGTAAACTCAAAAAACCTCACAAAACCATGTTTTTGAAAGAAGCTGATCACTGCCTAAGTAGAAGTGACGATAGAATTGCTACTCTTAAAAAAATTGAAGAATTTTTAAAAGAAAATTTGAACTAAATATCATTTTTTATCGTAGGAATAACAAAGGGGTTACGAATTAACGTAACCCCTTGATTCTATGGTGGGCCTCCCCGGAGTCGAACCGGGCACCAACGGATTATGAGTCCGCTGCTCTAACCATGCATGAGCTAGAGGCCCTTAAAGCTTTTCGCTTAGTCGTTGCCAGTTTCCAGGAAACTGCGCAGACGTTCAGAGCGAGTTGGGTGGCGCAGTTTACGCAACGCCTTGGCCTCAATTTGACGAATACGCTCACGCGTTACATCGAATTGCTTACCTACTTCTTCCAGCGTATGGTCAGTATTCATTTCAATACCGAAGCGCATACGTAGCACCTTGGCTTCCCTTGCGGTCAGCGATTCTAACACTTCTTTGGTTGCATCACGCAAGCTTGCGTATACAGCAGCATCCACAGGCGCCAGAGTCGCCACATCTTCGATGAAGTCGCCCAGATGGGAGTCATCGTCGTCGCCAATCGGGGTTTCCATGGAGATAGGCTCCTTGGAAATCTTGAGGATTTTGCGGATTTTGTCTTCCGGCATTTCCATCTTTTCCGCAAGGGTCGCTGGATCTGGTTCCAGACCGGTTTCCTGCAGAATCTGACGGCTGATACGGTTCATCTTGTTGATGGTCTCGATCATGTGCACAGGGATACGGATAGTACGTGCCTGGTCCGCGATCGAACGCGTAATAGCCTGGCGAATCCACCATGTCGCATAAGTTGAGAACTTGTAGCCGCGACGGTATTCGAATTTGTCCACGGCCTTCATCAAGCCGATATTGCCTTCTTGGATCAGGTCCAGGAATTGCAGGCCGCGATTGGTGTATTTCTTGGCAATCGAAATCACGAGACGCAAGTTGGCCTCAATCATTTCACGCTTGGCGCGACGTGCACGCGCTTCGCCAGTGGACATCTGCTTGTTGATTTCCTTGAGTTCCTTGATTGGAATACCAACCCGCTCTTGGATATCAAGCAACTGTTGTTGCTGATCATCAATGGAATGCCTGAAGCGCTCCAGACGCTCAACATAAGGCTTGTTGACTGCAAGCTCGGCACTCAGCCATTCCAGATTGCCTTCGTTGCCTGGGAAGCTCTTGATGAAATGTGTCCTCGGCATACCAGCTTTTTCGACACAAAAATCCATGATCTTGCGCTCATGGCGACGAATTTCATCCACCATGCTACGTACGCGATCACAGAGAGCCTCAACCTGTTTGGCGGAGAAGCGGAATGCCATCAATTCATCAATGATGATAGCCTGCAGCTTGAGGTATTCCTTGTCCTGGGAACCTTTGCCGGTCAGGATGACAGACATTTTCTCGTGGGCACTGCGAATGACAGCAAACCGAGTGAGCACTTCTTCACGCAGCTTGGCAAGCGCCTCTGCTGAAATGGCAGCGGCCTTGGCGCCATCATCGTCTTCCTCGTCCTCGCCAGCCTCTTCATCAGCCTCTTCGTCGGCAACGCTGGCTTCTTCTGCTACGATTTCCGCTTGCAGGCCATCATCAGTATCAATGAGGCCATCTACCAGGTCGTCAACGCTCAACTCATCCTTTTCAACCAGATCCACCATGGCCAATAGTTCGGCAATGGTGCTTGGACAGGCTGCAATTGCCTGTACCATGTGCTTGAGTCCATCTTCGATACGCTTGGCGATTTCAATTTCGCCTTCACGTGTCAGCAGGTCCACAGTGCCCATTTCACGCATGTACATACGGACAGGATCGGTGGTACGGCCAAATTCGGAATCGACAGTGGACAGTGCCTGCTCAGCCTCTTCCACAGCATCTTCATCCGCAACCGGCGCAGGCGCATCGGACATCAGCAGAGCTTCAGCATCCGGCGCTTCTTCATACACCTGGATGCCCATGTCGTTGATCATGCCAATGATGCCGTCTATCTGCTCGGAATCCTGGACATCATCAGGCAAGTGATCGTTAATTTCGGCGTAAGTAAGGTAGCCGCGCTCCTTACCCAGCACAATAAGTGATTTCAACCGTGTGCGACGTATATCCGCGTCATTCAGCGTAATATCAGCTTTGTCGTTTACGTTTTCGTTCTGTTGCTCTTTAGCCATGCTTGACCTCATCGACCCGCGGTTGATTACGGAAAACCCTAGATTATACCTTAAAAATATCTACAATTTTTAGCAGTTTTTTCAGTCTGCCACTGTTAATTCAGCGAGTACCAATTGATTTCAGTAGCTCCCGCTCTTCCTCTGTAAGCTGACTCAAACTTTTCTCCTTGAGCCTGTCCACGGCAGAAGTTTTCTGCTTTTGCAGATAGGCATCTTTCAATTGCTTGCGCACGCCCTCAAACTCCAGGGCAAGATCCAGGCTTTCATCCAGCAAGTGCAATTCGCGTTGCAAATCATGCAGCAATCGGACATCAATCAAAGATTCAAGCGTATGCAATATTGCCGCCGGCTTGGCAGTTGGGCCGGATAAAGCCAGCCTCACCACTTGCCGCACCATTTCATCTTCAGCACTGTTATCCGTCAGCCATGATTGATCCTGCTCCTGCACCAAATGCGGCTGCATGATCGCCATGATTGCAAACCTGCGCTGCAAAGACATCGTAGTGCGTGCCTGCTTGGGAGCAGACCGCGACTTGGCGCGATTAGTTTCCGGCAGCTTAATCATGCGGCGCATTTCATCGCCAGAAATATCCGCCAGCTCCGCAATACGTTTACGCAAAAGCAATGCAAGCCTGGGCGCCTGAATCTGCTTCAGGATCGGTTCCGCCTCATTCAGGAACTGCACCTTGTCTTCCTGCGACTGCAAGCGGTTATTGGCACTCAACTCCTGCACCAGGTATTGCGACAAAGGCAAGGCTTGCGTCATCAAACCCTCAAAAGCCTCCTTGCCAAACTCACGCACATAACTGTCCGGGTCGTGCTCGGTGGGCAGAAACAAGAAGCTGAGCCGCAAGCCATCCTTAAGCGCGGGCAATGCGTTCATTGCCGCACGCCAGGCTGCGCCCCGCCCGGCATTATCCCCATCAAAGCAAAATACAATATCCTCGGTCTGGCGCATCAGCTTGGTGATATGCGAAGGCGTTGTTGCAGTACCCAGCGCCGCCACGGCATATTCAATGCCGTACTGCGCCAACGCCACCACATCCATGTAGCCTTCAACTACCAATGCCCTTCCCGCTTCGCGAATAGCCCGCCGCGCGAGGAACAGGCCATACAGCTCATGGCCTTTCTGAAATAAGGGCGTTTCCGGCGAATTCAAGTATTTGGCGCCAACATCAGCACTTTCCAGCACCCGGCCACCAAAGCCGATCACCTGGCCCTTCTGGTCATGAATCGGGAACATAATGCGGTCGCGGAAGCGGTCATAACGCCGCCCTTGCTCATTATCAATCACCAACCCCGCCGTTTGCAGCACTTCATGGCGATAATCCGCGAACACCGCCTCCAGGTTCTGCCAGCCAGGCGGCGCATAGCCAACCTGAAAGCGGGCAGCAACCTGGCCGCTCAGTCCACGCCCCTTGAGATAATCAATCGCGCGCGGCGACTTCTTCAACTCTGCCTTATAGTAATTTGCCGCCTGCTGCATGACTTCCTGCAAGCCCGGAATCACCTTGGCCCTGACCGCATCTTCCGGCCGGGTTTCCTGCGGCACAATCATGCCAACCGATTTGGCCAGCTCATGTACCGCTTCCACAAAGCTGATGCCTTGATATTCCATGATAAAGCCCAACGCAGAACCATGCGCGCCACAACCAAAGCAATGGTAGAACTGCTTGGTCGGGCTCACGGTAAAGGAGGGTGATTTCTCGTTATGGAACGGGCAACAGGCAGAATAATTGGCTCCTGCTTTCTTCAAGGGAACGCTGCGGTCAATCACATCGACGATGTCGACGCGGTTAAGCAGCTCTTGAATGAAAGAATCAGGGATCATGAGTGAAAATAATAGCTGAAAAAAGCAAAAAAGGAGCCTGAAGCTCCTTTTTCAACATCAATCGAGCAATTCACCTCAAGCGGCAAGCCTGGATTTGATCAATCCCGAAATCTTGCCCATGTCGGCACGCCCCACCACTTTCGGCTTGACTGCCGCCATTACCTTGCTCATATCCTTGATGCTGGCTGCCCCAGTCTCGGCAATCACGCTGTCAAGGATGGCACTTACTTCATCTTCAGTTAATGCAGCAGGCAGGTAAGTTTGCAATACCGTGACTTCAAACTTCTCCACATCGGCAAGATCTTGGCGATTAGCCGCTTCATATTGAGAAATGGAATCACGGCGCTGCTTGAGCATCTTCTCGATAGCCTCAATCACCTGGCCATCGTCCAGCTCAATGCGCTCATCCACCTCGCGTTGCTTGATGGCAGCCTGCAAAAGGCGAATAGCCCCAAGACGCGCGCTATCCTTGGCACGCATTGCGGCTTTCATATCTTCGGCAAGTTGCGCCTTGATCGTCACAGCGGAATTACCTGATGCTTAGTAAAGCTTGGTAGGCAGAGTCTGGCTGCGAATACGGCGATAGTGACGCTTAACGGCAGCAGCAGCCTTACGCTTGCGCTCCCAGGTTGGCTTCTCATAGAACTCGCGAGCGCGCAAGTCGGTCAGAAGGCCAGTCTTTTCAATCATGCGCTTGAAACGGCGCAGAGCCACATCAAACGGCTCATTTTCTTTTACACGTACGCTAGACATTTAAATCACTTTACCTTTGAGAAAGGGTGAAAAAGTTTGCTATTCTAGCGCCTCATGATTGTTTTATCAACATTATCCGCAAACTTATGTTAATTCTCGGCATTGAATCTTCCTGCGATGAAACTGGCCTGGCCTTGTACGACACAGAACAAGGCCTGCTTGCCCATGCCCTGCATTCGCAGATCGACATGCATGCCGAATACGGCGGCGTAGTGCCAGAACTCGCCTCGCGCGACCACATCCGCCGCACATTGCCATTGACCCGCCATGTGCTGGACGCGGCAGGCAAATCATTGAGCGACATTGACGGCATTGCCTATACCCAGGGCCCTGGCCTTTCCGGCGCCTTGCTGGTCGGCACCAGCATTGCCGAATCCCTAGCATTCAGCCTCAACCTGCCCACCATAGGCGTACACCATCTTGAAGGCCACCTACTGGCTCCATTGCTTGAGGCTGATCCGCCGGAATTCCCTTTTGTCGCCCTGCTGGTATCCGGAGGGCATACCCAATTGATGCGGGTCTCCGCCATCGGCGACTACGAATTGTTAGGCGACACCCTGGATGACGCAGCCGGCGAAGCTTTCGACAAGACCGCCAAGTTGCTCGGCCTGAGCTATCCAGGCGGCCCGGCGGTTTCAAAACTTGCAAGCCAGGGAGAGCCCGGCGCCTGCCAGCTGCCGCGGCCCATGCTCAACAGCGGAGACCTCAATTTCAGCTTCAGCGGCCTCAAGACCGCTGTACTCACATTGGTCAACCAATATGGCGACAAACTGGACGACACTGCACGTGCCAATATTGCCTATGAATTCCAGGAGGCCGTGACGGAAGTACTCACCAAGAAATGTATGGCAGCATTGCGCAAAACCGGCTTAACGCAATTGATTGTCTCAGGCGGCGTGGGCGCCAATGCCCGGCTGCGCGAACGGCTCAATACCGCAGCCAAACGCAGGCAATACAATGTACATTACCCCAGGCTGGAATTCTGCACCGACAATGGCGCGATGATCGCCTTTGCCGGCGCCATGCGCATGCAACATGCCAAGCAAAGCGACCACAGCTTTACGGTAAGACCGCGTTGGGACTTGGCAGAACTAAGCCGGCCTTGAATTGGTCAAGGCTTCTTGCCGAAACCTGCCTCAGTTCCATCCAGCAATTTGCGGATATTGCTGCGGTGACGCCAGATCAGCAGCATCGACAGCACAAACACCACAATGATGTAGCCCACTTGCGGTAGCAGCAGCCAGGCAAAACCAGGCGCCAGGGCAGCAGCCGTCAATGCGGCAAGCGAAGAAAAACGCGTCAAGGCAAATACGGCAATCCAGCTCAACAAGGCTAGCCCTGCCAGCAGAGGAGAGAACGCCAGCAAAACGCCCAGAGCCGTTGCTACGCCCTTGCCACCCTTGAATTTATAAAACACCGGATACAAGTGCCCGAGGAACACGGCAAGCGCAATCCAGCACACCGCCTCAACCTCAAGGCCATACGCCTTGGCAAGCCACACCGGCAGCCATCCCTTGGCCGCATCACCCAGCAGGGTCAGCAATGCCGCTGCCTTCTTGCCGCTACGCAACACATTGGTGGCGCCCGGATTACCCGAGCCGACAGTGCGGGGGTCAGGCAAATCGAAGGCCTTGCTGACCAGAATGCCAAACGAGACAGAACCGAGAAGATAGGCAAGAATGACGAAAACTGCGGTATTCATGTGGATTGGATTAAAATTGAATGCCGTATTCTACCAGCCCGACAGGCTTAACGCAGGATTCCAGCCCCTATGGACATTATTTTTCTCAGCGAAGTCAAGGTTCAAACCCACCTCGGCGTGCCAGACTGGGAGCGCCTCACAGCGCAAACCATCATCCTCGATATTGAAATCGCCATGCCGGACAACAGCTCCTGCCAAACCGACGCCATCAGCGACACCATAGACTACGGCGTAGTGGTTTCCCGTATCCGCGAAACGCTGGCAGAACGCTCGTTCAAGCTAGTCGAGGCATTGGCGGAACACATCTGCCAGCTCATCATGCAGGAATTCGGCGCGCCCTGGGTCAAATTGCGCGTAGCAAAGCCCGGCATATTGCCGGGGCTGAAGGCGCTGGGGGTAGTGATTGAACGGGGACACAAGTAGCCTACTTTATTGGAACAACGCGGCCTTCAGCCAACAATTCAATATCCTGATACTCACACTTTCCCGGACGATGCTGGAACAGGCTCAAGGCAATCAGCCATACACGCACAATCCGCCCCGGCATGGCGCCGCCTATATACTTGGCATAATCCTCGTAAAGGTTGCGTTGTTCATTCAGCCATTTACCCAGTTCCTGCCCACCTGACCGAATCACGACATGGGTTTCCCGCGCCGTCCAGCTCGGAATGGGACAACGATAACCGGCACCCACCGGCAGGCCGGCGCTCCAGTAATAAGTAATATCCTGCCCATTATCAAACTCCACGGCAATGCTCATGTAATCGTGAGTCAGCAATGTGTCCTCGGCTACTTCGGATGGTAAAAGGTCGACCTTCCAGGCCCATCTCAGTTGAGCATCAGGAACCAATGGCACATCCACATCCTGTTGCAGCAAGCCGACATCATTCTCCGTATTGCAGCACATCGTTTCGCCATGGGTATGTTTGTGTTTGCGATAAATTTCCGCAGGGCCGATGAACCATAAATATTTCCATCCTTCGGGCACTTCGACCCCATTCGCAAGCCGATCAAGCTCTCCTTGCAATAATCCCTCAACATCACCCAATTGCCTCAGGTGTTCCAGCCCTTGTCGAGGCTCTACGTTCCAACGTATCAACAACAGGCTAAAGCCTCCTTCGACAAGCCCATACGCTTCATTCGGCGTTGCCAGACTGCCATGCACGTCCGCCCATTCACCAGGGAAATAACTCGCAAGATACAGCCGTCCAGAACATGTTGCCTGCCAAGAATGCGTATCACGCGTACCGCGGAACACCTCGCCGTCCTCCCCGACGCGAAACCACAGCTGGTAATGCGGACCAATCCATATCTGGGTTCCGCTCAATGTTGTCCTGCCAATCGCAAAGCTGCTGAACCGGTCGCCTTCCTGTATGTCGATTCCGCTATCCAGCCAAGGCACGTCGCGGGATGACAAATCAAAAAAATGAAAGTCCTGCAGCACGCCCGCAGGAAGCTGCTTCAAAATAAGCTCAAACCCGTCCTTGAATTCATCCGTACCCATTTCCGTCTCCACTTTAAAATATGCAAGCAATTGAAGCTATTCAGGTTTTCAATAGGTTGATATTCTAGGCATTCCGAGCTATCGAGTCTTGTAAGAACCGGCTATGCTGACTGCTTACCCTACCCATCTCAGGTTGTTTCTATGGCCAGGCAAAGTGCTGTATTTCGGCCCCTCGCCCCCACTCGGCCAACATTTATACGGTGCTGCGGCAATCCATGTTGGCATATACAAGCCATTCCAAATCAGAATCAACAATGGAGCTGCCGTTGAATGCAGCTGTGTCATCATCCCTCCCGGCGTTAACCATGAAATTGATTTTGGCCAAGGCATACACGGCAAAATGTTTGTAGAAATGGACAGCCCCGAGTTTCTGTTGATGCGGCAACGCTTTCCCTACCGGATGCGCTCCGCCACGACTTTTCACGATGCAAACCTGGTCAATTGCTTCCGCAGCATCTACGAGGATGACCCGACCAAGGATGAAATCAATGCCCGGTTGAGCCGGTTATTGGGAGAAGTGCCCGGCACGCCCGCTATCGACCCGCGGATACGGGCCGCGATCGACATAATGCGCAATGAACCTGATCGCAACTTTTCAAATGAGCATCTTGCTGTCGCAGTAGATCTATCGCCCTCGAGATTCCTGCATTTATTCAAAACGGAGACCGGGAACCCTTACAGGCGGTTCAGGCGGTGGAAGAGGTTGATGACAGCCGCCGGGGAGTTTCACCATGCCGACAATATGACCCATATTGCGCTCAATAACGGCTTCACCGACTCGGCGCATTTCAGCAACTGCTTCCATCAAAGCTTTGGCGTCCAGCCAAGCTTTGTATTTCGCGCAATCAAGCGATTTGAGGTCATGACCTAAGTACGAAGCCTCAGCCTCGCGGATGATGTACTCCGTGCAGCTGCTTCAGGCGCTCGCGGGCGACATGGGTGTAAATCTGCGTGGTGGAAATATCGGCATGACCGAGCAGCATCTGCACCACGCGCAGGTCAGCGCCATGGTTCAACAAGTGGGTGGCAAAGGCATGGCGCAGCACATGCGGTGACAGCGAAGTTTGAATGCCCGCCTGCAATGCATAGCGCTTGATGAGATACCAGAATGCCTGGCGCGTCATACCCTGGCCGCGCTGGGTGACGAACAGGTGGTCGCTCAGGCGTTGTTGCAGGATGGCGGGCCGCCCTTCCTGCAGATAACGCGCCAGCCAGTCCACAGACTGCTCGCCCAAAGGCACCAGGCGCGTCTTGCTGCCCTTGCCGGTGATGCGCACCACGCCATCGTTCAGGCTCAGTTCCGTGACCTGCATGCCGACGAGTTCGGAGACCCGTAAACCGGTGGCATAAAGGGTTTCCAGCATGGCGCGGTCACGCAGGCCAAGGCTGGTCTTGATGTCAGGTGCTTCGATCAAGCGCTCCACGTCATCCTCGCTCAGGCTCTTCGGCAATGAGCGCGGCAGCTTGGGCGATTCGATATGCAGGCTGGGGTCAACACTGATTTTTGCTTCGCGCAGGGCGTAACGGTAGAAGCGGCGCAAACTGGCAATGAGGCGGCTGATGCTGCGCGGCTTGCTCAGGGGAAAGCGCAGGGCAATGAATCCCTGGATATCTTCCGACCCGGCCTCCAACATGGCTTTTTTCCTGTCTTCTTGCAGCCAAGCAGCAAAGGCAACCAGATCCTGCCGGTAGCTGGACAAGGTGTTTTTCGCCAGCCCGTCCTCCAGCCACAAGTGGTCGAGAAATTCGTCAAGCAGCGCTTCAGCGATAGCCATCAACCTGCTCGTGCCGCAACAGCCAGCGCTTAATTTCCAGGCCCTGCTTTTCTCCCTGCATGAATCCACCAATCCCAGCCTTGGCGACGATGCGGTGGCAGGGAATCAGCAGCGGCAAATTGTTGGCGCCACAGACATTGGCGACTGCCCTGGGGCCGGAACCGACATGTTCAGCAAGTTCGCCGTAGGTCCAGGCCTGCCCCAGCGGAATCTGCGCCATGGCCTGCCAGACACGCTTCTGGAATAGCGTGCCCTGCAATAGGTAGGGAATATCCAGCGGATTGGCGGCATCTTCAAGATATTGCCGCACCTTGAGCACGACATGCTGGACAAACGGCTGCTCGGCACAATAAGGTGCCACCGGTCCAGGGATTAGCTTGATGCCGGTGACGTAATCATTTGCCACGGTAATTCCCACTGCGCCAAACGGCGCGGTGATAACTGCATCAAACCCTGCCTTGTCGCTTATTTCAGGCACTTGCTCACGACCTCGAACACATCGCTGGAAAGGTTGGGGCTATCTATAATGGTTTGCAGTGCAGCCTTCATCTGCGCCTGGAGGGCGGGCGTGTAGCGCCTCCATTCACGGAATGGGGTGACCTGGCGCGCGGCGATTTGCGGATTGATCGCGTTTAGTTCGATGACGGCGTCCCTGACGATCGCGTAACCTTGCCCGCTTAGGTCGTGGAATTTCACCGGGTTATTCACTACGAATGCCGAGTAAAGTGCACGCACGCGGTTGGGGTTCTTGATATTGAATTCCGGATGCTGGCGCAGCTTGGCAAAGTCCTCGAATATGCCTTCCCGGTTGGCGATGGCCTGCAGCGAGAACCATTTATCGACGACGAGCTGGTAATCCTTGAAGCGGTGATGGAAGTCTGAAAAGACTTCGTCGCGTTGCGGCTGGGTGCTGTCGGCCAAGCTGGATAGCGCGGCAACGCGGTCCGTCATGTTGTCCGCATGGTCATAATGCGCCTTGGCCCTGGCGGCACACCCGGTGCCGTTGGTCACCGTCAGCAATTCCAGCAGCGTATTTCGCAACGCGCGGCGCCCCATGGCGGCAGGCGAGATGGAGAATTCGCCTGTGCTGCGGTTGTGTTCGTAAAGCCGGGCCAGCAAATCCTTATGGGTGCGCTTGACGGCCTTGAGAATGGCAGTACGGGCGAGATCAATGGCGGCGGGGTCAACAACGTCCTGTGCTTGTGCAATGACAGCAATGGAAGGCAGGGATAAGGCACGTGCCACCAAGGCCTTGTCGGCATCTTCGCCCAAGCCTTGCTCGAGCAGGATGCCGAAATCATCGATGAATTGTACAATATCAGCTCCGGGATCGGCCATCACGCGCTGGATGGTGCGCAGCGCAATGTTTTGCCCCGCCTCCCACTTGTTGAATCCGTCGGTATCCCTGAGTTGCAGCAGGCGCAGGTCATCGTCGCTCAAGTCCGTGGTCAGTTTCACCGGCGCGGAGAAGCCGCGCAGGATGGAAGGCACCGGACGGGAAAGGACATTATCGAAAGTAAAGCTTTGCTCGCGCTCGGTCATTTCAAGAATACGGGTCGCATGCGTTTCCTCACCCGCTTCATTCAGCAAACCCACGGCAACAGGGACATGCAACGGCTTTTTACCAGTTTGGCCCGGCGTGTCCGGCTGGGATTGCGTTAATGTCAGCGTGTACTGATGGGCCTCATGGTCATAGCGGCCAGCTGCTTTCAAAACCGGCGTGCCCGCCTGCTTGTACCAGAGGAAGAACTGGGACATGTCGCGCCCAGAAGCATCGGCCATGCACTGCACGAAGTCGTTGATGGTAACGGCATGCCCGTCATAACGCTCGAAGTAGAGGTCGGTCGCCTTGCGGTATGACTCTGCCCCCAGCAGGGTATGCTGCATGCGGATAAGCTCCGAACCCTTTTCATACACGGTCATGGTGTAGAAATTGCTGATCTCGATAAAGTGGTCGGGCTGCACGGAATGGGCCAGCGGACTGGCATCCTCGGGGAATTGCAGCCTGCGCAACTGGTCGACGTCATCGATGCGCTGCACGGCGCGCGAGTTCATGTCCGCGCTGAATTCCTGGTCGCGGAACACGGTCAGGCCTTCTTTCAACGATAGCTGGAACCAGTCGCGGCAGGTCACGCGGTTGCCCGTCCAGTTGTGGAAATATTCATGCGCAATCACGGCCTCGACGCTGATGAAGTCGGTATCGGTGGCGGTTTCCTGATGGGCGAGCACCAGCTTAGTATTGAAGATGTTGAGCGATGTATTTTCCATCGCCCCCATGTTGAAATCGCTGACCGCCACGATATTGAACAAGTCGAGCTCATATTCGCGGCCGTATTTGTCCTCATCCCATTTCATGGCCTTCTTCAGTGATTCCATGGCATGCGTGCACTGCCCCTCATCCCCGCTCCTGACGTAGATATGCAGGTCTACATTGCGGCCGGATTTGGTTCGGAACGTGTCCGCAATCTGGACAAGATCACCGGCAACTAGCGCGAAGAGATAGCATGGCTTAGGGAATGGATCATGCCATGCGGTGAAGTGACGGCCATGCTCCAGGTCGCCTGAATCAACCAAGTTGCCATTGGAAAGCAGCACAGGATATTGGTTTTTATCCGCCTCGATGCGCACGGAGAAGATGCTCAGCACATCAGGACGGTCCTGGAAGTAGGTAATCCGCCGGAAGCCTTCGGCCTCGCACTGTGTGCAGAATGTGCCCTGGGATTTATACAGGCCTTCCAGCGCGGTATTGGCTTCGGGATGAATCTCGGATGTGATGGCAAGAGTGAACTCATCACCAGCGTTGTCTATGATCATCCTGCCGTCTTCTAGGCTATAGCCATCGAACGGCGCGCCGTTCAACTCGACCAAAAGTACGGTCTGGTCTTGTCCGTTTAATACGAGGCGATTTGAAATGCCGGCAGGGTTTTTGATGTACAAAACCTCTGACCTGACAATAGTCCTGTCCTCGAATAACTCAAAAGCAAGATCGACACGGGCGGCCTGATAAGGAGCCGGTGCGTAATCCTTTAGATAAATCGTTTGTGGCGCAACTGCAGTATCTGGAAACATGGGCTGGCGTTTCTTTATTGTGATGTTGATGTTCTCAACAGTATAAAAGAGATTGCGCAGCCTGAGGCTGCGTTCGCAGCGGGCAATACGAATATACAGAGGAACAAACCCGGGGTTGGCTTTACCATTCAGCCGGCACGAACTATGAAATGAGTGTTCTCAAGTCTCTGATACGCTTGCCCAACAAGGTTTGGTTTACCTGCGCCTGTAAGAAGGGATGGCTACCGCTATTTCTTGTCGGACGGCGGTTGCCAACTGGCAACCAGGGCAAGCAGGCCTGGGAAGCGTGCCTCGAGGTCCCCGCGCCGCAGCCGGCTTCGACGCTCCAGGCCGTACTGCCGCTGGCGGATTATCCCCGCCTCGCGCAGCGCCTTGAAGTGGTGGGTCAGGGACGACTTGGGCCGGTCTAATCCGAACCAGCCGCATGGATGATCGTAGGCCTGCGCTTCCAGCATCAGCTTGCGTACGATAGTCAGGCGCAGAGAATCGGCCAGCGCGCCCAAGATGGCTTCAAGGCGCAGGTCTGCGATATCCGGTTCTGGTAGCGGTTCGGGCAGGTCGGCAGGTTCACCGTCAAGCCCAGTCGATTCGGTTTTTCTGACGGCACTCATGGGCCGATTGTAGCAACTGTCCGAAATTTATCGAATAGGTTCTTCCATACTCCTATCCAGAGTCAGGCCGGGACACTATACGAGTTTTATCGAACTGAAGTATAGTACGATAAAACTCGTATAGGAGCCTGTTATGCCAAACTCTTTGGTCATCGTTGCTTATCCAGACCTGTCGCAATCCCACATCAATGCCGCATGGATCGCCGCATTGCGGCAAGAACCTGCCATCTCGCTACACGCCCTGTATGGCCGCTACCCTGACACAGCCATCGACGTGCATGCCGAGAGGGTTTCCCGATGAAAGCCGCGCCTGCGCCCTCCGGCCTCTGGGCCGCCGCCTGGGTGGTGACGGCCGTGTTCATGCTGTCCAACTCGCCGACGCCGCTGTATGTGCATTGGCAGCAGCAGCTCGGCTTCTCATCGGGCACGCTGACAGTCATCTTCGCGCTCTACATCGCGGGTTTACTGGGGACGCTGCTGATCGCCGGCCAGCTATCTGATCGCTACGGACGCAAGCTCGTCCTCATCCCAGGGCTGTTGGCTGCCTTGGTGGCGTGCTTGCTGTTCGCCTCGGCCACTTCGATCGTGATGCTGGCGATAGGCCGGCTCTTGGCTGGTATCGCGGTGGGCGTGATCGTCTCGGTGGGCATGGCGGCGGTGGTCGATGTGGGCGGCTCGGAACACAAGCGACGGGCGGCGCTCCTGGCTTCGGCGGCGATGGTGCTGGGTGCCGGGCTTGGGCCTTTGCTGGCCGGGGGGCTTGCACAAGGCCTGGCGCAGCCGGTGCTGCCGATCTTCGGCATCGAGGCGCTGGTACTGCTCAGTGCGCTGGGCATCGTGTGGTGGCTGCCGCTGCGCCGTCCGGTCGCGTCCGGCCCCGCACGGCTGCGCCTGCCCACGGTGCCGCAGGCCAATCGTCGGCAGGTCGGCTGCGGCATTGCCACCTTCGGCCCCGGCATCACCGCCACGTCTTTCGTACTGGCGCTGGGGCCTTCGCTGCTGTCGCATTTGCTCGACGTACGCAGCCCGCTGCTGGCCGGTGGAATGGCATGTGCGATGTTCCTGACCGCTACCGGTGTGCAGTTCGCGGTGCGCCAGTGGCCGATACCGCGCATCTTCGCCGCCAGCACTGCGGCGACGGTGCTGTCGATGGTCGGGTTGGCGTTGGCCATCCATGCCTCGCTGGTGCCGGCGTTGGTCGCGTCCGCACTGCTCGCCGGCGCCGGCCAGGGGCTGGGTCAACTGGGCGGCTTGACCCTGATCGGCCTGCACGTCCCCGACAGCCATCGCGCGCAAGCCAACGCAGTCCTCAACATCGGCGGCTACATCCCGGCCGGCTTGCTGCCGGTAGCGACGGGCTATGTGATGGACGCCGTGGGATTGGCGACGGGCGCGACATTGTTCGCGCTGGTGTTGATGGTCACTGCGCTGGTCGGAGGCATCTGGGCCGCGCAGCAAGCAGGCGATTGAACCGTCGATGGAGGAAAAACATATGGAACTCCGCCATTCGCGCTGTTTTATACATGGTGAAATAACAAAAAGCCCCGACGATGCGGGGCTTTTCTATCACAGGCAAGCAGTTTATTCTGCGCTGCTTGCTGCCTTGTTGGTGTCTTTGGTGCGCAGTTGCAGCTTTTCCTTGATACGTGCGGACTTGCCGGAACGCTCACGCAGGTAGTAGAGCTTGCTGCGGCGTACGTCACCACGGCGCTTGACTTCGATGCTGGCAATCAGCGGGGAGTAAGTCTGGAATGTACGCTCCACACCTTCGCCGGAAGAAATCTTGCGCACGATGAAAGAAGAGTTCAAACCACGGTTACGGATGGCAATGACAACGCCTTCGTAAGCCTGCACACGCTTACGTGTACCTTCAACCACGTTCACACCAACCACTACGGTGTCACCAGGGGCAAAGCTAGGAATGGTCTTGCCAAGACGGGCAATCTCTTCCTCTTCTAACAACTTGATAATATCAGCCATTTTGTGCTTCCTTTTAGTTATGGGAATCTTGTTCCTGCTCTATTTCCATGAGCAGCCGAGATTCCTCTTTCGTCAACGACCTTGCGGCCAATAAATCCGGGCGCCTGGCCCGGGTTCGCGCCAGCGATTGTTTCAATCGCCAGCGCTTGATCTTTGCATGGTTGCCGGAGAGCAACACTTCCGGCACCTTCTGCCCCGCATACTCCTCGGGGCGTGTGTAATGCGGGCAATCGAGCAAGCCATCGACAAATGAATCTTCCTCTGCCGACCCTGCATCGCCGAGACTGCCCGGCAATTGCCTGACGATCGCGTCTATCAATACCATCGCGGGAATTTCACCGCCGGACAGCACATAGTCGCCTATCGAATATTCTTCATCCACCACACTGTTGAGCAAGCGCTCATCCACGCCTTCATAACGGCTTGCCAGCAATATCAGGCCCGGATCCTCGCTCAACTGCATGACATGCTCATGCTTGAGCGGCACACCTTGCGGCGAAAGGTGAATCACCTTGCTGCCTGCCACACCCGCCTGCTGCTGCCTTACCTTGGCAGCCTGGACTGCGCTTGCCAGCGGCTCTGCCAGCATCACCATGCCTGGGCCGCCGCCATAGGGCCTGTCGTCTACCGTACGATAATTATCGCTGGTGAAATCCCGCGGATTCCACAAAGCCAATTCGTAAATCCCGCGTTCCTGCGCTCGCGAAGTAATGCCAAACCGGGTCAGCGCATCGAACATTTCCGGGAACAAGGTCACCACATCAAACTGCATGGTGCGCTTTTCCTGTGCTGCCTTTTCGAGCGCCATCTCGGCCTCGCTCAAAACTCGGCATCCCAATCGACCAGCATGGTTTTGGCTGCCATATCAACCTCCAGCACCACTTGGCCAATAAATGGAATCAAGCGCTCGCGCTCGCCTTTGACCACAATCACGTCGTTGGCGCCGGTGGCAAACACATCCACAATCCTACCCAGGTCAACTGCCTGCTGGTTTTTCACTTCCAGCCCGATCAGGTCCGACCAGTAATACTCATCTTCACCGGCAGGAGGCAATGCATCACGCGGCACTGCCACTTGCATGCCCTTGCAGGCAAAAGCCGCATCCCGGTCATCCACACCCGCCAATTTGACTAAAAGCAGCGCATTATGGACTTTTGCCTTTTCAACCTCAAGTTCACGCCACTGCGTGGCATCTTGCGGGTCTCCCCGCCCCAGCCACCAGCTGTCGTAATCGAACAGGCTATCCAGGTACTCTGTATCTGGCTGGATTTTCAGCCAGCCATAAACGCCATAAGGGGCGACAACGCGCCCCATAATGACTAATTCACTCACAAATCAGCTACCCGCCGTTTTACAACGGCAAGGCATTAAGCCGCTTTGGCAGCTTGCTTGACCAGACGGGCAACGCTGTCTGACAGCTGCGCGCCATTGCTGCGCCAGTGAGCGATACGCTCGCCGTTCAGGCGCAAGCCTTCTTGACCTTCTTTAGCCAAAGGGTTGTAGAAACCTACACGCTCAATGAAACGGCCATCACGGCGGTTGCGGGAATCTGCCACAACAACGCTGTAAAAAGGAGCTTTCTTCGCGCCACCGCGGGCGAGACGAATAATCACCATAATCTTGTTCTCTTTAGACTAGACAGAAAGGCGCGGATTTTACGTTATTTTTTATGGTCTTGGCAAGACAATTATGTATTTCTTGCCGAATCCGCATAACGTGTCGGGTCCGCGAGGCCTGCAGCAATAAAGCCCTGCCTGCGCAAACGGCATGAATCGCAAACGCCGCAGGCATGGCCGTGGTCGTCAGCCTGGTAGCAGGAAACCGTGCTGGCGTAGTCCACGCCCAGCGCTGTGCCCTGGGTGACAATCTCGGCTTTGGTCATATCAATCAAGGGCGCATGGACGGTGATGGTCTTGCCTTCAACAGCGCTCTTGGTCGCCAGGTTGGCCATGCGCTGGAAAGCCTCCACATATTCGCCGCGGCAATCAGGATAGCCCGAGTAATCCAGCGCATTGACGCCAATAAAGATATCCCGCGACTCCAGCACCTCTGCCCAGGCCAGTGCCAGGGAAAGCATGATGGTATTGCGTGCAGGCACATAAGTGACTGGTATGCCCTCTGTAGGCTCCTGTGGGACATCGATTGCGTTGTCCGTGAGGGCCGACCCGCCGAACATGGAAAGATCGAGCTGCGCGGTACGGTGCGCGGCAGCGCCAAGCAGCTTGGCGACATTCTCGGCAGCGTGCAACTCGGCACGATGGCGCTGGTGATAATCCAAACTCAGACAATAGGACTCATAGCCCTCGCTACGCGCAATGGCGAGCACGGTGGCGGAATCCAGCCCGCCTGATAATAGCACTACGGCTTTCTTACTCATGATTTTTTCCTAGAAGGACTTTCCACCAGCGCTGGGCGGCTAATTCAGAGCGGCTAACAAAACTCAGCGAAGCGGTCTTGGCTAGGCGCTCTTACTTGCCTGGGGTCTCGCCCCAGAGAATCTTGTGCAGTTGCACCTGCATGCGCACAGGCAGCCTATCGGCAAGCACCCAGTCGGCAAGATCGGTAGGCGTGACCTGGCTGAACACCGGAGAGAATATCACCTGGCATTTCTCATTGAGGGCATGCTCGGCTAGCAACTGCTTGGCCCAGTCATAATCCTCGCGGCTGCAGAGCACAAACTTGATTTCGTCATTGGGCTTGAGCCGTTGCAGGTTTTCCCATTTATTCTTGGCCAGCTCGCCCGAACCAGGCGTCTTGATATCCAGGATCACGGCGACGCGCTCATCCACGCCATCGGTGGCAATAGCGCCGCCAGTTTCAAGTGAAACTTCGTAACCCTCGTCGCACAAGCGCTTGAGCAGCTTGAGGCATTCCTTCTTTTGCGCCAGCGGCTCGCCGCCTGTGACGCAGACATACTTGGCGCCATAGCTCTCAACCTGCGCCATGATATCGTCGAGGGACATATTGCTGCCGCCCTTGAAGGCGTATTCGGTATCACAATAGACGCAGCGCATCGGGCAGCCGGTCAGCCGCACAAAAACGGTAGGCATGCCAACACGTGACGACTCCCCTTGCAGGGAGTGGAATATTTCGTGGATGCGCAACACGGGAAAGCTATCTGGACTTGATGGAGTCCAGCACGTTCAGGCGCCGTTTGGCACTCGGGGCCAGCTCGTGATTGGGGAATTTATCCAGCAGGCTGTGCAAGGTCTTCTTGGCATTGTCCACCTCGGAAAGCTGGATCTGGCTATTGGCAATGCTGAACAAGGCATCCGGCACCTTATCGCTATTGCCGTACTGCGAAACCAGTTTTTGCTGGGTATTGATAGAGGCTTTATAGTTCTTCAACGAGAACTGGGCACTGCCCAGGCCTAGCAAGGCATCCGGCACTAGCGGAGAGCCAGGGTGCGCCTGCAGAAACTTGCTATAAGCATCAAATGCTTCCTTGAACTTGCCTGATGCGGCGAGTGCCTTGGCAGCCTCCAAATCACGCGCCTCAGGGTTGTCGCCATTGCCTGCAGCATCAGCTGCTCCTTCACCCTCAGAGCCATTGGCTGATGCAGGTACGCCGCCTTCTTCCAGCTTGCGCAAGCGGCCATCAGTGTCAGCATACAAATCACGCTGACGTTGCTGGGTATTTTCAACATTGTGATTAACAACTTCAAGCTCGCCCTTGAGGCGGCTTATTTCCTGATTGAGCCTGTCAATCTGGCCCATTAAGTCCAGCATGCCCTGGCTTCTGGTTTCCAAGGCCTGCTGGCTTTTTTTCAACTCATCCAATGCGGCTTGCGTTTCCTGATTCTGGCTCTGCACCTGCTGCTGCAGATCAGCGATCTTTTTTCTTGCTTCATCATCGCCGAACAGTGCAGCTTGCGCCAAATAAGGCAGTGAGAGAAATCCTGCTAGAACCAGAACCAGTGAACGCTGCATGATGAATTACTCGCCTTGGTACAGAATATCTACACGGCGATCCTGCTGCCAGCAAGTCTCATCAGCACAAGCAGCATTTGCCTTTTCCTTGCCGAAGCTCACGGTCTCAATCTGCGCATCCTGCACGCCGAGGAGGTTCAGCACCTTTTTGACGGCAACAGCACGGCGTTGACCCAGCGACAGGTTGTACTCGCGCGTACCACGATCATCGGTATTGCCTTGCAGGAACACCTTGGCATCGCTGTGCGAGGACAGGTATTGCGCATGCGCTTCGATCAATGGACGATATTCTGACTTGATCGCATCGCTGTCAAAGTCGAAGTACACATTACGCTTGGACAGGATGTTGTTGGGATCCTTCAGCGGATTGCTAGCCAGGGAAGAATCGGAAACACCACTGGTGGCTGAATCACTGCTGGTGGTGCTTTGAGTCGTTACCGGACTCTTGTCCTCAACAGCCGCTTGTGGGGTTTCCTTGACTGCTTTGCTGGAGCAGGCTGCCAACATTGCAACCAGCAGAACGCTCATCACTATATTTTTGTTCACTTTGTTCTCTCCTTTAGATTATGTAAGACACACCATCAACTGTTACAGCACTACAAACTTGCCTGTTGTTACAAAAACGCCCGGCGATAAGTCATAACGGCCGTTTTTACAATAACTTGCTTGTTATTACCAAAATCATTTACTGATTGACGATAGGTCCCCAGGCAGGCTCGCGCACATCGCCGCCGCTTTCGCTCAGGCGTTGCTTCACCTTGCCATCGGCAGAAACCGCAGCCAAGGCTCCGCGCGCGCCAATACGGGTAGCATGCAATATCATGCGGCCATTCGGAGCAAAGCTGGGAGATTCATCCTTGGCACCATCACTGAGAATTTGCACTTGGCCAGACTGTAAATCCTGCAAGGCGACCTTGAACTTGCCTTCGTCACGGCGGATATAAGCAAGAGACTTGCCATCCGGAGAAATACGCGGACTTACAACATATCCCCCTTCAAACGTCATGCGACTTGCTTCACCGCCAGTGGTTGGCATGCGGTAGATTTGTGGACTGCCGCCACGATCGGAAGTGAAATAGATATAGCGGCCATCGGGCGACCAGGTAGGCTCGGTATCGATTGCACTGGTGCGGGTCAATTGCTGCAAGCCAGTGCCATCCGCATTAATAGCGTAGATCTGCGAATTGGCTGCATAGGTCAGCACAATAGCAAGCCGTTTGCCGTCAGGCGACCAGGAAGGCGCACTGTTATTGCCCTTGAAGTTAGCCAATACGGTGCGCTGCCCGGATATCAGGGATTGCACATAGACAATCGGCTTTTTCTTTTCAAACGACACATACGCCAGCTTGGTGCCGTCCGGCGACCAGACTGGCGAAATGATGGGTTCGGCAGAAGAAACCACGGTCTGCGGGTTGTAACCGTCGGAATCCGCTACTTGCAGTGCATAACGGCCGCCAGACTTGCTGACATAAGCGATGCGGGTAGCAAACACGCCCTGCTCGCCAGTGAGCTTCTGGTATATCACGTCCGCAATTTTATGGGCTGTCATGCGTAACTGCGCTGGCGTAATGTTGTATTCCATGCCAACCAGCTGGTTTTGCTTATAAACATCAAGCAAGCGGAAAGAGACCTTGAGGCGGTTGTCAGGCAAGGCCTCCACATTGCCGATGGTCAGCGCCTGCGCCTGGATTGCGGCCCAATCAGCATAGTTGACCTGATTGATGTCCCCACCAGGCTGGTTGGCAACCCCGCGAGTTTCCAGCACACGGAACAAGCCGCTTCGCCGCAGATCGGCACCGATCACATTGGCAATGGTGTCCTGCTGGCCGGGGACTGGCGTCTGCTGGGCGAAAGGCACGACAGCAATCGGGATTTGCTGGGCAGCGCCGCCGACAATTTCAACGGTCAGGGCAGCATGGGCACCGAGTGGCAGGAATAAAACTAAGAGACTGAGTAATAAGCGTAATTTGTTCATCGTTGTTTAGGGCAGTAAAATAATGCAAAGTTCCCCGACGGTTAAGCGCACATTCTATCAATTCGCCCATACACTTGCTATGGGCGCTTGCTGCTTATTGGTAGTTAACCTCTATCAGCTTTAGTTATCTTCGTTAGGGCGGAACTTGAGCCTGAGATCGCGGAAGCGTGAAAACAGCTCGGGCTGCGATGGTACAGGCAACGGCTGGGCCTGCAAGATCGCCCGCTCAATTGCTTCATCGCAGGCAGGCAGCCCGCTGCTCTTCAATATGCGGGGCACCCCAATGACCTCGCCTGTTGGCATCAAGCTGATGCCAACCTCAAGTTCCGGCTTGCCAGTGCCACAAAG
Organism: Methylobacillus arboreus; assembly: GCF_020532725.1. Classification (GTDB taxonomy): domain Bacteria; phylum Pseudomonadota; class Gammaproteobacteria; order Burkholderiales; family Methylophilaceae; genus Methylobacillus; species Methylobacillus arboreus. The sequence goes on from NZ_JAJAVC010000006.1 coordinate 267,322, forward strand.
CTGGCGGTTGACGTTGCGCTTGATCTTGGCCTGAATCTGGCCGATATATTTATCAATCTCGCTCTGGTCGGCTGCATTGGCACCGGCCTGGGCTGGCCCCTGCTTTTGCGCAGGCGCAGGCGCAGGCTGCGAGTTTTCTTCAAGCAGCTCCTGCTGTAACTTTTTCAACTCATCCAGCTTGACCTTGTCCTCTTTCTTGGGCTCCGGCTTTTTAGGTTCGGGCTTCTTGGGTTCAGGTTTTTTCTCGGGTTTTTTCGGTTCAGGTTTCTTTTCCGGCTTGGGCTTTTCAGGTTCTTTCTTTACCTGTATTTCAGCCTGGGGCTCCGGTTCCGGTGCGGGCTCTGGCTTGGGTTCAGGTTTGGGCTCGGGTTGCGGTTCCGGCTTTGACTCGGGTTTGGGCGGCTCCGGAACAGGTTCAGGCTGTGGCGGCTTGGCCACCGGCTTATCTGCAGGCAGATTTTCCCATAGCTCCACCTGTGCCACCATGACTGGCTGCTGGGTTTTCCAGTCGAATGACACCAGAAACACAACCGCCAGCAGCAAATGCACCAGCAGGGCAAGTGCAGCGGCGCGCGCTTTATAAGGGTTGGCTTTACGTGATTTCATTAATCAGTTGGCTGGCTTGAGCAGAAGACCGACCTTGTATTGCTTGAGGCTATCCATCAAGGTCACCACCTTGTCGTATTGCACGTTTTTATCCGCAGCAATCACGATGGCACGGTCGGGCGTCTTTTCAACCTGGTTCTTAACCTCGAACAGCAACTGGTCGCGCTCCATGACCTTGCTTTCGAGCTCAGCCCGGCCATCCGCCTTGACCGTAATCACGATAGGCGCAGCTGCCTGCTTGAGCGTCTGCCCGACCTGGGGCAACTCGACAACCCCGGGGTTGGTCATAGGCGCTGTCACCATGAAAATCACTAATAACACCAGCGTAACGTCAATATAGGGGACGACGTTGATCTGGTTCATCAGGCGGCGGGATTTGCGGCGGCTCATCACGACCTCCTTATGCCTTGCGTTGCAGGATATTGGTAAATTCTTCGATAAAGCTTTCGTAGCGCACGGCAAGTCGATCTGCCGAGGCAGTGAAACGGTTATAGGCAATCACGGCAGGAATTGCAGCAAACAGGCCGATAGCGGTTGCCACCAGCGCCTCGGCAATCCCAGGCGCCACATGGGAAAGGGTAGCCTGCGCCATGTTGGCAAGCCCGCGGAAGGCATTCATGATGCCCCACACAGTACCGAACAAACCAACGTAAGGACTCACGGAACCCACCGAGGCAAGGAAAGGCAGATGAGAGTCCAGTTCGTCCATCTCGCGGTTATAGGCTGCGCGCATGGCGCGGCGTGCGCCTTCGGTAACATCGCCGGCATCCAGGCTGGATTGGCGCTTGAGGCGCGCATATTCCTTGAAGCCAGCCTCGAAAATGCTGGCCAGCCCTTGCACATTGCGGCGGCCGGAAGTGACGCTCTCGTAGAGCTGGTTGAGGTCGCCTCCTTTCCAGAACACGCGCTCGAACTCCTCGGCTTCACGGTCGGCGCTGCGAATGGAGAAAAACTTAATGAAGATGTACCACCATGAAACCAGCGAAGTGAGCAGCAGCAAGACCATCACGATCTGTACCGGCACGCTGGCACCGCTGATCAGCGATATAAACGACATGTCTTCAGTAGGGTTCATTCAAGCTCCGTAGGGTTTGATCTCACAGGATCGATCATATTTCGCACAACTGCCGGAATGGTCACCGGCCTGAACTGCTCGGCATCGATACAGACAATATCCACCGTGGCGTCGATCAGGAGTTCATCGCCGCGATATATCTTCTGCTCGAATTTCATAAGACTGCGTCCGAACTCCTTGAGACGCGTGACGACTTCAAGCGCATCGTCAAAACGTGCGGGACGGCGGTATTGTAACGCAAGGCTGCGCACGACAAACAAGACTCCGAGATCACCTCTTAGTTCCGCCTGGCCGAAACCCAGGCTGCGCAGGAATTCGGTACGCGCACGCTCCATGAACTTAAGGTAGTTGGCGTGGTAGACCACGCCGCCACTGTCTGTATCCTCATAGTAAACACGTATCGGCCAACGGAACTCCCTGCTTGCACTCATTGCTGCCAGAGCTCTCCTGTACCGAGTTTTCCTGGCACTGCCAGACCGAAATGCTGGTAAGCCTGCTGGGTGGCGATACGTCCGCGCGGGGTGCGCATGAGGTAGCCCTGCTGGATCAGGTAGGGCTCAAGCACGTCTTCGATGGTGTCGCGCTCCTCGCCGATCGCCGCTGCAAGGTTATCCAGGCCGACCGGACCGCCGTCGAACTTCTCGAGCACAGCCAGCAACAGCTTGCGGTCCATGACGTCGAAGCCCAGCTTGTCCACATCCAGCATCTTCAGGGCGGCGTCCGCGATTTCAGGGGTCACCACCCCATCCGACTTCACTTGCGCATAATCCCTTACACGGCGCAGCAAGCGGTTGGCGATACGCGGCGTGCCACGCGAGCGGCGCGCGATTTCCAGGGCGCCTTCCTGTTGCATGGAAACTTCAAGCAAGCCGGCTGAACGATAAACAATGCGTGACAGCTCTTCAGAAGTGTAAAACTCCAGGCGCGACACTATGCCAAAACGGTCCCGCAATGGATTAGTCAGCATACCGGCGCGGGTGGTAGCCCCGACCAGGGTGAATGGCGGCAGGTCCAGGCGCACGGAGCGTGCCGCCGGGCCTTCGCCTATCATGATGTCGAGGCGGTAGTCTTCCATTGCCGGATAGAGGATTTCCTCGACTACGGGAGACAGCCTGTGAATCTCGTCGATGAACAGCACATCGTTGGGCTCGAGGTTGGTGAGCAGAGCGGCAAGGTCGCCCGCACGTTCCAGCACCGGCCCCGAGGTCTGGCGCATATTGACGCCCATTTCCTTGGCGATGATGTGCGCAAGCGTGGTCTTGCCCAGGCCGGGCGGCCCGAACAACAACACATGGTCGAGCGCCTCCGAGCGGCCGCGCGCAGCATTGATGAAAATCTCCAGCTGCGAGCGGGCCTTTTCCTGCCCCACATACTCATCCAGCACCTTGGGACGCAAGGCACGCTCCAGCGCTTCTTCCTGCGGGCTTTGGGGAGAGGGGGCGATTAAACGGTCAGTTTCTATCATCAGGTGGAATTTTAGCTTTGCTTAACTCCGCAGCTGCAACCAGCCAGCGATATATGCGCATGATACAGAAAAGCCAGTGATTGTTCTCCACCTTGCCTTAAAACATTACATCATGACTATTTCCATTCGCTGGAGGAACCCGCCCATAAATCAATGCCGCCTTCCTGGGCAAGCGAGTCTATGGCTGCAAGCTCTTCCTGTGAAAATGCAAGATTCTGCAATGCGGCGACATTCTCGTGGATTTGCCGGCTATTGCTGGCACCGATCAAGGTGGAAGTCACCCGTTCGTCGCGCAACACCCAGGCCAGCGCCATCTGCGCGAGGGATTGGCCGCGCTGCAAGGCGATCTGGTTGAGTCCGCGGATGTGGTTGAGGTTTTCCTCGCTCAGGTGGCTAGCTTGGATGGAATTACCACCGGGGCGATTGATACGTGCATCCTGCGGGATACCGTTGAGGTACTTGTCTGAAAGCAGCCCCTGCGCCAGGGCTGTAAAAGTGATACAGCCCATGCCTTCCTGCTGCAGGGTGGCAAGCAGGTCTTTCTCTATCCAGCGGTTCAACAGATTGTAGGAAGGCTGATGGATCAGGCAAGGCACTTTCCATTCCCGTAACAGCCGGGAAGCTTCCAGTGTTTTGGCTGGAGAATACGACGATATGCCCACATATAGCGCTTTGCCTTGCTGCACTGCACTGGCCAGGGCGCCCATGGTTTCCTCGAGAGGCGTTTCCGCATCGAAGCGGTGGGAGTAGAAAATATCCACATAGTCCAGACCCATACGCTGCAAACTCTGGTCGAGGCTAGCAAGCAAGTATTTGCGCGAACCGCCGCCCTGGCCATAAGGGCCAGGCCACATGTCCCAGCCCGCCTTGGTGGAAATGATGAGTTCGTCGCGGTAGGGCCGGAAGTCCTGCTTGAATATCTGCCCAAAATTGGCTTCCGCGCTGCCATACGGCGGGCCGTAGTTGTTGGCGAGGTCGAAATGGGTAATGCCGAGGTCGAAAGCGGTGCACAGCATATCGCGCTGCACGGCAATATTGGTGTTGTCGCCAAAGTTATGCCACAAGCCCAGCGACAACAGCGGTAGCTTGAGCCCGCTGTTGCCACAGCGGCGGTATTGCATCTGGTCATAACGGCTGGCATTGGCCTGGTAAGTCATTACTCACTCCTTCAATTCATCAAAATTCAAGCGCTCTCTCGCGCAATCAATTCACAGTCGAGCAGGTTGAGGTGTTTAAGCGGACCTTCAGCAGCCGCTTCTCCCAATGCCTGCAATATCCGCAAGGCCGCCACCTCGCCGATCTCCCTGGCAGGCGGACGTATGGTGGTCAGGCTGGGCAGCAGCATCTCGGAAAAAGCATAATTGCCGAAACCGAAGATGGCGCAATCCTCCGGAAAACGCATACCGGCACGCGCCCCTGCGAGCATGCCGCCCGCTGCCAGGTTGTCGTTGGCAAAGATGATCGCCTCGGCGGGTTGCTTGCGCAACAACAAGGAATTGACCGCCTGCCGGCCTGCCTCGAACGGGTCTGCCTGGGTAGGCACAAATACCCAGGGTTCCAGGCCATGTTCGGTCATGCGGGCGATATAACCATCGCGCCGGTCCAGTGCGCTCAAGTCGCCGATCAGGCTGTTCTGCACAAATGCGATCCGTTTATAACCCTTGCCATGTAAATACTCTACCGATTGCCGCCCGACATCAATATGAGAGAAACCAACCTGCACAGGCTTGCGTTCGGGCACGTAATCCCAGGTTTCCACCACAGGCATGGTGGCCTTTGCAATCAGCCGCTCCGTGCCCTCGGAATGGTACTGGCTGGTCAGTACCAGGGCTGCGGGAGACCAGCCGAGGAACGCGCGCACGGCATCCTCTTCCTTTTCCACGGAGAAATAGCTGGAAGCAAGCAGCAGTTGGTATCCATGCCGGTTCAATTCATCGCTGAAACTCTGGATGGTATTGGCAAAAATGGGGCCGGAAATATTGGGGATCACCATCGCCACGATGCGCCCCCGGGTAGAAGCCAGGCCACCCGCGGCATGATTGGGGAGGTAATCCAAGGCCTTGACTGCCTCGGCAATGCGGTCACGCAATGCCTGGGACACGATTTCCGGCTGCTTGAAATAACGCGAGACCGTAATTGAAGACACACCCGCCAGCTTGGCAACGTCATGAACCGTTGCCCTTCCCAGGCCCTTGCGCTTACCCGACATGCTTGTTTATCTCTTTTCTATATAACATTTTTAACTATTTATTTTTTATTTAATTCTTTGACAGCATACAAAGACTTGCCCAAACTTTTCTCAATGTTACCGGTAACATCAGCGAGATTATCAGTGTTTATTCAAAATTCAAAACATTCGTTTATGGGGAGAGGCAAGCTCTTCTTGAACACCGCGCACACCTTTACGCCGCAGTCGGGAAGATATGGCCAAGCTTAGCCTGCAGCGATTGGGCAAACGCTTTGCCCAGACGGTCATCCTTAAGGAAATCGACCTCGATATCGCTTCGGGCGAGTTCATCGTCCTGGTCGGTCCTTCGGGTTGCGGCAAGTCCACGCTGCTGCGCATCCTGGCCGGCCTGGAAGAAGCCGACGAAGGCCAAGTAATCCTCGACGGCCGCAGCATCAACCGCCTGCCTCCGCGCGAACGCAACATGGCCCTTGTGTTCCAGGACTACGCACTATATCCGCACAAGACCGTTTATGACAATCTGGCCTTCGGCCTCAGCATCCGCGGCACCCAAAAGCATGAAATCCAGCAAAAGGTACATGCCGCCGCCGATCTGCTGCAGCTGACAGGCTTGTTGCAACGCAAGCCTGCTGCCCTTTCCGGCGGCCAGCGCCAGCGCGTCGCCATCGGCCGTGCGCTCGTACGCGAAGCCCAACTTTTCCTGTTTGACGAGCCACTATCCAATCTGGATGCCAAGCTGCGCACCGAGATGCGCATGGAGATCAAGCGCCTGCACCAGCGCCTGGGCAAAACCATGATCTACGTCACGCATGACCAGGTGGAGGCGATGACACTGGCCGACCGCATCGCCGTCATCAACCATGGCCGTATAGAGCAGCTGGGCACGCCTGCGGAAATCTACCAATTCCCGGCCACGACATTTGTCGCAGGCTTCATGGGTGCGCCGCCAATGAACCTGCTCACACTGCCTTTGCAGTGGTCAGCCGGAAACGCCACAGCGTTCATCGCAGGGCAGGCATTGCCTACCCATCCTCTGGAAAACACTTCGGAAAAGGAAATTACGCTCGGCATCCGGCCGGAACACTTGCGCATCAACGACTCTACCCTCAATGGCCAGCCAGGCCTGCTCCTGAACGCTGCGGTTGAGCTAGTCGAACCGCTGGGTTCCGAGACCATTGCCACATTGCGCCTGGAACAGCCTACGGCGAATCTTGAGCAATACACCGTGCAGGCCCGCTTTCCAGGCAACCAGTCCATATCGAACGGGCAAAATCTGCAAGTCCATGTCGCCTATGCCAACCTCCACTGGTTTGACAGCAATAGCGGCATTCGCCTTACCACCAGCCAAGCCAGCAGTGCGGAGCAGGTAGCGTGATGAGCATCACCCCCCCATTGCGCATCATTGGCCTGTGCCTGCTCCTGCTGACGGCAATCCCGGCGCAGGCAGAAACCGTGCTGCGCGTCTTCATCGGCGGCGCAGCGCAGCGCCCGGATTTATTCCGCACATTGGCTGACCGCTATGAGGCCAGCCATCCCGGCATCCGCATAGAAATCGGCAGCGGGGCCTCCACTTCCGAGCTGCAACGCAAATACCTTTCCGTACTGCTCAATGCGCACGACCCGAGCTTTGATGCCTTGATGCTGGATATCGTCCATCCATACCAGTTTGCCACTGCGGGCTGGATTGCGCCTCTCGACCCCTATTTCGGCGAAGAAAGGGAAAAATTGCTGGCCGACGGCCTGCCGGTCTACCGCCAGACCAACCTGGTCAAGGACAAGCTCTACACCTTGCCTGCGGTAACCGACGCCATGTTCATGTACTACCGCAAGGATCTGCTGTCGCAATACGGCATCGCCCCACCGCAAACCTGGCAGGAGCTGGAAACTGCCGCGCAGACCATCCTCAAGCAAGAGAAAAAGCCTCTCCTGCAAGGACTTTCTATCCAGGGCGCGCCGATTGAAGGCACGGTGTGCAGCTTTTTGCTGCCTTACTGGAGCCAGGGCAAAGATATCCTGGATGCCAACGGCAAGCTGGCGCTGGATAAACCCGCGGCATTGCGCAGCCTGCAACTGTGGAAAGGCCTGATCGAGAAGAACGTGATCCGCCGCCACGTTGCCGAGGTCAAGACCGGCGACACCGTCAATACATTCAAGGCCGGCAATGCCATTTTCGCGATCAACTGGGGGTTCGCCTGGGGCGTGTTCCAGAACGACGCGGACTCTCGCGTCAAGGACAAGGTCGGCATCATCCGCATGCCAGCGATGCAAGACGGGGAACATGCCACCTGCCTGGGCGGCTGGCAGTGGGCGCTCTCCAACTATTCGCGCAACAAGGCGCAGACAGCCGACTTCCTGCGCTTCTTGGCATCGCCTGAAAGCGTGCGCTACATCACCCTGCAAGGCGCGCTGCTGCCGCCTTACCTTTCGCTTTATGACGACGCGGATGTCCAGGCCATCATTCCCTGGCTCAACAATGCCAAACCTGCCCTGATGGGCGCCAAGTCACGTCCGCTGACCCCGCGCTACGCCCAGGTATCGGACGTGCTGCGCATATCGACTTCCGCCGTGCTGGCGGGCTCGCTGACAGCCGAAGAAGGCCTGGAAGACATCAGCCGCCGGCTGGAAAGGATATTGCGTTGAGCGTGCGCACACTTTTCAGTCGGCAACAGGACGGCCTGCGCAACAGGCTGGGGGATATCAGTGAAGCATCGCTGGCGTTCTGGCTATTGCTGCCCGCGACTCTGCTGCTGGGACTGATTGTCGTTTATCCAGTCGCCAAGGTCATCCATGACAGCTTGTACTCCATCAGCCTGTTCAGCGAGAGCGGCCCAGTTTTCATCGGCCTGGCCAATTATGCCGATGCCCTACGCGACCCGGATGTCTGGCGCGCCGTCCGCTTCACGCTGGCCTTGTGCATCGTCACCGTTCCCGGTGCATTGCTGGTCGGCCTGGTGCTGGCGCTGCTCGCCGACCGCCAGTGGAAATGGCGCTGGCCGGTGCGGCTGGCGCTCCTGCTGCCCTGGGCATTGCCGCTGGCATTCTCCGGCATGATCTTCGCCTGGTTCTTCAATACCGAATACGGCGTGGTCAATGACCTGTTGCGCCGTGCCGGGTTTGCGCCCATCTCTTTCCTGCTGATCCCGCAATGGGGTTTCCTCGCCATCTGCATTGCCACCATCTGGAAGACATCCTCCTTTGTTGCGCTGATCCTGCTCGCAGGCCTGCAAACCATCCCGCGCAGCCTGTACGAAGCAGCCGAACTGGAAGGTGCCAGCCGCTGGCAAATTTTCCACCACGTCACATTACCATTGCTGGTTCCCGCGCTGATGGTTGCGCTGATCTTCCGCACCATCAGCGCATTGCAATCCTTCGATATCCCGTATGCCATGACGCAAGGCGGCCCGGCGCGGTACACGGAAACGCTTTCCATCCTGATCAACACCACCGCCATCGAATACATGGATGTCGGTTATGGTTCCGCCCTTGCAGTGCTGCTATTCGTTCTTTCCATGGCCGTGAGCTCGATCTACCTGCGCAAGCTATACAAGGGGACGCTGTGATGCTGAAGCTGCCCTTGCGCTGGATTGCTGCTGCCGTGTTGTTGATCAATGGCTTCTTCCCGGCCTTGTGGATATTGCTGACTTCGTTCAAGAGCGATATTGAGCTTGCCCAGACGCCGATCACCTGGCTGCCGCAGAATCCCGGCCTGAGCAATTACATCCATGCATTCAGCGACCAGCCCTTGCTGCTGTTCCTTGGCAACAGCTTCGCTGTCGCCCTGCTTTCCACCCTGCTCACGCTGTTTGCCGCCACCGGCGCCGCCTATGCATTGACCCGGCTGCACCTGCGCCACCGCGGGCTGATTCTCACCTTGCTCGTCGCCGTGGCGATGTTCCCGCCCGCCACCCTGCTGGTGCCATTGTTCGAGATCATGCGCGGCCTGGGTCTGATCAACACCTACGGCGCGCTGATCCTGCCTTATGCCGTGCAAAGCCTGCCGGTGTGCACACTGGTGCTGGCAAGCTTTTTCCAGCAAGTACCCAAGGACATCGAAAACGCCGCCATGCTCGATGGCTGCACCAGGCTGCAGGCACTCTACCGCATCGTCCTGCCACTGTCCGCTCCGGGCGTGTTTACCGCCAGCATTCTCGCTTTCGTCAATTCCTGGGACGAGTTCCTGCTGGCATTGACGCTGAATGCCGCGCCTGGCAGCCGCACCCTGCCCGTGGGCATCATGCTCTACCAGGGCGAATTCACCTTTCCGTGGCCGGTCATTTCTGCCGCACTGGTGGTCGCCATCGTACCGCTCGCCATCCTCATCATTGTGTTCCAGGAGCGGGTCATCAGCGGACTGACGACAGGAGGCATCAAGGGATGAACTGTTTCTCAACCTTCAGGGTTTCCCGGCAACGGGTACCAAACTTTACTGCACCAACTTTACAAATAGATTAGGGGAATTTGTATGAAACCAAACCACACTCATCTGCAACAGTTCCGGCGCCGGGGTATTGGCTTGGCGCTGGCATCTGCGCTGCTTTCCGGTGGCATGTCTGCCGTAATCGCTGCCGAAGGCGATGCTGAAGCCCAAACTGAAAACACGCCAGCTACCGCCGAGCAGGAAGCCCAGCCTGCGCTTGGCACCATCACTGTCACCGCCACCCGCCGTGAAGCCAGCCTACAATCCATTCCGGTCGCGGTCTCAGTATTGGATGGACGCAAACTCGAGCAATCCAACCTCAACAGCATCCAGACCATTGCCAACGAAGTACCCAGCCTGACCTTCCGCCAGCAGGGCGGCAACAAGGATTCCTCCATCTTCATCCGCGGCGTGGGCACCATCTCCACCTCACCCGGCATCGAACCTACCGTCTCGACCGTGATCGATGGCGTCGTGTATGCCCGCCCAGGCCAAGCGACACTGGATCTGCTTGACGTGGAGCGCATTGAAGTATTGCGCGGCCCGCAAGGCACGCTATTCGGCAAAAACGCTTCTGCTGGCGTCATCAATATCGTCTCCAAGGAGCCCAGCGCCGACACGCACGCTTATGTAGACGCTTCCTACTATGAAGGCGGGGAAAAACGTATCCGCTTCGGCCTTTCCGGCACATTGGTGCCTGACCTGCTCTACGCGTCCATCAACGGTCTCTGGGCCGACTATGACGGCAATGTGAAGAACGTGCTCGGCGGCCGTCTCAACGGTTATGAACGTGAAGGCGCCCGTGCCAAGTTCCTGCTGACACCGACCGAAGACCTCGACATCACCCTGATTGCCGACTACACCCATGGCACGAATGGTGTTAGTTCAGTCCCTTACCAATCCAGCAACGGCGCCTTCATCCAGGCCATCAGCCCTGTCGTGCCAAGCAAGGGCAACCGCACAATCCGCAGCGATGGCAGGAACGAAGTCACCGATACTAACCAGGGGATTTCCGCACAAGTTGACTGGCGAATCAATGATTACACCCTGACGTCAATTACTGCGTTCCGCACCTGGGACAACACACAGAACACTTCCACATCGCAGATAGGCAACAATTACGACCCCAGCAGAATCACCAGCGATTTTCCAGCAACATACGATAGAGGCACGGTGGATTCCAAGCAGTTCTCACAGGAAGTCCGCATTGCATCACCCAAGGAAGGCTTCCTCGAATATGTGGCAGGTATCTATTACCTCAAGAGCAAGACCGATGAAGTCTATCAGCGCAGCGGTACGACCGATACCGGCACAAACTTCTTCGGACGTTCCGACTATAGCGTGGACAGTGACAGTATCTCGCTATTTGGCGAGAGCACTTTGAACTTCACTCCCGAGTTCCGCGGCATTGCCGGTCTGCGTTATACGCATGACGAACTTTCTTTCGATCATGTACGTAACAGCATTCTTCCCACATTCACAGGAGGTGTCAGACCCAATCAGCCACTCAGGAAAGGGGACACCAGCGCAAGCGAATACTCTGGACGGCTGGGTGCGCAGTATGACTTGAGCGAGGATGTGATGACCTACGCCACGTATTCCCGCGGCTACAAAGGTCCGGCCTACAACGTCTTTTTCAATATGTTCGACGGCAACAATGATACCGAGGCATTGGCGCCCGAAACCTCCAACTCTTTCGAGGTCGGCCTGAAATCTGCATGGCTAAACAATCGCCTCATCTTCAATGCCGCGGCTTTTTATACCAAGTATAAAAACTACCAGGCCAATATCCCAGACTATGTAGGTACCAACCTCGTATACCGGCTCATCAATGCGGGTGAGGTCTCCACTCGTGGTGTGGAGTTGGATGCCAATGCCAAAGTCACTTCCCGGCTGAGCCTGTCTGGATCGCTGGCCTATGTTGATTCACGGATAGACAATATCAATTGCCCTCCAGGCGCTACTGATTGCCTAGTCAATGGCAAGCCTCTACCGTATGCACCCAAGTGGAAATCCGTCGTTCGTGCCAACTATGCCATTCCTCTCAACAACGGCTATGTGGTTGACCTTGGCACTGACTACATCTGGCAAAGCAAGCAACAATTCCTGCTGATGCCACAGACAGACAACACAATACAGGAAGCCTACGGCATCTGGAATGCCAGTGTTGCACTCTCCACCCAGGATGGTTGGCGCTTTGCCCTAGTCGGCCGCAACCTGCTGGACCGTTCATATGCCACCAACTTGTCTAGCAACGTCTTTGGTATTCAGCGCTTCGTCCCCCGTGACGACGCCCGCTACTTCGGCGTCCAAGTGAGGAAGGACTTCTAGCCATGAGCCAACCCCGTCAACTCAGCCTGGGCGCGTTTCTCATCCGCAATGGCCACCATGTGGCCGGATGGCGCTACCCGGACAATGTGCTGGATGACGATCCGTTTGCCGTCTACAAGGAAGCAGCGGAGTTGGCTGAAGCGGCAAACTTCGACGCCGTGTTCTTTGCCGATGCGCTCACCGCGGCTGCCGGCCCTGCGGGGCTGGAGCCGCTGACGTTGCTCAGCGCGCTGGCAGCGGTGACCAAGCGCATCGGCCTGATCGGCACGGCGACCACCACCTATAACGAGCCTTACCATATCGCGCGCAAATTCGCTTCTCTCGACCAGATTTCGCGCGGGCGTAGCGGCTGGAACCTGGTGACCTCGGACAATGCGTCCGAATCAGCCAATTTCGGCCTGCCACAGCATGTTTCTCATGCCGAGCGCTATGCCAGGGCACGGGAGTTTTATGACGTGGTGACCGGTTTGTGGGATAGCTGGGAAGAAGGCGCCTTTCTCAACGACAAGGAGAAAGGCATCTGGTTTGACCGCAGCAAGCTGCATGCGCTTGACCACCACGGCAAGCACTTCAATGTCGCCGGGCCGCTCAATGTGGCGCGCAGCCCGCAAGGGCGGCCGGTGATCGTACAGGCAGGCGGTTCCCAGGCAGGGCGCGAGCTGGCCGCAGAAACGGCGGAAGTGGTATTCACTGCCCACCCCACGCTGTCATCGGCGCAGGATTTCTACCGCGACCTCAAGGAACGGCTGGCAAAATACGGCAGGCAGCCGGACAGCCTCAAGATCATGCCCGGCATCTTCAGTATTATTGGCAAGACACAGGCAGAAGCTGAGGCCAAGTTCAACAAGCTGCAGGAGCTGGTGGACCCCGAATCCGGCCTGGCATTGCTGGGACGCATGATAGGCAACTTCGACCTTTCCGCCTATCCGGTGGATGGCCCGCTGCCGGAACTGCCGCTGACCGACAACGGCCAGCAAAGCCGGCAGAAATTGCTGACCGAGCTGGCGCAGGGGGAAAACCTGACCATTCGCCAACTGTATCTCAGGATCGCCGGCGCGCGCGGCCACCTCACAGTGATCGGCACAGCGGCAACCGTTGCGGATAAAATACAGGAATGGTTCGAGCAAGGCGGTGCCGACGGCTTCAACGTCATGGCGCCCTGGCTGCCGGGAGGCCTGCGCGACTTCACCGAACTGGTAGTACCGGAACTGCAGCGCCGCGGCATTTTCCGCACGCAATACCAGGGCAGCACGCTGCGCGAACACCTGGGATTGCAAAAACCGGTCAACCGGTACAGCAAGACTGCGTAACATCTGCCGATAGTTAGCCACTCAATGCCTGGTGAATATTCACCAGGCATTTTTATATGGGAAAGCATATTGAACAAATGAAACAGACACTATTCAAGATTTCCGCGTTTGCGGTCATCATGCTGCTGCATGGGCAGGCAACGGCAGAAGACGCCAACACCTGGTACCAGGATGGCCAGGAAGCCCTGGCAGCAGCCAAGAAGCTGCAACCCAACACGCGCAAGGCCAGGAACGTAATCCTGTTCGTGGGCGACGGCATGGGGGTTTCCACCGTGACGGCCGCGCGTATCCTCGAAGGCCAACTGCAGGGCCGTGATGGCGAGCGCAACAAGCTGGCTTTCGAGAAACTGCCATACCTGGCTTTGTCCAAGACTTATTCTGCCAACCAGCAAACCTCTGACTCCGCCTCCACCATCACCGCCATCGTCACCGGCGTCAAAACCAACGGCGGCGTGATCTCCGTCGACCAGCGGGTGCGGCATGAAGAAAAGGATGGCAACAAGGTCGACGCTGCCAGGCTCAAGAGCATTCTAGAGCTTGCCGAGCAACACGGCCGCTCCACAGGCGTCATTTCCACCGCGCGCATCACCCATGCCACCCCGGCCGCTACCTATGCCCACACTTCCGCACGCGACTGGGAGTCCGACAACAACATCCCTGCCGGTTCCAGGGTGAAGGATATCGCCTTGCAACTGGTCGACAACTTCGGTCCCGGCGGCATCGGCGACGGTATCGAAGTCGTGCTGGGTGGCGGGCGCAGCCGTTTTCTGCCTGATACTGTTGATGATCCTGAAAATGCCGGACAAAAAGGCGAGCGCCGCGATGGCCGCAACCTGGTGCAGGAATATGCGGACAAGTTTGGCGCGGCTTTCGTCTGGAACCAGGCGCAATTCGATGCGATCGACCCCGCCAGCACCAAGCGCCTGCTCGGCCTGTTCGAGCGCTCCCATATGCAATACGAGCATGACAGGCCCAACGACCCCGGCAAGGAACCATCGCTAGCCGCCATGACGGAAAAGGCCATCGACATCCTGAAGAAAAACCCAGAAGGTTATTTTCTCCTGGTCGAGGCGGGCCGCATCGACCATGGACACCATGCCAACAATGCCTACCGTGCCCTGACCGAGACCATCGCGTTATCGGACGCCGTGAAGAAAACCCTGGAAAAGGTCAATCTCGATGACACCCTAGTGATCGTGACGGCCGACCACAGCCATACCATGACGATCGGGGGCTATCCGGAGCGCGGCAATCCTATCCTGGGCAAAGTGAAGGTAGATGGTAAATTGAGCAAGGCGGCCGATGGTAACCCATACACCACACTCACCTACGCCAACGGCAAAGGTTACGCGGCCACGTCAGAAGGCCATGCTCCCCGCGGCGGGCGTATCGAGGACCTGAGCAATATCGACACCGCGCATCCCGACTTTCACCAGGAGGTCACCGTGCCGCTGGGCGGCGAAACCCACGGGGCGGAAGAAGTGGAAATCTTTGCAGGCGGCCCGAATGCCCACCTGTTCCAGGGTATTCAGGAGCAGCACTACATCTTCCATGTGATGAAAGATGCATTCGGCTTTTAGGTTTTTATAGGCTGTTAGTTTTTTGCAAGCGACTTGAGGGAAAGCTTGATACCCTCGGCAACCGCAATATCGGCTGGCAATTGCTTGACTGCGGCCAGCGCTTCGCGCTCGTTATAACCAAGCGCCAGCAGTGCATTCAGTACATCACCGCTGGCCGACTTGGCCTGCCCGGCAACACCTGCACCTGCTGTTATTCCATCAATGGAGAATTTGTCCTTGAGTTCCAGCAACAGCCGCTCAGCGGTTTTCTTGCCTATGCCCGGCACCTTGGTCAGCAGGCCGGGCTCCTGCAGGGCAACTGCCTGCGCAAGGTCATCCACGGAAAGACCACTCAGGATAGCAAGCGCTGACTTCGCGCCTATTCCGTTTACTTTCAAGAGCTGACGAAACGTTGTACGCTCCTGCTCACTACCGAAGCCATAAAGCAATTGCGCGTCCTCGCGCACGATAAACTGGGTAAGCAGGACGACTTTCTCACCAGTAGCTGGCAAATTGTAGAAGGTACTCATCGGCACTTCGCATTCATAGCCCACGCCGTTACAGTCGATCACCACCTGAGGCGGTGTTTTCTCGATGAGGATACCGCTCAATCTTGCAATCATATCAACCTGCCGCCCTTTACCCTGAATCCCGCTGTTGCCAGTTTACCCAAGCCCTGTCCGCCGTGCGCATGGCAAATCGCGCAGGCCAATGCATCTGCCGAATCCGGCCTGGGCAGGCCAGGCAGGTTGAGCAGACGCTTGACCATCTCCTGTACCTGGTCCTTGGCCGCATGCCCGTTGCCGACCACGGACTGCTTGACCTGTAGCGCCGTATACTCGGCGACCGGCAGGTTATTCAGCACCAGAGCGCTGATCGCGGCCCCGCGCGCCTGGCCTAAAAGCAGGGTGGATTGCGGATTGACGTTGACGAATACTTTTTCAATGGCCGATTGCTGGGGCTGGTAGGTAGCAATCACTTCCGCCAATCCATCCAGAATAGTTTTGAGCCGTGTCGGCAAGTCTTCGATCTCGCTGCCCTTGCCAGTGGTGGTCTTGATGGTGCCGCTCGCCACATAGGCGATTTTTTCACCCGTTTTCTCGATCACACCGAAGCCGGTGAGCCTCAGGCCGGGATCGATGCCGAGTATGCGCAGCGTCATTACTCCTCGATCACGGCGTTAGTATAGACTTCCTGCACGTCATCCAAATCTTCCAGCGCATCCAGCAGTTTTTGCATCTTAGCCGCATCGTCACCGGTGAACACGGTTTCATTTTCCGCCCTCATGGTGACTTCAGCCAGCACGGCTTTCAGGCCGGCCGCCTCCAGCGCTTCCTTGACGGCTGTGAAGTCGCCAGGGGATGTAATGACCTCTACGCTGCCATCCTCATCCGTGACAACATCTTCCGCGCCCGCATCAAGCGCGGCTTCCATGACCTGGTCTTCACTGGTGCCCGGCTCGAACACCAAGACGCCACAGTGCTTGAACATGAACGACACCGAGCCATCGGTGCCCAGGTTGCCGCCATTCTTGCTCAGCGCATGGCGTACATCCGCTACCGCGCGCTGTTTGTTGTCCGTGAGGCAGTCGATAATGATGGCTGCGCCGCCGATACCGTAACCTTCATAGCGGATTTCCTCGTAATTGACGCCTTCAAGCTCGCCGGTGCCACGCTTGATCGCACGGGTGATGTTGTCCGCGGGCATATTCTGTTCCTTGGCCTCAGCCACGGCAGCGCGCAGGCGCGGATTGAAGTTAATATCCCCGCCGCCGATACGTGCGGAGACAGTGATTTCCTTGATCAGCTTGGTGAAAATCTTGCCACGTTTAGCATCCTGACGGCCTTTGCGATGCTGAATATTGGCCCATTTTGAGTGCCCTGCCATTTGTAAAATCCTTTGATTGCGAATTGTGCAAAAAACCTTGCGGATTTTACCATAGAGGGCTAGCCGGCTCACCATCGCCGGGATAGTATCCATGGTGCCCATCTGGGATTGTCGGCAGTAGTTAACCGCAAGGCACCATGAGCCAAGCGCTGTTTATTTCAACAATTCCTGCAACTTTCTCTCGCCCTCCCTCAGCGCTTCAGCCGAGCCTTTCACTTTGGCATCCTTGTCAGGCTGGTCGGGGATGAAGCCGGAGAAAATCTCTCCGTGGTTATAGCCTTTCAGCCACTCGCGCGGGAACGGCGCCAGCTGCTCGCCAGTGCCTTCGTAGCGATAGACCTGGCCTTGGTTTAGCCGCTGGTTGTAAGGAATGACATTTTTCCCCTGCTGATCGCTCAGATCTTCATAAAGCTGCTTGCGCAGCGCGATCTTGGCCGTGATGATTTTTTCATCATTGGAGTCGATCAAGTTGTGCTTTTCCTGCGGGTCATTCTTCATGTCGTACAACTCTTCCTTGTCCCACACGCCGTAATACTGGATGTATTTGTATTCCGGCGTGCGGATGGCAAACGTGGTGGGCGTTTGCGGGAAGCTGTATTCCCAGAAGTACTCATAGACGAAGTAGTCTTTCCGCTTCGGCGCACCGCTGCCATCAAGGCCAAGCTTCCAGAAACTCTGGCCGTCATAGTGCTGCGGCGCCTGCACGCCTGCCGCATCGAGAATCGTCGGGGCGATGTCGATGTTCCTGACGATTTCCTCCACCACTTTTCCCTTGGCGAATCCGGGGCCTGACGCAATCAGCGGTACGCGGATCGATTCTTCATAGGCTGTGCGCTTGTCGATCAGGCCATGCTCACCGAACATGAAGCCGTTGTCCCCCATCACCATGATGATGGTGTTCTTGTCCAACCCTTGCTGTTTCAGCCACTCGCGCACCCGCCCCACGCTGTCATCGACGGCACGCAGCGTTTCATAATAGTCGCGCTGGTATTTCTGGATATCCAGATCCGTGTTGTAGGGATAATCGACGCCATGCCAGCTATTGCGCTGGTTTTTCACCCACATCGGTTTGCCGGCATAGTTTTCCGGCGTGTCTGCATAGGTATCGGGCAGCGGGAACTTGACATCCTGCATGCTGCCGCGGTGACGCTTGGCCGGCAGGAACTCGGAATGCACGCCTTTATGCGACAGATACATCATGAAGGGCTTGTCCTTGTCGAGTTGGTTCAGCCAACTCACCGCATAGTCGGTCAGTTCGTCAGTAATGTAGCCCTTTTGCGGCACCAGTTTTCCGTCGACATTGAGCATGACCGGCTTGCCATAGTTATCAATCGGGTAATAGCTGCCCTGCCCTAGCAGCCCGACCCAGCGGTCAAAACCGGCAAAGCCCTTGGTGGCAGTCTGGTCGGCGCCGCCGAAGTGCCATTTGCCAAAGAAACCGGTCTGATACCCTTTGTCACGCAGCCGTTCCGGGAAATAGTTCAGATGGGAAATATCCATCGGGTTGTTATCCGAAACGCGGTGGTTATGGGCGTACATGCCGGTCAAGATGCTGGCGCGGCTCGGCGAGCATAACGAGGTGGTGACGAACGCATTCTTGAAATGCGTTCCCTCCTTGGCGATGCTGTCCATGTTCGGCGTGCGAATCGACGGATTCATAAACCCGAATGCATCATAGCGTTGGTCATCCAGCAGGATGTACACCACATTGGGCTGCTTGCCGTTGGCCGGTGTTGCAGGCAAGGCGGCAAACGAGGCCGCCGGCACGACAGATTGTGACCAAGCCAACGCTATCGCGGCGATGAATTTTTTCCTTTTCACGGTAATTCCTTATGACTCTATACCGTAACGTGCGGACTGGATGAGGCTGGCGCTGGCGGTATTCACTGCTCTAAAAGCAGGCGTGCCGGGCTCGCAAATCCGTAAGCGTCAACCGGTCATGGTTGAAAACTGCTCTCCTGCGCCTGCTCCATGGTGGGAGTATTGGCGGACGGACAACAGTGTCAATGATAAATCAATTCATTGCCCGGATTCAGTCCTGCCCCATGGCTGGGTCGACTTCTTCCTTGCGCCGCATGCTGTGCAGGGAAATGATCAGCAAGGCCACGCCAATCAGCAGCATGCCGATGATCTCTCCGCGGCTTGGGTCTTCTCCCAGTTGCAGCCAGGCAGCCAGCACCCCGATCACCGGCGCCAGCAGGGATGTCATGCTGGCAATCCCGGCGGGCAGGTGTTGCAATGCATAAAGCCAGAGCAGCCAGGCCAGCGCATTGCACAGCACCGCATTGAACAGCACGGCGCCGATGAAGTTGATGCTCCAGTCGATAGGCGGCGCCGGCACGATGAAAGCCACCACCACCAGCGGCAGCGAGCCGAACAGCATCTGCCAGGCGGTGAGCGACATAAGGTCGAGGTCGGGCACGCGCTGGTGCAGCTTCTTGGCGACAATCACGGAAATCGCCCAGAACACGCCGCCCAATATCGCAAGAAACATGCTGAACAGGTCTGATCCCAAATGCAGCGGATCGAGGATAAACAGCAATCCCATCACTGAAAACAGCACGGCCAGCCATTGCATGCCGCGGATTTTCTCGCCCAGCAACGGCCAGGCCAGCACCATGACCCAGAACGGCATGGTGTAGGTCAACACGGCAGTCTTGCCCGCCCCGCCCTCCACCAGCGCCCAGATGATGAGGCCGGTAAAGCCGCACGTCTGCAATATGCCCAGCCAGATCAGGGTGGGCACTTCGCGCGGTTTCAGCGGTTTGCGCATCAATACCAGCAGCGCAAACAAGCACACGGCGCCATAGAAAGTCCGCATTGCGCCGAACTGGAACGCCCCTGCATAGTCCAGCGCATGCTTCATGACCACCCAGTTGTAACCCCACAGCACGGCCAGCAGCAGCAACGCCGCAAAAGCACGCACAGTGGTCGATCCCGCTTTCATGTCAACTCCCGGCACAAGGCCCTGGTTAAGTTAATTCCAGATATGGCTCAGCAGCTTCCAATGACCGTCAGCCTGCTTTTTGTACAAAAGATGCACGTTGCCGCTGAAACTCTGGCGTTGACCTTGCGCATCGACCACGGCAGCGCTCCAATGCCCGCGCTGGAAAGCGAGGTTACCGTCTGCCTCGGCATGGATCAAATCCAGCTTGTGGTCGATGATGCCCTGGGCAATGGAAGTCTTCCAGAAACTCAGCAGCGCATCCTTGCCGTTGATCTGCGGTGCGCCGGAAGGCAACACGGTCGCTGCATCATCATAAAAGGAGGTTACAAGCGCATGATCCTTGGCATTGAAGGCAGCATCCCAGGCCTGGTTGAGTTGCTCGGCTGTGGCTTTGAAATCTGAACTCGACATCGTTATTCCCTTTGCGTTGTAAAAAGGTTAATTCCAGGTATGGGTGAGGATTTTCCAGCTGCCGTCATCCTGCTTTTTGTAGAGAATGTGCAGGTTGCCACTGAACTGCTGCGGCTCGCTATCCTCGCTCTTGAGTACGGCACTCCATTTGCCGCGCTGGTAAAGCGTGTTGCCGACAATGCCGGTTTCCACATTCGTGATCTGGTGCTCGGCAAACCCCTTGGCAAACAGGCCGGACCAGAAATCTGCAATCGCCTGGCTGCCAGTCACTTGCTCACCGCCAGCCGGCAACAGGCTGCCATTGGCATCGTAGTAAGAGCTTAGTGTACCGGCTGAAGCCTGGGCAAAAGCCTCATCCCATGCTGTGTTGAGCTTGCTCACGATGGCTTTAGCGTCTTCTTCACTAGGCTTGGCATTGCATTGATAAACGGCAACAGCAGCGATAGCCACCAGTGCCAGCAAAACGACAGCGACGATAACCTTGCTGATCTTCATGATGATGCTCCTCTCTTGATTATAGAAATACGTGCTTACTGCTTAACTACCCTTGCTTGGCGCCTGTTCAGACTTTTCATGAGGTTGAACAGGCGCTTTAAACGATGTGCCTGAAGCATTGGCACCAGGCGCATCAAATGCCGTGATCCCGGCATTAAGCTTGACCAGGATGCCGTTGAGCATATCCCGCTCCGCTTCGTTCACCCCGGCCATGCAGTGACGCAAGCGCGTGTAATAATCCGGCATCACCTGGTCCAGCTTTTCCTGGCCTGGTGCCGTGAGCCTCACGGATACCCGCCTGCGGTCATGTTTATCAAATATACGCTCGACCAGGCCGTCGCGCTCTAAACCATCAATCAAGCCGGTCATCGTGGCGCGGCTGACGCCTGCCTTTTCTGCCAGCACGGAAGGCAATGAGATGCCATGCTCTTCGCGCATGAGCAGGATGAGCACCCACCACCGCCCTTGCAGCAGACCATGCCGGCTCAAGCAGGCATCGAGCGCCAGGGAAAGATCGCTCGCCACGCGCAAGAGGTGCAGAAAGGAAGATACCGCACTGATATCCGCTTCCGGATAGCGCGCGGAAAACTTATCCAATACGGCTTTGCTGGGAAGGTCTCTGAGCTGCAACATAATTAGCCGAATTATAATTAGCTGACTAATTATGTCAATCACTATTCAACTCGCCATGGTCATGCCTGGGATATTCAGGACAACAAGGTCAATATTTGTTGCCTGCTCAAACATTTAACCATGACACAATAAGGTGTATATTGGGCTTACGCCAATAAGAAAACAACGGAGGAGCCAACATGAAAACCGTGAGGCAAGTTCTGGAAACCAAGGGCAGCACTGTTTATTCCGTCGCACCAGAAAGCCTGGTCTATGACGCATTGCTCATCATGGCCGAGCACCATATCGGCGCGTTGGTGGTCACGCATCGCGACCAGATGGTGGGCGTTTTTTCCGAGCGCGACTACGCACGCGAAGTGGTCATCAAGGGCAAGACCTCAAAAACCACCACTGTGGGCGACATCATGTCAGTGCAATTGATCACGGTCAGCCCGGATGACACCGTCGATCACTGTATGAACCTGATGTCAGGCAAACGCATACGCCACCTGCCCGTGCTAGAAGACGGCAGACTGATAGGCCTGCTCTCGATAGGCGACCTGGTCAAGGAAACCATTGCCTATCAGGAGTTCCTGATCAAGCAGTTGGAAAGTTATATCCAGAGCTAGGCAGAAGCCGCTGCCTAAGGATCAGTCCTTGGGCGCGGGAGCTTTGGTTTGCCCTTCCCAGGCATTGTTATTGAGGCCGGCAACAACCTCTTCCATTTCCCGCGTCAAGGTCCGCTGTAGATCCTGCCGCGTGCGCACGCTATAGGAAACCACTTTCTGCATGTCGGTGTGGATAGGGTGCAGGCCATGCATCATTTTTTCATCGTTTTGCCTGAACTTCCATGCCGTGCTGTAGGCATGGAAGGCACCGTAGCCCATTTCACGCAATGCCTTCTCGCCCAAATGCACGGCGCTGAGAAAAGTCTCCCGCACGCAGTCTATGCCCAGATCCATGTAGTCAAACACATAGGTGCGGTTGCGCGCCCGTGCAAGTATCTTGACATCGGGATAATGCTGCCGCACATAACGCGCTGTTTCCAGCGTTTCCTCTGCATTATCTATCGCCAATATCAGCAGCTTGGCATGCGCAATGCCGGCAGCCCGCAGCACATCCGGCCGGGTAATATCCCCATAGTAGGCCCGGTAGCCGAAACTGCGCATCAACTCGATCTGGTTGGGGTCATGCTCAATCACGGTGGGCACCACGCCGGCACTGGTCAGCAGACGGGTAATGATCTGCCCCACACGGCCAAAACCAGCGACGATCACAGGGCGTGCTTCCTCGAATTCGTCATGGTGTCCGTCCTTGCGCCGTTGTTGCAGCAAACGGCGATAGACAAAATGGAAACCCAGCAGCAACAGTGGCGTTGTCACCATGGACAGCGCCACTACCGAGTTGAGCAAAGCTCCGTGCTCCTGGCTGATGACCTTGGCGTCTACGGCCCCGCTGAAAATGACGAAAGCAAACTCGCCCACCTGGGACAATGTGACGGCAAACATCAGGCCGCCGGCATTATCAAGCCGGAACGCCTTGGCAAGGCCGAACAGGAGCACCAGCTTGAACAGGACAAAAGCCAGCGCCAAGCCTACGATCAG
The DNA here is from genome assembly GCF_020532725.1 of Methylobacillus arboreus. Lineage (GTDB taxonomy): Bacteria > Pseudomonadota > Gammaproteobacteria > Burkholderiales > Methylophilaceae > Methylobacillus > Methylobacillus arboreus. The sequence goes on from NZ_JAJAVC010000006.1 coordinate 290,229, forward strand.
GCCCGGCTGCTGTAATACCAGGTCCAGATTCACCGACATGCCCACCGAGATAAAAAACAGGCCAAGCAGCAAGCCCTTGAACGGCTCTATGTCGAGTTCCAGCTCCTGGCGGTATTCCGAGTCGGCCAGCAATACGCCGGCGATAAAGGCGCCCAGCGCCATGGATAATCCAACCAGCGTCATGAGGATGGAAACGCCGATGATGAGAAACAGGGAAAAAGCGATGAATATCTCACGCAAACCGGTGTTGGCGATATAACGCAGCACCGGCCGCAGCAGGTACTGCCCGCCGAGTATCAGGAGTATGACCAGCGACACCGCCTTGAGGATGGCGAGCCAGTCCATATGCACACCGTGCGCGGTATGCGCGCCCGGGGCAATCACCAACAGCAGGATCATGATCGGGATCACGGCCAGGTCCTGGAACAACAATACAGAAAAAGCGGAACGGCCCGATGGTCGGTTCAATGCGCCTTGCTCCGCCAGAATCTGCATCGCAATCGCTGTCGATGACATGGCGACTCCCATGCCGACCACCAGCGACAAGCGCCAATCCAGATCAAAAGCAGTGCCAAGACCATAGACAATCCCGCCGGTCAGCAACACCTGCAACCCGCCCATGCCAAAAATTGGCAGCCGCAGCTTCATGAGCTTGTCAGGCTCGATCTCAAGGCCGATCAGGAACAGCATCATGACGACGCCGAACTCGGAGAAATGCATCACGGTTTCGGTATCTGCCACCAATCCCAGTCCCCAGGGGCCGATGACGATGCCTGCAAAGAGGTATCCCAATACGGAGCCCAGCCCGATGCGCCGGAAGATAGGTACCGCCAGGACGGCTGCACCCAGGTAGATAGCGCCTTCCAGCAATAATGGGGGAATATGGGCGGTTGCCATCAAGAAGCCTCTACGCCGTTTGCCGGCGCCAGGTATTGCGCCTCTTCCGCTTGCAGGCTGTCTACGTCAGGAGGCCAATCGCCTGCGACAAGATTGTCCAGCCACGCGGCGTAACTGCTAGCCTGTTCGTGCAAAGCGGCGTCACTCAAGGTATCGGCAGCCTGGGTGAGGAAGGGCTGCAGATAACGCATATTGCATAAGCGTGCAGTCTGCTCAAACGGCCGTAACAGTTCAGCAAGTGAAAAACGATTGTAGCCATTGCGCTGGTAGACACCTTCCGACCCGCCCGTGGACACGGCTTGCACCCATGCCTTGCCTGTCAGTTTGGAAGTGCTTTCGCCGTAGGCCCAGCCATAACTCAGCACCGTATCAAACCAGCTCTTGAGCAAGGCGGGGCAGGAATACCAATACAAGGGGTGCTGGAACACGAGTACATCATGTTCATCCACCAGGGCCTGCTCCTGTTGCACATCGATCATCTGCTCGGGATACTGGGCATAAATATCCCTCACCTGAACCCCGGTGCAAAGCGCAGCAGCATCAAGCAAGGCACGGTTTACTCGCGAATTCTCCAGCATGGGGTGGGCCGCCACGACCAGCACGCGTTTTTTCAATGTTCATTCGCCTATGATTTTGACGAGCACACGCTTGTTGCGGCGACCATCGAACTCGCCATAGAAAATCTGCTCCCATGGGCCGAAATCCAGATGGCCGTCCGTAATCGCCACCACTACCTCGCGCCCCATGACCTGGCGCTTCATGTGCGCATCGGCATTGTCCTCGCCGGTATCGTTGTGACGGTAGTTGCGGATAGGCTCGTGCGGCGCGAGGCGTTCCAGCCATTCGCGATAGTCATGATGCAGGCCCGATTCGTCATCATTGATAAAGACACTGGCGGTAATATGCATGGCGTTGACCAGTACGAACCCCTCGCGTACGCCGCTTTCGCGCAAACAGGCTTCCACTTCGTGGGTAATATTGATGAATGCCACGCGCGAAGGCGCATTGAACCAAAGTTCTTTACGGTAACTTTTCATGAGTTTTGCCTTAAAAAATGGTAAGCCGGGAAATTATAGCCTGCCGCTGTTGTCATTGAGTGGCCCGCTAGCATTTTTGCATTTGCACCGGATTTAAGTTAAAACTACTCGATTCCACATTTCCATCCAATCAGAAAAGTAAGGAGCAACAATGAGTGACAAGATTTTCATGCGCGTCGGTGAAGCACTGGTAGCTGGTGGGCCTCCGGGCACGGCTGCAGAGCCTGAAGTCATCATCGGCGAAATGGATGGCCCCATGGGCACCGCTTTCGGCACGCTGCTCGGCGACCAGGTCAAGGGCCACTCCCGCGTGCTTGCCATCCTCAATACCGATATCATGGTGCGGCCCGCCACCATCATGGTGAGCAAGGTCACGGTCAAGAACGAGCGTTACACCAATATCCTCATGGGCACCGTGCAGGCAGCGATTGCCAACGGCGTGCTCGATGCCGTACGCAACGGCGACATCCCCAAGGAAAAAGCCAACGACCTCGGCATCATCGTCTCCGTCTGGCTCAACCCGATTGTGGTCGAGCAGGACAACCTGGACCACAAGATACTGTTCGACATCCATCGCAAAGCCACTGCCAACGCCATCCACAAGGCCATGAGCAACAAGCCCGACATCGACTGGCTGCTGGAAAACCAGGAAAAAATCGTGCATAAATATTTCCAACTGGGTCTGGACGGCAAAATTTAATCTGCTATAACCCATTTAGGATGGCATCGGCATTACACTTGCCGATGCCATCCTCGTAGTCCCAATCATTTACCATCCGGTATGGCTGGCGCAACAATCAAAGGATGCTCATGGCTGCAGCAAGTTTTCAGGTAGAGCAGGATGCCCAAGGCAGAAAGCGGATTGCCCTTAGCGGGCAATGGTCGCTGCGTGCCCTGGACAATGACTTTGCCCAGTTGCGCCATGCCCTCAAACCCTATTTTTCAGATCCTGCCGCGCAATGGGACCTCACCCGGGTGGAGCAACTGGATACCGCCGGCGCAGCAGTGTTGTGGAACGGCTGGCAAGGCAAGCTGGAAGAAAAGGTAGCACTCACTGACGAGCAAGCTCAATTATTTGATACCCTGGCGACTATCCAGGCCGAGTCCCCCGAGAAAAAGGCCCCGCGTTTTGACTGGCTGAAGCTGGTGGCAGCTTCCGGCAAGCTCACGATTTTCATCACCAGCCACGTCGTAGACTTCGTCAAGCTGCTGGGATTGCTGGTGATAGAACTGGGCTATCTCTTGCGGCGCCCACAGGATTTCCCCTGGCGCGAATTCAGCGCCAACATTTACAAGAGCGGCGTCACCGCTTTACCAGTCACGGCGTTGCTCGGCTTCATGATTGGCATTGCCATGAGCTACCTCATGGCCACCCAGCTACGAACCTTTGGCGCGGACATCTTTATCGTCAATATCCTTGGCCTGGCCATCATCCGCGAGCTTGGGCCCATTCTGATGGCAGTGCTGGTCGCTGGTCGTTCGGGCTCCTCCATGGCAGCGCAAATAGGCGTCATGCGCGTCACGGAAGAAATTGACGCGCTTGCCACCATGGGCATTTCCCGCATCCTGCGCGTTGTCCTGCCGAAAGTGTTAGGGCTTACTTTTATCGCGCCGTTCCTGGTCATATGGACCTCGGCCTGGGGATTGTTTGGCGGCGCCCTGTCTGCCAACCTCGAACTCGGCCTGGGCTTCCGTTTTTTCTTCGACTATCTCGCTACCGTGGTACAACCGGTTAACCTTACCCTGGGCCTGATCAAGGGCGTCATGTTCGGTTTCATTGTCGCGGTAATGGCCTGTCATTTCGGATTGCGCATCAAGCCCAATACCGAAAGCCTGAGCCGCAGCACCACCAGTTCCGTGGTCACGGCCATCACCTGTGTCATCCTGATCGATGCCGCCTTCGCCATCCTCACCAGCGGCATAGGGGTATAACGCGATGGCCGAGCAAGCTGTGCGCCCCATCTGTGAAATCCGCAAAGTCTGGACCGTATTCGGCAGCAATGTCGTGCACCAGGACCTGGACCTTACGATTAATGCCGGGGAAATCGTCTCGCTGGTCGGCGGCTCCGGCAGCGGCAAGACCACATTGTTGCGCCATATCGTCGGCCTCACCCGACCAACCAAGGGCGAGGTATTGCTATTCGGCAAGAACCTGCACGAGATGGATAGAATCCCGCAGCAGCGCCTGATGAACCGGCTGGGCATGTTATTCCAGCAAGGGGCCTTGTTCTCCGCCCTGAGCGTGTTTGATAACATTGCCTTTCCCCTACGCGAGCTCAAGCAGTTTGACGAGGCGACCATACGCCAGCTGGTGCTGCATAAACTCTCGCTAGTGGAAATGGAGCCGGATACCGGCTCGCGGCTGCCCTCACAACTTTCTGGCGGCATGATCAAGCGGGTGGCGCTGGCCCGCGCGCTGGCCTTGGAACCGGAATTATTGCTGTTGGACGAGCCTACGGCCGGGCTCGACCCGGACCGCAGCGAGAAGTTTGTCGAGTTGATCAAGAGTATCAAGCATGCGCTTGGACTGACCGTGATTTTTGTCACCCATGACCTGGATACCCTGGTATCGCTTACCGACAAGGTAGCCGTGCTTGCAGACAAGCGCATCGTCGCCAATTGCGGCTTGCGCGAGCTTGGCAATATCGATCACCCTTTTGTGCAAAACTTTTTCCAGGGCGTTCGTGTCCGATTGGAAAGAACTGGATAACTTATGGAAAACCGCGCCCATGCCCTTGCCGTTGGCATTATTACCCTCATACTATTGGCCATTCTCGCCTTTGCATTCTGGTGGATGAGCGGAACGCGCCAATCGCTTACCGAATATAAAATCATTTCCAAACAACCGGTCACCGGGTTGAGCCAGGAAGCCTCGGTCAAGTTCCGCGGCGTCAATGTCGGCAAGGTTTCAAAGATTGCCCTGGACCCGGAATCTCAATCAGAGATCGAAATCACTATACGTGTGGATGAAAAACTGCACCTGACCAAGGATGCCTATGCCGAGCTGCGTGCTCAAGGGGTCACCGGCCTCGCCTACATCGACCTCAACGACCCGAACGATAATGGAGAACAGCTGGCCCAGGGCGCACTTATCACCATGCGTCCCTCGCTGATCGACCGCATCTCCGAACGCGTGCCGCAACTGGTAGACAAGGTGGAATCCTTCGTCAATCATGGTGTGGCAACCATTGAGCATGCCAATGCCGTGATGCAGAGCATCGATGTGCAGAGCCTGAACCAAACCCTGTCCAACCTGGAACAGGCATCGTCCAACCTTGGCCCGACGCTGGCATCCGCTAACGAAGCCTTTGGCAAGGCCAGCAAGTTCATGTCGGAGCAAAACCAGCAGCAGTTCTCGCAAACGCTCACCAACCTGCAAGACGCTACCAACGCCGCTACACCGCTGCTCAATGAGCTGACTGCGGCGGTACAGGATGTACGCGGCATGACTGGTGACATTCGTAACAGCGCCGGCCTAATTGGCGATACGCTGAATAATGAAACTCTGCCGCGCCTCAATGAATTGACGGCGACTGCCAACGACGATGCGCGACGTATCAGCCGCTTACTGGATATGCTGGAAGAAAACCCGCAAAGCCTGATTTTCGGAAAACCGGAATTGCGCCCCGGCCCAGGCGAATCCGGATTTAAACCTGCTCAATGAGGTATCCCATGCAAAAAACATCATCGCTTGCCATCCTGTTGCTGGCGGCCGCTACGCTCAACGCTTGCGTCAGCTCGATCAAGCCTGAAACCAAACAACTGGACTTTTATGACTTCGGCCTGCAATCCGCAGAAAACCGGGTCGAATTTGCCTTGCCGATTGAGAGCCTGAATGCCGCTGATGCAATCCAGCACAGCAACATCCGTTATCGCCTCAATTACAAAAACCCTTCCCAGGTATTTGGCTATGCGGAAAGCCGCTGGTCAACCCTGCCTTTGGATCTGGTGCGCCAGAAGCTAGCCAATACTGCCCCAGCCCATGCCTCATGCAGCCTCAAACTGCAAATCCTGGCCTTCGACCAAGTATTCGACAGCGCAAGCAGCAGCCAGGGCATTGTCCAGCTACAGGCAAGCTTGGTGGATCGCCGTTCGCGCAAACTGGTGCAATCCACGCTGGTTTCAGCCCAGAGCCCTGCGAGCAGCGGTGATGCGAAAGGCGGCGTGGCCGCGCTCAATACCGCCAGTACCGAAGCGTTAAAACAAGCTGCGCAATGGGCGGGCGAAACCAGCGCTGCCGCCAGCGAATGCCAGGCTGCTGCAAACTAGCAGCGATAATATCGATCCGCATCCCATCATGCCTGAGACAAAAGTCTATCCGGCCTTTCGTGATATCAATCGCACCTTCCCGGATCCTGACCTGTCATCCCTGCCCGTTGTGTCCCTGGTAGGCACCTACTCCAAGGGCTGGCAGGTGGAACCACATGCGCACCAGCGCGGGCAATTGCTGCTGGTCACCTCAGGCAGCATGCGTGTGGAAACGAAAGATGGTTCCTGGATTACGCCTCCCGGGCGCGCCTGCTGGATACCCAGCAAAGCCACACATAAAGTGACTTATACCCAGGCTGCAGAAATGCAGACGGCGCTGATCGTTCCGGAATTGTTGGACGGCCTGCCCAAACACTGTTGCGTCATCAAGCTGACGCCACTATTGCGTGAACTGGTATTGCAGGCAGTGGCGATAGACAATCAATATTCCCTGCATAGCCGCGAGCACAGACTGATGCAGGTCCTGATAGACCAGATCGGCCTTGCCCAGGAAACCCCGCTATTCCTGCCCGAAGGGCGCGACCCACGTCTGCGCCGCGTGACGGAAAGCCTGCATCGCAACCCGGGCGATGACCGCAATATCGAGGAATGGGCGCAGCTTGCCGGTGCCAGTGCGCGTACCCTGGCACGCTTGTTCCAGAAGGAAACTGGCATGACATTTTCGGCATGGCGCCAGCAGCTATGCCTGATACGTGCGGTAGAAATGCTGATAGAAGGTCAGAGCATCACCAACATTGCCCTGGCATTGGGCTATGAAAGCACCGCCGGGTTCACCAGCATGTTTTCACGCACTATGGGAGAGTCTCCCAGTAATTACCTCACACGCCTGTCGCAGGACAAACCCGTGACTAAATAATCTGAGAACCGGTTCTCGGAATGGACACGTTTACGATCATGCCCTAGCTGGACGACTCATCCGCAGCCTGTTCTTGCTGCCAGCCGCCGCCTAAAGCGCGTATCAGCTCTACACTGGCACGCAATTGGCTGACATTAAGTGTAAGCAATGCACGCTGGGTATCCAGTGCCTGCGTTTGCGCCGAAGTGACTTCAAGATAATTGGCAGCCCCTTCGCGATAACGGTTCATCGCAAAATCCATGGATTTCTGTGCAGCCTCGGCAGCGGCCCGTTCCGAGTTGGCAGCTGTCTGGTAATGGTTGAGGCGCGCAAGGTTATCCTCCACCTGCTGGAATGCCTCCAATACCACGTTGCGGTAACGTGCACCGACCTCTTCCAGCACAGCCTCGGCTTGGGCAACCTGGGCCTTGCGGCGTCCGCCATCAAATAACTGGAACACCATGCCCGGACCTATCGACCAGAAATTGCTCGGCGCATTCAGCCAGTTGCCGGTGGAAACACTTTGATAGCCAAAGGCGGCGCTGAGGCTGAGCGCGGGAAAGTAAGCCGTTTTTGCGACGCCAATACTGGCATTGGCTGCCTCTACGCGCCTTTGTGCCGCGGCAATATCCGGCCTACGCTGCAACAGCGTTGAAGGCACGCCCAGCGGAATTTGCGGCAAGGCAACCGGTGTTTCCTTGCTGGCAATGCTGAAGCTCGAAGGCGACTCGCCGACCAGTGCAGCAATGGCATGCTCGACTACGGCACGCTGCGCCTTGACCTGCTCCAGTTGAGAGCGCGTGGTTTCAAGTTGCGTTTGGGCACGGCTGACATCCAGCCCGGGCACGACACCGGCATCATGGCGCGTGCGGGTAATGGACAAGGCTTTGTCATTGGCCTGTACGGTTTCTTCAAGGATATGCAGTTGCTGGTCCAGGCCGCGCAGCACGATGAAATTATCGGCAAGCTGTGCCTGCAGGCTCAAGCGCGCGGATTCAAAATCAGCTTCGGCAGCGATGGCCTCGGCCACGCCCGCCTTGACTGCGTTGCGCACCCGTCCCCATAAATCCAGCTCGTAATTGGCCTGCAAGCCTATGCTGTAATTGGAATAAGTAGGTGGGATAACCGCATTGGGCGGTACCAGCGGACGGTTTTCAGATACCCGGTTGCGGCCTGCCTGGCCATTTGCCGACAGTGAAGGGAACAGGCCGGCGCGGGCTTGTTCGCTATAGGCCAAAGCCTGCTGGTAATGGGCAAATGCCGCTGCCAGGTTAGGGTTGTTGGTGATCAGCTTATCCTGCAGCGCATTGAGTTCTTCATCGCCATACAGCTTCCACCAGGCGCCGCGCGGCAATTGGTCCGCAGGCTGGGCAGGCACCCAGGGCTGCACTTCCTTGTAGGCTTCAGCAACCGGCACCTCCGGTAACTTGAGTTCGGGTGCGAATGAACAGGCACCCAGCAAAGCGAGCAGGCTGTAAGCCATCGCATGCCTTCTCATCCTCATGACTTGCCAGCTCCTGCATCAGGCTTGGAAACCACACGCACCTGCAAGCCATCGGCTATATCCTCAGGCGGACTGTCCACCAGCCTGTCATCCGCGCTGATGTCCCCGCTGAGCTCTATTGTCCTGCCCAGGTCGCGTGTAATCGTCACCTCTTTAAGTTGTACCTTGTCATCTTCGCCCAACACCGCGATATGCACACCATCCTGGCGGATGATCAACGCGCTGGCGGGAATACTTAGTGTCGCTGCACTGGAGGGAAGCTCCAGACTGGCGCGCGCAAAGCCTCCCGGCAATAACTCGCCATCATCATTCGGCACCAGGAACTGGAACAGGGTAGTACCCGAAGCAGCATCGACAGACTGTGCGGATGCCACCAGGCTTGCTGTATACACCTTGCCTGGCTGGCCTGGGATACTGACCTTGGCCACGGTGTCTTTGCCTATCGCCGGCACATAACTTTGCGGCACATTGACATACAGGCGCAGCTTGCGCGTATCGGACACTACGAACAAGGGTTGAACACCTTCACCGGCATTGATCAGGGCGCCAATATCGGTTGAGCGTGCGGTGACCACGCCAGCGAAAGGTGCAACCAGTTTGGTGAAGCCCTTGGTAGCCTGGATGCGGTCCAGGTTGGCCTGTGCAGCTTGCAGAATAGCCTGTTTGGCGGCGTAATCACCCACCCGCTCATCCACTTCCTGCTTGGAGACCGAATCAGTATTGAGCATGGATTGCCAGCGTTTGGCGGTCGTCCCTGCCAGTTCGGCATTGACCCTGGCACTCGCGACATCGGCCTTGGCTTGCAGCAACTGCTGATCCAAGTCGGGGGTTTCGATTTCCGCCAGTACCTGGCCCGCCTTCACCTGGCTGCCGATATCGGCACTCCAACTTTTGAGATAACCGCTGGCGCGCGCATAGATAGGCGCCCGCGCAAAAGCTTCGAGGCGGGCAGGCAGTTCCAGAGTACGCGCGGTAATATCGCTCGAAGGCTTGATCACAATCACAGAAGGAATAGCCTGTTCACCAGTCCATTGCTTGAGCTCTTCATTTTCCTTGGCACGAATAGTGAGGCCATAAACCACGATCGCCACCGCCACCAGGGCAACTACCAGGCCACCCTTACGCAATGTACGGCGCGGCGCACTAAGATCAGATGACATTGACTTCTCCATGACTCGATTTCTCTAAATTTGTGCTGGCGATAACTCGCCTGTAGGCACTGGCTTGCGGTAATGACGATGCACAATACTGAATACCACAGGCACAAATATCAGGGTAGTAACGGTTGCAAACAACAGGCCGCCGATCACGGCACGGCCAAGAGGCGCGTTCTGTTCCCCGCCCTCGCCCAGGCCCAAGGCCATTGGCGCCATGCCGATCATCATTGCCAACGCTGTCATCAACACCGGCCGGAAGCGGACAAAGCCCGCCTCGATCGCAGCCTGTGTCGCATCGCCAAGCTCGGCAAGGCGCTCACGCGCAAAACTGATCACCAGCACGCTATTGGCAGTCGCCACCCCCATGCACATGATGGCGCCAGTGAGCGCCGGCACAGAGAGCGGAGTGAAGCTTGCAAACAACATCCAGACAATCCCGGCTATCGCGGCAGGCAAGGCGCTGATGATGACAAAGGAATCGCTCCATGACTGGAAGTTCACCACAATCAGCAGGTAAATCAACACAATCGCGCCGACCAGGCCGAACAGCAGGCCAGAAAATGCCTGTTCCATGGTTTGCACCTGGCCCAGCAAGACCACAGTGGAGCCTTTCGGCACCTCACTGGCAGTTTCCTCGATGATGCGGCGAATATCCTTGGCCACGGCGCCGAGATCCCTGTCCTGGGTGGAGGCGTTGATTTGCACCAAAGGCTGGATATCGTACTGGCTGACGACCGCATTGCCGGTGGTACGGGTGAACGTGGCAAGGCCGCCGAGAATCTGCGGGTCCTGGCCGCCAGCTGCATTGCTGATGGTCAGGTTCTCCAGCGCAGAGAGCGAATCCATGCGGTACTGCGGCGTCTGCATCACGATCGAGTAAGACACGCCATTGGCAGGATTGAGCCAGAATGTGGGCGCGACCTGCCCGCTGCCCGCCAGGCTGACCAGCATGTTGTTGGTCACATCGCGCGTGGTCAGGCCAATATCCTGCGCCCTTGAGCGATCAATATCGACGTTAAGCACCGGATTGCGCCGCGACTGCTGCACACGCACGTCGGCAATCCCCGGCACCGTGCGCAATCTGGCAACCAGCTTGCTGGCATATTCGAAGTTGCCATCAAGATTGTTGCCGCGAATCTGCAGATCGATCGGCGCTGGCGAGCCGAAGTTCAGAATCTGGCTCACGATATCCGCCGGCGGAAAGCTGAAGATGGTATCGGGAAACCGGCGTGGCAGCTCCTCGCGCAGGCGCTTGACATAGTCTGCCGTGGGCTTGTGCTCTTTGGTCAGCGCAATCTGGATATCCCCGTCCTGCACGCCAATCAGGCCGGTATTGTTGTAAGCCAGGTTAATCGTGCTGATCGGCATGCCGATATTGTCCACCAGCGTGTCAATCTCTTCCGACGGAATGATGTTGCGGATGGCCTTCTGGATCTCGGCAAACCTGGCGGCAGTATCCTCCAGACGCGTGCCTATCGGCGCGCGGACATGCATGAGGATCTGGCCGCCATCCACCGCCGGAAAGAAATTACGCCCGAGGAAAGGCACCAGCGCAAAACTCAACAATACAAAGGCCAGGAAACCTGCAATAAATTTCCTGCGGTTCTGCAATGCCAATTGAAGAATGCCGAGATAGCCTGCCCGGAAACGCTCGAACCTGGCCTCGAACCCTCGCTGGAACCGCACCAGCGGATTACGGGACGGCGGCAGGGTCTCGCTATTGCCATGTAGGTCGGTATGCGGCGCATGCGGCTTCAGCAGGTATTTGGACATGGTCGGCACCAACGTGCGAGAGAGGATGAAGGAGCTCACCATGGCGAATATCACTGCCTTGGCCATTGGCACGAACAAGAAGCCCGACACACCCCCGAGGAAAAACATCGGCACGAACACAATACAAATACACAGCAGGGAAACAAACGCAGGCGTCACGATCTGGCGCGCGCCGTCAAGAATGGCGGGTTCGACAGGCTTGCCCTGCTCGAGGTGCCAGTTGATATTCTCGATCGTCACGGTGGCGTCATCCACCAGGATACCCACCGCAAGCGCCAATCCGCCCAAGGTCATGATATTGAGCGTCTCGCCCGCCAGTGCCAACCCAGCAATTGCTCCCAGGATGGACAAGGGGATGGAAATCGCAATAATCACGGTGGAACGCCAACTGCCAAGGAACAGCAAGATCATGACGCTGGTCAGCACCGCGGCAATAGCGCCTTCCAGTACCACGCCATTGATCGCGGCGCTGACGAAAATCGACTGGTCATTGATCGGCCGTACTTCCAACTCATCCGGCAAGCTAGGCTTGATCTCGACCAGCTTGTCCTTGATGCCCTGCACAATCGCCAACGTAGAAGTCGCGCCATTTTTTAGCACCGACATCAGCACCGAACGCGCGCCATCAACGTGCACCACATTGGTTTGCGGTGGATTGCCATCGCGCACCTGTGCCACATCATGGATATAGACCGTTGCGCCGTTGACTACCTTGATCGGCAGGTTGCCGAGCTCCTCCAGCGCCGATGGGGCGTTATTCAGCTGTACGGTGTATTCATAACTGCCGATCTTTTGTGTGCCGACCGGCAAGATCAGGTTTTGTGCCGCCAGGGCATTGGCCACATCCTGACCGGAAAGCCCGCGCGCCTGCATGGCATCCGGGTCAAGATCAATCTGCACCTGGCGTGTCTTGCCGCCAAACGGCCACGGAACTGCAGCCCCTGGCACAGACGTTAAACGCACACGCACTGCGTTCATGCCAAGGTCGGCCAGGTTCTGCTCTGTCAGGCCCTGGCCAGCAAGCGCGAGCTGCAGGATAGGAACGGTAGAAGCATTGTAGTTAAGAATCAACGGCGGGGTGGTACCGGTAGGCAGTGAACGCAGCATCGTCTGCGAAATTGCCGTCACCTGCGCATTGGCGGTTGCAATGTTGACGCCGGGATGGAAAAAAATCTTGACGACGCCGAACCCGGCATAGGAATTCGCCTCGATATGCTCAATATCGTTCACGGTCGTGGTCAATGAGCGCTGGAACGTCGTCATGATGCGCCCGCTCATTTGATCAGGAGAAATCCCGGAATACGACCAGGCGACCGCAATCACGGGAATGCGAATTTCGGGGAAGATATCGGTCGGCATGCGCAATGCCGAGAAAATACCAGCGATCATGATCAGGATCGCCATTACCACGAACGTGTAAGGGCGCCTGAGCGCAACTTGTACTATGCCTAACATTCCTGGCCTAACATGATTGACTCTCTGGACGACTGACTTAACCCACAATTATTCCAGAGATGATGAGCTCTGCTTAATCAAAACTGCCACATTATTGCTTTATTTTGCCATTATGACCCGGTAGAAAATAGGGGAATTTGCAACCAGGATGCAAAAAGATGAATTACCAACAGGATGCATGGATAAAACAACAGAAAGTGTTCAAATATAAACAGAAATTCTTCCTTTGCCATCTCCTCACTCAACAAGCGAAAAAGCTCAATGTGGCGCAAAAATATCTTGGTATATTTGCCTTGAAAATACATCCTGTCAAAAAGCAAGAAGCCGCTTAAAAAGCGGCTGCTGTAGTTTGGAGCAATTGAAACACCTACTTGGTCGGCTGGTTGACCTTGCAATTATCATAGTCATGCTTGTAACCATCATCAAGCGTGGCTGTTTCGCCTTCAATTTCCAGCTTGGCGATGCTGTTGCTGTACTGACCGGCTTCTGTCTTGTTGAGCAGGACTTCACGGTCAGGCAGAACCAGCCAGGCCGCATTGCCGCCATCCTGCAGCCTCACATAGAATTTCCGCCCCTTGTCACAGACATACTCGGTGCTGCCGGCGGGGCCTCGTGAACGCACGTCGGCATCATCCTCGCCAAATGGCCAAAGGCTGAATCCGCCACATGCGGACAACATGCTGGCCATGAGTACCAGCAGAAGAAACTTCCCGGACCAACCGGTTAAACGAACAGCCATATTCAATATCCCACTCAGGTTTCCGCGCCAATTGCGCCAAAACCGATAGTATAAACGACTAGCCCGCCAGTTTCTCACTCGTAAAGTACTCGGTAATCTGTGCCGCAGGCATGGGCTTGCCAAGACCAAACCCTTGCAGCTCATCGCAGCCCAAATCCTGAAGGAAGGTTTTTTGCGCTTCTGTCTCCACGCCTTCTGCAACAATCCTGAAATTCAATGTATGGCCCAAGGCAATAATGGCCGACACAATAGCGCCATCATCAACCCCGCTGCCGTTGCCCAGGTTGCGGATAAAACCACGGTCAATCTTCAACTCATTCGCCGGCAAGCGCTTGAGATACAACAAGCTTGAATATCCAGTGCCAAAATCATCAATAGAAATCTTGACGCCCAACCTGGTCAGCTCATGCAGAATCTCCAACGTCGCCTTCACGTTGTGCATGGCCGTTGACTCGGTAATCTCCAGCGTCAGGCAATGCGCCGGCAAGCGCCAGCGCACCAATGTCGACTTGACGACTTCTAGCAGCCTGTCGTGGCTGAACTGCAACGCAGAAAGATTCACCGCCACATGCCAGTGCCGGTAGCCCATGTCATGCCAGGCACGCATCTGCTTGCAGGCTTCGTTCAAGACCCACTCGCCAATCGGGATAATCAGGCCCGACTTTTCCGCCAGGGAAATAAACTGGTCCGGCGAAACCGTCCCCAGCGTCGGGTGCTCCCATCGCAGTAAGGCTTCAGAGCCCACGATATGTTCATGGCCCGCATCAAACTTCGGCTGGTACAACAATACAAACTGGTTTTTTTCAAGCGCCGAGCCCAGGTCGAGCATCATGTCGAGACGGCCCTGGGTGTTGATATGCATGGATGCTTCGAAGAAATGGTAGCCATTACGCCCTGAGCGCTTGGTGTGATACATGGCCGTGTCCGCATTGATGGCAAGCTCCCGGTAGGTCTGGCCATTGTCGGGGTAGATCGCAATGCCCAGGCTGGCAGAAATACGCAACTCGCGCCCGTTGGCAATAAACGGCTGATGAAATGCCAGCACGATCTTTTCCGCGACCACGGCAGCATCCTCCGGCGTGGCATTTTCCAGCAATACCACAAACTCATCGCCGCCGATTCGGGCAATAGTATCCTGGGCACGCAACAGTTTGCGTAGCCGGTTAGCAGCCTCGACCAATAAATGATCACCAACATGATGCCCCAGTGAATCATTGATGGTCTTGAATCCATCCACGTCGATGAACATCAGGGCAAAGCTGTGATGCTCCCTCCTTGCCTTGTGCAGTGCCTGATTCGCGCGATCCTCAAGCAATGAGCGATTGGGGAGATGAGTCAGGTGGTCATGCAGGGTCTGATGCAAAAGCTCCTGATTCGCCTGCTCAAGAGATTTCGCCAGCTGCGCGGTACGCGATTCCAGCCTGGCATCCAGAATCGACACCAGCAAGGCGATCACCAGCACGCCGCTTGCGCCCATCACCACCATGATAGTCAAATGGTCAAGGTTGCCGCCTGTCGCTGCGCGGCAGACGCTGCCGACAGGAAAGTCTGCCGCAGCCATCCCGGTGTAATGCATACCGCAGATGGCAGCCCCCATCACCAGCGCCGCCAAGGCACGCGCAACCAATACCTGCGGCACGCGCTGGCGCAGCCTGAATGCAATCCACAAGGCAGCGCCAGAAGCAGCAACGGCAATCACAACCGACAGCGCAAACAATCCCGGGTCATAATGCGGCGCAGGCGCCATCCGCATGGCAGCCATCCCGACGTAATGCATGCCCGCAACCCCGGCTCCCATGATGATGGCGCTGATAAACAAGCGCTTGAGCGGCAGGGCAGGCTGCACTACCTGGTACAGGGCGAATCCCGAAACGACGATCACCAATGCCAGGGAAAGCAGAGTGATTGCCGGGTCGTAGCCCAACGGTATCGGCAGCCGGAACGCCAGCATGCCGATAAAGTGCATCGACCAGATGCCAACCCCCAGCGTTACCGCGCCGCCCAGCAACCACCACCTTGCAGCGCGCCCCTTGGCGGTATTGATCCGCTCCGTCATGTTGAGTGCGGTATAAGACGCGAACATGGCGACCACCAACGAAATGGCCACGAGATTCAAATCGTAAAACTCTTGCAACATGAACGGTACCGTCAGAATGGGAATGAACTACTCATTACGGCTATTTGCACTTTATTCTTGAGCAAAAAACGCTGCCAGACAGACATCAAGAAAATGCATCAACAGAAAAAGGGAGGCATTAATGAATTACTGCACTTACGCGATATGGGTGCTTGGATCGGGAAAGGCATGTGACATAAGGTGGTGCCGCTGACCGGAATCGAACTGGTGACCTTCTCATTACGAATGAGCTGCTCTACCGACTGAGCTACAGCGGCGCCTGTGCGCATTTTACCGCAAACTCACCGTGAGTTAAGCGCGGCCGACAAAACTCAGCGCGGCGGGAACCTGCCGTACTATTGTTTCTCCTTCAGGCCGAACAAGCCGATCATGAGCCGCACCACTATATACACCAGCAATGAAAACACCCGTTTGAATACATGCCTGCGCGACCAGTCCTCAGGCCGCACCTTGATGGATTTCTCCTCAATGGCCTGTTCCAGGTCTGCTTTGAGCTGGGCATTGAAAGTTTTGTCCTGCACCATGATATTCGCCTCACGTGCCAGCAGCAGGCTAAACGGGTCAAGGTTGGATGAGCCCACGGTAGCCCAGCGGCTGTCGGTCACCGCCACCTTACTGTGCATGAAGCTGGCACGGTACTCGTAGATTTCAATGCCATGCCGCAAAAACAGCCCGTACACCTCATGGGTGGCAAACATCAGCCAGTATTCCATACGCCCCTGCAACAACAGGCGCACCCGCACGCCGCGCTGGGCGGCCTTGATGAGGGCCTGGCGGAATTTCTTGCCCGGGACAAAATAGGCGCTGGCAATGATGATCTCTACCCTAGCTTTGCCAATAGCCTTGAGGTACCCACGCTCGATATCATGCCGGTGCAATACATTGTCCCGCACAACAAACGCGGCCCGCATGCCGTTGTTGATAAATAGCGGTGCCGGCAGGCTGGGAAAAGCCTCTACCTCGCGCAAATGCATCCAGGCCAGGCGGCGCCACAGCTTGCGCACACTGGCGTGGATATCAAACACCAATGCGCCATCCACGCGCACGGCATAATCCACGCGCGGCGCATCCAGGTTGCTGGGCACATTCATGTCGTCAATGATGTTGATGCCGCCGACATAGGCATGCTGGCCGTCGAACACCGAAACCTTGCGGTGCAATCGCCGCAAGCGGCTGCGCTTGAACGACCATGCGGAGATCTTGGGCCGGTAGTACATGACTTTGACGCCAAAGGCTTCCAGCTCCAATACATACTCCGGCGGCAATTTGCGGCTGCCGAATCCATCCAGAAACAAGTTGACCACCACGCCGCGCGCGGCGGCGGCCTTGAGCTTTTCACCTATCATGGTGCCTGTGGCATCCAGCTCATAGATATAGGTCTGGATATAAATCTCGCGCTGTGCCGCTTCGATGGATGCAGCAAGCGCCGGGAAAAACTCGGTGCCGTTTCTGAGCAGGGTTATACGGTTGCCAGCCTTCCAACGCATCATATTCTCGATAGCACCGCCGTTAATGCTGCGTGATCGGAAACCTTGAGGAACTGCGGCCCAGCGTGAACCTCGACATGCCGGACATGAAAGCCCCGCACATAAATGCGGTCCAGCCTGAACAGAGGTAGGAAGGAAGGAAAACTGCGGGCGGGCTTGCCGCCGCCATGGTGCTCGAACACTTCATGCAGGTGCAAGCCGTGCACCAGCTCACGCCCGGCGCTCATGCTCCAGTCATTGAAATCCCCGGCAATCACCAAAGGCGCATCGTCAGGTACCATTTCGGCGATACGGTCACGCAGGACATTAATTTGCTTGCGACGCCAACCCGCAAACAATCCCAGGTGCACGCAGATGCAATGCAGCGGCTGATGCCAGCCCGGCACCGCAATCTCGCAATGCAACAGGCCGCGCTGCTCGCTGTGGTGCGCAGATATGTCGGTATTTTCGTACTTGGTAATGGGAAATTTGGACAACAAGGCATTGCCGTGATGCCCGGCAGGGTAGATCGAGTTCTTGCCGTAGGCATAATCGCTCCAGACCGCGTCGGCAAGAAACTCCACCTGCCCGGCCAGCGGCCAGGCACTGAAACGGCGGCTGTGCTTGATATGCTGGTCGCGCACTTCCTGCAGGAAAACGATGTCCGCCTGCAGCTTGCGGATCAGTTCGCGTTGCTCGTGCAGCGCAAAACGGGCGTTGAAACTGGTCACGCCCTTGTGGATGTTGAAGGTGGCAATCCGGATAACGCTCTGCAACCTCAACCTTTCATCAAGATGCGTCCAGCATGCGTTGCAGTGTCAGGCGTGCCAGCTCGGCCTCGTGCTCAGGCACTTTGATGCGGTTGACCACGTTGCCTTCCGCCAGGTTTTCCAATGTCCATGCGAGGTGCTGCGGGTCGATGCGCGCCATGGTAGAGCACTCGCAGATCACATGCGACATGAACTGGACGATCTTGCCCTGAGGCTTCATCTGCTCGGCGAGGCGGTTCACCAGGTTGAGCTCGGTGCCCACCAGCCAGTGCGTGCCGGCAGGCGCGTCGCTGACGGTTTTCAGAATGTACTCGGTGGAGCCGACATAATCGGAGTTCAGGCAGACCTCGAACGGCGACTCCGGGTGCGAGATCACAATGCCGTCAGGATGCTCGGCGCGGAAACGCGTGATGTTCTGCTCGCGGAACATCTGGTGCACAGCGCAATGGCCCTTCCACAGCAATATCTTGGCATTCTTGATCTGCTCTTCCGTCAGGCCGCCCATGGGCAAGTCGGGGTCCCACACCGGCATCTGCTCAAGCGGAATGCCCATCTTGTAGCCAGACCAGCGGCCCAGGTTCTGGTCGGGGAAGAACAGCACTTTCTCGCGTTGCTTGAAGCCCCACTCGATGATCTTGGTGGCGTTGGTCGAGGTACAGACGATGCCGCCGTGCTCGCCGCAGAATGCCTTGAGGTCGGCAGCGGAATTGATATAGGTGATTGGGGTGATGGTGGCGTCAAAATCCAGCACCTTGGACAGCTCTCGGCGCGAACGCTCGACCTTGGCCAGGTTGGCCATATCCGCCATGGAGCAGCCGGCGGAAAGGTCGGGCAAGATGGAAATCTGTTCGGGGCGAGAGAGGATGTCCGCCACCTCGGCCATGAAATGCACGCCGAGGAACACAATGTACTCGGCATCCGTCTCACCTGCAAAACGCGACAGCTTGAGCGAGTCGCCGGTGTAATCGGCATGGCGGTAGACGCTCTCCTGCTGGTAATGGTGGCCCAGGATCACCAGCCTCTTGCCGAGCTTTTTCTTGGCGGCAATGATGCGCGCCTGCAGTTCGGCCTCCTGCGTCGCCTGGAATCGCTCGAACTTGATTGGCTCGGCGATCACCGTTTTTGCTGGTCTTTCTGTTGTCTCTACAGTTGCTTGCATGGCTGCTGATTCACAATGTTAAGTTGTTACGTTCACCCAGCTTGCGCAGGGCCTCGACATTTGTCCATGAGAATACACGTTTTGCTGCCTCGCGCCAGTCCACCCACTCATAAGCTACATGCTCTCGGGGAGCGAGTTGGACAGCAACAGGCTCTGGTAATTCCAACCCGAATATATGTTCGGTATTTTCCGTTACGCCGGGCGCATAGCGAAAGCGCCAGTGCGGGTAGATTTCGTACACATGGGAAAGCTGCCAGTCCACCAGCTTGTAATCAGCGGTGTCAAGCCCGGTCTCTTCCCTGACCTCGCGGACTGCCGCATCAACAGGCCGCTCCAACTCACCATTATCCAGCACTTCAAGACTACCCGTGACCGACTGCCAAAAGCCCGGCTTATCCGCACGCTCCATGATAAGCACCTGCAAATTGGCCGTATGGATCAGCACCAAGGCTGAAACTGGCGTCTTGTATGCCGATTGCTGACCTGTCACTAATCGCCCTCAAACTCGCACAGCGCAAACGTCTTGTAACCCAGCCCGCGCAAGCGCTGCTCGCCACCCAGGTCAGGCAGGCCGATGATGAATGCACATTCCAGCACATTGCCACCGAGCTTTTCTATCAACACGGCTGCCGCTTCTGCAGTGCCTCCCGTGGCAATCAGATCATCAAGCAACAGGATATTTTCATTGGGGCTGATCGCATCACTATGGATCTCCACCCGGTCAGTGCCATACTCCAACGCATAGTCATGCCCCAGTACATCACCCGGCAACTTGCCTTTCTTGCGCACCGGCACAAAACCGACATTCAGCTTATAAGCGACAGCCGCACCGACAATAAAGCCACGCGATTCTATGCCCACCACTTTATCAACTTTGGCACCCACATAGCGTTCAACCAGGGCATCCACTACCTGCCGCAAGCCATCGGCATCCTTGAGCAGCGTGGTGATGTCGCGGAACTGGACACCGAGCTTGGGATAATCGGGGATGGTGCGAATGAGGGATTTGATGGTCATTAATCTCGTCCAGATTACTTCTCGAACCTTGCTTTCAAGGTTTGCCAATATTCCGGCTTGCTATGTAAATGCCCGATCGCAACAACCAAAATTACATCGTCGATTTTTGTATAGATGACACCATAAGGAAAACGCCTTAACTGGCAACGTCTTGTTTTATCAGATACAGGATGCCAAGCATCAGGATATTGGCAAACCCGATTCAAACTTGCCAATACTTCCACCAAAAACCCTTGCCCCAAACCGGGCGCTTGGGCGTTGTAATAAGCTATAGCCTCATCCAATTCATACTGAGCAGGCTGTAAAAATCTGATCTGCATTTAACGGTATTTGGCTAATACCTGGTTCAAATCCAACGCCAGCAATTCACCGTTTCGATATGCAGACAAACGACTTTCTGCTTCTGATGCCCACAAGGCATCAATTTCAGCATCTGGCTTATCTACAGTAGCCAGCAAAGCATCAATCAACTCGATTTTTTCATTGACGGAAAGCTGGGCCGCTTGCTCAACAATAGCTTGAGTCGCTTTGTTCATACAGAGTGCTCCTTTACTTTATTGCCGCATGGGTAACTCACCCTAAAAAACTCTGTGGAAGGACGGCCAACCAGCAAACCGGCAATACTAATGTCTTCGGCCAGTAAACCCCTTCACCATTACCAAGTCATTCAAAATGCTCACGCATATCGCCAAAACCGTTGGCATCGTTCGTTCAGCCAGCCGTGATATTTTGCTGCCTGACGCGAATATGCAGTTCGCGCAACTGCTTCTCGTCCACATCATTAGGCGCCTTAGTCATCAGACACTGCGCGCGTTGTGTTTTCGGGAAGGCAATTACGTCGCGGATCGATTCTGCACCCGCCATCAGGGTCACCAGGCGGTCGAGACCGAAAGCCAGGCCGCCGTGCGGTGGCGCGCCGTATTGCAATGCGTCAAGCAGGAAGCCGAATTTCTCCTGCGCTTCTTCCTTGCTGATCTTGAGCGCGTCGAATACCTTGGACTGCACCTCCTGCTTGTGGATACGCACGGAACCGCCGCCGACTTCCCAGCCGTTCAACACCATGTCGTAGGCTTTGGATAATGCCGCGCCTGGGTTGGCGCCGAGCAGGTCTTCGTGACCATCCTTAGGGCTGGTGAACGGGTGGTGCAAGGCGACCCAGCGGTCATTTTCCTCGTCATGCTCGAACATGGGGAAATCGACCACCCACAATGGCGCCCAGGCCCGGCCATCAACATGGCCCTTCTCATGGCCGACCTTGGCACGTAATGCGCCCAGCGCCTCGTTCACTACCTTGGCCTTGTCGGCACCGAAGAACACGATGTCGCCGTTTTGCGCGCCAGTGCGCTCAATAACCGCGTTCAGTGCGGCCTCGTGAATGTTCTTGACGATAGGGCTTTGCAGGCCTTCTTCGTTGAGCTTGGTGATGTCGTTGATCTTGATATAAGCCAGGCCCTTGGCGCCGTATATTTTAGCGAACTCGGTATAGGCATCGATTTCACTACGGGAAATCGATGCGCCGTTAGGCACGCGCAATGCCGCAACACGGCCGCCGGTGGAGTTTGCTGCACCGGCAAACACCTTGAAGTCGACATCCTTCATGACATCGGTCAGCTCAGTGATTTCCAGCGTCACGCGCATATCGGGCTTGTCGGAGCCGTAGCGGTTCATCGCCTCGGAGAATGGCATGCGCGGGAACGGGTTTGGCAGGTCGATATCCTGTACCTGCTTGAACATCTTGCGGATCATTTCCTCGACGATATTCATGATCTGCTCTTCACTGAGGAAGGAGGTCTCGATATCCACCTGGGTGAATTCGGGCTGGCGATCTGCGCGCAGGTCTTCGTCGCGGAAACACTTGGTGACCTGGAAGTAGCGGTCGAAGCCAGACACCATGAGCAATTGCTTGAACAGCTGCGGCGATTGCGGCAAGGCAAAGAACTGGCCATGGTGCACGCGCGAAGGCACGAGGTAGTCGCGGGCGCCTTCCGGCGTGGAACGAGTCAGCATTGGCGTCTCGACCTCGATGAAGCCTTGGCTGTCGAGTTGGTCACGCAATACCTTGGCGACACGGTAGCGCAACATGAGGTTCTTCTGCATCGCAGGGCGGCGCAGGTCGATATATCTATGTTCAAGCCTTACCATCTCGGACAGGTTGTCGTCGTCCAGCATGAACGGCGGCGTGAGCGATGCGTTGAGAATCTCGATCTCGCTCGCCAGCATTTCCACTTCGCCGGTCGGGATATTGAGGTTGACGGTCCCCTCAGGACGCGCGCGCACCTTGCACACCACCTTGAGCACGAATTCGTTACGCACGCTCTCGGCCAGCTTGAAAGCCTCCGGCGTATCCGGATCAATAACAATTTGCGCCATGCCTTCGCGGTCGCGCAAATCGATGAAAATCACGCCGCCATGGTCGCGGCGGCGGTGTGCCCAGCCACAGAGGGTGACGGTCTGGCCAATGTGTTCACGGTTCAGGTGACCGCAGTAATGAGTACGCATAACAGTTTTCTTATATTGAAATCAGGTTAAAAATCAGGGTTTCGGTTTATTCGGTTTGCTGCTGGGCGCAACCACGCCCATGGAGATAATATATTTCAGCGCTTCGTCCACGCTCATGTCGAGCTCCACCACATCCGCCCTGGGCATCATGAGGAAGAAGCCGGAAGTCGGGTTGGGCGTAGTCGGCACGTAAACACTCACATACTCCCCTTCGAGGTAATTCGCCACATCGCCGCCAGGCTGGCCGGTCATAAAACCGATCGTCCAGCTGCCCTGGCGCGGATACTGCACCAGCAATGCCTTGCGAAAAGCCTGGCCGGAATCGGAAAACAGGGTGTCGGAAACCTGCTTGACGCTGTAATAAATCGACTTGACCACAGGCACGCGGGCAAGCAAGGCTTCCCAGAACTGGATGATGCGCCGGCCAAAGAAATTGGTGGCAATCACGCCAGTGCCCAATACGATCAGCAATGTCAGGATGGCGCCTATGCCGGGTATGGCCCGGCCAAACTGCGCCTCGGGACGCCAGGATTCCGGCAGCAGCAGCAGGCTCTGGTCCATCAACCCAATCAGAGTGCTGAGTACCCAGATCGTGATACACAGCGGCACCAACACCAGCAGGCCGGTTATAAAGTAACTTTTCATGGCAACCCTAATGTGAAATTGCAAACCGGGTTGCGCTAGTGGCAAGCACAGTCGGCGCCACAGGCAGCAGGCGCAGCTTCTTCAGTTTTCTTGGCCGGGCTGCTGCCCTTGAAGTCAGTAGCGTACCAGCCGGTACCGCTCAACTGGAAGCTGGGCGCAGACACCTGCTTTTCAAAGGTTGCACTGGCGCATTGCGGACACACGGTAGTGCCCGCTTCGCTGACCTTGCGCATCAGTTCCGCCTTGTGGTCACAACTAGTACATTGGTAATCGTATATAGGCATCGCAACAATCCCCGTAAAAATGAAATTATACCCGAATGCGAGTTGGCTTATAGCCTGTTCATGACCTTTTCATAGGGCACGCATGGTTTCAAAACCCATCCGGTCAAGGCGCAGGCCGCAGGTTTACTCATTGCTTACGCCTTGCTTCGACTACCAGGGCGAGTCACGTACCAAAAAAAGATCTTAAACAGGCTCTGTATGGGGCCAGCCACATCGCTTTTAAAGCATACAGATCCAATCGATTGAATTTTCAGTAAAAACCAGTTCCTTACAACATTCCCAACAAAACCGATATCACAGCGAAATTCCCAAAGTCGCAATTCCGCAACATTGTTGCGCAACCATGTTGCACCTGCTTATAATGGCACCAATCCTGCTTTTTCACAGATGGCAACTTCAACAACTCATCCATCGCCATCCCTATGACGCATAAAACCCATGTTCGACGCTTGTTACCTGCCCTACTGGCTATCGCTTGCACCAGTCACGCGGAGACTACTGAAAACCCGGACCAACTGGAAGAAATCACAGTCAAGGCAACCACCACCAGGAACAAGGCCAGCGATTATTACCAAAAGGATGCTGGCGGCGCTACCCGCACCGACACCCCGCTACAGGAAACTTCGCAGTCAGTGAAAATCATCTCGCGCCAGGTGCTGGATGATATACATGCAACCAGGCTGGATGATACTTTTGACCTGGTCAGTGGTGTAAGCAGGCAGAACAACTATGGTGGACTATGGGATAACTTTGCCATCCGTGGCTTCGCCGGCCATGACAACACAGGCCCAGCCATGCTGCGCAACGGCTTTTCCGGAAACCGCGGCGTCAATCCGCCTCGCGACACTGCCAATACCGAGCGTGTCGAGTTCCTCAAAGGGCCAGCCGCCGCGCTTTATGGCAACAGCGAACCTGGTGGCACACTCAATGTCGTCACAAAAAAACCGCAATTCAAATCCAGCAATGTAGCAGAGGTTTATGCAGGCAGTTACGACACTTATCTCACGTCCATAGACTCCACCGGCGCACTTTCCGAGAATCTTGCTTACCGCATGATTGTAGCGGCTGAGGACAAGGGGAGTTTCCGCGATTATGTGGATAGTGAACGCCTGCTGATTGCCCCATCCTTCACTTGGCTGCTAGGGCCATCGACCACGCTCAACTACGAGCTAGAATACCTCAAGCACCGCACCCCGATTGATCGCGGCATTGCCTTGCGCGACAGCAATGGCAACCGGTTGCCCCACATCAAACTCAGCCGTTTTCTGGGTGAACCCAATGCTGGCGATGTCACCATGGAAGCCTACACTCACCAGCTATCACTTGAGCATGAGTTTTCCGAACGTTGGCGTGGCCGTATTGGCATTGCATATAAGGACAACAAGACAGAAGGCAATACAGTCGAGCAGCTGACTGGCATTAACAGGGTTACTCCTGGCGGCACCGTCAGCCGTCGGCAGCGTGGGCGTGACTTTGACTCTGATGACTTGTCATTGCAGGCAGAGCTCAACGGCAAGTTTGAGACGGGCAGTATCAATCACGATTTCCTGGTCGGCATCGAGGCATATCGCTTCAATAATCACCAAATCCAGCTGACCAGTGCCGCGGTAGCCCCCATCAATCTCTATGCGCCGGTATATGGGCAGCAAGCGTTGCCTCATCTCACCACGCTTTCGGACTTCAAGGAAAAACAGACCGATATTGCGCTGTTTGTACAAGACCAGCTCAGCCTGACAGAAAAATGGAAGCTAATGGGTGGCTTGCGTTTCGAGTCGTACCGGCAAGAACTGCATACGAGGCACAACAGCCCAGGAACCGAGGCCAAACAGGATCATTTTGTTGTCTCCCCGCGCGCTGGAATTACTTATGTCGCCAGCCCTCAAGTCTCGCTTTATGGGTCGTTTAGCCGCTCATTCCGCCCCAATTCAGGTGCTGCTGGCGGCAGTCAATATGGCCTTGATGCCACAGGCAAGGGCTTTAACCCAGAACGTAGCCGCGCATTTGAATTAGGCCTGAAGTATCAATCGTTAAATCAACGCCTGGGCGGCAATATCGCGTTGTTTGATATTACCAAACATAACGTGCTGACAGCTGACCCTGCTGACCCCGGATTCAGTATTGCGGCGGGTGAAGTACGCAGCCGCGGCCTTGAGTTGGACTTAAGCGGGCAGCTTACCGAGTGCCTGCGGCTGATTGCAAGTTATGCTTATGTCGATGCGTACCTGGGTAAGGATTTACAGGCGGCATCCTCTATCGTTGAGGCCGGTTCACGCCTGATGAATATTCCCAAGCATTCCGCCAATACCTTGCTCATGCATGAGCAGCCACTTACCAATGGTGGTAAGCTCGGCCTTGGCGGCGGGTTCAGCTATGTTGGAAAACGCACAGATGGGCCCGAAGCCCTGTTTGATCTCCCATCTTACGTCACGGTTCGCCTAATGACGTATTGGCAGATTGATGAAAAACTGCGACTCTCGTTTGACGTCACGAACCTGTTTGACCGCGAATATTACACCAGCTCCTATACCAACACATGGGCTATGCCAGGTACGCCTCGCATGATGACCCTTGGACTGCAAGCCAAGTTCTAGAATGCTACAAACCAAGTTTTAAATAAAAAGCAGCAATATGTTTTTATGTCCAATACACAGGCAACCGTTGTCTATTGCAGTTGCCATGCTGAGCTTGGCCCTTCTGATAGCAATGCCTTTGATGGCAGCCACTGACTCAACCAAAACCAGCCTGAGCATTGTCGGCCCATGGGAAGTCAGCACGCTCGAACCATCACGCGCGGGCTATCTGTTCCTGCGCATGCAAGTCGCGGAAGCGCTTATCAGCACCGACCTTGAAGGCAAACCGTCGCCCGGGCTTGCTGAACGCTGGCAAGTATCGGCTGACGGGCTGGACTGGCGTTTTTTCCTGCGGCCACAGGCGCGTTTCCACGATGGCAGCCCGGTCACGGCAGCAAGCGTGGTCATGAACCTGCAACGCGCGCTCAGCCAGCCTGGCGTGCTCTCGATGGCGCCAGTGACCGGCATTATTGCCGCAGCACCTGGCGAAGTCAGCATCACGCTTTCCAAACCTTACGCCATGCTGCCCATGCTGCTTGCGCATAGCAGCGCGATTATCCTTGCCCCTGCCGCTTATAACGATAAGGGCCATGTGCGCAAGATGCTGGGCAGCGGCCCTTACCAGCTTGTCCGGCAAACTTTGCCACAGCAGCTTGAACTTGCGCTCTCGCCTCACTGGCAAGGCAAGCAGCCTGCCATCAAGCAAATCCATTACCTCTCGGCCAGCCGCCCGGAAACGCGCGCCTTGATTGCAGAATCGCACCAGGCCGACCTGGTGTTCGGCTTTGACCCGGCCAGCATGCAGCGCCTGCGCAACAACCCGAAAGTCGTGGTCAAGGAAGCCGACCTGGCACGCACGATTACGCTCAAGCTCAACAGCGGCCACCGCTTTCTCAACAACGCAGAAACGCGTCAAGCGCTTAGCCTTGCCATCAACCGCGCAGGCATTGCCAAGGGTATCTTGCGCACCCCCGAACTGGCGGCTGACCAGCTCTTGCCGCCAGGCATCGCGCAATGGCACCAGACCGGCGCTGGATTCCCTAAACTGCATACCGACCTGGAACGCGCCAAAGCCCTCCTGTCCGCGCAAGGATGGCAGCCTGGGCCAGACGGCATCCTGCAAAGAAATGGCGAACGTTTCGCGCTGAAACTCAATGCATTTCCTGACCGGCCCGAACTGCCTATCATCGCCACCGCCTTGCAGGAACAGTTCCGCAAACTGGGCATCGAGATCAAGGTGATTATCACGAATTCCAGCGAAATCCCGCTCGGGCATCGCACCGGCACGCTGGAAATGGGACTGGTCCCGCGCAATTTTGCCTTGGTGCCGGACCCATTTGTCGCGCTCAACCAGGATTTCAAGACTGGCGGCGGCGACTGGGGCGCCATGCAATGGCAGAACAGCCAGGTCCCCGCGCTGCTCGAGAAAATCGCCAGCGATACCGACCCGGATGCCCAGGCACGCTATCGCCACGACATTATACTGACATTGCAGCAGGAACTCCCGGTCATCCCCATCAGCTGGTACCGCCTGCCTGTCGCAGTGCATCCGCAATTGAAAGGGGTCAAGGTCGACCCCCTGGAGCAATCCTATTACATCAGCGATATGTACTGGTCATCCAAATAAGCCATGATTAAAGTCCTCAGCCATTTATTACTCCGCCGCTGCCTGCAAGCCGTTCTCGTCGCGCTGTTAGTCAGCACCGTGTCGTTCTTCCTCATGCACAGCCTGTCGGGCGACCTGGCCTTCCGCATTGCAGCGGGCCGATACGGTTATGACATGGTCACCGCCGCCGCAGCCGAGGCTGTACGGGTCGAACTGGGACTGGATCGTCCATTATTGCAGGGCCTCATCCTCTGGTGGCAGCAACTGCTGCAATTCGACCTGGGCGATTCCTATCTCAGCAGCGCGCCGGTGATTGAGGAAATCCGCGAGCAATTCGGCCATACCCTGCAGCTCGCCCTCAGTGCGCTTGTGCTCTCAGTGGTGATTGCATTGCCTATCGGCCTGATTGCAGGACTCAACCCGCATGGCTGGCTGGACCGGGTGTCGCTCACGCTGTCCATCATCCTGCGCGCGTTTCCGCCATTCCTGCTCGGCATCCTACTGATCCTGCTGCTATCAAGCAAGCTCGGCATCACCAATGCTGCCAATGCCAGCCATGAACATGGCGGGCTGTTCCTGCCTGCCCTCACGTTGGCATTGAGCCTGGCTGCCGTATCCTCGCGTGTCGCCCGCGATGCCATGGTGGAAGTGCGCCGATCCGCCTATTTCAACTTCGCGCGCACCAAGGGCCTGAGCGACCTGCTGGCGCTGCTGCGGCACGGTATCCGCAATGCCGCAGTGCCGGTGATCGCCTATCTCGGCGTGCAACTGGTGTTTCTCATGGAAGGCGTGATCATCATCGAGAGCCTGTTCGCCTGGCCCGGCATCGGCCATGCGCTCGCCCACGCGGTGTTCGGCCGCGACATCCCCATGATCCAGGGCACCGCCATCGTCATGGGTCTGCTGTTCGTGCTGTGCAATACCCTGGTGGACATCGCCTGCATGCTGGCAGACCCGCGCCAACGCTACCTTGCCTCCAGGAGAGCCGACGCATGAGCGCCTGGTGGCAACAACTCCCACTGGCCCGGCGTAGCGGCGCAGTGTTGCTTGTCCTGATCCTGGTGGCCGCGCTGCTTGCCCCTTCCCTGGCGCCAGATGCTGTCTCACAAGACCTGGAGCGAGTACTGCTGGCCCCCAGCCTGGAACAGCCACTGGGCACCGACCACCTCGGCCGCAACATGCTGGCCCGGCTGACACACGCCTTGCAGCTCTCTTTCAGCCTGGCCTTGCTTTCCGTGATTTCCGCCGCCATCATCGGCATCAGCCTGGGCCTGCTTGCCGCCTGGCGCGGCGGCGTGATCGAAGCCGTGCTCACCAGCATTGCTGATGCGGTCATGACGCTGCCGGTACTGTTGGTCGTATTGCTGTTTTCCGCATTTGCCCAGGGCGAGTTCTGGTCGCTTTACATCGGCTTGTCGTTTGCGTTGTGGGTGGAGTATTTCCGCGTCAGCCGCGCCACGATCAAGGCTACGCTGGTCAGCGCGCCGGTCGAATCCGCACGTATGCTGGGCTTTGGCAACTTCTACTTGTTACGGCGGCATTTGCTGCCGGAGCTCGCGCCTGTGGTCGGCACGCTCATGCTGTTCGGCATCTCCACGGCGATTCTTGCGCTCGCCGCACTGGGATTTGTCGGCGTCGGCCTGCGTCCGCCCACGCCGGAACTTGGCGTGATGATGATAGAACTGTTCCCCTACTATGAAGAAGCGCCCTGGCTGATCGCCAGCCCGGTCGTCACGCTGGGCCTGATCATGCTCGCACTGGCGCTGCTGGGCGGGCGCAAGGAGATGCCATGAGCGCGCCAGAATTGAAAGTCCAGGACCTTGCCGTTAAGGACGGCAAAGGCAACTGGCTGGTACAACCATGCAGCTTCACGCTGAAACCCGGTGTCGCCCTGTCCATCATCGGCGGCAGCGGTTCGGGCAAGTCGCTTCTGGTGCAGGCCATCATGGGCTCACTGGCCTCCGGCCTCAGGGCCAGCGGAGAAATCCGCCTGGGCAATGCGGTTTCCCGTGCGGAAGATGCCTCGGGCCGCCGCCCCTGGTGGGGCCATACCCTGGCCATGCTGCCGCAGGAACCATGGCTCGCGCTCAACCCCAGCATGCGCGCAGGCAAGCAGGTCGCCGAGTCTTACCACTATGTCAGCAACACGCGCATGGGCATGGCGCAAGCCAAGATGCAGGCGAGCGCCGACCTGAACCAGCTGGGTGTTGCTGCCGCGAGCGAAAAATATCCCTTTATGCTGTCCGGCGGCATGGCGCAACGCGTCGCGTTTGCCGCCACGCGCGCAGGCGGCGCACAAGTCGTGATCGTCGATGAACCCACCAAGGGCCTGGACGCCGATGCGCGCGACAACCTGCTTACCGTACTGCAAACCGTATTGAAGCAAGGCGGCAGCGTGCTCACCATCACGCACGACATGCACGTGGCGCGCATGCTGGGCGGCAATGTCATGGTCATGCGCGATAGCAATGTGCTGGAACAAGGTACAGCGGAGCAGGTATTGGAAAACCCGCAGCATGAATACACCCGCGCCCTACTCGCAGCCGACCCGGAAAACTGGACACAGGCCATGCCTGCTCCCGGCACAGGCCAGCAAATCCTGGAAGCGCGAGGCCTGGGCAAACGCTACGGCAAGCAGACACTGTTCAGCGGCATCAACCTGGAAATTCATGCCGGCGAACGCATTGCCATCAGCGGCCCTAGCGGGGCAGGCAAGACCACGCTGGGCAACATGCTGCTGGGTTTGGTAGCACCCGATCAGGGAAGCATCGCACTTGCGCCCGGCCTGGATAAGCTTAAGCTGCAAAAACTCTACCAGGACCCGGTTTCCGCATTTGCGCCACGCTTGACGCTGAAGCAGGCATTTGACGACCTTATCCGCCTGCACAAACTCAACCCATCGGCCTTGCCACCCATGCTGGCAAGGCTCAAGCTTGATGAAGGATTGTTG
The DNA here is from genome assembly GCF_020532725.1 of Methylobacillus arboreus. Classification (GTDB taxonomy): domain Bacteria; phylum Pseudomonadota; class Gammaproteobacteria; order Burkholderiales; family Methylophilaceae; genus Methylobacillus; species Methylobacillus arboreus. Next base: position 320,998 of record NZ_JAJAVC010000006.1, read on the forward strand.
CGCCGCCTGCCCAGCCAGGTATCGGGCGGAGAGCTTCAGCGGCTGGCATTAGCACGCATATTGTTGCTCTCGCCTGCGCTGATCTTTGCCGACGAACCCACCTCGCGCCTTGACCCTATCAGCCAGCAGGACACCATGAATTTATTGCTGGAAACGGTTGCGGAGAATGCCAGTGCCATTCTCCTGGTCACCCATGACCGGGAGCTTGCTGCCAAGACCATGCAGCGCCACATTGCGATCCAGCATGCCTGAGCAACTTCCGCCTTTCTGCTCTTCCTTATGCAACCACTGGAAGGCAGATGGATAGCATGTAAATAGCTTGTGATCATAACCGCGGTTGCCGGCAATGATTTCGTATAACCGTACGCCGGTTGCCTTGACTGAATACTCCAGAAAAATGACGGCCACCTGATAATGCATGGGTACGCCCAATGCCAGGTTAGTGTCTGGCAGGCTCGAAGTCTCAGCGAAACTCAGGCTGAGAGTAACGTTCCTCAAATCCACAACCAGTCTGGTCGTTTCCCTATCGGCCATCTCGGCCAGCACACTTTGTACCATGGCCTGGTATTCACGCAACCGCATGACGCCTGACAACGTCACGCGGCTGACACGATACTCATCCAGATAATCAAGCTCGAACCTCATTGCACTTCGTCCCGCCAACCTTTACATCGTGCCAATCACGTTGATGAAGAAGCCACGGCTGCGGTAAGACAAGTTGGTCAGGTCATCCGAATAGTTGGTGAAGTTATAGCCGACACCCGCCTTGACGCCTTCGGCCAGATGGCGATATACCGCCACCAGTGCACCGGCGCGCGAGTCCTTGGCCTCGGTTGCACGCAGGTTGCGCAGTTCGAGCACGGCATCCCATTCCTTCACGAAGTGCCAGTCCGCACGCAGGATCATCAGGTCTGCCCGGCTGGAGAACCACTGGCCATCCACCTTGCTGTCTTTCAGTTCGCCAATGCGGAAAGCATACTTGGCACCCAGCGACAGCCATGGCTTGACGTCATAAATGGTATCCACCGACAGCACCTGGCTGCGCTGCGCGTAATCCGCCGTGAAGCCGGAAGGCGACAACTGGCCCGGGGAAGGCAGGTTGTAGAAGTTGGTGTACTTGAACAAGGTGTTCCAGCGGTCATTATCGATTGGCCGGTAAGCCGCGCCAGTCACGATTTCGTGGTAATCCCCGTCATAGAACGCACCGCGGCTGTTATTGGAGACCGACCAGTTAAGCTTGCCGAGCAGGCGCCATTCCGGTGTCGCCTGGTGACCGAAGGTGTTGCGGATCAGCCAGGTATCGCGGTCGCCTGTGATATTGCTGGATTCGTCACGGTACTCGATATTGCCGCTGTACTTGGTATTGTCGCGCTTGTAAGCGATAGCGAAGCTCACCGCCTTGCGCTTGAGGTCGCCAGACAATGGATGAGAGACCTTGCCCACTTCGCCCTTGACGCCAAAGTTCCAGAAATCGTTGGCGGCATAATCCAGGCCAAAGGCATTGATCAGGCTTTGCACGCCGGAACCATCCACGGTACGCGTTTCACCGAACACACGCATTTCATCAGTCACTCGGTAGGATGTCCCGGTAACCCAGGTACCCTGACGGCCGCGCCAGGCATTGTCGGGCCGCTCGTTTTCCACCAGGTAGTTGGTGTAGGCATTGCTGCGGTCGGACAGGCGGTAATCCGCACCCAGCTTGACCCCTGGGCCAAGGTTGCCTTGCGAGCCTTCAGCCACCAGCTTGAGGCGGTCATTGACACGCCAGCTCATGCCCAATCCGGCACGGTTATTGGCTTCACGGTCGCCATCCCGCGCCATAGTGCCCTGCAGGTAGCCATAAGTACTCCAGTCTTTCTTGGGCAATGGCTGGCCTTCTTCCACTTCCGCATCATGATCGACCGGCGTGTAATCCATACGCACCTGCACATCGGTACGGTTGCCGGTTTGCGACAACAGGCTGCTGGCGCTGGAAATATGCACGTCACGCTCATCCTGGCGCACGGCTACGCCTGCCTGCCACTCAGGGTCGAGCTTCTGACGCACACCAATTTCTACGGCCTGGGTATCAATCGTGTCGGCGCGGCGTACATCACCCTTGGCATCAATAGTGGTGTTTTCCGTCACCTGCACATTAGCCTTGAAGCCATGCTGCTTGATTTCCTCACCCGTCACGGCAATCTGCCCCGGGCCCGAGAAGCCACGGTCACGGTTCTGGATGTAAGCAGTCACTTTGCCTTTCACGTCCTCGCTCACATCCGCCAAATCCACCGAACCTTCAACCCGGTAGGCATTGGCTGCTTCACCGGTAGTGGTCATGCCGTTAAAGGCAAAACCGCCATCAAGCGAGGTCTGGGCGCCATCACCCGCACCATCCGAGCGCGCAGCTTCCAGCTTGATGAAAGTACCCGGCGTATAACGCACGGTGGCGTCCAGGCCCTGCAAGGTTTGCTTGAGCATACCCTCGCCCTGCTTGTAACCGGTCAGACCTATTTGCAGGTAATCATTGACCCAGTGCGAAGCCCGGCCGCCGGTGGAGAAGTTATCCACCTTGGTGAGGCCCGGTACATATTCATAAGTCGTGACCAGGTAGATCTCGTTACCGTTGATCGAGGCGGTGCTGATCATGCTTGGCGCAGCGCCAGTGGAGTTCAGCGCCTCACGCAGGGTAATGCGGCCTTGCAGATAGTTGATCTCATAGTCCTGCGCCGGTGCCAGCAGTTTTCGCTCTACGACCAGGCCGGAATCACGGTCGCGCACTTCCACCCAGACACGCTCGGAACCCATAGTGAGCGCCTGGTGCCGCAGGTAGTATAGCGAACCGCCAGTGCCGCGAAATTCATCGCGCGATCCCAGTGTGCCCGGATCAGCAGCAAATGCATCTACCGTAGTGGCTTTTTCGCCGTATTTGGTGGTGTTCTCGGAACGATATTTGGCATTAGCACCATAGAGGCCGCGCGAATATTGCAGCAATTCCGTTCCGCTCCAGGAGGTCTTGAAGTTACCCCACATCACATGTGATTCACCACGTGCCAGTTTGACGTAAAACTTGCCCTGGGTCGGCGCATCGTCGACGGTAGTACTGTCGTCACCGTAAACCGGGTAATACAGATCAGGGTTGATGTTGCGCAACAGGTAACGCGGATCCTTCGACGAGAAGTTGGAGAACAAATGCTTAAGCGGTTGTTCCCTGGTATCGGCAGCAGCAGTGAGCAACCACTCCCCTTTGACTTTGCCCTTGACGTAGAATGCCCCCCGTCCATCGACATGGCTGGAACCGTCATAGTGCTGGTCGTCGCCTGTCACCAGTTGGGCCGGGCCGCGCACATTGTTCTTGCCCGCGGTGATGTCACCGATCGCGATATAGAACCAGTCGTCATCGGCAATATTGAGGTTGCGGCGGAAGCTGGTGAACTCGCCGTCCGGCTCGACCAGCTTGACCTCCACGCTGTTCGGGCCAGGCGGCATGATCTGCTTGATGGCAAAACGGCCATTAGCATCTACCGGCACGGTCAGGCCCAGCGTTTCTATCTTTTGTCCGGGCTGGATAAAGCGTCCATTGACTGTCACCGTGCCACCCTTGACCGGGATATTGCGCAGGCTGAGGCTGTTCTCGCCATAGCCAATCAGCTCTTCCTTGCCGGCTTGCAGGTCGCTGGTGATGCGTGGTGTCGTGCTGGAAAGTATTTCCAGCGGCTTCATCACGGTTTCATCATAACGTCCCTGCTCGTCATACACGCGCAGCAGGAACATCACCTGCTCCACGTCCTCCACCTTGGCCTGCCATTTTGTCACGCCGTTCCAGTCCACCGGCAACACCGCGAGCGGGGTTTCCTGTGGCTGCTGGCCTGGGGTGAACAGGCGGATTTCCGCCTTCTTGATCCACGGCAGGTAATTGGCCCAGGCACGGAACTCAGCCTCTTCGCCGCGTGCCACGCCACGGGTGGTGTTCCAGACATTCATCTGCGGCAGGGTAGAAAGATTGTCGTAACGTACCTGGATATCGGCTTTTTCCAGTGCCACATCGGTGCAACGCTGACGATCTGCCTCCAATGGCCCGTCATCCAGGCTCACAGGCTCGCCATCGATACTGATGCGGAATGGCGCACCGGCCCTTGCCACGCTGGTGGCCTCACAGGCGCTGCGCACCGGCGGCGCAACTGCCACCGGTTCTGCCGGAATGATTTCTTTCTCATCAAACCATACCCGGATAATCACGCGGCGGTTCTGCGCCATGCCTGCCGGATTGTCGTTGCTGGCCACCGGCTGGCTCTCGCCATAGCCGCTGATGCTGAACTGGCTGTCATCCAGACCCAACTGCTGCTTGAGGAATGCCGCCACGGACAATGAACGCGCTTCGGACAAGCCCTGGTTATCGCGGAAAATCTTTTTCGCATTGGGCGACAGGCGTTGGTTATCGGTATGCCCGGCAATATCAATGCGTATTCCCTGTTTGCCTTGCAGTTGCGCCGCCAGTTGTTCCAACTCAGCAATCGAACTGGCCGTGAGGTCAGCCTTGCCAGACTCGAAACGCGCAGCGCCGCTGTTTTCTACCAGGCGCGTAAACACCTGCGGCTCGGCCTGCGGCACATTAGCCGCCGCTGCACGCATGCGTTCCAGTGCGCTGCTGCTGATGCCGGAAGGCAGCGGATAACTGGTCGGCCCTTGCCGTTCAGCCGGAGAAGGCATGCCATGGAAATCCACGCGGCTGTTGTCAATACGCTTGCCTGTTTCCTGTTCGAAATCAGGAACCGGCATATCGCGTGTCGGCAACATCGATGCCGCATAGCCCCTGTCGCTTATCAGCAATGATTCCGCATTGGCCCCGCTCATCATCACACTGATGGCGATAGCAATTGCTCGCTTCTTCATCATGGTTGCACCTCCACTGCTGTCTCGATGATCAGCGGGAAGGCTGCTTCATCCTTATTATTCTTATGCGCGTCATGCCAGAGCTTGCGGGCAGCCTTGGCAACGCTGTCCAGGCGTTTCTTGGCGAGTTTTTCTCCCCCGCCGCCCGGGTCATAGGCAATGCGCAACACAGAAGGCCGGCCATCAAGCTGCTTGACCATGTCGGCGAATGCCTGATGCCATTGCGGCTGAAGGTCGGTGCCATTGGGAACGAAGGCTTCGTCATTGAGATCAAGCCGCACCACGCGGTGCACGGTAGCGCCAAAGTTGAGCTTGACCATCTTGCCTCGGGTCACGCGCACATCACGCGGGTTTTCGGTAGTAACGCGGTAACCAGAAGGCAGGGTCCGCTCATCCAGCTTCATGACGAAGTTGGCGCCGCGGTCCATGTTGGGAATGTCGGCACAAGTAACGTGGAAACGACCCTCGGCATCAGTGGTAACCAGCAGGCCGCGCGCAGTGACCACGCGCACATTCGCGATGCCGGGCTCACCCTGGTCCTGGTAGCCGTTGGCGTTCTTGTCGTCGAAAACCTTGCCGATGATGTCGGAACAATCGAAGGTCGGGTCTGGCGTCACCTTGACCGTGGCGGAGCCGATGTTAGATACCAGGGTGTTGACCAGTGCATTCTGTGCCCAGGCCTGGTTGACATACTCGCCCTCGCCTACACCGGTACCGACAACCAGGATCAACTTGAAGGTCTTGGTTTCACCGGCGGCAAAACTCTGGTTAATCCAGGTCATATCACGCCCGCTCACATCAGGCTCGATACGCACGCCATTCACCGATGCTGAACCGCTGCGGTATTTGAAACCCGGCGGCAGGCGGTCGGTAATCACAATATTGCTGATCGCCACCGCACTGGTTGCGGTAATGGTGTAAGGCACCAGGTCGCCACGCACCACATTCACGAGTGGTGTTGTTTTGACGATGCGGACAATGCCGCCCATGATTGGATCCAGCGGGATATGGTTGTTGATCAAGTCCGCAGAATCAGGACCAATCGTGAAATTGAAGTAATAGCGCGTTGCTGCGGCAGCCAGTGCGCCAGAACTATTGGCAAAAGATCCGTCGGCGCTGCTTGTGGCACAAGCTGCCGGATCATGCGGACCAATGCCGACAGCAGGCGCACCATCGTTCTGCTGCATCATCGCCGGGTCAGCCCCACCCAACAGCACACTTGCCACCTGCAGCGTCGCATTACATACCGGGATCATGCCGGATGGCTGCGGTATGTAATTAGCCGGATAGCTGGTCACTTCCAGGGTATACACACCGGCAGGCGCACTCGGATTGAGCAGGAATTGATATATGCCATCAGGGCCGGTGGTCTGCGAAGCATTCCCGGTCACCAGATCGGAAGCCGGGGTGAAGCCCGCAGGTCCCCGGATAGTCACCACGGCCCCGGCTACCGGCTGACGTGTCACGGCGTCATATACCACACCGGCAGGGTCGATAGGCAAACTGTGCTGCGTGATATTGTCACCAGCAGCCAGGATGATACCGCTCAAGCCGCCATCAAGATTGCTAGCACCAGCCGGATTGGCCGGACTTACCTGGCCATTGTCATAGGGCAGACCTTGTTCGTTAGGACGTGCATGACCATATACCGTACCGTTGGGATGCAGAAAGCGTACCTGGTAACCTGTTCCGGGCGACAAGTTGCTGAAGCTGTAGGCCCCATTGGCATCCGTGGTCACGGTTGCAATCAGGTTGCCATTGCGCAGAAGTTCTACCAACCAACCAGCTTGTGGGCGATCACTTGCATTGGCGCTATCGAACACACGGTCATGGTTGCCATCGATCCAGACATGGCCGCTCAGGTTAGCTGTGCCTGAAACCGGAGCACTTTCCCCAAAGTTATAGCCAGTCGCGCTTGCTGTCAGCAGAACAGTAAAGCGGTCGTCGTCGCCGCCACCGCCGTGGTCAGGGCTGCCGATCTCGCCCAGGTTGCCGACCTGATCCTTGCCATCGTTATAACCGGCAGGCTGGGTCTGCACAATGGTATAACCCGCAGCATTGGAACGAGGCAAGCCGGTAAAGATATAGCTGCCATCCGCGTTGGTCTGCACCACGCAGGAAGGCGTAACGTCACAAACGTTCTGGCCATCTTCCGTCGTGCCGGAAAGCGTAATGGTGCTTCCGCCGATACCAAGCTCGCCCGGATCAATCACCCCGTTGTCATTGATATCGCTGTACACTCGCCCGGCAAGGCTAAAATTATTCTGCTGGATATCATTGCGTACAGAAGTAGCTTCGCTCTCCTGGTCATTACTGCTGTTTCTGTCATTCTCATTGGCAGAAACCCTGGCCACGCTGTTGTACACATCGCCAGTAGGCGGCGGCGCGTCCAGCATACGCACGGAGAGATAGCGGTTGCGTGTTTCGCCATTGGCGATATTGGCCTGCAGCCCGCTATAGGCACATGTCACCGTCAGGGTATTAGGGCCGGTCACTTCGCTGCCGATGTTGTTACATATGCTGTTGCTCGGCGGTCCCATGCTGGCGCTATCGCCCAGAAAGCGTACAGTCTTGCCTGCGGGCGGCGTAATCGCATAGGTAAACTGGAGGCCGGTGGCAAGCGACGGTCCGTTGTTCACCATGTTGATGGTGTAGATCACATCGTTCTGCGGATTGTCACCATCGTTGCTTGGGTCGTAACCCAATGGATCTACGTTGTCGATGTTGTTGACCAGCAAGTCGATGGATGCAACCTCTACCGTGAGCTGAACGGCCTTGCTGTTGTTGCCGCCATCGGTACCATCAATATTTTCCACCGTGCTGGTGTTGATATGGGCAGTGTTGTTGATCGTCCAGGTTTCGCCGCTGGCCTGTCCGCTCTTCCAGTTCGGACGCACGACGATCTGGACGGTCTGTTGCTCACCACTGTTCAGGTTGCCGCCTTGGCAAGTCAGGACAGGATTGGAACCAGCCCCATAACTTTGCCCGGCGTCCAACCCACTGCAGTTCGGCGCGCCTGACGACCAGGCGGATGGATTAACAGCTATTACGGTAAAGCCGGGATCGCTGGCAGCAATGGTGAAACTGTCGGTCACCGATACGTTCTGCGCAGGAGATGGCCCGTTGTTCCTGAAGGTCAGCACATAAGTGAAGTTGGTACCGGCCTCGCCTGTGGCCGGCGTAGATATCTTGGATACCATTTCCACATCAGCCAGCGGCACAATGGCAACATCGACCGAAGCACTATTGTTGCCCGGGCTAAGATCCCCCTGCGTAGAGGAACGCACACTGGCGGTATTGCGCAGGTCGCTACCGCCGTTCAGGTTGCGCTCGACGGGCACAGTAAAGACCACCTGTTCGCCAGGCAGCAACGAACCACCCGACTGCGTGCAGACCAGCGCGGCATTATCCATAGTGCAATTGAAGGTAGCGCTTGATGCTGTGCTAACCATGGTGGCCGCTGCCACATTGGGCGTATCCGTCCGGTGGCCGGGAATCGGGTCGCGCACCACAATGCCTGTTGCATCTACAGTGCCGTTATTGGTCACGGTCAAGGTATAAGTCATGACCGATTCATTGGCATCAAGCGTGGAATCGCCATTGGCTGTGGTCACGGCCTTGGCCATGGCCAGGTTGACCGAGTCGGCAAGCTGGGTGATCGTGACATTCGCCCCTATCGTCTTGCGCGGATACCAGCAAGTGGCACCACCGGCACAATCCACTTCGGCAGTATTGTTGGCAACACCGCCTACATGGCTGTCATTCACCTTGGTGATAATGCGTAAAGGGGAAGCAGTCTGTCCTGCGGCTAGCACATTGGTGTAACTACACGAGACAGTTGCAACGCTAGCATCCAGGGAATTTCCGCCTCCAGTACCTGCAGGTGTGCAGGACCAACCATTGCTGGCGTCATAGCGCACGAAGGTTTCATCGGCAATATTGATCGTATCGGTGACGATGATGGTATTGGCCGGAGCTGCGGACGATCCCTGGTTCTCGACCGTGATCGTATTGGTCACTTCCTGCCCGGCAGCAACCGGGTTAGGGCTGCGCGACTTGCTTACATAGAGGCCTGCCCCCTCGGGCAATACGTTCAGGTCTACTATCGAAGTGTTATTGGCCGGGTCAGGGTCAGGCAGGGCAGCGTCGTTGTTCGCAATAGTCGCCGTAATGCCAGTATAGGAATCCAGCTGGGTTGCCGCCGGGGCAGTTGCCACAATCCTGATCGTGTCCACGCGCGCTGTATTGAAACTTCCCGCATATGTACAGGTAATAACCGGCCCGGCAGGTGGTAGCGGGCATGCCCACCCAGCCTGCTCGGGTGTTGCACCGGTATAGGTGAAACCTGCAGGCAATGTGTAGGTGGCGGTTACCCCAGCAGGTGCGTTACTGGGTCCAAGGTTGGCTGGATGAAGCGTAAATGTGACAGCATCACCCGGATGCGCAGGAGATGGGCTCGGCTCACTTTGTGTAATCGACAGGTCAGCCCCTGCACTGGCAAGCACGCTGACCGTGGTATCGTTGTTTAAAGGAAACGGATCGGCCACGGAAGATGTGATCCGTGGCGTCACAGTCACCGTTCCGCTGTCGACATTCGCCCTGGTGACAATATTGAGGCCGGAAAATGTGGCGCCATCTGCCAACGGGGAAGTGCTGGTACAAGTCACGTTCTGTCCAGAGGCAGAGCAATTGAAGCCCCCGCCCCCGCTGCCTGCTGCAACAAACGTCAATGAATCGGGCAACGTGATGGTGACTGCAGGATTGATTGCAGCATTCGGGCCGTTGTTTATCCCGTCAATCGTCCAGGTAACATTGCCGCCCCCTACCACTGTACCTGGCGATCCAACTGCGTTGATTTGCAGATCTGCGCCATTATTGATGGTTGTATTCTGTGATTCGGTGTTATTGCTGCCATTGGATTCTGCAGTGGAGGTTGCGACAGAAGCGGAAATATTGATCGAATCACCTGTCACTGCTGTGGTCCGCAGCTTCAGGATGACAGTGGTAGTCGTGCCGCCCACTAGCGGACTATTCAACGTACAGACAATATTGCCTCCCGCCGGCACACTGGCTGGGCAAGTACCATTGGTCATCGTTGCTTCTTGATATAGTGTCGTCGCTGGCAATGGAACCGTCACTGTGACGTCACTGGCGGGATCGTTGCTTGGATTGCTGGCGTTATTGGCGACCACGATGGTATAGGTAATGTCACCGCCCCTGGGCGCAGGGTCAGGGGAGTCGCTGAGATTGGCGATTAGCACATCAACGTCAGCCAAGGCTGGAGCCGCAGCCACCATGGATAGCGAGAGTAGCAACGCACGTAACAAGTGCCACCCCCTTCCGTCCTGCCTTGTTTGCCGTGGCGATACCTCTACAGCCTCGCGCTCAATACTCAGCCTGGATAGCACCCGGCGCCAGAATGGCACCGCCGCTGCATTAGCATTCCCAAAATTCTTATTGATCTGCACAACATTCTCCCAAACACTCGCTCTATCTGAATGCATTGCCTTTGTGCCGTAATGGCTGCCTTTAAAGGCTGGAAGAATTTATCCCTATTTGAAACATGGATCACTGACAGTAATTCACCAAGACTCACATTGGCTCACTGCCCCAATACATCTCCGGACTGGTACGGATGCTGGCTGCAGGCCCATAGGCCGCGTCATGATTGGAATTAAGGGAGATTTGCACAGCAGCACGTGCTGCTGAGTGCATCACACAAAATGTGAGTGGCTAGTACGGATGGACTATTGGGAAAGGAGAGGAAGGAACTAATGCGACAGAGACTTGAGTAAGGCGTTACGCAAAAACACAATCAGCCGTGAAAGAAAAACCAAATCCAGGCAAGGCCTTGATCGGCAATAGCTCACCGGTAATGGCTTTGCCTTTGCGACGCAAGCGGGAGATCATGACTTCAACACGGTGGAAATCGAAGTCGTCAATATCGCCACCAAAGGCGTGAATAATATGCGCTTTGGGTACCGGCTGGCCGCACTTCTCTACCAGCCGACTGAGGAAAGCATATTCTTTAGGCGTTAATGGGATCGAAATACCCTCTGGCGACATCAGCGTCCAGTGGACTTTAGAGAGCTTCCAGCTTGAACTTTCAGGAGATGAAGGGTGAGGCTGTTGCGCTTGCCGCTCCGCGCCTCTTGATTCAAGGCGGCGGGCCAAGGAATGTAGAACAGAGACCAGCTCCTTGAGATCAACCGGCTTGACCATGTAGGCATCGGCACCATCATTCAATCCCTGCACGCGGTCATCGAGGCTGCCACGCGCAGTCAACATGACAATGCCCATGTTTCCAGAACTGCGTAAATGCCTGAGGATTGAAAAACCATCTTCGCCAGGCAAGCTGATATCGAGGATGACAATGTCATATTTCTTGTTGACTAGCTCGCGATAAAGCGCGGAGGCATCCGCCACCCCCGTAGCCTCAATACCAAGGGAGCGCAATCCCAATTCCGTTTCTTCACGGAGATCAAGATCATCCTCGACGATAATCACGCGTAAATGGCTAGAGTTATTCAATTGCGTATAAAATCCATCAACCATTTCATTTGCAACCTGGGCATTCTATCTCTTGTTCAACCTGTTATTAAGCCTCTTTTCCATCCTGGTACTGCTAAGCCCGCTATGCGCGCATGCTGTCCAGGTACCACATCCGATGCACCAAGGCATTGAGCTGGAAAAGATAGGGGCAGTGTCATATTTGCGTGATGCATCTGGCAAAGATACCCTTAGTGACATTATTGCCAAAGACAAGCGTGGTGCCTTTATTCCCTTACCACCTGATTGGGTGGCAGGTTACACCAAAGATACCATTTGGTTCAAATTCACTCTGGAATTTCCCGCGGTAACCAACAATAAATATTGGCTGGAAATTTCCCCTGCCATTCTTGACAATATTGTGTTGTATATCCCCGGAGCCGACAACAGTTACAGCAGCATGCAACTTGGCGATCACCAGCCTGTGCAGGCCCGGCCCATCATGCATCGCAATTTCATATTTCCGTTACCTCCCGAACTGAGCGGCACTGCACAAACCTATTATGTACGCATCCAATCCACAAGCGTCATCAATTTGCACGCCACATTATGGCAACCACACATTTTTATCAGCGATCATAGTCGCCCTGACGCACTAACGGGCGCATATTATGGCGTGCGCCTGTTCCTGGCATTTTTCGCCTCTATTTTATGGATATGGCTACGTAATAAGATATTTCTTTTATATGCACTTTATCAATGTGTCGCCTGCATAACACAAGCCTATCTTGCTGGCACCGCGCAAATCTCTTTGCCGCTTGCACCATTAACATCCGATGCCATCCAGAAATCGACAAATTTCTTGCTCATGGCGACCGTGCTCATTTTTTATGCCACCCTTTTTCAACTCGACAAGCATCTCCCCAGATTATTCCGCCTGATTCAAGGAATAGTCAGCCTTGAATTTGTACTATTTATCGGTATCAGTACCAGCCTGCTCGCGTTCAGTGGTCCCGTAACCAATCTATTACTTTTGCTCAACATCAGCATCCTGCTTTATGCCAGCGTCTGGCTTTTGTATCGCCAGCACTTCGACAGAGTTTTATATATCTTGGCATTTTGGCTAGGTTTTGGCTTATATGTGTTAATTCTGCTACATAACCTCGGCATACCAATAGGCCCCTCCATCACCATGATGGACATGCCAATTTTCCTGCCGCTGGTTTCACTGACGCTGGTCACGCTCGGACTAGTGGATATCGCCAAGAAGGAAGCCGAAAAAAAACTGCAAGCCAAAGAACTGGCACTGGAGCTCTCTGAGGAAAGCAAGCGTATCCTTGATCAACGTGTGCGGGAACGGACGCATCAACTCGCGTTGAGCAACACACAACTGAACCAGGAAATTGCAGAACGGCAAGCATTGCACGTCATGCTGGAAGACTCGCTGGTGAAACAAAAAGAGCTCATGCAGGCCCAGCGCGAATTCTTTGCCATGGCCTCCCATGAGTTCCGCACCCCGCTTGCGATCATAGACACCACATCGCAACGTCTGTCATTGCTTCAGTCTCAACCCAACCTGGATACCAGTGCAATGCTCACTCCTGCACTACGCAAGATACGTCGGGCAACACAGCGCATGAGCCGGATGATCGATAATTTTCTGAGCATGGACAGACTCGATGCCATCAACGCAAGCCATGGTTTCAGCCAAAAGTTACTGGATCTGCGCCAAGTGGTACAAACTACTGTTGAGCATTATCAGGATTTTAGCTATCGAAATATTGTCATGGAGTTAAGTCCTACAGCAGCCAATGTTTTGGGCGATCAATACCTCATCACCCTAGTCATTTCCAATCTTCTTGATAACGCCCTGAAATACTCACCGGCTGAAACTGATGTCATGATGCGGGTATTTCATGGTCAACATTATTGCCATATAGAAATACAAGATTTCGGCCCTGGCATTGCCCCAGAATTACAAGAGAGAATTTTTGAGAAATACATGAGAATCGAAGGAAACATGACTGTTCATGGCACCGGCCTTGGCCTGCATGTAGCACGCAGGATCGCAGAAGGGCACGGAGGCCAACTGATCGTTCGCAGCGAACCAGGCCAGGGAACTTGTTTCCGTCTCACATTGCCACGACATAACCTCTAGACAAGGTAAGTTATGATCATTTATATCTTTTACAAATATGCTCTTAAGGGGCTCTTAAATAAAAAAACGGCGCTCAAAGAGCGCCGTTTTTCATTACAACTTTAAGTACTTACTGATTTACAGCTTGTTCCTGCGACGACGTGCAACTGCACCCAAAGCAGCAAAACCAATCATCAGCATTGCAACGCTGCTTGGCTCTGGTACGGCAGCAACGTTGATCGCGCCGCTGTAGATGCCACCAGCAACACCGCTGCTGGTACCAGCCACAGTGATGTAATAGTCACCAGCTGCAAGGCTGTTGAAGGTGAACTCACCACCAGCCACAGAACCAGCCAACCATGTATCAGCAGAGCTATACAGGTTGAAAGTCAGGCTGCTGAAATCCAGCACACTGATACCACCGTTGCTCAATGGCAGTTGGCTCAAAGAGAAAATACCGCTGCTGACATCAGCAAGGCTGAAAGTATAGTCAGTGCTGAAAGTGGTATTAGCGGCTACAGTACCAGTGTAAGTATTGATACCAGCATTGAGTTCACCAAGGTCTACTACATCTGCTGCATATACGCTAGAAGCTGCAACTAAGAACGCTGCAGGAACCAGTACGTTTTTGAGAATATTCATACAAACTCCTTTTTCTGATTAATGTTGATGATATTCCCCCCATTGAGAATTATACATGAACAGCTCAAACATCAAAGAACTTATAGTTATTCTTATATAAGTGATATAACTGATTTATAAAAGAAAAACGGCGCCAACGGCGCCGTTTTCAATATCAGAAATAATAACTAACTGATATCAGGAATTACAGAGTCTTGCGACGACGTGCAACAGCACCCAGAGCAGCAAAACCAATCAGCAACATTGCAACGCTGCTTGGTTCTGGTACTGGAGTGATAGAGAATGCATAAGAACCGCCTGAAGAGCCGCTAGTCACACCAGAAATTTGGACATAATAACTACCAACATCCAAAGAGTTCAGGCTAAATGCAACTTCTTCAGAAGTAGGAATAGACACAGTATACAACTCTGTGGCCGCACCGCCATAAACACCAGAATAAACAGTGAAATCAAGGCTAGAGAAATTATAAAAACTTGAAAGAACAATCTTTGCAATCGAAAAATCAGCTGCGGGAGCAGTCAATTCGAATGTATAAAAATCATCGAATGTTGTATTTTTCGGAACAAGCACAATGTTGTCATATGACTCTGTCAAAGGACCAATATCGGTAACAGCAGCATTTGCACTGGAAGCCACAGCTATGAACGCTATGGAAGCCAGAAAAGTTTTGATAAACTTCATGGTAAATCCCCTATTTAATGGTTAAAAGAGAAATTTTTGTTCTACAGCTAGCTACATTATAACCAGCCAAATTTTTTTGTCTTGAGTCCGAATGGACTAATCCAGCATGTTTTTTGCAATAAGCTTATAAAAACCAATAGCTATGTAAAATAAAAAACGGCACCTTGAAGGTGCCGTTTCCAGATTCATCAAATACTGAATTACAGGCTCTTGCGGCGACGTGCGACAGCACCCAGAGCGGCAATACCAACCAGCAACATTGCTACGCTGCTTGGCTCTGGCACAGCAGCGATAGAAACGCCTACGCCATATCGACCAGCATTCTCATTAATACCAGATGCGACACCAGTGATCTGCAACACATAAGTGCCTGCAGAAAGCAATGGAACTGTGAAATTGAGGCCGGAATCAATCACATTGCTTTCAATATCGAGAAGAGAGACTGTCAAGTTGTCGATGAACTCGAACTGCTTCTTGCCAACGACGACGTTCAATACACCAGCGCCGAAATCAGCCACGACATCTTCGCTGATTGTGAAAGTAATGGTGTCGGTGAAATTGCCCGCGGCAACGGTATATACCTGATAAGAGTCAGCGTCGTCTACACTCAACACACCCCAATCGTACGATGCTGCATTTGCACTGGAAGCCGCAGCTATAAGCGCTACGGAAGCCAGCAAGGTCTTGATGAACTTCATGAAAATCCCCTAAAAATGGAAATGAAAGACAATAGTTAGTTATTACTTTGAAACTAGTGCCCATTATAAATGAGCCAATCCTCAAAAGCACTGAAACGCAGTGCTTTTAGAGTAGTCCGTTAGGACTAATCTATACTGATGATGATTACAATTTGAACTTGTCCTGGCGGCGGCGGAGCCCTATAAAACCCATCAATACCATACCCGTCACCAGCAATGCATAGGTAGCAGGTTCCGGCACAGCAGTTACAGATGAGGTGATGGCAACACCTGCATTTTCAACAGATAGATTGGCACTATCAGCATGGCTGACAGTCGACGCATCAGGAAAATGATGCACAGAAGAGGAGTTGATATCGTTTGCCAAATCTTCAACTCGGGAACTATCTGACATATTCAGCGAATTGGCAGCATTCACACATACTGGCAATAACGCCATGGCAACCATGGCAGTCATCACGCTTTTCTTCTTCATTATATCGCCCTATAGATTTGACTGATCAAGGAACGCCAGCAAGGCACCTGATGCGAATCATTCTAGGAGGTTAATATGACAATCTTTAGGTGAAGAAATAGTCCGGTTGGAGCGGGCAAAAAAATGCCCCGGACAATTGCCGGGGCCAATGCTTGCCATAACACAACAATATCAGGGCCTTATATCGCCGGTCCCGACACGCATCTCATCTATCTTGTCCTTGTACTCCTGCAAAATATTCTCAAGCTCCACGCGCTTCAATTGCGTAAATGGCTCGTCACGCATGACTTGGCGATACAAACTAGGGCGCTCGTATATCTTGATCAGTTGCAGGCCAAAATTGTACAGTTTAGCGTTTTTCTCATTGCTAGCATTCAATTGCTGCTGCTTCCTGACAATCACCGCCTGCATTTCACTACGTTCAGCTTCGCCCTTGAGTATGGTTTCTTCTGCATTGGCAAGCTGTTGCTGCGTTTCCTCAAGCTTGGCTTGCAATGCCTGTCCTGCAGTTTGCAAAGCTGTCTTTTCCTTGCGCAAGGCTTCCAACTCGGCATTCAAGGCAGCATTCCTGCGGTTGGCATTGGCCACACTGTTTTTCAACTCATCGCTTTTGGCCTGCTCAACTTCGGCCTCCTGCTTGAGTTGGGTCTTTTCCTGCTCAAACTGGGTTTGCAGTTGCTCCTTTTCCGCCTGCACCTGCTGCATCATCTGGCGCATGCGGCGCTCTTGCTGCTTGGCTGCTTTGTCCTTGTCGGCAGCAAATGCCGGCACCGCTACTGCAAAAGCCAATACAGTAACGATCAAATTTTTCCAACCGGATATCGTCAATTTATTCATGATCAGAACATGGTCGTCAGGTCAAACAGGAATACATCGATCGCCAATGGCAGGCCGCTAATCTCCTTGGTACTTAGCCAGCGGGCCGACAGGAAAGTATTCTTGTCCAGGCCGTAACTGCCACCGAGAATAAAGCCCTTGGCGTTGGTGCCACCCAAATGAAAGTCGGAATCGGTAAAGGCATCCACGACGGCATCGGCCTCGAGCTTTTTGTATACACCAAATACCTGCCAATCGTGGCGTTGCGTAATAAGTGGGGTACCAACAGTCAGCTTGATCTGATAACCCTCATTCTGCTTCTCGAATGTCCCATTAGTCCGGCGCAGGATTTCCCTGGCATCAAAACCAATATTGCGCACATAGTCCCCTTGCAGGATCACATGCACCGGGTCAAATGTGGCGAGGTCAATCTGGCCCGTCAGATTCACAAGTCGGAACTTAGAAGCCAGTCCACAACCGCTACCGTCGTAGCGAATAGTACTAGTAGTGCTAGTCGACAGAATTCCACAGCTTCCCACTGTGCTGCCATTCATATTGATGTCAAAAGTGCTGTTGCCTTTCTGGCGATAAGGCATCACTGTGCCGTTATAACGGGTATCGCTTCCATCCTGGTTATTGGGGATACCTTCCACGTTCTTGAAATCGTAATAAGCGATACCTGCTTTGATGGATGATTTGTTGGGACTTATCCATTCGAATCCTGCCTGGCCACCGATAAACCATTTATCCTTGGCCTTGTTCAGTGTGCCCTTCTGCACCTGGTCTATAGGGAAAGCACCCAGTGTGCCAAATCCCGCGACACTATCACTCAGCTTAGGCGTGAAAGAGGCAGCAATACCATCCATTGCCAATGACCTATCCCAGACCATATCCGTGGAAAAGAACGGGTTGGCAAAACGGCCTGCAGTTACGCTCATCCATTGATAAGGCTTATAGGTAATAAATACGCGGTCAAGCCCCCAATCGAGCTTGGCAGCGCGAATATCGATGGACTGATTAGGCGACAGTGGATTATCCATATGTCCACTCGTCATGCGGATACCCGCAGTGAAGGTGTCGCTCAGCTTGGCATTGATGCCAAAACGCGCACGCACGCGATATCGGTCTTGGTCTTGCGTGGTATTCGGGATCATGGCCTGCTGTGATTCGTAAAGGCCGTGCACATAAGCCTCTGCATTGCGTGAGGAAAATCTGTCCGGCTCATACCGCAAGCGCACATCCCCCTCAAACGAAATGCGGTCCAGCCAGCCAGGCAAGGCCAGGCGCTCTTCTTCCACGTGGTAGTTAAGCTTGGCCATGACTTCTTTTTGAATATCATTGCGCAGCTGCTGTTTGACAAATTCAGGTACATATTGCACGCGCACCACATTGCTCTTACCGGCAGGAGACTCGGCAACGCCAGTAACTGCACCAGCAGGCTCACTCGGTGTTTCAGCAGTTTGCCTGGCCTCTTCCGCCTTGCGGATCAGCGCATCCGCCTTTTCCTTGGACAAGATGCCTTCCTGCACCAATGCTTCAATCAACCCCACCGTGGTGCTGCGCAATTGCTCCAGCGATTCGCGCTCGCCTGCCACAGCAGGCGATGCAAATACCGCCGCCATCGCTAAGGCCAGCAATGCTGGTCTGATTATCCCTGGTTGTTTCATCATTCTTTATCTGCCTTCACATCGCCTATCACAGGCTTGTCATATTCAATCCGCGCTTCAACCCATGGGCTTGGCGGTCACTCTCAATTTCACCGGCTGCGGCATATCTTCCGGCGGCGCTTCCGGCATGCGCTTGATCGAATTCAATGCCTGCCGCAGCAATTCATCTTTCTTCTGATCGCCACTGCCATTGACCAACTCGATCTTTTCCACCTGCCCATCCTTGGCCAGCCACAGTTGCACCACAATCCGGTATTGCTCGCGCGCCAGTTCCTTTTGCTCGGCAATGGCCGCCTCGATGCTGGCTTTGATCTTGCCGGTATACCAGGCGTAAGCGGACAGACCTTTGCTACCACCTATCTTCACGCCCACATCGCCGCCGCTGTAATCACTGGTGACCTTGCCTGCGCCAAACGCGCTAGGCGCATCGCCAGCATCGCCTTCCATCTTGAGATTCTGCGGCTCAGGCGGCGCCTCCACCGGCTTGGGCTGCTCCACCTTGATCTCCTTCGGTTCTTCCTTGGGCTGCTCTTTCGGCGGCTCCTTGGGTGGCGGCGGTGGCGGCGGCGTATCCGGCATGATCTTGATCGTGGTCACCGGCGGCTTTTTCGGGCCAGGCTTGCTTGAAACCAGGCTATAAACGCCATAGCCCAGCACGGCCAGCAACAAAACCACCAATCCGATCAATCCCAGCCGTTTCAATATGGGAGCAGACTGTGCTTGCTTCCTTGCTTCCACAGCCATCAGGTACCTATCCTCGATGTCACCAGGCCGACATTCTCAATCTCCAGCCGGGTCACCAGGTCCACCACGGCAATAATCCCGGCATAAGGCGCGCGCGCATCGCCCTTGATCATCACGGAAAATTTCGGATCCCTGGCCTTGGCTGCATTGAGCTGGCTTTCCAGTTCGGCAATGCTGACCCCCATGCCATTCATGAGCATGCTGCCGCCCTCCTGCACCTGCACGATCTTGACCTCATGCTGCTCGGTGCTGGGCTTGTTGGAAGGCTTGGGCAAATTCATGGTCAGCCCCTGCACCGATGCCGTGGTCATCAGGATGAAAATCACCAGCAGCACATAGGCCAAATCCAGCATCGGCGTGATGTTGATCGAGTCATAGGGTTTACTGTCGTCTTGAACCTGCATCGCTTATCCCTCGGCTCTCTTGGTCACCAGGCCTACCTCGGCAATGCCCAGCTTCTTGCATATTTCCAGCACTGCAGACACTTTCTCGTAATGCGCGGCGGCATCGCCCTTCAGCACCACGGGCAATTCAGGATTGTTGGCCTTGTATTCGCCCAGGCGCTGTTCGAGCATTGCCATATCCACCGGATAGGCATCCAGGTAAACATCGCCTTCACGCGTAATCGTGATGCCGCGGATATCCGGCTTGGCGAGATTGCCGGTGGCGCTTGTCAACGGAATATCCACCTTCACGCCCTGCACGGAAGCGGTGGTCATGATGATGAAGATCACCAGCAGCACGTAGGCGAGGTCGAGCATCGGCGTGATGTTGATCTCGTCATACGGCTGGTTGTCTTCCTTGATGTCCGCCATGGTCGCTCCGCTTACTTGCCGTAGAGCTCAGCCACGCGGGTGACATATTCATCCACGAATATCTGCATGTCGGTGTTGATGTTCTTGATGCGGCTGGAAAGATAGTTGTAGCCAAACAGGGCGGGAATCGCGACGGCAAGACCGGCAACGGTCGCCATCAGCGCAGCGGCAATACCCGGGGCAATCGCGTTGACGTTCACGTCACCGGCTGCCGCAATTTCGGCAAAGGTGATCATCACCCCGATCACCGTCCCCAGCAGGCCGAGGAACGGGCCGCCGGAAATCGCAATCGTCAGCAGCACGATATTGGCATTGAGGCTTTTGTTCTCGCGAATCAGGTCGGCATCGATCGCCGCCTTGATCGCATCCATGGAAGCGCCACTCAGCGACAATGAACCGTCTTCCGCATAGCGCTTGCGGATTTCCCGCAGGCCCGCCGTGTAAAGACGCGCCAAGGTAGAGTTTGCGGTATCGGCACTCTGGTCAAGCTGCAACAATTCGGCATTGCCTGCTTCATTGAAGTCCCGCAGAAATTCACGGTTGGCCTTGTCAGCACGGCTCACCTGCCTGGCTTTCGCCGCCATCACCACCACACTGATCGCAAACATGACGGCCAGGATAATGATGACCACCCAGGCATCTACTGTGAGGCTATTGAACAACACCATGAAGTGCGAGCTGCTGCCTTCTTCCTCGCCATCATCATCGGCGGCATGCACAGTAGTAATCAGCTGGCCATCCATACTCTGGCCATTGGCAGCAATCTTGACCCAGGCGGCGCTTCGCGCAGTACTGGCCAGCTCCAGCTCATCCAGCTCGCCCCGGTAGCCAGCGCCCACCTGCACGGCATCCTGCACCTCGGCCAGGCTGACCTCGCCGCTCGCGGTTTCCACGCCATCCAGGTAAAGCGTCGCCTTGCCCGCACCGGAGGACACCACCACATGCTGCCATGTTCCAGGCTTGACCTCGCCACCGGCAATATTGGCGCTGCCGCTCCTGAACTGCAGCTTGCCGTCCGCAATTTCCAGCACCACACTGCCCTGCTGATACAGAACGGCATTGCCATCCAGCGCCGCAGGCTTGATCCAGGCACTGAAAGTGAAACCGCGCACATCGCCGAGCGCCAGGGCAGCATCAGCCGCCAACGACAAAGGCTCGCCAGACAGCACGGCAGCCTCCCCGATCAGCGCAGCCCTCTGCACCGTGGCATTGCCACCTGCCGCCAGGCCGCGCTTGCTGTCCTGCAACAATGCTTTTTCAGAAAAATGGAATACCGCCGCAGTCGCATCATCAAAACTGCCCTGGCTGTCCGCAGTGGAAGTGGCAGACTCGTTACCGGAGTAAAGCCAGAAATGGGCATTCTTGTCAGCCGGGTCCACCTTGGGCAACAGCACCCAGACTACGGCCAATTCGTTGATCGAATCGAATTTCTCGATATGGAACTTGAGCTCGGTCTTGTCGTCCGCCGCAATCACGCGCAGATCGGAGCCATCGAGGCTGGCGGAGGAGAAATCGAAATTGCCCGAATGCAAGCGCAGCACCACAGGCACCTGGGATTCTGCAGCCAGTATGCCTGCTGCATTGACCGTCACCCTGGCGCGGCTGTCCCATGCATCATTCCAGGCGGCATGCGCCAAGCCAGGCAGCATGAACAGCAACAGCAGAAAACCACACTTTCTCAACATCGAACCGCGCTCCAGGACAAAGCGCGTAATATAGATGTCATATGTGACACACCGGTGACCCATCCGTGAAATTGATGAGTCATGGAAATGAAAAAAGGACTAGTTGCTACTAGTCCTTTTTACGGCACCGGTAAAACCTATCTGACGATATCGCCCAGCCCCAATACCTCGACCGAGACAAATGACGGCAGCATGCTTCTCGGATTGAAATCCTGGTTCACAGGCATCCTGGCAAAATCGGTTGCCGTGCTGGTCGCCGACGAAGCCGCAGTCGATGCTCCCACGACAGAAGTCGCCAATGAAACCGTGCTTGCCATACTCATCCCAACCGACTGGCCGCTAACGCTGATATTGTTTGCTCCAATTATCTGGGGGGCAACAGCCAGGAAATCGCCCGCGACAATGCCAGCCTCACTGGCATTAAGCACACCACGCGGCGCCATGAGCGATACCGTTCCCAGGCGTGGAGCCTGAGCAGGTCCATCCGGCCCGTCAGGGTCATAGGTTTGTGCCTGGATTCCACTGCCTGCGGCAGCCCCTTTGACTGTACGGGTAGTATTGCCGTAGACATCCGTGCTGATTTCCACATCCGGGATGGACAGTGCAGTCTTGGAACCCCTACCGGCATCAATATCCCCATGGTTGACCCACACCGTGATATCACTGCCGTACTGAGTAATCACACGCGACTGGTTGACCTGAAAGCCGGTCTCGGCAAAGGCGCGAATATCTCCGCCACCTTCGGTGACCACCCCGATATTGCCGGACGCCGTACCACCCGGCACGCCAACATTAATCAAGCCTCCAGGCGCTAGCAAGTCGATACTGCCATCGCGCACTGTGCGTATCCGGCTCTGAAACAGGCTCATGTCACCCTGATAGTCGCCCGGGAACAAGGTGGCAATCGCCGCATCACCGCGCTCATGGCTTTGAGTGCTGGCATAAGCCCTGCCCGACGCCAGCAGTTCGGACGAAAAATGACGATAGGCAAATACGGCTTGCTGGTCTGTCTCCAATGCAAGGTAAGCGGTCAATGCATCTGCCCCCGACAACTCCAGATTGCCTGTCAGCTCGCGCATATATTTGGCAAGTGCCTCCGCCGTGGCAGCCCGGTATTCAGCCATGCCATTTTCATTAGCCTGCAACACTGAGGGACCGCTGCCATCGGGCTTGATATAGAGATCAATATAATCCGCCAATCTGGCGCCCTCGCCGACCCCAGCCAGCACTGTCAAGGAAGCGCCTTGTGCAGGCAACGCCGCATTTACCGTATTTGCCAGGCTGTTGATCCCATTGCTGAGGCCCAAATCAAGATTGCGCCCTGCCTCCACCAGCAAGTTTCCAGGTCCGCTGATATTGATACCGCCGGATTGGCTATCGTAGTAAAGGTCACGCCCTGCGCGCACCACGCTCAAATCACCATCATTCAAGTTCTGCAGGCTGGCATTAAGGTTGCGAATATCTTGCCCCGCCACAACCACAGAAGCTTTGGGCAATGTCAATGTAACAACCTGTGCCGATGTCGTCCACGATGTCAGCGAACCGTCCTGTGCCACAATTGCTATCGGTGTCGTGCTGTTGCGATGCAGGGGAACAGCCGCATGATTATTGACAATGATGCTGTCCAGGTTGCTGCCGCCACCGGTGGGATTAATTATCGGTGATCTGGCTCCAGGCACCAGACTAGGTTCGGCATCCGAAACCACGATCTGATCTGCCCTGATATTTCCCGCCGCAAGCAGGCTCAGATTGCCCTCGGAATTTGGCATCAACTTCATAATACCTACATTGATATCACCACCAAATGCTGTCGCATTGACCGTACCAGGATAGTAAGCGAGACTGGCTATCGAATTGGTTGTGGAAGCCATGCCCGTAAACTTGTTGGTAATAGTAGATATGCTAGCCCCCGTCAGCCCAAAGGTCACACTCCCTCCTAAGGAAGCAACATCCACTGCCGCACTGTCGGAATAGGTGTTGAAAAATGCACTGCGGCCCGTCTGGTTCAATACACTCTGTGCATTGGTTGTACTTTGTGCAAACAGCGTCGGGTTGAATACCGACTCAATATAAACATTGCCCAGTGCTGCCACATTGGCCGTCGCATCCTGCAAGGCCAGGGTAGTGCCCAATGTGATCGCATTCCCTTGAGCATTGAAGGTACGGCCGATCTCACCGCCAGCCTGTAGATCCAGTTCCCCCTTGGCAACGAAATACATGCCATTGAGGATATCACCGTCAGCCACGACACTCAGATTGCCCCCTCCGTCAACAGCAACCGATCCGTCCGGTGCGTAACGCGCGGTAGTGGGCACAGATGCCGAGAAATTGGTGATGTTGCCGCCAGAACTGATCTTTACATCGCCCCCGCCAAATGCTGCCACCCCCTGCTGGAACAAGTCGGTACGCAGCCACCACGTCGGATGTTTGTTTGCCGTACCGCCTGCCTGGCGGAATAGCCAGTTATTCACAGACTGCTGAGTACCACTTGCATTCACCAATGCACCGGTAATGTTACCTTGTGACTCAATATACAAGTCACCACCATTGGTCAGATATTGCGCGCCGTTCGTACCGAAACCATCTGTGCTGATCGGTGCGACGAAACCATCCAGGCTGGCTGCAGCATTTCCTGCGGTGTAAA
The DNA here is from genome assembly GCF_020532725.1 of Methylobacillus arboreus. Taxonomy (GTDB): domain Bacteria; phylum Pseudomonadota; class Gammaproteobacteria; order Burkholderiales; family Methylophilaceae; genus Methylobacillus; species Methylobacillus arboreus. Next base: position 345,364 of record NZ_JAJAVC010000006.1, read on the forward strand.
TCACCGATGCAGTATTCGAAAGGGTCAGGTTGCCGCCGGTCGCTATATTGATGTCGCCGGTACCGGTACGCACCAACTTGCTATTGGCAAGCACCATATTGCCGCTGCTTTCACTCCTGATGGTGGACAAGGTATTGGCCGCCGAGAAATCCGCACCGGATACCAGGTTCAAGCTCCAGGAATCACCCGCGGCCAGCACGCCTGCAGCCAGTGCAGTGGCAAAGCCATCGCTGATACTGCCATTCAACTGCATATTGCCACTGCTGCGAATGGTCAGCACGCCATCACGCCCCTGGGAAAGAGTGCTCAAATTCCAGTCGCTGGCCAGGGTCGCATCGCCATCAATACGCAGTTCGGTATGCGGTGCCACAATCGCACTGACACCATCGCTGCTTGCCTTGTAGGCTGCCGCCGCATTGCCGGCATCCGCATAAAAGGCGGTGGTATCCGCTGCGATATTGTTCAGGGTAGTGGCGTTAAGCGTAGTAGCAACATCCGTCACCTTGACCGACTCGAGCAATATCTTGTCGGCACCCGCTACAGCAGCGGTTGCATCCGTATCCACCTTCAGGCCTGCCACGCCTTCGCGCGCGGCACGCATGTTGACCTGCCCGCGCTCGCTACCGCTCACGTCAATCAAGGCAGCGTTTGCAAGGTGGGTACTGCCGTCAGCCTCGAATACCTCAGCCCTGATGGTACCGTTCTCGGAAGAAAGCAGTACGTCGCCCCCCTTGCCGTCACTGGCGGCAGCACGCGCCTGCAGGCTGCCGCCTGCAACGATAGTAAGATCATTCTTTGAATAAAGGCGGATGCTGCCGCCATCCTGCCCGCTGGCGTCAATGGTGCCTGCCACCGTGATTGCTCCGGTATCGGCACTCAGAACGAAGCTTTCCGCATTGACGACATCAGCCGCGGCGATATTGACATCGCCCGTCCTGACCCTTAATTCCCGACCAGCATTGAACCCACCCGCATTCAAAACAGCATTCAGGGCAGATAAATCACTCAGGCGCCCACTGTCCAGGCTGAAGCTGCCCGCCGTCTTTCCGTCACCGGCCTCGCCTTTCAGACTTCCCTGAGCCACACTGACATTGCCATGGACCGCGCTCATGCGAATGCTGCCCGCATTGCCGCCAGCACTGCCACTGACGTCGATCTCCGAGCCGCTGGCAAGGTTGATGTCGCCCTGATCGGATTGCAGGCTCACCACGCCACCGGGCGTGTAGGCGTTAAAACGGTCGAACTCCACCATACGGGAAGCGACATCCACCCTGGCATCGCTTTGCAGAACCAAATCACCCTGCGTTGCACGAGCGGTAAACTGGCCAGACGGCAAAACAAAACTGCCCTCCAATTGCAACTCCTGCGCCTCCAGATGGAGCTGGCCTCCTAAACCGCCATCCCCCAACTGCGCCTGGCCGCCATTTCCCTGCGTGGTCAGGCTGCCGTCCGCAACCAGGGTAAAATCTGCACCAGCAGCCGTAACAATACGCTGGCTGCTAATTGTGGCCTGATCGGCATGCAACGCGATACTGCCGCTATTACTGAATTTCAGATCCTGCGCACTGTTAAGTTCAAGCGCCTGATAACCACTGATCGCAAAACTGCCTGCATTGGCAGGAGTGTTGCTCGCTGCCTGATTCACTCCTTCAACAGTGATCGTTCCGGCATCAATGACGAGTTGATTGGCAAGCCCGGTGCCACCAGGTTCGTAGGTAGCGCCGCTGGAGTTCTTGATGACAAGGTTGCCAGCCGACAGGCGCGCCGCCTCTCCAGCTGCGCCTTCATGGCCCACAATGCCTGCAGCATTGATTGTCATGTCCAAGTCGCTGTTGCCGAACTCCACCGCGCCATAGATATTGAGATTGCGATGGCTGTTCAACGTCACCCGTTCAAGATTGCCCAGGCCGGCAACAAGGCTGTCATCAATGCGCATGCCTTCAATGCTGGAATCAGCGTCGCCCAGGATGATGCTATTGGCTCCCAGCGTCACGCTGCCTCCATCGCTAACGGTAACTTGGCCATCCAGCCTGGATTCCCTGGTGGCGTCCAGCACCAGCGACCTGCCAGCCTGGATTGAGCTGTTATCCTGTATATCCAATATGCCGCTCACAGGATTGTTCGAAGCGCCCGTCCGGTCGAAGACAATGTCATTGCTGCCAGAAACCGCCACCAGAGCGCCATCTCCATTGACACGCAGATTACTGGTGGAATATCCCGAGTTTTGTACAGTTGAAATGACCGCACCGGACTCTACCTTGATCTGGCCTGAGGCTGTCGCGATCAACTCATTCAATGACAAACCGCTGTCCTCACCATTGGCAAACCTGACTTCACTGGAATAAGTGGCAATCTGCGTGACTTCATCGCCCTGGCTGCGGATACCGCCAAGCAAAATGCTGTCCGCACCCATTTCATTGAGCGCACCCGCCGTGATCTGCAGCGTGCCGTCATCCGCCCCGACTTCGGAAACCACGCTGATCTTATCGGAAACTATATCCACCATGGCTCCACGGCCGCCCTCGCCTTTTTCTGTCTTCAACGTAGCATTGAGCTTGAGATTTTCGGTCGCAGACAGGATGAGCTGCCCTGCATCTGCCGCCAGCCTGGGCACGTCAAGACCAGCACTGAGGGCCTTGTCGCTGAAATATTCGCTGCCATAGCTCAACATGTATTCCGACGGCGCGCGCGAAACGGCTCCCGTTTCCGGCCGGAATACTTTTCCGTCAGTCACCCGGAAAGTTTGCCACAGCCCTTCCCGGCTGCTGCGGTTGACATTGGTGATGAAACCCGAGGTCAGGCTGCTGCCATCGAGCAATACCGTGCTGATGCCCTGCTTGACCTGCTGGCTGGGATTCATCTGCAGCATATAGGCTCCCTCCAGCAGGGCATAACGTGCGGGCAACAGAGTGTAATACCCTGCGGCCAAACCAGGCATACCGGAAATGTAGACTGCCTGACCTATTTTTGGCGCAGTTCCGGTAGTGTAATCATAGTCGAAAGGGGCATAATCGCTGCCGATGGCGGGATGGATTGCATAGATGCCCGATTGAGCCAGGATATCCGTGGACCCGCCTATCCCCTGGATCCACTCAAAGGCAAAAGTGTCTCCGCCGCCAGAAATATCAATCACGGCACCGGATTCAAGATTGACCTCCTTGGAGGTATAACTGATGCGTTTTTCTTCCGGCGTGTCACCATAACTATTCGGCAGATTCCAGTCCGTGCCGCCCTGCATGGTGGTGCCGTAAGGAATGCTGAGCCCCGCTGCCGATGTGGAAGTCAAACTGCCGTCAGCCAGTGTCAGCCTGCTTGCAGCATCCAGGGAAATCTGCCCGAGGGGCGCCAGCAGCACCCCTTGCTGGTCAATGGTATCCGCCTTCAGGCTCAGTGTAGAGCCAGCGCTATACACCGGCTTGTACTGTTCACCGCTGGACTTGATTGTGATATTGCTGTCAGGGCCGATCGCCTCAACGCTGAAGCTGGTATTGCTTACCGGGTAGATCTGGCGCGCTGTCATCAGCAAATCGCCAGGCGTGCGCAAGGAACCGGTATTGTCATAGACTAGGCTGCGCATGCGGATGTCCAGGCGGCTGTTGAGCTCGGTGCGCTGCACGCCGGCAATGTTAGGGGAACCGTTCAGGTCAATCCAGTCCGCATTGACCCTGAACGTGGCATCGCCTGCTGTCACCGTGTTGTTGATTTGAGGTGCCGCCAGGGCCACATGGGAGGCATTGACTTCGGCCACGCCATTGCCGGTTACTTCAAACGCGGACGAAGTCAGCGCCAGAGTCTCCGGAGCCTGTAGCTTGACCCCGCTCTCGAGTACAATGCGGTCGCGTTGGGAGGCATTGGGTTCACGGTTGCTGGTAGTGCTTTCGAGGCTAACATGATCGAACTGCCCTGCATCGATCTGCGCCGTGGAAATCTGCGCCTTGCCTTCAAATGCAGCCAGGCTGTCGCGGGGATCAAGCGCATTGCCTAACACCTGTTTCTCTGCAGTCACCGTCAACACCCGTCCAACCGTAGGCGGATTGGAGCCCTGGGAAGTTGTGACAATATTCCCCTTGAGCGCGATATTGAGGCTGCCGGCTTCACCGCTGCCGTTGGCGCGGCCCAGCAGATCGCCATCCAGGATCATGCCTTCACGCGCCGTGATATTGATTTCCCCGGCGGCCCCGTCAATGATCTTCCGTTCAGCATTGCCGCCAATTTCAACATCCACGGCTCCCGACCTGCCTGAAACATCCAGCACGCTGCCGGCCTCGGTCACGACAAACCCCTTCTCGGCATTCAGGCTGATAGTGCCGCCATCAAATACCCTGGCATTGAGCAGGTTCTCCTGTATGACATCAGGAATCAAGTAATGGCCAACAGCGCTGATCAAGGCTTTATCGCCGATCCAGATGCTTTGCCGGTTGTCATACGATATCTCCTCCAGCGAACCGCTCAGCGACAAATTAATCTCGCCGCCTGGGGAAATCAGATTTCCCAACACCGTCAGCTGCCGGCCAGCCTCAAGGTTGATAGCCCCTATATTGCCATTCACATCCGGCGCATCAGTGCGTATGGTAGTGTTTTCCAGCACGGTCAGACTGCCGAAGGTCTGCGCGTTGTGAAATGCGGAAAAGTCCAGGGACACCGGTGCACGCAAACCCTCTGACTGCAATAGCGGCGCCGCCACCTGGGACATGCTGGCTCCGCTTGCAGCGCGGCTATAGCCTGCGCTCATCAGCAGGGTTTGCATTTTCGGATGGATCAGCGTAGATCTCCCGCTGGCATCCCCAACAGTGAACTGGCTCTCAGTTCCCGTAGTCTTGATGGCATAACGGGAGAAACCTCCTTGCTCGAAGAAGGATGCCTGCAACCAGAAATCACCGCCTGAGGCAGGCTCGCCGCCTATCTGCACATTCTGGGCCGTGGTGAGGCCTAGCTCCCCGCCCCTGCTGAAGCCATAGGCAGTCATCTTGCCATTGAGTGTCAGGTTAGCCGCCTCAAGGGTAATATTGCCCCCTTCCCCCGTATGCAACTGCCCCTGGCTGTCGATCCAGGCGCCAGCACTGGCATCGAGCAGCGAGCCTTGGCCCAGTACGATATTCTGGGTAGCTGCCACTTGAATACTTCCGCCGTTCAACGCCACAGGTATGCTGTTTGCCCCTGGAACAACCGGAACATCGTTATTCCAGTTGCCGGCAGTGCTTAACACGACATTGTCAGCCACTGTCACGGATTGTCCGGAAAGCTGCGTTTGCAGCGCAATATCGCCGCCCGCACTGGTAATGCTGGCATTGACATTGACACCGCCCCCCTTGAGGCTGACCGAGCCGTTCGGATCGGTTTCGACTGCCGTGTTGACATCAATGCGCCCTAGGCTGTCGATACTGAGATGGTTGAATCCAGTCCCCAGGAAAGCTGTGCTAAGTACGGTAGAGACGCTTTCATTGTCTGACTGCCGGTCGAACCCCTCGGCGATGGTCAATTGCTGTTTGGCAACCTGAACCTGGCCATTGCCGGTAGTCAGGTTGAACGAACCGCCATCCGGCAGGTTATTGCGCTGCGTGAGATCATAACGCGTATTGGCCAGCATGCTGCCCGCAAGCAGGGGATTGTTGTCACTACTGGTGATATTGACAGTTCCCGCGTCGCGCCCTTCGCGATAGGCCTGCTGCCATATGCCTTTGTCATTGCCCTTGAGGTATACCGTCTGTGTCCAGCCCCATTTCGGGTCGGTGTATTTATAAACATCCGCAAGCCCGCTATAGGGAATTTCCTTGCTTGCCTGTGAAATTGCCGTCACTTGCCCCTGGTAAACCAAGATGCTTTCCTTGATATAGCCGGCATCGTAATCTATGACGCCGCCAGAGACATCAATCACAGAACCTGCCTTGGTCACAACATCACCCTGCGAAGTGATATTGACCGTGCCGCCCGCGCTCATCTTTTCCGCAATTGTCTGCGTTTGCAAGGCAAGCAAAGGTTCTATATCGATCAGGTCGGTTCCCTTGCGTGCGTCAATATAGACGATCCCGCCAAATAAGTCGCCACCGCGCAGGATGGGCACATCTTTCAACTGGTCGGAATATAACTGAACCTGCAATTGATTCCTGGACATAGGTGCGCGAGCATCCACTCCGGATACATCAATATACGCATTGTCACCCAAGAAAACACGAACCGGGTCTGTCGCTCCCTGGCCACTCTCCAGGCCTGCCTTGGCAGAGATATTCACCTCTCCGCCCTTGGCGCGCACGAGGCCGTCAATTGCAATGTTCCGACCTTCGATATTGATGCGGGAAGGGGTGAGCGCCTGGCCCGCCAGAGTCTCCTCTGTATTATTGGTTTCCACCCGGACTTCCGTCACGCTTTTCTCGCCGATCGTGACCGTGCCATAGCGCTGAGGAGTGTAATTGTAGCTACCGTCACCGGCATTGGTTGCATTGACTGTGTCCCTGGCCAGCAAATGAATCGACCCATTGGCACGCACCGAAGTACTGGCGGATATTTTTCCCTGCTGGTTCACAGCAAGGCCTATCAAGGTCACATTGCCGCGGTCGGCAACGATCTCGCCCAGATTGACGGCATTGCCGCCGGAATTCACTTCCACCAGTAACCCTGCAGGATCCGTGCTGGATTTCAGGTACACCTGCTCGCCGGCAGCCAATATGGTTTGGCCATCCGGCGTCTTGATGATGCCGCTGTTCTCAACGTCCTTGGCAAGCAGGGTAATGCGGCCGCCGCTGGCAGCCGTGAGCGCCGCCCCTTGCTCCACCTTGATAAACCCGCCGGTATTACGGAATACCGGCGCATTACTGAGACTGGACAACAACCCACTGGTAAACAAGGCGTCCGTCATGTCTGCCGAGGTCAAGGCCATGAGCGAGCCGACATTGACCTGTGCGCCATTGGCAAAAATAATGCCATTGGTATTGACGAAATAATTGGTCCCAGCCGCATTGATAGTGCCGGCAATCACGCTGGGGTTCTGGTCATGGATGCGGTGCAGCATCGACCAGGTGGACTGCTGGTTGATATTCAGCGTATGGTCGCGGGCTAGGTTGAACTGGCTCCAGTTGGCAATCGCCTGAGGCGCGCTTTGCTGAATCGTGGTAATAGCGGGAGTAGCCGCGGAAATATAAGCATTGGTCCACGCGCCGCCGCCTGGCACCAGACCAGAAACCGGGAGAGGCAAGACATCCGCATACGCCGGGCCGACCACCATCGCTGCAATTATCGCACTCAACAAACGGCGGCGCGCACGCCTGCCTTGACCACGACTGCCATGCGCGTATGCCATTTCATGCGCAGGGACATAAAGGCCCAATCGTTTGTTGAACACCAGACGGAACAGTCCCTGATTCATGTCACCCTCCCAAACCCCACTCTACCAATCGTATGCGAGCCTGAAATGCAACAGGGAATCGCCTTTATCAACGACACCCGCAGCTCTCAAGGCACGTGCAAAGTCCAGCACAGCGGTCACGCCATGCCAATTTTTCAATTGCAAGCCAATGCCAAACGAGGCCAGCTTGAATTCGCTGGTCTGTTCTGGCAAAGGCTTGAAAATACGCGCCTGTCCCGCGCTGTAAAATACCGAAGCCACTAGCTCGCCATCCATATCCAAGTACTTGGCAAGCGAGGGCGTACGCAATTCGGCAGTACCGAATAGGCCTTTGTCTCCCAGCACTGTCGCCTCGTAATACCCGCGTACGCTGTCTGCGCCTCCAATGACAAACTGCTCATTCGCAATAATGGGCGTGCTAGCCGCCTGGCCCGATACCCGGCCAAACAACGCCCAATCCTTGGGCAGCTTGTAAGTATGCTTAAGGTCTCCGCGCAAATAGGCGAAGCTCCCTTCGGCATGAGAGCGTTTCTCGAAAAACTCCTCCTCGTCCGATCCCAGGTTGCGCACGGCAAAGGTTAGGCCAAGATTAAGCTGCGTGGTGCTCTTGTCCGCATGCAAAGTGCCGTCATAACCTGCAAAGAACGGCATATAGCTGATCGGAGTGTTAAAGCCTGTGCCGATCAGGCGCGTGGACTCCTCAAAATCCTTGTAGTCCACACCCAGGGTCAAATTGTGGAAATATCCCGAAAGCGCGGGCGCAGGCAGGGGATGGATATACCTGAGACCGAAAATATTACCGTTACCCACCACATTGACATCGCCTACCGCAGCCACATCGCTGCGCGACACCACGCCATAGAGCGCCCAGTAATCCCCCCCTGGCGTCGGTATCACATAAGTAGCAGACAATACCCGCGTCTCATTGGTATCTTCCGGCGTCACCTGGAAGCTCAGGCTCAGGCTATGGTCAAGCTGCCACAGGTTGTCATACCGGATAGAGCCATTGAGCCGTGTGTGCGTGGTATTGGCGATATAGCGGTTGTTAAGCTCCAGGCTGGCATGCAACGGCAGCTTGTCCTCCACCTTGAGGTCCACTTCCACCTTGCCCGGCGACTTGCCGGGACGCAGCACCGGCGCCACCTGGCGGTCAGGCTGGGCATTCAGGCTCGCAAGCTGGCGCTGCACATTGGGGAAATAAGGCACCTTGCCTTCGGCCAGGTCTGGCGCCCTGCTCTTGATAACACCGAGCGAATAATATTTGGCACCCACCACACGCAGCTTTTCCACCTTGCCTTCCAGCACATCCAGCTTGACCACCTTGTTGGTGACTTCCTGCTCGGGCGTATTGACGAATACCGTCAGGTAGCCTGCGTCGTGGAATGTCTTTTCCAGAGCCGCGCGCGCGCCCTCGACATCATCAATAGTCCTGCCCTCACCTAGGAAAGGGTAGACCGCTTCCTCGATCTTGCCGCTAGCCAATACGGTATTGCCGCTCACACTGAACTCCATGATGTCGAAGCTGGCCTGTTCCTCGGCCCCATCAGCAACAGCTTCTTCCGCAGGAGCACTATCCGCAGCCACGGCAGGCCCAACCATGAAAACCAGGCTTAACCACCCTGCCATGCATAACAAAAATAAACGCACGCTGAATAACTTTCTTGGATTTGCACATATGGAAAATGGCTAATAAAACAAGCAGGCTCTTGCTCTTCCCAACTGCTTTATTAGCCGCTCTCGGCTTGTATGCCCTGAATCCGCATAAGCTGAGTGCGCCTATCATATGAAGGCCACATGACAACCCCATGACGGAATCCAGAGTAAAAAGCACTTTCCCGCTGATGCGGGAAAGTGCGATTGCTTTGCCGGGTTTACACCCTTGTTGTTATCGACTTAGAAGAACAATTGCTGTGGTGCGCAGTTATTGCCGAAACGAGTACCCTTGGCAGTCACTTGCAGCTCGCCTGGAACAGCAGCGCTGCTGCAGATAGAACCGCCCAATGGGTTCAGGGTCAGGCCGCGTGGCACATCAGCGCAATTGGCTGGATTGCCCAGAGCAGCAGTGATCTCAGGGATCAACTGAGCACCGAAGGCATCAGCAGTATTGGCTACAAAAGAACGTAGTTCGATTTGGAATGGATAATCACCATTAATCGCGGTTTCGCGAGCGAACTCGACACCATCAGGTGTACCGTTACCGTTGCCATCGAACGTACCAGCTTCAGGGTGAACGTTATCCAGCTTCACATAGCGATAGCCATTTTGCGAACTGCTGTCAGAACGCCAGTTGTTTTCCAGCGACAACACACCAATTGCGAACTGATTGTTCGTACCACGAGTTGTCAAAGTGGTTTTTACATTGCCGGAACCACTGTGCTCGGTAACAATAAAGCTGGAAGTAGAATCAGCTGCACCAGCCACTGGCAGGCCAGCGGAGGTACCTTCTGCACAAGGGTTATGCAAGAAATGAGCATTGGAACTAGCTTGAGTACCGGAAGTATGGACGCGGCGCTCAAGATAGATTGCCCGACCAGCACCGGCACTATCCAAGATCGGGCTCCAATCATTTTGGTATCCAGAATCACGAGCAATAATCGAGGTATATTGAGCGGAAGAGATGTTAGGCGCATTGGCTGGGCTAAATGCAGCATCAGCAGCATTGGCAGCCGCTACAGATGCATAAATGCCTTGAGCAACCTGCAGAGCACGATAGAGCGGTACGCTTACTGCAATACCAAAGGTTTGACCAACATAAGCCTCGGCTTCTGTACCGGCAGAAGATACATCAAAACCGAACAGAGAGGCTTCAACATCGGAGAAGCCACCAGCGGGCTTAACCACTGCGCCATCAGGCGTTGCAGCCGGGTTTACCAACGTGCAGCTCTTGTAATTGACATGACCAGGGAAGCTGCCTGTAGCAACTTGGCAGTTAGCTTGCTCCAGGCGACGCAGGCGTTGCAACTGGGTGCCGTCGATATGAGGCGCGTAAGCATTCCAGGAACCATCGGCTACCGAATGGTAAACCACGGAAACCCTGCCGCCACGGGTACAGGCATAGGCAGCGTAGTTACCCAGGGAGCCAGGACGCACACTGGTGTCGGAACTAGCGTTAGAGAACAGGGAAATGGAATTAGCATCGCAACCAAGCGCAAAACCACTGTAAATATTGAAAGTAGGAGCGGAGGCGCCGGAAATCCAGGTTTCCTGCAATGTACCGGCAGTACGAGCAGCGCCGATTTGGGCTGGAGTCACAGGAGCAGCCAATACGGAACCGGCAGCAAACGTGGCCGCAATGGCCAGGATCAGTTGTTTTACTTGCATTTGAATCTCCCAAATTGATATCTATTGAATAAAAACTACGGAAGGCAGCCCGCCCTTGTGGGGCAAGGCTGACATTGCAATTAAGCAGACTTACGGCGGCGTGCAGCAGCACCTACCAAACCAAGACCAGCAAGCAACAAAGCATAAGTTTCTGGCTCAGGAACAGCAGCCACGGTGTATGTCAAAAGACCATCGGCACCCAAACGGAAAGTTGCATCATAGATAGATGGTGTTACATAACCGGTAGAACCTAAACCTGTTACATACTGAACAACACCCTGCTCAGTATCCAATGCACTTGTCGCCAGTGGGCCGATATTGGAGAACTTGTTACCATTCAGGAACACAGAAGCATATGCACTACCGTTTGTAGCAACACTCGCACCATTCTCAACATCAGCATGGTTGCCCAATGCCTTATTGGCTTCTACATATTTATCAAACGCGGTAGCTGCACCAGAAATTTGAACAGTACGCACGATTTCAGGAACCGCTGCACCTTCACGCGTAGTAGTAATGAAACCCTTGGTACCTACTTCTGTATTGAGGCCCAGATTGTCACCAGCAGATATATTCCAAACCACACTGTTTGCGTCTGCCAAAGAAAAGAACTCATTCCATGCTGCAGCATAATCACCAGAACCTAAGTTCCAATTGAAACTAACTGAAGAATCAGAACCACCAGCAGAGAAACTGGAATAAGTAAAACCCAGATCAAATGTGGCAGAAGCACTACTATTGCGATCCAACAAAGTCAGCACCAAGCTACTGTTACCAGCAGCACCGGAATCCAAAGCAGCGCTAGCCACACCAGAAATGCTCATTGCTGCGACAGCGACAGCAACCAAAGCCTTCATCTTGATATTCATTGTCATTACTCCCGAAAATTGACATAAAAAACTGAAACGAAAAATCTTTGAGCCGCTGCATTCGCCACGCCGCACACTACCGAACGTACCCAACTGCGCCTTCTCAAAATTCGCGACTTGGAGCATCTTAAAAACAGAATGTGAAGTGGATATGGTGGTGATCTAGTTCTTTAGGACTAGGCAGCGCCTGAGCGAAAATCCGGGATAACGAGCGCTCTAGAAATGGTGCGCATCAGACCACAGCGCAAGAGAAAATCAGGACTGGTGGCGGATCAATCCCAACCGGGTAGCCTTGGCTGCGGCATGGCTGCGGTTTTGCACATCCAGCTTGCGCAGGATGTTCTGCATGTGGTTTTTGACAGTAAGCGGGCTGATCTCGAGAATGGTGGCAATTTCCCAGTTGCTTTTGCCGGTATGCACCCATTGCAGGATTTCTTTTTCACGTGCCGTAATCATGCCGGCCGTTGCAGTATCACCCAGCACCTCGCCAATATTGGCCACGCCATCGCTCACACGCATCAAAACCGAGTTGAGGTAGGGCACCAGCAATTCCAGCATATAGGCATGGTTGGCATTCAATTCGCCGGAAACACGGGAAAAACAGAAGAAGGATGAAATGCTGCCATCGGCTGAAGACAATCCATATGCGGCGATATTGCGCAACTCGCTTTCATGCAGGTTGCCGTTATCGATTTTCGGCACGGTAAAACTGCCAAAATTGCCAGGCTTAAGATACGGATCCACCAGCACAGGCTGGGATGACTCTTGCCAAGCCTGTATCGCCTGCATCACTACGCCTGCTTCATCCTGCATGGCAATAGTGACATGCGCATCCGTGACATAACGCGTGCTGCTGAGCATTTCCAGCGTGAATTTTCGCCCCACACCAATGGAAAGACCGCAAAGTAACACTTCGTGCGGCAGCAGGAATTGAAAATGGCCTTGCAACCAAGAAAAAAACTGCGCTTTTTTCTTGATCCGCAAGGATGCGTCCACCACTTCCAGAAAGGCGCTCGCCTGGTCTGGCGTGAGATCCTTGTTATAGTTGTCCATAACCCCGATTGAATGTTGTTGCAGCAAAACACCGTCCTCCCTGCGTGCACTTTGCTGTACCCAGGTTGCATTCAGATGAAGACGATGTGGCATTCTTATTTCAACTAAAGGAAGGTGCCTGCCAATACACACTGCCCGCTTAATGTCTTTTTACTTATAGCAAGCACACATGACAAAAAATCGGATCAACCTAGTCACAAAGAACTAGTCCGTCATTTTGCTGGCTTCATTTGTGTGTCATACACATGGCGCACGCTTACGGGCATGAGCAAGCTCACCCTGACTTTCATTCTTGCCTTCTGGACGTGGCTATCGCTGATGCCGGAATCGCGGGCAGATATCTGCATGCATGAGAATGCGGACGAGGAGCTACACCTCTCGAATACAACAGACCCGCAGGGTTGCGCCTGGCGCATCACTGAAGCTGCCGCCCAATCAGCGAATGTGACATCCCGCTCGTTGCCTTATCAGGAAATCATTGCCTCAGCCGCACAGGCCAATTCCCTAGAACCGGCTTTATTGCATGCCGTGATCAAGGCGGAGTCCGGCTATCGGCCGCTAGCAGTTTCATCGCGCGGCGCCAAGGGCCTGATGCAACTGATGCCTGCCACTGCCCGCCAGTTGGGCGTCATCAACATTGATGACCCGGCACAGAACATACAGGCAGGAGCACGCTACCTGAGCCTGTTGCAGCAGCAATTCAACGGCGACATCAGCCTGGCGCTGGCTGCCTATAATGCCGGCCCCGGCGCAGTGGCGCGCCATGGCAACACCATCCCGCCCTATGCCGAAACCCAGGCGTATGTGCCTAAGGTATTGCAGGCATATCGGCAACTTAAAACCTCTTTCTGAATTTCGCTGGTATTGGATACTAAGAGCCTGTTCAAAGTCTTTTCATAGGGCACGTTGCCCCGGCAGTGCAGTCGAAGCAAGGCGCAAACCGCAGACGGGCTGATTGCCCGGCGAGGATTTGCAACGCAGCAGCGGCTGCGCTGCCGGGGCAACCCAAAGGGCATGGCCCCAAAACGCGCCCATTCCGCGTTGCAGTTCCTTGGCAAGGCAATGAGCATTACCTGCGGACTGCGCCTTGACCGGACGCGTTTTGAAGCCATGCGTGTCCTATGAAAAGACTTTGAACAGGCTCTAAGGCTTAATCCGCTGGTATGAATGTTTCGGCAGATGCTTTATCCACAGAAGATACCGCAGCACTATCCAGCGGGGTGCGAGGATTGGTACTGAGCGTAATGCCATCAGACTTCTGCCCGGCAACAAACTGCCAATCCTCATAGCTCTCCGCTCCAGCAAACCCCTGATAAACCTCATCGAATCCATCCTGTTTGAACGGCCTGCCGTGCGAGCGGCTGAAAACACCCACAATCCTCCCTTTGTCCTGGAGCAACCCCCATTCCCTGCTGGCGGTCATCGGGTCGATATAGATCCTGCGCAGGTGATGCTGGGGTTTCGGGCCGCGCTTGTCGAGCAGCAGCGCTTCCAGCGTGGGCGGATATTCCTTGATCGGGCTGGAAGTCTGCTGATAATAGCGGCTAATCGCTTTGCTGATCTGTTCCCCGGCGAACAACAATTCCCGTTCCTTTTCGCGCTGCGAGGCGGTATGCCAGGCTTCGCCAAGCGCGGCCAGGCCGATGCCGCTGATCGCAATCATCATGAGCAGGCCGATATAGGTAAAGCCCTGCTGCGCGCTACCATTCCGCATAGAGCGAACCATCCGCAGCCTGGCCTTCCGCGCCGCTATACAGGTCATACATTTCACCCGGCATATCTTCCTCCGGCGCCACAACCTGCCAGGTTTCATTGCTTTCCGTGATCGGATCCACCGGCACGGCACGGATATATTTGCGCTCGGCAAGCTCTTCCAGCGAATCCGGATAACGCGCGTTATCGGCATGGAACTTGTCGATGGCATCGCGTACGACATGCAGGGTCTGCTTCAGCGCTGCTTCCTTGGCCCGCTCCACGCCGCTGAAATAACGCGGCGCCGCAATCGTGAGCAACAGCATGAGAATCGCCATCACCACCAAGAGCTCGACCAAGGTAAACCCATGCATGCGCCAGTGTCGCATCACCATTCCCTGTAGGCAATGCCATTGAGGCCGGTTCCGGTGCTCAATGAATACACGTCAAACACATCCGCGCCCGCTTGTGGCGCATCCGGGGGGCTGGCATAGCTGCGTTTGCCCCAGGTGTCCTGCGCTGGCACACCTTTCTCTGGAAACATCGGGTCGCGCGGCAGGCGGCGCAAAAAGCGGATCAGGCGCTTTTTCTCGCTGCTGGCGTCCGGCATGCCATTGGCCAGCACCTCAAGATTGGGCGGATAGCCGGAAGATTCGGCGCTCACAACCACCTTGCCATCTTCCACGGCTTTTTTATACATATCGATCGCGCTGCGGATATCGCGCAGTGCCTGGCGCAGTTCCGCCTCCTGCTGGCGCTTGACGCTCCATTGGCCAAGCGGAATCAACGCACTGGCGAGTATGCTGACGATGGTCAGCGTTACCACCAGTTCGATCAGCGAAAAACCCGTGTGCCGCCCCGCCATGGCTACCTGCTTTGCTGCTGGTTGGACTGTGGCACCACAACCTCAGGCGTCACCAGCGGCACTACGGGCTTGGGTTGCGTCGACATGAAATTATCCTGCGCCGGCTGGCTTTCCTCCGCGGCTGCAGGCTCTGGTTCCGGTTCCGGCGCAGGCGGCGGTTCAGCTTGGCTAGGACGTAAACGCTGCATGATCATCTCGCGCGGGCTCACATTGCCGGCAGCGCCGGTGCCAGGCGCGATGATCTGCGGATGGTCGCTGATGCCGGTTTCCGTGCCGGACCAGTATTCCATTACCTCAGACTCTGGACGGCTGATGTTGTTGACCACGCGCGGCGTAATCGCCAACACGATCTCGGTCTTCTTGCGGTTATCGATCTGGTTGGAAAACAAACGGCCTAGCAATGGAATATCGCCCAGGCCCGGCAGGCGGCTGGTATTCTTGCGCTCCTCGTCATTGATCAGGCCAGCAAGAATCTGCGTTTCGCCATCCTTGAGCCGCAGCAGGGTGCTCGCATTGCGCGTGCCGATCTGGTAGACGACGCCGCCGCCTTGCAATGTTGTGGAACTGCCGAGCGACGACACCTCCAGCGCGATCTTGATATTGACGAAATCATCCAGCGTAATGCGCGGCTCGGCTTCCAGCTTGAGGCCCACATCAAGATACTGCACGGTCTGCGACGAACCCACCCCAGCAGTCGCCACGGTAGTAATTACCGGTACTTTGTCGCCCACCAGCACTTGCGCCTTGTCGTTGTTGCGCACGCGAATGCGCGGGTTAGCAAGGATATTGACATCGCCGGTGGTTTTCCTGAAATTCAGGCTGGGGTTGGCATCAAACAAATAGGTGCCGGAGTTATTGCTGCGCATTGCCTCTATCGACAGGCCAGCCGATGCAGTCAGCGAAGTGGGATACTCGATGCCCAGTTCCTGCAGGCGCTCGCGCGTGACCTCCATCACCTCGATCTCCAGCATTACTTCCGGGTCGGCCAGGTCGTTGGCGGCCACCAGCTTCTCGGCAATGCGCACCACTTCCGGCGTATCACGCACCACGATCATATTGAGACGCTCATCGGTATGCACGTCCTTGGTCTTAAGCATGGTCTTGATCATGGTAGACACATCCTTGGCCTTGGCATTGGTCAGGTAAAAGTTGCGGATCACCAGGTCCTGGTAATCCTTGAGCTTGGCCGCGGTATTCGGGAACACCAGCGCCGTGTTCTCGGAAAGCACTTTCTTCTGCAAGCCGTTGGTCGCCAGCACCATTTCGATCGCTTCCTCTATCGGCGATTTCTTGATGAACACCGTGGCCTTGGTGTCAGGCTTGATGTCCTTGTCGAGGATGAAGTTGATGCCGGTCGCACGCGACAAGGCCTCGAACACCATCTTGATATTGGCGTCGCGCAATTCCAGGCTCACCGGCTTGTCAAAGGCGGGCTTGAGCTTGGGCGGCTCCATGCGCACATGGGCGCGCTTTTGGCGGATTTCACGTTGCAGCCGCAACGCCTCCTCATGCTGGGGCGACTCCAGCAGCACCTGGTGCAACAGCTCACGTGCAGCCTCGGTATCGCCTTTTTCCAGTAGCTGGTTCGCCCGCTCCACATTCTCGGCATGCTTGCGGGTGCTTTCAATGAGCAATTTCCCGGACTGCGCCCGCGGATTATCCGGCTCTATCGCCAGCACGCGCTGGAACAGTTCCCCGGCATCCGCCATGCGCCTGTCACGCAAGGCGGCTTCTGCCTCCACCAACAACCGGTTGACGCCCTGCTCGGTAGCAACGCGCACATTCTGCTTTTCTGCCGTGCCTTCAGGCTTTTTATCCAGCGCTATGCGGGTATTCTCGATTTTTTCCTCGGACGTATCTCCGGGAAATCCAGGCTTGGGCCACGGGGTGAGCGCACAGGAAGACAGCGCCAGCAACGTCAGGCAACATCCGAATGGACGCCATGCAGAATTCAACAACATTTAAAGGTTCCCCTGTAAATCATCCGGACCGCCCGGCAAATGGCTGGCAGGGTTTGTAGACGCTGCCAGCCTGCTCTTCTTGAGCAGGGTTTTGGGTAAATTGAGCGGCAAATAAGTCAGGTAGAGGCTATTGTCATCCTCCCTGTCCAAGCGCCATGACTGGTCGACATTCTCGCCGACGCCGACGGAATAAAGGCGGCTGGCGCTGGCAAGCAGGATCACCGTGCCCTGTGGCCCATCCTCCAGTTTGCCTATATAGGCAAATCCGGGCTGCGGCGCTACAGGGAGCGGGGGAGCCAGTTCTACCGCAGTCTTAGGCGGCGGGACATACCAGCGTTGCGGCTTGAACAAGTCCGCCTGGGCGGCATGGCTGTTTGCCCCAGCAGAGCGGCCCTGCAGCAGGCCCCAGTCCAGATAATGCTGCCGGCTTTCACCGGCAGGTTTGCTAGCTGGCTGCTTGAGCGCAACATTTGCCTTCGGCCGTGCCGACGGCATCAGTTCAGCATCCTCTTCATCCTCGATGCTGAACACCAGCGCCAGGGTGGCAAGCAGCCCCAGCACCATGAGCCATTGCCGCGGCTGCAGCTTCATGCTGCCTGCTTCCTGATAAAGAACACCAGACGCAAGCGGGTCTTGGCCTCGGCATCCACCGCCTCGCCACGCTCGAAGCTGAGTTCCGCCAGCGCCACGTTCGGCAGTGCATCCAGCACGTCCAGCACCAGCGCCTTGACTGCCTGGTAATTTCCCTGCACCGGAACGCTGGCCTCAAAGCGGCGCACATTGCCCTGCTTCTTTTCCGCAAGTGAATACTCGCCCTTGACCACTTGCAGCCCATGCCCTTCAGCCAGGCGGAACAGCACGCCCAACTCGTCCGGCAATTTCTCGATGGCGGGAAAGCGAGTATCGAATTCCCGCAGCTCCTGCGCCAGCGCCTGCTCCGGCGATGCCGCTTCCTGGCGTTGCGGCTGGGGGTTCAACCGCAACGCAGCTTGCTGCGCTTGCAGATCACGCCTGATTTCAGCCATCTCTGTTTGCAGGGGAAATATCCATCCCGCAATCATGTAGAGCGTCGACAACATCAATACAATCGCCGCCATGCCCGGCCATCCCAGACGGTACTGCATGCGGTGCGCCGCCCACTGCAGCCATTTGAGGTCAAGCGCCTGCTGCGTCACGCCGCACCCCAGCTTGCCGTAATGCCAAAGCGGATGAAGTTCGCCATGCCGCCGTCTTGCGGCTTTTCCATCATTTCATGCTCATCCAGGACGACATCGCGCATTTCCGGCACGGCCTCCAGGCGTTTCAGGTAGGCCAACAAGGCTGCTACATCTCTGGCCTCGCCCTTGAGGCGTAATTTTCCCTTGGCGGCATCCGGCCGTATTGCCAGCAAGGCAATTTCCGGTTGGGCAACCTGCTCCAGCCGGTTCAGCAAACCTGGCCAGGGCCTGCCGAGCTCATCAAGCACGCTATTCGCCTGCTTGATCTCGGCTTTTTGCGCGCCGGACAAGGCTTGCGGCTGGATGATGGCAGTGGCTGACGCAGGCTTGGCAGCCAGCTGTGTTTGTTCCAATTGCTGCGAAAGCTCAGCCCGCTCGGCATGCATCTCTGCAAGCTGCCAGGCACAGACCAGTGCCGCCAAAGCCACCAATACCATGCTGACCCTGCAGCGCGCGTTTGCCGCGCCTGGCGCTGCATGATCCAGTTGCAGCCTCATGCCTTGCCTCCCGCCATGGCAAGACCGGTTTCATGATCGACAGACCAGGGCACTATGCGTAGGTCGATGTCTTCCCCTGTCCGGGCACACACATGCACCGGAACGGTATCCGGCATGTCCAGTTGCAACCTCAACCTTGCCAACCTGGCATCCAGTCCGTCCTGCCAATCAGGCAATGCAGGCTGCAATTGCACCGCAGTCCAGCTGCGCGCCTGCCATGCCAACAGGCACAAACGGCCAGGCTCTGCCAGTACGAAGATGCCATCCGGCTGAGGCTTTTTCAGTTGATTGAAAGCGCGCGCCAGACCGGATTGCACGCTTGCGAGCAGAGCGCCTGATACTGCCGACTGGTGCCACAGCCCGTCCAGCAAATCCCGGTCCACGGCGCTGGCAATGCCATTGCCGCCAAGCGCAGCAAAACTCAGCCGGATATCCCATCTCGATGCCGCCTCGCCATGCACACGCTCAAACGCATGCCGGCATAACAACGCCAGTTCCCCTCCGCCCGCAGCGCCATCCGGATTGGGGACGATGGCATAGCGCATGAAATGGCTGGAAAGCACTACCTCGACTCTGGCTCCTGCGGCATCCGCTTGCTGCAAGACCTGAGGCAGGGCAGCCAGCACCGCCTGAGCGCCGCTGCTTTCCGCCTCGAACTGGAATACGCCCCTATTTTCAATTCGGCGCTTTAACCCGGCAGCAGTGCGTACCCAGACGATATGATCGGGATAAATATGCAGGACAAGGGTTGGCCGCAACCAGCTGGGGAGCATGCGATCAAGCCACGAAGGTGACACGGTTGATCTCCTCCAATGTGGTCTCGCCACGCGCGACGGCCTCCAGCGCAGCCTCGCGCAGGCTCTTCATGCCGCGCGCGCGGCCCGCCTCCTTGAGTTTGCGCAAGGGCTCGCGCGCAATAATCATCTCGCGCAGTTCGTCGTCCAGCGCCAGCAGCTCGGCAATCGCCTTGCGCCCTTTGTAGCCGCTGCCGCGGCAATGCCCGCAGCCCTTGCCTTGACGCAACCGGTATCCGGCAATCCCTTCCCGCGTCAGGCGCGATTGCGCCAGCAATTCATCGCTCGCCTCCGCCGCCTCTGCGCAATGCGGGCACACCAGGCGCACCAGGCGTTGCGCCATGACGCCATTCAAGGCAGCAACCAGGCTGTATGCCTCGACATTCATGTGCAGGAAGCGGCTGATGACGTCGAATACATTGTTGGCATGCAGAGTAGTGAACACCAGGTGGCCGGTCAGCGCGGACTGCACGGCGATCTGCGCGGTTTCCGGGTCGCGGATTTCGCCGACCATGATCTTGTCCGGGTCGTGACGCAGGATAGAGCGCAGGCCGCGCGCGAAGGTCAGGCCTTTTTTCTCGTTGACCGGTATCTGCAACACGCCGGGCAGTTGGTATTCCACCGGATCTTCAATCGTGATGATCTTGTCATGCCCGTGGTTGACCTCGCTGATGGCGGCATAAAGCGAAGTGGTCTTGCCCGAGCCGGTGGGGCCGGTCACCAGCACCATGCCGTAGGGCTCGCTCACCAGGCGGCGAAAATCGGCAATGATGTAGTCGTCAAACCCCAATTGCTTGAGCGACAGGCCCTTGGCCTGGTCGGACAGAGACTTGCGGTCGAGCACGCGCAGCACGGCATCCTCGCCGTAGATGCTGGGCATGATGGAAACGCGGAAATCTACGTCGCGCCCCTGCATCCTCACCTTGAAGCGGCCATCCTGCGGCACACGGCGCTCGGCGATGTCAAGTTCGGCGAGAATCTTGACCCGCGAAATTGCCTGCTCCGCCATGTCCGCGCCCTGCATGCTGCCGACATGGGAAAGCACTCCGTCGATACGGTATTTGATCACCAGGCCGGCAGCGACGCTTTCCATGTGGATATCGCTGACCCCGGCCTTGAGCGCGTCATACAGCGTAGAGTTCACCATGCGGATCACCGGGCTGCTGTCGGCATTGATGCTTTGCAGGCTCAAGTGCTCGACATCAGCGGCCGCGGCCTCGCTCACTTCTCCCACGGCAAGCAGGTTGCCATCCATGGCGCGCAAGTCTTCCTCATGGCGGCTCAGGTAAGCCTGGATATCGCGGAAATGCGCCAGCCCGGTGAGGAAATTTCCCGGCAGCCACTCACTGGCCCAGTCCAGCACCGTCTGGTCAAAAGGGTCTGACAATACCAGCCACGGCGTTTCACCTTCACGCAAAAGCAGGCATTGCAAGCGGCTTGCCATGGCAAAACTCATCACATCGAACGCAGGCTGCATCGCATGCAATTCTTCCATACTGAAAAGGCGCAATTGCGACGCATGGGCCAGCGCCTCGGCATAGGCATGGTCTTCCATGCCGGACAAGCCCTGCAGCATCTCCACCATGCCACGGTTATTGCTGGCTGCCAGGCCGCGCGCCTCTTCGATGCGTGCGCGGCTGAATATCCCGGCAACGCTCATTGCAGGCTCCCTGCCAGTTCAAAGATGGGCATGTAGAGCATGACGACGACCGCACCGATAATCAGGCCGATGAAGATCATGAGCAAAGGCTCGAACAGGCGCGTGAACCATTCGAGCCAGCGGGCGATTTCCTCGTCATGCAGCGTGGCGATGTGCTCCATCATCTTGCCCATCTCGCCGCTTTTCTCGCCCACGCGCAGCATGCGCAACGATACCGGCGTCACAAGGCCAGCAGCTTCCATCGCCTCCGAGATTGCGCGCCCTTCGCGGATCAACGCAGCCGCCTTGCCAAGGCTCTGGTGCATGGAGGCGGTGAGCAGGCCGCGCGCCATTTCCAGCGCCTGGGTCACAGTAATTCCACCCTCGAGCAGCATGCCCAGCGTGCGGTAAAACCTTGCCAGCTGGAACACGCGCATCTGCTCGCCCACCGTGGGCAAACGCCACAGCAGCTTGATAAGACGCCCGCGCACGCCAGGCCGCATCAGGGCCGCGATGACCAGTCCCAGTAACAATACGGAACCCAACAGCAATGCCTGGCCATGCGTTTCCATGATATGCGCCCAGCCCAGCACCAGCTTGAGCATCCAGGCCTGGTTGTCCCCGGCATCGGCATAAATCTGCGAAAAGCGCGGCACGACATATCCCAGCAGGAACAACACAACCAGGCTGCCAACGGTAATAAGTAAAAACGGATAAATCGAGGAGGCAATCAGTTTCTTGCGCAGCACTTCCACCTGCTGTTCGTAGCCGATATAGCGCAGCAAGGCTTCCGGCAAGTCGCCGGTGCGTTCGCTCGCCTTGACCATGGAAGTGTAAAGACCGGGAAATGCCGTGGGATAAGCGCTCAGGGCGGCAGACAATGTCTGCCCGCGATACAGCGCCTCCAGCACGCCCTTCAATATCTGGGCGATCTCCGGCCGCTGCTCCTTCTCCACAATGCCTTCCAGGGACTCGACAAGCCCCAGCCCGGCCTTAAGCAGGGAAAGCAGCTCCTGGCTGAACAACAGCAAGGGAAAGCGCGTGCGCTTGGCTTTTAACAAACCTTGCTGTTCAGCCTTGGTGGTCAGTACCTCATAGCCCTGGCTGCGTGCCTTGGCCGCTGCTTCATCGGCATGCTGCGCCTCAAGCTCAAGCGAGACCAGCCGGCCGCCGCTAATCGCCCGTACCTGGTAGCGCATGGTTACCAGTTCACGATATCGACATTGTCGTCGCTACCGCCAGGCTGGCCGTCCTTGCCCAGTGAATAAAGGTCAAAGTCGCCATGCTCGCCGGGGGACTTGAAGACATAAGGCCGCCCCCAGGGATCGTTGGGCACGCTTTTCTGCAGATAGGGCCCGGCCCATTTGCTTTCACCGGCGGGTGCCACATTCAAAGCCAGCAAGCCCTGTTCGGAAGTGGGATAGTGGCCGACATCCAGCCGGTATTGATCCAGGGCTTTTTCCAATGCCCCGATCTGGGCACGCGCAGTCTTGACCTCGGATTTGCCAAGCTGGGCAAAATATTTTGGTGCAACATATCCCACCAGCAAGCCGAGGATGACTAACACCACCAACAACTCGAGCAGGGTAAACCCTGCTTGGCGCAGATTCATCAATGTAGGATTTTTCATCACAGACGCCAGGCGCCGCCTAGCCTTAACAATAAGATTTGACGCCAAGCATAGCTATGATTTATGACGTTTTCATTAAACTGCGTCCGCAACCAAGTCCTTGCCAATAAAGGCTTTGGCTCATACCTGTCGTCATAATTCTGCAATATTCATATGCATAATCTGCCCGACATCTGGCGTTCAGCAGATGCTTACTTATCACCTGAAGACCCAACTGCTTCGCCTCATGAATACTGCAACCCATTTCCGCTTCACCAAGAACGACGACAACCCGACCGTTAAGCGCTTGCTGCGTGCCGTCGAGCCGGTGGTAGACGACATGCCCTGCCTGCCTGTACTGGGCATTTTCCAGGAAAACCCGCAAATTTTCGCGCTGCCGGTAGTGAATGCTCGCAATGAGCCGGTAGGCATTGTGGAGCGGCACGCATTCGTTGAAACCTTCATCAAGCCTTATACCCACGAGATATACGGCAAGAAACCGATTGCCGAATTCATGAACCAGGCACCGCTGATAGTGAGCAGCCACACCTCCATTGATGATATATCGCGCATCATTATTGATGCGGGCATGCAGCATATGGTCAGCGGCTTCATTGTCACCGAACATGGGCAGTATGCCGGCATTGCCAACGGCCATGACTTGCTGGACGAAATCACGCAGCGCAAACAGGCCAACCTGTTCTACCTCGCGCATTTCGACCAGTTAACCAAGCTGCCTAACCGCGTGCTGTTCATGGACAGGCTCTCAATGGCCATTGCCGAAGCCAGCCGGGTTGGCTCCCAGATTGGCTTGTTATTCATCGACCTTGATAAATTCAAGCACTTCAACGACTCAATGGGCCATGCCTTTGGCGACCAGTTGCTGATTGCGATGGCCGGCATCCTCACCCGTTGCTCACGCGAGATGGATACGGTCGCAAGACTGTCGGGCGACGAATTTACCATTATCGCCGACAACATCACCGGCCAGAAGGACTTGGACAGCCTGTGCTGGCGCATTCTTGATACGCTCAAGCTGCCGCAGCAGATCATGGGACGAGAGGTCTTCATCTCTGCCAGCATAGGCACCGTTATCTTCCCGCGCGACGACCAGGACGCCAACAACCTGCTGGTCAAGGCCGATGCCGCAATGTACGAAGCCAAGCGCAGTGGGCGCAATACCTATCGCCACTATACGGCCGGCATGCGGCTGTACTCGCTTGACCGCATGTCGCTGGAGACAGACCTGCGCGTTGCAATAGAACGCAATGAATTTGAGCTTTACTACCAGCCCCAGGTAGCGCTCGACAGCGGCAGGGTGGTAGGCAAGGAAGCCTTGATCCGCTGGCATCATCCCCAGCGCGGTTTGCTCACCCCAATCCATTTCATCGAGATTGCCGAGGAAACCGGCCTGATTGTCGCCATCGGCCAATGGGTGATCCGGGAGGCCTGCCGCCAGCACCAGGCTTGGCTGAAAGATGGGCTCCAGCCCATGCGCATATCCGTCAACATTTCCGCCATGCAGTTTTACCAGAGCGACTTCTGCGACATGGTGGAAGACACCATTCATGCAACCGGCATCAACCCGTCATATCTTGAGTTTGAGCTGACCGAGAGCATGTTCATGCAGGATGCCGATGCCGTCGTGCGCACATTGCGCAAGCTGCATGGGCTGGGCATTAAATTGGCCATTGACGACTTTGGCACAGGCTATTCCAACCTCAGCTACCTGCGCAAATTCCCCATTGACCGGCTCAAGGTCGATCAATCATTTATCAAGGGCATAGAACACGAGCCAGTCAATGTTGAAATTGTCAAAACCATCGCAGCGCTGGCGCGCAGCATGTCGCTGGAGTTGGTAGCAGAAGGTGTGGAAACGGATGTGGAACTGCATTGGGCAGAGTCCAGCGGCTGTACCTTTGTGCAAGGCTACCGCTTTTCACAACCCCTGCCGGCAGAAAAGTTTGCACGCTGGGTCGCAGAGTACAAACACCAGGTCAACCAGCATACACTGGGAGATATGTAGGCCTACAAACCTGCAGCTTATTTGGTTTGCAGTGTCCGTACATGCTGCTTGCGCTGCCAACGGCCGAACACGCCCACCAG
Source organism: Methylobacillus arboreus (assembly GCF_020532725.1). Lineage (GTDB taxonomy): Bacteria > Pseudomonadota > Gammaproteobacteria > Burkholderiales > Methylophilaceae > Methylobacillus > Methylobacillus arboreus. The sequence goes on from NZ_JAJAVC010000006.1 coordinate 370,326, forward strand.
CCCCAGCAACAGCATCCAGAATGTGGAAGGTTCCGGCACTGCGCTGACCTGCCAGCCGATATCCGCCAGCGCGGCATAGTCAAGGTCACTGAAATATTCACGGTTTCCCGGTGCCGTGCCTGGGTCCATCAGGTTGGGCACAGGAACACCATCGATTGATCCCAAAACGCCATATCCCCAGTGTGCGCCGACACCGTCCACAGGCACCGCATCTCCATATAATGCGGTTGCATTTTCCCCGGTGAACACCCAGCCGTCAGCACCTGGCTGTAGCAAGGCATCCCAGGCAGCGGAGGATCCAAAGCCCAGCAAATGCGCCAACTCATGCGTCGCCGTGGTCAACAGGTCCGGCTGTCCAGTTGCAAGGCCATTTTCATCCAGCCCGGCATACCAGTCATGATAACTGTTGAACCAGATAGAGCCGCCCCAAGGGCCAATATCAGTAGCTATATCATCCAATGCGCCATCCTGACCACGGCCGGCTACCGTATCAAGAAAATCCTGGCTGCCCTCAGCACGGATATTGCCTGAACCGGCAGCACCGAGCACCGAGCCATTGAAGGAAGAAGCACCAACAAAGATCACCATGCTGCTCTCTGGCACGACTAGGTTGCTCACCGTGACATTCTCAACCCAGCTCTTCCAGCTTGGATGCTGAAAGCTTACTTGCCAGCTATCGCCTGCCCCGGGTTGGATGGCAGATAACTTGTCGGTAAACCCGCTGAATACAGATGCCGCCTGCTCCAGCACTTCTCGCCGCATCAAGCCTGCATCGCTATCGGTACCGAACCAGCCGTTGCGGTCAAATCGATAATCAAAGATGATGTCGAGCGCCTGGGCCGAACTTGCTGCCAATGCCAGGCTACCGATCAAGACCAACTTTGCCAGCTTATGCAATGAATGCATGGTGCACCTTGTTAATTTGATATTGAGAATCATTATACTATTTATCAATAATCATTCTCAATATCTTAAGCATCAAAAATGCAAGCAACCAAGCATGGGACGCACCAAATAAAAATGCCCTCGTTCAGAGGGCATCTCACTTCAATCTGCACAGTCAGATTTTAGAACGGAATATCGTCCTCAAAATCATCAAAGTTGCTGCCGCCAGCGGGCTTGGAAGCCGGGGCAGGCGCTGGGCGCTGGGCAGGTGCAGCTTGCTGTCTCGGAGCAGACTGACTGTAGTCCTGGTTGAAGTCATCGCCGCCGCCGTCATAGCTGGCACCACCCCCACCACCATCTCGCCCACCCAGCATCTGCATCTGGTCGGCAATGATTTCCGTCGTGTAGCGGTCCTGCCCTTCCTTGGTCTGCCATTTGCGGGTTTGCAAGCGGCCTTCCACGTAGACCGGGCGGCCTTTTTTCAGGTATTCGCCAGCAATTTCCGCCAGCCTGCGGTACATGACGATGTTGTGCCATTCGGTGCGTTCCTGGCGTTGACCGTTCTTGTCTTTCCAGTTGTCGGTAGTGGCAATGCTGAAATTACATACTGCCTCACCGTTCGGCATATAACGCACTTCCGGGTCACGCCCGAGGTTGCCTACCAAGATTACTTTATTCACCGATGCCATTTTTAACCCCTTATCAATTGCAGCGCTGCGGAATCATCCCAGTTCGCCTGCATATCCACTTTCAATATCACCATGCCCTCTGCGGGCAGGACTACAGATTCTTTCACGCCAGGTAATGCTGCCAACTGGCGCGATAACTGGGCTGCATCATGCGCATGCCCTTCTGGCAAATGGTACATTTTGCTGCGCACCGCAGCGGGTGCCTGCATCGTCATGACGCTGACCAGCCATAAGAGCATGAGTATGCCACAGAAGATAAACACTGCTGAATATCCGTATTGACTGGATAGCCAGCCGCCTGAAACGCCGCCGACAAATATACCCAACGATTGCGCGGTGTTGAATACGCCGATCGCCGTCCCTTTGGCCGCAGCCGGCGCCTGCTTGGAAATGGTGGAAGGCATGATCGCTTCCAGCACATTGAAGGCAATAAAGAAGATTGTCAGCGCGGCAATAATGCCCCAGAAACTATCAATCATGAACCCAAACGCCAATTCGGCCAGCAACATCACCGAAACGCTGATAATAAATATTTGCTTGAGCTTGGCCTTTTTCTCACCAATGATAATGGCAGGCACCATCATGACCAGGGACACCACCATAATCGGCAGGTAGATCATCCAATGGTCATTCTCACTCATGCCGCTGGTTTGCTTGAGCGCAAACGGCACCACCACGAACATCGCCATATGCGAGGCATGCAAGGCAAAAATGCCGAAGTTGAGCCGCAACAGCTGGGTATCTTGCAACACCGGGCCAAGCTTGGCCGGCGCAGCCTGGGAGTCAGAATGAAAACGGCTCACCTCGGGATTGGGCACCAGGTACTTGATATCCAGAATCGCCAGCAGCGCAAGGACGCCGGTCAGCATGAAAATACCCGACACGCCTATCCACTGGTTGAGGGCCGGCCCAAGAATCAGCGATAGCGCAAAGGTGATGCCAATGCTGCCACCTATCATCGCCATCGCCTTGGTGCGGTGCTCCTCGCGCGTCAGGTCGGCCACCAGTGCAGTCACGGCTGCCGATATCGCACCGGCGCCCTGAATTGCACGGCCGATGATGATGGTATGGATATCGTCCGCCATCCCAGCCACAACGCTGCCAATGGCGAAAATCACCAAACCGAGATAAATCATGTTCTTGCGGCCAAAGCGGTCTGACGCCATGCCAAACGGCAATTGGAACAAGGCCTGCGTCAAGCCGTAGGCGCCAAGCGCTAGGCCGATATAGAAATGGTCATGTCCGGTAGGCAGGGTTTCCGCATAGATGGCAAAGATCGGCAGGATCAGGAACATGCCCAGCATGCGCAGGCCGTAGATGGAAGCCAGGCTCAGGGTGGACCGCAGCTCAACGGCGGACATGCGTTCAGACTGTGACATTAAAAATCATTGAATTAAATACGCGAAGTTGCGTATATTAACAGGTTGCCTCCCCAAGTAACCAAACCGACAAGCGACAATTTTTACTCCATGGACTACATACGCATACGTGGTGCCCGCACGCACAACCTGAAAAATGTTTCGCTGGACCTGCCCCGCAACAAGCTGATCGTGATTACCGGACTGTCCGGCTCGGGCAAGTCCTCGCTGGCATTCGATACACTCTATGCAGAAGGCCAGCGTCGTTATGTGGAATCCCTCTCGGCCTATGCGCGCCAGTTCCTTGCCCGCATGGACAAACCCGATGTAGACCTGATCGAGGGCTTGTCCCCGGCCATTTCGATTGAGCAGAAATCCACCTCGCATAACCCGCGCTCCACCGTGGGTACCGTCACCGAAATCCACGACTACCTGCGCCTGCTCTACGCGCGCGCAGGCGACCCGGAATGCCCGGACCACGGCATCAAGCTGGAAGCGCAGACCGTTTCACAGATGGTGGACAGCGTCTTGCTGTTGCCGGAAGAAACAAGACTCATGATTCTTGCCCCGGTAGTCAGCAACCGCAAGGGCGAACAACTGGACCTGTTCGAAGAACTCAAGGCCCAGGGGTTTGTACGCGTCCGTGTGGATGGCGAGATTTATGAGCTCGACAGCGTCCCCAAGCTTGCCAAGACCGTGAAACATAATGTGGATGTTGTCGTTGACCGGCTCAAGATTCGCGCCGACGTCAAGCAACGCATCGCCGAATCTTTTGAAACCGCATTACGACTGGCTGACGGCAAGGCAGTGGCATTGGAAATGGATTCCGGCAAGGAGCACCTGTTCTCCGCCAAGTTCTCCTGCCCGGTATGCGATTACTCACTAGCAGAGCTGGAACCACGCCTGTTCTCGTTCAACAACCCGATGGGCGCCTGCCCAAAATGCGATGGCCTGGGCCAGATCAGCTTCTTCGACCCCAGGCGCGTCGTCGCCTTCCCGCACCTTTCACTTGCCAGCGGCGCGATCAAGGGCTGGGACAAGCGCAACCAATTCTATTTCCAGATGCTGAAAAGCCTGGCCCAGCATTACAGATTCGACCTGGAGACGGCCTTCGAGACGCTCTCCACAGAAATTCAGGATGTCCTGCTTAACGGCAGCGGTAAGGAAGCAATCACTTTCCACTACCTCAACGAGCGCGGGAAGTTGTATGAAAAATCCCATGCATTTGAAGGCATCCTCAACAACCTGCAACGCCGTTATCATGAAACCGATTCCATGACGGTACGCGAGGAGCTGTCCAAGTACCTCAACTCGCAAGCCTGCCCGGATTGCGGCGGCACCCGCTTGCGCCGCGAGGCGCGCCACGTCAAGGTCGGCGGCAAGAACATCCACGAGGTATGCGAGGCCCCGCTCCGGCTGGCATTGCACTTTTTTGACCATATCGAGCTGACCGGCCAAAAGCTTGCGATTGCAGACAAGATCGTCCAGGAAATCAGCAGCCGCCTCAAGTTCCTCACCAATGTCGGGCTGGAATACCTCTCGCTGTCACGCTCGGCCGAAACCTTGTCCGGCGGCGAGGCACAACGCATTCGTCTTGCTTCGCAGATCGGCTCGGGCCTGACCGGCGTGATGTATGTATTGGACGAACCTTCCATCGGCCTGCACCAGCGCGACAACGACCGCCTGCTGCAAACCCTGGTGCGCCTGCGCGACATCGGCAACAGCGTCATCGTGGTCGAGCATGACCAAGACGCGATCATGGCCGCCGACTATGTGGTGGATATCGGCCCTGGTGCCGGGGAGCACGGCGGCAACATCGTTGCAGCCGGGACGCCAACTGAAATCCAGCACAACCCGCAATCACTCACTGGCCAATACCTGAGTGGAACCAAGGAAATTGCGGTACCCAAAAAACGGCACGCACCCGACCCGCAACGCTGGCTCAATCTTATCCAAGCCAGCGGCAACAACCTCAAGAATGTAGACCTGGCACTGCCGGTAGGCCTGCTGACATGTGTTACCGGCGTGTCAGGCTCAGGCAAGTCCACGCTGATTAACGACACCTTATATCGTGTCGTCGCGAAACACCTCTACGGCAGCTCTACCGAACCCGCGCCATTCAAGGAAATCACCGGCCTGGAGTTCTTCGACAAGGTAGTAGACGTAGACCAAAGCCCGATCGGACGCACGCCACGCTCCAATCCGGCCACCTACACCGGCGTATTCACGCCGATCCGCGACCTTTTCGCTGGCGTGCCGGAAAGCCGCGCGCGCGGCTACGGCCCCGGCCGTTATTCGTTCAACGTCAAGGGCGGCCGTTGCGAAGCCTGCCAGGGCGACGGCGTCATCCGCGTGGAAATGCACTTCCTGCCCGATGTCTACGTGCCTTGCGATGTCTGCAAGGGCCACCGCTACAATCGCGAGACGCTGGAAATCCAGTACAAGGGCAAGAACATCCGCGAAGTGCTGGAAATGACAGTAGAGCAAGCACGCGAGTTTTTTGATGCGGTGCCTGTCGTGGCACGCAAGCTGCAAACTCTGCTCGATGTCGGCCTGGGCTACATCACCCTTGGCCAGTCGGCAACCACGCTTTCGGGCGGCGAAGCGCAGCGCGTCAAGCTGGCGCTCGAACTCTCCAAGCGCGACACAGGCAGAACCCTGTATATCCTGGATGAACCCACCACCGGCCTGCACTTTGCAGACATCCAGTTGTTACTCGATGTATTGCACCGCCTGCGCGACCACGGCAACACCATCGTCATCATCGAACACAACCTGGATGTGATCAAAACCGCAGACTGGCTCGTGGACATGGGCCCTGAAGGCGGCGACGGCGGCGGCACCATGATTGCCTGCGGCACACCGGAAGAAGTTGCGGATACAAAGGCTAGTTATACCGGCAAGTACCTGAAACCAATGCTAAAGCGGTAAACCCAACTTAAAGTCAAACCCACACTTGGCTTCGCTACGCTCGCCCTAAATAAAAAAACGGCCCTCCATCAGGAGAGCCGTTTTCACATTAGAACAGTATCTTAAACTTTACCGCTTAAGCTACCTTGCGACGACGTGCAGCAAAACCAACCAGGCCAAGACCAGCCAGCATCAGGGCATAAGTTTCTGGCTCAGGTACAGCGGCGATAGTCAGGTTAGTGAAGCCGGGGCTGCCGATATCGCCTACTGTGGAACGCCAGGAACCTTCGGAGTCACCCACTTGGGACAATACCCAACCTTGTACGTTATTAGTGCCGAGCACATCAACGCTGGTAGGAATACCGCTGTTGTAACGGGCACGAATGCCGCCGATCGTATTGTCACCATAGGTCAAGCGATCCACCAGATTTTCATCAGCATCGTAGATATTGATTTCATCAGCACGGCCCAGGTTGGGGTTCAAGTTGCCGATGATCTTGACGGAGTCATCCAGACCCCAGCGTGCGCGGAATTCTTCGGCGGTGATTTCGGTCAGGATCACTGACTCGCCAGCCTTGACGATACCGAAATCGGACAGGTCGAAAGTAAAGCTTTGACGGCTGTCGTCGTCGTAGCTCCAGTAACTGAAGTCGACATCTAATTGCCCAAGGTTGGTGATCTCGATATATTCGCCCTTTTCATCCGCAACACGGCTCTGGTAGTTCCACTCGGTGATATAGACGTTGTAGGCGTTAGCCGCAAAAGCAGGAACGGCGGAGAAAGCGCTGGCAGCCAGAACGCCGGCAGCAATCAACTTATTGATAACATTCATGATTAACCTCTCTGATTTGAAAATATTATTTAAGAAACAACAACACAGGCACTACAGAAAAAGCTTTATGCAACACGGCGGCGGCGGGCAGCGAGACCGACCAGGCCAAGGCCGGCCAGCAGCAAGGCATAGGTTTCAGGCTCGGGCACGGCGGGTGTTGGCCGCAGGAATACAAACACGCGAGGCTGTTCATCAACGATATAAATATTGCCCAGCTCATCAATCGTCACGCCTTCCGCAGTACCGCTCAGACGACGGAGATCGATGGAGCTCAGTACTTCGCCGGTACGTGTCACTTCCAACAGCAAGCGCGACTCCTGGCTAATGATCAACAAGTTGTCATCCAGGCCGGTGCCAAGGAAAGAAGGCACGGTGCCCAGTACCTGTACATCGGAAAGGTCCAGCACACCAAGCAAGGAAGCATTGAACAGGATGCTGTGACTGCCTGTACCGTCATTGAAATTAATATCAGCCTCGTAGACCGCTTGCGGATTCTTTTCCTTCACAGCGATCAAGGTGTTATTACGCGGATCCCAGCTCAAGCCTTCCAGGCCCTCGTTGTCGCTATAGCTGCCGAAAGAGTAGGCAGGGGTTAACGAGGAGAGGCTCAGTGACGTGCCAGCCTCATAAGTGACTTGGTACACGCTTTGTGTACGCTCCTCACCCAGGGCAAACTGGCCGTTGCCAATATAGGTCAAAGATTCGGCATCGAAGCTAGAGCCAAAATTCAGCTTCATCGAACCGACAACTTCGCCGGTCTTAGTCACTTCGACGATGGCTTCAGCTTCATCGCCGACAACGAACAAGGTGCCGGTATCCCAGTTATAGGTAATAGCCGAGGCCTCACCTACCATGCCTATCTGGCCAGGCAGATTGAATCTATAACCCAGGGTATAGTCGGAAAGGTTGAGAGAGGGTTGGGCAAGCGCCAGAGCAGACATGGAAAGCCCGGCGAGCAGTACCAAGGTACGCGCAATCATTTGAAATTCCCCTAAAAATGGTGATGCAAATATTGTTGGTTAACGATAAAGCGGGAGGAATATTGCAGATAGCAAAAGACAGCAGGATGAAGACATGTGTAGTCCTGCAACTAGTCCTGATAATAGACAAACAGGCTTATCGTCTTTGAAATATGGAAGAAAGGAAATCAGCCGCACTGGCTGCGCAATGCGGGTGTTGGATGGCAGCCTAAATTAAGAAAATCAGTCAGTTGCTTATATGCAGCTTCATGGCCTTGTGCGGAATACCCGCATCCAGGTACTCATCACTGGAGATTTTGAATCCAGCCTGTTCGTAAAAAGAGATGGCATGAGTTTGCGCGGAAAGATAAATATCCAGCCAGCCATTCTGGCGGCAAAGCTCTATCGCCGCCTGCAACAAGGCATGGCCGACACCTCGCCCTCGCCAGGCTTGTAGCACCGCCATTCTGCCTATGCCCGCATCACTGAGGACACGGGCGCAGCCGATGGCATTGCCATCTTCCGCCACAGCAAGCAGATGTAACGCAGTATCATCCAGTCCATCCCACTCCAGTTCGGCAGGCACATGTTGCTCGTTGATAAAAACCTGCTCGCGAATTGCGGATATTTGTGTATGGTCAGTGACCCATTCAGCCTGCCTCACATAGAAATTCATAACAGTTCGATCTTTCTTTTATTATTGAAATCGATTTTTCCAATGGGGAGCAATGCGGCAATCGCAAGTATTGCGGTACATGGCGCTTACAGGCATCATCTACCTTCGCCTCAAGCGATGAAAAAATCGATGATAAAAATTAACGTAAACACATTCATTGTGTACTTGGATGAGAAGGTAAGACGATGACGAAGTTTTTAGGTTTCCTTGGACGCATTTTATTGGCGCAAATTTTCCTGGTAGCGATTCTGTTCCAGTTGGCCATTATCTTTCAGAACCCCAATGGCTACGAGCAATACCAAGTCTATCTTGGCCACTTTGGCCTGCCCGGTATTTTTGCACCATTGATGATTCTGGTTCAACTGGTGTTTGGCCTGGCTTTGTTCCTAGGCTTTAAGACCAAACTAGCCGCCTATGTGCTGGCCGCATATGCCATCTTTGTTGCAGTTTTCCTCAAGCTGCCCGACCCAACGCCAGGTGCCGGCCTGATTGGTTTCATGCAGTATCTTGCACTGGCTGGCGGCTATATCACGCTGGCGCTGCATGCACCCACTGCTTTCAGCCTGGATAACCTGCGCAAAAAAGCCTGAGTCCGCTCAGGCAATAAAAAAGGGCGGGAAACCGCCCTTTTGATTTTAAGCTTCAGCCAAGTTACGGGGTATCTTGAATACCACGTTCTCGACCACGCCATTCAACTCCTGCACATCAGCAGCCCCCAGCTCCCTGAGTTTGTTGATCACTTCCTTGACCAATACTTCTGGCGCAGACGCCCCCGCGGAAACACCAACCCGCTTCTTGCCCACAATCCATGCAGGATCGAGGAAAGATGCATTGTCCACCATATAGGATTCAATGCCCTGGTTCTGCGCAACTTCACGCAGCCGGTTGGAGTTGGAGCTATTGGGCGAGCCAACCACGATCACAAGATCGCAATCACGCGCCATCACCTTGACTGCATCCTGGCGGTTCTGTGTGGCGTAGCAGATAGAATCGCTGCGCGGTGGGGTAATCTCTGGGAATTTCGCCTTGAGCGCACTGACGATGGAAGCCGCGTCATCAATGGATAAAGTGGTTTGCGTCACGTAAGCCAGCTTGCCTGGATCAGTGACCTCAAGCCTGTCCACATCTTCAGGCGACTCGACCAGATACATCCCGCCCTGGGACTGGCCCATGGTACCTTCCACTTCCGGGTGCCCCTTATGGCCGATCATGATAATTTCCTTGCCTGCGGCGCGCATCTTGGCCACTTCAATATGCACCTTGGTCACCAGGGGACAAGTCGCATCAAACACCTGCAATCCCCGCACCTCGGCCTCTGCACGCACATCCTTGGAAACACCATGCGCACTGAAAATGACAGTGTTCCCGGCCGGCACTTCATCGAGCTCTTCGACAAAGATCGCGCCTTTTTTCTTGAGGTCGTCGACGACAAACTTGTTATGCACCACTTCATGGCGCACATAGATAGGCGCGCCGAATTTCTCCAGCGCCTGCTCAACAATGATGATCGCGCGGTCTACACCGGCACAAAACCCGCGCGGGTTGGCTAAAACAATTTCCATGAGTCTCTCTGCAATTCTTATCTACTGGCCCAACCAGTGGGCAAAGGTCAGCAGCAGCAATAATCCTATCATCAATACCAGCACACGCCATACCAGGCCCACGGCACTGCGCAGGTAGTCAGCATCAGCAGCATCGCCCAGGCCAATTTCCGGGCGGAACACCAGGATACCATTCATGGGCAGCGGCTCTCCTATCCTGACGCCCAGCGCACCGGCACCGCTGGCGAGTATCATGCCCATGGCCTTGTCTGCCCAGGTTTCTGCCTGTGACCGCCAGCAATAAATGGCATCCTCGAAATCACCAACAATGGCAAAACTGCCTGCGGTAACAAACGCAGGCGGCCAGTTCAGCCAATAGAACACTTTTCGCGCAAACTGATTGAATGGCGTGACTTCCTGGGGTTGCCATTCCATCGTGACGATGTGGGACAACCTGTAGAACAACGCACCAGCAGGACCCAGGATGACAAACCAGAAAATCGGCGCGAACAGGCCATAGTGCGCACGCATCAGTACGGTTTCTATACCGACCTGGGCCACCTGGGTAGTCGTGAAATTGTCGCTGTCTATTTTTTCCCATTGGCCAAGCAACAGGCGGGCTTCATCAATGTTGCCAGTACGCAATGCCGCAATAATTTCCTCGGCGCGCGGACCAAACTGGCTCAATCGCAATATGAAGTAGAGCAATGCAACGCCAAACACGATGCCCAGAATGGCATTGATCTCCAGCAGCACATAATAGACAACCCCAATCAGCAGGGTGGGGAGCAATACCGTCAATGCCCAGGCAGTCACGCCTTGCAGGCGGTTACCGCCGTTGAAATTACGTTCAAGCAATTGAACGAACGGCGCCACGATCTCCTGCAGCCAGTCCAGCTTGCGGTGTGGCCGGTAATACGTAAGCGCCAGGGCGCCAATCAGTGCGATGAAGTTCAAGGTGACACTCCTTCGGTATCTGCCGGCTGTGCAACCGGCTCAAACGGCATTTCAACGGATAATACGCTGTCGTCCACAATTTCCACCGTGGGCAGGTTCAATGTGGTGTCCTTGGCTTTGACAAAATCCAGCACTTTTGAATAGGTCTTGCCATAAGCAAGCAGCGGATGCGCCTTGATACTGGCTACAAACACCTTGCGCACAGGGACTGTATCTATCTGGATCGGTGCAACGGGCTGGGCATCCGCATCAATAATGAAACCTGCGCGTGCATGCAATTCCTTATACGATGTGGTACGCGGGTCGCTGAAAATCAACGTGATTTCAGGGCCAGGCTGGATCTTTTGCTGGACCAGCTCATGCAACACCTCCTCCTGCTTGCTGGAAAGCCTGGAGTAAGGCCCTTCTGCTTCCAGGTAGGCGTAGCGGTAATTGCCACGCTCGGCGATTTCGACATCGGCAGATGAAAACAAACCCCACCACCACAACACCAGGGTGACAGGGATAAGAAATACCAGCAGGAAATAAGGTAATTGTTTTTTCACGTTCTTGGCTGCCATCCGGCATATTGTCGTCGATGAGCCCTGCAAGCCTGCAAGTAACAGGTTCGGGCTACTGTTATTGTTACTGGCAAAAGATACCACAGACACAGTTTGTGTTCACCATAACTTTCAATGATCAACCGGCTGGGACTGAGTGCCTGCATGAGCATTAAATCCCAGTATAATGGCAGCTTTTGCGTTTAATGCCTCCAGAGCCACAATGAAAAACACCGCAACCCTTCTTGTGACCTGCCCTGACCGCAAGGGCATCGTCGCATCGATTGCCGATTTTCTCTATCGCCACGATGCCAACATCCTGCATGCCGACCAGCACCAGGATGCCGATAACAACCTGTTCCTGATGCGAGTGGAGTGGGACCTGGCGGGCTCCAAGGTCAACCTCGATAACTTTACCGAATATTTCTCCCCAATTGCCGAACAGTTCGGCATGAACTGGGAACTCAAGGGTTCACAACGCCGCGCGCGCATGGCGATCATGGTGTCGCAGTATGACCACTGCCTGGTCGACCTGTTGCACCGTCACAAAAGCGGTGAGCTGGATTGTGATATTCCGCTCATCATCAGCAACCATCGCGATACTGAAAATCTGGCCGCATTCCACGGCATACCGTTCTTCCATATTGAAGTGACCAGGGAAAACAAGGCCGAGGCAGAAGCCCGGCAGTTTGCGCTGTTCGACGAATACCAGATAGACCTGGTCGTGCTGGCACGTTACATGCAGATTCTTTCGCCTGATTTCGTCAAGCGCTATCCGCATCGCGTCATCAACATCCACCACTCCTTCCTGCCCGCCTTCATCGGCGCCCGCCCCTATCACCGCGCGTTCGAGCGCGGAGTCAAGCTGATTGGCGCCACCAGCCATTACGTCACCGAAGTATTGGACGAGGGCCCGATCATTGAACAGGACATCGCCCGCATTTCCCACCGCGACCAGGTTGAAGACCTGATCCAGAAAGGTCGCGACCTCGAACGCGTTGTACTGTCCCGCGCAGTGCGCTGGCATATCGAGAACCGCATCCTGCTCTACGCAAATAAAACCGTTATTTTCGATTAAGAGCCCGTTCAACGGCTTTTCATAAGGCATGCATGGTTTCAAAACGCGCCCGGTAACGCATTCATGAAATGACATTGAACAGGTTCTGAACAACAATCGTCGAAGAACTGACAGCAATGCCAGGATTTTGGCACTGCTGCGCTTGTTTTTATCCTTCGCTTACTCTTCTCCTGCCGTTTCGATAAAAATCCCGAATAGTCCAATAGGACTAAAAACCCTATAAAAACAATGACATTTAATTTACACATCATTAGACTAGCGCCCTGTTGCATCAGGCTGGCGTGATAAATGCTGTGTAACGACATGTTGTAAACCGCGTAATTGATCCGGGCGACTCCCCCCGATTAACAATGGTTGACAATGAAAAAACGCGGGTTGAGTTAGATTGAAGCGACTTTTTGGCAGGATCATGCTGCCGGTTATCCATAAAAATCATAAAGGGTTTAACGTGTTAAGTAACCGTAAACACCTTGTGTTTAAATACACATGGCCTATGTTAGTGGTGACTGCAGCCTGGGCTGCAGAGCCGCAAGGGGAACAAACCAAGGCGCCTGCAAGTCCATTGCAGGCAGCTTCCAGCGCCGCTCACGCCGCAGTTGAAGCGGCAAATGCCGCGGCCGCGGCCGCTACCGCAGCGGCCACCGCAGCAACGGCAGCCGCCAATGCTGCGGGCGAAGCGGTAAGAGCGACCGAACAAGGCTTGAAGCAGCCGCAACTGGTGGTCGCACCCACCACTCCCGAACAACTGGCTACACCGCCTGTAGTCGCAGTCCCAACTGTTGTGCCTAACCAGCGGCAACAAGGGGCCGCCAGTATCGTCCCGATAGGCTTGCAATCACTGAACCTCGATCTGCCGACCCAGCAACAATCCGTGGCTGCAGTTGACGAGCTCCATTTGGCCCGCCTGTTTGGGGTGAGCACTATCCCGGTTGCAGTAGCCAATGAAATCAACAACGAATACCTGAGCAGCGAATATGCGGATCAGCAGCATGCCTCGCAGTCATTGGCCAACGTCATCGACACCATGGACTTGCGTTCAGCCACCGATGCGGCGGTAGATTTCAGCCGCGATGTGCATGTCGCCGATGAGCGCGTCAACCAGGCCGAGGCACAATCCAAGCAAGCTCGGGGCCTGCTGCTGCCCAATCTTTCCGTGCGCTACGGCAAGGGGCGCGAAATTTCCTCACCTTCCTCGGGGATCGATGCTCGTACCGGAGCACGTATGGAAGAGTCGCATCATACCCGGACTGACCGCGTAATTACCCTGCGCCAGCCCTTGATGGACTTGCCCAGCATTTACGACTGGAAGCGCCGCCAGGCCATCATCAGTTCACGCGAGGAAAGCCGCCGCGGCAGCCAGGGCGATGCCTGGCTCTCCACCGTCAATGCCTATTTAGGCCTGACCACCAGCCGCCTGATTGCCGACTTGTCGCTCGGTTATGAGAACCAGCTCAATGAATTGTTCACCTATGTGGACAAGCGTGCCACGGCAGGCGCTTCCAGCGATGCTGACCGTGAACGCGTTCGCGCACGCAGCCTGTCTGCCCGCTCAGCCCGCACGCAACAGGAAGCCGCACATTCTGCCGCCAGTGTTGAATTCCTGCGCCTGACCAATATCGCGCCGCAAAATATCCGCCTGCCGGAACGTGAAGACATGGGCGTCATTCCGTCAACCGCCGCTGATGCGATCAAGATCGCCATGAACAACAGCCCGGATATCGCCTCGCTGCGTGAAGAGCTGCGTGCTTCCCAGATCGACCAGAATGTGGCCCGCTCCCGCTATGCGCCACGCCTGGACCTGGAACTTTCGCGTTGGACCACGGACAATGCCGGCGGCCGGGTCGGCGAGCAGGACGACAAACGCTTCATGCTGGTATTGAACTGGAACCTGCTCAACGGCGGCAGCGACTACTACATGACCAGAGAAAAACTCTCCCGCATCGAAGAAGTCCGCTACCGTGTTGATGACCTGCAACGCCGCATCAGCCAGGCCATGATTTCGCAATACGCCATTCTCGAATCTTCACGCGAGCAATTGGTGGCGGGGTATCGCGAATTGAATGCAATCACTTCCGCAGCCACTGCGATGTCTGAAAAAATGCTTGCCGGCAACCAGTCGTTGCTGGACCTGCTGGATGTCTATGACCGCCAGTATCAGGCTCGCACCCGTCTCGTCACCCTGCATGCGCAGGAAATCGACGCACTGTCACAGATCAGCCGCCTGCTAGGCCAATCGCAACCCATGACCATGGCTGAGGCCAGCAAGGTGCCAGGCTTTGGCCCCGCTATTGCTGCGCCACGCGATGCAGACGATGCGGTGGTCACGCCATTGTCTCCGGCAGAAGACGGTACGGCTACGCCGCTGCCCAAGGAATAGTGAGAGATCAACATGCAACTCGATAACGAACAGGAAGACTCAGGCATATTCTGGCCCGGCTATGTGGATGCGGTCAGCAACCTGGTACTGAACCTGCTGTTTGTGGTCGTCATCCTGACCATTGCCGTGTTTATTTTCGCCATGGAACTGGGACGCCGCCACATCAGCGCGGAAACGCCTGTGGCAGCCCCTACCGAAGAGCAGCAACACGTCTCGCAGATCACACCATCCGACATGGAAGCAGTAGAACCCACGTCATATCAATCCGATGACGATGCCGCGGCACGCCTACGTTTGCAGGTGGATGCATTGCAAAAACAACTGGCCGCCCTGAAAGGCAAGGACGAAGAAGCCCGCCGCCTTAAGGATGAACTGGCTGCGCTGCAACACGAGAAATCAGCCGGCAGGAATAGTCCGCGCCGAGTGGTTTCCGCCACGATTCGCGCCGAAGAGCCCGACATGACCATTGCAGGCTCCCAAGGCGGCTTGGTGGTGGACTTCGTCGATGATGCCATCACCATCTCCACCAATGAGGCCGACGAATTACGCGGCCCATTGCAGGCGATTGTGGATAGCGGTGGCGCCACTCTGGAAGTGACCGTGCCGCCTGGCTTTACCGAGGCGCGCCGCCTGGCCTTCTACCGTGCCATGGCCGTGCGCAACCTCCTGATCGAGATGAACCTGCCTGCAGACCGCATCAATGTTTCCGTGGTTGATGGCAATGCCCGCTCCGACAGCTCACTGGTGTCTGTCATGCCAGCGAGCAGCAAGCCTTAAGCGATATGGACTGGTTACGCCGCGCTTGGTCTGACATGACGCCGTCACGGGCTTTTGTGCTGATTGGCACTACCGCTGTAATTGCCTTGCTGGCCTGGGCAGCCCTGGCGCAGGTGGACCTGATTGTGCGCACCGTGGGCCGCGTAGTGCCGGCTGGCAAGGCCCAGATCGTGCAGCATCTTGAAGGCGGCATTGTGCGGACCATCCTGGTGCAGGAAGGTGAAGTAGTAAAAGCCGGGCAGCCCTTGATAGAGCTTTCCGACATCAAGGCACGTTCCGACCTCGGTCAGGAACGTACCAAGCGCGATGCGCTGCGTGGACGGGAAGCCAGATTGCTGGCAGAAGCACGCGGCAAGACCAGCATAGCGTTTCCTGCCGACCTGCACGATGCCGAGGTCAGGCAAGTTGAATCTGCTGCCTTGCATGCCAGGGTATCAAGCATCAATGAAGAATCACGCGTGTTGCGTGACCAGAGCGCACAGCGCCGTGGCGAAATTGCCGAGATCGAGACCCGGCGCAAGAACCTGGTCTCGGAAATCGAGCTGGCACGCCAGCAGCACACGCTGATTGAAGGGCTAAACAAGAATGGCGCAGCTTCCAAGATGGAGCTGCTGGATGCGGAAAGCCGCCTGCAACGCCTGGAATCGCAACTGCGTGAAGCCGAAGCAGCGATTCCAAGGCTCAGGGCGGCACAGGCAGAGATTGAATCCAAGATAGGCGAACTTTGGGCGCGTTTCCGTGCCGATGCCACGGCGCAACTGACCGATGTGCGTGCAGAGCTGCAACGCTCGACGCTGGAATTCGAGACCAGCGCGGACAAGCTGGACCGCAACATCGTACGGGCGCCCATGGCCGGGTTTATCAACCGCATGATGCTCTCTACCGTGGGCGGGGTCATCCGGCCAGGTGAGCCGTTGCTGGAAATCACGCCCGAGGATGAACATATTGTGGTGGAAACCCGCTCCAGGCCGGATGACCGCGCCAACCTGCGCCATGGCCTGCCGGCACGGGTGCGCATCGGGGCATTCGATTACGCAACTTATGGCGCCTTGCCAGGCAAGGTGACCGAGGTAAGTGCAGACACGCTGTTTGATGAGCGTGAAGGGTATTACTACCGGGTGAGGGTAGATGTAGGCAGTATCGGCGAAATCAAGCTGGCCAAGTCGGCTGGCCCAATTTCGCCAGGGATGTCGGTAACAGCGGATATCGTGGTTGGCAAGCGCACTGTGCTTTCCTACCTGCTGTCACCGATGATGCGTTTCGGGGATCGCGTATTCCGCGATCCGAGATAAAGATAATTTGTTAAAGGTAAGTTCCACATGCTGAAGCGACTAAGAATTTATTACTTTTACGCGGCTTTGCCATTCGTGCTGCTTTTGCTGGGGGCTGCCGTTTACCATGAAGCCATTCTCAAGACCCTGGTCGAGAACCCGCATCCGCAGATCAATTACACCATATTCTTCATCACCATACTGGGCGGCATCCTGATCCTGTTCAACATCCGCCGGCTGCTACGCGAAGCCAGCAAGCTGGAGGATTTCACCGATGCCATACAGGCTGGTGAAGGCCCGGCCCAGTTACAAAGCCGTGCGCAGGCTTATGAAGGCGACATCGCCTACGTACTGCGCATGATGGCAACCTCCAGCGGTCGCGGCATTGCCCACCAGGAGCAAGTCGCGATTGATGCAGAACTCAATAGCGCTGGCCGCCGCCTGACCAACCGCAATGCCCTGCCGCAGTTCCTGACCAGCCTGCTGGTCGGCCTGGGCCTGTTGGGTACCTTTATCGGCTTGCTGGCTACCCTGGATGACATTGCCACCCTGATTTCCAGCTTTGCCACCATCAACGTGGCGGTGGATAGTCCGGTTGAAGTATTCCGCGACATGGTATCCCGCATGCGCGCACCGATGCGTTCCATGGGTATTGCCTTCTCTGCCTCGCTATTCGGCCTGCTGGGTTCCATCATCCTCGGCTTCATGATGGTCGCTGTGCGCCGCTGTAATCAGGAAGTGCTTTCCATCCTGGGTTCTGAAGTTGCCCAGCACATCGAGCAAGCCATTGCACGCCTGGCGAGCAATGGCCAGCCAGGCAATGCAGTTGCCATCGGCGATAGTGATGCTGTCGTCGTTGAAGCAGACACAGCCGGTAACGGTTTCCTGGCCAATATGGATCCGGCAGAACTCAAGTTCCGCCGCGAAATCGCCACGGAAGAAATCCGCGTGCTGCGCCGCATTGAAGAGCGCCTAAGCGAATCCTCGCGCTTGCAGGATCGTGCCTTACAGGCCGAACTGGATAATTTCAGCAAGCAACGCAGCGAAATGATGCGCGCCATGGCAGACCATAACGAATCGGTTTCCCAGTTCCGTGGCGAATTGCAGCGTGTAGGCCGCCAGCTAGGTACCATCCTCAGCATGATGGAGCGCGGCAATGCCGACATGCTGAGCCAGCTTAATGATCACTTTACTGGCCTCATCCAGGCGACTACCCGTCAGGGAAGCGATCTCTCGCGCATGAGCGACATGATGACGCGCATGACCGACGACTCCATGGAACTGCGCACCAACATCACCAACATGATGGACAGGTTCTCGCCAGCCGAACAGCGCGCGTTGTTGGAGAGTTTGCTGGAAGAAGCAGGCAAGCAACGCCGTTGATAATGACGGTCCAGCCTTAAGTTTTGAATGTCCCGGCAATAGCCGGGCAGCCAATTGAAAGAAGGAGCACCACACCATGGCAATCACCCAACCCGCAGTCACTGAACAACGTAACGGCCCCAGCGCCAAGCAAAACCACGTGACCAATGTCACGCGCGTGCATGCGGATGCAGACGGTATCATCCGCCTGACGGAAAGCCATGGTGCACTTAAATCGGTAGACGTCGCCGACGTTGACCTGGTGCTGGGCTTTGCCGATGGCAGCTACATCATCATCCCCAACGGCGCACTGGATGCACTAGAAATCGACGCGCCCAAGGTTGAGTTCAGCGGCGACCAATACAACACCAGCCTCACCGACCTGTTCAAGCAAGTCGGCACCGTCGATGCCGCCGATGCCGGCAACCTGCGCATCATCAGCGAAAACATCGATACCCGCCTGACTGAACTGCAGCCGGACGAAATCGACTACGCCTCCCTGTTCATGGCATTGAGCAACAACACCGCAGCGCCTACAGCCCCTGCCGCCCCGTTGCCGCAAGCACCGACACTGCCACAAGCTGCGCAAGTACAGCGCGGCAGCATCAATGGCCGCGGCAACAACAGCGGCGAATTCATGGATGCGATCATTCCGCCAAGAGTGGACCAGCCGTCGACTTATCGCTTGGGCAATCGGGTTGAATCAGCAGAAACCTTGCGTGATATACAGAATCTTGGTTTGCCATCCGTTGACGGGCAGTTGTATGTCAGTTCCGAGTTTAAAACCGGAGCCAATTTCGGAAATGATCTACCATTCGGTGCACGCGGGGCAGTCGACCCAAACAACCCAGATCACAATCCAGCAGCGCCTGCTGCACAAGCCCATCGCGAAGTGATTACCGGCACTGCAGGTAACGATAATATCAACCTAAACCCTGATTTTGCCGCTACTGGGGAATGGTCCAAAAACCTCTATATCAGCACCAATGGATTCAATTCCGTTGATTCATTCGTCATTATGGCAAGCGGTAACTTGCCCGATGGCTTTGATTTGAAACTCAATCCGTCCAGCACCGGCACGATTGGCAAGGATAGCAATGGTAACTGGGTCATTTCCGCAGATGCATTGCAACTGCAGGCAGATGGCTCATACGGTGTTGACCTTGAGCTCGTATACGCACTGACAGCAGATGGCGTCCCCGTTCTCCCACTCGATTTTGTCTTGCAAGCAGTCATCCATGGACAAGTAGGGCCTTTCGCTTTTCAAGTATCCAAGGATCTCAACTTTAGCTATCGTGACGCAACAGCAGCCAATGACTTCAATGTCATTGTGGACGGCAAACCCTGGCTGATATTGCCTGCTCGTGGCATTGGGTATGACATCCATGCCGGGGAAGGTGACAACATTGTCTATGGCGGTGCCGGGAATGACCTCATCACATCAGGCAATGGCAATAACGAGCTTTATGGTGGGGCTGGCAACGATACGCTTCAAGGCGGTTCTGGTACCAACAAATTTTTTGGTGGCACTGGCAAGGATACCGTGACGTATGAAAATGCAGGCAGCGGCGTGGTTGTTAATTTGCTGGATAATCAAGTTAACAACATTACCAATATCCTGAATATTACGCAAAGCGGTAATGCGGCTGGGGACCAGTTTGACGGCATAGAAAACTTGGTAGGTTCCCAATATGCTGATCATTTGATCGGGAATGGCAATGCTAACCATATTTTTGGCGGGGACGGGAACGATACAATTGAAGGCATAGGCAATGCAATTGGTCAGGGCGGCGATACTCTAGATGGCGGCACTGGCTCTAATACCGTGAGTTATGCGCATGCAGCAGGTAACGTTACAGTCAATTTAGCCCAAAGTTATGGCCAGGTTGCTGGATATGAGCGCGACAGTCTCAGCAATTTCGATACTGTCATCGGAGCAGTCAACCATTCCAACACGATCACTGGCAATGGCAATGCCAATCTGCTGGTTGGCGGCGATTTTAATGACACCCTGCAAGGCGGTGCTGGCGCCGATACTTTGGATGGCGGTGGAGGTGTTAATACCGCGCTTTATACGACCCAGGTCAATGTATCCTTGACTCCCGGACTGATTACGGCAACCGGGGATGCCGCAGGGGATGTGTTTATCAATATCCGGAACCTTGAAGCAACTACTGGCAACAATCGCTTAATTGGCGACGCGCAAGACAATTACATCAAAGGCGGCTCCGGCAACGATACCTTGGCCGGCATGGGCGGCAATGATACCCTTGATGGTGGTGGCGGATCGAATTTTGTCACTTACCAATATACGACTGGCGGTACTGGAGTGAATGTTAACTTGAGTGCTGGTTCGGCTACGATTACTGGCTCAGGAAACTCTGTAGGTACTGATACTTTGCTTAACATTCAGCATGTTATTGGTTCAAGCTTCGCCGATACGATCAGAGGTTCCTCCGGTAGCAACTATATTGATGCAGGTAATGGCAATGACCTGATTTTCATCAATAATGGCGGCAAGGATACAGTATATGGAGGCGCAGGCAACGATACGGTTGTTGCGTCAGTCGATGCCATTACTGGCAACGTTGCCAACAATTGGAGCAACCGATTTACCCTGGTAGATGGACAAGGCGGTAACGACACCCTGGCGCTGGAAGGGTTTGTCAATGGCGCCGCCTATGAACTGGCAACGCTGGTAGGCCTGGTACGCAGTATCGAGACTATTGATATTTCCCAGCAAGCATATGGCCTGCAGGCAAGCTCGACCAATATGACAGTCAGCACCCAAAGCATCCAGGGATTGATGGCAAGCGGCAGCAGTTCTGTTATTAATATTATTGGCGATAATACAGACAAGCTAAGCTTCAGCCTCGGGTCAGGCGAAACCGTCTGGTTTGGCGGGGTACAGTTAGGGTCGGCCATTGATTTGACCAATGCTGGTACTTATGCGATTCATGACGCAAGTAACAATGTCGTGGCACAAGTGAACTGGCAAGTTGCCTAGTGTGAGCAAAGAACCAGCCCAGGTATTTTCCCCACTTTCCAGCCTGTGGGGAGTGCTCCGCACCCAATGGCTTGAAGTCGGCCTTTCCAGTCTGCTGATCAACAGCGGTCAGATTCTTCTGCCGCTATTCTCCATGCTGGTGTACGACAAGATTGTCAGCAATGGCGTATTTGAGACGCTGTGGGCGCTGGTGATCGGCATGCTGATCTTCATTGCGCTGGATGTGGGCATGCGTGTTACCCGTAACTGGACGGTGGAGCGCGTAGCGGCTGATATGGCACGCAAGACCGATGAAGGCCTTTGGCACAAGCTGCTGGCAGATCGTGATATGCCGGCAGGCGGCGTAGCGACCTTCCTTGCGCATTATCGTGACCTCACCAATGCGCTCAATTTCGTCTCTTCCACTTACCTGCTCGCGATTGCCGACCTGCCGTTTTACCTGCTGTACCTATTGGTCATTGGCTTCATCGCTTGGCCGATCATGATTCTGGTTGCGGTGCTGACATTGATCTATGCCGGCATCGGCTATTTCCTGCAGCGCCAGACATTGCGCCTCAACCGCGATGCTGAGCAGACTTCAACACACCGCATGGCGTACATCGGTGAAATATTGCAGGGCATGGAGATAGTACGCACGATTCCCGGTGTCACCGGCCTGCTGCAAGGCTGGCGCACGCAATCTGAAAAAGTCAGCGAACTCGAGGCCGCGCGCAGGCTTTCAGCCAGCCACAGCAACACCCTTTCTGCCGGCATGATGACCTTCACCACCGTGGCAGTGCTGACCCTGGGCGCTTACCTGATCGAGGACCGCATGCTCTCCGTGGGTGGCCTGATCGCCTGCTCACTGCTCGCAGCGCGCGCCATGATGCTGGTGACATCGCTATACCTGGTGCTGGGCAAGTGGGAAGACTTCGCCCGCTCCGCCAAGCGCATGGATGCCTTGCTTGAGTCTGGCAAGGCCGCACACGGCGTAAGCCACGAGATTGAGCAATCTGCCCCTCATGCTTCATTCAAGGTCAGCAAGCCAGAAGCCAAGGGCGACATCGCCCTGCTGCGCCTGAGCAAGCGTTACCCTGACCGCCCTGCCGCGCTTGATAATGTCAGCCTCAATATCGCTGCAGGTGAAAAAATCGGCCTCCTGGGACGCCCAGGCGCAGGCAAGAGCACCCTGCTCAAGCTGATTGCAGGGCTGAGCATTGCCGACGAAGGCGAGGTTTTGATTGATGGATATGAGCTGCATGCCATCTCGCCCGCAGACCGCGCCCGCTGGCTGGCTTATAAACCACAGGAACCCGTGCTGTTTGCGGGCACATTGGAAGCCAATCTATTGTTGGCTGGCAGCAAACCGCAAAGCGAACGCATGGAACGCGCCTTGTGGGCCTCCGGCCTGGAAGAAGAACTCAAGCAAGGCCGCCTGACCCTGACCATGGCAATTGCCGACCGCGGCAGCAACCTCTCGGGCGGTCAACGGCAGAAAGTGGCCCTGGCTCGCGCCTTTGCCCAGTCCAGCAACATTCTGCTGCTGGACGAACCCAGCCTGGGCCTGGACCCGGAAGGCGAGCAACTCCTCGCCCAGCGCCTGCCGCAAGTCATAGGCCAGGGCAACCTCATCATGATCAGCCATAGCGCCGCCATGATGACTGCCGTACAACGCATTATTGCGCTTGATAATGGCAAGGTCGCCGCGGATGGACCAAAAGAAAAACTGCTGCGCCCTGCGTAACAAAGAATCATAGCCCGCGCTTACATTCCATTAATAAGTCACAAGCACTTAATATGCCCTATTAATAGAACAATTTACTTGCACTACCAGCAGTTCATATCCATAATGCTTCATTAATAGATCGCAAATTGGTTTCAAGACTCATTAATGGAGCATAGTTGCCACTATGGCAAAACTACTCACTCGAACATATTCCCGCTACAGTCACGATGCAGCGCGACTGCTCGGACTAATGATCCGCAACTCGCGGATTGAGCGTGGGCTGACAATAGAAGAATTGGCAGAACGTGCAGGCGTATCACGCGGCCTGGTTTACCGAGCTGAGGAAGGTGATATGGGTTGCGGGATTGGCAGCGTTTTTGAGCTTGCTACCATTGTTGGCGTTCCCCTTTTCACCATAGATCAATCTGCAATAGGGCTTCACATCGCAAACGCAGAAAAAACACTTTCTCTTCTACCTTGTGCTGTTCGCCCTTCCCAAAAGGCAGTGAAGGATGATTTCTAGAAAAGCAGCCAACGAAGCCTACGTATGGATCTGGCTGCCCGGCGCCACGCAACCGGTTGTAGCCGGCCTGATAAGCCGGGATGGAGATCGATTCCTTTTCAACTATGGCCGCAGCTATCTGGATAGGAGTGATGCTATTCCGATCTATGAGCCCGAGCTGCCACTGATGCGTGGAATCATCCCACCCAAGGCAGGACTGACGCTGGCGAGTGCATTGCGCGACGCAGCACCTGACGCATGGGGCCGGCGGGTGATCTTGAATCGGCTGACAGCGACAGGTATCAAAGACGCAGATATCGCAGCTCTGGATGAACTGACATACCTGCTTGAGTCCGGTTCAGACAGAATTGGCGGTCTCGATTTCCAAGAATCTCCAACAGAGTATATATCGCGTATCGGCAAAACCGCGTCACTTGAAGAACTGATGAACGCAGCAGCAATGGTAGAAAGCGGCGTGCCGCTGACACCTGATCTCGATCAGGCGCTTTTTCATGGGAGCTCATTAGGCGGGGCGCGACCAAAAGCGATGATTGAGGATGGAGGCCGAAAATTCATCGCGAAGTTTTCGTCCTCAACGGATACCTATAATATAGTGAAAGCTGAATGCGTCGCCATGCGGCTTGCAGCAGAGGTTGGCTTGCACGTGGCTCCGGTACACTTCCGCCATGCGGCAGGCAAGGACGTTATCCTGATTGAGCGGTTCGACCGTTTGAAAGCTGGCAATGGCTGGCAGCGACGGCTGATGGTCTCGGCACTGACCCTGTTTGGCCTTGATGAAATGATGGCGCGATATGCCAGCTATGAAGATTTCTCGGACATCGTCCGGCAACGCTTCGACGAACCCGAGGCAACACTGCGCGAACTGTTTTCCCGCCTGGTCTTCAATATCATCTGCGGCAATACCGATGATCACGCCCGGAACCATGCTGCATTCTGGAATGGAAAAACTCTGAAACTGACACCTGCCTACGACATTTGTCCGCAATACCGGACAGGCAACGAGGCCACACAAGCGATGCTGATCATCGGCGAAAACCGGATGAGCAATCTGGCCACTTGCCTGGAAGCAGCTCCAAAGTTCTTGCTGGACAAAACCGAAGCCACTGAGATCATCACCCAACAGCTCGAAATAGTATGCATGCGTTGGACAGGCATTTGTGACGAGGTAGCATTGAGCGAAGTAGATCGCCTGCTGTTCTGGGGAAGGATGTTTCTCAACCCATTTATTTTTGAAGGGTCACCAGAAGCCATATCGCGACTGGCACAAACCAAACAGGAAATAAACTAAAAAAGCCAGAGCATCTGCCAGCCTTCTCACGCTTTCCTTTGCTTTACTTCTGC
This sequence comes from Methylobacillus arboreus, assembly GCF_020532725.1. Classification (GTDB taxonomy): domain Bacteria; phylum Pseudomonadota; class Gammaproteobacteria; order Burkholderiales; family Methylophilaceae; genus Methylobacillus; species Methylobacillus arboreus. Next base: position 395,113 of record NZ_JAJAVC010000006.1, read on the forward strand.
AAAGCCTTACTGATTTTCTGGTCAGTCTTGTATTCGCTCAAGGCATATACAGACCAGATAGCCGCAGGCAGCCAGCCAATGATAGTGAGTTGCAGGATCAGGCAGATGATGCCGGCAATCGGACGGCCGATTGTGAAGAACTGCAGCCATGGCAGGAAAATGGCAAGAATCAGGCGCATTTCAATCTCCTCTTTCTCTTTTAAATCTTGTGGGATGCCGTTTAGTTTAGCCCAGAATTTTTTCCAGGGCGAACAGTTGTTCAATGGTCTCGCGCTGGCGGATCAGGTGTACATTGTCCCCATCCACCATGATTTCAGCGGCACGCGGACGGGTATTGTAGTTGGAGCTCATGCTCATGCCGTAGGCACCAGCGGATAAGACAGCCAGCAGATCCCCTTGCTGGAGCGCAAGTTTCCGGTCATGACCAAGGAAATCACCGCTTTCACATACCGGGCCGACAATTTCATAAATCTGGGCAACATCCGGATCCAACACAGGCGTCACTGCGGCAATTTCATGATAGGCGTCGTAGAGTGCCGGACGCATGAGGTCGTTCATGGCGGCATCGACAATGGCAAAGTTCTTGGCTTCGGTGTGCTTGAGATATTCCACCTTGGTAATCAATGCGCCAGCATTGCCCACCAAGGCACGCCCTGGCTCAAATACCAGCTTGACAGCACGATTGCCAAGTCTTTTCAACATGGCTGCCGCATAGGCGGCAAAATCCGGCGGGGTTTCATCCGCATAGCAAATGCCGATGCCACCACCCACATCGATATGCTCAATATGGATCCCTTCAGCGTCCAGTTGATCAACCAATGCCAATACGCGATCAAAAGCATCCAGAAACGGCGATAGCTCTGTCAGCTGCGAGCCGATATGGCAATCCACGCCATGCACAGCGATATTGGGCAAGCTAGCCGCGCGTTTGTACAGGCTGAAGGCATCTTCATAGGCCACGCCAAACTTGTTGTTCTTGAGCCCTGTGGAAATATAGGGATGCGTCTTGGCATCTACATTCGGATTGACGCGCAGCGAAACCGGCGCAGTTTTGCCCAGGCGTGCAGCGACGTCGTTGAGCCGATCCAGCTCGCTTGCAGACTCGACATTGAAACAGAAAATACCCGCATTCAGCGCAGCCTCCATTTCGGCCTCGGTCTTGCCCACGCCTGAAAACACCACCTTGGCAGGATCGCCACCTGCAGCCAGCACGCGTGCCAGCTCACCACCAGAGACAATATCAAAACCGGCGCCCAGGCGGGCAAACAGGTTGAGCACCGCCAGGCTGGGATTGGATTTCACCGCGAAGCAGACCAGGTGGTCAGTACCTGCAAAACCTGCCGCAAAGCGGGTATAGGCAGACTCAAGCGCCGCACGCGAATAGACATACGCAGGGGTACCGAACGCTTCGGCAATACGGGTCAAGGGGACATTTTCGGCATGCAACGTGCCGTTTTTCAACTGAAATGGATTCACGGACAAACTCATTGAGAAGGTTGGTTTTGCTGCAGGGGTTCCTGCGGGTATTGCTGTTCCGGAATGTAAAGATCGCCCTTGGTGCCGCATGCGGCAAGGGTCAGGCTTGCAATCAGGATCAGGAAGCAGAAGCGCATATTGTTTGAATTCAAAGAGATTATTTTAACACAAAGCGATAGTCACTTTGGCAGTGCTACTGCATCAAGGCACAGCCGCATGGCGCATGCGCGATTCGATGATAGCCGCCTTGCGCACCAGTCCGCGCGCCTCACGATGCTTGTCGTAATAACGCGGGTTGGGAATCATGGCTGCCAATTTGGCCGCCTGGGCGCTGCTCAGGTTGGCGGCACTGGTTTTGTAGTAATGCCGCGCGGCAGCCTCGGCACCAAACACGCCGCTCCCCCACTCAATCACATTGAGGTAAATCTCCAAGATTCTGCGCTTGCTCATCATGCGCTCCAGCATCCAGGTAATCGCCGCTTCCTGCAACTTGCGCCAGGGCGTGCGCTTGGTGGAAAGAAACAGGTTCTTGGCAAGCTGCTGGCTGATGGTGGACCCGCCCGCGACGATCTTGCCTTTTTGCCAGTTCTTTTCATACGCCTTCTGGATGCCATCCCAGTCGAAACCTTCATGGCCGACAAACTTGGCATCCTCGGATGCAATCACGGCACGTTTGAGATTGCGGGAAATCCTGCTGTATTCCACCCACTCATGCTTGAGCGCGGCCTTGGGATTTTCCTCACGCAAGGTGATCAGGCTGGTACGCATGAACGCGCTGCTGGCAGGATTATGCTCAACCCACCAGAGGATATGCATGAATATCCAGAGCTGGTAAAACACCACCAGCACCAGAGCCAGCAATAACCCGCGCCATATCAAGCGTTTGATCACGATTCTCGTAACGCCTTGATCACGGGTGCAGTGTCCGGACGCACCTGGCGCCAGATATAAAATGCTTCTGCCGCCTGCTCTACCAGCATACCCAACCCATCCGCGATATGCTGCACGCCTTCCGCTCGCGCGTAAACCATGAAAGGCATCTCGCGGCCATACATCATGTCATAAGCCAATGCCTCAGGCGCAAACAAGCCAACCGGCAATGGCAACTTGTCATTACTCAGTCCGCTGGAAGTCGCGTTGATGATCACATCAAACACCTGGCCTGCCAGCGCCTCAAAGCTGCTGGCCTCAGGCACAAGCACAGCCTTACCGGCACGCCCCGCCATGGCTTCCGCTTTTTCCACAGTGCGGTTGGCAATCCATAACTTCGCGGGCAAGGCTTCCAATAACGGGCCCAGCACCCCTTCCGCCGCCCCGCCTGCCCCTAGCAACAGCACTCGCTTTCCTGCCAGGGGAAACTTGAGGTTATGCAGAATATCCCGCACCAGGCCGACGCCATCCGTATTGTCGCCCTGGATACTGCCATCCTTGAAGCTGAGTGTATTCACTGCGCCCGCATTCAGTGCGCGCTCTGTCAGCTCGCTAGCAAGCGCATAAGCTTCAAACTTGAACGGCACGGTGACATTGGCGCCGAGATAGCCCCGAGCGCGTAAATCAGCTACCGTGCCGGCAAACCCATCAAGCGGCGCTTGTATCTTGCCGTACTCCAGTTGTTGTTCGGTTTGTCTTGCAAATGCCGCATGAATCAATGGCGACTTGCTGTGCTCCACCGGGTGGCCAATCACGGCATAACGGTCCATCAAAACCTCAAGCGTTGGTCCAAGGCAAGCCTGCGGCTTTCCAGCCATTGATCTGGCCACGCTGCTTGGTATCGGGGGTAGATTCGCCCTCAAAGCCTTCCAGCACATTGTAAGCCTCGGCATAGCCAGCCTCGGCAGCCACCGCGGCAGCATTGTGCGAACGCCCGCCAGTGCGGCACAAGAACATCACCAGCGCTTCACGGTCAACCTGCTTGTCAAGCTGGGTCAGAAAATCCGGATTAGCAACCATGCCAGGATAAAATGCCCATTCAATGTGCGTTGCAGCCGGAACACGGCCCACCAGCTCAAGCTCCGCTTTGGTGCGCACATCCACCAGCCTGGCCACGGGTGCCAGTTCCAGCACCTGATTTGCCTCTTGCGGCGTCAATGCCCCCGCATAAGGAAGGCCGTGCTGTTCGGCACGTTGCTTTGCATTTTGCAAAATAGTGCTCAACGTTTTCATTGCTTCCTCCTCACTCTCGGAAATGCATGGAGTATAGCCCTAATTCTGCCGCAAACCCACACGCACAATATTGGTGCACAAAATAGAGATGCGCAATATTTTGGTGCATACCGGAGAATTTCTCTTTTATAACCTTATGTGTGAAAATGAGAATCTGCATGTTTCCAGTGGCACAATTCATGCTTCACCTTAGTGTCAAGCATAGTGCTTCAACAACCTTCTTAATTCAAAAAGAGCTAGGAGAATCAAATGGCGGTGGCCGACGTATTAAAACTTGTGAAGGAAAACGACATCAAGTTTGTCGATTTTCGCTTTACCGACACTAAAGGCAAGGAACAACATGTAACCGTGCCTGTATCCGCATTCGATGAAGACAAATTTACCGAAGGCCACGCTTTCGATGGTTCATCCATTGCTGGCTGGAAGGGCATCCAGGCTTCGGACATGCAACTGATGCCTGATCCGGAAACTGCGAACATCGACCCATTCATGGACGAGCCTACCTTGTTCCTGACCTGTGATGTGGTTGATCCTACAGACGGCAAGGGCTATGACCGCTGTCCCCGCAGCCTGGCCAAGCGCGCCGAAGCATATCTCAAATCCAGCGGCATTGGTGATACCGCCTACTTCGGTCCAGAACCTGAGTTCTTCATTTTCGATTCCATCAACTGGTCTGTGGACATGAGCGGCAGCTCAGTCAAGATCAACTCCGAAGAAGGCGCATGGGCCTCCAGCGAGAAGTTTGAAGGCGGAAACACCGGCCATCGGCCTGGCGTCAAGGGCGGCTACTTCCCCGTGCCTCCAATCGATTCACTGCACGACATCCGTTCCGCCATGGTAGTAGCCCTGGAAGAACTGGGCGTGCCTGTAGAAGTACACCACCACGAAGTGGCAACTGCCGGCCAATGTGAAATCGGCACCAAGTTCAGCACCCTGGTACAGCGCGCTGACTGGACCCAGATCCTCAAGTATGTCGTACTGAATACGGCACATGCATACGGCAAGACAGCGACATTCATGCCCAAGCCTATCTTCGGTGATAACGGTTCCGGCATGCACGTGCACCAATCCGTATGGAAAGACGGCAAGAACCTGTTTGCAGGCAACGGCTATGCCGGCCTGAGCGAGTTCGCACTCTACTACATCGGCGGCATCATCAAGCACGCGCGCGCATTGAATGCCATCACAAACCCAGGCACCAACTCTTACAAGCGCCTGGTACCCGGCTTTGAAGCCCCAGTGAAACTGGCATACTCCGCCAAGAACCGTTCTGCTTCCATTCGCGTTCCTTTCGTGCATTCCGACAAGGCACGCCGTATTGAAGCCCGCTTCCCGGATCCAACCGCCAACCCATACCTCGCATTTAGCGCATTGCTGATGGCAGGCCTGGACGGCGTGCAGAACAAGATCCACCCAGGTGAGCCAGCGACCAAGGACCTCTACCACCTGCCACCAGAAGAAGATGCAGCGATTCCAACCGTGGCATCATCCCTGGAGCAAGCGCTGGAAGCTCTGGACAATGACCGTGAGTTCCTGACCCGCGGCGGTGTATTCTCCGAAGACTGGATCAACAGCTACATTGACCTCAAGATGGAAGAAGTCACCAAGCTGCGCCAGACTCCGCACCCTGTCGAGTTCAGCCTCTACTACAGCGTTTAATTCACGATCGCTGTGAATCAAAAAAGCGGGGAAACCCGCTTTTTTTGTGCCCGGTATATTTACCCCGTCCTCTCATTCATTTGCCAATTGCCTGCCCCCGCCTTCTGCTCTAAACTGAATCACATGAAGAGAATATGCCTGTCTTTTTTTGCCTGGCTGGCATGCGTGGCGACCTGTACCAGCGTCCAGGCGGAAATCTATAAAAGTGTTGATGAAAACGGCCATGTCACCTACTCCAATGTCCCCAGCAAAGGGGCTACCAAGCTGGAATTAGACCCACCGCCACCTGCCACCGCAAAACCCAAGCCCCAGGCCACGCCCAGCAACTTTCCACGTGTTGATACCCAGACCCAGAAAAAGCGCGATGACCAGCGCAGGCAAATCCTGCAGGAAGAACTGGAAGCTGAAAAAGCCGCATTGGAGGAAGCCAGGAAAGCCTATACTGAAGGCGAATCCAAACCAGAGGTATACCGTGGCGCGGGCGGCAAGACCTTTCGCAATGTTGTGAAATTCGAGGAAAAAATGCAGCGCTTGCAGGCTGATGTAGATGCGCACGAAAGGAATGTGCAGCTTCTACAAAAAGAGTTGGAGGCGTTTAAATAAGCGGTGTCCAGGGTCTTGTGACGTATGGTTCGTGGCCGCGCCGGTACCAGTTTTTGTGCGAAGCAAGGCATAAGGAGAGAGGTTTGGTTATTCCAAATGAACGACGAATAACGCAGCACCGGGCAAGACCGGCTCCGGCCCTTCGCGTCGCTGTGGCAAATGCTCCCTAATTGGCCTGGCTTTTGCTTAACCTAAGCCATGGAACATAAAATCCCCCCATCTTTTGCAGGCCTCGAACACCTGTCGACTGCAATTATCCTGCTCGACCAACAACGTCACGTCGTCTATGCCAATCCCGGCGCCGAAGTCCTGTTTGCAATCAGCGCAAAGCAAATCGCCGGGTTGCCCGTGTCCCAGGTATTTCCCGGCTGTGACATCCTGGACCTGGCGATGGAACATGCCATCAAGCATCACAGCCCATTCCGCGAGCACGAGTTCCCGATCACGACACTACGCCAGCAGTCATTTGCCGTCACGTGCACAGTAACGCCGGTTGAGCTGGCTCCGGCTTGCCTGGTACTGGAATTCCAGCATATGGACCAGCAACTGCGTATTGCTCGCGAAGAGCGCATGCTGATCCAGCAACAAGCCAATGCAGAACTCTTGCGCAACCTGGCCCATGAAATTCGCAACCCGCTTGGCGGGCTCCGCGGCGCGGCGCAATTGCTGGAGCACGAATTGCCCCAGGTCAGCCTGCGGGAATATACCCAGGTGATTATCAAGGAAGCCGACCGCCTGCAATTGCTCATGGACAGGCTGCTGGTGCCACACCGTGTCCCCAAGTACGAACCCACCAATATCCATGAAGTGCTGGAGCGGGTACGCAGCCTGCTGCTGGCTGAATCGCCTCGCAGTATTAATATCCGCCGTGATTACGATACCAGCCTGCCCGAAATTATCGGTGATCGCGAGAAGCTGATTCAGGCTGTGTTGAATATCGCGCGCAATGCAGTGCAGGCCATGCAGAACCACCCCGGCACAAAAGCACCGGAAATCATCCTGCGTACGCGTGCGGCACGCCAAGTCACGCTAGCCAAGAAACGCTACCGGGTCGCCATCAAGCTGCAAATCATCGATAACGGCCCTGGCATCCCAGCAGAGGTCCGTGAGCGCATCTTCTACCCACTGGTTTCGGGCCGGGAAGGTGGCACAGGACTGGGTCTGACACTCGCACAAACCTTTATTACCCAGCACCACGGTATGATCGAATGTGAGAGCGAACCGGGCCATACCAGCTTTACCATCCTGCTCCCCATCGAAAGTACGGCAATGCAGGCTTACATTCCAAGACAATAAGCATTAAGAAACTCTTAAATAAAAAACGGACTATTCACAGGTAACCATCATGAAACCGATCTGGATCATAGACGACGACAAATCCATCCGCTGGGTGTTTGAAAAAGCCCTGGCCCGTACCGATATGGATTTCAAGACTTTTGCATCGGTGCCAGAAGCGCTGAATGCCCTCACCCGGGAAGAGCCCCAGGTCATCGTCAGCGATATCCGCATGCCAAATGGCTCTGGCCTGGATTTCCTGCATGAAGTGAAACAACAGCATCCCGACATCCCCGTCATCATCATGACCGCCTATTCCGACCTCGAAAGCGCAGTGGCAGCTTTTCAGGGCGGGGCATTCGAGTACCTGGCCAAGCCTTTCGACGTAGACCAGGCCATCGAGATCATCCGCCGCGCAGTAGAAGAAAGCATGCGCCAGGCAACAGAAGTAGTCATCCAGGAAGAAACGCCGGAAATCATTGGCCAGGCACCTGCCATGCAGGAAGTTTTCCGCGCCATAGGCCGTTTGAGCCGCTCACATTCCACCGTGCTCATCAACGGAGAATCCGGTACCGGCAAGGAGCTTGTTGCCAGCGCACTACACCGCCATAGCCCGCGCGTGGACAAGCCCTTCATTGCCATCAACACTGCCGCCATCCCCAAAGACTTGCTGGAATCCGAATTATTCGGCCATGAACGCGGAGCGTTTACCGGCGCCCAGGCTGCCCGGCGCGGACGCTTCGAGCAAGCCGATGGCGGCACCCTGTTTCTCGATGAAATAGGCGACATGCCCTCCGACCTGCAAACGCGGCTATTGCGTGTATTGTGCGATGGCCAGTTCTACCGCGTGGGCGGCCACCAACCAGTCAAAGTCAATGTCCGCATCATTGCCGCCACCCACCAGGACTTGGAAGAGAGAGTCAAACTAGGCCTGTTCCGTGAAGACTTGTTCCACCGCCTCAACGTCATCCGCCTGCGCTTGCCGCCCTTGCGCGAAAGGCGCGAGGATATTCCCCTGCTGGTCAGGCATTTTCTGCAGCACAGCGCGCGCGAGCTCGGCGTGGAAGCCAAACAACCCTCGTCCGCTGCCCTGCGTTACCTCGGCACATTGAGCTGGAGCGGCAACGTACGCCAGCTTGAAAATGTCTGCCACTGGCTTACCGTCATGGCGCCCGGCCAGAATATCGACGTGGCCGACCTGCCGCCAGAACTCAAGGAAGACGCCACAAAACCCGCCGGCGCTACCTCCTGGCAGCATGCCCTGGCCTCAGAAATCGCGGATGCCCTCAATCGCGGCGAACACGAAATCCTGGATAGCCGCACCCAGCAATTCGAGCGCATCCTGATCACCAAGGCCCTGCAACACACAGGCGGCCGCCGCATAGAAGCCGCCAACCAACTTGGTATGGGCCGCAACACGCTGACACGCAAGATTCAGGAATTGGGGATAGACGAGTAAAATTATAATGTAGAATATATTTGACTAAAGTCCAAAATATGTAAAAATATTATTCATGATCAACATGTTGGAAATAGGATCCAAAATCAGGCGCCGCCGAATTAAAAGCGGGTTAAGCCAAGCTGAACTTGCGGCCCGCTCCGGTGTATCGCGGGCAACCATTAATGCGCTTGAGAAAGGCACTATCAAAGAAATTGGCTTCAATCGGCTTTCAGCGATTATTCGCACTACAGATGCTCTTCAACCCAAAGCAAAAGAGCCAAGCCTGAAAGTATCAGAAAGCAAATCTGAAAAATTGGCCTTGTCTTTTCCTTACGATTGGAGCAACCCTAGCCTGCCAGATGAATTATTGATTGATCGTGTGCTGGAAAGAGGAATTTATGAGGATATTGCCCGGATAACCGCAGAGTACGGAATAGATGCGATATCCGACAGAGCCAAAACCGTCATCAGCAATATCCCTCATGCTGCAGCCAACATCAACCGCATGCTTGATAATTTGCATGCAGCTTTGAGCCATGCTTAATCTGGAGTTTGTACCGCCTCGAACTGCTGAAGTTTTTAAAGCATTGACCAGACAACCACTGATGTCCGGCTTCAACCTGATCGGCGGCACTGCGCTGTCCCTGCAGATCGGACACCGCCTGAGTGAAGACCTGGATTTCTGGCTCCCTGCAGAGCAGATGTCGAGTGCACGTATTGATGCCATCGTCGAGAATTTAAGAAGCGATGGACATCATATTCAGTTGGCCACACCAGCCTGGAGAATCACCCAAGCCAAGATCAACAATCAGGACCTGCTATCACTATCCCGGGATTACTCGATCAACGGAGTGAAAGTCACCTTCTTTGCAAGAAATGATGCTCCCTACCAGTATTTTGCAAAACCAGGCCGCCATCAGATCCCGGAAATCAGCTTTCAGATCATGGAGTTAAATTCCATTTTTGAAATGAAGGCTTGGCTGATTTCAAAACGCATACGATCCAGAGACCTTTACGACCTGATGATACTACTGCGGGATTATGGCAAAACAGTAAGAGATATCTTTGATGCCGGCCTTGCAGCAGATGCCTCCTACAGTATTGAGTTTGTCAAAGATGTCCTTCTGGGTACAGCGCCTATTGATTCAGATGACGAAGGATTCAATTCCATTCACCTTGATATCAAGATGGAAGAGATTTATGCATTCATGCACGACCGCGTTAATCAATACGAAATTGATGTAGCCAGAGAAATCTTCAGGTCAATATCAAAATAGCAGTGGTTCTTTCACAAGAAATCATACCAGCCGTGGTGATGAGCACCTCGCATGCTCTTCTGTCACACCAGGCTTGATCCCGACACTCGTAATTCCGCCCCACAAGACCCCGGCTCCGGGCCGGGATAGCATTTGGAGATATTAATTCTAGGTTTCAAATGCAACCGACATCAGGATACAGGCACTTCCTGAAGCTGTTTGATCATCGTGCTCACGATGGTGTGCTCAATAATCCCCAGCATGCGCGAGTCTTTCTCTAGCCCCCATTGAGCTTCTTCGGTTTGCTGCGCATTCTCGTCAAGTATTTCCCTGCGAACCTTGTTGACCGCCAGCGGCACTTTCCGGATAAGGTGGTCTAGTCTGCGCTTCGCTGCCATGCGGCCCAAGCCCAGAGTAATACCGGCAGCAATGACGGCATCACGGGTGATATCGGAGAAACACCTCACTTCAGGGCCCAGAGTGAGAGCGAACTTTGTTTGCGACCATTCCCCAAAATCACGGTCAACCGCTTTCGTATCATAAGCGGCAGTACACAACAGGTCGTAGCAGGGTGAAATGACAATCCCGTTGTGGGAAACCATGAATGAAATGTTCTTGAGATGGTTATCGCCGTTACCCATCAGGATATTGAATACCAGCCAGTCAAAAAACCATTGTCGGCCAGCTGCCGGCACATGAAGGAAGGCAACCAACTGTGCCAGCGTCTCGACGCTCGCGGCTGAGTATTTGAACACGCGGTCAATGTTGAGCAGTTGGCAGCCGTCAATAACGTGCAACCGGTCAACACCATCATCAGCGTTCGGCATCCGGTCAAACCGTTCAATCAGGTAAACCGGTTCCGGACAAAATAGACGACGCACTGGCGGGGGATTTAAACCCACTTCGCGTGCGACGCGCATGGTCAAGTATTCATTGACGACGCTGGATGGGTACGAATCTTTTTCTGGGTGCTGCGGTTTGAGAATGTGGGTTGACGCGGTCGGACCATCCGGCTCAAAAAGCTCACCATCCTTGTAGATCACCGCTAGTTTGTGCTGCGCACCAGCCAATGACATGTGTTTCGGTGAATCGGTGTTCAGCGGAACCTTCGGCATCGCCTTGATGCGGGCGGATAACTCTTCCAATGGGAGCGGCCGCATGCTGGCTGCAACCGGCTCCTCGCCTTCGCGCAGCAGCGTCAGCGAGCCCGCAGATTCTCGACCATAGTAGGCCAACAGGCCAAACGCATCGCCCTCCTCCACTTCAGCCTGACTAGCCAATGCGATGCGCAATGCCTCTTCAGGCAGCAGATTATCGAAATACCATTGCACTGGCCGGGTGGAACTACCGTCAATATGCAGCATAGGCTGGCCCGCGGCATTGGAGCGTGGCAGCGACGGGGACAGGTCATACCCGTCGTCGTCGTCGGCCCAGGCCTGAGTGTACTCAAACCGCCAGATATTACCTTCAGCGCTCAAGGTGCCGACGTGAGCCCCATTGATATAAGCAAGCAGGGAGCGCCTCATTCCTTAATGCTCCGCTGAGTTTTACGCTTGCTCGGGCGAACCAGGCCACCTTGTTGACGGATTTTCTGCAGATACGGCTCGGTAGATAAGGGCACATCGACCGTGAGCTTGAGGCCTAGCTCCCGCAAGAGCTGCAGCACACGTCCCATTTGGACGGTTTCCTTACCGTACTCGACGTCACCTACAAATACAGGACCGACCCCGGCCATACCGGCCATATCATCGAGCCGAATGTGATTGGCCTTGCGCGTAGCCCGAATCACCTCACCAAGTTCCGCCATTGTCGTTATCTGGAGTTTCATCAATATTCACCAAAAATATATTTGATCGTATATATTTTAATATGAATACGAAATTCATCAACCAAATATATTCGATCAAATATACTTTTAAATACTTTAGCGAGAAATCAATAAAATATATTCTATATAATATATTTTATCTCTTTTTATCCTTCAAGATGATCCCGGCTCAAAGTCGGCATGACGCTGCGGAAGCAAGGTGACAAGATTTGCGAAGATGACAAGCAATAAAAAAACGGCACCCAAAGGTGCCGTTTTACGCTTTGAGCTTTAGCAAGATATACGCTCAACAAGTTAAATATTTTCCTTAAGCAGGCCAATCTGCTTCGTCAGATCTGGGATATTACGTTGAACAGTTTGCCACACCACATCCAGATTAATATCAAAATAGCCATGAGCAATCCGGTTACGCATCCCACGCATATTGCGCCAAGGCACTTCCGGGTGTTGCTCAACAAACTCGGCATAACTATCCATCACTTTTGCCGCAGCTTCACCAATAATGACAAAACTCATGATCACAGCCTGCTGAGTTCGCTTATCCGCCAGAAAATCATTCTTATCTAATCCATCCACAAAATTGCAGGCATCTACTGCCGCCCGATAAATATGTTCAAGATAATCCGGCAAGCGGTTTTCGTTCATACTGGCTGCGCTTCTGCAAGCACCTTTTCCCGGAATTTGGCAGGAATATCTGCCGGAGTCAGAAGGTCAACATGGATACCAAGCAAAGATTCCAACTCCTCTTGCAGGCCTCCCAGATCGAATAATGTTGTTTCAGGCAATACATCAACCAGCAGATCAATATCACTGCCATCCGCATCCTTACTATGGGCAACTGAACCAAAAACTCGGGGGTTCTTTGCCCGATTCAGCTTAACAGCCAGACGGATCGCTTCACGATGTGAATTGAGAATTTCAGAAGGCTTCATGACTAGTGTCTCCATTGCTGCGGCAGATTGGCTCGTCATCCAACTCCGAACTTTATTCGCCAAGTGTGACAAAAAGCAGTGGAATTGCCAAGCGATTAAACTTTCCACACAATAAAAAACGGCACCCGAAGGTGCCGTTTTTACGATTGTGCTTTTAAGCTAAATCTTTCGATTTAATCCTAGAAGAACAGAATCGCGCCCAAGCTGATGGTCTTGGCCTTGCCATCCAAGCCGCCTACAACATCATTCTCAACCTTTTGCTGTGCATATTCAGCAACCAGGTTCAAGCTCTTGGTCAGAGGATGATAAGCACCAACGATCCAAGACTTGTTATCAATGTCATAAACATTAGCACGAGCTTCAGACTTGCTAATACCGTAGGAAACACCCAGCTTGGTACCAACTGTAGGCAGCTTGTATGTTGCTTGAACATAACCACCCTTGTCATCAGACTTGTTGCCACCCAGGAATTGCAGACCGCCCAGTTGACCGCCGGTCTGAGTGTCCAGACCACGACCATTGTAGTAGTAACCTACCAGACCGAAGTCAGCTACGTTAATCTTACCACCCAGGTCATAACCACTTGAGCGGTAGTCACCTGTTGTTGTGTTATTGTGCTTCTGAGTAATGTAACCAGCCCAAACTTTACCGGAAACATCACCAGCCCACTCGTAACTTACCTTACCATCGAAGCCAAGTTCTGTCTTGTCATCAGCAAGAGCAGTACCAGCAAGAACACCATCATTACGCAAACCTTCACGAGCGGCTACAGCGAAGCTGAAACCGTTCCAGTTAGGGGATGCGTATTGAATTTGGCCGATCCAGTCAGCGTATACATAACCGGAACCGATACGGCCCAGTGTGGAGTTACCAGGACCGCCGGCGCCAACACCCACGCCCAACAGGGTCATGTCGGAGAGGATAGCATCGGAACCGAACAGGCCGAGGTCACGACCAGCCTTGATAGTACCCCAGGAAGCGTCACCGAAAGTCAGGTAAGCTTGACGAATGTTGATAGAGTTACCATCACCGGCACGACTTTGGAAATTCGGGTTAGCAGAACCTGTAGTTCCGAAACCGCTGTCAGCATTGGCACCAACGAAGAATGTGAACTGGAATGCGATGTCCAGATCGTTCTGACGAGTCTTACCACCGATACCGATAGCGGAAGGCAACAGACCTGTGGAAACTTGGTTTTTTCTAGCTACGCCAGAAAAAGCATCTCCAGAGTAACGGGTGTTAGTGTAGTAAGTATTAACGTTACCACCGATGTCGATGGTCCAGTCACCTGCTGGGATGATGATACCTGCGTTTGCAGCGGAAGCGCCAAACGCCATTACAGCGCCGGCAACTGCCAAGCCTAGTTTCTTGTTCATGTATATCTCCTAATGCGTTTAGTTATCCCTTGTGCAACGTGTATCCATCGCTACAAAGGTATTTCGCGGACTTCTTTAATGCAAGAAGTTATGGGCAGTATGCCAAAGGCGCTTCAAGGGCTGCAAGCAATCTTGTGGTTTTTTGATGCTGAGTTGGGCTTTGTGTTGCAATTACGCAACAGATTGAGGTTCAACCACGGTTTTTACAGAAAATGATTCTGTTTTTAAATATTTAGCCGCGAATGCTAAAGTTTTCACTCAGATATGGAGAACAGGCGCTGGTGTTCGCGGATGGCATAACGGTCTGTCATGCCGGCAATGTAATCGGCAATCACACGCGGCTGCTCATCACGGTTTGAAGTTTGGTAATCGTCAGGCAACAGGCCGGGGTCCGCCAGGAATGCATTGAACAGCTCGGCAATAATCCGCCTGGCCTTGGAAGTCATGCGATTGACCTGGTAGTGCCGGTAAAGGTTGGTGCGCAGAAAGCGCTTGAGCTCAAGTTGCTGCTGGTCAATCACCGGGCTGAAGCCAATCAGCGGCGGCAGGGTGCGGATATCATCCAGTGTTTTCGGCGCATGTTCGGCAATGTTGCGGCGGCTTTGCTCGCATAGATCTGTCACCAGGATGTGGATCATGCGGCGCACGATTTCATGAATCAGGCGGCGGCCAGCCAAGGCAGGATATTGTTCCTTTACCAGCGCAAACTGCTCGGCAAACATTTGCACCTCGGCAAGCTGTTCTATGGTGATCAAGCCGGAGCGCAGGCCATCATCGACATCATGGTTGTTATAGGCAATTTCATCAGCAAAGTTGGCTACCTGGGCTTCCAGCGAAGGCTGTTGCTTGTTGAGGAAACGCTCGCCGACTTCGCCCAGCAATCTGGCGTTGGGCAATGAGCAATGCTTGAGAATGCCTTCACGCACTTCGAATGTCAGGTTGAGGCCATCGAACTCGGCATAACGATGCTCGAGGTGGTCCACCACGCGCAGGGATTGCAGGTTGTGTTCAAAACCGCCGTACTCGCGCATGCATTCATTGAGTTGATCCTGCCCGGCATGGCCGAATGGCGTATGGCCAAGATCGTGTGCAAGCGCCACGGCCTCAATCAGGTCTTCATGCAGATTGAGGTTGCGCGCAATCGCACGGCCGATCTGGGCCACTTCCAGGCTGTGCGTCAGCCGGGTGCGGAACAGGTCGCCTTCATGGTTGATGAAAACCTGGGTTTTGTATTCGAGACGGCGGAAGGCGCCGGAGTGGATGATACGGTCACGGTCGCGCTGAAAATGGTTGCGCGTGGCGGGAGCGGCCTCCTCATGCAAACGGCCACGCGTCAGGGCCGGGTTGGCCGCATAGGGCGCGAGCCCGGTCATGCAGCAATGGCCAGGGTTTCTTTCAGCAGGCCGGCATCATAGTCACTGGTCACCAGCGATTTTCCTATCCCTTGCTGCAAGACCAGGCGGATCTGGCCATCCACGACCTTTTTATCCAGCCCCATCAGGTCAAGGTAACGCTCCACCCCTAGTGCGGGCGCTTCCACAGGCAGCCTGGCCTCCTTGAAGATAGCCACGATGCGGCTGATGTCTGCATCATTCAGCCAGCCCAAGCGGTGTGAAAGATCAGCCGCCAATATGGTGCCGGCCGCCACTGCCTCGCCATGCAGCCAGACGCCATACCCCATCGCATTTTCTATGGCATGCCCAAAGGTGTGCCCCAGGTTGAGCAAGGCACGCTCGCCGGCTTCGCGCTCATCCGCGGCCACCACTTCCGCCTTGTTCTCGCAGGAGCGGTAAATGGCATAACTCATGACCTCGGTATCCAGCGCGAGCAGCTTTTGCATATTGGCTTCCTGCCAGACAAAAAACTTCTCGTCACGGATCAGGCCGTATTTGATCACTTCGGCAAGGCCTGCCGACAGCTCACGCTCGGGCAATGTGGACAGCGTATCGATATCCGCCAGCACGACTTGCGGCTGGTAAAACGCGCCTATCATGTTCTTGCCGAGCGGGTGGTTGATGCCGGTCTTGCCGCCTACGGATGAATCCACCTGGGAAAGCAATGTAGTCGGCACCTGGATGAAAGGCACGCCACGCAGATAAGTCGCTGCCGCATACCCAGCCAGGTCGCCAATGACGCCGCCGCCCAGGGCAATGACGGTGGTGCTGCGCTCGCAACGGTTTTCAAGCAGGGCATCGTAGATCAAATTCAGCGTCGCGGCATTTTTATAGGCCTCGCCATCTGGCAGCACGATCAGGATGACCTTCACCCCGGCATCGCGTAGCGGCTGAGCGAGTTTTTCCAGATACAGCGGCGCAACTGTCGTATTGGTCACAATTGCCACCTGCTTGCGCTTGAGGTGCTGCAGAATCAATTCTGGCTGGGTCAGCAATCCACGGCCGATATGAATAGGATAAGAGCGCTCGCCCAAGTTTACGTGTAATGTCTGCATGGTGTTATAAAGATTCCAGTTTCTGTTCGATCTGATGCACGATGGCGCTTACCGGCTGCCCGCCGGTATCTACAATAATAGAGGCGATTTCCCGATACAAGGGATCGCGCTGTGCGAACAATTGCTCCAGCTTTTTGCGCGGGTTGTCATTTTGCAGCAATGGGCGGTTCTTGTCGTTACGGGTACGCTGCCAGAGTTCATGCACATTGGCGCGCAGGTAGATCACCGTGCCATTTTCCTTCAGTTGCCTGCGGTTCTCGGGCAACAGTACAGCGCCTCCCCCTGTCGCCAGCACAATATCCTGCATCTGGCTCAACTCTTCTATAACTGTTGCCTCGCGCCTGCGGAAACCATCCTCTTTTTCCAGTTCAAAGATCACGGGAATACTGACGCCGGTCCGCCGCTCTATCTCATGGTCGCTATCGTAAAAGGTTTTGTTGAGGTGCTTGGCAATAATACGGCCTACGGTGGTTTTCCCCGCCCCCATCAAGCCTACAAAGAAAATATTTGCTGCCATAAAAAATGCCCGCCATACGCAAGCGAGCATTTTAAGGGAATCTGGCTTAGCTGTCAGATATGACGAAAGACAGTTCGCCTAGCGCAACGAGAGACTCTCATCCATGACCTTGGGAGTGATGAAGATTAGAAGCTCAGTCTTGTCGCTCTGCTTGACGCGACGCTTGAATACATTGCCGATAAACGGCAGGTCGCCGAAGAATGGCACCTTGTCCACATCATTACGCTCGGTTTGCTCATAAATACCACCGAGCACCGCTGTTTCACCATTGGCGACCAGTACCTGGGTTTGCACACGCTGCGTGTCGATTGATGGCACATTGGCAAAGACCTGACCTACTCTGTCCTTCTTCACTTCCAGGTCCATGATGATTTTCTCATCCGGCGTGATTTGCGGTGTTACCTCCAGGCTAAGTGACGCGTTCTTGAACTGCACAGCCGTAGCGCCACTGCTGGTAGCCTGTTGGAACGGAATCTGCGTACCTTGCTCGATGATGGCCTTTTGCTGGTTGGCTGTCGTCACACGCGGACTGGAAACAATCTTGCCGCGCTGGTCAGTCTCCAGGGCGGACAATTCCAGATTGAGCAGGAAACCTGCCGGCAGGCGGAACAAGCTGAAGGCAAAGTTACCGAATGCATTGGCAACCGGCAGGTTCACGTTCAGATCCTGGGCACCATCCGCACTCACGCCCACCCCAACCGTACCAGGAATCGAGGTTGTTGCCAGCGTGGAAGAACCGACACGGTTGGCGATGGTTTCAGTAATCACGCCGGTTGTTGGGTCTATGGTGCGCTGGGTAATGGTATTGCCTAAAGTGCCGCTGGAACCATAACGGGTATCGCCGCTGGCTTGCTGCTTCTGTACACCAAAACGGGCACCGAGGCTGCGGCCGAATTTCTCGTCTGCAATCACCAGGCGCGATTCAATCATCACCTGCTTCACAGCAATGTCGATCTTGTTGATGATGCTCTGGATTTCTTCCAGGTGCTTGGGGGTATCCTGCACGAATACGGTATTGGTGCGCGCATCCACGACAGCGCTGCCTCGCTTGGAAAGAATCTTTTGCTTGCTGTCGCTGATGATGTTCTTGAAATTCTCGGCCTTTTGATAGCGCAAGGTGAACACCTCGGTACGCATCGGCTCCAGCTCTTCAATCTGCTGGCTGGCTTCCAGCAAGAGCTTTTCCTTGGCTGCCACTTCATCGGATGGCGCAACCCAGATCACGTTACCGGTCTTGCGCTGGGTCAACCCCTTGCTTGACATGATGATGTCCAGCGCCTGATCCCACGGCACATCCTTGAGTCTCAGCGTCAGGTTGCCGGTCACGGTATCACTGGTGACGATATTGAGGCCGGTAAAGTCGGCAATCACCTGCAACACCGAGCGGACATCGATGTTCTGGAAATTGAGCGACAGCTTTTCACCCGAATAACCTGGCCTGGAACCCTGTACCAGCTTGTTGGGGTCTTCGACCACCGGGCGGATATCAATGATAAAGCGCTTGTCTGCCTGATAAGCCGACTGCTCCCACAAACCCTTGGGCTCAATCACCAGGCGGCTGTTGTTGCCCTGCTTGATGGCATCGACATACAGCACCGGCGTATTGAAATTGATCACATTGAGGCGGCGCTGCAGATTCTGGGGCAGCTCGGTATTGATGAAGTCCACCACTACGGTCTTGCCCTGCTGGCGGATATCGATACCGGCAGAGGGATCGGACAAGTCTACAATGATGCGGCCTTCGCCGTTCTTGCCGCGCATGAAATCAATGTTATTGAGCGTGTGGAACTTCTCACCGGCCTTGGCCTCGGCAAACCGTGAAACAACATTGGCACTTGCATTAGCACCCACGTCGGCTGCCTGCAGGACAATCGTGGTTTCGCGCCCCTGGGTAGTGGTGTTGTAAGCCACCATCTTGGCAAGATTCAACACAACGCGGGTACGATCCCTTGCCTGGGCCAGATTGACCGCTTTAAGCACGCCCTGCCCCGCCTGCACACTGTTTTTGCCCAGGCCATTGCCTACGGCAGGAAAGTCCAATGCAATACGCGAGGGGTTGTTAAGGGTAAAACCAGCGGGGGGATTTGCCAAAGGCGTGGTGGTTTGCACCTGTATTGCCACCCGGCCGCCAGACATCGTCACAAAGTCGATTTTTTCAATCTTGTTGGCGAATTCATCTTGCTCTTCGGCAGCCTGCACACCTGATACGGTCAGCAGAAGAACCAGCCCAGCAGCCCATTTTATAATATTCATGTGTTCACCCTTAATCCTGCAACTCAATACTGGAAGTACGTTCTATCCAGTCACCGCTCAACTCGTCCTGTATGATTTCCTTGAGCGTCGCCCCGCTCTCGCTAATCTCGGTCACCATGCCAAAATTCTGCCCCATGTACCCACCAACCTTGATCTGCTGCACCAGATTATCAGGCGTCAGTATCAGGGCGTACTGTAACTTCTCCTTCGACAACGAGCCGACAAACTTTAGGCTTTCCAGCGGAAATGCTTCCAGCGGCTCGCGCGGACGGTTCATATTGGGCTGCAGGCTGTTACGCGAACTGACGATCTTGCGCGCCTTGAACGGGTCATTCAGGGTGCTATCCACGTTATAGGTAGCGGCAGTGTAAACTTTCACCTCAGGCAAGGGTTCTATACGTGCATGCATATCGTTGCCGGCATCACGGATAAAACGATCCAGGTCGTCACCCTGCCCGTCACCGCACGCTGTCAGCATCAGACACAACGCAAGCACGAAAGCATGGCCAGACCGCACACGCCAGGTATGAATGTTCAAGGCGCTCATTTCCGCACCTCTTTCTTTTCCGCCTGTTTTTTGCTGGCGATCTCATTGGCATCCAGGTAACGGTAGGTGCGCGCCACGGCTTCGATCACCAGACGCCCGTCCTTGTTATCCTTCCCTGAGTTGTTGATGACGATATCGTTCAGGGTCACGATGCGGGGCAGCCTTGCAATATCCCCGGCAAACTCGCCCAGGTCGTGATAAGCACCTGTCACCTTGATCGATATGGGCATTTCAGCATAAAAATCGGCAATCACTTCCTGACCGGGCTTGAACAGCTCAAACTCCAGGCCACGCTCAAGGCCAGCCTGGTTGATATCCGTAAGCAACCCATCCATCTGCGAACGGTCGGGCAGTTGTTTTACCAGCGCGCCGAAAGTCCGCTCGATTTCCACCATCTGCTGCTTGTAGGCTTCAAGGTTGATCGCCTGGCGCTTCTTGGCGAGGAAAGTCTCGCGAAGTTCGTTTTCCTTTGCCCGTGCCTGGTCAAGCTCTTCCATCGCCGGGCTCCAGAAAAACCAATATCCGGCAATCACGATGACCAGCAGCAGCAAGCTCAGCAATACGCCCTTGACAGGCCAGGGCAGGCTGCCGGCATTTTTGATATCTATATTGTTGAAATCCTGCAGGTTCACAGCGCACCGCCTTTCTGCGTACCTGGCACTTCATCTTCAGGCGCAGGTGGCGCCTTCAACTGCGCTGTGACGGTAAAGTTGTTCTGCCTCACCCCATTCACCGTGGCGGACTTGATTTCCACCAGATTGGGAGATTGCAGCCACTCGGAACCGGACAAATTACGCACCAGGGTGGCTACCCGGGCATTGGTATCCGCCACGCCTTCCAGCGTCACCAGTCCGCCCTGCTGCTTCAATGCCTTTAGATACATGCCTTCGGGCATCAGGCGGCTGATTTCATCCAGCATCATGACGGACTGGCTACGGTTGACCTGCAGGTTTTCCACAATCTGTTTTCGGTCCAACACATTGCGAATCTGTGCCTTGAGTTCCTTGATTTCGGCAATCTGCTTATCAAGGTTGGCACTCGCGGTTTCAAGCCGTGTATTGCGATTGACCTGCTCATCCAGCTTGCTGCCGAGAATGGTGCTGCCCATAAACACAATCGCCACGCCCAAGGCGGCTGAAAATGCCAGCATGAGATTAAAGTGGCGCTGCCGTTCAGCGCGGCGAATCTGGCGGTGGGGGAGGAGGTTGATTCTGACCATTAGTCAAACCTCCGCAAGGCCAGGCCGCATGCAATCATCAAGGCTGGCGCATCCGCCATGACCTGCTGTTGCTTGAGGCGGGGATTGATGGACATATGACTGAATGGATTGGCAATCAGGGAATTGACCTGGGTTTTCTCCTGAATCAGCGCCACCAGACCGGGAATGGCGGCACAGCCGCCTGCCAGCAGGATATGATCCACTTTGTTGTACTGGGTAGAATTGGTGAAGAACTGCAGGCTACGGGCCACTTCCTGCGCCACTGACTGTATGAAAGGCTGCAACACCTCGTTCTCGTAACTTTCCGGCAACCCGCCATTGCGCTTGGCAATTTCAGCTTCCTCGCCAGTAACGCCAAAGCGCCGCTGGATTTCCAATGTGAGCTGATAACCGCCAAAAGCCTGCTCGCGGCTATGCACCAACTGACCATCATGGAAAACATGGATATGGGTCATGACACTTCCCACATCCACCACCATCACGGTTTGACCCTTGCCGGACTTGGGCAACTCGCTCGCTGCGAGCACATACGCCGCTTCTGTTGCAAAAGACTCGACATCAACGATCAGCACCTTGAGGCCGGCACCTTCTGCCGCAGCGACCCTATCCTCTATTTTTTCCTTGCGCGAGGCTGCGATCAGCACCTCAACCTCATCGGCACTGCTCGGCGCCGGACCCAGCACCTGAAAATCAATATTGACCTCATCCAGCGGGAATGGAATGTACTGGTTGGCCTCGGCCTCCACCTGGAATTCCATATCCTCCTCGCGCATGCCGCCCTGCATGATGACTTTCTTGGTAATCACGGCAGTGGCGGGCAACGCCAGGGCAACACGCTTTTCACGCGTGGCAAGCAGCTTCCAGGCCCGTTTTACCGCATCCGCCACCAGATCGAGGCCGACAATATTGCCATCCACGACGGCATCCTTGGCCATGGAGGCAATGGCGTAGCCCTGCAGATGATAAGCTCCCTTGTTCCCCTGTGCCAACTCGACCATTTTGACCGAGCTGGAGCTGATATCCATTCCTATCAGAGGTGGTGTACGCTCTGAGAAAAAGTCGAATTTCAAACGAAATTCCCTTTCCAATACGGTTATTTACAGTTATTTCTAATAATTTACTTTAGATGCTAGCAACAAGCACCCATGAAGTCAAAGCAGATTAATTGATTTTAAAAACACGGTAATGACACTTATAATAACGGCGTCTGTTACCAATACTGAACCCTATTCAATGCTCCCGAAAAAATGGTGGCAGTTCCTGATCCTCACCGGCGTTATCCTGGGATTGGTAGCAACTGCACTGGTGGCACTGGCTGCCACATTGCTCTACCCTGAACTCCCGTCCCTGGAAGCCTTGACCGACTATAAGCCCAAGGTGCCGATGCGCGTCTATTCCGAGGATGGCCTTTTGATTGGCGAATTTGGCGAAGAGCGCCGCGCCTTCATCAGCATAGACGCTACGCCTCAATCATTGAAGCAGGCGATTCTTGCCGCGGAGGATGAACGCTTCTACCAGCACGGCGGCATCGATACGCTGGGCATCCTGCGTGCCGCGATCTCGAACGTGACTTCAGGCAGTTTCAAGGAAGGCGCCAGCACCATCACCATGCAGGTAGCGCGCAACTTTTTCCTTTCCCGCGAAAAAACCGCCACCCGCAAACTCAGTGAAGCCCTGCTCTCCATCAAGATCGAGCACAACCTGACCAAGGACCAGATCCTGGAGCTGTATATCAATCAGATATACCTGGGTCATCGCTCCTATGGTTTTGCTGCTGCCTCGCAAATCTATTACGGCAAGCCGCTTGACCAGCTCAGCATTGCCGAGGTCGCCATGCTGGCAGGCCTGCCCAAGGCGCCATCGCGCTACAACCCGTTTGCCAATCCCAAGCGCGCCGAAGCACGGCAGCGCTATGTGCTGCGCCGCATGAAGGAATTGCGCTACATCGACCAGAAACAATATGAAGCCGCCCTGGAAGAACCGCACCGCTTTCGCCAATCGCGCAAGATACGCGAGCTGTCCGCGGACTATGTCGCGGAAATCGTGCGCCAGGCCATGTACGAACGCTACAAGGACGATATATACAGCAGCGGCCTCAAGATCTACACCACCATCCGCAAAAGCAACCAGGAAGCGGCCAACCGCGCAATTCTGCAAGGGATTGTGGATTACGACCGACGCCATGGCTACCGTGGCCCGGAAAAAATCGTGACCCCAGGCGCCAACGATCAGGGCAGTGGCAACTGGCTGGATAATGCCTTGGATGACCTTGAAAGCTTCCAGGGCATGATCCCTGCCGTAGTCACCAATGCCACACCCAAAGCTGTGAGTGTCTATGCCAAGGATGGCAATAATATTGAGATCAGCGGCGACGGCCTGGCATTCGTGCAAAAGCAGCTTGCAGAAAAAAACGCGGCCAAACGCACGATCAAGCCTGGCGCGGTGATCCGCATCATGCGCCAGGGTGACAAATGGCATATCGTGCAGTTGCCGCAGGCCGAAGCCGCTCTGGTCGCCATGGATACTGAAAACGGCGCAGTGCGTGCACTGGTGGGCGGCTTTGATTTCAACCGCAACAAGTTCAACCATGTCACCCAGGCCTGGCGCCAGCCGGGCTCCAGCTTTAAACCGTTCATCTATTCTGCGGCCCTGGAAAAAGGCTTTACCCCGGCAAGCATGATAGAAGATGAACCCATCTCGATTTCCGCACGTGAAACCGGCAGCGGTTCCGCCTGGGAACCCAAGAACTACGACCGTAAATATGATGGCCCAATGCGTATGCGCACGGCGCTGACCAAATCCAAGAACATGGTATCCATCCGCATTCTGGAAGGCATAGGCGTCAACTACGCGCAGGACTACATTACACGCTTTGGCTTCTCGCCCAAGGATCATCCGCCATACCTTGCCATGGCGCTGGGCGCGGGTTCGGTAACCGCCTGGCAGATGGCAGGCGCTTATTCGGTATTTGCCAACGGCGGCTATCGCGTCAAGCCCTACATTATCGACAAGGTCGTGGACAGCCGCGGCAAGGTGGTGGAGCAATCCAAGCCTTTGCTGGCTGGCAAGGGCGCCCCGCGCGTGATTGACGGACGCAACGCGTTTATCATGAATTCCATGTTGCAGGATGTAGTCCGCATAGGCACAGCCACGCGTGCCCGCACCCTCGGCCGCTCCGATCTTGCAGGCAAGACCGGCACCACCAACAACCAGATCGATGCCTGGTTTGCAGGCTACAACCCCACACAAGTCGCGATTGCCTGGATGGGATACGATAAGCCAAAATCATTGGGCAGCCTGGAAACCGGCGGCAAGGCGGCACTGCCTATCTGGGTGGATTACATGAGCTCTGCCCTGAAAGGCGTGCCAGACATCGCGCCCGAGGTTCCTGCCGGGGTCAGCGCTATCCGCATCAACCCGGCTACAGGCCTGCGCGCGGCTGGGGATGGTGAGGGCATCATGGAGTATTTCTATCATGAATTCCCGCCACAGGAACCTGAAGAATCCTCCTTCTCACTCATTCCGGGCTTCCTGATTCCCGGACACGGCTCGACGCCACCGACAGAAAAGCAGGACGATACGCCACCAAGGCCGGACCAACTGTTTTAACCTGATGCTGCCAGCAGTACGCTGGCAGCAAACTCTGAAGAGGCGTTTGCACCATGGCAAAAGATAGCAGCAATCGCCAATCTCAATTACGCCAATTGGTTGCGCAGCATGCCGCGCGCATGATGGCAGAAGAGGGCATCTCGGATTATGCCTACGCCAAACGCAAGGCAGGACGTCAGCTTGGCGTCACCGATACGCAATGCATGCCTGCCAATAGCGAGATCGAGGAAGAAATCCGTATTTATCACGAAATCTACAACAGTGATGAACAGCCGGAAGCCCTGTTGCAACTGCGCAAGGACGCGCTCTTGGTCATGCAATTACTCGAACGCTTCAACCCGCACCTGACGGGCCCGGTGCTGGATGGTACTGCCGGAAAATATGCGGAGACTCATATTCACCTGTTTGCGGACAGCCTGAAGGAAGTGGAGATATTCCTGCTCAATCAGCAAGTGCCCTATCTCACTGATGAAAAATCCTACCGGGTCAGTGAACGACGCAGCATTGAGCGTAAGAAGGTACCGATCTTCACGCTGGAGGGGCCTCACGGCCTGATCAGGCTCAGCGTGTTTGAGGTGGATGACATGCGCATCCCGACCAAGAGCCCGGTCAACGGCAGCAATGCCCATCGCGCCGGTATTGAAGCACTTAGCAACCTGATACAACAAAGCAAGCAAGTACCTAGCTAAAAGCCTGTTCAACCTCTTTACTCTAAGGAATCAAGCGCCTGCTTGCAGCCAGCGCGCAATATCCATGGCGTAATAGGTCAGGATGCCATCGGCCCCGGCGCGCTTGAAGCCCAGCATGACCTCCAGCACCACGGCTTTTTCATCTAGCCAGCCATTCTGCGCTGCGGCCTTGATCATGGCATATTCGCCGCTCACGTGATAGGCATAGGTCGGCACACCAAACTCCTGCTTCACACGCCGCACAATGTCCAAATAAGGCAGGCCGGGCTTCACCATCACCATGTCCGCGCCCTCTTCCAGATCCAGCGCGACTTCGCGCAAGGCCTCGTCAGAATTGGCAGGATCCATCTGGTAATTATATTTGTTGCCTTTGCCCAGGTTGGCGGAAGACCCCACCGCATCGCGGAACGGCCCGTAAAAAGCGGAGGCATATTTGGCGGAATACGCGAGGATGCGGGTATGGATATGTCCAGCGTCTTCCAATGCGTCACGAATCGCTCCAATCCGCCCATCCATCATGTCTGAAGGCGCCACCACATCCGCGCCTGCCCCGGCATGGCACAAGACCTGCTTTGCCAGAATCGCAACAGTCTCATCATTGAGCACATAGCCTGTTTCATCGATGACGCCATCCTGCCCATGCGTGGTGTAAGGATCAAGCGCAACATCAGTGATGACCCCCAGCGTGGGATACGCCGCCTTCAGCGCACGTAC
The DNA here is from genome assembly GCF_020532725.1 of Methylobacillus arboreus. Classification (GTDB taxonomy): domain Bacteria; phylum Pseudomonadota; class Gammaproteobacteria; order Burkholderiales; family Methylophilaceae; genus Methylobacillus; species Methylobacillus arboreus. Next base: position 421,119 of record NZ_JAJAVC010000006.1, read on the forward strand.
TGCGCGCGGCACCAACCCTTCCGGGTTCCATGCCTCATCAGCGGTCAGGCTTTTATATTGTTGGTCGACCACAGGGAATAATGCCAATGCAGGAATCCCCAGCGCCACACACTGCCCGGCAGTTTCCAGCAAGCGGTCTATGCTCTGGCGTAATACGCCTGGCATGGATGCCACTTCCTCGACACGGTTCTCCCCTTCCAGCACAAACACCGGATAGATCAAGTCATTGCTAGTGAGCACATGCTCACGCATCAGGCGGCGCGAAAATTCATCACGCCGCATCCGGCGCGGACGTATGGCAAGAAACTGGCGTGTTTGCTTACTCATTGCCTAGGCTCCTCATACTCATGCAAATACCTGGGCCAATGCCAGGCCTGGGTCAGGCTGGCGCATGAAAGCCTCACCCACTAGGAAGGTATGCACATCATGGCGTCGCATCAAGGTCACATCCTCGGCAGTGAATATGCCGGACTCCGTCACTATTGTCTTTTCCGCAGGAATACGCGGCAACAGGGAAAGCGTGGTGTCCAACGTGACCTCGAATGTACGCAGGTTGCGGTTGTTGATCCCCAACAGCGGAGTTTGCAATTGTAATGCCAGCTCCAGCTCCTCACCGTTATGTACTTCCACCAGCACGCCCATGCCGAGCTTGTGGGCAATCGTTTCCAGTTCGCGCATCTGGGCCAGGTCGAGAGCAGCGGCAATCAGCAGGATGCAGTCAGCCCCCATGGCGCGCGCTTCATAGACTTGATAAGGAGCTATCATGAAATCCTTACGCAGAACGGGAATGTCGCAAGCGGCACGGGCTGCCTTGAGGTATTCGGCATTGCCCTGGAAAAATTGCTCGTCGGTCAGCACGGAAAGACAGGCCGCCCCATGGCTCGCATAGCTGGCGGCAATCTCGGCAGGCCGGAAGTCTTCCCGGATCACCCCCTTGGAGGGGCTTGCCTTCTTGACTTCTGCAATCACAGCCGCCTTGCCCGCGGCAATCCTGTCCCGGATTGCCTTGAGGAAAGGACGGGGCGGCAGCTGGGCCAATGCCTCGGCTTCAACCGCAGCCAATGGCTTTTGCTGCTGTGCAGCGTTGATCTCCGCACGTTTTACTTCAAGGATTTTATTGAGTATGTCTGACATTGCCCTGCAATCGCTTTCGTTAATCCTGGCTCTACTGATAGAGCCTGCCGTTATAGCGCAACCAGCCAGCCGCGTGGCGCCCGCGCGGGTCATGATGGGTCCAGTGTATGACGCCACCCTTGGCATTCCATTCGTAAACACCATTGAAATCCACCGTATCGCCCGGCCTGAGTCCATCCAGCCTTGGGGCGAGGTCAATATTATGCGCCACCAATAGCGTCATGTCGTTATCCAGCTTGAGGATAAAGCGCTGATGGCGCGAGCCGTCATTGTCATCCGGCAGCACCTTGGCCACCATGCCACCCGACTGCACTGCGACTCCGCTTGCACGCTGCCGGAAGGCTTCGCCAATGTCCTGGCCTGCATGCCCCTGCAATGATACCTGTGCTTCAGGTCCCGGCGATGCAATGCTTCCGCCTTGGCCAAAATGGAACAAGGTATAGGTAACTGCAATGGCAGCGACCAACAACAGGCGCATCATGATGCCTGGCTCAAGGCCTTGAGCTGCTGCAATTTCCCCATAGCAGCGCCGGAATCCAGTGAGTTGGCTGCCTGCTTGATGCCATCACCAAGATTATCTGCAAGGCCAGACACATAGATCGCCGCCCCGGCATTGAGCAGGACGATGTCACGCGCGGGGCCCCGCTCACCGGCCAGCAGGCCGAGAATGATTTCGCTGGATTGCTGGGCATTTTCCACCCTGATGCTGTTGATGTCATGCAGAGGAATGCCGAACTGCGTAGGGTTAAGCGTGTACTCACGTACTTCGCCATCCTTGAGCTCGGCCACATAAGTATCCGCAGCAAAGGATATCTCATCCATTTCGTCCGCACTGTGCACCACCATCACATGCTCGCTGCCGAGCTTTTGCAGCGTTTGTGCCAGCAGGCTGACCAAGTCACGGTGGAACACCCCCATGACCTGCCGCCTGGCGCCTGCCGGATTTGTCATCGGCCCCAGCAGATTGAACATGGTACGCACCCCAAGCTCGCGCCGCACCGGCGCTGCATATTTCATGGCGGCATGGTGGTTGGGGGCAAACATGAAGCCGATGCCGGCCTCATCGACACAGCGCGCCACCTGCTCCGGTGTCAGACCGATATTGACCCCAAGCGCTTCCAGCACATCCGCCGACCCGCTCTTGGAAGAAGCCGCCCGCCCGCCATGCTTGGCAATTCTCGCCCCCGCACCGGCAGCAACAAACGCCGAGGCAGTGGAAACATTGAACGCCTTGTTAGCCGCACCGCCCGTGCCACAGGTGTCAATCAGATGGCGGGTATCAGCGACCTCGACCTTGCTGGAAAGCTCGCGCATCACCTGCGCAGCAGCAGCAATCTCGGTCACCGTCTCGCCCTTGACGCGCAGTCCGATAAGAAACCCGGCAATCTGCACTGGGGTAAATGCCCCGCCCATGATCTGCTGCATGATATCCAGCATTTCCTCATGGCTGAAATCCGTGTGGTCTATCAGTTTCTGCAGGGCACTCTTGGGGGTAATACTCATCAATACGCTTTCAGGAAATTATTCAGCAACTCGTGCCCATACTGGGTTAGGATGGATTCGGGATGGAACTGCACGCCCTCAATCGGCAAGGTCTTGTGGCGCACGCCCATGATCTCGCCGTCTTCGGTCCAAGCCGTAATTTCCAGACAGTCCGGGATGGTTTCGCGCTCGATCACCAGCGAGTGGTAGCGCGTCGCAGTGTAGGGATTGGGCAACCCCTTGAATACGCCGATATCCGCATGATGGATTTCCGAAGTCTTACCGTGCATCAGCTGCTTGGCATGCACAATCCTGCCGCCAAATGCCTGGCCTATGCTCTGATGGCCCAGGCAAACACCGAGAATGGGAATCTTGCCCGCAAACTCGTGGATCAATGGCACAGAGATACCTGCCTCGTTAGGCGTGCACGGCCCTGGCGAGATCACGATATGCCGCGGATTAAGGGCCGCCACGCTGGCAAGGTCGATCTCGTCATTGCGATAAACCTGTACATCCTGGCCAAGCTCGCCAAGATATTGCACGAGGTTGTAGGTAAACGAGTCATAGTTATCCAGCATCAACAGCATAATGTGCTTCCTTCATCTTGCGCCTTCTCGCGCTTTAGGCCCAGCTCGCTATTTTGGGCGTAATTCATCATAAAAAAAAGCCTTTGTCCTGCAGCAATTGCTCAAAGTCCTGGACCAGCACTGGCTTAGAGAACAAATACCCCTGGAAGAAACGGCAACCATAGCTTTGCAACAGGTCAAACTGTGCCTCCGTCTCCACGCCCTCTGCAATCACGTTGAGTCCCAGTGTGTTGCTCATCGCCAGGATAGCCTGCACGATTGCAGCGTCACTTGCGTCCTCCGCGATATCGTACACAAACGAGCGGTCGATCTTGACCTGGGTCAGCGGCAGACGCTTGAGATAGGCCAGCGAAGAATAACCCGTGCCAAAATCATCCATGGAAAAACGCACGCCAAGCTCGCGTAATGCGTTCATCTTGGCAACGGCGTCCGCCAGGTTGTCTAGCACCACGCTCTCCGTCAACTCCAGCTTGAGCAGGCTGGGATCAGCGCCTGTGCTTTGCAGGATATTGCTAACCTCATCAACAAAATCGCTATGGCGGAACTGGCGGGCACTCACATTCACGGCAAGTTGCAATTCGCCGAACCCAGGCTTGCCCTCCCATGCCTTGAGCTGCAAACAGGCGTTATACAAGACCCAGTGACCAATCGAAACAATGAGCCCGCTATCCTCGGCAATGCCGACAAATTCCTTGGGAGAAAGCAGGCCATGCTCCGGGTGCTGCCAACGCAGCAATACTTCGGCGCCGAATGCCTTGCGTTCGGCATCCACCTGGACTTGGCAAAACAATCGCAACTGCTCCTGCACAATCGCCAGGCGCAACTGCAACTCCATGTCGACGCGTTTTTCCAATGCCGCCTGCATGGCAGGATCGAAAAAACGCAAGGTATTGCGCCCGCCGGCCTTGGCCTCATACATGGCAGTGTCGGATCGCTTCAGCAACTCCTCCATGCTGACGAAATTGCCGTTGAACAACACAATGCCGATGCTGGATGAGTTGTGATGCTCGATCTCGCCCAATTGATAAGGATGGTTGATAGCGTCGAGTACCTTTTGTGCCACCTGCCTGGTTTGAGCAATCGCCTGCTCCAGGCTGAGGCTGAGGTCCTCCAGCACAATCACGAATTCATCGCCACCTAGGCGCGCCACGGTATCCTCGTTGCGCACACATTGCCGCAAACGCCGGGCAACCTCGATCAGCAGCAGGTCACCAGTATCATGCCCGCGCGAATCATTAAGCGCCTTGAAGTCATCCAGATCAATAAACAGGACGGCACCATGGTTGCCATGCCGGACACTGGCGACAATGGCTTGCTGCAGCCTGTCCATGAGCAGACGGCGATTCGGCAGACTGGTCAGGGCATCGTAAAAAGCCAGGTTGCGGATTTCAGTCTCAACCTTGCGGCGCTCGGTCAGATCGCGAAAAAACCCTGTCAGCAATGGCACGCCCTGTTCCTTGAGCGAGGTAATGGTCAACTCGACTGGAAACTCGGTGCCATCCGCACGTAATGCGCTCAATTCCAGCCGGCGATCCAGCATTTTGCTCTGGCCCGTATGAAGATAACGCTGGTGGCCTTGCTTATGCGCCTCGCGCAGGGCTGGGGGAATCAAGGTTTCCACCAGCATCTTGCCCAGCACTTCATCACGGCGATAGCCAAACATGTTTTCAGCCGCCTGGTTGAACTCAACCAACCTGCCCTGCTCATCAATACTGACAATGCCATCCTGGGCATTCTCGATCACCGCGCGAAACCTGGTTTCGCTGTTGCGCAATGCTTTTTCAGTCAGCTCGCGTGAAGATTGCAAGGCAGTAATAAGCAGTCCCACGATAGACAATGTGCTCATCAGCACCCACAGCGCCCATACCGGTTGATGCTCCAGGCCTTCCAGCCTTGTGTGCGTCTCGACCTGGATGGCGGCCATGGCCACCATGGACAGCACCAGCACGACCAGTGAGGTCCCGGCCACGCCCATGCGCATGGAGATAAGCACCACAAATGGCAATACAAGGAAAGCCAGCAGCATGTACTGGTCGGCATAATCGTGCACAAAATGGAAAATGCCCCATTCCATTGCCACCACGAGAACCGCCAACAATGTATATTTCCTGCGCCGCTGCCAGAAACTCCTGAGATCACTCCAGGAGATATTAAGCAGCAAAGGCAATAGCAGCAGCACCCCAATGACATTGGCCACCCATGCAAACAGCAGGGAAGGCAACAGGTCGTCGGACTCAACCACCTGCGCATAATGCAATACCGCTAGGCTCGCCACGGCAGAGGCCAGCATCCCGAGAACAACCCCGCAGACCATCATGGGAATATCGCGGATGCGGTCAAGCATATGATGGAAAGCGCTAAGCCGCAGCATCCATGCAGTGATCAAATAGGCTACAGTGTTGGCAACCGGCAGTATGAAGAGGAGTATCCAATTGGCAGGAGCTGGGCCATAGGCCATGACAGCAAGCACCACCTCTGCGACAAGCACTGCTGGCCAGTAATGAATACCCCAGCGCAGCAAGGCCGCTACCGCAACCCCCGCAGGCAACCAGACAAGGTTTGCCTCTAATATGGAAAATGGCAACACTTTACCCAGCATGCCAATGGCGCAATACCCTAATATCAGAATGATAAACCGGAGTAACACCCGGCCTTTAGCTGCCGCCATCCCTACTCCTTGTTGTTATCGAGTCCCGCCTGCACTATCTCCGCTGCGCGCAATACCGCACGCGCCTTGTTCTGGGTTTCTGTCCATTCGTTTTCCGGTACTGAGTCGGCAACGATCCCTGCACCGGCCTGGGAATACAACATGCCATCCTTGACCACGCCGGTGCGGATGGCAATGGCAAGATCCATATCGCCATTGAAGCCAAGATAGCCTACGGCACCGCCATAGATACCACGCTTGCTCGGCTCCAGCTCATCAATGATTTCCATGGCCCTGACTTTAGGAGCGCCGCTCAGCGTGCCGGCCGGGAACGCTGCCTTGAGCACATCAATGGCATGCAAGCCAGGCTTGAGCTTGCCTTCCACGTTGGAGACGATGTGCATGACATGGGAATAACGCTCGATCATCATGTTATCGGTCACGCGCACACTGCCGACCTGCGCCACACGCCCGACATCATTCCGCCCCAGGTCCATCAACTGCACATGCTCGGCAATCTCCTTGGGGTCGGCCAGCAACTCATCGGCAAGCGCCAGGTCTTCCTCCCCGGTCTTGCCCCGAGGACGGGTCCCGGCAATTGGCCGCGAAGTCACCGTGCCATCTTCCAGCCTGACCAGGATTTCAGGCGAAGAGCCGACCACATGATGGTCGCCCATATCGTAATAAAACATGTAAGGCGAAGGGTTCAGGCTGCGCAAGGCACGATACAGTGACAACGGATCGGCATCGAACGGCTTGGCCATGCGCTGCGAGAGCACGACCTGCATAATGTCGCCATCAAAGATATAGCGCTTGGACCTGGCAACCGCATCCTTGAAGCTGGCCTCGCCAAACTCCGAATGCGCTTCCGTCGCGGCCATGGCAGGCGCCTGCGGAATGCTAACCGGCTGACGCAAACGCTGAATGAGCCCATTCAAGCGCTGGATGCCGTGCTGATAGGCATCCGGCACTGCAGGATTGGCATAGACGATGAAATAAAGCTTGCCCGAGAGGTTATCTACCACGGCAAGCTCTTCCGAGACCATCAACAGGATATCCGGAACGCCAATACCATCCGGCTTGACGGTATGCGCCAGTCGGCGCTCGATATAGCGGATGGTGTCGTAGCCGAAATACCCTGCGAGCCCTCCGATGAAGCGGGGTAGGCCCTGATAGGGAGGAATGCGGAACCTGGCCTGGTAGGCCTGGATGAAATCCAGCGGGTTTACATCGTGCGCTTCCTCAACCACCCTGTCATGCTCAAGCACCTTGACCGCCTGGCCATGTACTTCTATGCGGGTATGTGCAGGCAGGCCAATGATGGAATAACGGCCAAAGCGCTCACCGCCCTGCACCGATTCCAGCAGATAGGAAAACGGCCGGTTAGCCAGCTTGAGATAGAGTGAAAGCGGTGTATCGAGATCAGCAAACGTCTCGACTACCAGCGGAATACGGTTATAGCCCTGGCTCGCCAGGGCATCAAACTCCTGTTGACTGATGGTTTTCAGCATAAAAATTCCCGAATCCTGATTAGTTTTTTTATTGCGTGGCGCCCATACATTTCCACGGGCTTCAAGTTGGCAACCTCAGCGCCACCATCGCCAACTAGTACGATCACTCAGGATTCGGATATTCATGCCCATATTGCTTATACTTTTTCCAGCTCAGCACGCAAGGCACTGATGACGGTGTTGTAACGGTTAGGATCAGTGTCCTTGCCTGCGCCGAACACGGCAGAGCCTGCCACAAAAGTATCGGCGCCGGCACGGGCAATGTCGGCAATATTGGCAGGGTTTACGCCACCATCGATTTCCAGCCAGATTTCGCGGCCGGTCTTTTCAGTATAGGCATCGATGCGGGCGCGTGCCTCACGCAGCTTGTCCAGCGTGCCGGGAATGAATTTCTGGCCGCCAAAGCCGGGGTTCACGGACATCAACAGCACCATATCCACCTTGTCCATGACATAGTCAAGGTAGGACAACGGCGTGGCCGGATTGAATACCAGGCCGGACTTACAGCCCTGGTCACGAATCAGCGACAGGCTGCGGTCGATGTGCTCGGAAGCTTCCGGGTGGAAAGTGATGATGTTGGCACCGGCCTTGGCAAAGTCAGGAATGATGCGGTCGACCGGCTTCACCATCAAATGCACATCAATGATGGCATCAGTCACCGGGCGGATAGCCTCGCAGATCAGAGGACCAATGGTCAGGTTGGGAACATAATGGTTGTCCATCACGTCAAAGTGGACAATATCGGCACCGGAAGTGATGACATCGGTGATTTCCTGGCCCAGCTTGGCAAAGTTGGCGGAAAGGATACTAGGTGCAATTCTGAATGGTTTAGCCATGATATTGAAGTCGGATAAGCGTAAAAATGGTTATTTTAACTGAAAATGCGCCAAAACACTTGGCATCGGCAACGCGTCTTGCAAAAACCATGTTGCAAACGTGCTTATATAGGGTCTATCGGCAATATTCGAGCCATTAGTTCAGGAAAATATTTTGCTCGCTAATTAACAGCTTAGTTCAACAACCTCAAATCAGAGTATGATAGCGGCCTGCCGCGCACAATTATTAGAGTCTATTCAACGTCTTTTCATAGGGCACGTTGTCCCGGCAGGGTAGTGGACGCCAGGCGCAAACCGCAGACGGGCTTATTGCCCGGCGAGGATTTGCAATGCAGCAGCGGCTGCGCTGCCGGGACAACCCGAAGGGCACGGCCCCAAAACGCGCCCGCTCGGCGTTGCGGTCCTTGGCAAGGCAATAAGCATTACCTGCGGACTGCGCCTTGACCGGACGCGTTTTGGGGCCATGCGTACCCTATGAAAAGACGTTGAACAGGCTCTTAGCTTAATTGCTTGAAATTGTTGCCCAAGTTGCCGCGATACGGGAAAATTGCAGGATGCATTTATTTACAGTCGGCGTTAATCACACGACCGCACCAGTTTCCATACGTGAGAACGTCGCCTTCCAGAACGAGCATCTCGGCGGAGCTCTGCGCGACCTGAACTCGCACGGCATTCACGAAGCTGCCATCCTGTCGACCTGCAACCGCACCGAACTCTACTGCAATACCGATAACCCGCAAAAAGCCCTGGAATGGCTGGCGCATTACCACCAACTGCAGCCGCAAACCATTGCCCCGTACATGTATACCCTGCCGCAGCAGGATGCGGTCAAGCATGCATTCCGTGTCGCTTCCGGCCTGGACTCCATGGTGCTGGGCGAAGCCCAGATTCTGGGGCAGATGAAGCAGGCAGTGCGTATTGCGGAAAACGCGGGGACCCTGGGCACCCTGTTGCACAAGCTGTTCCAGCGCACATTTTCCGTTGCGAAGGAAGTCCGCACCAATACCAATATCGGCGCCAACTCGGTTTCCCTTGCCGCCGCCGCAACCCGGCTTGCCCAGCGCATTTTCGGCGAACTGCACCAACAACATGTATTATTTATCGGCGCGGGGGAAATGATTGAGCTGTGCGCCGAGCATTTCGCTGCCCACCGCCCACTCTCCCTTACCGTGGCCAACCGCACATTGGAACGCGGCCAGGAGCTGGCCAACAGCATCGGCGGCAACAGCATGCTGCTGGCCGACCTGCCTGAACGGCTCGCTGAATTCGACATCGTGATCACCTCGACGGCGAGCCAGCTGCCTATCGTCGGCCTGGGCATGGTGGAACGCGCCATCCGCAACCGCAAGCACAAACCAATGTTCATGGTGGACCTTGCCGTGCCGCGCGATATCGAGCCCGAAGCCAGCGAACTGGACGATGTATTCCTCTATACCGTGGATGATCTGGCGCAAGTGGTGCAGGAAGGCATCGAGAATCGCCAGGAGGCCGCCGCTGAAGCAGAAGCCATCATCGACATGCGCGTGGAGAACTTCATGCAATGGCTGAAAACGCGCAGCGCCGTCCCGACCATTCGCGCATTGCGTGAACAGGCGGAACAGCATCGCCTGAATGAACTGGAAAAAGCCCACAAGCTGCTTGCCCGCGGCGAAGATCCGGCACAAGTGCTGGACGCCTTGAGCAGCGCACTGACCAACAAGCTGCTGCATGGGCCCAGCCATGCCCTCAACAATGTCAACGGCGAAGACCGCGACCAGCTGGAAGCCATGTTGCGCCAGCTCTACCAAATACACCACTAAACTTAGCCTTCACCTTCTCAAGCAATGAAACCCTCAATAATCAAAAAGCTCGCCACCTTGAGCGAGCGCCTGGATGAACTAAACCGTCTATTGTCGAGCGAAGACGCTACCAACGATATGGACAACTATCGCAAGATCACGCGCGAACATGCCGAGATCACGCCTATCGTTGAGCAGTTCCGCGCCTATGAGCAGGCAGAGAACGACATCCGCGAAGCCCAGGTAATGCTTTCCGACCCGGAAATGAAAGAATTTGCCCAGGAAGAAATCGAAACCGGCAAAGAAAAACTCGAAGACATCGCCAAGGAACTGCAAAAGCTCTTATTGCCCAAGGATCCTAACGACGAGCGCAATATATTCCTCGAAATCCGTGCCGGCACTGGCGGCGACGAGTCCGCCCTGTTCGCCGGCGACCTGTTCCGCATGTACTCGCGCTATGCCGAGCGCCAGCGCTGGAAGGTGGAAATCGTCTCTGCCAGCGAATCCGAAGTGGGCGGCTACAAGGAAATCATCGCCAAGATCGAGGGCTTCGGCGCTTATTCCAAGCTCAAGTTCGAGTCCGGCGGCCACCGGGTGCAACGGGTGCCGGAAACCGAAACCCAGGGCCGTATCCACACCTCCGCCTGCACAGTCGCCATCTTGCCCGAAGTCGATGAAGTTTCCGACATCACCATCAATCCTGCCGATATCCGCATCGATACCTTCCGCGCCTCCGGGGCCGGCGGCCAGCACATCAACAAGACCGACTCGGCAGTGCGCATCACCCACTTCCCCACCGGCATCGTGGTGGAATGCCAGGACGGACGCAGCCAGCACTCGAACAAGGCGCAAGCCATGCAAGTGCTTGCCGCGCGTATCAAGGCCAAGCAGGTGGACGAGCAGCAAAGCAAGATTGCCAGCGAGCGCCGTAGCCTAATCGGCTCGGGCGACCGCAGTGAACGCATCCGCACTTACAACTATCCGCAGGGGCGCATCACCGATCACCGTATCAACCTGACGCTTTACAAGATCGATGCGATCACCGAGGGCGACATGGATGAATTGATCAACGCCCTCGCCGCAGAGTATCAAGCAGACCTGCTGGCCACATTAGGCGAGGACAATTAGGCCTATATGAGCACCAGCCTTCGCAGCATTGCCCTGCTTGAGGCCAGCAAGGGCCTTATCGTGCTCACGGCCTCGCTGGCGCTGTTCCGTTATATCAATGCAGACTGGCAGGCATATGCGGAATCGCTGATCCGCCACCTGCACCTTAACCCTGCCAATCATTATCCGCGCATCCTGCTGAGCCTGAGCGCCAACATTACCGAACCCAGGCTGCTGGCATTAGCATTCGGCGCCATGTTTTACGCCGCCATCCGCTTACTTGAAGCCTACGGCTTGTGGCTTGGGCGCCACTGGGCTATTGTGCTGGGGATTGCAAGTGCCGGCTTGTACCTGCCATTCGAAATCCTGGAGTTGCTGGCACATTTCAGCTGGCTGGGATTGAGCGTGTTTGCTTCCAACCTGGTGATTGTCGCCATCCTCTGGCGCCATCACCGCTAACCCTTGCCACACCAGAAACATGGCAAAACTGAAAAACCTGGCAGCCTGCGCAAGCAATCGATTGCAACAAGCCAGCGAACTACCGGGCAACGAAGCACGCATCGAAGTGCGAACCCTATTGCAGCATAGCCTGGGCGGTGTGAGCCACGCCTGGCTCATTGCCCATGGCGACGACCCTGTGACAGATGAATTGCGCGCACGCTTTGAAAACCTGCTTGCCCGCCGCATCCACGGCGAGCCCATCGCGCATATCCTCGGCAAGCGCGAATTCTTTGGGCGGGAGTTTTTGGTCACCCCCGCCACCCTGATTCCACGCCCGGATACCGAAATTCTGGTCGAAACCGCGCTCGCCAAAATACTGCCCGATCAACCATATGGCATACTGGATATGGGCACAGGCACCGGTGCCATCGGCATCACCCTCGGCCTTGAACGTCCTCGCTCAAGGGTCATGCTCCTGGATTTCTCCGTGGCTGCGCTCAATGTTGCAAGAGACAATATTCAGCTGTTAGCAGCCCACAACGTCAGAGCCATACTGAGCGACTGGTTTGCCGCCGTGCAAGGGCAGCGTTTCGACCTCATCGTCAGCAACCCGCCTTACATTGAAGCCGCTGACCCACACCTGCGGCAAGGCGACCTGCGCTTTGAGCCGGTCACGGCCCTGGCCTCCGGGGAAGACGGCCTTGATGACATCCGCCGTATTGCCGCCCAGGCAGCGTTACACCTTGCCCCCTCGGGATGGCTCATGTTTGAGCATGGCTACAACCAAGGTTCGGCAGTCAGATCCATTCTTCAACGACATGCGTTCAAGAATATCTATACCCAGCAAGACCTCGCTGGGCATGACCGCGTGACATTAGGACAGCATACGTAATCATCACGCCTTCCGCTTGCGCAGGCTGATCATCATCACACCAGCCAATACCAGTACCGATCCCAAAAACTGGATTAGTGACAATTGTTCGCCCAGGAATACATAGGCAAGATAAATAGTCGCTACCGGTCCCAATGCCCCTATCATGGAAGTCTGCATGGAGCCGATACGCCGCATGGCAGCAGCCAGGGCAAATGCGGGCAGCACCGTTGACAGCAATGCCATCGCGATCGTCAACCCGTATATCCGCCCGGATTGTTGCAATGCGGTTAACGGGTGCGTCACCAGGAACTGCACGATACACGCCAGGCAGGCAACAGTCATCGCATAAGCCGTGAAGCGCATGGCGCCGATGCGCGCAATCGTATGCCCTGCCCCGACCAGGTAGATGGCATAGGCAAGCGCACTCGCAAACACCAGGCTGCCGCCCAGGAGCAAGCCCTCACTGCCCATGCTGAAATCATGCACGAACACCAGCACAATCCCCACATAGCTGAGTAAGAGCGCAATCCATATTGTCCGGCCTATACGCTTGCGGAACACCAGGGCGCTGATCAACACCACCATGGTGGGATAGAGAAACAGGATCAGGCGCTCAAGGCCGGCGCTGATGTATTGCAAGCCGAGAAAATCCAGGAAGCTCGCCAGGTAATAACCCACCAAGCCCAGCACCAACACGGCAAGCCAGTCATGGCTGCGCATCGCGGCGCCATCTTCCCGGCCCCAGAACATCGCCAGCACAAAGAATGGCACGGAGAATGCCATGCGCAGGGCCAGCAGGGTTACCGCATCTACAGGCTCAATGTAGGCCAGCTTGACAAAAATCGCCTTGGCTGAAAAACCAACCGCTGACAACAGCGCAAACAATACGCCAAATGCCTGCTGACGCGAGGAGAAGAATCTTGAAAGGAACGAGTGCATAGTGGACATTGGGAAACCTGGATTGAGATTGAGTCGAATGACGCAGGCTTGGTCCAGGTGAGGAGAACAGTCAGAAAGCAATCAACGGGACAAAGCCCGTGTCGCCATAAAAAAACTATCAGGCATGCCGGGCCAGAATGGCGGAATGCCACAGTCGCAGGCCTGACATATGCTTGAGAGAATTCATGGCCTGACTATATCCCAAGCACATCAGCCCGTCCACCGTATTATCCAGCCAGCAGATAATGCTGCTTGAGCCGCATGTAGTGCTGCGCTGAATAGGTGAAATGCGCAATTTCCTTTTCCGTCAGCGCCCTGACCTTGCGCGCCGGGCTACCCAGATAGAGAAAGCCGCTTTCCAGCACCTTGCCTTCCGGCACCAGGCTGCCCGCACCGAGCAATACATGCTTTTGCACGACCGCCTTGTCCATGACAATGCTGCCCATGCCAATCAGGCATTCGTCTTCCAATGTGCATCCATGCAGAATCACCTTGTGGCCTACCGTCACATTCCGCCCCACAATCAAGGGACACCCCTCCGGCTCCCAACTGGATTTGTGGCTGACATGCAGAATGGAGCCGTCCTGGATATTGCTGCCCTCGCCGATGCGGATATGGTTCACATCCCCGCGGATCACCGTGCCCGGCCATACCGAGGCATGGTCTTCCAGCACGACATCCCCAATCACCACGGCTGAAGGATGAATATAGACTTCGCGCCCGACCTGCGGCGCGACTCCTTGATAGGCAGCAAGCACAGCACCCGCTTGCGAGGTATGATTGTCCGGCATAAGCCATAGTATAATCCCACCCATGCAAGATTCTTCATCCGTCGGCATCGTCGCCCCGCAAACTGCGCATTTCCAGCAACCCCTGACGCTCAAGAGCGGCGAGGTGTTGCCCGCATTCGATATTATTTACGAGACCTATGGCGCGCTAAACAGCACAAGGTCGAATGCCGTGCTGATCTGCCATGCATTGTCGGGCAACCATCACGCAGCCGGCAAGCATCAAGAAGACGACAAACATCCCGGCTGGTGGGACAACCTGATCGGCCCTGGAAGGCCGCTGGATACCAACAAGTTTTTCGTGATCGCCCTCAACAATCTGGGCGGCTGTCACGGCAGCACTGGCCCTGCCAGCATCAACCCGGCAACCGGCAAACCGTGGGGATCACAATTCCCCATGGTCACGGTAGAGGACTGGGTGGCATCCCAGGCCAGGCTGCTGGATTACCTTGGCATTGAACAACTGGCTGCCGTTGTCGGTGGCAGCCTGGGTGGCATGCAGGCCCTGCAGTGGACGTTGGACTTCCCCGACCGCGTGCGCCATGCGCTGGTGATTGCCTCCGCCCCCAACCTCACGGCGCAGAATGTCGCATTCAACGAAGTAGCGCGCCAGGCGATCATGACCGATCCCGAGTTCTTCGATGGCGATTATTACGAGCATGACACAGTGCCCAGGCGCGGCTTGCGCATCGCGCGCATGCTCGGCCACATTACCTATCTTTCCGACGATGCAATGGGCGCGAAATTCGGCCGCAAGCTGCGCGACGGCAGCCTCAAATACAATTTCGAGGTGGAATTCGAGATGGAATCCTACCTGCGCTACCAAGGCGACAAGTTCGCCACCGCGTTCGATGCCAACAGCTACCTGCGCATGACCAAGGCGCTCGATTATTTCGACCCGGCCTTCGCCCATCATGGCGACCTCAGCCTGGCGCTGTCCAAGGCCCAGGCAGATTTTCTAGTGGTGTCGTTTACGAGTGACTGGCGCTTTTCCCCTGCACGCTCGCGCGAGATCGTCAAAGCGTTGCTCGATAATGAATTTGCCGTGAGTTATGCAGAAGTGACCGCTGCACACGGGCATGATGCTTTCCTGATGCCGGATCCGCACTATCACCAGATTCTGCGTACCTACCTTGCCAATATCAATACCGGAGCTGGCACATGAGCACAGAAATTGTAAGAGAAGCAGAAAATCGTCGAGATTTTGCCCTTATAGCAGAATGGGTTCAGCCCAAGTCCAAAGTGCTGGATCTGGGCTGCGGCGATGGCTCGCTCCTGGCCTTTCTGCGCGACAAGCTGGAAGTCAAAGGCTATGGCGTGGACAAGGACGACGCCAATCTGCTTGCCTGCATCAGCAATGGCATCAGCGTTATCCAGATGGACCTTGAAGCAGGGCTGGCTGGCTTCGACTCACTCTCTTTCGACTATGTGGTCCTGTCGCAGACGCTGCAGGCCATGGTCAATACAGAAGGCGTGTTACGGGAGATGCTGCGCGTCGGCAAGCAAGGTATCATCACCTTCCCCAATTTTGGTTACTGGCGACACCGCATCCAGCTCATGGCCGGACACATGCCGGTTTCGGACAACCTGCCTCACCAGTGGTACAACACTCCCAACCTGCACTTATGCACGATTGATGACTTCGAGGCCTTATGCGCCAAGATGAATATCCGCATCACCGACCGCATTGTTATCAACGAAGGCGATACGGTCAGCTTCATGCCCAACCTGCTGGGCAGCCTGGCGATCTATCGCTTTGAACAGGCGGCCTGGCCAATCAGTTACTAAGCACGCTTGGCATCCTCAATACCCTCAAGGCCATAACCTTAGCAATCCGACGACTCCAAACAACAATACCAATACACCACTCACGCGCCTGATCCATATTTGCTGCAGCCAGGCCTTGAGCCGCACAGCAGCCATACCCATTGCCAGCAGGGTAGGCAGCGTCCCCAACCCAAATGCCAGCATCAGCAAACCACCCTGTACAGGATGCCCAGTTGCCAACGCAGCAATCAGGACGCTATAGACCAAGCCGCAAGGCAACCAGCCCCAGATCGCCCCCAATGCACCCGCCTGGAAAATAGTGCGTACCGGCAACCAGCGCTTGCTGAATGGTTGCAGCCGTTTCCACAACATACTGCCAACGCGCTCGAGCGCGATGACGCCATGCCAGATATTGGCAAGGTAGAGGCCCAGCAGGATCAGCATGATATTGGCGAGGACATACAGCACCTTGCCTACGGGCAGGAGATGCGGGAGAAAAAAACTGCTGGCACCCACCGCACCGGCAACCACCCCCGCCATGGTGTAGCTGAATATACGCCCCAGGTTATAAGCCAGCAGCAAGCGCCATTGGGGACGGCTGCCCGGCATGCTCATGCTCACGGCACCGACGATGCCGCCACACATGCCCACGCAATGCCCGCCACCCAGCAAACCCACCAACAAGGCAGCGAGCAGGCTGAGCTCAGGCATGCTTTTCCCAGCCCCTGAAACGGCGGATCATGATGAGGCCCGGAATTGCCAACAGGGTGCAAAGCAGGAAGAACATGGTCCAACCCATCCCCCCGGCCATCCAGCCTGTCGGCGTGGAAAGAATCACCCGCGGCACGCCCATCAGGCTGGAGAGCAGCGCATATTGCGTTGCCGTGAAACGCCTATCCGTCATTGCGCCCATGAAGCCGACAAAGGCCGCCGTGCCCAACCCCCCGGTGAAATTCTCGATCGCGATCACACCGGTTAGCATCGGCAGGCTATACCCGACCTGCGCCAACAGCACAAAACCAAAAGTAGAAGCCATTTGCAGAAAACCAAATATCCACAATGAGCGATACAAACCGATACGCAGTATCCATATCCCGCCCAGCGTACCGCCGATCAGAGTTGCCCAGAAACCAAACAGTTTGGCTATGGCCCCGATCTCGCTCTTACTGAATCCCAGATCAAGATAAAACGGCACATTGATCGCCGAAGCCAGGGTATCGCCAAGCTTGTACAGCAGGATGAACGTCAGGATCGTGATCGCCTCCGGGCGCTTGAAGAACTCGAGGAATGGCTCTATCACTGCCTGCCGTAGGGTACGTGGCGTGCCGGCGGCTTCCCTGGGCTCCGGCGAAAACAGGGTGACCAGGATACACAAACCCATGAACAAGGCCATAAGCTGGTACATTTTGGGAAAAGTCAGCAAATCCGCCAGAATCAGGCCACCGCCGCCAGCGAGCAGCATGCCCACCCGGTAGCCATTCACAAACATGGCGGAACCCAGCCCTAACTCCTGATCCGACAGGCTTTCGCGCCGATAGGCATCAATGACAATGTCCTGCGAGGCGGAAAAGAATGTCACCAGCAAGGCGGCAAATGCCACGCCCCACAAGCTGGCAGCAGGGTCACTCAGGCTCAAGCCCAGCAAAGCCAGCACCAGGGCTAGTTGACTCAGGGCCAGCCAGCCACGGCGACGCCCAAACAAGGGAATAGTGTAGCGGTCAAAAATCGGCGCCCAAAGGAATTTGAGCGTATACGGCAACCCTATCATGGCCGCGGCGCCTATCATGGCCAAGTCGACGCCGGACTCCTTGAGCCATGCCTGCATGGTCGAACCCGTCAGGAGGAGCGGCAAGCCGGAAGCAAACCCCATCATCAGCGCCACCAGCATGCGCCCGCTTACCACGGCCTTGAGGGTAGCCCCCCAGCCTTGCTTGATCATTCAATATCCTGACTTGTAAAGTTACTGGTTTTCACACTACTGGTAGTCCACGGTGAGCGGCGCATGGTCGCTGAAGCGCTCATCCTTGTAAATCGTGGCGCTCACTGCTTTTGCTGCAAATGCCGGTGTTGCGATCTGATAGTCGATTCGCCATCCCACATTCTTGGCCCATGCCTGGCCACGGTTGCTCCACCAGGTATAACAGGCATCGGTGGTATCCGGATGCAATAGCCGATAAACATCAACCCAACCTACTCGCCCCAATAAGTCCGTCAACCAGGCACGCTCCTCCGGTAAAAAGCCGGAATTCTTACGGTTGCCACGCCAGTTCTTGAGGTCGGCTTCCTGGTGGGCGATATTCCAGTCACCACAGATCACGACATCGCGCCCATCCCGAATCAATGACTCGAGGTGCGGCAGGAAACGCGCCAAGACGCTAAACTTGAAAGTCTGGCGCTCTTCCCCGCTGGAACCCGAAGGCAAATAGAGTGACACCACGCTCAGGTTTCCATACCGTGCCTCAAGGTAACGTCCTTCATTGTCGATGTCAGCAATCCTGAGGCCCACAATCACTGCATCCGCCTTTTCCCGGGAGTAGATGCCCACGCCGCTATAGCCTTTTTTATCAGCATAGTGGAAATAGCCATAATAACCTTCCGGCTGCAGCATCTCGGGCGTCATGTCGCCCTCTTGCGCCTTCAGTTCCTGCAAGCAGACGATATCGGCCTGCTGTTCCTGCATCCACGGATAAAAGCCTTTGCTGCTTGCTGAGCGGATGCCATTGAGATTCAGGGATATAATACGCAACACTACAACCTTTCTTCATTCACCATGTCAGATTCAACGCAAGATTTTATCCAATTCGCCATCCAAAAGCAGGTATTACGTTTTGGCGAGTTCACTACCAAGGCCGGCCGGCTCAGCCCCTACTTCTTCAATGCCGGGCTTTTCAACGATGGCGAGAGCCTCATGCGCCTTGGCGAATTCTATGCCGCGGCCATTGTACGTTCCGGCGTGCAGTTTGACATGCTGTTTGGCCCGGCATACAAGGGGATTACGCTGGCAGCCAGCATTGTGATTGCATTGGCGCGGCAAGGCCGCAATGTCCCTTATGCCTTCAACCGCAAGGAAGCCAAGGACCACGGGGAGGGCGGCACCATTGTAGGCGCTCCCTTGCAAGGCAGGGTATTGATCGTCGATGACGTCATTTCCGCAGGCACCTCGGTGCGCGAATCCGTCAATATCATCTCCGCCAACGGCGCTATTCCCAGTGGCGTCGCCATTGCGCTTGATCGCCAGGAACGCGGCCTGGGCGCACTGTCGGCAGTGCAGGAAGTCGAGCAGCAGCACCAATTGCCCGTGATCAGCATCGCCAACCTGCGCGACCTGATCCAGTACCTGGACCAAAGCAACGAACTCGCGGCATACCGCCCAGCCATTGCAGAATACCGCAACACCTATGGCGTGGAATAACGCGACTGCATGCTCATCCATAGTTTTCCTCCGGCCATCACGCCGAATTGCCGGATATTGATACTAGGCTCCATGCCCGGCAAGCGCTCGCTGGAAATGCAGGCCTACTATGCCCACCAGCAAAACCTGTTCTGGCCGTTCATCAATCACCTTTTCAACATCCCAGCCGATACCGCATATCAACAAAGGCTGCAGTTGCTGAACCAGCAGAATATCGGCATATGGGATGTGCTCAAGGAGTGCATACGCATCAGCAGCCTGGATGGCGACATTGAAGAAGCCTCCATCATTGCCAATGATTTCAGCGCCCTTTTGGTGCAATTTCCGCATATCCGGCATATTTTCTTCAACGGCAGCAAGGCGGAGCAGGCTTTCCGCCGCCATGTGCTGAAACAGCAATCGATTCCTGCACACTTGCATTATCACAAGCTGCCTTCCACCAGTCCGGCCAATGCTTCCATCACGCGTGACAACAAATTTGCACAATGGCAGCGGCTCGCGGAAATCGCCTCCCAGTAATATCCATGCTTGCAGGCAGGACATGATCTGGCGCAGAATCATGCACTAATTAGTCATAAATCATATAAAAACAATCACGACAAAACCCCACAGGGAGGAAAAGCATGGCCCGCATATTGCGATTGCCAAGCACTGTCATCGCACTGCTGTCATTCACGTTTCACGCCAGTGCGATCCTGGCAGCCGCGGAGTCCAAACAGCCAAGCGGCAAGATCATGAAATGGGTGGATGAACAAGGCGTCACCCACTATAGCGACACCCTGCCGCCGCAATATACAGGCAAGCAAAGCAATATCAGCCCGCGCGGATTGCCGCAGGCCGACACCCTGCATAGCCCCGCCGTGGCAGAACGTTCAGGCAAAGGGAGCGAACAGGACAGGCGCGACAAGACCTTGCAATCGGTGTATAGCTCGGAGCAGGAAATCGATCTCGCACGTGACCGCAACCTGCAAATAGACCAAGCCATGCTGGAAGGCCTGGAGCAACGCAGGCTCAGCACCGCTGCCCGCCTACAGAATGTCCAGAAAACCGCGGCCGACTACACTAGGCAAGGCAAAGCAGTCCCGGGTGATATCAAGAAAGACCTCAAGAACACCCATCTGGAGATTGGCAAGATCGATGAACAAATTGCGGAACGCAAACAGCACATGGAAACCACGCGCCAGCGCTTCGAGAATGACAAGAAACGCTTTACTGAATTGAAGACAGGCGTGCCGGCTGGCGAGAATACCAGCCCGGCACGTTAGAGCGGGTTAACCGGCCAGCTTGCGCTTGAGGATTTCATTGACCTGCGCAGGATTGGCCTTGCCCTTGGAAGCCTTCATTGCCTGGCCGACCAGGGCATTGAAGGCCTTGTCCTTGCCAGCGCGGAACTCCGCCACCATGGCCGCATTCGCTGCCAGCACTTCATCGACGATGGCTTCAATCGCACCGGTATCCGTCACCTGTTTCAGGCCCTTGCGCTCAATAATGGCATCGGCATCGCCTTCGCCGCTCCACATGGCTTCAAACACATCCTTGGCAATCTTGCTGGAAACAGTATTGTCGGCAATCCGCTTCAGCAAGCCTGCCAGCAGCTCGGGTGAAACGGGGGCATCCGCAATCTCGCGGCTTTCCTCGTTCAGCTTGGCGCTGACGTTGCCCATCACCCAGTTGGCAACCAATTTGGCCTCGCCACCAAATGCGACAAGGGCTGCGGTGAAGTAATCCGCGATACCGCGCGACGCAGTCAGGGCTGCGGCATCGTAAGCCGACAAGCCATACTCACGCTCGAAGCGCACCTTCATCGCGGATGGCAATTCGGGCAGCGTAACGCGGATTGCATCAATGTCTTCAGCCGAGATTGCCACTGGCAACAAGTCGGGATCAGGGAAGTAACGGTAGTCGTTGGCCTCTTCCTTGCTGCGCATGGCGCGGGTTTCGCCGGTATCAGGATTGAACAGGACGGTTGCCTGCTCGATCTTGCCGCCGTCTTCCAGCGTTTCGATCTGCCAGCGGGTTTCATACTCGATCGCCTGCTGCATGAAGCGGAAGGAATTGAGGTTCTTGATCTCACGGCGCGTACCGAGCTTTTCATCCCCCTTGCGGCGCACGGAGACGTTGACGTCGCAGCGGAAGCTGCCTTCCTGCATATTGCCGTCGCAGATATTGATCCACTGCACCAGCTCATGCAGCTTGCGCGCATAGGCCACGGCCTCGGCGGCGGAACGCATGTCGGGCTCGGTGACGATTTCCAGCAAGGGCGTACCGGCGCGGTTGAGGTCGATGCCTGACTGGCCCGGGCTCGCGCCATGCACGGACTTGCCCGCGTCTTCTTCAAGATGGGCGCGGGTGATGTTGATGGTTTTCTCGCTATCGCCGACCTGGATGGTCAGTGCGCCCTTGCCGACTACCGGCAGTTCATACTGGCTGATCTGGTAGCCCTTGGGCAGGTCGGGGTAGAAGTAATTCTTGCGCGCGAACACCGAGCGCGAGGCGATTTCGGCATTGACGGCGAGGCCGAAGCGGATCGCGCATTGCACGGCTTCCTTGTTCAGCACCGGCAACACGCCCGGCAAGGCGATATCGACCACATTGGCCTGGGTATTGGGCTCCGCACCGAAGGCAATGCTGCTGCCGGAGAAAATCTTGGATTTGGTGTTGAGCTGGGCATGGGTTTCCAGCCCGATGACGACTTCCCAAGTGCTCATTATGCAATCCCTTCAGGCATGCGGGTATGCCAATCTGTTACTTGTTGATAGGCATGCCCGGCATTGAGCATGCGCGCTTCGTCGAAATAATTGCCGATCACTTGCAGGCCCACGGGCAATGCGGTGCCATCGGCAACAGTCGCGAACCCGGCCGGGATGCTCATCCCGGGCAAGCCGGCGAGGTTGACGGCAATGGTGTAGATATCCTGCAAGTACATGGATACCGGGTCATCTGCCTTCTCACCGGCCTTGAACGCGGTAGAGGGCGCCGTCGGCCCGAGAATGAGGTCGCATTGCTCGAATGCCCTGGCAAAATCTTCCGCAATCAGCCTGCGGATTTGCTGCGCCTTGAGGTAATACGCATCATAGTAACCTGCACTCAGCACGTAGGTCCCGATCAGGATACGGCGCTTTACTTCGGCGCCAAAACCTTCGGCGCGGCTCTTGCAGTACATGTCCATGAGGTCGTCGTACTCGGCGGCACGATGGCCGAAACGCACGCCGTCATAACGCGAGAGGTTGCTCGAAGCCTCGGCTGGGGCAAGCACGTAGTAGACCGGAATGGAAAGCATGGTATTGGGCAGGCTGACCTCGACAATTTCAGCGCCCAGCTTGCGGTATTCTTCCACGGCGGCTTCCACCACTTTCGCCACACCCGTATCCAGGCCTTCGGCGAAATACTCCTTGGGCAGTCCAACCCTGAGCCCTGCCAGCGGCTTGCCAAGGTCACGCGTGTAATCTTCCTTCTCGCGCTGCAAGCTGGTGGAATCCCGCTCGTCAAAGCCGGTCATCACGTTCATCATCAACGCCATGTCCTCACAGGAATGCGCCATCGGGCCTGCCTGGTCCAGGCTGGAGGCAAAGGCGATCATGCCGTAGCGCGAAGCCAGGCCATAGGTGGGCTTGAGGCCCGAGAGACCGCACAGCGATGCTGGTTGGCGAATCGAACCACCCGTATCGGTGCCCGTTGCGGCTGCGCACAATCGAGCCGCCACAGCAGCGGCGCTGCCGCCGGAACTGCCGCCTGGGACACGCGTCCTGTCCCAGGGATTTTGCACTTTGCCGTAATAGGAAGTCTCGTTGGAAGAGCCCATCGCGAACTCATCCATATTGGTCTTACCAAGACTCACCGCGCCAGCCGCATTGAAGCGCTCGATCACGCCGGCGTCATAGGGCGCAATGAATGTCTCAAGCATTTTGGAACCACAGGTGGTCTTCCAGCCCTTAGCACAGAAGATGTCTTTCTGCGCAATCGGAATACCGGTGAGAGGGCCGGCATCGCCATTGGCCAAACGCTGGTCTGCAGCCCTGGCCTGCGCCAGGCTCAATTCAGGGTCAACCGTGATATAGGCATTGATCTCGGGATTAAAACGCGCAATGCGGTTGAGGTATTCCTGCGTCAACTCGACACTGGAAATCTCCTTGCCGGCCAACATACCAGCCAAGTGTTTCAAACTATGATTGATCATGACGGGGCTTATTCGATGACTTGGGGGACGAGGTAGAGGCCGTTCTCGACAGCAGGCGCGATGGATTGCAGCAGCTCACGCTGGTTGCTTTCAGTCACTTTATCCTCACGCAGGCGCTGGGTGACATCCTGAGAATGCGACATTGGCGCAATGCCAGTGGTGTCCACCGCCTGCATTTCCTCGATCAGGCCGAGAATACCGGAAAGCTTGACCAGCGTGGCCTCGGCCTCTTCCTCGCTGACGGCGAGTCGTGCCAGGTGCGCGATCCTTTTGACGTCATTTGTATTGAGTGACATTTATCTAAATCCAAATCTTAAATTTCTATGCGATATCGGGTATTATAACTTGATTTTACGCACATCTTCAGCCGCGTCATAAGGCCCTTATGACCTGCGGCAGCTTGTCAGGATACAAATAAATGTTCGGTCTTTTAAACAGTTACTTTTCTAACGATCTCGCCATTGACCTTGGCACAGCAAACACCCTCATCTATGTGCGTGGCAAAGGCATCGTCCTTGACGAGCCCTCCGTAGTCGCCATCCGCCAGGAAGGCGGCCCCACCGGCAAGAAAACGCTGCTTGCCGTTGGCCTGGAAGCCAAGCGCATGCTGGGGCGCGCGCCTGCCAACATCACCGCGATCCGCCCGATGAAGGATGGCGTGATTGCCGATTTCACCATTACCGAGCAAATGCTCAAATACTTTATCCGAAAGATTCACGAGTCCCGCCTGTTCAGCCCCAATCCCCGCATCATCATCTGTGTTCCCGTCGGTTCCACCCAGGTGGAGCGCCGTGCGATCAAGGAATCTGCCGAGATGGCAGGCGCGCGCCAGGTGTATTTGATTGAAGAGCCAATGGCAGCAGCGATTGGTGCGAACATGCCGGTGGCCGAAGCGACAGGCTCCATGGTCGTGGACATCGGCGGCGGCACCACCGAGGTCGGCGTGATCTCACTGGGCGGTATCGTCTACGCCAAGTCCGAACGTGTCGGCGGCGACAAGTTTGACCAGGCCATCATCGACTACATCCGCCGCAACTACGGCATGCAAATCTCCGAGCCTACCGCTGAACTGATCAAGAAGCAGATCGGCTCCGCATTCCCGGGTTCCGAGGTATTGGAGCTTGAAGTCACCGGCCGCAACCTGGCAGAAGGCCTGCCACGCAAATTCACCATTTCCAGCAACGAAATCCTGGAAGCGCTCACCGAGCCGCTCAACGCGATTGTCGGCGCGGTGAAATCCGCACTGGAACAGACGCCTCCTGAACTTGGCGCAGACATTGCCGAGAAGGGCATGGTACTGACTGGCGGCGGCGCGCTGTTGCGGGACCTGGATCGCCTGCTGCTCGAAGAAACCGGCCTGCCGGTCATCGTCGCAGAGGATCCATTGAGCTGTGTTGCACGTGGCTGCGGCCGCGCCCTGGAAGAGATGGACAAACTGGGCAATGTGTTTGCCTACGAGTAAATTGCGCTATCATAGGAATCAACAGGCCATGTCACGATGGCCTGTTTTTTATCATCGGGAACCTTGCAGGTTTCCTAATATGCTCAGCACACTAAACCAAACCTAGTCACGACACAGCTCTCATGCCACGCGCCTTGGAACACCAACATCACACTGGCTTCTTTGTCCGCGGCCCCAGCCCAACTGCACGGCTGTTCTTCTTTGCTGTACTTTCCCTGGTATTGATCGCGACGGATGCCAGACTGAACTATCTTGTCGAGGTTCGCCAAGGGTTCATCGCCTTGCTGCATCCCTTGCAAATCATCGCCAACGCCCCGCTCAATATTGCGGAGGACATTGGTGAGTACCTGCATACGCAAACCACCGTCGTCGAAGAAAACATCCAGTTACGCACCCAGGCCCTGGAACACGCGGCCGAACTGCAACGCTTCAAGGCGCTCGCCGTCGAGAATGAACGCCTGCGCAGCCTGTTGGGCGCTGCGCAACTATCCAGCCAGCCTGCGCGCCTGGCAGAAATATTACATATGAGCCGGGATCCGTTCAGCCATAAAGTAGTGGTCAACCTGGGTTCGCGCCAGAACATTACCCCAGGCCAGGCGGTCATTGACGAAGCCGGCGTGGTTGGCCAGGTCACGCGCGTGTTTCCCTTCAGCAGCGAGGTCACGCTGATTACGGACAAAAACCTCTCCATCCCGGTACAGGTGGAACGCAACGGACTGCGGGCGATTGCGTTCGGACAGGGACGCAGTGCCACAGTGGAACTGCCATCATTGCCTGCGAATGTCGATATCCGTGTGGGCGATACGCTCATTACCTCGGGGATTGATGGCATTTATCCTGCAGGGCTCGCAGTGGCCGAAGTCATCCAGGTAGACACGGATGCGGACTCCCCGTTTGCCCACATTATCGGCAAACCCCTGGCTGGGATTGAGCACCACCGGCAACTCCTGCTGGTCAGCATCCCCCAGGTCGACCGTCCAGCAGACAGCAACACCTTGAAGACACCCGCTCCTGCCAACAACAAAAAAGCAACGCCGCCCAAGCGCCATGTCAACAACTAGCTTCAAGCCTGTATTTCTGTCATTGCTGCTGGCATTGTTGCTGCAGCTCCTGCCATGGTCGGGCACTCTGCTGATGGTACGCCCCGAATTTCTGCTGCTTGCCGTGTTGTACTGGACCTTGCGTGCGCCCCATTTATGCAATATCGGCACCGCCTGGTTTGCCGGATTGATCATGGACCTGATTTCAGGCGGGCTATTTGGCCAGTTCGCGCTCGCTTATGCCTTGACATCATTTTTTGCCGTCACCTATCAGCGCCGCCTGGCATTGTTCAACATCTGGCAACAGGCCGGCTACGTATTCCTGTTGTTGCTGTTTACCCAGCTCATCACGCTGGTGCTGAAGCTGTTTGCCGGCGGCGAGCTGCCAGGCTGGGAGTATTTCCTGCCCAGCGTCAGCGGCATCCTGCTCTGGCAATTCGTCATTTTCTCGCGTCTTAACATCGACAGTCGCTCCAACAAGGCTTGACCCTGCGTATGAGAGCCCGCCGGTCAGAACTGAAAAACTATAAAAAGGAACAGTACGACTTCCGCATGCGCCTCGCCGCAGGCGCATTACTGGTCCTCATCTGTTTCGGCATCCTCATCAGCCGCTTCGTCTACCTGCAATTCAGCAGGTACGACCACTACCAGACCATGGCCGAGAACAACCGTATCTCGCTGGTGCCCATTGCACCCAACCGAGGCCTGATTCTGGATCGGAATGGCGAGGTACTGGCGCAGAACTCCTTCGTCTATACCCTGGAAATCACGCCTGCCAAGGTCGCAAACACGGTAGAAGAAACCATTGAGGAACTGGCCAAGCTGATTGAAGTAAGCCCTAACGATCAGAAGCGCTTCAAGAAGCTGCGGGCGCAGACCCACAGCTTCGAAAGCGTCCCCATCCGCACCCATCTCACCGAGGAAGAGGCCGCGCAAATCGCCGTGAACCGGTTCCGCTTCCCTGGCGTGGAAATCCGCTCGCGCCTGTTCCGTCAGTACCCGCAAGGCAAGTCGGGCTCACACATCATTGGCTACATAGGCCGCATCAACGACCGTGACCTGGAGAACCTCAAGGAATCGGGCGACCTCTCGAATTACAAGGGTTCCGACCATATCGGCAAGAGCGGCCTGGAACAATATTACGAATCTCAGCTGCATGGCATCACCGGATTCCAACAAGTGGAAATTGACGCAGGCGGCCATGCGGTGCGGGTCTTATCCAGCACGCCGCCGGTGCCAGGCAACAACCTGATCCTTTCCGTGGACAGCAAATTGCAGCGTATCGCCGAGGAAGCGTTTGGCAACTACCGGGGCGCCCTGGTCGCGATTGAACCCAGTTCCGGAGAAATACTGGCCTACGTCAGCCAGCCAGGCTATGACCCCAATCTTTTTGTCGATGGCATCGACACTGAAAGCTGGAAAGAGCTCAATGAATCGCTAGACAAGCCACTGATCAACCGCCCGTTGCGCGGGATTTATCCGCCCGGTTCGACCTTCAAGCCATTCGTCGCGCTGGCCGGACTGGAGGCAGGCAAACGCCATCCCCCCTTCAGCATCAGCGATCCCGGCTTTTTCACATTGCCCGGCAATACCCATCGCTATCGCGACTGGAAGGCCGGCGGCCACGGCAGCGTCGATATTCGCAAGGCGATTGCCGTTTCTTGCGATACCTTCTTTTACGGCCTTGCCGTGGAACTGGGTATAGAAAAACTGACGTCATTCGTCAGCCACTTTGGCTTCGGCAAGCCGTCCGGCATCGACATCAAGGGCGAAATGGGAGGCCTGCTGCCAACGCCTGAATGGAAACGCCGCCGCTTCAAACAGGCCTGGTTCCCGGGTGAAACCGTCATTGTCGGCATTGGCCAGGGTTATATGCTGGCAACGCCCATGCAATTGGCACAAGCCACAGCCATCCTCGCCAACAACGGCAAGGCCATGCGTCCGCATCTGGTTTCTGCCATCCAGGAGAGCAAGGGCGGTCAGGTCCACTCCGTGCCGGCAGAAGTCATTGACCAGATCGCGCTCAACCCGAAAAATGTCGACCTCGTGAAGCAAGGCATGATGGATGTCACCCTGCCAGGCGGCACAGCGGCACGGCTGGGGGCTGACAGCGAATATCTCATGGCTTCCAAGACCGGTACCGCCCAGGTAGTCGGCATCAAACAGAATGAAAAATATAACGAGAGCAAGGTGGCCGAACGTCATCTCGACCATGCGCTGTTCATCACCTATGCGCCTGCCGAAGACCCGAAGATTGCCATCGCCGTGATTGTGGAAAATGGCCGCCATGGCGGCTCTACTGCAGGCCCGATAGCACGGCGCGTCATGGATTACTACCTGCTGGGCAAAGAACCTCCATCAGCCAAACCGGCAGTGGAAGATCCAAGCGTGGGCGCGCCTGTAACACCGGAGGAGCATAACCATGTTGAATAAACTGCTCAAGCGCCTGGTCAGGCATATCGATGGCTTTCTCATGAGTTGCCTGATCGTCACCATGATCCTTGCCCTGTGCGTGCTTTACAGCGCTTCCGGCCAGAGCATGAGCAAGATCAGCACCCAATTGATCAATATCAGTGTCGCCGTCAGCCTGATGTGGATTGCAGCCAATGTCTCGCCCCAGATTCTGGAGCGCATTGCGCTACCCGCCTACGTGCTGGGCGTGCTGCTTTTGATCAGCGTGGCCCTGTTCGGCGAAATCAGCCACGGCGCGAGGCGCTGGCTGCACATCGGCGTTGCCAAAATCCAGCCTTCAGAACTGATGAAGATCGCGGTTCCCATGCTGCTGGCCTGGTATTTCTCCCGGCGCGAATCAGTAGCCACTTTCAAAGACCATGCCATCGGGGCCGTGCTGCTTGCTGTGCCAGTCGGGCTCATCATGAAGCAGCCCGACCTTGGCACTTCACTCATGATCGCCTCCTCCGGTTTTTATGTGCTGTTCCTTGCCGGGCTGAGCTGGCGCATCCTGATCGGCACCGCAGTGAGCATTGGCGTCATGGCGCCCATCCTCTGGACCATGCTGCATGACTACCAGCGCCGGCGCATTGAAATCCTCTTCGACCCCTATCAGGACCCATTGGGCGCTGGCTACCACACCATACAGGCCAGCATTGCGCTGGGTTCGGGCGGCCTTGCCGGCAAGGGCTGGCTCAATGGCACCCAGTCCCAGCTCGACTTCCTGCCTGAGCGCACCACCGACTTCATCTTTGCCGTATTTGGTGAGGAATTCGGCCTGCTGGGCAATGTCTTGCTGATACTCCTGTTCACCACCATCATCGGTCGCGGCCTGGTCATTGCAGCGCAGGCCCAAGGTACTTTCAGCCGCCTGCTCGCCGGCAGCATCACGCTGACCTTCTTCACCTATGTGTTTGTTAACATAGGCATGGTCAGCGGCATTTTGCCCGTGGTAGGTGTGCCGTTACCGCTTATCAGCTATGGTGGCACCTCGCTGGTCACCTTGCTGACCGGTTTCGGCATACTCATGAGTATCCATACGCACAAAAAACTTGTTACCTCATAATGGAAAAGGAGCGAGGCAGACTGCGCTACGCAATCTGTATGAACCAATGAAACTGATACGCAACCTGATTCCGGGCATGATTGCCCTCGCCCTGGTCGCCTGCGGCGGCGGCACCAGCGTCAAACCTGAAGCAGGAAAACCCGCCCCGACCACGCAGAAGCCAGCCCCGAAAAAAGGCGGCTATTACCTGGACGACGGCCCTGGCGACAATCCGCCTGCCGATATAGACAATATCCCGGATGCCGTGCCACGCGCGGAAACACCGCTGCCGCGCGCTACGCGTCCATATAGTGCGCTGGGCCGCCGTTATACCCCTCTGAGCGAGCACACGCCCTACAAGCAGCGTGGCGTTGCCTCATGGTACGGCAAACGCTACCACGGCCAGAAAACCTCCAGCGGCGAGGTTTACGACATGTACGCCATGACCGGCGCGCATACCATTCTCCCGTTGCCCAGTTATGTGCGCGTCACCAATCCGGAAAACGGCCGCTCGGTCATTGTGCGTATCAATGACCGTGGCCCGTTTCATGACAACCGCCTGATCGACCTTTCCTACGCCGCAGCCTACAAGCTGCGCCTGATAGAAAAAGGCAGCGGTATTGTCGATGTGGAAGCGCTGGATGAACATGGCAGGCCCATCACCACAGCCGCTGCTCCACAAACGGCACCAGCTCCAGCGCCGGCACCTGCGCCCACAGAGATAGCGCCAGGCAACCTGCCCAATGTCATGAACGAGCCGGTGACCAATCCGCCAATAACGGGGGCTTATGTGCAGGTGGGCGCCTTCTCGGTCAAGGCCAATGGGGACCGCCTGGTGGATACGTTGCAGCAAAACAAGCTGGCGGACAATGTACAGGTAGAGAATTGGTATAATGCCGGAACTTATCGCGTACGCCTGGGGCCTTATAGCAGCCGCCAACAGGCTGAAGCTGCTGCAGAAAAAATCAAGCAAACGCTCAATACGAATGCCATCGTGGTGTACCAGTAAGATTGTTGGCTACCCCCGAAATTGAAACCCTGAATATTTGAGTTAAAGAGATTCTATGTCATACCTCTCCACCTACGCCAAGCCTGCTGCCTTGCTCGTTGCAGCGGCAGCATTCCTGAGCAATGTCCTGACCGCACAGGCAGCGGATATTCCCCAGCCGCCTGCACTTGCCGTCAAGTCCTACCAGCTGTACGACTACAACAGTGAACGCGTCATTGCCGAGCAAGATGGCGGCTCCCGCGTGGAGCCTGCCTCGCTCACCAAGATCATGACTGCCTACCTGTCATTCAAGGCACTCAAGAACGGCCACCTCACGCTGACCCAAACCCTGCCGGTCAGCGTAAAGGCCTGGAAAGTGGAAGGCTCCAAGATGTTCATCGAGCCCAACAAGCCTGTGACGGTCGATGAATTGCTGCACGGCATGATCATCCAGTCAGGCAACGATGCCTCCATCACCCTGGCGGAAGGCATTGCCGGCTCTGAAGAGGGCTTCGCCGAACTCATGAACAAGGAAGCCACACGGCTAGGCATGCGTGACACCCACTATGTCAATGCCACCGGCCTTCCCGACCCGCAGCATTACACCACCGCACATGACTTGGCCGTGCTCGCGGGTGCCTTGATCCGCGACTTTCCGGACCAATACAAGCGCCTGTACTCCATGAAGGAATACACCTATAACAAGATCAGCCAGCCCAACCGCAACCGCCTGCTGTGGCTGGACCCTTATGTGGATGGCATGAAGACCGGCCACACCAAGAGCGCAGGCTACTGCCTGGTCACCTCCGCCAAGCGCGGAGATACCCGCCTGATCTCGGTAGTACTGGGCGCGCCGTCAGATTCAGCACGCGCCACCGAAAGCCAGAAACTGCTCAATTACGGCTTCCAGTTCTATGAATCCAAGCTGGTCTACAAGCGCGGCAGCGCAGTCAGCACGCTCAAGGTCTGGAAGGGTGCCGAGAACACAGTGGTTGCCACTGTCGCCAAGGATGTTTCGCTGACGCTGCCCAAGGGCGAATATGCCCGCGTCAAAGCCAAGGTAGTGAGCCAGCAGCCCTTGGTTGCCCCAGTCAGTGCTGGCCAGCAGGTTGGCACCATCCAGTTCATCCTGGATGAAAAAGTCATCGCCGAACACAAACTGGTTGCCTCCAAGGGTGTGGAAGTCGCTGGCATCTTTGGCCGCATACTGGATAGCATCAAGCTCTGGTTTGAATAAGCCTGATTTGAATCATTCCAAACCGCATGAGTGAAACCGTCTATCTCAACGGCTCATTCCTGCCACTGGAACAAGCCACGATCCCGGTACTGGATCGTGGCTTTATCTTTGGCGATGGCGTCTATGAAGTCGTCCCGGTCTATTCCGGCCAGCCGTTCCGCCTTGACGAGCACCTGGCCCGACTCGCAAATAGCCTGGAGGCAATACGCATTCGCAACCCGCTCAGCCTGGCCGAATGGCAGGGAGTGATCAACAGGCTGGTGCACACCAATGACCACTTCTCCGACCAATCGGTGTACATTCAAATCACCCGCGGGGTAGCGCCGCGCAACCAGGCATTCCCTCCATCCAGCGTCGCTCCCACGGTGTTTATCATGAGCATGCCGCTGGATACTCCGACGCAAGCATTGGTGCAATCCGGCGTCAGTGCCATCACGGCACTTGATATTCGCTGGCAACGCTGCAATATAAAAGCCATATCCCTGCTCGCTAATGTGTTATTGCGACAGGAAGCCGTGGATCATGGCGTGGCAGAAACGCTGATGCTGCGTGACGGCTACCTTACCGAAGGCAGCAGCAGCAATATTTTGATAGTCGAACAAGGAAAACTACTGGCGCCGCCCAAGAACGAGCACATGCTGCCGGGGATTACTTACGATGTAGTGCTGGAACTGGCTGAAGCCAATGGCATTGCCTATTCGGTCGAACCGATCAGCGAATCGCGGCTCAGGGCGGCAGATGAGGTCTGGCTCACCTCCTCCACCAAGGAGGTGCTAGCCATTGTCTCGCTGGATAATGCCGTGGTCGGCACGGGCAAACCGGGCCCGCTGCTCAAGCGCATGTATGCGCTATACCAGGAATTCAAGAAACAAGTGATGCGGAGACAGGTACCCCACCATGGCCAATGAACCTAACGAACAAGAGTCTTTAATCGAATTTCCCTGCGACTTCCCGATCAAGGTCATGGGCGAGTCACACGAAGAATTTGCCAACCTGATCATGGCCGTGATCCAGCAGCACCTGCCCGATTTCGATGCCAGCCGCATTGAAATGCGCGCAAGCACAGGCGGCAGATATGTGAGCCTGACATGCACCGTACTGGTACACTCCAAGCCGCAGCTGGATGATATTTACCGCGCGCTGACTTCGCACCCAAAGGTCAAGTACGTACTTTGATTGCGGCGTTCACTCCATCCAGACATGCATCCTGAACGCACAAACCAGCGCCTGGTTATCCGCACCCTAGGCCGTACCGACTATCTGCCTACCTGGCAGGCCATGCGGGTCTATACCCAGTCGCGGACAGAACATAGCGCCGATGAACTTTGGCTCACCGAGCATGCCCCTGTCTATACCCTGGGGCTGAACCGCAAGGAGGTACGCCCGCCTAGCCGATCCGACATTCCGCTGATTGAAGTCGACCGAGGCGGCAAGATTACCTACCACGGCCCCGGCCAAGCGGTGATCTATGTACTGATTGACCTAAAGCGCCGGGGCATCAGTGTGCGCTCACTCGTCAGCGCAATGGAAAATGCCATCATTGCCCTTCTAGCCGACTCCGGCATTCATGCCGAGGCGCGTACCGACGCCCCAGGCGTCTATGTTCATAGTGCCAAGATTGCCTCGCTCGGCCTGCGCCTGAAGAACCAGCGCAGCTATCATGGCCTGGCACTGAATATCGACATGGACCTTGCCCCTTTCCTCGCCATCGACCCTTGCGGCTACCGAGGCCTGCAAGTCACCCAGGTTCGCGACCTAGTAATCGGCCTGACACCTGAGACGGCGGCACAAAAGCTGCTTGATAAATTGACATCACAGTTAGGCTATACTGACTGCCTGACCGAGAATACTTTATGACAGAAACGACAGAACGTATCGCCCCGCCGCCGCGCAAGGTTGCAGGCGTCAAGGAGACGAGCGCCGAAAAAATGGCGCGTATCCCGATCAAGATCATTCCCATGCCTGCCATGCGCAAGCCGGAGTGGATACGCATGAAAGTGCCAGACAGCGCACGTTTCCAGGAAATCAAGCAGGTACTGCGC
Source organism: Methylobacillus arboreus (assembly GCF_020532725.1). Lineage (GTDB taxonomy): Bacteria > Pseudomonadota > Gammaproteobacteria > Burkholderiales > Methylophilaceae > Methylobacillus > Methylobacillus arboreus. The sequence continues at coordinate 454,864 of NZ_JAJAVC010000006.1, forward strand.
GAGAACAACCTGCACACAGTATGCGAGGAAGCATCGTGCCCCAACATCGGCGAATGCTTCAGCGGCGGCACCGCCACCTTCATGATCCTCGGCGACATCTGCACACGCCGTTGCCCGTTCTGCGACGTATCGCACGGCAAACCGCTGCCGCCCGATGCCAATGAACCGGAAAACCTGGGGCGTACAATTGCCCAGATGCGCCTCAAATACGTTGTGATTACCAGCGTGGACCGCGACGACCTGCGCGACGGCGGCGCCCAGCACTTTGTTGATTGCATTGCATCAGTACGCGCTCACTCACCCAATATCCGGGTGGAAATCCTGGTGCCAGACTTCCGCGGCCGCCTCGACCGCGCGATCAACATTCTCAAGGCCGCACCGCCCGATGTCATGAACCATAACCTGGAGACCGTGCCGCGCCTCTACAAGGAAGCACGGCCTGGCTCGGATTACCAGAACTCGCTCAGCCTGCTCAAGGAATTCGGCGAACTGCATCCCGAAGTCCCAACCAAGTCCGGCCTGATGCTCGGCCTTGGCGAAACTGACGAAGAAATCCTCGACGTAATGCGCGACCTGCGTGCCCATAACGTCACCATGCTCACCCTGGGCCAATACCTGCAACCCAGTGCACACCACCTGCCGGTGAAGCGTTTTGTCACCCCGCAGCGCTTTGCGGAATTCGAGCAGCAAGCACTCGCCATGGGCTTCACTCACGCCGCCTGTGGCCCTATGGTACGTTCATCCTACCATGCCGACAACCAGGCACAACAGGCAGGAGTCAGTTTCTAAACCGCCGGCATTATGGAAAGCAACCTTCTCCTCATCCTGCTTGCGCTGTTCCTGGTCCTGCTCAACGGCTTCTTCGTGGCCGCCGAGTTCGGCATGGTCAAACTCCGGCAAACCCGGGTCAAGGCGATCGCCAAAACCCACGGCTGGCGTGGGCGCATCCTGGCAAAAGTGCATGCCCAGCTTGATGCCTACCTTTCCGCCTGCCAGCTTGGCATCACCCTCGCTTCTCTCGGACTGGGCTGGGTGGGCGAACCGGCCTTTGCCGAACTGCTGGAGCCTTTGCTGTTCAAGCTAGGCGTCACCTCGCCCGAAATCATCCATGGCATTTCATTCGTCGTCGCCTTTTTTACCATCTCTTACCTGCATATCGTCCTGGGCGAGCTGGCGCCCAAATCCATCGCAATACGCCAGGCAGAGAGAGTCGGCCTGTGGACTGCTGCACCCTTGTACGCGTTTTACTGGATCATGTATCCCGCCATCTGGCTGCTCAATGCCAGCTCCAACTGGATATTGCGCAAGGCAGGCCTGGGCACCGGCCATGCCAATGACGCACATTATTCTGCCGATGAGCTTAAACTGATCCTGCGCAGCAGCCGCGCTTCGGAAGAACTCACCAAAGATGAATGGAACATCCTCGCGCACACGCTGGATTTCAGCGACCTCGAAGTCGCCGACCTCATGCGCCCCTTCAACGAGGCCATTTCCCTATCGGCAAAAAACAGCTTTGAGGAAAACCTGGAAATCATCTCCCAGCACCGCTACAGCCGTTATCCTTTCGTGGAGCTGGATGGCAAGGTCAAAGGCGTCATCCATCTCAAGAGTTTATTTCTGGCCAAATTCGAGGCAGAAGAACTGCAGGACTTAAGCCAGTTTGTGCACCCGGCCCCATTTGTGGCTCCCGATTTGCCTGCCATAGAACTGTTCCGCCGCTTCCGCGAGGGTAAGGCCAGCCACTTCGCCATCGTCGGCCGCAAGGGGCAGGAACCCCAGGGCTTCATCACCCTGGACAACATGCTGGGCGCCCTGGTCGGCGAGATCCGCGACGAGTTCCGCCAGAGCCAGAATGACTGGACCAAGCTAGACGACGGGACGCTGATCGGCAAGGGCAGCCTGCCCATCTTCACGCTCGAGCGAGCGCTCGGCGTAGAAATCGACAACGACGACGAAGTCGACTCGGTAGGCGGCCTGGTACTGTCCAAGCTCGGCGATATTCCCAAGGAAGGCGATAGTATTCCCTTTGGCCAGTTCGACATCGTCGTCAAGAAGATGAACGGCCCGCGCATCATCCTCGTGCGCATCCACCCTAAGCAGGCCCATGACTAATAAGACTAGCGCTGTCGATATTTTCATCGTGGGCGGCGGCATGGTCGGCAGCGCACTGGCTGCGCGGCTCGCGCCCAGCGGCATGCGCATCGCATTGCTGGAGAACCGTGCCCCTACTCCCTACGACCCAGCCAGCGCACCCGACCTTCGCGTTTCTGCCCTGAGCCCGGCTTCCATTCATTTCCTGGAACAAGCCCAGGCCTGGTTCGCCATCGCTGCCATGCGCAGCGCCCCGTTCAGGCGCATGCAGGTGTGGGAAAACCGCCGCGACCAAGGCACCCTGTTTGATGCTGCCGAGGTTGATGCACAGTGGCTGGGACATATTGTAGAAAACCGCCTGGTGCAGCTGGCCTGCCTGGAAGTATTGCAACATCACGAAAACGTCACGGTGTTGTGTCCAGACGAAGTCAGCCAGATTAGCTATCAGCCCGGAGGCAGCCGTATCAGCCTGAAAAGCGGCCAAGCTTTCGAGGCAAAACTACTTATAGGCGCTGACGGCGCCAACTCCCAGGTGCGCAAGGCTGCCGGCATCGCACTAGACAGTCGGCAATACCCGATGCACGCCCTGGTTGCCACCGTCAACATAGAAGGCGGCGAACGCGACATCACCTGGCAGCGCTTTACCCCTGACGGACCGCAATCATTACTTCCGTTGCCGGGAAACCATGCCTCGCTAGTCTGGTACCACCGTCCGAGCGAAGTACGCCGCCTGCTCACACTGGAAGACGACGCGCTGCTGGACGCATTCCGCGTGCACTTTCCTGCCGCGCTGCCTGAGATCACTGGCCTTGTGCAAAAAGGCAGCTTCGCCATCACCCGCAGCCACGCCACCAGCTATGCCCGTCAAGGCGTCGCACTGATCGGCGACGCCGCCCACACCATCCACCCACTGGCAGGCCAAGGCGTCAACCTCGGCTTCCAGGATGCCACTGTGCTGAGCGAGCTACTTCTCAACGCTTGGCAGGATAAGAAACCGGTTGAAGCATTAACCCTGCTGAAAGAATATGAACGCAAACGCAAACTGGCCAATCATGCCATGCAGCGTGTCATGGACGCTTTCAGTTACGGCTTCAGTAACGACATTGCACCGCTGCGTATTGCCCGCAATCTTGGGCTCAGGCTTGCCAATCACGACGGCCCTCTCAAGCGGGAAGTGATTCGTTATGCGCTGGGATTGAAAACACTATCATTATCCATAGCCTTGAACCTCTTCCCGAAATAAATAAAACCCCACTAAATCCTAGTGGGGAAATCGTCCATACCTTAGAACCTATACCTCATTGTCAGCATGAAGTTGCGGGGATCCCCGAAAAAGTTTCCGCTCGCTGTACTCAAAATTCCAGAGTAATAGCGCTTATCTAATAGGTTATTGATGTTCAATGACAAGTCTATATTTTTGTTGAAGGTATACCCAGCATGCAAATCAACTAGGGTGTAGCCTCCTTGCTTGACTCCATATTGCGTATATATATTGCTTTGCGTTTGAATTCCTCCGCCGATCTTCCAGTTGTCAAACTCTCCCGGCAGGCGATAGGTAGTGTACATTTTGAATATATTGAGAGGTAGATTAGTGCCGTAGCGCTTTCCCATGCTTCCTGTGCCGATCTGGGAATAGGATGATGGCTCAAGGTTTTCGGCATAGTTATAGGTATAGCCAGCCCCCATCTGCCAACGCGTAGCGATTTCTCCAGAGACTTCCAGCTCAATACCTCGGCTACGCACTTTTCCAGTCGTGGTATAGCAGCTTGTTTGCTCTTGTGCGCACTGCGATACATCAAGTTGGGTAGGCAGGTTTTCCAAATCAATCTGGAAAAGAGCCAAGCTTGTATTTAAGCGTCCCCCAAAGTGCTCTCCTTTGATTCCCAGTTCATAATTAGTCCCTTCCCGGGGATCAATCAAGCCGCCCCCTGGCTGTTGGTAATCTTGCGGGGCAAATATTCGAGTCAAACTTACGTATGCCGCATAAGTGTCGTTGAGGTCATAAACCAAACCCGCATATGGCGTAAACTGACGAGTGGTTTTGTAATTAACATTGTTCAGCCAAGTACCGGACCGAATGTTTTGTGTATTTTCATACCAATCGAGACGGCCGCCGACAATTAACTTCAGATCATCGCGAAAATTAAAACGTCCACTAGTGTAAATACTGGATTGCTCGACCTCGACCTTATTAGCGTAAGGGTTTGGAGTCTGCAATATTGGATAAGGTGCTGAGCTTGCCGAGTTAGCGTCAAGGGGATTGAGGATGAAGCTGTAACCGGAAGGCCAACTTCCTGTCCAGTCATCCTTTTTCACGCGATGACTGACGCCGAAAACCAGTTCATGCTCTCTGCCCATCAATGAGAATGGACCGGAAACCATTCCATCTACACTTTTCTGAGTAATGTCATAGTTGTAAGATCCAACGCCATATACGAGGTCGTCGCTACTCCTGCTGAAGCTGACACCAAGCATATCCATTTGGCTTTCGACATAAGTCGCCGCCACCTTGGCTTTCCATTCGTTGGAAAAACTGTGATTGACTTCTGCAAAAACCGTCTTGCTCTCTTTATCCCAGTGCGTCCAACTTGGAGACATGGAATGCGAACGAGAAATAGGCAAGAAGCTGCCATTAGGATAGGTTACCATACCAACCCAGTTCGCACCGGGGTTGTCCTCTTTACTGTATGAAGCCCCGAGGCTTAACGTAGTGGCAGTGGTTATATCCGCTTCAAGAATACTGTAGAGCAGTGTGCGCTTGTTCTCGCGGTAGTCTTGGAAAGAATTCTTGTCTTGGTAAGACACAACGCTTCGGCCACGTAAGGTACCTTGTTCATTCAATGGACCGCTAACATCCAAGCTGGCGATGTAGTTGTCCCAACTCCCAGCCCCGACCGTCAAGGAGCTCTGGAACTCCCGGGTTGGACGCTTGCGTACAAGATTAATGGAACCACCTGGCGAACCGACTCCTTCCATCAAGCCGGAGGCTCCTCGAACAATTTCAACGCGATCGTATTGCGACAATAAGCCGGTACTGAGAGCTGCTTCTTCATAGAAGATGGGCAAGCCATCAATCATCAAATTGTTAAGCTGAAAGCCACGAGAGTTGAATTGCGGACGTTCATCGCCCCATTTAGAGACAGTCAGCCCTACAGTATTCTTGACGACGTCATTCAGTGTATACATGGCTTGATCGTCCATGCGCTGACGCGTTATAACACTGACGCTCTGCGGCGTTTCGCGGATGGATAAATCCATTTTGGTAGCGGTTCTCATGGAGCCGATAGTGTAACTACCTGTACCTTCGGTCATAGCTGAAGACATGTTAACCTCCCGACTTGCTTTGACCCTGACTTCGGGCAGAGTGTTTTCTGCGCTAGCCTTGGGCTCCTGAGCTATGGTCAAAGAATAACTACCATCGCTTTCCTGCCTCACGGCCAGCCCGCTGCCTTGCAACAAAACCTCGAAGCCTTCCCGCAAACGATAAGTGCCGTTCAAACCCGAAGTAGTTTTCCCTTGTGTAGCGACAGGGTCAAACGAAAGCAGCACGCCAGCCTGGGTGGCAAACGTGGAAAGCGCAGCGCCCAAAGGGCCTGCTGCGATAGCGTAGGTTTTTGCCTCTGCCGCAGCTGGCTCGGCAGCATGTGTCGCCTGCATTGACATCACCGCGCCTGTTGCAAGGCTGGCCTGCAGCAGCAAGGCAATAGTGCTGCGCTTGAATGAATGTGTTTTGTTTTCTCTTGGCATGATGCTCCCTGGATAGTGATTGAACGTCTCTATCTGCTTTGCCAAACGAAAATCGAAAAGTGACAATCGAAAATGAATATTATTTTGGCAGGCTTGCCCAAGCCAGTGATCGGGCTTTACGTTGTGCGAGGTTCCAGCAGCACAATATAGCGGGTGAACATAGTGAGCCTGACTGGCAGTGTTCTCGCAATGCTGCGCAACACGGCATCGGTATCCGCTACGGGGAAGGAGCCGGAGATTTTCAACCCATGCAGTTCAGGGGCCAAGCGCAGCCAGCCTTTGCGGTAGCGTTGCAATTCGGCAATAAATTGCGACAAGGGTAGGTTGTCGGCATAGATAAACCCATTCGCCCAGCTCGACGCTTGTGGTGACAACGGGCTTAAGGTGATCTTCCCATGGGCAGAAAACAGGCTAGCCATGCCTTGACTAACGGTATAAGCCTGCTCAGGTGCGGACTGCGGCTCGACCTTGACGGCATGCGCCAGCACGCTGAGCAAGGTGCGGCCATCAGTCTGGCGCACGCTGAATCTCGTACCCAATGCAGTCAGCAGTCCTTCGCGGGTCTGCACGACAAAAGGGCGGTAAGGGCCAGATTCCTGGCCGGTATCGACCATGATTTCACCTTGGTGCAGACGGATCAGGCGTTGTGTAGCACTGAATGCCACATCCAGGACAGAGTCAGTGTTGACGATCAACTGGCTGCCATCTGCCAGCGCCACTGTGCGCTGCTCGCCCACTGCGGTGCGGATATCGGCATTCCAGCTTTGCCACGGCAGTTCTCGATAGGCCTGCCAGCCAGTGCCACTCACAGCCAGCAGGACAGCGAATTGCTTGAGCGCCTTGCGGCGCTCCAGGCGCTTTTGCGGGGTCAGGGTGGCCATGCCGAGCTTGCCTGGCACATGCTCGAACTTGCCGGTGATAGCCTCCACGCGTTGCCATGCGGCATGGTGTTCAGCGCTTTGCTCGCGCCAGGCTTGCCATGCGGCATGGTCGGCTTCGCTGGCCTCGCCCGAACTCAACTGGGCATACCAGGCAATGGCCGCCTGCAAGGCGGATTGTTCGGTCGGTGGCGGAATAGTAGACATGCAGACGACTAAACCGCGGGCATTTCCACGGCAAGGCAATGCGCCAATGCCCGCATGATGTATTTACGCACTGAACTTACCGAGACATCGAGGCGCTGGGCAATCTCGGCGTGCGAGGCGCCTTCGAGCTGCACCATGAGGAAAGCAATGCGTACCTTGGGCGGCAATCCATCCAGCATCACATCAATTTCCATCAGGGTTTCCAGCAGCATGGCCTGCGCTTCCGGCGAAGGCATCTGATTGGCTGGCACCTGAGCCAGCGCATCCAGATAATGCTGTTCCAGCTTGCGCCTGCGCAGTTGATTGACCATGAGTCCATGCGCGACAGTAGTGAGGTAAGCGCGCGGCTCACGCAGGTTTTCCAGTTCGTTCTGGACGGCAATGCGCACGAAAGTGTCATGTGCCAAGTCGGCAGCATCGAATACACAGCCCAGCCTCTTGCGCAGCCAGCCCTGGAGCCAGCCATGATGCTCGCTATAAAGTGCGCCAAGGATTTGCTGCCTGGAATCGGGACTAGAGGACATGTGCTGCGCCAATAATTGAGAATATTTCTCATTTTAGATGAGCAGCAATTGCATCAGCAAGTGGCGTCGACGCGAAAACCGCTGTCAGCAAGGAGCGGAACAGCGGCTAAAACTTAAGAATCGACGGCATTGCTAGAATAATTTCAGCAAGCGCAAGGTAGTGCGGAAATCCTCCTTGAAGCCTCCTTGCACATCAATATCTTTTTGCACCAGCCCTTGAACCTGGAAACTGGGCGTCAGAAACTTCGACACTTCCAGCCGCACCTGGTCAGCCTTTGTCGCCTGCCCATTCTCAATGCCGTCTATGCGTTGCCTGCCGCCCCAATATTTCGAGTACCCAACGGCGAAGTTCCATGTCTTGTCGCTTGGAGGCGCATAAGAAAGCCAGCTCTGGAATTGATAAGTGTTGTCTTGCTTGAGCGTGCCGACCCCAGTGCCCAGCGCATCGTCATTCTTGCCGTACCACATCACATCCCCCGATACATGCAGGGTGAAATCATGGGCGATCACCTGGGTACCGCCAAACTGAAAGTCGAATTTCCAGCGGTTTTCCCCGACATTCAAGGTGCGGCCTGCATCATACGACCCGGCGGGTACGTACAAGTAAGGCACGACCACCAGATTGGTACTGGGATTGGTCACCAGCCAGACAGGAGCAGCAAAGATCGGATCGCCTGCCCCGCTGGCCGAGTCGAGCTGCGCGCCGCCTAGTGAGCCGTTTGACAGCCTGCCGTACGGCAACAGCACCTGGGGGCCGACCCTGAAGCCGCCAATATCCATATACCGGGCATAACGGAAGATACCGACAAATGATTCCAGGCTGGTGTCGTGCTTGATAGTATTCCCCTGGGTAGGCACAAAGCTGTCACGTGTTGTATAGGTAAAATAACCCAGCATCGCATTGGTACCCGCCGGCGCTGGTATGAAGTCCTGTGAATTGACATCCACGGCATGCGCAGGCCCGGCCAGAAGCAAGGCCATGCAGGCCAGAAGACAGCCATGACGTAATTTTTGGGTAAACATGGTTTTCCTTTTGTTTAACTTGTCGACGAGGTTCTGGCAAGGTTTGATGAACCGCACACATGCAAAGGGGTTTAAGCGATGGCTTGGATTTCATAAACGCAGGTGAAACGCTGTTTATCCGGCCCAAAGCCGCGTCACATACCCCTCACCGTGTTCAATGCATGCCGGTTAGCCTTTTCCGACCGGCTCCAATATGTCCTTGAAAACTGCGAAGCTGCTTGGGGTAGCCGGCATCACGGGGAAATTGAACTCACATTGCGGGCAAGGCTCGGCCAATGTCTTTTGCTCCTGCTGCAATTCGTATGGCTTGTCTTCGACCAAGCCGCAACAAGGGCATACGCGCAGTAGGCGTGTGTTGGTGAGCTGGAAGTTGGTGATAATGTCCTCCATGATCGCGCCGCGGGCTGCCCATTCCTTTGCATACTTGTGGTAGGTGTTCATATGCCAGTCCTTCAGGGATTCGCGGCTGATCCAGAAGCTGACTTCGTTGAACCAGGTCGGGTCCTCGGGGTGCACCCACCACGTGAGGTGCAGGAAACCCGGCATTTTCATGAGGTGATTGCGGGTATCGGCAAAAATAACCTTGAATTTCTCGTATCCGTCCGGACTGGAGAATCGCACGCGCTGCATGCTGAGATAAATAGACATTGCTGACTCCTTCATTTTGCTTGGCTACAGTCAAATTGACTGCAAGCGCATTATCAGAAAGAGTTTGGCCGGCCCGTAGAGCCACAATCGCAAAAGTTGATGAGGCCAGATAATTCACTTGACATCCCCGGCGACAAAATACCAATGTAGAAAAAAGGGGGATAATCTCCCAGAGGACATTTCAATGGAATTACTGATCAATATCGACCGGCACGACAGCCAGCCGCTCCAGGTTCAAATTTATGAAGCTGTCCGCCGCATGATCCTGACTGGCACGCTGAAAGCCGGGCAGCGGCTGCCTTCCACGAGAAGCGTCGCCGCCCAGCTGGAAATCTCCCGCAATACGGTAGTCATCGCCTATGAGAGACTCATGGCGGAGGACTACATTGCCTCGCGCATCAAGGCGGGCATCTTCGTCAATGAAAACTGCCCGAAGCCAGCGTGCTCGCGCGTAACAGCCGCCCTGCAGTGGCTTCACAGGGCAGCCGCATCCGGGTGGGGAAAATTCCGGGCTTTTCCGGGCGCGCCCCGGAATTATGGAAAGAAAAAAAGCTGCGGCCCCAGTTCGATTTTTTTGTCGGACGCCCTCATCCCAAGAGCTTTCCGACGACTTTCTGGCAACGCGCCGTTTCAAGGCACCTGCCATATGCCAACGGCATGCAGACAGACTATGGCGACCCGAGAGGACTGCCCGCTTTGCGCCATGCCATCGCCGAGCATTTGCGCGCCACACGCGGCATTGATGCAGAAGCGGACCAGATATTGATCACGGCGGGCATCCAGGGGGCATTGAACATGCTCGCGCGCATTTTCACCAGCGGCCGCTCCCAATTGAATGTCGCCGTCGAAAATCCCGGCTACCAGGGCGCGGCATTCCTGTTCAGCAGCTATGGCGCCCGGGTGTCTCCCGTAGAGGTGGACGAGCAAGGCCTGCTCGTGTCCCAGCTTGAAGGCTTTCCCGGCAGCCTGGTGTATGTGACACCCTCCCACCAGTTTCCAACCGGCTGCACGCTTAGCCTGGACCGCAGGCTGCACCTGCTGGACTGGGCCTACCGGACAGGCAGCTACGTCATTGAGGATGACTACGACAGCGACTTCCGTTACGACGGGCCGCCCTTGACTGCCCTTGCCGGCCTGGACCGCAAGGGAAGGGTGATCTACCTGGGGACGTTTTCCAAGTCGATCGGCGCCGGCATCAGGCTTGGCTATGCCGTCCTGCCGCGCCATCTGCTCGACCAGGCGCGCATCGTCAAGGCGTTGCTTGATCACGGCGCCCCATGGCTGGAACAAGCGGTTATAGCGGACTTTTTGCAAGAAGGCGCTTTCCTGCGCCACCTGAAGCGTATCCGCAGATCGTACATGGCGGCGCGCGACACGCTAATTGAAACGATTGAACACCACTTCCCCGGCGGCGCATTGCTAGGCAGGGAATGCGGCATGCACATGATGTGGACATTGCCGCCCGGCCTGCCTGCCGCGGAAGAATTGCAGCGGGTGGCACGGCAGCATGATGTCGGCCTGTATCCCCTGCAAGCCGCTGCCGCATACGAGCAGGGCACGCGCGGACGGTTCCGTGGCCGCGCCATCGTGCTTGGCTACACCGGCCTGTCTGCGGACGAAATCAGGCAAGCGATCGCACGCCTGGCCTCTGCCATTTGAAGCTCATCCAATTCCATACCTGAAACCTGCTCACAAAGCCGGCTCATAACGCGCCACGCAGGCAGCCATGTGCAACTGCGGCGCGCAAACGCGCGCGCCATTATCCATGCTGATGCCGCCTCAAGCCATCTCGCTGGCTCTAAATGAAATATGGCAACTGGCTCTATGGGATGGCCAGCCCGCTGCCCTATGCTCCGCCTGACATCGTCTTGAATGCCTCATGGCCGAATGCCTTTGCTGGTTTTCAAGGCCATGCCCTTATCCACTCGATTAACTTGACATAAAAGGCCGAGAACCATGACTAGTACAACCGCTGTTAAAACTGCCCAGGAGAATTTGAAAATAGAGACAGGCAGCAGAAACTTCAATCCTGGAACCTGGACACCGTTTGAATGGGACGACCCCATCTACGGCAAACAGGTAAAAGGCGAAGTTGCCGTTATCCGCACCCAAGGCACTTCCGGCACCCTGATGGCCGGGCTCTGGCGCACCGGCCCCAACATCGCCGGCTGCGAGCCGGACGGCACATGCCATGTGGATTACTCTGCCCCGCTGGGCGATGAAACCATGGTGATCCTGGAAGGGTCGGCGACCGTCACTATCAAGGCGACAGGCAAGCAATACCGCCTTGAGGCTGGCACCATCATCAGCCACCCCAAAGACGTGGAGGTTTGCTGGGATATCGATTCACCATTCCTGAAAAAATTCTGGGTCATTTGGGACAGTCCAAAACAAGCGACCAAAAGCGATGATGTCTTCGTCGGCAACATCAACGACAACCCTGATGTCTGGAGCGCCTATGAATGGGTCGAACCTAACCATGGCCCGCAAGTCTGCGGTGAATTGTTCATGCTCCGCTCGACAGGCAGCACCGGCACATTGATGTGCGGCATGTGGCGCACGGGCGTGGGTATTGCCGGATGCGAAGCGGATGGCTCATCCACAGTTCCTTATACCGCACCGCTTGGCGACGAAACCATGCTGCTGCTGGAAGGGCAGGCCCATGTCGTCAACGAGGAAACCGGGGAAGAATACGACTTCAAGGCGGGGGACGTGATCGCCCTGCCCTCGGGACTGAATATTACCTGGACATCGAAGGGGCCGTTTGTGAAGAAGTTCTGGATCATTACCAGTGAGAACCTTCCCACATAAAGGGGGCGAAGAGTAATCTGTAGCCGGTGAACCGCTGGTTACAGATTGCATTGACCATATTGAAACAATGATGAAAACCAGCTCATGAAATCCCTAGAAAACACACAGGATCAGGCCATGTTCTCAACACCATCTCTCCCTGAGCTGGAACATTCCACCGTCCCGGCAACATCGAACCGGCTCAAGCGCTGGCTATTGCATGTCCTAGCATTGTTGAGCCTTGCCATCGCCATGCTAGGGCTCGTCTTGCCAGGACTTCCAAGCACAGAATTCATTCTGCTTGCCGCATGGGCCGCCGCGCGTAGCTCCCCCCGCCTGCATGCCTGGATTTTGCGTCATCGCTTGTTTGGCCCGTTGCTCACCGATTGGCAGCAAGGCAAATTGCCGCGCCGTGCAAAATGGGCGGCCACTATTGCAATGACAATTACCGCAATAATTATGGTTGCGTTCGTTACACACCTTCCCAGTGTTGTCATCTCCATAAGCTGCATGGCAACCGTACTCACTTGGCTATGGTGCCGCCCGGAGCCATAGCTGTTACAGCCATTTCCTGACTCAAAATTAATACCAATTTTCTTTATCCCACCGCTAGAAACACTCGCCTCAGTAATAGTTTATTGACGTAACTTACTACTTCTCCATACCATGCAACTATACTAACCAGTAAACACCACCATGAAATGGAGGAGGAGAAATGAGCGAATTTTATGGGCAGCAGCACCGGCAATGGCAGGAGGTATTTGATGGCGTTGCCATGGCGGACCGGGTGCGTGACCTGATCGTGTTACCCACGATTCCGGAAGAACATGCAGGATTTATTGCCAGCCGGGATTTTTTCTTTCTTTCCACGATTGACCATCGCGGCTTCCCCACCTGCTCACACAAAGGTGGTCAGCCTGGATTCGTGAAGATATTGGATGACTCGACATTGGCCTTTCCCAGCCTGGATGGCAACAGCATGTACCTTTCCATGGGCAATCTCTCGCTTAACCCGAAGATCGGCATGCTGTTCATTGATTTTGAGACACCGCATCGGGTACGGGTCCATGGTACGGCGAGCATAGACCAGGCCGATCCATTGCTTGCAGAATATCAGGAGGCAGAGTTGGTCGTGCGCGTAAAAATCGAGGAGGTGTTCGTCAATTGCCCACGCTACATCCACAAGCACCAGCGCGTGCAAACTTCACCTTATGTCCCCCAAGCCGGGTGCACCACTCCAACGCCGCAGTGGAAACGCCTGGACACTGTGCAGGATGTGCTGCACCAACCTGATCTCGACAAGGTTGCCAAAATGGGCGGCACCATCACGATAGAAGAATATACGGAACTCATTCTCAAGGGAGATGCCTGATCGTTCACACGCTATTTTTACCATCGACCGATAAAGGAACCAGCATGGCCAAGTTATTGGGTATATCCGGCAGTTTACGCAAACAATCGTTCAATACTGCACTGTTGAATGCAGCAAAGGAGCTTGCACCCGCAGGCGTGGAGCTCGAGGTCGTCAACCTGCATGGCATCCCGCTTTACGATGGTGATTTGGAGGAAACCTCCGGCATTCCTGAAGCCGTTGCCAAACTCAAGCAGAAAATCATTGCCAGCGACGGTGTCATCCTCGCCTCGCCTGAATACAACAGCAGCATTCCCGGTGTATTGAAAAACGCCACTGACTGGTTGTCACGCCCGCCGGCCGATATCACCCAGGTATTCACTGGACGCGCATTCGCTGTGATCGGCGCCACGCCATCGGGGTTTGGCACCATTCTGGCGCAGGATGCCTGGCTTACGGTGCTGCGCCAGCTAGGCACCCGTTACTGGGCTGGCGGTAAACTGCTGCTTTCACGCGCGCATGAAGCATTTGATGCGCAAGGCAGCCTGAGCAATCAACGCAGCAAGGAAGAGTTGGAGAAGTTCATTCAAGGCTTTGCGCAATTTTCTGCACAAAGCTAAACACTGGATTTTGCACTGGAGCCTGGCTTGAAGACATAGAACAGGTTGGGCTCACTGATCACATAAATGCGCTTGTCCGGGCCAATCGCCAACCCCTCGGCCTGCGGCACACTCTTGCTCAACCCTTGAAACCCGCGCCAAAGGGCGAGTGTATCCAGCATCTTACCCTCCGCGTCATATTCCGCCACCATGCGCGAATCATCACTCAGCAGCAGCACATGGCCGCTTGCTACATCATAGGTCACGGCAGACAAATCCCTCAACCCGCAAGAGGCCGTTTCCTGTAGTTTCTCGATATGGATGCTCACCGGCTGGCCAGGTAGCGCATCCACAAACCCATGGATGGCAATTACCCGCTTGGGTGACCGCTCTTTGGCCACCAGCAACCGGCGGCGCTCTTTATCCCAGACAATGCCCTCGAAGCCCTTGTTGTCGTGCGCATACATGGCGAGCGTCAGTGACGGCGCATTGCGGACATCCAGTTCATGCACATCATTCCTGATGTCGGCAATCACAAGCGTATGTGTATCTTCATTGAGGAGTGCGAAACGATTGCCGCCGATATGGGCAATCCCCTCCATATCGGAAATCCCTTGCACATGAATTTTGCGCAATACCTTGCCATCCAGGGCAAGTTCAACAATCAACGGCTGCTTGTTTGAAACGGTAAACAGGGTATGCGTTTCATGGTTGTAGCTGAGATCGGAAAGGTCGGACCCAACGCCGGGAATTTCAATCGCCTCACGTTCAACGACATAATCCTTAAGACGCAGGGAAGCATCCTCTTTGACCTGCTGTGTACTCCACAAATGCCAGGCAATCGCCTCAAGCCTGAAGTTATAAGCGAGTAGCAGCAATGCGGCAATGCATATCAACAGCAAGCCCAGGCGCCTGCCTGGCAGAAATCTGGTCATCTTGATCTATAATCCTTAACAATTACCCATGACAAGAAACTGCCATTAGGAACAAACCCTGTGCAAGACTTGCACGCTAACACAAAGTTCCATATTGAATGTCATTTCTATAACAATTACTTAGCATTAACCATGCCATATCAGGCTTGCCATACTTCATGACCAGAACCATGCCGTACCACAAGACTTGCGAACTCTGCACCACAGCCGGAGGGGAAATTCTCTGGCAAGATGCTTTATGCCGCGTGGTGCATGTAGAAGACCAGGATTATCCGGGTTTCTGCCGCGTCATCCTGAACCGGCATATCAAGGAAATGAGTGACCTCAAGCCTGCGGACCGCGAGCATGTCATGCTGGTGGTATTTGCCGTGGAAGAAGCCGTGCGTGAAGTCATACGCCCTGACAAGGTCAATCTTGCCAGCCTGGGAAATATGACACCGCATGTGCATTGGCACGTGATCCCACGCTTCAAGCGCGACCGTCACTTCCCCAACCCAATATGGGGAGCAAGCAAGCGCGAAAGCTTGCCGCAGGCTTTGGACTCAGGCAGTAGCCAGGCATTAAAGAATGCTATCGCTGCCCGCCTGAATCAGGGCGAGCAGGTTTTTATGGGAATTTGACAGCAAGATTCTCAATAATAGTTACTGGGTGGCTAGGCTGTCTTCCTTGGTAAAGGTCCAGGTGCGGGTGATGCCGATAATATCGTATTCCCTGCGGATGTCTTCCGGAAAGGCGGCATAAGGCGCCGCAAGCTCGACAATGCGCTTGGCGGCATCATCCAGCACCTTGTGTCCCGAGCTGCGTGTAATGTGAATCTTGTCTATCGATCCATCCGCGCGAATATCCACCGACAACTGTAATTTGCCATAGAGCTTTTGCTCCTTGGCCGCTTCGGGATAGTTCAGGTTGCCGATTTTCTCCACCTTCTGCCGCCATGCCTCTACATAGGTCGCAAAGCGGTACTCTTGTGTACGTCCACCCAGTTCCTTGCGTTTGGGGCGTTTCTGGTATTCGTCCTGCTGCTTGGCAATCTGAGCTTCCAGCCTCGCAATATCCATGCTGCTGGCAATCAGATCACGCGCATTGAGATTCTTTGGCGCATCTTGCTGTTGACCATGATCAGGCGTTGAAGTCGCAGCACTCTGTGCAGGCGCAGATTCAACCTTTTTCTGCTCCTTGAGCTGGGTCATGAGTTCCTGCGCCTGGCGCTCCAGCTCAGCTACCTTACCCTGCTGCGTCTGTTCCTGCTTTTCCTCACCAGGGCGCGAGGCAGCCGAGGCTTCCACCGACTGATCAGGAGTCACCTCGGTTTTCTTTTTCCTCGGCGGGGGCAGGGCAGTCTTCATCTGCCTGTCCTGGTCGGTATTTCCACCTTTATCCAGGTTGGCTTGCGCCAAGGCATCGGCCTTCTTGGGCTTGGATTCGGTCTTGGCATTGACCAGGACTACCTCCAGCGGCGGAATATTATCCTTGAGGAACTTGAGGTCGGGCGCCTCGAAATTGACCGAAAGAATCAGGATAACGTGAAACACGGCTGAAACCAGCAAGGCCCAACCCAGTATGCCCATTTCTTTCAAGCCAGGCAGGCTCACTCAGCCAGCCTCTGCAACAGGCGTTGATGGATACCGCCAAATCCGCCATTGCTCATGACCAGGATATGATCGCCAGGCTGCGCCTCTGCCGCAATCGCCTCCACCAACACCGGCAATGAATCGAATACGGCCGACTTGTGCTGCACAGGTTGCAATGCAGCGGCAGCATCCCAGCCCAGGTGCTCGCCGTAGCAGAACACCTGGTCGGCATCAGCCAGGCTTTGCGGCAAGGCATCCTTCATCACGCCCGACTTCATGGTATTGGAACGCGGTTCAAGCACGGCCAGGATGCGTGCCTGGCCGACCTTGGCGCGCAAACCCGCCACCGTGGTGGCAATCGCGGTAGGATGATGGGCAAAGTCGTCATAAACGGTAATGCCGTTGACCACGCCACGCACCTCCATGCGCCGCTTGACATTCCTGAACTCGGAAAGCGCCACAATGCCGGTTTCAATCGCCACACCGGCATGACGCGCCGCAGCCAAGGCAGCCAGCGCATTCATGCGGTTATGTTCGCCCAGTAACTGCCATTGCACCCTGCCTTTGGACTCGCCCTTGAAGTCCACGGTAAAGCTGCCTTCAGCATCCACATCCTGCGCCTGCCAGTCGGTGCCGAAATACTCCACAGGTGTCCAGCAGCCACGCTTGATGACCCGCTTGAGGCTGTCCTCCCTGCCATTGGCCACCAGCAAGCCATTGCCGGGCACCGTGCGCACCAGATGGTGGAACTGGGTTTCTATCGCCGCCAGATCGGCAAAAATGTCCGCATGGTCGAATTCCAGGTTGTTGAGGATGGCCGTGCGCGGGCGGTAATGCACAAACTTGGAGCGCTTGTCGAAAAACGCCGTGTCGTATTCATCGGCCTCAATCACGAAAAACGGCGAAATGCTCTTGTCGTCCTGGCGCGGCACACCGGGCCGCCGCGCGGAAACGCCAAAATTCTCTGGCACGCCACCAATCAGGAAGCCAGGGGCCAAACCGGCATATTCCAGTATCCAGGCCAGCATGGAAGTGGTGGTGGTCTTGCCATGGGTGCCGGCTACAGCGAGCACCCACTTTTCCTGCTCACCTGGCCGTGCATAGAGAATATTCTCGGCCAGCCATTGTGGGCCGGAGATATAGGACAAACCGCGGTTGAGAATTTCCTCCATCAGGGGATTGCCACGCGCCACCACATTGCCCACGACATAAATGTCGGGGTTGAGGGAAACCTGCTCCGGGCCGAAGCCTTCGATCAGCTCTATGCCCTGGGCCTCAAGCTGCGTGCTCATGGGCGGATAGACATTGGCGTCGCAGCCGGTCACGCGATGCCCGGCTGCCTTGGCGAGCACCGCAATCCCGCCCATGAAGGTGCCGCAGATGCCGAGGATATGTATATGCATAAGGCTAAATGAACTTTCGAATCAGGTTGATTGTAGCAAATGCAGACAATCAGGACAGGTTGGGTGCCAGCCAGCGTTCCAGATACTCTTTGGGCAATCCGCGCCGCTTTGCCATATCCAGCAGTTGATCTTCACCAATCTTGTCCACGCTGAAATATTTGGATTCAGGATGGGCAAAATAGAAACCGGAAACCGCGGCACCCGGCATCATGGCAAACGAATCCGTCAGTGTAATGCCGACTTCCTCACATTTCATGACATTGAACATATCCGGCTTGACCGTATGGTCCGGGCAGGCAGGATAGCCGGGAGCCGGGCGTATGCCACGATATTTTTCCTTGATCATCGCCTCGTTGCTCAACGCTTCATCCGGCGCATAACCCCACAAATCCTTGCGCACGCGCTCGTGCAGGTATTCGGCGAATGCTTCAGCCAGCCTATCCGCCAGGGATTTGAGCATGATGCTGCTGTAATCATCCTGCGCGGCCTCGAAGCGCTGCTCGTATTTCTCGATCCCCAGCCCGCCAGTCACGGCAAACATGCCGATGTAATCCGCAATGCCGCTTGCCTTGGGCGCAATGAAATCCGCCAGGCACTGGTTGGGCCGCTGCTCGCCATTGACCACAGGCTTTTGCGTCTGCTGGCGCATGCCGTAGTAAGTGAACGCTACCTGGCTGCGCGTATCGTCCGTGTAAATCTCGATATCGTCGTCATTCACACTATTGGCAGGCAACAGGGCAATCACGCCGCTGGCAGTGAGCCAGCGGCCCTCGATAATCTTCTTGAGCATGGCCTGGCCTTCGGCAAACAGCTTGGTCGCCGCGTCTCCCACCACCTCATCCTTGAGGATGGCAGGGTAAGGCCCGGCTAGGTCCCAGGTCTGGAAGAACGGGCCCCAGTCGATATATTGGGCAATCGTCGCCAAATCAATATTCTTGAACAGGCGGCGGCCAATGAACTTGGGCTTCACCGGGGTATACTCACCGCTGAAACTCAGCTTCGCCTTGTTGGCGCGGGCATCAGCCAGGCTCAGCATGGGCGTACCCTTCTTGTTGGCATGCTGGGTGCGCACGCGCTCATAATCCTCGGCCAGGTCGGCAAGGTAGGTATCGCGCTGCTCCGGCGTCAATAGCGACTGCATCACGGAGACCGAACGCGAGGCATCCGGTACATAGATCACCGGGCCATCGTAGTGCGGCGCGATCTTGACCGCAGTGTGCGCACGCGAAGTCGTCGCACCGCCGATCAGCAAGGGCATCTTGATGCCGTGGAAATACGGGTCGCGCTGCATTTCACGTGCCACATAGGCCATTTCTTCCAGTGAAGGGGTAATCAAGCCGGAAAGACCGATAATATCGGCGCCAGTGGCCTTGGCTTGCTCGAGAATCTCTGCGCAAGGCACCATCACGCCCATGTTGACCACCTCGAAGTTGTTGCACTGCAACACCACCGAGACGATATTCTTGCCGATGTCGTGCACATCGCCCTTCACGGTGGCAATCACCATCTTACCCTTGGGCTTGGCGACAATGCCGGTACGCTCCTCCTCAAGACGCTTCTCCTCCTCGATGAACGGCACCAGGTGCGCCACGGCCTGCTTCATCACGCGGGCGGACTTCACCACCTGCGGCAGGAACATCTTGCCCTGGCCGAACAGGTCACCCACCACATTCATGCCATCCATCAAGGGCCCCTCAATGACATGAATGGGGCGCCCGCCGCCATCCATGACTTTCTGCCGGGCTTCTTCAGTATCGCTCACGATAAATTCGGTCATGCCGTGTACCATGGCATATTCCAGGCGCTTTTCCACCGGTACGGGATTTTCCGGCGTGCCGCGCCAATCCAGCGTCGCCTCCTGCTTTTTGCCGCCTGCCGCTAGAGTGGCGGCAAACTCGATCATGCGTTCGGTGGCATCCTCGCGGCGGTTGAGCACTACGTCTTCCACCCGCTCGCGCAGTTCAGGGTTCAGGTCGTCATAGACGCCTATCATGCCGGCATTGACAATGCCCATGGTCATGCCGGCCTTGATGGCATGGTAAAGAAACACAGTATGGATGGCCTCACGCGCCGCCTCGTTGCCGCGGAAACTGAAGCTCACATTCGAAACGCCGCCGGAAATCCGCGCATAGGGCAGGTTTTCCTTGATCCAGCGCGTGGCATTGATAAAGTCCACGGCATAGTTGTTGTGCTCTTCGATGCCGGTCGCCACGGCAAAGATGTTGGGATCGAAAATGATATCCTCGGGCGGGAAATCCAGCTTTTCCACCAGCAGGTCGTATGCACGTTTGCATATCTCGACCTTGCGTTCAAAGGTATCGGCCTGCCCGACTTCATCAAACGCCATCACGATCACGGCCGCACCGTAGCGGCGGCACAATCCCGCCTGGCGCAGGAACTCGTCCTCGCCTTCCTTCATGGAAATGGAATTGACGATGGACTTGCCCTGCACACATTTGAGTCCGGCCTCGATCACCGCCCACTTGGACGAATCGATCATGATAGGCACGCGGGCAATATCCGGCTCAGAAGCCACCAGGTTGAGGAAATGCGTCATGGCATGGATGGCATCCAGCATGCCTTCGTCCATATTGATGTCGATCACCTGCGCGCCGTTTTCCACCTGCTGGCGCGCCACCACCAACGCCTCCTCGTATTGCTCGTTGAGGATCATGCGCGCAAACGCTTTGGAACCGGTCACATTGGTACGCTCGCCGACATTCACATACAAGGAGTTTTCATCGATCGTGAATGGCTCCAGCCCGGCCAGGCGCGTGGCGACCGGGATTTCCGGAATGCGGCGCGGCGGAATGTCCTTGATCGTCTCGGCAATCGCGGCAATATGCGGCGGCGTCGTGCCACAGCAACCACCGGCAATATTGACAAAGCCGCTCTCGGCGAACTCTTTCAGCAAGGCAGAAGTATCAGCGGGTCTTTCATCAAAACCGGTATCCGACATCGGGTTGGGTAGCCCGGCATTGGGATAAATGCAGACGAAGGTATCCGCGATCTTGCTCAGCTCCTCGGCATAAGGGCGCATCAGCGCCGCACCCAGCGCACAGTTGAGCCCGATGGTCAAAGGCCGTGCATGGCGCACGGAGTTCCAGAATGCAGGCACGGTCTGGCCTGAAAGAATGCGCCCGGACGCATCCGTTACCGTCCCCGAGATCATGATAGGCAGGCGCTTGCCGGTTTCCTCGAAATACTGGTCAATGGCAAACAAGGCCGCCTTGCAGTTAAGCGTATCGAAGATGGTCTCGACCATCAGGATGTCTGCGCCGCCTTCGACCAAGCCCCGCGTTTGCTCATGATAGGCAGCGACGAGCTGGTCGAAAGTCACATTGCGCGCTGCCGGATCGTTCACATCAGGCGAAATGGAGGCGGTCTTGGGCGTGGGCCCGAGTGCGCCAGCCACAAAACGCGGCTTGTCCGGGGTGGAGTATTTGTCACAGGCGGCGCGCGCCAGCCTGGCAGCCTCGACGTTCATCTCAAAGGCGAGGTGCGACATGAAATAGTCATCCTGCGCTACGCTGGTTGCGCCAAACGTATTGGTCTCAATAATGTCGGCACCCGCCGCCAGGTATTGCTCATGTATCTCCTGGATAATGTGCGGCTGGGTCATGGTCAGCAATTCATTGTTGCCCTTGACGAACAGTTCACGCTCACCCTTCGGCGCAGCAAAGTCGGCGAAACGACCTTGTGGCCCACCACGATAATCTTCTTCCGTCAGCTTGTATTGCTGGATCATGGTGCCCATGGCGCCATCGAGGATCATGATGCGCCTGGCGAGGATTTCCCGCAGCAAAACCTCGGTCGGGGACATTTCGTCGTGTTTCATGCAAAACCTTAAATACTGGCGGACTGAAACCTGCCAGGTGATTGAATATTCAGGGCGTGATTATAAATCAGCTAAAGCATGGCGCATAACATGCCAATAATTTCTCCACATCCCGAGCGGCTCTAAGTGCCTGTTCCCAGCAGGCTGCCTATCCAGTAGGTCAGTCCTCCGGCAGCCGCACCAATCAACAACATCCTGACGCCGCCATAGATCATGTTGCGTCCACTGAACAACGCGAGCATGGCGCCAACAATGAACAAAGCAACTCCAGTCAGGCCAAAGGCAATTTCCAGGGCATGTTCCGAAACATTCAATAACCACGGTAACAGGGGAATCATTCCACCCAGCAAGAAGGATATGAATGAGGAACCAGCAGCAGCCCAGGGCGAACCAAGCTCATCGGGGTTCAAGCCCAGTTCTTCCCGCGTCAGGATATCAAGACCCAGCTCCGGGTCTGCCACCAGCCGGCCTGCCAGCTTTTGCGCCTCATCATGCGTCAGGCCGCGCGCCTCGTAAATCAATGCCAGCTCTGCCGCCTCCTGCTCAGGGTACAGGGCAAGCTCCTCCCGCTCCAAGGCGATCTGGTATTCAAACAACTCGCGCTGGGAGCGCATGGAGACATACTCCCCTGCCGCCATGGAGAATGCGCCGGCCAACAACCCCGCAACCCCGGATAACAAAATCACGGAAGCCTGACTGGCTGCGCCTGCCACCCCCAACACCAGGCAGGCTATCGACACCAGCCCGTCATTGACCCCGAACACGGCCGCGCGCAAGCCGCCATTGCTGCCGGGCATCTTGTGCCGTCCACCGACCTCATGAAGCTGGCTTGGTGTGGCATGTGTCGCAAGATCGATACGCTTTGTACCATAGGCTGACAGGCCGCGCACCTTGCTGGCAGCAAGCACATGGCGCATACGCCTTGGACCGAGGGCACGCAACATCAGCACCACGAAACGCGTGCGTATATCCGGATGGTAGGCTTGTACCTCATATCCCGCAGCACTCAGTTTGTGCTGCCATACCTGGGCCTGCATCAGCGCGGCATCGGCAAGCTTGCTGAACATCATGGCAAGCTCTGCATCAGGCTCGCGCTGCGCCAATACCCGGTAGAGATACGCCGAACGTTGCTCTTCGCGCCAGCCTTGCAACAGGTCTACCACAGGCTACAACCCCAACCTGCGATATTGCACCGCCTCGGCAATATGAGTGCTGCTGATAGATTCGCTCGCCGCAAGGTCGGCAATGCTGCGCGCCACCTTGAGAATACGATGATAGGCACGGGCTGATAAATCAAGCCGTGCGATCGCTTGTTTCAGCAACGCTCCTCCCGCCTCATCTGGCTGGCAATATGCCTCCACCTGCTGGCTTGTCAGGAGGTGATTGCTTACGCCTTGCCGGTCCAGTTGGCGCTTTCTCGCAACTTCAACCCGGCCTCGAATCACCACACTGGACTCTCCTGCCGGCACACTGAGCAACTCATCCTCGCTCAATGCAGGCACCTCAATATGAATATCGATGCGATCCAGCAATGGCCCCGACAATCGCCCGCGGTAACGCGACACTTGATCAGGCGTGCATCGGCATTTGCCATTGGGATGCCCCAAATAGCCGCACGGGCAGGGATTCATCGCCGCAATCAACTGAAAGCGCGCAGGAAATTCGGCCTGGCGTGCCGCACGGGAAATCGTGATATGCCCTGACTCAAGCGGCTCACGCAATACTTCAAGCACCTTGCGGTCAAACTCGGCAAGCTCGTCCAGAAACAGGACACCATGGTGGGCCAGGGAAATCTCTCCCGGCTTGGGAATGCCCCCGCCTCCCACCAAAGCTACACCAGACGCCGTATGATGAGGCGCGCGGTAGGGCCGCCTGCCCCATTCATTGGCATGGAAGCCCTTGCTCAGCGATTGGATGGCCGCCGATTCCAGTGCCTCATCCTCACTCATGGGTGGCAACAAACCGGCGAAACGGGAGGCCAGCATGGACTTCCCGGTACCAGGCGGGCCAGACATCAATACACTATGTCCGCCAGCAGCGGCAACCTCCAGCGCACGCTTGGCCTGTAACTGCCCTTTCACCTCCGCAAAATCGGCATAGTCTGCCGACCTGTCCTCAATAGCCTCGGAATGCGGCACCAACAACTCACGCCCGGCCAAATGCGCACAAACTTGCAACAGGCTGGCGGCAGGCAAAACCGTCGCACCGCGCACCAACGCAGCCTCTTTTGCACTGTCCTGGGGCAGGATAAACGCCCGCCCGCTCTGACGCGCCTTGTACATCATGGCCAATGCACCGCGTATCGGGCGCAGCTCGCCAGTCAGCGCCAGCTCGCCTGCCACTTCATATTGATCCAGTCCTTGCAAAGGTATCTGCCCAGAAGCCGCCAGGATGCCAAGCGCAATCGGTAAATCATAACGCCCGCTTTCCTTCGGTAAATCCGCAGGCGCCAGGTTCACAGTGATGCGACGAGCCGGGAACTCGAACTGCGCCGTTTGCAGGGCGGCGCGCACCCGGTCCTTGCTTTCCTTGACCTCGGCCTCTGGCAAACCAACGATAGCAAAACTCGGCAATCCATTGGCGAGATGCACCTCAACTGCCACTTCTGGCGCCTCCATGCCCGCTAAGGCACGGCTATGCAATACTGCGAGCGCCATACTCAGAAATGCTGCTCCAGACGTGCCTCCAGCGCTGCTAACTGCTTCTCCAAGTCTGTGAGCTGGACGCGGGTTTTGCGCAGAATTTCAGCCTGTATATCAAACTCCTCGCGCGAAACAAGCTCCAGTTTAGTGAATGCGCCCTGTAATAGTGCATGCAAGTTTCGCTCTATGCCATCAGCAGGCAACGAAGAGTATATTTCTTTGATTTTATTAGATAATTCTTCAATCATTTGAGCATTCATAGCTTAAATATCTCCCAAAACGTTTGCAGTTTAGCAGGTTTTTTCTCGCAAAAATCCCAACTAAATACAATTAACTCAACCACTTACAAAACAAATTCAAGATGCGCACCGTTTTTGACGGTAAAAAATATCAAGAAAAACGACGTAACTATTTGTTTTATATAGATGTTGTTTTTATGGCACAGGTGTTGCTTATTACCCAACGCAGAGTTTTCGTTGCTGTTTTATTTTTAAACCTTGAAAGGGTAAATCATGCGTAATTCGCTTCTACTTGCCGCCATCCTTGGCACATTTGCAGCACCTGCCGCTGTCATGGCCGAAGAAGCTGCTGAGGCAACCTCACCTCACACTGTTACTTACAACATTGGCCTGACCAGCAACTATATCTTCCGTGGTACCAGCCAATCCGGTGACCGCCCTGCCGTACAAGGCGGCGTGGATTACTCTCACGCCAGTGGGTTCTATATTGGTAGCTGGGCATCCAGTATCAGTTGGCTGGCTGATACAGGTGCTGACGGTTACGCCGGTGATCGTGCTTACAACAGCTCCAGTCTGGAATGGGATATCTATGGAGGTTATACAGCTGAAATCGGTGACACAGGTATCACTTATGATGTTGGTGTGAATCAGTACATTTATCCTGGCCGCCGCAACTCGGTAAGCGGTTCCTACAATGCCGACACTACCGAAATCTACGGCGGTATTTCTTACAAGTGGGTTTCCGCACGTTACAACTGGTCCCCAAGCAAGTCAGCTTTCGGTTTTGAAGGCCGGGGTGCCAGCTATATCGACCTGACATTGGAAGTACCATTCGGTGAAAGTGGCTATAGTGCCATTGCCCACGTTGGTCGCCAGGAATTTGGTAATGGTCCCAGCGTATTTGATTACACTGACTGGAAGCTTGGCTTAAGCAAGGCCTGGGATAACGGCATTGTAGTAGGTGGTTACTATACTGATACCGATGCTGACCGTGGTTCCTTCACTTATGGCCCTGTGTTCTCCGGCAAGGAAAACTGGACATTCTTCGTGCAAAAGACTTTCTAATTCAGACAGTCATAATAGAAGGCAAGGCAAATTGCCTTGCCTTTATGCTTTTAAGAGGAGATACCCATGAAATTTGTATCCGCCATCATCAAGCCATTCAAGCTTGACGAAGTGCGCGAAGCCCTTTCCTCCATTGGAGTACAAGGCATTACCGTCACTGAAGTCAAAGGGTTTGGACGCCAGAAAGGCCACACTGAACTTTACCGTGGCGCAGAATACGTAGTCGACTTCCTGCCTAAAGTAAAACTGGAAGTCGCAATTGAGGATGAATTACTTGACCAAGTAGTAGAGGTTATCGAAAAATCCGCTACTACTGGCAAAATCGGCGATGGCAAGATTTTTGTCTTCGACCTGGAGCAGGTCTATCGCATCCGCACCGGGGAAACCGGCGCAGATGCGCTTTAAGGGGTATGTTATGAAAAAAATTCTTTCCATGATTGCACTGGTCAGCGCACTGGGCTTATCCGGATTTGCACTGGCTGAGGAAGAGGCTGTCATTGTTGATGAAGCCACTATCACTGAAGTTGCACCCGCTGCTGTGGAAGTAGTAGAGGAAGCAGCACAAGCCGCACTGTCACTCAGCGCCGGCGATACTGCCTGGACCATCGCTGCCACGGTATTGGTGTTAGCCATGGTCATTCCTGGTGTCGCCTTGTTTTACGGCGGTTTGGTACGCACCAAAAACATGGTGTCCGTACTCACCCAGGTTTTTGTGACGACGGCACTCATGTCCGTCATCTGGGTAGTCTATGGCTACAGCCTGGCCTTTACCGATGGGGGCAGCCTCAATGCCTATATCGGCGGTTTCAGCAAAGCACTGCTCTCCGGCGTGACGCCAGACACTCTTCTGGAGGATGCCACTATTCCTGAATACGTATTCATTACCTTCCAGCTTACTTTTGCGGCTATCACACCCGCACTGATTGTGGGCGGCTTTGCAGAACGCATAAAGTTTTCCGCCGTACTGGCATTCCTGGCGCTTTGGGTCACCTTTGTCTACATCCCGATCGCACACATGGTCTGGGGTGGCGGTTTCCTCGGCGAACTCGGTGCTGCCGACTTCGCAGGTGGCACCGTAGTACACATGAATGCTGGTATTGCAGCCCTGGTTGGTGCCATTGTCGTTGGCAAGCGCCTAGGCTATGGCAAAGAAGCCATGCCTCCGCACAGCATCACCCTGACCATGGTCGGCGCCTCCCTGCTGTGGGTTGGCTGGTTCGGCTTCAACGTCGGTAGTGAGTTGGCAGCTGATGGCATTGCCGGCCTGGCAATGATCAATACCCAGGCAGCGACAGGTGCCGCAGTGCTGGGCTGGGTATTTGCCGAATGGCTGTTCAAGGGCAAGCCTTCCTTGCTGGGTGCCGTTTCAGGTGCAGTGGCTGGCCTGGTTGCCATCACCCCTGCTTGCGGTTTCCTTGGCCCCGTCGGTTCCCTGGTTCTCGGCTTTGTTGCTAGCGTCATTGCCTTCTGGGCCGTGACCAGCCTCAAGATCAAGCTTGGCTATGATGACTCTTTGGATGTCTTTGGCATCCACGGCGTCGCAGGCCTGATCGGTGCAATCGGTACCGGCGTCCTCATGAGCGCTGACTTTGGTGGCGTGGGCTACGAAGAAGGCACCACCATGGGCAGCCAGCTTTATGCGCAAGCGGTAGCAATTGGCGTGACCATTGTCTGGGGCGGTATTGGTAGCTACATCCTGTTCAAGATCGTGGATATATTCATCGGCCTGCGTGCCAGCGAAGAAGCTGAGCGTGAAGGTCTGGATACCGCCGAACACGGTGAACGTGCTTACCACTACTAAGCCTTTTAATTAAGTTGCTCAATCGGCAATAGTAAAAACGGGCGCTTTTAGCGCCCGTTGTCATTTCTAGCTTGACCATAGCAAATATTTTCTGGGCAATGCACATAATCAGGGCAGGCTTGCACCACTTCATCACAACATCAATCCCATTATTCAGGCCAGCTAACAACTCTCAGCAAAGCAGCCCTGGCCAGGCACTCTGCCGCAGACAGTACGAGAAGTGCAGCAAGATAAGGCAACAACGCCAGGAGAGTTTTGTTAGCCGCACTTAGCTCACACAACCTGGCACAGCTATTGCTTATAGTTAATCAAGCGTAATTTGATCTTTACGTCGCAAGACTTGGAACATCTTACTGCCTAGTTTTATGCATTATCTCCTCCTCCTCAGGGCGCTTTTAGCGCCCTTTTTTTTCACCCATAGAGGGACTGTTCCTGTTTTAGGCTAAAATCAGCGGCTACTCTTTTGGCTTATCAGGTGCTGCTTTCATGATGGTTCCCCACCTTACCACGGCTCTTACCGGCCCATTACTCACCCTGGAGAAGCGGCTTCTGGAAAGCATGCCGCGCATCGAACACTGGTTTCGCAGCCAATGGCTGGAATATGGCGCACCTTTCTATGCCTCGGTGGATTTACGCAATGCAGGCTTCAAGCTGGCCCCGGTAGACACCAACCTGTTCCCGGGCGGCTTCAACAACCTCAATCCGGATTTCCTGCCACTATGCATTCAGGCAGCCATGATCGCCGTAGAAAAGATCTGCCCAGATGCACGCAGACTGCTGCTGATTCCAGAGAACCACACACGCAATACTTTCTACCTGCGCAATATCCACGCTCTCACCCACATCCTGCGCCAGGCAGGCCTGGAGGTACGCATAGGCAGCATTTCCCCCGAAATTACCGAGCCGACCTTTCTGGAAACGCATGACGGCCATAGTATCCTGCTGGAGCCCGTACAACGCAAAGGCAATCGCCTGGTGCTGGAAAACTTCGACAGTTGCGCCATCCTGCTCAACAATGACCTCTCCGGAGGTGTTCCCGAGATTTTGCAGAACCTTGAGCAATCACTGATTCCCCCTTTGCACGCAGGCTGGGCCACCCGCCGCAAATCCCGGCACTTTGATGCCTATAACCGCGTCGTAGAAGAGTTTGTGCAACTGATCGAGATAGACCCCTGGTTGCTCAATCCTTATTTTGATACTTGTGAAGGACTGGATTTCCAGGCACGCACTGGTGAAGACTGTCTCGCGGAAAAGGTAGAAACCCTGCTGGAAAAAATCCGCGGCAAATATGCAGAATATGGTGTCACCCAGGAGCCGTTCGTTATCGTCAAGGCCGATGCCGGCACTTACGGCATGGGCATCATGACCGTGAAAAATGCCGATGATGTTCGCGATCTCAACCGCAAGCAACGCAATAAGATGTCCGTAGTAAAGGAAGGCCTCAAGGTCAGCGAAGTCATTCTGCAGGAGGGTGTGTACACCTTCGAGCACCTCAATGATGCCGTGTCGGAACCCGTGGTCTACATGATGGACCATTTCGTCGTAGGCGGCTTCTACCGCGTGCATACTTCGCGCGGCATCGATGAAAACCTCAACGCGCCCGGCATGCACTTTGAGCCGCTGGCATTCGAAACCCCATGCTCGACCCCTGATTGCGCCGGCGCGCCCGACGCGCTGCCCAACCGCTTCTATGCCTATGGCGTTGTCGCAAGGCTGGCCTTGCTCGCGGCAGCGATTGAGCTGCAGGAAACCGACCCGGACTTGGTGGACTAGGCCTTAATTATGCGCATTGCATTCATCCTTGATCCGCTGGATAGCCTCAAGCTCTACAAAGACACCAGCCTTGCCATCATGCGCGAGGCTGAAGCCCGCGGACATGCCCTGTTTGTGGCTATGCAGCACGACCTCTTCTTGCGTCACAACGAAGCCAGGCTACGCGTAAGGCCCTTCCAGTTCAGCACTGGTGAGAACTGGTACAAGCTGGGCGAGATACAAGAAGAAGCCCCGCAGAATTTTGACGCCATCCTCATGCGCAAGGATCCGCCTTTCGACAACGAATACCTTTACAGCACCTACCTGCTGGAACAAGCAGCCAGACAGGGAGCCCGCGTTTACAACAATCCCGTCGCCATCCGTGACTGGAACGAGAAGCTCGCCGTACTCAACTTCCCGCAGTTTGCACCCACCTTCCTCGTCACCAGCGAACAAAGCCTCATCCGGGAATTTCTTGCTGAGCAACAGGATATTGTCGTCAAACCACTGGACGGCATGGGCGGCAGCAGCGTATTTCGCCTAAAGAAAGATGACCCCAACCTGGGCGTTATCCTGGAAACCATCACCCGCCATGGCAGCCAAACCATCATGGCACAACGCTATCTGCCAGCAATTACACAAGGCGATAAACGCATTATCGTCGTTGATGGTGATCCTTTACCCTATGCCCTCGCTCGCATCCCGCAAAACGGCGAAACCCGCGGCAACCTGGCAGCGGGCGGCAAGGGCGTGGCCCAGCCACTGAGTGTTCGTGACTACGAAATAGCCAATGCAGTAGGCACCGTGCTCAAGCAAAAAGGATTATTCCTGGTTGGCCTGGATGTGATTGGTGAACACCTGACAGAAATCAACGTTACCAGCCCGACAGGTATGGTGGAAATTGCGGCGCAGACGGACTGCAATCCTGCTGCAATCCTGCTCGACAGGCTGACAGCCAGTTTTCCGTAATAAAAAAGCCAGGGAACTGACCTGGCTTTTTTACTTACCGGCTCGGGTTATTTATTATTTGGTCAACTCACGCCAACCTGTACGCCTGGATACGGTGTCCGAAGCAGCCGTATCAATGCCAATGGTGGTTTTCCTGCCCTGTGCGTCCGTGATGATCGCCTTGAGCTGACCATTAGGCAGACGGACAATCACCATCCCCACCGACAACCCTGTCGCCAGTTTATTGCCAAAGTGACTAGCTCCCGGCACCATCAAGCCAGTCCTGAAATCGAACTGATATGCCCATGTAATGCCTCCCAGCGAACAACCGTCTGAATTCACGTTGTCGATCTGCGGCGCATTGCTATTGACCGTCAATGTCCCCAAGGCCAGTTGCGGATCAAGATTGACACGCTCACGCAGCCCAGGCAGATCAACATACCAGCCACCATTTGCCCAATCAAGCACGCTGCCATCAATCGAAGAAGTCGTATCGCCCTGTGTGATGGACCTCGGCGTCAGCGCCCGCCCGTTATAGCTCACACCATTGTCCCGTATTGCATATACCGATTGCACCTGGGCATTGGTCACATCACTCAGCCCCAGGTAACGCCCTGTCGCCACGAAGATCACAGGTTCAACAACATTGGGCACCTTGCCAATTTCAGGCTTGGTTGTAATCGGCTGCCCAATGCCTACAGGATCCGTCAACTTGGCCAGACGAGAGATGGTTGCCGTCGAGGTTTCGAGATTGACTTTCCATAGATTACCGTCCAGATCACCCCCGTATAATGCCACCGACGCAGCATTGATATCCGCATTGCTATTGATTCCTGAACTGCTGGCAAGCCTGGCAAAACCGCTGGGACTTTCGGCCGTACCCACGCCTGTACCCAACTTCTGGATCAACGCCCCTGTGATAGCATCCACAATGTATAGATAGCCTTGCCCATTGCCTGGCGATACATTGTTGTAGCCCGAAGTAAACATCACTACCCAACGGCCCGCATAGGCATTGCCCTCGGGCAGTTTGGTAATGATCGGGTTGCCGTATGTCAGACCTAAATCCTCATCCCAACGGTTGCAATACGCATTGCTATGACAAAATTCCCAAAGCGCCTTAGGGTTATCTTCGTTTGTCACATCCAGCGCAAAATAACCACGCCCACCGGCGTTCAACCCTCCAACAAGAATCGTACGCCAGGCAGATGTAGAAGCATCGTAAACGTCCATCACCTGTGGCGAACCATCTACCAGGAATTGGTGGTTAGCACCATAGTTCTTGTCTGCCAGTTTGTACATATTGGGCATTACAGAATGCGGCACATAAGCCCAGCTCTCCGCACCATTCGTGGTATTGAACGCATGCAGCATGCCATCATTTCCACCTACATACAGCATGCCGTGACGATCTGCCTGCTCATTCTTGAATGCTTGGTAATTAGGCGCAACATTGTCAATGAAATTGAATCGTGGTTGCTTCACGTAGGCAGGGGCCGAGTTAACAATGTCACCCAACAGATGCGTACGCAAGCGATATGCCTTGTCCGTCTGGGTTACTTCGCCGCTATGGCCAGCGTGCCCCCGCAGATAATTCAGCAGGTTCTCGCCAGAGTTTGCAATCTCCTTGGTATCTGCGTCGAAACCATTGCATTGCGAAAGCAGTTCGCATTTGTTATTGAAGTATGCCTTTTCTTCTGTGCTCAGGTTATCCCATGCAAAAGGCTCTACTGCCTTGCTGTCCCGGTCAAATTTGAAAATACTCCGGCCACCACCGCTCAATTGCGCTTGCGCACTCCAGACATGCGCCTCGCTCACCGTACCGTCAGAGGGATTAATGGTTTGCGCCTGCACATCGCCATCCCAATGCACGCTACGATAGGTAGAACTGAAGATATAGTTATCGGTTTGGGTAATGTTAGGACTGCTAGTTGCGGAAGCTGCAGCAGCTCCCGTCCTGTCCGACACTCCGGCCAGCGCGCTGCGCAATCCTGAAATCAATTCTTTGGGCTGTTTGGCACTGAAATATAAACCACGTCCATTGACCGCAGCATGCCAGAGATCGTCCAAGGCACTTGGAGAATCTGCGGCCGGAATAGGCCAATTTCTAAGACCTTGCTTAATTTCTGCAAAATCGCCTTCATTAGCAACTTCATAGTCAGAGCGATAATCCAACTCTCCATCCAGCCCAAGCCCCAGCGTAAAAGTATTCATATGCTGTTTCGCATTTCTGTCCTTGCTGGTAGTCGGCACTTTGTCTTCCATATTGGGTCGCAAATCTGTCTGGTAGTAATACATCGCTACATCAGCCAAAGTATCAGTTGCGTCAGTTAACCCCCCATCATATGCACCATCAGCACGCTTGGAATATCCACTATCTTCATTGTCTTGGTTACCTATTGCATCATTCCCTGTTGTAACACCTGCAGCGCCATTCCAATAGCCATCTGTCGTTAGAATAGTAAAGTTTTGTTGGCAAGCAAACTGCACCGGATCCTCAGACATACCTCTATTAATTCCAGTAGTGATGCCAGCATAATGTCGCCCTACGCGTGAAAGCGCTTGCCGTAAGGGTGTACCACCACTAGCATTTGTTGAATAAAATTTCTTGTACCAGTTTGCTTTATGTGCTGGTTCAAAATCATCAATTTTCAGATATTTTGTCTCCGCAACCGGTGAGCCTGGATTGATTGTAAGAAACCCGACCCGGTAACTATTATCAATCGTTGAAAATGCCAGACCTGCGGCGCTTTTCATAGTAAACATGCGCGTACGGTAATAGGCGTACCAATTGGCAAAATTCGTCATCTCCTCATCATAGCTACATACCACTCCAGCACAGTCAATACGATCAGTAGATTTGGAATAAGTATTGCCTGAAACAATATCTACTCGCCGGAATTTTCCGTATCGGGCATAGACATAACTGGTCGGCCCATTTGTCACACTTGCCACAAATTTGGCTTGGCACTTTCCTGCGCCACTTACTACCGCGACTCTATCGGCATCATCAGCTGTCTGGCAAAATCGAACATACGCAGGATAAGTATGAGTAGCCTCATAGTCACTCTGGCATATCGTCAATGAACTATCAGTGCAATATTCCTTCGGCTCAATCCAGAAGTAATGGGGGTTACTGTTTTTCGTTACTGCTGTGGTGTAATCCCTCGTTGTATTATTCTCACTTACCCTGTACGGCCAATCATAATCACCATCAGAGTTATCATAATCTCCCCCAGTGCCTTGGCGTTGATCTGCTGCTATTCCATTACGCTTGCAAGTATTGCCGTTCGTCCCCGTGCAATAATAAAGCTCGGGATAGGAGGCCAAAATATTGGCGGTTGCTGAATTCTGCTCGCAGGAACTGTTCAATGAATGCCCTGCAACTCTGACAGCACGCCAACC
The DNA here is from genome assembly GCF_020532725.1 of Methylobacillus arboreus. GTDB lineage: Bacteria > Pseudomonadota > Gammaproteobacteria > Burkholderiales > Methylophilaceae > Methylobacillus > Methylobacillus arboreus. The sequence continues at coordinate 488,321 of NZ_JAJAVC010000006.1, forward strand.
ATTGGTATTCGTCCCATTCATGGATGGCAGGTTCTGAGATGCGTCACATGGGCTCACCGGTGGCGTATAGCTCACATTCGGGTTGTAATAAATCGTATTAACTTGATAACTGTACATCGGCGGATCGCCACCTATCGTAGGCGCATTGCTCCCTGTTTCGCTTGGGCTTGTTGCTCCGCTGCAAATTGCATTTGATCCGTTGATTCTTCCAGCTGTACCTTTCCGGCATTTATAACGTGCTTGTGTAGAGTTGGCCGGGTTATATCCAATATAATCCGGCATGAAATTAAAGTTCATACTTCCCGAATCGTCCAACACAAACATCACGTTCGGCCTGACTACCGTACCGGAAGCAGTAGAAAGCGGATTGCTGGAAATATCCGTCACCGCTGCATGTGCCAGCCAGGAGGACATCATCAGCCAGCCTGCAAACAAGATAGGCTGCCACCAGAATATTCTTTGAGTTTGTTGTTTCATTATCTTGCTCCCTGGAATTGCTGGCGCTTCTCTGGATTTATACCGGCACCATGACGGTGGCCTGCACGATGCTCACAGTGTTGCGCGGCCCGAGCACACGGGCTGTGATGCGGTAATACACGGATGGGTTGGACTGGTAGACGGCAGCACCAATTTGCAGGCTGCTGCCCAATGTGGCATTGGTGACTGGTGCTTTGGATAATGAGGTCGAGCAGGAATTAGGTTGGCCTGAACCATCTTCACCGTTATATGCACCAGTAGTAGTACATAACCTATGAATCAAGTATTGCACGCGGTTACCTGCCGCATCTGTGCCCACATCCACAGCATTACTCCAGATAGTGTTGCTGTACCAGTCCGGATCCGTGGTGAGAGTGTTGGCAATATAGCCTTGTGATGGGTTGCTTTCAGCAAGTGCGTTGCGGTTGTTATCCAGCCATACCAATGCTGCCTGCAAGCCGCGGTCTGCAGACATGGTGGCTGATTGCTTGAAGGCAAGATTGCCGGCAATTACGTTACCGGAATCCACCGCGCGCCACAGTGCCAACCCTGCCAAGGTCATGGCAATCAAAACAATCAAGGCCACCATGAGCACAACACCTTGCTGGTGCGCAGCAGGAACTGCCTGATTAACTCGCATGTGTGTTTTCATGCAGGAGGCTTCCATAAAATATTCCGTATCACGACTGTGGTTTCAAACACACGGTAACGGTATTGCTGCCAATCGGCCAGATTGGACACATTGCTGAATACGCCACCAGTCCAGCTAGGCAACTCGGTGGTGACGTTGGCCGTTTCCTTCTTGCCGCTGCGGCTCACCAGCGCCACCCGTACTGCAATTACTTTTTCCCACTCGTCCCAACTCACCACGCCATTGCCATCAAGGTCTGGAGATGCACGATATTCATCTACCGTGTTTTCAGTATCCGCATCCAAATTGATCCCGTAATCCGCCTGCAAATCCACAATGCCATCCGCGATCAGTTCAGCCTCGCCAGTGATTTCAGAAAATACCTGGAGCCCGCCGTCCACAATTGAATAACGGTTGCTGGCCGGACTCTTTCCCATGTTGTAGATTTGTGCGCCACTGCTGTATATCTGGCTGCCGCGATAACGCGCTGTGGCAGCATGGGTAATATTGTTCTGATAAGGATTGCCAGGAGTGGCAGTAATCTGTGCGAGATCGCAATCCTGGCCCGGGGCTGCTGCTACAACCAAATCATTTACCGTGAAGCCGAAGCGGTTGGAAACCACATAGTCTGCATCCGCATTAGCCATGGTTTGCATCAATGCCGAAGGACTAGTCACCATACTGGCATTGCTGTAAGTGAGCTGAATCACATCTGGTGCTGTATCCAGGCCCTGGGTAATCACAGCAGGGGTAAAAAGAAAACGTACCTCACGGCCTGTGCTGCTATCCGTCCCCACCACCTGGCAACCCAGGTTTTGCGACACATTCATGCCATAGCCAGATTGACGGATATCGCGCTCTATGGCCAGCAGGGCCAATGCGCCATTTTGTTGCGCGTTGCCGCCACTGCTTGTTGTACGGTTGCTGTCCTGCGAAATGGACAGCACTTGTGCAATCACCATCAGCCCCAACAAACCGATGGTCATGCCGACCATGATTTCGACCAGGCTATATCCCGAATGATGTCTATGAATGGCAATGGTGTTCATGGCGTCGGATTGCTGTTGATGTAGGCCACGGCGGTATGGCTGTGTGGTTCGGTTTCTGAGGGAGGTTGCCAGAACACAGTCACGGTGGCGGTAAAGCCGGCCGTGGCATCGCCTGCTATCACAACAGTAGGCGCCTGGCTCTCGGCTCCCGGCAAACGGTTTTTCACATCTGCAAGCCAAAGCGCAAGCTCGGGAGAGCTGCCGCCGGGTAAACCATAGGTATTGATGTTGGAAGGCCCTGCTGTCCAGATACTGGCCACCAACCTATTGGCAAGGTAACTTGCTTCCAAACGATATTGCGCATCAGATACTGTCCTCATGGATGCGGCCTGCAAACCGATAATTGCCAATATCCCCATGGAGAACACCAAAATAGCAATCAGCCCTTCCAGCAAGATAGAACCGTTTTGCTTAGCACGAGACGGAATCATGCGCATACGCGTGGATCTCCTACTGTAGTCACGTTGGGGTCGCAAAAATGCACACTGCCCCCCCGAACCAGGATGCGCAAGTTGCGTCCATTGCCTTCGCTGGCGTCAATATCAATCTCGCGCACCACATTGCTGCCATCGTTATTGAATGTCACGCGCCCCAGACCATTAAACGTTACCGTATTGGCACCTGCAGGCACCACTTCTACACTCACGGCTACCGCACCTTCCGTATCAGGCTTGCTCTGAATCACCGCCGGGCAGTCATCAACGCCATCATTATCATCATCTGCCACAACAACCTGGCACCCGATAGTCCAGGTCGCATTGTTGCTCAAGGTAAACACCACATTGGTATTGCGACGAATAGCCTCTGCCCGCGCCAGTTGCAAACCGGTATTTAACCCTTCCGCTGCTGCGCGAATCTGGAAATTCAGCAACATCTCACGAAAACTTGGTACTGCAACTGCTAATAAAATCGCCATGAGCGTCAAGGTAACCACCAACTCCACCAGCGTGAAGCCATGTTGCCGCATTTAGCAGCTCCCGCCATGCTTGGTGATCCAGCAATTCGCTGGTACTGAGGCACCAGGAAATGCCGTGGTTTGCCGCACATTATCCTGATTGATGGTGAAGACATAACCGCCCATGCCCTGCGCGGCAACACCAGTCGCCGTAATGAGAAAAGTCTGATTACCATTAGGCGTGCCACATTCGTAGGTAAAGAACTGTACAGTCGGGGCAGAAGGCATGGTAACGGCATTACAGTCATACCGCCGGTTATCCTGATAACTGCGCTCCATGCGGTTGCGGATATCCGACAATTGCGAGATTGCCTCTGCAATCTTCGCACGAGCGACATACCGTGTATAAGACGGTACAGCAATAGACGCAAGAATCGCGATGATTGCCACCACAACCATCAGCTCAATCAATGTAAAACCTTGCTGTCTCACTCTCATCAGAACTCCTCTTTTGCCACTGTGAATCATGCAATGCAGACTGCGCTGAAAGCGAATTTTTCCGACAAGCGGCAATACTGTGCTGACAAGCGGCACGATCGCCGAAGGTCGGCTACATTTAGATCACATCAGGCGCACGCCAGCCACTTTTGAAGTTTGCCCCAGTCATGCCGCTTTGGGTAAAATACGACGTTTAGTTCGTTTACCACTCCCTTAAGGATACCCACGATGTCAAAAATCATTTTCAAGGCTGGTGAAGCCACCATCTTCAGTGAAGGCAAGGACGTCACCGCGGCCATGCCAGAAATCCTCATCGGCGCTGTTGACGGCCCGGTCGGCCAGGCATTTGCCAACCTGATGGCACAAAGCAAGGGCCACTCCGCCATGTTTGCCGTGCGTGACATCAACCAGTTGGTGCGCCCAGCTACCATGATGGTGCCCAAGGTGACCCTGAAGGATTCCATCAACATTGAGCTGTTCGGCGGCGTGGTACAGGCTGCAACGGCTGACGCAATCCTGGACGCTGTGATCGAAGGCATTATCCCTAAAGATCAGGTCAACGACCTGGCCATCATCAGCCTGGTATGGATTGATCCGGGCTGTGGCCCGCTGGCGAAGGAAGGCAAGCTGGACAAGGCCGACATGTACAAGAACAACTACGAAGCAACCAAGCTTGCAATCAAGCGCGCGCTGAACGATGAGCCGACTATCGACGAACTCATCGCCAACCGCCACAAGATCAAGCACTGCATGTGGGACGAAAGCTGGGGCGAGATCTAAGCCTGGCTTAATCCTAAAAAGCCCGCTAAGCGGGCTTTTTTATTCACTTGCCACAGAAAGCAAGCGCTTACCAATAATAGGTGGCACTGGCAATCACCTGCCTGCGCGGGCCCAGCCAGCAATCGCCTCGCGAAATGCAAGTGGATACATACTCCTTATCGAACAGGTTACTGGCATTGAATGCATAGCGCCATGACCCGTAATCCAATCCGAGCATCGCATCAACCAGCGTTACATCGGGCGCCTTGACCTGCTCGTAGGCATCCTGAGTACTGCCAATGTAGCGCACCCCGAGGCCGGCCCGGAAGCCATGCAGCTCACCCAGCGCAAACCGCTGCACTGCCCATGCGGAAGCCAAATGCTTGGGAATGGTTTCGATCTGGTTGCCGCGCTCCGCTGGATTATTGGTTTTGTTATAACGCGCATCCAGATAGCTGTAGCTCGCAATCAGGCTCAGATGGTTAGTCAGTGAGCTCACCGCTTCCAACTCTAGGCCTCTTGAATGGATTTCTCCTTGCTGGATTGAATAGTTTGGATTGATAGGGTCAGGCGTCGCACGATTCTGGTCGCGAATATCAAACACTGCCGCAGTAAAGCGAGTGCGGGACCCTGGCGGCTCATACTTCACTCCCAGCTCCCATTGCTTGCCACGCTGCGGTTCAAACAGGTCACCCAAGCGATCTGTTCCGGCAACAGGCAAGAAAGATTCGGCATAGCTGATATAAGGCGTCCAGCCATTCTCGGCCACATAGGTCAGGCCGTAACGTTCCGTGGTTGCATAATCCCGCTGGGTCTCCGAGCCTTGAGCCTCATTCTTGGCCTCGTCCCGTCGAATGCCGGCTGTCAGTATCCATTGCTTGTAGCGCACTTGATCCTGCAAATAAACACCTGTCTGAATCAGGCGCGAGAATGAAGGTGTCAATACCAAGCCAGAAGTATCTACAGGCGTATAGATTGGATCGTAGGCATCAATCGAGTTGTTGGGACTGAAATAAAAACCGGCATTCTTGGCTTGGCGAAAACGCCCATAATCCAAACCCAGCAGCAAGGTATGTGAAAAATCGCCGGTATTGAAGCTGGCTTCCAGGTGATTGTCGAGATTGACGGTCTTGGAATTCGTCTTGGAGACATCCACGTAACGGTTCAACACGCGCTGGTTGGCATCGATATAAGGGTTGACGCTGAAACTGTCGGGATAAAGGCTGCGGTAATCGTTCGTGCTGCTGGTGTAGCGGGCGTTCTGCCTAAATTTCAGGTGATCGTTGAACGCGTGCTCCAGCGACCATCCGAGGTGCGTGGATTCGGAGACATAGCGGTCGAAGCCGGGATCGCCGAGATAGGTGTTGAACGGAATCTTGCCGTTCGGGTTGGGCCGCAGCACGCCGGACCAAGGCAGGAATTGCGGCGTGGGCCGCCCGTCATTGCGCTGGTATTGGGCCAGCAGGGTAATGCTGGTGTGATCGCTCGGCTTCCAGGTCAGCGAGGGCGCAATCAGGGTGCGCTCGTCTCCCGCATGCTTGACCTGGCTCTCGCTATCGCGTCCCAACAGGACCAAGCGGTAGAACAAGTTGTCGGTATCCGCGACCGGCCCTGTGAAATCAGCCTGCAATTGCTTGCGCTGATAGTTGCCAAGCAAGATGCTCATCTCACGTTTGGTTTCCGTCTGCGGGCGCTTGGATACCAGGTTAACCACACCGCCGACGCCGCCTGATCCATACAACATGGAAGAAGGTCCCCGTAAAACCTCGATGCGCTCCATGGCGTAAGGGTCGGGACGTATGGTCTCGGAATAAAAGGTATTGATCTGGCGCAAGCCATTCAGGTACTGCGTGGCATCCATGCCGCGGATGGCATAAGAGTCTGACCGTGAATCCAGACCGTACTGGTCGGATACGACCCCAGCACTGTAGCGCAAGACTTCCTGTATTGATTGCGCTCGCTGGTCTTCAATCTGGTCTGCCGTGATCACGGAGATGGATTGCGGTGTTTCCAGGATGCTGCTGTCGGTCTTGGTTGCAGTAGCGCTGCGTTTTGCGGTATAGCCCCGCACGGCGCTTGTGGGGGTTTCCTTTTCCAGGTGGCTGCTTACCTGCACCTCGGGCAATTTTTCTTCAGCCGCATAAGCCTGCAAGGTAGCAAAGCAAGCCAACCAGCAATAGAAACGATAATTTAAGGATTTCATGATACTCCTGCATTGAATTAACAATACCGGACAACCCTGCTGACGCAAGGCTTGGGGACAGGGAATTGCCCGGCTGTGCAAATTCCCCGATTGGATAGATGAAGCTGGAAACACCGGGCTGGAACCCGGACGCAAGCCCAAAACTACTGACGCGCTTGATTATTTTTAATAAAAATCATTATCCGTATTATATAAAATATAAACTTTCATCTCCACTCATAACTGCATCATTAGAATTTGAATGCGTAAATATCTAGTTACCCTGCATTGCTGGTTCGGGCTCACCATGGCCGTTTTTCTCTTTATTGCCGGCCTCACCGGTGCCGTCATTTCATGGGATCATGAGCTGGATGAATGGCTAAACCCGGCGTTGTTCCATGCTGCAAGCACAGGAACACCCCAAGCTGCACTGGATCTTGCCAACAAGCTTGAGCAAGATAACCCCAAATTGATGGTAAGCTACCTGCCGCTTGATATAGAGCCAGGCCATACCCTGGGTGTGGGCGTTGCCGCCAGGCCGGACCCATCCACCGGAAAAGCCCACGAACTTGATTTCAACCAAGTGGCCCTAAATCCGGTCAACGGGAAAATACAAGGCCAGCGGGAGTGGGGCGCAGTTTCCCTCAGCCGCGAAAACCTGCTGCCTTTTCTCTATAAACTGCACTACAGCATGCATATTCCCGATGCCTGGGGCATCGAGTTGGGCATACTGTTCATGGGCATCATTGCCATTATCTGGGTGTTCGATAACCTAATCGCACTCTGGATTTCGTTTCCCAACTTCAAGTCGTGGCGCAAATCGTTTGCCTTCCGCTGGCAGCAGGGCGGCTACAAGCTCAATTTCGACCTGCATCGCTCCGGCGGCGTCTGGGTGTGGCTGTTGTTACTGATACTCGCTGTTACCTCAGTTTCGATGAATCTCAATTTCCAGGTAATGCGCCCCGTGGTGGAAACCTTTTCCAGCCTGAGCCCAAGCCCGTTTGCCTCGCGCGCACCGCAACCCGAAGACCAGCCGCTCGAACCCGGCATCAGCCGGGAAAAGATACTGGAAATTGCAAGTACGGAAGCCCGCAAGCGCGGATGGAGCGCACCTGCGGGTGCCGTGTTCTATTCACCGGCATTCGGCCTGTATGGTGTGGGATTTTTTGAAGCGGGCAATGACCATGGCGACGGCGGACTGGGAAATCCCTGGCTCTACTTCGATGGCAAGGATGGCAGCCCGGCCGGCTCAGTCATTCCCGGCACCGGCAGCGCTGGGGACATCTTCATGCAAGCGCAATTCCCGCTGCATTCGGGCCGCATTCTCGGGTTGCCGGGCCGCATCATGATTTCTGTCATGGGCGCCGTGGTGGCAATGCTCAGCATTACCGGCATCGTCATTTGGCTGCGCAAGCGCAGATCGCGCAGCACTGCTCAGAAGGTGAAAAACGCTTAAGGAGGAACCTTGCTTCAACTACCCTGCCGGGACAACGTATCCCATGAAAAGATGGTGAACAGGCTCTTAGACCAGGGCCAGCTGGCGCTGTTTTGCACTGGCAGCGCCATGCTGCTGCGCGGCCAGGGCCTGCAGGATTTTGCGCACCGGCACCGGCAGGGCTGCATCAATCGCCACGTCAAGCGGCATCCAATGCCAGCCAGGTTCCTGCGCCTGCAAGGGCAAAGCAGCCACCGGCATATGGTTGGCGGTAATATGCAGCTTGAAGTGGGTGAACACATGGGTCAGCCGCATCAAGGATGCGGGCGCATGCCCATCCAGGCCCATTGTCTGCTTCCCCCAAGCCTGGCTATCCTGGCCCAACTCCAGCTCGGGCAGGCTCCATAAGCCGCCCCAAATACCGCTATCAGGCCGCTTTTGCAGCAAGACACGGTTGCCATGCGTCATCACCAGCATTTGCACGGTTTTTTCCGGGATGGTTTTTCTGGGCTTGGAGGCAGGCAATTCGCTGACGCGGTCCATGGACAGTGCGCCGCAATCTTCCTGCAATGGGCAATTGGCACAACGGGGGCGGCTACGCACGCACACCGTGGCCCCCAGGTCCATCAGGGCTTGCGCGTAAGTGCCCATTGCAGTCTGGGGCTGCATCCGCTCCGCTATCTGCCAGAGTTTTTTCTCGACACTGGGTTGGCCGGGCCAGCCATCGACCAGGAAATAACGCGCAAACACGCGCTTTACGTTGCCGTCCAATATCGGTTGCGGCAGGCCGAAGGCGAATGAGGAAATGGCTGCTGCGGTAGAGCGGCCTATGCCGGGCAAGGCTTGTATCGCCTCGAAATCTCGTGGAAAAACACCCTGGTGTTCGGCCATCATGATCTGCGCTGCCTTATGCAGGTTGCGCGCCCGCGAGTAATACCCCAGGCCGCTCCAGTGCTGCATCACGTCTTCCTGGCTGGCTGCAGCCAAGCTGGCAATGGTCGGGAAGCGCTGCATGAATTTCTGGTAATAGCCGATCACGGCAGCCACCTGCGTCTGCTGCAACATGATTTCTGAAACCCAGATCGCATACGGGTCCGTCGTATTCTGCCAGGGCAGGTCATGACGGCCATGCTGTTTTTGCCAGGCAATCAACCGTTCTGCAATAGGTGGAAAATGTGACAAATCCATTTATCTGCCAAATAAGTTCTGCAGCTTCTGCTTGACCTTGTCTTCAGACGAGGCAGCCGGCTCATCGCTGCCTTCCTTGGAGCTTTGATTATTCTTGTTCAGCAGGGATTTAACCGCTTCCTCGCGATTGCCTTCCAGCAGATTCTTCACGGCCTCGCCTTTCGCACCGCCGGCGCCTTCCAGTAATTTGTTGCGGGCAACTGCGCTGGCAAGCCCGGCAAAGTCAATGGCATACGCAGGCTTGGCAAAGGTGCCGCTCAGCTTGATGGGCACAGTCAAGCCATTGAGCTCTTGCAGGTCTGCCCCGCCCTGTCCTTTAAGGGAAGCCACTACGGTAGGCTTAGCAAGATAATCCAAGGTTTCATTGGCAATATCGACAGTGCCATTGCCTGCAATACGGAACAAGGGCGCCTTCATGTTCAGGTCGTCGTTATGCGCAACGCCATTCTTGATATTGAAGCTTGCGGACATTTCGCTGAAATCCGTCTGCTTGCTTTTGTCATCCGCCACACTGGTATTGCCCTTAAGCACATTGAGCTTGTCCTTGGCGCCGCGCAACGTGCCGGCAATGTCGATGCCCTTGACTGCGCCATTTTGAAGATTGAGCGCCGCCTTGCCGTTCAGCCCTTTCTTGAGCGCATTCACAGTCTCGCCGCTGGTCGTGATATCCAGATTGAGACTGCCCTTGCCGCTCAGCATGTCATTGTTGATGGCATCAGAGAGTAAGGGGCCTATCGCGATGCTTTTCATGTCCTGCTTGATGGCGATATTGGGCGTGCTGCGGGCGTCCACGGTCAGGGCGCCATTCATTGAGCCCTCGTAGAGATTAGCGGAAAAAGGGGATAATTCGGCCACCCCCGAGTCCGCTTTTAACTTGATGCGCACATTCGTGCTTTTGACATTGGCAACCTTGAGCGACCCGATACGCAGCTCACCATCCGCGTTCAACTGGCGCAATGCGCTCAGGTCAATCGGGGCATCCTCTTTCGGCTTGCTGGCAGGCGCTGGAGCAGGTTTGGCCTCGGAATCCGTGATATAGCGGTCTGCATCCAGATCATCGATATCCACATCGAAATGGTAAATCGGCCGTTCAAAGCGGCTGATGCCAAACCTGCCCTTGATGGAAGTTTCATCCAGCTTGACGTTGAACGGGCTAACATTCAGCGTTTTGCCATCTGCCTTGATCCCCAGCCTGAGTCCGGCCAGATGGAATTTCTCATACACAATGCTCCCGATATTGACGTTGCCCTGCAACAACAAGTCCTTCAACGCTGAAAGATCCTGCGCCCCTGCTTCTGAGGGCTTGCTCGCAGCCTTCTGTGCCGGTTTTGCATTGGTGGAATTTGTACCCAGCAGCTTGTTGAGATCAAGCTTGTCACCATTAAGGTTGAAGCGGATATCCGGCTTGGCGAAACCCACCACGGCAACATCACCCTTAAGCTTGGTATCTTCGACATCCAGGCTGAAATCGCTGTTCACTTTCTCCTGCTTGGCATCTGCGAACAGCTTGAAAGCAAATTCGCCCTGGGCAGCACCCTTGGGTAGCGCCTTGTCCTTGATGTCTATCCTGCCGGCCAGCTTGGGCAGTTCGAACACCAAATCTTCCAGATTGCCCTGGAACGGCGAGGAGAACCTGCTTTCCACGCTGCGGTCCGGCTGCTTGAGGCTGAATTCTCCATTGATGCCACTGCTTTGCAGTTGCCTTGGCGAACCCTTGATGTCTGCCAGCACCAGTTTGGCCTTGATGATTTCCCCTGCTTTCTCCTGGCTGAAGGCAAGCTCTGCCTTGTCTCCCGACACTTCATCCTTCTGCACCACCAGCTTGGGCGCTACTAGGTCGGCAGTCAGCTTCGCATCCGCCAGCTTGCCGGTAGCAGCAAGCTTGAGGCCATTGACCAGCAACTCCATGCTATCGGGGTGTACATCCACATCGCCGCTGAGACGAATGTCCGCATCCTCCACATCTGCAATATTGCCCTTGACCACGGCATCCAGCTTGCTTACGGCAAAATGCTTGTTCTCGGGGTCGGCCATGAAGTTGCCTTGCAGCTTGACCTTGGCCTCGACCTTGGGCGCACTGGTGCTCAACTCGAAATCGCTGGCAAGGTCGAATGGCGTGCCAAGCGCAACACGCCCGGTTTTCAGGCTGAACTGCTTGATGGCATAAGTGCTGTCGGCAGCTTCGTCATGAAAGCTCACTGCCGAATTGCTGACATTGATGCTGGAAATATCGAACGCGATTTCCTGGGAAGGCTCATCATTGCTTTCGCTCAGCAAGTCGTCGAAGTTGGTGCTGCCGTCCTGGTAACGGACGATATTGGCCCGTGCGCCATCGACATAAACCGCATCGACCACTAGCTCTTTCCGCAGCAACGGCAGCAAGGCCACTGATACCTTGAGACCGTCCACTGCAGCGAACTCCTTGTCGCTGTTGTGCTCGGAAAGTGAAATCTTGCCCAGGTCGGCCCCAAGCTTGGGCCAGAAGGCCAGCTTGATGTCGCCTTCTATATTGAGCGTGCGCTGTTTCTTGTCCTTGACCAGTTGCACGATCATGGGCTTGTAGTCATTCGGGTTGAAGGTCGCGGCAAACACCGCCACGATGATGACCAGCACCAGGACAATTCCGCCGAGGCCAAACAAGGAATACTTAAGGATTTTATTCATTAACCTATCCTGTTTTGATTGCGCGCGAAGAAAACGAGTGTATCACTGCCTAGGTTTGACCGGCAGTGATACCGGATAGCGGCTTACCAATAATAAGCCAGCACAATGATACCAAGCACGATGCGATAGTAGGCAAAACCCTTGAAATCATGGTTGGCTACATAGCGGATCAGGGTCTTGATCGCCACCAGCGCGGCGAGGAAAGCCGTGACAAAACCGATGACAAACATTGCCAGGTCTTCCACCACGAACAGCTCGAAGTTCTTGTAAACATCATAAACCGTGGCTGCAAACATCACAGGAATTGCCAGGAAGAAGGAGAATTCAGTTGCCGTCTTGCGGTTGAGGCCGAAAATCATGCCGCCGAGAATGGTGGCACCCGAGCGCGACACGCCAGGCATGATCGCCAGCGACTGCGCGCAACCGACCTTGAGCGCCTGCCATGGCGTAATCTCGTTGAGATTGGAAGTCTTGGCGACAGGCGCCTTGTCGTGGGAATAGATATTCTCCACCAGCAGGATGACAAAACCGCCAACAATCAGGGCGCCCGCCACGGTAATCGAGGAGAACAGGTGCTCCTTGATAAACCCGTGCAACGTCAGGCCCAGAATTGCCGCTGGCAGGAATGCAATAAACAGGTTGAGGACAAAACGCTGCGATGTGCCGGTATGCAAAGTGGTCGCCACCGATGTCAGCCGAGTGCGGTACTCCCAGCACACGGCAAGGATTGCACCCAGCTGGATCACGATTTCAAACACCTTGCCCTTGTCATCGTTGAAGTCGAGCAAATCACCAATGATGATCAAGTGGCCCGTGCTGCTGATGGGGAGAAATTCAGTGGCACCTTCAACGATGCCGAGGAGAAAAGCCTTGAGTAATAATAAGAGATCCATGTCTTGCCATCTTTGTTGTTGATATGGGCGGCATCAAAATACCGCATTCATGTGATCCTGCGATGAACCGCCCCCGACGGTTCTCACAGGCTGCGCCTACTTAAGCAAGGAAAATGCCCGTGCCATCAGCTCTGCCTGGCTGCCAGGCAGCTTGCCGTCCGGACTCAGTTTGTCGATTGCCTGCGGCAGGTACTCGGCAAGCTTGCTGCCGAATTCATCCACGGGCAGGGAAAACTGCCCCGCCATCGACTTGATCAGCTCAGTCCCAAACACCTGCAATACCTGTTGCAAGGTCAACGGCAGATTGCTGCCGGAGCCCAGCCATGATTCGACCTCGGCACCCAGGCCATTGGCACGCAGCTTGTCGAGCACACCTTGCGGCCCGCCGGACTTGTTCATGAGTTCCAGCCCGGCCTGCACCATCGGGTTGCCACTGTTTCCAGCAAGTTTGCCCATGACCGAACCTGCAATACTGTCAAACAATCCCATGATATTCCTTTAAATTTTCCTAGAAACGCTCGCCCGGACGCAGATAACGCCAAGTACCCACAGGCAATTTACCCAAGGTCACGCTGCCTATACGCACGCGCTTGAGTCCGACCACGGTCAGCCCGACCAGTTCGCACATGCGGCGTATCTGGCGCTTGCGCCCTTCGCGCAAGACAAAGCGCAACTGGTCTTCATTCTGCCAGGAAACCTTGGCAGGCTTGAGTGTGACGCCATCCAGGCTCAGGCCATGGTTGAGCTTCTTCAACCCGTCTGCACTGAGCGTTCCCGTCACACGCACCAGGTATTCCTTCTCCACACTGGAATCCTCGCCGATGAGATGGCGCGCAATACGGCCATCCTGTGTCAGGATGAGCAATCCAGTGGAATCAATATCGAGACGCCCTGCCGGCGCAAGGCCGCGCAGGTGCCCGCGCTGAAATATTATCTGGCTGGGGTCTTCATCCCAGTGATTATCAGGGTGCACCAACACAATGGCGGGCTCATAACCGTCTTCCGCCTGGCCAGACACATAACCTACCGGCTTATGCAGCAAGATAGTGACCGTTTCTGCCTGGTGCTTGTGTGCCTCTTTGCTCACCTTGATTTCCGCATCAGGCGATACGCGCGTTCCGAGCACATCCACCACCTTGCCATCCACCGTCACCCAACCATTGGCAATAAACTCGTCCGCCTCGCGGCGTGAGCAAAGGCCAAGCTCGGCCATGCGCTTGGAAAGCCGGGGCAGCTCGGGATTGCCGGGGGTTGGCTTAGGCGAGAACTTGGGGTTGGTACTTCTATCCTGATTGAATACGCCCGGCTCAAAACCATCACGCTGCTTGCCCCCACGGCGAGGCGTGTCACGATCGGTAAATTGGCGCGGCTGGGCATCTTTTTGGCCATGCGGTTTCCTGGCAGATGCCGGTTTGTGATCTGCCGGCTTTCTGGAAGGTTTTTCTAAAGCGATTCGTGCAGACTCTGGCCTGGCCCTGCGTTCTTTTACAGGAGCAGCCTTTTCTGAACTCCGTATTTCCTCGCTCTCACCCTGCGAGGCCTTCACCGCATAATCTGGTGCTGTCGTACGCGACCGCTTGGCAGGATCCGCCCTGCGTACCGGTGGCTTGCCAATGGTCTTGGATGAAGTTGCTGCACCGGGTTTCAGTTTAAGCGTGGTCATGACGTGATTTTAGCATAGCAGCCATCCGCACCCATCATTCCGCGTCCTGCTTCACAACCTCAAACAACCGATTGCTTATCAAGGTAGTGACCTGTCACATTGGAATGCCTGACAAAATTATGTATTATAACTATCGTTATAACATTGACCCATTGAGGTAAGCCCTATGTCCACACTCAAATTGACGCAAATTGGCAACTCGCTGGGCGTGATTCTGCCCAAGGAATACCTGAACAAGCTCAAGCTGAAAAAGGGCGATGAGGTTTTTGTCACAGAAAGCCCAACCGGTATTACGCTGAGCGCCTATGACCCTAATTTCGAGGAGCAGTTGGAAATGGGACGTGAATTCATGAAAGAGTATCGCGACACTTTCAAGGCGCTGGCTAAATAAATGTCCTGGCGCTGGCTAGACAAGCAGCTACTGCTGGTGCTGCACGATGAAAGCCTGGCAGAACATGGCGGGGATTCAGGCATGCGCGATGAAGGATTGCTGGATTCCGCGCTTGCAAGGCCAATCAATCTTGCCAACTACGAGTCGCCTGACTATGCCGACCTGGCGGCCGCATACTGTTACGGTATCGCCAAGAACCATCCCTTCATCGACGGCAACAAACGCGCCGCCTTGCTGGCGGCTGGTTTGTTCTTGCTGCTGAATGGCAGAAAGTTGACCGCATCGCAGGCAGATGCCACGCTCACGATTGAGAACATGGCTGCAGGCGGTATCAGCGAACTGGAACTTGCCGATTGGCTGAGACGTAACAATCAGCCGAAAAAATAGCAACGGCCAGTGCAACTGGCTATTGCTATCAAGCGCATCAAAGCTCATTCAGACCTTCTGGTAAACCGCGCTACCGCGCTTGACGAACTCAATCGCCTTTTCCTGCATGCCCTTGCTCAGCGCCGCCTGCTCGTCCACGCCCAACTTGTCTGCATATTCGCGTACGTCCTGCGTGATCTTCATCGAGCAGAAATGCGGGCCGCACATAGAGCAGAAATGCGCCTGTTTGGCGCCTTCCTGCGGCAGTGTCTCGTCGTGGAATTCCTTGGCTTTTTCAGGATCGAGGCCGAGGTTGAACTGATCGTCCCAGCGGAACTCGAAACGTGCCTTGGATAGCGCGTTATCGCGGATCTGCGCGCCTGGATGGCCCTTGGCCAAGTCGGCCGCGTGGGCGGCAATCTTGTAGGTGACAATACCCACGCGCACGTCTTCCTTGTCCGGCAGGCCCAGGTGCTCCTTGGGCGTGACATAGCACAGCATCGCGCAGCCGTACCAGCCGATCATCGCGGCACCGATGCCGGAAGTGATATGGTCGTAACCAGGCGCGATATCGGTAGTCAATGGGCCGAGTGTATAGAACGGCGCCTCGCCGCAATGCTCCAGTTGCAGGTCCATGTTCTCCTTGATCATGTGCATGGGCACATGGCCGGGACCTTCGATCATGCATTGCACATCGTGCTTCCAGGCAATCTGGGTAAGTTCGCCCAGAGTTCTGAGTTCGGCAAACTGGGCTTCATCGTTGGCATCGTAGATGGAACCGGGACGCAGGCCATCACCCAGCGAGAAGCTGACGTCATAGGCCTTCATGATCTCGCAGATGTCCGCAAAATGCTCGTAGAGGAAGCTTTCCCTGTGATGCGCCAGACACCACTTCGCCATGATGGAACCGCCGCGCGACACGATGCCGGTCATGCGCTTGGCCGTCATCGGGATGTAGGCAAGGCGCACGCCGGCATGGATAGTGAAGTAATCCACGCCCTGCTCGGCCTGCTCGATCAGGGTGTCGCGAAAGATTTCCCAGGTCAGGTTCTCAGCCTTGCCGTTGACCTTTTCCAGCGCCTGGTAGATAGGCACGGTGCCGATCGGCACGGGCGAGTTGCGGATGATCCATTCGCGGGTTTCGTGGATGTTCTTGCCGGTGGACAAATCCATCACGGTATCGCCGCCCCAGCGCGTGCCCCAGACCATTTTTTCCACTTCTTCGTTGATGCTCGACGAAATGGCCGAGTTACCGATGTTGGCATTGATCTTCACAAGGAAGTTGCGGCCGATGATCATCGGCTCGATTTCCGGGTGGTTGATGTTGGCAGGAATAATCGCACGGCCACGCGCCACTTCGTCACGCACGAATTCAGGGGTAATGACTTTGGGAATGGAAGCACCGAAATGATGCCCGGCATGCTGGGTTTGCAACAATTCGCTCATCCCCTCGCGGCGCTGGTTCTCGCGGATGGCGATGAATTCCATTTCCGGCGTGATGATGCCTTGGCGTGCATAGTGCATCTGCGACACGTTCTTGCCAGGCTTGGCGCGCAAAGGATTGCGTGTCAGGTTAAAGCGCATGTCGGCCAGCTTGGGGTCGGTCTGGCGCTCATGGCCGTATTTCGAGGTCGGCCCATCCAGTTGCTCGGTATCATTGCGTTCTGCAATCCAACCCGCGCGCAAGGCCGGCAAGCCATTGCGGATATCAATCTGCACGTCCGGGTCGGTATAGGGGCCGGAGGTGTCGTAGACGACAACAGGCGGGTTCTTTTCCGCGCCAAATGCCGACGGCGTATCGGACAGGCTGATTTCACGGAAAGGCACGCGGATGTCAGGACGCGAGCCTGCTACGTAAATCTTGCGGGAATTGGTAAACGGCTGCGTAGTACCCGGGTCGACCTGGGCAGTGGCATTGAGGAATTTCTCATGCAGGTTTTTATCGGTGGCGTTCATTCAGTGCTCCAGAAAAATGCAGGGAGCGATGAAAGCTTCATGGACGCTGGAAAGAAACCAGGCAGGGGAACCCATTGAAACCTACAGCCGCTTCCCTACGGTGGGATAATCCACGTCAGGTTCAAAGGGTAACTCTCACTGCAACTCCCAGCCCCAACATCAATTGAGACAGGAAAAGCAGACCCCTAGCGATAGGTGGAATCTACGTTAAATCCCTGGTGGAATCAAGTGTAATAAAAACATTGAATCAGAAATAAGCCATTGAAAAACCGTGTTAATCTCCCGTATAGCGACAAAGCCGGCACTCATAATCTTTTCATCTCAACAATCAAAATCCCTTACAAAAGCGGGATTAGCTTGAATCTCCATCAGCGAACGCTATAATCGGCAAACCGATACCCATGTGATGGATAATGTTATGCACCACGATGTAGAACAAGCCCGCTTCAACATGATAGAGCAGCAAATCCGCCCCTGGGAGGTACTAGACGGCACTGTGCTGGATCTGTTGAGCCGAGTTCCTCGCGAAGCTTTTGTCCCCAAGCAATACCAAGGCCTGGCATTTGCTGATATCGAAATTCCCATCGGCTCAGGCCAGACCATGCTTTCCCCCAAGATGGAAGGCCGCATCCTGCAGACATTGGGAATCAAACCCGCGGACAAGGTACTGGAAATAGGTACCGGCAGTGGTTATCTCACCGCCTTGCTCGCTTCCCTGGCTCGCGAGGTGCACAGCATTGAAATCAATGCAGAACTGAGCCGTCAAGCCCATGAGAGACTGATACAACAACACATTCACAATGTCACCCTGTATGTCGGTGATGGCGCCCAAGGCTGGCCCGACAATGCGCCGTATGACGTCATCGTGTTCACAGGGTCACTTGCGCTTCCGCCCCTGGCAGCACAACAACTGAATGTCGGCGGCAGGCTGTTTGCCGTGATAGGTGAAGCGCCTGTGATGGAAGCCACTATCGTGCGCCGCATCAGCGAGGAAAGCTTCCGTCAGGATGTGATTTTCGAGACCTGCCTGCCCCAGCTCGAAAATGCACCGCAGCCGCAAAAATTCAACTTCTGAATAAAAGAACGGGAGCCAGAAGCTTCCGTTTTCGTATCGCCTTTCTTTAAGTTACTGCATCCCTGCGCCCGCGGGAAAACTCGCCTAGCAGGCTTAGTTTTCCCAGCAGAAAGCAAAGGCAGCCTGCTCAGCAATCCCAGTTAAATTGACACTGTTAACTTAACAGTGTTTAATTTAAAGATATTATTTATTTGATATCCAGTGTATGCCTCGCAGAGTCAAAACCCCGGAACAACGCCAACACCTGAAAATGCTGATACTGGATGCGGCACGCCAGTTGTTTGTGGAGCGCGGTATTGAGGCTGTTTCCATGCGCGAGATTGCCAAGCGCACAGCCTACTCTCCCACGACAATCTACCTGCACTTTGTTGACAAGAACGACTTGCTGCAAACCCTGTGCGATCACGATTTCAGGATTCTCTCCAAGGATCTGCAAAGCATTCACACCGATGCCAGCCAGGATGCGGTCGAGCAACTTCAGGCACTATGCCGCGCTTACTCCCGCTATGCGCTGACCTACCCCAACCATTACCGTTTCATGTTCATGACGCCAAAGCCTGTTACCAGCAAGGACAAATCCAAGGTTCACCATGGCAATGTCGAGCAGGATGCCTATGCACTACTGCGCTTCATGGTCAAACAGGCATTCGAGCAACAGGTATTCCGCCCTGAACTACACAATATAGAGCTGATTGCCCAGACGCTCTGGGCCGGGATTCATGGGGTATGCGCATTGCAAATCAGCATGGCTGACGACGACTGGGTGGACTGGCAGCCGATAGAACAACGCGTCACCCTCATGCAAGACACCATGATTCAAGGCCTGACCAGGCCTCATCCTGCCCACTAGGTATAGATATGCCCCAAAAGCCCGCCCTGCACATGCCATCTTCGCCAGCAAGCCCCAACTTTATAGGTAACAACAGGTATTTCAGGCTGCCCTGTACCATGTGGCTGCTCAGCCTGACCCTGTCTCTACTTGCCGCTTGCCAGAAACCCGCCCCGGAAGCACCCCCACCGCGGCCTGCACTGGTAATGAAAGTAGAAGCCGCCGATGACATCAACCATGGCCAGTGGCTGACGGGCGAGGTACGCCCGCGCTATGAGTCGGCGCAAGGTTTCCGCATCGCCGGCAAGATTGTCCAGCGTTATGCGGAAGTAGGTGATCACGTCAAAAAAGGACAAGTACTTGCCAGGCTGGACGCAGAGGACAACAACCTCTCCCTTGCTGCAGCCCAGGCTGCCCTGCATGCCGCAGAGGCCGAACTGGCCCTGGCCGAGGCGGATAGCAAGCGCCAGCGCCAGCTCTTTGAGCAGCGCTTTATTTCCGCCGCTGCGCTGGACTCGGTGGAAACACGCCTGAAATCCACCAATGCCCAGGTGCAGCAGGCCAGGGCCCAGGCCAGGGTAGCAAGCAACCAGGCGCAATACACCACACTGACGGCAGAGCGCGATGGGGTGATCACCGCGATCAATGCAGAGCCTGGCCAGGTGGTCAGTGCCGGGCAGACCATCGCGCGTGTTGCGGTGCCGGGCATACTGGAGGTGCAGGTTGCCATCCCTGAATCCCGCATGCAGAACCGGCATGCAGGAGATAGCGCTGTCATCCGCCTTTGGTCGCACCGTGAGCAGGCTTATCAGGGCCGCATCAGGGAAATAGCACCCGCCGCTGATCCATCCACCCGCACCTTCCAGACCCAGGTATCGTTGCTGGATCCCGATGAGAACGTACAGATCGGCATGACGGCGGGAGTCAGGCTGGACGACCACCAGCATGGCTTTGTGCTACCCAGCACCGCTGTCTCCCAGCA
Source organism: Methylobacillus arboreus (assembly GCF_020532725.1). Classification (GTDB taxonomy): domain Bacteria; phylum Pseudomonadota; class Gammaproteobacteria; order Burkholderiales; family Methylophilaceae; genus Methylobacillus; species Methylobacillus arboreus. The sequence goes on from NZ_JAJAVC010000006.1 coordinate 508,254, forward strand.
AAACGGCCAGGCGGAAGTCTGGGTTGTTGACGCCGACAACCAGGTACGTCCGCAGGCTGTCAGCATAGGCAGCTATAGCGAGCAAGGGGTCAGCATTCTTTCCGGCCTCAACGGCGGCGAAACTATCGTGGTCACCGGCGTGCACACCCTCACTGACGGGCAGGTCGTCACCCCGGTCAATACCGAGGTTGACCAATGAGCGAACAACGCGGTCATTTCAACCTTTCCGACTGGGCCCTGCACCATCGCAGCCTGGTGCTTTACTTCATGCTGGCACTCACCATTGCCGGCATGCTCGCCTACACCAAGCTCGGGCAGTCTGAAGACCCGCCCTTCACCTTTAAGGTCATGGTGGTGCGTACCTTGTGGGCCGGCGCCAGTGCCCATGAAGTGGAACAACAGGTAACGGACAAGCTGGAAAAGAAACTGCAGGAACTGCCTCACCTGGATATCCTGCGCAGCTATTCCCGCCCGGGCGAATCGCTGATTTTCATCCTCGCCAGGGACGATACGCCACCCAAAGCCGTGCCTGATGTCTGGTACCAAGCCAGAAAAAAGATAGGCGACATCCGCAACACTTTGCCCGACGGGGTGCAGGGGCCATGGTTCAACGACGAGTTCGGCGATGTCTATGGCAACCTCTATGCCCTGCATGGCGATGGCTACGACTATGCCGAACTGAAGAACCAGGCCGAATCCATCCGCAGCGAATTGCTCAGGATCAAGGATGTCGCCAAGGTCGAGTTTTTTGGCGAGCAGCCGCAGCGCATCTATATCGAACTGGCCAATGCCAAGCTGGCAACCCTGGGTATCAGCACCGGCACCCTGCTGGATACGCTGAAACAGCAGAATCAAGTTAACAGCGCTGGGGCTTACGACAGCGGGCCGGAACATATCCGCATTGCCGTCAGCGGGCGCTTTGACCGGTTGGACAACTTGCGCGAGCTGAAACTGCGGGCCAATGGCAATGAGTTCCGCCTGGGTGATATTGCGAAAATCTACCGTGGGTTTGAAGATCCGCCTACCTCGCGCGTACGCTTCATGGGCAAGGAAACCCTGCTGCTGGGCGTAGCCATGAACCATGGCGGCGATATCATTCAACTGGGCCGCGCACTGGATAATGCCACCACCCGCATCAGCGTCCAGTTGCCCGTGGGCTTGAACCTGGATACCGTGTCTTCACAACCTAGGGCCGTCGTCAGGTCCGTCAATGATTTTGTGCATTCACTGATAGAAGCGCTGGTGATTGTGCTGGGCGTCAGCCTGCTGTCACTGGGTCTGCGTACGGGCATTGTCGTCGCCATTGTCATCCCGGTAGTGCTGGCCATTACCTTCCTGCTGATGGAAATATTCGGCGTGGGCCTGCACAAGATTTCGCTGGGCGCATTAATCCTGGCGCTGGGCCTGCTGGTGGACGATGCCATTATTGCCGTGGAAATGATGGCATCGAAAATGGAACAGGGCTGGGAGCGCATGAAAGCCGCCTCGTTTGCCTTCACCTCCACGGCCATCCCCATGCTGACCGGCACGCTGGTCACCGTGGCAGGGTTCCTGCCGATTGCCATCGCCGAATCCGCCACCGGTGAATACACCCGCTCCATCTTCCAGGTTTCGGCCATTGCCCTGCTGGTTTCCTGGATTGCGGCAGTGATCCTTGTGCCCTACCTCGGCTATTACCTGCTGCCTGACTATCGGCAGCAAGCAGCCAAGCCGCCTTCACGCGCGGCCCGTTGGCTGCAACGCATCGCTCCTGGCCTGAACCGATACCTGGCAGCACGCAAGCAGCAACACCTGCAACATATAGGGGCCGGCGAACATGCCAACATTTACGACTCGCGGTTCTATCAACGCCTGCGCCGCCTGATCACGCAGTGCGTACGCCACCGTTGGATCGTCATCACGACCACATTGGCACTGTTCATCGCCTCGGTGGTTGGCTTTGGCCTGGTGCAGCAACAGTTTTTCCCTGATTCCACTCGGCCCGAATTGATTGTCGACCTGCGCCTGGCGGAAGGCTCCTCGTATGCCGCCACCGATGCGGAGGTCAAAAAGCTGGAGCAATGGCTGCAGCAACAGTCCGGCATAGAAAACTATGTGGCCTATATTGGCAGCGGCAGCCCGCGTTTCTACCTGCCGCTGGACCAGCAATTGTCACAACGCAGCTTTGCCCAGTTCGTCATCCTGACGGCAGGCGATGCGCAACGCGAGGCCCTGCGCAGCAAGCTGCTGCACTTGTTCGACACTGACTTCCCTGCCCTGAGGGCCTCGGTGTTGCGCCTGGAGAACGGGCCGCCGGTCGGTTTTCCGGTGCAATTCCGCGTTTCCGGCCCTGAAGTGGAGAAAATCCGCGACATCAGCCACCAGGTGGCAGATATCATGCGCAGCAACGCCAACCTCACCAATGTGCAACTGGATTGGGAAGAGCCAAGCAAGGTCATGAAGGTGGAAGTGGATCAATCCAAGGCCAGGCTGTTGGGCGTCAGTTCCACTGATATTGCCAACCTGCTCAATGCCGCAATGCGCGGGCTGTATGTCACCGAGTACCGTGACGGCATAGAGCGCATAGACCTCGTGCTCCGCGGTGATACATTGGAGCGCACCCACCTCTCGCACCTGTCCGAACTGATGGTGCCCACCAGCGCCGGCACCAGTGTTCCGCTCTCGCAACTGGCCACCATCACCCCTGGCTTTGAAGATGCCGTGATCTGGCGCCGCAACCGCGTCCCCACCATCACCGTTCGAGCAAACCTGATCGGCCACTTGCAAGCCCCAGTTGTTTCCGAGCAGGTGGAAAAGAAACTGGCCGATATCCGCCAGCACCTGCCAGTGGGATATGACCTGCAAACCGGCGGCGCGGTCGAGGAGTCAGCCAAGGGCGGCCAATCGGTAGCAGCCGGGCTGCCACTGTTTATTTTTGCCATGCTGACCATTCTCATGCTGCAACTGCAGAGTTTCTCGCGCACCATGCTGGTGTTATTGACCGCGCCGCTGGGCCTGATCGGCGTCACCATCGCCCTGCTGATATTCGACAAGCCATTCGGTTTTGTCGCCATGTTGGGCACCATTGCGCTATCGGGCATGATCATGCGTAATTCCGTGATCCTGGTAGATCAGATCGAACAGGACAAGCGTGCCGGCAAGCCGGAATGGGAAGCGATTGTCGAATCCGCCGTGCGCCGCTTCCGTCCCATCATGCTCACAGCGGCAGCCGCCATCCTGGCGATGATCCCGCTCACCAGGAACACATTTTTCGGCCCCATGGCCGTCGCCATCATGGGAGGCTTGACCGTGGCCACCGTGCTGACGATATTGTCCCTGCCCGCGCTATATGCCGCCTGGTATCGGGTTAGAATGCCGGACAATCAATCCCTGACACGGTATTAACAGACTTTCCAGAGATCAATACCATGAGAGTTACTCACATCCATACCCGCCTGTTCATCCTCGCAATGGCTGGCCTGATCTCATGTCAGGCGCAGGCTGAAAACGGACAGAACCTGCTTGATATCTACGAAATTGCACTATCCAGTGATCCCACGCTCGCGGCAGCGCGCAGCGGTAACCTGGCGGCACAGGAAAAGATCGAACAGGGCAAGGCCTTGTACCGGCCCACAGTCAACTTCACGACTGAGGCCAGCCATTCCGAGACCGACATCCGCTACCTGGGCGACAACGCCATTTTCCGCAACGCCGGGCGTGAATCCTTTGAAGTATTCGGCTTTGGCGTTAACTTCACCCAGCCTATCCTGCGCAAGGAAAACTGGGTGCAATACAAGCAGGCGCAAACCCAGGTTTCGCAGGCGGACAAGCAGTTGATGCTGTCACAGCAAGACCTGATGCTACGCAGTGCGCAAGCCTATTTTGACGTGTTGATGGCACAGGACCAGATCGACCTCATCAACAGCCAGAAAGCTGCCATTGCCGAGCAATTGGAACAAGCCAAGGCCAATTTTGAAGTAGGCACTGCCACTATCACGGATGTGAATGAAGCACAGGCAAGGTTCGACCTGCTCAAAGCGCAGGAAATCACCGTGCACAATGATTACGAGGTGCGCAAGCGCGCGGTGCAGGCCATCATTGGCCGCCTGCCGGAACGCCTCGCCACGGTACGGCAAGACCTGCAAACGCGGCCACCGCAGCCTCTTGATATGGAACAATGGGTAACCCTTGCGGCACAGAACAATCTGGAACTCAGCATTCAACAGGAGGCCTTGCAGCTTGCCAGCCAGGAAGTCGAGCGCATGAACGCAGGCCACTGGCCCACACTGGATATGGTGGGCAGCTATGCAGATACCCGCTCAGGCGGCAGCCCGAATGGTTTCGGCACTGATTTGCAGAATGCCACCATCGGCCTCAGGCTGAATATCCCGCTCTACCAGGGCGGCGCCATCAGTTCGCGTGTGCGCGAAGCCATTTCCAACCAACAAAAAGCTATGGATGAAGTCGAGGCCGCGCGCAGAAAATCGGAGTTGGATACGCGCCAGGCCTATCTCAGCCTGACCGGCAGCGTGGCACAGGTGCAAGCCTATGAACAGGCACTCAATTCAAGCCAGAGCCAGCTTGATTCCACCAACCTGGGATATGAAGTCGGCGTGCGCAACAGCGTGGATGTGCTCAATGCCCAGCAGCAACTCTTCACCGCCAAGCGCGACCTGCTGCAATCGCGCTATGGCTATCTCATGAATGTGCTCAGGCTCAAGTATGCCATCGGGCTCCTGAACGAGGCCGACCTTGCCGAAGTCAACGAGCGCCTGGTCGTCACCAGCAGCCTGTCGCAATAACAGGAGCCACTCATGCCCATTGCCCATCTCGCCATACGTGAGCAAAGCCAGCTGGTCATCGTCGATGTGCAGGAAAAACTCGCAGCCGCCATGGCGGAAGACGCCATCGCCTCCCTTGCCCGCAACTGCGGCATCCTGCTGCAGGCCGCCGGTTTGCTGGAAATCCCGGTGATATACACCGAGCAGTATCCAAAGGGCCTTGGCTCCACGCTCGCGGAGTTCTCCCCGTGGCTGGAAAAGGCCGCCCGGGTGGAGAAAACCGCGTTCTCCTGCCATGCCGTGCCCGCCTTCCGCAGCCAGCTCACGCGCGACCGGCCGCAACTTGTGCTCGCGGGCATGGAGGCGCATATCTGCGTATTGCAAACCGCGCTGCAATTACAGCAGCACGGTCACCAGGTGATCGTGGCGGAAGACGCAGTGCTCTCGCGCCATCCGGCCAACAAGGCCAATGCCCTGCAACGCCTGCAGCAGGCCGGTGTTGTCGTGAGCAATACCGAATCCATCGTATTCGAGTGGTTGGAAAAAGCAGAAGGAGATGCCTTCAAGGCAATCTCGCGGCTTGTGAAATAAAACATCGAAATGGGCAATGGCAGACGCAAGTCCCCAACGATGTCACTATCTCACTCTATGTTTAAGAGGGTGAACAGGCTCTAAGGCAAATACCGCGCCGCCATATCGGCAATGCGTCGGGTAGCGCCGCCCGCGCTGGTGCTGAACGCCAATGCCTTCCATCCCATGGACTGCCGCAGCTCCGGGTCACCAAACAGTCGCTGCAATGCGCGCGCAAGATCAGCCACATCTTGCACGCGCCAGGCAGCCTTGGCGTCGATAGCAAGCTCGGTGGCAGCTGCAAAATTGAACGTATGCGGGCCTATCAGCACCGGCTTCCCCATCGCGCTCGCCTCAATCAGGTTCTGCCCACCCAGCGGTTGCAGGCTGCCACCGATAAACGCCGCATCGCAGGCTGCATAGTAGGCAAACATTTCCCCCATGCTGTCGCCCAGCACCACCTGCACGCTTGCAGGCACAGCCGAATCCAGCCGGGAACGCCTCAGGAAATGGATGCCGCGTTTTGTCAGCAGGTTGGCGGCTTCGTCAAACCGTTGCGGATGGCGCGGCACGATCACCGTCAATAACTGCGGAATATTAGCCGCAGCCACCGCATCGAGGATAATGGCCTCCTCGCCATCGCGCGTGCTCGCAGCAAGAAATACCGGCCGCGCATTGCCGAAATAGCCGCGCAAGGTAGCGCCCAGTTCCGCGGCTGCCGCGGGCGGCGTGACGTCGAATTTGAGGTTGCCGGTCACCTCAACCGGCAGCTCTCCGTCACGGTCACTCGCCAATGCCTGCAAGCGTTCGGCATCCTGCACGGTCTGCGCGGCAATTGCCGTCAATTGCCGCAAGCCGTCGCCAGCCAAGCGTCCCAAACGCGCATAACCCTGCGCCGATTTTGCGGAAAGCCGCGCATTGACCAGCAGGATGGGAATGTTGCGCGCCTTGCAGCCCGCAATCAGGTTGAACCACAACTCAGTTTCCATGAGCATGCCCAGCTTGGGCTGGAAATGCTTGAGGAAGCGCGCCACCGCGCCTGGCGTGTCATAAGGCAGGTAGCAGCGCAGCACGCCGTCGCCGAACAACTGCTGCCCGGCCTCGCGCCCGGTGGGCGTCGCATGGGTGATCAGAATCTGGTATTGCGGATAGCGCTGCTGCAATTCCTTGATGAGCGGCGCGGCGCCCCGGGTTTCACCCACCGATACGCAGTGCATCCAGATAACGGGGCTCGTCACCGGTACCCGGAAAAACCCGAAGCGCTCCGCCCAATGCCGCAAATATTCCTGCTGGCGCAGGCCTCGCCAGAGCAAGCGCAATGGTGCAAAAGGCAATAAAAGGTAAATAAGCAGGGTATAAAGTGAACGCGGCATGGCGCAATTTTCTCATGATTGCCGCCGACTTGTATAACATCTGGCCAGAAGGAAAGCATAATCACATAATCTGGGCACTAGCATGCTGCTTAAGTGAATGGCAAACATTCATCCATTGATGGCGACAACAGCACCCGACTCAAAAGAGGAGAGATCATGATCACGACATTGCGAGACTTGAACGGGCTTGGCCAGACACCCGCATTATTGAAAGACTCGGCCCTGATTCTGATTGACTGCCAGAACACCTACCGCGAAGGCCTCATGAAACTGGAAGGGGTGGAGCCTGCACTGGAAGAGGCCAAACGCTTGTTGGGGAAAGCACGCGAACTCAAGGTGCCCGTGATTCATATCCAGCATGATTCAGGCGAAGGAACACTATATGACATTCGCGCCCATATCGGCCAGATCGTGGATGTGGTCGCTCCCATTAAAAACGAAGTGGTCATTACCAAGCATTATCCCAACTCTTTTGTGGGAACGAACCTGGATGAAGTCTTGCAGGCCAACGGTATTAAAAGCATTGTGCTGGCGGGCTTTATGACGCACATGTGCATCAATTCCACGGCGCATGGTGGCTTCAATCTTGGATATGCACCTACTATTGTCGCCAGTGCAACCGCAACCCGGGCGCTTCCCGGTGCGGATGGCACCATTATCCCAGCAGCCGAGGTACAGAAGGGGGCACTGGCCTCCACGCGGGATTTGTATGCCGGGATTGCCAATTCAGTGGATGAAGTAATTTAGGCGTAAAACAGCATGGAGGTTGAATGGGTTGCGACCACCTAGCCCCAACTCATCGCTCATGCCTGCTCACCTGTAATCTGAGTTGGTTGACACAGCCCATAACCCCCAGCAAACGATTTTCCACCATCAAAACAAAACGAAGCAAGGACTCACCCTGCTCCAAAGCATTGCACGCAAAAGGCATACGCCCAGCATGCCCTTTTTCGATGCATGACCGCCATCCTCATGCACCAAAAAACACGCTTGACCAACACAATAAAATGACATAACTTTGCATTCAATCACTACATGTTGTGGTCAAACCGTGATCTGCAACAAAAGCCTGTGTATCCAGAAACGGCGCATCTAGCCACAAAAACTAAAGAGGAAATTCCATGCTCAAGGCCGTGAAATCTGCCAAACTAGCCGATCAGGAATCAGCAGTGCAAGAGGTGACGATGCAGTCAGTTTCTTTGGACATCTGGGACAAGAAATACCGCCTGAAAACCAAGCAAGGCAGTTTCATCGACCAGGACATAGACGATACCTACAAGCGTGTGGCGCGCGCCTTGGCAGATGTGGAAACCGAGGAAAAGCGCGGCCTGTGGTTCGACAAGTTCCTCTGGGCGTTGCGCCGCGGGGCGATCCCGGCTGGCCGTATCACCTCCAACGCTGGCGCATTGGAGCACAAGCCCGCCACCAGCACCATCAACTGCACCGTCTCCGGCATTGTCGAAGACAGCATGGACGGCATCCTGGAGAAAGTGCATGAAGCCGGCCTGACCTTGAAGGCAGGCTGCGGCATCGGCTATGAATTCTCCACCCTGCGCCCCAAGGGCGCTTTCGTCGCCGGCGCGGGCGCTTACACCAGCGGCCCGCTCTCGTTCATGGATATCTACGACAAGATGTGCTTCACCGTCTCCTCCGCCGGCGGCCGCCGCGGCGCGCAGATGGCGACCTTCGACATCTCGCATCCCGACGTGACCGATTTCATCAAGGCCAAGCGCGAAGCTGGACGCCTGCGCCAGTTCAACCTGTCCACCCTGATCACCAGGGAATTCATGGAAGCCGTGAAGGCAGATGCAGAATGGAAACTCGCATTTCCAGTCACTGAAAAGGAAGCGATCGCAGACGATCTGGACCTCAGCAATCCCGAGCAAGTGGTCTGGCGCGAATGGCCAGTGAAAGGCAGGTACCTCACCCGTAAATCCGACGGCAAGGTGGCCTGCCGCGTCTACAAGACCATCAAGGCGCAGCGCCTGTGGGACGTGATCATGTCCTCCACCTACGATTTCGCCGAGCCAGGCTTCATCCTCATCGACCGCGTCAACGAGATGAACAACAATTGGTACTGCGAGAACATCCGCGCCACCAACCCCTGCGGCGAACAGCCCCTGCCGCCTTACGGCGCCTGCCTGCTCGGCTCGGTCAACCTGACCAAGTTCGTGCGCCAGCCGTTTACCGAGAACGCTTATTTCGACTGGAACGAATACCGCGAAGTCGTCGCCATCTTCACCCGCATGCTCGACAACGTCGTCGAAATCAACGGCCTGCCGTTGCAACAGCAGCGTGACGAAATCGCCCGTAAGCGCCGTCATGGCATGGGCTACCTGGGCCTGGGCTCCACGCTCACCATGCTCAAGATGAAATATGGCGATCCCGACTCTCTCACTTTTACCGAAGAAGTCACCAAGGTCATGGCCGAGGTCGGCTGGGAAGTTGGCGTGGAACTCTCGGAGGAAAAAGGCCCTGCACCGATCATGGAGGAAGAATTCGAGATCACCGCCGACCTGTTGTCCAAGCGCCCGGAAATGGCGAAAGACGGCATCAAGCTCGGCGACAAGGTCAAGGGCAAGGTGCTCATGAGCCTTTACAGCCGCTACATGCAGCAATTCCCGGAAAAGCTGCGCAAGCAGATCGCCAAGACCGGCTCGCGCTTCAGCCACCACAGCTCGATCGCGCCGACCGGCACCATCTCGCTCAGCCTGGCCAACAACGCCAGCAATGGCATCGAGCCGTCGTTCGCGCACCACTACAGCCGCAACGTCATCCGCGAAGGCAAGAAATCCAAGGAAAAGGTCGACGTGTTCTCCTACGAACTGCTCGCCTACCGCGAACTGGTCAACCCGAACGCGATGCCATTCTCCGACAAGGCAGAAGAGCAATTGCCGGAATACTTCCTGGATTCCTCCACCATAGCAGCGAAGGCCCATGTAGACATCCAGGCCGCTGCGCAGAAATGGATCGACAGTTCCATTTCCAAGACCATCAACGTGCCGACCGATTACGATTTCAACGACTTCAAGGACATCTACCTCTACGCCTACGAGAGGGGCCTGAAAGGCTGCACCACCTTCCGCTTCAACCCCGAAGCTTTCCAGGGCGTGCTGGTGACAGAGAAGGACCTCGAGAACACCACCTACAAGTTCACCCTGGACGACGGCACCGTGATCGAGGCCAAGGGCAACGAGGAAATCGAGTACGACGGCGAAATCCACAGCGCCGCCAATCTCTACGACGCCCTCAAGGAAGGGTATTACGGCAAGTTCTAAAACACATCGCAAGCAAGCGGACTCTTACATCCGCTTGCTTGTCCCAGTGGCGCAAGCGCACAGGAGACGAACATGGCAATCAAGATAGACAAAAAAATCACCGGTTACAACGTGGTTACCGAAGAAGACCGGGTCAAGGCCGAACAAGCCGTGGCCGAGAAACAGGCGCATGAACAGAAACTCGCCGAAATCGTGCAGCTGGGCGAACCACTGAGCCGCCCGGACATGCTGGTAGGCAACACCTACAAGATCAAGACCCCTGTCACCGAACATGCGCTCTACATCACCATCAACGATGTCGTCATGAATGAAGGCACACCGCAGGAACACCGCCGCCCGTTCGAGATATTCATCAACTCCAAGAACATGGAACACTTCCAGTGGATAGTGGCGCTCACCCGCGTGATGTCCGCCACCTTCCGCAAGGGCGGCGACATCACCTTCCTGGTGGAAGAGCTCAAGAGCGTGTTCGAGCCCAGCGGCGGCTACTTCAAGAAGGGCGGGAAGTACATCCCCAGCCTGGTTGCCGAGATCGGCGAAGTGCTGGAACAGCACCTCTACCAGATCGGCATGTTGAAAAAATCTGGCCCCGACGAGCACCAGCAAAAACTCATCAACGAAAAGCGCACCGAATACATGGAAAAACACGCCAAGCCAAGCGCTGAAACCAATGCCGAAGGCTTCCCGCCCGGCGCGCAGCTTTGCAACAAGTGCCAAACCAAGGCCGCCATTGTGATGGACGGGTGCCTCACTTGCCTCAATTGCGGCGATAGTAAATGTAGTTGAGAAAAAAGCCGCTCAAGAGAGCGGCTTTTTTCTACAACTTAGTTAATTATTTAACTATCCATCCTCAAAAAGCGTACTTAAAGGTCAGCATGGCATTTCTTGGCTCACCGTAATAGCCTGAATTATAGAAACCTATATTGGTGTAATACTTTTTGTCGAAGACGTTATTCACATTCAAGTTTGCCGATAATTGCTTGCTGATTTGGTACCTGGCCATCAGATCAACTACCCCATAAGCTGACTGTGAAAACTCCTCGGTACGGCCGAGCACTCGGTTGTTAATCATCTGCCAGCCCTTGCTTTGCCAACGTCCACCGCCGCCTATGGTCAACTGATCCAGCCTGCCCTTGAACTTGTAGCTACTGAAAATCGTGAACTGGTCTTCCGGTTCCCAGGTTGAAACCTTGTCACCATGTTCGTCCCTGATAATCTTGTGGGTGAAACCAGCTTGCACTTGCCAACCTGGTGCCAACTGACCGGAGATTTCAGCCTCAAAGCCCCTGGTCTTGGCATTAATCGCCTTGTAGGCATCACTGATGGCAGGGTTAGTAGGGTTGCTGTTGTAGAGTCGGTCCGATTCTGGCCGGTTGTCCTGATGCACCTCGAAGTAGGCGAGGCTGGCATTCAGGGCACCATTGAAGAACTCTCCCTTAAGGCCCGCTTCATAATTCTGGCCCTCGTTCGGCTCAAGCAGTTTGTTGCTGCTGCTGCGGTAATAGGTTTGCGGCATGAAAATATCGGTATAGCTCGCGTAGAGCGAATAATTCTGGTTGAGCTTATACACAGTGCCTATATAGGGCACGAGCCTGCCAGATTCCCGTGACTCTTCATCCGGATTAGCCAGGTGATAGTTAGCCACGCGAGTGCCTAGCAACAGCGACCAATCGTCTGCCAGATTGAACCTGGCAGTGACATAGCCGCCAGTTTGTTTGACTACTTCATCTTGTCGGGAGCTGACCGGCCCCCAATCAGGTTCCGTAATATTGCCATTCCACTGGGAAAAATCTGGAACCGTATTATTGATATAGGTCAGGTCCCAGTAATCCTTGCCAGTCCAGTGCGAGCGGGAGGCTGAAGCACCCACCACCAGCTCGTGGGTGCGGCCAAACCATTCAAATGGGCCACTAGCGTACGCATCTAGAGCATTACTCTTAGTTTCGCCGGTGTACTTGTTGGCGTAGATTGATGCTGTGCCGTCGGCCCTGGGGTAATTGCCCTGAATCGAACCCAGAGGCGCGTCATAGCCATTGGTCTGGTGGTTGAATTGCAGCTTGCCTACCCAACCACCATCGAATTTGTGTTCCAGAGTAGAAAACACTGTGCGCGTATCCTGCTCCCAGCGGCTCCATTTGGCGCCATTATTGAATGAGCGTGAGATGGAGTTACGGCCGCCACTGCTATTGAATAATGGGAAGCTACCCGACCATCCCGAGCCCTTGGGGTCGTTATTCTGATAGTCGGCACCCACCGTCAGCAGCGTCTGTGGGCCGAGGTCGAATTCCAGAATACCGTAAAACACGCCAGTCTTGCGCTCGTAATGATCCATGAAGGATTGCCTGTCCTGGTAGGCAATCACGGTTCTGCCACGCACATTGCCACTCTCGGTCAAAGGGCCGCTTACATCCAGTTGCGTGCGGTAGTTATCCCATGAACCTGCCCCCAGCGTGAACTCACCACGAAGCTCGCTGGTAGGTTTCTTGCGCACCAGGTTGATGGTCGCACCTATGGAGCCAGCCCCAGTCAGCAAACCTGTCGCGCCTTTCAATACCTCGACGCGATCATAGATCGCCATATCACTGAGGGTTTGACCTGCCGAATACGCCGCGTTGCGTAGTGAGGGAATACCATCGTACTGGAAGTTCTCGACAGCAAAACCACGCGCCCAGTAATTGGTACGTTCGCTGTCGTAGTGCGAGACTGTGATGCCTGGGGTATGCCGCATCACATCATCAATGGAGTTTAGATTAAAATCGTCGATGTGCTGCCTGGTTACAACGGTAATCGATTGCGGGGTTTCACTGGGCTTCAGCACTAGGCGGGTGGCAGTGGCAATGGTACCTGGCGTGTAAGAACCGGTATCTTCGGTGATGGAGCCCAGCTGATTGCTGACCACTTTGACTTCAGGCAATACTGCCAAATCCTTATCCGGCGACTGGCCGATTTTTGCCAGAGGCTTCAAGCTGTAGCTACCATCCAACTGCCTCATGGCTTGCAGGCTAGTCCCTTGCAAAAGATGCGCCAGACCTTCCTCCACCGTGTAATCCCCCTTTAATCCCGCGCTGCTGAGCTTGGCGGTAGTGGAGCTTGGATATGAAAGCAGGATGCCTGCCTCCTTGCCGAATTCGGTAAGGGCAGATTCCAGCGAACCTGCAGGAATATCAAAAGCCTTACGGGAAGATACCGCCTGCAGGGTTTCGGCGGCCATGACCTGGCCATAGGTCATGCTGCTGAAAGCAGTCATCGTAAACAGGCTGGCGACAGCGACTGAAACAACCTTTGACCTGGCTGAGTTTTGAGACAAGTGTGTAAACATGCAGATTTCCTGAGCAATGAATGATAGTTTTCATCATCCATGTCTCTTGAGAATAGAAATCAGCCCACTTTAATTACAATATTTTTGCCTGTTGGGCTGATTTTCTTTAATACCGGGCTGAAACAATCTGTTAGCAGGCAGCAAACCTTGCTGATTGGAACATATTCTGGATTGGACTTGCCGCGAAACAGGCTAAGCTGGCCCTCAAACAGGCATCAGATTGACCCAGTAGCGCGTGATGTACTGAATCTTCAATGGCAGGATACTGGCAAGATTCTTTAGTATCAGTTCGGTATCGGCCAGAGGGAATGAACCTGAAATCCTCAGATCAGCCAGTGCCGGGTCGCAGCGCACAATGCCACGGCGATGGCGTCCCAGCTCCCGCAGGAAATCCTCCAGCCGCATCTGGCTGACCACCAGCATCCCATCTACCCAGGCCACGCTGCGCTCGCTCCAGGGCAGGCGCTCACCCAGGCCATGCACACTGAACATGACCAGCTCGCCAGGCATGACAATGATCTCCTGCTGCGGCAGCCCTGCCGCACTCAAAGCTACTTTGCCTTCCAGCACTGCCAGCTGACTGAAATCCTGATCCAGCCTGACATTGAAGCGCGTACCCAGTGGCTGCATCAGCCCATGGTGTGTGGCAACCTGCATTGGACGCTGTTGCGCATCCTTGGCAGTTGCCACCATGATTTCACCCCTGAGCAAGTCGATTTTTCTGTGCTGGGCCGTGTAGCGGACGTTCACCGCACTATTGGAATTCAGCATCAGCTGCGTGCCATCAGCCAGGCGCAATGTCTTGTATTCGCCTGTGCCGGTGTACTCATCCGCTTGCCAGTCAGTCCAGCTATCACTTTGCGTCAGCACCCACCCACTGCCAGTGGCAAATATCAGCATGGATAACATCTTGATGGAACGGCGGCGGCCAGCAGACTGGGGCGCAGCCATGGCCGCCTGTGCCATGGCACTGCCCAAGGCAGTTGAAGCTCCACTGAGGTTGGCATTCACTTCAGCGATACGCTGCCAGGCACGCAGGTGATCGGGATCCTGGCTCAACCAGTCGGCTAACTGCTGATGCAGCTTGGCATCGTCAGAACCCTTGATTTCAACCAACCATTCCACGGCTTTTTGCGCCACGCGCGCGGGGATGGATTTCGGGTCTATCCTGGCGCCTGCATTGGAATCCTGCTTGAGGCCGGTCAAAGTATCGTGACCCACGGGAGTCAATCTGGACTACTGGCGAAATAGCACTGGGTGCCCGCACGCACCAAGTAGCGCTTGACCGTGGTGATCGACACCCCGAGCAGTTCGCCTATCTGTGCATGACCCAGGCCATCCAGCTGCGAATAAAGAAAAGCCCGCTTGACGGCCAAGGGAAGGCCATCCAGCAATTGATCTATGGTCAGCAAAGTCTCAATCAGGATGGCGCGCTCTTCAGGAGAAGGCGCGGTGGCTTCGGGAATTTGCAACAACGTCAGTTCATATGCGCGTTCAATCTTTTCCCGGCGCCAGTAATTACTTAAAACCCTTTGCGCGACAGTCAGCAAAAATGCCCTGGGTTCCTGCATCACCACCAGCTCCTGCTTGACTAACAAGCGCAGGAAGGTGTCATGGGAAAGATCAGCCGCCAAGTGCGTACAACCAAGCTTTTTTCTCAGCCAAGCATGCAGCCAACCGTGGTGGGCCCCATACAGATCGGCCAGTTGATTCTGCGAGGGATGCTTTCCTGTCGCTTGCAATTCGTATCCCTCAAGACTGTTTATAAATAATAACGATTATCATTGTATCGATTGTCTTGAGGAAACTCAATTGGGGACTTTTGCCATTTCTAGCTTTGGGCACGGATAGGCGCCTGAAGGTCGGTCTTAATGGGCAAGTAGCTTGCTTATAAGCTTCAATGCCTGCGCCACTAGCTGAGAATACTCAAATATTTAATACCTTAACTCTTATTTTCCAAGGCATTGATTTTATTTATTTCAAGCACTCACTTGATGCGTGACGCATCGTTATTTACCTTAGATTTGATAGGGTATCCGGCAAACCCCATAGAGATATTGGTGGCAACAGTTTCCAGTGTGCCGCCGATAGAAATCGGGCCATATCCCTGCGCAGCCACATTGAGCGTCTTCTGCTGATCCTTGGGTAGAGCTTTAGGCAGGATGACTTGAAGTACCTGGTTGCTTGGCGGTAGTGGGACAATACATGGAAAAACACGCCAAACCAGGCGCTAAAACCAATGCCGAAGTTTTCCCGCTTACACCAAGACTCCAGCTTAATCTTTAAAGCTCATAAAAAAACCCCTTCTTGAGCAAAAGAAGGGGGAAGTGATAAAACCCTCAATAGAGGAGATTTATCAATGGAGGCTAAGAAATAAGAATTGCCATTTACAGGCTAAATACATTGAGGGCGCCACCACCAGGAGCCGCATTCCACTGCTTCAGCTCCTTGTAACCACCCGCGGCACCGAGCGCATCATTGTCATTTTCAAGACCCATATTCATCGCTACGCCAGCCCAACCACCAATACCGGAGAGCACGCCAACGTATTGCTTGCCTTTGTGAGTGTATGTGAAAGCATTACCAATCACACCGGAACCCACCTGGAATTTCCAGAGCTCCTTACCACTTTGCGCATCAACAGCCTTGAACCAACGGTCCAGAGTACCGTAGAACACCAGGTCAGAAGCCGTAGTCAGAACACCACCCCAGGCAGAGAACTTCTCCTTGTTGTACCACTTGCTCTTGTTGGTCATTGGGTCATAAGCGGCAAAGCCGCCCATGACCCCATCCGGACCGGCGAACATGGTCAAGGTCGCGCCCACCCATGGCTGGCCAGCAACGTATTTGGACTCAACCGGCTCATAGGTCATACAAACGTGGTTGAGTGGGGAATACATAAGACCGGTACGCGGAGAATAAGCAGCAGGCTGTTGGTCCTTGGTACCCAGCGCGGCAGGGCAGATACCCTTGGTGTTGTAGTCCTGATGGGTGGAATATTTGGCATCCTTGTGCGGAATGCCAGTCTTCAAGTCGATGTGAGTCGCCCAGTTGACAAATGGGTGAACCTTTTCAGCGGAAACCAGAGTACCGGTACCAGCTTCCCATGTGTACGCAAAACCATTGCGGTCATGGTGCCAAGCATAGGTCTTGCCCTTGTTCTCAAACAAGATGACTTCATTAATACCATCGTAATCCCACTCGTCATGAGGCGTCATCTGATATCCCCAACGGGCCAAGCCGGTATCGACATCCCGGGCAAAGATGGTCATGGACCACTTGTTGTCGCCAGGGCGCACGTCCGGGTTCCAAACGGATGGGTTTGCAGTTCCGTAGTAAACCAGGTTCGTCTTGGGATCATATGGGAACCAACCCCAAACCGAGGCACCGCCATGCTGCCAGCCATCCTTCACAGCCTGCGGCTTGAGCCAGGTCTTCAAGCCCAAATCTGTTTCGGGAAACTTCAGTTTTTCCTTAGGCAGCGCCTTGAAGGAGCCGCCTTCCTTGTTGCCGCCGTTGATATCCTCATAAACGGACAAGGCGCTGTAATGCGGATTCTCTTTATTGAAGTCCTTGCCGATCAGGACATCGGAATCAGGGCCGGTATGGTAGGCCCGCCAAGCGAGAGACCCATCCTTGATGTTGTAGGCGGAGAAATGACAACGGACACCATACTCGGCACCAGAGCAACCGGTGAGCACCTTGTCCTTAATCACATGCGGCGCATTGGTAGTGGTTTCCCCTACCTTGGGATCGGCTACTTTAGCATCCCAGACTTTTTGACCGGTCTTGGCGTCAAGGGCTACCAGCGTGCCATCGTTCTGCCCCAGGAATATCTTGCCATCACCATAGCCCAAACCGCGGTTAACGACGTCGCAGCACATCACGGCCTGAACAGAGGGGTCCTGCTTCGGAAAGTAAGCCCACACGATCTTCTGGTTATTGTTCAGGTCGAGGGCGTATACGTTGTTGGGGAATGCTGTATGTACATATAGCATGTTCCCAACTACAACAGGGGAGCCTTCGTGACCACGGTTCACCCCGGTAGCGAACTGCCACGCTGCCTTGACATTCTTGACATTGCTCTTATTGATTTGGTTAAGAGTGCTGTACCCCTGATTATCATATTGTCCTCGGGGGTGTACCCAATTATTGGCATCTTTCATGGCAGCTTCCATATCGGCTGCAGCATATAATGACAACGGTGCCGATGCCGCCATGCCCAAGGCAAGGCTCACAACCAGATTAACCTTTTTGATTTTCATGTTGCCTTCTCCATAGTAATGATTGCAATTCCAGAGCCTGATTCAGAACCAAACACTTGAATGCAGCGGCTTGGTCCCAACCCAGCCCTGTATTTATCAAATCCCATCAAGACGGAACTCCTCCCGTGATTGGAGATTTGCCTGGCTTATGCCAGTGGAGGTACTATAGACAGACCTGTCTGACTTTGCAACTGTTATCTATTTCAGTCGTAAGAATCGGACAGTTATAATGCCTTCGCGGGCTACATGAATTCGAGAATGTAGAAATTTATGATCACTCAAAATGCAAAAAGCATTTTTGCTGCCAACCAGTTGGCAGAAGCGATGCGTGCCCAAGGAAAAAAGCCGGTAAAAAGGTTGGGCGGTTTGGCAATGGCCTTGTCTTTATTGGGTAGCCAGGCCTCTGACAAAGAGCTCTTCCGACAAGGGATTGAAAAAATCCAAACAGACGACCTGGAGTTATTGCGGCAACTAATCACGCCCGAGGTAAACAAAGCTGGCGTGCCGCAGTCAGACTCGATTGCAGAACAGATATTGATGGTGCTTGTCGGCACTCTGCAAATGGAGGCGAGAAAAGACGCTTCTGTCTCCTGGCCTATCGCAGTCAGCGCAATTGAAGCATTGTTACAGAATTCCAAGCGGTCGCTCGTACTCCGATATGCGGCACCTATAGTGGGAGCATTATTCTTTGCTACAACAGGATTGATCAGCTATCAGTTTTTCTTCCTGCCCAAGGTGACCAGCAAACCTATCCCGGTAGAGCTGCTGGCTATCGTCCCGGAAGACCCCAAAGTACCCAATCCTTATGTACCCAGCCATTTCTACACCATGCGGCAGAACATGGAAAAAATGAAATGCCAGTTTCCCCAGGCCGCCATGCTTCCTGAAGAACAGCGTTCAGCCTTCCTTAACTTCATCAATACGGGGGAAATAGCGCTCACAGAACTTACCAGCCTGCAATTGGCTTTATCCAAGGTGCACTGCACCTATCCTTCCTTAACAGGTCGGCAAGAACATTTGAGATAACCTCAACGGCCAAGAGAGGACCGAATCAGGAGAATGGCGGCTTGTTTTGCCCTTGCAGTGGCTCCCCGGCCGGGACTTAGGCGTTCAACCAACGAGGCACCCTCAAATAGCATGATGATTTGCTGACTGATGGATTCGGGTTCTACCATCCCCGCCTCTTTTGCCAAGTCAACAATATAGGCCTGCAGCTCGTTCGATAGCCTCACAGAGTACTGATGCACTGGGTGTTTTGGATCCGGAAACTCGACCGATGCCAAATGGAAGGGTAAGCCCTTCGAACGCTGGGTCAGGATGTGCTGCTCCAGCAAACTGCACAATTGGACCAGCTTATCAGCCGGTTCAGCCGGTTTCTCCTTGAGTCCTTGGCTGAGCCGGTCAATAAAACTATCTGCGTTTCTTTTCAAAAACGCGATGACCAGAAGGTCCTTGCTAGGGAAATGTTTGTACAACGTCGCTTTAGCCACTCCAGCCTCTGCAATGATCGTATCCACCCCTGAAGCATGAATCCCCCTGGACTCAAACAGGTTGCTTGCAACATTTAGGATTTTTGTCCTTATGTCTTCAAGAGTCATAGCCCCTCCTGAAATGAATATGTTGTACTGCTATATAAAATGACTTTAATAGATTCACAAAACAACCGCCTAGTTCGGAGTCTAAATGACAAGTGAGTGACTGCTTCATTGTCAACTTTAAGCCAATTGTATCCTATTCCTTTGATATCAATGCCGTATTCGTTGATCTCGGTTTTCATACTGCAGAGCAGCCCACACATTGATCAGTAACTTAGAAGACCTGCCCATACGCTTTACCTGCATGTTCACAAGAACAAACCGTTGGCGGCTGTAGTGGATGAAGCCTAAATCCTTGCCCATGCCTTCGGTTTACTCAATGGCTGTTCGGTATGTCTTCATTAAGATCGGAAAACAATTTAGCGGCTGAACCTAGTGCAGTGTGCACCATTGCACACATCAGGTTTCAGCCGCAATTCGCTTCACGCACCTGAAACCGACATGGCTGGTCGTCGTATCGATCGAATGGGGATGGCGCGCGGCAGGCCTGTACCGGCGGCAATAGTTGTCTGCGCACAAATGCGAGCCGCCTTTCAATACCTTGCGGGGGAAATGGCTGTCAGCCTGGTTGATGCTTTCCTCGCGCGTGCCGCCGCGCGGATTGGATGGAATGCAGCAGCTTTTCACATTCCCCCGGGGCTGGGAATACCAGTCGGCGGTCAGTTCCCATACGTTGCCGATCATGTCATACAGGCCGTATCCATTGGGCGGAAAGCTGCCTACCGGCGATGTCCTCTCCCAGCCATCGAGCAAGGTGTTGGCATGCGGAAACTCGCCTTGCCAGTAATTGGCGAGCATTTTGCCTTCGGGCGCCAGTTCGTCACCCCAGGCAAACTCTTTGCCTTCCAGGCCGCCTCTTGCGGCAAATTCCCACTCCGCCTCAGTCGGCAATGATTTTCCGGCCCATGCTGCGTAGGCCTCGGCATCACTCCAGGCAATATGCACAACCGGGTGATGTTCCAGGCCCTCGGTCGAGCTTCCCGGCCCCAGGGGCTCGCGCCAATTCGCGCCGATACCAAATTCCCACCACTGCACCACCCGCAAATCGACCTTTGCGGGTGGTGGCATAAATACCAATGAGCCTGCATACGCCAGTTCAGGCTGCATGCCGGGATAGTCTTTTGGGTCCGGCGCGGTTTCAGCGAATGTCACATGACCAGTCGCCGCGACGAAGCTGGCGAATTCGGCATTGGTGACCGGGGTGATGTCGATCCAGAAAGGGTCGACGCGAACGTTACGCACCGGCGCTTCTTCGGGGTAATAGCGCTCGGAACCCATGGCAAAGGCTCCCCCTGGTATATAAATCATTCCCGCTGGGGCGCTGGGCACACTGTTTATGTTCTCGTCTGTCATGCTGTTTAGATATCGCACATTCTGTATAGGAACAAGTATTTTATCGGACCATGGCCTTTTTATTATCTGCCTTTGATTTGATAGGGCGCAAAACGGTCCGCCTTGATACGGTATCCGGCAAACCCCATGGAAGTATTGCTGGCGACAGTTTCCAGTGTGCCGCTGACAGAAACCGGGCCATATTCCTGCGCAGCCGCATCGATTGTCTTTTGCTGGTCCTTGGGCAATATTTTAGGCAGGATGACGTGAATCACCTGGTTGCTTGGCGGCGGTGGAACATGGATGCATGCGCCAAAGTACGGAACCAGCAAGAACTCGCGAATCTTCGTGCCATTCATATCCAGAGGCACCACGAAGCCGGGAATCTGGACGCGTTGACTGTTCAGTCCCGGCACGACAGGGGCATCGTTCCAGGCGCTGCGCATCTGTTCCAGCGCCTCGATCGCACGAGGGTCGGCATCGTCCAGCTTATCCAAGTCCAAGCCCTTGATCGCCTGCATGGGGTCCCAGTCGGCCGGGATCATGTCATCCCAGTCCAGCACGCGGTAGCTAGCATTTGCCTTTGGCGCCGCTTTGGTATTGCCGACACGCTCGCCAACTTGATAATCGGCTGCAATGCTGTGCGGGCAGTTGGCTATTGCAAGCAGGATCAGGCCCAGCATGCATTGAACAGTCTTCATTTACATTCCAATCACGATTACACCCTGGGTGTCAGTCCATCAGCCAGGGAAAGCCGGTAGGCCCTGTAAGCAGGCAACAAGCTGGCCAGGAGCCCGATCAGCATGACTGCCCCCATGAGCTTGAATTCTCCAATACTGGGCAAGCTCATTGTCATTGCGACGCCAAATTTCTCTTGCATGATTGGCGCAGCACCGATGGTAACCCCGCTCAGCAGGGCCAGGCCGATGACGATACCAGCCAATGTGACAAATACGCCCTCATAGGTAAGCAGCATTAATATTTCCCGTGGCTGCGCCCCCACCGAGCGCAAGATGGCAAGCTCCCGCCTGCGCTCATTCAACCCTGCCATGATGACGGCCACCAGGCCACTCAGGCTTACCACCACGACTATCACTGACACTGCCAGTAGGCTTTTCTCGGCGACGCCAACCACCTGCCACAATTGCTCCAATGCAACGCCCGGCATCACGGCAAGCAATGCCTCATCTTTGTTTTCATTCACCGCCCGTTGAACGCGGAATACCGCAGCACGGCTTTTAAGACCAATCAGCGCGGCGGTAATTTCCTTGGGCTGCAGGTCAAATTTGCGCACATATTCCTGCGGGATATGAAAGCCTGGCGGCTGTATCCCGCCCGCCCAATCAAGGTGGATTGCACTGATGGCTTCAAGGCTGACATGGACGGTACGATCAACCGGCGTCCCAGTTGGCTTAAGAATCCCCGTTACGACAAATGGCTTGTCCTTATGCTCTGGCAGGCCGCCAAGTCCCATTCCATGGCTCAAGGTAATACGGCTGCCTAGCTTGTAGCCCAGCCGCTCAGCAACCTCAGCGCCCAACACGGTATCGAATGTCGATGAAAACGGCCGCCCTGCGGCAAATCGCAATGCCAGGTTGTCTCCATAGTGATAGTGCTTGAAATAATCCTGGTTGGTGCCAAGCACCGGAAACCCATGATGCGAATCGCCCAGTGAAATAGGCACGCTCCATGCAACCAGTGGCTGTTGCGCCAGCTTCTCGTAGCTGGACCAGCTGATGTTGTTGGTTGCCTCTCCTACGCGGAACACGGCATATAGCATGAGCTGTACCGGACTGGTACGCGCGCCCACAATCAGGTCTGTGCCAGACACCGATAGGCTAAAACCCTTATGTGCCTGCTCACGCAGACGTTCAACGCCCAGCAGCAGAGTGACACTTAAGGCGACTGCCATCACGGTCAAACCGAGGGTCAATTTACGATTCCACGCGCTACGGGCTGCCAGGACCAATAAATACTTCATGCTCATGTCTGCCGGGAAACACGGTTGATTTCGTCAAGCGCAACCTTGCGGTCAAAGCTGGCAGCCAGCCTTTGGTCGTGGCTCACAAACATCAAGGTGGCACTTGCCGTCGCGCATTCCTGCATCAGCAGATCAAGAAATGCCCGCTGACGCTGCGCGTCCAGCGAGGATGTCGGTTCATCGGCAATAATGATTTCAGGCTTGCCAATCAATGCCCTTGCAGCGGCGACCCGCTGTTGCTGCCCCACACTCAAGGCAGTGACTGGCCGCAACCAGAGATCAGCATGAATATCCAGCGCCTTAAGCAGGCGATGGGCCTCTTGCGCCATATCGCCCTTGATATTGTTGCGCCGGTATTGGGAAAAACGGCAAGGCAGCAATACATTTTCCAATACGGAAAGATAGGGAATCAGGTTGAATTGCTGAAACAAAAAGCCGATATGGTCAGCACGGAAGCGGTCCCTTGCCGTCCCTTTCAATAAATTGAGCTGTTGCCCAAGTATCGTGACGGCGCCAGTTTGCGGGATATGCACCCCGCCGAGAATCCCCAGCAAAGTGCTTTTACCGCTTCCACTCGGCCCATGCAGAAAAACATGCTCTCCCGGCATGACAACAAGCGAGTCGATATCCAGGCAATCCTGCTGCGCCAGGGGCCAGCGAAACTGGAAATTCTCAAGCTGGATGACAGGAGACACCATGCTTACCAGGCGACCCTGTTTTGTTTTACGGTCAACTTTGCCGCTTTTTGCCCCCGATCTGTCACGATTTGTACGTTAATTTCGTGCAGATTCGGAAACAGCTTGAATAGCTGTATGGTTACTTCCGTCAATTGACCCGGCTGCCGGCATTCGTATAAAAACTCGGCATCAACATCAGCATGCTCACTGTCATCGCTGGCGGGTTGATCATTGAAAACTGGAGAATCCAGCGTGGTGCCGGTACTCCTGCATTCTGCCTTTGACGGCAATGCAAACAATTGAGCAGGCGCTGACAACTGCTTTTTCAGCAACACTACAGCGGTCTTTTCCTGTTCATTGCGAGGCGCATGTTCAAACCCCAAGAAGCTCTGCAAGGGGCTTTCCAGGGCCAGGGTCAATGTCTTGCCATCCACGGCAATATTCAATTTGGCAACCCCATGCACATGGGCATGGGGCTGATGTGCAAATGCCTGGGCTTGAGCCAATATCATGCCGGCGCCCACTGCATACACTGTTAACTTAAACAATACATTCATACCCACTCCTTTTATCTTACCTATCCAACGTCTCCATCAGTGGATTAATGATGAAGATGCTGGGCCAGCAACGACGTCGCAATGCCGGAAAGTATCAATCCAAGCTGGATTGCCCCATCTTTCAGTGATCTCTTGCGGTGCAACTCCGGTACCAGGTCGGCGACAGCAATGTAGATAAAGCTCGACCCCGCAATCACCAGAATCACGGGAATGGCAGCCTGTGCCGACTCCAATGCAAGCCATCCCAACACTCCGCCCAGCACCATGGCGGCTCCGGACAAGGCATTGAGGAACAAGGCCCGGCGCTTGGACAAACCTGAATCCAGCAACACCATGAAGTCAGAGATTTCCTGTGGAATCTCATGCGCCATCACCGTAACGGCGGCAGCCCAACCCAATGCCGGATCGGTTAAAAATGCGGCGGCAATCAGAATGCCATCGACAAAATTGTGCAGTCCGTCGCCAATCACGATCATGGACACTTTGTGATGTGGCAATATTTCATGATGCCCATGCCGCCACAATGCCATCTTCTCCAACAAAAAGAAGGCAATGATGCCGGCCAGTAATATCCAACCTGCATCATGTAGCGGCAACCCCTGCTCAACAGCTTCCGGCAACATGTCTGTCAACGCAAATGTCAGCAAGACGCCAACGGCAAAAGCCACCATTTTGTCGGCGAATTTGGTCAATATCGTCAGTGACACCATGGATGCCAACAACACAGAGACAACACCACCCACTAGCGTAGCAACGAGAATGGACAACAGGATCATGACAATTTGCTTTGGATATTTACTTCGAAGAGTTGAGGACAATCACTTGTGAGTCATCATTGTAATCATGCGCTTCCAATTAATGCAACAATGTTGCAAATTTTACTGAGCAACCATATCATCTGATCCGTATTTATTTCACCATCCTGAATCTGTTTCAGTTCAAGGTTTCTACAGATAATACCTGTCGCCACCTCCTGTTGATAAAGGAATTGGCAACCCCTTGAACCCGCGGAATCTCAGGCATGCCCATATCGAATATCCAATCCGTCAACAAGCGCGACCAGCTCATCATCCTGGATACCGGGGAAGTGTTGAGCATCTCGGTTGAGCAGATATTCAAGGTCAATTTTTATATGAATGAATCGATTGTCGGCTACCTGCAGTTCGAATCGCTTTCTTCATTGAACAACCTTGAAATGCGCCCTATTTATAAAGTCCGCGAGGAGTCGTTTGAACACCCGGTGCTGGCAGCCGAGGCCGATCATTTGCGCGCCGCGGCGATTGCGCTTTATCAGTCATATACCAATGGCAAGATCATGATGGGCAAGGAAAGCCAGACTTTGCATTAACTCTCGACCCGCTGCTTGCGATAAGCCCATTGATACAGCATCGGCAACACCAGCAAGGTCAGTGCGGTTGAGGAGAGGATGCCGCCAATCACCACCGTTGCCAGCGGCCGCTGCACCTCGGCCCCGGTGCCTGTGGCAATCGCCATCGGGATAAACCCGAGCGAGGCGACAAGCGCGGTCATCAGCACCGGGCGCAGGCGTGTCAACGCACCTTCGTGCACCGCCTCAGGCAACGGCCTGCCTTGCTCGCGCAAATGGCGGATGAAGGAAAGCATCACCAGCCCGTTCAAGACTGCCACCCCTGACAGGGCAATAAATCCGACCCCGGCAGAAATGGAGAACGGAATGTCGCGCAGCCAGAGCGCGGCAATGCCGCCAGTCAGTGCAAAGGGGATGCCGGTGAAAACCAGCAGGCCGTCCTTGACGTTGTTGAACATCATGAACAGCAAGGCGAACACCAGGAGTAATGCGACTGGCACCACAATCTGCAAGCGCTTGCTGGCCGATTGCAGATTCTCGAACTGGCCGCCCCAGGTTATCCAGTAACCGCTCGGCACCCGCACCTGGCGGTTGATGGATGCCTCTGCCGCCTCAATGAAGGAGCCCAAATCCCGCCCGCGCACATTGGCGCTCACAACAACGCGCCGCTTGCCGTTTTCCCGGCTGATCTGGTTCGGGCCTTCCACAATGTCCAGAGTCGCCACCTCGCCCAATGGAATGTAGCTTGCCTGCAACTGGTTAATGCCTTTAGGCAGGGGAACCGGCAATTGCCTCAGCGCTGCAAGATCGCTCCTGGCGTGTTCAGCCAGTCGCACCACAATGTCAAAACGCCTATCTCCCTGGAACAGGATGCCGGCATCGCGACCGCCAACGGCAATACTCACCGCATCCTGCACATCGGCGACATTGAGGCCATAACGTACGGTTTTTTCACGGTCGATATTCACGTTGAGGACGGGCAGGCCCGTGGTTTGCTCCACCTTGATCTCGGCAGCGCCGGGGATGGATTGCAGCACTGCCGCAATCCGGTTGCCGGTAACGTTGAGAACATCCATGTCGTCGCCAAACACCTTGACGGCGACATCGCTGCGCACGCCGGAAATCAATTCATTGAAACGTAGCTGTATCGGCTGCGAGAATTCGTAGTTGTTGCCCGGCAGCGTTGCTGCTGCCTGCTGGATAGCGCTCAGCAATGCTTCACGGCTTTTGCCGGGGTCTGGCCATTGATCCCTGGGCTTGAGCATGATGGTGCCATCGGAAATGTTCGGCGGCATGGGATCAGAAGCAATCTCAGCCGTGCCGGTACGGGAGAAAACACGCTCGATTTCCGGGAATTGCGCTTTCAATGTACGCTCGATTTCCTGCTGCATGGCGACAGATTGCGTGAGGCTGGTGCTGGGAATGCGCGATGCCTGGATGACAAAATCACCCTCATTCAGGCTGGGGATGAACTCGCTGCCCATGCGCGTTACCAGCACGCCGCTTAGGAAAACCACGGCAATGGTGAACACAGCCACTACCGGCTTGTTTTCCATCACCCAGGCCAGCAACTGCGCATAATGCTGCCTGGCATGGCGCATGAGCGCATTTTCTTTTTCGGCAACCGGACCGCTGACAAAAATCGCCACCGCAGCCGGGACAAAGGTGAGCGACAGCATCATGGCGCCTGCGAGGGCGATCACCACGGTATAGGCCATGGGGTGGAACATCTTGCCTTCCACGCCCGTGAGCGCGAAGATCGGCAGGTACACCATCATGATGATGAGCTGGCCGAAAACTAACGGCCGGCGCGCCTCCTGCGCTGCAGAGAAGACTTCGGCAAAACGCTCTTCGCGCGTGAGCAAGCGCCCATGCTGTTGTTGGGCATGCGCCAGGCGGCGCATGCAATTCTCGACGATCACCACCGCGCCATCAATGATGATGCCGAAATCCAGTGCGCCCAGGCTCATGAGGTTGGCGCTCACCTTGTTGACCACCATGCCGCTGAAGGTGAACAGCATTGCCAGCGGAATCACCATGGCCGTAATCACCGCCGCACGGATATTGCCGAGGAACAGGAACAGCACCGCAATTACCAGCACCGCGCCTTCCAACAGGTTGTTCCTGACAGTGTTGATGGCCTTGTCCACCAGCACGGTGCGGTCATAGACCGGAATCGCCACCACGCCTTGCGGCAAGGTCTTGTTGATTTCCTTAAGCCGCGCAGCCACAGCTTGCGCCACCGCACGGCTATTCTCGCCCATCAGCATGAACACCGTGCCCAGCACTACCTCCCGGCCGTTTTCCGTCGCAGCGCCTGTGCGCAACTCACGGCCCATGCCCACTTCGCCAATATCCCGGATGCGGATCGGCACACCGCCCACATTGCTGACGATGATGTTCTGAATTTGCTCTATCGTGGCAACTTGCCCTGGTACGCGCACCAGGTATTGCTCGCCATTTTTCTCGATATAGCCTGCGCCAGCATTGGCATTGTTGCGCTCTAGCGCCGTGATCACATCCTGCAGACTCAGGCCATAGGAGGACAAACGGGCAGGGTGGGGCGCCACCTGGTATTCCTTGGCAAATCCACCGATGGCGTTGATTTCGGTCACGCCGGGCACTGTGCGCAGTTGCGGCTTGATGATCCAGTCCTGGATCTCGCGCAGGTCAGTGGGCGTATATGGGCTGCCATCGGGCTTTGTGGCGCCTTCCTCGCTTTCCACTGTCCACTGGTAAATTTCTCCCAGGCCAGTGGAAATCGGCCCCATCTGCGATGAAATGCCTGCAGGCAGAGTTTCCCTGGCGCTTTGCAGGCGCTCGTTGACCAACTGCCGTGCAAAGTAGATGTCCGTGCCATCCTCAAACACCACCGTCACCTGGGACAGGCCATAACGCGAAATGGAACGCACCTGCCTGAGATGCGGCAATCCCGCCATGGCAGTCTCGATAGGGTAGGTGGCACGCTGCTCGGTCTCCAGCGGCGAATAGCCCGGCGCAGCAGTGTTGATCTGCACCTGCACATTGGTAATGTCCGGCACTGCGTCAATCGATAGCTGCTGGTAACTGAAAATCCCAAGCGCTGCCATGGCAAACACCCCGGCCAACACCAGCCAACGATAGTCAATCGCGGCGCGCAATATGCGTTCAATCATGCTGGTCCCCTTGATCAGTGGTCATGTTCGGCAGCGACTTTGCCGAGCTCCGACTTGAGCACAAAGCTGCCCTGCGTGACATAATCCGCATCAGCCTCCAGCCCGCTCACAACTTCGACCACCTTGCCATCCGCCCGCCCGGTTTCCACCAACACCGCCTTGAAACCATCTGCATGTCGCACAAACACCACCTTGCGGCCCTCCAGCGTCTGTACGGCTTCCGCACTCACTGCCAGCGGCACTTCGGCCTCCCCAGCGACAATGGCCACATTGACAAACAGGCCGGGGCGCCATGCACGATCGGGATTGGACAAGGTCACCCGCGCCGTTGCCGTGCGGGTTTGCTCGCCAAGCAACGAACCGACATAAGCCACAACGCCTTCCGCCTGAGACTCGAACGAAGCCGCCTGCACCGTCACCGAGGTGCCAACCTTGACCGTGTTCAGGTCCTTGGCGGAAACCACGATCTCGGCCCACACCGAGGAAAGGTCGGCCAATGTCATGACATTGGCGTTGGCCTGGACGGACTCGCCAAGCGAGAGGTGGCGCTCGACGATCATACCGTCAAACGGCGCCCGCAATTCATAGCGGTTCAGGTTGCCGCCGCCATCGCCTGCGCCAATCGCGCGTAGCTTCTGGGTTGTGTTTTGCACGGTGATCTCGGCTTCCTGCAGGGTCTGCAGTGCCTGCAGATAATCCTGCTCCGCTGAAATTTTGTCCTCCCACAGTTCTTTCTCCCGCTCGTAAACGGTCCTGGCCAGCGTCAGGCGCTTTTGCGCGGCCATGGCATCGCTGCGCAATTCTGAAATGCCGGTACTGGCGAGCGTAGCCAGCACCTGGCCTTTTTTCACCTGCTGCCCCAGGTCGACAGCCACTGACTCCACAATGCCATCCACGCGCGGCACGATATGCGCCGTGCGGTCCTCATTGAAGCGAATTTCCCCCGGCAGCGTCAGCGTTGTGAGAATCCTTGCAGGCTTTACCTGGTCAATCAAAATGCCGGCGGACTTGATCTGCGCCTCGGTCAAGCTGACCGTGTCAGGCTCATCCTCATGGCGCTGATTGTGTTTATCCGCTTGATGGTCATGGTCGTCTTGACGGTTCGATTGCCCGACGGGCGTCACCAGCCACCAGGCCAGCAATGCAGTTGCCACGATGATGGCGAGAATTACGATTTTCTGGTTTTTTTTCATGTTCTTACTCCCTGCCGTGATGCGCGGCAAACAATGATGCCCCTTGCGGGCCAAGAATGGATTCCACATCCGCCACCGCGCGCTGCACCTCGCCAAGTGCGCGGATATACTGCCCGCGTGCCAGGAACAGGGTGCGCTGGGCATCCAGCACATCAAGAAAATCAAACTTGCCGAGCTCGAATCCGCGCGTCGTGGCATCCAGTGCGCTTTGCGCCCCGGGCAGGATGTCGCTGCGAATAAGCGAGACTTCCTGTATCGCCGCCGCCAGCCGTTGATGCGCCTGCGAGAGGTCACTGCGCAACCGTACATCGGTGGAAAGCCGCTCGTCACGCGCCTTGTCGGCACGCATCCTGGCTTCGAGAATATTGCCCTGATTGCGGTCGAAGATCGGGATGGAGAGTGCCAGGCCGACGACATTCACGGTCTCGCCGACAGATTCCCGGCGCTGTACGCCGCCGCGCAGTATCAGGTCCGGGTAGCGCCGGCTTTCCTCCAGCTTCAGCATGGCCTCGCGCCGGCTGACTTCCTGCTCGGCACGCACGGTTTCTGGCGCCTGGGCAACAAGGTCGGTCAACTGCCCAAGCTCAGGCAGATCAGGCAGAATTTCCAGCGCACCGGCAGCCTCGGTAAAACACGGATCAGGATTGCCCCATAATGCCGCCAGCCGCCTTCTGGCATTGACCATCTCGGCATTGGCCTGGGTCAGTTCAATCCGCGCCGCCGACGCTGCAACGCGCGCACGGGTTTCTTCCACCGGTGACACCTTGCCTGCCGTCACACGCCGCGAGGCAACATCAAGGCCGCGGTTCGCCAGTTCCATCGAGCTTTGTGCAAGCCGGTAACGCTCCTGCGCGGCCAGTACTTCATAGAAGCGCTGCATCACGGCAGCCCTGATGACGGCAAAACGTATTTGCAACTCGGCATCGGCCACATCACGCGCGCGCTCGGCGCTCTCGATGCGTGCGCCACGCTTGCCACCCAGCTCGAACGGTTGCCCCAGCCAATAAGTGGTCTGCCGGCTTGACGCGCGCGTATCCTCCATTTCCACGGATACTTCCGGGTTGCGGAACACGGCCGCCTGCACGCGGGCAGCGGCCACCGCATCAAGCTCCCGCCTGGCAATGGCGAGTTCGGGATTGGCCGAAACCGCCAGTTGCAAGGCCTGCTCAAGCGTCAGGCTGGCAGCACTTTCCTCTTGCGTTGCTTGAGGCAGAACAGCATCGCCACGCATGGTTTGCGCCTGGGAAATACAGGTATACAACACGGCCGCCAGACACAACGGCCAGATGATGGCTTTCATCGAATTCTCTCCAACAATGACGGAAATGAATTCGGCGAGCGAAGGGGCTATTGGATTAACAGTGGTAAATCAGGAATCAGATAGGCTATCACTCGCCGCATCAAGCAGCGGGATGCCATTTGGGGCGCTCTGGGCGCTCCAGAAGGGAGTCTGGCAATAGCGATAAAGTCGGCGAGAACAGATGATGAACTTCAGTAAACAAAGTGGTTACCAGGCTGACACTGGGCAGCCACTGCGGCGTGGATTGCTGATGATAGCCACAGTCGCGGTCAACCCCAGCGGAAGACAGGTCGGCCTCGTCGCCATGGTGCTCGTGGTCATGATGCCCAAAGTGCTGTGCCGCCGTCCCATGCTCATGCGCGCAATACGCGCCAGCTACCGCCCAGGACATCTGGAGCGGCAGTGCCAATAACATGCAGAAAAAGACGATGCGGCGAAACATGAGGTGATTATAAGGCGTTCCAAAGCAAGGTGTAAAACCTGAATACCGCCAGCCTGCCCCTTGCCGTGGAATAACCAGCCTCTTTATTTGGCAGTCAGGGTGTTGAATGCAGTGATGAGATTGCGGTAATCCGGGATATGGTTGGAGAACAACGCACCCAGGCCCTCGATATCCCGGCGCCAGTCACGGTGCAGCTCGCAGGCCGCGCCAAACCAGGTCAGCAGTTGCGCGCCCGCAGCCGTCATGCGTTCCCAGGCCGCGTCGCGCGTCATGGCATTAAAGGTGCCGGAAGCATCGGTGATCACGAACACCTCATATCCTTCCTCCAGCGCAGACAGGGCCGGGAATGCCACGCAGACTTCCGTCACTACGCCAGCAATAATCAGTTGCTTCTTGCCGGTAGCCTTGATTGCCTTGACGAAATCCTCGTTATCCCAGGCGTTGATCTGACCGGGACGCGCGATATACGGCGCATCCGGGAACAATTCCTTCAATTCCGGCACCAACGGGCCATTGGGACCGGTCTCGAAGCTGGTGGTGAGGATGGTAGGCAGGTTGAAATACCTGGCGGCATCTGCCAGCGCCAGCACATTGTTCTTGAACTTGTCCGGGTCGATATCACGCACCAGGGACAATAATCCGGCCTGGTGGTCCACCAGCAATACAGCCGCGTTATCGCGGTCAAGGCGTACATAGGGCTTAGTCATGGGTTTCTCCTTTTCAAATCGGTTGATATTTATAAGAGCGGCTAACAAAACTCAGCAAAGCGATCCTGGCTAGGCGCTTTGCCGCAGGCAGTACAAGTAGTACGACAAGGCAAAGCAACAACGCCAGGAGAGTTTTGTTTGCCGCTCTAAGTTGATGCATGGTGCAAGTTATCCAACTACGGCAGCTGCAAAACGGCCATTGTTGTAGTCATCAATCGCCTGCTCAATTTCCTCCCAGCTATTCATGACAAAGGGGCCATGGCCGACCACGGGTTCATGCAGTGGCGCCCCGTTCAACAGCAACAAGACCGTGTCCTGCTGCGCTTCCAACACCAGTTCATTGCCTTCACGTTGCATCACGGCCAGTTCGGCCGGGCGAATCGTGTGTGTATCGCCGACACCCACTGCACCATGCAGCACGAATACGGCAGTGGTATGGCCTTCAGGCAAGGTGAGCCTGGTGGTGCTGCCCGCATTGAGCCGCACGTCCCAGACATTCATCGGGCTGAACGTACGCGCAGGCCCGTGGTTGCCTTGATACTCGCCAGCAATCACGCGAACCTTTCCCGCATCACCAGGCAATGCCACTTCAGGGATCTGCTCCTGCGTAATGCCCTGGTAGCCAGGCTTCGCCATCTTGTCCTTCGCGGGCAGGTTGATCCAAAGCTGGATCATCTCGAACTCGCCCCCGGTCCGGGCATAATCATCGCCGTGATATTCCTCGTGCACGATGCCGGAACCTGCCGTCATCCACTGCACATCGCCGGGGCCTATGGTGCCGCCCGCATCCGTGGAATCATGGTGCGATACCTGGCCGTCATAGACGATGGTCACCGTCTCGAAACCGCGGTGCGGGTGCTGGCCCACGCCACGGCGCTTTTCCGTAGGCTCGAAGCGGGCAGGCCCGGCGTAGTCCATGAGCAGGAATGGGGACATTTCCTCGTGAATATCACGGTAAGAAAAAATGCTCTGCACCGGGAAACCGTCGCCAACCCAGTGACGGCCATTGCTGCGCTTGATGAATGCAAGTTTTTTCATGCTGCTCTCCTGCGTCGAATGTTGATGTTTCCCACTATAAAGACAAGACTTTTATGGGACTAGATGGTTAAATATGAAATTACTTTTCATTTAATTGAACAATCATGGATTTCAACGAAGCTGCAGTGTTTGTAAAGGTAGTGCAGGCAGGCAGCTTCAGTGCCGCCGCCAGGCAACTGCAATTACCTACCTCCACGGTCAGCACCCGCGTTGCCAGGCTGGAACAGCGGCTGGGAGTGACACTATTGCAGAGAACCACGCGCCGCCTACACCTGACCGAAGCCGGCAATGCCTATTTTGAGCATGCTGCACTGGGCCTGGGTCATATGCTGGAAGCCGAAGCAGCCATCGATGCTGCACGACAAGAGCCGCAAGGCAAGCTCAAGATCACCGCGCCAGCCGACCTGGGCGACAGCATGCTGTCTGGATTGGTGCAGCAAGTACAAACACAGTACCCGGCACTGGAAGTTGAACTGGTACTGACGGAACGCTATGTGGACCTGGTGGCAGAAGGCGTGGATGCCGCCATCCGCACAGGCCAGTTGCGCGACTCCAGCCTGATCGCCAGGCCGCTCGGCATTGCATGCTGGGCCGCATTCGCCAGCCACGATTACCTTGCACAGGCCCCGGCATTGCGCGAGCCGCAAGACCTCAATCATCACCATTGCCTGCAATTCAGCCCCATGGGCCGCGATGCCTGGACATTCCGGCGCGGCCCGAGCAGCATCACCGTGCCACTTAAGGGCAACACCATGGCCAACAGCATCGGGATTGTGCGCAACATGGCATTGAGCGGACAAGGCGTGGCATTATTGCCGACCTATATATGCAAGCCCGGGCTCGTAATGGGCGATCTGGAACGTGTATTGCCGGAATGGCAGGCACAGGCGGACCCGGTCCATCTGGTCTATCCACGCCAACGCTTCATGCCGCCCAAGCTGCGCGTGTTTCTTGATATTGCACAGGCTGAGTTGCGTCCATGGTTCAGTGACAACGCATGAGCAGGTAAGCAATTATTGACAACACTATGCATCGCCGTATTCCAGCCTTGATCCAGCATCCCGCCGCAGAACCCACCCCAAGCTGGCTTATACTGTGCCTCTCATGAAAAAACCTGCAGCCTCCTCGCTCGCCCTATACCTGATTCTTTCCCTGCCGCCGCTGTTCTGGGCTGGCAATTTTGTCGTCGGCCGCGCGATTCATGCCGAGATACCGCCATTTACGCTGTCACTGGGCCGCTGGGTGATCGCCTTCTTCTGCATCCTGCCCTTTGCCTTGCCTGCCATGCGGCGTGACTGGCGGCTCTACTGGCAATACCGCTGGCGCCTGCTCGCGGTTTCACTAGTCGGTGTTGCCGCATTCAATACTCTGGTCTATAGCGGACTGCACTACACCACGGCCACCAATGGCATCCTGCTCAACTCCTGCATTCCTATCCTGATCCTGCTGTTTGGCGGATTGTTCTACCGACTGAGACTGCACCTGTTGCAATTGGCAGGACTGGCCTTGTCATTTGCGGGCGTGCTCACCATCATCCTGCACGGCGAATGGTCACGGCTGGCTAAACTGGATTTTTCCGGCGGGGACCTGGTGATTTTCTCCGCGATGGTCTGCTGGGCGCTCTATACCCTGTGGCTGCGAGACATCCCGGCCAGCATCAACCGGATCGGGCTGATGGGCCTGCAGATATTCATTGCCATTGTCCTGCTGTTGCCGCTATATGCCTGGGAATATCATGTTGGCGCTCCACCGGTCTGGAGCCATGAAACCTGGCTGGCGCTCGCCTACGTCGGCATTTTTCCATCGGTGATTGCTTACACGCTGTATACCATCGGCGTCGCCAGGGCAGGCGCTGCCCGTGCCGGCCTGTTCATCCACCTGATGCCGGTGTTCGGCAGCCTGCTTTCCGTGTTGTTCCTGGGTGAGCAACTACACATCTTTCACGCCATCGGCATCGCCGCGATCCTGGGCGGGCTGGCGCTATCCAGCCGCAACCAAGGCTAACGCACGGTAAGGCGATCCAGCGCGGTTATATGCAAGCAAAGCCGTAATCTAGAGCGGCTAACACAGCGCTTCTGGCTAGGCGCGCTGCCGCAGGCAGTAAGGTAGTACGGCAAGGCAGCGCAACAACGCCAGAAGCGCTGTGTTGGCCGCTCTCAGCCCAGCACGTCGTGCCAGATATTGACTGCCCATGAACGCGCCTCCCGCGCCTCGCCGGCAGACCTTGCGTGTGAAACGCCGCCTCCTTGCGCCGGCTTCATTTCACGGCTTTTTTCGTCATAGCGGTATACATTCGCCACATGCATGGCCTCATCCGCACTGACATAGCTATAGCAGGTATTGGCAAATACCGGCGCCGGGTCGGGTGGCTCGTCTGCCAGCATGGCGATGATCGCGCTCGCGCATACCTTGGCTTCGGAAGTGGCGATATGGGCTGACTTGGGCAGCCCTGAATCAAGCGCATCGCCGAGGATATGCACATGCTGCGCCTGCGTGGATTCATAGGTGACGTAATCCACATCGCACCATCTCCCTTCGGCATTGGCCAGGCCGTTGTCCAGCGCAAGCCTGCCAGCAGTCTGGGGAGGTATCAGGTTCAACACATCGAACTTGTGCCGATCAAACGTGGTTGCGAGCATGCGCTTGCCTGGGTCGATATACCCGAGCTCGCTGCCTGGCTGGTATTCGATCAATCCCGGATAAAGCTCGGCCCAGGCTTTTTCAAACAAAGCCCGCTTGGAGGTGATCGCCGGATTGGCATCCAGCACCAATACCTTGGAACGCGGCTTGTGCCGCTGGAGGTAATAGGCCACCTGGCAGGCCCGCTCATAGGGGCCAGGCGGGCACCGATAAGGCAGGGCAGGCACCGTGATGGCAAACACGCCGCCATCCGGCATGGCCTGCAACTGCTGCTGTAAGGCGCTGGTTTGCGCTCCAGCCTTCCAGGCATGCAGGAAATGTTGCTGCAACTCCGTTCCTGCCAAGGCGTTCAGATGGCTGTAGTCGAAACTTATCCCCGGTGCCAGCACCAGTTTGTCGTAATGCAAATTACTGCCATCGTCCAGGCTGACTTTGCGCTTGTTCACATCAATCCCTGTCACACTGGCATGCCGCATTTGAATGCCCTGGTGTTGCACCAGGGCGTGATAAGAGTGGGTAATGTCCTGGATTGACCTGTTGCCGCCCAGCACCAGGTTGCTCACCGGGCAGGAGACGAACTCCCGTCCTGGCTCTACCAGGATAACTTCAATGCTGCCCTTGCTCCATATCCGCAAGTATTTGGCAACCGTAGCGCCGGCGAACCCGGCCCCGACCACCAGCACGCGCGGTGCGCTTGCTGCGCGGGCGATGCTGCGCCAGGCGCCGGGGAGGATGAGGCTGGCCAGGGCCAGTTGGTTGAAACGGCGCCGCTTCATTGGCCATCCGTTTTCTGGCAGCATTCCCGGCCACCTGCAGCGGCAGGTGCAATAGCGGCAAAATAATCAGCAAGCGCCACAATTTCTTCCCAGGTCAGCCCTTTGGCATGCTGGTTCATCACGCTGCCATCATCAGGCATGTCGCGATAGTGCTTCATCTTGCCAAGGAAATTTGCTGTGGTGGAACCCGCCAGGCTGGGAATCTCCCCTCGGCTTTGCCCCTCATGGCCATGACATGCCGCGCAGGAAGCCGCCAGCGTGCGGGCATGGCTATCCGTCTTGCCTGCCCATGCCAATACCGGGAGCAGGCATGCAACACTGAGGATGGCTGCCCGCAGCATATGCATCATGATGCCGCCATCATTGGCTGCACTGACTTTAAAGCTTGACCGCAAGGCTCTGGCTGAACTCGTTGTCTTCATTGTCATGGATGGTGACGGTGAGCGTGCCATCCTGCTTGGCAATGAAGGGGAAACGGATATTCGGATCCTCGCTGATGCCGATATAGGTATCAGCCTGTAATACCGGCTCGCCGTTGTACCGCACATCAATCTTGCTGATATAGAAAGCCGGGCGGAAGCCCTGGGATACCAGGTCGCGCTGCAGGCCGGTAAACATCGGGTGCTTGATCTGCAGTTTGACATTACGTACATCGCCTTCACCCGCTTCGCTGTCCAATGCCAGGCGCATCTTGCCTGCATTGCGCTTGGCCTCGTCCTCATCGCCCTCCACCGTGCCGCCACAGCCGCCGCTGGCCCGCACGGGCACGGCGTTGACATGCAATTTCCCGTCGCTGGTTTCAGCCACCACATGGACCAATGAGTCGGTTTCCAGGCGAATCCGCGTTGCAATTTCTGCCTTGCCGCTGTGCGGATTGAAATGAAATACTGCTGCCAGCGGCACCGGGTTGGCATCCACGATCACGGTGACAGCCTTCACATACTGGCTTTCCGTCATCGGGTAATCCACCACGAAAGAAAACGGCACCTGCGCGCCGCTTTCTGCACGTCTAGGCGCAGCAATCTTGATAAAATCCCCTTGCAGGAGCGATTTCCCCGGAAAGAAATCACGCTGCATGCTTTGCCATTTCTGGTCATTGACTTCTGCACTGGCAGGCAGTGACAACATCACTCCTAACATGACCAGACCATTCACGAACAAACGCATCATCATTTGATCAATCCATTTTATTGTATAGAATACCGACTAGTTGGTATGTTATGACAGTATACAGATTTGTCAATAGTATCCTTCCCAGCCATCACTAACGCAGAATGGAAAGTATCACAGGAAGCTTATGTCCAGCCAGCCTATCCCATCAACACGAGACCGCATCCTGCAGATTGCCAGAGACCTGATCCTGTCTCGTGGCTTTTCCGCGATGACCATCGACATGGTCTGTATACAAGCCAATATCACCAAGGGTGGATTCTTCCACCATTTCCCAAACAAGGAAGTATTGGGCGAGGCGGTGCTGCAGCAGTTCTGGCAGGATGCGCATGACCGCCAGCAGCATATAGATGAAACACCGCATACTAGCCGGCTGGAACGACTCACTGCCTATGTGGACCATGCCATCATCGCCTATCAGGATCCGCAGCTCAGCCAGGGCTGCATGCTTGCCATCTTCACCATGGGACTTGAGGAAACCAATCCCAGGCTTTTCCAGGTTTCGCAGGATTATTTCCAGCAATGGCGCAGCGAATTGATCGGCATGTTCGATCAAGTGAAGGCGGAACAGAAACTTGCCGCATTCGATGCCGTGGCCTGGGCAGAACTCTACATTGCCACACTGGAAGGCGCTTTATTGCTGGCAAAATCAACCGACGACACGCAAGTGATCGCCCGCACACTATCGCTATACAAACAACAATTACTACTGGTAGCAACCAGGAAATAGACCTAGCGGCACAAAACCCATAAAATTTTTATGGAAATAGCCATTCAGGCTATTGACACTCCATACGGCCCCTAACTATCATAAGTCGTACTATGCTATTGATTAAAGAATTACCGACCTCAGAGTCGCTAAAAAAATTTGCAGGCCATTATCCAGCAGCCGATATCGTCGCCATCTGGGAGTTCGTCAACATCCTGCGCGCCGCATCCGACATGTCGGATGCATTGGACAAGATGCTGGCGCGGCACGGCCTGCTGCAAGGCCGCTGGTGGGTACTGGTGCTGCTGTTGCGGGAAGATAACCTGAGTTCATCGCCTTCCGAGCTCGCTGAAAAGGCTGGCGTCACCAAGGCCACGATGACCGGATTTATCGACGGCCTGGAAAACGAAGGGCTGGTAAGCCGCCTCACCGACCGCAAGGACAGGCGCAAGCTCAAGATCAAGCTCACTGCCGCCGGCCGCAAGAAACTCGATGAGGTCATGCCGGTGTACTACACCAACGTCGCCGCCCTGATGTCCACGCTTTCGCTGCAACACCGCCAGGACGTGGTACGCCACATGCAGACACTGGGCGCGAATGTTGAAGTCATGAAGTAATACACCAGCAAGCCGTACCTTTTCTCACATTTTATTTCCTGGGCGGGAGTCCATCATGTATCGCAATATCCTCAAGGCTTTCAGCACTGCTGTCATCGCGGTGCTGCCTGGATGTGTGAGCATGTCTGGTATTTCCACCACCGCCCAGCCAAGGGATGCCAATAGCCTGCAAGCCGGGCAGGACATTGCCCATGCGCGGCACGACCTGCCCTGGCCGAAGGAAGACTGGTGGCGCGCCTACCAGGATCCGGCACTCAATGCCTTGGTTGAACGCAGCCTTGCCGACCATCCCGATATCCACGCTGCCCGCGCCAGGGTAGCCATGGCAGAAGCGCAGGCACAGACCGTGGCAGCAGCCCGCGCACCCCAAGCAAGCCTGAATGGTTCATTGATACGCGAACGTTTCACGGACTTGCAATTCATCCCGCCGCCGTGGAACGGACATACGGAATGGAACAACAAGGCAACCGCCAACCTCAGCTATGACCTGGATTTATGGGGACGGCGCGAACAGCAATGGAAAGGTGCGCTCGACAGCGCTTCCGCCGCCGCAGTTGAAGCACAGCAGGTCAAGCTCAGCCTGGCAACCGCCGTGGTCCGGCATTATGTGGATTTGTCGCGCGAATATGCCTTGCATCACATTATCGAAACCCGGATCGAGATTGCCGGAAAAAAACGGGATATTACGCAACGCGCGCTTGCTGCCGGGCTCAGCACTGAAATCGCCGTGACCGAAGTGGAAACCGCCATTCCCGTCCTGCGCTCGCAACTTGAAGCCAGCGCTGAACGCATCACGCTATTGAAACAACAGCTGGCCGTACTTTCCGGGCAAGGACCGGGCGCCACCGAAGCACTTGAGCGTCCCACATTAGCCTTGCACGTTGATATTGGCCTGCCGGACAATGTACCCGCCAGCCTGGTCGGCCGCCGCCCCGACCTGGTAGCCGCACGCTGGCGCATAGAAGCTGCCAGCCATGATGTTGCAAGCGCCAAAGCCGCTTTTTATCCCGACATCAACCTGTTGAGTTTTGCCGGCTTGCAGGCCATGGGCTTCAGCCACCTGCTCAGCAATGCCGCCGGGGTTGCCGGGGTCGGGCCTGCACTCTCACTCCCGTTATTCGATGGTGGACGCCGACGCGGCAATCTTGCCGCACAAGGCGCTGCCTATGATATTGCCGTCGAACAGTACAACAGCATTCTGCTCCAGGCATTGCAAGACGTCAGCGGCCAGCTGGTCGTGCTGCACTCCAATGCAGGCCAGCATGAAGAAATACATACCGCGCTTGCACTGGCGGAAAAAAGCCGCAAGCTTGCCAGCGTGCGCAACCAGGCCGGGCTTGCCAATTACCTGCAAGTGCTGGAAGCAGAAAACCAGGTATTGAACCAGCAGGCAACATTGATCGAACTGGATGCCGTCAGGCTCAGCACTTATGCCGGCCTGATGCAGGCGCTGGGTGGCGGCGTGATTGCAACGGACACATCCCCGGCCAACACTATGGCCGCCCGCGTGCATTGATGGCGGCTGCGCTTTTCATGCGTAACCGGCGCTGGCGCTATACGCTCCTTGGTGTCTGGCGCGACTGGCTGCGGGATGACGGCCAAACCCTGATATATGTGGTCAAGGTCTTGCTCGCTTGCCTGCTCGCCATGTGGATATCCCTGCGCTTTGAGCTTGAGCAGCCGCGCACAGCACTGCTTACCGTCATGATCGTAATGCAGGCGCGGACCAGCATGGTGCTTGCCAAGAGCTACTACCGGTTCTGGGGCACAATCGTCGGCATCCTCGCCTCGCTGGTGCTGGTCGGTCTGTTTGCCCAGGAACGCATATTGTTCCTGGGCTACCTCGCAGTATGGATAGGGCTGTGCACCGCAGGCTCCATGGTATTCCGCCACCACCAGTCCTACGCCTTTGTGCTAGCAGGCTACACCATCTGCATCGTCGGCTTGCCTGCCACGCTCAACCCGGGCCAGACCTTCGACATTGCCATGACACGGTTTTCCGAGATCATGGTCGGCCTTGCATCGGCCAGCTTGGTCAGTGCCATTGTGTTTCCGCAAGGGGTCGGCGACCTGTTGCGCAATGCGGTGCGCAAGCGTTACCGCGACTTTTCCGGCTTGCTGCGCAGCCTCAACCGCGAAAAACTTGCCGGGCCAGCCACCCAGGCCGCCACGCTGCGCATGGTCGGGGACGTTTTTGAGCTGGAGAGCTTCCATGCCTCCTCGGGCATGGAAAGCGACTACTCGCGCGCCTACCGGCAGCGGCTCAACCTGCTCAATGCGGAGTTTATGGCGGCGACCACCAGCTTTCACGCCCTTGAACAACTGCTGCGGCGCCTGTACATGGGCGGCCACCCACATGTCGTTGACGCATTGCTGGTCCTGTTTTCCCCGATTCAGTCCGCTGTCGTGCTCCACCAGCGGGAAATCCGCAATGAACAGGAAGCTCGCCATGCAGCACTAACTATCAAGGCGTTGCGTGACCGCTGGCCCTTGCATGTCAATGAAGTGCAGTCCAGCCTGCCAGAGAGCCTGACGGCAACCGAACAGCTGGACTTTGCTACCGGTGCCGAACTGGTCCAGCGCGTGCTGGAAGAGCTGCATGCCTACACCAATACCTATGCCGGATTAAATGAACCGGGCGCACGCCTGCCCAGTACCAGCATACAGACGCCTAGGCTGGGCATGCATTTCGACCCGCTGGCGGCATTGCTTGCAGGCATTCGCGGCGCCTTGGTATTGACTGTCATGGCCGGCATCTGGATTTTATTCGACTGGCGTTCGGGGATAGAAGCCATCACGATAGGCATGATCACCAGCACCTTGTTTGCAAGCACGCCATCGCCGAGCAAGACCGTGCGCCATTTCATCATTGGCGCCTTGATCGGCACCGCGCTGCTTTATATCTGCAATTTCCAGCTCCTGCCGCAGGCGCAAGGCTTCCTCATGCTGGCGCTTGCCGTCACGCCTGCCATTGCGCTGGCCGCCTGGCTCACTACCTATCCATCGGTTGCGGTAGTCGGCACCGGCATTTTCCTGATTTTTCTCTCGCACATTGGCTTTAACCAGGTTTTCAGCGCCAACCCAGTGACCTTTCTTAATGACGCCATGGCCGATTTGATGGCAATCATGATTGCCGGTTTGTTCTACAACCTTATCGACCTGACGAATAGCCACTGGTCGCGCACGCGCGTGGCCCGCGCCATGCGCGAACTGGTCCAGGATGCCTGTCTGCAGGCACTCCCCTTGCAACGCGCTCACCTGGAAACCCAGGCGCGTGAACTGTTGCTGCGCATGGGCGCTGCGCGCCGGGCAGCGGATGCCAAGGATAAGGAAGTCGTGGACTGGTTGTTGTCCACGCTGGAAATCGGCCATGCCGTGCTGGTACTGCGCGCGCAGCTTGCCACGGTTGACGACACCGCCTTGCGTGGCCGCATAGAGCAAAGCCTGTCACATATCGCCAGGCTGTTCGGCAAGCCAAGCTCGCGCCTGCGCCATGCCGCCATCCAGTCCATCACCCGCAGCATCGACCAGTTGCAGGCCAGCGAGGCCCAGGCGCAACTGCCGCAGTCCAGCTATCGCGAACTGCTGACCATGCTGCATTTCATCCGTGGCGCACTGCTGGATAGTGACTCGGTGCTGTCCTTGAGCGCGCCACTCAGCCAGCCGCCTTTAACTACCCAGGAGCTGAGCCATGCCTAGGGAACTTGCGCTGCTGGATGCGCTGGTGCCAGCCCTGATTCTCGCCTTTGCAGGAGGCCTGGCATTGTCCTGGCTTCTGGACCAGGTGTTCACCATTTCCGGGCTATACCGCCATATCTGGTACCGCGCGTTATTCCGTCTCGGCCTCTTTATCTGCCTGGTTTGCAGCCTGGGCCTCATGATCTACTGACAAGGCAACTCCCATGAAAGAAATGCACAAGCAAATCCTGCGCGTCTCCATCACCCTGCTGATTGTCGGGCTGGCGGTCCTGCTCGGGCATATGCTCTGGGTGCGTTACATGGACTCCCCGTGGACGCGCGATGGCCGGGTACGCGCTGACGTGGTCAATGTCGCCAGTGACATCCCCGGCCTGGTCACCGAGGTGGCAGTACGCGACAACCAGTATGTGAAAAAAGGCGACCTTTTGTTCCGCATTGATACCGAGCGTTACCATCACACGCTGACGGAGACAGGGGCCAGGCTGGAGCAACGCAAGATCACGCTGGCGCTCAAGCGCGGCCAATCCACGCGACGCGCCATGCTGGATGACCAGGTCATCTCGCGCGAGGACCGTGAAGATGCCGACCTCATCACACTGGCGGCCAAGGCAGACCTGGACCAGGCCGTCGCCGAACATGAGCATGCCCGGCTCGACCTGAAACGCACTGAAGTGCGTGCCCCTGTGGATGGATGGATATCCAACCTGCTGGTGCGGCCAGGCGATTATGCCCAGGCAGGGGAAGCCAAGCTGGCACTGATCGACCAGAAATCCTACTGGATCTATGGCTACTTCGAGGAACACAAGCTCGCCCTCATCCATGTCAACGACCCCGCGGAAATTCGCATGCTGGGCACCGACTTCGTCCTGCGCGGCCATGTCGAGAGTATTGCGCGCGGCATTACCGACCGCGACAATCCTACCGATGTCAGGCTGCTCGCCAACGTCAACCCGAGCTTCAACTGGGTACGCCTCGCTCAACGCGTGCCGGTGCGCATCCATATCGACGAGATTCCCGAGGGTGTCGTGCTGGTGGCCGGCATGACCTGTTCAGTCATCATCCACCCCGCCTCAAGTAGCAAATCCTAGCGCCTGTTCACAACCGTTCCTAAGGTGGTGAACAAGCGCTTAAGTTTTTCTGACATCAAAAAACGTCTTGCGCCGACATTCAGCCTAAAGCAGCTTTGCCACACTGGAACCCAAGTTTCTCGTGAATCAATATAAGGAGCAAACAATGCCTGCAAAATCCAAAGCACAGCAA
Source organism: Methylobacillus arboreus (assembly GCF_020532725.1). Lineage (GTDB taxonomy): Bacteria > Pseudomonadota > Gammaproteobacteria > Burkholderiales > Methylophilaceae > Methylobacillus > Methylobacillus arboreus. The sequence continues at coordinate 551,994 of NZ_JAJAVC010000006.1, forward strand.
ATGGCTGCCGGTGCGGCTCTCTCCGCCAAACGTGGTGAAACGAAGAAAAGCAAGCTAAAGGGCGCATCACGCAGCATGGTAGACAGCATGAGCGAAAAAGAACTGGAAAAACTCGCTGCTACCAAGCACAAAGACAAACCTTACAAAGTGGAAAAACAACCTTGAACGGGAACCTTGGCTTTCTGTAAGACAAGTCCTACAAAACGTACGAATTCCCGCGTAATTGAGCAAATTTCTCCCTATTTTTAACGATATTGCCCGCTCTTATCGGCACTTCCTCATAAAGATTACGCTAAACTAGCCCATCCATAAATGTGCAGGGATCCCTCATGTCCGGGCAAGCTAGTATCGAGCAGGCCAGCTTCAAGCGCATCCTGCGCCGCAATATCCTCCTACCTCTAGCAGTAGGTATCGTCAGCGCTACTTTATTTGTCGGGCTGATCCTCAACCTCTTGTCCACACTCAGTTTGGTAGAGCATACCGAACGTGTGATTGGCAAAGCCCAGGAAATTTCAAAACTGGCCGTTGACCTCGAAAGCGGCATGCGCGGCTACCTGATCAGCAATGACGAAAGCTTTTTAGCGCCATACCAACTTGGCAAACCCAGACTACAGGCCGAGATTTCCAGTCTGATCGTGCTGGTGAACGACAACCCCACCCAGGTTGAACGCCTGAAACGCATCCAGGCCCAGGAAGATCAATGGAGCCAATATGCCAATAATATGATTGAAATGCGCCGCAACGGGGGAGACTTTGCCAGTGTGGTACGGTCTGGCCGCGGTAAGCTGGAGTTCGACGAGATCCGCAGGGAACTGGAAAAATTCATCGAGCAGGAGCAACGGCTACTGAAAGAAAGAAACGACAGCGCGCGCAACACCATCAATTTCTCGCTCGTGTCTTATCTTGTATTTATGCTCGCGCTCACAGGGTTGTTAGGCTATTTCGGCCGCCGCGAACTGCTCCTGCTTTCTGACAATTATGAAGATGTACTGCAGGAGCAGCAGCAACACGCCGAAACGCTTCAGCAACAAGCCTGGCTACGTACCGGCCAGTCATCGCTGGCCGAACTGGGAATCGGTCAGCTTGCCCTGCCGCAACTGGGGCGCACCGCACTTGATTTCCTTGCACGCTATATCGGCATTCACTTAGGCGCACTATACATACTCGAGGATGACGGCAGCCTGCGACGCGTTGCCACGTATGGCTTCAGCCCGGAGCATCAACAACGTCCCTCCGTGTTACATGCCCACGATAGCCTTGTCGGCCAGGCAATGACGGAAGGTCGCCTGATTACACTGGACAACCTGCCCAACGACTACATCAAGGTCAACTCTACCCTTGGCGATGCCCTGCCGCGCCAGCTCGTCATTGCACCTATCCGCAATGATGGTCGTATCAATGGCGTGATAGAAGTTGCCTTTTTGCATCCGCCTGAAGCGCGTGTACAAGAATTTCTCTCCTTGATTACCAGCAACCTGGGGATTGCAATTGAGGTGGCACTTTCACGCCAACGCTTGCAGGACGTGCTCTCCGAGACGCAACAACTCAATGAGGAACTGCAGGTACAACAGGAAGAATTACGCACTAGCAATGAAGAGCTTGAGCAACAATCCCGCGTACTGGAAGAATCCCAGGTAACCCTGGAAAACCAGAAAGCCGAGCTGGAGCAGACCAACGACAAACTGGCTGAACAGGCACTGAGGCTGGATGAGAAAAACAGCGCGCTGCAAGAAGCACAGACACAATTGCAGGAGCGGGCAGAAGACCTCGAACGCGCCAGCCAGTACAAATCCGAGTTTCTGGCCAATATGTCCCACGAGCTGCGTACGCCACTCAACAGCTCGCTGATCCTGGCCAAGTTACTGGCCGACAACCGCGAAGGCAATCTCAGCGAGGAACAGATCAAGTTCGCCCAGACCATTTATTCCGCAGGTAACGATCTGCTCAATTTGATCAACGATATTCTTGATATTTCCAAGGTAGAGGCCGGCAAGCTCGAACTGAAACCACAGGAGCTCGCACTCAACCACTTGGCCAATTCCCTGCAGGCCGTGTTTGAGCCCATGGCGCGGCAAAAGAAGCTGGACTTCAAGATCGACATTGCCCCCGACGCCCCGAAGTCGCTTTACACCGACCGTCAGCGCTTGGAACAAATACTGAAGAACCTGCTCTCAAATGCCATCAAGTTCACCGACCATGGCAGTGTCTCGCTTAATATCGCCGCATCCGAGGATGGCCAGCTTCGCTTTACGGTGCAGGATTCCGGTATTGGCATAGATGCCAACCTGCACGAAGCTATTTTTGCCCCGTTCCGTCAGGTAGACGGCACCTCCAGCAGGCGCTATGGCGGTACAGGGCTGGGGCTTTCCATCTCACGCAACCTGGCCTCCTTGCTGGGCGGCTCAATTTCAGTGGAAAGCACGCGCGGACAGGGAAGCAGCTTCACCCTGCTGCTCCCCCAACAGTGGCAGCCGGCGCCGATATTGCTGCACCCAGCGGAAAGTCTGGCAAAACCAGAACCAGTCCAACCCGCGGCCGAACCAACACCGGCCGCGGAAAAACCGGCCAAGACCTTTACTGGCCCGGCCTTCCCGGATGACCGCGAGCAGGCGCAGGAATCAAAACGCCTGGTGCTGGTTGTGGAAGATGAAACAGCATTTGCCAGAATACTCTTCGATCTCGCCCACGAAATGGGCTACCAGTGCCTGGTGGCCCATTCTGCAGACGAAGGCCTGCATCTGGCAGCGCACTACCAACCACAAGCCATCCTGCTGGACATACGCCTGCCTGACCAGTCGGGTTTAAGTGTGTTGCAGACACTCAAGGAGAACACCCGCACCCGTCATATCCCGGTGCATGTCATTTCCAGCGAGGATCACAGCGAAGCAGCCCTGCATCTTGGCGCAGTGGGTTACGCGCTCAAGCCGACGACACTGGAAGAACTCAAACTGGTTTTCGCCCGGCTGGAAGAAAAACTGACACAGAAGATAAAACGCGTGCTGCTGGTTGAAGATGATGCACGCCAGCGCGAAAGCGTGCATCAGCTGATTGCCGACGACGATGTTGAAATCGTGGCGGTGGAATTTGGCGCAGACGCCCTAGAACAGTTACGCAGCAATATCTTTGACTGCATGATCATTGACCTCAAACTGCCGGACATGCAGGGCAGCGAGTTATTGCATCGCATGTCCACCGAGGATATTTGTGCCTTCCCGCCTGTTATCGTCTATACCGGGCGCAACCTCACACTCGATGAAGAGGCCGACCTGCTCAAGTACTCCCATTCCATCATCATCAAGGGCGCGCGCTCTCCGGAACGCCTGCTTGATGAAGTGACCCTGTTCCTGCACAAGGTGGAATCCGAGTTGTCCAGCGAACGCCAGCACATGCTGCAGACCCTGCGCAGCCGCGAACGCATTTTTGATGGACGCCGCATCCTGCTGGTGGATGATGACGTACGCAATGTGTTCGCGCTGACCAGCGCACTGGAACAGAGGGGCATGGCAGTCGAAGTAGCCCGCAATGGCATAGAAGCCATCAGCAAGCTCAACCAGGTGCCCGACATCGATTTGGTGCTGATGGATGTCATGATGCCGGAAATGGACGGGCTGGAAGCTACGCGCCGTATCCGTGCCGATGGACGTTTCGAGCGCCTGCCTATTATTGCGATTACCGCCAAGGCAATGAAGGATGACCAGGAGCAATGCATCAAGGCGGGCATGAATGACTACCTTGCCAAACCGATCGACCTGTCGCGCCTGCATTCATTGCTCAGGGTTTGGCTGCCTGCCGACATCAACCGCACAGAATAATCACCATGCGACAGAACGGGCACAATCCAGAACATTCCCAGGCTCGCATGAGCACACTGGACATTGAGCTGCGCCTGCTCATGGAGGCGATATACCTGCGCTACAACTATGATTTCCGTGACTATACCGGCGCCTCACAAAAACGGCGGGTCGTGCAGGCAGTGCGCGCGCTCAACTGCGAGTCCGTCTCGGAATTGCAATCGCGCGTCCTGCATGACACAGACCTGTTCACCCAGTTATTGCAGTTCCTCACCATCCCGGTGAGCGAGATGTTCCGCGATCCCAGTTACTATGCCTGCCTGCGCACGGAAGTGCTGCCCGTGCTCAAAACTTATCCCTCGCTCAAGATCTGGGTGGCGGGGTGCAGTACCGGGGAAGAGGTATATTCACTCGCCATCCTGCTGCGCGAAGAAGGGCTGCTGGAACGTACCATCATCTATGCCACGGACATAAACCCCGTATCCCTGGACAAGGCGCGCAAGGGCGTTTTCCCACTCTCACGCATGCAGCTTTACACCAAGAACTATCAGGAAGCAGGCGGCAAGCAAGCGTTCTCCGATTACTACACCGCGGCTTACAGTGCCGCGTTGTTCGACCGCTCATTGTGCGAGAACATCACGTTTGCCGACCACAGCCTGTCTACCGACAGCGTGTTCTCGGAAACGCACCTGATCTCTTGCCGCAATGTACTGATCTACTTCAACCGCAAATTGCAGGATCGCGCACTGGGACTGTTCCACGAATCCTTATGCCACCGCGGTTTTCTTGGATTGGGCAGCAAGGAGAGTATCGACTTCTCTGATTACAACCGGCGCTTTGAGGCTGTGGACAAGCGTGAACGCATCTTCCGCAAACTATGACGACGCTCCAGCCAGCCACGCTCGAAATTCTTGCCAATCGCACTATGGAAGCGATCGTCGTGGGTGCCTCTGCGGGCGGTGTGGATGCCATGCTGCATATTTTCAAGGGCCTGCCGCAGCATTACCCGCTACCGATCATCGCGCTCCTGCATATGCAGGAAACACGTGAAAGCAAGCTGGCAGAACTGTTCCAGCACCACCTTAACCTGCAAGTGAAAGAAGCCACAGACAAGGAATCGATTGCGCCTGGTACCCTGTACTTTGCCCCGGCCAGTTACCATTTATCGATCGAGCATAACCTGCAGTTTTCGCTCAGTTGCGAGGCGCCATTGCATTTCTCACGGCCTTCCATCGACATTCTCATGGAATCAGCCGCTGATGCTTATGGAGAAGCGCTGGTCGGTATCCTGCTGACCGGTGCAAACCCGGATGGCGCCGCGGGCATGCGTGCCATCAAGCAGGCAGGCGGACTTGCCATCGTGCAGGACCCGGATGAGGCTGAGGTAGACTATATGCCCCGGGCAGCCATCCAGCTTCAAACACCTGATATGATTCTGCGCCTTGGAAGAATTAATCAACTATTGATCACATTGGGAGAACAGCATGTCCACTAGCGCAGAACTGCTACCCAGCAAGTTGCTGATTGTGGATGACCTGGCAGAAAACCTGCAAGCGCTTGCCGCCATCATCCGTGGTGAAGATCGCATCATTTATCAGGCACGTTCAGGAGAGGAAGCCCTCACCCTCATGCTGGAACACGAGTTCGCACTCGCCATCCTCGATGTGCAAATGCCGGGCATGGATGGCTTTGAACTGGCAAAACTCATGCGCGGCACTGCCAAGACACGCGATATCCCGATTGTATTTGTCACGGCTGCCGGCAGCGAATCCAACTTCGATTTCCGCGGCTACGAAACCGGCGCAGTGGATTTTCTCCGCAAACCGCTGGATATCAGCGCCGTCCAGAGCAAGGTCAATGTCTTTGTCGCCCTGCACCAGCAGCGCCTGGAGACACAGCGCCAGATCGCGGCGCTGGAGCTCAGCCGGAAGAAACAGGAAACCCTGCTGGCAGAACTGCAACGCACACAGGCCGAGCTGGAAAAATCGATCTCCATCCGTGACAACTTCATCTCCATGGTCGCCCACGAACTGCGTACCCCGCTCAATACCCTGTTCCTTGACGTACAGGTACGCACCCTGCAACTGGAACGCGGCAACCTTGCCGCATTCGGCCAGGAAGAACTCAAGAAAATGACTGAACGCGACCGGCGGCAGATGAAGAACATGATCCGCCTGATTGACGATATGCTAGACCTTACCCGCATATCCAGCGGCAAGCTGTCCGTGCGTCCTGTGAGCACCAACCTTAGCGAACTGCTGGAACGCCTAGTGCATGACATCACGCCGCAGGCGCAAGCATCGGGTTACACCATCAGCCTTGAGATTCAAGACAATATCCGTGGGGACTGGGATGCCTTCCGTCTCGAACAGATCATTGTCAACCTGCTGACCAATGCCATGCGCTATGGCAACACCAAACCCATCAGCATCTCGTTGCAACAGCAGGAAAACCAGGCTGTGATTACTGTACGCGACCAAGGACAAGGTATTTCACCTGAAGACCAGGAACGTATCTTCCTCGCTTTCGAACGTTGCCAGGGCAACCAAGTCAGTGCAGGCCTGGGGCTGGGGCTGTATATCGCCCAGCAACTCGCAACGGCACACCACGGGAAAATACTGGTGGAAAGCACGTTGGGCCAAGGCTCGGCCTTTACCCTGCAACTGCCATTGCAGGCGCAATATGCAGATGCTGCAGGTGTGCCTGATAGCTAAAAAAGTAATGCTCAAGGCAGCTATTATTGCACTACCTTGAGCATCATTTACTCAACGGGACTGATTAGAACCGGTCCAGCTCCATCACCTTGCCCCATGCATTCACGAAGTCATGCACGAACTTCTCCTTGGCATCATCGAATGCATAGACCTCGGCGACGGCACGCAACTCCGAATTGGAGCCAAACACCAGGTCTACCGGGGTTGCCGTCCACTTGACCTTGTCAGTGGCGCGATCGCGTCCTTCATAGATGCCCTGGCTTGAAGATGCCTGAGACCACTTGGTCGACATGCTGAGCAAATTAACGAAAAAATCATTGCTCAAGGTACCGGGACGGTCAGTGAACACGCCATTCTTCGAGCCTCCGGCATTGGCATCCAGTGCGCGCAGACCGCCCACCAGCACCGTCATTTCTGGCACGGTCAAGGTTAGCAGGTTTGCACGGTCGATCAGCGTTTCCGCAGGGGAGCGGCGATTGTCCGCGCTATAGTAGTTGCGGAACCCGTCTGCCTTGGGCTCAAGCGCCGCGAACGCTTTCACGTCGGTTTGCTCCTGCGATGCATCGGTGCGGCCAGGCGTGAACGGCACGGTGACGGCATAGCCTGCATCCTTCGCCGCCTTTTCCACCGCAGCGGCGCCACCCAGCACGATCAGGTCGGCCAATGACACTTTCTTGCCATCGCCCTGGACACTGTTGAAGCCTTTCTGAATACCTTCCAAGCGCTTGAGCACCTTGCCCAGCTCAGCAGGATTGTTCACTGCCCAGTCCTTCTGCGGTGCGAGACGCAGTCGGCCGCCATTGGCGCCGCCGCGCATATCCGTGCCGCGGAAGGAGGCGGCCGAGGCCCAGGCAGCCCTCACCAACTCAGGCACAGTCAGGCCGGAGGCCAATATCTTGCCTTTCAAGTCTGCAATGTCATTGCTATCGACCAGGGGATGATCTGCCTCTGGAACCGGGTCTTGCCAGAGCAGCACTTCTGCGGGAACCTCGCTGCCGAGATAGCGTGCGCGCGGCCCCAGGTCGCGATGCGTGAGCTTGAACCATGCCTTGGCAAACGCCAGCTCGAACTCCTTGGGATTATCCAGGAAGCGTTTTGAAATCTTCTGGTACTCAGGGTCCACCTTCAAGGAGAGGTCAGTAGTGAACATGATAGGAGCATGGCGCTTATCAGGAATATGCGCATCAGGCACCAGGCTGGCGCCCTGTCCGCCCTTGGGTACCCATTGAATCGCACCTGCGGGGCTCTTGGTCTTTTCCCAGTCGAAGGTATAAAGCCAGGTCAGGTATTCATGCGTCCAGCGTGTGGGATTGGTTGACCATGCGCCTTCCAGCCCGCTGGTAATGGTGTCTTCCGCATTGCCCTTGCCGCACTTGTTTTTCCAGCCGAATCCCTGCTCCTCGATACCGGCAGCCGCAGGCTCCGCACCCACGCACTTTTCAGGATTGGCTGCGCCGTGCGCCTTGCCGAAGGTATGCCCGCCGGCGATCAGGGCCACGGTTTCCTCATCGTTCATCGCCATGCGGCCAAAGGTCTCGCGGATATCCTTGGCAGCAGCCAATGGGTCAGGGTTGCCGTTCGGGCCTTCCGGGTTCACGTAGATCAGGCCCATCTGCACGGCGGCCAGCGGGTTTTCCAGCTGGCGCTTGCCGCTGTAGCGCTTGTCGCCCAGCCATTCCTTTTCCGGGCCCCAGTAGACCAGGTCAGGTTCCCAGTCATCCGCGCGGCCACCCGCAAAACCGAAAGTCTTGAAGCCCATGGATTCCAGCGCCACATTGCCGGCCAGCACCATCAGGTCGCCCCAGGAAAGCTTGCTGCCGTATTTCTGCTTTACCGGCCACAGCAGGCGCCTTGCCTTGTCCAGGCTCACATTGTCCGGCCAGCTGTTGAGCGGCTCGAAGCGCTGCTGCCCGCCGCCTGCGCCGCCACGGCCATCACCCACGCGATACGTGCCCGCGCTATGCCAGGCCATGCGGATGAAGAAAGGGCCGTAATGCCCGTAATCCGCAGGCCACCAAGGCTGTGATGTCTTCATCGCCTGTTCGATATCCTGCTTCGCCGCCTTGATGTCCAGGGTCTTGAACTGCTCGGCATAATTGAATGATTTGTCCAGGGGATTGGATTCCGCAGCATGCTGGCGCAGGGGCTGGAGGTCAAGCTGCTCGGGCCACCAGAATTTGGGGGACTGCAATGCCGCCTCGCCCGATACGGTTTGATACTGTTTTCCTGACTTGCCTTCAGCTGCCTGTACTTGGCTGGCCAGCGTTGCGGCAGCCAATGCCAGGACAACCACCTTGGTATAGAAAATCACGTTCTCTTTCATTTTACTTTCTCCTCTTGATTATTATTGACCGGCCCACGCCAGCCCAGCTGGCATGGGCACCTGGCTAATGCAGGATGCTGTCGGCAAAAAGCCCCAGCGACTTGTCCACATCGGGTTTGTCATTGCTGACTGCTGTCTCCTGCCTCGGGCTGTTGCCAAGTATGCTGTTGGCGAAAAGGCCCAGGGAGCGGTCAACATCGGGCTTGTCATTGCTGGTTGCCTCCGGCAGAGGCTTCCATGTGCCCAGCAGGCTGGTTGCGAATGGGAAAATGGACTCTGCCTGGGCAGAAGAAACTGCGGATGCCATCAGGATGGCCGCCCCTATGATTTGCTTTTTCATGACTATCTCCTAAATAAATTAATGATTTCACTGATCTGCTTTCCTCCACTCCGCATCTAGAATTCAAATGCCTAGCGGAGCAGTGGAACCATTAAAGTTTTTTTTGGGCAGCAGGTGAAATTCATTCCCTCAATACCCCTATCGGCAAAATCAATAATCGGAAAATGGTGATATCGCTAGAATGGGCAGCAAAAAGCGGCTATCAATGGAATAGCCCGGCGGCAACTATGGGGCGGATGGAACATGAAGTGCATTGGATGGAAAGGATACAAAGCCGGCATGGCATTTGTATAATCGGCAGAGGTAAGCAAATGAACTTGAGAGACTTGAATTATCTGATCGCGGTCGCTGACTGCAAAAACTTCAGCCAGGCGGCAAACCACTGCGCTATTTGCCAATCGACACTGAGCACTCAGATCAAGAAACTGGAGGATTACCTCAACGTGCCTATTTTTGTGCGCGAGAAAAACCAGGTCAGCATCACTGAGCTGGGCGAGCAGATCGTGCAGGTTGCGCGCACGGTGATGAACAATGTGGAACATATCCGGCAGATTGCGGCGCAGGCGCAGAACCCGCAGGGCACCAAGCTATCGCTTGGCGCGTTCCCCTCGGTTGCCAGCTATGTATTGCCGGAATATGTATTTCGCATCAAACAGCATTTTCCCGACATGAAAATGCTGCTGATTGAAGAAAAAACCAGCGCATTGATGGACCTGCTGCTGGGCATGAAGCTGGATGCGGCCTTGCTGGCCCTGCCGGTAGAACACCCCGAGCTTGAGTCCAGAATACTGTTCGAGGACCCATTCACGCTCGCCGTCTGCCCCGACCACCCGCTGGCGGGCCTGCAGGAGGTTGACCTCAACTCGGTAGACCGGGAAAACCTGCTGTTGCTCGATGAAGGCCACTGCCTGCGCGACCAGGCGCTAAAGCTGTGCAACCCATCGCGCTTTATCGAGGATGACTTCCGCGCCTCCAGCCTGGAAACGCTGCGCTTCATGGTCAAGAACGGCGTAGGCATTACGCTGATGCCCTCCGTGGCGGTTCAACCGGACGATAGCGATATCCGCTATATCGACATCAAGCAGCAGCCCAGCCGCACCATCGCCATGGTTTGGCGCAAGAACCATCCGCGCAAGAAACTGTTCGAGCAATTAGCCGTGTTGCTTGCCTATAAGCCATTGGCCTGAGACTAAGACAAGAGCGCGCTGGAACCCAGCAATCTGCCAAGCCCATGCTTGGCAGAAGTCAGCATGGAAAATCCCTGGCGCCACTGCCAGTGGCTTGATACTCCTCAATGTGATTACAGGTTTAAGGCAAGACCGTATCAGAGGAAGATCCCGCCGGATGCTTCGATACGCTGGCCATTCACCCAGCGGCTGTCTTCAGACAGCAAGACCGCCGCCAACGCGCCGATGTCGTCAGGAAGGCCTACGCGCCCAAGCGCTGTCTGGTCCGCGACAAACCGGTTGATGTCGGCATTGTCACGCACAGCACCACCACCGAAGTCTGTCTCGATCGCTCCAGGCGCCAACACATTGGCCCGGATCCCACGGGGGCCAAGCTCCTTGGCAAGGTATCTGGTCAATACCTCGATGCCGCCCTTCATGGCTGCATAGGCAGCATAACCGGGCAGAGAGAAGCGCGCCAGGCCGCTGGACAAATTGAGGATATGTCCGCCATCCCGGATCAACGGCAGCAATTTCTGCGTCAGGAAGAATACGCCCTTGAAATGGATATCCACCAGCTGATCAAATTGCTGCTCCGTGGTCTCGGCAATCGGGGCATAGATGCCGATTCCGGCGTTATTGACCAGGAAATCAAAATCCTGCCTGCCCCATTGCTGCAATGCCTGGCGAACCTCATCTGCAAAGCGCCCGAAGCTGCTGCTGTCACCGACATCAAGCTGCAAAGCAACAGCCTTTGCGCCCAACTGCTCAATCTCTGCCACCGCCGAGGCTGCATCCCCGGCACCACTGCGATAGGTGATGATGCTATCCACATGACGACGCGCGAGATTCAGCGCCGTGCTGCGCCCCAGGCCACGGTTGCCGCCAGTAATAATCGCTATCTTGCCCATGATCTTTCCTCCATTCGTTAGTTAAGCGTGAACACAGTCTATTGCAACAACAAAACCTGATAAATATCAACAAAATGATTACACTGTTCATATTATTTGAACAAATAAAAGGCAAGCATTGGACAAACTACATGCCATGACTGCATTTACACGCGTTGCCGAACTCTCCAGCTTTACCCAGGCCGCCATCAGCCTGGGCTTGCCCAAAGGCAGCATCTCGATGGCGGTACAAAACCTGGAGGCACACCTGGGCACCAGGTTGTTGCAGCGCACTACGCGCAAGGTCGTGCTGACCCATGATGGACAGCTGTTCTACCAGCGTTGCAAGGACCTGCTGACGGATATGGATGAGTTGGAATCCATGTTCCTGCTCGATGAAAAAGGCATCCATGGACGCATCCGCGTCGATGTGCCGCTGGCGGTCGCACGCGAGGTGCTCATGCCCCACCTGCCTGCATTTCTGGCCCAGCACCCCGGCATCAAGATAGAGCTGAGCAGTACGGACCGCCGGGTGGACCTGGTGGCAGAAGGCTTCGATTGTGTCGTCCGGGTCGGCAGCCTTGGCGACTCGGGGTTGATTGCGCGCCATGTCGGCCTGCATCCTATCGTCAACTGTGCAAGCCCGGAATATTTGCAGCGGCACGGCATCCCTATAACGCTGGATGACCTAGGCCGGCATTTCACGGTACATTACGCACAGATGCTGGGTTCGGAAGACGCTTATTGGGAATATGCCCATGGCAATGACAATAGGCGCGTGAAAATGCAGTCCATCATCACGGTCAACAACAGCGATGCCTACAGCCAGGCCTGCCTGGCCGGGCTGGGCATTATCCAGGTGCCGCTGGCCGCAGCGAGGACTCATCTCAAGCACGGCCGGCTGGTCGAAATATTGCCGGAGTACCGCGCAGCACCGATGCCGATCTCCATGCTGTATCCCAACCGGCGCCACCAACCGCGCCGGGTCCGGGTATTCATGGACTGGCTGACAGCAATGCTGCAAGACTATCTAGGGTCTGTTGACGTTACATCCTGATTCAATTGCTGGCCAGGCATGACGCCAGGTAATGGCGACGGGTATTGCCATCCAGGTTCATGGCCGTGGCATTGATCTGGCACTGCTTGCGCACCTGCTCCGCGGGTTTATCCAGGTAAGCCTGCGAAATTACGCAAGTATTGAGGTAGTGCTCGCGCACCAGCCCTTGCAAGTTCATTGCCGTGGCGTTTACATGGCAAGCCTTCATGACCATGAATTCATCTTCCGCCGCTGCTTTGGCAAATGCCGGCCAGGCCAGCAACAATGATAGAGGAAGGATATACAAGAGCCTGTTCACAACCTTTTCATGGGGTACGCATGGATTCAAAACGCGTCCGATCAAGGCGCAGGCCGCAGGTGATGCTCGTTGCCTCGCCAAGGACTGCAACGCGGAGCAGGCGCGTTTTGAGTCCATGCCCTGCGGGTTGTCCCGCCACGGCAGCCGCTGCTGCGTTGCCCATCCTCGCCGGGCAGCGAGCCCGGCTGTGGTGGGCGCCTTGCTCCGACTGCCGTGACGGGCAACATACCCGATGAAAAGGTTGTAAACAGGCTCTGAGGTTTTCATTTGCGCTTTCTCCATAGTTTGAGTGTACTGAGCCAGTCTGACGCTGGCCTTGATATGTCCGCCTGAACGATATTACGCCTTTCGCGCTTGCGCGGCACTAGCGAATTTAGTACCGTAGGCTACATAACTTCTGCATTATTGACGCCCATTGTTACCGCCATGCTAGAACCCGTCACCCATCCCCATCCGGAATCGCTGCCCGCTGCCTGGGTGCTTGCCATCCCTGAGCTGCAAGCCCTTTACAACAGCACCAGCGCCACCCTTGAAACGGAAGAAGATGTACGCCCGCGCCGTGGCTTGTGGTTTGAGGCATTGCGCCAGGTGGAGCCGTCTGCCGTCCGGGTCGTGCTGTTGGGGCAGGATCCGTACCACGGCGAGGATCGCGGCATACAACAGGCGCATGGTTTGTCGTTCTCGGTGCCGGAAGGGGTGAGGCCGCCGCCATCGCTGCGCAATATGCTGAAAGAAATGCAGTCGGATTTGGGGCAAACCCTGTCAAGCGGCAATTTGACGCCATGGGCCAGGCAAGGGGTGCTGCTGCTCAATGCATCGCTCACCACCCGCGGCGGGGTAGCGGGCGCGCACAGCAAGCACTGGCAGGCGTTTACCCATGCCTTGATGCGCTATCTCGGCCAGCGCGAAGCGCCCCTGGTCTTTATTCTCTGGGGAAGTCACGCCCAGCAATTCCGGCCCTTGATTGCCGCGCATCATGCCGTCATCAGTTCGGTCCATCCTTCACCATTATCTGCCCATCGCGGCTTTTTCGGCAGCAAGCCTTATTCGCGCGTAAACGCCGCCTTGCTGGATTTGGGCCTGCCCGAGATCATCTGGGGAGAGGGTTGAGCAGTCCGGATTATTTACCATGCCTAAGCCGGGGCTGAAACTCATCGGGCAACATTGATATTACCTGGTCAACAGGTCGATCGTAGTCAAAATGATATAGGTCGTCGGATCATAGACAACGTTATACCCCTGGTAATAGCCAATCACATACCCTGGCGGCGGCGGTGGCAACGTCTGCAGGACATGCACAGGCACCGGCGTGATATAGGGGCGATACGCTGGCAACACGGCATAACCCGGCTGGAAATAAGGCCGGTGGTCACGGTTCAGTGACCGCAGGCTGCGCTGATACTGGGTCTGCAGGCGCTGGCGGTCATTATCACGGAAATTGTAATGGACATTCTGCACGACAACAGGCTGCGAACGGCGTTCCACACGGCGGTCAGGCTGACGCTGCTGATCCCAGCCGCCGCGGCTTCTATTCGCATCCGGACGATGGCCTTCCGAGCGTTGCTCCTGGCGCTGGCCCCTGTCGCGCCTGTCGTCGCGGTCCGCATAGGCGGAATTCAGGCTCATCGCGGTGGTGAGCAACGCCAGCGCAAGTGCTGACAAGGTTTTGATATAGCGTGGCTTATTCATGAGTCTTCTCCTTGAGAGGTAATCCAACTGCTTTTTGTCCGTGTGGCATTCACTCGCGGTAGTCCGGCGGCACGACTGCTGCTGAAAGCGGCGCTCCCTGATAGCCGGGCGGCGGCGGTGGCAAGGGTGCGCTGGTGTTGCGGTTCACATTGCCGCCTTGCTGGTATGTGTTAGCCAAACTGGCGGCAACCGCCACCTTGTGGCCCTTGGCATACATGCACTGGGTATAGGCATTGTCATAGCGCTGCTGCGCAGTGTAATAAGAGCTTGATGCGGCATCTGCGCCTGCCACTGTGCCAACCAGCAGGCCGGAACCCGCGCCCACCGCGGCGCCCTGGTGGCCACCGACGGCCGCACCCAGCAAGCCACCCACCACTGTGCCCACTGCTGCACTGGTCACGGCACTTTCCTTGGCGGACTCTTTGACGGAACCGCTTTGCTCAAACCCAAACTGGCGGCAGACGCTGTCGTCATAACGGAACTGGTCAAATTGCTTTCCCGTGCCCGGCAAGGCCATGCGGCTTGGGCCATCGGGCGGCACCGTGGCGCAGGCGCTCAGCAATGTCAGTGGAACCAATAAAGCTGCAATTTTCATGATGTTTCCTCGGATCTTACTGGGGAGGTTGCGGCGCCACTTTCTGCCATCCTGAAGGACACTCCTTGATGTAGGGGTAATAACCTTCAGGCTGGTTGCAGTGATACCAATAAGCGCTATCCGCCGACTGCGGTGCAGCGCTTTGCTGTGGCGCCTGCTCAATATAGACTGGCGGCGGAACAGGAGCCGGGGCCGGCGCAACGATAACGGGCGGGTAATAGGGATAGGTCGGCACCCCATAGTACGGGCGGGGATAATAAGGCCCCCAACCGGGACCATAAAAACCAGGACCAAAACCAGGGCCAAAATAAAAACCGATGTTAGGGCCGCCGCCGTGGCGATGACCACGCCAGGGATCAGCCAGCGCCGTTCCACTCAACATAAGGCCTGCAACCAGCCCCACCACCATGATCTTGTTTACTGTACGCATTTCACCTGCCTCCATTTCCCACTAGCCGTGGTTATGATGTAAGACTGGCACGGTTGAACCAGAGTTTTGAGGGGTTAAGTAAAGATGCGTAATAATTCGTAAACACTTCGCCTTTGAATGCAAGCAATATGAGCAACCAGCAGTCTATCCCTGCAATGTCACACTTTTGCAACAATGTTGCTTAATCCAAGCTAATTAGTCTAGAATATGCACTACTGAAATTGCGTTTAAGTGCATCATCATCAATTCCTCCAAGCAAAAATTGGTCAACTGGGACAAACTCGGCAACCTTGTCTCCCTGCTATGCCTGCTCCACTGTATTGCATTGCCGTGGCTGGCAGTCGTCCTGCCTTTGTCCTTCCTGCTAGATGAAAGCGTGCATGTCTGGCTGTTTATTGCCTTGCTGCCTGCTGCCGTGTTTGGTGCGTGGTCAGGCTGGCGGCATCATGGCGATGGCAAGCCCAGCCTGTTGCTTGCAGCAGGCCTGGCGCTGGTGGGCGCTGCAGCGTTTATCCCCATGAATACCGCTACGGAAGTTGCACTTACCATACCGGGCAGTTTGCTCCTAATTGCCGGACACACCCTCAATCGCCGCCTCAAGCTCATCTCCCACATTGCAAGCGCCAGCACGGCAACCCCATAGTAATTCACAATAATTTCCAAAATTCCCGGAACTTTGGCTTTGTAGGTTTTTCCATAAAGGTCTATAGTCTTGGCTGGGAGTTGTTTTACCGAGCTGTATATGCTCGCGTGCTGGTCTGGCTCTCGTTTCTATCCACCCTAAATTAACAAGAAGCAATCATCATGAGTACAAATACCGCAGATATTGGCCTTATTGGTTTAGCAGTCATGGGGCAGAACCTGGCATTAAACATCGCAGATCACGGTTACACGATCTCCGTCTACAACCGCGACCCTGAAAAAACCCGCAAATTCATCGCACACTGCAATGAAAACGAACCTTCGGCCGAGCGCCTGGAAGGCTTTGAAGACCTCGCCACCTTTGTATTGAGCATCAAGCGCCCGCGCAAGATCGTACTGCTGGTGAAGGCAGGCAGCGCCACTGACGTCACCATCAACGCGCTGATCCCGTTCCTGGAAGAAGGCGACATCATCATTGATGGCGGCAATGCGCTCTGGACCGACACCATCCGCCGTGAGAAGGAATTGCGCGCCAAGGGCATTGAATTCATCGGTTCCGGCGTTTCCGGCGGCGAGACCGGCGCCCGCTTCGGCCCCTCGCTCATGCCCAGCGGCACGCGTAAGGCATGGTCTTCACTGGAACCCATCTGGCGCGACATCGCAGCCAAGGTAGACCCGCGCACCGGCAACCCTATCGAGGGCGCAACGCCAGGCAAGCCTGTTGAAGGCGGCTTCGCGTGCGCCGAATACATCGGTCCTGACGGCGCGGGCCATTATGTGAAGATGGTGCACAACGGCATCGAGTACATCGACATGCAGTTGATCTGCGAAGCCTACTGGCTCATGAAGAACCTGCTCGGCATGCGCGCCGACGAGATCGGCAAAGTGTTCGAGGAATGGAACAAGGGCGAGCTTTCCAGCTTCCTGATCGAGATCACCGGCGACATCCTGCAACAGAAAGACCCCGCAGGCGATGGCTTCCTGGTCGACAAGATCATGGATGCCGCAGGCCAGAAGGGCACCGGCCAATGGACCGCAGCCAACGCGCTAGAGCTCGGCTCTCCTGCCAATGCGATCGCAGCAGCGGTATTTGCACGGGCACTGTCAACAGTGAAGGATGAGCGTGTAGAAGCAAGCACTATTCTCAAAGGTCCGAAAATCCAGCAGGAATCCGACCGCGAGAAGCTGATCGAATCCATCCGCAATGCGCTGTATTGCTCGAAAATCTGCGCCTATGCCCAGGGCTTCCAGCTGATCGATAAGGCCCAGGTGGCCTATAACTGGAAACTCAACTTCGGCGAAATTGCGCAAATCTGGCGCGGCGGCTGCATTATCCGCGCCCGCTTCCTGCAAAAGATCACGGATGCCTATGCATTGGATTCCCGCCTCAAGAACCTCATGCTGGACCCTTACTTCACCGAGGCATTGGATGAAGGCCAATCCAGCTGGCGCGACGTGGTGTCATTAGCCATACGTAACGGTATCCCGGCGCAGGCTTTCTGCGCCGCGTTGTCCTATTACGATGGCTACCGCAGCGCCATTTTGCCGGCCAACCTGTTGCAGGCCCAGCGTGACTATTTCGGCGCGCACACCTATGAACGTGTGGACCAGCCGCGCGGCAAGTTCTTCCATATAGACTGGCCAGAACCCGGACGCCCACAGCTGGACGTGTAAAAGCAGGGCAGGCAAATACGCCTGCCCTTTTTAATTGTTCAATGCTGCTGCAATCGCCCGCAGCTCTGACTGCGGATCAGCAAACTCCTCATATTCATGGCTGGTGCGCCGATACCAGTAGCGGCTATTCCATTCATCGCCTTCAATCTTGTGCAAGACCGCATGGATCCAGTGCGCTTCCACCACATTGGATTCCTGCGCAATATTATGCGCACCGTCCCAATCACCATTCAGCGCAAGCTCAACCGCCTGCAACAAGCTTTTTTCCATGATGCTCCTTTCCTGGCAATTCCCTGCACATGTCATATGGCAGCAATACTGGCTTCATGCGTCTGTCATCCATATTGGGCAACATAAGTTATTTCCTGCCACTTCAAGGATGCACGAAATGGACCTGATCACACAATGGGCATTGCGCGGTGCCAATGGTATCGCCCTGATGCTGGTTTACCTGCAGCATCTTGTCACATTATTCGCCCGTAAACCTACCTAGCGGCTGGCATTCCCGGACATTGTTCGCAGTTGACATAAGATAACATTTCAATTGTAAATAGCATGGCATCATGCCAACGACAATCCCTACAATCTCCGGAGATCATTGCAATGAAACCCTTACTCAGCGCCTTGTTGTTTTCCGTCGTCTGTATCAGCTATGCCCAGGCCAACCCGCAGCAGGAGAAAATGAAATCCTGTAATAGCGCGGCTGCGGCCAAGAGCCTCGATGGCGAAGCACGTAAAGATTTTATGAAGAGCTGTCTCTCCGCGGTAGCCGACACGCCTGCCAATAGCCAGCAGGAACGGATGAAGTCATGCAACGCCTCCGCAGGGGAGAAAAATCTCAAGGGTGACGATCGCAAGACTTTCATGAAAAGCTGTCTTTCCGGCGCTCCTGAAGCAAGTGGCAATCCCCAGCAACAGAAAATGAAATCCTGTAATGTCGAAGCCGCCAAGCAAGACCTGAGCGGTGATGCACGCAAGGACTTCATGAAGAATTGCCTGTCTGGCCGCTGATTTTCCTCACCATGCCAGCCCATGCCGGGCTGGCTCCTGATGATTTATCCTGCACCAATACCCTCCGCGCGATAGAATATAGGCAATGATCAATAATCTATAGTGGGAGGAGCCACGTAATGCTGATTCAAAGCCATATCATTGACCTGGAAACACCAACCGGCACCATGCGCACCTATGTGCACCGTCCGGCTGGCGAAGGCCGTTTCCCTGCGATTCTTTTCTACTCCGAGATTTTCCAGCAGACCGGCCCCATCGAGCGCGCCGCACGCTTCCTGGCAGGCCACGGCTATGCCGTGCTGGTGCCGGAAGTATTCCACGAACTCAACCCGATCGGCACCGTGCTGGCCTATGACGATGCAGGCCGCGACAAGGGCAATGCCGACAAGTCGGCCAAGGATGTACAAGGTTATGACAGCGACAACCGCGCCTTGATCGAATGGGCGAAGACACAGCCCTGGTTCAACGGCAACATCGGCGCCGCTGGTTTCTGTATCGGCGGCCACCTGGCATTCCGTGCCGCCCTGCAACCGGAAGTCAAGGCCACCGCCTGCTTCTACGCTACCGACCTGCATACGCAAGTCATCCCCAACAAGCCAGGCCAGCACAGCATGGAACGCCTGGCCGACATCAAGGGCGAACTGCTCATGATCTGGGGCAAGCAGGACAACCACATCCCGACCGCAGGCCGCGTACAGGTTTATCAACAATTGACGGATGCAGGCCTCAGTTTCACCTGGCACGAGTTCAACGGCCAGCACGCCTTCATGCGCGATGAAGGCGAGCGCTATGATCCACAGCTCGCAGCCACGGGCTACCAGCTGGCCTTGCAGCTGTTCAGCAATACGCTGTAAGCAAAACTCAAAACCGCAGCTTCATACCTGCGGTTTTTTATTGCCTGGATTTCCAATTGGTCATTGCTTCTAACCCAGGCAAAGTGGCATATTCGAATCCCACACTTGCAGCCATTTGCAAATATATAACTGATAAAATCAAACAAAAATTAAGGTAGGCTTAACCAAGGGAGAAAAAATTGGCAAGAATGTGGATGATACGGGGAGATGGCGGAAGCCTTTACGATGCATTTAGAGAAAACAATATCGCCGCAATCGGCTGGAGCCAATTCGCACAGCATGCAAAGCCAGGCATCTCCCGCAAACAATTAATTGCCCTCTACGAACAAAAAGAGCCCCACGCAAAATCAGGCACTATTATCTCTGGCGCATCGCAAGTTTGGCGATTTGTGAATGAAATCAGTGTGGATGATTGGGTTATTACCTACTCTCCTATCAATCGCACTTACCTAGTCGGCAAAATTCTCAGTCAGTCTGAATATCGTCAGGACTTGACAGATCAAGGCATGGCCCTGGTGCGCCAGGTAAAATGGCAAGCTCAAGAATTAGCACGTGATGATTTAAGCACCCCCAGTAAAAACAGCCTCGGCTCAACCATGACTGTTTTTGAAGTTCCTGCAATAGTAACAAACGAAATCCTCGGAATATTGCAAGGCACATCCCAGCCCACCGAAGCTGCAACAGATGACATCATTGATGACCCGCTTGCAGATATTGACTCCCAAGCCCTTGAGCGAATCAAAGACCTGGTCAACAAGCTGGAGTGGGATGAAATGCAACAACTCGTTGCAGGCATCCTGCGCGCCATGGGCTACAAGACCCAGGTTTCCCCACCTGGGTCAGACCGGGGTAAGGATATCGTCGCCTCACCAGACGGTTTTGGTTTCGAGCACCCGCGCATCGTTGTGGAGGTCAAACACCACAAAGGACAAATAGGCAGCCAGGACATTCGCAGCTTCCTGGGAGGTCGCCATAAAGATGATCGTGGCCTGTACGTCAGCACCGGCGGCTTTACCAAGGACGCCCAGTACGAAGCTGACCGAGCCTCCATTCCGCTGGCAATGTGGACGCTGGACCATGTGGTTCGAGCATTGATTGAGCATTATGACGCCACCGATACCGAAACTAAACGCATCGTTCCTTTAAAACGCCTGTATTGGCCAGCCTGAGTTAAACAATCATTAGATAGATTCCTATGCATCTCATCGAACAACAATTCTTTAACGACCTGGAAAAGAAACTCTGGACCGCCGCCGACAAGCTGCGCTCCAACCTCGACGCTGCCGTGTACAAGCACGTCGTGCTCGGGCTGATCTTTCTCAAATATGTTTCCGATGCCTTCGAAGAACGGCAACGCGAACTGCGCGAACAGTTCACCAACCCGGCCCATGACTACTACATGGACCCGGACGAATACGGTGGTGCAGGCACACCGGAGTACAAAGACAACATCGCCGCCGAACTGGAAGTGCGCGACTACTACACCGAGAAGAATGTGTTCTGGGTGCCGGTGGAAGCGCGCTGGCAAACCCTGCGCGACTGCGCGCAACTGCCGCCCAAGGCGGCGCTGCCGTGGAACAAACCGGGCAAGAATGAACCCGAGGAAATGCGCTCTGTCGGCTGGCTGATCGACAACGCCATGGAGGCCGTCGAACGCGAGAACGCCCGCCTGAAGAACGTGCTCAACAAGGACTTCGCCCGCGTACAGCTCGACTCCAGCAAGCTTGCCGAACTCATTGGCCACTTCTCGGATACCGACTTCAGCGCCAAGGAATACAAGGGCCAGCCGCTGGACCTCAAATCCAAGGACATCCTCGGCCACGTCTATGAATACTTCCTCGGCCAGTTCGCCCTCGCCGAAGGCAAGAAGGGCGGCCAGTACTACACGCCCAAGAGCATCGTCACCCTGATCGTGGAAATGCTCCAGCCGTTCAAGGGCCGCGTCTACGACCCGGCCATGGGCTCCGGTGGCTTCTTCGTGCAAAGCGAGGAGTTCATCGAACAGCACAGTGGCAAACCGGCCAATGGCCAAGGCAAAAAAGCGGCCGGGCAAATCAGCGTCTACGGGCAGGAGAGCAACCCCACCACCTGGCGGTTGGCCGCGATGAACATGGCCATCCGCGGCATCGACTTCAACTTCGGCACCGGCCCGGCTGACACCCTGCTCAACGATCTGCACCCGGACCTGCGCGCCGACTTCGTCATGGCCAACCCGCCTTTCAATATGAAGGAATGGTGGAACGAAAAGCTGGCGAATGATCCGCGCTGGATCGCCGGCACGCCGCCGCAGGGCAACGCCAACTTCGCCTGGTTGCAGCACATGCTCTACCACCTGGCACCCAGCGGCAGCATGGCGCTACTGCTGGCCAACGGTTCCATGAGTTCCAACACCAACAACGAAGGCGAGATCCGCAAGCGGCTGGTCGAAGACGACTATGTGGAGTGCATGGTCGCGCTGCCCGGCCAGTTGTTCACCAACACCCAGATTCCGGCCTGCATCTGGTTCCTGACCCGCGACAAGTGCAACGGCTTCGCGCTGGATAAGAAGAAGCGCGATCGGCTCGGCGAATTCCTGTTCATCGACGCCCGACAGTTGGGCTACATGAAAGACCGCGTGCTGCGTGACTTCACCCCGGACGACATCCAGAAAATCGCCGATACCTTCCATGCCTGGCAGCAGGGCGAGGGCTATGCGGATATGCCCGGCTTCTGCTATTCCGCCAAGTTGGAAGATGTGCGCAAGCATGAGCATGTGCTAACGCCGGGGCGCTATGTGGGCGCGGCAGAGCAGGAAGACGACGGCGAGCCCTTTGCCGAAAAGATGCAGCGGCTGACGACGCAATTGGCGGAACAGTTTGCGGAGAGTGCGAAGCTGGAGGGCGAGATTAAGAAGAATTTGGCGGGGTTGGGCTATGGTGTTTGACTCCGTCTTTTCGCTGTACCAAGACTGGGAAACCCTCTCATTGGGTGAGGTATGTCAGCGCGGCGGCGGAAACGTACAAACTGGCCCGTTTGGCAGTCAATTGCACGCATCTGACTATGTTGCAGAAGGTATCCCCTCGGTGATGCCACAGAACATTGGCGACAATAAAATTCTAGATGCTGGTATTGCGCGAATTACTGAAGCTGATGCTCAGCGTCTGTCGAAATACAGAATCCGAGAAGGCGACATTATTTACAGTCGCCGTGGCGATGTAGAACGCCGTGCATTGGTGCGGAAATCCGAAGAGGGTTGGTTATGCGGCACAGGATGCTTGCGCATCCGTTTCGGGGAGGGGGTTGTCTACCCCAGGTACGCTGCGCACTACCTTGGCCATCCGGCAGTTCGGGAGTGGATCGTTCGACACGCGCATGGTGCAACCATGCCAAACTTGAATACGACGATTCTGTCTGAACTCCCTTTTGTGCTTCCTCCATGGACGGTTCAAGTTTCCATCGGCGATGCCATTGAGTTGTACGACCAAAAGATCGACCTCAACCGCCGCATCAACCAAACCCTCGAAGCCATGGCGCAAGCCATCTTCAAATCCTGGTTTGTCGATTTCGACCCGGTCAAGGCCAAGATCGCCGCCATCGAACAAGGACAAGACCCGCTGCGCGCCGCCATGCGCGCCATCAGCGGTAAAACCGATACCGAACTCGACCAGATGCCCCGCGAGCACCACGACGAACTCGCCGCCACCACCGAACTGTTTTCAGACGCTATGGAAGAGTCGGAGTTGGGGGATATTCCGAAGGGGTGGGAAGTAAAGCGCGTTGGTGATCTGATTGAATTGGCATACGGCAAAGCTCTCAAATCAACCGACCGTAAACAGGGCTCTGTTCCTGTTTACGGGTCTGGCGGCGTCACCGGCTACCACAACGAAGCACTGGTACCTCACGGTGCAATCATTGTTGGTCGCAAAGGAACCGTGGGTAGCCTGTACTGGGAAGACAAGCCGTTTTTCCCAATCGATACGACTTTTTACGTCAAACCCAAAGCGGTGCCGATGACTTACTGCTTCTATGCCATGCAAATGCTCGGGTTGGAAAAAATGAATACCGACGCAGCGGTTCCCGGCCTGAATCGTGAAAACGTATACCGACTTGAGTTGGTTAAACCATCTGCATCAGTTTTAAATGCCTTCGATGGGCTAATCAGTCGGATGAGGAAGGCAATGCGAGCAAACGAAACTGCAAATCAGTCGTTGTCCCAACTCCGCGACACCCTCCTCCCCAAACTCCTCTCCGGCGAGTTAACATCCCCGAAAGAAGGTCAAGAGCTATGAGTGATGCCTCACACGAAAATGCTCCATCCTTGAAGCTCGTCCCGCTTACGCCGGAATACCTTGAGAATGAACACGGTGTTTACGTTGAGGCAATCAATACGGCCATCAAAGATAAAAATGTCCGCAACATTGCGCTATCGGGAAATTATGGGGTTGGCAAAAGTAGCATTTTGCAGAAGGTGGCACAGCAACATAAGGATCGCGTCGTTGAATTATCCTTGTCCACACTTGCACCGATAGAAACAACTGCTCTTAACAGCTCTGTTCCGCAACAAGCCACCACACAAACAAACCGTATTCAACAGGAGATCGTCAAGCAACTTCTCTATCGTGAAGAGCCACATAAAACTCCGGGCTCCCGCTTTCAAAGAATTGAGCGCTTTCGCTGGTCACGAGAACTGCCTATAGCCGGTCTTGCTGGCCTAGTAGTGGCGGTGGTTTTTCTGCTCACAGGCTGGTCAGAGAAAATCGCCTCTGCATTGCCGCTTCTAAATTGCATCGGTTTATGGGCGCATCTGTTTATTCTTGCGATAGCGGCTACCACGGTTGGTGCCATACGTTATCTCTTCCACGGACATCTCTACATCGGTCAATTATCAGCAGGGTCAGCCGCGATCACGCTGGACAAAAAATCTGCTTCCTACTTTGACCAATATCTTGATGAGATTGTCTATTTTTTCGAAATTTCCGGACGCGACATTTTGATCTTTGAGGATATTGACCGTTTCGATGATGCGCTCATTTTCGAAACACTTCGCTCGCTGAATACATTGCTGAACAGCTCTCCGCAGATCAAGAAAAATATCTGTTTTATCTATGCGATCAAAGACAGTATCTTTGATCGAGCCAATCTGGAGCAAGATGGGCGGCGCAATTTCAGACAGAGTCACTTGAATATCACAGACTCTGCGCAGGCCGAAGTCGTACGAGCAAACCGAACGAAGTTTTTCGACATCGTGATTCCGGTGGTTCCATTTATTACACATCGCAGCGCAAAAGACATTACCGCTCGGCTTTTGCAAGAAATCAAACATACTATTGATACAGGTCTGATCGACCTTGCGAGTCGCCATGTTCCTGACATGCGACTGCTGAAGAATGTACGCAATGAATTTATTGTATTTCGTGAGCGGATATTCTCCGGCTCAGGCAAGGAACTCAAACTCAGTGAGACAGAGCTATTTGCAATGATGCTGTACAAAAGTACGCATATGACCGATTTCGAAGCAATCCGCCTCGGTAGAAGCAAACTTGACCAGCTTTATGAGATGTCACGTCGCCTGGTTGTCACAAACACTCAACACATCGAAAACGAAGTACGGCAGATCCAAAAGAAACTTGCTCATATTGACGGCATTGCAGCAAACAGTGCATCTCTGGGCGATAAGCTGATTGCACATATACAACGCACTATGCGTGCCGTTGGCTATCAATCCCAAAATGGTAATTTCTCGTTTAATGGCACGACCAGAACGGAAAATGATTTTAAAACCCAAGATTTCTGGATTGAATTTACAAAAAAATCAGACGACGCCGTATTGCTATGGCAAAGCCCTCAATGGCAACATCCGCACTATAAGCTAACATTCATGCGCACAGACCTTGCCGCAGCATTGAATAGTAATCTTGACTTCCAATATTGGGACAATGCATATCGCAAGGAGCTGGAAGAAAATCTGCAAGAGCAACGTGCAACACTGAATTTTTTGCGAACTGCCGATATGGGTGATCTGATCAAATGCCCTGATCTTCTGATCGAATATGGCAGTGATAACAAGAAACAAACTCTTGATTCCATCACGCGACAATTGTTAGATAATGGTCTGGCATATCAATTGATTCGCGCGGGCTATATCAATCGCAATTTCACATTGTATACGTCAACCTTCCAAGGCGATCGCGTAAGCACGGCAGCGACAAACTTCATCATCCATCATGTTGAGCGAAACGTCATGGATGAGTATTTCGAGCTTGAAGGTAATGACGTCGATGCGATCATTCGGGAGTGTGGAAAAAATTCCCTCAAAGAATCCGCTCTCTACAACATTGCCATCCTTGACCATCTCTTGCGTAACGATGAGCCTGCTGCGGACACAATGATTCGTTCGCTCATTCAATTCGGTGAAAACGAAAAACGCTTTTTGCAGGCATATCTAAGCAATACAAACGAAGAGTTTAAATTTATAAGACACTTCGTCAAGGCAACGCCAAAAGCATTTTTATATCTGATCAATGACGTGGCACTCGAAGAGCCGCTACGCTTGTCTTTGGTGAGCAACGCGTTGGAAAATCTTGCCGATACAGTGAAGTATCAAACAGACGCGACCGTAGAAAAATATCTGGCAGAAAACTACGCAGAGCTTCCTGCGCTAACGTCAATACCATTATCTGCTTCGCAAGCGCAACGTATTGCAAAGCTATTCTCACAATCATCTATTCAGGTGCCTGCATTGGACACCTTACTACCGCAGGTCCAACAAACCTTCGTTTCACGCGATCTTTATGAGGTCAATCGACAAAATCTCATGATTGCAGTTGGTAGTGACGCAAATCTGTCGCTGAATGGCATTCGCTCAGCAAACGAAGATATTTACCAACATGTGATGAACAATCTGAGTGCCTATCTGATTGCAATCAATGGCAACTCTACCACCGTGGATTCAGAATCTGAATTTATCAGTGTAATTGAAGATGTTCTTGTAGCGAATGCCGATCTGCTTAGTGAAGTCATTGCACAGGCCTCTGGGCACTGCGCGGTGATCGACCTTGATGATGTATCAGAAAGTGCATGGCCTCTTCTTGCGTTCCACAAGCGGTTTCCTGCCACTCTCCACAATGTCAGCCTTTATATCGGTTCGGTAGGGACTATTGACACTTATCTTGCAGGCGTTCTTGTTTCCGAAGGACGGATTGCCGAATATAAAGATGTCGAAGAAGAGGATAAAGTGCAGCTTGCAAAAACGATCCTAGCAGCATCCAATTACATGGCAGCATCAGTTCGCGCAGAACTGGCTAAAAGCCTTGCGCTCGAAGAATATTTAAATGTCGATGAGATACCTGCCGAAAAGGGTGACTTATACCTATTGCTCATAAAAGCTGAGGTTATCGCAGATGATTCGGATACTTACACCCGCCTACTAGAGACTGATTGGCCTACGCGTGAACGTATCATTGAAAGTTCCACAAAATTTAAGAACTACGTTACACCAGAGCTTTTACAAGGCGATTTGGCAACACTCTTGCGCAGTGACAAAGTCAGTCTTGATATCAAGACTGAAATGGTAAAACGTGCTGACGAATACTTTGCCAACGCCAGGAAAGAAGAACTGATCCAACTAGCCCACTTCGCTGTTCAGCACGAGTGCCAAGTCTCGCTTCAGATGGTGACGAAATTGGCCACGCACGGAATTTCTGCTGTAGATGTCATTGTTTTTCTAAAACCGCATCTGGAAACTATCTTGTCCGAACAACTTTTCGCAATCTTGCAACTACTGGGAGCCCCTTACTCCCAACTGACATCAGTGGGGCAAGACCAGCCCAAAATCCCTGATACGCAGGGAGACCGTGCTCTTGCTGAGACACTCCAATCCCAAGGAATTGTCAGTAAGTTCACTATTGATGAAAATATGCTCCGTATTTACAAAAAACATAAGTAAGGCTGAGAGGCCAGCAATGGATATTATTTTTAGCTGCTCGCAGCTTAGAAATAGCATTCTTTCACCTTAGATTAAGCTTTTCCTTATTTGAACTAACGAGACTATTCTTAAATAATGAGACATTAAGGTTAAACAAAAGGTACAAGTGAACATCACTGAACAACAACTCGAAATCTCCACCATCGGCTGGTTCGGCAAACTGGGCTGGCACTACGCAAATGGCCTGGACATTGCACCCGATAGCAGCCAGCCTGCCCGCACCGATTACCGTCAGTTTGTGCTGCAAAAGCGTCTGCTAGCCGCGCTGCCACGCATCAACCCACATATCCCCGCCACAGCGATGGAACAGGCTACTCACGCATTCCTCTCCGGTGAGCTGTATTTTACAGCGGCGGTGAGTAACTCGGAGCTATCATGACTATCACCGCTGACCAGATCGATCTGTGGCGCAGCAGTGCGTCGGAAACCCAGAATCTGGAATTCAAGGAAGCCAAGAACCAATACGACACCAAGAAGCTATGCCGTTATTGCGTAGCAATTGCCAACGAAGGCGGCGGTCATCTGGTGCTGGGCGTGGCTGACAAACTGCCGCGCCCTGTGGTGGGGAGCGAGGCGTTTACCGACACACAAGATATCGCCGAAAAGCTATTTCAGTGGCTGGGTTTTCGTGTAGATGTGGAGGCAGTGGCGCATCCAGACGGACGTGTGGTGGTGTTCATCATCCCAGGACGCCCGAAGGGAACGGCTTATCACTATGACGGTGCCTACCTGATGCGTTCCGGTGAAGAACTGGTACCGATGAGCGAGGATCAATTACGCCGCATTTTTGCCGAAGGGCAACCCGACTGGCTGGAGTTTCCTGCGCTCAAAGATGCTTCAGCGCAGGACGTGGTGCAGTTGCTGGATACGCAGACCTTCTTTGATTTGCTGCATCTGCCTTACCCCACTGATCAGGCCGGTGTCCTGGCACGTTTGCTGGATGAACGTTTGATCGAGCGCCGCGCGGCAGGCTTTCACATTCTGAACATCGGCGCAATTTTGCTGGCCAAGAGCCTGCGCAGCTTCCCCGACATCAGCCGCAAAGCGGCACGAGTGATCGTGTATGCAGGCGAATCCAAGATGCAGACCGTGTCCGATCAGACAGGCGAGAAAGGCTATGCGGTAGGCTTCACCGGCCTAGTGCAGTACGTGATGGGCAAGCTACCGCAGAACGAGGTGATCGAAGGCGCCATTCGCAAGGAGGTCAAGCTGCTGCCGGAAGTCGTAATTCGCGAGTTACTAGCCAACGCCCTGATCCATCAGGACTTCGAGATGAGCGGCGCATCGCCGACGGTCGAGGTATTTGCCAATCGCGTGGAAATTTCCAATCCGGGTGAGCCCATCGTGCCGGTAGAGCGGTTCATCGACGGCTATCAGTCGCGCAATGAGCGGCTGGCTGACCTGATGCGCCGGTTCGGGATTTGTGAGGAAAAAAGCAGTGGCATCGACCGGGTGATCGAGGCCGCCGAACTGATGCAGTTGCCTGCGCCGGAGTTCTTGACGGGTCACCAACGTACCATCGTGGTGATCCATGGGCCACGCTCGTTCCGCGACATGAACGGTAGTGACCGCGTGCGGGCCTGCTACCAGCATTGCGTGTTGCAGTACGTGCTGCGCAGGCAGATGACCAACCAATCTCTGCGCGAGCGGTTCGGCTTGTCAGAGGGTAGCAGCAACACGGTGTCGCAGATCATCACCGCGACGATCGAGCAGCGATTGGTCAAGAACGATCCCAATGCGCCGGACTCGCGACGCTATGCCAGATACATCCCGGCATGGGCATGAGTTATTTCATGGCAAGCCTGACAGGAAGGCCAAATATTTCCCAGATCATTGATTTTTATATTTTTTTTTATTTCATCGCAAACCGCAGCTCCTGCCACGCCAGGAAAGACAGAAGCACCGGCACATCGCATTGCAAGGGCTTAAGTATAGTTAATAAGCAGTGCTGATTGTATCGAGTAGGTACAGGGGAACAATATTTGTGAGTATTACCGAACAAAAACTCGAAAATGCCGCGATCGGCTGGTTCATTGAACTGGGTTGGCGTTACATCGACGGTCCGGCCATCGCACCCGATGGCGATTGGCCAGCCCGCACCGACTACCGCCAGGTGGTGCTGCGCGAACGTCTGCTGGCGGCGCTGTCACGCATCAACCCGCACATCCCCGCCGCCGCGCTGGAACAGGCCGCACATGAACTACTGACGGTGAGCGAGCCGTTGTTGATCGCCCGCAACCGTCGTGTGCATCGGCTGCTGCTGGCTGGTATACCGGTCGAGTTCTCCATGGGTGACGAAAAGCGCACCGACCTGGTCAACCTGATCGACTTTGCCAACCCACGCAACAACGACTTCCTGTTGGTCAGCCAGTTCACCGTGACCGGCACCAAGCAGCCGCGCCGTCCGGATCTGGTGGCTTTCGTCAACGGTCTGTCGCTGGCGGTGATCGAGCTGAAGAACCCAGCCAACGAGCAGACCGACATCTGGGATGCCTTCAACCAGATCCAGACCTACAAGGAGGAGATCGGCGACCTGTTCAACACCAATGTAGCCGTGGTGGTCAGCGACGGTTTCACGGCGCGGTTGGGGTCGCTCACGGCCAATCAGGAGCGCATGCAGCCCTGGCGGGCGATCACCAATGAGGATGACCGGCCGCTGCTGGAGTTCGAGCTGGAAACGCTGGTGCGCGGCTTCTTCGAGCCTGCGCTGTTTCTTGACTATGTGCGCCACTTCGTGCTGTTCGAGCAGGATGCCGACCACATCATCAAGAAGATCGCGGGCTACCACCAGTTCCATGCGGTACGCGAGGCGGTGAAGGCCACGGTGATCGCCGCCAGCAGTCCGAATAAAGGTTTGCTGGAAGTCCAGGAGCCGCGTGCCACCTATGGCAAGGAAGTGCAGCCGGGCAGCCGCAAAGCGGGCGTGGTGTGGCATACGCAAGGCTCGGGCAAGAGCATCACCATGGCCTGCTACGCGGGCAAATTGCTGCAGCAGCCGGAGATGAAGAACCCCACGCTGGTGGTGGTGACCGACCGCAACGATCTGGACGGGCAGTTGTACGGCACCTTCTGCGCCGCCGAAGACCTGCTCCGGCAGACGCCGGTGCAGGCGGGCAGCCGCGAGGAACTGCGCCAGATGCTGGCTGCGCGCGAGGCGGGCGGCATCATCTTCACCACGGTGCAGAAGTTCGCCCTGCTTCATGAAGAGGAACAGCACCCGCTGCTGTCGGGTCGCAGCAATATCGTGGTGATCTCCGACGAGGCGCACCGCAGCCAGTACGGCATGCAGGGGCGGCTGGACACCAAGACCGGCAAGTACGTGTTCGGCTACGCCAAGCACATGCGCGACGCCCTGGCCAACGCCACCTTCATCGGTTTCACCGGCACGCCCATCGCCCTGGAAGACAAGGACACGAGGGCGGTGTTCGGCGACTACGTCAGCATCTACGACATCCAGGATGCGGTGGACGATGGCGCCACGGTGCCGATCTTCTATGAAAGCCGCCTGGCCAAGCTGGACGTGAACCAGGCCGAGATCGACGCACTCAATGCACAGGTGGATGAGGTCATCGAGGACGAGGAAGACCTCACCGCCCGCGAAAAGACCAAGAGCGACTGGGCGGCACTGACCAAGCTGGTGGGCGCGCAGCCGCGTCTGGAACAGGTGGCTGCCGACTTGGTGCAGCACTTCGAGACTCGCACCGCCACGCTGGAAGGCAAGGCGATGATCGTGTGCATGAGCCGTGACATCTGCGCCGAGCTATACAACGCCATCGTCGCCCTGCGCCCGGACTGGCACGATGGCGCCCCGGAGAAGGGCGCGATCAAGGTGGTCATGACTGGCTCGGCGGCGGACAAGCCCTTGCTGCAGCCGCACCTGTACAGCCAGCAGGTCAAGAAGCGCCTGGAAAAGCGCTTCAAGGACCCGGCCGACCCGTTGAAGCTGGTGATCGTGCGCGACATGTGGCTGACTGGCTTCGACGCGCCCTGCTGCCACACCATGTATGTAGACAAGCCCATGAAGGGCCACAACCTGATGCAGGCCATTGCCCGCGTCAACCGGGTGTTCCGCAACAAGCCCGGTGGATTGGTGGTGGATTACATCGGCATTGCCAACGAACTGAAAGCGGCGCTCAAGACCTACACCGAATCCAAGGGCAAGGGCAACCCGGCCCACAACGCGGCCGAAGCCCTGGCGGTACTGCTGGAGAAGCTGGATATCGTGCGCGGGCTGATGCATGGCTTCGACTACAGCGGTTTTGAAACCAATGCGGTGAAGCTGCTGGTGCCGGTAGCGAACCATATCCTCGGGCTGAAGGACGGCAAGCAGCGTTTCCTCGATGCCATGCTGGCCGTGAGCAAGGCGTTTTCCCTGTGCAGCACGTTGGACGAAGCTGCCGCCCTGCGTACGGAGATTGCCTTCTTCGCCGCCGTCAAGGCCGCCATCGTCAAGTTCACCACGGTGGACCGCAAGCGTTCCGACGCCGACAAGAACAGCGCGCTCAAGCAGATCCTGGACAACGCCATCGTGGCGAATGGGGTGGCGGACATCTTCGCCCTGGCGGGCCTGGACAAGCCCAATATCGGGCTGCTGTCGGATGAGTTCCTGGAGGACGTGCGGCAGATGAAGAGCCGCAACCTGGCGGTGGAACTGCTGGAAAAGCTATTGCGTGACGAGATCAAGGCCCGCGCGCGCAACAACGTGGTGCAGGAGAAGAAGTACGGCGACCGCCTGCTGGAAACCCTGCGCAAATACCACAACCGGGCGGTGGAGACGGCACAGGTCATCGAGGAGCTGATCCAGATGGCCAAGGACTTCCAGGCGGCCCTGGAGCGCGAAGCCGCACTGGGGCTGAACCCGGATGAGATCGCCTTCTACGATGCACTGGCCAACAACGAAAGCGCCGTACGGGAACTGGGTGACGACACTCTCAAGAAGATCGCCGTCGAGATCACCGAGAAGCTGCGCAACAGCACCACGGTGGATTGGCAGGTGCGGGAGAGCGTGCGGGCGAAGCTGCGGATTTTGGTGCGGCGCACACTGAAGAAGTGGAAGTACCCGCCGGTAGGGGAAGATGCAGCTATCGAACTGGTGCTGAAGCAGGCGGAGTCACTGGCTAATACCTGGTCACGCTAAATTCGTACAATCTCATCATTAAAGTAATCCTGTGAATTAAAAAGGAAATCACGCGGCACATTAATTATTTGACATATAAAGGGAGCAACCATGAAGAGAATCGCAATCTTTGCCGACGGCACCTGGAATTCACCCGAGCAATCCCAACCCACCAATGTCCTGCAAATGGCACAGGCCGTCAGCCCCAATGCCGGTGGGATAGAGCAAGTGGCATTCTATGACTGGGGCATAGGCTCGGAAGGCAGGAAGATCACGGCGGGCATCACCGGCGCCGGCATCGACAAGAACATCATGGATTGCTACCGCTTCATCGTGCATAACTACGACATCGGCGACGAACTGTACTTCTTCGGCTTTAGCCGGGGTGCCTATACCGTACGCTCGCTGGCCGGGTTCATCCGCAATAGCGGACTGCTGAAACGCGAACATGCCGGCAAAATCAGCACAGCCTACAAGCTCTATCGCAAGCGCTCGAGCAAGAGTGGCCCCAACGCTCCGGAAGCAACGGCTTTTCGCCAGGCCTATGCCGTCGCGGATATTTCCTATATCCAGTTTGTCGGTGTCTGGGACACGGTAGGTGCGCTTGGCATACCCATCCCGTTCTGGGGCACATTGGGCGAGCGCGAATTCCTGTTTCACGATACCGAGCCTAGCAAAATCATCCTTCATGCCCGACATGCCGTCTCGATTGATGAGAACCGCCAGGATTTCGAGCCAACGCTATGGAGCGAGAAACCTGAGCTGGACTTGAAACAGGTGTGGTTTGCAGGCGTGCACTCCGACATCGGCGGCGGCTACGAAAAACCCGGTTTGAGCTACTGCGCCGCCCAGTGGATGATTGAAGAGGCAGAAGAAACTGGATTGATTTTTGAACCTCATCTCAAGAATGCCATCCAACCTGATGCACATGACCAGCAACACAATGAACGCAAAGGCATCTACCTGGCCCGCGAAGAGCATGTCCGTACCATCTCTGGGCCACTTCACAAGTCGGTCAAGCAACGTTGGGAGGCCAATGCAGACAATTACCGCAGCAAGAGCAAAGCCCTTGCGCGCCTCCTCGACACCGTCGGCAACGACTGGAGCAAAATAACCGTGATCTGATCACTGCCCGGCTGACACTTGCCGACTAGGGTCTGTTAGCGTTCTGTTTGTGCGCGGGCACGAACAGAACGCTAACAGACCCAGGTGCCTTGCGTTCCATCGAATAAATATAAAGGAGCAACAGTGGCATTACATCAGCGTGACTTCAGGAATAACAACGGCCATGCGGTTGCCATTTTCGGTGAGGTACTCGCCGATATCTTTCCAGACGGCAGCGTGCTCGGTGGCGCACCCTTCAATGTCGCCCGCCATTTGCATGCCTTCGGCCTGCATCCGGTCATGATCACCCGCATTGGCCAAGACGACCTTGGCCGCGAACTGCTGGAAGAAATGCAGCATCTGGGAATGGACACGACAGGTGTCCAGGTTGACCCGGTCAATCCGACCGGGCAGGTCAAAGTACACATGTCCGACAAGGGGCACCATTTCGAGATTCTGCCCGGACAGGCCTATGACTACATCCACGCCGGCGTGACGCATATGGTGACCATGGCCACCAAGCCCGACCTCGTCTACTTCGGCACCTTGGCTCAGCGCAACATGGAATCCCGGCTGGCGGTGGACAACTTCCTCAACTATGGCACCAGCCCGCGCTTCCTCGATATCAACTTGCGCGATCCATGGTTCGACAAACATACCGTCCGCCGCTCGCTGTTGCGCGCCGACATCGTCAAGCTCAATAACGAGGAACTGGAAACCCTGGTCAAGATCCTGCGCCTCCCCGGCCGCACGCCGCATGAACATGCCGCAGCGCTCATCAAGCGCTTCAACCTTGATTTGCTGCTGGTAACAGAAGGCGAACGGGGTGGGTGGCTGATGGATGACACCGGACATGCCAGCACTGTGGAGGGAACCGAGCCGCCAAAAACCTTTGTCGACACCGTGGGGGCAGGGGATGCATTTGCCTCTGCCTTTATTCTGGGAATACTCAAGGGTTGGCCCGCGGACGTGACACTTGCCCGCGCCAACCAGTTTGCCGCCGCCCTCTGTGGAATCCGGGGCGCAGCCCCGGGCTCTGCGGACTTTTACACGCCTTACAAGAAAGAGTGGCAATTATGAGCGCCCCAGGCGAAC
The DNA here is from genome assembly GCF_020532725.1 of Methylobacillus arboreus. Lineage (GTDB taxonomy): Bacteria > Pseudomonadota > Gammaproteobacteria > Burkholderiales > Methylophilaceae > Methylobacillus > Methylobacillus arboreus. The sequence goes on from NZ_JAJAVC010000006.1 coordinate 586,746, forward strand.
GTCCGATTTATATCCTCATGATCAGCATGCATGGGCTGATCCGCTCGGAAAACCTGGAGCTGGGCCGCGATGCCGACACTGGCGGCCAGATCACCTATGTCGTCGAACTCGCCCGCGCATTGACCAAACATCCGCTAGTGGAAAAAGTCGACCTGCTCACACGCCGGATTGAAGACGATGACCTGCCGGAAGACTACAACATCCCGGAAGAACAGCTGGAACACAACGCACGCATTATCCGTCTGCCATGCGGCCCCAAGCGCTATTTGCGCAAGGAATCCCTGTGGCCGCACCTGGACCAGATGGTGGATCAATGCCTGCACTTCGTGCGCCAAAAAGGCGGACGCCTGCCCGACCTGTTGCACACGCATTACGCAGATGCCGGCTATGTCGGACAACAGCTGTCGCTGCTGCTGGGGATTCCGCAGGTGCATACCGGCCATTCGCTGGGCCATCCCAAGCGCGAGCGCCTGCTCGCGTCCGGCAAGAAACCCCAGACCATAGAGCGCCAGTTCAATTTCGAGCGTCGCATTGCCGTGGAAGAATCCATCCTGGAGCATGCCTCCATGATCATCACCAGCACACAGCAGGAGATTGACGAGCAATACAGCATGTACCGTCATTTCGACCACCAGCGTTTCCGCGTGATTCCACCCGGCACCAACACCTCCCGCTTTTCCCCGCCAGGACGCAAAAAGATTTCCTCCGGCCTGCAGCAGAATATAGACCGATTTTTTTCCGAGCCGGACAAACCGCTCATTCTCACCATCTGCCGCCCGGAAGTCCGCAAAAACCTGAAAGGGCTGATCAACGCGTTTGGCGAAGATCCCGAATTGCAGCAACAGGCCAACCTGCTTATTGTGGCCGGGACACGTGAAGATATACGCACCCTGGAAGAATCTCAGCAGCAGGTGATGCGCGACCTGTTGTTGGATATCGACCGTTACGACCTCTGGGGCAAGGTGTCCATCCCCAAGCACGTCACACAGGACGATATTCCCGAGCTTTACCGACTGGCAGCACGCAGGCGCGGCGTGTTTGTCAACGCCGCACTGACCGAACCATTTGGCCTGACCCTGATTGAGGCCGCCGCCAGCGGCCTGCCTTTTGTTGCGCCGGATGATGGCGGGCCGCGCGATATTGTCCACAACTGTCGCAGCGGCCTGCTCGCCAACACGCTGGAGAGCGTTGCCATCGCCCAGGCCTTGAAGGAAATCCTCTCGGACAAGAAACGCTGGCGCACCTGGGCCAAGAATGGCCTCACCGGCATCAAGCGTCATTACAACTGGCAAGCGCATGTGCACACCTACATGAAACAGGTGTTGTACGTGTTGCGACGCGACCGCAAGCGCTGGCGCCGCCAGCTCGTCATCACACTGGACTCGGGAAAATCCTATATGCCACTGGTGAATTCCGCCCTGATCAGCGATATCGACAACACCCTGCTGGGCAACAAACGCTCACTGCGCCAACTGGTGAGCTGGCTCAAGGATAACAAAGGCAAGTTCGCATTCGGCATTGCTACCGGCCGCACCATAGAAAGCGCAGTCGATATCCTCAGGCAGTGGCAGGTGCCCATCCCCGAGGTATTGATCACCTCGGTCGGCAGTGAAATCCATTACGGTGCGCGCCTGATCCCGGACACTGGCTGGTCCAACCACATCCGCCACAAATGGCGCCGCGATGCGCTGGAAGAAGCCATGAAAGAATTGCCGGGCCTGACATTGCAAGCGCCGGAAAACCAGCGCGAATTCAAGCTGAGCTACATTGTCGACCCGGACAAAATGATGCCGATCGAGGAAATCAGCCGCCGGTTGCGCGACCAGCAACTGTTTGCGCAATTGATCTACTCCCATGGCGAGTTCCTTGACCTGTTGCCCATCCGTGCGTCCAAGGGTCATGCCATTCGCTACCTTGCCTACAAGTGGAAGGTGCCGCTAAGGAACTTCCTGGTAGCTGGCGACTCAGGCAATGACCATGAAATGCTGGTGGGTGATACCCTTGGCGTGGTAGTGGGCAACCACAGCGAGGAACTGGAAAAATTACGCGGCATGGAGCAGGTTTATTTTGCCCAAGGCCATTACGCAGAAGGTATCCTGGAAGGCATTGCCCATTATCATTTTGAAGAGATAGAACCCATACCCGTCAGCGAAGACTAGGGGTCTCAGACTCTAATAAAGCCACCAAGAATCAAGAAAGCATTCGGCATGTATGAACAAGTATCCCACTCGTTACTGAACGATATTCTCATCGGCCTCGACCCCAAGGTCGGCTGTGAAGACCTCAAGCACTTCTATATCCGCCTTGGGGCCAACTTCTATGCCATCCACTCCTTGTTTCATCAGCTCTATGGCGACCGCCGCGACTTCCGCCTGCAAATGCACAAGCTGGTGGAGGTCATGGCCAAGCAGTACGTCAGCCGCAGCGCCGAATTGCGCAAAAGCGACCTCGCGCGCGAGCAGGATCACGACTGGTTCCTGAGCCAGAAGCTGGTGGGATATGCCCTGTATTGCCAGGAATATGCCCAAAGCCTCAACGGCATGCATAGCAAACTGGACTACCTGCAGGAGCTCGGCATCAACCTGGTGCATATCATGCCGATTCTCGACGGCCCCAAAGGCCGCAACGATGGCGGCTATGCCGTGCGCGATTTCCGCAAGATCGATGACAAATACGGCACGCTGCAGGACCTGGATGCGCTGAGTGCCGACATGCGCAAACGTGACATGTTGCTGGTGCTGGACGTGGTGGTCAACCACACCTCGGATGAGCACGAATGGGCCAAGAAGGCCAAAAAAGGTAATAAGAAATACCAGGACTATTACTACACCTACTCGGACCGGAAAATCCCTAACCTGTTCGAGCAAACCATGCCCGAAGTATTCCCCGAAACCGCACCGGGCAACTTCACCTGGAACGAGGATATGGAACGCTGGGTAATGACGGTGTTCAACAACTTCCAGTGGGACCTTAACTACAAGAACCCGGCCGTATTCATCGAGATGCTCGACATCATCCTGTTCTGGGCCAACCACGGTGCAGACGTGGTGCGCCTGGATGCCGTTGCCTTCCTCTGGAAGAAAATCGGCAGCACCTGCCAGAATGAGCGCGAGGCGCACCTAATCCTGCAACTCATGAAGGATTGCTGCCAGGTCACCGCACCCGGCACATTATTCATCGCCGAGGCGATTGTCGCTCCGCTTGAGATCATCAAGTATTTCGGCGAAGACGCGGTCAATGCCAAGGAATGCGAGATTGCCTACAACGCCACCTTCATGGCCTTGCTCTGGGATGCGGTTGCCACCAAGAGAACCATCCTGCTCAACCGTGGCCTGCGCAGCCTACCCACCAAGCTGGACCGGGCGACTTGGCTCAATTATGTGCGCTGCCACGACGATATTGGCCTGGGGTTCGACGACGACGATATCCGTGCAGCCGGTTATGACCCGCAGGCGCACCGCCGTTTCCTGGTGGATTACTACACCGGCGCATTCCCGGAATCAACCGCCACCGGCGTAGCCTTTGGCCGCAACGAGAAAACCGGCGACGCCCGCATCTCGGGCTCCCTGGCCTCGCTGGCCGGCCTGGAAACCGCGCTGCTCAACAACGACGAATACGCAATTGATATCAGCATACGCACCATCATCCTGCTGCATAGCATGATCGCCTCGTTTGGCGGCATTCCCCTGCTATATTACGGCGACTCCATCGGCACGCTTAATGACAACACCTACATCGCCGACGAGAACAAGCACCACGACAGCCGCTGGGTGCACCGCCCCACGCTGGACTGGGACAAGGCCGCGCGACGCAAGGAACCAGGCACAGTGGAAAACCGCATTTTCACTGCCATCCAGAAACTGCTAGCCGTACGCAAACAGATTCCTGCATTTGCCGACCTCAACAACCGTGAGATTTTCGATGTCAGCAACCCCCACCTGTTTACCTTCTTGCGCTTTACCTCGCGCGGCCTGCACTCCCGCGTGCTGGTCATTGCCAACTTCGACATCTCGCCACAAACCCTGAACCTCAAGGAGCTCGATGCAGTCAACCTGTTTGAGCATCGCGAAGCCAAAGACCTCTACAGCGGCAAATCGCTCTCCACCAGGAGCGGCAACCTGGAAATCCCGCCGCTGGGCTTTTATTGGCTGCAGCTCTGATCCCAACACCAGGAAAGGAAATCCATGCAATCACTCCTCGTCTCGCTCGGCGTTCCCGAAACGGTCATTCCATTGATCCAATCCGGCCTGCGCATCCTGTTTGTCATCTTTGCAGCGGTCATCCTCATCCGCCTCAGCAACAACGCCATCCGCCTGCTCAAGGGCAGGTTGCGCGCCCATGCCCAGCAGAACCTTGAAGAACTCAAGCGTATCGAAACCCTGGGGCGCGTCATCAGCTACATTGCCACCACCGTCATCGGCGGTATCGCCGTCGTCGAAGTGCTGCACGAATTCGGCATCTCCCTTGCCCCCATCCTCGCTGCCGCTGGTATTGTCGGCGTTGCCGTCGGTTTTGGCTCCCAGAGCCTGGTCAAGGACTATTTCAATGGCCTGGTCATGCTGCTGGAAAACCAGATCCGCCAGGGCGACTCGATTGAAGCTGCTGGCAAAAAGGGCACTGTGGAAGAAGTCACCCTGCGCCACATTCGCCTGCGCGACTACGAAGGCAGCGTCCACTTCATCCCCAACAGCGTCATCACCACCGTCAGCAATATGAGCCGCGGCTTTGCCTATGCCGTCATCGACATCAAAGTGCCTGTGGCAAGCGACTTCAGCCACATCCTGCAAGTCATGCGTGAGATCGGTGCTGAATTACGTGCCGACCAGGATTACAAGGACAAGATAGAAGGCGACCTGGAAATTGCCGGTGTCGAGCAAATGGACCATGAAACCGCCGTGCTGCGCGGCCGCTTCCGGGTGAAGCCGCAGGATAAAAGCAGCGTGCGCAGGGAATTCACCTATCGGTTGAAAGAGGCGCTGGATACGCCGGTGCAGGAAGCTGATTGATTTAGAATGTCACTTAACCATACCATCACCTTCTACAGCTTTAAGTAGTAGAATCCCATTTTTCTCTTTCCAGATACCACCATGGGCTTTGAACAACTCGCAGAACTGAAAAAGCAACTGGCTGCCAAAGCGCAGGCAGAACGTCCCGCCAAGCCACAAGCAAAGCCAAAGGCAACTGCATCACGCAAGCCGGAGAACCCGGTCGACCCCGTGGTGCTCACCATTGGCAGGCTGCAAAAGCATTTCCCCAAGGCGTTTCCCAAGAACCCTGCGCCCAAGCTGCCGCTCAAGATCGGCATCCACCAGGAACTGCTCGCCAAGGCCAAGGACGTCGGGCTGGAAGAAGCCGCCATCACAGAAGCCATCAAGACCTGGTGCCGCGGCACGCGCTATTGGGCTAGTATTGTCGAAGATGCGCCGCGGGTTGACCTGGAAGGCAATCCGGCAGGGCAGGTGACTTCAAGGGATGCCGCCCAGGCACGCGCGTTGGAAGCCCGCCGCAAGCAACCGCGCAAACCTAAGGCAGAAAAAGTATCGGTGGCTGAGACATCCAGCGAGACAATTTCCGATGAGCCAGCAACCTGAGTATCGTAAGCAATTAATGTGATATGGGCTTTGTAAGATGCCGCGCATCGCATATCGCTAGTTAAGCTGATGCCTTATCCAATCCCAGCCACCATTGCCGTTGTTCTCCACAATAACCGCATATTGCTGGTGCGGCGTGCCAATCCGCCCGATGCCGGTTACTGGGGATTTCCCGGCGGCAAGATCAACAATGGTGAAACCATCGAGGGTGCCGCGGTTCGCGAACTGTTTGAGGAAACCGGCATTCAGGGTGAGGCATTGCACATTATCACTGCCGTTGATGCGTTTGATCGTGACGATAACAATATCCTAAAGGAGCATTTTGTCCTGATAGCAGTGCTTTGCAGATGGATTTCAGGGAACGCAGTGGCTGCGGATGATGCGCTTGAGGCAGGGTGGTTTGCACTTGAAGACATTAATGAAACCAGCCTGTCCTTGAGCCAGGATGTAGCCAAGGTTGCCAGGATGGGTATCACACTCGCATCAGAGGCAGCGCTCTGAAGTTGCAGATGATGAACTGGCTTGCCTTCAGCGCATGAATATCACAGGTATTCTCCTCGCAGCCGGTCACTCCCGCCGTTTTACACATGGCAACAAGTTGCTTTACCCATTGCAGGCAGGCCAGCCGACGGCACTGGTTTCCGCACGAAACCTGATTGCAGCATTGCCTCACTGCCTGGCAGTAGTACGCCCGGGAGCATCCGAGCTTGCAACATTGATGGAAAAGGCCGGCCTGGAGGTATTGGCCTGCCAGCCCCATGAACAAGAAATGGCAGATAGCCTGGCGGCGGCTGTGCGCCATGTCGTTTTTCAGCACTCACCGCCCGATGCCATCGTGATCGCGCTGGCAGACATGCCCTTCATTCTTCCGGAAACCATTGCCGCAGTAGCTCAAAAACTGGCAGAAGGAGCCAACATTGTGGCCCCGACATATCAAGGACTGCGCGGACACCCTGTGGGTTTCAGCAAGCGCTTTTATGCGGAGCTTGCCACCCTGACTGGTGATGAAGGGGCACGCTCCGTACTGCGCCGCCATGTGGAGGATATTCAGCTTATGGAATGTGACGACCCAGGTATTTTGCAGGACTTTGACACCTGGGAAGAGTTGCAGCGCTTATTGCCCAAATCCTAGGGTCTCTGTTCCCGTTTTATTCGTAACCACGCCGGAGCCGGTTTTTGTGCGGGGCAAGGCAGTGCAACAACACCAGGGAGATTTTTTAGCCGCTCTCAACTTGCACAGACACTGCCTGCCGACAGGGCATGGGCAATCGATTGGCTGGTGAGTGCCGCCGCGCGTTGCTGCGAGCGAATCTGGATGATTTCAGCCAGGATGGCAACAGCAATTTCCGCTGGGGTGCGGCTACCAATCGCCAAGCCGACCGGGCCATGCAGGCGGCCGATTTCCTCGTCGTTCAAGTCGAACATGCGCAGGCGTTCACGGCGTTTTGCCTGATTCAATGTTGAGCCCAGGGCACCCACATAGAAAGCTTCCGAGCGCAAGGCTTCAAGCAAGGCCATGTCGTCCAGCTTGGGGTCATGGGTCACGGCGACGATTGCCGTATAGGCATCAGGCACAATATCCAGCACGACGTCATCCGGCATGCCTGCACACCATTGCACACCCTCCACTTGCCATTGCGCGCGGATTTCCTCGCGCGGATCGCATAGCAGCACGTTGAATTCCAGTGCCTGCGCCATGCTGGCGAGCATGGCGCCCAACTGGTTTGCGCCTATGACCAACAAACGCCATTGCGGGCCGAAGTAGTGATGAAACCAGTCGTCTTCCAGGCATGCAACGGTACCCGGCATGGCGTCTCCCAGCACCACCTCGTTGGTGTCCAGGCGCACGGAGCGGCGCAGCAGTTTACGTTGGCGCAAACTGTCGAGAATTGGCTGCAAGCGGCCGGCTTCCGTCACCCGCTCGACAAATATCTGCAAGCGTCCACCGCAAGGGATGCCATAGCGCTGCGCCTCGTCCCGCGTCACGCCGTATTCAAGCAAGCCATTGATTTCAGGCAACCTGCCATTGCGCGCACGGTCTATCAGCTCGTCCTCGATACATCCGCCGGAAACCGAGCCCAGCAATTGGCCATCATCACGCAATGCCAGCATGGCGCCCGGCAAGCGTGGCGACGAACCCCAGGTGCGCACCACGGTGCACAAATGCACGCGATGGCCTGCCTGCAACCAGGTGATGGCGTGTTCCAGCACTTCCTGCTCAGGGGCATGCATGATGCTTATGCCTTCAACTGGTCGCGGATTGGCAGGGTGCGGATACGCTGACCAGTCGCCGCAAAGATCGCATTGCAAATGGCTGGGGCAATCGTCGGGGTAACGGGCTCGCCCACCCCGCCCAGCGGCACATCCAGGCCATGGTCCACCATGTGCACGCGAATTTCGCGCGGCGCTTCGTCAATGCGAAGCACTTGGTATTCATGGAAGTTGCTTTGCTGTGCCACGCCGTTCTTAAAAGTAATCTCGCCCGTCAGGGTAAGGCTTGCACCCATGATACAAGCGCCTTCCGCCTGCGAGCGGATGCGGTCCGGGTTCACTTGCGGACCGCAATCCACGGCAATATCCACACGCGGAATGCTGACCTCGCCATCATCGCCCACCACGACCTCAACCACGGTAGCGATATAGGTCACGAAGTTGTAGCACAATGCCAAGCCCAGGCCATGACTCTTGGGCAACTTGCGGCCCCAGCCCGCCTTTTGGCAGGCAAGCTCCACCACATGGCGCATGCGGCCAATATCAATCGGGTAACGCTCCGGCGATTCGCCATAGTTCCAGCTATCCGAGATGCTTTCCGGGTTAACCTTGCGGGCAGGCCCCAGCAAATCCAGCAGGTAATCGCGGGGATCGCGCTTTGCCTGGTGCGCCAGCTCGGCAACAAATGACTGCACAGCAAACGCGTGCGGAATATTAGAAACCGAACGGAACCAGCCAATCCGCGTATGCGCAGGTATCTCCGGGCTTTCAACGCGCATATTAGGGATATTGAACGGCATGTTCACCGCCCCCATGCCCAGCTCAAAAGGCGCACCACCCTTGGCATTCTCGACAAAGGTCGAGGCAATGGTGGGCGCTGTAGTGCGATGCAGCCATGCGGTAGGCATGCCTTTGGCATCCAGCGCGCACTCAATGCGCTCCAGCGACACCGTGTGGAAATAGTCGTGATGCAGGTCATCCTCGCGGGTCCAGGTCACTTTCACCGGCTTGCCGCCCATAGCTTGCGAAAGCAGGGCGGCTTCCGCCACGAAATCCGGCTTGGATTTACGCCCAAAGCCGCCACCCAGCAGGGTGACATTGACCTTGACGTTTTCAGGCTTGAAGCCGAGATGGCCCGCGACAGTATTGAGCGCTGCCTGCGGATCCTGCACGCATGCCCATGCCTCGCATTTTCCATCGACGATTTGCACGGTGGCAGCGGGCGGCTCCATGGTGCCGTGGGCAATATGTGGCTGGTAATATTCCGCAGAAAAAAGCTGCTTGGATTTGGCCAGCACGCCAACCGCATCGCCATTGTTGCGCACGGCCTTAGCGGGCTTGCGTGCGGCGTTTTCCAGGGTTTTGCGGAAAGCTTGGGAATCATAGCTCGCATTTGAACCGTGATCCCAGGTGATCTTGAGTGCCTCACGGCCCTTGATGGCAGCCCAGGTATTGCTTGCCAGCACCGCAATACCGCCCAAAGGGTGGAACAAGGGCGGCAGGTTGCTGCCTTGCAGCTCGATGACTTTCATCACGCCCGGCACCTTTAACGCAGCGCTGGCATCGAAGGATTTTACCTTGCCGCCGAACACTGGCGGCCTGGCGACCACGGCATGCAGCATGCCCTTCAACTGAGTATCAATGCCGTAATGCGTGGTGCCGGTGACGATCTTCTGGCCATCGATATTGCGCGTGTTCTGCTTGCCAATGTACCGAAATTCGGCCGAGGACTTGAGCTTCAATTTATCCCGCGCCGGCACGGGAACCTTGGCAGCCGCTGCCGACAACTCGCCGTAGCCCAGCTTCTTGCCACTGGGTTTATGCACCACCTGGTGCTGTTTGGCTTCAACTTCGCTGATTGGCACACCCCATGCCAATGCGGCAGCAGTTTCAAGCATCATGCGCGCAGTCGCGCCAATGCGGCGCATCGGCTCGAAATGGTGACGCATGCTGCGCGAGCCATCGGTATTCTGGTTACCGTACCTGGCCTCATTGCCTTCTGCCTGTACAACCTTCACGCGTTCCCAATCTGCCTCCAGCTCATCCGCCACCACCATGGGCAGGCTGGTACGCACTCCCTGGCCCATTTCGGAACGGTGCGCAACGATATTGACGATGCCGTCCGTGCTTATCGAGACGAATACCAGCACGTCTGCCTTCAGGCCGCCAGGCATGGCATCGCCGCCATACTTCTTTGGTTCTTCCACAGCAGCGCGCACCAGGCCATTCACGCCTATGGTGAGGGCAAGCCCGGTCGCGATGCCTACACCCTTGAGCAGGCGGCGGCGATTTAGGTCAGGCAAATCCAATATTGATTCCTGGCTCATTTTGTCCCCTCCTTGGCAGCCAGCTTGATCGCGGCACGGATGCGCGGATAAGTACCGCAGCGGCAGATATTGCCGCTCATAGCTTCGTCGATTTCGTCATCGGTGGGGTTGGATGTGCTCTTGAGCAGGGCAGTTGCGGACATCACCTGGCCTGCCTGGCAGTAGCCGCACTGGGCCACGCCGAGTTCCAGCCAGGCCTGCTGTACTGCCTTGCCCACTTTGTCTTCGCCGATCGCTTCCACAGTCGTGATCTTTTTGCCTACCGCAGCTGATACCGGCGTCACGCAGGCACGCACCGGTTCATTGTCCAGGTGCACGGTGCATGCGCCACATAAAGCCATGCCGCAGCCGAACTTGGTGCCGGTCAGTTGCGCGATATCGCGTATTGCCCATAGCAAGGGCATCTCATTCGGCACATCCAGCTGACTGCTTTTGCCGTTAATTTCCAGCGTGACCATGGTTTTCCTTTCCATCCAAAAACGGGAAAACGTTATATATTTTAAAATATATCGTTTATTATCAATATGATATGCAGAGTATGAGCATATTCCCCTACTCTTTAAATGGAAATATCATCATTTTAGAATTCCATTTTATGGAATAATGATGCGTCAATATCAACACGGACTCGTCCATGCTCAATCGCCTGGAAATGATGCGCATCTTTTGCGCCGCTGCTGAAGCACCCAGCTTCAAGGAAGCCGCCACACGGCTGAGCGTATCGCCACAGGCGGTCACGCGCGCCATCAAGGAACTGGAATCCCTGCTTGGCGAGCCATTGTTCTACCGCAATACACGGCAGATGCGCATTACGGAATTTGGTGAACAGCTTGCATTGCGGGCGCGCGACACAATCCGCAGTGTGGATGATTTATTCCTCACCAGCGGAAATCAGCAGAAGCAGGATATCGGTGGGGTAGTGCGCATCACCGCACCTGTCGTGATCGGCAAGCATTTTCTGTTGCCGGTCCTGAGCCGGATTGCACATGAGCATCCGCATATCACCATTGACCTCCGGCTCTCGGACATGCACAGCGACGTGGTGGAACAGCAGATTGATATTGGCGTCCGCGTGGGGTTTTTGCGCGACAGCAGCTTTGTCGCCCGCTCCCTGGCAAAACTATCATTTATCGTTGTCGCCACACCGGAACTAATCGCGCGCGCGGGTACGCCACAGAACCTGAACGACTTGCATGAAGTACCCACCATTGCACTGGTCGACAAGAGCAGCGGCAAAAGCTGGCCTTGGTTTTTTGCCGATGGCCAGCAATTCAATCCAAGGACGACCAGTTTCATCACCGATGACTCTGATACGGAATTGTCGCTGGCACTCAATGGCGTGGGTTTTGCCCAGCTTGGCTCTCCGCTCGTCATTCCACACCTGAGGAGCGGACGGCTGGTCACCGTACTGGATGAATTTGTCGCGCCATCGTGGAATGTATATGTTTATCGCCCCAGGCGCGGCCCAGTGCCGGAACGCATCCGCATCGTCTATGACGAGATTGCGCAAGCGCTCAGCGACCCGGCGTTTTACCCCACCCGGCGCTAATATGTAAGTAAAGCGCTCAATGCAGGTCGCGCATATTGAGCCTGCGCAACCTGGGCGCAAACTTTGCCACGGCGCCGACCACGGCAATGGTCATGGCACCGCCAAAGATCACTGAAGGCACCAGCCCCAACAACCTGGCTGCCATGCCCGACTCAAATGCGCCCAACTCATTGGATGAGCCAATGAAAATGCCGTTGATGGCAGACACGCGGCCACGCATTTCATCCGGCGTCACCAATTGCATGATGGTCGTCCGCACAATCACCGATACGCCGTCACAAATCCCCGAAATCAACAACAGGAAAGCCGCCAGCCAGAAACTGCCGCTCAAGGCAAACGCAATGATGCTGAGGCCAAAACCCGCAACCGCCATCAGCAAAATACGGCCGGCATGGCGGTTGACCGGGTGGTGCGTGAGCCATATCCCGGTGGCAATGGCACCCACCGCGGGCGCAGCACGCAGGATGCCCAGGCCTTCCGGGCCATGGTTGAAGACATCATGAATAAACATGGGCAGCATGGCCACCGCCCCGCCAAACAACACGGCAAACATATCCAGTGCCTGCGCTCCCAGCATCACCTGGTTATTGAAGACAAAACGCAACCCCTGGGAAATGCTGGCAAATACCGGCGTGCTGTCGGTTGCAGGCGGCTGCCTGACCTTAAGGCTCAACATCGCGGCCACCGCTACCAGCGCAAATACGGCAGAGCTGCAATACGCTGCACTGATCCCGGCCCAGGCGATCATGCCGCCGCCGATGGCAGGCCCCAGCACCAAGCCTGTCTGCAATACCGAACTGCCTATGCTGGCTGCACGCGCAAACTGCTGGCGCGGCAGCACCAGGGCAAACAGCGCGCTATAGGAAGGCCCAATGAAAGCGCGCGCAAAACCAACACAGGCAATGGAAATGTAGATATAAAGCGAAGACTCACTTTCATGCCACAGCCACCCTGCAGCGATTGCTGCTAATACCAGCGCGTTAATCACCAGCACAATGCTTGCCAGTACACCGAACATGCGGCGCGAGTAATGGTCCACCGCATAACCAGCAAACAAGGCCATGCAGAAATAAGGAATCACTTCCGCCAGACCGATCAAACCCAAGGACAGGGGATCGCGCGTGATCTGGTAGATATGCCAACCGACTACCACCGCCATGATCTGGTAGGAAAAGGTAATGCTGACGCGAAAAGCCAGCAATCTCAGGAACGCAGGGTTGCGTAAAGGGTAAGACGAAACGTCAGGTAACATGGTGTTATTGTAAAGAAAGCGCCAGGTTCATTACACCATGGCATTATCAGGGCTATCCGCCTAGCATCATCAGCCCTTTAGCAGCCAGCGCCGCAGCAGGGCGATCACCGGCAAGGCGGCCAGCCCGCCCAAGGCATCGGCAAGCAGGTCATCGAGGCCGGCCTGCCGGCCCTGGATGAACAATTGGTGCAGTTCATCTGCAGCGCCAATCAGGACCACGAGCACCCATGCCACCCCCAAGGGAAGACGTGGAAACGCCAGGCCGGCCAGCACCCCGATAGTGCCAAAGGCAAAAAAGTGCACGACTTTATCCCATGGCGGCGGAAATAACGAACCTGCCCCAGGCGCCTCGCCTCCAATGAAAATACCGGCGATCACAAGAATCAGCATGCCTAGTGCCAGGAATTTCAGACGTTCAGGTGTAATCAATATATTTGTATTCAGGTAGTTAAGCAGATGCGTGGCAGTCAATAGACAATAGCCGAAGCCAAATGCGCAGGAGCCCAATCCTAGCACGGTACGGCATTAGCTGCCATCTTGTGCATGCACAGGCCATGCCAGGGACTTGCGCATGCAGCGGTGGGGAATCCCTACTTGCTGGAACACATCGCCATCGACGCAATATCCCAATGCCTGGTAAAAACCAATCGCGGTTTCGCGCGCATCTAGCATCACTTCATCAAATCCGCGTTGCCGCAAGAATTGCTCGGTAGCATTGACAAGTACTCGCCCCAGGCCGCGTCCCTGCATTGCGGGAGCAACCGCCATCTGGCGCAGCTTGGCCAGTGGCTTTTGGGCTGGCTTGACGACCAGGAAGGCTAACAAATCACCTTGCTCAACCAGTCCGAAATGCCATTGCTGCGCTTCATCCGCAAGATCGGCCGCACTCAGTGTCAACCCGAGCGGCATACGCAGCACTTGCTCACGCAAGCGCAGGCTTTTATCGTAAAGATCGGAAGCATGCCTGATCTCGCTGAAAATCATCCTTAGAGCCCTGTTGTACCAATCACCAGGTTGCGCCCCCCCTGTTTTGCACGATACAAGGCCTTGTCTGCACGTGGCAGCAATGTTGCCGCACTTTCATCCTGTTCGCGTTCTGCAACACCTGCACTAAAAGTGATAAGCACGCGCTCATTATTGAGCATGAAAAAATTACGCGTAAGGTCACGCTGTGCACGCTTCATGATGTCAACTGCCTCCGCCTCTCCTGTCCCCGGCAGGATAATGATGAACTCTTCTCCGCCATACCGCGCCAGCACATCGGTGCTGCGCAACGACTCCCTGATGACCTTGGACAGATGCACCAGCGCCTTGTCACCGGTCGCATGACCGAGCTGGTCGTTCAAGCGCTTGAAATGGTCAATATCCATCATGGCAAGGCTCAAGCGGGTACCATGGCGGTTGGCCCGGTCAAACTCACGCTCCAATGCCTCCTCCATGCCACGCCGGTTCAGCGTGCCCGTCAGGAAATCCTCGTGTGCAACTTCATTCACGTAATCCAGTTTCGAGGTCAATTCCTGGATCAGTCGCTCGGACTCCACTACCTTTTGCTGTGTTTCCAGCAGTATCTCGCGCGACTGGCGGATATTGAAGCTGATACTCCGGGTATCTTCCAGCATTCTGTCTATCAGCGCATGCAACTCCACGATGTCTTCAGTCTCGGTGATTTTCTGCTTGTAGCCATCTATCTTGTCCTGGTAGTCGCTGGCACTGTCAGTCAGGTCGGCCAGGCGCACCACAAACATTTCCGCCATTTTCTTCATGGAATCGCGTGCATCCAGCAACCTGGGCTTTAGCTGCCCTTGCTTGAAGATCAGTTCCTTCAGGCTGCTTTCCGCGTCATACAGCATATCCAGCGACAACGGGCGCGACAGGATATCCTGCACAATCATGGTTTGCCCATGCAGCCATCGGTCCTCCATCACAAGCTCATTCATGCTGGTCATCAATAGCCGCAGCAACTGCAATAGCGCATCATGGGTCCGCTGCTGGGTATCTCCATGCATTTCCAACGTGAACAGCACAGACTTGAGCCCCTCTGCCTGCTTCAGCACATCCTCTTCGGCATAGGCCAGCCGGATATCCTCAAGCAGCGCCTCTGCCTTTTTTGCCATTTCAGGCCATGCGGCAAGCTGCGGAATGACGATCAAGCTGATGGTGCGCATCAGCATCTCGCGCCAGTGGTCGGCAATCCGCGCGTAATATGCCCGCGCAGGCTCGTGCCCAGTCTCGGTCTTTTCCACCGGTGACACTGCCGCAATGCTTTCTCCCGGATCAGCACTCAACGCCAGATCATCGCCGCTGCCTGTCCCCCACGAATCGGCCAGGGCATGGATTTTTTGCGGCAATGCGGGATCGTGCTCGAAATTGCCCAGCAAGCGTTGCAAGCCTTCACGCTTGCGCGAAAGTGTCACGCCCCTATGGCTGGCCTCCAGCTGTTTGAGCAAATGGCGCAGCGCCGTTGGCCAGCTCACCTCCTCGGAAACCCCGGACTGCGGCAGCAGACCGGTCAACTGTTCCTTGAATCGCTGCCAGTTGCTGCTTTCCACCGACTGCTTGATGGCCTGCGCCGCAACCAGGTATTTCGGGCTCTGCAAGCCTGCGACCAGCAAGACTTCATCCAGCGCATTGGCAAGCCCGGTAGAACTGTCTGCAGATTTCACCCCGGCGATTTCGTCATAGACGGCACGGAAATTATCGGGAGTAGGGGGGATTTTGCGCGAAGCAAGCTGCATCAGGGTCTGGCGCGCAATCTCAATGGCAGAAGCGGATTCTTGCATCATGGCTGCATCTTCAAGTTGATAGTGAAGTAGGGCATTAGCATATCGCTAATGGGCAAATTTCAATATATCAATCAAGCAGCTTTTCACCCCGGAAATTCCGGAGATGCCACGCCGTTCACTCCACGGAAAACACTTTGGGCATATCGGGTACACTGATCCCGGCAATTGCGGGTTTTTGCTTGAGCAGTTTCTGAATGGCAGCCACCGGCACATGGCCTTCCACCACATAACCGCCAATCAAGGCCGTATGGCAACTCGACACCCGGGTGACGCCATATTGCTGCTTGATACGCGCCATGTCCTGGCGGTCAAACGCTTCCACCTTGAAGCCATGCTCACGCAAATAGGCCACGTATTTCTGGCAGCAGCCACAATTGGCGTCCTTGTACAGCGTCACCAGCGGCAATGCCCAGGCGGAAGTTGAACTGAGCAACAGCAGGGCAGCCATCAAGCGCATGAGAACAGACATGTTGTTCCGGAAGAATGGATCGGGAGCCTGAGTCTAACAGCTTGATGGCCGGCTGCTCAAACCGCCGCAGCGAGAAGTTGCATTATTTGGCGCACTTTTCTTTTTTCTTGGTTTCTATTTCTTCCACCAGGCCATCTTCAATTTCGACCTCGACACATGCGCCCACTACCAGCGGGCCATGCTTTTGCTCAAGCTCGGTATCTTTGGTGACATTCAGTTGACGACCCGACACTACCCAGGTTCCCACATCCGTTTGCGGGCGGCTTTCAATCACGCCGTAGAATTCTTCCTCCGCAGCCTGGGCGTTGAACGCCATGCCTGACAACGCAAGCATGGCAAGACTGATACATCGTGTTTTATTCATGGCACCACTCCTCCTATCAACTATGAATGTGAAAAATTTCACATTCATTAAGGAATAATTCCCAACAATTAACATGATGTCAATTGTTATGCCAATCCAAACACCTGTTCAAACTGCTCAACCGGCTGCGGCTTGCCGAACAAATATCCCTGATAAGCCAGGCAACCATGATCGGCAAGGAACCGTTGCTGCTCCCTGCTTTCCACACCTTCCGCCACCACTTTCAAGCCCAGCCCATGGCCCAGTGCAATAATGGTTTGCACAATGGAGGCATCATTACTGTCAATCAGGACGTCCCGCACAAAAGAACGGTCGATCTTGAGTTGGGACAAGGGCAAGCGCTTCAGGTATGCCAACGATGAATAACCAGTGCCAAAATCATCCATGGCAAAGCCCACCCCCATTGCCTTGAGCGTATTCATCTTGATGATCATCTCCTCGATATTTTCCACCAAGGTGCTCTCTGTCAGTTCCAGCTTGAGATTCTGCGGATGCGCGCCCGTTTCCTTGAGAATGGCGAATACACGCTCGATAAAATCGTGCTGATGCAATTGGCGCGCACTCACATTGACGGACAGGCACAAGTTTGCAGTTTCCGGACGCTCTCCCCATATTACTAACTGCTTGCAGGCGCTGATCAGGACCCATTCGCCAATCGGCAGGATCAAGCCTGTTTCTTCGGCAAGGCCGATAAAGCCTGCGGGAGAAAGCAAGCCTTGTTGCGGATGCTCCCAGCGTATCAATGCTTCAGCCCCGAGCAAATTGCCCCGACTGTCCACCTGGGGTTGGTAATACAGCCGCATCTCATCACGCCGCAACGCCTGGCGCAAATCCTCCTCCATGGCAGCGCGCTTGGTGATCAATGCCTGCATGGCCGGGTCAAAGAAACGGAAAGTATTGCGCCCCGCAGCTTTTGCCTGGTACATGGCAAGATCAGCACGCTTCAGCAACTCATCAACCGTCACCTGTTGCTCGTTGCTGAACAAGGCGATGCCCACACTGCAGGATGAATAATGCTCGTAGGCCGACAACCTGAACGACTGGCTCAAGGCCAGCAGAATTTTCTCGGCAATATTGCTGGCTTCCTGGGCGGCGTCATTGCTCCGTTCGCTGAGATTCTCCACCACGACCACAAACTCATCCCCGCCCAGACGCGCCACCGTATCCGTGATGCGTACACTGCCGAGCAAACGTTGCGCCACTTGCTCAAGCAGCATGTCGCCAAAATCGTGGCCATGGGTATCATTGAGGGTCTTGAAATTATCCAGGTCCAGAAACAGCAACGCACCCGAACGGTTGAGCCGCATGCTGTTGAGCAATGCCTGCTCAAGACGGTCAAGCAGCAACAGGCGATTAGGCAAGTTTGTCAGCATGTCGTAAAACGCCAGATGCTGGATTTTGCTTTCTGCCGCCTTGCGCTCCGTAATATCCCGCTCGACCGCCACCCAGTGTGTAAACACCCCGGCATTGTTCGCAATCGGCAGGATATCCATCTCCAGCCAGATTTCTTCGCCGTTTTTCTTGTAGTTGATCAACTCGGTACGCACAGATTTGCCCTGCTTGAGCAGATTCTTTACACGCCTCAATTCATCCATTTGGGTATTGGGGCCGTCCAGCATGTCTGGATCCTTGCCGATGACCTCCTCAGCACTGTAGCCCGTGAGCCGCTCGAATGCCTTGTTGACGAAGATGATATGCGGGCTTTGCACCCCTTGCGGGTCCGCTTCTGCAATCAGGACAATATCATTGAGCCGGGCGATACTGGTTTCCAGCAGCCTGAGCTGCTCTTCGGAGCGGTTTCGCTCAATCGCGATCCCGACAATATGGCAACACGCGCTCACCAATTCCATTTCGCGTTGCTCGGGCATGCGCGGTACACGGCCATAGACGCCAAAAGTACCCAGCACCTGCTGGGTGCTGGATAAAATAGGCATGGACCAGCAAGCTCTCAAGCCATAGCGTTTTGCAATATCCCGGTACTCTGCCCAAAGTGGATCCTGCTGGATATCAGCGACAACGACAGTGCGACGCTCATACGCAGCCGTGCCGCACGACCCTATCCCTGGCCCGATATGCAGACCCTGGAGCTTCTTCAGGTAGCTTTGAGGCAGGCGCGGCGCAATACTCCTGCCGAATACTTCGGCCTTCTCAAGCAGCATGATAGAGCCAAGCACTTCCGGATATTGCGCCTCTATCAGCTCCACGCTGGCATGCAAAATATCATCCAGCTCCGCACCAGCCGCTATGCGCTCCAGCAAATGCTGCTGCTCGACTCGTAAACTTTCCTGGCGCTTTTGCTGTTCGATGTTTTCAACCACCTTGATCAGGTTCCGCGGGCTGCCATCCGCATTTTTTACCAAGGTTGCGCTGATACGCACCCAAACCGGCCGGCCGGACTTTGCCCTGTACCGTTTTTCCACCACCGAGTAATCAATCTCGCCATTGAGCAGGCGCTGCCTGTTATTTCGCGCCTCCAGGCTATCTTCTTCATGATTGAGATCGTGGCAGTAGAGCTTCTTCAACTCCTCCTCTGAATACCCGACAATTTCGGAATAAGCCGGATTGACCAACAGAAACCGACCATCAATCGACGTCATGGCAATCCCTGCCGAAGCAGCATGGAAAGTCAGCCTGACCTGCTCCTGGGCCGATTTCAGCTCTCTTTCGACCAGCTGCCGCTGATGGATTTCAGCATGTAGCTCGCGCGTTTGCTCCCGTACCTTTTTACGGATTTGCAGGTTCCAGAGCAATACCAGGCCTGCCACCAAGCCAACCAGCAGCGCTCCACCAGCAAACCATTTCACTAGGTGGGCGCCTCCCTCAGTTTCTCTCCAGACAAACCCATCCAGAGAATAATCTGCCTTGACCAGGCCAAGCTCGGCAAACATCCGGGCAATCAATTCCCAGCGCGCCCGCGTCATACGTCCGATTTCGACCAAATCCGGCAAAATGAAGCGCTGCATTTCCCGTGCTTCATACATCAGTTGCTTGAGATCGGGCGGCTGCTTTCTCGCTGACGGCATATGCAGGATCAATTGCGCGACTTCATGCGGATTGTCCAAGGCATATTTCCAGCCCTTCAGGCTCGCGCGCGTGAACGCCTCAACCCGGTCCGGATGCGCATTTAGCTCAGCTTCGCTGGTGAACAAGGTATCGCCATAGAAATCGACGCCAAAATCCATTGCCACCAGCATGGCAGGCTCAATCCCCAACTCTCTCATGCGCAGAGGCTCCACGGTGGCGTAGGCAGAAATGACGTCGACTTTGTCTTCCAGTAAATCCTCCAACCTGCCGCTTTGAGGCAGGATGGTCATTTCCTGCATATTGATACCGTGCTTGAGCAGCAATGCGCGATGTTGCGCATCGCGCCATTCGGTATTCGCCAGCATGACACGCTTGCCCACAAGATCGGCTGGCGCCCTGATATTGCTGGATTTCTTACTGAGGAGAATATGGGGAGGATGCTGGAAGATGGCAGCCAATGCCACGATGGGCTGCCCTTGAATGCGCGCAATTGCAATTTCGGCGTCACCCACGCCATATTGGGTTTTGCCGGAAACAACCTGCTCAACCGAGGAGTGTTGCATATCGGCCTCGACTATCTCGACCTCCAGCCCTTCGTCGCGATAGTATCCTTGTGCCTGGGCTGCATAGTAGCCGGCAAACTGGAACTGGTGATACCACTTGAGTTGCAGCCTGACCTTATCCAGCGGCTCGGCAACAGCCTGGCCGCTCAGCAGCAGGAGAGACAATAGCAGCACACGCATAAGAACATGATAGATTGAACAGTCCATATCCTTTACTCCCCACTCCGGCATGGCAAACACACGCTGTTCAATGGAAAAATCCTCTATCCAAACCAATCAAGCGCAACAAGAACATTAACCCATAGCGACTGATGTCTTGTCAGTAAACGTGACAACCAATACATCACGATATGCAGCCTGGGTTGAGTCAATCTGCTCAACCTGGGTGACACCGTGCATACATCGCTTGTCATCCACCAGCGCCCAATCCAGCGGATTGGTCAGGGTAAAGCTATCCAGCACAACCTTATTCAGGTTATGCAAAGTCGTCGTGCCGCTGGAAATATTCACGCGCTTGACCATCATCACGAGGACATAATCCACGCCATCCCGGTGCACACCCTCGGGAGCAGGCTTTCCATGCGCCTGCTGGCTGGCCTCGATGCGGAACTGGTGCGCCTCTATATGCCAGCGTGCATCGGGACGCAACCGGCTGAATAAATCCCGACATAAATGCAAGACACCCTGCATGGTCGGACCCTGAACCAGGCTGGCTGGAATCGGCTCGTAAATACGTGCGATCCCGCCATTGAGCGAGTTGTACTCCCGGCTCTGGTAATGCGGTTGATGCGGCTCCAACATGATGGGCCCGGTTTTTTCAGCACTCAGGGTAGCAAAACGGCGGCGGCGATAGCTCCCTCCGTCTGCCATATACTCATCGAGTGGCATGCCATCCCAACTGGCATCAAACACACCCCAATCCGACAATGCTCCAGGGTTGGAGGCCAGTAACCACTCTCGTACCTGTTGCCCCGGCACAAAACTGAATCCGTTGGCTGTGATTTGCTCACAAAGGCTTACCGTGTCATTTACCTGCATCAAATACTTTTCACTCAATTAAAACTGCCTGGGTTGGTTCTCACGATTATTCAAGTCATTAAGATGTTTGGCCTGCTAACTACCCAGCATATTAGCGAATCGCAGGCGATCTTTGAAAAAAACTTGTTGACCCACATCACCAAGTAACTAATTATTTAGTGATGAAATCACACAGTGACATTCCCGACGCCTGGCGAAGCATCTCTGATTTATTTGTTGCACTTGGCGATGCGCATCGGCAGCGCATCCTGCTTTCCTTTGAATCAAACGAGCGTTTGAGCATCAGCCAGATTGCGGCAGCATCCACGCTAAGCCGTACCGCAGTTACGCATCACCTCAAGGTGCTGGAGCAAGGCGGCGCGCTCAGGCGTGAGAAAGTCGGCAAGGAAGTACTGTTCTCCATCGACAAGGACTACATGCAGACCGCGCTCGAAAACGTCCTGCGTTACATCCAGCAAGAAATCTGACAAGAGAGAAAAGCCGATGTTATTGTCATTGACCAGAGCGATTACCAAACTACTGTTCCGCATTGAAGTACGGGGCCGAGAACATATTCCCCAACCTGAAAAGCTGCTCGTCATCAGCAACCACGAATCCTTTCTGGATGGTTTTCTGCTCGGGCTTTTTCTCCCCATACGCACGACCTTCGTCGTCCACACCACCGTGCTCGACAACCGGTTCTTCCGCTGGATTCTGAGCCATGTGCCGCATCTTGCCGTGGACACGAACAGTCCGTTGGCAATGAAGAAGGTGATCCGCCTGCTGGAAGCAGGCGGATCCGTGATGATTTTCCCGGAAGGGCGCATCACGCTGACTGGCAGCCTGATGAAGGTCTACACCGGCCCGGCCTTTGCCGCGGCCCGCACTGGGGCGACTATCTTGCCGGTGCGTATCCGCGGTGCGGCAAAAAGCTGGTTCAGCCGCCTTGACCGCGACTTCCCGCGCCAGGTCTTTCCCAAGATCACCCTCACTATCCTGCCATCGACCTCCATTCCCATGCCTGACGCTCCCCGCGCCAAGGAAAGACGCCGCCTGGCGGGCGAGCAGATGCAGCACATCATGCAGGAGATGATGTTTGCCTCGGAACCTAGCAACACTTTGTATGGCGCTTTCCTCGATGCGATCGGCACTTATGGCCGCAAGCGTAAGATCGCGGAGGATATGCAGCTTGTCGAGGAGGACTATGGCGCATTGCTCAAGAAAAGCCTGGCGCTGGGGCGCATCGCCAGCAAGGTAAGTCGAGAGGGAGAAACCATCGGCGTATTGATGCCGAATGTCACTAACACTGTTTGCCTGGTGTTCGGCATGAGCGCGCTGGGGCGCATCCCCGCGATGCTCAACTACACCGCCGGCACCAGCGGTATGCAGAATGCATGCACCGCCGCCCAGATCAAGACCGTCATCACCTCGCGCAAATTCCTTGAAACCGCCAAGCTGGAGGATACGGTATCCAAACTGGCCGGCCTCAATATCGTTTATCTGGAAGACATGCGCAGCCAGTTCGGCCTGGCGGACAAGCTCTGGCTCATGGCCTATGCATTGCGCTTCCCCAGGTGCATTGCAAAGATGAATAACCCTGACGCACCTGCCGTAGTGCTCTTCACCTCCGGCTCCGAGGGCAAGCCCAAAGGCGTGGTGCACAGCCACCGCAGCATTCTTGCCAATATTGCGCAGATTCGCGCCGTTATTGACTTCTCGCACCGCGATAAATTCATGATGGCCTTACCGTTGTTCCATGCGTTCGGCTTCACCTGTGGCGGCATCATGCCGCTGGTATGCGGCAGCAAAGTCTTCATCTACCCATCGCCGCTGCATTACCGCGTGATTCCCGAAGTGATCTATGAGCGTGGCTGTACCGCGCTCTTCGGCACCAGCACCTTCCTCGGCAACTATGCCAGGTTTGCCCACCCCTATGACTTCTACACAATGCGCTACGTCGTCGCGGGCGCGGAAAAACTCAGCAGCGAAGTGCGCAATTTATGGATGGACAAGTTCGGCATCCGTATCCTGGAAGGCTACGGCGCAACGGAATGCGCGCCGGTGCTGGCGGTCAACACCCCCATGGCGCAGAAGGCCGGCAGTGTCGGCATGCTGCTTCCCGGATTGCAGCACCGGCTTGACACTGTCCCTGGCATCGACAATGGCGGCCTGCTCAGGGTCAAGGGCCCGAACGTGATGCTGGGTTACTATCTGTTTCAAGCACCAGGCAAATTACAGCCGCCAGAAAATGACTGGTATGACACTGGTGATGTCGTGAGCATTGACACGCGTGGGTTTGTCACCATCCAGGGACGGGTAAAACGCTTTGCCAAGATCGCAGGTGAAATGGTCTCGCTGGAAACAGCGGAACTGCTCGCGAGCACGGCATCCCCTGACCACCAGCACGCTGCCACCACACAAACTGACACACACCGCGGCGAGAATATCGTCCTCTACACAACAGACGCAGCACTGGCGCGTGAAGCTCTGGCCCAGGCCGCACTTAAAACCGGCAGTAGCGAGCTTGCGGTTGCACGCAAGATTATCGTCGTCAAGGCATTGCCGCAACTAGGTACCGGCAAGACTGACTACGTCACCCTCAAACAAATGGCTGAAGCCGAAAGATAAGCATGAATGTTCAATCAATTTTTCTCAGCCGCGGCATGCTGGCTGTCATGCTGGCCCAGTTCATCTCGGCGCTTGCGGATAACGCGCTGCTGTTTGCCGCCATCGCGTTATTGCAAGCCGGAAGCGCCCCTGCATGGCAAATTCCCCTGTTGCAGGAATTCTTCGTGATTGCCTATATTGCGCTGGCGCCGTTCGCAGGCCCGTTTGCCGACACCCTGCCCAAAGGGCGCGTCATGCTGATTGCCAATAGCATGAAATTCCTCGGCGCTGCCGCGATGCTGAGCGGCCTCAACCCGCTGCTGGCCTATGGCATGGTAGGGTTGGGTGCGGCCGCCTATTCCCCGGCAAAATACGGCATCCTCAGCGAACTGGTCGCCACCGATAAGCTGGTCAAGGCCAACAGCCTGATGGAAGGCTCCACGATTGTGGCCATCCTGCTGGGCGCGGTAATCGGCGGCTGGCTGGCGGACTATTGGCTGGCTGGCGCGCTTTATGCCGTTGCAATCGCATATCTGCTCGCCGCAGCCATCAACCTGCTGATCCCGCGCCTGCCGCCTGCACACCCATTGACCACATTTGCACCACTGTCCATGTGCCGGGACTTCATCCAGGCAACTCGCAAACTGATGCGGGACCCGGATGCAAGGTTCTCCATTATCGGCACCAGTATTTTCTGGGGCGCAGGCAGCACGCTGCGTTTCCTGCTGGTGGCATGGGTGCCTGTCGCACTGCATATCCAGGACTTGAGCACGCCCGCCAACCTTAGTGGCGCAGTCGCCATCGGTATCGCCATCGGGGCGATTGCCGCTGCCCGCTGGGTCGAGCTGCATACCGTCAACCGCGCATTGCCGGCAGGGGTACTGATTGGCCTCGCCATCATGGCGTTTGCCTACACCAGCAACATTTATATGGCGATTGCCTGCTTGCTGCTGATTGGCCTGCTGGGTGGCTTCTATGCGGTGCCGCTCAACGCATTGCTGCAGGAACGCGGACATCAATCCGTAGGCTCAGGCCATGCCATCGCGATCCAGAACCTGTTCGAGAATCTCAGCATGCTGTTGCTGATGGGCGTCTACATCCTGCTCAGCAAGCAACAGCTTCCTATCATTCCCATTATGATGACGATAGGAGGCCTGGTTTTCATTGCGACAGGGAGTCTTGCCTGGTCACGCATCAGGAAAGGTAATTGGGTAGGAAACATCCTACACAGGATTCAGTGAATGCCTGAATTTGCTGCTGAGCTGAAGCCTCTATATTGAGTGCACATGATCATTCTGCGAAGGAGCAGCGCCATGAAAAAATTGACCGCATTCTTGATGTTGTGTGGATTTATCGCATTGACCGGCTGTAACACCATGAAGGGCGCTGGCCAAGATATCCAGCGCGGTGGCGAAAAGCTTGAAAATGCTGCTGACAAGAACAAATAACTTCCAGTAAGCCGCCCAGGCTCATGAAAATCATGAGCCTGTTTTAATGGCTAGCACCCGTGTCAAGCTTGATGCGTGCGAGTAAAGTTTGGTTCACGTACTGCAGCTTTGCAGCACGCCCATTCTGAACACCTGCTAAGGAGCTATATTATGTGGACCAAGCCAGAAGTTACCGAGATGCGTTTCGGCTTTGAAGTAACAATGTATGTTTGCAATCGCTAATTGACCTTCGCGTCAATAATCGAAATGGGAGCTTAATGCTCCCATTTGTCTTTTCAGGCTTTGCAAATCATCCCGGCTGGAACCATTGCTGCAGGAAATCGGCAAAACTGCGCACCATAAGCGAGGCTTGGCGATGTTGCGGATAGAGCGCATACACGGCGCCAATGTCGCCGGTATACTCCTGCAATACCTGCACTACCTGCCCCTTCTGGATGGCGCTCCTGACGTAAAACTCCGGCAGGCCGACAATACCCAGCCCGGCAGCCGCAGCTTCGCAC
This sequence comes from Methylobacillus arboreus, assembly GCF_020532725.1. Lineage (GTDB taxonomy): Bacteria > Pseudomonadota > Gammaproteobacteria > Burkholderiales > Methylophilaceae > Methylobacillus > Methylobacillus arboreus. The sequence goes on from NZ_JAJAVC010000006.1 coordinate 612,451, forward strand.
ATCACCTCTCCATGATTTGAACGCAGCACTGGATGCACCTGCAACTTCAGCAACTCACCGTTATCCGTAAACAGCCACTCGCCGGCCCGCGTCGCTATGCACCGGTGTTGTCCCAGCTGTGTCGGCGATTGTGGAGCACCATACCGGGCCAGGTAATCCGGACTGCAGCAATAGATCAACGGCGAGTCGGTTAATTTGCGCGCCACCAAGCCTTCGTCGGGTTGCTTGGTGATGCGGATCGCCATGTCATAGCCTTCACCTATCAGATCCACGATGCGATTATCCACATCCAGCGCCACTTCAAGCCTGGGATGCAATTGCATGAAGCGATTCAGTGCAGGCGACAACACCATGCTGGCAAAAGAGACCGGGGCAGATATCCTGAGCAGGCCCCGCAACTCGCCACTGCTGCTGGAAATTTCCTGCTCGGCTTCGTCAACCTCCTGCAGGATATTCAGGCACCGTGCAAAAAATACGCGGCCCAGCTCCGTCGGCGACAATTTACGCGTAGTGCGATGCAGCAATCTCGCGCCAAGGCGTTCCTCCAACTCCATCACCCGGCGGCTGACCAGTTGCTTGCTGATCCCCAGGCGAGCCGCGGCCGTTGTGAAATTGCCGCTTTTCACCACCTCGGCGTAAATCCGCATTTGTTCGAGCTGGTTCATTATTGTCAACCATTTATGGACAGTTTTACCAATTAATAGCTAATTATCAATCCATATAATACAAAATACAATGCATTCATCTTTCATCACTTCATAAAAGGACATCATCATGAACGCCGCAAACCTCACCGCCCTGATTGGCCGCGCACTGCTGGCATTGATTTTCATCATCAGCGGCTTTGGCAAACTCGCAGACCCGACCGGCACCATCGCCTTCATTACCAGCACTGGCGCGCCTTTGCCTGAGCTGGGCTATGCCATTGCATTGTTTGTCGAACTGGGCTTGGCAACCGCCTTGTTGATCGGTTATCGCGCCCGCATTGTGGCGTTGGCGATTGCACTGTTCACGCTAGTCACAGCGTTCATGTTCCATTTCGACCTGAATGACCAGCTTCAGACCATCCTGTTCCTGAAGAACCTCGCCATCACAGGCGGTCTGCTGCAAATCGTCGTGCATGGCGCCGGCAACTTGAGCCTTGATGGCAATCGCCGCTAACCGTTACACAAGCGAAGCCTATCAGCCATGCAACACCTGGCTGATGAGTGATCGAGGGCAAATATCATGAGCACATTATTCATTTCGCATGGCGCACCCAGCCTGGTGCTCAAGCCTGGTAAAACAGGCACAATGTTGGCGGAACTGGCTGCATCATTGCCGCGTCCGGATGCGATCCTGGCAGTCTCGGCGCACTGGGATACCCAGCAGCCGCGTGTCAGTGCCACCCCACGGCCTGACACTATCCATGATTTTGGCGGATTCCCGCCGGCCATGTATGCAATGCAATATCCGGCGCCCGGCGCGCCGGGGCTGGCACGCACTGTCGTAGAAACACTGGCTGCGCATGATATCGCCGCAGGTATCGATACATCGCGCGGCCTCGACCATGGTGTCTGGGTGCCGCTGATGCTGATGTATCCGCATGCCGATATTCCCGTGGCCCAGCTATCGATACAAAGCCAGGCCGGGCCACGTGCCCACTATCAGCTCGGGCAGGCGCTCGCAGGATTGAAAACCGGCAACGTCATGCTGCTATGCTCAGGTGCCATCACGCATAACCTGCATGACTTCTTTACCTCAGACCGGGATGCCCAGGCACTCGACTATGTCTCCGCATTCAGCGACTGGATGGGGGAGAAAATTGCGGCAGGGGATGTTGATGCTTTGCTGGACTACAGGCAACAGGCGCCGGGAGGCACGCGCGCCCACCCGCATGAGGACCATCTCATGCCCCTGTTTGTGGCCCTAGGTGCCGCACAAGGGCAGGCAATCCGCTATCAGCCCGAGAATACCTATGGCATTCTCGCAATGGATACCTATGTCTGGCACTAGCGCAACACTCGCCAGCAGCAACGTGCGAGTTACTTCGTGCCGGGCAGCGGAAAGCCTTTGGGTAGGAAAACCCAGAGCCGGCCTTCCTGCTTCATCGCACCGGCCTGCTGGCCGGCCGCGTCACCCGCGCCCCAGAAGAAATCGGCACGCACTCCGCCCTTGATTGCACCGCCGGTGTCCTGCGCCATCATCATGCGGTTAAGCGGAGTGCTGCTGTTGGGATAGGTCGTTGCCAGGAATACCGGCGCGCCCAGGGGAATGTATTTTGGGTCCACGGCCACGACACGCTCTGCCAGGATAGGCACCCCCAGGGCACCCAATGGCCCGGGCAGGTTGGGCGGCAGCTCGCGGAAGAAGACATAGCTGGGATTGGTATTCAATAGCTCTTGCAGCTTGGCAGGATTCTGGCGGCCCCATTGCTTGATACCCTGCATGGAGGCCTTGTCCAGCGTCAGTTCACCGCGCTCGACCAATGTGCGCCCAATCGACTGGTAGCTCATGCCGTTCTGGTCAGCATAGCCCACATGCACGGCTTCGCCGTTTTCCAACTGCACCAGGCCGGAGCCTTGCACCTGCAGGAAAAACAACTCGACCGGGTCGTTCACCCAGAGCAATTCACGGCCGGCGACCGATGACTGGCCGTCTTCGATTTCGGCCCTGGTGAAGTAGGGCACCAGCTTGTTACCGACCACACGGCCACGCACGCGCTTATTGGCAAGTTCGGGAAACAGGCTGGCCAGCTCCACGGTAATCAGGTCGTCAGGGCGGGCATACAAAGGATAGCGGTACTGTGCCGTCCTGACGCGGCTGCCTTTGAGCAGGGGCTCGTAGTAGCCGGTAACCAGGCCGGTATCGCCGCCATCCTGATTGGTCGCCTGGTAAACATTGAAATAATGCTGGAAGTAAGCAAGCACTTCGGAGTGTGCCGGGCGCTGGGGCAAGCGGCTGGCCGCTTCGCATGCCACCTGCCATGGCTGGCGGTTTTTCAGGGTATTACAGCCAAGCAGCCAAGCCGGCCAGGCCTCGCCCAATTGCGCCTGCTCCAACCCGGCAAGATCCTGCCAGCGCGCAGGCTTGAGCAAACCATAGTCCGGGATATGAGGTTTTTCTGCTACAGGTTGGCTAGTGGATGGCTGCCTGGGTTGCTCCGGAACCGGTAGCGAAGGTGTTGGAAGTTCCAGACACTGGCAAGGCTGCTCCAGCTTGACGTGCTGTTGGCCGCCGCACGCTGTCAACAGCAATGCCAATATCCATGTCCGCCTGCGCAGGCCGGAGAATCCCAATATCGTCATGAGCTAGTGAAGCACGCGCGGCATATTGAGTGTGAAAGTCGCAATCTCGCTATCAAACTGCGTGCCGTCTTCCGCCGTGATGTGATAGAACCCGCGCATTTCCCCCACAGGGGTAGCCAACATGGTGCCGCTGGTATATTGAAAGCGCTCGCCTGGCTGCAGCAAAGGCTGCTGGCCTACGACGCCCAGGCCTCGCACTTCCTGCGTCTTGCCGGTGGCATCGGTGATAATCCAGTGGCGGCTGATCAATTGCGCCGCCACGTTGCCGGTATTCTCGATATGGATCGTATAGGAAAACACATAGCGGTTTTGCTCTACATCAGATTGCTCAGGCACAAACGCTGTTTCCACCTGCACAGAAAATACATAGCGCTTGTCCTTGGACATGTGGTTTCCTTAACTGATCAGGCCGCTGGTTGGTGAACTTGGTGAAGCGGAGTAAAGCTTTCTCGGCATACGGCCGGCCAGGAAGGCCTCCCGACCAGCTTCAATTGCTTTTTTCATCGCACCCGCCATGAGGATAGGGTCCTGAGCCGCAGCAATCGCCGTATTCATCAGGACGCCCTGACAGCCCAGTTCCATGGCAATGGCAGCATCGGACGCGGTTCCCACGCCAGCATCCACCAGCACGGGAATCTTGGCGTTCTCGATAATGATCTGCAGGTTCCAGGGATTCAGAATCCCCATGCCGGAACCGATCAGCGAGGCAAGGGGCATCACGGCCGCACAGCCCAACTCTTCAAGCTGCTTGGCAATGATCGGGTCATCGGAACAGTAGACCATGACATCAAAACCATCCTTGACCAGGGTTTCCGCAGCCTTCAACGTCTCCAGCATATTGGGATAGAGCGTCCTGGGGTCGCCCAAGACCTCCAGCTTGACCAGCTTGTGGCCATCCAGCAGCTCACGCGCCAGGCGCAAGGTGCGCACGGCATCATCAGCGCTGTAACAGCCCGCCGTATTCGGTAGGTAGGTGTACTCTTCCGGCGGCAGGAAATCCAGCAATGACGGCTCGCCTGCATTCTGGCCGATATTGGTGCGGCGGATGGCCACCGTGACAATCTCGGCGCCACTGGCGTCAATGGCGGCCTTGGTCTGCTCAAAATCCTTGTATTTGCCCGTTCCCACCAGCAAGCGTGAATTGTAGCTTTTGCCTGCAATATTCAATGTATCCATTCAACCGCCTCCTACCGCGCCCACGATTTCGAGTTTGTCATTACTGTTCAGCACTGCTTCGGCAAAATTGCCGCGCGGGACGATTTCGCCATTGCGCTCAATCGCCAGGCGCTTGCCGGTCAGGCCGAGCTTTTCCACCAGCTCGCCCACCGTCAGGCGCTCAACATCGAACTGCCGCGGATTTCCGTTGATGGTCAGATGAATCAATTGATACTACCCTAATGAAATTACGTGCAAAGTGAAATGATCGATTCAGGGATGAGCGGGCCTTGCCGCCAAAGGTGATATTTTACGTAGGTTCATGGGTAATTAGCAAACCAAGGTCATGGCTTGGCTAGTGAAATATTTGAATAACCAGGCATTTACCCTGCTTATCTCAACATTGTTCCTATCTGACCGATATTAAGATTAAATCCTGGGCTTAGAGCCTGTTCATGATTATTTCATGCGGTACGTTGTCCCGGCAAATACCTGGCTTGACTGGACATGCCGCGACATATAGGCTTCAACGGGATATACAGGGCGAACATACGAGAATAAAGACAAGGCAGAGAAATTGTCACAGCAGTCATCCGCACATTCACAGGCATTGTTCAAGGCCGGCCTCGCTGCCGAGGCCAAGCACAATTACCTGGAAGCCCTATCCAAATATACCGCGTCGTTGGGAACCGGCGGAGGACAACTATCTACCTGGCTCAAGATCGGCAATCTCTTCCTGCGCACCATGAAATACCAACAGGCCGCGGAAACCATGGAATTCGTACTGGGCATGGAGCCGCAGAACGTCGAGGCAATTTATGGCCTGGCGATTGCCTATTTCTACCTGGGCAAACTGGAAGAATCCTGTGCCTTTATCGACCACGTGGTCGAAATGCAGCCGGACAATGCCACATTCCTGCTGGAACGCGCCAACATTCATTCCATCAGCCGTCCCGACCCTGCACGCAAACTGGCCTTGTATCGCGCATGGGGCGAACGCTTTGCAGACCCGCTGGGCAAGAATCCAGCCCCCTTTGACCATGACCGCTCTCCTGATCGCGTTCTACGCATCGGCTATGTTTCCGGCGACATGCGTGACCATGCAGTGGCCTATTTCATGGAACCGGTATTTGCCCACCATGATCCCGCACAAGTCGAAGTATTCGTGTTTGCCAATAACAGCGAGCAGGACGCCACGACAGCGAAACTCAAGGCATTGGCGCCACATTGGCATGATGTGTCAAAGCTTAGTGACAATGCGCTACATAAGCTGATCCAGCAAAACAAGATCGACATCTTGGTTGACCTATCCGGCCATACCTTTGGCCATCGCCTGCTGGTGTTTGCGCGCCGTGCCGCCCCGATTCAGGTCACCTGGCTGGGCTATGTCGGCAGTACGCTCGGCATGAAGGCCATGGACTACCGCCTCACCGACTGGGGCATGGATCCTGCCGGGAATGAGCAATTCTATGTGGAGAAACTGTTCCGGCTGCATTGCATGGCGAGTTACATACCTCCCGCCAACACGCCGCTCGAACTCGAACCGCCCATGCTGCGTGGCAATCCGCCCACGATCGCTTCCCTCAACAGCTCGCGCAAACTGAGCGACCAGGCGCTATTGGTCTGGAAACGCATCTTGGAAGCCAGGCCCGATGTGCAGTTGCTGATCCATGTGCAGGAAATGAATATTGACGACGCGGTCAATACCATAGAACCCCGGCTGGTCAGTCTTGGGTTGCCGTTGTACCGCATCATCGTCTCACCCATGGTACCGATGGACGAGTTCATGACGCGCGGCAATATCGTGGATATCGCGCTCGACAGTTTCCCGATTTCCGGTGGCACCACAACACTGCATACTCTATGGATGGGGCTGCCGATTATTGCGATGGACGCAACAGAAGCCGTCTCCGCATCTACTGCCACCACACTGAAAGGCTTGGGTCTGGGCCAATGGGTGGCCAATAACGAAGAAGAATACATTGAAAAAGTCCTGCACTTGCTCGACCACCCGGAAATATTGAGCGAACATCGCGCACGGGCACGCCATTTACTGCAACAATCGGCGCTGATGGACTACGCAGGCCGTTGCCGCGACCTTGAAACCAGTTATCGCCAGCTCTGGCTCAACTACCTGCTGGATGCAGCAAAATTTCTCACTGTACAAACGCCTTACACCGACGATATGCAGCATCTACGTGCAACCTATGAGCAAAAGCAGGAACACACCATATGAACCGCCATACTGCCATCCCGCTGCTGACGCCACTCTTGCCGAACCGGGATGCGCTCGCGCCTTATCTTGCCAAACTGGATCACAACCGCCACTACTCAAACTTCGGCCCGCTCAACGGGGCTTTGGAAGAACGTCTTTCTGCAATATTTGAAGCACACAGCCCTGATCCCATCCATGTCACCACCACCAGTAGCGCCACGCTCGGGCTGGAGTTGGTACTCAGCAGCCTTGATCTTCCCCCGGGCAGCAAAGTCATTGTGCCTGCACTGACCTTTGTCGCCTCGCTGACCGCTATCATCCGCGCTGGTTACATCCCGGTGATTGCCGATATCGACCCGCATAGCTGGCTGCTCACCCCGGCAATTGCCACGCAAGCTGCCGCACAAACCGGCGCCCAGGCCGTGCTCGCCGTTTCAGCATTCGGCCAGCCCCAGGATACGCAGGGCTGGAGTATTTTCCAGCGCCAATCGGGCATCAATGTCGTTATTGATGCGGCTGGTGCTTTCGGCAGCCAATGGGTCAAGGCTCCTGATATTCCAGTGGTCTACAGCATGCATGCCACAAAATCGCTTGCGGCAGGAGAGGGAGGGCTGGTAGTGAGCGGCAATCCCTCCGTTAACTCCACTGTGCGCCAGCTCAGCAACTTCGGCATTAACCTGGATGCAAATGCCGGCTTTCCGGTCGGGCACCTTTCCTTTGTCGGCAGCAATGCCAAACTGTCCGAATACCATGCTGCCGTCGCCCATGCGAGCCTGGACCAATGGGATGCACAAGCCAGGCTCCGGCAGGACATTTACCGCGCTTATCGCCAGGCATTGGAAGACGCCTGCGGGGATCTGCTGCAATGGCAGGCCGGCATCACGTTGGCCGCGCCGACGATTTTCTGCCTGCGTATGGCCGCAAAAGCGCGCGACCGGCTGGAAACAATCTGCCAGCAACGGCAAATCTCCACCCGCCGCTGGTACCAACCGCTATTGCACCAGCACGCAGCTAAGGTGGCCCCCATCATCAAACAACCAACGCCTATTGCAGAAGCGATTGCCACAGGACTTATTGGCCTGCCGTTTTCTCCCTTCATGACCAATGAAGATATCAATCGTGTAGTAGAGGCCACCAGGCTGGCAACTGCCAGCCCAATTTTAGCGCATCAACCTTAGTGAGAATGACCATGGATAACATCGAAGCCTTTATTGAAAAATTCATTGCCGCAGTGGACTTTCAGGAACAAGTAGCCATCACGCCAGAAACCAAGCTCGAAGACTTACCGGAATGGGACTCTCTGGCGGCGCTGGGCGTCATCGTCATGTTCGACATGGAGTATGGCAAGACGATTACCGGTGAACATTTGAAAAAGGCCGCCACTGTCCAAGACCTTTATCAACTACTTGCCTGAGTTGCAACATGGCCACCTCTACGCTCAATAATGTACACTTTGCCGGCATGGCGACTTGCGTGCCCAAACATGTCGTCCATAACGTGCATGACGTGCCGCCGCACCTGCGCTCCGAGCGCGAACGGCTGGTGCGTAACATCGGTATCGAGACCCGGCGTGTCTGCCCCGATTGGCAATGTTTTTCCGATCTGGCATACGATGCCGCCGACAAACTGCTGAATGACCTGCAATGGTCGCGCGAGGAGATCGGTGCATTGATCGTGGTGACCCAGTCGCCTGACTACCTGGTGCCGGCCACGGCCATCATTATGCAAGACCGCCTGGGCCTGGCTCACACCACCATCGCCTTTGACGTCAACCTGGGCTGCTCCGCCTACCCGTTTGCCTTGCAGATACTGGGCAGCATGATTGCTTCGGGGGCAATCAAAAAAGGATTGGTGCTGCTGGGGGACCGTTCCAGCTACAAGCACAAGGATCCATTGAAAGACCCTTTGTTTTCCGACGCGGGTACGGCCACAGCCTTGGAGTACCAGGAAGGCGCAGCGCCCATGTACTTTGACCTGAACAGTGACGGCAGCGGTTATAAGGCAATCATCGTGCCCGTGGGCGGGCATCGCAATCCGTTCCAGCTTGAACACGGCATTGCCCGCAAGGGGGAGGACGGCTTCTGGCGTTCCGACCTGGACCTGATACTCGACGGCCCCGCCGTGATCAGTTTCTCCACGCAGCGCGTACCGCCCACCGTGGAAAACCTGCTCCGATATGCAGACATTGCCAAGGATGAAGTCGACTACTTCATCTTTCACCAGGCCAACCGGATGATCAATGAAACCATCCGTAAAAAACTGGGACTTCCGGAGGATAAAGTACCTTCGACATTGCGCGACTTCGGCAACACCAGCGGCGCGTCCCTGCCCGTGACTGTCACCGCGCGCCTGCGCGAGGCGCTGGCACAGGGTAAAAAGCGCCTGCTGCTGTGCGGCTTTGGTGTGGGCTTGTCATGGGGTGGTGCCATTGTGGATGTGGAAGGTGCCGTCTTCCCCGAACTGATTATTTCATGAGCGTAGCGCAGGATCCGTTTTCGCTCAGCGGCAAGCGTGTGCTGGTCACAGGCGCATCATCGGGCATCGGCAGACAGATTGCCATTACCTGCTCACAAATGGGAGCGCAACTGGTCATTACCGGCCGCAATACCGAACGCCTAGAGGCAACTGCCACGGCACTTCACGGAGAGGGCCACACCGCCATACCCGCAGACCTGTCACAGCAGCAAGGATTGGACCTGCTCGCCGACCAGGCCGGAGCGCTGAATGGCGTAGTGCATGCCGCAGGTATTTCCAAGCTGGTCCCGTTCCGGCTGATCAGTAAAAGCCACCTGGACGAAATTTTCGACAGTAATACCTATGCACCCCTGCTATTGACCAAAGGGCTGCTTGCCAGAAAACGCATTGCGTCCAATGGCTCCATACTTTTTATCTCTGCCCTATCATCCCATAGCGGTGCAATGGCCACATCGGCTTATGCAGCCAGCAAGTCCGCGCTGCTGGGCGCCATGCGCTCACTGGCCCTGGAGGTCGCCAAACAGGGCATGCGCGCCAACTGCATTGCGCCCGGTTATGTACGCACCCCCATGCTGGATGGCCTGGGACAGGGGGGCGGCAATATGGATGCCCTGTTTGACCTCACGCCGCTAGGCATGGGCGATCCGGAAGATGTGGCTTATGCATCCGTATTTTATCTGTCGGATGCCAGCCGCTGGGTCACGCGCAATTACTTCATCCTAGATGGGGGCCTGAGTACCCCCATGGACATCTACGCATGAACGCGCCCGTGATCAATCCCTTTTCGCTCCAGGGAAAAACGATCCTGGTAACGGGCGCCTCGTCTGGATTGGGCCAGCATATTGCCATTCGCTGCGCCCAGCGCGGCGCACGCCTAGTGATTACCGGACGCGATAAGGCCCGTTTGCAGGCAACCTACGACCAGTTGCAGGGTGAGAGCCATGTACAGGTTCAGGCAGACCTCACCATGGCCGAGGATCGCGACCTCCTGGTCCAGTCGGTCAATGCGCTGGATGGGTTGGTGCACTGCGCTGGCATGCAAAAGCATTGCCCGGTGCGCCAACTGTCTGAACAGCTCATGAACGACATTTATCGTGTCAATTTCCTGGCGCCTGTCATGCTGACGCAAAGCCTGTTACAGGCCAATGCCATCGCGCAGCAAGGTTCCATTCTTTTCATGCTGTCTACCGCGGCGCACATCGGCACCCGTGGCCTGGGACCGTATTCAGCCATGAAGTCGGGGCTGATCGGCATCATCAAGTGCCTGGCGCTGGAGCAGGCCAAACGCAAGATTCGCGTCAATGGTATTTCGCCGTCGGCGATTGCTACCCCGATGTGGGATGTGCACCAACAGCTGCTGGAAGAGCAAAAAGCCAGGCATCCATTAGGGCTGGGGACGCCTGACGATGTCGCCAATGGCGCGATTTACCTGCTCTCGGACGCCAGCCGCTGGGTCACGGGCACCAGCTTGGTCATGGATGGCGGAGCAGTCATTTGATGAAAAAAGCCTATATCATCGGTGCCGGTGGCTGGGGGCGCGAAGTCCTGGTGCAAATGCACGATGACTTGTCCTGCGGCAAGGCATGGGAGATTGCCGGCTTCCTGGACACCCGTCCGCACATGCTTGATGGCATAGACTGCGGCGCCCATATCGTGGGCGACCCCTTGACACACATACCTAATGACGACGAGGTCTTTGTCTGCGCCATAGGGCTGCCACGGGGGCGCGAACAATACGCCAAGCCCCTGCTCGACAAAGGCGCGCAGTTTATCCATATCCGCACACCCTACAACACCCATGGTTATGTCAGCGTGCGCGTCCACACCGGCACAGGCTGTTTCTGGGCCGCACGGGTGCAGATCAGCCCAGACGTCTGGATAGGGGATTTTGCCAATATCCACAGCGGCACCATCATCAGCCATGACGTGCGCATCGGCGACTATGCGCAGATTGGCGCCATGGTGTTCATCGGCGGCGGCGCGCAGATTGGCAACCACGCCATCGTCTACCCTCATGCCACCATCACCCCTGGCATCAAAATAGGCGATGGCGCCACGGTAGGCGCAGGAGCTGTGGTTATTAAGGATGTGCCACCCGGTGTCACCGTATTCGGCAACCCGGCCAAAGTCATCTTTTAACGGCGCAGATCATTCAGGAAGCATCCATGCAATCACGCATGCATCCCAAATACTATTTGTCGCAGGATATTTTCGACCGTGAGCAGGTAAAGATTTTCCGCAAGGTCTGGTTGTTCGCAGGGCTGGCTTCGCTCTTGCCCGAGAACAACTCCTTCATTACACGCAAGATCGCGGGCATCCCGGTCGTGATCCAGAACTTCAAAGGCGAAATCAAGGCTTTTGAAAACGTCTGCCTACACCGCAGCGCGCCTTTACAGCAAGGGTTTTATGGCCGCCGCGCCCTGGTTTGTCCTTACCATGCCTGGAGCTACGATGCCACAGGCATGGTCAAGAGCATTCCCGACTGCGATACTATCTACCGCTTCAGCAACGAGGAAAAGCAATCCCTGAAACTGCGTGAGTTTGCCTTGAAACAGTTAGGTTCCCTGCTATTCATCAACCTGAGCAGTGAGCCCATGCCGTTCGAGGAGCAGTTCAATCCCGGCTTTGTCGCATTGATGAAAAACGCCGCAAATGCATTCGACACCGAAGTGATGGTGACCACCTGGCATGGCAAGTTCAACTGGAAACTGGTCTATGAAAACCTGCGCGACTTCAACCATGTCAAATTCCTGCATGCCAAAAGCCTGGCGGCTGTAGCCGATTTTCCATTCCATGCAGCAAACCAAGTCGACTTGGCACTTACACCATTATCCGACACTTCCGTGGCCGGGCTGCGCAAAGCCATGCGCCCGTTCAGTTTCGGCGGACCCGAAGGCGAAGTCGACCCGATACGGCATGTCCCCTGGCTGGATATGGTGGAGCGCTGGGGAACGCAGGATGCCTATTTCAACTGGCTCGCCTATCCGAACCTGCATATCGCCTGCGGCAACGGCGGCTATTCCTTCACCATCGAACACCATATCCCCGTCGCGCCGGACCGAACCGATATCGAAATCTATTTCGTCACGGCTAAAAAGAAAAAGCCTTATGCCGCATCGTCCCAGGTGCTGCTCTCCAACTTGCACTACAGCAAGAAAATCCTCGATGAGGACATAGGCATGCTGGAACAGATACAGAGCGTATTACACGACGACGCCCCCATACCCAACCAGGGCGCATACGAAAGCACCAACCGGCAGATCGAACGCTGGTACACCACCTTGATGGAGATCGAGCATGAAATCTAGATGGATAGTCGGCGGCGGAGACCAGCTGGGCCTAGCCTATTACGCCTGGAAACAAGCGCGTCAGGACGAAGATGTGCAGAAAATCGAAGTGCCGCAAGGGGCGGACTATGAATTTGATTTATCGGTTTTCGATCAATTGAACCCGGAGACCGGCGATATTTTTATTGCCTTTGACGAACGCTTCGGCAACTTCAAGCGCATGGAGCTGTTTCGCGCCGCGCTGGCCCGTGGCTTTTCTCTGGGGCCCTTAATCAGCGCCAGCGCCGATGTAGCACAAGATGTTGTAGTGGGGAAAAACGTATTCATCGGTCCGCAAGCGGTCATTGGCCACGGCTGCAAGATCGAATACAACAGCGTCATCCACGCTGGCGCGCATGTGGGTGCCAACAGCCACCTCCGCGCATCCGTGTGGGTAGAACCCGGAGTACAGATCGGCGCCAGGGTCGAAGTGGGCGCCCATGCCATTATCCGTACCGGCGCCATCGTGCACAGCAATATAAAAGTGGGCAAAGGGGCAGAGCTGGGCTGGCCCCAGCTCTACAGCACCGACGTGACGGACAAGACCGTATACGATATTCGCTATGACGAGCCGATATACGTCTACGGCAGTTGATCATGCAATCAAACAAACACCTGCATGGTAGGTTAGCGGACGCATAACATGCATCACAAGGATACTTTTCTTGCTGCGGTGCAGGCATTAGCGCAAGACCCCTTGCATACGGTGCCAGAGGCTGCGCGTGCCATTATTGCCAAGTCCGGCAAGGCAGCCAAGATCGTTATCCTCGGTACCCGGGGCCTGGGCTCATATTTGCTCGACTTGCCTGCTCCGGAACGTTACTGCGATGTTGTCGCCGTGGTGGATGACTCTCGCAGCAAGTCGGAATCTACTTACAGAAACCTGCCGCTGGTAACAACTGCGCAGTTTATCGCGATGTCGAAACAGCACAGCAACCTGCTCGCCATCAACACATGCAGCAAACAAGCGCCCCAGCAATTTTTCAACCAGGTTTGCCGAGACAATGATATTGCCTGCATCAACTTCGAGCAGGCCATCCGCGCTCTTGGCCTGAATGGCAAACTGGATTATCGCGTCGAAGACTGGGGGCCGGACATTGTACGCAACGCGGCGCGATATCAAACCCTGGAAAAACGCCTGGGAGACGACACGTCAGTTGCAACGCTTTACGCATTGCTGAGCCATTACCTGAGTTGTAAACTCTCGTATGTTCGAGATGTACAACTGCCTTATTCCGCCCTCTACTTCCGCTCCGGACTGCTGCATTTCGGCAAGCAGGAGAAAATGGTGGACTGCGGCGCCTCGACAGGCGAATCGCTGCGGGGGTTGCTCAACGTGACCAACGGCGAATTCGCGCGTAGCTGGATGATAGAGCCTGATCGCAACAATGTGAGGGTGCTGCAATCATTGATCAATCACTATCAGGGCACTGCGCTGGCGGACCGGATCAGTTTACATCCCTGCGGCGCAGGCGAAACGGCCATGCACGTCCACTTCAAGCACGAGGGCGGTCATGGTGGCGCGGTGATCGCAAACGGCATGGCAGGCAATACCGACATGGTTGAAGTACAACCAATAGACGATATTGTCGATGATGTTCCTACTTTCATCAAAATGGACATCGAAGGATCGGAGTTGTCGGCCCTGAAGGGTGCTCGCCGGACTATTTCCGCACACAAACCCAAGCTGGCGATATCGGCTTACCACCGATCCATGGATTTGCTGGATCTGACTGACTACGTATTGTCGTTGAATCCGGATTATCGAGTGAGTTTGCGGCATCACACACCGTTGCGGTGGGATACATGCTTGTATTTTTACTGAGACTCACATGCACCTCCTGACACCTGGCCCTCTCGTTTCCGTTGTCATTCCGAGCTCCAAGGAAGCAAATTTCCTTGCGCAAGCGATGGACTCGGTGCGCGCGCAAGGGATAGAAGGTTTGGAACTGCTCATCGATGGCGACGTAAAACAGGCCAAAGGCAAATATATCGTCTTTTTGGAAGCGGACGGTGTATTTGAAGCAAGTGCCTTGCGGGCACGCCTGGACTACCTGGAAAGTCATCCGGAAACGCGGCTGGTCCATAGCCCTGTCAAACTGATCGACGTAAATGGTAACGATCTTGGCGCAGTGATCTCCCGTCCCAAGGCAATGGCGTTTGACGCATCGGTCAATCCCATTCACCTGAGTGGGGTCATGGCTGAGACAGCCTTGCTCCGCGAGTTTGCTTTCACGGAAGTTGAAGTGCCTGGCTGGTATGCAGGCTGGCTGACCTTTGCCCAGGCATTGCGCACAGGGGCAGTGTCGCAATTTGTCGCCAATGGCGGGGCCAGGCACCGAGTCCGGCAGACACCCTCGCTAGCGTCGGAACAACAGTGCCATGACGCTGCGCTGCGGGATGTGCTCGGCTGGATATACGCACCATCGCAAGACGCCTGCACCGCACCGCAGTACATGCAAGGCTTGGCCAGTCCGCCATTCACGGCAGCCAGGCGCTTGCGCGACTTCTCCTTTTTCATCTGGTGCCTGGTCAGTGGTCACGCCAATATATGCCGATCCATGCTGGAAAACGCCGGTCTTGTCGCCTTCCTGAATACCTGGCTGGTGGTATCCATCAAGGAAGAAATCCACAGGCAGGTCGCCCGCCAGTATCAAACCAACCTGCAAGCGCATCCAGAGCAATTGGAGCAAGACGTCAAGACAAGGATGCTGCGTGATGCCATTGCCCTGGAATTGCGGGACAAGGCCCCTTCCATATTACTGGCGGTTTGCGAATGCTTGGGTATGCCGTATCCGCAAGAAAAGGTAAAAGAAGATAGGGAACTTGTACCTGTAGCAGATGTTGCGGTCAAAAATGACCCTCGCCCTTTTGTGCTGATAACGACTTTTCGTACCGATGCGGATGCGGCAGAGGTCAGAAACTGCGCAGCAATCCTGTTGGAAAATTGCAGCAACCCCTGGATATACCAAGTACATGCATTGCTGGAAGGGCCTGCCGCAAACCTGGAAGCTGGCTTGCAAGACTCGCAACTCACGGCGCTACGCGGGTTTGCAGCCTCTGGCAAATTAGTGTTTTCGCCAATTTCATCGCGTCCTCACTACCAATACCTGTTCGGCTACGCCAACTCCCTGGGCAACGTGACGGCTGCCGTGGTCAATGCCGACATGGTGTTGCCTCCGCAGGCGGCTCATGACATGGTGCTTGGCCACGCTGCCGATGGTCATGCCATATATGCGCTGACACGCTGGAACCGCACAGCGACAGGCGAATACTTGCAAGGCCTGCAGCCGCATCCCCCCTGGCCGCAATGGTCGCCTGCCGGGCGCAGCCATTTTGAGAAACATTGCCTGTCTTACGACTGCTACATATTCGATACCCCTATATCCGTTCCACAGGAATTGGCATCGGTATCAATCGCCACTTACGGATGCGATACGGCGATCGCGGCCATCCTGCGCACGGAAGGCCATGTAGTCCGGAATCCATGCCTGTCCGTGCGCACCCTGCACATGGACGAGAAGCTGCGTGACTATGCCGGCGAGCGCGGACAGCAAGACCTAGCGAACAATATCCAGGCCTTCGCAGCCGTATTGCTGCGCAAGTACACCCAGCACGCATCATATTCAGGCAGTTTGCAGAATCTGCAGGTATTGAACAAGCAAACTGCGTGGCTGGGTGGCCCCGGCAATGCCGACGTGATGCATACCATTTTCATGAACCTGGGGGCAAGCCCCTGGATGAAACTGGGGAAATACCCGCCTTTTTCCGCAATTACAATCACTATCACGCATGGTAATCTCGACAATGTGGCAGCAGAACTGGCCCGGATACCAGAAGTCATCGAGCGCAATCTTTTTATCATTTGGGAACTGTATGGCTTCCCTCATGGAGGAGGCCACATCGCCGACTTGTTGGTCAACCACGATCGTTTCGAAGCCATCGGCTACCCGCTGTTCCGTTATCAGTGGCAGGCCATGGTACATCGGGATCTGGCCAGTGATACCGCACAACGGATACTGGATGACCTGAGTAGGATGATTGCTGAAATCTTGCACGTATAACGGGTTTTATTTTTATCGAACAACTATGATTGCCGTTTTCCATAAGCTGCCATGAACACTTCACTACGTATTCCGGTGCAAATGCTGGGCCAGTCTGGCTGCCGGTTGGAGTTTCCTGGCTGCACAGTCTATGTCGACCCTTACCTGTCGAATTCGGTCCAGGAACTGGATGGACCTGACCTGGATCGCTTGCTGCCCATCCCCATGCAGCCTGAAGATGTCCAGGATGCCGACTGGGTGCTGATCACGCATGAGCACATCGACCACTGCGATCCGCACACTTTGCCCAAGCTGGCAGTTGCCTCGCCGCAAGCCCGTTTTATCGGCCCCCTTCCTGTATTGAAACTACTTGCCGAGTGGGGTATTGCCGCCAATCGTTTACTGGTTGCCAAGGAATCCTGGCAGCATTTGAAGCAGGAAGGGCTACGCATACATGCAATCCCGGCAGCACACCCGGAACTGTTGCGCGATGCCGAAGACAACCTAGCTTTTGTAGGGTATGTGCTGGAATATGGCGGGCAAAGGCTATATCTCGCTGGCGACACCATGGCCAATCAGGAGATCATCAATGCCCTGGCTGATTTTGCGCCACTGCATACCGCTTTCCTACCGGTCAACGAGCACAATTTTTTCCGGGGCCGACGCGGCATCATAGGCAATATGTCCATCCGCGAGGCTTTCCAGTTTGCCCAGGAAATCGGCGTCCGGCAGGTGGTGGCTGTGCACTGGGACATGTTTGCGATCAACTCGGTCGACCCGGATGAAATCCGCCTGGTGCACCAGAAACTGAAACTCGGATTCGATCTATTGCTTCAGCCCTCCAGCATCAACCTTGGCAAGGTTCGCGCCAGCATCATCATCCGCACCCTTAACGAGGGCCGCCACCTGGAATCCGTGTTGCAGGGCATTGCCAGCCAGGAAACCGGTGGCTGGGCTCATGAGGTGGTGCTGGTTGACTCCGGCTCTACGGATGAGACCCTGCAAATAGCCGAACGCCATAGCTGCCGCATTCTGCATATTTCGCGGGAAGAGTTTTCTTTCGGGCGTTCGTTGAACAAGGGTTGCGAGGCCGCCATGGGCGACATCCTGGTCATGGTCAGTGGACATTGCATACCCAGCGACCCGCACTGGCTGCGGAACCTGTGCCTCCCCATCATTGAACAGCAGGCCGACTATGTATACGGAAGACAGCTGGGAGGGAGGGACAGCCATTTCAGCGAGAAACGTATTTTTGCCAAGTATTTCCCCGCATCCTCCGCAGTGCCGCAGGATGGATTCTTCTGCAACAACGCCAATGCGGCACTATCGCGCAAGGCTTGGCAACAATACCGCTTCGACGAAGACTTGACCGGATTGGAAGATATGGACCTGGCACAAAAGCTGGTACGGGACGGCAGGAAAGTGGGGTATATCGCCGAGGCGGCGGTATATCACCATCATGAGGAAAACTGGTCGCAAGTGCGACGGCGGTTCGAGCGTGAAGCCATCGCCTTGCAAAGAATCATGCCGCAATTTCATGTCAGCCTAGTGGATACCCTGCGCTATATTTTCAGCAGCTTTCTCAAGGACATGCGGCAGGCCTGGCGTGACGGCACCAAGGTCAGTATGCTGGACGTGTTTCGCTACAGGCTTAACCAGTACTGGGGCGCGTACAAAGGTAACCATGAGCATAGACGTATGTCCCGTGCCGAAAAAGAAAAATATTTTTATCCCCAATGAACCCGACAGGTAAGCAAAATAAAATGAGCAACCCCAAGCCGCGCATCGTCGCGTTGCTGCCGATGAAGACCAACAGCGTACGCGTCACCGGCAAGAACTTCCGCACCTTTTGCGACAAGCCGCTGTTCCGCTGGATTCTGGACACCCTGCTATCGGTCGATGAAATCGACGAAATCATCATCAACACCGACGCGCGCAATATCCTGGCCGAAAATGGCCTGACGGACGGCGGGAAAGTCAGGATTCGCGACCGCAAGCCGGAAATCTGCGGCGATTTGGTCAGCATGAACCTGATACTGGCAGACGACATCGACAATATACCCGCAGACATCTACTTGATGACGCACACCACGAACCCCTTGATGTCAGCTGATACGATACGCAAGGCCCTTGCAGCCTATCAGGCAAGCCTGGCAACAGGCGAGGCGGACTCGCTCTTTACCGTGGACAAGATCCAGACGCGCTTTTATCGTGCGGATGGCAGCGCCATCAACCATGACCCGGACAACCTGATGCGCACCCAGGACCTGGAACCTTGGTTTGAGGAAAACTCCAATCTTTATCTGTTCACGCGCGAAAGCTTCGCCAAAACCAACGCACGCATCGGTAAAAAACCGATGATGTACGAAGGGCCGCGCATCGAATCCATCGATATCGACGATCAGGACGACTGGGACTTCGCGGTGATTACGGCCAGCTACCTGCAAAACCAGAAAGGTAAACAATGAAGATTCTGGTGACCTGCCCGCCTATGCTGGGGATGATAGACGCCTTCCGCCCGCGTTTTGCGCAATACGGCGTGGAACTGACCGCGGCCAAGGTAGTGCAGACCTTGTCCGTGGATGAGTTGAAGGACATCGTGCCGCAGCACGACGGCTGGATTATAGGCGACGACCCGGCCACGCGCGAAGTATTCATGGCAGGCAAGGCTGGCAAGCTCAAGGCCGCGGTCAAGTGGGGCATAGGCGTAGATAACGTAGACTTTGCTGCCTGCAAAGACCTGGACATTCCCATTACCAACACGCCCAATATGTTCGGCGGTGAAGTGGCCGACATCGCCGTAGGCTATGTAATTTCCCTTGCGCGTGAAACATTCCAGATCGATGCCGCCGTCCGGCAGGGCGACTGGCCCAAGCCGCGCGGCATATCGTTGGCGGGAAAAACCGTGGCCTTGGTCGGTTTCGGCGATATCGGCAGGAACACGGCTCGACGTTTATTGGCTGCAGACATGAAGGTGATTGCTTACGACCCGGCGGCGCCCGACGTCCCCGAGCTTGCCCAAGTGCAGCGCGCTGCCTGGCCCGAGCGTTTGCATGAAGCGGATTTCATCGTAGTCACGTGCGCACTGACCGCTAGCAGCCACCATATGCTTAACGCGGACACGCTGGCCAAGGCCAAGGACGGCGTCAGGGTAGTGAACGTCGGGCGCGGTCCCATCATCGACGAAGCCGCGCTGGAAGCCGCACTGCAATCGGGCAAGGTATATTCCGCGGCGCTGGATGTATTCGAGGTTGAGCCATTGCCGGTCGATTCCTCGCTGCGTGCTCATCCACGCTGCATTTTCGGCTCGCACAATGCCTCTAATACTGCCGATGCCGTTGTACGCACAAGCGAGATCGCCATCGACAGGCTGATGGGCTTTCTTGGGGTAACGGGTCAATGAACGCCACACCGCAGCGCCATGTACTGATTACCGGTGCAGCCGGCGGCATAGGCCGCGCCCTGGTAGAAGCTTTTTATGCCGACGGTTATCACGTCATTGCGACCGATATAGCTTCAAGACCCGAGTGGCTGCCACCAGGGCAAACCTGGCTGGTTGCAGATCTGGCAAGACTGGTCAGGGAAGCTGCGTATGCAGATGCGTTCCTGGCGGAAGTACGCAAAGCGTTGCAACAACCCTCGCTGAACGCCCTGGTGAATAACGCAGCGGTTCAGATCCTTGCCGATACCGGCGAACTGGACCTGGCGGATTGGCAGACTACGCTGGACGTCAACCTGAGCGCACCGTTTATTCTGGTGAAAGATCTTTTGCCTGAACTGGAGGCGACGCAAGGCGCAGTCGTCAATATCAGCAGCATTCATGCTGCGCAAACCAAGAAGCGGTTCGTGGCCTATGCCACCAGCAAGGCGGCGTTGAGCGGCATGACGCGCGCACTGGCAGTGGATTTGGGCGACCGTATCCGTATCAACGCAATCGAGCCCGCCGCCATCGATACCGAGATGCTGAGGGATGGCTTCAGCGACAATCCTGAAGGCTTGGCACAACTGGAACAATACCACCCGGTTGGCCGCATCGGTCAGCAAGAGGAAGTGGCAAGGCTGGCCTTGATATTGTGTGGAGACAGCTTGCCTTTTGCCAATGGCAGTTGCGTGGCGCTGGACGGCGGCATACGCGGCAGACTGCATGACCCGGATTGAGAACCAAACAATGAATGTGACGAAAATCGTATGCCTACCCGACTTATTCAAAGGCAGGTTTTCACGCCAGAAAGGCATGTTTGACCTGATGCGCGAGCCCATCCTGCAGGGTTGCGGTATCGATATTGCCTACCCGCCCACAGTCAGGAAAAAGCCATCCGCATTACTTGCAAAATTTGATCTTGAGAAATTTCTTGCCTTGGCCAGCGATGCGCATGGGCAGCAACGCTCGTCCTGGGCAGCACCCCGGGCGTCAGTGGATTACCTGTTTTCGTGCCTGCCGGAAGATGCCCTGGTGCTATCGGTTGATATGCCGCCATGGCTGGAACAGGCATGTGCAGACCATGGTTACGATTTCATCAACATCACGACATCCCCCCTGCGTTTTGCCCGCGACTTGTACATCGCGGTACGCTGCTCGAATGCAGATACATTAAAAAAAGTCGGATCATATGCGGTCAAGCAAGAGGAAATCCGGCTTGAGGCTGCTGCATTGGCAGCCAATGTGCGCATGCATAAAGCCCTGGTGGAGGAAGAAGGCAGCTTTCATTTTGATGATCTTGATGACAGCCTGATCTATATCGGCCAGGCGCCATACGAAACCTCCTTGCAAACACCCGATGGACGTAGCCTGAGATGTGACGATTTTGCTGACCGGTTGCAAACCTTATGCCAAGGGCGCCGCCTGCTTTACAAGGGCCACCCGCTGGTGGCGGACTTCGCGCAACAAGAACGCGCCGCATTGGCACGAATCACAGGGCAGCCAGTAGCCCTGTGCCAGCAAGGTGGTTACCAGATACTTTCCGCGACCGAAGACCTTGAGCTAACCGGCATTTCCGCTGAAATACTGCAAGAAGCACAATGGTTCGGCAAACGCTCACACATGCTGTATCAACCAGCCGTGCCGCTGGCTGGGCAAGGAGAAAGCTCCTGCCAGCTCTACCAACAAGTGCATTTCAAGGATTTCCTCTCCCCTGCGTTCTGGCACCAGCTTCTGGCACCGGCACGCCTGGCCCCAATTGTGCCGGAGATTTCCGTAGTGGCACATCACCATGCAAGGGAAACACTGGATCAGTGGGGAGACTATTCCGCTGTCATGACGTGGGGCAGAACGCTTCCTTATGAATCGTTCCTGCGTTCGGGAGGACTCAGCCTGATCCAGCGTATCGAATCTCTCGAGGAGTCGGCTGCAGAACGCCAGGCAGCAGAAGGGGAAAACCATTTTTCCCGCAGCGGGAAACTGGTCATCCTGGGGAATGGCCCGTCACTCAAGGGATTTGATCTTCACTCCCTCACAGGCGCCGATACCTTGGGGATGAACGCAGCCTATCGTTACTGGGAGCGCGTCAACTGGTATCCGGATCATTACGTCTGCCTGGATGATCAATTGATCGAGACCCATGCCGGCGCGATCCATGACATGATCGTTTCAGGCAAGGTGAGAACAGCGTTCCTGATCGCCAAGATATTGAATTACTATCCAGACCTGCGTGGCCGGAAGAATGTCTTTTTCCTGGAAAGCTTCAAGAACTCATCGCGAAAGAGCGCCTATTTGCGCGGCATCAGGATACACTCCTCCATCCCCTTCAAGGGCACCACCTCCCTGGAGCACACGACGGGCGCATTTGCCGTGCGCTACGCTGCTCATATGGGCTATGCGGACATTGCCATTCTGGGAGTGGACCTGAGATATGTGGAAGTGATACCCGAAGCACAGCATGCAGGTGGAATCAAGCTTGTGATGACAGAAACCCCCAAGCACAACCCCAATTATTTCTTTGACGATTACCAGCAGGCCGGGGACAAATACAACATCCCGAATCCGGGCCGGAACCTGCACGTCAGCGCATTCAAGAAAGTAGCGGCCGACCGGCAGGCCTACTCCTGGAAAACGCGCATCTTCAATTCGAATAAAGAGTCTGTATTGTTTGACGAATCGATTTTTCCGTTTGTCTCTATTGAAGATTTCCTCAGGAATACTTGATTCATCCAGCCTATGATTGAAAGCACAGATGAATAATTTGCTGTCCGCCCTCAAGGTCAATAAACCTGACACACTCATAGAGGCGTATAGAAGAGCCCGTTACCCGCTACGCAATGCCATCGATGGGGGCGCTGGGTTCGGGAAAACGTCTCGCGACATCTTGGAGCATCTCGCTCCTGAGAGCAAAGTATATGCATTCGAGCCATTCCCTGGGAATCACCGCTTTTTCGACAACATTGATGCGCTTATCCAGCTAATCCCTAAGGCACTGACTGATAAGCATCAATATGCAAACTTTATATGCCTTCTGTCGTCAGCGAGGATTCTGCTTGGGGAGAAAAGGGTATGGCGGGCTATTCATCACTAGGTTCGCTTTCCGCACCCAGAGACAATATTCACACCAATATCGAAGTGGAGTGCTTCCGGGGCGACGATGTCATTGACCCAGCTATCTCCATTGACTTCGTCAAGCTTGATTTGCAGGGCGGCAAATTGAATGCATTGAAGGGATGCCTCGCATCCTCAATGAAGCCAAGTTTTTATGGGTGGAATTTCTCCATTCCGGCAATGGCTTATTGAAGTTCCTGATCGACTCCGGTTACATGATATTTGATACGGAATATATGTTTATAGGCGAGCCCACGACAGAAACCGAAGTCCTGTTTGAGATTTCGGAAACAGAGATTGCGTTATCCACCAATGCCAAGGCCTGGTTTGGCTATAAAAGAAAGTCATGGGGAGATTTCAAGCAAGAGTTCTATGAATTGAAACGTACCATAGGCCTCGTGCAGACCAACCTTGTTTGCATTAATAAAAAGCAATTATCCGAATTTGTATCCATCCTTCCCTACCTGAACACAAGCGCCCGAGAGGAGTAAGCATGTCGCAGACGAAATTGCCGCGGCTATTGATCATCGACCCGACACCTCCGGGATACATATGTGCTACGAGCCAGTTAAAGCAATTGTTCCTTGAAGACTGGCCACAAGACCATGTTTTGCAGGTATGGTACGAAGACTTGGCAGCGCAACCTTTGCGCACGATCAGGTTAGGGCAGTCCCTTGAGGAAAACATCACAGATGCCGGGACGGTTGAGGAAGTCATGAATGACTGTGTCCGATTCCAGCCAGACATCATCTATTTCCGGCCGGTGGAATCCGGCGCCTTGTTTGGATTCGTCGAGCGTTTGCTGGATACCCTGCCAGTGCCTTTGGTAGTACATATGATGGATGACTGGCCAGAACGCCTACGCATCCGCGATGCAGCCCGCTTTGCCTGGTTCGCCCCGAAGCTGCGGCGTATCCTGGCAAAAAGCTGGCGTCGACTAAGCATTGGAACCGCGATGAGCAGAGCCTATGCCTCACGCTATGGCGGTTACTGGCTTCCTTTGGCCAATGGGGTGGAGCGATCCGATTTCGCCAACGACCATGCAAAATCGTACAGCATTCCCACCCCGGCATCCCCGTTTATCATTCGCTATATGGGCGCGCTTGCCGACGACATGACTTATGCCAGCGTCCGGGACGTAGCTGAAGCCGTTGCCTCATTACAGGAAAAATGCCCGGTTCGCCTTGAAATCTACACAGTAGAGGAGTGGCTGGACAAGGCACGCCATGAGATGGGAAATTGGGCAGGTGTGTCCGTGCACCCTCAGGTTGACGAATCCGCATACAAAAAAACACTTTGCGAGGCAGATGCGCTGGTCATTGCCTACAATTTCGACGCCATGAGCATGGCTTACACAGGCCTTTCCATCGCCAACAAAATGCCGGAGTGTCTGGCCTCCGGCACACCAGTACTGGCTTATGGGCCGCCCAGCACCGCAACGATTGCCTATTTGCACCATGCTGAATGTGCGGAGCTCGTCACAGAACGAAACCCCGAGAAGTTGCGCAATGCGATCAAACACCTGGCCATTCACCCGGCAAGACGGCAAACGCTTGCTGCGAAAGCGCAAGCCTATGCCGCCAGGCATCTTTCGCGCAAAGCCGTCCAGCAAAAGTTCAGGCAATATGTTTCCCTTGTATCTGCGCCAGCAGGCCAGGTAATTGTCGGGCCTTTTGAGCGCGAGCGGTCCGCGCACTATGACGAGACGCATTGCATCGCCAACCTGTACGCTGGTGAATACAGTATGGACAAAACCATGATAGATGTGGGGGCCCATGTTGGCTCAGCATTGTGGCCTTTCCTCAATAAAGGCTGGCATATCTACGCTTTTGAACCGGATGATCAGAACCGTAGCAAGCTGCTGGAAGGGTTGGCCGGGCATGCAAACAAGCATTTGGTGACGCTGGACGCACGTTGTGTCAGCAATAAAACTTGTCATGGCTTGCCGTTTTACCGGTCAGAGCAAAGCACGGGCATCAGCGGGCTTTCCGCCTTTCACGAGTCCCACGCCGAAACGCAGCGGGTCAGTGCTGTCACGCTAAGCGATTATTTTGCTAATGACGCAACACCTGACGTTGATTTTCTGAAGATTGATACCGAAGGGCACGATCTTTTCGTGCTGAATGGTTTTCCATGGGATCAGAAAAAACCTGCTGTTATCGAATGTGAATTCGAGGACGCCAAGACCATACCGCTAGGTTACGACTTCCATGACTTGGCGCAATTTTTGGTCGATAAAGGTTACACAGTCTACGTCAGTGAATGGCATCCCATCGTGCAATATGGCACACGCCATGACTGGCGTTGCCTAGCAAAATATCCTTATCAACTGCAGAACGAAAAGTCCTGGGGAAACTTGCTGGCATTCCGCGATCCGGTAGACGAGCTTGTGCTGGCACAGGTGGTAGAAAAACAGCTTCGCTTTCCACCTGCTGCCCTACAGGCCGAACACCTGCTGGGGTCATTAACATCAAGACAGCTAAACCTTGACGGCCTGCCGCTTGAAGTTCTGGACGACATGTATGACGCAACGTGGTACCAGCAACGCAAGAGTTATGAAGAAAAGGCTTCGTTGCTATACCAGTTTATCCGCGATGAGGGGTTTGTTCAATTTGTCGATGTTGGCGCAAATGTCGGTTTCATATCCATATTAGCCAGCTTAACGGCTCCTGAGCTGCATTGTATTGCGCTTGAAGCAGACCCTCGCCTGGTCGAGCTCATGCGTCGCAATTTTGAAAGACTTGGGCTTGAAAAAATTCTCATCCTCAATGCAATTATGGGTGCAGAATCGCGTACTGATACGACTTTCAGCCTGAACCCCAGAAGCAGTCTTGATAATCGTGTCAGTATCAGTGGCTGGGGGGAAATAGCGTTGCCTATGATGCGCCTTGATCACGTGTTGCAAAAACATGGTGTCTCAGGCAAAACATTTTTCAAAATTGACACCCAGGGCTTTGAGTTCAATGTGTTGCGCGGTTGTGACTCCTGGTTGCTCAATCATCATGACTGGGTAATCAAGATGGAGTTCGCTCCTGACTTGCTACGATCACAGGGAACAGATCCACTAAGCTTGCTGGCCTGGCTACAGGACGAATGTCGCTTTGAAATTGCCGAATTTGCCGAACGCATCCCATATGGAACACCCAGCATGGAATCCCTTTTTTCCTATCCGCTGAAGCAAGAAAATCGCGAAGATTTTCTCGACTATGTCATGTCTCTCAACAAAGAGGGAATTGGCTGGGTAGACTTGCTGGTAAGACCGTACCACAGACCCTAGGATATTCCTGGTTTTTCATCTTTTGCTTATTAATGCCTGCATGGATATGTGAATATGTGGGTTAACGCACGCCACTGCAACCTCCATTCCAATGGTCTGCAATTCAAATATTAACCGACCTTTATCGCCATTATTCCGGCATTAGACCAGCACTTGCCCAACGTATACTCTTTAACCTAGTCTCGCTCAACACTCAAAAAGGCCCAAGGAATGGCAGGTGAACTCCCGCTAGTCAGCATCGTCATGCCAGCATACAAGCACCAATATCTGGCACAAACGCTGGATAGGGTACTGGACCAGACTTATCCGATGCTGGAGCTAATCATCTGCGACGACAGTGATAACGGGCGCATCGCCGAGCTGGTTGCGCAGAAGAAAGACAGTACAAACGTACTCATACGTTATTACAAGAATGGCGGGCACTTTGGAGAACTCGTCAGCACAGTCAAGGGCATCAAACTAGCCCAAGGCAAGTACATCAAGCTCTTGCATGACGACGATGTGCTGGAACCCGACTGTATCACCGAGCTGGTAGCGGCCATGGAAAATGAGCAGGGCATTGCCCTGGCTTCTTCACGCCGCCAGCGGATCGACGACGACGGCGAGCCGTTGCCGGATATTCTCCATACCTGCTTCCCGTTTTCCGGCGATGTGGTCATCAACGGCAAGGAGCTGGTCTCGTTTCTCGGCGACCACACGATCAATTTCATTGGAGAGCCGAGTTGCATCCTGGCGCGGCGCAGCGACCTGCTGGAGATTGCCGACGAACTGATGTCGCTCAACGGCAAGGTCATCCATTGGGTTGGCGACTTGGCGCTGTATGCCAAGCTGCTGCAGCGCGGCAATTTGGCTTTTCTTGCCAGGCCGTTGACCAAGTTTCGCGTCTCCAGCACACAATTCAGCCAGGTTGGCCGCGACCAGGCTGGCATCGGCGACAAAGGCCATGCTGATTTCCGCCAAGGGGTTCGCGATCTTGGCTGGTATCGCGCCTCTGGCGACAGTCGTTTCGTCAATGTCGCGCCGATCACGCGCCTGAAGGCGCGGGTGTTTAAGCCGATGAACCTGTTGGCAGCCTTGCAGCGCGCGGCGAAACTGGGCAGCGTTTCCCTGGCTAACTGGATTGCCTCGCGGCGGCCGACGCCGGTGCAGCAAAAGCTGATCGAGCAGCGAATGGCGCAACAGGACGGCGGCCCGCGCATTGCGGTCGTGCTGATCGATGTTAAAGGCGATGCCGATGCAGTCGGACGCACGTTGCAAACCCTGGAGCAGCCCAATCTCTACCGCAACCTGGATGTGCTAGTGTTTTCGCCATCTGCGCTACCCATTGCGGCAAACCAGGCCAGGGTTGTGACCTTCGACCCCGGGTCTGGCGTCGCTCCAGCATTGAATCAAAGCCTGACCGATTTACGGGCCGAATGGATCTTGCTGGTGCAAGCCGGCGCGGAATTCATGCACAGCGGCCTGCTGGTTGCCGCCCTGGATTTGCCCACGCTGCCAGAGACCTGCCAAGCGGCCTACGCCGATGAAATCATCCGCCTGGAAGATGATGAGCTCGGCCTGATGCTGCGGCCAGACCTCAACCTCGACTTGCTGCTCAGTTTCCCGGCCAGCATGTCTTCACATTGGCTGTTCCGCCGGACGGCATTGCTGGAGCAGGGCGGGTTTTCCGAAGAATTTGGTCAGGCTTTTGAGCTGGAATACCAGTTACGCCTGATCGAACAGCAAGGGCTGGGCTGCATCGGCCACATTAGCGAACCGCTGCTGACAGGCAACACATTAAGCTTGCAGGATAAACCCGAGGAGCAGGCAGTCATCCAGCGCCATTTGCAGGCCCGCGGCTATGAACATCCTGAAATCGCCAGCCACCTGCCTCGATGCTATGAGATCAATTACGGACATCCGCAACAGCCTGCGGTCAGCATCCTGATTGTAGCCAAGCACCGGTTGCCGCAAATTCAGCGCTGCCTGGAAACCTTGCTGGAAAACACAAGCTATCCCAATTACGAAGTGCTGCTGCTGGATCATGGCAACCAGGCAGCGGACATCCGCACCTGGCTGGCCGGGATTGAGGCAATGGGTGTCGCGCAACTGCGCGTGCTGCATTTCGCCAATAACCTTTCGCGTGAGGCATTG
Source organism: Methylobacillus arboreus (assembly GCF_020532725.1). Classification (GTDB taxonomy): domain Bacteria; phylum Pseudomonadota; class Gammaproteobacteria; order Burkholderiales; family Methylophilaceae; genus Methylobacillus; species Methylobacillus arboreus. Next base: position 640,891 of record NZ_JAJAVC010000006.1, read on the forward strand.
TGCAACCAGGCAGCGCAGCAGGCGCGGGGAGACTTCCTGCTCTGGCTGGGCGATGGCGCAGGGATTCTGCGCAAAGACTGGCTGCAGCAACTGCTCAACCATGGGTTGCGCCCCGAAGTGGGGGCTGTAAGCGGCAAACTGCTTTCCGCCGACGGGAAAATACGCCATGCCGGACTGCTGCTCGGCCTCAACGGCCCGGCAGGGCGCGCTTTTGAAGGGCTGGCCCACGACGATAACGGCTATATGCAGCGCTTGCAGTTAGACCAGGATTACTCTGCCATCAGCGGTGAATGCCTGATGCTGCGGCGGGACTTGTTCCTGGAAGCGGGTGGCTTTGACGAAGACCCTTTGCTATCGCGCTGGGTTGATGTCGACCTGTGCCTGAAACTACAACAGGCCGGTTTCCTCAATGTCTGGACACCGCGAGCGCAACTGCTGATGGACATGCCACCGGCCACCACCGCAAGCACCGGGGAAGAAGATGCCATGTATGCCCGCTGGCTGCCGGTGCTTGCGCGCGACCCGGCTTACAACCCGGGTTTCTCGCTGCAAGCCGAGCAGGGCTTCAAGCTGGCAGAACCGCAACTGGCCTGGCGCCCACTGCAAGCCTGGCGACCGTTGCCGGTTATCCTGGCGCACAATGCCGACCCATACGGATGCGGCCATTACCGGATCATCCAGCCATTTGCCGCCATGCGCGAAGCTGCATTGGTTGACGGCACGATATCCGCCAACTTATTGTCGCCTGCCGACCTGGAACGATATAAGCCTGACGCGATCGTGCTGCAACGGCAAACCACTGAAGAACGTGTTGAGGCCATGCGCAGCATCAAGGCTTTTTCACAGGCATTCAAGGTATATGAACTGGATGACTACATACCCAACCTGCCCATGAAGAGCATTTACCGCCAGCGCATGCCCAAGGACATCATCAAAATCCTGCGCCAAGGGCTCAGCTTTGTGGACCGTTTTGTGGTGTCCACCCCGGCATTGGCAGAAGCTTTTGCCGGGCTGCATGCCGATATCCGCGTCGTCAAGAACCGCCTGCCGGTCGCCTGGTGGAAAGACTTGCAGAGCCATCGCCGTACTGCAGCAAAGCCACGCGTCGGCTGGGCTGGGGGCAATAGCCATACGGGCGACCTGGAGCTGATTGTAGATGTCATCAAGGAGCTGGCCGACGAAGTGGAATGGGTGTTCTTTGGCATGTGCCCGGAAAAACTGCGGCCCTATGTGCACGAATTCCATGCCGGTGTTGCCATCGACCAATACCCTAAAGTCCTGGCCGGCCTGAACCTGGATCTTGCCCTGGCACCCGTCGAGCAGAACCTGTTCAACGAGTGCAAAAGCAACCTGCGCCTGCTGGAATATGGAGCCTGCGGCTTCCCGGTCATCTGCAGCGATGTGCGTTGCTATCAGGAGGATGACCTGCCGGTCACCCGCGTCAAGAACCGCTTCCGCGACTGGGTGGATGCGATCCGCATGCATCTTGCAGACCTGGATGCCACCGCCAGAACTGGCGATGAACTGCGCAATGCGGTGCTGGCGAACTGGATGCTGGAAGGCGAGCATCTGCATTGCTGGCACCGTGCCTGGCTACCGGACAGCAACTAACCGGGCTTTTGAGTTCATTAAATCCCGCATCTGGTCTGGCTGTCAGTCAATACTGACAGCCAATTCATCCTCGCCCTGACTGCGGCTATTCCATGCAGCATCTACTATTGTTCCCAGATTAATCGCAATGCGATTTTCCTACTGAACTACTTACAAAAGGAGCACACCATGAATTGGGATCAAGTAGAAGGCAACTGGAAGCAACTCAAGGGCAAGGTGCGCCAGCAATGGGGCAAGCTCACAGACGACCAGTTCGAGCAGATCAAGGGCAACCGCGAAATGCTGTCCGGCAAATTGCAGGAACTTTACGGCATTTCGAAGGAAGAAGCCGAAAAGCAGATCGAGTCCTTCAATAAGAGCTGTACCAAACACTAGTCAAATAGTGTGATTTGATTCTCCTCCAGTAGTACTCCCTTTTTACCGGCCCTTTGGCCGGTTTTTTCTTGTTGATGGTCTGGGTTTTGCTTAAGTATGATCATGAAAAATTTCTGAGTCCCCAGCATGCCCTTGCCTAGCTTCAGCTACATCCAATGCAGTTTTTCCGGAATGGACTTCACGCTGCGCATTGAGTCCAGCCTGTTGTCGCCTGCGACCCTGTCCGGCAACCGCATCGTCAAGACCGTGCCTGCGCCTTCATTCTGTCCCGCCATTCCAGCGGAATATTTCAACGCCATCGAGGGCAACAAACTCTACAAGCTGGCTTACTATCTGGAGAACCTTGCATCCCTGCCGCCGATTAAGCGCATCTGGAGTTATGGCTCGGCGCAATCCAATGCCATGCTGGCCTTGAGTGCACTCGCACAACTCATGGGCACGGAGTTTCATTATGTATTGCCATACCTTGCAGACGAGCTAAAGGCAAAACCTAAAGGCAATCTCGCCATGGCATTAAAACATGGCATGCACATGCATATCGACAGTGCGCTTTATCGGCGCATGACACATCAAGAGTTTGTGCCGGGCGAAGACGAATGGATATTTGGCGAGGGCGGCAACAGCCTACATGCCGGCCATGGCTTTGAATTCATGGGCCGGGAAACCAGCGAGGCTTGCAATACATTGGGGCTGCATCAGGTATTCCTGCCCTCTGGCACGGGTATTAGCGCCCGTCATTTAGCTGCTGCCATGCAACAAGATATTGAAGTGGTCACTACACCGGTATATGGCGACACACACTACCTGGAACAGGTATTTGCCGCACAGCCAGGCCAGCCGAAACCGACAATATTGAGCAGCCAGCCGCATTACCGTTTTGGCTCGCTATATCGTGAACTGTGGGAATTGCAGGCCGAATTGGTGGCAGAAACCGGCATCAGCTTCGACCTGCTCTATGACCTGCCAGCCTGGGCCTGCATCCTGCAAAACCGCCAGCATTTCACGCAACCCTGGCTGTACCTGCACCAGGGCGGCATGCACGGCAGCGCCACCATGCGTGAACGCTACATCAGGATGTTTGGCGCGGAGCGTCCCCCAACCATCAGGCTGGCAAGCTAAACTAGAAATCCAACGTCAAACCAACATTCACTGAACGCCCCATGCCAGCCACCGGCCCCATTGCCCCTATCGACCCATTAACCTTCCAGTCCGCATAGTTCACGCCACCCACAGGCAGCGCATAGTAACGATCAAACAGGTTAGTCACACTGAAATCCAGCCTGGCCTTGGTCCACTGGTAGCTGCTGCGCCAGTCCACCAACGTATAGCCGCCAGTTTCCGGCTCAAGGCGGGCATCATCCACGCGAGTCTTGCTGTCGACAAACTGCACATCAACACCGTTCGACCAAGCGCCTTTCTTTTGCTCCAAGCTGATGCGCGCATTGAGCGGCATGATCTGGTAGAGCGAATCGCCGTTGGTACGCTCGCCGCGCGTCCACGCCAGATTGGCCCGCAGACGACCCTCGCCCAAGGCAGTGCCTTGCCAGAGTTGCTTTGCACCTTCCATGTCGATGCCGTAGAAACGCGCATCCTGATTATCGAAACGCAGGTTGGCACGGTTACCAGCGGCGACAAATCCAACCTGTTCAACGCCGATGTAATCCTGCACATAGGTAAAGTAAGGGGTCACCTTAGCCTGCCAGGATTTTTTCTCCGCATCATGCCAATCTAACGTGGCGCTGATGGTATTCGCCTTTTCCGGCTTGAGATCGGGATTACCGACATAGCCATTGGCATCACCGAACCAGCCGATCATGTTGCGTGCCATCTGACCTTGACCCCAGGAATATCGTTCGTAGAGATTGGGAGAACGAGTCTTGCGGGCATAGCCAAACTCCACGCCCACGGTATCGGAAAACTCGTACTTACCTGTCGCGGTAAGGTCAACATGGTTGTCCCGTGCCGAACGGCTTCCTGCATTGAAGGCGATTGCTGCCGCGTTGTCGGCTGCGCCCATCATGGAACCATAAGACTGCACCTCGCCGGTACTGGTGCGCACATGGTCAACGCGCGCGCCCAGCAAGCTGCTCCAGCGGCTGTTCCATTGCGACTCAACTTCCGCAAAAACCCCCAAACGGTCCCGGCGGCCATCATTGATATTCACAAACGTACGCGGCCCCATCATGGTGCCCGCCACCGGCGGCCAGTAATCATCCAGTGTGTTGCGATGGAAATCGTTGCCCACACGCAGGATGTGCACGTCATCCAGCGGAATTGTCGCCTTGATGTTATAGCCCATATCCTTGCCGCGCGTCTTCATCGGCATCATCCCGGTTTTCTCGGATGAAAAGAAACCCATCTCATGGCTCACCTGCTGCCAGTAAAACCGGGTGTCCAGTTCGCCCCAGCCGAAATGACGGCGATAGCTCGCATTGATGGAATCTGCCGTATTGCCGACTAGATCCATGTATTGATTGGGAAAGCCCTGGTGCGGCACTTCCTGATGGCTAAGCCTCAGCACAAAATCCTCGTTCTCGCCCTTGGCACCAATCGTCAAGGCCTGGATATGGCGCTCAAACTGGGAAGCACGCACCTTGCGACCATTGCCATCCTGATAACTCTGCCCGCGGTCCATGGTGCTGGTGAAATTGAAGCTGAGGTTGTCACTCGCGGCCGTGGCATTGAGCGCCGTGCTCAGGCCATTGTTATTGCTGCGGTATATGGTAGAAAAACTGCCCTGGTACAGCCATGCATCTGCGCTGCTGGAATAAGCAGGTCTGGCCGAATCCACCGTAATGGTGCCGGCAATGCTGTCACCACCCATGCTTACCGGTGTAATGCCCGCGAGTACGCTGACATTGGCAACGGAGGCAGGCGAGATATAAGTGAGCGGGGCATTCATATTGTTGGCACAAGCGGCTGTGAGCTCAGCACCGTCCACCAGGATGCGGATGCGGTTGTCATTCATACCGCGGATATTGGGCAGGGCAGAAATACCGCCTGCCTGATAGGAATATACACCTGCATAATCCTGCAACAGGCTAGCAGTGTCTGCGCTATCGACCATGCGTTGATGGAGCTGGCTGTCGCTGTCATGCGCGTGCGCCTTGACCTCCAACTCAGGCAGAACGTGCGAATGGTCGTGGTCTGCATGTGCCAGCCCACTGAACAATGGCGCCAATACCAGCACCGTCCAATTAAGCTGCATTCTCCTGCCCGGCCTGACCGGGGCTTTCATTCTGACTACCATGTTGTATTCCCAAACAGCGTCCGCGCATCATGCTGATGCATGCGACAAAGTGCAGGATTCTAATCGGGATGGCATTTTTCAAGAATGCGGCATAATGTCGCACCTGAGACATGGCCGGGCTGACATAAACAGGTATAATTGCCGCCTGCGCGGGCGTAGTTCAATGGTAGAACGCCAGCTTCCCAAGCTTGATACGCGGGTTCGATTCCCGTCGCCCGCTCCAGTTTTGCAATAGCCCACACATATTTCCCCAGACAGACAACAGTACTAGCATATCAAGGTATCTGTAAGAGGCCGACGAACGCTCATGGATTCATTCGGCCTGTCGCTTACGGAACTCGCTCACTTTATGCCGGTTGCCGCAGAGCGCCATGCTGCACCAGCGACGGCGATGCGACTTGGTGCGGTCGTAAAACCAGAGGATGCACTCGGGATGCTCGCATTGTTTGATTAGCCCAAAGTCGCCTTCTGCAAGTAACTCGGCCGCCGCCTCGCCTAGGAAAGTCAGAGCACGCCATGGGCTGTCTCCCACGGGCTGGCGATACATCTGCCAACCCTCTCTGTCCTGCCGCAATACGGCCCGGGAAGGCATCTGCAAGAGCACTGCATTGAAGGCATCTGGCCTAAATGGCTCGCTGCGCTTGCGCGCTGTCACGGCTTGCCGGATGACTTCGCGAAGTTCGCGTGCGCACTCGGCCAGGCCAGCCACGGGAACCTCTTCACGCCCGATCAGGCGCGACAACCATTGTGCCGTTGCTAGATCGTCATACAGATAATCCTTTGGGGATCCCGCTTCCTGCACCACGGTATTCAATAAGTCCAAGGCGTATTGGTCAGCGACCAGAGGAGCCCCTGCGGATGGCTGGGCGATGATGGATGGCGTCTTCATGAACAAAATGTAACCTTTAAAAATTATATTGACAAGTTACTTTGCCATAGCTAGTATTTTGTAACCCTTAATTTTAAATTTAAAAGGTTACAATCTTCACAACCAGGAGCACTGCCATGCCTAGTAACTCCAATTTCCCTGTCCACTACCGTCATGTTGAAGCCGATGGCGTCAACGTATTCTACCGAGAAGCCGGCAACCCATCGGCGCCCACGCTGTTGCTGATCCATGGTTTTCCCAGCAGTTCCCATATGTACCGCCAGCTCCTGGCCGAGCTCTCTGACCAGTTCCATCTGGTTGCTCCTGACCTGCCGGGCTTCGGCTTTACCGAGGTACCAGAGACCCGTGGCTACACCTATACCTTCGATGCACTGGGCAAAACTCTTGAGGCCTTTGTCGATGCATTGGGTCTGCAGCGCTATGCGCTGTATGTGTTTGACTATGGTGCGCCGACTGGGCTGCGCCTGGCGCTCGCCAAACCGGAACGGGTCACCGGCCTGATTAGCCAAAATGGCAACGCATATCTGGAGGGGCTGGGAGATGCCTGGGATCCGATCCGCCTTTACTGGGAAACCCCCAGCCAGGAAAACCGCGATGCAATCCGCAAGATACTGACCCTGGAAGGCACGCGCTGGCAATACGAGCATGGAGTCCCGGATACTAGCCTGATCGCTCCGGAGTCCTACCAGTTGGATTACCTGCTGTTACAGCGTCCCGGCAATGACGAGATTCAGCTCGACCTCTTCCTGGACTATGCCAACAATCTTAAGCTCTATCCGAAGTTCCAAGCGTTCTTCCGCGAGCGCCAGATACCGACATTGGTCATCTGGGGTAAACACGACCCGTTCTTCATTCCGCCGGGAGCAGAGGCCTATCTGCGCGACAATCCGAACGCCCGGGTGGAGCTGCTGGACACAGGCCATTTTGCGCTGGAAACGCACGCAAGCCACATCATCCAGCGGATCCGCTCCATATTCGGCGCTATATTGGCGTGAGTTGCGACATCGGCTGCATAGATACCCTGCTTACTCAGATAACGCTTCCGACTGTGAGGGAATGTGCCGCAGCTGGTGGACTACGATGGCAAGATTACTTGCTGGCAATATTTGTGTGTGTAGCTGATAAGTAATCGACAATGGACAGCTCCGGTTAAATGAAAAGCGGAGCCTGATCGCCGCATTTGACATTGGTGCAGAACAGCAGGAAATAAAGTCAGCCACTAATCCTTCATCTGATATGCGCCTGTCATCATCGCGCGATATACTGTTACCAATAAGCCAAGCTGTGGCACAGCGAATTTATGCCCAATCTGCCTTGGCATAAGAACTCAGAAAACCAATCATCAGCCAAGATCAACCACACCTCTTCAGTTGCATCACATTTCCATGATCCAGACTATGCAGCGCCGCCGGGCGTTATTCATGTTTTTCCTGCTCACGGGGCTGGCAGTAGCTTCCTGGGTCACACGAACTCCGGCCATTCGGGACCAGCTTGAAGTCTCAATCGCAGAAATGGGACTGATCCTGTTCAGCATTTCCGTTGGTGCGATGACGGGTATCCTGAGTTCGGGCAAGCTGGTACAACATTGGGGTACAAAACCCGTGATCCGTACAGGCATGCTGCTGCTCCTGCTAGGGCTAGGCGTCATGGCGGCAGGGCTAAGCTGGACGTTGACGTTAGTGGTGGCGCTGGGCCTCATGCTGTTTGGATTAGGTGTCGGTGTAGCGGAGATCGCGCTCAACATTGAAGGCGCCGAAGTTGAACGGATCACACAAAAACCGGCGCTGGCCATGTTGCATGCCGGTTTCAGCCTGGGCACCTTTCTGGGCGGGATTGTCGGCATCGGCCTGGCAAGTGTTGAATTCCCGGTCACCTGGCATATTGGACTGACCACATTGTATGGAATCCCCATCACACTTTGGGCGTTACAAGCCATTCCGCACGACATCGGCAAAGAAGCCGTAACTCCGGCTGGCATGCCCAATAAAACCGGGCAGCCATTCAAGCCGTGGCAAGACTGGCAATTGATGTGCATCGGTCTGATCGTGCTCGGCATGGCATTGGCAGAAGGCTCCGCTACCGACTGGATTCCTATCCTCATGGTGGATGAGCATCACTTCAATGCCACGATTGGTTCCATGATCTACACAGGGTTTGCCGGCATGATGGCCCTGGGCCGTTTCAGCGGTCATTACTTCCTCACGCGCTTCGGCAGAGTATCCGTAGTACGCGCCAGTGCCTTGCTGGGGGTGGCCGGCATCGGCATGGTGATTTTTGCCAGCCATCCTTATGTGGCAGCGGCAGCCGTGCTGTTCTGGGGGTTGGGTACATCGCTGGGGTTCCCCCTGGCCATCTCGGCCGCCGGCGATACCGGCAGTCATCCGACAGCGCGCGTCAGCGTGGTTGCCACAGCAGGTTATATTGCCTTTCTGGCAGGCCCGCCCTTACTGGGCTTTTTGGGTGAACACTTTTCCCTGCGCCATGCACTGCTGGTGGTACTGTTCTTTGTCGGCCTGGCGTTCTTCCTCGCACGTGCGGTATCTCCGCGCGCCAAGGCTTAAGGTTCACACCCGTACTCCTGTTCTCATCTCGCTTTTTACAGGCTTTTACACAAGAAGGGGAATTCCCCTTCACCTATAATTTAGTACGGCCTTATCATTAATTCCTGGCAAGATATTGTCAGGATTTAATATTAGCCTGGCATTAATCAGCCTCATCTATGCTCCACTCTTTTACAACAGGCTGTATCATGCTAATGAGACTAAATCTTCTGCATTACCGGCCGTAAGCAAATCGGCGAGGTATTTGCAGAGGCAGTGACTAGCCCCCCCTGGACTAAGAACATAGGTAATTATGAAGAACTTCAACCTCGTTGATACCGCCAAGGTATTGATACTGGATGATCAAGCTGTCAGCCGCTCAATCCTGTCGAAAATCGTCAGGAACCTCGGGCGCGGCATCAAGACCTTTGAGTTTTCCTCACCAACCGAAGCGCTGCTATGGGCGCAGGACAATACCGCAGACCTGCTGCTGGTAGATTACGAAATGCCCGGCATGAACGGTCTGTGTTTCATCAATGAAATCACACGCTTGCCGCAGTATCAATCCGTCCCCACTATCATGATTACGATCAAGCAGGACGTGGAAATCCGCTATGCGGCACTGGATGCCGGCGTGACCGATTTTCTCACCAAGCCCGTGGATATGCATGAATGCATGGCGCGCTGCAAGAACCTCATCACATTGCGTCAGCAAAGGCTCACATTGGAAGATAAAAGCCGCCTGCTGGAATGCATGGTGCGCGAAGCCACTGAAAACATCCTCATGCGCGAGAAAGAAACGCTGATGCACCTCGCCCGCGCTGGGGAATATCGCGATTACGATACGGCCCAGCACCTGCTGCGCATGGCGCTTTATAGCCGCGTATTGGCCGAGGCACTGGGCTTCCCGGAGGAGGAGGCGGAACTGATTGAACTGGCAGCGCCATTGCACGACATCGGCAAGATCGGCATCCCGGACAGCGTATTGCTGAAACAAGGCCCATTTACGCCGGAAGAAAAAAAGGTCATGCAGGAACACCCGCTGATCGGTTATGAGATCCTGCAAGGCAGCCCATCCAAGTATCTGCAGAAAGGCAGCGAGATTGCGCTTGCCCATCATGAGAAATTCGACGGCTCCGGCTATCCTTATGGCATGTCGGGCCAGGAAATTCCTTTGTCCGCCCGGATTGTCGCTGTCGCGGATGTGTTTGACGCCCTCACCAGCCGCCGCCCCTACAAGGAAGCATGGAGTGTCAACAGCGCGGTGGACTACCTGCATGCAGAAAGCGGCAAGCACTTTGACCCGGAGTTGATCAAGCTGATTCCCGATGTGCGGGTGTTGTTTGAGGAAATCCACAAGCGCCATGCTTCCTGAGCTTGCAAATTTCCCCAATTGGGGACTTGAATATAACTTTATCTAAGCGCAACCTATACACGCATTCAGGACGATACGTGGACTGCAGTTCTATTGCAGTGCTTTCGCAACCTTAAAAAACTTGACCGGCATGATGTCACTAATGCAACCCTTCAAGCGGGCCAGGCGATACTGGCTGACTCTAAGCAGGCACTGCGACCCGCTGGAACTTGAGCAGGCCGTGATCCGCATCTGGCTATGCATGGCATTCCTTTCCTTTCTGGTCTACCGGCAAATAGCAGGGCTAAATACCGAGGGTAACGCCTTCCCGCTCGCAATCACAATGACACTGACATTCCAGTTATTGTCTTTTGTGTTACTCGGGCTGATCCTGTTCACAAAAAAGCACCCTGTCCTGCGCAGGTTGTCCGGTGCATGGCTGGATATAAGCCTGCCCACCATGCTCATGGCCATGACGGGGGAAATGGGCGTCATCCTGGTTGGGGTGTATCTATGGGTAACCTTTGGTAATGGTTTCCGCTTTGGCAAGAAATACCTGATTCACTCCCAGATACTCAGCCTGGCCGGTTTTCTCTATATCATCAACGTCAACCCGTTCTGGTTGCAGCATCAGGCCATCGGTTACAGCCTGTTGCTCATGCTGGTGGCATTGCCGCTGTATGTCGCCACCCTCATCACCCGCATTGAGGAAGCCAGGCAAAAAGCCGAAGTGGCCAACCACGCCAAAACCCGCTTTGTCGCCAACATGAGCCATGAAATCCGCACCCCGCTCAATGGCATCATCGGCATCAGCACCCTGTTGCGCAATACGCAGCTCAACAGCGAGCAGGATGAATTGCTGCGTACACTGGAAAGTTCCTCCAAGCTATTGCTGGCGCAACTCAACAATGTGCTGGATTTTTCCAAGATCGAGCAGGAAAAACTGCAGGTGGAAGAAACCGAGCTCTCCTTGCGCGAGCTAGTGGAACAAACCATAGAAGTTTTCAAAGGGCAGGCGCTCAACAAACGGATATCTCTGGAAAAAATCATTGGCCTTGATGACGTGCGCGTCAAAAGTGACCCTTACATTCTGCAGCAAATCCTCGCCAATCTCGTCGGCAATGCTGTCAAATTTACCGAACGTGGCTCGGTTACGCTGGCGGTACATACCCTGGAATCAACAGACAATCACGGCGTATACCGCATCGAGGTCATTGATACCGGCATCGGCATTTCCGCTGAACAGCGTGAACGCATTTTCGAGAGTTTCACCCAGGCAGACATTTCCACCACACGCAAATTTGGCGGCAGCGGCCTGGGGCTTACCATTGCCAAGCGCTTGGTTGAGGCATTGGGCAGCACGCTGAACCTGAATAGCGCATCCAATGTCGGCAGCCGTTTCTGGTTTGACCTCAAATTGGAAATCAGCACACCCGCCCCTGTCGTTGCACTAGCCCCGGTTGACAGCAATCTCCAGGCCACCACCAAACCGCTCAAGATTCTGGTATGCGAGGACAATGTCACCAACCAGACCATCATCGTCAAACTGCTGCAATTGCCCGGCCATCATGTCGCAGTGGTCAACAATGCCGATGAATTACTGGACAGGCTGGAAATTGAGCAATTCGACCTGGTGGTATCCGACCTCAATATGGCGGGCATGAATGGGATTGACGCCCTGAAACTGTATCGATTCCTGCGGCCGGACGACCGGCAAACCAAATTCATCCTGTTCACGGCCGACGCCACGGTAGAAACCAAGACCGCCGCCGAAGTAGCGGGATTTGACGCTTATCTGACCAAACCGATTGAAACCAAGCTGTTGTTTGACACCATTGCCAACCTCAAAGGCGAGCCGGTCTCAGGCCAGGTAGCCCAGCTTTATGCAAAAAAGAATGCAGTACCGCAACAGGAAACTGCCAATATCAACAACGACATATTGTCTAGCGATACATTGTCAGAACTTGAACTGCTGGGTGGACAGGACAGTATGTTTGTACCACGCCTGTTGAGCAAATATGTCACCGACTGTGGAGCACTGATCAAACTGATCAAGCAGAACCTCAGCACCAAGCGGTATGGTGAACTGCATGAGTTTTGCCATGCACTCAAGGGCAATAGCCTGAGCGTTGGCGCAATCGCCGTCAGCAAGCAGGCAGAGCTCATGGACAAAGCAAGCCCGGAGGAGCTGCGTTTCCGCGGCACCATCATGTTCGAGCAACTGGAAAAAGAATTTGAGGCAGCCAAGCAAGCCATCAATGGCTACTTGAGCAGCCGCCAGGCTGCCTCAAGCTAGGTTTCACCCCGCCACCTTTACTGCTACTTCGTCCTGCTCACCTACCTTGCTGTTCTGGGCACGCACCAGACGCTCCATCACCTTGAGGTTGCGATCGGTCAGACGCAATGCGGCATCCACCCAGATTTCCGTAATATCCAGCAGCTCCTGCTTGGTAAGCGGGTTGACACGCTGCTTGGCTTTTTGGATGGCCTGGAAGGAATTCAAGGATTTATGCGTCTTGCGCACCCAATCCTGCAATGCCTTTTCACCCTGGCCTTCCTCTGCCAATACATCCACCACGCCCATGCCGTAAAGCTCTTCTGCGGTATAGACCTTACCTGAACGAATCATCTTCTCGGCAGCGTTCAAGCCGATACGGCGTGAAAGAAAGCTCATCGCCCCCATGCCGGGGAACAGGTTGAAGAGCACTTCCGGCAAGCCCATGAGCGAACCTTTCTCCGCCACCAGCACATGCGCGGACAAGGCAGCCTCGAATCCGCCGCCCATGGCCTGTCCCTTGACCAGGGAAATAGTCGTGATCGGCGCCTGCATGTTATAGAAGGTCCATAGATTGTCTATGCACAAATGGGCATAATCGAGCAGCTTGCTCCTTTCCTGTTTCTCTATCGCTTCCTTGAAGGTTGCCAGGTCTCCTCCAAGGTTGAATATGCCTTCAACATCCGACGCCAGCACCAGGTAGTTGGTAAGCTGCTGAGGCCGATGTTGCGGGTTGGCGTGGGATGCTTCAATTTGTGTTTGATTGAGCAATAACTCGCTCATGCAAATGCGATTGAAGCACGGCCGCGGGCTTGGCCGCATAAACAACCAAGTAATACCGAACTCAGACTCATAGTGGGTACGCACTTGCTCAAATTGGACGGTGTTCAAAGGATTGAAATCAATGACGGCATTCATAATAAAACTCCCCATAACGAAGGTTAAAAAAGCACTACATGTACAGACGTAGCACAATTGTGTTGCAAGGTAAATGCCTGATTGATTATTAAAAATTCAACCATCAGGAAACTTTGCCGTTAATATCCGCAATAAATACAACCTCGTCGACAATGGATATAAAAAATGATGAAACGAGTACTAGGGCTATGGATGTGGGGAATAGGCAGCATCAGCATATCTGCACAAGGTGCAGGCTTTGCTCTGATCGAGCAAAGTGCTTCCGGCTTTGGCAATGCCTATGCCGGCATGGCGGCACGCGCAGATGACGCCAGTGTTCAGTTTTTCAATCCAGCAAACCTGTCCTGGCTGCCACCAGGCAAGCAGATCGTGCTGGGCGGCAGTGCAATATTGCCGAATATCAAACTCAAAAACGCGAGCGCCAGCAACACAACGACAGGCACCGCCATCCAGGGCAATGATGGCGGCGATGCTGGAACACTGGTCTTGGTGCCCAATTTCTACTTCGCAAATGATGTGGGCCAGAATCTCAAGTTTGGCCTGGGTATCACCGTCCCTTACGGCCTTACCTCAGAATACAAGGATGGCTGGGTAGGGCGTTACAATGCGCTCAAGTCTGAACTCATGACCGTCAACATCAACCCTGCGCTTTCGTTCAAGCCTTCGGAAAAATGGTCGATCGGCGGCGGCATCAGTTTGCAATACGTCAAGGCTGAACTCACCAATGCAGTGGACGCACGCACTATCACTGGCGGCCTCGTCACGACAGACAGTTACAGCAAAATGTCAGGAGACGACCTGAGTTGGGGCTTCAACCTGGGCGCGGTATACAAGCCATGGGACGGCACCACTCTCGGGGCCAGCTACCGTTCACATATCAAACACACATTGCACGGAGAAGCACGTTTCAGGCATGCATCTCCTGCACTCGGCGCCAGAGTGGCTGACTCTGATATCAATGCTAATCTTTCTTTGCCGGAAACCGTCTCATTAAGCCTGGCCCAAAAGATCAATGACAAGTTGGAACTGCTGGCAGACGTTACCTGGACCAACTGGAGCCGCTTCAAGGAACTGCGCATCCAATTCGACAACCAGGGAATGGCGGACAATGTCACCACCAACAAGTGGGATGACAGTTACCGTGTTTCCTTAGGCGGCAATTACCGTTACAGCGAGCTGCTGACATTGCGCGCAGGGGTCGCCTACGACCAGTCCGCAGTGCCTGATTCCGCGCACCTGACAGCGCGCATCCCGGATGCAGACCGCACCTGGTTTGCTGTCGGCGCGGGCTGGAAGCTGGATTCGTCCAATACCCTGGATTTCGGCTACGCTTACCTGCGCATCAAAGATGCCCGGACCAACCACAGCAGCGAGGGTGCGATCAGGCATGCGATACAAGGCGAATACGCTTCAAAGGTGGACATCCTCAGCGTGCAGTGGACACATAGCTTCTAAAGTTTGGGACCAGTCAATAAAACGGCGCCAAGCCTATCGAGAGGCTTGGCGCCTTTTTATTGTTACAAAAATTATCAGTTAGGCAGGGGACTAGTAGACCATTCCTTCATCGCTTGTTCGCCCGGGCGATCTACCGTGACCTCGGCATCATCGGTGGCAGTCACCCAACTCACAGGGATATAGTGATGCTGACCTTTTTCATCCTTCTGGAGCTTGATCTGATTGCTGCCTTCCATATGATCCACAGTGGCAAACCGGCCACCCTGGGAACAGATCACTGGCATACCGGGCAGGATTCCGTGGGAAAGACTCATGATATTGCTCCTTTCAAACTAATGAGCCTTCATGTTATCCATGATGTTGTCCCGGCAGGATAGGCAACATGCTGAAAGCCTTGTCAGAATTGCTTAAGGGCTGCAGGACTGCTGACGTCAATTTTCGCGCTGATACGGTTTTGCACTCAAATAGAACAAGGCGGGTTGCCGCAGACAATGCTGACATACAGCAAGGTGGCCCAACGCCGTTTTCGTTGGAATTACACGTTTGACGAAACCGCATGAAAACACCAATGCCAAGGCTCGTAGCTATAGCCATATCTGTTGTTTCTGGGATAGGACATGGCAAACCCATGACTGGATGCATGCTGCGACAACCACTGAAAAGCTGGAGTATGTTCAAATGAAACATCCAGGTTCAGGGATGCCGGAGTGGCAATATCCACGGCCTTTCCTGAATGATGTTCGCTATAGCCTGGCACCGCACTGACCAATAATATTTCTTCGAGACTTTGTCCCTGTTGCAACTTGCGGCGAATAATCCTAGCCTGGTAATCAACACTGCGGAATGCGGACAGCAACACCAGATCGACACCATCATGGTCCGCGGCTTGTTGCATGCTATGCCAGGCATTTGCCGTACCGGGCTCAAGAAGAAATGGCCTGCCATCTTTGGCGATAGAAGTAGTCTCGACCAAATCCTTTGCCTCCATGAACAACGGCAAATCTCTATCCACAACAACATGCTTTGGAATCCCAAGCTCGCGCATCAGCGCATCAATCCGTATCAGGTAATCTGCATGCACCATGAAATTAAGCGCGGCTAACAAAACTCAGTGAAGCGATCCTGGCTAGCCGTTTTGCCGAAGGTATTACAAGGGGGGTATGACAAAGGAGAAACACCACCAAGAGAGTTTTGTTAGCCACTCTAAATATCAGCTCCGCGCAATCAGCACATCGCAAGGCACTGTATCCAGTATGCGCATGGCCACGCTGCCCAGCAACACACCCAAGAGGCCGCTGCGACCACGGGTCGCTACTACCACAAGGTCAATCCTTTTGTCCTGGACATACTTTTCCAGCAGCAAGTCCGGCTCGCCATATTCCACCACCACCTCTATGCTGGTAGCCGCATCCTCGCCAGCCACATCGCGGATGAAGTCCTGGCAGTTCTGGATGGCATCACCGCGCAGTTCGCTCTCGTACGCCACCCTGTCATCCATGCGGCTGGCAAAATGGGCGAAGGCAGCATGGAACACCACTAGATTTTTCGGCCCGAACAGATCGACGGCACGGGCAAGCGCCACGCGCGAAAGCTCTGAGAGGTCGGTAGCGACCACGATCTTGCGGTAGGGCTGGCGCAAACGTTTCTTCACCACCAACACCGGCACCTTGGCTTGGCGCGCCAGTTCGGTGACCGTATCGCCAAGCAGGGCTTTCTCAAAGGCGCCGTCGCGCTTGACGCCGGTCAGGATAAGTTCAGCCTGTATTTCTTCAGCCACCTGCAATACCACTTCGCCAGGCTTGCCGCGCACCACGCGCGCGCTGATGCCCGGCAACGCCGTCACGCCTAGCTCTTCTTCCAACTCTGCCTGTACTGCAAGCGCGGCATCCTGCGGCTGGCGCCAGCTGGGCTCATCCAGAACCGGCTGCGGCTGCTCGAATGCATGCACCAGGGTCAAGGGCGCCTGCCACTCGCGGGAGAGCTGCACCGCCCGGTCCAGCGCGCGGTCGCAACGTGCGCCAAGATCGGTAGCTAATAACAACTGGCGCGGTTTTTTTGTCTCGAAGTTGGTGGTCACCAGGTTTCCTTTCTATGATTCAGCCAGCACATTGGTTTTGAAGCGCTTGCGTATCAGTGCTTTTTCCAGTTCCAGCACCAGCATGAAGACGATGCCGATCAATATGATCACGAGGCCATCGGTCCAGTCAACCGGCGCAGAGGAAAATAGCGCATGCAGGGGTGGAGCATAGGTGAAAGCCAGTTGCGCGACAATCACCACGGCAAGCGCAATCAAAAGAATCGGCGTGCCGATCAGCCCGCGCCAGCTGAATGAGCGTGCGTTGATGTAGCGCACGTTGAACAGGTAGAAGATTTCCAGCACCACCAGCGTATTGACCACCATGGTGCGTGCCACTTCCTCGCCCAGGTCGCGCCGCATGGCGTATTCAAAAATAACAAACACACCGATCGTGAACAATACCGAGACAAACCCCACGCGCCAGAGCAGGAAAGGAGAAAGCAGGGCAGAGTTTCTTGAACGCGGCGGGCGTTCCATGACATCGGGCTCCGACGGCTCGAACGCGAGCACCAGGCCCAGGGTCACGGTCAACACCATGTTGATCCAGAGAATCTGTGCCGGCGTCATCGGCAATGACATACCCAGCAGGAGCGCAATCACCACCGCCAGGGCCTCGCCGCCGTTGGTGGGCAAGGTCCATGCAATCACCTTGCGCACATTGTCATATACGGTGCGCCCGGCATGCACCGCCGAGACGATGGTGGCAAAGTTGTCGTCAGCCAGCACCATTTCCGAGGCCTGCTTGGCGGCCTCGGTGCCTTTCTTGCCCATGGCGATGCCGACATCCGCTTGTTTTAGCGAGGGTGCGTCGTTGACGCCATCGCCCGTCATCGCCACCACTTCGCCCTGTGCCTGCAGCGCCTTGACGATGCGCAGCTTGTGCTCAGGCGTCGTGCGGGCAAACACGCTGGTTTTTGCCAATACCGCGTTCAATTCATTATCCGGCACCTTGTCCAGCTCTGCCCCGGTCATCACGCCTGGCTCGTCTGCAAGATGAAGCTGCTTGGCAATCGCCTGGGCAGTGGCGGCATGGTCGCCCGTAATCATCTTGACCTTGACCCCGGCCGAACGGCAGCTGGCAATGGCATCCAGCACCTCATCACGCGGAGGGTCGATGAAGCCCATGACGCCGAGAAATTCCAAGCCGCTTTCCACATCCTTGAGCTCAAGTTGCTGCTTGCCATCCTCACAACGCATGGCGGCAAAGCCCAGCACGCGCTCGCCATGGCCGGCCGCTTCGCTGATGCAATCGGCCCAGTAATCATGATCCGGCTGCTGGCACCTTTCCAGCACGCTTTCGGGCGCGCCCTTGATGAAAATCCAGCTGCCGTGTTCCTGGTGATGATGCAGCGTCGCCATGAACTTGTGCTTGCTGTCGAACGGTATTTCATCCACGCGCTTCCAGGCGTCGCGCTCTTGCTGCGTATCTAGTCCGGCTTTCACGGCCAATGCCACCAGCGCGCCTTCCATGGGGTCGCCCAACACCTGCCAGTGACCGGACTCCTCCTTGAGCTTGGCATCATTGCAGAGCAGACCCGCGCGCACCAACTCATTCCATTCATCTTCCGGCGCGCCATCCTGCGGCTTGATCTCGCCCTCGGGTATATAGCCGGTGCCTTCCACCAGGTAATGCGCCTTGCCTGCCACCAGGCGCCGCACCGTCATTTCGTTACGGGTAAGGGTACCGGTCTTGTCGGAACAGATGACCGAAGTCGCCCCCAGGGTTTCCACCGCGGGCAGGCGGCGGATGATGGCATTGCGCTTGGCCATGCGCTGCACGCCGATGGCAAGCGTAATAGTGATCACGGCGGGCAGGCCTTCCGGCACCAGGCCGACCGAGATCGCCACCACTACCATGAAGCCATCGATCCAGCTGTAGTTCTGCACCAACTTGGCAAACGCCAGCAGCGCCAGCGCCAGGCTGAGCGCAAACCAGGTAAACCAGCGCCCGAAATGATTGATTTGCTGCAGGAGCGGGGTTTCCAGCATTTCCACCTTGGAAATCATGCTGCTGATCCGGCCTATCTCGGTGGCGCTGCCGGTTTCCACTACCACGGCGCGCGCCTGGCCGGCCGCGACGATGGTCCCGGAATACAGCATGGAATGCCTGTCCCCGAGATCAGCGCCTTCCTCCACTTCCTGTTCCTGCTTCTGGCTAGGAACGGATTCCCCGGTCAGGATAGCCTCTTCGCTGGAAAGCTGCTTGGCCTTGAGCAGCCGCACATCGGCAGGCACGCTGTCGCCGGCTTCCAGCACGACCACATCGCCCGGCACCAACTCCCCGATATCCAGGTGCTTGCGGTGGCCGTCTCGCAGCACCGTGACGTGCGGCACCATCATATTGCGTATCGCATCCAACGCCTGCTCAGCCTTGCCTTCCTGGATGTAGCCCACAATCGCGTTGATCAGCACTACGGCAAAAATCACCGCCGAGTCCACGGCATGATCGAGGAAGAACGCAATCACCGCCGCGGACATCATGAAATAGATCAGGGCATTGTTGAACTGCGACAAGAAGCGCATCACGGGGTGCTGCCTGCGCGGCGCGGGCAATTCGTTGCGCCCATGCTCCTGCAGGCGCTTCTCGGCTTCCTCGGTACTCAAACCCTCGGGACTGGATTGCATACGCTCGAGGACTTCACTGGTCTTGAGCGCATGCCATGGCGGCATGACAACTTCATCATTCTGGCTGGATTGCGGCGGCATTGGCAATGGCCTTTCAATGGTGGATGTTTTTTATTCTAACAAGGCTTTTGCTTATTCAGGCAAAACCATAATCAAAATATGGCTTATGGCTACTAACAAAACTTTCCTGGTGGTGTTGCTCTGCCTTGTCGTACCAGTTGTAATGCCTGCGGCAAGGCCGCCCAGCCAGGGCCGTTCACTGAGTTTCGTTAGCTGCTCTTAATAATAAATTAAAGCAGTATTGACAACCTGACCATGAAGCCTGAGCTATGTTCCTCAATCCCTGGAATCTGCACAGCAAACGCAACTGCATCGGCATCTCCATGCCTCACCCTCTCTTTTCGGGAATGAATAGGCTAAAATAGTCCTCTTGAACGACATTGGAATAGTATGGTGCCTGACCATGCTATTGCCTGGCTCAAGTCCACTCTTATCCATTGACAGGATCCGCCATGGAAACAATCAACCTCATGCCCCCCTGCGTACTCACCTTTGCCGCCACCGACCCGAGCAGCGGCGCAGGCCTGCAGGCAGACTTACTGGCATTGGCCAGCATCGGCTGCCACCCGTTGTCGGTCGTCACGGCGATTACCGTGCAAGATACGGTGGGTGTGGAGAACGTAGTGCCGCTCGATGCCGACCTCATCAATGAGCAGGCACGCACTATCCTTGAAGACATGCAGATTTCCGCATTCAAGCTCGGCATGCTGGGCAGCGTGGAAAACATTGCAGTGATTGCCGAAATCGTCGCAGATTATCCCGATGTGCCGTTATTGATAGACCCGATCCTGTCTTCGGGGCGGGGCGACGAACTTGCCAATGAAGCCATGCAGGAGGCGATGATAGACCTGCTGTTCCCGCAATCCACCCTGATCACGCCCAATAGCCTGGAAGCACGCCGCCTTGCATTTACCGGCGACGACACCGACGATATCGAGAACGCCTCCATGGATGAAGTGGTGGAGCGCCTGCTGGCGCTGGGCCCGGAATACGTCCTGGTGACCGGCACCCACGAGCGCTCGCCCCAAGTTGTCAACAACCTTTACGGCTCGCAGAAACTACTGCGCTCCTATCCATGCGAACGCCTGCCCGGCAGTTACCATGGCTCGGGCTGCACTCTGGCCTCTGCCATTGCAGCCTGTCTCGCCCATGGATTGGGGATGGAAGAAGCCATCGCCGAGGCACAGGAATATACCTGGCATTCGTTACGCCATGCCTTCCGACCCGGCATGGGCCAATATATCCCCGACCGTTTGTTCTGGGCGCGTGAAGAAACCGATGACGCAGAATAAACCGGCGGCTATCACTGGGTTGTACGCAATCACCCCGGATGAGACGGATACGCAAAAATTGCTGGCCGATAGCGAAGCCGCCCTGGTTGGCGGCGCCAGGATAATGCAATACCGCAACAAACGCGTTTCTGGCGAACAGGCGCGCGAACAGGCAAGCGCGCTGCTGGCGCTGTGCCGCCGTTACCAAGTGCCGCTCATCATCAATGACGACGTGCAGCTCGCCGCCAGCCTGGATGCCGATGGCGTGCACCTGGGCATAGACGATGGCGACATTGCCGACGCGCGCGCGCAACTTGGCGCAAGCAAGATCATTGGCGCCTCGTGTTACAACAACATTGCGCTTGCCCGGCAGGCAGCAACCATGGGCGCGGATTACGTCGCCTTCGGCGCCTGCTTCCCTTCATCCACCAAGCCCGGTGCAGCACGCGCAGAACCGGCGCTGTTCGCTGCCGCGCGTGAACTCAAGCTGCCCGTCGTTGCCATAGGCGGCATCACTCTGGAGAACGCAGCCAGCATCATCGCGGCAGGCGCCAATGCCATCGCCGTCATCGGCGCTTTGTGGCAGGCACCAGACATCAAGGCGCAAGCCAGCCAATTCAATCAACTTTTCAGTTAGAGCCAGGCCATGAGCAGAAACCAGCAATTATTCGAGCAATCCCAATCCCTGATTCCAGGCGGCGTCAACTCGCCGGTGCGCGCCTTCGGCTCGGTAGGCGGCACGCCGGTGTTCTTCAAGCGCGGCCTGGGCTCCAGGCTCTGGGACGAGGACGGCAAGGAATACATTGACTACGTCGGCTCCTGGGGTCCGATGATCCTCGGCCACGCCCAGCCTGACGTGATCGCTGCCGTGCAGCAGACGGCGGCCAACAGCCTGTCCTTTGGCGCGCCGACCGCGCTTGAGCTGGAAATGGCCGAACTGCTTACCCAGTTGGTGCCCAGCATGGAACAAGTGCGACTAGTCAGCTCCGGCACCGAAGCCACCATGAGCGCGATCCGGCTGGCACGCGGATTCACCGGCCGCAGCAAGATTCTCAAGTTCGAGGGATGTTACCACGGCCATGCCGATTCCCTGCTGGTCAAGGCCGGCTCGGGAGCGCTCACTTTCGGCCAGCCCAGCTCCGCCGGCGTTCCGCCCGAACTCGCAGCACACACACTGACCTTGTCTTACAACGATGTTCCGGCACTTGAGCAATTATTCGCGGAACTGGGCAATGAAATCGCCTGCGTGATTCTCGAACCGGTCGCAGGCAACATGAACCTGGTCAGGCCCACGGCGGAATTCCTCAATGCCTTGCGCACGTTGTGTACCCAGTCCGGCACATTGCTGATTTTTGACGAAGTGATGACCGGCTTCCGCGTAGCCCTGGGCGGCGCGCAGCAGCTATTCAACATCAAGCCCGACCTCACCACCCTAGGCAAGGTGATTGGCGGCGGCCTGCCGGTCGGCGCCTTTGGCGGCCGTGCCGATGTCATGGCTTTCCTCGCGCCATTGGGACCGGTATACCAGGCGGGCACTTTATCCGGCAACCCTGTTGCCGTAGCGGCGGGGCTTGCCACACTTAGGCAATTGCAGCGTCCCGGTTTCCATGATGAACTCTCCGCCCAGACGCGCCAGCTTACCGACGGCCTGACGCAAGCTGCACGTGATGCCGGCATCCCCTTCAGCGCGCAAAGCGTGGGCGGCATGTTCGGCATTTATTTCAGTGCAGAATGTCCCACCAGCTTTGCCGAAGTCATGCAGTCGGACAAGCAGGCATTCAACCGCTTCTTCCATGCCATGCTGGAGGAGGGGGTATACCTTGCACCGTCTGCTTTTGAAGCGGGCTTCGTCTCAATTGCGCATAGCGAAGCAGATATTAGCCAGACTATCACTGCAGCTCACCAGGTTTTTACCAGCCTGCGTTAATCAGGAACCAATTTAACAATGACTTCATTGAAAAACGACATTTTTCTCCGCGCCCTGCAACGCCAGCGCACACCTTATACCCCGGTATGGATGATGCGCCAGGCGGGACGTTATTTGCCCGAGTACCGCGAGAGCCGCAAGAACGCCGGCAGCTTCATGAGCCTGTGCCAGAGCCCGGACTTTGCCACTGAAGTCACCTTGCAGCCGCTGGACCGCTATCCTCTTGATGCCGCCATCCTGTTCTCGGACATTCTCACGATCCCCGATGCCATGGGGCTGGGACTGTATTTCGAGGAAGGCGAGGGGCCGAAGTTCGAGCGCACGCTGCGCGAGGAAAGTGACATCCTCAAGCTGGCTGTCCCGGATATTGGTACCGACCTCAAGTACGTCACCGATGCAGTAAGCCAGATTCGCCGCGCGCTGGATGGCCGCGTGCCCCTGATCGGTTTCTCCGGCAGTCCCTGGACATTGGCAACTTATATGGTGGAAGGCCGTGGCGGCACGGATTTCCTCACCATCAAGCAGATGGCATATGCACGTCCTGACTTGCTGCACCATATTCTCGACATCACCGCGCAAACCGTCACCGCCTATCTGAATGCGCAGATTGCCGCAGGCGCGCAGGCAGTAATGATTTTCGATTCATGGGGCGGGGCGCTTTCCCACCACGCCTACCAGGAATTCTCATTGCAATACATGAAGAAGATCGTCAGTGGCCTCACAAAGGAAAACGAAGACCGCCCTGTGCCCAGCATCGTATTCACCAAAGGCGGCGGGCTCTGGCTGGAAGCCCAGGCCGATACCGGCGCCAACGCGCTGGGGCTGGACTGGACGGTTTCACTCGGCGAAGCGCGCAAACGCGTGGGCAGCAAGGTCGCCCTGCAAGGCAATATGGACCCGGCCATCCTGCTTTCCACGCCTGAAGCAGTGGAAAAGGAAGTGGCGCGCATCCTTGCCGATTACGGTATCGGCAGCGGCCATGTATTCAACCTCGGCCACGGCATCACCCAGTTCACGCCGCCGGAAAATGCTGAGGCCATGATCAAGGCCGTGCATGCCATCAGCAGCAAGTATCACCTGTAAGAGCGTAAACAGGCTCTAGGACATAGCACCGCGATTGTCATTTTTTGTCAATCGCGGTTTTCTGCCCCTGCCCTCACTGGCAATATCGTTGTAAGATGAACCATAGGCAGGTTTCATTTGTCACGACTTCATAACAACAAGGAGAGAAGCAAATGGGTTTGATTTCATTCATCAAGGATGCAGGTGAAAAGCTGTTCGGCACCCATCCCGCTGTTGAGTCCAAAGCCGAGAATCCGGCAGCGGCTGCCAATGCCGAAGCAGGCAAGGCTATTCTCAACTACATTCACAAAATGGAACTGGATGCCGACGGCCTGCAAGTGGACTTCGACGGCGCCACAGGCAAGGTGACGGTGAGCGGTACTGCCGCCACGCAGGAGATCAAGGAAAAGATCCTGCTCTGTAGTGGCAACATCAATGGTGTCAGCGATGTGGTGGACAACCTCAAGGTGACAGCGGCAGAAACAGCCTTCGTGTTCTACACCGTGGTTCGCGGCGACACATTATCCAAGATTGCCAAGGAACATTACGGCAATGCGAATGCCTATCCCAAGATATTCGAGGCCAATAAGCCCATGCTGACCCATCCGGACAAGATTTACCCGGGCCAGACTTTACGTATCCCTCAATAACACCAACAGGAGATTTACCATGAAACTGCTTTCAACTTCCGTCCTTGCCATTTTTCTTGCCAGCCTCATGTTGGGCGGCTGCAGCAACAAACAGGAAGAAGATGTTGAAGCTGCTGCTGCACAAGCGGTAGAAGAGGCCCAGGAACATGCGGAACACGCTGCCGACAGGGCAGAAGAAGCCGTTGACGAGGCAAAAGACGCCGCTGAAGATGCAATCAGCAAGGCTCGCGAAGCCGCTGAAGAAAAAACCGACAACGAATAATCCGCTTGTCAGGCATACCCGGGCGCCTGCCCGGGTATTGCTTTTACCCCATCCGGCTAGAAAGCTGACCGGATCAGTCCGCCTTCTGCACGTATTGTCGCGCCGTTAATGACGGCAGCCCGATCGCTGCAGATAAATGTCACCACATCCCCGATTTCTGCCGGATCGATCAACCTGCCTATCAAGGAGGTTGGCCGGTTTTCACTGATGAATTTCTTTTCAGCTTCCTCCAGGCTCAAGCCAGGATAAATATCCTGGATAAACTTTTCCACTCCCTCGGTCCTGGTAGGGCCTGGCAACACGGCATTCACGGTCACCGCTGTTTGCTTGGTCAACTCTGCCAGGGAACGTGATATCCCGATCTGCATGGTCTTGGTCGCGCTGTAATGGGCCATTTCCGGCGCAGGCGTGACACCGGACTCACTGGAAATAAACACGACCCTGCCGGTCCGGCGTTCAAGCATCTTGCCAAGGTAGTGCCGGGCCAGCCTCACGCCGCTCATGATGTTGACTTCGAACAGATGCTGCCAAGCTGCATCTGTCTCATCGAAAAAGCCGACCGCTTCATAGACCCCAAGATTGTTCACCAGAATATCGACATCGGGAAATTGCTGCACCGTTGCCTGGGTTCCCTCCAGAGTACCGTTGTCCGCGGCCAGCCCTTCAAGCCTGGCCTGGGGATGATCTTGCTGGATGCGCTTGATTGCCTTGTCTACGCTGGCTTGGGTTCGCCCATTGACAATCACGCGCGCGCCTTCTCTTGCCAGCGATTTCGCTATTTCCAATCCAATCCCGGCAGAGGATGCCGTGACCAGCGCTAATTTATTCTCCAGATCAAGTTTCATGATATTTCCCGTGGATAGGTCAATGGAAAGAGTATGCGCCCACGGCCTTAGCTTGATAAGTGCATGGAATCGAATATGAGTGGTGAATCGTTCTCCCAAGCAGGCTCACAATGGGTTCAAGCAGCAGTGAAAGCAGGTGTTCATCCAGGTTGATTCCTACATCAGGATCAGCAGAACACCGATACGTTGATGTCAACATGGTTGCTACGCTTGCTCTCGTCCACAATAAGTAAGCATGAAGAAAGGAACAGGAACATGAAAATCCACAAACTACTTAGCGCTGCATCCCTGATTACCGTCAGCACACTGCTCATCAGCACCCCGGTACTGGCTGACAAGGAGTTCATCGGCCGTATCGACGAACGCCCCACCGGCAACCTCGGTATCTGGACCATCAGCGGCCAAAAAGTGGAAGTGACTGAAAAAACCGATATCGAACCTGAACAAGGGC
Organism: Methylobacillus arboreus; assembly: GCF_020532725.1. Lineage (GTDB taxonomy): Bacteria > Pseudomonadota > Gammaproteobacteria > Burkholderiales > Methylophilaceae > Methylobacillus > Methylobacillus arboreus. Next base: position 666,788 of record NZ_JAJAVC010000006.1, read on the forward strand.
CATTGGTAGTCGGTGCCTGTGTGGAGGTGGAACACAAGAAAGGCGTGGCAAGCGAGATCGAGACTATCAAACCGGAAAAGTGCGGAAATTGATTATCTAAGGCTAGGCCCAGCTTATATCATGCCGGGCCTTTTTCGATGCGCTGTTCACGGCTCTTGTGACGCCGAATATCATTCGGGCCTCCCATGCCCTTGCCAAGCATCAATCTGTTTTCAGAATTCCTGCGGGTCTACATCCACCGCCCAGCGTATCTTGCTGCTCAATGGATGAGCCCGTAATTGCGGTGTCAGCTGCCGCAATACCGCCTGCAATGCCTGCCTGCTGGGTGCCTGGAACAAAAGCTGCCCCCGTTCCATGCCTTTCAGGCGCTCCATCTGTGGCCTGACCGGGTCGTAGACCAGTACCTCACCTCCCATCTCGCGCGCCACATCACCAGCAAACTGTAAAAAACGTTGCACAGGCATGTAATCGTTTGCCTCTGCCTTGACCAAGGCCAGGAACTCGTAAGGTGGAAACTGCGTGATCTCGCGCTCGTTCAGCAAGCCGGTGGCATAGGCCGCGTAATCCTGGCTGCGCAGGGCATTGAACAAGCTATGTTCCGGGAAGGTAGTCTGTATCAGCACCGTTCCAGGCTTCTCGGCCCGTCCGGCGCGGCCCGAAACCTGCATAAGCTGGGCAAACAGACGCTCTGCCGCGCGGAAGTCCGGGCTGAACAAGGCACTGTCGGTATCCAGCACGCCGACCAGTGTGAGATTGGGAAAATCGTGGCCTTTGGCCAGCATTTGCGTCCCAACCAGAATATCCACCTCGCCCGCATGTACTGCGGAAAGCATGTCATCCAAGGCATTCTTGCGCCGCGTGCTATCCCGGTCCACCCGCAACACCCGTGCTTCCGGCAACAGTTTTGCCAGGGTTTCCTCCAGGCGCTGGGTGCCGTGTCCGGTAGGGTGTAGGTCGGGATTGCCGCAACTCGGGCACTGCCTGACGATTTTCTGCTCATGCCCGCAATGGTGGCAGCGCAAGCAACCTTGGCGCAAATGCACCACCAGCCTGCTGCTGCAACGCATGCAAGGCGCTATCCATTGGCAGGCAGTACATAACAGGACCGGCGAGTAACCGCGCCGGTTGATGAACAGCAGGCTTTGCTCGCCGCGCTCCAGGCGCGTTTTCAGCGCCTTGACCAGTTGCGGCGACAAGCCTTCCTGCATTTGCACCCGGTTCACATCCACACAATGGACTTGGGGCAGTTGCGATTGGCTCACCGCCCGCTGCTGCATGCTGAGCAGGCCATAGCGTCCGCTTTGCGCGTTATGCCAGGTTTCCAGCGCCGGGGTGGCAGAGCCCAGCACAATCGGAATATTGCGGCGCTGCGCCCTCACCAGGGCCACATCGCGCGCATGGTAGCGCATGCTGTCCTGCTGCTTGTAGGAAGTATCGTGCTCCTCATCCACAATCATGAGCTTGAGCCTGGGCAGGGGAGTGAAAACCGACAGGCGCGTGCCGATGACGATGCGTGCCGCCCCGGTTTGCGCCAGGCGCCAGTTTTGCAAGCGCTCACTTTCACCAAGATTGCTGTGCAGCGTGACCAAAGGAAATTGCGGCAGGCGGCTGCGGAAACGCGCTTCCAGTTGCGGCGTCAGGTTGATTTCGGGCACCAATACCAGCGCCTGATCGTCATTGTCTTCGAGCACGGCCTGCAACAGGCGGATATAGACCTCGGTCTTGCCGCTGCCGGTAATGCCATGCAGCAGCCATGGCTTAAAGCCACTGCGTTGTGCCAACACCGCCTGCACGGCATGGGATTGCTCGCCGTTCAGCTCCGGCTGCACATTCGATGCATGTAAAGTCGATCGCAAGCCTGCGTACACCTGCTCTTCGTCGATCCAGCCGTGGTCGCGCAAGGCGGCCAGGCCTTTGCGCCAGCCTGGGCTGAGTTCTGCCAGCTCCGTCTCTCCCAACCTGCCATGCGCTTCCAGGGCACTGAAAATACGCTGCTGGATCACTTGCCTTGCAGGAATCGCCTCCACCCCGGCTGCCAGGCCGGACGGATTCAGCCAATAACGGAACTGCTGCCTGGCCTGGGCAGGCTCGGTCTGGCGCAATCGTGCCGGCAAGGCAGAAAGCAGGGCTTGTCCGTAAGGGTATTGGTAATAATCGGCGCAGAACCTCAGCAATGAGAAGAACTCGCTGTCGAGCACAGGTTCGTTGTCGAAATGCTGCAGGATGAACTTGAGCTTGGCCGGGGCAATATCACTATCCGTCGCGGTATCCACCACAATGCCGACCTGCCTGCGCGGGCCGAAAGGCACCACGACGCGCTGCCCGACCATGATGGGAACATCGCTGCGGTAATCGAATACGCCATCCAGCGGAACATCCAGTGCCACCTTGAGAATCTGCATGTGTGGCGTCTGGCGCGGGTCAGTCATGGCATTCCCATGACGAAGTTCGACAATTGCATATCAGTGCAAGCTTGCAGTAGGTTAAAATAATGCTTTTATTCACGTTTGTAGCTCGCCTTGAAAGCACATCTTACCGAATTACTACACGTCGCAGCAAACAGCCTGAATGCCGATGCGGGCATTCCCGCCATCCAGCTTGAACGCCCCAAGAATACAGACCATGGGGATTTTTCCACCAACCTGGCAATGACGCTCGCCAAGCCGCTGCGCCAGAATCCGCGCGCTATCGCCGAGTCCCTGATCAATGCTTTGCCTGCTTCCGAGTATGTCGCCAAGGTCGAGATTGCCGGCGCGGGCTTCATCAACTTCTTCCTCAGTCCGGCAGCCAGGCAAGCCGTGGTGCGCGAAATCCAGCGCCAGGGCGAGCGTTATGGCCACAACCAGCAAGGCCAGGCCCGCAAGGTACAAGTGGAATTTGTTTCCGCCAACCCGACCGGCCCATTGCACGTCGGCCATGGCCGCGGCGCTGCCGTGGGTGACTGTCTTGCGCGCTTGCTTGCCGCCAGCGGCTGGGCCGTCACGCGCGAGTTCTACTACAACGATGCCGGCGCGCAAATCGACAACCTGACAATATCGGTGCAATCCCATTGTAAGGGCATTACCCCCGAGCATGCCGCATGGCCGGAAGCGGGTTATCGCGGCGATTACATTGCCGATGTCGCTGCCGCCTATATGGCAAAGGAGACCGTCACGGCAGATGACCAGGAAGTCACCGGCAAGGGCGATGCCGGTGATGCCGAGGCGATTCGCCGGTTTGCCGTGGCCTATTTGCGCCATGAGCAGGATCTGGACCTTAAGGCATTCAAGATCAATTTCGATGTATTTTCTCTTGAATCCGCGCTGTACCACGACGGCAAGGTGGAAAGCACGGTCGGGAACCTCATCAAGAGTGGCCACACTTATGAGCAGGACGACGCCCTGTGGCTGCGCACCACGGAATTTGGCGATGACAAGGACCGCGTCATGCGCAAGCGCGAGGGCGGGTACACCTACTTCGTTCCCGATGTGGCTTACCACCTGGACAAATGGCAGCGCGGCTTCGAACGCGTGATCAACGAGCAGGGCGCAGACCACCACAGCACCATCACTCGCGTGCGTGCCGGCTTGCAGGCCTTGAATGTCGGCATCCCGCAGGGCTGGCCGGAATATGTGCTGCACCAGATGGTGACGGTGATGCGCGGCGGCGAGGAAGTGAAGATTTCCAAGCGGGCGGGCAGTTACGTGACCCTGCGCGACCTGATCGAGGAGGTGGGTTGCGATGCGACCCGCTACTTCCTGGCTGCGCGCCGCGCCGACTCACAGCTGGTGTTCGATATCGACCTTGCCCGCGCCCAGAGCAACGACAACCCGGTGTACTACATCCAGTATGCCCATGCGCGCATCTGCAGCGTATTGAACGAGTGGGGCGGCGATGCAGCCGCACTGGAACAGGCTGACCTGAGCCCGCTTGATACCGAACATGAAGCCATCCTCCTGCAGCGCCTGGGCGAATTCCCCGAGCTGGTTGCGCATGCCGCCCAGGAACTGGCACCGCACATGATTGCGACCTATCTCAAGGACCTGGCAGGCGACCTGCACAGCTATTACAACGCCCATAAATTCCTGGTCGATGATGCCAGGATCACCGCGGCACGCCTGGCGCTTGTCAGTGCTACCCGCCAGGTGCTGCGCAACGGCCTGGCACTGCTCGGCGTCAGCGCACCGGAAAAAATGTAAGCGAAGATGTAAACTTTAGGTTTCTAACGGGGAATCTCAACAACCTGAGTCAGGTTCCTAGGTTAAGTCTCAATGCAAGACCCGCCAGGACATGAATTGAAAGAGGAAGAGGAATATTATTGTGAGTCGAGATTACAAGCCTACCCAGCGTAAATCGTCTGGCTCCAGCAGCAGTAGCAAAGGCAGCCCATTTTTTACCGGCCTGCTCGTTGGCCTGTTATTGGGAGTAGGCATTTCAGTGGCTGTTGCCATTGTCGTCATGAAGAGCGACAGCCCATTCTCCGACAAGGCCGGCAAACCCAAACTGGAACCGGGTGAGATTGCATTGCCCAAGGCAGAGCCCGAGCAAAAAGCCGGGAATGATGCCGGCAGCGAAAAACCACGCTTCGATTTCTATACCATTCTGCCGGGCAGTGAAAGCCAGGTAACGGAGCAGGAAATCAAGCAGAAGGAAGCAGACCCTGCGCCTGCCCAAACCCAGGAAAGCTACTTCCTGCAGGTTGGCGCATTCCAGACCGAGCAGGAAGCCGACAACATGAAAGCCAGCCTGGCGCTTCTGGGGCTGGAAGCCATTGTGCAGACAGCCACCATCCCCGGCAAGGGCGTGTGGCACCGCGTACGCGTCGGCCCGTTTACCGACCTGAACCAAATCAACAGCGCCAAGTCTGATCTTGCGCAAAACGGCTTCAAGGCGGATTTGATCAAGGTAAATACGCCTGGCCAGTAAGCTAGGTCATCCAGAACAATTTGCCAGACGTTAACAACCTAAACTCCACTGAAGGACGTGATATGAAAAAGCTTCTTGCCGCCTTGATGCTGTTGGTATCTGCAACCGCAATTGCGGACCCGCAACTGGGCAACGAATTCAACCAGACGGCCAAAACCATCAAGACCGACGACCCGGCCAAGATCGAAGTACTGGAAATTTTCTGGTATGGCTGCCCGCATTGCTACCACCTTGAATCCAGTCTGACCGCATGGGTCAAGAAGCTGCCGCAGGACGTCTACTTCAAGCGGGTTCCCGGCGTGCCCCGTCCTGACTGGGCGCCTGCCGGCAAGGCGTTCTACGCGCTGGAAGCCCTCAACCTTACCGAGAAGCTGCACGCCCAGTTGTTCGACGCGATCCACAAGGCACGTAACGTCAACCCGACCGTGGAAGCCCAACTGATCGATTGGATCACGAATAAAGGAGGGCAGGACCGCAAGAAAGTGGAAGAAGCGTTCAACTCGTTCTCCACCAATAACAATATCGTCAAGGCCATGAACACATTCCGTGACTCCGGCGCTACCGGTGTGCCAGCCCTCATCATCGATGGCCGCTACATCACCTCCAGTTCTATGGCAGGCGGCAACCAGGCCGTGCTGAAAACCGCCGACTACATCATCGAGAATGTCCGCAAGGAAAAAGGCGGCAGCGCCAAGTAATTCCTAGCCTGGCCACTTCCACTATGCCGCAAGCATCCAAACCCGCTGCCAAACAGCGGGTTTTTATTACCGGCGCCTCCAGCGGCATCGGCCTGGCAGTTGCCCGGCATTACCTCAGGCAAGGCGCAACCGTTGGCGTGACTGCCCGTAGGCTGGCGCCTTTACAGGCACTGGTTGCGGAATTTCCTGCCGGGCAATGCCTGCCATACCAGGTGGATGTGCGTGACGCCAAAGCCATGCAGACCAGCGCCCAGACATTTATCCAAGACGCTGGTGTGCCGCATATCGTCATCGCCAATGCTGGCGTGAGCCGCGGCACATTGACTTCTGAGCCTGAAGATATTGAAGCTTTCCATACCGTATTCGAGATCAACGTCTTCGGCCTGGTGCATACCTTTCAGCCATTTATTGCCGCCATGCGCAATGCAAAACTGGCAGGGCAACTCGTCGGCATTGCTAGTGTCGCAGGCATTCGCGGCCTGCCCGGCGCAGGCGCCTACAGCGCTTCCAAGTCTGCCGCTATCATTTATCTCGAAAGCCTGCGCACCGAGATGCAGCACCACGGCATCGCCGTCACCACCATCGCCCCCGGCTACATCCGCACCCCGATGACCGACGTGAATGGTTACCGCATGCCGTTCCTCATGGACGTCGATATTGCCGCGGCAAAGTTCGCCGATGCCATCGCCCAACGCAAACGCTTCGTCATCATTCCTTGGCAGATGGCCTGGGTGGCCCGCATATTGCGCATCATTCCACGCTGGCTGTGGGATAGGCTTACACGAAATGCACCGCATAAACCAAGGATTAATCTATAAAGCTCAAAGCTCTGCTGATGAGCTGGCAAGGACTTTTATGGTAAGCAAAAACTAGAAGCCGCGTAATGTCAGCATCGCACTCCAATGCGGCCATGCCTTCCTTGATCTCGTTTTGCACCACCAACATTGCTTGACTATCACCCAAAGATGTAAATAAGAATTATTATAATATTCTATTGCTCCCTTTCCAGGCAATGCGATCTCACTGAACGGACATGCTATGACCAGCCACTTTTCCTCCATTACTTCAATCTCTGAGTTGCGCGCCGTTTATGATGAACCCGCCAAAGCCATCCGTGACAAGGCATTACCTATGCTCGACAAGTACAGTCGCCGCTTTATCGAGTTGTCTCCCTTCTTTTGCATCAGCTCCCACGGCCCCGAGGGCTTGGGCGATGTCTCGCCGCGTGGCGGTGAGCCGGGTTTTGTGCATGTGCTGGACGATACGCATATTGTCTTCCCTGACCGGCCCGGCAACAACCGTCTGGATACATTGACCAATATGCTTTCTTCCCCTGGTGTGGGTATGCTGTTCTTCCTGCCAGGTATCCACGAGATGCTACGCATCAATGGCCAGGCATCCATCACCTTGGATGAAGGCCTCATGCAGCGTTTTGTCCATCAGGGCAAACAGCCTCGCGCCGTGATCGTGGTGGAGGCAAAGGAGGTGTATATGCATTGCTCCAAGGGTCTGAAGCGTTCGGAATTATGGAATCCGGACAAGCATGTCGGCAAAAAGGATTTCCCCAGCCTGGGGCAGATCGCAAAGGACCAGTACAAGTTGTTTGTCCCGGCCAAGCTTATTGATCTTGTATTGGACCAAGACGCCAAAAAGAACTTGTATTAAGAGCAGCTAACGAAACTCAGCGAAGCGATCCTGGCTAGGCGTCCTGCGCAGGCAGTACAAGTAGTGCGGCAAGACAGGGCAATAATGCCAGGAGAGTTTTGTAACTGCTCTAAAAGTAAATCAGGATGTAGAAAAGACTCAAGCCTTGAGGTCGTCAGGCCGCAAGGCGATATTGAGCTGGTCGATCACCTCCGCCCAGTCGGCATCCTGCAACAGGCCTTCGCGAAGAAAGCTCGCCTGTGCAGGCGTCCAGAAAGGCGCATCGGCAAGGAGCACATCATGGGGCAAGGGGGAATGGGTCGCCAGGAATTGGCGGATTCCTTGTTCATCGGTGGGCAGGCCGAGTTGGGCAAACAATTCTGAAAAGCGGTGGAAAGTCTGACTCACGGCTGGCTCCTATTGCTGGGGAAAGAGACGAGGCCCATTGCAAAAGCGGCCTCCATAGCATTTAAGCATAGCGCCCGGGATCATACAATCTTGGCGATGCAGACACCCCCGCTTACAGAAGTTGGGTTTGTTGTTATTTAGACGTTGGAAGCAGACTGGTCCAGTGCATGGGCAATCATCTGGGCGGCCTTCTGCATCTGGTAGAGGCATGCATTCCACTGCGGCCTGGTCAGCTTGCCAGTGGCAAAAGTGGTGCCGATGCCTGCGAGCGGATAGCCAGTATGGTCGCAAATCGCCACGCCCAGACCGCTGGTGGAACGGTCAAGTATGATGCCGTCATAGGTGCTATAGCCTTGCTTGACGGCTTTAGCCACAGCTTTGCGGAACCCGGTTTCTTCAAAGCCTTCAATGCGGTGGTAGCGCGAGAGGTTGAGAGTGACCACTTGCTCTATCTCGTGTGGCGGCAGGCGCGCCAGGATGGCCATGCAGCTTGGCGTGAGTCCCAGCGGGTAACGCAATCCAGCACGCCCCCTGCCTTCCGTGACGGTGGCCTCGCTTTCATAACGGCCAATGCAGGTATGATCAAGCCCGGTGCGCACACCCAGGTAGACCACTTGGTTGAGTATTGCCGCCAGCTCATTGAGGTGTATCGCGGCTATCCGCTCTATGGCATGGCGGGTAATCGCGGTGTAGCCTAGGGCAGCCAAGCTCAGGCCGAGGTTGTACAACATGGTCTCGGGATCGCGATAGACCCATCCTATCTCCGCCAGCATGTCCAGCGTGCGGTGTATGGTGGGGCGTGGCAGGCCGGTCCTGGCCACCAGCTGGCATAATGAGCTGCCTTTGCGCGAACCTTGTGCGATGACCCTGAGCAGTATCGCCGCCCGGTTGAGGCTGCCTCTTGGCAAATCTTCAGTAATGGCCCCGAAAGGAAACTGGGCTCCGTTTTTCATGTGAATATTATCCGGTCAACGAATAATTAAATCCATCATCGCTTGACGAAGATCGAGGCTCTGGCGACACTATCCAATAGGCACGGCCAAGTACCATCAGCAGCAGACTGAGGTCAGCAGGCCTGCCAGCAGTTATTACTCAATACACTTGGATTCATCCATTAGAGCCTGCTTACGATCTTTTCATGAGGTACGTTGCCCTGCCAGGGTAGTCGATGCAAGGCACAAACCGCAGACGGGCTTATTGCACAGCGAGGATTTGTAACGTCGCAGCGGCGGCTGCGCTGCCGGGGCAACCCGAAGGGCATGGCTTCAAAACGCGCCCTATGAAAAGATCGTGAACAGGCTCTTAGGACGGACATCTCGCGAGAGTACAAAATGAGCGATTTATATGGAGATGAACATCGGCGGGTGCAGGAACGGTTTGAAACCACCCAGCTTGCCGACGCCGTGCGCAAGAATATCGTACACTCCAGCATCACGGAAACGCATCGGCTGTTTATCGAGAGCCGGGACATGTTCTTCCTCACCACCACGGATTACAGAGGCTTTCCTACTTGCTCATACAAAGGGGGCGATCCTGGCTTTATAAGGGTGTTGGATGAGAAAATGCTGGCTTTCCCCAGCTACGATGGCAACGGCATGTTTCTCTCCGTCGGCAACATGATCGCCAACGACAAGATAGGCATGCTGCTGATTGATTTCGAGACCCCCAACCGAATCCGTATACACGGCACCGCCTCGGTGGACTTTAATGATCCGCTATTGAGCACTTTTCACGGCGCGGAATTAGTTGTGCGGGTGACCATCACCGATATCTTCACCAATTGTCCGCGCTATATCCATCGCTATCAGCGGATTGAACGCTCCAAGTATGTACCAAGCGAACAGTCCCCGACGCCGGAACCGCAATGGAAACGCATAGATGACCTTCAGCCCGCGTTGCCCGCCAACGCAAAGGGGATAGCGGAAGCGCTGGGCGGCACCATCAGCCAGGAAGAGTATGCAGAGAAAGTGAAAAAAGGCGAGGCATGATCTAGTGCGCCGCCAGGTTCAATATACTATCCTGGCTGGCTTTTGGCTGGCTCAGCTCCCCGGCCACCTTGCCTTTGCGCAATACCACTATCCGGCTTGATAACTTGAGGATTTCGGGCAGGTAGGAAGAGACCAGGATGACGATCCTCCCTTGCGCCGCCAATTCCTGGATCACGGCATGTATCCTGGCAATCGCGCCTATATCCACCCCATGGGTCGGCTCGTCGAAAAATACCGCCTGCGGCTCCAGGCTGAGCGCCCGCGCGATGAGGATTTTCTGCTGGTTGCCGCCGGAATAGGTACTGGCAGCCTGGCCGGGATGCAGGCCGCTAATGCCCAGCTTGGCTATCCAATCTGCCGCCACCGCCTTCGCCGCATGCTTTGAATACCAGAAACGCCAGCCTTTGCGTGTCGAAAGCAATGCCAGGTAGAGATTATCGGCAACGTCCATGGTGGCGAACAATCCATCCTCGTGACGGTTCTCGGTGACATAAACTATCCCGTTTTCTATGGCTTGCCGCGGATTGAAGCATTCCACCGGCCTCCCTTGCAAAAGAACCTGGCCTTGCACTCTTGCCCCTGTGTGCAACGCACCGCACGCCGCACGCGCTATCTCAGTGCGGCCCGAACCCACCAGTCCCGCAATACCGGTGATGCGGCCCGCCGGGAAATCAAGCGAGATATCCGCAAAACTGCCGGACAGCGTCAGGTGCCGCAGCGCCAGGCCCGACTGGGCCGAAACGGCAGGCACGCTGGATTGATGCGGCTCGGCATAGGTATCCTGCGTGTCGCGCCCCACCATCAGCTGTATCAAGGTGGCCCGGTCGAGGCTGCCAACCGGCAGCCGCTGCCTGACGCAATCGCCGTCGCGCAGGACGGTAACGCAGTCCGCCACCGCAAGCGCCTCTTCCAGTGCGTGCGTGATCAACACGATCGAAATGCCCTGCGCCCTCAGGCGGCGCAACAACGAGAAAAAGAACTCCGCCTCGGCTTGGCTCAGGCTGGCAGTGGGCTCGTCAAATACCATCACCCTTGCCTTCAAGCGTATCGCACGCATGGTTTCCACCAGTTGTTTTTGCGCGATGCTCAGGCTGGCGACTTCGGCCAGGGGGTCTATGTCCAGGAAGAACTCCCGCAACAGGCCACGTATCTGCTCCAATATGGCGGCATTGAGGTAGATCCACGGCTCTTGCCCAAGCACAATATTCTGCGCCACCGTCATGTGTTCGATCAGGCTGGTTTCCTGATAGACCATCGCGATGCCGGCCTTGATGCTGTCAGCGGGATTGCGGAAGACGGCCGGCTCCAGGTTCACCAGCAGCTGCCCGCTGCTGGGCGCCACCGCCCCGGCAATGATTTTGCACAAAGTAGACTTGCCCGCGCCGTTCTCACCCAGCAATGCCATGATCTCGCCTGCATGCAGGTCCAGGTTGATCCTGCGAAGCGCATGGTGGCCGGCATATTGCTTGCTGATATTGAGCAGGCTGACCACACGGTCATGGCCCTCAGAAGGCTCGATATCATGGACAGCCAAGGGAACTGGCAGCAGCGCGCTGGAGTTTGTGCTGGCATCGCGCAAGCCCTGCGGCTTGGCTTTGCTTATGGCCGCGATGGCAGCCAGCAGGATAACACCGGTAATGGTAGCCGAGATGCTGCCGCTGATATTGAAGCGGAGCAGGCCGTTCATGAGCAAAAAGATGAAAGCCGCCCCAAGCAAGGCACGCGGTATTGTACCCTTGCCGCCCGCCAGGCTGACGCCGCCTATTACGCACGCAGTAATGGCCATTAGCTCCATGCCGACCCCGGTATCGGTGCCTGCGCTGTTCTGGCGCGCCGCATACAGCAAGCCCGCCGCTGCGGACAGCAAGCCGCTCAAGGCATAGACCAGCAGGATGATGCGGTTGACGCGTATACCCGCATGCCGCGCTGCCTTGCGGTTGGCGCCCGTTGCCGTGAGGTGGGAGCCCGGCCTGCTGCGGATAAGCAGCAGATGCACCAACAATCCGGCAACAAGAAGCGCCAGCATGTTGACGGGGATGCCGGCCACGGCGCCGCTGCCCATGAAATCCCATGCTTCGCTTTCATTGAAGGCGTCCACCAGCTCCACGGCATAGCTGTCGGCGGCCAGCTCGTAGCAAGCGCGCAGTATCAGCAGCATGGCCAGCGTAGTGAGAAAAGGCCGCGTCTTGACATAGCCGATGAGTAGGCCGTTTACCAGGCCGATAGCAAGACCGGCTGCCAGGGTAAGCGGCACAGTTGCCGCTAGCGGCAACCCATGCACTTTGAACAAGTAGAGCGCGACAAAGTTGGCAATGGCAAACACGGCGCCTACCGAGAGGTCTATGCCGCCTGAAATAATGACGATGGTCATGCCTGTCACGATCAAGGCAGGTTCCGCATAATCCCGCAGCAGTTGCTCGATATTCGTGGCACTGGCGTAATGGGGAATCGTGGCGGCAAACAGGACGAAAAGCCCCAGCACGGCAAATGCCAGCGCCAGGGTGCCTGGCTCTAAGGTCTTGAACCGGTTTAGGTTACACATGTTTGGTCTTGCTTAAAGATTGGAGAAATTGCCGCCGCCCTCGCGACAGCGGTTATTGCTTATTTCGGCAAATCGTAGCAGTAGTTGCGCTCCTGCTTGCCGGTTACCCAGTAGTTGTTGGAAAGTATGGTCATGCGCTTGCTGCCTGGCTTGTTGCCGCTTTGCAGCAAGCTGATGACTGCGTTAGATACTTGTTCGCCCTGGATATCGGCGCGAAAGGACAATATCTTGTGGAACAGCTTCTGCTCCACCAGGTCGCAATCCGAGCGTGGGCCATCGCTGGAAGCATAGACCTTGACCTTTCCCTGCAGGCCCGCAGTCTTGACTGCCTGTGCCGCGCCCTGTTGCATGATGCCCCATGAGCCATAAGTGGCGCATAGGTCGGGATGCTGTTGCAGAGTGGTGGCGGTGATCTCGTTGGCCTTGTTGCTGTCCCACTTAGCAGCCTGGGTAGAGACCAACTTGATGCTCTTGTCCTGCTTGAATACTTCCATGGCACCCTTGAGCTGATCTATGCTGTCCGTAGCGGTAGCCTCGCCCTGGACGAAAGCCACCTTGCCGGAGGATTTGCCGCCACCGCATTCCTTGACGATGTCCCTGGCGATCTGGCGTCCCACGTCCACGTAGTCCACCCCGACATAGGCATCGGTGGGCTGGTTGGACAGCAGGTTGACCTGAATCACGTAAATGCCGTTATCCATGGCCCGTTTCAATTCCTTGGTCAGTAAAGTAACGTTGGAATTCTGCACGATGAGTACATCTGGTTTCTGGTTGATGAGGTTGGTGACCGCCTGCAGCTGTGCGCTCGTGCTGAAGTTGGGATCACGTACGAGAAACTTGATGCCGTACTTCTCGAAGTTCTGGCGCATGGCAGCGGTCCACATGTCGCCTATCGGATTGCCCAGGGTAATCGGCACCCATGCCACTGTCTTGCCCTTAACCGCCTTGTCAAAGTCCAGCCGCATCTGGTCGCGCGGCGTGGGATTGGCGGCCTGGGCCACGGCTGGCCCCAGCAACAGGCTGCTGAGCAGCAATAGCGATAATGAACGGTTCTTCTTGGTTTTCATGACTTTCCTCTCCTCGTTTTAATAATTAGCGTGTGCTCAAATGCTTTGCCTGGACGATTCCTCGTCGAACGGATACAACCATTTATCAGCGACGAGCACGACCAGCAATACGGCACCCTTGATGATGTTTTGTAGTTGGCTGTTGATATCCATGATGGTCATGGCGTTAAGCAGCACGCCCACCAACAGCAGGCCGGCAATCACGCTGGCAACACTTCCCCGGGCACCGGCGAAACTCGCGCCGCCTACCACGACCACCAGGATCACGTCGAAGATCAAGGTGGAATTCACCGTCTTGAGGTCGGCCATTGCCGTGGTGGAAACCATCAACAGGCCCGCCAGGAACGCCAGCAATGCCGAACCCATATAGGCCATTAGCGGGATGATGCGTACGGGCATGCCATACAGCCTGGCGGTTTCCGGGTTGTCGCCATAAGCATAGAAAAAACGGCCAATGGTGGTGCGGGCAAGAAACAAGTGCATCGCCAACGCGCAGGCGAGAAACAGCAATAACGGGATGGGAATGCTATGCCAGTTCCCTGCCAGCGAGGTCAGGCTGCGGCTATCTGGAGGCAGGTTGATGATCATCGAGGGCAATACTGTCACCCTTGCCAGTCCCACGTAGATGAATACCGTTGTCAACGTGACGAACAATGCAGGGATTTGCAGGCGGTCCACCAGCAGGCTGTTGACCAGGCCCATCGACAATGCCAGCGGCAATCCCACCAGCAGGCATACCGGCAGCGGATAACCCAACGCTACGCCCTTGACCACGATGGCAGCCGAGACCATGCCGATCGCCACTTGCGAGAGATCTATCCCGCGAATGATGATGACCATGATCATGCCAAGCGCCAGGATGCCGAGAATCGACACGCTGCGCAGCAATGTCATGATATTGCCCCAGCTGGAAAAACCGTCCAGGGTGGCGGCAAAAAGCAATGCAAGCGCAAATGCCGCCAGCAATACAATGGTTTCCTGGTTGGCTGGCCGGAATCGCGGGAGAGAGGTGGTTCTTGTGTGCATCATGGTTAAGCAGGATCAACATTCAACAACAGGCAATATACAACGAAGCAGGATGCTAGCGTGGGGTGTCACTTCATCTCCAGTTTCATTTCCTTGTTGCCAATATAGGCGCCGCCCGGCATGAAACTCAGCAACAAAAGCAGCAATACCGGCATGCCCAGGCAGGCGAAGGAAAGGTTTTTCAGCATAAATGCACCCAGCACCGCTCCCGCAATAAAGCTGACAATTGCAGCCGTAGCCTGTTTCAACCGCTGACTGGCCCCGGGCTCAGCGCTGCGCTTGGCGAGATACAGGTCGACAAAATCGATGACAGCCTGCACCAGGTTGCCGGTCATTACGGTGGTGGGAACGCACTGCGGGTCGAGCAGCTTGCCCTGGGTGTTCTGCACACTCATGGCCGCCACGGCAAACAAACCGGCGCAAACCAGCCAAGGATCATTGGGATCGTCGTGCGGCAACGAAGCCAGGGCGGTCACCATGAACAATATGAGGAGCAATGCCTGCGCCATGTAAAGGATGCGCGTTGAAGGATAGCCGCTTGCAGCCAGGCGCAGGATCATGAGCCGGGTCAAGGCCACGCTGCCGATGAATACCGGGATTGCCAGCAGCTTCAGCAGCATACCGGGGCTGGAGTAGCTCAGCGAGATGCCGATCATCACAATATTGCCGGTCATGTGATTGGCAAACAGGCCGAACAGCGCAGCAAAGCCAACGACATCCACGAAGCCGCCGGTAAACGACAGTACGTTTGCTCTGCCGAGTAATGGTAGTGGTGGTGGCTGTATCATGGCCTCTCCCGATCGAATGACATGGTCAGGCGCTGCCCGTCCTGACCATTTCTTCATATTCTTCCGGCGTGATCGTGCCGCCCAGTGCCTCGGCAATATGCTGGTCACGTGGAGGCAGCGCTTCTTGCAGGCCATCTATGCGCTTCCATTGCGGCAGCCTGGTTTGCTTGCCGTGCTTGGGCACATAGTCGGAATCGGCCACTCGCTGGAAACGGTGGACATAGCGCGAGCAGTTGACAAACAATTCCTTGACCTTGACGCGCACCACCATCTCGGCCTCGGCATACTCCGCCATTAACGGGTCATCGCGGTCTATGCTCGCATCGCCATGGATACGGATACGGTGCGGGACTTCAAAGTCGATCAGCAGCATGCCGATCTGCCTGTTGCGCGTGATGTTACCCATAGACAGGAACATGCCGTTACCGTCATAGCTCGGGTAGGCCAGCGTGTGCTCGTCCAGCACCTTGATAAAGCCGCGGCTGCCGCCCTTGTAAGAACAAGTGGGATAGCCTCGGTGGTCTATGGTGCTGAGGAAAAACATATCCCGGCTTTCTATGAAGGCCTTGTGCACGTCTTCTATCTGCGGACTGACAATATTGTTATGGACTGCGGCCGCCAGCTTGACCGTGTCGAAATCCTGCTGCAAGGCCAGATGCTGCGGCCCGTACAATTCTTCCTGTTGTTTATCCAATGCTGGTCTCCTCCTTTCAGGCCACTCTGGCTGGCTTCAGCAGTTTGACTCTCACCTCGGCCAGGTACACCCCGCCAAGGCCCAGCACCAATGCCAGGCCATGATGGAAAAGGAAGGGCTCGCCGAGAATGAGCACGGCAAATAAAGCCCCCAATGCCGGCACCAGGCATGGGAACAGGCTGGCGCGAGATGGGCCTATCAGTTCCACGCCACGCATATAGGCCAGTTGGGCGGTGAGCGTAGGGCCAAATGTCACGAATAACAGAATCCACCAGCCGGTGGCATTGGGCCAATAGGTGTAGCCTGCCATTGCTTCGGCCAGCAATAACGGCAAGGCTGTAACCAAGCCGCCTATGGACATGCCGAAAAAGAACACCAATGCCGGCATGACAGGGCGCTTGCGGATGGAAAGCGTGTAGGCCGCATATAGCAGGCAAGCCAGGATGATGGCAATATCGCCCAGGTTGAAGGAAAGCCCGGCCAGGGTTTCCAGCCTGCCCTGCGAGGCAATCAGCACCATTCCGCACAACGCCATGATCATGCCCGCCACGCTGGCACTGCTGATCTGCTCTTTGAAGAAAAGCCAAGCGCCCAGCATGATGAACGGCGGCATCGAGGTTTGTAGCAGCGTGATATTGACGGCTGTGGTCTTGTAGGCAGCAAGGTAGAACAAGGCGCTGAAACCAGTAAAGCCGGCAAAACCTAGCCACAGGAAGCGCCGCCAGTTAGCACGCAATAGTGGCCATTCCCGCCTTATCGGCTGCTGCAGGAAAAAAGCCAACACCGCACATACAATCAGCCAGCGCAGCAATACCAGGCTCATGGGCGAGATATTCCCCGTGGCCAACTTGGCCGCCACCGCATTGCAGCCCCATATCGACGCGGTATAGAGCAGGAGCAGGATGGGGCTATGCCACAGTTTCCGGCAGGCTGCTTGCAAATGCCTCATGGCTGGTACTGGCTGCTCACGGCAGCCTGGGGTCGGCCGGCAACGTTGCCGCGCTCGTCTGTTGTCTGGAACAGGTGCCTGGTCAATTTCCTCGAGGTATATCCCGCTCCCAGTGCAAAACGCATCAACGGCCCGAAATTGTTCGCGGTAGAAGGGCCGGCAAAGTAGATGCCAGGCACTGAAGACTCGAAGTTCGCGCTCAGCCTGGGCGTATTGCCTATGGTTCGCATCTGTAGGCGGATTTCCGGGCTGAGAAAGCTGATGCTGCCGAGATCGGCTTTATAACCCGTGGCAGCGACCACATGGTCCACCTCAAGTTCGCTGATCTTGTCACTGGCGTCGACAAAATACAGGCTGGCCTTGTCCTGGGTCGAGCTAGCCGAGAACAGCCGTTGCCCGAGCATGACGGGCACCTTGTCGAGACGTTCCTGTATGAACCAGGCGCCCGAAGGCCCGAGGAAATCCTTGGTAATCCGGATACGGGCCTGGTCTGGCAGGTAGCGGAACAAACCGGGAGCGGAAGCGCACAATAAATTCTTCCATCCCGGCCCCAAGCCCGACATGGGCGCCAATAGACGGCTCAGCATCCCGCGCGTACGGCCTTCCTTCTGGTTGAAATTGAGCGTTTTGCGGCGTGCAACCAGGGTGGGACGTGCGCCCACTTCATTCAACAGCACCGCCATGTCGATGGCGGAAGACCCGCTGCCGATGATGGCAACATCCTTGCCCGCGAACTTGGCAAGGTCATGGTGTTCCGCGCTATGCGAATAATGCTCGCTATGCAGCGACTTCAACGGAGCAGGCACATAACGGAAATAGTCTATGCCAACAGCCAGAACCACCTTGCCGGAGGTGAAGCGTTCCCCGTTGTCCAGCGTGAGTTCAAAACCCTCGCGCAACTTCTGCAGCGAAACCAACTTGGCTTCTTCCAGTTGCGGCGCGAAGCGTTGCTGGAACGCCATGCCGTATTGGGTGAACAACTCCAGCGAAATAGGCAGGCCTTCATCTTCATAGGGCAGACCATGCTGCCTGCAGTAGTCCTTAAGGCTAAACTTGCGCTCAGGATCGAACAGCGTGGCGGAAAGTCCGGCTGACTTCAAGTGCATCCCCTTGGGCATATGCGTGCGCCAAGTATGCATAGGACTGCCCACTATCCTGAACCCCAGCCCCAGGTGCTTGAGATGCGCCGCAATTGAAAGGCCGTATGGCCCGGCCCCGACAATGGTGATCTCGGTGGATGAACTCATTGCTATCTCCTGTTGATGCTGTTGTTTTTGAATAAATAGCCGGTGGGGAACATGAAATCCTGCCCTGCGCGGGTAGCCGCCAGGAATGCCTCTATGGTGGGCGTGGTATAGCCGACGGCGCCTTCGCGAATGGCAGTGGCGGAAATGCAATCCGATCGTACTACCGGGTAAGGATGGATACCGCCCGACAGCTCGAAAATATTGCGCACCCAGATTCCCCCAACATCACTGCCGTGTATGCCGTGAAAGGGGGTATCGGGAGGCTGCCCTGCCTTGATCCTGTCGAGCACGGCGAAGAAACCGCCCTGGTCGTAAATTCCCGGCCAGTCCAGAACCTCCACCTTGTCCTGGAGCCCGGCATCGCGGATGGCCGCCTGCAACAATTGCTGGCGTACCTCGTACTCATAGAACTTGCGGCCTGTGGGAAAGTAGTTTTTGTAAGGATCGGCCAGCGCGGTTTTGCTGTATACGCGCATACCGCCCTCTTCGGCCATAGAGAGTTCGCCCTGCTCCAAGGCTACCCGGTGTAGCTTGGGCACCGTGGTCGGGTGCAGGTAGACCTTGCTCAGCCCTCGCTGTTGTATTGCTTGTTGCAGGAGTTTGATATGGGTCTTGTGGATAGGATTGAAACTACCAAAAAATACGCCAACCCCGCTTTTCGGATAAAACACCGAGCGGAAATCGGACAATATGCCCAATCCCAGGTAGCCGCATAGCAGCAAAGCCGGCAACAATCCCAGATAAAGCAGGGGTTGGAACGCCAATGCCAGCGTAACAAGCACGGAGGCTCCGGCAAAAGCCATCAGCGAATTTCCCACCCGGTCTCCCCAGCCCTTATAGGCGGCGGCTATCGCCAAGGCCTGCAGGCCGCTGGAAGCCAGTACCAAGAGCAGAATGCCTCCCGCTGAAACAGCGTCGGCGCCTGCTCCCGCATTGATCAGCAAGACCAACGGCACATGCCACAGCGTCCGCAGGAAACGGGCAGGAGTCAGCAATCCCAGCTTGAGGTTGATCCTGTCTTCGAAGGCCAGTATCCACTTGATATAAACTGGCACGGCATGCAGGGCAAGCGCTATGCCTATGGCGCCCATCAGCAATGTCGTCACCACTCCTAGCGACTGCGGGGCAAACGCCAGGAAAGGGATAGCGAATGTCAGGCCTGCATATATCCTGGAACGATGCATGGTCAAAAGAGTTTTGATCATGATGGGCCTCCCTAGCGTCTGGTCATGGCGATATGGGGAATCCGGTCTTCAATATACGGTTCTCCTTCTTCTTCAAAACCCAGCTTGCTGTAGAAATTCTTCAGATACAGCTGGGAGGAAATACATACGGGCACACCGTTTCGTATTGAATCAAGGTATTCAAGGCCCAGGCTCAGCAGCAGCTTGCCTGCACTGCCGCCGCGCAATTCCTTTTTGAGCACTACCCTGCCCAGGCTGTAGCAGCCTGGCTTGAACAAGCCCACCGGGACTATGCGTAGGTAAGCCACCAGATCGTTGCCAAGGTAGCCCATGAGATGGGTGCAATGGCTATCCTTGCCATCTATATCCGTGTAGGGCACGTCCTGCTCCACGATAAAGATGCTTTCCCGCAATGCAAGGATGGCGTAAAGCTCCTGTACCGATAGCGCTTCGAACGTGCTAAACCGCCAGACAATCTTGTCTGCGTTATCTTCAGTGAAAGCAGCCTGGGTCATTTGCTGATTGAATGCGTCCATATGCTCAACCTTCGGTGATTCAAGGGTTATACAACGGCAGACATGCCATAGAGCAGGTCTGCAGTCAGGCCGTAATCGGCCACTGCAGTCGCCTGGAAAGCCAGGTTGACCACCGAGCGGCGGTCGCCTGCGTTTTTTAGCGGCGATACTCGGTGCAGGTTGATATCCGCACGCAGGAGGTAGGCATCGCCGCTCTTGTGTTCATGGCGGTCCACCATGCCGTTCTCTTCCGCCCAGGCGATCAGGTCCTGGATATTCTCGTCCGGCTTGCGGTTCTTGCGCCTGCAAAGGTCCAGCCAGTTGGAGATGAATTCAACCTCGCCGCCCGCTTGTTCCGGTGGGGTTTCAGCAAAGAGGATGAGTGCGTAGGCAGGATCGTCCAGGTGCCAGCCGTGGGTGTCGCCATTGTTGTGCAGAAAGTTGGCTACCATGTACTCCTCGGGATGGGTGCATGTATAGATAGGACGGCCAGTGATCTGCTCCACGCAGTTCCTGAGCGCGTAATGATGGTACAAGCTGTAAAGCGCGGGAGAATGCGACTTGATAAGGCCGCCCCCGGCCACCGAAAGCTTGCGCGGCGTGAGATAGCCAGGCATCTCGAATCTCTTACGGCTAGCCAATTGCTCCAGCTGTTCCATTTCCTCGCGAAAAACCGCCAATGCCTCCTGCGAAAGCAAGGAAGACAACTTCACGTATCCGCAACGCGCAAATTGGTCGCGCATGTCCAGCAGTTCATCCTGCCCAAAAACCTTGGGCGTGATGAGGTCGTATAGTTCGGCCTTTCTGGCAACATTAATGAAGTCGCCGGGTTGGTTCAGTGCAGCCATAGTGTTTTGCACAGCATGCCTCCCTTGATACTCAAAAAAGAAGATCGTTGGATTAATTACCTGGACTCTTGAAAAAGGCCGCCAATGACGGGCCTTAAATTAGTACCGCCTGGCCTGTGCCAAGTGAAACTGCAATTGATTATAGGAAGCGGGGGAAATGAAAAAACCTATCAAATATGACAGGTGAAAGGCAGCAACCAAGCTCTTAACATAGCTCTGGCATATATGGAGGATGGCAATGGACGATATCAATTTCACGCAATTGGAAATTCCGGTGATAGACATAGCAAGCCTGCGTGATCCAGACGCTCCCGTCATTGCCGAGGTTGCCCGGCAGTTAGGGCAAGCCTGCCGGGAAGTGGGGTTCTTCTACATCCGCAATCACGGCATCAGCCCCGAATTGATACGCCAGACCTTTGCCATGGCGGAAACATTTTTCTCCCAACCGCTGGAAGACAAACTGGAGTATTCGATGGAGCGGCATAGCAAGTGTTTCCGTGGCTACTCCCCGGTGCTCTCCGAACTAGCCGATGGCAAGCGCAATTCTTACGAGTTAATGGAATTCAGCGTTGATTTCGAACCTGGTGCGCCTGAGGTACAAGCGCGCATGCCTATGCATGGCCCCAATATATGGCCTGACATTGAAGGCTACCAGCCGGTCTTGACACATTACATAGAAGAAATGAACCGGCTGGGATTCGATCTCATGCGCGGTATCGCCATTAGCCTGGAGCTAGAGGAAGACTTCTTTTACAAGGCTTTCAACGGCCGCTCATTCTGGCAATTCCGTACCGTCAATTATCCAGAGGCAGTGGACATTAACCGCATGGCGGAAAAAATGCCGGAACTTGAACAACGCATGAGCGGTATCGAGATCGGCGACCATAATTGTGGCGCCCACACAGACTACGGCTGCTTGACCATATTGCTCGCTAACAGCCCGGGCTTGCAGGTATTGGGCAAGAACAACGTCTGGTTTGACGCCCCTGTTATCGAAGATGCCTATATATGCAATATCGGCGATATGCTGCAATACTGGTCCAAGGATGCCTACGTCGCAACCAAGCACCGTGTATTGACTGGCACCCCGCGCATCTCCTTGCCGTTCTTCTTCCAGCCCAATTACGCTACCGTGATTGAGCCGGTGGCAACTGTCCCAGGGCTCGCCGGAAAAGACTATCCCCCTATCCAGTATGGCCCGTATGCCTACAGGAACTACCGCGGCATTTATCCCGCCTGCCCAACCTATGAGAACTGAAAGGTAGGCCATTGTGGATCTGATTCCGGAAATTTTAGCCAGCGTTGCAGAGTTCGAGGGCATACGCCATGTCATACATGCTCATCCGGAAACCGGTTATGAAGAGCATCAAACCAGCGCCCTGATCGCGGACAAGCTCGCGGAATGGGGCCTTGAAGTGCACCGGGGCATAAGTGGGACAGGCGTAGTGGGAGTACTGCATGGCTATCAGAGCGGAAGATCCATTGGTTTGCGCGCCGATATGGATGCCCTCAATATGCAGGAGCAAAATGATTTTGCATACCGCTCACGCTACGCTGGCAAAATGCACGCATGTGGACATGACGGCCACGTTGCCATGCTGCTGGCGGCAGCGAGGCAACTCGCGTTCAAGCCGGACTTCAAAGGGACCGTTAACTTCATTTTTCAGCCGGCGGAGGAAGGCGGCAGCGGCGCGGCAAGGATGATGGAAGAAGGATTGTTCGAACGCTTTCCCTGCGATGCAATATTTGCCCTCCACAACTGGCCCGGCCTGCCTGCAGGGGAATTCGCCACGCGCCCGGGGCCTATCATGGCTTCATGCAATGAATTCAGGATTACTATATACGGCAAGGGCAGCCATGCCGCGATACCCCAGGATGGCGCGGATCCAATACTGACAGCCGCCCATATCGTCTGCGCCCTGCAATCGGTCGTAACCCGCAACAAACGGCCCATAGACAGTGCTGTGCTTTCTGTCACTCAAATAGAGGCTGGCACCAGCTTCAACATCATCCCGGATACCGCCCGGATCGGGGGTACCGTGCGCACGTTCAGCCTTGAGGTGCTGGACATGATGGAGCAACGCATGCAAGAAATCGTCTTGCTGACTGCCCAGGCGCACGGCTGCAATGCGGACTTCAGTTTCTTACGGCAATCCATGCCTACCATCAACGATGCCACGCAAACCGCTTTTGCCTGCGGCATCATGCGGCAGGTAGCTGGAGCGGACAAGGTGAACGACGCAGTAGAACCCACCATGGGCGCGGAAGACTTTGCCTACATGCTGGCAAAGAAACCTGGATGTTATGCCTTTATCGGTAATGGGGCTAAGCCTCGCTCCGGGAATCATGTCTATGGCCTGCATCATCCACGCTATGACTTCAACGATGGCATCATCCCCTTGGGAGCGAGCTATTGGGTCAAACTGGTGACCGCGTTTCTGGACGACGCCGAGCAACTTTCAGACGCGAATCAACCCATGTTGCAAAGCCTTGATGACGGCTAGCTGGGTGCTGCCTACATCGAACTTATGGCGAACATTGGAAAGGTGGAAGTTGATGGTTGACTCTGAGCAGCTAAGTATTCGTGAGATTTCCCAGCACGTCTTGCCAGCGGCGCACCAGTTGATCACTTCTTTCTCGCGTGGAGTAAGCGGGACATTGGTGCCGCTCCCCGTGGTCTGGTAAAAGGATTTGGCAGATTCAAACACGTAGTCTTTGAATACCGAGAGCATGGGAATGATGTTTGCAATTTCTTCGCGTGCCTCTTTGTCCGCTAGCTGGTCCGAAGCAAAGTTCATCATGCCGAACTCGCCATTGGCCCCGTAAATTGGGAATATCAGGCCAGTACGCAAGCCGTAACTGCTGGCCTGCTGATACATCGCTTGCTGCCTCGGGCTGGAATACAGGCTTTGTTCCCATAGCAGAGGGATATGGGTGGAATAGCAATGATGGATGGCGGGATCGATATTGAAATAGCGCTGCTCGTCATAGATGACACGCCACTGATGCGCATAATTGCTAACGACAAAGGCCTTGTCCATGGAGGCGTGCTTGCTAGGCAACGCAGTAAACAGGCATTGCTCGAAACCGTGATTGGCAGCCAGGCTGAAAACCGCTTGGGACCAGCATTCAAAGGTCCTGATATCAAGCAATCGTGCGTACTGGTCTACGTGCATACCCCATCTCCATAAGACAGTAAATTGCTGTTACTGTTTTTTGAGGAAGGATAAACAACCATGCGACAGGGTCAATGGATCGGGGCCAATAATGTGTCCGGATATCGGACAACCGTCGAGCTTACTTGTAAATTTCCGTCTTTTTCTTAATCTGTCTGACCCCATAAGGATGCACGGCTTGCCCTCACATAAGCAGGCATGTTTAAAACGGGCAATTGGGAATAGCGAATTTTCTTCTCGGCAAGAATAGTCTCGGGGAGAAATCGAGAAATTTACGGTTAATAAGCGATTTTAACCGTTTTTACTGACATGAAGATGGGAAAATTAAGCGGCAACGACACTGAAAGCGGCACAAAAAGTACGGCATCGCGAGCAAGGTTCTGTGCCGCTCTAGAGAAAGAAAAAACGGATCATGGCTGACTTATCCGATCAGAACCCGGATGCACAGAAGGTCAACCACCAAGCTGGATGTAGTCCGTACGCCCGCTCAACAAAAGGCGTGAGCGGAGGGCATGATCAAATCCCCTTGACATCCTTCCAGTCGATCTCGATCACTTGTCCCGGGCCATCGTCGATGAGGATATAGAATTCGCTATCCGGACGTGCAAAACGTATACGGGATTTCTCGTCGAGTTTGCCTGAGACCAAGGTTTTTTCATCGTAGCTGATGACTTCGACCAATGCGTCCGGCAAGGGGTGGCCGTCCGATTCGCCGCCTTCGCAGATGACATGCTTGCTTTCCGTCCAGCATTTGCCAATCGGAATATGCACGCCATGCGCCATTACAGCGGTGCTGGCAAGAAGAACCATCATGGTTGCAGCACGGAGCATCCATTGAATTGGGAACTTCATGTTATTGCCTCCTTTCCTTGATGAATTTTGCCAAGGCGGGTGACAGGCGCTCAATATCGAACGCCTGGTGGTATACCTCTCCCGCCTTGCTTTCCACCGTCAGCCATATCTGGTCTTCCAACGTGGCGGCAGGCGGTATGTAGATGGCCACTTCGCGCGTCCAGCGCGTGCCGCTGAATGCCAGGCCTGCCGCGCGCAACGAGCGCGGCTTGCGGATCTTGAGATAGGCGGCGCGGATTTCCCGGTCGCATTCCTCGCAAAAGCGCAGGTGGAATTCCTTGATCGGCGTACCGCCAGCGACAAACTCGGGCGGGCCCTGGTCTTCTTCCACAATGACAAACTTCCAGGGACCGATCTGGCCATGCACAGCATCATCGCGCAACACGGCGTGCTCGGACATTTTCCAGGCATTGCCAACATACCATGCCGGCAATGCGACCAAGCCCAGGATCAGCAAGCTGCGCACAGGCCAAGGCAGCACAGAATCGGGCACTTGCGGCAGCGGTTTCTCCTTGCGTGCAGCCAATTTGGGTTGCAAAGGCCACCATGGCATCGTGAATGCCAACGCCATCCCGGCTACACTCAGCCAGCCCACCAGCACCACCGGGCCGATATTCCAATGCCAACCGCCCACTCCCACCGCCAGGGCAAGCGCGAGCAAAACCCAGCCCAGCCAGTAAACCAGCCTGCGCTTTTTTTCAGGCAGGTCGCGGCCCGTCAATTGCCTGCCGTGCTTTTCCATGCTGACCGCCAACGCAGCAAAACCGCCCAGGGTCAACAGCAGCACCGCGAAGTGGTATGCGCTCATGCCGCGCCTCCCGGCATCAACAGCCAGCAGAGCAGTGAAAGCACGGCCAATGGCAACAGCAGTCCTACCCAGGCTCTGGTAGCGCTGCGTGCCTGGAATACCCAGATGACGACCCCGGCATAAACGGCAAAGCTCAGCATGGTGGAAGCCAGCACAGCCTCAGCCTTGGGGATTGGCAGCAGCAAGGCCAGCAATATCGACGCCGAGGAAGTGAGGGCGTAACCCGCCACCACGGCTGCCAATATCCGGGAAGCCACCATCAGGCGGTAACGCGTCACTGAACTCATGCCGCAGCCTCCTGTTTCAACCATCGCTGCTTGAGCTTATATGCCATATAGGCAAAGGCGGCGGCGAAGCCCCACATGGTCAGGTCGAAGCCTGCGAGCACCCAGTCGCCATAAGGCAGGGTCACGCCGAGGTGCTTGTCCGTGGTCAAGAAATTCAGCAACGGGATCAGGCCGAAGGCCGCAGCCGCGATGTACAGGCTTTCCAGCCATGCGCGCTTGAGCGGCCGTAAAGCCGCGTAGATGAACATCCAGCCCCATACTGCAAACAGGCAATGTATTTCCCAATCCGCGCGGTCGGCCATTTCGACGGGCAGCAGGCGGTTGGCCCAGAAATAGGCCGCCACTGCGACCGGCAGGCCGACTATCGTTCCCACGTTGAGCACCTCCACCAGGCGGTGGCCGAAGCCGGGCTTACCGCCATGCTTGGCAAGATGGTTATTGCGCCGCTTTACCGTCCACAGCACCAGACCGGTGCCTATCATCGCGCAACCCAGCACGCCTGAGAGGAAATACAGCCAGCGCAGCCACCAGCCGGCAAAATGGCCTTCATGCAATGCCAGCAGCACGTTGCGCGTGTGGAGCGAGGCGTTGTTCTTGTCCTCGACCGGCATAGGTTCGCCGGTCTCGGCATTGAATTTCAATTTGGGCGGGAAACCGCGATTCAGCAGCCGCGACGAATCACCAATGATTTCCACGTAAGCGCCTTCTTCCGCGGGATGGCGCAGCATTACCGTCGCGACCGGCAAATCTCCCCAAGCCGCCTGGGCAGTGGCCACCATTTGCGGCACTGATGCCTTTGCCCGGGTTACGGGCTCGAATGCCTTGTCCACCGGGTCGCGCTGGAACAGTTCGTCATACAACTGCCGCAGCTGTTTTTCCGAAGAACCGTACAAGGCGTCCTTCACCGTCGGCATATACTGGAACGTGAAGAACACCAGGCCGCTGTAGGTAATCATGAGGAAGAACGGTAATGCCATCACACTGACGAGATTGTGCGCATCCAGCCAGCTGCGCTGGCCCTTGCCCGGGCGGAAGGTAAAGAAATCCTTGAAAATCTTCTTGTGGGTAATGATGCCGCTGATGATCGCCAGCAGCATGAACATGGTGCACACGCCTACAATGCGGTACGCCACGTCATAGTTGATGTAATGCAGCGCATAGTGCATTTCATACAGTTCCCAGCCCGCGCCGGTGGCACGCGCCTCAACAGGCTGGTCCGGCGCGCCCGTTACAGGGTCGAATCCCTCGTTGCCGCGCCGCCCGCGCTCCTGTCCCGGCCGCGGCATATCCTCCCACGCAATTGCGGCCTCGCGGTCCGTGCGCTGCGCAACCGCGCGGTGCGGCAGCGTCACGCTCCACATCCTGGCATTGGGAGCTACCTGCTCCAGCCGGTCGAAGGCGAATCCCAGCACCTGCGCAGGCTCGACTTCGACTAGCTGTTTTGGTAGCGGCAGCTCAGGCTGCATCCAGCGCGTGATTTCATAATTCATGTAACCGGCGCTACCCGTCACGAATACAAAAAACAACACCCAGCCAACCAACAGGCCTACCCAGGTGTGGAGCCAGGCCATGCTTTGGCGAAAACCTTCCTTCACGGCAAATCCTTGTTTGATTCGATCAAAAGGCGGATAGGGCCGCTATCCGCCTTGAAAAATGAATATGATCAAGCGCACTGGCACTTTTACCCATGCGCAAAATTCAAAATATTACCCTCTTACTAGTAATGACACTTGAGAATGAAAAAAGGACACCTAAAAATGAAAAATTCTTTGAAACTCCTATCAACAGTCGCTTTATAAAAGAAAACAGGCCACATTACATATGGCCTGTTTGGCTAGTCAAGCTTTAAGGTCAGAACCTATACCGTGCCGTCAGTAGTACGCTGCGTGGGGTGCCAAAGACGTTACCCCCTGTGTCCCAGCCCAGTGTCTGGTAATAACGCTTGTCGAACAAATTGTTAACGTTCAATCTGAATTCCGTCCGGTCATTCAGATTGTAACCGGCATTCAGGCCGAGGATGGCATAAGCGGATTGCTCGATGCGTGAATCATCATTGGCCTTAACACTGTTTTGCGCGTAAAGGCTTCCACCAATGCGCCAGCGGGAGAATTCGCCCGGCAGCCGGTAGTTGGTCGTCAACTTGAACTGGTGCCTCGGCAGATTGCTGTTGTACAGGCGACCAATGTTGGCAGGATCATCATCCTTGGTATATTTCGCCGCCACGTAGGTATAGCCCGTCATGACCTGCCAGTTCGGCGTCAATCCGCCGCCGACTTCCAACTCCACGCCTTTGCTCTCAATCTCGCCAGAGGCACGCTGGCAGTAGCCACCAGTGCTGCCAGGGCAGGGATTGGGGCCGCTCAGGTCGTTGACGGCGCGGTTCTGTTGCCTAACGATAAAGGTCGCCAAACTGGCATGCAGCCTGCCGCCAAAGTACTCGCCCTTGATGCCGGCCTCATAGTTGGTGCCGGTAATGGGTTCAAGCAGGTTGCCGTTTCTATCGATATTACCCTGCGGCTCGAAAATTTCAGTCCAGCTCGCATAGACCGAGTGACTATCGTCCAGGTCGTAGATGGCGCCAGCATAGGGTGTGATTTCCCGGGTGACTTTATAGTCACGACGAGTAAGATGGTTTTCGTTCTCGAACCAGTTCGACCGTGCTCCCAGAATAATTTTCAAAGTATCCGTGATATTCAAGCGCGTAGCGGCATAGACGCCTTTCTGGCTGGTCGTGGTATCGATATTCCATCGCGACATGTCGATGGCTGGCTCGGTGACACTAGAGGAATCCCAGTTGTAGGGATTGACGACCGGCCCGGCAGTCGACCAGCTATAAGCAGCCCAGCCGCCCCAGTTCCTGTTGTCATATTGGCGGTAGCTGGCTCCGAACATCAGCTCATGTGAACGGCCAAGCAGCGAAAACGGGCCATTAAGCGACACATCGTAACTGTCTTGTTTGTTATCAAGCCGGTAGCGCTGGCTGTTCTGGTAGAGGACCCCGCTATTGCGGCTCAACCCGGAAAACAACATATCCTGTTCCGGCCGTTTCCAGACGGCCGCGGCCTTGACCTGCCAGTCATTGTCAAACTTGTGGGTCAAGTCGGCAAATACCGTGACGTCAGTCTGTTTCCAGTAGTCAAAATCATTGGAAAGATTCGTGGAACGCTTCAGGCCGGAGATAAAACTGCCGTCCGTGTTGGTGGGTATGCCCGGAATCAAGCCGTCGTTATCCACCCTGCGGTAATGAATCCCCAGTGTAGCCGTTGTGACAGGTCCCAAGTCCGCTTCAAGAATACCGTAGAACTGGTGGTTGCGGCCATGGGCAGCGTCATAGAAGTAATCCGTATCCTGCGCCGTGATCACGGTACGGCCGCGTAGCGTACCGGCGGCGTTGAGCGGCCCGCCAGCATCCAGTACCGCGCGATAATTGTCCCAGCTTCCCGCGCTCAGCGTCACATTGACTCGTGTTTCCGCCGTCGGCCGCTTGCGTACCAGATTAATCGCTGCCGAGGGCGTACCGGCTCCGGTGGTCAGGCCCGTGGCACCGCGTACGACTTCCACCCGGTCATAGATGTCCAGGGAGTCATTGTCAGCATTGAATGTGCCATTGGCACCGGTACTGGTAGGTAAACCATCGAGCAAGATATTGGATATCTGGAAGCCACGCGAGCTGAAACTGCCGGAATCACCAGTGTAATAACCCTTCTGCATGGTCAGGCCAGTGATGTTCTGAACCGCATCATCGAGTGTGACCAGCCCCTGGTCCTCGATCTGCTGACGCGTGAGCACGCTGACCGACTGCGGCGTTTCGCGCGGCGAAAGCGCCATCCTGGTTGCCGTGCTCATGCTACTGGTCGTGTATGAGCCGGTACCTTCCGTCACAGCCGTGGTTTCCGCCACGGCCTTGACGGATATTTCCGGCAATACATCCGGATTTGATGAAATACTGCCTAACGGCACTTTCTTCAACGTGTAGCCGCCGTCCGCCGCCGGTGTCACCTGCAGCCCGGAATCCCGCAGCAACACGTCAAAGCCTTGCTTGACGGTGTAACTGCCTTTAAGCCCGGTACTGGTTTTCCCTGAAGTGAGGGCAGGATCAAACGACAACACCACGCCTGCCGCTTGCGCGTAGCTATTGAGCACGCCGGTAAGGGAACCGGCGGCAATATCATAGGACTTTACACTTTCAGCCTGCATAGCAGGTTCAGCCTGGCTGGATGCTGCATAAGCAAGCAAGGAAATAGATGAAAAAGCCAGCGCCAGCCGCATGGCGGTAGCCAATGGCTTTTTCCTAGAGTTAACGTGTTGCATTTAAGCTGGTACTCCCTGTTGTATTGTCTTCATCAACGATGACGCACCAAAAGCAGGGAAGGACAGCGAATGCGAAATATTTTTATTTGAGGGGCTTGATGACCGTCAGCCAGGGCGTGTACTGCGTGATCCTGACCGGCGTGGTATCGGCAAGCACCTTGAGGGTGTGCGCCGTATCATCCAGCGCGAACACACCCGAAACGCGGACGCTTTCAATCGCCTGGTCGTTAAAATGCAGATGACCGCGATGGTAGCGCTGCACATCGCGCAGCACATCGGCAAGCGGCATGTCGTCCGCCACCAGCCGGAACCTGGTCCATGCCGTGACAGCCTCTATGTCCACTGTTTCTATCGGCCCGACCATCTGGTTTTGCAGCAATACGGAATCCCCGGGCTGCATCGTCACGCAAGGCTTTGATGCATTGGCGGCGCAGGCTTCCACGCTTGATTCGATCACGGTCACCTGGGTGGCTTTCTTCTGGCGCCGGACCAGGTATTGCGTGCCCAAGGCCCGCGCGGTGCCTTCTCCGGTTTCGACGATGAACGGCCTGTTCTTGTCCTTGGCAACCTCGACCAGGATTTTGCCTTGCAGCAACCGCAGGTGGCGCTGCCCGGTGCTGAAGTCGATATCAACGGCACTATGGCTATCGAGCGTGACCCGGCTGTTATCCGCGAGCTCGATGATACGCTGCTCGCCGATCGACGTGCTGTAATCCGCCATCATGAACCGCCCTGGGGGCGTTTGCGATACCAGCCCGCCAGCAGCGAGGATTGTCAGCAGCAAGGCAAGCTTGGCGGCAGGCCTGCCGCGTTTGCGTGCGACCGGCTTGAGCGCCGCATCGAGCGCGGCGCGGGCAGGAGCTTGTTGCGCGCCCTCGAACCGCGACCAGAGCTTCTGCATGCGGGCATACGCTTCGGCATGCCTTGCATCCGCCTGGCGCCATTGTTCAAACTCGGACTGCTCCGCCGCGCTTGCTTCGCCGGATTGAATATGCGCATGCCACCTGGCGGCCTGCTCAATGATGCTGCGCGAAGGGTTTGAAGAAGCGTCTTGCATCAGGCTTACATGCCGTCGCCATAGGCAATGTCATGGCAATGCACCATAGCCGAGGCAATGTACTGCTTGACCATGCTGCTGGAAACGCCCAGCACCGCACCGATTTCAGGGTAGGTCAGGTTTTCCAGCCGGCTCAGCATGAACGCCTGACGCGGCCTTTCCGTCATTCCTTCCAGCAGGCCGGCAATCAGCGTCAGGGTTTCCACGGTGGCCAGGTGCTGTTCGGGCGAGATGGCATAAATGCCGTCCTGGGAAAGCGCCAGGGCTTCCATATATGCCTGCTCAACCTTGTGGCGCCGCGCCTGGTCTATGATCAGCCGCGTAGCTGTCGTCGTCAGGTAGGCGCGCGGCGTCTTCAGTGCGGCAAGGTCCATGCGCGACACCGACAGCAACCGGCAGAATGTCTCCTGCGCCAGGTCGGCCGCCTGGTGATGGCAGCCCAGCTTATGCCGCAACCAGTTCTGCAGCCAGCCTTGATGGTCAAGGTACAAGGCACGCAGAATCTCGGTGTGGGAAGGGGTGTTTGCCGAAGACATGGCAGCGGGACCACAGTCAATAAATGGAAATGGTTCTCATTTTATTATTTTATGCTCGGATTAAGCAATAGAAAAACGCCTCCCAGGTTGAAACCCGGAAGGCGGCAGTACGATTAAGGGCGGTTAAAAGGTATATCTGGCAGTCACCCTGGCGCTCCTAGGCTCGCCATAGCTTTCCCAGGCCCAGTTGGCACTGTTGGAAATGCCGCGGTAATAGGACTTATCCAGCAGGTTGTTGATATTGATCTGGAAATCGAGGTTCTTGCTGGCTTTGTAGCCTATGATCACATCCACTAGCGTATAGGCTTTCTGCTCGACATCATTGGTAGTGCCAGCCTCTTCAGCTATCGCATACATCCGGCTTTGGCGATACAAGTTGGCACCCACTCTCCAATTTTCCCAATCTCCTAGGAAACGGTAGACGGTCGTCAGCTTGAACATGTGCTCAGGCAGCATCGTATTGAAACGGTCCCCTTTGTCATAGGTGTTGTCCTTGACGTATTCGGTGTTGGTATAGGTATAGCCCGCCCCGACTTGCCAATTGGGCCGCAACGCGCCTTGCAACTCCATATCTACGCCCCGGCTGCGCACCTCGCCCGATGCTTCTGCACAATTTGTACCTACTTGGCACTCGCTGACATCCCTGACTGCACGGGAACGATTCTTCTGGCTCACCTGGAACAAAGCGATGCTGGTATTCAACGCGCCATCCAGGTATTCGCCCTTGAGCCCCAGCTCATAATTCTCGCCATCAATCGGACGGATCACATTACCGTCCCGTCCGATGCTGCTTTGCGGACTGAAAATATCCGTGAAACTGGCATACAGCGAATGCTGGTCGTTGATATCGTATATCAGCCCCGCATACCGCGTGACATTGCGCACGACCTTGTAATCCGAGGTATTGCGGTAGTTGTCGTAGTCATACCAATCCAGCCGGCCGCCCAGTATCAATTTCCACTGTTCGGCCAGATTGAGGCGCGTCGTTACATAGGCTCCATCCTGGCGTGTGCGCGTATGGCCAGTGCTGGTGTAGGGCAGGTTAGGCTTGAGCAATACGCTCCTGCTCCAGTTGTAGATATCCGTATTGCTGCCGATATACGTCGTTCCGTAATTTCTCGGACTGGAGTCGAACTGGTTGCGATTGGCGCCGAACACCAGCTCATGTTGCCGTCCAAGCAACTCATAATTGCCGTTCACGACCAGGTCATAACTGGATGCCTTGTTTTCCTGTTCTCCACGCCATGCCATGAGGTCATGATTGATATTGGCGCCGGTAGCCGTGCTGCGCATGAAGGTACCAAGGCCGTCGATATGGCTCCACATATACGTGGTGTTGAACTTCAGCTTCCAGTCGTCATTGAAGTGATGCTCAACAATGGCGAAAATGCTCTTGGTTTCCTGGTCCAGGTATTCCCAGCTATTCGTCAGGGTAGCAGAACGCTTGAGTTTGACGTGGCTGCCATCCGGGTTGATGGGCAGGCCGCCCCACCAGGCCCCGTTTGTTCCGTCTTTCTGTGTATAGGCGCCCACAGTCAGCGTGGTTTTCTCGGACAGGTCCGCTTCCCCGATTGCATAGAACAGATGATTGTCATAGCTCTGCCCGTCACGGAAACTGTCCGCCTCCTGCACAGAGGCCACCACTCGTCCGCGCAATGAGGCCGCTTCATTCAGGGCGCCGCCTACATCCAGAATGCTGCCATAGCTGTCCCAGCTACCCGCATACGCAGTCAGCGAACCTTTGAATTCGCTGGTCGGCCTTTTACGCACCAGGTTGATCGCAGCCGAGGGATTGCCAGCCCCTTGCATGAGGCCGGTCGCGCCGCGCACCACTTCCACCCGGTCATACATTGCCAGGTTGGCCTGCGCACTGGGAATATAGGACGACCATGGCGCCAGTGCCCCGTCGTACATGATATTGCTGATCCCGAACCCTCGTGCCTCAAAGTTGGGACGCCCCGGGCCATCGGCGTTACTCAGGAAAATCCCTGGCGTGCTTTTGACCACGTCGTTGATATTCAGCATGCCTTGGTCATCCATGCGCTGGCGTGTCACCACGGTGACGGATTGCGGGGTTTCACGGATAGATAATGGCAGACGCGTGGCACTATTCATTACCTGGGTAGTATAAGAGCCGGTTCCCTCCGTCATGGACTCTTTCACCGCGCTGGCCTTGACGCTCACTTCGGGCAATGTTTCCGCAGATGGCTTGCCGAGCTCGCTGATGACAATCGCCTTTAATACAAATTGGCCTGGGCGGATTTCCACCGCTTGCAGTCCGCTGCCTTGCAGCAAGATATCAAACCCCTGCTTGACCGTGTATTGTCCTTTCAAGCCATCGGTGGCCAAACGCCTGGCCTGCTCGGCCTCGAACGACAGCACTACCCCGGCCTCGCCTGCGAAGCGGCTCAATGCACTGTCCAGCGCACCAGCCGGTATGTCATACGCCCTGGGCGCCTCGCTCTCCGCCGCCCTTGACTGGGACAAGGCCCCGGTCAAGGGCGGCATGACCATGGAAAAAGCTGCTGCGATTACGGCCCCCAGCAGTTTATGTTGCAGATAGGCTGTCTTTCCGGCAGCCTGGTGTTGCCTTTTCATTTTGTCTCCCTGTTGCACAATCGAATTGCTTCATGGGATAGGTCGGACAAGAACAGAAAAGGTACAAACGATATACAGTATTTTTGCGCTAACCGGCAGCGATGGTTATTCAATAGCACAAGGAAGGCAGGACAGACGAGGACTAGTCTTTCGCTGGCCGCAATGTCACCCAATAGCGCGTGAGGTAATCGATCTGCAACATTGGCAGGGCAGCCTGAATTGCCTGAAGCGCCATGTCGGTATCATCCAGCGGGAAAGCACCTGAAATCCGCCGATCAGCCAGGCGGCTATCGCAGCGCAAGCTGCCGCGGCGGTAGCGGCCAAGTTCCGCGGCAAGATCGGCAAGGCGCCAATCGGTCACGACCAGCATGCCGCGCAGCCAGCTCACTTCGTTGCCTGCCAGCAGGAGGGTGCCGTCCACTCCGTTATCATCTATTGTCGCCTGCTGGCCTGCCGCCAATATCAAGGATGCCGAAGCGGACGATGGCAATGTGATTTCCACTGCATGTTGCATCACCGCCAGCCAGGTTGAATCCGCATGGAGCCGCACCGCAAATTGCGTACCCAAGGCACGAAGGCTGGCATGTGCCGTCTGCACGACAAATGACTTGCCCTGCGCTGCATCGCCATGGCCGGTTTCAATGAAAATTTCTCCCCTGATCAGCTTTACCAGGCGTTGATGTGCATCGAACACGATATCCACTGCGCTATCCGTGTTCAGGACCAGCCGTGTACCGTCATCAAGCAACCATTCACGCCGCTCGCCAGTGGCAGTCCGGTAATCCGCCAGCAAAGGCTGCCATGGCCTGGCCTGCCAACCGTACCAGGCAACGGGACAAGCAATTGCGACCGCTCCCGCACCTTTCAATAAAGCACGCCGCTGGGCGCGCATTTCCTCGGCGCTGGATTCCAGCACATTGCGCGTGACATCTCCCGGGGCAACCCCTAGCTGCCGCTGCAGGTTCTCCACGCGCGACCAAGCCCATTGTTGCTCCCAGCCCTGGCTCAGCCAGGATTGCCACGCCTGTTTCTCTTCAAGCGTGGACTGGCCGGAACATAACTGGCTATACCATGAGGCAGCCTCGCGAATGACTCGGCGCGCGGTGTGCGGATCGGGGTAAGGTAGACGGGACATCAGAGCGAAAACAGCAGGCAATGCTCGATAGCGCGCGCCATGTATTTCTTGATAGAACTCACGGAGAGGCCCATGCGTTCGGCAATCTCCTTATAGGTGAGGCCATCCAGCTGCGAAAGCAGGAAGGCCTGGCGTGGCTTTTCCCCCAATGCATCCAGCATGGCATCGATCTCGCACAGCGTCTCGATCACCATCGCCCGTTCTTCGGTGGAAACCTGGACAGGTTCAGGCAGGGCGGCAAGTGCCTCGATGTAGGCCCGCTCGAGCGCGCTGCGCCGGAAATAATCCACCATCACCCGCCGCGCCACCGTCGCCAGGTAAACCCGCGGCTCCAGAATGCAGCTGGCATTACGCGCGGCAATCACGCGCAGAAAGGTGTCATGGGCGAGATCGGCGGCGTTTTCGCTGCAATGCAATTGCCTGCGCAGCCATGAACGCAACCAGCCATGGTGATCCTGGTAAAGATCGTGCAAAAGGTCGGTTTGGGAAGAAGAATTCGCCAGAGGCATGGAAAAAGGAGAGCGGGCCAAAAATAAGAATGGTTCTCATTCTATGCCGCGCTCCCGAGATTAGGCAAGGGCAGGCCCAAAACAATAAGCCTGCCTTGAGTAGCGGAAAATTAGAACTTGTAGCGCGCGGTCACCATAATATTGCGCGGTTCGCCGAAGAAGTTCGCGCCCCAGGGAGAGCTGATCGATGAGTAATAGCGCTTGTCGAAAATATTGTTGCCGTTCAGGCTGAGCTCAAGATTCTTGTCCACGGCATAGCTTACATACAGGTCGGCCACGCTGTAGCCCCCTTGTTGAACGCCGTAAGGGGTATAGATTCTGCTTTGCGTACGGATGCCGCCGCCCACTTTCCATTTGTCCAACTCTCCCGGCAAACGGTAGCTGGTGAACAGTTTGAACAGGTTCAACGGCAAATTGGCGCCCCAGCGGCTGCCAACCACATGCGTTTCGATCATGGAGTATTCCGTTTCCTTGAGCACCTCTACATGGTTGTAGGTGTAGCCCAGCCCGACTTGCCAACGCGGCGTGAGGCTGCCTTGCACCTCGACATCCACGCCGCGGCTTCTCACCTTGCCTGATGTCGCGTAGCAACTAGGCTGGTTGACCTGGCAGGCGGCAACGGGCAATGCGGCTGGCAGGTTTTCCAGGTCGAGCTGGAAAATCGCCAGGCTGGCATTAAGCTTTTTATCAAAATATTCGCCCTTGATACCCACTTCGTAATTGGTACCCTCCTGCGGTTTCAGGAGACTTCCGCCCGGAGTCTGGTAATTCTGCGGGTTGAATATTTCCGTCCAACTGGCATACACGGAATGATTGGCATTGAGGTCATATATCAAGCCTGCATAGGGTGTCAC
This sequence comes from Methylobacillus arboreus, assembly GCF_020532725.1. Classification (GTDB taxonomy): domain Bacteria; phylum Pseudomonadota; class Gammaproteobacteria; order Burkholderiales; family Methylophilaceae; genus Methylobacillus; species Methylobacillus arboreus. The sequence continues at coordinate 703,414 of NZ_JAJAVC010000006.1, forward strand.
GACCCGGGTATCCTTGTAAGGCGTGGTTTCCCAGGCAGCCTTCAGTTCTGACTCGTACCAGTTCATGCGCGCGCCCAGGATGAGCTTCAGGTCATCCCGCAAGTTAAGCCGGGTCATGGCATAGACTGCGCTCTGCTTGACGTTTTGGTCACGGGAATAGGCATGCCAGTCCGAGATAATTGCGGGCTTGGGTACTGAACCAGGATTCCAGTTAAGCGGATCGAAATCGACACTGGTGTAGTTGGTGTTGGCTCCGCGGTCATCGTCATCACTCCGGCGATGACTCAGGCCGACCACCACCTCGTGCGACCTGCCTCCTAGCTGGTACGCCCCAGACAAGGAGCCATCAATGCTGAATTGCTCGTGATCATACTGGTATGCCTGCGTTCCGCCACTGAGGTTGAAATAGGGATTATGGTCATTGGCAAAGCCAAGGAAAGTACCCAGGATATCCGCCTTGCTTTGCATCGCCGTAGCAGCCAGCTTGGCTTTCCAGGTATCGGAGAAGCGATGCTCCAGCTCCGTGAAAATAGTCGTGCTTTCCTTGTCCCAGTATGACCAGCTCGGGCTCATTCGTGTAGAACGGGAAATCGGCACAAAGCTACCGTCAAGATAAGTGCCTATGCCGTTCCAGTCGGCGCCGGGGTTGTTATCCTGGCTCCAGGAAAAGCCCAGCGTCAATGTCGTCCTCTCGCCAAGGTCGCCCTCCAGAATGCCGTAAAGCAGGCTACGCTTGTTTTCGTAATCCTGGATGAAGGAATTCTTGTCCTGGTAGGACATCACCAGCCGCCCGCGCAGGCTGCCAGCCTCGTTCAGCGGGCCTGCGATATCAAGTCCTGTGCTGTAGTTGTCCCAGCGGCCAGCGCTGGCCGTCACCGAGCCCTGGAATTCACGGGTAGGGCGTTTGCGTTGCAAGCTGATGGTGCCGCCCGGCGTGCCAGCCCCTTCCATCAAGCCGCTGGAGCCGCGGACGAGTTCCACCCGGTCATACATGGACAACAGGCCAGTCGATAGCGCGGCTTCCTCATAGCCAATCACCAGGCCATCCACCATCAGGTTGCTGATCTGGAATCCACGTGAATTGAAGCGCTCGCGCTCGCCGCCCCATTTGGTCACGGTGAGGCCGGTGGTGTAATTCAGGGCATCGCCGAGGGTAAACATGGACTGATCCTCTATCCTTTGGCGGGTGATCACACTTACCGATTGCGGGGTTTCCCTGGCTGAAAGGTCGAGCTTGGTCGCCGAGCTCATGCTGCGCGTGGTGTAAGACCCTGTGCCCTCCGTCACTGCATCATTCAATGAACTGGCCTTGACGGCCACTTCGGGCAAAGCATTGCCTACGGCAGCGGCGCCGTCCACCTGGCTCGCCACGCGGATCACGAAACCGCCTCGCTCATGGACTGATACTTGCAGGCCAGTGCCCACCAGCGCCTGCTCGATGGCCTGACGCGGAGTGTAGCTGCCTTGCACGGCGTGGCCGCGCTTGCCCTGCACCAGCCTAGGTTCGGCAACAATGTTCTGGCCACTGGCAACGGCAATCCGGCTCAGCACGTCGGCCAGCTCGGCAGCAGTGATGTTGTATTGCTGGACACTGGCTATGACGGCAGCTTCGGGTTCCGCTGTAGCCGCCGAAGCGGGGAAAGCAGCAGAGATCGCCATTACCAGCAGGCAATGGCGTAAAACGGATGATGGCATGGAGTTGTTCCCTGATCGTGTTGTTAGAGGTTTCAATAACCTTGTCCAACATCCCGGGGAAATCCCCTCACATTTTCTTAAAAATTTAGGTGGTGGGTCAGATGAGGTCGATCATGGTGAGCAAGTTACCATAACGCCGGATACTCACGGGCAGCACCGCCTGCAACGAATAGAGCGCCTGCCCGATGTCATCAAGGCGGAACATGCCAAACACGCGCAGGCTGGCCGCCTGCGGTGAGACCCTTATCCAGCCGCGATGATAGACCCGCAGGCTCTCCACCACCTCAGCCAGGCTTTGGTCGCGCACATCCAGCATGCCATGGATCCATGCGGCCCTTGCCGCGATATTGGCCGCCTTGCGCTCTATGGCCTGCTTGTCGAACCAGGCTGCTTCGCCCGCCTCCATGATAGCCTGGCTACCCTGCCGGGAGACGAGGTTAAGCGCGCCTTGTTGCACCATGGCAAAGCTTCGCCCGCCCTCCAGGCCAGCCAGGAGACGGCAGCCTCCCTTCGCTTCCAGAACGCCATGCGGGGTTTGCAACAGCAAAGGCCGCAATGGATCGGATGCGACTTCGACCATGCATTCGCCTGCGTGCAACTGCAATAAGCGTTCTTTATCCGTGTAGCGTATATCCAATGCCGAGCGGGCATTGATCTGCACGCGGCTGCCGTCGGCCAGCGTGATGTTCCTGCGTTCGCCGGTAGCGGTAACGTAGTCCGCAGTAAAATGAGCCAAAGGAGTAAAGCGATTGGCAAGATAGCCTGTGCCAACGCCCATGACGACAACCGCCACACCCTTGCCGAGGAATTTGCGGCGTTGCATGGATATCTTGCTGCTTGAGAGCGCCTGGTGAACCGCCTTGGTTTGCCCCGACTTTTGATGGGTAAGGTGATGCAATTCGTCGAACCCGGCCATACTGCGCGACAATGCTGCCCAGGCAGCCTGGTGAACCGCGTCGGCTTCCAGCCAGTGCCGGAATTGTACCTGCAAGCTATCGTCCGCCGCGCCTGAACTCAGCCGCACCAGCCAATCGACCGCAGCCTCGGTTGCCGACGGCGGAATCGTACCTAATGGCTGGCTCATGGCTCATTCTCCAGGCGTGCCAGGTGGCAATGCATGATGGCCCGCTTCATGTAGCGCTCCACTGTAGCGACGGAAATATTCATTTCCTGGCTGATGGCGGTGTAACCCAGCCCTTCGAGCCGGTTAAGCAGAAATGCCTGCTTCACCTTGGCAGGCAGGCCATCCAGCTGGCGGTCGATCAACAAGACCGCTTCGCGCAACAGGGCATACTCCTCCTGCGACAAGGCCAGGCTTTCCGGCATCTGCGCAAGCGCTTCGAGATAGGATTCTTCAAGCTCGCGGCGGCGCCAGAAATTGTAAAGCTCCCGTTTTGCAACCACAGTGAGAAAAGCGCGCGGCTCTTGGACTGCTTCGAGTTGCGGTGCCTTGAAAATACGGATGAATGCTTCTTGTGCCAGATCATCCGCATGGGCGGCACCATCGAGCTTGCGCCTGAGCCAGCCCACCAGCCAGCGGTGATGGTTGCGGTACCATTCGGCTAACAAGTAATGACGCGATGCTGTATTGTTCCCCATGAAGCACATGACCCAGAATGATAAAAAGAAGGCCGGCAGAAGCTGCCAGCCTTTGAGAGTACATTATTGGCGGAGAAAGTTAGAGTGCCAAGAATGTATGTGGCTATCCTGTGTTAAATAGAAATCATTGTCAACAACATTCGTAATATGGATTTATCGCAGATTCAACTATTCGTCATCAAATTGTCATTGATATAAAGCAGAAACATCATATCGCCAAGCTAGGATAAGCACGTAGCTTGGCGATATCATCCATTCCCCCCGAAGATTGCGATCATTCCTGGCTACCGGCCCTGACTTGTCAGGGCTTTTTCTTTGCAATGTCTAAAAGTTTCCACGCACAGTCAGCATCATGCTTTGCGGTTCGCCATACTGGCTCCGTAGGGCATCTGTGTAATAACGCTTATCGAAAATATTGTTGATGTTCAACGCGGCAGTCCAATGCTCATCAATCCGGTAGCTCGCATGAGCATTCCAGATCGAATAGGCATTCTGATGGCGCTCTACTACTCCAGCTGGCGCATATTGATCCATATACGATAATTCACTTTGCAAAGTAAATCCGCCACCTATAGTGAACCTGTCCCATTCGCCAGGCAGCTTATAAGTTGCCCATGTTCGCAGCAGGTGACGAGGATTATGGTCATTACTCAACCGGCTACCTTCATTAGCAGTTGCCTCGCCCGTATTGCCTCTATCCTTGATATATTTGGCTGCGTTGAAGGTATACCCTGCGGAGAGTTGCAAATTAGGTATAACCTCCCCATTAATCTCAGCCTCAATACCCTCGCTTCTAACCTTGCCACCATTAATTGAACATCCTCCACCCACGGGAGATGCAGGGCAATTAGTAGGAAACCTGGGGTCAGGCATGGCGCGATTGTCCTGATCAATACGGAACAATGCCAATGAGGTATTCAGCCTCCCACCATAAAACTCTCCTTTGATACCCGCCTCATAGTTGGAACCTATCGCCGGCTCCAATGGGTTGCCAGCCACGGTGTAGGAAGAACTTTGTGGCAGGAAAATATCCGTGTAGCTGCCATAAGCAGACCAAGTTTCGTTAATACGCCAAATCAATGCAGCATATGGCGTCACTTCCCGTGTCTGCTTGTAAGATGTATTGCTGGAGTTTTCAAACTCATACCAACTGACCCGTCCTCCCAGAATCAGCTTCAACGAATCCACTAGTTGCAACCTGACATTGCCATAAATGCCCTGCGTCGTGGATTCCTGGCTCGAGGCAGGACCGTATGCCCCCTGATACAACCTGGGTAAGCTGGACAAATCCAGGTTATAGATATTAGCGCTCACATTAGGGATATAGCGTGGGATATAACTTCTCATGGAAGGTGTCTTGTCTTGCTGCCAGTTGGCACCAATAAACATTTCGTGCTCTTGTCCCCAGACGGTGAATTTGCCATTCAACTGAATATCCGCAACATTCTTTTCAAATTTATTTTCAGCAAAATTCATCTGGGTGAATGATATGGCTCCTGTCTGCGAATCCACGTAAGAGGTTCTTTGCATCGCAGCATCCGTACGGGTAAAACGCTGATGTGCAGTGCTTACCTTAAGCTTCCAATCATCATTGAAATGGTGCGTTACATCACCGAAAATTTCTTTCACTTCGTTCTCATAGCTGGTCCAGCCCGGACCAAGCGATGTAGAACGAGAAAGTTTCAGGTCAGACCCATCATTGGATAATGGAAGACCACCTACCCAGCGCCCTCCATTCTGTTTGTAATGCTGATAACGGAATCCCGCTGCTGCCACAGTATTTTCGCCGAGATCAGCTTCAATAATCCCGTAGAGCAAAGGCAACTTACTCTGGGCCTCATCATAGAAATAATGGCGATCTTCATATCCAGCGACCAACCGCCCGCGCAAGCTGCCACTTTCATTGAGCGAACCAGTGATATCGCCGTCCAACCGGTAATAATCCCAACTTCCCGCACGCGCTATTACCTGAATTTGTTTCTCAGCCAAGGGGCGCTTACGCACCATATTGACCGTGCCACCCGGATCGCCATTACCGATCAAGAGGCCAGGTGCGCCACGCATAATCTCAACGCGATCCAAGATAGCAGTATCCGGCGCTGTGCCGATACCACCGTAATCCCCCATGGGAACACCATCGGCCATGTAATTGCCAATTGCAAAACCGCGGGAATAATAGACCGAATGTCCAAAATTACGGAATTGACGCGTCACGCCAGTCGTTTGCATGAGTACGCTATCCAGTGAGGTCAGGCTCTGGTCATCCATGCGCTGGCGTGTCATCACGGTGACGGATTGCGGAGTTTCACGCAGGGATTGCTCGCCCTTGCCAATCGTGACAGCACGCGCAGCATAGGAGCGGGTGCCTTCGCTAATCGCACGGGATTCACGCGCCATGGAAGCCGTCACGCTGACCTCGGGCAATGCATTGTGGCTGCCGTCCTCACGTACGGCGCTTATCTTGCGCAGCGCATAGCCTGAAGTGGTCTTTTGCGCGGTATAGCCCGTACCAGCCAGGATGTGGTTAAAACCTTCATCCAGGCTATAGGCCCCTTTGAGGCCAGGGCTGCTCAATCCCTTGATCTCATTGGCATCTACCGAGATAGCAACGCCCGACTGCTGGGCAAAGCGGGTGAGCGCTGAGGCAAGCGAGCCTGCTGGAATGTCATATTGCGATGTAGTGGCAGCAGCTTCAGCGTGAGCGACTGTGCTGGTCAAGGCAGGTGCCCATGCCAGTTGCACGGCAAGCAGCATGGGGGCCAGTTTGAAACTGGTCTTTGTATGACGATTCATGGTGTATTGTTCCCTAATTAATGGCTTCAATTACCAAGACACGCAGTAATTGAAAACTGGAACCATTACGGGAGAATTTTTTACCTGGCTCTCACTGCCGCTGGCGCAGGATCCACCACCACCAACCATGGTGTAAAGCTGCGGATGCGCAGCGGGAAGCTTTCACCAAGCAGGTGCAGAGCCTGGTCAGTGTCATCCAGCGGCAAGACAGCGGTCACCTGGTATTGCGCCAGCTGTTGCGGATCAAAGCGCAAATATCCACGACGATGGCGGGAGAGGGCAGTCAGCACTTCTGACAACGATTGATCTTGCACTACCAGCTGATGCAGTTTCCAGGCATCGTTGATGCTATCTGCATCAATGCCCCGTACCGGGCCTACACCATCCCGGATCATTGTGACTGTCTCGCCCTGAGTGACTATAGCTGGTTTGCCAGGCTGCTGACCGGCCCTTACCGCCACGCTGGATTCCAACATGGACACCCGGGTTGCCTGGTACTGATGACTGACGACGAAACGCGTACTCAGGGCAGTAATACTGCCATGCGCGGTTTTGACGATGAATGGCCGTGCCGGGTCCTTTGCCACATCCACGAGGATTTCACCTTGTATCAGGCTCAGATTGCGAGCGTCGTGGGTGAAGTCGATATTCACGGCAGTATTGCCATTCAGCGTGACCATGCTCTGGTCAGGCAGATGGCTAGTCTCCCATTCCGCAGTGGCAGTGCGCAGATCGGCCAGCAAATAACCTGGCGGGTAATGCTGCAAGATGAGCCAGAGCGGCAAAGCCAGGGCCAGCACGGCCAATAACGCACCCGCACTGCGTTTGACTGCGTCTGGCCGTTTGCCGCGGCGTATACCTGCCTTGATGGCAGCATGGGCTGTTGCCGCCTGTGGCTGCATCTCTTCCAGTTGCGCAATCAAACCCTGCATCTGCCGTACCGCCTCGGCATGGCGGGGGTCCGCTGCCTGCCATTGCTGGAACTGCTCCCGCAAGCCAGCTTCAGCAGCATCCGACAGGCGCACCAGCCATTCGGCTGCCTGCTCGGCAATCTTGTCGCTCATGCCCGCCTACCGACCTGGACACCAAGTGCGGCATGGCAATGCACCAGCGCCTGCACCAGGTATTTCTGCACCATCTTGGTGGACACCTTCAGACTATCGGCAATTTCTGCATGCGTCATGCCGTCGAGATAGCGCATCAGGAAGGCATCACGGGGCTTTTGTGCCAATCCTTCCAGTACCAGGCTGATCTGTTCCAAGGCTTCCACCGCAGCTGCCACCTGTTCGGCGGAAGGGGCATAGTCTTCGCCCAATGCCAGCAAGCCTGCCAGGTAAACCTCTTCAATCGCCCGGCGCCGGGCCTGGTTGATGAGCAGACGCTTGGCTGTCGTCGTGAGATAGGCGCGCGGCTCCTGCATGTTGAGCAGTGCATCTCGCGAAGACATGATGCGTGTAAAAGTATCCTGCACCAGGTCTGCCGCATCGTGCGGGCAACCGATTTTCTTGCGCAGCCAGGCAAACAGCCAGCCATGATGGTCACTATAAAGCGCGCTCAGGCGCTGCGTGGTGGTTGGCTGGGAGGGCGGCATGGCAGGGCAGAATAAAATAAGATCCAACTAATAAAAACCATTCTCATTTTATTCTGTACCATGCTGTTTACACCAGCAATGCCGGCAAACGTTATTTTTTCCGAGGGCGTAACCAATAATGCCAGATCATCACAATTGGTACCGATAAAGCCATCCATGACAACCAGTACCAAATTCCAAAGCCGAGCAGGGCAGAGAACAAGCCAAAGATCGTCAGCAGTGCCAGTGCTATAGGCCAACCCCAGATTTCCATGAAACGCTTGCTCATGCGCTGCCTCCCGCTATTGCTGCATGCTTTTGCTCCAGCTCACTGATACGCTTGTCGGCCTGCTGACGGCGCTTGATCCAGAGATACAAGCCGCTGCCCAGCACTACGATGGTGATCAGGTCAAGCAAGGTCCAGATGATTTTCAGCGGTAAACCACCATAATCACCAAAGTGCAGGGGCTGGGAGAGCAACAGCGTTTTCACATACCAGGGCATCTCGCGTGCATCGGTTAACCTTGTTGTTTGGGCATCCACCAACGCTGGCTTGAGCAGGCGAGAGGTCACGGGCGTATTACCCTTCATGAATACCGTGTAATGGTGCGGGCTGGAGAACATGCTGCCCGGAAAGGCGACAAAGCTCACATGCATGTCAGGAATCGCCTGTTTGGCGGTATCAATCGACGCCTGCAAGGAACCGAATGCCGTAGGGGCCGGCAAGTCTTTGTAAGGCGCAGTCATTTCCGCCATCTGGTCGCTTTGCCAAACAAAAATCACGATCTGGCTCAGGGTATTGATCGTCCCGGTCAACCCGACCACCAGCGCCCAAACCAGGGTGGCAACGCCCAGCAGGTTATGGATGTCCAGCCATTTCAGGCGCGACTGCTTTTCGCGCCTGATAGTGCCGAAATCCAGCCGCCGCATGAATGGGTGGTACAACACAATGCCGGAAACAATCGCCACGGCAAATAGCAGCCCCATGAAGCCCAGAAACAGCATGCCGGGCAAGCCGGCAAACATATCCACATGCAGCTTGAACATCACATACATGAATCCACGGTCAGGCGGCGGCTCGTCCAGCACCTTGGCGGTACGGCTGTCGATCAATACTATCTTGCCATCATCAGGGGGAGCATCCATAGACTCGGCCATGGAAACCAACGTGACATGAGGATGCTCGTCCTGCTCCCAGAACATGAAACGAATGACATCTCCTGGGCGCTGCTGGTTAGCGGCTTCTGCCACCTTGTCCAGGCTGACGTAGGGCGTATCCTCAGGCATGAGCGGAGCCTCCACCACGCCGGAAAGATGTTCAATCTCCTCATGGAATATCAATGGCAGGCCGGTAATGCACAGCATTAACAAAAATGCAGTGCATACCAGGCTGGTCCATTTATGTACGAGATACCACTTTCTGATGCTCATCCTGTTCCTTTTGCGCAGATTATCCTGCTAGAAATCGACGGTAGCAGACAGCAGAACCGTGCGGGGCGTGCCAAGGTAAATGTAACCCTCGTTGGAGGTGTTCCAGAAATCCCGGTCGAACAGGTTTTCAATATTCGCCCGCAATGTCACCGGCGTATCGTTGAGGATGGCCTTGTATCGCGCACCGATATCGAAACGGGTCGCGCTGGGGATCGATAAAGTATTCGCCTCGTTCACATATTGCTTGCTGGTATGAATGATCCGGGCCGTCAATGTCAGCCCCTGGACGAATGCGGGATCCCACTCGCTGCCCAGGCTCACCTGCCAGTCCGGCACCCCGATCGCGGTATTGCCATTGAATGCATCGCCTTCCGTCTTGACCAGCTTGCCCTGGCTATAGGCGCCACCGCCCAACAGCCGTACGCCGGAAGCAACTTCCCCAAAAACATTAAGCTCGAGTCCCCGATTACGCTGTTCGCCACTCACGCGAAATACATTATCCGTGGTAATCGCGCTGGGACGCTCGATCTCAAACAGACTGAGTGTAGTGGCGATCCTGCCCCAATCCACCTTCACACCAGCTTCCTTCTGCTTGGTTTTGTAAGGGGAAAACATCTGTCCGGCATTGCTTGCCGGCGGCTGCGCTACTTGACCCTGGCTCAGGCCTTCAATGTAGTTGGCATACAAGGCGACATGATCCACAGGCTTGAACACGATGCCTGCCACAGGAGTCACGGCATTTTTATCGTACCCGGCACCGGATTTCTGGCCTGTGCCTATCGCATAATTCTGCTGCTCCACATTCTGGTGCCGCGCGCCCACAGTCAGCTGCAAACGATCATCCATGAAGGACAAGGTATCGGCCAGGGCGTAGCTGGTCAGTTCCATGGTGGTATATTTCAGCGTCTTGCCACGGAAGCCGCTAGTACTCGGCGTATCACCATACACGGGGGAATAGATGTTATTGGTTTCCGATAGTCCCACACCAACAAAATGTATGTCGGCATTTTGCGTTACGCGGGTCACGCCTGCGCTTACCTGATGATTGATCACACCCGTAGAGAACTGGAACCTGCCGCCGATCTCTGCCGACCTTGAGCTCACATCATAAAGTTGTAAAGCAGCGGCAGAACTGAAAGTGCCATCCGCATTATCCAACGTGGGATTTCCTGCCAATGCATCCATACGGCTCTTGCGATAGCCAAATCCCGCATACACAGTAGCCTGGTCATTGATGTCGTACTCGCTGCGCAATACCACGGTGCTGTCCTTCATCTTGGAATATCCATAACCGGGATAATTCAGCTTGTTATCAGGCGCACTCGGCATCCTGGTCAGGCCGGTACCTACCGTGAATTGCCGGACCACTACTCCCAGATCTTCCTGCTGGTACATCACATCAGCAGATAAACGCAACCGTTCGCCGCGATAATCCAGCGCCAGGCTGCCTACAGTCTCTTCGACATCCTGGCGGTCTATGCGCATATCGCCCTTGCGATATGCGCCATTGAGGCGGACGCCGAACTCGTTGTTCTCGCCGAAACGGCGTCCGAGATCGGCATGGCCTCCATAGACGGAATCCGACATATAACTCGCGGTGAACCTCGTGAGGGGCTGGTCTGCCGCGCGCTTGGGCACCACATTGATACTGCCGCCCACGTTACCGCTCGGCGGCATGCCGTTGAGCAGGGCGCTGGGGCCTTTCAATACCTCGACCCGCTCCGCCATTTCTACCGGCACCCGGTAGAAAGGCATCAATCCATACATGCCATTGAAAGCAAGATCCTGGCTGGAAACAGTAAAACCGCGGATGGAGAAATCCTCGTTCAGGTTAGTACGCGCGCTGGCCTGTCTGACCGAGGGGTCGTTCTGCAGCAGGTCGCCGATGCTGCGCGCCTGCTGGTTCGCAATCACATCCGACGTATAACTGGTTGCGTTGAATGGCAAATCCATGAAGTCGCGTTGCCCCAGCAAGCCCGCACGTCCGCCACGGGCCACCTGAAGGCCGGGATATTCCTCGCTCAACTCGCCTGCTTTCTCGGCGCTGGCCGATACGGCGACCTCGGGCAGCGTCGCCGTTGCATCGCCAGCTTCCCGGGAGGCTTGCAGCGCCTTCTGCAGCTTGTAGCTGCCATTATCCTGCACCACCGCCTGCAACCCGCTGCCGGTCAGAATCGTATCCAGGCCTTGCAGTAAATCGTATGCGCCGCTCAGGCCGCGGCTTTGCTTGCCCTCTGTCAGCTTGCTGTCGATCACCAGCAATATCCCGATTTCCCTGGCATAGGCATTGAGCACTTGGTCCAAGGGTCCTGCAGGTATGTCGAATGACCTGGCGACATGGCCCGCTTGTGCGGTTTCGGCGTAAGCGCCTGGCATCAAGGCCATACTGGCCAAGCCGGAGAGCAATAACAGGCCGGCAAGCCTGCTCATACGAAAAACATAAGCGACTTGTTCCTGGCCCGATAGATTGGCGTGCTTCAGCATATTGATAATTCCTTCGTTCAGAAATAGAAGTGTTCACTACTATTCCGAACGAAAAAACAAAAGTGCTACGCTTGCCTTAGATTTTTTACCTCAGCTCGCATTCCTGCCAATCACAAACCATGTACCGATACCCAATAACGCGAGAAATAACTGACGCGCAGAGGCAATGCCTGCAATAGCGACTCCAGTATCCTGTCTGTATCCGGCAAGGGAAAAACACCGGAAACCACCATGTCGGCCGCCTTGGCATCATAATGGATCGTGCCCCGGCGATAACGCCCCAATTCATCCAGGAAATCCCCCAGCCGCATACGTTCCGCCACCAACTTGCCCTCGAGCCAGGCAATTTCATTGCCATTTGGCGTGGCTGCTGTGAACCTATGGGTGGAAAATCCAGCCTGCAAACCGCTTTCCAGCCTATGGCCTGCCCCTAGACGCGGCTGAATTTGCACAGCGCCATCGTGCACCGATACCCGCGTTTCTTCCTGCTTCAGGCGCACGTTGAATCTGGTGCCAAGCGCCTGGGCCACGCCATGACGCGTTTGTACAAGAAAAGGGCGCACCGGCTGCCCGGCGTCTGCCGCAGTCCTGATGTACATCTCGCCATGGTGCAGTACCAGCCGTCGCTCGCGGGAATTGAATTCGATATCGACCGCTGTCGAGGTATTGAGGATCACCTGACTACCGTCCGAGAGGGCAAGCAGCTGCTGCTCACCAGTGTGCGTGTGATGGTCTGCAGCCCAGGTCTGCCACGCATCGCTGTTACGCACGATGGGCACCGTACCGCCTGTCACTGCCGCCAGGCCCAGCAGCTGCAATAACCGGCGGCGCTTCTCCGCATCGGGTTTGTCTTTCAGCAATCCGGCTGCGTGGGTAGGGATCAATCGCAGTTTTTGCTCTATGGCCGTTATTTCGCTCCAGGCTTGCCGATGCAAGTCGCTGGCCGCCAACCACTCGTCAAAATCGGACCGCTGGTCGGCTGTGACTTCTCCTGACCATAAGGCGACCTGCCATTCCAGCGCTTGTTGTCGCAGGCGCACATATTGTTCAGTCGCTGGCGCAGCGGCCATCCCGTGCTCCATCACAACCCCATGCAGGCTTGTGCGGCCTTGAGCATATACTTGCGCACGGCTGCAACCGATATCCCGAGCTGGACGGCGATTTCGCTATAGGTGAGGCCGTCAAAACGCGACAGCAGGAACGCTTGTCGGACCTTGCTTGGCAATTGGTCCAGCACCTGGTCCAGATGGATGAGGCTTTGCAGGACGATCGCCTGGTCTTCCGGCGAAGGGGCGTCCGCCTGCGGCAATTGCAGCAGCCATTCATGGTAAGCCAGCTCCAGGCGCCGGCGGCGGTAGAGGTCGACCACCAGGCCCTTGGCGATCTGGGTGAGATAGGCGCGCGATTGATCTGGCAAGGGAGTCTTGCCGGCCACCATCAGGCGGACAAAGGTGTCTTGTGTCAGGTCGGCCGCAATATGCTGGCAACCCAGCTTCTTGCACAGCCAGGCAAACAGCCAGCCATGATGGTCACTGTATAGAACGCTCAGGCGCTGTGCCATCGAAGGCGGGGGAGAAGACATGGGAAATGGGATGCAGCTCTATTAAAAACAATTCTCATTTTATTCTGCATCTTGCCGCCAAGACAAGCCACCAGGCAAGACGCCACTTCAACCTGAAGTTGAAAACCGCAAGAATCAGCTAAGGTATATTTGCCGCTTAAGCTCTTGCTGCGCTTGTGCATGCCCTTGAGTTGCCGCCTGGCGCAACCACCAGCGGCCTAGCGCACGGCTGGCAATATCAGCCTGGTTGAGCAGGGCGCTGGCGTAAGCATAGGCATCGTCGGCATTGCCTTGTTGAGCACACTTGGCGAGCGCTTCAATGCCAATCTGGCGCAGCCCTGCATAAGGATGTTGCAGCAGATTGGTTGCCATAGTGCGTGAGAACGCCAGGTGCGCATTATTCAGCGCTTCGCGCATCCAGATTTCCGCATTGCGTGCATCGTTACGTTCAAGCAGCATGAGAGCATAATTGTATTGTCCGCGGAAATCGCCCGCTTCGGCTGAACGGCGGTAATAGTCAAAGGCTTTTCCCTGGTCCTGCTCGCCTAGCCAGCCGTCCTCGAAGAACCTGCCGACCACGCCCAACGACTTGGCGTGCCCTAATTCGGCCGCCCTGTTGTACCAGTCAAATGCCTGTATCTCGTCCTTTTCCACGCCCAGGCCATGCAGCAACAGGTTGCCGTAGTTGTACATGCCCCAGTCCAGCCCTTGATTCGCCGCCATGCGGAACCAGTATGCCGCACAGGCATGGTCCACCGGGCCGCCCCAGCCTTGGTCATAAGCACGGCCCAGCATGTTCATGCCCATGAGGTCGCCGGCTTCTGCCGCCTTGCGGAACCAGATTCTTGCCTGCCTGGGGTCTGGCGCCAAGCCGTAGCCATCGAGATAGGCCTGGCCGAGCAGTACCTGAGCATCTGGGGTATCCTGTTCAGCAAGCGCACGTATCCATTGCACAGCCTCCTGCGGATCACCCGCGAGGCGGCGCTTCAACTCTGCTTCGCTGATATTTCTCAGTTGTTCAGGTGTGATGGATAAGGCACTGCTGGCAGACATGCTGATTGAGAACAGGAATTAATCAGGTGGTGACTATACACCAAATCCCGTCTGCCACCGAACTGTTCAGACCCTTCTCAGCCTCTTTTCATGGGATACGCTGCCAGCCTCCGCCCAGGGCGCGGTACAGGTCAACAGAAGCCTGCAAGCGTTGCTGACGCACTTGCAGGCTCAAATCCTGCGCTGCAAACAGGGTGCGCTGGGTATCCAGCAGGGTAAGCAGGGTTTCGGCACCCGCTTGATAACGCGATTGCGCAAAAGCAAATGCCCGCTCGGCATTTTCCTGTGCAACCGTTTGCGCAGCAGCCTGTTGCTCCAGCCCGGCAATCCGGTTGAGTGCAGCCTCCACATCGCCAAAAGCCGCGACAATGGCCTGGCGATAGTTGGCCAGCAATTCCTGCCTGCGGGCAATGGCATAATCGCGCTGGGCCGCCAGCCTGCCCGCATTGAAAATCGGCGCAGCCAGTCCGGCAGCCAAGCTGTAAAGCGGGTTATCGAGAAAACTACGCAAGTGCTCACTATTGCTGTAAATGCCACCATTCAATGTGATGCTGGGCAGCATGACGGCACGTGCCACTTGGATATCCGCTTGGAAAGCCAGCAATGTAGCCTCGGCACGTGCGATATCAGGCCTGCGTGTCAATAATGCAGCAGGCAAGCCTGCACTGGTTTCCGGCACTTGCACATCCACCAGCACATTGTTGCCAAGCTGCAAGTCAGCCAAGGGCTGGGAGAGCAGGGTAGCCAGGATGGCCTCGGCATTGCCCTGTTGTTGTTGCAGCAGCGCCAGGATCCGGCGCTGGGTTGCTACCAGTCCCTGCTGCTGCGCCAGCTCTATTGGATTGGCGGCACCCGAGCGGTAGCGCGACTCGACCAGCGCCAGCACTTTTTCGGCATTTTCAAGGTTGCGGCGCGCAATCTCCGCGCGCGCGCGTAAACCTGTCACCTCCATCCATGTGTTGGCAACACTGGCGCTGATCGTGAGGCGCAGGCTGTCGCGATCAAACTCGCTCGCCTGGATCCTGGCCAGCGCACCCTGGTAGGCCGAGCGGTTCTTGCCCCAGAAATCGATTTCATAGCTCGCGGCCAATCCGGCTGAATACGTGCTCAGGGCTTGCGCGTCACTGCTCGCTCCCAGCCTGCGTTGCCGGCCTGCGTTGACCAGCGCTGACACCTCCGGCAGCAGGGGAGCACCGGCGACAACGGCCAGCTTCTGCGCCTGTTCAACGCGGGCAACTGCCGCGGCCAGGTCGTAATTGACGGCTTGTGCACGCTGCACCAGGGCATCCAGCTCGCTGCTCCCGAAGCCCTGCCACCACTCCCGCTCCAATATGTCATCTGACGTATCAGCTTGATGCCTCCACTGTTCCGGCAGCCTGTCCAAACCATCATCAGGGTTGAGCTGCAATGGTTTCAGGCTGCTGCAGGCATTCAACAGCAACATCACACAAAGGAAAAAAACAGGTTTCATATTACTCATTGGCAAGCGCCACTACTGGGTCCAGCTTGGCTGCCTGGCGCGCAGGCATGAAGCCGAACACCAGGCCGGTGATGACGGAACAGAAGAAAGCGCTAATAATTGCGCTCAGTGAAAAAATGACCGGCATGCCGAGCAATACCAGTGCCACCCCGATAGATAACCCAAGTATCACGCCGGTGACACCGCCTACCGTCGTTACCAGGACGGCTTCCGTCAGGAATTGCTGCAGGATGTCCCGCTGGCGTGCGCCGGTTGCCATGCGAATGCCAATTTCGCGCGTGCGCTCACGCACCGTCATCAGCATCACGTTCATCACGCCTATTCCGCCCACCCCTAATGAAATCACGGCGATGAGGGCGAGCATCACCCCCATGCTGTCCTGCGTCTTGGCTTGAGCCGCAATCCAGGCAGCCGCATTCTCCAGATTGAAATCGCGGATCTGGTGCCGTGAAAACAGCAAATCATCCACCGCTTTCGCTGCTGCGTCGATCTGCTTCATATCACCAACCTCGAGGGTGACATAGGAAGGATCGCGCTCGCCAAACACCCGCAGGCTTGCGGTGGAATAGGGAATCACAACCAGGTCATCCACCCCTTCATCGCCGGTGACGGTTCCCTTGGACCCCAGTACCCCAATTACCTGGAACGGCACATTGCCGACCAGGATAGTTTCACCCACGGGGTTCTCCACGTCCGGCATCAGGTTGCTCGCCAGCCTTGATCCCAGCACGGCTACTGTCGCCATGTTCCGGTCATCTTCTTCGGTGAAGAAAGAGCCGGTGACCACTGGCCATGAGAGCATGCGTGACATCGCTGCGCGGGAACCCTTGATACGGGTCTGCACATCTTCGTTGCCGTAACGCACGACCTTGCTACCAGAGAAATTGGGCAGCACATAAGTGATCTGCGGCAAATCTTCCAATGCCTCCAGATCCGACATGCTGATACCACGCCCCGGCACACGCGAACTTTCACGCTTGGGGCTCACATAAATGTGATTGGTGCCGAAAGCTCCCAGCTCTGCCACCACACGCTCCTTGGTTCCCATGCCCACCGCCAGCATTACGATCACCGAGGCCACACCGATAATGATGCCCAGCAGGGTCAGCACAGTACGGAAGCGGTTGACCCACATCACGCGCCAGGCGGCACGGCATGCTTCAAGCACATCTCCGCGCCATTGGGATTGGCCGGGCTGATGATCAAGCCTGAGTTCCGCTGTCTCACTGCCTGCCTCACGCTGCACGGGGCCGGTATCGCTGATGACATTGCCATCCCTGATTTCGATCACGCGCCGTGCATTTGCCGCCACATCCCGGTCATGGGTAATCAGGATAATGGTATGCCCTGCATCCGCCAGTTCGTTGAGCAACCGCATGACTTCCTCGCCACTGCGAGAATCCAGCGCTCCGGTCGGTTCGTCGGCAAGGATGATACGCCCGCCATTCATGAGCGCACGTGCAATTGACACGCGCTGCTGCTGGCCGCCCGACAATTGCTTGGGACGATAATGCAGGCGCTCCCCCAACCCCAGGCGGGTAAGCAATGCACTAGCGCGCTCAGCACGCTCATGCTCTGACATACCGGCATAAAGTGCCGGGATTTCCACATTCTCCTGCGCAGTCTCGGTTGCAATCAGGTGATAGCCCTGGAAAACAAAACCAAATGCCTCCCGGCGCAACCAGGCCAGTTCATCCGCATCCATGTCCGCCACGTTCCGGCCGGCAAAACGGTAGCTGCCGGCGCTGGGCTTATCCAGGCAGCCCAGGATATTCATGAGCGTAGATTTGCCGGAACCGGAAGCACCCATGATCGCCACGAATTCCCCAGCATGGATATCCAGTGAAATGCCATGCAGGATTTCCACCCGCGGCTTATCGCCCCCGCCGTAATGCTTGCGAATATCGCGCAGGGAGATCAATGGCCAGGATTCACTCAAAACTGGAATCTCCAGGGGCTGGGCTTGGGTGTTCTATCGGCCGTGATCAATTGCTCGCCTTCCGCCAGTCCGGAGAGAACTTCAGCCCGCAAGCGCGTACGCACGCCTGTGGCGACCTCGCGCCATGCCACCTTGCCATCCCCGGTCAATACACGCACCTTGTATCGTCCTGCCGGGGCATCAATTTCAGAAAGCGCGCTGATCGGCACAGTGACCACTTGCCTTGCTGCCTCCACCACGAAAGACACCTGCGCGGTCATTTGCGGCATCAATGCACCGTCGGCATTGTCCACATCGAACAGCACGGTATACAGCACGACCTTGTTGCTGCTCGGCGTTTGCGTAGCCGCCGCGCTTGTGCCTTCAGCTTGGCGCGGGGCAGGCAATACCTGCCGCACAGTCCCATTCCAACGCCGCGCATCACCGCCCAACGTCTTGAAATAGACCTCCATATCCGGCTTCACATCGCGCACATCGGCCTCTGATACATCGGTCCACACCGTCATCGTGGAAAGATCGGCAATCCGCAGCAGGGTCGGGATCTGATAGGTAGCGTTAAGGGTCTGGCCGACTTTGGCCTCGATCGAGATCACGGTGCCAGACATAGGCGCATAGATATTGGTAAAGCCAAGCAGGGTTTCATTCCCCTGCAGGGTCGACTGGGTCTGATCGATTTGCGCCTTCAGGCTCTTGATGCGTGCCTCCGCGGTTTTCAGGGCCGCCGCCGCTTGCTGCACCTCTTCGGTACGGGTGGAACCTTCCTGCTGCATGCGTTGCTGCCGCTCATGCTGCTGGCTGGCAAACTCATACTGCGCTTCCTGCTCTTCAAGCTGCGCCCTCAACCCCGCCAGCGCGGCACGCCCCGCATCCACTGTCGCCTGTGGCACGCGCGGGTCTATCTCGGCCAGCAGCTGGCCTTTCTGTACCGTATCGCCGGGCTCTACATGCAGGCTCAGTATCTGGCCGGAAACCTGCGCCCCCACATCAACATAGCTGCGTGGTTGCAAGGTGCCAATGGCAGTCACATTGTGTTCAATATCTCCGCGCCTGGCCTGTTCAAGCACGAAAGCATCGGCAGGATCGCGGTCGCGCGCCAGCCAACCCACACCAAGGATGACCAGCACGATGACTAACAGCACAATATTGCGTAATTTCATCTAGGGCTGAACCTCGAAGCTCAGGGTGGCAGTGTGGCGCACATCCTCATATTTCTTGCCCTGATAGGTCATGCTGCCGTTAACGCGTGCAGTCACTTCCAGGATATACAAGCCAGGAAACGGTGTTTTCAGGCTGACGCTGCCATCCTCAGCAGGTTTGAGTGTGCGTATCCAGCCCTCTCCCGTGCTGACGTTCACCTGGGAAGCCGCAACGGGACTGCCTTTCCATACCAGTCTGAAGGTATTGCCATTGGGTTCGGTTGGCACCAGCTCCAGATCGTTCACTGCCTTGACCTCGCTGCGCCCCAGTTTTGCCTGGTAGAAATGCAATACAGAATCCTGACCGACCGCCTGGGCAGTGAGCCTCAAATCACCGTCTGCCTCGGTCGCCACCTGGAGAGCGTCTTTTGCAACCTGGAGTTCAAGGTCCTTGCCATCGGCAAGGAAGGCGCGCTTTGCGCTGAGGCTAGCCGGATCAGACTTTCCGCCGGACTCATGCAGCCCAAGATAAGCACGTACACCATCCTGTGCAGGTTCCAACCACAGATAATCAGCCTGCGCGACCATGATGTTGCCCAGCATGAATGCTGCAACCATGATGTGGATACAGAACTTGAATCCCTTGCTTCTCATTTGTGTCACTCCTTATTTTTTGTAAGAGAATTTGACGTTCTTACTAGTAATGACACGTGAGAATGAAAAAAGGACACCCCTGCACAGAAAATTTCACAAAAATAGCAGATGCTGCATATTGCAAAGCCATAAAAAAATGGGGCTTGAAGCCCCATTTCATGCATGCAGAATATCTATCGCTTAATACACGTCGCGCAGGTAACGCTTTTCGCGTTTGAGCTGGTTGACATAGGCTGTAGCTGCTTCTGCATCCAGGCCGCCATGTTCGGCCACCACATCATGCAGCGCCTGGTCCACATCCTTGGCCATGCGGCTGGCATCTCCACAGACGTAGAAATACCCACCGTCCTGCAACCAGGCATATAGCTCCTTGCCGTTCTCCTGCATGCGCGTCTGCACATAAATCTTCTCAGCCTGGTCACGCGAGAAGGCAAGGTCGAGCCGGTTCAGCACACCATCCTTCATCATGGCAGTCAGCTCATCTTCGTAGATGAAATCGCTGGCACGCTTCTGGTCGCCAAAGAACAGCCAGTTGCGGCCACCTGCGCCCGATTCACGACGCTCTTGCAGGAAAGCGCGGAACGGGGCGATGCCAGTGCCTGGGCCGACCATGATGACCGGCGCATTCTTGTCGGCCGGGACACGGAAAGCTTTATTGGTGGTAACAAAAATACCCGCCTGCTCGCCTTCCTTGACGTGATCAGCCAGGTAAGTGGAACAGACACCGCCACGCTGCCTGCCGCCTGAGGTATAACGCACACTGGCTACGGTCAGGTGGATGCGACTGGGGTTTGCCAGCGAGCTGGAAGAAATCGAGTAGGCACGGTGCTGCAATGGCTTCAGCAGGCCGACAAACTCGTCCACGCTGAGATTCAGATTAGGATTAAGTTGCAGAAGGTCCAGCGTATCCTTGCCCCACAGCCAGTTTTCCAGGGCTGCCTTGTCACCGCTTTGCACAACGCGGCTCAGGTCATCATTACCGGCACGCTGCTCAACCGCGGCAATCAGTTCACGCGACGGCATGGAAATCTCTAAGCCACGGGTCAGCAACTCCACCAGTGGCTTGTCATGCTTGGCAACCGCTGTGTCTGCCTTGGCACCCAGGCGCTCGATAATCAGGCCGACCAGCTCGGGATTGTTTTCCGGCACCACATTAAGCGCATCGCCGGCTTCGTAATGGATGCCGCTGTCACCGAGGTCGAATTCATAATGGCGGATTTCCTTGCCGGAACCAGGGCCGGAAAGGCGACGATTGACCGCCAGCACAGATGGGTAAGGATTCTTGCGGTTATAGGCGGAGGCCGCTGGTGCCGCAGTTTCTGCAACAGGTACCGCCGCAACCTCATCAGGTCCGCCCTCAACCTCTGCAAACAAGGGCAGGGCCGCTTCTATCCAGGTATTCGCCGGTTCTTCAAAGTCCACATCGCAATCCACCCGGGCAAGCAGGCGCTTGGCGCCCAGTTGCTCAAGGCGTGTATCCAAGTTCTTGCCTGCTTCACAGAAACCGTCATAACCGGTATCGCCGATTGCCAGCACGCCAAAGCTCATTTCTTCCAGGCGTTCGATGCCTTCAGGGGCAAGCGCTTCCCAGAACAATTGCGCATTGTCAGGCATCTCGCCTTCACCATAGGTGGATGTGATGATCATGACGCGGCGCATGGTGCTAAATTCTTCCAGCTCCACTTCATCCAGCGCTTTTACAACCGGTTCCAATCCATGCTGCTTGGCACTGGTGCCCGCAGTGTGGGCCAAACCTTCGGCATTGCCGGTCTGCGAACCATAGAGAATATAAATCGGCGGTTTACCGCGTCCGCTACCGGCATCTGCAGTATTGAGCAAACGGGTTTGCAGGCCTGCCATAAAACCGGCAAGCCAGGCCTTCTGGTCTTGATTGAATGGGGAGTCGTCGGGAATGTAAGGAGTCTTCATTATCTGGTCGTCAGCAATTCATACCGTGCCTGGAGGCACGGTATGGGGTCAAGCTGTAGTATATGGCTTAATTGGATTTTAGCGTAGCAACAAGCTCCGGCATGGAAGCCTTGGCAAACAAAGCCTCCAGGCTGGGCAAATCGCCAAGCTGGGTGTAGTTCTTCAAGCTTTGGTGAATAATCCAGCCATAAGTGCCCGGACTATCCATGGAGAGGATATTACGCTGACTCAATGCAGATTTGTAATCCCTGAGGCGCTTGTCCGCAATCAGCACGGCAAGCTCCTGGTCACTGTAACCTTCTATCGCCTCACGCGCATAGCGCTGCAACTTCTGCATCAACAGGAAGTCCTCGGTCAACAGCAGGTTACGCACGGCCTTTTGCACGGCAGGGTCTGTTGCATCCTGGGCAAGTGGCACCTTGGCAAGCGCTACTTGCTGCGCCATGTTGAGCACAGTGTAGTTGTTGAGCAATTCATACATCTGCTCGCTGTCTGCTTCGCCCTGGCCAGGAACCCTGCCGCCCAACACCGGCTTGCCATCACGGTAAGCCAGCTTGAACTTGCGCACCTGGTGGGTCGCCAACGCGGTCGATAACTCTTCCAGCAGATCCTTGCGTGACTTGGCCTTGAGGATTTCCTCGCTGTCCTGGTAGAGCAGCAGGGCGCGCGGCATCACGAATACAAAGTTGTGTTGCTCGGTTTCCCAGTTTTCCAGCAGCCATGCAGCACGGCTGGAACCTGTTGCCTCGAGATGCCATTGCAGCAGTTGCTGGATGGCTTGGCTGTGCACCCGCGCCATCTCGTTATTGTCAGTGATATTGCCGAGCAATACCGAATCGGCGGCTACCTTGCCTGCCAGTTCGCCATAAGGGTCATACTGGTAGGCAAAGCCACCGCTCATGCCGTTGCCGAAACCCTTGCCGAATGCGCCCAGGTTGAGCACAGCGCCATTGGTCATATATTCGCAGGCAAAATCGCCCACACCTTCCACCACGGCAGTGGTACCGGAGTTACGCACCGCAAAGCGATCACCGGCCTGGCCTTCGACAAACAGGCGGCCACCGGTTGCGCCAAAGAGCGCAAAATTGCCCACCAGCACATTGCCGCCAGCCTGCCCGGAACCGCCGCCTGGAGAAGTCACAATGATGGTGCCGCCACACTGGCCCTTGCCCACGCCATCGTTGCAGGTACCGCTGTGATACATGATCATGCCATCGTTGCAAAAGGCGCCATAGGACTGGCCGGCAGAACCGCTGGTACTGATTTTGACGCTCTCAGGTTTGAGGAAACGGCGGCCACGCTTGTCCGTCGCCGCGGCTGGCAGGCGCAACGCCTCAGCAGCAGTCATTTCATGGTTGAGCAGGCGCTCGATATCAATCGCGAGCTGGCCGCCGACAGTCTTGTTGCGGTTGTTCAGCATGCGGCCTTCGCCGAGTTGGACCTGAAGCTGCTTGTCTTCGACCAGCGCTTGGCGCAACACATCGATGAACGCATCATCCAGTTCAAAATCCTTTTCCATGTAGACCGGATTCTCTATCCTGACTTCGGGCACCACGGTCAACATGGCACGCAGGTCAAGCTGGCCTACGCTGGCTGGATGATCCAGCAACTGCAGGAGATCGGAACGGCCACGTGCCTCACGCAGGGATCGCAAGCCAATCGCTGCGAGGATCTCGCGGGTTTCATGCGCTACATTGATCAGGTATTGCGCCAACGCGCGCGGATCGCCATCGAATACTTCGGCATTTGTGGTCAGGCCGGCAGGACACTTAACGTTGCAGTTCTTCGCCATCACGCACTTGAGCATCATAAGGGCGGTGGTACCGAACTCGAAACTGTCGCCACCCAGCATGGCCGACTTCACGACATCGCTAGCAGTCTGGTGCGCGCCGGAGCAACGCAGGATCACCTTGTCGCGCAGGCCATTGGCGCTCAGCGCCTGGTGTACCTCGGCAATGCCGATTTCCGCGGCACGTCCGGTGTACTTCAAGCTGGTCACTGCGGCGGCACCGGTGCCACCTGTGTTGCCGGCTACGTTGATGACATCGGCCCCGGCCTTGGCAACGCCAACTGCAATCGTGCCTATGCCTTCGGAAGAAACCAGCTTGACAATGACACGCACGCGCGCGGCTTTGCAGTCATGGATCAACTGCGCCAGGTCTTCAATCGAATAGGTATCGTGGTGCGGAGGAGGGGAAACCAGTTCCACGCCTGGCGTGCCGCCACGCGCTGCTGCGATTTCCACTGTTACCTTGGGCGCAGGCAACTGTCCGCCTTCGCCCGGCTTGGCGCCCTGGCCAATCTTGATTTCCAGCTCTTCCAGCATGGGGTCGGCAAGGTAGGCTGCCCATACGCCGAAACGGCCTGATGCGAGCTGTTTAATCCGCGAAGCACGAATAGTCCCATAGCGGGAGATGTGCTCACCGCCTTCGCCGGAATTCGACATGCCACCTACCATGTTGGTGCCGTGGGCTACCGCTTCGTGCGCAGGCGCCACCAATGCGCCATGGCTCATCGCACCGGAAGCGAAGCTGCGGGTAATTTCGCTGGCAGCCTGCACTTCTGCAAGAGGCACGCTGGCTGGCGCCACCCGTAGCAACCTGAAGTAATCCGCCGCCCTGCCGGTCGCTTCAACCGTCAGCGCGCTGCCTTCCAGCCAATGGCCGCTGATGGCCTTGCCAAAATGGGCAACCAAAGCCTGACCCAGGGTAGACAGGCGCGTAATATCCCCGGCCAATGTGCCTGTCAGTTGCAGGCGGAAACGATCATTGCCCAGCTCCTCGGCTTCCAGGCCACGGATAACGATGCTGTTGTTACCCACAATCGCATAACGGGCCAACACCGCACGGAACTCGTCCGCGGTCTTGAGGCCGGTAACATCCGCGGGGAACTCGAGCACGTCACGCAGCGCAGCAGGGCGCTTGGCACGCTCTTCCGCCATCATGTGCGAGAAGCTGCGATAGCTTGAAGTCACGCCAAACTGGTCAATTTCCTCCGCACTCAGCCGGTCGAAACTGCCGTTGCTGAATGCTTCGTTCTTCTTGAGCGAGAAGGCGTCTTCCAGGCGTGACAAGGTCATCAGGCGCAGGAACTCATCTTCTGTACGTTTGCCCTGCTTGTCGAAATGTATCTTTTCTTCCGTCATGTCGACGAAGCCACGCACGGCGATAGTGCCATAGGAGTGGCCCGCACCATCGGAGCGCTCCTTGAACAGGCCGAGCAGCGGCACGCTGTTTTCATCCGTCACGGTGAGCGCGGCCTGGTGCCAATCCACCACCATTTTTGCGATCGCCGCAAAACCGGCGCCGCCAACAGGCGTTTTCAGGTTGGGGAAGTATTTGCGCAATACCGGGTCATTGGTATTGAGGAAGTTGGGCTCGAAGAATTCGCCGCCGATATAGCTTTCCACGGTACAGAGACCCACCTTGCCCATAGTCTTCATCAGCGACTTTTCAGCTGCCTTGGCGTACTTCTTGAATGCCTTGTCGGCATCCGCGCCGTATTTCTCTTCCGCACGCAGCTGCACGCCCAGCGGGTAAACCGCGGAGGCGCCAAAGCCCAAGGCAGCCGCCACATGATGGGAGGAAACCACCTGGCCGCTCTCGGCAATCAGGGAAATGTCCAGACGCAAGCCTTCATCAATCAGGCGCTGGTTGATCGCAGATACCACCAGCAATAGCGGCATGGCAGCCAGGCTGGAGGAAACATGACGGTCGGAAATTACAGCAATCCCGCCTTCTTCACGCGCATAATCCACCACGGCATTCGCCAGGGTATCAATGGCCTTTTCCAGTGCCTGCTCATTCGCTGCTGCATTGCCAATCACAGGCGCATACAGCGATTCGAAGCAGCGATAAGGCGTTTCCTGCTGCTCACGCAGCTTGAGCATATCAAGGTGAGTCAGGATAGGCGAGTCAATGACAATCTGCCTGCCTTTGCCCTTGTTCATATTGGGCTTGGCGCCCAGCGCCACGCGCAAGGTCATGCCATCGGCTTCGCGGATGGAGTCCAGCGGGGGGTTGGTCACCTGGGCAAAACGCTGCGAGAAGTAGTGCGCAACGCCGCCCTCGTGATCGGTCAGCGCATTGATGGCATTGCCGTAACCCATGGCGGAAATCTTTTCCGCACCGGTTGCCAGCATTGGGTCCATCATGAACTTGAAGCTTTCCTGGTTATAGTAGTACGACACAAAGCGCTGATAGCGTTCCAGGTCGCCATGATAGCGCTGTGGTGAACCGCTCGCCTCGGCTGGCACGCCTGGAAGTTGCGCAAGGGTAGCGCGCGCCTCGGTCAGCAAAGCAGGGTAGTCACGCTTGGCAGCCAGCAGCTCCAGCGTTTCCAGCGTACCGTAGGAACGCTGCTCACCGTGGTCGTAATAGAGCATGCCGCCTGCCTCGATACGGCCGCGACGCAATACACTCTCAGGCGGGAAATTGATCTGTCCGGCTTCGGACATGACACAGAGATATTCTTCAGTTTCAACGCTACGCAAAGGACGCAGGCCAAGACGATCCAGGCGCGCGCCGACAACAGCGCCATTACCGAAGATCAGGGCTGCCGGGCCATCGTTCTTCTCTTCATAAAGAGAGAAATACTCCAGCATTGCCTTGACGTTATCAGGCAGGGTAGGGTCGTTCTCCCAGGCAGGTGGCATCATGGAAACTACGGCAGTCACCAGGTCCAGGCCGTCATTCATCAGGCGGCTATTGAGAGTCTGGTCCAGGCGCGAACTGTCTGACTGGCCCTTGGGGCGGAAAATCTTGCCATCGCGCGCGCGCGCCAACGCGGCCTCTGCAATGCGGTTCTTGCGGTCTGTGTTCAGTTCGCCATTGTGCGCCATCAGGCGGAATGGCTGCGCCATGCTCGGATGCGGGTCGGTATTGGTAGAGAACCGCGTATGGAAATACATGGTATGAACGGCGTGATCTTCTTCCATGAGGTCATGGAAGTATGGAATCACCTCGTTGGAATTGAGACGGCCCTTGAGCACCTGGGTATGGGCCGACATCGACAACGGATAAAGACCGCTCAGGGCATCGTTGGTATA
The DNA here is from genome assembly GCF_020532725.1 of Methylobacillus arboreus. Taxonomy (GTDB): domain Bacteria; phylum Pseudomonadota; class Gammaproteobacteria; order Burkholderiales; family Methylophilaceae; genus Methylobacillus; species Methylobacillus arboreus. The sequence continues at coordinate 729,785 of NZ_JAJAVC010000006.1, forward strand.
CGCCTGCTCTTCGATGACAAGCAATGCCTGGTAAATACGGCGGTCAAACTCCTGGGCATCAATCTCGGCAGGCGCAGCAAATACCCATTGCTGAATCGGCAACTGGTAACGCACGGCAGCAGGGCGGATGGCATTGTTGTCCACCGGCACATCACGCACCAGCAATACGGTAAACCCCTTGTCCGTCAAGGCAGTGCGAATTATCTCCTCTGCACGTGGATAAGCAGCAACATCATTGGGCAGGAAGAAATTGCCAACGCCAAAACGGCCTGCCTCCAGCGCCTGGCCGGTCAGCCTGCGGAAGAATGGCAGCGAAAGGTCTATCGAAACACCGGCACCGTCACCCACACCTTCGGCTGACATGCCGCCACGGTGAGGAATCGTACACAAAGCTTCATGCCCCTTGACCAGTACATCGTGTGTTTGCACCCCATCCTTGCGGGTAATAAAACCGACGCCACAGTTATCCTTTTCCAGGAAACTGTCATACAAGCCAAAAGTATTCTCGCTCTGCGGACTGTTGATTGTGCTCATCACTTCTCCAGCAATTTCATTGATATCTGACGCGACCTTGGTTATACCCAATATATGGGCATGGTATATTGTTGTGCTTGATCGCCACTGCACGCACCCCAACTTTCGCCGGGCTTAAATATAAGCAATTACTATGCCAAAATAACCTAGCACAAACAGCTAGCTCCCTTGGACACTCTGTTCGACTTATCCATTTTAAAAACAAGGGATTACCAACAAAAATCCCCACCCTCGATCACACTTCAATCTTTATGTGCACCAATACAAAGCACCAATAATGTGCGTACGCATTGTTTAGGCACAATTTTTGTGCATTTTTGACTGAGCGCTATGGCAATATCTGAACAAAATATTGAAAACAGGCACTACCTTGCCCTGGCCCCAATCACTTTCCTGTAAAGACTATAGAACATGAAACTGAATGATAAATTCCCGAGATGGGATATGAAGTTTCTGACAAAACAATATATTGGAGAGATTCTTCTGATGGGTGCCGGGATTGCTCTATGATCAATCCCGGCACCAATAATGTGCATGGAACAACAGGAGCAGCTTAAATAAGGCTACGCCTGTTTTGTGTCACTAGAACTGATACTTTAACGTCAACATGGCATTACGCGGCGTGCCATAGAAGCCCATTCCTGCTGCTGTATTGGTGTAATACACTTTGTCGAACAAGTTATTCACATTCAATGCTGCGGAGAAACGCTCATCGACCTGATAGCGCGCCATGAGGTTAACCACGGCGTAGCTGCCCTGAGTGAAGCGTTCATCATTTGGCCCGGTATCATTGGTATAGATGCGGCTCTGCCAGTTTGCGCCTCCGCCGACGGTAAGTTTGTTCCAAGCGCCGGGCAAGGTATAGGTAGTGAACAGCTTGAACAAGTTTTGCGGCGTGACTGTCTGCACCTTGTTGTCTTCAGCATTCTGGGAAATACGGAAGGTATAGCCGCCGCTGACTTGCCAGCCAGGAGCCAACTCACCGCTGGCCTCAGCTTCGAAGCCCTTGCTGACTGTGCCTTGCTCGGCACGATAGGCCACTCCTCCGTTCGGGGCCAGGAAGCCGCCGTCCTGCACTGCGAGATTATCCTGCTCGACCCGGAATACAGCCAAGCTGGTATTGAGGCGGTCACCATAAAAGGCATGCTTCACCCCCGCCTCATAGCTGTTGCCTTCTTCGGGGTCGAGATAGCGGCCATTGCGATCCAATCGGCTTTGCGGATTGAAAATCTTGGTATAGCTCGCATACAGTGAAGCCGTATCGGTCAGGTCATAGGTTGTTGCAATATAAGGTGTGAGCACCCCGGTTTCAGATCGGTTCTCAGTCGCATGGTGCCAATGGATGACTCTGGCACCAGCTAGGATCGACAATTGATCTGTCGGCCGGAAACGTGCTGTCAGATAACCACCAAACTGACGTGCACGTTCAGAATACCGCCCGATTGGCGACATGTCGGGCTGTGTCACATTACCATCCCAATTGCCATAATTCGGCACCGAAATATAATGCCAAAGCGAATACGACGGGTCATTGTCTTGCTCGGTATGGGAATAGTTCAGGCCAAACACCAGCTCGTGCTGACGTCCGCCCAGGGTAAACGGCCCAGTGGCATAAACATCCAGGGCATTCTGCTTTATTGGATCAGCCTTCCAACGACCGCCCCACAATGTCACGCCATTACCGGTCTCCTTGTCCAGGCTGCCCGAACCGCCAGAACCAATCACGCTGTCATAACTGTGACGAATATGGTTGAACTGCACCTTGGCTCGCCAATCGTTGTCAAAGAAATGTTCCAGCGAAGTAAAGAAAGCAAGCTTTTCATTCTCGCTGGAAGCCCAGCGTGCACCCGGATTTTTGGAACGCTTCCAGTTGGTATGGCTACCGTCACTATAGAACAACGGCAAGCCAGCCTCGGGAGAATCATGTGTTTCGTGATTCTGGTATTCCAGACCGGCAGTAAACAGGGTCGAAGGCGTCACGTCTGCTTCGAGAATACCGTAAAGCATGTCACGCTCAAGGCCGTAGCGGTCCAGATGCGAGCCGCTATCCTGCTTGACTGCCACAATGCGGCCACGCACGCTGCCATCCACATTGAGCGGCGTGGAGATATCGACCATGCCTCGATAATTGTCCCATGAGCCAAATTGTCCGGTAACGGACGCCTGGAATTCCCTGGTCGGTTTTTTGCGGATATAGTTGATGCTGCCACCCGGCGCCCCGATACCGACCATCAATCCCGAGGAACCACGCAAAACCTCTACCCTGTCGTAGAAGGCCATGTCATTCGTCATCTGCTGGAAACCACTACCCAGCGGCAAACCATCGACCAGGTAATTGTTGATATTGAACCCGCGCGATTGGAATGTATTCCAGTTCGCACCGACATAACCGCTCTGTACGACACTGATCCCCACCGTCTGCTCCAGCACTTCCTGTAATTGGGTCAGGTTCTGGTCTTCCATGCGTTGGCGCGTGATCACACTGACGGATTGCGGCGTGTGACGCAAGGACATGGGTAATTTAGCAGAAGCACCTGTAGAGCTAGTGGTATAAGAACCTGTGTTTTCCGTGGTGGGGTCTTTGCTTGCGCTCACGCGTACTTCTTCCAGCGTGGACGCGGCGCTTCCTGCCGCGGGTCTAGTTGCCTTGCGTAGCAGATAACCGCCGTTTTCCTGTTTTACAGCTTCGAGGTCAGTACCAAGTAGCAATAGTTCCAACCCATCATGAACAGAAACATTGCTATTAAGCCCGCGACTCTGCAATCCGCTAACAAGCTCGCTGTTATAGGACAACATGACCTGGGCCTCGCGCCCAAACTGGGCAAGCGCATCTTTGAGTGAGCCGGCAGGAATCTGGTATTGCCTGGTAACCACTTCTGCCATTGCTGTGCTGGTTGCCAGCACTGGCGCACTGATGATCAAAAGTGTAGAAAAGGCATGGGCAACGGCAAGCCGCGTCAATCTTAAGTGCGGTCGCTGTTGTATTGGCTGCTGATACTGCATTGATTTTTCCCTTAGTGTAGCGGTTGAAAATAGGTCCCCCTATTTCCCATGCCACGCCAAAATCAAAAACAGCTCAGCGTATGGTCAGGCAATTATGTGGATGCAGGCATCAGGCGCACCCAATAGCGCGTCAGCATGCGGACTTCCAGCTGCAAGCCCTGTTGCAGCATATCAATCACTTTATCGGTATCGTCTAAGGGATAGGTACCGCTGACCTTTAGGTGCTTGATGCTGTCATCACATCCCAGGCTGCCTTTGCGATAACGGGCAAGTTCGGCCAGAAACTCACCCAGCGGCATTTCGTCTGCCACCAGCATGCGTTGCAGCCAAGCGGTGTCATGCCGGCTGACAGGCTCCACCGGCGTCATCATGTGCTTGGTAAAAGATAGCTGCTCTCCTGCCTGCAAGCGCACACGTGCCGCCATTTCGCTAGGCGAGACTTCTACTGCGCCTTGCCAAACGCCGATCTTGATCGGCCCATCTTTATCATTCGCCAGTTGACGCACGGCAAATTCGGTGCCCAAGGCCAGCATGCTACCTTGGTCGCTCGCCACTAGGAATGGGCGAGATTGTGAAGACTCATGCGCTGTCGTGACATGGATCTCGCCACGCAGCAGCATGACAATGCGTTGCTGTGAGGTATACGCCACATTGATGGCACTGGAGGAATTGAGCTCTACCGTGGTCCCGTCCTCAAGCACAACACGGCGCTGTTCACCCACGCCAGTGCTGTAATCGGCACTGAGCTGCCACCAAGGCGCCTTGTCCTGCACCGCCCAGGCGCTGCCTCCGGCAAACAGCAGCATCGCCAGGGTCTTGATAGCGCGCCGGCGCTTGAGCGAGCCTCGCGGCGCCAGCGTTGCATGCGCGAGCGAAGAGGATAAGCCCCCGAGCTTTTCGCCCAGCATCTCGATATGCTGCCATGCCCGCTCATGATCAGGATGCGCGGCGCGCCAGGCTTGCCACCGCTCATGCACATCCGCGTTAACTTGGCCGGATTGCAACTCCACCAGCCATTCAGCCGCAGCACGGCTAACTTTAGGAGAAATGGCTTTCTCCGACTTGGCCCCCATTTATTCCGCTCCTCCAAAACAACATTGCTGCACTGCTCGCACAATGTAGCGCTTGACCGTCGATACTGATACCTCCAGCTCACTGGCAATTTCGGCCTGGCTCATCCCATCCAACTGGGAAAGCAGGAATGCCTTGCGCACCTTGTGCGGCAAGCCATCAAGAAGACCGTCAATTTCGACCAAGGTTTCCAACATGATGGCTTTTGTTTCCGGTGAGGGCACTTCGTGCACCGGTAGATGAAGCAAGGCCTCAAGATACGCTTGCTCAAGCCTCTTGCGGCGGTAGAAATTGGAGAGCAGGCCGGTCGCAACCGTAGTGAGAAAGGCACGGGGCTCGTGAAGGTTGCCGGCACCCTCGCTCAGCAAAACGCGCATGAAGGTATCTTGCGTCAGATCTGCTGCATCGAACTGGTTGCCCATTTTTTTGCGCAACCAGTTATTAAGCCAGCTATGGTGATTGGTATATAAGGTCTTGAAGGTACTCAAGATAGGAGGGGATGCTTTCGCAGAATCCACAATAAATGAGAATAAATCTCATTATATAGGTAGTGCTGTATAACTGCAAAATCTATAGCGGGAACAGGCTCTAACGTTTATTGCATCAGGTCTTCGCCGTCAGCAATGATCAGCTTCAGATGCCGCAAGCGCATCGGTTTGCCGAAAAAATAACCTTGGGCAATCGTACAGCCTTGTATCTTTAGCAGATTGGCCTGCTGCTTGCTTTCCACGCCCTCGGCCACGAGTTCCAGGCGCAGGGCATGTGCAATGCGGATAATGGCGGTAATCAGCTCCAGCTTGTCCTGCTTGGCTGCAATGTCACGTACAAAGGAACGGTCTATCTTGACCTGGCTGATCGGGAACTGGCCAAGATAGCTCATGGCAGAGTAGCCGGTACAGAAATCATCAATGGAAATGGTAATGCCCATTTCCTTGAACATGCTCAGCGTTGTGATGATTTCCTGGCTATCTTCCAGCAACAGGCTTTCCGTGATTTCCAGCTTCAGCCATTCCGGCTTGCAACCGGTTTCGGCCAGGATTTCTTTCACGGAAGTCAGCAAGTCGTTATAGAGGAACTGCCGGGACGAAAGATTGACCGCCATGCTGAGCGAGAGCTCAGGTGAACGGTCATGATTCAGGCAAACCACGGCATTGCATGCCTCGCGCAATACCCATTCGCCAATTTCGACGATCAGGCCACTTTCTTCCGCCACCTTGATGAAGCGGTCCGGCATCACCACTCCCAGTTGCGGGTTACGCCAGCGCAACAGGGCTTCAGCCCCTACGATCCGGCCACTCATGAGATCAATCTGGGGTTGATAGCACAACTCGAATTCCGAATTCTTGAGCGCCTGCCGGATGGAAGCGCCCAGCATGATGTATTCCGATGCCTTGGAGCCCAGCTCCTGGGAATAAAACTGGTAATTGTTGCGGCCATAGCTCTTGGCATGGTACATCGCCACATCAGCGCTCTTGAATAGCGTGGCCCTGTCGTCGCCATCATTCGGATAAATCGCGATACCGATACTGGTGGAGATGAACAGTTCCTTGTTCTGTATCTGGAACGGCTTGGCAATTTCATCATTGATTTTTCTGGCGATGGTCGCCAGGTCATCCGGATTGCGCAGATCCGGCAATAGAATGGCGAACTCATCCCCGCTCAGGCGGGCAATGGTGTCATAGCTGCGTACCGAGGCATTAAGCCGCTGAGCGACTGCCACCAGCAAGTCATCGCCAGCCTGGTGTCCCAGACTGTCATTGACCTCCTTGAAACGGTCAAGATCCAACATCATGAGACCAAAGCGCTGCTCATGCCAGCTTGCATCCGCCAACACCTGGTTGACACGATCGGCAAACAGTGTGCGGTTGGGCAAGCCAGTCAGCGCATCGTAATAGGCAAGGTAATGAATACGCTCGCGATACTCCATCAATTCTGTGATATCACGCTCAACCGCAAGCACGCCAACGACTGCACCATTATCACCAAACTCCGGCACGATCCGCACATGGATAAACCAGGTACTGTCATCCTCGCCCTTGCCATGCAGTTCGAGAAAATCCGGCGTAGCACTCTTGATGACGCCCTTGATCTTTTCCTCGTACTTAACATAGGCATCTCCACCAGGATATTCGGTGGGTGTACTGCCAATGAGCTTATCCGCTGCAATCCCGACACGCTTCAGCCTGGGCGTATTGATATACAGCCTGCGTGCATTGAGGTCGTAGCGGATGATGGTATCCGGGGTGTTATCAATAAGGGACTGTAGCTCGCGCTCGCGCTGGATCAGCTTTTCCTCGTTTTGCTTGATGGCAGTAATATCGCGGAAAAATCCCACCGTGCCGACCAGCTTTCCATCCAGCACCATGGGGGATTTGTAAGCTTCCATCCAGCCGCGCCCACCATCCAAGGCTTCAAAAGGTTCTATGGAGGAAAAAGGCAGGCCACTTTCCAATACGCGCTTGTCGCCATCGACATAGGCCTTTGCATGTGCGTACGGAAACAAGTCAAAATCCGTCTTTCCCTCAAGCTCTGCTTGCGATGCCACTTTGGCAAACCGTGCATAGGCACTATTGGCAGCTAGCAACTTGCTGTTGAGATCCTTGATCCAGACAACAAAAGGAAAATTCTCAATCAGCGCACTTTGGTATTGCTCCCGCTTCCTCAATTCGCGCTCGACGCGGCGAATGTGGGAAATATCACGTGCAATGATCAGAACACCGGTAATCTTGCCCTTCACATTACGCTCCGGGACCGCATGCAGGAATTGGCAGACGTATTGATTGCCGTCCATCCAGTCCAGTTCAATTTCCTGGGCCACGCCCGAAGTCATCACCTCACGCAGCCGTGCCTCATATTGTTCCGGTTGCATCGCAGGTGTGCCCCAGATTTCCGTGGGCCTTCTGCCAAAGGCTTTCTCTACAGGAATACCAAACACACTTTCATAGCCATCACTGAGAAAAATGCGGCGGCAATCATGATCGTAGCGAATGAAAATATCCGGTGAATTCATCACCACCTGGCGATATTGCAACTCCTGCTCCCGCAGTTTCTCCAGCATGTTCAGGCGTGATGTAATGTTCCGCGCCACCAGTACGCAATAGGCTTGCTTACCTGCTTCCAGAAAATAATTGGCGCGGATTTCCACCGGAACGATGGCACCCGCTTTGGTACGCAGTTGGGTTTCCCGGGTAATGGCTTGCTGTTGTTGCAACGTTTGCCAATATGCCTGCCAATTGACCACATCCAGCCCGGATAGAATCTCATTAGCCGACATTTGCAGCAACTCGGCTTCGCTATAACCCAGCTGCTCACAGCCCGCCAGGTTAACCAGGCATATCCTGGCCTCGGCATCGCAGATGAAGATAGCCTCCTGGATCCGATTGATAGCAAAGCTCAATATATCGAGCTGCATGGTATCGTTCAAACCCTGGCCAGAGATATTTGCACTGCTCATTCTTTTCACCGAAAACTATGTACTATTAATCTCAACGGGTTAAACGAGATAGGGATCATCACGAACCCAACTCCGCATATTTTTTATTCGGCAGCGGGTTCAGGCAGCCGCCTTGGCAAATCGATCAGCACTTCAAGGCCGCCAGCAGCCAAATTGCGCAGATGAATTTGTCCATCATGCGCTTCAACAATAGTTTTGGCAATGCTCAGCCCCAGGCCAGAGCCGCCTGTAGCGGCATTGCGCGAACTTTCCACACGATAAAACGGCTCGAACACTTGTTTGAGCAAATTTTCAGGAATTCCAGGGCCATGGTCGCGTATGGCAATACGCAACCGGCTTGGGCTATCCATCACCTCGATGTGCGCAGATTTTCCGTAGCGGATCGCGTTTTCCAACAGGTTCTGCAGGCAACGTTTCAAGCTGATGGCGTAGCCATCAATCGGCGCTGCTGTGCCATAGAGGGAAACCTCTGCGCCGGTTTCCTGCGCATCCACCTGCAAACTCTGCAGCATGGCATTGATGTTGATCGGATGGCGGTTCTCATGCACTTCCACACCGCGCATGAAATCCACTGTGGAAGAAATCAGGGTTTCCATATCCTCCAGGTCACGGCGGAACTTGTCGCGCAATGCGGGTTTGTCTATCTGCTCCGTACGCAAGCGCAGCCGCGTGATGGGAGAGCGCAGGTCATGTGAAATCGCAGCAAGAAAACGGGTTTTTTCTGTCACCGTATCAATCAGGCGTTGCTGCATCAGATTGAAGGCTTTGGCAGAACGCCGGACTTCGGTCGGGCCATCCACATCCACGGGAGGGCTGTAAATATTGCGGCCCAGCCGCTCCGCGGCAATCGCCAGCTGGTTGAGCGGCCGCATGATCTGCCGCACGGCAAACAGGGCAATGCCGATAATCACAATGATACGGATAAAGTAGATGCGGAACAGGTAATCGAACAGGTCCATGATCGGCGCCATGCTCATCCCGGCCTGGCCTTCATGGGCATCCAGCTTGAGCCATTGCCCGCTGTCAAGCTGCACATACAGGATGAAATGCGCAGAAGGATAATGCGATTCGAACAGATCCAGCCAGCCAGCCTCCCGGCCATGCTCATCATGCAGCTCGATGTCGGCCATGCGTATCGGCAGCAGCCGGCCAAACTCCTGCTCAAACACATGCTTGAACAAAAGCTCCACAGCGCGATCACGGGTGTTGAGGGTCTTTAACCGTGGCGGCGCATTCACCGGGGACAAGCGATACATCGAGTTGCTGAGCTTGTTGATCAGCAAATGCTCATCATCGACCTTGCTGATTTCTATCAGGCTGATGCTGTCGGAAAGCTTGGCCGCCAAAACCCGCGTGGGAATCTCCAGGGCCTTGCCATAATTCATGTCATACCAGACAAAGCCTGTCAGCACCTGCGCTGTCATCGTGCCTGCTACCAACACAATCACCAGGCGGCCAAACAGTGAAGCCGGCCATAGCCACTTCCATTTCATTTTTCGTGGGTGACCCGGCTGGCCAGCATATAACCCGCATTGCGCACGGTGCGAATAATGGCAGGATTGCGTGAATCCACTTCCAGGTGATGTCGCAGGCGGCTAATACACACATCAATCGAACGATCAATGGCATGGCTGTCCTTGCCATAGACATGCTCAATCAAGAACTCCCGGCTCAAGGGACGGTTTGGATGTTCAAGCAAAACCCGCAACACCATGTAATCCGAACTGCCGAGTGAAACAATCACACCATCAGGCGAAAACATCTGCCGCGCATGCGTATCCAACCGCCAGCCTTCAAAGCTGATATAGGCATATTCATCAACGGCAGTTTTCTCGGTAATGGAGCGCGTGCGGCGCAGGATCACCTTGATTCTGGCCAGTAGTTCACGCGGATCAAAAGGCTTGGGCAGATAATCATCCGCTCCTACTTCCAAGCCCACAATACGGTCTATCAGGGTACCCTTGGCAGTCAACATGATCACCGGCGTATCGTTCTGTTGTGCCCGTAGCTCCCGACAGAGGCTCAGGCCATCCTCTTCCGGCAGCATCAAATCCAGCACGATGAGGTTTATCTGTTCTTTATTGACCAGACGCCACATTTCGCGCCCATTGGCTGCTTCAGAAACAGTGAAACCGGAATCGCGCAGATAATCCGTCAGCAATTCGCGGATTTCGTGATCATCATCAACGACGAGGATATGATCTTGATTATTCATATAGTTATTAAATGAATGAAGGCACAGGCATTATAAAGCACTCCAAGTATCGGCTCTTAATCATATTAGCTTAGTCGGTACGGCTGCAATTTCATGAACGAGCAAACCTGCCCTTAAGTGAACTTGGCGATATGCCGCTATTCTATAGCCTTCAGCTTGAAATCCACGTTGCCATGAAGAACTTGCCATTAAGCTATTCTGACAAGCACATAGGACGTCCTTGTATAAGGCGAAGACAGTTCCGGACCCACAATATGCGTTCGCCACAGTCTTCTAAAGGACAAACCGATGCAGAATGACTACCAGCCTTGCATAGAAGCATTGAAAGCCTGTATTGCAGCCTGTGAGCACTGTGCCGCTGCTTGCAGAAGCGAAGGCTCTCCTCTGCACATGCAGCGCTGTATCAAATTGAATATTGATTGTGCAGAGTTCTGCCGCCTGGCAGTGGGTTTTGTACAACGGGGCAGCGAATTCTCCGACTTGGTGATAGAGGACTGTGTGGAAATCTGCCGTGCCTGCGGTGAAGAATGCGCAGGTCATCAGCCTAATCACTGTCAGCAGTCTGCCCAGGCTTGCCAACAGTGCCTGGACACTTGCCTGCAAGCTGTCGCTGTTTGATTGCAATTTCAGCAAAGGAGCCATCATGCAAACCACGCATTTCCATATCAGCGGCATGACTTGCGGTGCCTGTGCCAATACCGTAAAGGGGGCCTTGCAAGCAGTTAGCGGCGTCAACGATGTCGAAGTACTGTTGGAGGAAGCCCAAGCCACGGTTCAGTATGATGAACACCAGACTTCAGCAGAGCAGTTGGTGTCGGCAGTCACCCATGTCGGTTTTGGTGTGCAGCGTTTTTAAAAAGACTGACTAAGGGGGTTTCCCCCAACATGCCTGACGTCTTCCTTTCCTTCCTCTCTTGAGGCCACTTTTTTTTCTTCTCCAGAAAGCAGATCAATTAATAGTCACCTAAGTGTGTTATCGAACAGAGATTTATCTTGCCTAGCTGTAGGCTGACAGCACTGATGGCTAGTGGGATCAAGCTAAACCTTGTTTGGCAACCTTTATAGTCAATATTGAACCTAACTGGAGCATGTCAACATGAAAAAACTTAATAGCCTTTATCTGGTTTTGATCGCCGCGGTAGTACTCACTCTTGCAGGCTGTGCTGCCACCGCTAAAAAGGAAGGCACTGGCGGTTATATCGATGATTCTGTCATCACGACAAAAGCGAAAGCGGCCATTTTTAACGAGCCAACTTTGAAGTCTGCTGAAATCAACGTAGAAACCTTCAAAGGCGTAGTGCAGTTAAGCGGCTTTGTAAGTTCAAAAGAGAGTGCGAATAAAGCAGTGGAAGTAGTCAAAACCATAGGCGGCGTCAAATCCGTCAAAAATGATATACGCCTCAAGTAAAGATTGAATGGCGTATTAGGCATTAATATCAATTGAGAACACGATAATCTACATGAATAATCGTGTTCTCATCATTTCTGCTTGCCAGGAAGACGTCACCGTACTCAAGCATGCACTCGGCAAGGCCGAAGATGATGCATTCATCTTTAAATGTGTGGGCTCCCTCTCGCAAGCTGTCAGTGATATCCAAAGCCATGGCGTCGATGCGATCCTGGTGGATATGCATTTGCCTGATAGCGATGGCATAGAGACTTTTGACAAGCTATTTGAGCTTGCGCCGCAAACACCGATCATTGTTTTATGCGCTTCAGATGATGAAGCTCTAGCGGCTGAAGCCGTGCAGCATGGCGCGCAAAGTTATCTTGCCAAAGGTTTTTTTGGCAACTATTTTGTCCCTCAATTGCTACGCAATATCATCCAGCGCAAGGCCGTAGAAGAAGCCGCCTTTTTTGAAAAGGCACGCGCTGAAATCACGCTTAATTCCATCAGTGACGCCGTGATTGGTACGGACATGGCAGGAAATGTCGACTACCTGAATATAGCGGCAGAGCGGCTGACGGGATGGCCAAGAACAGATGCTCAGGGCCATGCCATTACTGAAATCATGCAGCTTGTGGATGGCGCCACGCGCCATGAAAAACCTAACCCCGTTATTCATGTCCTCAAGTTCGACACACCTACCATACTCACACCAGGCACCATTCTGATCCAGCGTGATGGGGGAGAAGTCGAGATTGAAGACTCGGCCGCCCCCATCCATGACTCAAAGGGAAAAATAAAAGGGGCTGTGATCGTTTTTCACGATACAACGGCTGAACACCTGATTGCCAAGAAAATGGAGCATTTGGCCCAACACGATTTCCTGACCAACCTGCCCAACAGATTGCTGCTGAATGACCGGATCAGCCAGGCAATAGCCTATGTAAAACGCCATCGCAAGCATCTCGGCGTGCTGTTCCTGGATCTCGACAATTTCAAGCATATCAATGACTCTCTCGGTCACGAGGCAGGTGATCAATTGCTTAAATCCATAGCTCACTCCCTTTGCAGCTGTGTACGGAATTCGGATACGGTAAGCAGACAGGGAGGTGACGAATTCGTCATTTTAGTGATGTACGATAACCATGCGAGCGATCTTGCATTGACATCCGACAAGATACTGCAAGCCATCTCGGCACCCCATATCGTGGCGAAACAGCAGTTATATGTGACGACCAGCATAGGGATCAGTGTTTACCCAGAAGATGGGATAGATGCGGATAGCCTGATCAGAAACGCCGATACTGCCATGTATCACGCCAAGGAAAAAGGCCGTAACAACTATCAATTTTTCAAAAATGAAATGAACGTGCGTGCCGTTGAGCGGCAGGTGATCAATGCAAGTCTACGGCAAGCGCTGGAACTTGAGGAGTTCCTCGTCCATTACCAGCCCAAGGTCAATCTCAAGAATGGCAAGATTACCGGTTCTGAGGCCTTGATTCGCTGGATGCATCCGGAGCGGGGCCTATTAATGCCGGACCGGTTTATCAACATCGCTGAGGATAGCGGCTTGATTGTGCCGATAGGACGCTGGATTCTGCATGAAGCCTGCCGGCAACTCAAAAAGTGGCAAGCGGCAGATCTGCATCCAGGGTCGGTAGCAGTGAATATCTCGGCGGTAGAGTTCCGGCATAGGGATTTTGTTGAAAGCGTACGCAATATTCTTGCCGAAACAGGCCTGGATCCTAAATGCTTGCAGCTTGAAATTACTGAAACCGTGCTGATGCGCGACGCAGCGGCAAGCAACGATATTCTTAAGGTAATAAAAGATATGGGTGTGCAGCTCGCAGTGGATGACTTTGGTACTGGCTATTCAAGCTTGAGTTACCTGACCCAATTTCCGATTGATGTCCTCAAAATTGATCAAAGTTTCGTAAAAGAGATCAAGGATCATGAACATGAGGGAATTATTGTCAGTGCCGTGATCGCAATGGGTAACAGCCTCAAATTGAAAGTCATCGCTGAAGGGATCGAGGAAGAAGAGCAACTGGCCTTCCTGCGGAATAAAAATTGTGAAGAAGGGCAAGGGTATATATTTAGCCGGCCAGTCTGCGCGGAGCAATTTGCCAGCCTTCTTGCATCCGACACCCATGATTCATTGATTTCGAATGCGCCGGTCTGTTGACCACCCATGGCATTCAGGCCTGGGCCTAAAGCCCGGCAGACAATTCTTCCGGCAACATCAAACCAGCACGATGAGGTCTACCTGCTCTTTGTTCACCACCCGCCACATTTCGCGACCATTACTCGCCTCAAATACTCAAAACCTGCATCACGCAGATAATCAGTTAGAAGCTCACGGATTTCGTGGTCGTCATCCACCACCAGGATGTGATTTTGATCACTCATGTTATGTCTCTGCATGTAGGAGAGGAATAAAGTTTCATACCAAACAAGCAAGTAACCCCGTTCGCACCGTTTTAAATTAAACACGATCAGAAATAAAGATTCATACTAATTGCTACTACCAAGTTTGAATCGAGCTACAACTGAGTATTAAAGTAGCATACTGGTTGTAACTCAGTTTTGGACATAAATGTGCCAGTGCTTTTGCTAATTTATTAGCAAACCACCATAACTACAGGTATTGCAAAGAGAGTTGTGGACAGCTAGCGCGAGCAGTAGAATTGCGCTAGCTAGAACGCCTGACTTTGGGTGCGCACTAAACATGAACCTTTGATTATGCTGCCGCAAAATCGATATTGAATTTGATGGAGATAGATAATGAACGGCAGTTGGGCTAACTTGTTTCCATACTTTGCTGGAGCTTTTAAGCTTATTGTATTAGGTATTGGAGCCTATTTTGCTATTAAATGGCATTTTGATGAAGAGAGGAGGGTGAGGGAAGCAGAAGGCGTGGTATTTGATAAACCAAGCTTCATGAAAAAGTTGGCAATGATGCTAGCCCTCCCAGTTCTTCTAGTTCTTCTAGCGCTTCTAGTGATTTATGCTACTAACTGGTTTCTCGACTGACGGGCTTTATTGATACGATCAATGTTTAGCGATTTCAAATAGTGTACTCACACTGTTAAGAGGCTTGTCCGATAAAATAGATAATGCTTCTGCTTTACCCAAGCATACTTTTTCTAGACCAAGTTAATGTTAGTCATTAGATAAAACAGGTCAATCAAGACACAAAATGTTGTCTCAACTTTTAAGCTCTAAATTGGTTTGGGGCATTTTTGATTTAGAAATGACAGCGTACCGATGTGATTGCTGCCATTTTAGTATGGTACCTTAATACTCAGTATGAATCTTTATTACTCTCCTATTTGCACTTGAACAAAGATTGGATCATTACTCTACCGTCACGGATTTCGCCAAGTTACGAGGTTTATCCACATCCGTACCTTTCAACAGCGCTGCGTGATAAGCCAGCAGCTGTACAGGTATTGTATGCAAAATTGGGGAGAGTACGCCTACGTGACGCGGCGTACGGATCACATGCACACCTTCACTGGCAGTGAAATTGCTGTCAGCATCAGCAAAGACAAATAGCTCGCCGCCACGCGCACTGACCTCCTGCATGTTGGATTTCACTTTTTCCAGCAAAGCATCGTTGGGCGCAATCACCACCACAGGCATATTCTTATCCACCAATGCGAGCGGGCCATGCTTGAGCTCACCGGCAGGGTAGGCCTCAGCGTGGATGTAGGAAATCTCCTTGAGCTTGAGCGCGCCTTCAAGGGCAATCGGGTAGTGCATGCCGCGCCCAAGAAACAAAGCATGGAACTTGTTGCTGAAGGCCTTGGCCCATTCGCGGATTTGCGGCTCCAGGTTGAGCGCATATTGCACACTGCCCGGCAAACGGCGCAATTCATCGATATAGGCCTGCTCCTGTTCCGGACTCAATAGACCACGCTGCTTGGCAAATGTCGCCGCCAGGGTGAACAGGGCAACCAACTGGGTGGTAAATGCCTTGGTGGAGGCCACGCCGATTTCGGCGCCGGCACGAGTGTATAGCACCAGGCGTGATGCACGCGGAATGGCACTTTCCTGCACGTTGCAGATGGCCAGGGTCAAATGCTGTCCCAGGGACTTGGCATGCTTGAGTGCCTCCATGGTATCCAGGGTTTCGCCTGATTGCGAAATGGTGACGATCAACTGCCTAGGATTGGGGACGGATTTGCGGTAGCGATATTCGCTGGCAATCTCCACCGAGGTCGGCAACTGCGCAATGCTTTCCAGCCAGTATTTGGCCGTAAGACCAGCGTAATAACTGGTGCCAGCGGCAAGAATGAGGACGCTATCCACTTCGCTGAATACCGTTTCCGCATCTGCGCCAAACAAGGCTGAGGTGAATGCATTGTCATCAATGATCGCTTCCAGCGTGTCGGTCAACGCACGTGGCTGCTCATAGATTTCCTTTTGCATGAAATGGGAATAAGGACCCAATTCCAGAGAGGCAAGCGAGAGGTCGCTGCGATGCACGACACGCTCGACGCTTTGGTCTGCCGCATCGAATATCTGTATGCCGTCCTTGGTAATCTCAGCCACATCGCCGTCCTCGAGATAGATCACGTTGCGAGTCACGGATAGCACGGCAGAGACATCCGACGCAATGAAGTTCTCGCGCTCGCCCAGGCCGATCAACAGCGGGCATCCCTGACGCGCGCAAATCATCTGGTCTGGATAGTGAATGGAAACCACGCTGATCGCAAACGCGCCGGTAAGCTCGCGTACGGCATGCGTTACTGCAGCCAGCAATTCATGACCTTGTGCAAGGTAATGATGGATCAGGTGCGCGATGACTTCGGTATCGGTTTGTGACTCGAATTCATAGCCCAACCCCTGCAGGCGCTGGCGTTGTTCGTCATGGTTCTCGATGATGCCGTTATGCACCACGGCAATTTCGCCGCGGGAAATATGCGGGTGCGCATTGGATTCGGTCACTCCTCCATGCGTCGCCCAACGCGTATGCCCGATACCGACCACGCCGGTCAGCCCTTCGGACTGCGCCTTGCCCTGCATCTCTGCCACTCGCCCCACGGCGCGCACGCGGCGGATGCCACCCTTGCTCAACACGGCAACCCCGGCCGAATCGTAGCCACGGTATTCAAGACGGCTCAGGCCTTCAATCAGGATTGGTACGATATTACGTGCGCCTACTGCGCCTACGATGCCACACATGCTATTTCTTCACTTTCTCGGGGCGCTTCCAGTTTTCTATGGTGAATTGCCTGACTCTCGACATGGTCAGCCTATCGGCAGGCGCATCCTGGGTAATGGTCGAACCCGCTGCGATTGTTGCGCCTGCCTTGACCGTCACAGGGGCGACAAGCTGAGTGTCCGAGCCGATAAAGGCGCGGTCCTCAATCACCGTGCGTGATTTGTTTACACCATCATAATTGCAGGTAATGGTGCCTGCACCGATATTCACTTCTTTGCCTACCGTGGCATCGCCGACATAGCTGAGATGGTTGATCTTGCTGCCGGTATCCACCTGTGCGTTCTTGAGCTCGACGAAATTGCCGATATGCGCATGACCAGCCAACACCGTTCCAGGACGCAACCGTGCATAAGGCCCGATGCGGCAGTCTTCGGCCACGCTGGCAGCGTCGATGTGCGTATATGCAGCCAAGGTAGTACCAGCACCAATGCTGGCATCACGGATCACGCAATAAGGCCCGATGCGCACATTGTCTGCAATCACCACTTCGCCCTCGAAGACGCAACCCACATCAATTTCCACGTCGCGTCCCACCTTGAGCAAGCCACGCACGTCAATACGGGCCGGATCAGCCAGAGTCACCCCCTGGGCGAGCAACCGCGCTGCATACCGATGCTGGTACACACGCTCCAATGCCGCCAGGTCTTGCTTGGAATTAACGCCAGCCACTTGCCATTCGTCTGTGCTTTGCGTGGCAGCCACTGCCTGGCCGTCTGCCACTGCCAGCGCCACAATATCAGTGAGATAATATTCCTGCTGCGCATTACGGTTGTCCAGGCGGCCAAGCCACTGCGCGAGCCAAGCGTTTTCCGCAGCCATGATGCCTGTGTTCACCTCCTGGATTGCACGCTGTGTTTCCGTCGCATCCTTATGCTCGACAATCGCTACGACTGACTGCTGCTGCCGCACGATCCGGCCATATCCGGTAGGATTCTGCTTCACTACTGTCAGCAGTGCCAGCGATGCTTTTTCCGCAAGCAAGCGCTCACAACTCTCCAGTTCCAGCAATGGCACATCGCCGAGCAGGATCAATGTCCTGGCATCAGTTTCCAGATAGGGCAGGGCCTGCTGCATGGCATGCCCTGTGCCCAGTTGCTCAGCCTGTTTCACCCAGGTGATGTCGCTCTCGGGCAATGCCTGTGGCACCGCTTCGCCGCCAAAACCATAGATCACGATGATCTTGCTCGGGTTGAGTTTGCGGGCGGTTTCCAGCACATGCTGCAGGATAGGCCGCCCTGCCAATGCATGCAGGACCTTGGGCTTGCTAGAATGCATGCGGGTGCCTTTACCCGCTGCGAGAATAACGATATTGAGCTTGGAAGAAGGCGATGAAAAAGACAAGTTCTGATCCGGTTCAAGCAATTGAAATTAACTGGAAGTATAAATAAAAAAGGCAGCCTTTTGGCTGCCTTCTTGTATGGTTTTGCAGGTTTAGTGCGTTGTCTTGCGCAATTGCTCGATAGTCTGCAATTGTGCCAGCGCCTCCGACAATTCAGCCTGCGCACGCGCGTAATCCACGCCTGAAGCATTGTTCCTCAATGTCTCCTCAGCAACACGCTTGGCTTCGATCGCCTTGGCTTCATCCAGGTCATGGCCACGGATCGCAGTATCGGCCAGCACGGTAATCACGCCAGGCTGCACTTCCAGCAAGCCGCCGGAAATGTAGATCGCCTGTTCTTCACCGCTATCGGCAACCTTGACGCGCAGCACGCCTGGCTTAATTGTCGTGATCAGTGGCGCATGGTTGGGATAAATACCCACTTCACCCAATTTCGCAGGCGCAGCAACAAACTCTGCCTCGCCCGAGAAAATGGACTCTTCCGCGCTAACCACGTCCAGGTGTATTGTTGATGCCATATCGTCCTATCCTTACCTTTGACAGGGTTTAGTTAAGGGTCTTTGCCTTTTCAACCGCTTCTTCGATCGCGCCAACCATGTAGAACGCTTGTTCTGGCAGGTGATCGTATTCGCCAGCGACGATAGCCTTGAAGCCCTTGATGGTGTCCTTCAGGGTCACGTACTTGCCAGGCGCGCCGGTAAACACTTCAGCAACGTGGAACGGTTGGGACAGGAAGCGCTGGATCTTACGCGCACGGGCCACAGCCAGCTTGTCTTCTGGGGACAGCTCGTCCATGCCCAGAATCGCGATGATGTCGCGCAGTTCCTTGTAGCGCTGCAGTGTCGACTGCACGGAGCGTGCCACGCTGTAGTGCTCTTCACCAACCACCAGTGGATCCAGTTGACGGGAAGTAGAATCCAGTGGATCAACCGCGGGGTAGATACCCAGCGATGCAATGTCACGAGACAGCACAACGGTAGAATCCAGGTGCAAGAAGGTAGTCGCTGGAGATGGGTCGGTCAAGTCATCCGCAGGCACGTAAACGGCCTGGATCGAAGTAATCGAACCGGTCTTGGTGGAGGTAATACGCTCTTGCAAGCGGCCCATTTCTTCAGCCAGGGTAGGCTGGTAACCCACAGCAGAAGGCATACGGCCCAACAGCGCGGATACTTCGGTACCAGCCAGCGTGTAACGGTAGATGTTATCCACGAAGAACAGGATGTCACGGCCTTCGTCACGGAATTTCTCGGCCATGGTCAGGCCGGATAATGCCACGCGCAGACGGTTGCCTGGCGGCTCATTCATCTGACCGAACACCATGCCTACCTTGTCGAGAACGTTGGAGTCCTTCATTTCGTGGTAGAAGTCGTTACCTTCACGGGTACGCTCACCCACACCGGCGAACACGGACAAACCGGCGTGCTGCTTGGCGATGTTGTTGATCAGTTCCATCATGTTCACGGTCTTGCCTACACCGGCGCCACCGAATAGGCCGACCTTACCGCCCTTGGCAAACGGACAGACCAGGTCAATCACCTTGATGCCGGTTTCGAGCAGATCAACGGAAGGGGAAAGCTCTTCAAAGCTTGGTGCCTTCTGGTGAATGGAACGATGTTCGTCAGCCTCAATCGGGCCAGCGTCGTCAATCGGGCGGCCCAGCACGTCCATGATGCGGCCTAGGGTGCCGTGACCCACTGGCACCTGGATCTGGTTACCAGTGTTCTTTACCTTCATGCCGCGGGAAAGACCATCGCTGGAACCCATGGCAATCGCGCGCACTACGCCATCGCCCAGTTGCTGTTGCACTTCCAGGGTCAAACCTGCTTCTGCCGTGGATGTTTCTTCATCCAGGATCAGTGCGTCATATACCTTGGGCAGCTGGTCACGTGGGAACTCAACGTCAACCACGGCACCAATACATTGAACAACCTTACCTTGACTCATCTTGGTATCCTCAATCTATACTTAAATTCTTCGAGCTTTATCTAAGCTACATTTCAGCACGACTAGACAGCCGCCGCGCCACCGACAATCTCTGAAATTTCCTTGGTAATTGCAGCCTGGCGCGCCTTGTTGTACACCAGCTTCAACTCGCCAATCACCGTCTTCGCATTGTCCGAAGCAGCCTTCATCGCGACCATGCGGGCGCTTTGCTCAGACGCCATGTTCTCGGCAACAGCGTGATAAACAATCGACTCAATATACCGCGTCATCAGTTCATCAATAACGACCTTGGCATCGGGCTCGTAGATATAATCCCAAGGGCCTGTGGCTGTCTTGTTGGTAGTATCCAGCTTGTCATCAGACAACGGCAGCAGCTGCTCGATAACGGCTTCCTGCTTCATGGTATTGATGAAACGGGTATAAGAGATATGCAGCTGATCAATCTCACCAGCGATGTAGGCATCCAGCATGACCTTGATGCTGCCGATCAGCTTTTCCAGGTTTGGCGTATCGCCAAGACCAGTGACATGGGATTTCACATCGGCATTGACGCGGTTCAGATAAGTGAACCCCTTGTTGCCGATCGCGCTGACGGCAATCTTCTTGCCTTCTTTTTCCCATGCATTCATCTGATTGAGCGACAAGCGAAGGACATTAGTGTTCAAGCCACCGCACAAGCCTTTGTCCGAACTCACGACGATCAAGCCGACGTTAGCCACCTTCTCGCGCTTGACGATAAAAGGGTGCTTGTATTCGGCATTGGCCTGCGACAGGTGGGCCGTCACATTGCGAATCTTCTCCGCATAAGGACGGGCCATACGCATGCGCTCTTGCGCCTTGCGCATCTTGGAAGCCGCCACCATTTCCATCGCCTTGGTGATCTTGCGCGTGTTTTCAACGCTCTTG
Organism: Methylobacillus arboreus; assembly: GCF_020532725.1. Lineage (GTDB taxonomy): Bacteria > Pseudomonadota > Gammaproteobacteria > Burkholderiales > Methylophilaceae > Methylobacillus > Methylobacillus arboreus. The sequence goes on from NZ_JAJAVC010000006.1 coordinate 750,868, forward strand.
ATCTTGCTACGTATCTCTTTGCTACCAGCCATTGTCTAGTCTGCCTGTCTGTACTTTAAGCTTAGTACGCGTTGGTTGCCTTGAAGTCCTGAATTGCCGCTTCCAGGGCCTTCTCGTCGTCACCACCAAGGTCGTTGGTGCTGTCGATCTTGTCCAGGATGCTCTTGTACTTGGACTTGAGGAAGGAGTGCAGGGCAGATTCGAATGCCAATGCACGTGCAACTGGCACATCGTCAAAGAAACCCTTGTTGGCGGCAAGCAATGTCACTGCCATGTCGGATGTAGACAATGGCGCATATTGCGCTTGCTTCATGAGCTCGGTCACCAGACGGCCACGATCCAGCTGCTTGCGGGTCACTTCGTCCAGATCGGATGCAAACTGGGCAAATGCAGCCAGTTCACGATACTGGGCCAATGCCAGACGGACACCGCCACCCAGCTTCTTGATCACCTTGGTCTGAGCAGCACCACCTACGCGGGATACCGAAATACCGGCGTTGATCGCAGGGCGGATACCGGCGTTGAACAAGTCTGTTTCCAGGAAGATCTGGCCATCGGTAATCGAAATCACGTTGGTTGGAACGAATGCGGACACGTCGCCTGCAGCCGTCTCAATAATCGGCAATGCAGTCAGGGAACCGGTTTTGCCCTTCACTTCACCATTGGTGAACTTCTCGACATAGTCTTCGCTTACACGCGCTGCACGCTCGAGCAGACGGGAGTGGATGTAGAACACGTCGCCTGGATAAGCTTCGCGGCCTGGTGGACGACGCAGCAACAGGGAAATCTGACGATATGCCCAAGCCTGCTTGGTCAAGTCATCGTAAACGATCAATGCATCCTGACCACGGTCACGGAAGTATTCACCCATGGTACAACCGGCGTAAGGCGCCAGGAACTGCAGAGCGGCAGGATCGGAAGCAGAAGCGGCAACCACAATGGTGTATTCCAACGCGCCATGCTCTTCCAGCTTGCGTACCACGTTGGCGATAGTAGAAGCCTTTTGGCCGATCGCAACGTAGATACAGGTCATGTTCTGACCCTTCTGGTTGATGATCGCATCAACGGCTACCGCAGTCTTGCCAGTCTGACGGTCACCAATGATCAACTCACGTTGACCACGGCCAACCGGCACCATGGAGTCAATCGCCTTGATACCGGTTTGCACTGGCTGGGAAACCGACTTACGCGCGATAACGCCAGGCGCCACCTTTTCAATCTTGTCTGTCAGCTTGGCGTTGATTGGACCCTTGCCGTCAATAGGCTGGCCCAGTGCGTTCACCACGCGGCCAACCAGTTCGGGACCGACCGGCACTTCCAGGATCTTGCCGGTGCACTTGACAATGTCGCCTTCAGTGATGTTTTCATAGTCGCCCAGGATCACGGCACCCACGGAGTCACGCTCCAGGTTCAGCGCCAAGCCGTAGATATTGCCCGGGAACTCGATCATTTCGCCAGCCATCACGTTGGACAGGCCATGGATACGAACGATACCATCAGTCACTGAAATCACGGTACCCTGGGTACGCGCTTCAGCACTGGTGGAGAAATTCTCTAATCTGCTCTTAATCAGTTCACTGATTTCTGATGTGGATAATTGCATTACTTTTTCCTAACCTTTCAGCGTGTAGGCCAACTCTTGCAATTGGCCACGGACTGAAGCGTCAATGACCGTATCGCCGACTACAATTTTGATTCCGCCAATAATTTCCGGATCCACTTTAACGCTTGCTTCAACCTTTTTACCGAACTTGGTTTCCAGGCGCTTCACGATAGCAGCAAACTCAGCATCGCTGGGCTTGGTAGCGGCTGTAATCTCAGCTTCCAGCACGCCTTCTTCCTGTGCTTTCAAGTCTTCAAATGCAGCGGCAATTTCTGGCAGGATGGACAGGCGACCGTATTCCACCAGCAACTTGACCAGGTTTACACCTGCCTCGTTGAGCTTGTCTCCAGCAACGGAGAGGAAAACCCGCTCCAAATCAGCCGCGTCAACCTTGGGGTTGTCAATAAACGCCCGCATTTGCTCATCCGCCGCAACAGCTGCGGCAAATTCGAGCAATTGCGACCAGTCCGCCAGCGCATTTTTTTCCTTAGCCAAACAGTAAACCGCTACCGCGTAAGGTCTTGCAATGGTGATCGCTTCAGCCATATCGTGCTCCTGTTCCTTCCTTAGAGCTCGTTTGCGATGCTGGTCAACAGGTCAGCATGCGCCTTGGCATCGATTTCCTTGCGCAGGATCTTTTCCGCACCGGCAATTGCCAGCGTAGATACTTGCTGACGCAGGCCTTCCTTGGCGCGATTTACTTCCTGATCAATTTCTGCCTTGGCACCGGCAATGATTCGATCGCCTTCTGTCTTGGCATTTGCCTTGGCTTCTTCCACGATCTCGCTGGCACGCTTTTCAGCCTGCGCAATGATGGAAGTTGCTTTTTGCTTGGCATCGTTAACAACTTCAGCAGAACGCTGGGTTGCCACGTCAAGCTCCTGCTTACCGCGTTCAGCCGCAGCCAGACCATCCGCAATGGTTTTCTGGCGAGTCTCAATCGCATTCAGGAGATATGGCCACACAAACTTTGTGGTAAACCAGATCAGAATGGCAAATGAGATAGCCTGCGCAATCAGTGTCAGGTTGATATTCATATTTGCTCCCGAGCCGTTAAATCCAGTTTGTTTTTAAGTTCGATCACTTAAATTCAACGCTAGATTTCAGTTAAGCAACTACGCTCAGCAATGGGTTTGCAAAGGCGAACATCATAGCCAGACCAACACCGATAATGAAGGAAGCATCGATCAGACCCAACAGCAGGAATACCTTACCTTGCAGGGCAGGGATCAGTTCTGGTTGACGGGCTGCGCCATCCAGGAAGCTTGCACACATGATACCAATACCGATACAGGCACCAGCTGCACCCAGACCGATGATCAAACCGATACCAACACCGGTGTAAGCTTGAATCATGGCCAACAATTGCAAATTCTCCATTTAATTTCCTTTCGGCTTTAGAGAGTTAACGATAAAAATTGATTAGTGGCTTTCGTGCGCCATGGAAATGTAGACAACCGTGAGCATCATGAAAATGAATGCCTGCAGACAGACGATCAGGATATGGAAGATCGCCCAGCCAGCGCCCAGCAATGCACCGAAGAAGGTGCCGGCCAGACCGGTTGCCGCCCACATACCGAGCAGCAGGAAAATGATTTCACCTGCGTACATATTGCCAAACAGACGCAAGGAGTGTGAAAGAGGCTTGGAGATGTACTCAATCAGGTTGAAGGCAAAGTTGGCAGGCCACACCAGCGGGTTGCTGCCAAAGGGCGAACAGAAGAGCTCATGTATCCAGCCACCCAGACCCTTGACCTTGATGCTGAAGAAAATCATCAGCAACCAGACCGCCAGCGCCAGCGCAAAGGTGGCGTTGATATCAGAAGTGGGCACGCTGCGCCATTCGTGCAGGCCTAGCCAGCCATAAACGATCGCCATGATGTCGATTGGCAGGAAGTCCATCGCGTTCATCACCAGGACCCAGACAAACACGGTCAGGGCCAACGGTGCTATAAAGGCATGGCGGTTGCCATGAAAAATGCTTTTGACCTGGTTATCAATAAACTCGATCAGCAGCTCAACAAAAGCCTGACGCTTGGTAGGCACCCCGGCAGTAGCGCCACGCACCACCCACCACAAGAGGCCGAATACGACAATACCGAGCAAGGCCGACATCACCAGGGTATCAACGTGTAACACCCAAAAACTGCCATCACCAACACTCTTCTGATTGAAGGAGAGGTGGTGCTGGATATATTCCGAAGGAGTTAATTGACCTGTCGCCATAACATCAAACCTTAAGCGTTGTTTTTCTCATTAATTGCAAAAATTGCAGCCCCAGACATGATGGCTGCCGCGGCCAACCCCGCAATCAGTGCAATCGGGATCAGCTTGCTGTAAAAATTGAATACCAAAAGCAGGGTAATTGCGATCACTGCAATCTTGATCGCCTCGGCGATCAAAATATTGACCAATACGGAACCCGCGCCTGCTGTTGCTGTCTTATTTTGCAGCTTCATCCTGGCAGCCAGTCCGCCCAGGATGGCAGAACCGCCACCTGCCAGCGCAGACAAGGCGCCATGCAGACCAACGCCATACTGGTTAAGCACGACAAAGGCAAGTATTGACACTACCAGCGTGGCAAATACTTGCCGCTTGATCATTTTCGCTAGTAGTTCATCCATGCTTGATTTCCCTGTTTTTCACAAATTCCGGGCAAAAGCCAGCCGAGCACATTTGCCCTACCCGTGAAAACCCGAGATTTTGTTGTTAAATCAGGCTCAAGTCAAGCTGAAATTGCTATTTTCACCTTTTAAACCGCTGAATTAACTCATCCAGCTGATCAAGGCTCGCATAATGAATCTTGACCTGCCCCGCACCCTTGCTACCCGCACGGATTTCCACTTCAGCGCCCAACAGTTCAGATAAGTCCTCTTGCAAGCGCAATACATCCCTATCTACAGCCTTGGCAGTTTTTTGCTGAGGCTCAGCACTTAACTGTTTTACTAATTTTTCTGCCTCACGCACAGAAAGCTGTTTTTGTGCGATCTGTTCGGCAGCCATGATCTGTTTGGCATCAGGCAAAGATAAAAGGGCACGCGCATGCCCCATATCCAGCTGTCCCTGCATGAGCATATCCTGCACGTTTTTATTCAAATTCTGCAATCTAAGCAGATTGGTAACCACGCTGCGCGAACGGCCCACTGCTTCGGCAGCGGCTTGATGCGTCATATTGAATTCATTGATCAGGCGTTGGATGCCCTGCGCCTCTTCCAGGGGATTGAGGTTCTCACGCTGGATATTCTCGATCAACGCCATCGCGAGCGCGGATTCATCCGGAATCTCACGCACCAATACCGGCACTTCTGCAAGCCCTGCCAACTGGGAAGCACGCCAGCGGCGCTCGCCAGCAATGATTTCATATTGATCACCGGACACCTTGCGCACCAGAATAGGCTGCATGATGCCCTGGGCGCGGATGGAGTCCGCCAGGCTTGCCAAAGACGCCTGATCCATATGGGTACGCGGCTGATATTTGCCTGGCTGCAACTGGCCAATCTTAAGCGTATTGGGCGTATCGTCTGCCGAAACGCTTTCTACATCACCTGCCAGCAGGGCATCCAAGCCTCGCCCCAAACCTTTCAACTTAACCATCCTGACTCCTAATTTGCTGCAACTTGCCGATTACTGACGATATGCCGATTGATGATTTCCCCTGCAAGCGCGAGGTAAGCTTGCGCCCCCTTGGAGGCCTTGTCGTGCAACAACACCGGCACACCATAACTGGGGGCCTCGGCCAGCCGGATGTTACGAGGAATCACCGTGCGGTACACCTTGTCGCCAAAATGTTGCGCCAACTCATTGGAAACCTGTTGCGCCAGAGTATTGCGATTATCAAAAAGCGTGCGTAGCAAGCCCTCGATTTCAAGGCTTGGGTTTAAGTGAGCGCGCACTTTCTTTATGGTGTTCACCAGGTCAGACAACCCTTCAAGCGCATAATATTCACACTGCATGGGAATCATGACGGCATGGGCAGCAGTCAATGCATTGACCGTAGTCAGGTTGAGGGCAGGGGGGCAATCTATCAAGATATAATCATAGGCATTATCCAACTCCGCCAACGCCGTCTTCAAACGGGTTTCTCGCGCAAACTCGTTGACCAGCTCAACTTCTGCGCCTGCCAGCTCACGGTTGGCCGGCACCACGTCGAAACGTCCCTGCTCAGAACGCTGCATCACCTCTCGCAGGCTTTTTTCACCGATCAACACGTGGTAGATAGTGTGCTTCATGCTGGATTTGTCTATGCCGCAGCCGGTCGTAGCATTGCCCTGCGGATCAAGGTCGATCACCAGCACCTTGCGTTTGGTCGCCGCCAGGCTGGCCGCCAGGTTGACGCAAGTGGTGGTCTTGCCCACTCCGCCTTTTTGATTGGTAATTGCCAGAATCCTCATGATTTAAGTCATCCCACTAGTGTTGAATTCATCAAAGCTGCCGCACCGGCAAGAAAACCAGGTGCCGCTGCGCATCAAGCCCGGGAACCGTCAAAACTTCAATCCTTGAAGGCTTGAGCGCGACCGCTTCCAGTTCTTCATTTGGCATCTGCCCTTTCATCGCCAGCCATATGCCATCTTCGGCAATCAGGTGCCGCGTCAGCTTGATAAACAGCGCAATCTCGGAAAACGCCCGCGAGATTACACTGTCAAAAGGCTGCTCCGGCTTGAGCTGCTCGACGCGTCCTGCCACTACCTGCAAATTGTCTATCTGCAATTCGGCCTTGGCCTGGCGCATAAAGCTGGCCTTTTTCTGCACCGCATCAATCGTCGTCACTTGCAAGTCAGGCCGACAGATCGCCAGGACAATGCCTGGCAATCCAGCACCGCTGCCAACATCCAGCAACCTGCCAGCAGGCACATGCGGCAGCACGGACAAACTATCCAGCAGATGCAGCGTCACCATCTCCTCAGGATCGCGCACGGCGGTGAGGTTATGCACCTTGTTCCACTTCACCAGCAGGGCAAGGTAGGCCAGCAATTTTTCGATCGCGCCTTGCGGAAGAACAATGCCCAACTGCTGCAAGCCAGCTTCCAGCTTTGCCTGCAGACTCATGCCACTTGGTCCGCCGCACTATTGTTTTTACGGTTCTTGCGCTTGAGATGCACCAACAACAGTGAAATCGCCGCAGGCGTTACGCCGGAAATACGCCCTGCCTGGCCTATGGTTTCCGGCTTTTGCTTGTTGAGCTTTTGCTGCACCTCTATCGAGAGGCCATGTACTTCGCTGTAATCGAGGTCCAAAGGCAATTTGTAATGCTCGCTGCCTTTCGAGCGCTCGATTTCTTCTGCCTGGCGGTCTATATATCCCTGGTACTTGGCAACAATCTCCAGTTGCTGGCGCACTTGCGGATCCGTCTCGCCATCGCCGGCCTGGGGCAGGGTAAGCAATGCCTCATAACTCACTTCAGGACGGCGCAACAATTCGAACATCGAGTATTCGCGCTCCAGCACCTTACCAAATACCCGCTGCAATGTTTCTTCCGGCACATGCTGCGGATGGATGAAGGTCCGGCGCAAGCGTTGCTGCTCGCGCTCAATCGCTTCCTGTTTGCGCTCGAAAGCCTCCCAGCGCACATCATCCACCAGGCCGATCTTGCGTCCAGCTTCGGTCAGCCGCATATCTGCGTTGTCCTCGCGCAACATCAAGCGGTATTCGGCACGGCTGGTAAACATACGATAGGGCTCGCTGACGCCGCGGGTAATCAGGTCGTCCACCAACACACCGAGATAAGCCTGGTCGCGGCTCGGCCACCATGCGTCTTTTTCCTGGGCGTACAAGCCGGCATTTGCCCCTGCGAGCAAACCCTGCGCTGCCGCTTCTTCATAGCCTGTCGTGCCATTGATCTGGCCGGCAAAGAACAAGCCCTGTACCGTCTTGGTTTCCAGAGAACTCTTGAGGCCGCGCGGATCGTAATAGTCATACTCAATGGCATAACCTGGACGCAGGATATGGGCGTTCTCCAATCCTTTGATCGAGCGCACCAACTGGTATTGGATATCGAATGGCAGGCTGGTGGAAATACCGTTCGGGTAAACCTCGTTGGTAGTCAGGCCCTCGGGCTCCAGGAAAATCTGGTGCGATTCCTTGTCCGCGAAACGATGAATCTTGTCTTCCACCGAAGGGCAGTAGCGCGGCCCGACACCTTCGATAACACCCGTATACATGGGCGAACGATCAAGACCGCTACGGATGGTCTCGTGTGTTCTTTCATTGGTGAAAGTAATCCAGCAGGGCAGTTGCGCAGGATGCTGATCGGCACTGCCCAGATAGGAGAATACCGGCACTGGCGTGTCACCAGGTTGCTCAGTCATGACGCTGTAGTCGATAGTGCGGCCGTCGATGCGCGGCGGGGTACCCGTCTTGAGCCGCCCGGCTGGCAAACCGATCTCGCGCAACCGCGCTGCAAGCGACACAGCAGGGGGATCGCCTGCACGCCCGGCCTGGTAATTGGCCAGGCCAACGTGGATCAAGCCAGCCAGAAAAGTACCGGCGGTGAGCACGACCGCCTTGGCCTCAAACTTTAGCCCCAGTTGTGTTATTACACCGGTAACACGCTCACCATCGAGCATGATGTCATCCACTGCCTGCTGGAACAGCCACAGGTTAGGCTGGTTTTCAAGACGACGACGAATTGCAGCCTTGTACAATACCCGGTCTGCCTGCGCCCGCGTAGCGCGCACGGCAGGGCCCTTGCTGGAATTGAGAATGCGGAACTGAATGCCACCTTCGTCAGTAGCCGCAGCCATGGCGCCGCCAAGCGCATCTACTTCCTTGACCAAATGCCCTTTACCTATGCCGCCTATCGACGGATTACAGGACATTTGCCCCAGCGTTTCAATATTGTGGGTCAACAATAGGGTTTTCTGCCCCATGCGAGCACTTGCTAGCGCCGCTTCCGTTCCAGCATGGCCGCCGCCGACAACGATTACGTCAAACTTCTCGGGATATTGCATGAAGAATACTCAGATAGAATTATACGAATGATACTGTATTAACCCATCATCTGTCAGTTTGAATGCAGCATGTTTCACGTGAAACATGCTTTTTTAATATCCCGCCCTCATATGTGTTTCACGTGGAACACGTCGGTATTGTGAGTTTTTGTGAGGGAATTCTACCCATTTGGACTATATAATGCGCAGTCACGATATGGTATTTTCACTATACAAATCAGCATTGCCAATGTTGATAGAAAACAAATAGACACCGAATCTGAGTGTCGCCATTACGGTCAATTAAATTTATCGGGGATTACCTATGTTAATGCGTGCTTTTGTATTGCCGGCTATTGCAGCTACGGCTTTCTTCAGCGCAAGCGCACATGCTGCGCTTGACGCCAACCAGACCTTTCAGCAATTCAATGCCGTCGTATTCGGCAACATTGATTCAACCTCGCACTTGCACGGCCGCGCCTGGGTCGGTGGCAATGTCAACGGCGGCGAATATGTCCACCGTCCCTTGCCATCCTCCGACTATGCGGGACTCACCGTGCAAGGCAACATCAATAATGCAAGGGTGCTTGCACAAGGCGCCGTGATTGGCGGCAATCTCAATAACTCCAGCGTTAATGGTGGCAGCACTGCAGTTCTGGGCAATGCCAACAATGGCCACCTGAATGGCCCTGGCTATGTTGCAGGCGTTACTACAGGTATCAATTTCAACGGCGGCAAGCTGGATGCACCCAATGCACAGTTGCAAACCAACCTGGATGCTGCAAGCTCTACTAACTTTTATGATGTGCTCAGCAGCACTTCCTACAATCTAAGCCAATTGGATAACACCAGCAGCGTGAGCCTGAACGGCAACAAGGCGACTTTCACGGCAGTCGCAGACAGCACCGGCTTGGCAGTATTCAATCTTAGCGATATAGATGCACTAAGCATCTTCGGCGCGGGTGAATTTGACTTTATCCTTAACGGCGCTTCAACCGTCATCATCAATTCCAGCCTGACGGATATTGATATTTCGGCCAATTTCCTCGGTGGTTCGGCGCAACGAATTGCCAGCCAAGTGATCTGGAATTTCTATAACGCAGAAACCGTTGACCTGGGACGCCAATTTGGCGGCTCCATCCTGGCTGTTGATGCGCATTTGACCAACTGGGCCGATATTGAAGGTAATGTTTACGTGCAAAACCTCACCCAGCGCGGTCAGATTCACCAGTTCGGATTTACTGGCGATATTCCGGTAGTCGCTGTACCAGAGCCTTCAACCTACGCGATGTTCCTGGCTGGCCTGGGATTATTAGCTTTTGGCGCACGCCGCCGCGTGTAAAGCTATATTGGCAACAATAAAAAAGCCCGGTTAGCCGGGCTTTTTTATTTGGATAAAACAACAAGCATCTCACTTGCCAATACAGAATCTGCTGAAAATTTCTCCAAGCAGATCGTCAGGGGTGAATTCTCCCGTAATCGCATTCAGCGCCTCCTGTGCCAGACGCAGTTCCTCGGCAAACAATTCTGGCTGCAGCAATAGCCCGGCAGCAATTTCAAGATGACCTCGCACTTGATTAAGTGCGGCCAAGTGACGGCTCCTCGCCATGAAAATACCTTCGCCATTGGGTTGCCAGCCAGCAATTTCCAGCAAGCGTTGTCGCAGCAATTCCACACCGGCTCCAGTCTTGGCAGAAAGATGGATATGAGATTGGCCGTCGATCTGCTCGATTTTTGGGCGTGCCGATTCAAGGTCTATCTTGTTATGCACCCATATTTTCGGTAAAAACTGCGGCAATCGCTCTAGAATCGATTTTTCCATATTTCTAATACCATGAGCTGCATCAAGCAATAATAATGCAACACCAGCGTTTTCCAGAGCTCGCCAAGTTCTGGCGATGCCTTGCTGTTCCACTTCGTCCGTCGTTTCACGCAAGCCTGCAGTATCAATAATGTGCAGTGGTACTCCATTGATTTGTATGGAGTTTTTTATGGTATCCCTGGTAGTGCCTGCGATCGAGGTCACGATCGCGACTTCTTCGCCCGCCAGTTGGTTCATCAGGCTGGACTTGCCCACGTTGGGTTGGCCTACAAGGACAACCTGCATGCCTTCGCGTAGCAGGTTGCCTTGTTGCGCTTCCCGAAATACCGCCTCAAGGCCGATTGATACCGTTGCCAGTTTTTCTGCAACCCGCCCCTGGCTGATGAAATCTATATCTTCTTCCGGGAAGTCCAGGCATGCCTCGACATAAAGCCGCAAGTCGATGAGTTGCTGAAGCAGGGCATGGATACGCGAAGAAAATTCCCCGGAAAGGGATTTGACCGCGCTGCGGGCCGCAGCTTCGGTAGCGGCATTGATGACGTCCGCCACTGCCTCGGCCTGGGCAAGATCCAGTTTGTCATTGAGATAAGCCCGGCGCGTGAATTCGCCTGGTTCAGCCTGGCGGGCGCCTAGACCGAGACAACGCTTCAGGAGGATTTGCATGAGGGCAGGGCCGCCGTGTGCCTGCAGCTCCAGCACGTCTTCGCCGGTATAGGAGAACGGCGCAGCGTAATAGATGGCAATACCCTGGTCGATCAGGGCCTGTTCAGCATCGCGAAAAGGCAAGTAAGCCGCGTGGCGCGGAGGAGGGCAGTGACCAAGCACGCCCTCGGCAACCTTGCGGCTTAAAGGGCCGGAAACCCGTACCACGCCAATGCCCCCAGAGCCTGGAGCAGTGGCGATGGCAGCAATGGTATCAACGGCGTGCATTTCCCTTCTTCTTGGCAGCAGCACGCTCGGTGTTGCGATTGATGTGCCATTGCTGCGCAATTGAAAGGATATTGTTCACCAGCCAGTACAGCACCAGGCCGGCCGGGAAGAAGAAGAAGAACACGCTGAACACGATAGGCATGATCGTCATGACCTTGGCCTGGATCGGATCGGCAGGCTTGGGGTTCAGCTTGGTCTGGATGATCATGGTGGCACCCATGAGGATGGGCAGCACGTAGTAAGGATCAATCGCCGACAAATCCTGGATCCAGAGCACGAAGGGCGCATGGCGCATTTCCACGCTGCCGAGCAATACCCAGTACAGGGCAATGAATACCGGAATCTGTACCAGGATGGGCAAGCAACCGCCCATCGGGTTGATCTTCTCGGTCTTGTACATCTCCATCATGGCCTGATGCAGCTTCTGCCTATCGTCGCCATATTGTTCCTTGAGGCGTTGCAGTCGTGGCGCCAGCTCGCGCATATTGGCCATGGAACGATAGCTTGCTGCAGAAAGCGGGTAGAAAGCCAACTTGATGAGGATGGTCAGCAGAATAATTGCCACGCCCCAGTTGTGCACCAGCTTCTGGATGGAAGAAAGCACCCAGAACAACGGTGATGCGATCACAGTCAGCCAGCCGTAATCCACGGTATATTCCAGGCCAGGAGCAACGCTCTGCAAGTCGGCCTGGGTTTGCGGACCGGCATAAAGACGGGACTTTAGTTCGGAGGTTTGGCCGGGTTCAATCGGGCCAATATGGCTGACGCTGCCTATGGAATAAATATTGTCCGACAATTTCTTGGAGTAGAACTCGCGCGCCAAGCCATCCTGGGGAATCCAGGCGCTGACAAAATAATGCTGCACCAGACCAACCCAGCCGTCACTGGCGTTCTTGGACAAGTTGGTCTTGGACATGTCGGAGAAGCTCAGCTTCTTGTACTTGTCGGCCTCGGTAAAGTAGGCACCGCCAGTGAAGGTAGGCATCATGTACGAGCCTTGATGGGACTGGTTGTCGTGCACGATCTGGTAATAGACGGAAGGATCAATTGCGGCCTCGCCGTTATTACGAATCTGGTAGCTGACCTCAATGGCATAGCTGTCGCGATGGAAGGTATAAATCTTGTCTACTTCGACACCATTATCGCCCTTCCAGGTCAAGCGCACATCCAGGCTATCTGCACCTGGCGCAAGTTGATAGTTCGTAGACTCGCTGGTGAAAGTCGCCTTGTGCGTAGGCAAATCGTTACCGATCAGGCCAGTTTGGGCCACATACAGCATGGGCGTCGATTGATCATCCATCAGCAAAAAGTTCTTGCTGAGGTCATTGTCGTCCTTATGCTCGCGCAACTCCAGGCGACGCAGGTCACCGCCTATCGTGTCGATACTCGCCTTGTAAAGGTCGGTATCGACATTGATGCGCTCAGCCGACTGCAGGCGGAAACCGGTTTCAACAGGAAGACTGGCCTGGTTTGCAGCTGGCGAAGAGGATTTGGCTGCTTGCGGTACGCTGCCATCTTCTGCCTGTTGTGCTACGGCTGCTGGCGTGGGAGCAGGCTTATTGTCACGCTGCCACGAATCCCAGAGCATCAGGATGGAAAATGAAAAAATAACAAACAGAATCAGGCGCTTTGTATCCATAAATCTCTTAATCTAATCATTTAAGCCATGATCTCATGGCACGGGATCATGACCACCGTCATGCCATGGATGGCACTTGGCTAAACGGCATATTGTATAAAAGGCTCCACGCCATGCGCCATGCTTTTGTATGGCTTCAACCGCATATTGCGAGCAGGTCGGGGCAAAACGACAACGCTGGCCCAGCATCGGGCTCAGGGTCCACTGATAAAGCTTGATCAAACCTACCATGACGTTGGCAACCAGCTTCATACTGCTTCCTGCTGGCTGGCAATCTTGCGCTGCAGTTTGGCATTGAGCTCGGCAAACTCTTGCTCAAGCTCGGCAAACTGAGCCTGGCTGAACAACAACTGGGGCCTCGCAACCAGGTCCAACCCTGGCAATTGATGCTGGCTGAACCTGAACAGTTCCCGCAATACGCGCTTCATGTAATTGCGATCAACCGCACGACGTGCCACTTTCTTGCCGACCACCAACCCCAACCTGGCGTAATCGAGATCGTTGTAGCGATAATGCAGCACGAGATAACGACCTGAAACCCGTTTACGGAAATTAAAAACGGATGAAAATTCATCCGTTTTTAACAATTTTGCCTGGCGTTTAAACGCATAAGATGGCAAAACCATGTATAGCTAGATTCGCCTCGGTGGCGAGCGGCTGATTAAACAGCCAGGCGAGCACGGCCCTTGGCACGGCGCGCAGCGATAACAGCGCGACCACCGCGGGTCTTCATACGCACCAGGAATCCGTGGGTGCGAGCGCGACGAACTTTCGAAGGCTGGTAAGTGCGTTTCATGTGAATCTCCGGTTGACTTCTATTGCGTTAAATCAAAAACGCATAATTTAACCTGAAAACACGCCTCTATGTCAATGTTTATTTGGGAAAACCTGACCCTTGCGAAAATGATTGCGGCATGCCTGTGGATAAGTTGTGGCAAACAGGCTAGAATCATCCATCCAGTCATGGGCTAAAACCCGATGAAACCGGCATCTAGCCAATAATAGCAAAAACACTGGGCAGTTCGTCTTTTAATCATTAATTCATTATCTATTTCACTGCGGAGTTTCGGGCAACCGATGGAAAATTTTTGGTCACTTTGTCTCGGTCGCTTTGAACAAGAGTTATCAGCGCAACAATTCAATACCTGGATCAAACCCTTGCGATTTGAAGCGCAGGAGGGCGTATTACGCCTGCTCGCGCCCAACCGTTTCGTGCAGCAATGGATCAAGGACCGTTTCCTGCAGAAAATAGAAACGTTGGCAGAAGAAATTTTTGCGGTACCCATGCAAATTGAGCTTGCCCTCTATGATGCCAGCGATAAAAACCCTGATAAGAATTCAGTACATAAGGCTGTTGCCAAGCCCGCCAAGCCTGCAGCAGATCCGGTTGCCAAAATAGAAGCAGAAGTAAGCAAGGTAACCAAAACAACAACCGCTAAATCAGCCTCGGTTGCTGTAAAGAAATCCAAGCCGGTAGAAAGCAGCGGGCTTAACCCGGCATTCCGGTTTGATAACTTTGTTACCGGCAAGGCCAACCAGCTTGCCCGTGCGGCGGCCATCCAGGTGGCAGAAAATCCGGGCACGGCCTACAACCCCTTGTTCATCTATGGCGGGGTAGGACTGGGCAAGACCCATGTACTTCAGGCAATCGGCAACCACCTGAAATCACAACGGCCCGATGCCAAGATCCGTTACCTGCATGCCGAGCGTTATGTCTCCGATGTGGTAAAAGCTTACGAGCACAAGGCTTTTGATGAATTCAAGCGGCAGTACCATTCACTGGACTTATTGCTGATCGACGACATCCAGTTCTTTGCCAAGAAGAGCCGCACCCAGGAAGAATTCTTCTACGCATTCAACTCCCTGATTGAAGCCAAGAAACAGATCATCATCACCTGTGATACCTATCCCAAGGAAATCGTGGATGTGGACGAGCGCCTGCGCACCCGCTTCAGCTGGGGACTCACCGTCGCAGTTGAACCGCCTGAATTGGAAATGCGCGTTGCTATCCTGCTGAAAAAAGCCGAAGCAGCCCGCGTCACGCTTGATGAAGATGTAGCATTTTTCATTGCCAAACAAGTACGCTCCAGCGTACGAGAGCTGGAAGGTGCATTGAACCGCATCATCGCCATGGCCAACTTCACCGGTCATGACATTGATGTCAGCCTGGCCAAGGAAGCATTAAAAGACCTAATCGCCGTGCGCGGCCGACAGATCACTATCGAGAACATCCAAAAAACAGTGGCGGACTACTACAAGATAAAAGTCGCCGAGATGTACAGCAAAAAGCGCTCCCGCAACTTTGCGCGCCCACGCCAGATTGCCATGACCCTGGCACGTGAGCTGACCAACCACAGCTTTCCTGAAATCGGCGAGGCGTTTGGCGGCCGTCATCACACTACGGTCATGCACGCATGCGATGAAATCGAGCAATTACGGCAAAACGATCCTAATCTGGCGCGGGATATCGCAGTATTAATCCAGGTAATCCGTGATTAATATACGGGTACAAGAACAAGTGATGCCTATGGAAAGGCTGTGTATAAAAATGCGGGTTAAACGCGATTTTAAGAAATCAGTAAAATAGCCAACATTCTATCCACAGTAGTTTACAAAAATTACAGCATAGTTTTATTTTACTCAACTAATTGAATTTAAATTGTAAATCTGAGTTATCAACAGAAGTTACTGCCATTACTATTATTATCAATTTATTTTTTATATATTAGGTTTTAAAGATATGAACATCAAAATCAATCGCGATACTCTGCTAAAACCTCTTTCATCCGTAAGCAGTATTGTTGAAAGACGTCATACCTTGCCTATTCTTTCCAACCTGTTGCTGCAAGCCAAGCAAGACAGAATCGAACTAACGGCAACAGATCTGGAAATGCAGATTTCCCTCTCTGTGGAAACCGCAGTCGGTGGAGAACTTTCCACCACCATTTCAGCGAAAAAACTGCTGGATATTTGCCGTTCATTGCCCGAGAACGCTGAAATCACCATGGCAACGCAGGAAAACCGCATCCAGGTGAAAACCGGCAAAAGCCGCTTCAACCTGCAAACCCTGCCTGCCAATGACTATCCATTGATGACCAAGACCGCGGATGCCAGCAACACGGTGATCAAGATTGGGCAAAAATCGCTCAAGCGACTGTTCAAGCAAGTAGAATTTGCGATGGCGCAACAAGACATCCGCTATTACCTCAATGGCCTGCTGTTCGAGGTCAATGGCAACCAGCTCAATGTTGTCGGTACCGATGGCCACCGCCTGAGCTTTACTTCCACAGAACTCAACAGTAACTATGAAAAACAGGAAATCATCCTGCCACGCAAGACCGTCATTGAATTAATAAAACTGTTGGACGAAAGTGAAGATGAAGTCACAATAGAGGTTGCCAATGGTCAAGCTAATTTTGCATTTGGTGATATCCGACTGATTTCAAAGGTAATTGACGGAAAATTTCCGGATTACACCCGCGTTATCCCTACCGGGCACCAAAACAGTTTTACCGTGGATCGCATGATGATCCTGCTTTCCATGCAGCGTGCCTCGATTCTTTCCAACGAAAAATACCGCGGCATACGCATGGTGCTTTCAGCCAACAGCTTGAAGCTGATCAGCACCAACAGCGAGCAGGAAGAAGCAGAAGAAGAACTCGAAATCAGTTACGCAGGCAATAGCCTTGATATTGGCTTTAACGTCACTTACATGATTGACATATTGAACAACTCAGACAGTGAAAACGTGACATTCTCGTTTGCGGATGCCAACAGCAGTTGTCTGGTAACAGTGGAAAACGACAACAACTACAAATACGTAGTAATGCCGATGCGTATTTAATAATTGAATATTAAATAAAACTTTATTGTTTCACGTGAAACTCCAGGACTATGACTGATTACAATTCCGACAGTATTAAAATCCTCGAAGGCCTCGATGCGGTGCGCAAGCGCCCAGGTATGTACATAGGCGATACCTCTGATGGCAGTGGTTTGCACCACATGGTATTCGAGGTGCTGGACAATGCCATCGACGAAGCGCTGGCAGGTCACTGTGACGACATCAAGATTATTATCCATCCGGATAACTCCATTAGCGTTTCTGACAATGGCCGCGGTATTCCTACCGGCATCAAGGAAGACGACAAGCACGAACCCAAGCGATCTGCAGCCGAAATCGTCATGACCGAGCTCCATGCCGGCGGCAAATTCGACCAGAACTCCTACAAGGTTTCCGGCGGATTGCACGGAGTAGGGGTTTCCGTTGTCAATGCGCTTTCCGACTGGCTCAAGCTACGCATTTACCGCAACGGCCAGGCACACCAGATGGAATTCCGCCGAGGTGTGCCGGTAGCGCCGTTGACAATTACCGGGACTACCGAACGCCGTGGTACTGAAGTCCATTTTCTGGCTTCCGCTGAGACTTTCACCAATGTCGAGTTCCACTTTGAAATTCTCGCAAAACGTATCCGTGAACTGTCTTTCCTCAACAACGGCGTCAAGATCGAACTGATCGACCAGCGCCACGGAAAATCAGAAAATTTTGCCCATTCCGGCGGCGTCAGGGGCTTTGTCGAATATATGAACCGCAGCAAAAACGTGCTGCATCCCAAACCGTTCTATTCATCTGGCGAAAAAGACGGCATCACGGTTGAAGTTGCCATGCAATGGAACGATTCCTATAGCGAAACCGTGCAATGTTTCACCAACAACATTCCGCAACGTGATGGTGGTACCCACTTGACCGGCTTGCGCACAGCCATGACTCGTACGCTGAACAGTTACATAGACCAGAACGAACTGGCGAAAAAAGCCAAGATTGATACCAGCGGCGATGACATGCGCGAAGGCCTGACTTGCGTGCTATCGGTCAAGGTGCCCGAGCCCAAGTTCTCTTCGCAGACCAAGGACAAACTGGTTTCCGGCGAAGTGCAACCAGTCGTGCAGGAAGTGGTATCCGCCAAGCTGGCGGAGTTTTTGCTAGAAAACCCCACTGAGGCCAAAGTCATCTGCAACAAGATCATCGATGCAGCGCGCGCGCGAGATGCAGCGCGCAAAGCGCGTGAAATGACACGCCGCAAGGGTGTCATGGACACCATGGGCTTGCCAGGAAAACTTGCAGACTGTCAGGAAAAAGACCCTTCGCTGTGCGAACTCTACCTGGTCGAGGGTGATTCAGCGGGTGGATCAGCCAAGCAGGGGCGCGACCGCAAGTTCCAAGCGATTCTTCCCTTGAAGGGCAAGATCCTTAACGTGGAAAAAGCACGTTTCGACAAACTATTATCCTCGCAGGAAATAGCAACCTTGATCACCGCGCTCGGCACCGGCATCGGCAAGGACGATTTCAGTGCCGAGAAACTGCGTTATCACCGCATCATCATCATGACCGATGCGGACGTTGACGGCGCGCATATCCGTACCTTGTTGCTGACCTTCTTCTATCGCCAAATGGGCGAACTGGTTGAACGCGGCCATATCTACATTGCCCAGCCACCGCTTTACAAGGTCAAGCAAGGGCGTGATGAGCGTTACCTGAAAGATGAGCAAGAAATGGACCAATACCTGCTGCAATCCGCGCTCAAGGGTGCGGAGTTGCTGAAGGAAACTGGCGGCGAAACCATCAGTGGTGATGCGCTCGCTGCCATTGCCAAGCAAATGGTACTGACCGAAGCCATCATTCGCCGCCTGAGCCCACTCTATGACGAAAGCGTTCTGCGTGCCCTGTTGGTGCAAGGAAAACTGGAGCTCGATACCGAAGCCCAGGCAGAAGCCGCCGCCGCCAAACTACGTCCATTGCTGGGCCATACCGGCAGCGAAGTTATTGTCACGCAAAACCAGGAAACAGCAAGTTACCGCCTAGAAGTCAACAAATACGTCCATGGCAACCTGCAATCATGTGTTATCGACACCGATTTCCTGGCCAGCGGCGACTACCAGCAAATCCTTAATACATCGCAACTGCTTGAAGGCCTGGTAGGCGAAGGTGCAGCAATCAAGCGCGGTGAGAAGGAACAACCTGTCAATAACTTCAAGGCTGCCTTGGACTGGCTCATGGGTGAAGCCAAACATGGCCTCAATATCCAGCGCTATAAAGGCCTTGGCGAGATGAACCCCGAGCAACTATGGGAAACCACCATGGACCCCAATGTGCGCCGTTTACTAAGAGTGCAGATCGACGATGCGATTGCGGCAGATGAAATCTTTACTACCTTGATGGGTGACCAGGTAGAGCCGAGAAGGGCATTCATTGAAGGAAATGCGTTGGGCGTTAATAACTTGGACGTATAGCTTTTATAATCGATGAATGCTCTATACCTTAACAAGGCCTCCGTGGAGGCCTTGTTTTTTGAACATCAGAGTGAAAAGCTTTTTTTGTATCTAATTATTCAACCATGGCAATGGCTTAGGAGACACCACGTAAGTCACCCCGCCATGATCTGACTTGAATACAAAGCCATAGCTGAACACCAATGTGTCTGGCAACCAGAACACCACCGGGTCATTACGTTTGATGCCGTCGTACCCGGCGGCGACAGCGGCTTCAAGGGCGATATGGAATGACTCCAGAAATTCTTCTACGTTGGGCTGGTCGGCGACTAGCCCGTTGATTTCCGCTTCCGCCCAGTTGCCGCCTATGATGCGGGCGGTTTCGCCTACGGTTTTAAGGTAGTGCCACCCATGATCGATGGGTGGAATCTTGTAGACGATCCAGTTGCTTGCCATATCTTTGCTCCTGCATTGATCCTGCATTCACTTTACTGGATTTTTGCGTGTTTATACATCCAGCCTTATCCGGTTCATGGTTCCATGAGCCGCAGCCGTGCTGTTAATCAACCAAATTATTTGACCTGGAAGCGATAGCTGTTACGGCCCATGAGTTTGCCGTCCTGGCCTGCGATTTCGGCCTTGAGTTCGTATTGGCCGGGTTCAAGTGCGGGCAGGGGATAGTCGCGTAGCTTGTGGCCGGAGTCGGGCAGCATTTCCAGCGGCAGCTTGAGCGTATCCAACAGTTTGCCATCCCGGTGCAGAGTGACGGTGTAGCTGGCGTGTTCAAAGCCGCGCCAGGTGTCGTTGATGGCCCACAGGCCGATGTTTGGCGTGTCGCCAGCGTGGTATTCGTCCTGTTTCCATTCCAGGCTGGGCAGGATGGGTTGGTAAGCGGTGCGCAGGGCGTCATAGCCGGCCTTGGGCTCGCGCCAGTAATCGACGATGCCCCAGTTGATAGAGGGCCAGTTTTCCACAAACATGAACTGGAAGACGGCGGAAACCGGGGCATAGCGCTGGCGGCGGTAGTTTTCCACGGCAAACTGGATCAACCTTGCCTGGTAATGCTGGCTATTGGCGATGAACTCCTCGATGTTGCGCCCCTGTGGGACTTTGGCAAATTCAAAGGTCTCCTTGCGCTGGAAGTTGTGGTATTCCCATTCCCGCCATTTGGCTTCGGTGTCCGGCCACAGCAAGTCGTCGCTGAACATGCGTTTCAAGCTCTTGAGGTTGGGCAGGGCCTGGGCGCCGAATTCAGTGCTCCAAGGTGTGGGAGTAGGGCGCGAGAATGCGAGCCAGTGGTCAAAATACCAGCCCATCCATTCGTGTTCCTTGCTGGCTGACTCCTTGCGCACGACGCGCAATGGATCCAGTTTGCTGACATCTTCATAGAGCAATTCATCCAGCTTGCGGTTAATGCCGGGCTGGTAATCGGGATATTTCTCTGCCATCCAAGGGGAATCCCAGGGCGGCTCGTTATGCATGGTCCAGGAAATGATAGAGGGATGCTGCTGCAACGACTGCACCATGTTCTTGGCCTGGCTGCGCGCCTCTGCGATAAAGGCAGGATCGTCGCTGTAGCCCCAGAGCAGCGGGAAGTCCTGGGTCACCAATATCCCCATGCGGTCGCATAGTTCGTAGAAGGCGCGTCCGGTGATGTGGGCATGCACGCGCACTGCATTGATATTGGCGGCTTGCATCATCTTGAGGTCCTGCTGGTAGCGTGCAGGCGTCATTTCTGCCAGCCATTGGCTGCCGATGTAATTGGTGCCGCGCACGAACATACGCCGGCCATTGATATACCAGCGCAGGCCATCATCGACCTTGACCTCGCGCACGCCAAACACTTGGTGCTGCTGGTCGAGCAGCTTGCCTTGGGCATCACGCAGGCTGAGTTCCAGCTTGTAGAGATTGGGTTTGCCGTGTTCAGCAGGCCACCACAGGGCGGGTTTGTCGAGCGGGAAATTGAGAGCGAGTCGATTGCTGCCTGGCTTCAGGGTTTGCTGCTGCTTGAAATTGAACGATGGCCCCTGGAAGTTTTCCGGGCTGATGCGGGCTTCCACAGTTACCGGTGTTTCATGTGAAACATGGTGCTGGATATCCGCGGCAGTATTGATCTGCCAATGTTGCGGGCTGGCTTTTGTTGCCTGCTTGCGGGGGGTGACCTGCAAGTGGCGCAGCGCTGCCTGGTCGGCAAACTGCAATTCGACAGGCGCCCAGATACCGCCGGTGTTTTTCTCCTGACCGCGCTCAGACCAGGCACCGCCAGGGCGGGTGTCATGATGGCTGAAAATGCCCTTGATCAGGCGTTTGTGCAAAGACCAGTCCTCGGGTTTCTCCAAGGGGCTGTTCACCAATACGCGTAACTGGTTTTCGCCTTGCTTCAACAGGCCGGTGACATCGAACTCAAAGGTCTGGAAATAGCCGGTGTGATGCCCCAGATAATGATCGTTGAGCCAGATATCGGCTTCGTAATCCACGCCATTGAACACCAGGTGCGCGACTCTTGGCGCTGCCTTGGCGTCCACCTTGAACTGGGTTTTGTACCAGGCAAGGCCGTTAATGTCATGGCCCTGGCGATACCAGTTGTCAGGAACGGCAATCGTTTTCCAGCCTTGTGCCGGTGCCTGGAGTTGCGGTGTGATGCTGACCGAGCCCTTAATTGGCTGGAACTGCCAACGGCCGTTGAGGCTTTGATGGTCTATGCTCTTGGCATGCAGAGGCAATGCGCCCAGTGTCAGGCTCAGCAACAGCAAGGTAATCAGGCGGGGAATAAATTGCATGGCGGAATTTCACAAAAACAAGCCGGGCAATGCCCGGCTTGGGATTAGACTTCTACGGTTTTTGGCTTTTTATGATTCAGGAAATAATGCGTGAGTTTCTTGGCAACATAACCTGCAATCAGGGTCTTGATTAACAATCTCATATCAAACCTCCTAACAGTGGATGAATTTAATGCCTAGGCGTTGTGACGCGATGGCTGCCCTGATCGACCTGGCCGCGCCAGGCACCGGTAGCACCGCCACGTGATTCGATAAACTCCTTGAAGCGCTCGAGATCGCCTTTCACCCGGTGGCTCAGCACACCGATGGCGTCCCCCGCATTCTCAACCAGGCCTTCCGGTTCGTAATCCAGTTGCAGCATGATGCGCGAAGTGGACGGGTCAATATGGTGGAAAGTGACCACCCCGGCATTGCGGGCGCCGGAAATACTATGCCAGGCAATGCGTTTACCCGGAATCTGCTCCGTAATCTCAGCGTCCCATTCCTTGCGCTTGCCGGCAACCTCCGCGATCCAATGCAAATGGGTGTCATCAAGCTGGGTGACTTCGGCGATGCCTTCCATGAACAATGGGAAATCCTCAAACTGGGTCCATTGGTCATAAGCTACTTGGTCGGGTACGTTCACTTCTATGGATTGTTCGATCACTGACATGACGTCCTCCTTACAGTATGGATGGTATTTATGCTGAACAGTTCCGCTGAATCTGCTTTCAATCAGCGGAAATCCTGTCAACCAGTCTAGCGAGTGTTGGGTTTTCACTGCATAGGTTGGCTTCCGATACAGTTGTCGGAGAAAGTGAATGCACACAGAATCACCACCAGAGGTGTACTTTTAATAGCCACAGACTTCAGTCCTGAATGTAAGAGGCTATTCATAAAAATCAATAATGGTTATCATTTAAATCTAATCGCTTAACGTTTGTCCTATTACTCCTTGCCTCAACAGACCAAGACTTCTTTATTAGTACTTGCCTTGACTCGCCATTATGATGACCTGGTCGACTACATCAGGCGCAAGTTTGGCGGACGGGAGTTTGCCCGTGATGTGGTGCACGATCTATGTGTGCAATTGATTGAGCATCCTTCCCTGGCGGATATCGAGCAGCCGCTGGCCTACCTACGCAAGGCTTCTACCAATGGTGCGCTGAATCGTCTCCGCAATGAAAACTACCGAACTGAATGGGTAGATGTTGTCAGCGAATTGCCTGAACACGCGCATCTTGAGAGTGGTGAATATGTCTTGGATTTCAAGCAGAACGTGATTTATCTGCAACAGGTGATTCAAGGCTTGCCGCCCCGGGCGCGGCAGATATTCCTGTTGCACAGGCTATATGGTATGAGCCAGCAGGACATTGCGACGGAACTCGACATTTCACGCAATATGGTCACCCAGCACTACCGCCGGGCCATCACCGAAATCGCGGAAAAGTGGCCGCCTTTGCGGCTGTATTATCAAGCGCGTCAGCAAGGCCGTCATGAATAAACCTCCCCGCAATCCCTTGGATCCAGGCTATTCTCGCGATAAAGGAGATGCTTTTTCCTTGTTTGAGGAAGAACTGCGCCTGGGCTTTCCATCACGAGAGGAAATTCTGCGCGAAGCCAAGGAGCAAACCCTGGCCCGTAAAAAAGCAAGGCGACGTGCCATCAAACTTGGTTTGCTGTTGGTTGTGACATCTATATTGGCGATCGACCCTGCCTGGAAGGTGGACACATTGACGACTGTCGTTGGCGAGCAGCGCCAGCACAGGCTGATTGATGGCAGCACCGTCGCTCTTAACACCAATACCGTGCTCAAGGTTGAGCAGCGCCTACGCTCCCGTCAGCTGGTCCTGAAGCAAGGGGAGGCGGCGTTCACGGTCAGCCATGGTTGGAGGCCTTTCATTGTGACGGCAGACGATACCACGGTCATGGACATTGGCACTGCCTTCAGCGTACGCCTGAAGGCACAAGATGTGCGTGTGGCTGTGTCGCAAGGCGCCGTCAATGTGGCGGTTGGTCAGCAGCAGCAAACACTGGCGGCAGGGCAGGCCATTACTTCCAGCCAAGGTCGGTTGGGTGTATTGCAAGACATTGATGTGGATCAGGAGACGGCCTGGCAGCAAGGCAAATGGATGTTTGATGGCACCCCGCTGATCAACGTTGCCGAAGAAATCCAGCGGTATCGCGGTCAATCGGTGCAGGTAAGCGAGCAGGCTTCAAGCATTAGGGTTTCAGGTATTTACGATATCCAAGGCGTGGAAGCGTTTATCGATGACCTGCCGCAAATCATCCCGGTGCAAGTGGAGCGAGCCGACGATGGTGCTGTGCTGATCAAGAAACGGTAAGCATGCCGGATCAAGACTAAGAGCAGCTAACAAAACGTCTAGCCGGGAACGCTTCGCTGAGTTTTGTTAGCCGCTCTAAACGAAAAATATTTTCATTAGCATATCAACATTCTTCACTCCCATGTGCCAACCCCTTGAAAGCCTTCGCTGTTGAAGGCGCATATTTATAGGGGAGTGTCATGTTTCAACTGCAACATCCGTACCGGCAAACATTGCTTGCCGGCTTCAAGCCCACGCTGACAAGCATATTGCTGGCAGCAAGCCTGCAGGCCCAGGCCACCCCAATGGAGCTGGATATTCCCAGCCAGCCGTTGGACAAGGCATTGAATGCCCTGGCACGCCAATCGGGAGAGCGCATTGTCTTCTCCACCGACCTGACGGAAAAAACCACCGCGCCTGCACTCAAAGGTAGGTATGAAGCGAGACAGGCGCTGGAAAAACTATTGGAGGGATCTGGCCTGACGCTCCAGGAAACTGGCAATCATAGTTTCACTGTCATCAAGACCAAGCTACACAATGACGGCAGCCTGCCCGAAGTCACAGTCAAGGCCAGTGCTGTTAAGGATCTCACTACAGAACGTACGCGTTCATATGCGGCTAGTAGCGCGAGCCTGATGAAGGGTGCTCAATCCCTGAAGGATATTCCCCAGTCTGTCACTGTCATGACGCGGCAGCAAATGGACGATCAACGGTTGGATACGCTGACCAGCGCTTTGGCCAATACACCCGGGATCTATTTCTGGAAGCGTCCCAATGGCGGCAATGACATCTACTCGCGTGGTTTCATGACGGACACGATCCAATATGATGGCGTCCCCTTGCGACGTTGGAACAGCTGGGGCAATGACCTGTCTGCCAGCAGCGTATTTCTTGATCGCATCGAGGTGTTGCGGGGTTCGCAGGGCTTGCTTCAAGGGCCGGGCAGCCCTGCGGGTACAGTAAACCTGGTGCGTAAGCGAGGGCTGGTGGAAAAAGCCCTCATGATAGAAGGACGCGCAGGCTCCTGGGATAACTATGGCGCACGCCTTGATGCGGGTGGGCCCTTGAATGAGGAAGGCAGTTTGCGAGGGCGTTTCGTACTGGATTACGAGGATAAAAACTCATTCATTGACTATATATGGGATCGCAATCTCAATGCCTATGCTGCTATCGACTTTGACCTTTCTCCCAATACAACGGTCGGGTTCGGGGTATCTCATTCCCATCTCAATGGAAATAGTGCGCTGTACCAAGGATTGCCTCGATACACTGATGGCCGTTCCATTGATGTGCCTAGGTCAGCAAACATAGGCGCTGCCTGGAACGAGTCGACCCGTCGGGAAACTCAGGTGTTTCTCGATGTTGAGCACCAATTCAACGAGCGCTGGAAACTCAAGGCGGCGGCCGTATACGTTGATGACAGTTTTGATGCGTTGCTATCGTCAGCTAACGGTCGGGTGGCTATAGGCGCCACTACCGTACCAGGGATCGATTATGACTATGCGTTTTCTTCCACGAGCCAAGGCATCGACATCAACATTGATGGCAGTTTCAAGGCCTTGGGTATTGAGCATGATCTTGTGTTTGGAGGCAACTATTCCAAAAACACGCGTGACGACGGTTTCCACCAGAGCTTTGGGGCGCGGACATTCGATATTGTGAATAGAAATTCGAATGTTCCTGGCTTTGGTACCTACCCGATCACCCTGATTGCGGATGACGTGAGAGCCAACCTTGCCACCAAAGGGGTTTACACCGCCCTGCGCAGCCATTTGACAGAGCGCCTGACATCAGTGATTGGCGGGAGAGTGAGTTGGTATAACCACGAAGCTAAGGGGATATATACCAATCTGAATTCGGCCTGGAATACTACCATGCATGAAACCGGTGAGGTGACCCCTCATGCCGGGCTGGTTTATAAAGTGACGCCTGAATGGTCAACCTATGCGAGCTACTCGGAAATCTTCAATCCCCAGAATGAGACGGATGCTCAACTGAACGTTTTGCCGCCAATGACAGGAAAAGCTTATGAAGTAGGGGTGAAAGGCGAGCTGTTTGGTGGCGCGCTGAATACTTCCCTGGCAATTTTCCGGGTTGACCAAGAGAACCGGGCTGTGTCTGATCTAACAGGCCCGATGGTTTGCGGCAGTTCAGGTGCAGGGGTGTGCTCTAGGGCAGCGGGAAAGGTGAGAACAGAGGGATATGAGATTGAAGTGCATGGTGAATTAGCCTCTGGCTTGCAGTTGAGTGGCGGCTATACCTTTAATCGCAACGAATATCTGCAAGATAACGATCAGGCCCTCATCGGCAAAAGCTTCGATTACCTGATGCCCAGGCATATGCTACGTCTATGGTCAAACTACCAGCTTCCGGGGGAATACGACAAATGGCGCATCGGCCTGGGCGTAAACTATCGCAGCGAACAAAAAACGAGTAGCACGACCATGGTCAATCCTGTTCAAGGAGGGTATGCCATCTGGAGCGCGCGCGTGGGCTATGAAATCAATGAGCACTGGTCTGCCGCCATGAATGTCGACAACATGTTCGACAAGCATTATTACTCGTTTATATCCGATAACTATTATTACTCCTATGTGGGGGAGCCGCGCAAAGTCCTGTTCACACTGCGTTGGAACTACTGATAGTTATTGATTTGACACCACATAAAGCCTGCAATTGCAGGCTTTATGCCTATATGTGGACGGCATGTTTATTCCATCAGGATGCCCTGGGAAATCAAGGCTGGATTGTCACTGCCACCAGCCGCATCACAAGTGGGCGTACCAGCAATACGCATACAAAAGCCACAGGCATCGCCAATTCATAGGATTTCACTACTCGGTCTAAATAGCCTGCACCAATGCCGCTATTGGCGCCGACAATGACCAGGCACATCAGCATCGCCATGATGGCGGACATGAAAAAGGCAAACACAATCGGGGTATAACGTTTTGGCAGGCCGAGATTGAAGTTGGATAAAGCCTTCATGGTTTTACTCTTATGGAATTGAATGGTTGCTACTTTATCTGGTTGATTGATAAGGCAGTAGCATGCAAAAGCTAATGATATTTTTAAGTTAAACTTATGAATGAATAATTGACCCAAGAGGCCGCATGACTGTGGATAACTTGAAAGGCATCACCAGCTTTGTGAGAGCCGTGGAGGAGGGCAGTATTGCTGCCGGGGCGAGGAGATTAGGCATCTCCGCTGCGGCTGCGAGCCAGAACATTGCACGTCTGGAGCAGCAACTGGGCACGCGCCTGCTGACGCGGACCACACGTAGCCTGGCATTGACGGAGAGTGGCCAACTCTATTACCAGCGTGTGCAATCGGTGATCGAAGAGCTCGCGCATGCGCAGCTCGAACTCAGCGAACTTGCCGGT
Source organism: Methylobacillus arboreus (assembly GCF_020532725.1). Classification (GTDB taxonomy): domain Bacteria; phylum Pseudomonadota; class Gammaproteobacteria; order Burkholderiales; family Methylophilaceae; genus Methylobacillus; species Methylobacillus arboreus. The sequence goes on from NZ_JAJAVC010000006.1 coordinate 778,524, forward strand.
GAACCCCAGGGGAAACTACGCATTGCCAGTTCGTCCGCGTTTGGCCGAAATGTGTTGGCGCCCTTGGTGGCGCAGTTTGCCATTCTTTACCCCAGGCTCAGGGTCGAGTTGGTGCTTGCCGATCATTATGTCGACCATATCCGTGAAGATATCGACCTCAGCGTCCGCTTTTCCCAGCAACTTGAACCTGGGCTGGTGGCGCGGCGGATTGCGCGTGTGCCTTTGCGATTCTGCGCTTCGCCTGCCTATCTCGCGCAGCACGGCACGCCACGTGACCCGGATGAACTGATTCACCACCAGTGCCTGGTGGTGCGCCTGCCATTTGACGGGCGCTTGCTGGGATGGGCTTTTCTGCGGCAAGGATTGCGCTTTGAAGCCAAGCTTAATCCCACGCTGGTTTGCAACGATATCGACAGCCTGGCTGGCATGGCGGTAGCAGGAGCCGGTATTGCCCGCATCGGGGCTTTTGCGGCAGACCGCCTGATTGCAGAGGGCAGGCTGATAGCACTGTTCGAAACCACTGAAATAAATGCGGCGCCTGTCGAGATCGAACCGCTGGATTTTTATGCCTGTTATCGTGACCGCCAGGCTGCCACCGGCAAGCTCAGGCTATTGATCGATTTCCTGGTCGAACACATTCCTGCACAGTGGCAGGCATGATGCTCAAACAAACAGGTTGGCCTGCTCCGGCAGGTCTGCCTCGATTTCGTCAGCACGCACCAAGCTGCTGACCCTGACGCCCAACAGCCTGAAGCGGTGTTCCAGGGAAATGCGTTTCAGGCATGCGCCGGCAGCCCGCCGGATGGCGGCGGCATCATTGGTCGGGACAGGCAGGGTGAGGTCGCGTGTTGCGGTGCGAAAATCCTGATACTTGATCTTGATGCCTACCGTGTGCCCCAGATAGCCTTTTTGCTGCAGGTCACCGGCGACGCGTTCGCAAAGCGAGGTGAATGCCGTACTGAGGAAACGCTTGTCCTGCTGCGCATGCATGTCACGCTCGAATGTCGTCTCGCGGCTCATCGATTTGGGCGTGGACGTTGTCACTACGGGCCTGTCGTCCTGCCCCTGGGCTACATGCATCAGCCAATGGGCATAGCTTTGGCCAAAATGTTTCTGTAACAGTCCTGAATCCGTTGCGGCGAGGTCGGCAATCGTGCGGATGCCGAGATTCTCCAGCTTGATGGCGGCTTTGGGACCTATGCCATTGATCTTCTTGGCGGCGAGCGGCCAGATGCGTTCACGGAATGCCTGATCGTCGATAATCGTGAGGCCATCGGGTTTGTCCAGGTCGGAGGCAATCTTGGCCAGCAGCTTGTTGGCGGCAATGCCGATGGAGCATGAAAGGCCCGTGGCATTGTGCACTGCGGTTTTCAGGCGTTGTGCCAGGGTTTCCGTATCTTCCTCGTGCGCAGTGAGATCGACATAGATTTCATCAATGCCACGATTCTCGATCAGCGGCGCAATCTCGGCGACGGCAGCCTTGAACAGCCGTGAATAATGACGATAAGACTCGAAATCTGCGGGCAGCAGGATCGCATCAGGCGCCAATTGTGCGGATTTCATGAGCCCCATTGCTGAAAACACGCCGAATGTCCTGGCCTCATAGGTCGAGGTAGTCACCACGCCGCGCCCGTTGTATTCACGCAAGCGGAAGAATTGGGTGCTGCCGTCGGCCAATTTCCTAGGCTGGTGTGCCGAACGGCCGCCCACAACGACTGCTTGCCCCCGCAATTCCGGATAGCGAAGCAGCTCGACCCCGGCAAAGAACATATCCATGTCCAGGTGGGCAATGCGGCGGGCGGGAAAACGAGGGTCTTTCATTTGGGCGCTATCTAGGGTCTGTTCCTGTTTTGTTCACGACCGCGTTGCTGTGGCAAATGGTGCCGGGCGGGACGTGGGCAATAGTGAATTCCTTGCCAGGAATCTATTCAAATCTCCGCAACGCAGTATCGTACCATTTGCCACAACAACCTGAGAGGCTGGTACTGGTTTTCGCACGGCGCTGCGTTATTCGTCGTTCATTTGGAATAACCAAACCTCACTCCTCATGCCTTGCTCCGCACAAAAACCAGCACCAGCACGGTCGTGAACAAAACAGGAACAGACCCTGGCAATGATTACGCCTCTCTGCATCAAATCGTGAATTTTTGTTTCGTACAATATTTTTTCAAAATAAGCTGGTATTCATGAGGGTTTTTGGTTAGAATTCGCACCCTCTAGAAACGTTTAAGTTTCATGTCCCCATCGTCTAGAGGCCTAGGACATCGCCCTTTCACGGCGGTAACCGGGGTTCGAATCCCCGTGGGGACGCCAATTCCAATAAAAGCAGACTCAAATGTCTGCTTTTATTTTGCCTATTATTTTAATCAACTGGTTGATTTTAATATGTTTGTTGGTGCGATGGAGCTTAGGTTGGAAGATGCGGAGAATGGACTCTCATTCCCCGCATTGGTGATGTATCCAACCCAGCAAGCACCTGCTAGCCATGCGTTTGGCCCTTATGTCATGGAGGTAAGTCCCGATGCGCCGACGGCACCCGGGCAATATCCCTTGGTCCTGGTGTCGCATGGCAGCGGCGGTTCGCACCTGTTATACCGTACCATCACTTGCCATCTGGCCCGGCATGGATATGTCGTCGCCATGATTGAGCACCCGGGCAATAACCGGGTCGACAATCAGTTCATGGGCGAGGTGGAAAACCTGCAATACCGTCCGCGCCATCTCAAACTGGCTGCCGATTATCTCTATCAGAATGCTGTCTTTTCCCGCTATCTGCAGCCAGGCCGGCTGGCCGTGGTCGGGCACTCGATGGGAGGCTATGCCGCCCTGGCACTGGCAGGGGGTACGCCATGGTATCCGCCCGAAGCATTCAAACCGGATTACCAAGGTCCAGCTCCCAGCCTTGTGGAGGTTGAGCATGATGATCGTATCAAGGCCTTGGTGCTGCTGGCGCCGGCAACTGCCTGGTTTGCACAGAAAGGCGCCTTGAACCAGGTGCGGGTGCCTATCCTCATGCTGAGTGCCGAGCACGACCCATACACGCCTGCCTGGCATGGCGATATTGTGCTGCAAGGCGTTGCAGACCCGGCACTTATCAGCGCGCGCACTGTGAAAAACGCAGGCCATTTCTCCTTCCTGAGTCCGTTCCCGGCCAAAATCAAGAACGGGGGCGCCTTGCCTACCACCGACCCGGAAGGTTTCGATCGTGAACAATTCCACGAACAGCTCAAGCAGGAAATCCTCGCCTACCTCAATCGCAAGCTAAAGGCTGAACCAATATGAAAATGCCTGCAAGCAGGCTGTAGTGGGGTGGGTGGGCATTTGCAATGCCTGATAGTTTAGACCGTTTTTGCAATCCGCTCGCGCAGCCACTGATGTGCAGGATCGCGGTGGACACGCTCATGCCAGAGCATGAGCAATTCAAAGCCGGGTACTTCCAGGGGCGGCTCGGTTAGCTGCAACGCATTGTTGTTGCGCACCAGCCGGGAAGGCACCATGGCAACGAGGTCAGTGTTCGCCAATACAGATTCGAGAAACAGGAAATGCGGCACGGACAGCGCGACATTTCGCGCCATGCCTAATTCCGACAGTGCTATATCCGTGACGCCATGAAAACCACCACCATCCGGCGACACGATCACATGGTCGAGCTCGCAGAACTGCGCCAGCGTCGGACGGCCAGCACGTAATGCTCGTTGAACATCAACTTGCGGCGCAGGCCCGGTGGCGCTTCCGCACTGATATGAAAAGCCAGGTCGATGTTGCCATGTTCGGCTTGTCTTGCGATAAGCGAGGGGACGATTTGCAGGACGGCAAGCCGGGTTAAAGGGGCTGCGCTGCGCAAGTCGGCAATCGCCGGCAGCAGGATGGTCGATTCGCTGTAATCCGAGGCTGCGATGCGCCAGGTGTGGCGGGCTAGGGCTGGATCAAACGGTTTGGAGGGAGCAACCGCCTGTTCCAGGGCTTCCAGCGCCAGCCGCAGCGGTTCACGCAGTTCATCGGCCCGTGCCGTAGGTTGCATGCCGCGTGGGCCAGGCAGCAACAGGGGGTCGCTGAAGATTTCCCGCAGCCTGGCAAGCTGCACGCTGACCGAAGGTTGGGACAGATACAGACGCTCAGCTGCACGCGTCACATTGTGCTCGGCCAGCAGGGTATCGAGGGTGACCAGCAGGTTGAGGTCGAGTTGCCTCAAGGAATTGTTCATGGCAATACCTGATATTCAAGGAATTCATTTCCAATATATCTCAAGCAGACCTATCGTGTGCCTATTTGCTGATAGAGCACGCAACAATGAATGTCTTTCTCGTCTATGCCCACCCCGAACCCCGGTCCCTGAACGGCTCGCTCAGGGATTTCGCGATCCAGCGCCTGGAACATGCAGGCCATGCAGTCCAGGTATCCGATCTTTATGCCATGCAATGGAAGGCCGTGCTGGATGCCGAAGACAACACTGCACGGCAGCCTGACGCACGTTTCGATCCTTCCCTGGATTCCAGGCAGGCGTTCGAAAACGGCACGCAAAGCGCTGACATTGTGCGCGAGCAGGAGAAGCTGCGCTGGGCTGATGCTGTCATCCTGCAGTTTCCGCTGTGGTGGTTCTCAATGCCGGCCATCCTCAAGGGCTGGATAGACCGTGTATATGCCTACGGTTTTGCCTATGGCGTGGGTGAGCATTCTGATACACACTGGGGCGACCGGTACGGGGAAGGCACACTGGCAGACAAGCGCGCCATGCTGGTGGTGACGACGGGCGGCTGGGCATCGCACTATGGGCCGCGCGGCATCAACGGCCCCATTGATGACATTCTGTTTCCTATCCAGCACGGCATATTGTTCTACTCCGGCTTTGATGTACTGCCGCCGCACGTGATCTACCGTACCAGCCGGATAGACGAGGCGGGGTTCCCGAAAGTTTGCGAGGCATTGGGACAACGACTGGATAGCCTCTGGACAACAGCCCCCATCCCGTTTCGTCAGCAGAACGCAGGCGATTATCTCATCCCGGAACTAACACTAAAACCAGAACACGCGCCAGGACAATCGGGATTGAGCATACATATTGTTGAAAAATAATATTAAGGCTGCGCTAGGCGTGATGAATAAAAAATGGGGCCATCGGCCCCATTGACTTTGTTCTTGCCAAAACCGAAAACTTATTCGGCTACAACGATGTCATTCTTGACGGCGGTAACGCCTTTGATGCTCTTGGCCAGGGTAACGGCATGGTCAGCTTCTTTCTTGCTCTTGGCTGTGCCGCTTAACTGCACCAGACCATCGCTATCAGTTTCCACCTTGATATCGGTAGCGCTCACAAGCTTGTCCTTGGCAAAAGCGGCTTTTACCTTAGTGGTAACCACGGAATCGCTGAGCTTGGTTTCAATGTTGTCGCCATCAGCAGCAAAGCTGGCAACTGGCAGCAACAGGGCGCCGATCAATAGTAGGCTTTTAGCATTTGTTTTCATGTTGAGACTCCTTTTTTGGATTTGGTATTTGAAAAGACGGATCCATTGTAGGAGAGGCGGCAAATTGGCTTAATCGGTGGACCGCTGAAAGCGTTGTAGGAATGAGCTTACCGTGCCTGTCAGGCGAGACGTGAGATAAGGCGATTTTGTTGGAGTCTGGATGAAGGGTAATTGCTGGAGGTTGATGAGAGACGTGCCGAAAGGAAGGGAAGCAAGCTTGGCTGGCATTTGTCAGGGTTCTTCAAGGCGCTCGAGACGCTGTTATGATGAATGAACCCGGATCAGTATTTGTAGGGGGACGGACAGTCACCAATCCTGACAAATGCCAGCGGCATGCAAAACGTGGCTGGGAATTAGAGCGGTTAACAAATCTAATAAAAGTTAGTGAAGCGATCCTGGTTAGGCACTTTGCCGCAGGCAGTACACAGTAGTACGACAAGACATTGCAACAACGCCAGGGAGTTTTATTTGCCACTCTTAGCCAAAAATGAAGCCCAACGCGACAGGGCCGAACATGACGGTTACCAGCACCAGATTAAATAAGACATGCATGATGGTTTCCTTATAATTTGTAAAGACATGGGTCAACTATAGCGGTGCGCAGCAGACAGAAATATCTGGAAAACTCTGATATGTGTGTAGGACAAACGGAAGTTATTGCGCTGTCTTAAGCCGGTTCAGAGTTTTTTCATGAGGTACGCATGGCTTAAAATGCGTCTTGTCGAGGCGCAGTCCGTAGGTGGTGCTCATTTGCCTTGACAAGGAGAGAGACCCTTACTGCCCAGGAAGTGAATGGCTAATAATGAAAGCAAGCTGGGCTTATGCCAGCTTCAGGCGTGCCAGGGTGCGTTGCCGCACTGTGTGCAGCAATTCGTCATCATCAACCAGCGAACGGCCATAGGAGTGCACCATCTCTTGCATGCGGCCCTGCCAGGCAGAGGATTGCAATTGTTGGGCAAAACAGCGTTGCAGCACTTCGACCATGGCTGGAACCGAGGTGGAGGCGCCGGGTGAGGCACCCAGCAAGGCAGCCAGGCTGCCATCTTCTGCTGACACAATCTCGGTACCGAATTCCAGTCTGCCGCCTTTCTGGTCGCATTGCTTAATGATTTGCACTCGTTGGCCTGCGGAAACAAGTGACCACTCACTTTCATTCGCTTCTGGATAGAAATTGCGCAATGCCGCCACGCGTTGCTTGTGGCTCTGGAATACTTCGCCTACCAGGTAACGCGTGAGATCCATGTTATGGCGGCCTGCGCCCAGCATGGATTTGAGGTTGCCCGGTTTGACCGAGCTGACCAGGTCAAGCAGGGAGCCTTGCTTGAGGAAGCGGGTGGTAAAACCGGCAAACGGGCCAAACAGCAATGCAGGCTTGCCATTGATGATGCGGGTGTCAAGGTGAGGCACCGACATGGGCGGCGCGCCTATCGGGGCTTTGCCATAGACCTTGGCATAGTGCCGGCTGATCACTTCGGGATTGTGGCAAACCAGCCACTGGCCGCTGACCGGGAAACCACCGTAGCCCTTGGCTTCCTTGATGCCTGATTTTTGCAGCAAGGGCAAAGCAGCGCCGCCTGCGCCAAGAAACACAAAACCGGCATTGATGGTCAACGGTTTGCCTGGTGACAGGTTGGCTACCTTGACCTGCCAGCGGCCATTCCGCTGCTTCAGGCCGGTGACAGCGTGCCTGGTCAGCAGACTGAAGCCTGGCTGAGTTGCAAGGTGGCGAACCAGCTGGCGCGTGAGAGAGCCGAAATCGACATCACTGCCATAGGCCACACGCGTTGCAGCCAGAGGAGTGCCTGCATTGCGCGATGCCATGACCAGCGGCATCCATTGTTGCAGCACTGCCGGATCTTCGCTGAATTCCATGTCGGCAAACAGGTGATGTTCGCGCAGTGCTTGGTGGCGCTTTTTCAGGAAGGCGACGTCTTTTTCGCCCCAAACGAAGCTGGCATGCGGGGTGGGGTTGATGAAGCTGGCGGGGTCGGCCAGCATGCCTTGCTCGACCAGCCAAGCCCAGAACTGCAGCGATTCCTCAAACGCAGCGTTGATTTTGAGCGCACGAATGATGGAAACGCTGCCATCGGCATTCTGCGGCGTGTAGTTGAGCTCGCAATAACCAGCATGGCCTGTGCCGGCATTGTTCCAGCCATCGCTGCTTTCGCTCGCAACCTCGGCCTGTTGCTCCACCAGGGTGATGCGCAGATCTGGGTTGAGCTTGTTGAGCAGGGTACCCAGCGTAGCGCTCATGATGCCGCCGCCGACCAGCAGGATATCGGTGTCTAGGTGAGTGGTCATATCAGGCCAAGGGTGTGTGGGTTGCTGTCATCTTGGGTCGCCATGATAGGTATAAGCCGCGTTTCTGTAAAACCCTGTTCCCATTTCAATAAACGTTTTCCAGCCAATGCATCAGCACCTGCACGACATAGTCCTGCTCATCAGCGCTTAAGGCACGCCCGGCAGCGATCAAATGCCATTTCTGCAGGCAGCCGCGGCAGCAGCAGGCCGTGGCATGTTGGGCAACGAATACCGGATGGCCGCGGTAGGGGGTCTGCTTGCCATCATTGGCAATCACGGCAGGAGCCAGCCGTTTGGCAATGAAGTCGCGCGCATGGTCGCCGATGACTGGCAAGCCCTTGGCATGCAGGTAGGCCTGGTCATGCGCGTTGAGCTTGAACGAACTGCGGAAGCGTGACCGCCCCAGCGCATCAAACAGTTCGTCCAGGTCACGCATATCGGGTTAAGGTCTCAACCAGACCCTAGCGCGGCTCGAAACGCAGCGAGGCGGAGTTGATACAGTAGCGCAGGCCGGTGGGTGGCGGCCCATCGGGGAAAACATGGCCGAGGTGGGCATCGCAGACATTGCAGATCACTTCGGTGCGTATCATGCCGTAAGAGATGTCTTCTTCCTCACGTATATTGTCCGGGTCGAGTGCCTCAAAATAGCTTGGCCAACCGCAGCCTGCGTCAAACTTGGTGTCAGAGGCAAACAGGGGCGTGTCGCAGCAGACGCAATGATAAATACCGTGCTCGAAATGATAGGCATACTCGCCCGTGCCCGCGCGCTCGGTGGCGGCATGGCGTGTCACTTCGTATTGCAGGGGGCTAAGTTGCTGTTGCCACTCTGCGTCGGACTTGAAAATCTTGGACATCAATTCCTCCTCGCAAGTTATAGTGGGATGCTGGATAAACCCAGTACAATGCCAGGTTTAGTGTTGTCATTAAGGAAACGGCAGTGACGCAGCACGGCAAAGCCATCAGCATCCAAGGCGTTAACGCCATTCTTCTCGATATCGACTACGGTGAATCGCAGGAAAATGACGCTGCAACCCCCTATTTTAATATCAGATTCGATCTTGAGCTGCATCAACAGCAATACTCGCTGACTTATAGCAAGCCAGTGGGCAGCGACGATCATTTCAGCGTATCAGGGCATGATTATGAACCATTGCTGCAAGCGCTGGAAACCGATCCTGGTTTGACCGCCCAGCAGCAATATAGTGTCATTACCGAACAGGCGCTGCATGAAGCACTGCTACCCATTGCAGAGTCCGTCTACGAGGATGTCGAGTTCCATTCCCCAGACCAGGATGAAGAATAAGCTCTTCAATTCCCACGAGGTCGTGGTTGAGGCATGCCATTTTGCAGATGAATCCATGCAATTACTGCTTTCCCAGCTGGAGTGGGAGCTTCTACAGATTTATCCCGATATGCCCAAGCCAGCGACCCTGCAACCCCAGCTGGCATTGATCGCCCGCCTGGATGCCAAGCCATTGGGCTGTGTTGCCTTGCTGCCATTCTCTGAAGGTGTGGCAGAAATCAAGCGCTTGTTTATTGTGTCTTCCGTGCGTGGTCATGGCTTGGCCAGGCGGTTATTGACCGAGCTTGAGCAACAGGCGGCGCAGCAGGGAATCAGGCGCATGCTGGTGGAAACAGGGGATTTGCAACCTGCTGCAATCTCACTGTATCAACGCATGGGTTATCAGCCGATTGCGCCTTACGGGCCATATATTGGCAATCCGGTTAGCCGCTGTTTCGAGAAGTGGCTTGCCGCAGCATAAATAAAAACGCCAGCTTGATGCTGGCGTTTTTATTGTTGGCTCATTGAACAAGCTTAGTTCAATGCATCCTTCAGAGCCTTGCCAGCCTTGAAGCTAGGAGCCTTGCGTGCGGCAATCTTGATTTCCTTACCGGTTTGAGGGTTGCGGCCGGTGCGGGCAGCACGCTCGGAAACGCCAAAAGTACCGAAGCCGATCAGTGTTACTGTATCGCCGCCTTTCAAGGCTGCTGTAACGGATGCAGTGAATGCATCAACAGCTTTACCTGCAGCAGCCTTGGAAATACCTGCTTCCTTGGCGATTTCTTCGATCAGTTCTGTCTTGTTCATATGTGTTCAGTCCTTGTGTATATTGGGTTATCAAGCTAATTTTGGTAAGGCTGATACTTCGCCTCGTTACCAGGTTTAGTAGTAACAGGGGAGAAAATATCACAACCTGCGCCCAAATAAACCCCTTTCACGTATCAAACCGGAAATTTTTTCTGTTAAAAGCCCGTTGTGACGCCGTTTGGAGACATTTTTGAGTGATTTTCCAAGTCTACAGGGTATTGGAGCCCACCAGGCCGAGTATGCCAATAATGATCAGGTAGAGCGCGACAATGTAGTTAAGCAGGCGCGGTATTACCAAAATCAGGATGCCGGCAATCAGGGAAACGAGAGGGGCGAGGCTAAGATGCAGGTTCATGATGATCCTTTATTAATACGATTTTGCCTTCAAACATATAACCGCGTTGAGCCGCCTTGCCGTGCGTCAGCACTGTCTGCGACGGCCCGCCTTGTTCTACGCTTGAATGTAAAATCGTATGAGTTGACCAGACACAGGAACAGGACATGAAAAAAGGGAGCTAACACTCCCTCATGGATTAGGCCTTGCTCAAATAAGACTTGGCAATGCGTTTGACAACATAGGTCAGTACTGCGGCTTTGATCAGGAATTTCATGTGTTTCTCCTTCAAGGTTGAGCTGTCATCATAGCCTCGGGTAGCAGAATGTCGCATCAGGCTGCTGCTGACTTTTGTGTAGGACAAGGCCAGACAAAGCCTGATATTATGAGAATAATTCTCAATATTTGCTTTTATGACCATCTCAGATCCATCCCAGGCAGGTTTTCACCAGCTGTATAGCCATCATCACAGCTGGCTCTACCAACTGCTGCGGCGCAAGCTGGGCGATGCAGAACAGGCGGCTGACCTGGCGCAGGATACCTTCATCCGCCTGCTGAATACCGGCCAGCAGCTTGAAATCCGCGAACCGCGTGCTTATCTGAGCACCATTGCCCGTGGGCTGGTGGCAGACATGTTCCGTCGCCGCTCTCTGGAGCAGGCTTATCTCGATGCCTTGCAAGCACTCCCCGAACCGCAAGCCATTTCTCCTGAGCAGCGCATGCTGGTGCTGGAAACCCTGGTGGCCATCGACCGCATGCTGGATGATCTCGGTCCGCGCACACGCGACATATTCCTCATGGCCCAGCTTGAAGGCTTGAGCTATGTTGCCATTGCCGAACGCTTGCAAGTTTCCGTCACCACCATCAAGAAACACATGATTCGCGCCATGACCCATTGTTTGGTCGTGCTGGAAGATTGAGTATGAGAGTGTTTGCCAAGCCCGGTCATGCCGTTTTGCAAGCCGCTGCCGAATGGTATGTGCAATTGCAGGCAGAAAACCCCACAGTGCAGCAATTACAAGGCTTTGAGGATTGGCTGCATGCTGATGCCAGCCATCGCCGGGCCTGGGCCAGGGTGCAGAAGCTGGAACAGCAGTTTGGCCTGTTGCCTGTCGATGTCGCATTGCCTGCGCTGCGTGATGCCCGTGCCAAGCGCCGTGCCGTGCTCAAGGTCATGGCCTTGCTTGCGCTCACAAGCCCTGCTGGTTGGCTGGCCTATGAGCAATTGCCCTGGCGAGCCATGGCGGCGGAATACACCACCGCCACCGGCGAACGCAGGCAGGTAACATTGGCGGATGGCGGCAGCCTGTTCCTCAACACCTCCACTGCGCTGGATGTCGATTACAACGAGCGGCAACGCCTGTTGCGCCTGCATGATGGCGAGGTCCTCATTGAAACCGCACCTGACGCCGTCCAGCGGCCTTTCCTGGTGCAAACCCGACATGGCCTAGTACAAGCACTGGGGACCAAGTTCAGTGTGCGGGTCGCAAGTGATGAAACCCAGGTATCAGTGCTGCAACATGCAGTCGAGATTACCCCGACCAAAGGCCAGTCCACCGTCCGGTTGCAAGCAGGCGAGCAGGCAAGTTTCAATGCAGAGCAAACGGGCAGCATCCAAACGCTCTCGCCATATCACGATGCCTGGATGCGCGGCATGCTCATGGCCGTTGACCAGCCATTGGGAGAATTCATCACCGAACTGGCAAGATACCGTCCTGGCATCCTGCGCTGTGACCCTGCCATTGCCCATTTGCGCGTTTCCGGGGCTTTCCGTTTGGCGGATACCGATGAAGCCCTTAAAAACCTCGTGGCGACATTGCCAATACAACTGGTTTACCGTACCCGTTACTGGGCAACGCTGACACCTTTATCCTGAACGTAGTAATAAATTTCAAAAAGGGGTTGCTGTTTCTGATTCTCATTCGGCTTAACAGATGAAGTGCTGTTTTCAGCGCTAATCCAACTATCAAGAACGAAAGGGAGTCACCATGTCGCAGCGCATCACACCTCTGCGTAGTTATCGCTTTTCTCACAATCAGCAAAAAGAGCAGGTATTCAGGATTAAAGCATTGGCACAAGCCATTGCCAGTGCCGTATTAGGCATGGCCGTTATCGCAAGTGTTGCCAGCGCTATATTGCCATCCCAAGCCATCGCGGCAGAAGCAGCAGTCTCCCGCGATTACCAGATTGCCGCAGGCCCATTGGGTACTGCACTGAGCGAATTTGCCGCCGCTGCAGGTGTTACGCTTTCATTCGATCCATCCCAGGTAGCAGGGCTGCAATCGCCAGGCTTACGAGGCAATGTCAGCGTAAAGCAAGGTTTTGACCGGATTACAGAAGGTACTGGCTTTGAGATCGTAGCGCAAAGCGATACCAGTTATCTGTTGCGCAAGATTCCTGTACAAAGCCTTGCGCCTCGGGATGCTGCTGTTTCCGTGCTGCCTGAGCTTGCTGTGAGTGTCTCTGGCAAGGCGCCCGGCTCAATCACGGAGGGTACTGGCTCTTACACTACTTGGTCTACCAGTAGTTCGACACGGTTGAATCTATCACTGCAAGAGACGCCACAAGCTATTACTGTAATGACTCGTCAACGTATGGATGACCAAGGTTTGATCAGTCTTAACGATATATTGGATGCAACTGCGGGGATTACAGTCAAGCCATTTGGCTTTGGCGCAGATGGCCCTCAGCTCTGGGCAAGAGGGTCCAGTATTACCAACTTCCAGGTTGATGGTGTTCCAATGTCATCATCAATGAGTAATTACCTGCAAAGCAATGTGATTTATGATCGCGTCGAAATTGTTAAAGGTGCTACCGGGATGATGAGTGGTCTTGGTACACCTTCAGCGACAATTAATATGATCCGTAAGCGGCCGACTTTGGAGCCGAAGACGAGCCTTACTGCCGAAGCAGGCAATTGGTCGCGTTATGGTGCGGGCATTGATATTTCCCGGCCCTTAAACGAAGACGGCTCTGTCCGTGCACGTCTGGTAGCTGATTACAAGCGCCAAGGCGCATGGACTGACGATTACCGCCAGGACTACGGTGTGCTATACGGCATTGGGGAAATAGATCTCACAGACAGTACGCTACTGACATTGGGTTTTAGCCACATTACCCGTAATACTGATGCGCCAATACGGTCTTTCCCAATCTTGTATACCAATGGTCAGCCGACAGGAGCGAAGCCTTCGGATCAAGGCTCTCCCAAATGGACTTATTATGACCATCGACATAATAGTATTTTTGCTTCGCTGGAACACAAGATTGGTTCTGGCTGGAGTGCTAAGGCCGAGGTGACACATGCGCGTTATAAATATGAAGCGGTGATTGCCTCTCTGGTCGGTGACGTGAACCAGGCCACCGGCGCTGGTGCTCGTGCACAAATGCCGCTGTGGGCCAGCGAAACCAAGCAGACTAGTCTGGATGCCTATGTGACAGGACCGTTCTCGCTATTTGGGCAACAGCATGAGCTAATTGGCGGGGTAACGCTGTCGCAAATAGATGGAGAAGGACCTAATCACCCTGTTGCACGTCAGAATATTACGGATATTTTCAATTGGGCGAATGAAACAGCGGAGCCATCCTTCAGCAAAACCGGACATACCACATCGAAAGAATATCAATATAGTGCATATCTGAGTACACGGCTGCAGCTAAGTGAAGCTACCAGTTTGCTACTTGGTGGTCGTATTACTGATTGGAAGCGTGATCGCAAGAGCTTGACTTATGCCAGCAATGACGTGAGCGAAACCCATGATAGAGAGCGTAACGTGGTGATTCCCTATGCTGGTATCGTTCATGCATTAAACGATACCTATGCCCTCTATGCCAGTTATACCAAGATATTTAATCCTCAAGGCGACAGGGTACGCGATGTGAATAATAGGCCGCTTGATCCAGAAGAGGGTACTAGTTACGAAGCTGGTATCAAGGCTAGTTTTAAGGGCGGGGCGTTGACTTCCAGCCTTTCAGTATTCCGTACCGAGCAGGATCGTCTGGCACTTTACAACGCTGCTGTGGTGGCTTATGAAACTGCCAACAATGCCACTACCAAGGGAGTTGAGCTTGAACTCAACGGTGAGTTGGCTCCTGGCTGGCAGTTTAGTAGTGGTTATACCTACAGTGAGACTACCAATCGTGAAGGCGAGCGCATCATGACACGCATCCCACGCAATATTGTCAAGGTATTCACTATTTATCGTTTACCTGGTGATTGGAACCGGTTTACGCTGGGTGGAGGCGTGAATTGGGAAAGCAAGACGGGTGATCCCTTGCCTGTCTATACGCAAGAACATTATGCCTTGGTCAACTTGATGGCGCGTTATGAAGTGAATAAGCAACTCTCTATTACAGCACACCTCAACAATGTGCTGAATAAAGAATATTACGTGGCAGTTGCTGGGGCTAATGGTACTTATGGCCCCCCACGTAACTTCATGGCCTCACTGAAGTATACTTTCTGAGTTAATTCTTCAAGAAGCAGAGAAAACCTGCTCTTTTATCTGTTTGTTAGCCTTGCGTTGGTTTATCCAACGCAAGGCTAATTAATCTCCGAAACACTCTCTTTGTTGAACAAGCGATCTAAGGTGTCTTAGCAACGTTGAAATTTATCTGTGCTTATTTCAACACCGGTGCGGAGTTTCTGCTGTGATTTCTACAGGTATTTCCCGTTTGGATTGACTACTGCAATTTGGCAAGCCCCGCTATTGCAGAGCTAGACTGAGCCTATGCAGGTGAAGTGTGTGTTGATTAGCATTGGTATGAGACTTGCGAGTTTCTGACATTTTCAATCATCCATGGAAATGAAATGAAACACACATCCGCTCATGTGCTTTTAAGCATTGCTGTCTCACTAGCGCTGACAGGTTATGCGCAAGCCGAGGATAAAAAGGAAGATGTTAAGCCTCCTGCTCCTGTACAGGCGCCTGCCCGTGATTTTAGCAAGGTTGAGATCAAGACCACCAAGCTCGCTGACGATTTTTATATTCTGGAAGGCCAGGGTGGCACAATCAGCGTGCTCACTGGGCCGGAAGGCGTTTTTCTGGTGGATACGCAATTTGCGCCCTTGACCGAAAAGCTGGTGGCTGCGATCAAGAAGATTTCTGACAAGCCAATACGCTTTTTGGTGAATACGCATGTGCATGGCGACCATACTGGCGGCAACGAGAATTTTGCCAAGCTGGGCGCGACCATTTTCAGTCGCGACCAACTCCGCAACCGTCTTATCCATCCTAACCCTGCTGCCGACGGCACGCCGGGGAAACCAGCACCAGCCCAGGCGTTGCCGGTGGTGACATACGATGGCCCGGTGACAGTCCACCTAAATGGAGAGGATATCCGGCTGATCCCTGTGCGTAATGCGCATACGGACGGTGACACCCTGGTGTATTTCGTCAAGCACGACATTCTTGCGACGGGCGACTATCACCGTTCTGTTGGCTATCCCGTGGTTGATCTCAACAGCGGTGGTACCTTGAACGGTATTATCGACGGACTTGGCGCGACCATTGGCCGTGCTGGCCCCAATACCCGGATTATTCCCGGTCATGGCCCGGTGACTGACCGCAATAACATTGTGGCCCAACGTGATTTGATTCTGGCAGTGCGCGACAAGGTAGCTGTGCTGGTTGCCCAGAACAAATCGCTGGAAGAGGTGATCGCAGCGAAGCCAACGGCTGATTTTGACGCAAGTGTGCAGCAAAGTGCCGAGACTTCCGAACGTTTCATCAAGTGGCTATACGCTGAACTCAAGAAAGCCCAGTAAGTAGGCACGCGGGTCCGTCGGAACGACGGCCCGCGAATTGGCGGATGAATATCTATCACCGAGCCCGCGAAAGCACTGTTATGGCCAGCACCAGGCATCCACAGGGGATTGGCTTGGTGGTTTTTTCCTATTCTGGCCGATCAATGTGTTTTTCTGAACCTATCCAATCTTCTGCGTACTAACAGGCTGTTCCCAAACTCATCAATGGTTGCCGATACCTGGCTTTGCGAGGTTTTCGGCGCTTTTGCTTTGGCGGGGCGGGAATGTCCGAAGTGGCCGGCAATGCACTGGCTACACGTGTTGTAACAGGAAGAGAAGAATGACTGAGGATTGGAATAGCTTAGTGGGGTGGCTGCAAGGCCATCAGGAAGTATTCAGCTTGTTGTGCGTTGTGCTGCTGTTTCTAGGAGCATGGCTTGTCAACTGGGTGTTCAAGCACATCCTGGTGCGTGGTTTGCACAAGGTGCTGCGCTCGGCTTCCGTAGGCCAGGCGATTGCCCGGAGCCGGGTGGTTGCGCGGCTTGCGAATATTGTGCCGGCATTGATCATTTCGCTAGGGATCGCCTGGATTCCCGAGTTGCCGGAAGCCTTGGTCACCGTGGTACGCAACGTGGCGCATGGTTTTATCGTGCTGACCATAGGCCTGGCAATTGCCGCGATATTGGACATCATCAACGATATGTGGCAACAGCGGCCGGACGCACACCGCAAGCCGATCAAGGGCTATGTGCAGGTCATGAAGATCGTGGTCTACATCATTGCGACCATCCTGGTGGTGGCGACATTGATGGACCGTTCCCCCGTGATTCTGCTGTCCGGTATCGGCGCAATGGCGGCAGTGCTGATGTTGATTTTCCAGGACACCTTGCTGTCGCTGGTGGCCAGCGTGCAGATTACCTCGAACGACATTATTCGCGTGGGCGACTGGGTGGAGATGCCCCAGCTCAATGCGGATGGATTTGTCATTGATATCGCACTGCATACGGTGAAGGTGCAGAACTGGGACAAGACGATCACGAACGTCCCGACCAAACGCTTCATCACCGACTCATTCAAGAACTGGCGCGGGATGTTCGAGTCAGGCGGCCGCCGTATCAGGCGCAGTATCTTTATCGACCAGAACAGCATCCATTTCTTATCCATAGACGAATGCGAGCATTTGCAGCAATTCAGCCTGCTGGATGGCTACCTGAAGAAGAAGAAGGAAGAGATCGAGGCGTGGAACCAGAACCTGATTGCGAATGGACACAAGCCGATCAATGCTCGCCGGGTGACCAATATCGGCACGTTTCGCGCCTATGTCGAGCAATACCTGAAAAACCATCCGCGTCTGCACAAGGATATGATGATGGTGGTGCGCCAGCAGAATCTTTCTGCCGAGGGAATTCCGCTCGAAATCTGGTGCTTTACCAATACTACGGCATGGGTGGAGTACGAGGCTATCCAGTCCGACATTTTCGACCACTTGCTGGCGATCCTGCCGGAGTTCGGCTTGCGTGTATTCCAGAATCCAAGTGGTGCGGATTTACAGGCCATGCGTCAGCCTTTGTCACAATAAGCGAGAGAGCGTCTGAAACTTCAGGCGATTTTTTGTTCCAGCCGTCCGCGGTAGAGGGCGGCAATCAAATCGGTCTGGGTCACGATGCCGACTAGCCGGCGTTCGTGATCCAGCACTGGCACATGATGGATACCGTGTTTCGATAGCAGCGGTACAAGCTGCACGATATGGGTGTCCACATTGACGGTCAATGCCTTGCTGGTCATGATCTGGCCGATGACTTCAGGCTTGTCGGTTTCCACCAGGAAGGTTCGGCGGACAAAATGCCGGAGTTTTTCCTCAAAGCCGGGATAGGCATCGAGATTGGCATGCTTCATGAAATCAAAGCGCGTCACGATGCCAATGACGCGGCGGGCACGATCGACGACGGGCAATGCCTTGATATGGTGGTTGAGCAGTAATGGCCAAGCTTCCTCCAACAGCGTACCGTATTCCACGCTGATCACGTCGCGCGACATGATGTTACCGCAGCTGATTTCACCAAAGCGGCGTTTATAGGCCTGCATCTCGGTTTGCAGGAATAGGTTTTCAAGGTCGTCCCGTGCAATGTCCAGCACCTGGTTGTATTCCTTGAGTACGGCATCCAGATCAGCGGTGGTGAACCCTATCCTGTGAGATGGGCTGATATCCTGTGTTTTATGAAGGTTGGGTTCTGGCTTGGCCTGGTGAGGGTAGTGGCGTTTTGTCGCGTTGTTGTATATCAGTGCAACTAGCAGCAGGAAACCTGAATTGAGGGTAACAAGCAACAGGAAGTAAGCGCTGTGTTCCACTGCCAGTGGCCCCGAAAGTACGGCAGTCAAAGCCACGGCACCGCCAGGCGGATGCAGGCAGCGCAATGCAAACATCAGGCCGATGGCACCAGCTACTGCTATGGCGGCGGCTACAGGGATGCTGGCAAACCAGTGCAGGCTGGCAATACCAACCAGCGCCGAAATAACATTGCCCCCCATGATGGACCACGGCTGGGCCAGTGGGCTGGCAGGCACGGCATAGAGCAACACGGCTGATGCACCCAATGGCGCAATCAGGAAAGGCAGGCTTTCCGGTCCCAATAGCCATGCGCTCAAGGTGCCGCTTACCAATATGCCGAGCAGGGCGCCCAGGCAGGCCCGGAGTTTTTCGCGGTGATTCACCGGGCTTTGTTGCGGCTTCAAGCCCTTAAGCCAGTTTAATCCAGCAGACACTTCAGAATCCCGTAAGAAAACGATGTAATCTAACATCAATGCATGATGTTAGCGATGCCTGGGAATATGGATTTTATTGATAGCACATATTACTGGCTTATTAATTGATACAATTTGATATGTATTAATTATCAGGATCAACATGACTTTAAGTGAACTCAAGTTCATCGTCGCAGTGGCGCGCGAGCGCAATTTTCGCCGGGCGGCGGAAAAATGCTTTGTGAGCCAGCCTGCGTTGAGCCTGGCGGTGAAAAAGCTGG
This sequence comes from Methylobacillus arboreus, assembly GCF_020532725.1. GTDB lineage: Bacteria > Pseudomonadota > Gammaproteobacteria > Burkholderiales > Methylophilaceae > Methylobacillus > Methylobacillus arboreus. Next base: position 797,479 of record NZ_JAJAVC010000006.1, read on the forward strand.
AGGAGGAACTGGGCGTCATCATTTTCGAGCGCAGCCACAAGGATGTGGCCATGACGCCGATTGGTGAACAGATTATTGCGCAGGCCAACCGGACTCTGGAAGAGTCCAATCGCATCAAGGAAATTGCGCGCATGGGCAACAACCAGTTGGCTGGTCCGTTCAAACTTGGCGTGATTTATTCTACCGGCCCTTACCTGTTGCCTGAAATCATTCCCGCGTTGCGCAAGCTTGCCCCGGAAATGCCATTGGAGGTGGAGGAGAACCTGACGGCCAACCTGGAAACGCAATTGCGAAACCGGGTGCTGGATGCCGCGATTATTGCCCTGCCTTTTGATGTACCCGGCGTGCGTTATGAGTCTTTGTACGATGAGAGTTTCGTCGTCGCGGTGCCTGATATCCATCCCTGGGCTGACCGCAAGGAAATCCATGCCGAGGAGCTGGCGGACGAGAAGGTGTTGCTGCTTAATAGCGGCCATTGCTTCAGCAACCAAGTAGTGCTGGCCTGCCCCGAGCTATCGCGTCATGGCGAAGTGCTGCAGGGCAATTCCCTGGAGACCATTCGCAACATGGTAGCCTCTAATCTGGGCATTACAGTACTGCCGTGCAGTGCAGCAGTAGAGCGTTACCGCAACCCATTGATCAGGACGATTCCATTTGCAGCGCCGGTGCCGACCCGCCGCATGGCGCTGGCCTGGCGTAAGGGCTATACGCGTGAACAGGCAATAGAGACTTTGTTGCAATCAATACGTGCACTCAAGTCACCGTGTTTGCAATCTATTGTGTGAAGTTGGTAACCACAAAAAAGCAAAGGGGCCTGGCGGCCCCTTTTGTACGGAGATGAGACAACAGCTTAGCGGTTGCAAACGTACATGGTTACTTCAAAACCAAAACGCATTTCAGTTACTTCTGGCTTGGTCCACATGATATATCTCCTTTAAGTTTGGGATAGGGACTGCGTAGTTGCCATCAACTGCGTAATCCATGACTCTCATCATATACATTATGTCTGCATATGCCATGCGCAGCATCATGATCTGGGCCTCATGATTTTCATTAGTGTTGACGCACGGCAAGACGACCCAACGCGGTTATACGTTTGGATACAAAACTGTATCAGTAAGTGACGAATACGCGGTAGCCGGAAACCACTTCGCCACTAGTGGAAAAAGCCAGGTTGATCTGGATTTCTTCATTGGCTGGTAAGCCTGCTTCGATATCCGTATCTGAGGGCAGGTATTCCTCGGGGGTGAAAATACGGCGCAACTTAGGCTGCTCATCATCATCGGTGAGGGTGAGTTCCAGCAGGGGGTAGGCCTGGGTGTAGCTTGCATTGTTGATCAGTTTGGTCGAGAGCTGGATCACTTCGGGATGCTCGAAGTCTTCTTGCAGGTCAGAATCATCCAGGGCTAGCAATTCGGCATTGCGCGCCAGCGGTACTGTGCATCCCAGCCATTCGCAGGCAGAAACCAATACAGGCCTGCTGGCTGGCCAGTGCCCTGCCAGCTCTGTACGGAAAAAATAGACTGACTGGGCGAGCGAAACCAGTAACAGCAACAGGCACAAAGGCACAGCCAGCCATGCAGAAATGCGGCGGTTACGGACTGGTTTTTCTGGCGCAAGAAAGCTGGTTGCGGCAGCAGGCTCTATGCTGGGTTGCGGTGGCTCGATTTCATGGTGCGCGATGTGGGCATCGGCTTCTGGCGTTTCTTTTGTCTCTGCCGGCGAGGGAGTTTCCGTTTCGGTGTCTACCGATTCTCCCTGGTCAATTTCAACCGTAGTAAGGAGGTCATCGGGTGATTCCACCTCCTCGGCGGCTATTATTTGTAGCTCGGGGGAGAGCGCCGGTTCGGCATCGGCTTCAGTTTGGGTTGCCGCTGCGACAGCTTCATCTGGGACTGCACCCGCCTGTGTCTCGGTTTCTATTACAAACTGATCAGGATTTATTTCCTCTGTCGGGCTTGCAGGCAATGGCGCCAGGGTTTGTGGCTCGAGAATTTCATAGAGCCTGGAGCTGGCATTGAATGCATGCTGGCAGTGGCCGCAGCGCACCTCTCCTGCATGTGCTGCCAGTTGTTCCGGCTTGACGTGGAATTGGGTGTCGCACGCTGGGCAGGAGGTCACTAGCCGCATATCAGCCGGTCACCTTCTGCTTCCTGTGAGCATTACCCAGCTATCCATGAAAACAGGCGGGTTCATGTCAAACCATTCCTGATAAATGGCGCTGACTTGTTCTGCCTGTTCGCGCAGGATGCCGGATAGCGCAATTTTGCCACCAGTTTTTGCAGCGCGTGCGAGGGCAGGCGCAAGCACCGAGAGCGCGCTGGAAAGGATATTGGCGACGACGATGTCAAACTGTCCGCCAGGCAGGTCGTTGGCCATGAAGAAGCTGGCATCGGCCTGATTCTGCTCGGCGTTATAGACGCTTGACTGGATGGCCTGGGCGTCAATGTCCACGCCGATGACCTTGTCTGCGCCCAGCTTGCGTGCGGCGATGGCCAGAATGCCGGAGCCGCAGCCGTAATCCAGGACGCTGGCGCCGGGGCTGACAGTATCGGCCAGCCAGCTCAGGCACAAGTGCGTGGTCGGGTGGCTGCCGGTGCCGAAGGCCAGGCCGGGATCCAGCACGATATTGAGTGCATCGGCATTGGGTGCATCGTGCCAGGAAGGCACAATCCAGAGGTCATCGCGGATACGGATGGGCTCGAACTGCGATTGTGTCGCGCGTACCCAGTCCTGCTCGGCGATGGTCTCGGTGGTGTACTGGAACTCTGCAATGCCCGTGGCTTCACTGAGTTCCTGCAATACGGTTTCCAGCGCTGATTCTTCATCGAACAACGCACTGACGACATTTTGCTGCCAAATGCCTGGCGGCGGGTCGCCGGGCTCGCCAAAGATCGGCTGTTCGTCCGGCGTTTCCGCATTGGCATCCTCGATGCTCGCGGAGAGGGCACCCAGTTCCATCAGGGTGTCGCTCAGGAGCTCGGCATTGTTGTCCTTTGCCTCAATTTTTAACGAAATCCAGCCCATTACTTGGTAGCGATGCCCAGCTTGTGTTCCAGATAGTGAATGCTGGTGCCGCCCTGGCGGAATGCAGTATCGGCCATCAGTTCCTTGTGCAGCGCAACATTGGTCTTGATGCCCTCGATCACCATTTCCGACAGCGCGATCTGCATGCGGGCAATGGCCTGCTCGCGCGTGTCGCCGTAGGCGATCAGCTTGCCGATCATGGAATCGTAGTTGGGCGGCACCAGATAGCCTTGGTAAGCATGGGTATCGACGCGGATGCCAGGGCCGCCGGGCATGTGGAAGGTAGTGAGGCGGCCAGGGGAGGGCACGAAGTTGAACGGGTCTTCCGCATTGATGCGGCACTCGATGGAGTGGCCCGATAGCTTGACGTTCTTCTGGCTGATGTGGAGCTTTTCGCCTGCAGCGATGAGGATTTGCTGCTTGACGATGTCGATGCCGGTAATCATTTCGGTGACCGGATGTTCCACCTGCACGCGGGTGTTCATTTCAATGAAGTAGAACTCGCCATTCTCGTAGAGGAACTCAAAGGTGCCTGCACCGCGATAGTTGATGCGCTTGCAGGCTTCGGCACATGCAGTGCCGATTTTTTCGCGCAGTTTGTCGCTAATGCCGAATGCCGGCGCTTCTTCCAGCACTTTTTGGTGGCGGCGCTGCATGGAGCAGTCACGTTCCCCCAGGTAAATGGCGTTGCCATGCTGGTCGGCGAGTACCTGGATTTCGATATGGCGCGGTTGCTCCAGGAATTTCTCCATGTACACCATGGCATTGCCGAATGCCCCGTGGGCTTCGGTCTTGGTCATGCTGATGGCGTTGAGCAGTGCTGCCTCGGTATGGACCACGCGCATGCCACGGCCGCCACCGCCGCCAGCGGCCTTGATGATGACCGGATAACCAACTTCCTTGGCGATACGCAGGTTCTCATCGGCATCATCGGACAGTGCGCCGTCGGAACCAGGCACGCATGGCACGCCGGCCGCCTTCATGGTGTCCTTGGCGCTGACCTTGTCACCCATCAGGCGGATTGTTTCAGCACGCGGGCCAATAAAGGTGAAACCGCTTTGCTCGACACGTTCGGCAAAATCGGCATTTTCAGAGAGAAAGCCATAGCCAGGGTGTATGGCCTCAGCATCGGTGACTTCTGCTGCGCTGATCACGGCAGGGATATTGAGATAGCTTTGTGCCGAGGGCGCCGGGCCTATGCACACGGATTCATCAGCGAGCTTGACGTATTTGGTTTCGCGGTCAGCCTCGGAATGCACGGCAACCGTCTTGATGCCCAGCTCGCGGCATGCGCGCTGGATGCGCAGGGCAATCTCGCCGCGGTTGGCAATAAGGACTTTATCGAACATGGGTTGATTCCTAGCCAATGATGAACAGCGGTTCGCCGTATTCCACGGGTTGGCCGTTTTCGACCAGGATGGCCTTGATTACGCCAGCCTTGTCAGCCTCGATCTCGTTCAGGAGCTTCATGGCTTCGATAATACAGATGGTGTCGCCAACATTCACGTTGCTGCCCACATCGACAAAAGGCTTGGAATCAGGAGATGGGGCACGGTAGAAAGTACCGACCATGGGGGATTTCACGACATGGCCTTCGATAGCAGGGGCTGCTTCCGGAATAGCTACTGCAGCGACTGCGGCTTGCGGCGCTGCTGGCGCTGCGAAATATGGCTGGGCAAATTGAACTGGCGCCTGGCTGTTGGGCAGGTGGCGCGAAATGCGTACCTTTTCTTCACCCTCGGTGAGTTCCAGCTCGGAGATGCCGGACTCTTCGACCAGGTCGATCAGTTTCTTCAGTTTGCGTAAATCCATGGTTAACCTCTAGATGTATTGGGTGCCGGTTAGGCACGGGTAATGGTGTTGATGGCGTAGTTCAACGCCAGTGAATATCCGCGCGCACCCAGGCCACTGATGACGCCGACTGCGAGATCGGAGAAATACGAATGATGGCGGAAGGATTCGCGGGCATAGATATTCGAAAGATGGACTTCAATAAACGGGATCTTCACCGCGGACAAGGCATCACGCAAGGCCACGGAGGTATGGGTAAAAGCTGCTGGATTGATGATGATGAAATCCACGGGCGCGCGGGCCAGGGAATGGATTCTCTCCACCAACTCGCCTTCATGGTTGCTCTGAAAAGTGTCAATGCCAATGCCCGCATCATCGGCATGCTGTTTAAGCTGGTTGTTGATGCTTTCCAGGGTATCCGAGCCGTAATGGTCAGGTTCGCGCAATCCCAGCAGGTTCAGGTTGGGGCCGTGCAATACCAGTACGGATTTGGAGGATAGTTGGGCCATGAAAGGGGGCGTTTGAGCGCCAGTGCAACTTTGATGGCTGCAAGTTTGCCGTAGTTTGGGGTATTTTGTCTAGAGAATTGGCGAAATTTAACGAAATTGCCTGCCAATGCCCGGTAAGAAAAAATTACGATGAAGTGGCCAAAATTGGCTGCAAGGTCTCAAGCAACAATGCCTTGCTGACCCGGCCAAAGTAAGCGCTGATAATTTTACCATCGGAACCGATAATCACGGTATGGGGTACTACCCCCTGCACATTGCCAAGCGAGTTGCTGAGCGCCATGCCTTCCATGTCGGCGGCCAGCAATGGATAAGGCATAGAGCTCTGCTGGGCGAATGCCTGCATTTTGGCGGCATTATCAAGGGAAATGCCGAGTACGGCCAGTTTTCCTGCATATTCCTCTGCCAGTTCTGCAAGTTCCGGCATCTCCTCACGGCAAGGCGCGCACCAGGTTGCCCAGAAGTTCACTACCAGCAATTGTCCTTGCCATTGCTTCAACGGCTGTTCGGTATTCGTGAGATCGATGACGCTGGCGTTAAAGAAGGGGACGGTGGACGCATACACTTCAACCGGCGGTGCCAGGTTGGGTTTGCTGAAATATTGCTGGATCAACAGGATAGCAACGGCGATTCCCAGGGCGAGAACCACAAAGCCGCGTTTGCTCAGGTTGGGCTTATTCGGGTTGGATGGCTGTGTCATAGGTTGATTTTACCGCATTCAGGGTCACGAGGAATTTATTGCTGTTCTGGTAGCCGATTACCCGGCTATGGGGAATTTCCTTACCTGTACCATCAAAGAAAATAATGCCGGGCGGGCCGAATAGGCCGAAACGCTTGAGCAGCGCCTGGTCTTCTGCATCATTGCGCGTCACATCGGCCTGCAATAGCGTGACGCCCCCCAAACTGGCGCTCACTTCAGTGTTGCTTAAGGTAAATTGCTCCATCTCCTTGCATGCTGCACACCAGTCGGCATAAAAATCGAGCATGACGAGCTTGCCTGGGTTCTGGTTCAATGCCTGCTCCAGGTCGGCAATACCCTTGATGCGTTGAAAAGACAGGCCAGCGCCGGTCTGACTCAGACTCAATCCTTCCAGTGGCCGCAGGGGCGACTTGGCACCCGAGGCGGCACCTATCACCAGCGTGGCGCCGGCGAGCAGCATGAGCACGGCAATGCCTTTCCAAAAGCGCTGCCAGGCGCTTGCGGTGTCTGGCAGGCGATCCAAGGCGCGCATGAAAATTGCGGGGACGATCAGCAGCGCGGCCCATAATAGCAACTGCAAGCTGGCAGGAAGCAATGGCGAAAGAATCCAGAGCGCAACCGCCAGCATGAATACGCCGAAGGATTGACGCACAGCCACCATCCATGGTCCGGCCTTGGGCAACAGTGTCCCGACGGAAGCGCCTATCAGGAGCAAGGGGATGCCCATGCCGATGGAAAGCGCGAACAGGGCGCTTGCACCCAGCAGCACATCCTGGGTTTGGCCAATGTAGATCAAGGCGCCAGCGAGTGGCGCAGCTACACATGGGCTGACGATCAGGGCGGAAAGCACGCCCATGGCGAACACGCCAAACAGGCGGCCGCCCGGCAGGCGATTGCTGGTTTTGATCAGGAGGTTTTCCAGGGCTCGGGGCAGCTTGAGCTCATAAAACCCGAACATGGAGAGTGCAAGCAGCACGAAAATCAATGCGCTGGCCCCCAGCACCCAGGCATTCTGCAAGGCGGCGCTCAACAACTGGCCGGAAAGTCCGGCTGCCACGCCAACTGCGGTATAGCTTGATGCCATGCCGAGCACATAGGCGAGTGAAAGCCAAAAGCCGTGCCAGCGGCTTCTAGTGCGGCTACCGACAATAATGCCGGAAAGAATCGGGATCATGGGCAGCACGCAGGGGGTGAATGAGAGCAGCAGGCCAAAGCCGAAAAATCCTGCAATGATCAATAAGGTATTGCCGCCTGCCAATAGGCTGGCAGCCTGGTCATGTTCGCCTTGCGGCAGTTTGGCGGTTGAACCTGGCGTGCTGTCTGTGGTCGCATGCAGGTAGCCGAGTTCGAAGGATTGTTGCCTGGGCGGGTAGCATAGGCCTTTTTCGCTGCATCCCTGATAGCTGGCTTTGATCTTGATATTGTCTCTTGCCGTGTTTGCCAATGCCAGATGCATATCAGCGGTAAAGCTCTGGTGGAACACTTCGGTGTGGCCAAAAGTCGGGTCTTGCTTCCAGTCGCCTTGTGGCAAATTGAGGTTGTTGACCGTGTGGTCGGCAGGCTCCAGTTCAAACTTGATCCTGTCCTTGTATAGATAGTGTCCAGGGGCAATTTTGAAGGCGGCTTGCAGGTGGTCTGCATCAATTAATTCGACCTGGAGCTTGAAAGCTTGCTCGGGCGGCAGAATATTATCGGTATCGTTGCCCAGGAATGCGCTTCGTCCCTGGCTCAGCCATTCGCTCAATTGGCTGCTGTCCGCCGCGGTTGCCGTGCCTGAGGCTGCCAGCAGGGTACAGAGCAGCAGGATTGGAGATAAGCAACGCTGTAATGCAGAGATCAAGCCCGGGTTTCCTGGTGTAGCCATGTAAGATAGGCAGCCAAGCCGCCCGTGACTGGGACATGGATGATCTCGGGAAGTTCGTAAGGGTGCAGTTCGCGGATGGTTTGCTCAAGTTCGGGATAGCGTGTGCTGGTGGTCTTGATGAGCAACGGGATTTCCGTTGCGGTTTCCAGCTTGCCTTGCCACTGGTAGAAAGACAGGCAGGGGGCAAGCATATTGACGCAGGCAGCCAGCTTTCTGCTGACAAGTTCGCGCGCAATGTTTTCGGCGCTGGTTTGGTCCGGCATATTGGTCAGGACTAGCAGGGCGCCACTGTTTTCTGATGATGGAGATTGAAGTTTCATGCGTTTTATTTTCCTCTTGCTGATTTTACTCGCTTTCCCGATCGCTGAGATATGGGTGCTGGTGGAGTTGGCTGCAAGATATGGCTGGCTGGTGCTGGCTTACCTGGTCGTGGTCGGGGTATTGGGTTGGCGATTGATTCAGGATGAAAAGCTTCTGATGCTCGGGCGTATGGCGCAAACGCTGCAAGCGGGCGGGACGCCTTTGCGCGCGATGTTCGGCAGTGCCAAGAACCTGTTGGCGGGGGTTCTGCTCTTGATTCCGGGTGTGATCAGCGATGCGATTGCGGTGATTTTGCTGTTATTGCCGGGTGGTGGCAAGCTGGAAACCGCAGCCAATGACGATGATTTCGTTTCACGTGAAACCATCCATACGGAATACCGTAGCGAGACGCGCGCACAGTCATCGGCAGGTGATGTGATTGAAGGCGAGTACCGGCGCGAGGATTAAGCGCCTGGCACTGTGCTAGACTTCCCGCTTTTTCCGTCAGTGGTCAGGGTCGTGTGGAATCAGGAATCCCATGTCTTTTCAAGTCATTATCAAGCCTAGTGATCGCATATTCACTGTAGAAGATGGCGATACCGTGCTGGATGCCGCCATTGATGCGGGCGTCAATCTGCCGTATGGCTGTCGCAACGGTACCTGCGGCGCCTGCAAGGGGCAGGTGCTTGCGGGAGATATCAATTACGGCGAGTATTTTGACAGTGCCCTGAGTGAAGATGAGAAAAAAACCGGCAAGGCCCTGTTCTGTTGTGCTCAGCCTTTATCCAATCTGGTCATCGAGTGCCGTGAGGTGGCGGGCGAGGGGATTCCACCGCGTATCATGCCCGTTCGTGTGGAAAAGCTGGAGAAGTTATCTCACGATGTCATGGGCATGACGCTCAAGCTGCCAAGCAATGAACGCATGCAGTTCGTGGCCGGGCAATACGTGGAATTCCTGCTCAAGGATGGCAGGCGCCGCGCATTTTCCCTTGCCAATGCGCCTTATCAGGATCGTTTTCTTGAGTTGCATATGCGCCTAGTGCCGGGCGGGCAATTCACCCAATACGTATTCAGCGAAATGCAGGAAAAAACCATCCTGCGCCTGGAAGGGCCATTTGGTACGTTCTATTTGCGTGAAGAGAGTACACGCCCTGTCATTTTCGTGGCGGGCGGCACCGGTTTTGCACCGGTGAAAGGCATGGTGGAAAATGCATTGCATCATGGTCTTAAACGCCCCATGGTGCTGTACTGGGGCGCAAAAACCAGGCAGGACTTGTATCTGGATGCCCTGGCGCGACAATGGCAGGAACAGAACCCGCTATTCACCTATGTGCCGGTATTGTCTGACCCGGTGCCCGAGGACGCATGGAAGGGCCGGACTGGCCTGGTGCACGAGGCTGTGCTGGAGGATCATCTGGACATGAGTGCGCACCAGGTTTATTGCTGTGGTGCGCCGCAGATGGTGGAGGTGGCTCACCGGGATTTTCAGCGTCACGGCCTGCCTGAGGAGGAGTTTTTCTCGGATGCATTCACCTTTGCCAATCCGGTAACGAAGGTGTCAACCTAAAACTAATAAAACTAAAGTTGCGTTGCTCAGCGTAATTTAGGTGGGAGAAGGGGCTGCGATACGCCTATTTCTCTTCACGGCAGAACTGCACGCTCAAGCGGTAGTGATGATTGGCCGCACCGCTTTCGCCACGGCTTTCAAGCAGGCGTGCTAGGGTCAGGTGTGCTTCCGCGGAAGGTTCTACGCTGATGCTGGCTTCAAGATAGCTTTGCGCCTTGCCCCACAGGCTCAGGCGGATACACATCTTGCCCAGTGACAGTAGCAATCTGGCGTCTCCCTCGTGGCTCAGCAGCCAGTGCTCGGCCTGTTGCAGCTGCTTGTGCGGATTGGTGCTGGCACAGTCTCCCAGCTTGCCAGCAAGTTCGCTGTCCCATTCCTTTGTCAGGCTCATTTCCAGCACTTCCTGCGCCTGGTTGCCCGCGTTCAGTGCAATAAAGGCATCTGCGGCCATACAGGCAATCCGGCTGTTGAGGCGATCTTCTTCCGGTACTTTCTTCCAGTAGGCCATGAGCGCGTTTAGGTCTTTGCCGTGGCGCTCAATCAAGTGTTGATGCGCCTGGTGGCGGATTTCTCTAGCCTGCCAGCTTTCCATGCCATCGTGTTTTTCCAGTTGCTGCAGCAACACCAGTACTTGTTCCCAATTGTTGAGGCGTAGTTGCACCTTCAACTCAAGCCGCATGGCCGGGACAAACCTGGGTTCTATTTTCTCGATCTTGTGCAGGATATCCAGTGCCTGGCTATAGAGCCGGTCATCCAGCAGTAATTCGGCATTGAGCAGTAGGCGTGCTACTGCCGCATCGGGTGCCAGGCGCTCGGCTTCGGCCAGATAATAGTCGCGCTGGCCTTTCTGCTTGAGCTTGTGCGAAGCACGGGCGGCGAGCAATGCGGTCAGGCTGGGGTCTTCGCCGAGCTCCAATGCCTTGGATGCTGCTTTTTGTGCGAGCTGGTAGCGCCCCTGGCTCATGGCATGCAGAGATTCCAGCAGGGCCGCATGGCCACGGCGGATGCGGCGGTTTTCCTTGTAGGTGTGTACATTCGCAGGCAAGTCGCGCGCATAGTTGATAAAACGCAATACCAGGTGCAGCGAGGCAAATGCAAGCACTACCAGGATGAGCAGCAGGTTGAGCGACAATTCCAGGCGATAGGGCGGTCGCACGATCAGTACATAGCCTTCGTTGTTGCCTGCCAGCAGTGAAACGCCGATGGCAAGCGCGAGTATCAGCAGGATCCAGATCAGTATGCGCACTATTGGCCCCGCTCCAGGTTGATGCGGTCAGTATTGCGCTCGGAATTGTTGGCACGTTCCAGGGTGAGCTTGTATTTGCTGGCCAGGCCCAGTGTCTCGGAGATGTCCGGCAGCTGGATCACGATGCTGCTACCGGAAAGTTGCTTCAGCGTATCAAGCGCCGTGGTGGTGCTGTGTTCACGCAGGTCAAAATAGTTCTTGATCCAGTGTTCCGCCTGCTGTAAGTCTGCACGGTACGAGGCCTCATCGTGCTGTAGCAAGGCAATCCTGGCCGTGAGCAGGTGCAGCTTGAGGTTCTCGCGCAGGAAGAAAGTCTGGTCCGGCGCCAGCAGTGGCGGCTCCGGGCGGTCCACACGTTCCAGCCGTATCATGTGCTTGAGGTCGTCCCAAATCTCACGTGCCAGCCTGCTGAACTGGTTTTCCTCATGGAGTGTCGCTTCGGGAAGGGATGTTTTTGGGTGGCGGTCGCTTACCAGCGGCAATTTGCCGACGCCTTCGATGAGGTTTTCCAGCTTGAGGCTGATGCCGATCATGTCGATCTGCGGCAATTCCTGCAGGCGCTGGATATCCTTGGCAATGGCCTTGCGCAGCTGGATCCCCTGTACGCTGTCCATTTGCTGTAAACGTGAATCCGCCGTTTGCAGCGCCAGCAGCGCTGGCTTGAGATTGCCTGCCAGTTGCAATTGCTGGTTGGCAATGATCAGCAGTTGTTCTACCTCGGCAATCACGCGTTCATCATGATTGTTGACCAGTTCCATGTAGAGGGTTTGCAGGGCTTCCTGCTGGTCACGAGACTCTGCAAGCTGCTGTTCCAGCCGGATGATGCGGTTGGCGGCTTCGGAGCTGCGTTCGTCCGCATTCTTGGCTAATGCCAGGCTTTGCTGGTTGGTGCCATTGAATTGTTCCAGGCGCTGGGTCAGGGTTTGCTCAAGGGCATTGAAGCGATAGCGGGTATTTAGCCACTGCCAGGAGATAAAGGCGATAGCGCCTGCGGCCAGTATCAAAGCCAGCCACGCAAGAAAAGAGGGCTTGCGGCCAGGGGCGGCCAGGACAGTTTGCGGGGTTTCAGGCGATTGTTGTTCAGTCATGGTTTACTTCACTTAAACATTGCAGCATGGCGTCGTCTCCGGGTGCTGTGGCGACCAGGACACGCAGGCCCAGGCTGGACGGTAACTCGGCAATACGGGCATGGTTGACGCAAATCGTGATGCCAAGCAGCCATTCTGCGCTGCCATTGTTGGTCATGGCAAGTAAATGCCGCATGGCTTCGCTGCTGGTGACCACAATGGTATCCAGTTGTCCATTTTGCCACAGCGCATGCAATTTGCCCGTATCGGTTTGCGGGTTGATACGGCGGTAGCATTCAGCAAAGCGGACTTCCGCGCCACGGCTACGCAAGGTATCCGCCATGAGTTCACGGCCCCCTACGCCGCGCACGATCATGATGCGCTGGTCTTCTACGGACTGCATTTGCGGTAATGCCAGCAGGGATTCGCTGTCAAAGCGATGCTCGGGCTGCAAGACGGTGGCTATGCCGTATTGCTGAAGCTCGGTTGTGGTTACCGGGCCAATGGCGGCAAATCGTGGTTTGGCAGGCCATTGTGAAAACTTGGCCTTAAGGCTTGGCATGGCGTGCTGCACGGCATTGGAACTGATGAAAATCACCCAGTCCTGCGCGGCGAAATCTTCAATGGCTTGCTCAAAGGCGCTGTAGTTTTTAAGCGGTGCGATTGCAATCAGGGGAAAGTCAATCGCCTGGCCGCCAGCCGTTTCAATCATGCGCGTCAGGCGGGTAGCCTGGTCAACCGGGCGCGTGACGGCGATATGGCGGCCGGTGAGATCAGTCATGCGCAAGCGCGGCGAGGATGCGGTCAGCGCCACGTGCCACTAGTTTGGCTGCGAGTGCCTGGCCGAGTGCATCAGGCTGGTCTACCGGGCCTTGCGCGGTTTCACGCAGCAATTCCCTGCCATCTATGCTGGCGACGAAGCCGGTCATGCTGAGTGACTCGCCATGTTGCTGCGCGTAAGCGCCCAATGGCACCTGGCAGCTACCGGCCAGGGCGCGGCTCATGCCGCGTTCGGCTTCCACGCAGGCGGCGGTTTGCGCATGGTTGAGCGGGGCCAGGACTTCGAGCAGGTCGTGCCGGCTGGCATTGATTTCGATGCCGAGCGCGCCCTGGCCCACTGCAGGAATGCTGGCTTCCGGGTCTATGCATTCGCGGATGCGTGCTTCCAGCCCCAGGCGTTTGAGTCCGGCGGCGGCAAGAATGATTGCGGCGTATTGGCCTTCGTCAAGCTTGCGTAGCCGGGTTTGCAGGTTGCCGCGCAGGGATTCCACCTTGAGGCCGGGGAAGCGTGCCTGCAACTGGCTCTGGCGGCGCAGGCTGGAGGTGCCGACCACGCTGCCCTCCGGCAGGGAGTCCAGGCTGGCGTAGTCGTTGGAGACAAATGCATCGCGCGGGTCTTCGCGTTCGCCGATTGCGGCGAGGGCGAAACCGGGCGGCAGGTGCATGGGCACGTCCTTCATCGAGTGCACAGCCAGGTCGGCCCGGCCATCGGCCAATGCCTGCTCCAATTCCTTGACGAACAAGCCCTTGCCGCCAATGCGGGCCAGCGGGGAATCCAGGATCTGGTCGCCAGTCGTAGTCATTCCAAGGATTTTTACTTCGGTTTCAGGGTATAGGGCTTGCAGGCGGCTCTGGATATATTGTGCCTGCCACAGGGCAAGTGCGCTTTCGCGCGAGGCAATCACCAGTTTCTTGGGAGCATTCATCGGGTTTATGGCTTGGCTTGCGCTTTTGCAGCTTAATCATTGAAAGCTGCCATTTTAGCATAGCGCCACCCGCGGCTAAGCTGCGGACAGCTTGCGCAACAAATGATACTGGCGTCTGCTCACGGCAATCGTCTCTGGGATATCTTTCAGGATGGCGTGCCAGCCACTTTCGCCATCGGTCTCACGTTTTTCATACCCTATGATGCTGGATTGTGCTACCAGGCAATTGCGATGTAGGCGTAAAAAGAGGTGGCCCAGTTCCTGTTCCAGGCTGCTGAGTGATTCTTCAATCAGGTATTCCTGCATTCGTGTGCGCAGCGTGACATATTTGAGTTCGGCGCGCAGGTAGATCACGTCATTGACTGGTATGAGCAGGATGCGGCCATGATTGCTGACGCTGAAATGGGTACGGGTGTGCTGTAATGGCCTGAGTGCTTCAACCTGGGCAGGCAGCAGCACGCGTGCCTTGTGAATGGCGGCCGCCAGGCGTTCCTGGCGGATGGGTTTAAGCAGGTAATCCACGGCATTCAATTCAAAAGCCTTGATGGCATAGCCATCGAAGGCGGTGGTGAAAATGATTGCGGGCGGTTGGGCAAGCTTTTGTGCATGCCCGGCTGCTTCTATGCCATCCATATTGGGCATGCGGATATCCAGCAGCAATACGTGGGGCTTGAGCTGTTGTGTCAGTTCCAGGGCCTCGTTGCCATTCCTGGCCTCGCCAAGCAGCTTGACGTCGGGAATTTCCGTTAGCAGTTCGCGCAGGCGATTGCGCGCAGGCGGTTCGTCATCAGCGATGACGATATTGAACAATGTGCTATTCATACGCCTTGCCCCTTGCGGTAGGGAATCACGATGTGCACGGTATAATCATGGCCGCTGTTCGTGATATTGAGGCTGGCTTCTGCGTCGAAATGCAGTTCCAGCCGCTCGCGGATGTTGTCGAGCGCCATGCGGTTGCCCTGGTGATGACCTGATCCGGGCTGGTAAGGATTGCGCAGGTGGATATGCAGTTCATTGCGCGTGCTGTGGAGCTGGATGCTGATGGCGCCGCCTTCAGCCAGCGGTTCTATGCCGTGATACACCGCATTTTCCAGCAGAGGTTGCAGGATGAGCGGGGGGATCAGCGCATCCTGCGGCATATTGTCCACCAGCCATTCCACATGGAGCCTGTTTTCCAGCCTGAGCTTTTCCAGGGCCAGGTATTGCCTGCACAGGGCGATTTCCTGCGCCAGGGGTACCAGTTCGCGGTTATCTGCCATCAATACGCGGAACAGGTCTGCCATATCCATGAGCGCGGTTTCTGCCTGCCTGCTGTCGCTACGTACGATAGAAAGCACAGCGTTGATGCTGTTGAACAGGAAGTGCGGGCGTATCCTGGCTTGCAGGGCCTGCAGACGTGCCTCGACAAGTGCGGGAGTCAGGGAACGCTGGCGCAATTGCAGGTAGGCGAGGGTAAAGCCGGTCATGCTAAAAGCAATCAGGACGGTGCGTGCCAAGCTGTTTTGCAACTCGATGTTCAACAGATGGATGGCGGCCATATGCGCCAGCAGGCTTGATGCCAGGGGCAGCGCCAGGACGATGGCATACGCGGACAGGGTATTCAGGCGCGCCAGCCAGGGATGCAGCGCATAGAGCAGCAGTAGGCTGACAAGCAGCACAGGCTGCATGAAGGCGCACCAGCGGGTGAAGGCCGGGAGCCATTCTGCCAGCGTAGCACTGGCCGCCAGGGATGAGAACAAGCCCATCAGGTTGACCAGCACCAGGATGCGCAGACATATGCCGAGGTTGCGGAAGTCGGGCAGCTTCGCGGAATTAATGGCTTTTTGCTTTATAATAGCCATGGTTTAGCGCACTATTTTCACTATCTATCATCATCGTGAGTTCATCACGCAACATCATGACAGAAAAGTCCAACATCTTGAATCCAACCCCTTCCAAAACCTGGTCCGGACGTTTTAACGAGCCAGTGGCCGAACTGGTCAAACAATATACCGCATCCGTGGGCTTTGACTATCGATTGGCCGAATATGATATACAAGGCTCACTTGCCCATGCACGCATGCTGGGCGCCCAAGGCATCATCAGCCAGGAGGATGTGGCACAGATAGAACAGGGCCTGGGCGAGATTCTCGATGAAATCCGCAATGGCGGATTCAACTGGTTGCTGGATCTGGAAGATGTACATCTCAATATCGAGAAACGCCTAACCGACAAGATTGGCGATGCAGGTAAGCGCTTGCACACTGGGCGCTCCCGCAATGACCAGGTTGCCACCGATATCCGCCTGTGGCTGCGTGCCATGTTGGACGATGTCGTGGCACGTATTCGCAAACTGCAGCAATCGCTGGTGGACCTGGCCGAGCAGCATGCCGATACCGTGATGCCTGGCTTCACTCATTTGCAGGTGGCGCAGCCCGTGACTTTCGGCCACCACTTGCTGGCCTATTTTGAAATGCTGCAACGCGATGCCGAGCGCCTGATCGATGCGCGCAAGCGCATCAACCGTCTCCCGCTCGGCGCCGCGGCACTGGCAGGCACCAGCTATCCGATAGACCGCGAGCGCGTGGCGCGCGAGCTGGGGTTTGACGCCATATGCGAGAATTCCCTGGATGCGGTATCCGACCGCGACTTTGCGATTGAATTTACCGCGGCTGCCGCACTTATCATGACGCATTTGTCGCGCCTGTCGGAGGAGCTCATCCTCTGGTCCAGCCCGCGCTTCGGTTTCATCGATATTGCAGACCGCTTCTGTACCGGTTCTTCCATCATGCCGCAGAAGAAAAACCCGGATGTCCCCGAACTTGTGCGCGGCAAGACCGGACGGGTCAATGGTCACCTGGTGGCACTGCTGACATTGATGAAGAGCCAGCCGCTGGCTTATAACAAGGACAACCAGGAAGACAAGGAACCCTTGTTCGATACCGTGGACACCTTGCTGGTGACGCTGGAAATCTATGCGAACATGCTGCGCGGCATCAAGGTCAACAAGGAGGCCATGCGCCTGGCAGCCGCGGAGGGATTTGCTACGGCAACCGATCTCGCGGATTACCTGGTGAAAAAGGGCACGCCTTTCCGCGATGCGCATGAGGTGGTGGCATTGGTCGTGCGCCATGCGGTGGAGCAGGGCTGCGACTTGCCTGATCTTCCTTTGCAGCAACTGCAGAAATTCAGTCCGCAGATTGGCGAAGACGTTTATAAGGTGCTGACGTTGGAAGGCTCATTGGCGAGCCGCAACCATCGAGGCGGCACTGCACCTGCACAGGTGCGCGAAGCCTTGAAGCGGGCGAAAGCCTTGCTCGGATAAGCGCCATCAATTTAAGAAGTAAAAAGCCCCGCATTGCGGGGCTTTTTACTCATGCTGTATCGATTACTGCACCGTAGGTGGCGGTACCGGCTCTTCCGAGTTAAGGCTGCGAGCGCCGATAACGCGGTTGCGCCCGGATTTTTTTGCATGATACAACGCCTGGTCCGTGCGGCCGATGATCGAATCCGCATCTTCTCCGGACAAGCGTTCGGCTACGCCCGCACTGAAGGTGATGAGGACGCGGTTATTGTCATGCATGAAAAAATTGCGCGTAAGCTCGCGCTGGGCGCGGGTAATGACACTGATGGCGTCCTTTTCGGTTGTTCCGGGAAGCAGGATGATGAATTCTTCCCCGCCATAACGTGCAATCACGTCAGTGGCGCGCAATGATTCCTTGATGACGGAAGCGAGGTGTGCCAGCGCCTGGTCGCCAGTGGCATGGCCCATGTTGTCGTTGATTTGCTTGAAATGGTCGATATCCATCATGGCGATGCTGAGCGGCATGCCAAAACGGTCTGCCCGGTTGAACTCGCGTATCAAGGCCTCATCCATGCCGCGCCGGTTCAGGGTGCCAGTCAGATAGTCCTCGTGGGCTATTTCATTGATGTGGTCCAGCTGAAGGGTGAGTTCGTAGATTTGTTTTTCTGCCTCACGCACCTTGCTCTGTGCTTCTATGATTTCTGTGCGCGAGCGTTGCGTGATGCTGCTGATGACCTGTGTATCCTCAAGCAGGCGGCTCAGCACCTGGTTGAGATCCTGAATTTCGTCGCTATGGCTGATTTCCTCGCGATAACTTTGCAGCTTGGCTTGGTAGTCGTCGGTGGCCTCGGTGATTTCAGCGAGCTGGATCACGAAAATTTCAGCCATTTTCTTCAATGTCCTTTTTGCTTCGATCAGGCCAGGCTTAAGCTGGCCTTGCATGAAGATCAGGTCTTTGAGGGTGTTTTCTGCCTTGGCCAGAGATTCAATATTCAGCGGCTGGGTAAGAATTTCACGCACTGCTGCCGTCGGGCCTTGCAGCCATTTCTCTTCCAATACCAAGGCTTCCATGCTCACCACCAGCAATCTCAGCAGCTGTAATAGGTGGAGCTGCAACTGGCTTTGGCTGTCCAGGTGCATTTCCAGGCTGAAGAGAATGTTCTTGAGCGAGCTTTCCAGTGCGAGGATGCTTTCGCGGCTTTGCGCTTGGCGCGCTTCTTCCAGCAACTGATTGGCGCGGGATTGCGCTTCCGGCACATCCTTGAGCTGGGGCACAACGACCAAATCCAGCGTCTTGACCAGCATGTCGCGCCAGAGCGTGATCATATCGATCTGGTCTTCGCTCTCAACATGGTAGTTGGTATGCCGGATGGCTGTGGGCAAAGGCAAGTTTACAAACAGTTTGCGCAATGCTTCTTCAAGTTCTGTCCAGTTCTGTTTTTCGATCTGGAAGATGATCGCGCGCACTGCCGATTCGTGATGCGGATGTTGCGCACCAACCTCTGCAAGCACTTTCCCCAATAGTTGACCGACTGTCGATGATGCATCGGCCGAGGCCCTGCCATCAATCGCGTTGTAGACTTTTCGGTAATTGTCGGGCGTTGGTTCTATCCGGCTTTTTGCAAGCTGCATCAGGGTTTGCCGTGCAGTTTCAACGGATTTTTTATGTTGATCCATAACTGACCCAGGTTATATAGGTTTCCCCTCCGTTCTGGAGCAGCTTATGGCAAGCGGACTGCGCGGCTTGATAGCATCTGGCTTCCAGAATCGCTGTATTGTAATACAGACAAACTCTTACAAATGTAATCTGCCGGAAATCAATGGACTAGTCCAGGAATAATTGCAGCAGCTCGTTGAGGAATCGCTGGCCGAGCAGGGTGGGTGCAATACGTGTAGGCGTTACGCTTAACAAGCCCTTATCCACGGCATATTGCAGCGTGCTGGTAATGCTGCCCAGCGGCAGGCCGGTGCGCAGTTCGAACAATGCTGGTTCAAAGCCATCTGTGAGCCGCAGGGCGTTCATCATGAACTCGAAAGGCAGTTCATCGCGGGGGATTTGCCATTGCTGGTCCATGGCGCTGCCGTGCATGGTGTTTTCCAGGTAGCGCTTGGGGTGTTTGTGACGGCTTTCGCGGGTAATGCGGTCGTGGAAGCTCAACTTGCTATGTGCTCCCGCGCCTATGCCGAGATAATCGCCAAACAGCCAATAATTGCGGTTATGGCGGCATTGGCGTCCACGCTGGGCAAATGCAGAGGTCTCATAATGCGCGTAGCCATGGCTGGTCAACAGGGCTTCAATGGCTTCCTGCATGGTGGCGCTGGTGTCGTCATCCGGCAGCGCTGGTGGTGTGCGGTGGAACGGCGTGTTGGGTTCCAGGGTGAGATGGTAGAACGACAGGTGCGCAGGTTGCAGCTCGCAGGCGCGCTGGGCATCGGCGAGCGCGTGTTCCAGGTTCTGCCCGGGCAGGGCATACATGACATCCAGGTTGACGGCGTCAAAAGTGCCGAGCGCAAGTTCGGCTGCTGCCATGGCCTGGGTTTCGTCATGAATGCGACCTAGTTTTTGCAGGTAGCTACTGTCGAAGCTCTGGATGCCGAGCGATAGGCGGTTGACACCGGCTGCGCGGTAGCCGCGGAAATGCGCGGCATCCACGGTACCGGGGTTGGCCTCCAGTGTGATTTCGCAATCCGTGCTTAATTGCACCAGCGCACGGACATTGCTCAAAATGCGGTCTATGGCCTCGGGCGAGAACAGGCTGGGGGTGCCGCCGCCGAAGAAAATACTATGCACGCGGCGGCCCCAGATACGCGGCACAGATTGTTCCAGGTCGGCGATCAATGCATCGACATACGCTGCTTCCGGGATTTCGCTGCGTGACTCATGCGAGTTGAAATCGCAATAAGGGCATTTGCGGACACACCAGGGAATATGGATGTAGAGCGAAAGTGGCGGCGGCTGGGTCGGTGCGGACGAGAGAACGCTGGTGGCATCCGGTTGGATTGCCGGCTCGCTAATCGTCTTGATTTCGATGGATTTGCTGATAGGGGTTCACCAGTTGGTCAATCAGGCGATGCAACGCTTCGCGCATCTGTGCTTCGGAAACCTCCATGAGCAGGCCGTCTTCCAGAGCATCCTGGGCGATCTGCTTGATTTCGTCGAAGTTCTCGGTCATGACCTTGACCTTCTCGGTGCACGAAACCACGCTGCCGTCGTCGCGTAGCCATTTGGGCCAGTTGCCGCTCATAATGCCAGCCTTTCCAGCTGTTGCACGAGTTT
The DNA here is from genome assembly GCF_020532725.1 of Methylobacillus arboreus. Classification (GTDB taxonomy): domain Bacteria; phylum Pseudomonadota; class Gammaproteobacteria; order Burkholderiales; family Methylophilaceae; genus Methylobacillus; species Methylobacillus arboreus. The sequence goes on from NZ_JAJAVC010000006.1 coordinate 817,813, forward strand.
GGTCAAGGCATGGCCGCGATGGCTGATGCGGTTCTTGATTTCGGCAGGCAGTTCCGCCGCAGTTTGTCCGGTCTTGGCATCGAGAAATAGCGGGTCGTAGCCAAAACCGCCATTGCCGCGCGGCTCAGTCAGGATTTCTCCTTGCCAGATACCTTCCGCGATCAGCGGTTGCGGGTCGTCGGCGTGTCGCACCAGCACCATGATGCAGTAGTAATAGGCATGCCTGTCCTGTTGGCCCTCCAGGCTTTGCAAGAGTTGCTGGTTGTTGCGCGGGTCCGATTTCGGTTCTCCGGCATAGCGGGCAGAGTACACGCCAGGCGCGCCTTGCAGCGCGTTGACGCAGATGCCCGAGTCATCGGCAAGCGCGGGCAGCCCGGTATGGCGGCTGGCATGGCGTGCCTTGGCAAGCGCATTTTCGATAAAAGTGACGAAAGGCTCCTCTGCTTCGGGGACATTGAACGCGGATTGCGGCAATACCTCTATCGAAAGCGGAGCAAGCAATACCTGGATTTCCCTGAGCTTGCCCTGGTTGCCGCTGGCAATGACCAGTTTCTGGAAAGGCATGGTCATGGCTATAGCCCCAGTGCCGCCTTTTGTTTCGCAAGCAGTGTCTTGATGCCACTGTCTGCAAGCTCCAGCATGCGGTTCATCGCTTCGCGCTGGAACGGTTCGCCTTCGGCCGTGCCCTGGATTTCCACAAAACCGCCGTTGCCGGTCATGACCACATTCATGTCGGTATCACAGGCGGAATCCTCGATATAGTCGAGGTCGAGCACCGGGGTGCCCTGATAAACGCCCACCGAGATAGCTGCCACGGCATCGCGTAATGGGGATTGCTGGATTAGGCCTTTTTCAAGCAGAAAGCTGACTGCATCGTGCAGGGCGACGTAGGCGCCGGTGATGCTGGCAGTGCGGGTGCCGCCATCGGCCTGGATCACGTCGCAATCAAGGTGAATGGTGCGTTCGCCCAGCTTTTCAAGGTCAATGACGGCACGCAGGCTGCGGCCAATCAGGCGCTGGATTTCCTGGGTGCGGCCGGATTGCTTGCCACGCGCTGCTTCGCGGTCCATGCGGCTGCCGGTGGAGCGGGGCAGCATGCCGTATTCAGCCGTGGTCCAGCCCTGGTTCTTGCCGCGCAGGAAAGGTGGCACTTTTTCTTCCACGCTGGCGGTACACAGCACATGGGTATCGCCGAACTTGACCAGCACCGAGCCTTCCGCATGTTTGGTGTAATGGCGGACGATGTCGACTTCGCGTAGCTGGTCTGGGGCGCGGTTGCTGGGGCGCATGATATTTCCTGAGTTCAAAGACCATATTATAAGCGATGGTTAATGGTTGGTTCGCCTAAATTTCGGGCGGCACTAGCATAGTGTTAGCGCTTGCTACGCTTGATGGCCGCATTGATTTCGGCGATAGCACGCTCTATGTCTTCTTCTACAAGATCGGCAGCCGTTTCGGCAGTGCTTGTCTCGCCAGGTTCAGCCAGGCCAAGAATAGTGTGCGACTGGGCAAGCGCCATATTGAGGGTGGAGATGGTCAATGCCTGTTCCGGTTTGGTTTCCCATTGCACACCGATGGCGCTCAGGTTGTCCATGCTTGGCCCGCCCAGGCGCTCTGCAGCATCAAGCAGGCTGGGCACGCTATGGGCAACGCCCAAGCCAGTATTGAGAATGTCCAGCATGCGCTCATCGCTTAGCTGGGCCCATAGGCCGTCACTGCATAGCAGTACCTGATCTCCTGGCTGCAAGGGGCGGGGCGGGCTGATTTCTATGCTGGGTGGCAATTCACTGCCCAGGCAGTTGTAAATCTTGTGGCGGTCAGGGTGATGGGTTACGGCTTTCGCATCCAGCTTGCCCTGTTTCAGCATGAGCTGGACGATGGAATGGTCCTCGGTGCGAAATAGGCGTTTGCCGTTGCGGAAATGATAGAGGCGTGAATCGCCCACATGGGCGCAATAGAGCTTGTCCTGTTGCAGGATGCCCACCACCAGGGTGGTCTTGGGTGTTTCTTCCAATCCACGGTTGGCGGTGAGCTGGTGGATGGCATCATGCAGTTTCATGATCTCGGCTTGCAGGAAGTCAACCACATCCGGCAGTTCGGGTGAGGCTGCCTGCTGGAATGCGCCCGTGAGCATTTTGACGGCCAACTGGGCAGCGACTTCACCATGATGATGGCCGCCCATGCCGTCCGCCAATACCAGCAACAAGGCGTTTCTGCTATAGGAATATGCGACCCGGTCCTGGTTGGCAGGGCGTCCCCCGCTACGGCTGCTTTGGTGAATAGTAAACTTCATACTTAGTTGTCCTGGGTAAACAGGGAGGCAATCTTATGCAGCCAGTTGCGCGACGCAGGCGGCGGGGCAGCTTTCAGCAATGATTTTTGCAAAGCAAATACACTGGGTGGCCGGTGCATGTGGTTCAGTGCCATACAACTGTCTATGATCTGCAGCAGATTGCTTGAATATTTCCCCTTGCCGAGCTTGACTGCGGGTACCAGAAAATCCTTCTTCATACGCTGGTCGGCCGCCTGCGGCGCGGCTTGCAGCAGACAGGCGTACATACTTGCGCCTATGCTGTAGACATCACTCCATGGGCCAAGTTGCTTGCGGGTGCCATATTGCTCGGGTGCGGCAAACCCCGGGGTGTAGCTGGGAGGCAGCTTGTCGGCGGCTTCGTTCAGCGCCATGCGGGCCGAGCCGAAATCCAGCAATACCGGCGAGCCATCAAGGCGGATATAGATATTGGCAGGCTTGATGTCGAGATGCAGCAGCTTCTGTGCGTGGACTTCGCGCAGGCCATTCAGCAACTGGCTGAACAGGCTGCGTAGCATGGCCTCCGGCACTGTCGTATCCCTGGCGAGTACATATTCCTGCAACGATTTGCCGCGCTCATACTGCATCACCATATAGACCGTATCATTGGCGCGAAAGAAATTCAGCACCCGCACGATGTTCTTGTGTTCGATCGTGGCGAGTGCTCGGCCTTCCTCAAAAAAACATTTGAGTCCAAACCGGAACCCGGCTGCGGCTTCATTGGTAGGGACGCGCACCTGATCGCCCTCCTGGCGCAGCGCCAGGATATTGGGCAGATATTCCTTGATAGCGACCGTAGTGTGGTTCTCGAGGTCGCGTGCAATGTAGACAAAGCTGAAGCCGCCAGCGCTCAGGAGCTTCTTGATTTCATAACCTTGCAATTGATAGCCTGGAGGCAAGGCGCGGTTCTGGTTGGCGTGCATGTGCTGATAACGAGTTTGCGGCAAGGAATGAAACCTATTATTTGCAGGCTATTCTGTCATGAATTGCTCGGGATTTGATACCATGGGTCAAATTTAATCGGGAATTTGCCTCAACATGATTTTCAGCATGACCGGATATGCTTCACTGGAGCATGAGGTAAGCAATGGTGTTCTGGTGCTGGAGCTGCGCTCGGTCAACCATCGCTATCTCGAACTGCAACTCAAGCTGGATGACAATGTGCGCATGTTCGAACCGCAGGTGCGCGAACTCATCAACTCTCGCCTCAAGCGCGGCAAGGTGGAATGTCGCGTCAGCCTTGCCCACCGGGCTGCCGAGCAAAGGCAGGTGCAGCTTGACGACAATGTCTTGCAGCAACTGGCGCAGATGACCGTGAGCGTACAACGCCACTTCCCGGAAAGCCGCCCTTTGAGCGTGGCAGACATCCTGCGTTGGCCTGGCGTGTTGCTCGGAGAGAGTGCGGACCAGGAGGCACTGGGCGCCGCCATCCATGAAAGCCTGTTGAAGGCAGTGCAGCAAATGACCGAGGCGCGTGCGCGCGAAGGCCTCAAGCTCAAGACCATCATCCTTGAGCGCCTGGCGGAAATAGAAAGACTGGTTGCCAGAGTGCGCCCCTTGCTGCCCGAGCAGGTGAAAATCTACCAGGGGCGCCTTACTGCCAAGCTCAAGGAGGCACTTGGTTCCGTCGATGAAGAGCGCATACGACAGGAGCTCACCATCTTTGCCCAGCGTATTGACGTGGACGAGGAGTTAAGCCGCCTCGGCGCGCATATCGAGGAAGTGAAGCGTATTCTTGAAGCAGGCAGTTCAGCGGGCAAGCAGCTTGATTTCCTCATGCAGGAACTCAACCGCGAGGCCAATACGCTGGCTTCCAAATCCGTTTCCACAGAAGTGTCCCAGGTTGCCATGGCGCTCAAGCTGCTGATCGAGCAGATGCGCGAGCAGGTCCAAAACATAGAGTAATGTCACCTTTAAAACTGCTTTGACCTAATTCTTGCGTCAGGGTATGTGACATATTGATCCGGAAACTAAGTAATGCGAGATTTTAGATATTCTTTTTTTGTCACGTTTCTTTGCCTGGGCCTTGCCGCGCTCTGGGGTTATGAACTCAGGGGCGGAATTTCCGGTATCTGGCCTGCGCTGAGTGTGGCCTTGATCCTGGGCATCATGGAAGTGAGCCTGTCTTTTGACAACGCCGTGGTCAATGCCTCCATTCTCAAGGAAATGGACGAGAAATGGCGGCATATCTTTCTCACGGTAGGTATTCTGATTGCCGTGTTTGGCGTGCGCCTGCTGTTTCCATTGCTGCTGGTGGCTGCGGCGACCGACCAGGGACTGGTGGATGTGGCGAATATGGCCCTCAATAATCCGGTGCTGTATGCGGATTACTTGGACGATGGTCATAATGCGATTGCGGCATTTGGCGGTTCCTTCCTCTTCCTGGTGTTCTTGAGTTTTGTCTTTGATCCAGAGAAAGAACTGCATTGGCTAGGACGGCTTGAAGCCGCATTGGGCAAGCTCGGCAGCATGGAGTCGATCAAGATTATCGTGATCCTGCTGATACTGTTGGGTTTGCAGAACTTTTTGCCGATCTCACAGGCCGAGCGCTTGACCATCCTGCTGGCTGGGTTGAGTGGCGTGGTGTTGTATGTGCTGATAGACAACCTGAGCGGCTTTTTCTCGTCGCAGGCGGAAGGTGATGCTTTTGCCAAAACTGCCAAGCGCAATGGTGCGATGGGGTTTCTCTACCTGGAAATCCTTGACGCTTCATTCTCCTTTGATGGCGTGATCGGCGCATTTGCAATCACGCGAGACGTGATCATCATCATGCTGGGTTTGACCATCGGTGCCATGTTTGTACGTTCGCTCACGGTACGGCTGGTATACAAGGGCACGCTGGATAATTATGTTTATCTGGAACATGGGGCCCACTACGCGATTGGTGTGTTGGGATTGATCATGTTTTACACTATCTACCAGCCTGTGCCCGAGGTCGTGACGGGACTGATCGGGGTAGTGTTCATCATGGCGGCTTTCTGCTCATCCATACTCTACAAGCGCAGGCTAGCGCATTGAGTGATCTTTAAAGTTTGAAATGATGGAATGCAGGTTATGAAAGGCAATTTATTCATCATCACCGCACCATCGGGTGCAGGCAAAACCTCGCTGGTGCGTGCCTTGCTGGATGGGGATGAGCATCTCAAGCTCTCGGTTTCGCATACTACGCGCCAGCCACGGCCAGGCGAAGAGGAGGGTGTGCATTACCACTTTGTGGCGGAATCCAGGTTTATCGAGTTGCTCAATCATGGGGATTTTCTTGAGAGTGCGCAGGTGCACGGTGCTTATTACGGAACGTCCCAGTCCACGGTGAATGCGGTGCTGGCACAAGGGCTGGACTTGATACTGGAAATCGACTGGCAGGGCGCGCAGCAGGTGCGCAGGCAATATCCGGAGGCGATCAGTATTTTTATCCTACCACCCTCGATGGAGGCGCTTGAGCAACGGCTGAACAACCGGGCACAGGATAGCGCCGAGGTGATTGCCCGCAGGCTTGCGGCAGCACGGGATGAGATGCGTCACGTGGCAGAATTCGACTATGTTACAATTAACGACAGATTTGAGCATGCGCTCGAAGACCTGCGCGCCATCATCCGGAGCCAAAGATTGAGGCGTGAAAAGCAGCTTGTTAGGCATCAGCACACGGTGCAGAACTTGCTCTAGTCAGAACGCGCATGAATATATGACAATATTCAGGAGATATTCGTAATATGGCACGTATAACCGTTGATGATTGCCTGGAAAAGATTCCCAACCGTTTCCAGTTGACCCTGGTAGCTGCATACCGCGCACGCCAGCTTGCCAATGGTTCAGAGCCTCTGGTTAACACGCATGGTCACAAGGACAAGCCTACCGTGCTTGCCTTGCGTGAAATTGCTGCAGCCAAAGTAGGCCTGGAAGTGCTTAATCGCGGACATGCCTGATCGCCTGACCGTGCAGTAAATGCGGGCTGGCGATGCAGCCGGGGCTGTGCCGGTGCACGAGTCCCGGGTTGGCGAATATTTTGTGTTGAGTAATTACTGGAATTTATGCCCAAGACCGCTGCCAAACGACCAGCCGAACCAATTTCACCGCCACCTTTGCTGCCCGCCGACAGCGAAGACTCCCAGCTCACCCTGCGTCTGCGGGAATATCTTAAGCAAGACGACATAGACCATATCTGGGACGCCTATCGTTTCAGCGCAGCCGCTCATGAAGGACAGGTGCGACGCAGCGGTGAGCCCTATGTCATCCATCCGGTCACCGTGGCCGGTATCCTGGCCGAACTGCATCTCGATCCGCCTACCCTGATTGCGGCCCTGTTGCATGATGTGGTGGAAGATACCGGCGTCACCAAGCAGGAAATCGGCGAAAAGTTTGGCAAGCAGGTAGCCGAGCTGGTGGATGGCTTGTCCAAACTCGACAAGATCGAGTTCCAGAGCGCCACCCAGGCGCAAGCGGAAAATTTCCGCAAGATGCTGTTGGCAATGTCGCAGGATGTGCGCGTGATCCTGGTCAAGCTGGCTGATCGCTTGCATAACATGAGCACGCTGGATGTAATGAAGCCCGAAAAGCAACGGCGCATTGCACGGGAAACCCTGGATATCTATGCGCCAATTGCCAACCGTCTGGGTCTCAATGAAATCTACCAGACCCTGGAGGATTTGAGCTTCAAGTATCTCTACCCGATGCGTTACCGTGTGATTTCCAAGGCTGTCATGGCGGCGCGGGGAAATCGCAAGGAAGTGGTCGGCAAAATTCTGGATGCGATCAACCAGCGCCTGAAGGAATATCACATTGATGCCGAGGTCACTGGACGCGAGAAGCATCTCTATAGCATCTACAGAAAGATGACCGGCAAGACCGTCACTTTCTCGCAAATCTACGATATTTATGGCTTCCGCATTGTTGTGCGCGACCTGCCTACCTGTTACACCACGCTTGGCGTGCTGCACGGGCTTTACAAGCCGATTCCGGGCAAGTTCAAGGACTATATTGCCATCCCAAAGGCCAATGGCTACCAGTCATTGCACACTACCCTGTTCGGTCCGTTCGGTACGCCGATAGAGGTTCAGATCCGCAGCCGTGAAATGCACAACATTGCCGATGCAGGCGTGGCGGCACACTGGCTTTACAAGACCACTGATGCCCATCTCACCGCGTTGCAACAGCAGACGCACCAGTGGCTGCAACGCTTGCTGGATATCCAGAGCGAGAGCACGGACTCATTGGAGTTCCTTGAACATTTCAAGGTTGACCTGTTCCCAGACGAGGTTTACGTCTTCACGCCCAAGGGCACGATCATGGCCTTGCCCAAGGGGGCGACAGCGGTGGATTTTGCCTATGCCGTGCATACCGATATCGGCAACCGCTGCGTGGCCGTAAAGATCAACCAGGAGCTGGCGCCATTGCGCACTGAACTGCACAATGGCGACCATGTGGAAATCATCACGGCAGCGCATGCCCACCCCAATCCGGCATGGCTCAATTATGTGCTGACCGGCAAGGCGCGCGCCCACATACGGCATTACCTCAAGTCCATGCAGTCCACTGAATCCGCATTGCTGGGTGAGCGCATGCTCAACCAAGCCCTGCGCGCATTGCATGCCAACCCGGTGACAATTGATGATGCCGCCTGGCAGCACCTGGTGCGTGATTACGGTGCCAAGAACAAGGATGAGATCCTGGCGGATATCGGCCTGGGCAAGCGTCTGAATGTCATGGTGGCACATCAGTTGATGGTCCAGGCTGGCCAGCATGAAGTGGAAGCAGAGCAACACAAGTTACCGTCCAAGGTGCTGGATACCATCACGATTCGCGGCTCAGAGGGCATGGCAGTGCAATTTGCCCAATGCTGCCGGCCTATCCCGGGTGATCCTATCCTCGGCTTTATCAACAAGGACAAGGGGCTGGTCATCCATACCCATGATTGTCCGGCGATACGTAAATTCCGCCTTGATCCTGACAAGTGGCTGGATGTGGAATGGGATCCGCAAGGCCACCGGCTCTACAAGGTCAGCCTCAAGCTGGTGGTGGCCAACCGGCGCGGCATGCTGGCAAAAATCGCCTCCGGGATTGCCGAGGCCGGCTCGAATATCGACAATGTGAGCATGGAAGAGGCGGACAACAGCACCTATACCAATATGAACTTCACCGTACAGGTGGAAAACCGCATTCATCTCGCCGAATTGATGCGCCGGTTACGCAAGATTCCAGACGTGGTGCGCATCAACCGCGTCAAGGGAAGCGGGGCGGAGCAGAGAGTCCAGTAACGCTACGCGCTTCATTAACCAGATTAATCATACTTTCAAACCAAAGTTTCAGGAGAGATTCATGGCAAAGCAAATCATCCATACCGATGGCGCTCCACAGGCAATCGGCACCTATTCCCAGGCAGTCAAGGTCAACGGCAGCACAGTGTATCTGTCTGGCCAGATTGGTCTTGACCCCGCCACTATGGAGTTGGTGGATGGTATCGAAGCACAAGTGCACCGCGTCTTCAAGAATCTCAAGGCAGTGGCTGAAGCTGCGGGTGGTTCGCTGGCGGATGTGGTCAAGCTCAATATCTTCCTGACCGATTTATCCCACTTTGCGCTGGTGAACACCATCATGGCCGAATATTTCACCCAGCCTTATCCCGCACGTGCCGCAGTTGGTGTCGCCCAATTGCCAAGAAACGCCTTGGTAGAGGCTGATGGCGTCCTGGAGATTGGTGCTTAATTACTTAGCATAACCCACGCCAGGATCAGTCTTTACCTCAAGGTCATGGCGTCCAAATTACCCGCCAATACCAAGCTTGATGGTATCAAAGGCATCACCCCTGCCTTGCAGGGTCGCCTTGCTAAGCTTGGCATATTCAACTTGCAGGGCTTGTTGTTGCACTTGCCCCTGCGTTATCTCGACGAAACCCGCATCACGCCGATCCGTGAGCTCCGCACTGGCGAGCAGGCCCAGGTGCAGGGGGAGATCGTGCATGCCGAGGTGCAATACCGTCCGCGAAAAGCATTGATCTGCCGGTTACGCGATGGCACAGGACAGCTGGTGCTGCGTTTCCTGCATTTTTATCCCAGCCAGGTGGCGAGCCTCAAGGAAGGTAGTCACATTCGTGCCTTTGGCGAGGTGCGGGGAGGATTTTTCGGCTGGGAAATGGTGCATCCGCAATGCAAGCAAGCAGATGAAGATGCCCCGGTGGCGGATGCCTTGACGCCGTTATACCCGACGACTGCCGGCTTGAGCCAGGCAACCTTGCGCAAGTGGATTGCCTGGGCATTGCAGCAGGCCGATATGGCAGAAATTCTGCCGCAACGCATTTACCAGCAGCTTTACTTGCCGGCCTTTGCCGATAGCCTGCATAGCTTGCACCATCCAACCCCCGAGGTTGATCTTGCCACCTTGGAATCGCGCGACCATCCGGCCTGGCGGCGGCTGGCATTTGATGAGTTGCTCGCCCAGCAGCTTTCCATGCGCAAGCACCACGCAAGACGCAAGCACCAGGGCGCCCCTGCATTGGCGCCATCACGCAAACTGGTCACTGCCTTGTTGCGCAGCCTGCCATTTGTCCTGACACAGGCGCAGCAGCGCGTGGCATTGGAAATCGGCCGCGACCTGGAGCAGCCGCATCCCATGCAGCGCCTGTTGCAAGGCGATGTAGGCAGCGGCAAGACCATAGTCGCAGCCATGGCTGCCTTGCAGGCGATCGAGAATGGCTGGCAGGCTGCGATCATGGCGCCTACCGAGATTCTTGCCGAACAGCATTACCAGAAGATGCAGGCGTGGCTGGTGCCCCTGGGCATCAATGTTGCCTGGCTGTCAGGCAGCCAGGGCAAGAAGGAGCGGCGCGAGATGTTGGCTGCCGTGGCCGAGGGCCAGGCGCAACTGGTGATTGGCACCCATGCCTTGTTCCAGGAGCAGGTCGTGTTTCAACGCCTGGCCTTGGCGATTGTCGATGAGCAACACCGCTTCGGCGTACAGCAACGCCTTTCCCTGCGGCAAAAGGGCGGGCAGCCGCATCAATTGATGATGAGCGCGACGCCTATTCCGCGTACCCTGTCCATGAGCTATTTTGCTGACCTGGATGTCTCGGTCATAGACGAGCTGCCGCCCGGGCGCACGCCGATAGTCACCCGCCTGGTGTCCGACGCGCGGCGCGACGAAGTGCTGGAGCGTGTGCAGCAAGCCTGCATGGCGGGCCAGCAGGCTTATTGGGTCTGCCCCTTGATCGAGGAATCCGAGGCCTTGCAACTGCAAACCGTGACGGACACTTATGAGAACCTCCAGGCGGCCTTCCCGCGGTTGCGGGTGGGGCTGGTGCACGGCCGTATGAAACCTGCCGAGAAGCAGGCGGTAATGGCGGCATTCAGTGCAGGCGAAACCCAGCTACTGGTGGCAACCACCGTGATTGAAGTCGGCGTGGACGTGCCGAATGCGAGCCTGATGGTGATAGAGCATGCAGAGCGCATGGGGCTGGCCCAGTTGCATCAATTGCGTGGGCGTGTCGGGCGCGGCGCGGCCAAGAGTAGTTGCATTTTGCTTTACCAGGATGGCAAGTTGTCAGAAACGGCGCGTGCACGGCTGAAGATTATTTACGAGTCCAGCGATGGCTTTGCCATAGCCCAGGCTGACCTGGCATTGCGCGGGCCTGGGGAATTCATGGGGATACGGCAGAGTGGTGCACCCATGCTCAGGATTGCGGATCTCGAACGCGACCAGGACTTGCTCGAGGCGGCGCGTGATATTGCTGCGGATTTGCTGGCGCGCGAACCCAAGGCGGCAGAGGCACATTTGGCGCGCTGGCTCGGCCATGCGGAAGAGTTGGTCAAAGTCTGAGATAATTGCGAGGTGAAAGTCTTTGCCCATTTTCCGCAGATGCGCGACCGCTGGCTCAGGCAGCCAGTCGGCAGCTTGCGTTACCGTCCCTGGTTGATTGAGCGAGGCTCATTGACCCGGCGTTTACAACAACATAGTGCCGTATTTGCCGTGCAACCCTTGAGTGTGGCGAGTCGAAAGCCACCTTTTCCAGAGACAAGGTTATTGCAGTCGCTGTCCCGGCAGCACACCTTGCTGCGTGACGTGATGCTGCGCTGCGACGGCAGCGCTGTCGTCTTTGCGCACAGTGTCTTGCCCGGGCGTGCAATGCGTGGCGCCTGGCGTAGCCTGGGGCGATTGGGTAATCATTCGCTGGGGAGCGCCTTGTTTGCCGATCCGCGCATGTGCCGCAGCGTGCTGCAATACAAGAAACTTTCACCACAGCATTTTCTTTACCGGAGGGCGGCGTTTCATATGCCAGGAATCTCGGGGCCGGTGTGGGCAAGGCGCTCCGTATTTAGGCTTGGGCAGAGTGCCGTGCTAGTGACGGAGTTATTCCTTCCCGCTGTGTTGAACCTTAATCCACAATCAAGTAAATGAACCCAACGCTTATTCTGCAAAAACTCCGCGCTTATTCCCGGTTGACCAGGCTGGACAAGCCGATCGGCATTTTGCTGTTGTTGTGGCCTACCTTGTGGGGATTGTGGCTTGCGAGTCCGGGCTGGCCCGGTTCCCTGGTATTGTTCGTGTTCATTGCCGGTACGGTGCTGATGCGTTCTGCAGGTTGTGTCATGAACGACCTGGCTGACCGCAACTTTGACGGTCATGTGGAGCGCACGCGTCAACGTCCCTTGGTAACCGGTGAGGTAAGCGTCAAGGAAGCCTTGCTGCTGGCGGGTGTATTGAGCCTGGTGGCGTTTGTGCTGGTATTGCAGCTGAATGCCTTGGTCGTTGCCTTGTCGTTTCCGGCCTTGTTTCTAGCTGCCAGTTACCCGCTGACCAAGCGATTCCTGTCGATCCCACAGGCCTATCTTGGCATCGCTTTCGGCTTCGGCATCCCGATGGCGTTTGCCGCCATTACAGGCCAGTTGCCATTTGAGGCCTGGGTCATGCTGCTCGCCAACGTATTCTGGGCAGTCGCCTATGATACTGAATATGCCATGGTGGACCGCAACGACGACCTCAAGATTGGCATACGGTCTTCGGCCATCTTTTTCGGGCGCCTGGACATACTGGCCGTCATGATTTGCTATGCCGTATTTCTGCTGTTGATGGCATGGGTGGGCATGCGTCTGCAACAGGCATGGCCTTATTTTACCGGGCTGGTCATCGCGGCATCAATTGCGGTGTATCATTACTCCTTGATTCGTGGTCGTGACCGCAAAGCATGTTTCAAGGCGTTTTTGCATAACAACTGGCTTGGCGCAGTTATCTTTGCCGGGGTAATCGCTAGCGAGTATCTTTAAAGAGCCACTAACAAAATTCTCCTGGCGTTGTTGCTCTGCTTTGTCGTACTTTGCTACCTGCGGCGACCCGCCTTGTTCCAAGTTTGAATTCAAAACTTGTATAACAAGTTTTAAGTATCTATGCGGATTGGAAAATCCATCTCATAAATGTTTGACAAAGCGCAAGACCTTGACTTACAATCCGCCTCTTAATTTTTTCAGCGAATATTGGTTTGTCCGATGAAGACCTTTTCTGCAAAAGCGCATGAAGTAAAGCGCGACTGGTTCGTAGTAGATGCTACGGATTTGGTGCTGGGCCGTTTGGCGAGTGAAATTGCGCACCGCCTGCGTGGCAAGCATAAAACTATTTACACACCGCACGTTGATACGGGCGATTACATCGTTGTGGTCAATGCCGACAAGATCAAGGTAACTGGCAACAAGGCGCTGGACAAGAAGTACCACCGCCATAGCGGTTACCCAGGCGGTATCTCCACAACAACATTTGGCAAGATGCAAGAGCGTTTCCCAGGCCGTGCCCTGGAAAAGGCGGTTAAGGGTATGCTGCCAAAGGGCCCACTGGGTTACGCCATGTTCCGCAAGCTCAAGGTGTATGCTGGTGAAAAGCATGACCATGTTGCGCAACAGCCGCAACCATTGGTAATCCAAAGTCAAGCGTAAGGATAAGCAGCGATGATTGGTAAATACAACTACGGCACAGGCCGCCGCAAGAGTTCGGTAGCCCGTGTATTCCTCAAGGCCGGCAGTGGCAACATCGTTGTCAACGACAAGCCTGCAGACGAATATTTCTCCCGCGAGACTTCCCGCATGGTGCTTCGCCAGCCTCTGGCGCTGACCGAGAACCAAGCAAGCTTTGACATTCTTGTGAATGTGAGCGGTGGTGGCGAGTCTGGCCAGGCAGGTGCAGTGCGTCACGGCATTACCCGTGCCCTGATCGATTACGACACCGCATTGAAGGGCGCCCTGTCCAAGGCAGGCTTCGTGACCCGTGATGCACGTGAAGTTGAACGTAAGAAGGTTGGCCTCCGCAAGGCTCGCCGTCGCAAGCAATTCTCCAAGCGCTAAGCTTTACGTATTGCAGTTCAGAAAAGCCGCACTTGTTGCGGCTTTTTTCTTTTCAGGTTTTCAAAATGCAATCGCGTTTTGTTACTATTGAATTCTTTGCAGTTGGCGCCATCGCGATGGCCGGAAGGTGAATGAACAATGGCAGATAGAATAAAGGCGGGGATTGTCGGTGGCACGGGATATACCGGTGTAGAACTGCTGCGTATCCTGGCATTGCACCCTGATGTCGAGTTGGTAGCGATTACCTCGCGTAGCGAGGCAGGGATGCCGGTCGCGGATATGTATCCCAGCCTGCGCGGTTATATCGACCTCAAATTCAGCGATCCGGCCAACGCCGGCCTTGCTGACTGTGATGTCGTATTTTTTGCCACGCCTAACGGTGTGGCCATGCAGCAGACGCGCGCATTGCTGGATGAGGGTGTTCGCGTGATTGATCTTGCTGCCGATTTCCGTATCCGCGATGTGAAAGTCTGGGAACAGTGGTACAGCATGACGCATGCCTGTCCTGAACTGCTGCAGGAAGCGGTGTATGGGCTACCGGAGCAGAACCGCGAGGCAATCCGCCATGCGCGAGTGCTTGCCAATCCAGGATGCTATCCGACTGCGGTGCAACTGGGCTTTCTGCCGTTGCTTGAAGCTGGTGTCGTGGACAGCCAGCACTTGATCGCCGATGCCAAGTCTGGCGTCAGTGGCGCGGGCCGCAAGGCGGAGGTGCATACCCTGTTTGCCGAGGCGGGTGATAATTTCAAGGCTTATGGGGTGGGCGGCCATCGCCACCTGCCAGAAATCCGGCAAGGGCTGGCGACCATGGGCGGGCAGGAGGTCGGCCTGACGTTCGTGCCGCACCTGACGCCGCTGATCCGTGGTATCCATGCCACGCTTTATGCCAGGCTGACCAGTGATATTGACCTGCAAGCGCTTTATGAACAACGTTATGCGGCAGAGCGGTTTGTCGATGTGCTGCCCGTGGGTTCGCATCCTGAAACACGTTCCGTGCGTGGCTCCAACCAGTGTCGCATTGCGATCCACCGGCCTCAGGGTGACGATATTGTCGTCATTCTTTCGGTCATAGACAACTTGGTCAAGGGGGCAGCCGGGCAGGCGGTACAGAATCTGAATATCATGTTTGGGTTGGACGAGCGTACTGGGCTTGAAATCGTGCCCTTGCTGCCCTAATTCATGAGACGTTTATCGCGCCGGTTCAAGCGCCATTTCAATAAACCAACCAAGCGCGTAGCGATAAAATCACACCGTGCCTGGTATTGGCAGGTATTGGCTGCGCTGATACTGGTGTCGATGGGGTATGCGCTGGCGTATTGGCATTTCACTGTCGGAGGCAAACTTAGCCCGCCTTTTGTCTCCAAACCTGAATTGACCGATCAGGAGCTGTTGGCAAAGGTCGTATTTGCCGAGCGTCAGCTACAGGTACAGCAGGCAGCGCAGGAAAACCTTGCCCGGGAATTGGCCAGCGTGCAGGAGGAAAGCATCAAGCTTAAGGAGAATGTCGCTTTCTACCAGAGCATACTCGAGGAAAATTCAGGCGGAGACCGGGTGAGAATGAACCAGGTCAAGCTGGAAAAAGGCAAATCGCCAGCAGAGTATGATTACCACCTGGTGCTCTCGCAACAGGGAGCGCACAGCAAGTCAGTCCAGGGTGATGTCAAGTTTGCCTTGCATGGTAGCAATCAGGAAGGCCAGGAATTTATCATTCCGCTCAAGGTAGAACAGGCTAAAGTGAACTTCCGTTATTATCAGCGCCTGAGCGGCAGTTTCAGTCTGCCTCAGGATGTCGTGGTTGAGGCGATTGAGGTGAGTTTTCTTGAAAGTGGGGCCAAGCAGCCCAATATTAGTCAAAAGGTAGACTTGCCTGAATAATCAGGATTGCGCATTGTCAAATCAAAAGGATATGCATGTTTTCCAGGAACAAGAACAAACACCAGAGCAGGATTGATACCTTGATCAGCACGGATACCCGTCTGGAAGGCAACATCACGTTCAGTGGTGGATTGCGCGTAGACGGGCAGATCAAGGGTGACGTGAATGAGTCATCCAATACGCCTGGAATGCTGGTATTGAGCGAACAAGGGCGGATCGAGGGAGCGGTGACGGTTGCCAGGGTGGTACTGAATGGCGAGGTGCAAGGACCTGTACGCTCCAGTCAATATCTTGAATTATTGGCCAAATCCAGAATCAAAGGTGACGTGTATTACAAATCCCTGGAAATCCATACTGGCGCGATTGTAGAAGGAAATCTGGTGCATCTCGGTGATGGCGAGCAAGCAAGCGGTCCCATTATTCCAGGGAATAACAATTGACCGCCTGATGATGGCGCAGGATAATGAATTCAATTAATGTAAGGAGTTAACTATGAATGCAGTGACAGAAGAAATCCTAAGCCCGCTGGTTTTTACTGACAATGCAGCGCGTAAGGTCAAGGAGTTGATTGACGAGGAAGGTTCGCCAGATCTCAAGCTGCGCGTGTTTGTCAGCGGCGGTGGTTGCTCGGGCTTCCAGTATGGTTTTACGTTTGAAGAAACCGTGAATGAAGACGATACCCAAGTGCAAAAAGACAGTGTGACCTTGCTGATCGACCCGATGAGCTTGCAATATTTGGTCGGTGCGGAGATCGATTATCAGGATAGTTTGCAGGGTTCCCAGTTCGTGATTCGCAATCCGAACGCGACTACTACTTGTGGCTGCGGGTCATCCTTTTCAGCTTAAAAAGTTGAGTGATAAAATAAAACAAAAGGGGCCACTGGCCCCTTTTTGTTTGCGCTTAAATCGCTTTAACGCTGATTCAATGGCACAAAGTCACGACGTTCCGAGCCAGTATAAAGCTGGCGCGGGCGGCCGATCTTTGAGCCGGGATCGGACATCATTTCATTCCACTGCGCTACCCAGCCGACCGTACGTGCCAGCGCAAAAATGGCGGTGAACATTGAATTGGGGATACCCATTGCGCGCATGACAATGCCGGAATAGAAATCTACATTGGGGTAAAGCTGACGGCTGACAAAATATTCGTCTTCCAGCGCAATCTTTTCCAGTTCCAATGCCAGCTTGAACATCGGGTCGTCGTGCAGCCCCAGTTCATCGAGTACCTGGTGGCAGGTCTGACGCATGATGGCGGCGCGCGGGTCCATATTGCGGTAAACGCGATGACCAAAACCCATCAGGCGGAAAGAGTCGGTCTTGTCCTTGGCGCGCTTGATGTATTCGCCAATACGGCTGACATCGCCGATTTCTTCCAGCATCTTCAATGTGGCTTCATTGGCCCCGCCATGGGCCGGACCCCACAGCGAGGCAATACCAGCGGCTACACAGGCGAATGGATTGGCACCACTTGAACCGGCCAGGCGCACTGTCGAGGTGGAGGCATTCTGCTCGTGGTCTGCATGCAGGATCAAGATGCGCTCGAATGCCTTGGAAAGCACCGGGTTGGGTTCGTAGTCCTCGCAAGGCGTGGCAAACATCATGTGCATGAAGTTTTCCGCATAGTTGAAGCGGTTCTGCGGATACATGAAGGGTTGGCCTACATTGTATTTATAGCTCCAGGCGGCGATTGTTGGCACCTTGGCCAACAGGCGGTGCGCTGCGAACTCGCGGTTTTTTGGGTTGCTGACATCAATTGCCTCATGGTAAAAGGCTGACATTGAACCAACCACGCCCACCATGACCGCCATCGGGTGCGCATCGCGGCGGAATCCGCGGAAGATATGCGTAAGCTGGTCATGCACCATGCTGTGGCGGGTGATGATATTGGTAAACTTAGTTTTCTGCTCAGCATTAGGCAGCTCACCATGCATCAGCAGGTAACAGACCTCCATAAAGTCTGAATGCTCTGCCAGCTGTTCTATCGGGTAGCCGCGATAGAACAACAAGCCTTGCTCGCCATCAATATAAGTGATGTTGGAGTCGCAGGATGCTGTCGACAGGAAGCCTGGGTCATAGGTGAAGTATCCATGCTTGCCCAGGGAGCGGATATCAATCACGCTGGGTCCCAGCTTGCCGGGCAGAATAGGCAGTTCGATTGGTGCGGAACCATCATCGAAAGTAAGTGTGACTTTGCTTGGTTTCATAATTCCGGAATCAAGATGGTTGAATGGTTACAAATTACGCAGCATAAACTGCGCCAAGTATTCTCGGACCGCGCGCGCCAGTGACGGCGGGCAGATTGCCAGGCAGTCCGTCCAGTGTTTGTTTTGCCAGCCAGGCAAAGGCGGCAGCTTCCACGGCATTGACAGCAAGTCCGAGAGTATCACTGAGCCTGATTGTCACTGCTGGCAGCAATTGCCGCAAACGTTGCAGCAACGCGCTATTATAAGCCCCCCCGCCGCATACATATAGCTCGTCAACATTACCGCAATATTGTGTCACTGCCATGGCGATTGAAATCGCCGTCAGTTCCAAAAGGGTGCGCTGCACATCTTGTGGCTGATATTTGTCATTAATCTGGTGCAATAGTTGCTCAATCCAGGATAGATTAAATGTATCGCGTCCGGTGCTTTTGGGCGGCGCCATGCTGAAAAAAGGCTCTGCCAGCATGCGGTGAAACAGATTTGGGACTAGCTTGCCTGTGGCTGCCCAGCTTCCATCCGTATCGTAATCCTTGCCCTGATGCTTGTTGATCCAAGCATCCATCAGCATATTGCCGGGCCCGGTATCAAAGCCGGTAACAGCGCCTCCCGCTGGTGGCAGGTTGGTAAGATTGGCAATGCCGCCGATATTGAGTACCGCCCGGTGCTGCTCGGGATGCGCAAAGATCGCCGCGTGGAAAGCAGGCACTAGTGGCGCGCCATGCCCCCCTGCGGCAATATCCCGGCTGCGGAAATCGGCAACCACGCTGATGCCACTGAGCTCTGCGAGTAATGATGGATTGCCGATTTGCAGGGTAAAACCCAATTCCGGACGGTGGCGTATGGTCTGTCCGTGGCAGCCGATGGCACGAATCGCGCTGGGTAGAATTTGGGCCGCATTCAAAAGTGCCGCAATATTCTCAGCGTATAGCTGGCTGAGTTGATTGCTGACGAGCGCTGTGGTTTCAAGCTCATTGTCGCCTTGATCATGCAAGGCGAGCAACTGCTGTTTCAGCTTAAGGGGAAAGGGTGTGAATTGTTGTTGTATGACTTGGCACTGCCGGTTATCCAGCGCAGCAATCACACTATCGGTACCATCCAGGCTGGTGCCCGACATCAGGCCAATAAAAAGCTCAGGCGGCATTAGGGTCGACTAGACCCTAATCAAGTGAGGCTAAAGTGCTTGCACTCAGTAGTTGCAGTTGGGCAGTCAGGTTGGCACTATGTGCGAGGAAATCAGCCTGGTATTGCGGTGCAAGCGGCTGTGCTGCAGGCAGGGCAACTTTGAGCGGGTCTCTATGGACGCCGTTGAGCATGAATTCATAGTGCAAGTGCGGGCCTGTGGCCATGCCGGTCATGCCAACATGACCGATTATCTCCCCTTGCGATACCTTCATGCCATTACGCAGGCCAGACGCGAAGCGGGAAAGGTGCCCATACACTGTAGTAACGCCGCCGGTGTGCTGCAAATAAATGACATTGCCATAACCGCCTTTGACCCCGACAAACTTCACTACGCCGTCAGCAGGCGCCTTGATGCGGGTTCCGATAGGTGCCGCCAGGTCCACGCCCTTGTGTGCACGCATTTTCTGCAGAATAGGGTGAAAGCGGCCCATGGTAAAGCCGGAACTGATCCGTGTGAATTCCAGTGGTGAACGCAGGAAGGACTTATGCAGGCTCTTGCCCTCTGGTGTGTAGTAGGCCACTTTGCCTTCGGGGTTGCGATACATGACCGCTTTATAAGTTTTACCCTGGTTAGTGAACTCTGCTGCGAGCACTTGCCCGGTGTTGACCAGGTTGCCGTTGTTGTACTTCGCTTCGTAAATCACGACGAAACGGTCGCCTTTGCGCAGGTCGGAGTGGAAGTCGATATCGGAAGAGAATATCTCCGCTATTTGGATGGCGACGGAATCTGGAATGTCTGCTGCATCGGTAGCTGCGAAAAGAGAGCTTCTGATCTCGGCGGTTTTCAATATATTGTGGACTTCCAGAATCGGTTCGCCAGTCTTGGCTTGGTAACCGGAGTCTGTACGTTCAACTGTCAGTGTGGAGGTGGGGCTGAGTTGGTATTGCAGCTTAAGTAGCTCGCCGTTGGCGTTTACCTGGGCCTGGATGGAGCGTCCCGGTCGGAGCTGGGAGGCCAGCGCACTGGCATCTGGGTTCCGACGCAGGAAATCTAGTGCATCGCCATTTTGCACATTTAGCCGTGCCATCAGGCTGGCAAGCGTGTCATCACGGCGCACTTGGTCGGCTTGCCAGTAATTCTCGCTTTCAGGATTTTCTGAAACAAGTGGCGAATAAATTTCAGGCAACTCAATGTCTTCCACAATTGTGGAGATGGCAATGTCCTGAGTGGAGGTTTGCGGCGCAATACCGAAGGCAGTAATGATGCCAAACAAGGGAAGGCTGGAAATGGCAAGCAACCATCGCAGGCGCAGCTTACGTTCTTTTAATGCGGGGTTTTGCGTTAAAATAACTTCCTTTTGGCTCTGCTCAGTCTGCTGCACTGGTGGCTACCTCATTACTTTTACAAATCAACGATGAGGCATGCTAACAGAAAAATTCTGCATGGTGAAGGCAAAAAAGCACTCTAAGATACGGATATTTATCATATATGGCGAATTTGAACGACGATTTGGCGCTGATCAAGCGTGGTATCGATGACCTGATCGGTGAGCAGGAGTTAATCGATAAGCTCAAGCGAGGACAACCTTTAAAGGTGAAAGCGGGTTTTGATCCCACGGCACCTGACTTGCACTTGGGGCATGCCGTATTGATTAACAAATTGCGCCAGTTCCAGGATCTGGGCCACCAGGTGCTTTTCCTGATCGGTGATTTCACTGGCATGATTGGCGATCCCACGGGCAAAAGTGCTACCCGTCCGCCATTGAGTGCTGAGCAGGTGCAGATCAATGCCCAGACTTATCAGGAACAGGTATTCAAAATACTCAAGCCTGAGCAAACAGAGGTGGTTTTTAACTCAAGCTGGATTAATGAGCTTGGCGCTGCCGGCATGCTGAAGCTTGCGGCAACGCATACTGTGGCACGCATGCTTGAGCGTGATGATTTCGAAAAGCGTTACAAGAGCAATCAGCCGATTGCGATTCATGAGTTCCTGTACCCTTTGTTGCAGGGCTATGACTCGGTTGCATTGAAAGCTGATATTGAGCTGGGCGGGACTGATCAGCGCTTCAACTTGTTAATGGGGCGTGAGTTGCAAAAGCATCATGGACAGGCGCCGCAGTCTGTATTGACCGTGCCATTGCTTGAAGGGTTGGACGGAGTCAACAAGATGTCCAAGTCGCTGGGTAACTATATAGGTATCGCCGAGCCGGCCAATACTATATTTAGTAAGTTGATGTCCGTTTCGGATGAATTGATGTGGCGCTACATAGATTTATTGTCATTTGAATCGATTGCGACTGTGGCGCAATGGCGTGCCGCCATAGCGTCAGGTGAGAATCCGCGCAATATCAAGGTGCGTTTTGCGCAAGAGATTGTGACCCGCTTTCATAATAGGCAGGCCGCGATTGATGCATTGGCTGATTTTGAATTACGCGCCAAAGGCGGGATTCCTGATGATGTGCCGGAGGTCAGTGTGGTGATTCAGGAGTCCGCGATTGCGATTGGCCCCCTGTTGAAGCAAGCGGGTTTGGTGGCAAGCACTTCAGAAGCTTTCCGTATGATAGAGCAGGGTGGCGTGAAGCTCGATAGCGAGAAGGTCTTGGATAGAAACTTGCAGGTGCAGGCGGGTAGCGTGGTAGCTCAGGTTGGCAAGCGTAAGTTTGCACGCATTACCGTTAGTCGTGGCTAACGTGCGGTGTTCTATATATGTAGCATTTGAGTGTATATACAAATCGTCAGACTGCGAAGCTGGTTAAGATTGTAATTTATTTGTAACAGTGCGATAAAACGCTTGACCAAATTCTGTGAAGACGTAGAATGCGCACCTCGCTTCAACGGTGCGGCTAGCAAGGGAATCAGGCAGTAAGAAAATTCCCCTTGACCAAGTAAAAAAGGTCTGTAAAATGCGCGGCTCGCTTGAGAAAGTGAAGTGCAGTTAAGCGGTTTGAAATTAGTTTCAAAAATAGCTTGACCGGTTCGAAAGAAACTGTAAAATGCGCGGCTCGCTAGAGGATGGTGGTGTTAGCGAAGTTGGTGTTGAGTTGATTGTAAAATAAATTCGAAACTAGCTTGACCGGAATGAAGAGGTCTGTATAATGCGCCCCT
>NZ_JAJAVC010000007.1:0-74169 GCF_020532725.1 Methylobacillus arboreus
GACAACGTCTCCATCACCGTTGCCCTGATTGCCCCGATCGCCATGGAAGAAGGCCTGCGCTTCGCGATTCGCGAAGGTGGCCGTACCGTGGGTGCCGGCGTCGTCGCTAAGATTATTGAATAGTTGATCCCGTCAGGCCGCAGGCTTTAATGCTTGCGGCCTTTTCGCTCTTTGGAAGTATCGCTCTTTAAGGAAAGTTATATGGCAGCTCAAAAAATCCGTATCCGCCTCAAGGCATTTGATTACCGTCTGATTGATCAATCTGCGCTTGAGATTGTTGAAACGGCTAAGCGTACCGGTGCAGTAGTCAAGGGTCCTGTGCCTTTGCCAACGCGTATCGAGCGTTTTGATATTCTGCGTTCACCACACGTTAACAAGACTTCTCGTGATCAGTTCGAGATTCGTACCCATCAACGCCTGATGGATATTGTTGATCCTACTGACAAGACAGTGGATGCATTGATGAAGCTGGACCTGCCAGCTGGTGTTGATGTAGAAATCAAGCTGTAACTTGTTTTTTTGAAGTGGGTCGGATATAATCCGACCCTTTCGCGTACCGGGTCGGTCAATTGTAATCGGCCTTTTTAATTATTATAAGGAATCGATCATGAGCTTAGGGCTTATTGGTCGCAAGGTGGGCATGACCCGCATTTTTACCGAAGAAGGCGAAAGCATTCCGGTAACAGTGCTGGAAGTCGTTCCTAACCGTGTGACACAGATCAAGACTGTCGCAAGCGATGGCTATACAGGCCTTCAAATTGCTTACGGCGAGCGTCGTGCCAGCCGTGTTGGCAAGGCACTGACAGGTCACTATGCCAAAGCTGGCGTATCTGCCGGCGCTGGTATCAAGGAATTCCCTGTTACTGATGATATTCTGGCTAACTACAATGTTGGTGGCCAGATTACTGTTGAGCTTTTCCAGGCGGGTCAGCTGGTAGATGTTACCGGTACTTCGCTGGGTAAAGGTTTTGCAGGTGCCATCAAGCGACATAACTTTAGTTCCAATCGTGCTTCCCATGGTAACTCCAGGTCCCACAATGTGCCCGGTTCTATCGGCATGGCGCAAGATCCTGGCCGTGTTTTCCCTGGTAAGCGCATGCCTGGTCACCTGGGTGCGGCGAAGACTACCGTGCAGAATCTTGAAATTGTGCGTGTAGATGCTGAGCGCAACCTGTTGTTGATCAAGGGTGCGATTCCTGGCTCTAAAGGCGGCGATGTTGTCGTGCGCCCTAGTGTGAAGGTGAAGGCATAATGGAAATCAAATTAATCGACAAGAATGGCAAGCCAGCAAAGGCTGGTTTGGCTGTTTCTGAGGCGACTTTTGGTCGCGAATTCAATGAGGCGCTGGTACACCAGGTTGTGGTGGCCTACCAGGCGAATGCGCGTACAGCCACTCGTGCCCAATTGGGTCGTGGCAATGTTAGCCATACCACCCACAAGCCATGGAATCAGAAGGGAACTGGCCGTGCCCGTTCCGGTATGAGCTCCAGCCCGATCTGGCGTGGAGGCGGTCGTGCCTTCCCAAATAGCCCTGACGAAAATTTCAGCCACAAGATCAACCGTAAGGTTTATCGCGCCGGTGTTCGCGCTATTCTCTCCGAGTTGGTGCGCCAAGAGCGCTTGAGTGCGGTTGAAGAATTTGCAGTGGATAGTCCTAAAACCAAGCAGTTGGTGGAAAAGATCAAGAACTTCGGTTACACCGATGGTTTGCTGGTGTTGGTTGACAGCTTTGATGAAAATCTTTACCTGTCTGCCCGTAACCTGCCAAATGTGCTCGTGATCGAAGCGCAGTATGTTGATCCTGTTAGTTTGGTGCGTTTCCCCAACGTGCTGGCAACCAAGGGTGCGGTTAAGAAACTTGAGGAGATCCTGGCATGAGCGCATTGAGTACCCAAGAGCGTTTGCTGCAAGTGATTCTTGCGCCGCAAATTACAGAAAAGGCAACTCGCATTGCTGACAAGAACCAGCAAATCGCTTTCCGTGTGCGCACTGATGCAACCAAGCCTGAAATCAAGGCTGCAGTTGAGTTGGTGTTCAAGGTGGAAGTGGATGCGGTGACTGTTGTCAATGTTGGCGGCAAGGTGAAGCGCGCAGGCCGTAATTTTGGCCGCCGCAAGGACTGGAAGAAGGCTTATGTGAGCCTGAAGCCAGGTCAAGAAATTAATTTCGCAGCGGGCGAATAGGAGAAATCATGGCACTGATTAAAGTCAAGCCTACTTCCCCAGGCCGGCGCGCCGTAGTTAAGGTGGTAACGCCTGATCTGCACAAGGGTAAGCCCTATGCGCCGCTGCTGGAGAAGCAAAGTAAAAACGCTGGCCGTAATAACAACGGCCGTATCACGACACGTCACCAGGGTGGCGGTCACAAGCAGCACTACCGTATCGTTGACTTCCGCCGCAACAAGGATGGCATTGCCGCCAAGGTTGAGCGTCTGGAATACGATCCAAACCGCAGTGCGCACTTGGCATTGCTGGTTTATGCAGATGGCGAGCGACGCTATATTATTGCGCCACGCGGTGTTTCCGCTGGTGCGCAATTGGTGAGCGGTTCCGATGCGCCTATCCGTGCAGGTAATGCATTGCCACTGCGCAACATTCCTGTCGGTAGTACGATCCATTGCATCGAATTGCAACCTGGCAAGGGTGCGCAGATTGCGCGTTCCGCTGGTACTTCTGTGCAGTTGTTGGCACGTGAAGGCAGTTATGCTCAGTTGCGTTTACGCTCCGGTGAAGTTCGCCGCGTGCACGTTGACTGCAAGGCAACTATCGGCGAAGTAGGTAATGAGGAACATTCCCTGCGTTCTATCGGTAAGGCTGGTGCAATGCGCTGGCGTGGTGTTCGTCCTACCGTTCGCGGTGTGGTCATGAACCCTGTCGATCACCCGCACGGTGGTGGTGAAGGTAAGACAGCTGCTGGTATGAATCCTGTCAGTCCATGGGGTACGCCTACCAAGGGTTACCGTACGCGTAGCAACAAGCGTACTGATAACATGCGCGTCAGCCGTCGTCCTGCGAATAAGAGGTAATCAATATGGCACGTTCAATTAAGAAAGGGCCATTTGTTGATGGCCATCTGGCTAAGAAGGTAGAAGTGGCTGCAGCTGCTCGCGATAGAAGGCCGATCAAGACTTGGTCCCGTCGTTCTACCATTCTGCCTGATTTCATTGGTTTGACCATCGCGGTTCACAACGGCAGACAGCATGTGCCGGTGTTGATTTCTGAAAACATGGTAGGTCACAAGCTCGGCGAATTTGCGCTGACCCGTACGTTCAAGGGTCATGCTGCCGACAAGAAGGCCAAGAGGTAGGAGAATGACGATGGAAGTATCCGCAGTATTAAGAGGTGTTCATCTGTCCCCGCAAAAGGCTCGCTTGGTTGCTGACTTGGTCCGTGGCAAGAAAGTTGACAATGCACTCAATATCCTGAATTTCACGCCTAAAAAGGGTGCTGAAATCATCAAGAAGGTAGTTGAGTCCGCGATTGCCAATGCAGAGCACAATGAAGGCGCAGATATCGATGAGTTGAGGGTGACCTCAATCTATGTCGACAAGGGTCTGGTATTGAAGCGTATTCGCGCTCGTGCCAAGGGTCGCGCTGGACGGATTATCAAACCAACTTGTCACATCACTGTGACAGTCGGTAACTAAAGGAATCGTTATGGGTCAGAAAATTCATCCGTTTGGTTTCCGTCTGAGCGTCCAGAAAAACTGGTCTTCTCGTTGGTATGCCAATAGCAGTAATTTCCCTGCGATGCTGAACAGCGACGTCAAGGTGCGTGAGTTCCTGAAAAAGAAACTTTCTCATGCTGCTGTGAGCAAGATCGTGATTGAGCGTCCTGCCAAGAACGCCAAAATTACCATCTACAGTGCACGTCCCGGTATCGTCATCGGCAAGAAGGGCGAAGACATCGAGTCATTGCGCTCTAATCTTCAAGGTTTGATGGGTGTACCTGTTCATTTGAACATTGAAGAAGTGCGCAAGCCTGAAATCGATGCGACACTGATTGCCGAAAGCATTGCACAACAGCTTGAAAAGCGCGTAATGTTCCGTCGTGCCATGAAGCGTGCGATGCAAAACGCCATGCGTCTGGGTGCTCAAGGCATCAAGATCATGAGTTCCGGTCGCTTGAATGGTATCGAGATTGCACGTACTGAATGGTACCGTGAAGGCCGTGTGCCTTTGCATACCCTGCGTGCTGATATTGATTATGGTGTGGCTGAAGCGAAAACCACCTACGGTATCATCGGTATCAAGGTGTGGGTATTCAAGGGCGAAGTGTTCGGCAACAAGCTTGAACAAGCTGCCCAGCCTGCTGAGCCAGAAAAGAGAGTAAGAAAGTCGGGGGCAAAAAATGCTGCAACCAGCTAGACAAAAATTCCGCAAGATGCAGAAGGGCCGTAACAAGGGCATCGCAACTACCGGCAACAAGGTAAGCTTTGGCGAGTTCGGTCTGAAAGCAATTGGTCGTGGTCGTTTGACCGCACGCCAGATTGAAGCGGCCCGTCGTGTGATGACCCGTCATATCAAGCGTGGTGGTCGAGTATGGATCCGCGTCTTCCCAGATCAGCCGATTTCTAAGAAGCCAGCTGAAGTGCGTATGGGTAATGGTAAGGGTAGTACCGAGTACTACATTGCCCAGATCCAGCCTGGAAAGATGTTGTATGAAATGGACGGTGTTAGCGAAGAGCTGGCACGTGAAGCGTTCCGTCTGGCTGCTGCCAAGCTGCCAATCGAGACTACCTTCATTACACGTCATATTGGGAGCTAGTCATGAAAGCGTCCGAATTGAGAAACAAGACTGTTGAAGAGTTGAATAATGAGTTGATCGAGTTGCGTCGTGCGCAATTCTCTCTGCGCATGCAACTTGCCACTCAACAATTAAACAAAGTTGACCAGGTAGGCAAAGTGCGCCGTGATATTGCTCGCGTTCGCTCTGTGCTTGCTGAAAAAGCCAAAGTGGCTAATTCAAGTCAAGCTTAAGCGGAGTCATTATGAGCGAAAATCAAACAGAAAAACTGGTTCGCACTTTGAGTGGCCGTGTAGTGAGCGACAAAATGGACAAGACGGTAACCGTGCTGGTCGAGCGTAAGGTGAAACACCCTTTGATCGGCAAGGTGGTACGTCGTTCCAACAAGTTCCACGCTCACGACGAAAACAATGAGTGCAAAGAAGGCGACCTGGTCGTGATCGAGGAAAGCCGCCCGCTTTCCAAGACCAAAGCCTGGCGCGTAAGCAAGATTGTAGAAAAAGCACGTATTGTGTAATTAATATTGCCCTTCCACTTGCAATCGCCTGGGAGGGCAATATATAATGTTTGACCTTTTGGCGCCCAACAAGCTGGCGCCCCAATACTGACCGTAGTGCTGTCAGCCGTTTTTGACAAGCGGCTGGTGTTGGTTTAACGGATTAAGTTGGAGATTATTCTCATGATTCAAATGCAGTCTCGGCTGGATGTTGCCGATAACACTGGTGCGCGTTCTGTTATGTGCATCAAGGTGTTGGGTGGTTCTAAGCGTCGTTATGCTGGTATTGGTGACATCATCAAAGTCAGCGTCAAGGATGCTGCGCCACGTGGTCGCGTCAAAAAAGGCGAGGTCTATAGCGCGGTTGTTGTTCGCACAGCCAAGGGTGTGCGCCGTCCTGACGGTTCCCTGGTCAAGTTTGATAGCAACGCTGCAGTATTGTTAAACAACAAGCTGGAACCGATTGGTACCCGTATTTTCGGGCCGGTGACACGTGAGCTGCGTGGCGAGCGTTTCATGAAGATCGTTTCTCTGGCACCCGAAGTTCTGTAAGGAGTTGCTGGATGAGTAAGATTCGCAAGGGTGATGAAGTCATCCTGAATACAGGTAAAGACAAGGGTAAGCGCGGCACAGTGCTGCGCGTACTGGAGTCTGGCCAGGTTCTGGTCGAGGGTATCAACATTGTGAAGAAGCATGCCAAGCCCAACCCAATGCGCGGTGTGGCTGGTGGCATCATCAGTAAGGAGATGCCTGTCGACATCTCTAATGTTGCTTTATTCAATCGTGCCACCCAGAAGGGTGATCGCGTTAGCTTCAAGACATTGGATGATGGTCGCAAGGTTCGCGTATTCAAGTCCAGTGGTGAAGTTGTGGACGCATAAGGGTAGATCATGGCTCGTTTAAAAGATTTTTATAAGGACACCGTGGTTAAGCAGCTGGTCGAGCAGTTTGGCTACAAGTCTGTGATGGAAGTGCCTCGCATCGAGAAGATTACCGTCAATATGGGTGTTGGCGAAGCTGTTGCCGACAAGAAGGTCATGGAAAATGCCGTGGCTGACCTGGAGAAGATTGCAGGCCAGAAGGTTGTTGTAACCAAGGCCAAGAAGTCTATTGCCGGTTTCAAGATCCGTGATGGCTATCCTGTTGGTTGCAAGGTAACGCTGCGTCGCGAACATATGTATGAGTTCCTGGATCGTCTGATCACGGTTGCAATTCCCCGGATCCGTGACTTCCGCGGTATTTCACCTAAATCGTTTGATGGTCGTGGTAATTACAATCTGGGTGTGCGTGAACAGATTATTTTCCCGGAAATTGAATACGACAAGATCGATGCGTTGCGCGGGATGAATATCACCATCACTACCACTGCAAAGACTGATGAAGAGGCGCGTGCGCTCCTCTCCGCATTCAGCTTCCCTTTTAGGAACTAATCATGGCAAAAACCTGCTTGATTGAACGCGAACAAAAGCGTCGCGATACAGTAAAGAAATATGCAGCCAAGCGTGCTGAGCTGACTGCGGTTGCAAATGATGTGAATGCATCGATTGAAGACCGTCGCGCTGCTCGCAGCAAGCTGCAAAGTCTGCCACGTAATTCCAGTCCGGTTCGCCTGCGTAATCGTTGTGCGCTGACTGGTCGCCCACGTGGTGTGTTTAGTAAATTTGGCATTGCGCGCGGTAAGCTGCGCGAGTTGATGATGCGTGGCGAAGTGCCAGGCGTCACCAAGGCTAGCTGGTAACGGAGGAATTTAGTATGAGTATGAGTGATCCGATTGCCGATATGCTGACACGCATCCGTAATGCGCAAAGCACTAATAAGGTATCTGTTTCCATGCCATCGTCCAAGGTGAAGCGCGCAATTGCTAATGTGCTGAAGGACGAAGGCTATATTGATGATTTTGCTGTGCAGGATGTAGATGGCAAGCCGCAGCTGAATATCAGCCTGAAGTACTATGCTGGACGTCCGGTAATTGAGAAGATCGAGCGCGTAAGCCGCCCTGGTCTGCGCATTTATCGCGGCAATCAAGATATTCCAGTGGTATTGAATGGTTTGGGCGTGACGATTGTTTCCACGTCCAAGGGTGTAATGACTGATCGTAAAGCACGTGACGCCGGTATCGGTGGCGAAGTGCTGTGCGTAGTGGCTTAAGGAGAAAACGATGTCTCGTGTAGCTAAAAATCCAGTCGCTATCCCTGCCAAGGTTGAAGTCGTTCTGAGCGCTAACAATATTGCAGTGAGTGGTCCGCTTGGAAAACTGTCGCTGCCATTGAGTGGTGATGTTGCGCTTGAGCGTGATGGCGACAATATTACATTTGCCGTTGCTCGTGAAACACAACATGCGCGTGCCATGTCTGGTACGTTGCGTGCACTGGTATCCAATATGGTGGCTGGTGTTTCTCAGGGTTTTACTCGCAAGCTCACTCTGGTGGGTGTGGGTTACAAGGCGCAGGCGCAGGGTACTAACCTGAACCTGGACCTGGGGTTCTCCCATCCAGTAAACCACAAGATGCCTGAAGGCGTGACCGTGCAGACACCATCTCCTACCGAGATCGTGTTGACCGGTGCCGACAAGCAAGTGGTTGGTCAGGTTGCCGCGCAGATTCGCGCATATCGTGCTCCAGAACCTTACAAGGGTAAGGGCGTGCGCTATGCCGATGAAGTGGTAATTATCAAAGAAACCAAGAAGAAGTAAGGTTTAGCCATGAATAATGTTAATTCACGTCTGCGTCGTGCACGTAAAACTCGTGCCAAGATCGCCGAGTTGAGAGTTACACGCCTGAGTGTGCATCGTAGCAATAGCCACATCTATGCTCAGATTATTGATGCAACTGGCGACAAGGTGCTTGCCAGCGCGTCTACGCTTGAAGCTGAAGTGCGCAAGGATATCCAGAATGGCGGCAATATTGCTGCCGCTGCGGTGATCGGTAAGCGTATTGCTGAAAAGGCCAAGGCTGCAGGAGTTACTACTGTTGCGTTTGACCGTTCCGGCTACAAGTACCATGGTCGTATCAAGGCGCTGGCTGATGCCGCCCGTGAAAACGGCTTGTCCTTCTAAAGACTGAGGTTGATGATGGCAAAAGTTGAAATTGAACAGCAGCAAACTGATGGTTTGCGCGAAAAGATGATCGGTGTCAACCGTGTCACCAAAGTGGTGAAGGGTGGCCGGATCATGAGTTTTGCCGCACTGTCCGTAGTAGGTGACGGTGATGGTGGTGTTGGTATGGGCAAGGGCAAGGCGCGTGAAGTGCCGGTTGCCGTGCAGAAAGCAATGGACGAAGCACGTCGCGGCATGATCAAGGTAAGCCTGAACAATGGCACGCTTTATCACGCAGTGACTGGTGTCCATGGTGCTGCCAAGGTGTTCATCCAGCCAGCTTCCGAAGGTACCGGTATTATTGCCGGCGGTGCAATGCGCGCCATCTTCGAAGTAATGGGTGTGACGAATGTGCTGGCCAAATGTATCGGCTCTACCAATCCATACAACGTGGTACGTGCAACACTCAATGGCCTCCAATCCATGAATACTCCTGCTGAAGTTGCTGCCAAGCGCGGCAAGAGCGTAGAAGAAATCAGAGGTTAATAATGGCTAAGGCAAAAAAAGCAACTGAATTGATCAAGGTTACCTTGGTCAAGAGCACCATCGGTAGAATCCAGTCTCACCGTGCAAGTGTCGCAGGTCTTGGCTTGCGTCGCCTGAACCAGACCGTTGAAGTGCAAGACACTCCAGCGAATCGTGGCATGATCAATGCGGTGAGCTATCTGTTAAAGGTAGAAGAATAATGAAACTGAACACTATCAAGCCTGCTGAGGGCGCGAAGCATGCCAAACGCCGTGTTGGCCGAGGTATTGGTTCTGGCCTGGGCAAGACTGCCGGCCGTGGTCACAAGGGTCAAAAGTCCCGTACAGGCGGTTTCCATAAGGTAGGTTTCGAAGGCGGTCAAATGCCTTTGCAACGTCGCTTGCCAAAGCGTGGCTTTAATTCCTTGACCAAGGCTGATACAGCGAATGTGCGTACTAGTGATCTGGTTCGCGTAGAAGCTGAAGTGATCGACTTGTTGGCACTTAAGCAAGCTAACGTGATTTCCGGTAGTGCTCGCACTGTCAAGGTATACCTGTCAGGTGATGTAGGTCGTGCAGTGACTGTACAAGGCCTGATCCTGAGCAAGGGTGCTCGTGCTGCGGTAAAAGCAGCTGGCGGCAAGATTGTAGAGTAATCGATTCGTGGCTAGCGATAGTATTTTTGGCGCAGTAGGTAAAATGAGCGAGTTGAAAAACCGCTTACTTTTCGTACTGGGAGCTCTGATCGTTTTCCGTCTTGGCGCGCACATTCCGGTGCCGGGTATCGACCCGGATGTGCTTGCCCGTCTGTTTGAGTCGCAGAGTGGCGGTATTCTTGGCATGTTTAACATGTTCTCGGGCGGTGCCCTTGAGCGGTTTACCATTTTCGCCTTGGGTATCATGCCGTATATTTCGGCTTCCATTATCATGCAGCTCTTGACCGTGGTTTCGCCACGCATGGAGCAGCTGAAGAAGGAAGGTGAAAGCGGTCGTCGCACAATTACCAAGTACACGCGCTACGGCACTGTGTTCCTGGCGACTTTCCAGGCACTGGGCATTGCGATTGCGCTTGAAGGGCAGGCAGGTCTGGTGCTTGACCCAGGATTGATGTTCCGCTTTACCACGGTGATTACCCTGGTTGGCGGTACCATGTTCCTGATGTGGTTGGGTGAGCAAATTACCGAGCGCGGTATTGGCAATGGGATTTCAATCATCATCTTTGCCGGTATTGTTGCAGGGTTGCCGCATGCGATTGGTGGGACTCTGGAGTTGGCGCGTACAGGTGCATTCTCAATTCCATTGGTATTGTTCCTGTTTGTTGCGGCTATCTTGGTCACTGCGTTTGTCGTGTTTGTTGAACGCGGCCAGCGCAAGATCACCGTGAATTATGCCAAGCGTCAGGTGGGCCGCAAGGTATTTGGTGGACAAACCAGCCACTTGCCATTGAAGCTGAATATGGCTGGGGTGATTCCGCCGATCTTTGCCTCGAGCATTATCTTGTTCCCGGCAACGATGGCGGGTTGGTTCGGTAGCCACGAAAGTATGTCATGGCTGAAGGATATTGGTTCAACCCTGTCCCCAGGCCAGCCGCTGTATATTATTTTCTTTGCTACGGCAATTATCTTCTTCTGTTTCTTTTACACGGCGTTGGTATTCAACCCAAAAGAAACAGCGGATAACTTGAAGAAGAGTGGTGCATTTGTTCCTGGGATTCGTCCTGGAGAGCAGACAGCGCGATATATTGATCGCATCATGGGTCGCTTGACCCTGGCAGGAGCGTTATATATCACTGCAGTATGTCTGCTTCCAGAATTTTTGATTCTGAAGTTCAATGTTCCGTTCTATTTTGGCGGTACTTCACTGTTGATTATCGTGGTTGTGACTATGGATTTCATGGCGCAAGTGCAATCTCACCTGATGTCACACCAGTATGAAGGTCTGCTGAAAAAGGCTAACTTTAAGGGTGGGGCGGGTCTCCCGCGTTAATTGGCAGCAGTATGGCAAAAGAAGATCGTATTGAAATGCAGGGCGAGGTTCTGGAGAACCTGCCGAATGCAACATTCAGGGTCAAACTGGAAAATGGCCATGTAGTACTGGGCTATATTTCAGGCAAGATGCGTATGCACTATATTCGTATCCTGCCCGGTGACAAGGTCACCGTGGAAATGACTCCTTATGATTTATCGCGTGCGCGGATTATTTTCCGCGCCAAGTAAGATTTTAGCGAAGAGGTGAGAGATGAGAGTTCGTGCATCAGTAAAGACATTGTGCCGTAATTGCAAGGTGGTTCGCCGTCGTGGTGTCGTGCGTATTATTTGCACCGATCCACGTCATAAGCAACGCCAGGGTTAATTCGGTAACGTGGTTTAATGGGACTGGTTTTTAATCTATTTGTTAAAAACCAGTCAAGCTGTTAAAATTTTGGGCTTTTTTGGCGATTTGATTAAACGATGCGCCATTATTTTGGAGTAGCTACATGGCTCGTATAGCAGGGGTAAACATCCCAAATCATAAACATACCGAAATCGCATTGACTTCGATTTACGGTGTGGGTCGTACTACGGCAAAACATATTTGTCTGGCTGCAGGTGTATCCGCTACAGCGAAGATCAAGGATCTGAATGATGCTGAAGTGGAAAAGCTGCGTGATGAAGTCGCCAAGTTGCAGGTGGAAGGTGATCTGCGTCGCGAAGTGACAATGAACATCAAGCGCTTGATGGATCTTGGTTGCTATCGTGGCATTCGCCATCGCCGTGGTTTGCCAGTTCGAGGTCAACGTACCAAGACCAATGCGCGCACTCGCAAGGGTCCAATCAAGCCTATCAAGGCATCCAAGTAAGGAATAGCAAATAATGGCTAAAGCTAACGTACGCGTACGCAAGAAAGTCAAAAAGAATATTGCCGAGGGCATTGCTCACGTGCATGCTTCTTTCAATAACACCATCATTACGATTACCGACCGTCAAGGCAACGCGCTTTCGTGGGCGACTTCAGGCGGCGCAGGTTTCAAGGGTTCTCGTAAGAGTACACCTTTTGCTGCCCAGGTTGCTGCTGAAGCTGCTGGCAAGGCTGCGCAAGAGTGTGGTGTCAAGAATCTTGAAGTACGCATCAAGGGCCCAGGCCCTGGTCGTGAATCTGCCGTACGTGCATTGAATGCCGTTGGTTTTAAGATCACCAGTATTTCCGACGTAACCCCTGTGCCACACAACGGTTGCCGTCCACCCAAGAAGCGTCGTATCTAAGCTGGATACAAGGTTTCAACCACGATAACCTGGTTGTCGTGGTTGATTTGTTTAAAGAAATCGAGGACCGTAAGGATAGCTATGCAAAACAGTCCGACTGAATATTTGAAGCCACGCGTTGTTGATGTTGAGGTAATTTCGCCCGTGCGTGCACGCGTGACACTCGAGCCAATGGAACGCGGTTTTGGCTACACGCTGGGAAATGCCTTGCGTCGTGTGTTGCTGTCATCCATTCCTGGCTTTGCGATTACTGAAGTCAAGATCGATGGCGTGGTGCATGAGTACTCTACGCTGGATGGTGTGCAGGAAGACGTGGTAGATATCCTGCTGAACCTCAAGGGTGTTGCACTGAAGCTGAATAGCAGAAGTGAAGCTACTCTGACCCTGAACAAGAGCGTTGAGGGTGTTGTGACCGCTGGTGATTTCGAGACCGGTCATGACGCAGAAATCGCTAATCCTGATCATGTGATTGCTCACTTGACCAAGGGCGGCAAGCTCAACCTGGAAGTCAAGGTCGAAATGGGACGTGGCTACCAGCCAGTACCGCAGCGTCAGAAAACTGAAGACGAGGATCGCATCTTGGGTTTCATCCAGGTTGATGCTTCTTTCAGCCCAATCAGCAAGGTGAGTTACCAGGTTGAAAGTGCGCGTGTTGAACAGCGTACTGACTTGGACAAGCTGATCATGGATGTGGAAACCAACGGCGTGGTTGAGCCTGAGCAGGCTATCCGTGACGCGGCTCGTATCCTGATCGGTCAATTGTCTGT
Organism: Methylobacillus arboreus; assembly: GCF_020532725.1. Classification (GTDB taxonomy): domain Bacteria; phylum Pseudomonadota; class Gammaproteobacteria; order Burkholderiales; family Methylophilaceae; genus Methylobacillus; species Methylobacillus arboreus. The sequence continues at coordinate 12,810 of NZ_JAJAVC010000007.1, forward strand.
GTTCGCAGATCTTGAAGGTGCGCCTTCCGAAGTTGAGGTAAAGCATGCGCCACAAGTTGATCCTATCCTGCTGCGTCCGGTAGATGATCTTGAGTTGACCGTGCGTTCGGCAAACTGTCTCAAGGCAGAAAATATTTATTACATTGGTGACCTGATTCAGCGTACTGAAAATGAGCTGTTGAAAGCACCAAATCTGGGCCGTAAATCTTTGAATGAGATTAAGGATGTACTGGCCTCTAAGGGCCTGACATTAGGCATGAAACTGGAAAACTGGCCACCAGCGGGCCTGGAAAAGGTGTGAGGAAATCACTATGCGTCATCGCAACAGCAATCGTAAATTAAACCGCACCAGCAGCCATCGTCAGGCTATGTTGCGTAACATGGCCAACTCTCTGCTGCGCCATGAAGTTATCAAGACAACTTTGCCCAAGGCTAAAGAATTGCGCCGCGTGGCTGAGCCTTTGATTACTTTGGGCAAGCAGGCAACACTGGCTAACCGTCGCTTAGCGTTCAATCGCCTGCGTGACCGTGCTATCGTTGGCAAGCTTTTCAACGAACTTGGCCCACGTTACCAGACTCGCAATGGCGGTTACCTGCGTATCCTGAAGTGCGGTTTCCGTGTAGGCGACAATGCACCGATGGCATTGGTTGAACTGGTAGACCGTCCTGAACTGGCTACAGATAGTGAAGTTGTATCAGCTGAGTAAATCAGCCGCAGCAAGCCATTAAGCAAAAAGCCGGTTCTTGAACCGGCTTTTTTGTTGCCATCAAGAATACTTATTCAAATCCGATAATGGAGCTATTGCCTGACTTTTAATGGCAAGGTTCACAAATGGGAAATCATCATTACCATATAGTAAAGATGATCTTTCTTGATTGAGTTTAATTTCAGGATTAATTGTAAAATCTTCGAGTTAAGCCAAGATACTTAAAGAAATAGTTTAATATTTGGTGAAGCGGTATTGATGCTGAATATATAATTTCTTGCTGCTATCAATGCCTGGCAGGCATTGACCTCAACATATTGGCACGGGTCTTAAGAGCGTATGGCGGATATTCAGGAATCAAAAGAAAGTTTGCAGGAAAGTCTGCAGCAGGTCATTACCCTGCTGAATAAGCACCGTCTTGTCGAGGATCTCGTGCACAAGCAGGATATGCCCAAGCAGGAGTTGGTGCAGACCCTTGTGCATCGTCAGAATCTCGTTGAGTTGCAGAAAAAGCTGGATAGCCTGCATCCGGCTGACGTGGCCTATATTCTTGAGGCGTTGCCGCTTGAGCAGCGGCTGGATGTCTGGGATTTGGTCAAGGCGGAGCGGGATGGTGAAATCCTGCTGGAAGTCTCGGATGCTGTACGGCAAACCCTGATTGCTGATATGGACAGCGACGAACTGCTTGCCGCTGCCGAACAGCTGGATACTGACGAGCTGGCAGACCTTGCCCCTGACTTGCCCAAAGATGTGTTGCAGGAGCTGTTGGAAAGCCTGGATAGCCGCAATCGTGAGCGCCTGCAATCTGCGCTGGCATATCCCGATGACGCCGTGGGCGCCTTGATGGACTTCGATATTGTCACGATCCGTGAAGATATTACCCTGGAGGTGGCGCTGCGCTACCTGCGCCGCATAGGCAGCCTGCCTGACCATACCGACAAGCTGTTTGTAGTGGATCGCAATGATGTGTTGCGCGGCGTGCTGCCTTTGAAGCGCTTGGTCGTTAACGACCTGGATTCAGGCGTTGCAGAAATCATGGCGGATGATGCGGTCGTTTTTCACCCGGAGGACAAGGCTGATGAGGCTGCCAAGGCATTTGAGCGTTATGACCTGGTGACGGCACCTGTAGTAGATGCGAATAATCGCCTGGTGGGCCGGTTGACCGTAGATACGGTGATGGACTATATCCGTGAAGAAGCGGAAAGCGACATGCTGTCCATGGCCGGTTTGCGCGAAGAAGAGGATATTTTCTCTTCGGTCTGGAAGTCAGTGCAGAACCGTTGGACCTGGCTGGCCATTAACCTGGTGACAGCATTTGTTGCATCCCGTGTCATTGGCCTGTTCGAGGGGTCGATCGAGAAAATAGTGGCCTTGGCGGCCTTGATGCCGATCGTCGCAGGAATAGGCGGCAATTCCGGAAACCAGACTACCACCATGATTGTGCGTGGCCTGGCCTTGGGACAGGTTTCCGGTTACAACACCAAGTCGCTGCTGATCAAGGAAACCGGCGTGGGCTTGTTGAACGGCCTGATCTGGGGCAGCGTGTTGGGGATTCTGGCTTATTTCCTCTATGACAATGTCGCGCTTGGCGTGGTGATGACGGCTGCGATGACACTTAACCTGTTGCTGGCTGCTGTCATGGGGGTCATGATCCCTATCGTGATGTCGACGCGCTTCAACCGTGATCCGGCGGTGGGTTCCAGCGTGTTGATCACTGCGGTGACAGATAGCGGTGGTTTCTTCATCTTCCTTGGACTGGCAACAATCTTCCTGCTATGAACAATGCCTTATATACCGTGTGGCAAGATCTAGTCACGGACTTCTCCTCGGCAGTCGTGCTGTGGCAGGCCGGCATTATCGTAGCGAGTCTTGCGATTGCGTGGTCAATCAATAGCTTCCAGCGCGGCCGCCTTGCCAAAAGCAATGTACACCAGGCGGCAATTGATGGCCTGACGCGCATCCTGTTCCCGATCTCCTCGCTCATCATGGTGTTGCTCGGTCAATTGGCGATCAGTCATTGGTATAGCACCAGCCTGCTGGAGCTGGCTTCCCGCCTCCTGATTGCAATGGCAGTGATCAGGCTTGCAGTTTATGTGTTGCGTTACGTGTTTTCGCCCAGCGGCTGGCTCAGGACTACGGAAAGCATATTCTCGACCACGGTCTGGTTGATCCTGGTATTGCATGTCACCGGCTTGCTGCCAGACATCATTAATGCTCTGGATGCTGTGCGCTTCAATATCGGCAAGAGCCCGGTCAGCTTGTGGCTGGTCATCCAGGGTTTGTTCACTGTCCTGGTGACAGTGTTCATTGCCCTGTGGCTAAGCCGCCTGATTGAGAATAAATTGATGCAGGCTTCGCATATCAACATCAATATGCGAGTCGTCATCAACAAGGTCATACGTATTGCCTTCGTGTTTCTCGCAGTGTTGGTAGCATTGTCCGCGGTAGGCCTGGATATCACATTGCTGTCAGTGTTTGGCGGTGCCCTGGGCGTAGGCCTGGGCTTCGGTTTGCAGAAGATTGCGAGCAATTACGTCAGCGGTTTCATCATCCTGCTGGATGAGTCCATGAACCTGGGCGATATCGTGACGATCGGCTCCTATTACGGCATTGTGCAGGAACTACGCTCGCGCTACATGGTGCTGCGCCAACTGGATGGCACGGAGGTCATCATCCCGAATGAAACATTGATCACCAGCGCTGTGATTAACCATACGGCGATTCGCCGCAGGGTGCCGGTCAAATTGCCTATCCAGGTAGGATATGACACGGATTTGAAAGCTGCGCTGGCATTGATGGTAGAAGTAGCCAAACGCCACCCGCGCGTGATGAAGGATCCCGGCCCGGATGCCAAGCTGGTTGGTTTTGGCGAAAGTGGCATAGATCTTAACCTGACGGTTTGGGTGCCCGATCCAGAGAATGGCGCGGGAGATATTCCTTCTACCGTCTATCTTGATTTATGGGACGAGTTCAAAGCGCGGGGCATTTCGATTCCTTATCCACAGCGTGAGGTGCATGTTTTTGGGCATGGGGTGAGTATACAAGAGGCCAAATCTGGATTGAATAATGCTGGCGCAGCTTAGTCTGATGTTAGTGAGTTTAACAAAAGGGAGTTTGTTTTATTTGCAAGTGTCTTGCTTATAACTTTCCATGATAGTCGCAAAACTATATTCGTTCACTCCGCCTTTCATCATCCCACCTTCGATAACTGCCGTGTAATTTTCTTTGCAGAATGCAATCCCAGGGTTATCTGATTGCTTATCTTCAGTGATCTTCCAAAAAAGCCTTACGTAATACCCACTAGTGCATTGCGACAATAATTGGGTTTGTAGGTGATCAAAAGGTAATTAATCTACTTCCAGATTTGCTGTTGCCACCTCCCCATCCGGAGTTTGAAGTGCTTTAGTCATATTTTCTATCCTGCGAAACCATTAGAGACAAACACCTTTCAGTTAAAACCAGAAGCTTGTAAATAATTCCAGAAAATGTACTATTAAGTTCATAATCATACTATACTGTTTGGTATTGTTGGTATTGTTGGTATTGTTGGTATTGTTGGTATTGTTGGTATTGTTGGTATTGTTGGTATTGTTGGTATTGTTGGTATTGTTGGGGTGATGGATATGCACAAGTTGATGAGAACAATAAAATCCGTAGTAATAATCGGCTGTTTAGTTTCTTCAGCAGCAAATGCTGAGGTTGGACCTAAGGTCGCAGTCATGGCCTTTTTATTAAATGACATGACTAATCTGCCAAATGCTCCTGAAGAGTTGAAACGGATCGATTTACTCTCGACCAAATTTCATGAAAGCCTCAAGAGCAAAGGTATCAATGTGGTGCCTGAAGGCGCGAAAGTTAAATCGGAAATCGAAAAGCACTCTCCCACCTACCTTTACGATAACGTTGAAACGGCCATTGAGCTCAATAAGAATACTGGTGCAGATTATCTAGTGATCGGAGTGGCACTGAAGCCTACGTATCTGTTTGTTTATCCCCGCTTGATCATTGTGGATGTCAAAAACAAATCTGTGGTGATGTCGAAGTCTGCTCAATTGGAGAGTTCCTGGACAGACGAAAATACGACAATCCGTACCGCTGAAAAGCTTGCCCAGGTAGTTAAAGAACGCGTGGATGCTCTTCATGCTGCAGCAGAACAGTAAATAATGAAGATTTAGAGGTATGAAAATGCTCAAGGAAGTATCCATTACGTCACTGTTGAATTTGCAGGAGTCCGAATAATGGAATTGCTGAATAGTTCATGGTTAATTCGTATGATCGAAAAGGCAGGGCCACAGCCAATCGACAAGCTTCTTTCTTTGTATACCTTATTGGAAACTTGGTTGCATGCGCCTGGAGTTCGGCAAGGCATCAATGAAGAATATTCCAAAAACTCGCTAATGTTCCAGAGCTGTCCTGCACTAACTTCCTATCTTGTCTCCTTAGCCATAGCGTCCAAGCTCAAGAATCCTGCAATTGTCGTTACTCAAATGATGATTCTCCTGCAGGGGGCGATAGCAGAGGAATTACGCAATCCCGGGATGGGCGCTCTGCTTGCTGCGCAACAGGCTGCCAAGGCAGTAGTAAAACAAGCAAGGCCATCAATGATGGTGAGAGCGGATAAAGCCATTCGGACAAGTGGCTATGCCGCTTCATTCTTGGCATCCACTATATTGGCAGCGCATTTTTGGCCTTCAAAGAACTCAGCTCCAGTACACAATGCACGGCAGGATGTCGGATATCAGCAGGCTACTTTGACATCAAGTATCGATCCTGAGTTACTTCTAAAAGCTTTTGCACTTAGAAAAAGCATGGAGACCGGGACTTGCCCGGCCCCAAATTTCTTTAGTATGCCCAAGGAACAGATACCGGTATATATGGATATTGTTCACTCTAGGTTATCCAATAATCCGGATATCGATAATAAGAGACTTTCGACTTTCTTGGCGTGGTATGACCAACAGCGTGCGTGGGAGTGCTACCCAAAATCTCAAATCAAGCAACGATTCATATCTAGGATAGGTGTTTAACATGTCATCAAGAATGCGCGATTATATCCTTGAAGCTGCAGGCGATCTTTTTTCTCGCCAAGGTTTCAATTCGACCAGTGTTGATAATATTGCCGCACAGGCACAAGTGGCCAAAGTCACGCTATATAAATATTTCAAATCCAAAGAGTTGCTCATCATTGAATATCTGCGCGAGCAGAATTCAAAGCTGTGGAAAAAGCTAGCTGAATCGCCTCAACAGGGAAATGCACGGGATGAGCTTGAGTCCATGGTGATCAGCCTCTTGGAAGTCATTGGCGACAAGGACTTCAAGGGGTTTGCCTCCATCAATGCCGGAGTTGAGTTTCCCCAAGCCGACAATCCAGTCAATCAAATATCGAAAGAGTTCTCCAAACAACTTCGAGAACAAATGACTGAGTTAGCTACTCGAGCAGGAATCAAGCATGCGGAAGCGCTGGCATTGCAGCTGGCCTTGGTAATTGAAGGTGCTTCAATTGCCGAGAGAAACCAACAAGGCAGTCAATCAATTTTGCATGCACAGGCCTTGGTCAAGACACTGATTAACTCCGCTACTTAACGAAGGGAGGCTGCTAAGAGAGTCCATTTTGCAGCCACTGCCTCCGTCACGGATATGTGAAATACAGCTGAGTGGTCAACTTGGGCCTAGAGTTGAGATTCCTAAGATTTAACTAAGATTCAAGGTTTATAGGTTTTTTAAAAATCTGCTATGGCACGCGAAAACGCGAGCGATAATTAAATGGAGGAGTTGCAATGAGAAACATATTAATAGCGCTGTGTCTTTCACTTACAGCTTTGAGTTCATATGCTGCTGATCAGATTGAGAGAATGACAGCTGATAAGATGCAATCGTATAAAGAGTCTAAGATCGACTGGCAAGACGAAACTATTCTCCCAAAAGGTGCAAAAAGCGCACTCATTCTGGGTGATCCATCAAAACCAGGTGTTTTCATTGCGTGGCTTAAATTCCCAGCAAACTACCCAATCCCGGCGCATACACATCCATTTACTGAGGTCATTACCGTGCTTAAGGGTAAACTGGGAAATGGGATGGGTGAGATTTTGGATAAGAAAAAGGGAGAAACTTTGAACGTAGGTGAGAGTTTTGTCCTGCCAGCGGGCCATGCGCATTATGTATGGACAGGGAATGAGGAAACTATTGTAGAGTTGATTGCTACTGGGCCATGGGATATTACCTATTCCAATCCAAAAGATGACCCCAGAAAAAAATAAAATGCTTGAGTGTGATTTTGTCTAACTTAAGCAAACGACAATTAGAAAGCTCTAACCCTTGATAGGGGCCTTCTAGGCGAATAAAAAGCCCGCATTCGCGGGCTTTTTTGTTCAGCTGAGATTATATTACTTCAGCTTGGTTTCCTTGTACAGGACATGCTTGCGGGCAACGGGATCAAATTTTTTGATCTCTAGCTTTTCAGGCGTAGTGCGCTTGTTCTTGGTCGTGGTGTAGAAGTGACCAGTTCCTGCGCTGGATTCCAATTTGATTTTTTCACGCATGATTTAGTCCTTAGATCTTTTCGCCGCTGGCGCGCAGATCAGCCAGAACAGCATCGATGCCGTTCTTGTCGATAGTGCGCAGTGCAGCATTGGTGATACGTAGGCTTACCCAGCGGTTTTCGCTTTCGACCCAGAACTTGCGGTTTTGCAGGTTAGGAAGGAAACGACGCTTGGTCTTGTTATTTGCGTGGGAAACATTATTCCCAACCATCGGCTTTTTGCCGGTTACCTGACATACGCGTGCCATGGCGGACTCCGAAATTCGAAAAGACCGCATTTATACCATGAAAAACGACATCTTTTCAAGTGAATTCAAAGATTTTTATCTGGTACTTACTGGGTGCCTGTGCTGCCGAAACCGCCTTCACCGCGTTCGCTGGCGCTGAAATCATCAACGATATTGAAGCTGGCTTGCGCTACCGGCACGATCACCAGTTGGGCAATGCGCTCCAGCGGGTTGAGGATGAAGCTTTCCTTGCCACGGTTCCAGCATGAGACCAGGAGCTGGCCCTGGTAATCCGAGTCGATGAGGCCGACCAGGTTGCCGAGCACAATGCCATGCTTATGGCCGAGGCCAGAACGCGGCAAGATCAGGGCTGCATAGTTGGGGTCGGCAAGGTGGATGGCCATGCCAGTGGGGATCATGGTGGTTTCGCCGGGATGCAGGGTTTGCGTATGTGCTATACAGGCGCGCAGGTCCAGGCCCGCAGAACCTGGTGTAGCGTAGCTGGGTAGCATATGTTGCAGGCGGCTATCCAGAATCTTGACGTCGATCTTGAGGCTCATGAATGTATTTTCCTGGTGGGGTTGTCCAGCATCGCGGCAATATGTTGCAACAGTCCACGTGCCAGTGTGATCTTGGGAGCTAGTGGCAAGGGGTGGGAGCCTTGGGCGTCTATCAGCACAAGGCTGCTCTCATCCTGGCCTAATGCCTCGCTGGCGATATTGGCTGCAATCAAGGGCAAGTGTTTCCTGCGTCTTTTTTCTTCGGCATATTGCAGCAGGTTTTCACTTTCTGCAGCAAAGCCTACACAGAATGGCGCGTCAGGCCGTGATGCTACGGTGGCAAGGATATCCGGATTGGCTTCCAGGGTCAGTGTGAGCGGTGTGCCGTTTTTCTTGATTTTGCTGGTGCTGGTTTGTTGCGGTCGATAATCAGCCACCGCAGCGACGGAAATAAAGATGTCCTGGCCTTGGAGATTGTTTTCCACGGCAGTGAGCATTTCATTGGCGCTGGTAACGTAAAGGGTGCGCGCATTGGCTGGCGCTGTCAGGGCAACAGGCCCGCTCACCAGGGTGACCTCAGCCCCCATTTCAATGGCGGCGCGGGCAATGCTGTAACCCATCTTGCCGGAGCTGTGGTTGGTAATGGCGCGTACCGGGTCGATAGCTTCCTGCGTCGGGCCTGCCGTGATGAGGATGCGCTTGCCTGTGAGTAATTGGGGTTGGGCACGGGCCAATAAGCGTTCAAGTAGCTCTTCCGGCTCCAGCATGCGTCCAAGCCCGGTCTCGCCACAGGCTTGCGCGCCGCTTGCTGGGCCGAGGACGGTGATGCCGTCATGCTGCAACTGGCGGATATTGCGCTGCGTTGCCGGGTTATGCCACATCTGCTGGTTCATGGCCGGGGCCACGAGCAGCTTGCAATCGCGGGCGAGGCACAAGGTGGATAACAGGTCATCTGCAGCGCCATGTACCAGTTTGCTCAGGAAGTCCGCACTGGCTGGCGCAACCAGAATGGCATCTACCTGGCGGGAAAGGTCGATATGGGCCATGCCGTTGCCGACATCAGGCTGCCATAAATCGGTATAGACCGGGTTGCCGGACAGAGCCTGGAATGTCACTGGGGTAATAAACTGTGTTGCTGCCGCTGTCATGACTACTTGCACATCAATATCTTGCTTGGTCAGCAACCTGACAAGCTCAGCGGCTTTATACGCAGCGATACCGCCAGTGACGCCGAGCAATAGTTTTTTTATGGAATAATGGCTCATCGGGATAGTGGGCAGATGCGTAAAACCGTACCCGCAAATGCTGTGCTGTGGAGTTGCTTGATTTTATCTGAAAGGCTGGACCGTGGCGATTACTGATTGGCCTGAGGGCGAGCGCCCCAGGGAGAAGCTGTTGGCAGGTGGGGCAGTGGCACTCTCTGATGCTGAGCTGCTGGCAATATTCCTGCGTACCGGCGTGGTGGGTAAAAGTGCCGTTGATCTGGCGCGTGACCTGTTAAGCCAGTTTGGCAGCCTCAATGGTATTTTTGCTGCCAGTGTCGGGGATATTTGCCAGGTGCACGGCATAGGCGTCAGCAAGTTTGTGCAGTTGCAGGCAATTTTCGAGATGAGCCGCCGTGCGTTGCTGGAGCAGATGCAGGAGCGGGATATATTGACCTCGCCACAGGCTGTGCGCCAATATTTGAGCCTGAAAATAGGCGCCTTGCCGCGAGAAGTGTTCATGGTGATTTTTCTCGATGCCCAACACCGGGTACTGGCAATCGAGGAGCTATTCAGCGGCACCTTGACCCAGACCAGCGTCTACCCACGGGAAGTCGTCAAGCGCAGCTTGCAACATAATGCTGCGGCCGTGATCTTTGCGCACAATCATCCATCGGGTGTCCCTGAGCCCAGCCAGGCTGACCATGCGCTGACTGAGGCATTGAAGGCCGCACTCAACCTGATCGACATCAAGGTGCTGGATCACTTTGTCGTCGCGGGCAACAAGGTGATCTCATTCGCCGAGCGTGGCTTGCTTTAAGAGCCTGTTCAATATCTTTTCATGGGGTACGTTGCCCTGCCACGGCAGCCGCTGCGGCGTTGCAAATCCTCGCCGTGCAATGAGCACGTCTGCGGTTTGCGCCTTGCATCCACTACCCTGGCAGGGCAACGTACCCCATGAAAAGATATTGAACAGGCTCTAAGAAACTGAACTGGCTCTCTTAGCGGCCCTTGCCGCTCAGTGAGCCGCGATTGAAATCCTTGTCGCCCGGCGGGACGCAGCGAGTGCCGAACCAGCCGCCTTGCGAACCAGGCGGACAATCCTTGCGGGAAGCGGCTTTCTTCTGTGCCGGTTCAGCATCGTCTGCATATCTCCAACTGCCATCAGGATTAAGGATGATGCGTTCCCCTTCCGCTGTGGTGGCATGTTGCGGAGACTCCGCATTGGCGGCATCGTCGGCCCAAGCTGGCGAGGCTAATACACTGCCTAGAATGGCAGCAAAAAGAAACTGTTTCATGTCGCGATCTCCTCATGTTCTGATTATTGTCAGGCGCAATTTTGCCATTATTATAGGAGTGACATGCATATTGTCAGGATGGTTCCTGCTGCGTATATATGCCTTGGGCGGGAAGGATCAAGCCGCAGGCGTGTTCAGATAGCTCTCCAGCGCAAGAACGGATTTGGCCACGTCCACCAGGTGGCGGTTTTGTTCCATGGCCATCTGCCGCATCATTTTGTAGGCGGCTTCTTCGCTGAGCTGGCGGTGTGTCATCAGCAGCCCCTTGGCCCGCTCAACGTATTTGCGCTCATGCAAGGCCGCCTTGGCCTTGTTGAGTTCGTCGCTCATGGTTTGCAGCCGCTGTGCCTGTTCCTGCATCATTTCCAGAATCGCCCGTTCCATTTGCGGACCGTAGCTGGCCGCCATACTGCCCGTGACTTCGCCGGGAGGGCGTGGCTGGTGATCGTCAAAAAATGAGAAAGTGCTGTGGGTGGCGTTGGCATGTTCTGCTTCTGCTGTCGCTTTCTGTGAGGACAGGGTCTGGAGGATTTCGTTGTAGGCTTGCAGCTCGCTTTTTGCCCTCAGAATCTTTTCGCGGCACAGGGTTTGCAGCTGTTCGGCCAGCCGGTCTTCGATCTGCCGCATGCCATCGATGCGGCGGGTACAGCAGTCGTACCAGGTCACGCTCAAATCGTCCATGGGCGCAGGTGCCTGGGGCTTTGCCGCCAGGTGCGTCGTGCAGACCATGCGGCGCAGGCGCTCCAGTTCTGCGGTGAGAGGGCCGGACTCCTGGGTGGACCAGAATGACAGCGTGTCCTGGTCGGCAAAGCTGCGAAAGGTTTGCAGACAGCGCTCCTGCCCGTCAATCAGGTTCAGCAATTGCTGTTGCTGCTCGGCATTGCTTCTGCCATAGCCGAGAATGACGGCACCGATCGCCCGCTCTTGCCCGGCCAGTTCCTTGCCCTGCATGAAATTGAAGTAGGCTACTAGCAGGCGCGATATGTCGGGGTCGGTGGCACTGTCGGCAGCTTCAAACACCACGGCCAACAGGCTGGTAATCAGCTTGACGTAGGCATTGACCACGTCCATGGCAGCAATGGCCTGTTGCGCGATGCGTTGGCGTAAACCGGGCAGGGCGTCCAGCCCGTGCAGTGCGTAGGCGATCCGGCTGAACAGGCGGGCGCGGCTGATCCCCGCGAAGCTCGCTTGCGGGTCAAGCCGGTCAAAAAAGTCCCGCGCATGGGCAATGGCCACGTCGCTGGAAGCCATGATCTGCTGGCGCTGCTCGGCGAACTGCACGCCGCCGGAGGCGAGGAACACGTTGGAGGCACCGCGTTCGCGTTGCAGTTTGTGTATGAGTTGGCCCAGGAGGTTGGTGAGTTCGCTGGATCGGGCGAGTTGTTCCAGCTCTACGATTTCACCTTGCCTGGCGGCAACCAGAAAGCTCAGTCCGGATTTCATCGTCTGCTTGAGGTGATTATGTTATTCATACTTAAGCAAGAATCATGCTATTAAAATGCTATGTAATAGGTGCAGGGCATGCTGAATTTGAAGGTCTTGCTTGTCAATGGGATTTAGCTGGCGACCGGCCAGCACGTAATATGCGGTACTGTTAGCAGAGACGTCCTGAGCTGGTCGGGCACGCTCAATATACGTCACGCACATAGCGTTTGTCGCTGGCCATTTGCTTGACATATGCCTGTGCGGATTTTTCGTCCATTTTGCCATGTTCATGCACAATCTGTACGAGCGCGGCATCCACATCCTTGGCCATACGGCTGGCATCGCCACAGACATAGAAGTGCGCGCCCTCTTGCAACCAGGTCCAGAGTTCCGCACCGTGTTCCAGCATGCGGTTTTGCACGTAGATTTTTTCGGCCTGGTCGCGCGAGAAGGCGGTGTCCAGCCTTGTCAGCAGGCCGCTTTGCTGCATGGCGCTGAGTTCGTCACGGTAGTAGAAGTCGGTTGCGGCGTGCTGGTCGCCGAAGAACAGCCAGTTTTTGCCGCCGGCACCGGAGGCTTGGCGATCGAGCAGGAAGGCGCGGAAAGGTGCGATCCCTGTGCCTGGGCCGACCATAATTATCGGCTTGGTGCTGTCCTGTGGCGGGTGGAAGTGGGCGGATTTCTGCACGAAGATGGAAACACCGCTGTTTTCTGCGTCATCAGCCAGGAAGGTTGAGCATACGCCGCCACGTGGCCGGCCTTCGCAGTCATAGCGCACTACCGAGACAGTGAGCTGTACTTCGTCTGGCGTGGTTTTGGCGCTGGACGAGATGGAGTACAGGCGTGGCTGTATTCCCTTGAGCACGCCCAACCATTCTTCTGCTGTGGCCTTGATGGGGAACTGCAGCAGCAAGTCGGCGATATGGCGGCCCCATAGCCATTTCTTGAGAGCTTCTGCGTTTTCCGGATTCAACAGTTCGGCCAGTGCTGAGTCCTTGTTGCGAACATATACAAATTCCAGCAGGCCAGTGGTGATGCGGGCGATGTCGATGTGCTGTGCCAGCGCCTGCGCGAGCGGCATTGGGCCATGATCCTTGATGGTGACCGATGTGGTGCCATTCAGCCCCATGGCCTGGATCAGCTCTTGGACACGTTCTGGATTGTTGCGTGGCCATACGCCCAGTGCATCGCCTGCGTCATAGTGCAGCGCGGAGCCGCTCAGATCGAAGCCGAACTGGCGGGTTTCCTTGGTTGCACCTTCGCTATTCAGCAGGCGATTGCATGTCAGTTTGGTGGAAAGCGGGTGCTTGCGGCTGTATTCGATGATTGGGGCATTGCCGGCACTGGCATCGGCTAGGCCAGTCTTGGCCGTGGCGGCAACAGGTATTGTTGAGAGTGCCTGTGTGACGCCGTCCAGCCAGGTGATGGCGGTTTCTTCATCATCTGGTTCGCAGTCGGCGCGCGGGTACAGGCGTTGGGCACCCAGGGCTTCCAAGCGGGCATCAAGCGCCTTGCCGTAGCCGCAGAACTGGTCGTAGCTTGAATCGCCAAAGGCCAGTACGGAAAAATTGGCCCCTGCCAGGCTGGGAGCCGAGTCACCTTGCAGTTCGGCCCAGAACTCGCTGGCGTTGTCGGGCGGGTCGCCATCGCCAAAGGTGCTGGTCAGCAGCAGTACCTTGGGCGCACTGGCTAGTTGTGTGGGTTTTGCTGCGTTCATTTCCATCAGGGTGGTGGCGTAGCCCTGGTGCTGTAGTTGCTTTGCACACTGTATGGCAAATGCCTCTGCATTGCCGGTCTGTGAAGCCCAGAGAATCAACACCGGGGCGGATTTTGGGATGGTAGCGCCGGACTGTGCTGCTGGGGTATGGCTGATTGTAGGCAGGCTGTCATCGCCAGCGTAGCTGCGTGCAAACATGCCGGCGAGCATGCCGTTGACAATCATCCGCCTGGCGGGGGCCAGCGGTGATGTGGCAGGAATGAAGGGCACGCCCCCTGCTTGCCTGGCGGCATCGCTGCGCAAGGTAGCCAGATAGCCCTGCAGGTAAAGGTGTTCATGCTCATTGAGTGCGATGGTGATGGATGGTGAAGGCGCTTCGCCCAATCCCAGCATGGTGCTAAGCGTGTCGATCTGTTCCATTGCTAATTCCTTGCAACTGTACTGGATGGTATGGGCGGCTGACGGCCCGGTACCAGTGTTAGAGGTTTCTTCATCAGGTTCTTGTTTGGTCTGGACCTGTTGCGCTGCTACGCGAGAAAGCGTGACGGCGCAGAACTTGAGTTCGGGTTGCAGTGAGGCAGGATCAACCGCGTCATTGGTGACGGCATTGATACAGAGATTCTCGCCAAATAGATCATTCCAGTGGAATGGTGCAAAGCAGTTGCCGGGCAGTACCCGGCCGGTCACGATGGCAGGGAGGATGGCAAGGCCGCGGCGGGAACGTATTTCTACCTGGTCCTTGTCGGCAATGCCCAGGCGTTTGGCATCTTGCGGGTTGATTTCAACGAACGGGCCAGGATTCAGCTTGTTGAGCGTTGGAATCTTGCCTGTCTTGGTCATGGTATGCCATTGGTGCTGCATACGGCCGGTGTTGAGCACGATGGGGTATTCATCATCCGGCAGTTCTGCCGGCGTCATATAAGGACGCGCAAAGAAAATACCCTTGCGGCTTTCGGTGGCAAAAGCCAGGCGTGGGCGTGTGCCGTTTTCTTTTTCCAGCAGGGCCTGGCTGATGCCATCGTTGATATAGCGAATCGGGTGACGGTCTGCCGTGTCGCCTGGAGGAATCGGCCATTGCAATGGCGTTTCGCGCAGGCGAGCGTAGCTGGCACCACGGATGTCGTAACCGGTCTTTGGATTCCAGAAGAGTTTGACCTCCTCGAATACTTCTTCCGCTGAAGAAAAGTTGAATCCATCGCCATAGCCCATCGCGGTGGCGATGCTGGCAATGATTTTCCAGTCCGGCATGGCATCGCCAGGAGGGTCCACGGCCTTGGGCATCAGTGTCAGGTTGCGCTCGGAGTTGATCATGACGCCATCGGCCTCGGCCCATAATGCACCGGGCAGCAGGATGTCGGCATGGCGGTTGGTTTCCGTATCGATAAAGGCATCCTGCGTGATGACCAGCTCGGCCTTTTCCAGTCCGGCAATGGTGGTCTTGCGGTTGGGTGTGGTGGCCACCGGGTTGGTGCAGATAATCCAGCAGGCCTTGATCTTGCCTGCCGCCATGTCCTCGTACATGGCGATGGTGCCGCTGCCTGTCTCGGTGCGCAAAGTGCCTTCGGGTACGCCCCAGGCTTTCTCGACAAACTTGCGGTCTTGCTCGGCCATGACAGCACGCTGGCCGGGCAGGCCTGGCCCCATATAGCCCATTTCCCGTCCGCCCATGGCGTTGGGCTGGCCAGTCAGCGAGAACGGCCCGCTGCCGGGCTTGCAGATGGCGCCGGTCGCCAGGTGCAGGTTGCAGATGAGGTTGGTGTGCCAGGTGCCGTGAGTGCTTTGGTTCAGTCCCATGGTCCAGCAGCTCATCCAGTTGGGGGCGGTACCGATCCATTCGGCAGCCTTGCGGATATCGGCTTCGGGAATGCCGGTGATTTCGGCCACTTTCTCTGGTGGATAGTCTTGCAGAAACTCGGGCATGGCGTCCCAGCCCTCGGTGAATTCGGCAATAAACTCGGGGTCTGTGTGGCCGTTCTTGATGATCAGGTGCAGCAGGCCGTTGAGCAGGGCGAGGTCGGTGCCGGGCCTGATCTGCATGAAGAGGCTGGCCTTGTCTGCAGTGGCGTTGCGGCGCGGGTCGACCACGATCAGTTTTGCACCGGCCTTGACGCGGTCCATCATGCGCAGGAACAGAATTGGGTGGCAATCAGCCATATTGGCGCCGATAACGAAGATCAGGTCAGTGGTGTCAAAGTCCTGATAGGAGCCGGGCGGGCCGTCTGCACCGAGAGACTGCTTATAGCCCGTACCTGCGCTGGCCATGCACAGGCGTGAGTTGGACTCGATATTGTTGCTGCCTATATAGCCCTTGATCAGTTTGTTGGCCAGGTATTGGGCTTCCAGTGACATCTGGCCGGAGACATAGAGTGCCACTGAGTCAGGGCCATGTTCGTCCACAATGGCGCGCAGGCGGGTGCCTGCCATTTCGATGGCTTTCTGGATATCGGTACGAACAGGCTCCATCCCGCGCTGACTGCGAGCATAGGCGTGCTCAAGGCGGCCGCCATTGGTGATCGCCTGTATGCAACTGCTGCCCTTGGTACACAGTCGGCCGAAGTTGGATGGATGTTGTTTGTCACCTGCTACCTTGATGATGCGTCCAGCATCCACCTGCATGACGATACCGCAGCCGACCCCGCAGTAGGGGCAGACCGATTTGACTTCCGTCATGATGATCCCCTGGCTCTGGCTAGGCTGGGACTTGCACCCAGACCATGCCTTCGCGCAGTTCCACCGGATAGGTATTCAATCGGGTGTCCGCATCTTCCACGCATGCGCCAGTACACAATCGGTAATGGTGCTTGTAGATAGGCGACGCGACCACCGGCTCGCCACCAAGGTCGCCGACAATGCCGCGCGCGAGCACGTTGGCGCCGCTGTGCGGGTCGTGGTTGTCGAGGGCGTACAGCAGATCGTCCTTCATGCGGAAAATCGCGATCTGCCGTCCGCCCAGCAAAGCGCATACGCCAGTGTTGGGCCAGATATCCTCAAGCGGGCAAACTGCTTGCCAGGTGCCGTTTTTTTCTGCAGATATGGACATATTCAGGTTGCCTGTTGCTTGGGAGGAGGCGGATTGTTGTAATTGACTCATGAGTTTTGCTCCATTGGTTACTCGACCAGTGCCAGCACCGGGATGACTTTTGCCTGGCGTTTTTCCTCCGGCGTGGCAGGACGCATCTGCTCGCGCTCTTTCACGAACACGATGTTGGCGTCGGCAACCGTGCTGTTGACGAAGCTGCGAAAGCGCTTGCGGACTTCCGGGTCATCCACAGCGGACTTCCATTCGTCCTGGTAGTTATCCACGACATGCTGCATCTGGGCTTCCAGCTCGGCACCCAGACCCAGCGAGTCGTTGATGACCACGTCCTTGAGGTAATCCAGGCCGCCCTCGAGGTTGTCGCGCCAGGTGCTGGTGCGCTGCAGCCGGTCCGCGGTGCGGATGTAGAACATCAGGAAGCGGTCAATCATCTTGATCAAGTCTTCCTTGCTCAGGTCGCTCGCCAGCAGTTCGGCATGGCGCGGCTTCATGCCGCCGTTGCCGCACACGTACAGGTTCCAGCCCTGCTCTGTGGCGATGATGCCCACGTCCTTGCCTTGTGCTTCAGCGCATTCACGAGTGCAGCCTGAGACGCCGAACTTGATCTTGTGCGGCGCGCGCAGGCCCTTGTAACGGTTCTCTAGCTGCACGGCGAGGCCCACGCTGTCGTCCACGCCATAGCGGCACCAGGTGGAGCCGACGCAGCTTTTGACGGTGCGCAGCGACTTGCCATAGGCATGGCCGGACTCGAAGCCGGCAGCGATCAATTCTTCCCAGATATCGGGCAGTTGCTCGACGCGCGCGCCGAACATGTCCACGCGCGCGCCGCCGGTGACCTTGGTGTAGAGGCCGTATTTCTTGGCGATATGGCCGATGGCGATCAGGCCGTCAGGCGTCACTTCGCCGCCGGGCATGCGCGGCACGACCGAATAGCTGCCGTCTTTCTGGATATTGCCGAGGAAGTAGTCGTTGGAATCCTGCAGCGATGCCAGGTCCTTCTTGAGGATGAAATCGTTCCAGCAGGAAGCGAGGATGCTTGCGGCGGTGGGTTTGCAGATATCGCAGCCCAGGCCTTTGCCGTGTTTTTCCAGCAGTTCGTCGAAGGTTCTGATCTGCTCTACGCGCACGATGTGGTAGAGCTCCTGGCGCGAGTAGGGGAAATGCTCGCATAGGTGGTTGTTCACCGCCATGCCGTGCTTGCGCATCTCGGCCTTCATCACCTGCGTGACCAGTGGCACGCAGCCGCCGCAGGTCGTGCCTGCCTTGGTGCAGGCCTTGATCTCGCCAATGGTGCAGGCGCCCGCGGCAACCGCTTCGCCAATCGCTCCCTTGGTGACGTTGTTGCATGAGCACAGCACGGCGCTTTCGGGCAGGGCATCCACGCCCAGGCCGGGCTTTTCCTTGCCGTCGCTGGCAGGCAGGATCAGGAACTCGGGATTTTCCGGCAATGGCATGCCATTGACCGTCATTTGCTGCAGGGTGCCGTATTCATCGGCATTGCCTATCAGGACTGCACCGAGCAATTTCTTGCCATCCTCGCTGACGACAATCTTCTTGTAGATATTGCGTACTTCATCCAGGTATTGGTAACTGCGGGAACCGTGTGTCTCACCATGCGCATCGCCCACGCTGGCCACATCCACACCCATCAGCTTGAGCTTGGTGCTCATGTCTGCGCCCTGGAAGGTGGTAGCGGACTCACCGGATAAGTGGGCGCATGCAATGCGGGCCATGTCATAGCCGGGGGCGACCAGGCCGTACATCTGCCCATTCCAGTTTGCGCATTCACCAATGGCATAAATGTTGTGATCGCTGGTGCGGCAGCGATCATCAATGGTGATGCCGCCCCGCGCGCCGATCGCCAGCCCGCTTTGGCGGGCCAGTTCGTCGCGTGGGCGGATACCGGCGGAGAAGACGATCATGTCTGTCTCCAGCCAGGTTTCGTCAAAGAACACCATGCGGTGGCGTGCGGTGGCGCCGTCGGTAATGGCAGTCGTGTTGCGGCTGGTGTGCACATTAACACCCAGCTCCTCGATCTTGGTGCGCAGCACGCGCCCGCCGCTTTCGTCCACCTGCACGGCCATCAGGCGTGGGGCAAATTCCACCACGTGGGTTTTCAGGCCCATGTCGCGCAGGGCCTTGGCGCATTCCAGGCCGAGCAGGCCGCCGCCGACCACCACGCCGCTCTTGGCAGTGGCGCCCGCTGCCGTCATGGCTTCCAGGTCTTCAATGGTGCGGTAGACGAAGCAGTTTTCACGGTCGCGCCCAGGTACTGGCGGCACGAAAGGGACGGAGCCGGTGGCGAGTACCAGCTTGTCGTAATGCAAGGTGCTGTCGTCGGTCAGGGTGACGGTTTGCCTGTTGCGGTCAATCTGACTGGCGCGGGCGTTCAGGCGCAGTTCCAGGCCAGGGCGGTCGTAGAAGCCGGGTTCTACCAGCGAGAGGTCTTCCGCCGTGCTGCCGGAGAAAAAGCTGGAGAGGTGTACACGGTCATAGGCGGGGCGCGGTTCTTCGCCCAGCACTGTCACCTGTATTCCCGCAGCGGCCAGGTCAGGGTGGCGCTTGACCAGTTCCTGGACAAAGTAGTGGCCAACCATACCGTTGCCGACGACGATTAGTTTCTGTTGTTGCATGACTTTCTCCTCTTGTTGCCTATGCTGCAATCAATACTGACTGCAGCAGATCCTTGCTGTGTGCCAGGCGGACGACGTCGCCGATGACGATAATGGCGGGACTGCCCAGGCCTGCCTGCCGCACTGCGGTTGTGAGATGCGACAAGGTGCTGGTGACGTGTTGCTGTTGCGGAAGCGAACCATTCTGGATGGCTGCTGCCGGGGTATCGGGAGACATGCCGCTTGCCAGCAGTTCTCGCGTAATGGCGGATATATGTTTCATACCCATGTAGATCACCAGTGTGGTGCCGCTTTCCGCCAGGGCTTTCCAGTTCTGGCCGTTTTCACCGTCCTGCAGGTGGCCGGTGACGAAGCTCACCCCATGCGTGTAGGCGCGGTGGGTCACCGGGATGCCGATCATGGCGGGCACGGCAATGCCGCTGGTGATGCCGGGGATGACTTCTACCGGAATGCCGGCTGCACGCAGTTCCAGCATTTCCTCGCCGCCACGGCCGAACAGGAATGGGTCGCCGCCCTTGAGCCGGGCGACGACCTGGCCTTGTTCTGCCAGGGCCACCATCATGCGGTTGATGAAATGCTGAGGCGTGGATTTGCAGCCGCCGCGCTTGCCGACCTCGATCACGCGTGCTTGTGGCGCATGTTGCAGCAGCTCGCGGTTGACCAGGTCGTCCAGCAGGATCACGTCTGCCGATGCCAAGGCCTTGACGGCCTTGAGCGTAATGAGCTCTGCATCTCCGGGTCCTGCGCCTATCAGAAAAATCCTGCCTGCCATGATGGTGGTCCTTTGTTGCCTAGAAGTTATACAGTGCGGTGATCCAGAACCGCTCCAGGTCGGCCTTGCGTGCAGCAGCCTGGGCGATGCGGTCGCCTTCGCGGAAATTGGCGTATTCCACCTTGAGTGACAGCTTCTGGTTGAAGCTCCAGGTCGCCGCGAGGTCGATTTCATTGCCATAGCGGTTGCTGGTGCCGCCATTGAAGGCAGTAAAATCCTCGTCGGCGCGGAATACGTGGAACTCGCCCACCAGGCTCAATTGCGGCAAGGGCTTGCCGCCAAAGCTCAGGTAGCTGTCGCGCATCCCCCATACCGGCGTGACCAGGAACTGGTCAGCCCAGCCTTGGAACAGGCGGTTGGTGCCGAACGGCGTCTGGAAGGCGTAAACGCCGTCATTGCTCGACAAGCGTTCCTGATCGAGACGCAGATACCAGGTCTGGACCATTGCCCCGGCGCCGAAGTGGGCGTAATGGGCATCTATGCGGGAGTCGCCGCCGGAATAATCGGTTTGTTTCGCATATTCAGCCGTATAGAGCAGCTTCCAGGGATCACCCAGCTTACGGGCGCCATCCAGGCGCAAGCCCAATGTCTTGTTGGAGGCATCGGCATCCAAGCCCAGGCCATTGTTGGCATTGAAGCCCAGGTCGTTGAAGTTGTTGAAATAGCCGTAGGCTGTCACCGTCTCGCCGGGCGAGATGCTGTACGTGGCGTGGGCAATATCCAAGTTGCCGCTGCGCTTGCGGTTGTTGATCTGCTTCACGCGCTCGAAGTGGGCGAAGTAAAGGCTGGTGTTGGGCAGGCTCTTGTTTTCAATGGCGACGCCGTCGAAAACCTGCATGAGCTGGCGGAACTCTATATTGCCGATGAAGCGCACGTTGTCGAGCTTGACCGACTGCCGGCCCAGGCGGATGCTGGTGTCCTTGATGCCTTTCCAGTCCAGGTACAACTGGTTGATGTCGGTGGCGTCGGGGTCGACGATCGCAGGGTAATTGGCCATGCCGGGCTGGGAGGCGCCCAGGTCCATGTCGTTGTAGTCGTCCACCAGCTTGGCGACGTTGATGAGCTGCACGCCCAGGCTGAATTTGTGGAAGTCGGCGGTCTGCCAGCCGACCAGGGTGCGCAGCGTCAGCGCATTGGCATGTTCGCTGCGGTTGTCCTGGTCGACATGTTCATAGCGCAGGCGCAGGTTGCTCATGTTCTTGCCGGCATTGATTGCTTCAATCAATGTGTAGTCGGGTGCTGCATCTTCTGCGTGTGCCGGCGCAGCGGCACTGATGGCGAGTCCCAGCAGGCTGCCATAACAGGCTTGACGCATGGTGAATCTCGAATTACTTTGCATGGGTTGCTCCTTTTTCTATGCGGATGAGGGGTAACGGTAGTACCGGCCCGTCCTGACCGACGGGCCCTTTTTTTGTCTGCGCGCCTGCCTGCTCAGGCGGCCTTGCGGGCATGCCGCTCATAAAGGAACTTCAATACCTCGCTGCGCAGGTGGTTGTAATGGCTGTCTTCTGCCAGTTCCAGGCGTTTGCGCGGACGCGCCAAGTCGACTTCGAGGATTTCCCCTATCGTCGCTGCCGGGCCATTGGTCATCATGACGATGCGGTCCGAAAGCAGTACGGCCTCGTCCACGTCATGCGTGACCATGACGGCGGTGCAGCCAGACTTGGCCATGATGCCCATCAACTCATCCTGCAAGTGCGCCCGGGTCAGGGCATCCAGGGCGCCGAAAGGCTCGTCTAGCAGCAGCACCTTGGGCTCCATCGCCAGTGCGCGCGCAATGCCTACGCGTTGCTTCATGCCGCCGGAAATTTCGTTGGGGCGCTTCTCAGCCGCATGGGCCAGCCCGACCAGCTCGATCGCGGCCTGGGTGCGCTGCGCCAGTTTCGCTTTGCTTTCCTTGCCGCCGAATACGCGCTCGACGGCCAGGTGGACATTCTCGGCACAGGTTAGCCAGGGCAATAAGGAATGGTTCTGGAACACGACGGCGCGTTCCGGGCCAGGGCCAGCGATTTCGCGGCCGGCGCAGAACAGGTTGCCATCGGTGGGGTGCAGCAGGCCGGCTATCAGGTTGAGCACGGTGGATTTGCCGCAACCCGAGTGGCCGATGATGGAGATGAACTCGCCTTCGCGGATGCTGAAGTTCACATTCTTCAGCGCCTCGAATGTGCCTTTTTTGGTGAAAAAGGTCATGTTGACGTTTTCCAGCTGTACGTATCTGGTTTGCAGATTAATTTTTTCTTGCGCGGTTTTTTCCATGATGTAGTTCCTTATTCGTAGCTGAAGCGTTTGGCCAGCGAGGTCAGCGCGACTTCCAGCAGCAGGCCGACGATACCCACGACAAAGATGGCGATGATGATGTGTTCCACATTGAGGTTGTTCCATTCATCCCAGACCCAGAAGCCGATACCGACGCCGCCGGTGAGCATTTCCGCCGCCACGATCACCAGCCAGGCAACACCGATGGACAGGCGCACGCCGGTCATCATGTAAGGCAGCACGAAAGGGAAGAGGATCTTGGTCACAATCTTCCATTCAGAAAGGTTGAGTACCTTGGCCACGTTCATGTAGTCCTGCGGCACCTTGGAAACCCCAACCGCGGTATTGATGATCATTGGCCAGATGGCGGAGATGAAAATCACCCAGATCGCAGCGGGATCGGCAGCCTTGAATACCAGCAGGCCGATGGGCAGCCATGCCAGCGGCGATACCGGGCGCAGGATGCCGATCACTGGTGCGGCCATGCGCGATATGAACTGGAAGCGCCCGATGATGAATCCCAGCGGAATGCCGACAAGGGCAGCCAGGCCAAAGCCCAGCGCTACGCGTTCGAGCGATGCCAGGATGTTCCAGCCTATGCCCTGGTCATTGGGGTCGTTGATATAAAATGGGTCGCTGAACAATTCGGTTGCGGCCTGCCAGGTGGGGAGAGGGCCGGGCAGGTTGGGGGACTGATAGGAAATCAGCGCCCAGATTGCCACCAGCAACAACAGGCCAAATACCGGAGGCAACAGCCACTGGAAAAAAGCGCGTGACTTCAGCGCCAGCATGCTGGGCCGGGCAGCCACAGGAGGCGTGACAGCGGCCGCTGGTTTTACAATGGTTTGATCGCTTTTCATGATGGTCTTGATGTCCTTCTTGCTGATACTGACTGCGCTCATAATGATTTACCTCGCATCACGGTTGCTTTGATGGCGGCTTTATCCATGAGCCGCCGCTCATTTTTCATGCCTTGATCTTGAATCCGTTGGCGTAGGCCTTTGGATCCTTGCCGTCCCAGACCACGCCGTCGATCAGCTTGCTGGAGCGTATCGGGTCGCTGGGGACGGAAATGCCAAGCGATTTGGCAGCTTCGGTGTAGATGTCGATGCGGTTTACCTTTTTGGCGACCGCGAGGTAGTCTGGGTCTGCCTTCAACATGCCCCAGCGTTTGTGCTGGGTGAGGAACCACATGCCGTCCGAGAGATAGGGAAAGCTGGCCTTGCCGTCATCGAAGAACTTCATGTAGTGCGGGTCTTCCCATTTCTTGCCGATACCATTGTCGTAGTGGCCGAGGAAACGGCCCTCAATGACGGCTTCCGGCGCATTGACATAGGCCTTGCTCGCGATCAGCTTGGCGACGGCGGGGCGGTTGGCTGCCGTGTCGATATAACGGGAAGCCTCAAGAATGGCCTTGGTGATGGCCAGGGCGGTCTTGGGATACTTGGCAACGAATTCCGAGGTGGTGCCCAGCACTTTTTCCGGGTGTTCGGGCCAGATATCCTGGGTGGTCGCCGCCGTGAAACCGATCTTGTCGTGAATTGCCCGGGCATTCCATGGCTCACCTACACAGTAACCATCCATATTGCCTATGCGCATGTTGGCGACCATTTGCGGAGGCGGCACCACAATGGTCTTGATGTCCTTGAACGGGTCGATGCCATGGCTGGCTAGCCAGTAGTAGAGCCACATGGCATGCGTGCCGGTAGGGAAGGTTTGGGCAAACGTGAACTCGCGCTTTTCACTGCCCAGCAGGCGTTTGAGCTCAGTGCCGCCGGTAACGCCCTTTTCCTTGAGCTGGTTGCTCAGGGTGATGGCCTGGCCGTTCTGGTTCAGCGTGATGAGAATGGACATATCCTTCTGTTGGCTGCCAATGCCCATCTGCACGCCGTAGACCATGCCATACAGCATATGGGCGGCATGCAGTTCACCGTTGACCACCTTGTCGCGAATGCCTGCCCAGGAAGCTTCCTTCGATGGCGTGATCTTGATGCCATATTTCTTGTCGAAACCCATTTTGGAAGCGACCACGATAGGCGCACAGTCGGTCAGCGGAATGAAGCCGATCTTGACTTCGCTGAGTTCAGGCGCATCGCTTCCCGCCGCCCATGCCTGGTTGCCCAGCTTCCCTGGCGCGATGCCCAGCATGGCAGATGCCAGCACCATGCCGGCACTGGCACGGAAAAAGTCGCGGCGCTCGGTATTGACCGCGTTACTCTCCGGGACTATTGCGCCGGAAGTTTTTTTATCTTCAATACTCATCATGTTTCCCCACATGGTTAATCAGAATTCAGGCAATAAAAAAGGCGTCCTGCCGATGAGGTAAACTCATCAGGCAAGGACGCCTTTGTCCGCGTGGGCCAGCACTGGCCCTGATACTTCTATTTACTGTTTGGCTCCCGCCATTGGGAACCAAGTATTGTGTTTCGATGCACTGCAACAGCAACTTTGCTGTCTATGCTCGCTGTCATTCAAGCAACAGCCATGCCAGGGTGTGGGGAATTAGGTTGAAATCCATACTGGACGCAGGGTTACAGCAAAAACAGTGGTGACGTTTGCGCTAATGGCAATGGAGATGTGATGCACGGTGGGAGTGCATTTTATGGGCTAATTGTCCTCATGCGGTGCATGCTGTGCTTGCAAGTCGAATTGCAGGCGGGCAAGACGGCTGTATAGCCCGGACTGCTGGCGAAGCTCGGCTGGCGTGCCGGTTTCCACGATATGCCCACGCTCCAGCACGACGATGCGGTCGGCATTCTGTACCGTGGCCAGGCGGTGGGCGATGATCAATGTGGTACGGCCCTGCATCGCGGCATCCAGGCCTTGTTGCACGAGGATTTCCGATTCCGCATCCAGGGCGCTGGTGGCTTCGTCCAGCAACAGGATGGGCGCGTTCTTGAGCATGGCGCGCGCAATGGCAAGCCGCTGGCGCTGACCGCCCGAGAGCCGGGTGCCGCGTTCACCGAGGAAGGTATCGTAGCCTTGCGGCAATTGCTCGATAAACTCGGCGGCATTGGCGGCCATGGCAGCTTGCCTGACTTCCTCGTCGCTGGCTTGCGGCCTGCCGTAGCGGATATTCTCCAAGGCACTGGTGGAAAATATCACAGGGTCTTGCGGCACCAGGGCAATCATGCCGCGCAAGTCCTCCAGCTTGAGAGAGCGTATATCCTGGCCGTTGATGGCAATCCGTCCATGATGGATGTCATAAAAGCGCAGCAGTAGCTGGAACAGCGTGGATTTTCCTGCGCCAGACGGGCCGACCAAGGCAATAGTTTCTCCTGCACTGATTTGTAGCGATACCTTGTCCAACGCAG
Source organism: Methylobacillus arboreus (assembly GCF_020532725.1). Taxonomy (GTDB): domain Bacteria; phylum Pseudomonadota; class Gammaproteobacteria; order Burkholderiales; family Methylophilaceae; genus Methylobacillus; species Methylobacillus arboreus. The sequence continues at coordinate 38,436 of NZ_JAJAVC010000007.1, forward strand.
GCTGGCCAGGTCTTGCCGGATAGTAAAAGCTTACTTCGTCCAGTGTAATGGAGGCCTGCGTACGATTCTCCAGGTTGTGCGGCATGTCCGGGTTTTTAATTGGGGACTGGGCGTTCAGCAATTCCAGCAAGCGTCCCGTAGCGCCGGCGGCACGCATGATATCGCCCCAGACCTCGGCCATGGTGCTGACGCTGCCAGCTACCAGGGCGGCATAAAGGATGAAGGAGGCGAGTTGCCCGCCAGAAAGCTCGCCGCTGCCGACCTGGCGTGCACCGATCCACAATACGAAAATAATGGCAGCGCTGATCCCGGCAATGACGGCGGCGGCAAGGGCGGCACGTACGCGAATGCGGCGCACTGCGGTTGTGAAGCTGACTTCCACGCTATTGCGGAAGCGGTCGGTTTCACGGTGTTCCTGGGTATAGGATTGCACGGTAGGCATGGCATTGAGAATTTCCCCTGCCATCGCTGAGCTGTCGGCAATCCTGTCCTGTGATTCTCGTGAAAGGTGTTTTACCTTGCGTCCGATCAGCAGTACGGGCACGGTCACCAGTAGCATGAGCCCGAGGTTGAGCGAAAACAGGTACCAGCTGGTCAGGGCCAGCATGGTCATGCCGCCGACGAACTGGATCAGGCTGCGCAGCCCCATGGATGCCGAGCTTCCCACCACGGTCTGGATCAGGGTCGTGTCCGCGGTCAGGCGCGAAAGCACTTCGCCGGTCTGTAATGTTTCAAAGAATTGCGGCGATTGTGTCAGCACGCGTTGATAGACCTGGCTGCGCAAATCTGCCGTGACGCGTTCGCCCACCCATGAAACCGTGTAATAGCGGCAGGCGACTGCCAATGCCCAGAATGCCGCCAATCCCGTCAATAATATAAAGTGCCGGCTGAGGCTGGACTCGATGTCGGCGCTGGAGGCATTGGAATCAAAGCCGAGGTCGATCAGGTCGCGAAATGCCAGCGGTACCAGCAATAATGCCGCGGATGCCAGGCATAGCAGGAGAAAGGCAAGCAGAATTTGCCAGCGATAAGGCCGCAATAGCGGCCATAGCTGGCGTAGCAGAAATGCGGGTTGTTTGGGTGTTACGGGTTGCAGGTCGACCTCATCATATTGGCATGAGGCACCTTTCGGTGCCTATGGATTGACCGGGCAAGCATGCTGTTGCCACTGTGGTTGGCTTAGCGGCCCTTGCCGCTCATGGAGCCGCGGTTGAAATCCTTGTCACCCGGCGGGATGCAGCGCCCAAAGCCAAATAGGCCGCCCTGGGTGCCGGGTGGGCAACCCTTGTTTTCCGGGTATTCCTTGGCAATTTTGTCGGCCTCGGCTTTTTTCACCTTGTCCACATATTCCCACTTGCCATTCGGATGCAGCAGAATCTTGTCTCCGCTCGCGGTTGTGGTTTCGATCGGTTGCGCTTCATCTGGCGCTGCCCATGCAGGCAGGCTGAGGGCCAGCAAGGCCAACAGGCTAACACAGCTTGATTTCATGCTTATCTCTCACAATTGTTGGTTTGGGTGCAAATACTAGCAATATCTATTCCGGCCGGTTTTTCAGAGCCTGTTCACCCTCTTTTCATAGAGGCACGCATGGCTTCAAAACGCGTCCGATCAAGGCGCAGTCCGCAGGTATGCTCATTGCCTTGCCAAGGACTGCAACGCAGAGCGGGCGCGTTTTGAAGCTATGCCCTCTGGGTTGTCCCGGCAGCGCAGCCGCTGCTGCGTTGCAAATCCTCGCCGGGCAACAAGCCCGTCTGCGGTTTGCGCCTTGTATCGACTACCCTGCCGGGGCAACGAGCCTCATGAAAAGAGTGTGAATAGGCTCTCAGCCTGCAGGTTTGGTTTTATACTGGCGGGCAATATTGGGACATATCATAAACCTAAATGAATAAAACCTTACAATTATTGGCTTGGTTCGCAGTCGCTATTGTCGGCGCTGCCGCGGTGGGCGGCATTGCCCTGCACCGTGGCGAGAGCATTAATGCGTTGTGGTTCATAGCTGCCGCAGTCTGTATATTCGCGATTGCCTACCGTTTTTATGCTGCATGGATAGCGGCCCGCGTGCTGGTAGTGGACGCCAGCCGCGCTACCCCGGCGGAGAGGTTGGATAACGGCCGCGATTATGTGCCCACCAACAAATGGGTGGTGTTCGGCCATCATTTCGCAGCTATTGCCGGCCCCGGGCCGCTGGTGGGGCCAACGCTCGCCGCGCAGTTCGGCTATTTGCCCGGCACATTGTGGATATTGGTGGGCGCGGTGCTTGGCGGTGCCGTGCAGGATATGGTGACCTTGTTCCTCTCCACGCGTCGCAATGGCCGCAGCCTGGGGCAAATGGCACGGGAGGAATTAGGCCCTATCGGCGGCTTTGCCGCGCTGGTGGGTACCTTCACCATCATGGTGATCCTGATTGCCGTGCTCGGGCTGGTGGTGGTCAACGCCATGAAGCATAGCCCATGGGCGACCTCGACAGTGGCTGCTACCATACCGATTGCCATGATAGTGGGCATTTACATGCGCCATTTCCGGCCAGGACGTGTGCTGGAAGCTTCCGTGCTGGGGGTGGTGTTGCTCTTGCTCTCGGTGTTTGGCGGCGGTTATATCGACCAGCACGCTTTCCTGCGCGGCCTGTTCGACCATGACGGGCTCAGCCTGGCCTGGTGGGTGATTGCTTATGGCTTCGCTGCTGCCATCCTGCCGGTATGGCTGCTGCTGGCGCCGCGCGATTATCTTTCTACCTTCATGAAGCTTGGCACCATCTTCCTGCTGGCGATTGCGATCATCCTGCTCCAGCCTGAAGTGAAGATGCCTGCGCTTACCCAGTTTATTGACGGCACCGGGCCAATCTTCGGCGGCAGCCTGTTCCCATTTGTGTTCATCACCATTGCTTGTGGTGCGGTCTCCGGCTTCCATGCCTTGATTGCGTCCGGCACCACGCCCAAGCTGATTGCCAGCGAAGCCGATATCCGCATGATAGGTTATGGCGCGATGTTGCTCGAATCGTTTGTTGCTATCATGGCGATGATTGCGGCCACGGTGCTTGATCCAGGCGTCTTCTTTGCCATCAACAGCCCGGCCGGCCTCGTCGGCAAGGAAGCGGCTGATGCCGTGGCGACTATTTCAAGCTGGGGGTTCCCGGTGACCGTGGAACAGATGGAAATACTCGCGCGCCAGATGGGCGAGGCAACCTTGTTCGCCAGAACCGGCGGCGCGCCTTCGCTTGCGGTGGGCATGGCAAGCATCTTCGGCAGCGCATTTGGCCAGCACCTGCTTGCACTCTGGTATCACTTTGCCATCATGTTCGAGGCGATATTCATCCTGACCACGCTGGATGCGGGCACCCGGGTTGGGCGCTTCATGCTGCAGGATATGCTGGGTAACTTCTGGCCCAAGCTGGGGCAGACATCATGGTATCCATCGGTATTGCTGACCAGTGCCATTGTGGTGGCCGGTTGGGGTTATTTCCTTTATATCGGCGTGATTGACCCGAACGGCGGCGTGAATATCCTCTGGCCTTTGTTTGGCATCTCCAACCAGATGCTGGCGGCGATTGCGCTTTCGGTAGGGACCGGCATCCTGATCAAGTCCGGCCGCCTGAAATATGCCTGGGTCACTGCGCTGCCGTTGAGTTGGCTGGTGTTGGTAACCACGAGCGCAGCCTGGGAGAAGATCACCAGCGATGATGTGCGTATCGGCTTCCTCGCGGCGGCCAACGATATGTCGGCCAAGCTGGCTGCAGGCTTGCTGCCGCCAGATAAAGCCGCTGTCGCTCCCCAGCTTATTTTCAATCAGCAGCTTGATGCTGCGCTGACATTGTTTTTTGTCGTGGTGCTCTGGATCGTGATCCTGGATATGCTGCGCGTGAGCTACCGCAGCCTGAGCGGCAAGCCGGTACGTCCCATGATTGAAGCGCCCTATGTCCAGACGCAACTGGATTCAGCGTGGGTGCGCGACTGATGTTGCGGTTTTTCCGTCCAGCCTTGAACCGTACCTGGCGTTTTTTGCGCCAGGTATCCGGTGACGATGCCTATGAGCGTTACCTGCGTTTGTATGCCGCCAATCAGAAAAAGCACCGGCACCAGGCCCCGCCTTTGTCGCGGGAGGCATTTTTCAAGGCGTGGCAGGATGAAAAGTGGGACGGGATAAAGCGCTGCTGTTGAGGGGGCAGTGCAGATAATAGTCTTTGACTAGTTCTGCTCAGTGCCTGCCAGCATTTCGCAGGCTAGTATTCCCACGTTGCGCACCGCCTGTTCGATGGCCAATGTCCACAAATGGCTGAAGTTGAGGCGGATATAGTGGGTGAGGTCTTTCTTGCGCGAGAAGATGGTGCCGGGCGCCACGGTAATGCCATTATCAATCGCGGCACGGTAAAGCTTGAGCGAGTCCAGCTGCGGCGGCAATTGTACCCAGATCACGTATCCGCCCTTGGGCACCGAGAGCTGCGTGCCGGGAGGGAAGCTTTCCTCGATCACGTTGCGGATCAGGATGTATTGCGAGCGCAAGGTGTGGCGCAACTGTTTCAGGTGCTGCTCGAAGCTGTCGCGCTGCATGAACTTGGCAATGGCGATCTGCGGTGCCGAAGGCAACGACAGGCTGTTGAGGAACATCAGCCGTTCTACCTCCTGCCGGTAGCGCCCGGCAGTGGTCCAGCCGACGCGATAACCCGGTGCCAGTGATTTTGAAAACGAGGAACAATGTAGCACCAGGCCCGAGCGATCAAATGCCTTGGCCGGCTTGGGGGCGGTTTCGCTAAAATACAATTCGCTGTAGACGTCATCCTCGATCAGTGGAATCTGTTGCTCTGCCAGGAACTCCACCAAGGTTTGTTTTTTCTCATCCGGCATGACGAAGCCCAGCGGATTCTGGAAAGTGGTGGTGAGCACCACGGCCGCAATCCGGACATTGTCTGTCGTGGCGCGCAAGGCATCGAGGTCTATCCCGGTTTCAGGGTCGGTGCGCAGCTCGGCAACCTTCATGCCTAACCGCTCCACGGTGTGCGCAAGCGCATAATAGCCCGGTGCTTCCAGTGCAATGATGTCGCCAGCCTTGGTCACTGCCTGCAGGCAAAGCGTGATGGCCTCCGTGGCGCCATGGGTGATGACAATGTCGTCAGGCGAAACGTCCATGCCATAGACAAGATAGCGCCGGGCAATCTGCTGGCGCAGCATTTCATTGCCTGGCGGCAAGTCGCTCAATATCCCCCATTCGCCTTCATCATCGGTCAGGGCTTTTTCATACTGGTGGATTTTCTTGAGCGGGAACAGCTGCGGATCCGGGAATGGCGAGCCCAGTGGCACAGTGCCGAACTCGCGGATGGATTTGAGCGTGGTGAGTACCAGCTTGCTTGCGTCCACCTCGGAGAGGTTGATGTCCTTGGCAAGCGGCGAACCGCGCTGCTGCAGGCGTTTGCGTGGTGTGACGTAGTAGCCGGACTGGGGATGGCTGCTGATGATGCCTTCCTGTTCCAATAGCAGGTAGGCGCGTAGCACAGTGCTGATGCTGACCCCATATTTCTGGCTGGCCTGGCGTACGGAGAATATCTTGTCGCCGGGCCGCAGAACGCCTTCATCAATCATCGCGCGTATGCGGGCAGCAAACGAGACATAAAGCTTCATGGTAAGCCGGGGAGAGTCGAGTCCTTGATGCCTGCCATTGTACTCCAGCCGCCTGCCGACGCGGTTTGTGTTTTGCCAGCCGGCTGGCTGGCGCATGAAGCTTATGCGACCTGCAAGGCCTGGGAAATTTCTTCGCCGCTTGCTGTCAATGCCGCTACCAGGCGCTCTTTCTCGGTGGAAACTTCAACCAGTTCCTGCTCGGTGAGCGCGGTCATGAGGCGTTGCAGCGTGCTCATGCGGATGCCCAGCCGTTTGCAGATCGCGGCCAGGGACACACGTGCGCGTCCCTCTTCATGCTCGGCATGCAGCAATTCCAGGATCCCCAGCATCAGCACGGCGCTTTGGTCCAGTTGTCCGTGATCAAAGTTGGCATCCACCTCCTCGTGTTCGGCATGGTCATGATCAAGCAGCATTGGATACCTCTGCCGCGACGGTCTTTTCGATAATGACGGGAATCGACTTGGAAGTTGGCGTGTGGGAAAGATCGGCAACACTTTCCAATGGCACCAGGTTGTTGGTTTCCGGGTAATAGCCTCCCAGGCAACCTTGTGGGATGTCATAGGTCACGACCAGGAAGTTGTCGGCCCGACGGGTGATGCCATCCTGCCAGACGCTGATCAGGTTGACCCAGTCGCCCGCCTTGAGTCCCATGCGCTTGATATCCTCCGGATTCATGAACACGACACGGCGCTGGCCGAACACGCCGCGGTAACGATCATCCATGCCGTAGATCGTGGTGTTGTACTGGTCGTGTGAGCGGGTGGTCATCAGGACGAACATTTGGTCGCCGTATTGCTCGCGCGCCTGGTGGATAGGCGAGTTGCGCGGGATTTCATGCACTGTGAACTCAGCCTTGCCGGAAGGCGTGATCCAGACACGCTCGCTTGAAGGTACAGGCATGCGGAAGCCGCCTGGATGCTTGATGCGTTCGTTATAGTTTTTGAACAGCGCTGGCATGGTCTGCTCGATGACATCGCGGATCTTGCTGTAATCCTTGATGTATTCCAGCCATGGGGTCTTGCTGTTCTTGAGCGTGGCATGGGCCATGCGGGCGACGATCGCGGGCTCGGACAACAGATGTGGCGATGCCGGCTTGTTCATGCCGTAGGAGATATGCACCATGCTCATGGAATCTTCCACGGTCACGCCTTGCGGCCCGGTTTCCTGGTTGTCGATCTCGGTGCGGCCCAGGCATGGCAGGATCAGCGCTTCCTTGCCGTGAACCAGATGGCTGCGGTTGAGCTTGGTCGTGACATGGGCGGTGAGATCGCAATTGCGTAGGCCATCCCAGGTGCGATCAGTGTCGGGCGTGGCAATCGAGAAATTGCCGCCCAGCGCGAAGAAGAACTTGGCCTTGCCGTCGATCATGGCCTGGATGGCAGACACTGCATCGTAACCCGGCTCCTTGGGCACCTTAATGTCGAACACGCGCTCTAGGCTTTCGAGGAAGGCCAATGGCATCTTTTCGTAGATGCCCACAGTGCGGTTGCCCTGCACGTTGCTGTGGCCGCGTACTGGGCAGAGGCCGGCGCCTTCCTTGCCGATATTGCCGCGCAACAACATGAGATTGACCAGGGTCTTGATAGTGGCCACGCCATGCTTGTGCTGAGTGATGCCCATGCCCCAGGTGGAGATCACGCGGTCGCCGGTGGCATAGATGCGGGCAATTTCCTCGATCTGCGCCAGTGGCACGCCGGATTCTTCGACGATCAGGTCCCAGCTTTCATTGCGTGCATCTGCTGCAATGGCTTCAAAGCCATTGGTATGCTGCTGGATGAATTCCACATCCACGACACGCTCTGTGCCATTCTTGATGGCTTCGTCGTCCCACTGGATCACGAACTTGATCATGCCCTTGACCAGGGCCAGGTCGCCGCCCAGCTTGGGCTGGATGAACATATCGCTGATCTTGCTGCCCTTGAACGACAACATGTCGAACGGGCTTTGCGGGTCGGCGAAGCGCTCCAGGCCGCGTTCCTTCAGCGGGTTGATCGCCACGATGCGCGCACCGCGCTTGGAGGCTTCACGCAACTCACCCAGCATGCGCGGATGGTTGGTGGCAGGGTTCTGGCCGAAGATCAGCAGGGTGTCGGCATGCTCGAAGTCATGCAATGTTACTGAACCCTTGCCGATGCCCACGGTAGGCGGCAACGCCATGCTGGTGGATTCGTGGCAGAGGTTGGAACAATCCGGGAAGTTGTTGGTGCCGAATTCACGCACGAACAATTGATAGAGGAACGCCGCTTCATTGCTTGCACGACCGGAGGTGTAGAAAATCGCCTCGTCTGGATCGTCAAGCGCATTCAGGTGTTGCGCTATCAACCCGAATGCGCCGTCCCAGGAAATTTCCTCATATTTGTCTGTGGCCGCGTTATAGCGCATGGGGTTGGTCAGGCGGCCTTCACCTTCAAGGTCAAAGTCGCTCCACTCCATGAGTTCAGTGACGGTGTGCTTTGCGAAGAAGGCAGGCGGCACACGCTTGGCGGTCGCTTCAGCCGCCACTGCCTTGACGCCGTTTTCGCAGAATTCAAAGGTGGAAGTGTGTTCCTTGTCCGGCCAGGCACAGCCTGGGCAGTCAAAGCCATCGGGCTGGTTTTGCGACAACAGGGTGGTGATGCCCTTGACGGGAATCTTCTGCAATGCAAGTTGGGCTGCGACTTGCTTCAACGCCCCCCAGCCTGCGGCAGGGTGGTGATATGGCTTGATGGCTGCTTTTGGTTGTGACATAGGTTCTCTACTTGATCCTGACAGTTAGGCCTGCGCGTTTTTTCACGCATGGGCCATGAATACACAATGACGATTACAGCAATCGTAAGGGAGCAAACGGAAGGAAACCAGATACAGAAGTAGGGGAATTTTTAGGGTACAGTTTGGAACTTAACTGGCGGGGATGGCGCGTGGTTGCTTGGCTGCTACGTTAATCACCATTCTGCTTCCACCAGATGGCATCTGGATGGTGACGTCCCTAGATGTTTTTGACATAGTGCTTTACCTCACAAATGTTGGCACGGCACAGGCTGAGGATTCCGCATGACATCCAGTTTAACCGGAGCGCCGCTTGGTTGAGCATGGACTGATTAGGATGTTTTTCCGGGTTCGGGTGGTGCAATAGCACCGTGTGCCCCTATTGTCACCATGTTACGCCGCAGGTTTGGCAATGAATGCTTGTTTACCATTCCTAGGTTCAATGATCAGACTTGCGATGGCTGCCGCAAGCTCACAATCATCAACCATACTCCCGCAATTACCATAGGCAAGCTCAGCCACTGCCCCATGCTCAGGCCGAGCGACAGCAACCCGAGGAAATCATCAGGTTGACGCGTGAACTCGACCAGAAAGCGGAAGCCGCCGTAGCCGATGAGGAATAGCGCAGAAACTGATCCCCTTGCGCGCGGTTTGCTCGAATACCACCAGAGCAGGATGAAGAGCACGACGCCTTCCAGGAGGAATTCGTAGAGTTGGGAAGGATGACGTGCAACGTTGTCTATTTGCGGGAAGACCATGGCCCAGGGAACATCGCTGGCGCGGCCCCATAGTTCGCCATTGATGAAGTTGCCCATGCGTCCGGCACCGAGACCGACAGGCACCAATGGTGCGACGAAGTCCATGATGCCCAGGAAGGTCAAGCCGCGTTTCCTGGCGAACAGCCACATGGCGATCATGACGCCGATGAAGCCGCCATGGAAGGACATGCCGCCTTGCCAGAGGAAGAGAATTTCATGTGGATGGGAAAGGTAGTAGCTGCCCTGGTAGAACAGGGCATAACCCAGCCTGCCGCCCAGGATGACGCCCAGTGCGCCATAGAACAGGGCATCGTCGAGCGTTTTGGTTGTCCAGCCTGATTGGCTCCACCAGGTTTGGTGTTGGATACGCCATTTTCCCAGCCAGAGGAAGGCCAGGAACCCGATAAGGTACATCAGGCCATACCAATGGATGCCGAATGAGCCCAGATGAATGGCGACCGGATCAAATTGTGGGTGAACAAGCATTGGGATTGGCCCTTGGATTGGAGTAAAATCTCCTAATTATACGTTTAGTTTAGGGTTTTTATGCCGCAATACCGCTCCAGAACCTCCACCCATGGCCGTAACATGGCAGGCGCACGCGCCCTTTGGCGTGCCACCGGGATGAAGGAAGACGACTTTCAGAAGCCTATCATTGCCATTGCCAATTCCTTTACCCAGTTTGTGCCTGGGCACGTGCACTTGAAGGACCTGGGGCAGCTGGTGGCGCGCGAGATCGAGCGTGCTGGCGGCGTTGCCAAGGAATTCAATACCATTGCCGTCGACGACGGCATCGCCATGGGCCACAGCGGCATGCTGTACAGCCTGCCTAGCCGCGACCTGATTGCGGATGCTGTGGAATATATGGTCAATGCGCACTGTGCAGATGCGCTTGTCTGCATCTCCAACTGCGACAAGATCACCCCGGGCATGCTGATGGCGGCCTTGCGTCTCAATATTCCTGTCGTGTTTGTTTCCGGCGGCCCGATGGAAGCCGGCAAGGTCAACTGGCAGGGCAACATCCACAAGCTTGACCTGGTGGATGCCATGGTGGCGGCTGCCGACAGCAATGTGTCTGATGAAGAGTCTGATGCGATTGAGCGCTCTGCCTGCCCGACTTGTGGCTCCTGTTCCGGGATGTTTACTGCCAATTCCATGAACTGTCTTACCGAGGCCTTGGGCTTGAGTTTGCCTGGCAATGGCTCGACGCTGGCAACGCATGCCGCGCGCAAGGATTTGTTCCTCAGGGCAGGCCGCCTGGTTGTGGAAATCGCCAAGCGTTACTATGAGCAGGATGACGAAAGCGTGCTGCCACGCAGCATTGCCAACCTGCATGCATTTGAAAATGCCATGAGCCTGGATGTGGCCATGGGCGGTTCCACCAATACCGTATTACATTTGTTGGCAGCGGCGCACGAGGCCCAGGTGGATTTCACCATGGCGGACATCGACCGTATCTCGCGCGGTGTGCCTTGCGTCTGCAAGGTGGCGCCTGCCACGGCCAAATACCATATGGAGGATGTGCACCGTGCGGGCGGTGTAATGGGCATTTTGAGTGAGTTGAGCCGTGCGGGGCTGATCCACCGAGATACGCCTACTGTACACAGCCCCAGCCTGGGCGATGCGCTGGACAAGTGGGACATCACAACCACTACGGATGAGGATGTAAAAAAGTTCTACCGTGCTGCGCCGGGCGGCATTTCAACCACGATCGCCTTCAGCCAGTCCATGCTCTGGCCTGATCTGGACACAGACCGCAACGAAGGCTGCATACGCAACAAGGAACATGCCTACTCACAGGATGGCGGCCTGGCCGTGCTTTACGGCAATATCGCGTTGGATGGCTGTATTGTGAAGACAGCCGGTGTGGATGACAGCATCCTCAAGTTCACCGGGCGGGCGCGTATCTTTGAAAGCCAGGACGATGCCGTGGCAGGGATTCTTGCCGACAAGATCGAGGCCGGCGATATTGTCATCATCCGCTACGAAGGACCGCGTGGCGGCCCGGGCATGCAGGAAATGCTTTACCCTACGAGCTACCTCAAGTCCAAGGGCCTGGGCAAGGCTTGTGCATTGCTCACCGATGGAAGATTCTCGGGCGGCACTTCCGGCCTGAGCATCGGCCATGCTTCGCCGGAGGCGGCAGAAGGCGGCGCCATTGGGTTGGTGGAAGAAAATGACATCATCGAGATTGATATTCCGAACCGTACCATCCACTTGGCTGTCAAGGATGAAGTACTGGCACACAGGCGTGCCGCGATGGAGGCACGAGGCAAGGATGCCTGGAAGCCGGTCAACCGCCAGCGCCATGTATCCGTTGCATTACGTGCGTATGCTGCCATGAGCACTTCAGCCGCGAGAGGAGCTGTGCGCGACGTTAGCCAGATCGAGAAGTAAGCGGTACGAAAAATAATAATAAGAATTCATTAATTAGATTAATAAGAGCGTATGCAATCAGTACACGAATTGAATGCCCGGTACGGGGTCGGGCATAAAATCCATTTTTCCGCCGATCTTAACGGCCTGGTGACGCTGGAGATTGAAAATCCGCACGCCACTGCCAAGGTTGCCTTGCAGGGTGGGCATGTCATGCAATGGAATCCGCGGCATGACGAGGCGCCGGTGCTGTGGCTGTCCGATCAGGCACGGTTTGTTGCCGGGCGCTCAATTCGTGGCGGCGTACCGGTCTGCTGGCCATGGTTCGGGCCGCATCCCACGGATGAAACCCTCTGCCCGCATGGGTTTGCCCGTGTCGTGCCATGGGAAGTCGTGGATGCCAGGCCCGAGCCGGACAATACCACCAGCCTGGTAATGCGTCTGGTGGATAGCCGCCAGGTGGAAAAGCAATGGCCTTACGATTGCGAGCTCACGTTGACGATTAATGTGGGGCCGGTGCTCAAGATGGCATTGACCACCATCAATCATGGCAGCGAACCGTTTGTGATCGGCGAAGCGTTGCATACTTATTTCCAGGTCAGCGATATCGAAGTGGTCAGAGTGCTGGGCCTGGACCATACCGAATACGAGGACAAGGTTGAGGATTACGCGCTCAAGCGCCAGTCTGGCGATGTTACTTTCAATGACGAGGTTGATCGTGTGTACCTTAATACCGAGTCTACCTGCGTGTTGGAAGACCCGGGCTTGCGGCGCAAGATCATTATTGAAAAGTCGGGCAGCCGTTCAACCGTGGTCTGGACGCCATGGGAACGCAAAGCGGCCGAGATCGGCGACCTGGGCAGCCATTACGGCTGGCGGCATATGCTCTGTGTCGAGTCTTCCAATGTCAGGGATAATATGGTGACTGTGGAGCCTGGCAGCTCACACACCTTGAATGTTCAGTACAGCACCGAGAGCTTGTAGCCGGTCTATTATTGACATGGCGGGCGGCATGGTCAACGCTGCTATGGCCTGAACCGTTGTAATGCATTCAGGTGAAGCAGGACGGCCTCCCAAGGAGATGGAATGAAGACAATCATACGCATATTGGTGGCCACAAGTTGTTTGTTCATGGCAGGGCAGGCGGTAGCGCTGGATGCAAAAGCGGCAGAAGCGCTTGCCCAGAAGAATGGCTGCCTGGCTTGCCACACGATCAAGCAAAAGGTCATTGGCCCCGCGTTGCAGGATATTGCCGCGAAGTACCGGGGCGAGCAGGGGGCGGAAGCCAAGCTGATTGGCCGGGTCAAGAACGGCACGAGCGGAGTTTGGGGGCCGGTTCCCATGCGGCCCAACAGCCCACAGGTAAAGGATGAAGACATCAAGCTCATTGTGCAGTGGATACTGACCTTGTAAACACTGTGGTTTAATCTTGAAAAACCAGTCGCTGATCGGCTGGTTTTTTCTTGTCTTAGAGCCTGTGCAGCCTCGTTTCATGGGGTACGCATGGTTTAAAAACGCGTCCGGTCAAGGCGCAGGCCTCAGGTGATGCTTATTGCTTACGCCTTGTGACTGCGACGCGGAGCGGGCGCGTTTTGAGTCCATGCCCTTCGGGTTATCCCACCATGGCAGCCGCTGCTGCGTTGCCCATCCTCGCCGGGCAGTAAGCCCGACTGTGGTGGGCGCCTTGCTTCGACTACCATGGTGGGCAACGTACCCGATGAAACAAGGCTGCACAGGCTCTTATGCCAGGCCGAGCGCCTTGAGCTTGCGGTAGAAACGGTTGCGGCTCATGCCTAGCTCGCGTGCTGCGGCAGAGATATTGCCTTCATGATGTTGCAATGCCAGCCTGACTGCCTCATTGGTAATATCGTCGATAGAGCCTGCGGACAGGGCTGCCGTAGCGGCTTGTTCCGTGGTGATGCTACCCAGTTCTTCCATAAAGCCTGGTGGCAGGTGCTGGCGGCCCAGTGGCTTGCCTGCAGCTAGCGCCAGCATGGTTTTCAGCACATTGTGCAATTGGCGGATGTTGCCCGGCCAGGGGTGTTGGCGGAACAGTGCCAGCACCTCTTCATGAATCTCGATCTCGCTGGCGCCTTCCGCGGCCATGATGTGATTTACGAGGGCGTTCAAGTCTTGACGTTCTCGCAATGGCGGCAATGTCAGGCTGATACCGTTCAGGCGATAATAGAGATCCTTGCGGAATGCGCCCGAGGCTACTTTTTCCTGTAGTTTCTGGTTAGTGGCGCTGATGACGGCAAAATCCAGCTTTCTGGCCTTGCTGCCGCCCAGCGGGGTAACGCTGCGCTCCTGCAATACGCGCAACAAACGGGCTTGCAACAACAACGGCATATCGCCAATTTCATCCAGGAACAAAGTGCCGCCATGCGCTTGTTCCATCTTGCCCTGGCTGCCTTTCTGGCGTGCACCAGTGAAAGCGCCTTCCTCATAACCAAACAGTTCGGCTTCAATCAATCCTTCGGGCAATGCGGCACAGTTGACTGCAACCAGCGGGCCATGAGCGCGGGCGCTGCTCCGGTGAATGGCGCTTGCTAGCAATTCCTTGCCGACGCCGGTCTCACCCTGGATCAGGATAGGAATATCCTGGTTCATGACCAGTCTGGCCTGGCTTAATACCTCGGCGATACGCGGGTCATCGCTGGTCATTTCGACCAAGAGGCCGGTAGGTGCGGAGGAGGTGCGTATCGCGGCAATCCTGTCATTCGCAGACGGATCTGCTTCAATCTCAAGTACGGCATGGAGCGGTTCACCATTGATCTGGCGTAGGTTTAATACGACATTTTGCTGGGATTGATTGCAAATGCCGGTAAATGACTCCGCGAAGATGGATTGGAAGTCGCCAGGAATGTCCTGCAAATCCAGCAGGCTGAGTCCATGCCTGTTGATGGCCAGCAGCTCGCCTTGTCGCGAAAATACTGCGATGCCTTCCCACTGGGTATTGACGAAGTCGGAGTGGGTATGGAAATGCAGCCGTACCGGCCCCTGGTGGCAGGCCCTGAATATGCGGTTTTCTATGAGCTGGGCTGCCATTTTCACCAACGCCAGCGTGTGCGGCTGTTGAGTGGAGAAGGCATTGGATACATTGAGTGTGCCAAGCAGTTGCTGATTGGGACCAAAAATGGGGACTGCATAGCAGCTAAAGCTGTGTAGTTGCTCAACAAAATGCTCGGCGCCTTGCACTGCCACGGCCTGTTTTTCCACAATCGCGGTACCGATGGCATTGGTGCCGCGCTGTTGTTCGCACCATGAATAACCGGGGCTTAGCAGCTCACTGGGGGCAAGGTCAGTCAGCAGGTGCTGGCCCTGGCTGTGCAGGATGGTGCCTTCTGCATCGGTGAGTGCTACCACGCTATGGGAGTGGGCGATTTGTTCATACAGCGTAGTGATCTCGGGTTTTGCCTGGGTAAGCAGCAAACGATTCTTGCTGCGCTTTTTATCCAGCTCAGCACTATTCAGTATCGCCGTACTTAATGGCTGGGAGGCGCTGATGCCATTCTTCAGGCTGCGTCGCCAGGATTGTGCAATTGTTTTGTTGACCACGCCCTCCTGCATATCGCCTTGTGCAAGAAACTGTCGCCTTGCATGTCCGATTTGTTGCAGGGATTTTGTCATGGGGTGATGCATGAGTAACTTCATGGATAATTTTGGGAACTGTTCCCAAATGTAGCACTTGTGCAATTTTGTTACAACCTCTCATCGCCTGCCTTGAGCGACATTTAGGGATGAAACGGTATGGCAACATATTATTTTTGTTTGGTTTTTGGGAATTATTCCCGATTGTTGTGCCGGCTGGCATGCAGCTTGCTGAATAGGGCCTGCAAGTTGGTGACCAGAGGTTCATTGGTCATGGTGCCGTATTGACGGTGGAGAACGTCATACGGCAGATAAAACAACAATCACACTATGGAGAATATCCCTTGAAAGCCAAGAGTTTGAAAATAGCACTGGGTGCCAGCCTGATTGGCCTGACATCCATTCCTGCTTTTGCAGCAGATGAGCTGGAAAAGCTGATTCAGGACGATAACCAGTGGGTGGCACCGCGTAAGGATTACGCCAGCACTGGTTACAGCAAG
Source organism: Methylobacillus arboreus (assembly GCF_020532725.1). GTDB lineage: Bacteria > Pseudomonadota > Gammaproteobacteria > Burkholderiales > Methylophilaceae > Methylobacillus > Methylobacillus arboreus. The sequence continues at coordinate 54,015 of NZ_JAJAVC010000007.1, forward strand.
CTGTCGCAAATCACCGCGTCCAACGTCAAGAATCTGAAGGCAAGCTGGACTTTTGCCACAGGCGTGAACCGCGGTCACGAAGGTGCCCCGCTGGTCATCGGCGATATCATGTATTTCACGACAGCCTTTCCTAACAATGTCTACGCGCTTGATCTTAATAATGAGGAAAAGATCAAGTGGTCGTACTTCCCTAAGCAGGATCCTTCCGTGCAGGCGCTGTTGTGCTGCGATAACGTGACGCGTGGTCTTGCTTATGGCGACGGCAAGATTTTCCTGCAGCAGAATGATGGCCAGCTGGTTGCACTGGATGCCAAGACAGGCGCCAAGGTCTGGGAAGTGAGCGTTGTCGATGTGAAGCAAGGCGCAACCACGACCAACGCCCCTCATGTATTCAAGGATAAAGTCATCACTGGTTGCTCCGGTGGCGAATACGGCGTGCGCTGTTACCTGACTGCCTACAATATCAAGGATGGTTCGCAGGCATGGCGTGCTTACAGCACCGGTCCTGACAGCGAAGTGTTGATCGGCGACAACTTCAACAAGGACAACCCGCACTACAGCGCTCTGTCAGTATATGAAGACGTCAATGGCGGCAACAAGGAAGGCGGCTCCTTCAAGCCATTACCCAAGGAAAAGCTGAAGTTCCCTGAAAAAGACCTGGGTGTTAAGACATGGCTCAAGCCACAAGCGACCAAGAACGGTTGGGAGCAGGGCGGCGGCGCTACTTGGGGCTGGTTCTCCTATGATTCCGGCCTGAACCTGGTGTACTACTCCACTGGTAACCCATCCGTCTGGAACCCGGACGTACGTCCTGGTGACAATAAGTGGTCCATGACCATTTTTGCACGTGATCTGGACACTGGGTTTGCCAAATGGGGCTATCAGCTGACGCCGCATGATGAATGGGACTTTGATGCAGTGAACGAAACCATTCTCTGGGATGCCGACGGCAAGAAGCTGGCGACTCATTTCGACCGCAACGGCTTTGGCTACACCTTGGACCGTCAAACCGGCAAGCTGCTGGTTGCCGAGAAGATGCATCCCTTCGTTAACTGGGCCACTGGTATCGACCTGACGACTGGTATTCCAGTCAAGGATCCCAAGTTCTCTACCCATGAGGATGTGAACGTCACAGGTATTTGTCCTGCCGCCTTGGGCGTGAAGGATCAGCAGCCTGCTGCTTACTCACCCAAGACCAAGCTGTTCTATGTTCCGCTCAACCATGTTTGCATGGATTACGAGCCAGTCGAAGTGAAGTATGTGGCCGGTCAACCTTGGGTTGGCGCCACACTGAGCATGTACCCTGGTCCTGATGGCGTGATGGGTGGCTTTATGGCCTGGGATGGCCTGAAGGGCAAGCAAGCTTGGTACAAGAAAGAGAAGTTCTCGGTATGGAGCGGCGCTTTGGCAACCGCATCCGACGTTGTCTTCTATGGCACGCTGGATCGCTGGTTCAAGGCTGTTGACGCCAAGAGCGGCAAGGAACTTTGGAAATTCCGCGTGGGCTCTGGTGTCGTCGGCAACCCGATTACCTATGGCCACAAGGGCAAGCAATACGTCGCAATCCTCTCCGGCATTGGTGGCTGGGCAGGTGTGGCAATGAACCTGGGCCTGACCAACGACAACGAAGGTCTGGGCGCAGCAGGTGGTTACAAGGAGTTGAAGGAGTGGAATGCGGCACCTGGTGGTGGTGCACTCAACGTATTCAGCCTCTAATACGGTTTCACCTTCAAACGTATAACGGCGTTGGGCCGCACTTGCCGTGCGCAAGCACTGCCTGCGGCGGCCCGCCTTGTTCTACGCTTGAATGCAAAACCGTATAAACCATCGTTAAGCAGTACCCCTGTCGCCAGACAGGGCTCATCTCCATTTTAGTAGTCCCTTCTAGCCAGTCCCTTGTGGGCTGGCTCTTTTTTTGCGAAATCAAGGGCGAGCGCAGCGATGCCAAGTCCGGGTTTGACCTTCGCTCCCATGTGACCGCGCCGAGCAGCGCAGGGGATGTCGCGGGCAGTTGGGTCGCCTTTTCTTTGGTCCTGTTTCTTTTGGCGAGACAAAAGAAATGGACTCGCCCGGCGGGGCGAAACCCATCCTCTCGTAAATAGCAGTATTGAATTAAGACCAGAAATTTTTAAGTGTTAAGGGCAATGATCTTGTCCCTCATTGCAAACAATTGAACGGTTGCCTTTCGCTTGCCAGCGAGTATCTTTCTTTTGCTTTGCCAAAAGAAAGATACCAAAGAAAAGGCGACCCCGATTGTCTGCGTCCCAGAGCAAAGCTCCGGGCAACCTGCGTTGCTCGCTTTTAATGGGGTCTGGCTGAACTCGCTGCGCTCAGACAGCTGCCAGTCCTTTTTCCATTAAAAGCTGTGCTACTCGGCGCAGCCAGACGGGAAGAAACTCCAGCCCTTGGCTTTTCTGCGCTCGCCCTTGAGTTCATGTTTGGCCGGGTTAGCTCTTTCGTTGCCTGAGTTTGCTGTGATGCATGGAATAAGCAAAGTACACCACAATGCCAATGCCTACCCAGACCAGGAAACGGTGCCAGGTTTCATCGGGCAGGAAGGTCATGAGTGCACCGCATGACAGGATGCCTAATACTGGAATCACAGGGCCCCATGGGTTTTTGAATGGCCGGTGCAGATTGGGCTGGCGGATGCGCAATGCGATCACGCCGAAGCAGACCATGACGAAGCTGGCGAGGGTACCGATGTTGACGGTTTCTGCCAGTGTGCCAAGCGGGAAAAAGCCTGCGACGACGGAAATGATGCTGCCGCAAAGCAGGATCAGGCGTGTCGGGGTGTGGCGTTCCGGGTTTACCTCGGAAAAGATGGCGGGGATCAGGCCGTCGCGGCTCATGGCGTACAGGATGCGGGTGAGGCCGTAAAGCAATACCAGGAGCACGGTGATAAGGCCGGCGAGTATCCCGGTAGCGACTAGGGTGGAAGACCAGGAATAGCCCAGCTGGCTTAAGGCATAGGCGACCGGGGATGAGACATTGAGGTCGGTATAGTGCACTACGCCGGTGAGCACGCCGGATACCAGGATATAGACCAAAGTGCAGAAGCTTACTGCGACGATCAGGCCGATCGGCAGGTCGCGTTGCGGGTTGCGCGCTTCATCGGCGGCAGTGGATACGGCATCAAAGCCGAAATAGGCAAAAAACACCAGCGAGGCGCCGGCGAGAATACCGATATTGTTGCCATCGGCCTGGGTTGAGAACCAGCCATAGGGCATGAAGGGCTGCCAGTTTTCGGTATTGACATGGCCGATGGCAATGGCGAGAAAAATGGCGATGGTGCTGAGCTTGATGGCGACCATGATGTTGTTGACGGTGGAGCTTTGCTTGACGCCGCTTATCAGGACTAACACCAGCAGCCAGATGATGCCGAAGGCGGGCAGGTTGATGATACCGCCCTGGCTTGGTGCCTTGGTCCAGGCTTCAGGAATCACGATGTTGAAGTTGGCGAGTGTGTTGATGAAGTAGCCAGACCAGCCGTTGGCAACCGCGGCGGCGCCGACACCGTATTCGAGCAGCAGTATCCAGGCGATGACCCAGGCAAAGAATTCGCCGAAGGCGACATAGGTGTAGCCATAGGCGCTGCCTGAACCGCCGACCGAGGAAGCAAGCTCGGCATAGGCAAAGCCGGCAAAGGCTGCCGCCAGGCCGGCAATAATGAAGGAGATTACCACGGCCGGGCCTGAGTACAGCGCTGCCGCGATGCCGGTGAGCACGAAAATCCCGGTGCCTATGGCACAGCCTATTCCGAGCAGGGCGAGGTCAAATGCGGAAAGGCATTTTTTCAGGCCGCTGTGGCGGCCTATCTCAACCGGTTTGGTGCGGAATAGCTGTGCAAACATATGGGCTCCCTTTATTGTTTTTCTAGTATGCACGAATTATGCCCAGGTTCTAAATTTCCCGGACCTGGGCAGGGATGCGCTTATTTCGCCGGCTTGTTTTCTGTGAGCCAGTCGCGACCGGTGATAAAGTCGCTATAGAGCTTGGCTTCGGCCGAGCCGGTTTCCGGCTTCCAGTCGTAGCGCCATTTGACGATAGGTGGCATCGACAGCAGGATGGACTCGGTACGGCCATTGGATTGCAGCCCGAAAATGGTGCCGCGGTCGTAGATCAGGTTGAACTCGACGTAGCGGCCACGACGATAAGCCTGGAAGTCGCGCTCACGCTCGCCGAATGGGGTGTCCTTGCGGCGCTGCACAATGGGCAGGTAGGCATTGAGGAAGGCATCGCCAACGCTACGCTGGAATGCGAAACTCTGCTCGAATCCCAGCTCGCTGAAGTCATCAAAGAATATGCCGCCGATGCCGCGTGCTTCCTTGCGGTGCTTGAGGTAGAAGTAATCGTCGCATTCCTGCTTGAACTTGGGGTAATACTGCTCGCCGAACGGGTTGAGTGCATCGCGGCAGGTGCGGTGGAAATGCACGGCATCCTCTTCAAAGCCGTAATACGGTGTCAGATCCATGCCGCCGCCAAACCACCAGATCGGTGCTTCGCCAGCCTTTTCGGCAACAAAGAAACGCACGTTCATATGCACGGTGGGCACATACGGGTTGCGCGGATGAAACACAAGTGATACGCCCATGGCCTGCCAGCTACGCCCCGCGGCCTCGGGATGGGCGATGCTGGCGGACGGTGGCAGCTTGTTGCCAATGACGTGGGAAAAGCCGATCCCGGCACGCTCGAACACATTGCCTTCTTCCAGCATGCAGGATGTCCCGCCGCCGCCTTCCGCTCGCTGCCAGCTATCATGCAGGAAGCGCTTGCCATCCACCAGCTCGACCGCTTCCACGATGCGGTTTTGCAGGCCTTGAAGGTAGTCGAAGATTGCATTTGGGTTCATGAAGCTCTCCAGGTATCACCGGGTCTCAATGCATCACGGGCGCACTATCTTGCCTGTGATGAGATCCTGTATGGTCGAAGGTTTGCCCGCGCCGCCAGTCCTGCCGGGCAATACCCTGACACGGTTGCCGAATAGGCGGTAGCATTCGCGAGTGGTTTTGGCCGGAACACGGCCATTGTGGTTGGCACTGGTGGAAACCAGCGCCATACCAGCCTTGCGGCAAAGATCTGCCGCAAATGGGTTGGCGGTGACGCGCACTGCCAATGAACTGTGCTTGCCACGCAGTAATGCGGGGCAGCGTTTCGCTGCGGGTGCCAGCCAGGTATGCGGGCCAGGCCAGCGCTCGAACATGCGCTGTTTTTGTTCTGGCGACACTGGCAGTATCAGATTCTTCAATTGCGAGAATTGGCTCGCAATGACAATCAGGCCCTTGCGCTGGGGCCTACCTTTGATACGCAACAGGCGCTTGATGGCAAGGGGGTGGGTGGGGTCGCAACCGAGCCCAAAGCAAGACTCGGTAGGGTAGGCAATGACACCGCCGCTACGCAGGAAATGCTGTAGTGCGCGTGCTTGCATGTTAGGGCCTGTTGATACCGATTTCACCAGTGCGGTTAATCTGGTGGGATATGGAAGGTGCTTGACGCACGAGCAAACGATGGGGATGGGTAGTGAATGAGCCCAAAGCCAGCCACCCCTGCGGGTTGTGACATGAACACATGGCTTGCGGCGTTGCAAGGCTTGCGAAGGGGGTCGCCCTTCGCCGCACCTCGCGCCTTGCATTCCATATGTTCATGTCACAACGCATCTTGCGAAATCAGTATCAACAGGCCCTTGTTCTTGATCAAGACTTGACGGCGCGATAGCCGATGTCGGTACGGAACTGCATGCCATCAAACTTGATGCCATCGGCAATCTTGTAGGCTTGCGATTGTGCGAACTTGACGGTTTCACCTAGTGCGGCAACGCAAAGCACGCGACCGCCGCTAGTGACGACCTTGCCATCCTTGATGGTGCTGCCTGCATGGAAGACATGGGCATCCTCGAGCTCCTTGGGCAGGCCGGTAATTTCATCACCCAGCCGCGGGGTATCCGGATAGTTGGCCGATGCAAGCACCACGCCGAGTGCGCTACGGCGATCCCAATCCGTCTGGGCTTCATTCAGCGTACCGTTCACGGCATGTTCCACCAGGTTCACCAGGTCGCTCTTGAGGCGCAGCATAATGGGCTGGGTTTCCGGGTCGCCCATGCGGCAGTTGAATTCCAGTGTCTTGACGCTGCCATCCTCGCTGATCATGAGGCCCGCGTACAGGAACCCAGTGTAGGGAATGCCATCTTTTGCCATACCCGCCACGGTGGGCGTGATGATCTCACGCATGACCTTGGCATGAATGTCGGGCGTTACCACGGGGGCTGGCGAGTAGGCGCCCATGCCGCCAGTATTCGGGCCCTGGTCCCCATCCAGCAGGCGCTTGTGGTCTTGGCTGGTGGCAAGCGGCAAAATGTTCTTGCCATCGACCATGACAATAAAGCTGGCTTCTTCGCCAGTCAGGAACTCTTCAATCACGACGCGCGCGCCGGCTGCCCCCAGCTTGTTGTCAGCGAGCATGGCATCAATCGCAGCGTGGGCCTCATCTTCATTCGTGGCAACCACCACGCCCTTGCCCGCGGCCAGGCCGTCGGCCTTGATGACGATAGGCGCGCCTTGCTGCCTGACATAATCATGCGCGGCGGCGGCATCGGTGAAGGTGGCATAGGCGGCGGTGGGGATGTCGTGGCGGATCATGAAAGCCTTGGCGAAATCCTTGGAGCTTTCAAGCTGTGCCGCGGCCTGGGTCGGGCCGAAAATTTTCAGGCCAGCGGCACGGAATGCATCGACCACGCCTTGCGACAACGGGGCTTCAGGGCCGACGACGGTCAGGCCGATTTGCTCCTGCTGTGCAAACTCGACCAATTCGGGGACTTTGGTGATAGGCACGTTGACCATATCCGGATCTAGCGCGGTACCTGCGTTGCCTGGCGCCACAAATACGCGGCTGATCCGCTCGCTCTGCGCGAGCTTCCATGCCAGTGCGTGCTCACGTCCGCCGCCGCCGATTACCAAAATTTTCATCGTTATCCTTTAAATTACAACTGGGTTTGATCCCGTATTTTAACCCTGGCCCCAGGTTATTTCTGTGTCTTAAGTAAGTCATCAGCAAGGCGTTGCTGGCAAGGAGGTGCAACACCGCCAGCGGCGCCTTGATGATGACGATCAGTGGCGGAAGTGGCGGATGTTGGTAAATATCATCACTAACCCATGCTCATCCGCGGCCGCAATCACCTCATCATCACGAATACTGCCACCCGGCTGGATCACACAGCTGGCACCGGCCTCGGCCAATACGTCAACGCCGTCACGGAACGGGAAGAAGGCATCGGAAGCCACGACCGAGCCTTGCAGGGTCAGGCCGGCATTCTGCGCCTTGATCGCAGCGATCTTGGTGCTGTCGACGCGGCTCATCTGGCCTGCGCCCACGCCCAGCGTCATGCCGTTGCCGCAGAAGACAATGGCATTGGACTTTACATACTTGGCAACACGCCAGGCAAACAATAGGTCTTCCAGTTGTTCTGGCGTGGGATGCTTCTTGGTGACCACCTTGATGTCATCCACGCTGATTTCGTGGTTGTCAGCGGTCTGGATCAGCAAGCCTGAACCGACGCGCTTGGTGTCGTGGGAGTTGCGGCCGTGGCTCCAGGCGCTATCGCCGCCTACGGGCAATGCAATCTTCAATACCCGTACATTGGCCTTTGCCTTGAATACTTCCAAGGCTTCGTTGGTGTAGTCGGGAGCAATCAGCACTTCCACAAACTGTTTGGAAACCGCTTCTGCCGCGGCGCCATCCAATGTGTGGTTGAACGCGATAATGCCGCCGAACGCGGAGGTCGGGTCGGTCTGGAACGCCTTTTGGTAGGCTTCGAGTGGATTGGCGCCCACCGCCACGCCGCAGGGGTTGGCATGCTTGACGATGACGCAGGCGGTGCTGTCAAAGCTCTTGACGCATTCCCATGCCGCATCGGCATCGGCGATGTTGTTGTAGGAGAGTTCCTTGCCCTGCAATTGCTGTGCAGTCACCAGGGAGCCGGGCGCAGGGTAGAGGTCGCGGTAGAACGCGGCCTTCTGGTGCGGGTTCTCGCCGTAACGCAGGTCCTGCACCTTCACCAGGCGGCCGTTGGCTTGGCCGGGGAATTCATTGCGCGTGCCGTCCGCATTGAAGGAGGAAAGGTAGTCGCTGATGGCGCCGTCGTAGTTGCTGATGCGGTTGAATGCGGCCACGGATAGGGCAAAACGGGTGGCTTTGCTGGTGGCGCCGCCAGTACTGCGCATTTCTGCCAGCACTTCTTCGTATTGGGAAGCGTCGGTTAGAACCGCCACGTCCTGCCAGTTCTTGGCAGCGGAACGCACCATGGCCGGGCCGCCGATGTCGATGTTCTCGATCGCGTCTTCCAGCGTGGCATCAGGACGCGCCACGGTAGCCTCAAACGGATAGAGGTTGACGACGATGAGGTCGATATTGGCAATGCCGGCAGACTGCATCGCAGCCACATGCTCAGGCAGGTCGCGGCGGCCCAGCAGGCCGCCATGGATTTTCGGGTGCAGGGTCTTGACCCGGCCATCCAGCATTTCCGGGAAGCCGGTGTAGTCGCTGACCTCAGTGACCGCGACGCCATTGTCGCGGAACAGCTTTGCTGTGCCGCCGGTGGAAAGGATTTCAACGCCAAAGCCGGATAGGGCTTTGGCGAATTCGAGAATGCCGGTTTTATCAGAAACACTGATAAGCGCTCGTTTGATCACAGCCATAATGAAAAGCTTTTAAGAAAAGAGGTTATTGAAGGTTGTGTTGCTGGAGTTTCTTGCGCAGGGTATTGCGATTGAGGCCGAGGATATCGGCGGCCTTGCTCTGGTTGCCGCCTGTGCGGTTCAGCACATACTCCAGCAGGGGTTTTTCCATGCACTGCAGCACCATGTCATACACAGCATGGGGAGGCTGCCCGTCCAGGTCCTTGAAATATTCATCGAGGGCTGTGCGGACGCAGCTTGCGAGATCCTGTTGGCTACCCATTATGCAGCCAGAACCTCATCAGTTGTGACAGCGGACTCGGGTACATATTGCAGGCGTTCGTCGCGCTGCTTGAGTTCGCCGAAGAAATCGCTGATGGATTGCAATTGCTCTTCCACCGTTTGCAGTTGGTTCATGTGGTGCCGGAAATTGGCGGAACCGACCAGGCCTTTGGTATACCAGGAGATATGCTTGCGCGCCACGCGCATGCCGGTGAGTTCGCCGTAGAAGTCATACAGGTCATGGATATGCTCCAGCATGACCTGGTGGATTTCCTCGACTTCGGGCGCAGGCAGGTGCTCGCCAGTCGCAAGGAAATGTTCTGTCTCGCGGAAAATCCAGGGACGGCCTTGCGCGGCGCGGCCTATCATCACGGCATCCGCTTTGGTGTAATCCAGTACGAACTTGGCTTTTTCCGGCGTGGTGATGTCGCCGTTGGCGATCAATGGAATCTTGATGGCTTGCTTGACGGCGGCAATGGTGTCGTATTCCGCATCGCCCATATAGAGACAGGCGCGGGTGCGGCCATGCATGGCAAGCGCCTGTACGCCAATATCTTCCGCCATCCTGGCCACAGCGACGGCGTTGCGGTTGTGCTTGTCCCAGCCGGTACGGATTTTCAGGGTGACAGGCACATTCACGGCATTGACCACCGCCTTGAGAATTTGTGAAACCAGGGGCTCGTCTTTGAGCAGGGCAGAACCTGCCATCACGTTACAGATCTTCTTGGCAGGGCAGCCCATGTTGATATCAATGATCTGGGCGCCGTTATCCACATTGTGCTTGGCAGCTTCCGCCATCATCTTGGGGTCGGCACCGGCAATCTGCACCGAGATCGGATCTACTTCGCCTTCGTGGTTGGCGCGGCGCAGGGTCTTGGCGCTGCCGTAGAGCAGGGAGTTGGATGTCACCATCTCGCTTACCGCCAAGCCTGCGCCCATCTTCTTGCACAGGACGCGGAAAGGGCGATCAGTCACACCCGCCATCGGGGCGACCACAAGATTGTTCTTCAGCTTGTATGGACCGATTTGCACCTGGCTATAACCGTATCAATGGCATGGAAAAGCTGCCCATTTTATATGCAAATGATGGGAGAACAAAGCACATATTGATGGATTATCCTCAAGCTGGGCGCTTGTGTTGGACAGTTAAGCCAATGTTTTACTTTAACTTCCCAACCTAAGCGGCTGGGAGATTTATGGCTGCGTGGTGTTTGCATGGCGGTAGGATCAGGGCAGTTTGAATACGGAAACAGCCTTGCTTAGTTGCTGGGCTTGGTCGTCTAGCGAGTGGGCCGCTGCCATGGCTTCTTCTACCAGTGCGGCATTCTGCTGGGTGACTTCATCCATGGAGGTGATCGCGATATTGATCTGCTGAATGCCGCTGCTCTGCTCTTCCGAGGCATGGACTATCTCGCTCATGATGTTGGATACGCGCTGGACTGCGGCGACGACATCCTGCATGGTGCTGCCGGCATCAATGACCTGGGATGACCCCTGGCCGATCTTGGTCACGGAATCGTCAATCAAATGCTTGATCTCCTTGGCGGCGCTGGCGCTGCGTTGCGCCAGGCTGCGTACTTCCTGGGCCACCACGGCAAAGCCGCGCCCCTGCTCGCCGGCACGCGCCGCTTCCACGGCGGCATTGAGTGCGAGGATATTGGTCTGGAAGGCGATGCCTTCAATCACGGCGGTAATCTCGGACATTTTTTTCGACTCATGGCTGATGTCCTCCATGGTGTTGACTGCCTCGGCGACCCTGTTGCTGGCTTGCTCCGCCGTGCTGGATGCGGTGGCCGCCAGCGAGTTGGCGATGCGTGCGTTTTCGGTATTCTGTCCCACGGTGGAGGTCAGCTCTTCAATGCTGGCCGCGGTTTCTTCCAGCGAGGCGGCCTGGTTTTCCGTGCGGCCCGAAAGGTCGCTGTTGCCAAGCGCGATCTCGGAAGAAGCGTTGGAGACATATTCACTGCTGGCGCGGATGTCACCGACAATGCTGCGCAGTTTCTCCTGCATGGCCTGCATTGCATGTAACATGCTGGATTGGTCGCCCGGCTTCAGGTCGATGCGGGTGCTGAGGTCGCCGTTGGCAATGTGCTGTGCAAGGTTGGCAGCGTCAGCGGGTTCGCCGCCAATTGGGCGGATTACCATGCGGTTGATCAGGTAGCCCAGCGCCAGCGATACCAGAATCACGCTCAGCAGGCCTATCATGATCGCCGTATTGCGCAGCCTGTAGACCCCATCGAGGATTTTGTCTTCAGGCACGGCGATGGCAAAAGACCAAGGGGTTTTGCTCTGCGCGATCTGTATCGGTTGGTAAATGCGCACCATGTTGGTTTTCAGCTGTTTGTCCCGGATGCTATCCTGGTATGGCTGGCCTTGCTCAATTGCCAGCCTGATCTTGTCCCATGTTCCACCTGTGGGCAGGGCTTTGCCCACATTGTCTGCATCCCTGTCGCCTACATAGCTGCCCTGGTTGGAAATCAGGCTGGCAAAGCCGGTGTCGAACGGCTTGATCTGGCTGATTTTCTGTTGGAAATCGGAAAGCAGTATGTCTACACCAGCGACGCCAACCACAACGCCATTGCTGCGGATCGGCACCGCCATGCTGGTGATGAGCGCTGTTTTGCCGCCAATTTCATATTCATAGGGTTCCAGCAGCGTCTCATTGCCGCTGTCGCGTGCCAGCAGGTAGTAATCGCCAGCGCCAGGTGTCGTGTAGTCGGCCAAGGGGGTGACTTCTATGACACCATCCGGACGGTTCCAGTAAGGCAGGTAACGGCCTGTGGCATCGGAACCCGCCCGGTTGATATATTCGCTGTCCCTGCCATCAAATGCGTTGGGTTCCCAAATGGTCCAGACGCCAATGAACGCCTGGTTCCCCTCCAGCACGCTTTTCAAAATGCTGTCCGCGAGCCTGCGGTTCGACAGTCCGGCGGCATGCAGGCCTTCAAGCGATTGCGCGAGCGTGCGTGCAGTGTCAAAAGCGCTTTCTATTTCGGCCTTCACCTCGTTGGCATTTTGCCTTGAGAGCGCACGCGTGTATTCAAGCGCTGATTCCTGCTGCAAGGTCGCTGCTTTATAGGTCAATACGGCAATGGTAAGGCTGAAGCCAACCAGGATCATGGCAATGACCATTAACTGTATTTTCGTGCTTAGGCTGAGGGATTTCGTGTGCGACATTGGGCGGCCGGTCATCGTGTATTTTAGACACTGCCACCAAGCAATAAATATTCCCCAGGATCAACAATGGTCAAAACACGTTTTTCCGGCAAGCTTGGCTGGGCGGCTTTACATTATTGGTGCATGCGCATGGTACAGGCACCAATAATGTGCTTGGTCATAGTCAAGCGCAGGCAGCCAGGACTGACTCGGACCAATTAGGTGGTAGGCAAGCCCTGCCTTATTCCTGGGCTGCCAGGAGTTGAGTTCGGCTCTTGACAGCGAAGGCATTGGCAGCGGCGGCGCCACGTGCCGTGTTGTCAAAAATGCACCATGCCGGCTTGTTGGCATTCTGCAAGGTGATGGAAAGTTGCTCCAAGTATTCTGGCGGATAGGATGAGTAATAGATTTGCGGCGTTCCGTGCAGCCGGTAGTAACAAAAGCCAGACCAGCCTCCAGGCACGCCTGCCATGGGGAACCTTGCTGGATCCGCCGCAACCCGCGCCAGGGAGAAGTCTTTCAACAGGTTCTCGCCCGGTATGGTAAACCAGCTGGCGTGTCGCGGCTCGCAGGCAGCCGCGCCTGGGTAATGGTGGCGTAACAATGTGAAGAAAGCATGGGCAGTCGCTGCTTCCAACGGCAAGCTTGGCGGCAGCTGGATCAATATGCCGCCAAGCTTGCTGCCAAGCCCGGAAATCTCTTCGAGAAAGCGCCGCAGGGCAGTGCTGCAGTCGGCCAGGCGCTGCCTATGCGTGATCTCGCCTGGCATTTTGATCCAGAAACGGAAATTGTCCGGCACCGTATCCGCCCAACGCACATAGGTTTTATGCTGATGCGGGCGGTAAAAGGAGGAGTTGATTTCAACCATGTTGAACAGGCGCGCATAGCGTTCAAGGTGGCTGCCGCCCTGCGGAAACAATGTGGCATGTTGTGGCGGGATGCCCCATCCCGCACAACCTACCCGCAATGCCGGCTGGTCGGGGATGGATAGGGTATGTGTATTCATTGCTTTATGCCTTGTTGATCTGCCCGCAATGCTTAAACAGCTTGCCCTGTTTCCATGTCCTGGACGAGGGCTGCCCCGGGGTTCTCCTCTACAACATGTCTTGAGCCTGTCTTTGCCATGGCGTCACGAGCCAGTGTACTCGATATCCTCTTTGTAACCGGCATAGGCCTGGTGGTATTCTATGATGCGGGCTACTTCCAGGATAAAGTCCTCCCCGTATCCGGCCCGGTGCAATAGGTGCAGGCCGACTTCCATGCCTGCGGCAATGCCGCCGCCGGTGACTATCCTGCCGCTGTCCACCACGCGGGCGCGGCTGATTCTGCATTGCGGCGCAATTTTCGCGAGGCGGTCTATGGGCACCATGCCGGCATTGGATTGCTCGATGCGGTCCGGCTCCTTGCGGCTGGTGGCGGCAACACCGTCCAGCAGGCCCATTGCGCCGTAAATCCAGGAGCCGGTGCAAACGCTGGTCAATAATGTAGCTGCGGGTAGTGATCGGATATAGGCATGCAGGCGCTTGTTGTGGATTTCCTGCCGGGTGCCGAAGCCCCCGGGGATCAGGAAGGCATCCATGGCGGGATTGTCGGCAAAGCTGTAGTTGGGCAGCACGGTAAACCCGGCCTGGGTCTGCACCGGGCGCAGGCTGTCCGCGATGAGGAAAGCATCGAGTTCCGGATCCAGGCGGCGGGCGACTGAGAATACGCCGTGGGGAGCGGCATAATCGATGATTTCCGCATCCTTGAACACGTAGATGCCAAGCCGGAACCCGGCGGTTTTTGCATAAGCGATGGGTGAATCGGACATGATGAAGACTCCTAGGGCAGGGTGATGGTATCCAGCAGCATGGCGGCCAACTGGCGGGCTTGGGCGGCAGCGTCGCTGTCAGGGGTGACAAGTTCGGTTGCAATCGCGCCTTCCATCAGCAAGGCGATGCGGCATGCCTGGGTTTCGGGATTGGCCAACTGGGCGGCATGGCATAGTTGCTTGATGTAGCGGAGCACATGCTGCTTATGTTCGCCGGCGAGCAGGCGAAAATGGTGATTGGGATCGGAGAATTCCGCGGCGATGTTGATGAAGGCGCAGCCATGGAAGCCAGGCTCACTGAACCATGTCTGCAAAAAGTCGAAAAGCGCCAATATCGCCTGCCTGGGGTTGCCGGCATGAGCCTTAACAAAGGCATGCAGGCTTTCTCGCCAGCGTTGATCCCTGAGCTTGAGGAATTCCGCCACCAAGCCATCCTTGGATTGAAAGTGCAGGTACAGGCTTTGCCGTGCGACCAGGGCTTCATCCAGGATATCCTCCACCGAGGTGGCATGTACGCCGTTCTGGTAGAACAGCTTGCTGGCTGCGTTCAGCAGCCTTTCTTTGGCAGGGATGGTCATTGCGCATGGTTCCAATAGAACGGTTGTTCTATTAGAGATGCGTGCTCGATAGACTGTCAATCTAGCGTTTGTTGTCTTAGGGCGTGGTCAATTGTTCCAACCGGGCGAGCCAGGTGAATGCATACTGGTTGCTGTTTCCGCACATTTCCCCGCTAGGGCGCAATGAAGAGCAGACTTGCGGACGCTCAGCCATGCCGAAAATCAGGCAGCGGTTTTGCTGGTCAAGCTGTATGCAGCGTTCTCCGGCTTTCTTGCCGTGCGGCATGCCGGGGATGGGGCTGCTGATGGATGGGGCGATGCAGCATGCGCCACAACTTGAACGGCATTCCATCGGAGGCTACTTTGTCTCGCAGGCTTGCCAGGGACTGCCTGCCGCATCGATTGCTGTCTGGATGCGCTGCATCGCTTCTGCAACATCGCCGGCATTGCCTTTCAAGCCCAGCTCGATGGTGCGGCGGGCATCCAGGCGCGGCAGGCTGAAAAGCCTGATGGCGGGATAGCGTCTGGTGATTTCCTCCATGAGGTCCAGCAACTGGCTTTCACCCGTATCAAACACCAGGATAGAGGCCGTGCTGAAAGCATGCTGGTGGAATAAATGCGCGTAGTGGGTATCGAGTATCCATTCTGTCATGGGCCAGGCCATTTCAGGAAAGCCGGGCATGAAATAGTGCTGCCCCAGCGAGAAGCCCGGCACACGATTTACCGGGTTGGGGATGAGTGCGGCATCCAGAGGAAAGTCTGCCATCAGCACGCGCTTGGGATACGCGGCTTCACCAAAGCGTGATTCTATTTCCGCGACAGCGCCCGGGTGGCGTGCAATCGGCAGGCCTGCTGCCTCTGCTGCTGCCTGGCGCGTCTGGTCGTCCGGGGTGGCACCTATGCCGCCAAAACAGAAGACGACGTCAGGGCTTGTCATGGTGCGCTTCAAGGTTGCCACGATCTGCGGACGGTCATCTCCAAGGTATTCCGCCCATGACAATGCCAATCCCCTGGCGGCAAGCAGCGAGATCACTTTGGCGAGATGACCGTCCTTGCGTTTGCCCGAGAGGATTTCATCGCCGATGATGACGGCGCCGAAGCGAGGAGGTCTGGAGTTGGTCATGGCTTGGAAAATGGTTTGTGTTAGGGGCTAATTTGCCGCAGATGGATCATGTTCTGCAAGTTTCTGCCGTTGAATGGGTAAAATAGTCCGTAGTTTCTATCGACTGACACATCAATGAGTGACAAAAACGACAATCCCAACGACGAAGTCCTGTGTTTTTGCAGCGGCGTCCGGCGCAAGAAAATCCGTGCCTTGTTCATGCAGGGCATGGATATCCAGGGTATTGCCGAGATGACGGGCGCGCTCACTGGCTGCGGCGGCTGCGAATGGGATATCGAGTATTATCTCAAGGAGCTTGAAGAGCAGGGCTACAGGTCCAAACGCTCTTGATCGGCAGGCATTTTAATGTGCCGCTTCCCAGTTTGTTCCCACACCGACTTCCGCCAATAACGGCACATCCAGTGCTGCAACGCCCTGCATCAGTTGCGGCAGGGTTTGCTTCACGCGCTCCAGCTCTGCATCCGGCACTTCCAGCACCAGTTCATCATGCACTTGCATGATGATCTTGCTTTGCAGTTTCTCTTCCCGCAGCCAGCCATCCACGGCAATCATCGCCAGTTTGATCAGGTCTGCCGCCGTGCCCTGCATCGGGGCGTTGATTGCGGCGCGTTCAGCGCCGGCGCGGCGCATGCCGTTGGGGCTGTTGATCTCGGGCACCCATAGCCTGCGCCCGAAGAAAGTCTCGACATAGCCTTGTTCTTTTGCGGCCAGGCGCGTGTTCTGCATATATTCACGCACGCCGGGATAGCGGGCGAAATAGCGGTCGATATAGCTTTGCGCCGCGCCGCGCTCAATGTTGAGGTTCTGTGCGAGGCCAAAGGCGCTCATGCCGTAGATCAGGCCAAAGTTGATGACCTTGGCATAACGGCGTTGCTCGCTGTTGACTTCATCCAGGCCGACACCGAAGATTTCGGCTGCTGTGGCGCGGTGAATGTCTTCACCTTTGGCAAAGGCCGAGAGCAGGCCCTCATCCTGTGACAGGTGCGCCATGATGCGCAGTTCGATCTGCGAATAATCCGCAGAAATGACATGCGTGCCTTGTGGCGCAATGAATGCCTCGCGGATGCGCCGGCCTTCTGCAGTGCGTACCGGGATGTTCTGCAGGTTGGGGTCCGAGCTTGCCAGGCGGCCTGTGATCGCGACGGCCTGGCTGTAGCTGGTATGCACGCGGCCGGTGGTAGGGTTGATCATGCGCGGCAGCTTGTCGGTATAGGTCGATTTCAGCTTGGCAAGGCCGCGGTATTCCAGCAATACCTTGGGCAAGGGGTAATCCAGCGCTAGCTCCTGCAATACGTCTTCATCGGTGGAAGGAGCGCCGCTCGGGGTTTTCTTCAATGGCTTGATGCCCAACTTGCCGAACAGGATTTCCTGCAACTGCTTGGGCGAGCCCAGGTTGAATGGCTGGCCTGCCAGCTCGTAGGCCTGTTGCTCCAGCTCGAGCAGCTTTTGCCCCAGCTCATGGCTTTGCGCCTGCAGCATGGCCTGGTCGATCAGCACGCCATTGCGCTCGATCGTGTAAAGAATGTCGAGCAATGGCATTTCGATGTTGCGGTAGACGAATTCCAGCTTGGAATCGGTTTCGATTTGCGGATAAAGCGCCTGGTGCAGTTGCAGGGTAATGTCGGCATCCTCTGCCGCATATTCGGAGGCGGTTTCAATGCTGATCTGGCTGAAAGGCACTTGCTTGGCGCCCTTGCCGGCAATTTCTTCATAAGTGATGGTCTTGATGCCTAGGTGGCGCATTGCCAGGTCATCCATGCCGTGGCTGCGGTGGCTTTCCAGCACGTAGGATTGCAGCAGGGTGTCGTGCGCGATGCCGTTCAGGCTGACGCCATGGTTGGCCAGTATATGCTTGTCGTACTTGAGATTTTGTCCGACTTTCTTGATGTCGGGATTTTCCAGGAGAGGCTTGATACGCGCCAGGGTGGCTGCAAACGGCAACTGGTCAGGCGCACCGGGGTAATCATGTGTCAGTGGCAGGTAAGCAGCTTCGCCAGTTGTGACCGAGAATGACATGCCGACCAGCTTGGCGTTGAGCGGATCCAGTGAAGTGGTTTCACTATCAAAACATACCAGCGAGGCGCTGCTGATTTTATCCAGCCAGCCTTGCAGTGCTGCTTCAGTTAATATGGTCTCGAAGTTGCGCGTGCCAGCACCGGATGCAGCAAACAGGTCGGCAGGCATACCGCCGGTTGACAAAGGAGTTGCACTGGACTCGCTTGGGGCTGCCGGTGTTGCCATATCGAGTTCTCGGCGAAGTGTCTTGAATTCGAAGCGATCAAACAGTTCGACCAGTTTGCTTTTATCTTGCGGGCGTGGCGCAAGATCGCTCAGACTTTCCTGGATGCCGACATCACAGCGGATAGTGATCAGTTCCCGTGCCGTGGGCAGCCAGGGCAGGGCCTTGCGCAGGTTTTCACCTACTACGCCGGTGATCTTGTCAGCATTGACCACGATATTTTCCAGCGAGCCATATTGCTTCAGCCATTTGACGGCAGTTTTGGGGCCGACTTTCTCAACGCCGGGCACATTGTCCGAGCTGTCACCGATAAGGATCAGGTAATCTACCATCAGGCTGGGAGGGATGCCGAATTTGGCTTCCACGCCTGCTTCATCGAGTACCTCGTCGGTTTTTCTGAAGGCATCGCGCATGGTGTTGACCACGGTAATGTGTGTGTTTACTAGTTGCGCAATATCCTTGTCGCCAGTGGATATGATCACGCGCATGCCTTCACTTGCGGCCTGTGTTGCCAGTGCGCCGATTACGTCGTCGGCTTCCACGCCATCTTCGACAATGAGTGGCCAGCCCATGGCCTGGATGGCGTTGTGCAATGGTTCAATTTGGAGTCTCAGGTCATCCGGCATTGCAGCACGGTTGGCCTTGTATTCGGGGTAGATGTCGTCGCGGAAGGTTTTGCCTTTGGCATCAAACACACAAGCGCTATAATCGGCTGGATAGTCTTTATGCAGCCGGCGCAGCATATTGAGTACGCCCTGAATGGCGCCAGTGGGTTCGCCAGCCTTGTTACGCAGGTCTGGCATTGCATGGAAGGCGCGATAGAGATAGGACGAGCCGTCTACTAATAACAATGTTTTCATCTTGAACTAGTGTGGAACCTTATGTCAGCTGCTAAAAAACTTCCCAAGATTCTGGACCCCGAACTCCCCAACAAGAAGTACTCGGCACGTGAATCGTGGCGTGCGTTCGAGATTATGGCAGAATTCGTCGAGGCAACCGAGCGCATGAAGGAAATCACCCCTGCGGTTTCCATCTTCGGCAGTGCGCGCACGCCGCCAGACCATCCGTATTACAAACTGACCGAGGAAATTGCCCGCTTGTTGTCTGATGCCGGGTTCAGCGTTATTTCGGGTGGCGGCCCCGGCATTATGGAGGCTGCCAACAAAGGTGCCTTCAAGGGCAAGTCGCCCAGCATCGGCCTCAATATCGAATTGCCGCACGAGCAAAAAGGCAACCCTTACCAGGACATCAGCCAGAACTTCCAGCACTTCTTCATGCGCAAGGTCATGTTCGTCAAATATGCCTCGGCCTATGTGGTGATGCCGGGTGGTTTCGGTACGCTGGATGAGTTGATGGAAGCGCTTACTCTCATCCAGACTGCCAAGACACGCAGGATTCCATTGATTCTGGTGCATGAGCCGTTCTGGCGCGGCATGTTGTCATGGATACGCGAAACGCTGGTGGAAGAAGGCATGATTTCCCCAGACGACCTGGATTTGCTGCAGGTGATCGATAAGCCGCATGAGGTGGTGGAAGCCATCTTCCAGCATTATGAAACACGCGGCTTCGAGCCTTCGCCAGCAGAGCAGCAAATCATGCAGTTCTACCTATAGGCAATATATGTGGCAGCGATAGCCAAATCTTGTTGTTAATAAGCAACATCGCCCTTTTGGGCGAGGGGGCTATTTGGTAGAATCAAGCTAATCATTTTAAGCCGAGGTTATCATGCGTATCCATAAAAGTTTGCTGATGTTGGCGTTCCTGCTGCCGCTGATAGCCTCCGCTGCAGAGATTCCAGACAATCTGGAACCGCTGCCCGAACCACCGCCGCCGCCGGCAGGCATGGAGGGCGAAGCTCCCGAGCCTGAGGTGACCATTACCAAGAAGGGTGAGGACACCATAGAAGAGTATCGCATCAATGGCGAGCTTTACATGATGAAGGTGACTCCCAGGGTTGGCGCGCCTTACTACCTGACCAAGGATGACGCCAATGCGGGTTGGGCACGCAGCGAAGGTGATGTTGCAGCGCCCATGAGTATCCCAAAGTGGGTATTGTTCCGGTTCTGATTATTGACACTTATGCCTGAAGAGGATGTTTAAGCCCTCTTCCCCATCCCCAGCCTTTCCAAAGTTTTCTATGTCCGTATTCACTACCGTTTCATTCGAGCAAATGCAGCAATGGCTCAAGGGATATGCCCTGGGCAATTTGCTTGATCTGCAGGGGATTGCGTCAGGCATCACCAATACCAATTACTTCGTCACGACCAGCACGGGCCGTTACGTGCTGACATTGTTTGAGGAGCACAGCGCAGAAGAGCT
>NZ_JAJAVC010000007.1:74273-210237 GCF_020532725.1 Methylobacillus arboreus
TCAACCCTGATGGCACCTTGGATGTCGCACGGGTGAGCGCCTTGCTCAATGCCTATCATGCGGTGCGTCCGCTGACAGATGCCGAGCATGCGGCCTGGCCCGGCATGCTGCGAGTGGCGGCAATGCGCTTCTGGCTTTCGCGCCTCAACGACCTGCATTTCCCGCAGGCCGGGGAATTGACGCATGCCAAGGATCCACAATATTTCGAGCGTATCTTGCGCAATGCTATTGCTGCGCATGAGCAAACACTTACTACCTGGGTCAACATACCCTAGGGGGCAACATGCAAGTCAAACCAACGATTTTCGGCCAGGTGAACGCCTGGATGCGCGATATCCTTACTTTGTTCCGCAAGACGCCGGGCAAGTGGATGCTGCTTGGTCTGGCGCATGTATTCTTCTTTGCCATGTTGCCTGGCCTGCTTGGGCTGAAATTTATCTCTTTCCTGCTGCTGCCCGCATTTCTGGCATTGGCTGTCGGCTTTTATCGCGATGCGGATTTTGGCCGTGAAAGCGATCTAGGCGACCTGCTCAATGAAATCAAGCCCAGTTTTCCCAAGTTGCTGGTCTTGGGGGCGATCTGCGTGGGCTACGTGCTGCTGATCAATATCCTGACTGCGGAAGATGCAATGAAGCTGGATGAGCTTGCCAAGAGCGAGCCGAAACCCGAGCAAGTGCTCGAGCAGTCCATGCCGATCATCACCAAGCTGATGTTGCTGCTCGTCCCCCTGGTGTTGGTTATCTGGTTCGCCCCGGCACTGGTGGCTTTCCAGCAGTATTCCGTGGCACGGGCCATCAAGTCCAGCCTGGCCGCCTTCATCCAGTACCTGCTGCCTCTGGTCCTGACATGGGTCGCAGTCACCCTGGTGATCATGCTCAGCATGACGCTGGCAGGCGTGCTGGTGGGTATGATGTCCGCGGCATCCAAGGCCATGGGTGGATTCTTGATGCTGGCGCTGGTGTTTGCCTGCCTGTTGTTTGCCAGTGCCCTGATGCTGGCATTCCAGTATGTCAGTAACCGGGATATCTTCAAGATGTCGCATGATAATGAAGAAAGGCTGATACCGTAAAGGCCTCAGCCTTTCTTCAGACGAAGGCCGGTAATACGCTTCCAGCCTTGGCCGTATCTATTGTTCTTCAGATAGTTTCAGGATTAAATCGAGCAATCCGGGAAATAACTGATTGATCTCTTCAGTCCGGACAATATTCCGGTTTTCTACCCCCTTCTTTGCAGTATGTATCAGTCCTGCTTCTCTAAGTATCCGGAAGTGATGTGAAAGGGTAGATTTGGCTATGTTCGGACAAGGTGCTGCTTCTGAACAAGACATACAGCCTTCATTGCCCATCAGGCTTTTCATGATCCTCAGCCGCATAGGATCGGCAAGGGCACCAAGGATGCCTTCAAGTTTAATATCTTCCTTAGCGGGATGAACAAACTGAACCATAGGCTTATTTTAACATTTGCAATTGACATTGGTACATTAGTTCAATAATAATGAATTATTGAACAATTTACATAATTTCATTTTCAATTGGAGAGTTAAAAATGGCTAAAAAACTGGAAGGCAAGGTCGCGGTGGTTACTGGCGCTTCGAAAGGTATCGGTGCCGGGATCGCAAAGGCATTGGCTGCCGAGGGCGCATCAATCATCGTCAATTACGCATCCAGCAAAGAGGGTGCGGATAAGGTGGTGACGGAAATCATCAATGCAGGCGGCAAGGCATTTGCAGTTCAAGGTGATGTTTCAAAGCAGGCAGATATCACCAATTTATTCTCCCAGACCAAATCCATTTATGGCCAGCTGGATATTCTGGTCAACAATGCGGGTGTATTTGAGTTTTCCCCTATTGAGCAAGTGGATGAAGCGCATTTTCATAAACAGTTCAACCTGAATGTGCTTGGCCTGCTGCTCACCATCAAAGAAGCTCTACCATTGTTTGGGGAAAATGGCGGCAGTATCATCAATATCAGCTCATCCGTCACAACATTGACGCCTCCTAATTCATCCGTATATACCGCCACAAAAGGCGCGGTCGATGCGTTGACTGGCGTGCTGGCCAAGGAGCTCGGTGCCCGGAAAATCCGGGTTAACGCCATTAATCCGGGCTTGATTGCAACGGAAGGCGCGCATGCAGGGGGATTTACCGAGGGAGATACGAAAACCTGGGTCGAGTCGACCGCGCCGCTGGGACGCATTGGCCAGGTTGATGACATTGCGCCTTCAGCAGTTTATCTGGCATCTGAAGATTCGAAGTATCTCACGGGTGAAACGATCAATATTTCAGGCGGAATGAGATAACCCATTGATGATGGTGGCTGGAATGTCAGACCCCAGTGCGCGGCTGGACACCGTAGAACTGCTATAGCGTTTCCAGCTTGGCGTATTCCATTGCCAGCCATTTCAAGCCTTCAGGCCCGAAATTGACCTGTACCCGCAGGTCATTGGCATTGCCTTCGTAATTCACCACCACGCCTTGTCCGAACTTGCTGTGGGCAACGGCCTGGCCGATCTTCCATGGCATATGCGCTTGTGGTCTTGCTGCCGCAGTGACAGGCGCAGGCTGGCTGTAGCCAGATGCTTTGTTCGAGTGGCTGTTCAGGCGCTTGAGCAGCTCTTCAGGAATCTCGTCGAGAAAGCGCGATGGAATGCCGTAACGCACTTGCCCATGCAGCATGCGGCTCTGCGCAAAACTGAGATAGAGCCGATGGCGCGCACGCGTCACCGCAACGTACATCAGGCGGCGTTCTTCTTCCAGGCCATTGGCTTCAAAGCTGCTTTGCTCATGCGGGAACAAGCCTTCTTCTATGCCGCTGATGAATACCGTGTTGAATTCCAGTCCCTTGGCGGCATGCACGGTCATCAGTTGCAGCGCATCGCGTCCGGCATCGGCCTGGTGTTCGCCGGATTCGAGGCTGGCATGGGCAAGGAACTGCGCCAGTATGGACATGGCAACCTCGCCATTTTCATCCACCTGCATGCCGATTTCCTGGTTGTTGAATGCAATCGCGGCATTGACCAGTTCATCCAGGTTGGCAATGCGGTCTTCGCCTTCCTTATCGGCGGCGTAATGGTCACGCAGGCCGGAAAGGCTGGTGGCTAGCTCGACCTGTTCCGGCAATGTCAGGCCGATGGATTCTTCCTGCATTTGCTTGACGAGCGCAACAAAGCCTTCCAGCCCGCGTCCAGGCCGGCCATCGCCTGCCTTGGACAGGGCTGCCTGCCATAGGCTGGAATCCTGCTGGCGTGCGAGCTCCTGCAATTGCTCCAGGCTGCGGGCGCCAATGCCGCGGGTCGGGAAATTGATGACGCGCAGCAATGCCGTGTCGTCATCGCCGCTGGCGATCAGGCGCAAATAGGCGAGCGCATGCTTGACCTCGGCCCGTTCGAAAAAGCGCAGGCCGCCATAGACACGATAAGGCAAGCCGGCTGAAAAGAGTTCATGCTCCAGGATGCGCGATTGCGCGTTGGAGCGGTAGAGCAGGGCAATCTGGCTGAGGTCGGTGCCTTCGGCATGCAAGGCCTTGATCTCGTCGACGATGAAAACCGCTTCGTCCTTGTCGTTATAGCCTTCATACACGCGGATGGGTTCGCCTTTGCCAGCGGAGGTCCAGAGATTCTTGCCCAGGCGGTTGCGGTTATGCATGATGATGGCATTCGCCGCATCCAGGATATTGCTGTGGGAGCGGTAATTCTGTTCCAGCTTGACGATGTTCTGCACGTTGAAGTCATGTTCGAGGTCGCGCATATTGCCCACGCGCGCGCCGCGGAAAGCGTAGATCGACTGGTCGTCGTCACCAACGGCAAAAATGCAGTTGTCCGCACCTGCCAGCAGTTTCAGCCAGAGGTATTGCAGGCGGTTGGTATCCTGGAACTCGTCGACCAGGATATATTTGAACCGGTGCTGGTAATGCTCGCGGATGCTGGTACTGCGGCTCAATAGCTCATAGCAGCGCAGCAGCAATTCCGCAAAATCCACCACGCCTTCGCGCTGGCATTGCTTGTCGTACTCCTCGAAAATCTCGCGCATGCGCTGCGAGTGGCTGTCATAAGCCTCCACCGCGTAGGCACGCAATCCCTCCTCCTTGCAGCTGTTGATGTAGCCCAGTATTTGCTTGGGAGGGAATTTCTCGTCGTCCACCTTCATGGCTTTCATGACGCGCTTGATGGCGGAAAGCTGGTCGGCCGTGTCAAGAATCTGGAAGGTGGCGGGAAGCTCGGCTTCGCGATGGTGGGCGCGCAGCAATCGATTGCACAAGCCGTGGAAAGTGCCCGCCCACATGCCGCGGATGTTGATCGGCAGCATGGCGCCCAGCCGTGTGAGCATTTCCTTGGCTGCCTTGTTGGTGAATGTCACCGAGAGGATGCCATGAGGAGAGACTTGTCCGGTCTGGATCAGCCAGGCGATGCGCGTAGTGAGAACGCGCGTTTTGCCGCTGCCGGCACCGGCCAGGATCAAGGCCGATTGATGAGGCAGGGTGACGGCTTCAAGTTGTTTATCGTTGAGGCCTTCAAGCAGCGAAGTAGGGGAAGTCGAATTCGTCATAGCCGGCATTATCGCAGGTGAAAGAGGCTAAGAGAACCGTTGCAGGTGTTGGGTAACAAACATCTGTGCACTTTAGGTGCGTAATTGTAAGCAGATGTAAAAAACGCACTCTGGGTGAACTATAGCAATTCACCCCGGTCTTAATTTGCAGACGACATGCTCGTCTCCCGCTTTCCTCCCTGAGCGGGAAGCCTTATCCCAATGAGGCTTAAATGCTTAACCCCGATTTTACTCCCCTTTAATCGGGGTTTTTTTTGCCTGTCGTTTCCAGGGTTGCTGTTGCAGGGGTCTTTGCCCTGTCGTTTTTAATTATCAATGCTAATCATTTCCGAGTATAGGCTCAATTTATCCGTTTGGGTGAATAAATATTCTGATGGGGAAATGTGACGGATTGACGGCAGGGAATCTAGGCCGTTCATGGCCTGGCGTGCTTAAGGAACATTGAAATAAAAAACCCCGGCATGCCGGGGTTTTCATGAGCATCAGGCGCTTGTGGGCAACCTGAAGACTTGCCTGGATTAGAAGCCCATGCCACCCATGCCGCCACCATCATGGTGAGGCGCAATTGGTGCTTCTTCCTTAGGCAGTTCAGCAACCAGTGCGTCAGTTGTCAGAATCAGGGAAGCCACGGAAGCAGCGTTTTGCAGGGCAGAACGCGTTACCTTGGCTGGATCCAGAACACCGAGTTCAACCAGGTCGCCATAAGTGCCGTTGGAAGCGTTGTAACCATAGTTGCCAGTACCTTCCAGCACTTTGTTCACTACGACGGATGGCTCGTCACCAGCGTTGGCAACGATCTGGCGCAGAGGCTCTTCAATTGCGCGCAGCACAATCTTGATACCAGCGTCCTGATCTGGGTTGTCACCCTTCAGTTCCTTGATGGAAGAACGGGCGCGCAGCAGGGCAACGCCGCCGCCAGGTACGATACCTTCTTCAACCGCAGCGCGGGTAGCGTGCAATGCATCTTCAACGCGCGCCTTCTTTTCCTTCATTTCGGTTTCGGTAGCAGCACCGACCTTGATCACGGCAACACCGCCAGCCAGCTTGGCTACGCGCTCTTGCAGCTTTTCACGGTCATAGTCGCTGGTCGCTTCTTCGATCTGCTGCTTGATCTGGTCAATGCGTACCTTGATGTTGCTTTCGGAACCGGCACCGTCGATGAGGGTGGTGTTTTCCTTGCCAATTTCAACGCGCTTGGCTTGGCCGAGGTCTTCCAGGGTCACTTTTTCCAGGTTCAGGCCAACTTCTTCTGCAATGACGGTACCGCCGGTCAGGATGGCGATATCTTCCAGCATTGCCTTGCGGCGGTCACCGAAGCCAGGCGCCTTGACGGCAACAGTCTTCAGGATGCCACGGATGTTGTTGACAACCAGTGTAGCCAGCGCTTCGCCTTCAACATCTTCAGCGATGATCAGCAGCGGACGGCCAGCCTTGGCAACTTGCTCCAGTGTCGGCAGTAGATCGCGGATGTTGGAGATCTTCTTGTCGTAAAGCAGGACAAAAGGATTTTCCAGCAGGGCGATCTGGCGATCCGGGTTGTTGATGAAATATGGAGACAGGTAGCCACGGTCAAACTGCATACCTTCCACTACGTCCAGCTCGTTTTCCAGGCCGGAACCGTCTTCAACGGTGATCACGCCTTCCTTGCCTACCTTGTCCATCGCATCGGCAATGATCTGGCCGATATCCAGGTCGGAGTTGGCGGAAATGGAACCAACCTGGGCAATTTCCTTGCTGGTGGTGGTTGGTTTGGAGATGGCCTTGATTTCATTCACGATCTCGGCAACAGCCTTGTCGATGCCGCGCTTGAGGTCAGTCGGGTTGAAGCCTGCAGCAACGTACTTGAAACCTTCACGTACGATAGCCTGTGCCAGAACGGTTGCGGTGGTTGTGCCATCACCGGCGTTGTCATTGGTTCTGGAAGCGACTTCCTTCACCAGTTGGGCACCCATGTTTTCCAGCTTGTCGCTCAGTTCAATTTCCTTGGCAACAGAAACACCGTCCTTGGTTACGGTTGGGGAGCCGAACGAGCGCTCCAGAACGACGTTACGGCCCTTTGGACCCAGTGTCACCTTGACAGCGTTAGCCAGAACGTTAACACCGTTAACGATCTTGGCACGTGCCTCATCGCCGAAAATAACTTGTTTTGCAGCCATTTATATCTCCTGTTGAAACTTGTTTGAACGAATGTTTAGCGGACAATTAGGCTTCTACAACGCCCAGAATGTCATCTTCACGCAGTACCAGGACTTCATCGCCACTTACCTTGACGGCTTGACCTGCATACTTGCCAAACAGCACTTTGTCACCAACTTTGACGTCCAGAGGAATTGCCTTGCCGTTGTCGTCTTTCTTGCCTGGGCCAACAGCAATCACTTCGCCTTGGTCTGGCTTTTCAGCGGCAGAATCAGGGATCACGATGCCGGATGCGGTCTTGCGTTCTTCTTCCAGACGTTTCACGATAACGCGGTCTTGCAATGGACGAATTGCCATGGGTTTCTCTCCTAAAATCTTGAAATTAACATTGGTTTTGTTACAAGTTCGGTTACTAGGGTGGTTTAGCACTCATCCCTATTGAGTGCTAATGATAGGGACGACATAGTGGTTTTTCAAGAGCTGGATTTGAAATTTTTTTTGTCGTCTGCAACTTAAATCCAGATTTTTGCAGTTTAAGTCCAGATTTTTGCAGCCTAAGTTCAGATTGAGATTTGGGGCTGAAGGTGTCGTTTGCAATCGAAAGTCAGATTCCTCCAATCTATTTCTAGATTGAGTGCATATTTCCTGAGGAAGCCTCCAATTACCAAGCCCTAGCATTGTTTTCTACTCGGAATAATCCACATGGATGGCAATTTAAAATTTGAACAGATTCCATATTTCAATTATTATTGAAATATGGAATCTAAAATTATTGTCTCCGCATTAGCTGCACTTGCACAAGAGTCTCGCCTCGCTGTATATCGTCTACTGGTTCAGGCAGGCCCTGATGGCCTGGCTGCAGGCAAGATCAGCGAGACGCTGGGTATTGCGCCCTCATCATTGTCATTTCATCTTAAAGAGCTAACCCATGCAGGCCTAGTTACTTCACGTAACGAAAGCCGCTTTGTCATTTACTCCGCCAACTATGAACAAATGAACAATGTTCTGGCATACCTCACAGAGAACTGCTGTGGTGGTGATCCTTGTACCCCTGTTCAATTCCAATCACGTGAAGTACCTAGCAAATGACTACCCAGATATTCAATGTGCTGATCCTGTGCACAGGCAACTCTGCACGCAGTATCATGGCAGAAGCCTTGTTCAACCAGCTTGGTCAGGGCAAATTCAAGGCTTACAGTGCAGGCAGCCATCCCACTGGCAAGGTAAATCCTTTTGCGGTTGAACAGGTGGCTGCGTTGGGCTATCCCACTGATGAATTGCGGAGTAAGAGCTGGGATGAGTTTGCTACACCAGATGCTCCCAAGATGGATATTGTGATTACGGTGTGTAATAACGCTGTTAGCGAAGTATGTCCAATTTGGCCTGGCACGCCCATTTCAGGGCATTGGGGCTTTGAAGACCCCGCAGCTGTCCAGGGTAGCGATGAGGACAAACGTGCAGCTTTCGCGCTGATCTGGGGTCAGATTCAGGGTTATGTTGAGCGTTTCATTCGCCTGCCTCTAGAGTCCATGGACAGCCCCAGCATCAAGCATGAGCTGGATGGCATCAAATGAGTGTATTTGAGCGGTATCTCACTGTATGGGTGGCCTTGTGTATTTTGGTTGGTGTGGTCTTAGGGCAATGGTTTCCCGGAGCATTCCAGGCCATAGCTCGGCTAGAAGTTGCCCAAGTCAATTTGCCGGTTGGTTTCCTGATCTGGATTATGATCATCCCAATGCTGGCCAAGGTGGATTTCTCAGTATTGGGGCAAGTACGCCAGCATGTAAAGGGTATTGGGATTACCCTGTTTATTAACTGGTTGGTGAAGCCTTTTTCCATGGCATTTCTAGCCTGGGTGTTCATTCGCCATCTTTTTGCCGATTTTCTGCCGGCTGATCAACTGGACAGTTACATTGCCGGATTGATACTTTTGGCGGCAGCACCCTGTACTGCCATGGTATTTGTCTGGAGTCGCCTGACTAATGGTGATCCATTATTTACCTTGTCTCAGGTGGCCCTGAATGACAGCATCATGATTTTCGCCTTTGCGCCACTGGTGGGACTGCTGCTAGGTATTTCTGCAATTACCGTCCCCTGGGCAACACTCACTACCTCTGTCGTGTTGTATATCGTGATTCCGGTGATCTTGGCCCAAGTGCTACGTAAAATATTACTGCGCCAAGGCCAGGCTCACTATGATCAAGTTATGCATGGAATTGGACATTGGTCTATAGCCGCATTACTGCTGACTCTTGTGCTGCTATTTGGCTTTCAGGGGCATGCCATCATAGAGCAGCCTATGGTCATTGCCTTGTTAGCTGTACCTATCCTGATCCAGGTATTTTTTAATTCAGGCCTGTCTTATTGGCTTAATCGTCAAGTGGGGGAACAACACAATATTGCAGGCCCCTCAGCCTTGATCGGAGCCAGTAACTTCTTCGAGCTGGCGGTTGCCACGGCCATTAGTCTGTTCGGTTTTCATTCCGGGGCTGCATTGGCAACGGTAGTGGGAGTATTGATTGAAGTGCCTGCGATGCTTGCGGTGGTCTACATTGTGAACAATAGCAAGGCATGGTATCTGCGCCGTTAATTAAGGAAATGATTCGGATGGATTCTAAATGCATCGACTTACCCAATGTGGAAGTATCGTTGTTCAACAAGGCTACTATTGAGCAACTAACCCAATATACCCCCTCAACTCATCCACCCCGCATCCTCTTGCTGTATGGCTCTCTACGAGAACGCTCTTACAGTAAGTTACTGACACTGGAAGCTGCACGGCTGCTAGAAGCGCTGGGATGTGAAGTCAGGATATTTGATCCACACGGATTACCCTTGCCTGACGATGCCCCTGAAACTCATTCCAAGGTCGAGGAACTACGTGCTTTGGCATTGTGGGCAGAAGGGATGGTGTGGTGTTCACCAGAGCGACATGGCGCTATGACAGGTATCATGAAAACCCAGATCGATTGGATACCACTATCAATTGGGGCTATACGCCCAACCCAAGGCAAGACTCTCGCTGTGATGGAAGTGTCGGGTGGCTCGCAGTCATTTAATGCAGTGAATCAAATGCGGGTGCTTGGCCGATGGATGCGTATGATCACGGTTCCCAATCAATCTTCGGTTCCCAAAGCTTTCCAGGAGTTTGATGATGAGGGACGGATGAAACCATCCAGCCTTTATGATCGGGTGGTGGATGTGATGGAGGAGCTGGTTAAGTTCACTCTCCTGACCCGAGATATTTCTCCATTGCTGGTGGATCGATACAGCGAACGAAAGGAGTCATTTGAGGCTGCATCAAAAAGAGTGGGTTTAGGTTCGATTTGATTGCGTCTGAAATTAAATTGCAAATGACACTCACCATTTCTACTGCGGCAAGGGTCAACGGTTTAGGCACGGTGCGTTGTGTTGCCATGGTGTTCGTTTTCTGATGTCGCTAGGATTAAGCAGAAGAGAGTGTATGAATGAGCCGATGAGGCGTCGGCTCATGTTCATGAAGACCGATCACATCATCAATCCAGCTGTTTTTAAAACCCGATGGAGTAGCCTATGAAACCCATAGGTTGAGTCTTCGTCTCCACGATAGGACTGTCCGCTTGTTCATTACTAAGGCGGTTCACAATCATTCCAAAGAATAAAGCATGATTTTCTTTGACGCTGTACATGCCATTAATTCCAAGCTGATACTGAACACCAGCACCTGCTTCATAGGCTTGCCGGCCCGGACGTACCTCATCTGCATCAACGCCAAAGTAATAGTCGTTGAACTTCTTGTCATTCCATTGGAGCCCTACCAAACCATTCAGGCGGAATTGACTTGAGCGATAAAGACTGCGAATAAACTGCAACTGAACATTTTGTCCCTTGCTGGCTCCGCCAACATCAAAGCCCCACTGTGCATTAACCGTACCGTAATCAGTTTGCCAGCGTAGTACTGGGCCAATATCGACGGAAAAGTCACGGTCATGCATGCCCTTGGTGCGGCTGCTATCATCGGCATCCCAACCAAATCTGGCGTCTGCAGACAACCCCAGCCGAATTCTCTTGTCGCTGGACTCAAGCAACCACATGCCAGCTTGCAGGCCATTCACATAGAAGCGATCTCCATAATTTGCATTGATTACTGGTAGTACGATAGCGCGTGAGTCCTTCGAGCCTGAGGTTTTGGGAATAAATCCAGCACCGACACCATACATATTTTTTTGCCGTGGCATGGCGGTTTCAGTTTGGCGGTCTATTTTTGACTCGGCCAGTGCGTTTGTATTCATCAGCGCTATACCTAACAGTCCTATTGCATAATTGATCGGTTTCATGGGTTTTATCGCTGCCTTTCGCTTAATAAATATTCAAGAACGTATAGATAATTAAAAAATTACTACCAAAAACTTTTCTTTATTGGCCTGACCTCATAGCTTTTTCTTTGTATGCCGTGGCCATGAGATTGTTGTGGCCGGGTAAAAAGCGACACATTAATAGCGTGATGGTTAAGTAAGGAGTTCCCGACGGAGTCAAGAAACTCATGTTTGCCTGTGGCCCATACAAAGCCCTTGCCTCCGGGAATGTAGAGTTTCTCTAGGCTTTGTTTAAAATCCCGATTGTCATGAATGTTGTTGCGGTAAAACCACTCAATATAGGGAGTTGAATCAGTATCGAGGTATCTGCGCGTTTCAGGCGTATCGACTTCCAAGAATACTGCGACACGGCAATCGCCAGACAAATGCCTGAGCTCCCTTTCGATGCCTGGTAATCCTGTCTCATCGCCAATTAACAGATACCAGTCAAAGCCGTGAGGCAACAGCAATAACTCTGCTGATTCATCTTTACCTGGCACTTTGTCACTCACTTGGTTACGTACCTTTCCACGTGGCCATAAACTAGGGGCTTCAGGTATCTATTTATCCTCGTTGATCTGATTCGTTCGCCTTGTGATCCACGCATCCCGCACCATGATGTATTCATCAACTGCTTGGTGTCGCAATTCATCGTAAGGCAGCATGCGGGTACGGGCGTCTGTCAATTGCGCGATGTTCATGCCAAGCACGACATTACTATTATCAATTTGATTGATTGGTGATAACGGCTGGTCTCCTACTATTCCCACCATGTCGCGCAACGTGCGTGGGCCAAGCAGCGGGGCTACAAAGTAACGAGATTCGTCCCAACCCCATACCGCAAGCGTTTGTCCAAAGTCTTCATAACCTTTGGGCAATCCAAAATAGGTTGCTGGGTCATACAGGCCCGCGATCCCCAGAGTTGTATTCATCACAAAACGGCCTAAAGACTTGATACTGTTTAGCGGCTTGCCTTGTAGGGCCTGGTTTACAGCTGTTCCTGGTTCTCTGAGGTTTGAAAAGAATCTGCTCACACATCCCTGCACATAGGTTGGTGTCACCGTGTCATAGGTCACTGCCAATGGACGGGCAACGTACTTATCAAAGCCATTATTGAACTCATACATGCTTCGGTTATAGCCTTCCCAAGGGTCAGCGATTTCAGCCTGGTCTATCAATTCATCATCATCCAGATCGGCGCTTTGCTCAGAGGCAGAGGAAACGCCAGAGGTTGCAAAGTCATTAATTGAGCCACTTCCTGGAAGCGGTAAATTCACAGCAAGTCTTAACGGGGGTTCTTTTTTGGTGACCTTGCTTTTCCAGCTGGCCTGCTCTTCCTGGACAGGAGGTGCCTGAAAAGTGTCTGAATGCACAGATTCGGTTGCATGGGCCACATTCACAAATAGTGGCAGCAGGGCAAGGAGGTAACGGCTTTTCATTTGCGGAGCCTTTCAAATTGAGAGTGTGGGTGATGGAATGACAGAAAGGGGCGGTTTACCCATATGCCCGCATAAACACATCAATCGCCCGAGCTACGATTTCTGGGATAGTGCTCTTATCAAGCGCTGTCACAACATTGAACAACCCTGCCTGATATACCTCTGCCTGAAGCAATCCAAAGTAATGGCAAGCAACAACATGAGGGTCGGCTTGACGTAAACGACCAGCCTGAATATGAGGAGCAAAGTAATGCTGCAGATAGACGATTGCCCTGGCCGGACCTTGTTCATAGAAGGTTTTGCCCACATCGGAACTCACTGAGGCGGCAATGACCATGCGTTGCACAGCAAATGATTGGGGGGTGTGGAAGGTTTCAAGAACATGCTCACCAAACCTGGTCAGTGTCAGCCTGATATCTTCATCCGGGTTGAGTAAGCCTAGGGTATCTACTGCCTCTACGGCTGATTGTTTATCAGCCGGAACGCCGCCACTGGTATGAACAATCGACATCATATTGCCACCCTGGTCGCTAGCAGAACGATGGATCAATTCCGTGAACAAGGCTTCTTTAGATTTGAAGTATCGATATAAGGTTGCTTTCGAGCTGCCCACTTTTGCAGCAATCACATCCATCGAGGCTTGGTCAAAGCTCATTTCTTGAAAGACTTCCGCAGCGGCAGCTAAAAAAGCTTCACGGCGTGCGTTTGTTTTAACTCTTACCATTGGGTGCTCCACATCATTGATCTTGGCAGATGGCAAATTCAGTTTGGAATTAAATGCCATCAAACCTTAACGAAACTATACGGTTTCGTTTTGTTGTGGTCAATGGTTGAGTTAAATTAATTACGTAATATTGTATCGGGAGAGTCTTGGGATGGTTTTAAAGCCCAGAATGTGTCCATTCCCGTAGCTAACTGAATCTGGACCTGGATTGTAAAAAGCAATTAAATCTGAAGTGAATTTGCAAACTTTGCAAAGGCTGAATGAACAGTGGATGTGATTGGTTATTCAGTCTGTATAAACAATCAGGCCCAATCAATCAAAGATTGGGCCTGATCGTGCTGGAACAAAAGGAAGGCTACCTAACTATTTACTTTGTTTAGGATCGTGATAGCGGGCCAGCCAATGCGCATAAGGCGCTGGAAGCACCCAAGCCGGGTTCTCCTTGCCCAGGTCTTTAGCCGCTTGATAAGTCCAGTGCGGGTTCTCAAGGTGTGCACGGCCTATCATGGCCAGGTCCAGCTGTTCATTGCGTATTGCCTGGTCAGCCAGATCTGGCGCTCCAAAGCCCCATGCAGATGAAACGGGTATCCGGGCTTCATTTCTCACACGTTGAGCAATCGGGCCCAGAAATGCAGGCCCCCAGGGGATATTGGCATCAGGCGTGCTGAACCCGATGCTGACGCTAAGCATATCCAACCCCAGCTCACGCCAATTGTTCACCAATTGAATGGACTCTCCCAGCGTCTGTTCATCTTGTCCGTCAAATTCCAGTACCCCGAAACGGGCGGTCAACGGCAGGTTTTCTGGCCAGGCATCGCGCACGGCGGCAAGCGTTTCGCGCGTGAAACGGCCTCTGTTCTCAAGATTGCCGCCATATTCATCCGTGCGGAGGTTGGAATGGGTTGATGTGAAACTTTGCGCCAGGTAACCATGTGCAAAGTGCAATTCCAGCCATTCAAAGCCTGCTGCATAAGCACGGCGGGCCGCATCCGCAAAGTTGCGCTGCACGCGTTGAATATCCTCAATCGTCATTTCTTCCGGTACGCGCGGCAGTCCGCCTCCAAACGCCTTGGCGGACGGGCCTATGGGTTGCCACCCGCGTGCGTCGGTTTCAGGGATGTGGTCGTCGCCTTCCCAAGGAATATTTGCGCTTGCCTTGCGGCCTGCATGGGCGATCTGAATCCCCGGCACGGCACCGGCAGCCTTGATCAACGCTGCAATCTCGCGCAGTTGGTCAGCCTGGGCGTCATTCCAGATACCCAGGCAATGAGGCGTGATACGTCCTTCTGGGGCGACAGCCGTGGCCTCGACGACGACCAGCCCGCTGCCGCCACGGGCCAATGTTGCATAATGGGCTTTATGCCAATCATTGGCCAAGCCATCGGTTGCCATATATTGGCACATGGGAGGTACCGCGATGCGGTTCCTTAATTCGACATCTTTCAATTTGTATGAAGAAAACAGGTCTGCCATGGTAATTCCTCTTGGTTGTTAATGTTGAGGTGGTGTTGTGTCACTATTGCCTTCACTTCAACAGGATTGATTCTATAGTTCCAATATATTCGAACTATAGAAATATAATAATAGCTATGTTAAATTTTGTCCATGAGGCAAATTAAGCATCCCCCAATCGAGCAGGTCGAGCTGACAGATATCATGTATGCGCTTTCCGACCCTGCCCGGCTCGAGATAGTGGGGCTCCTGGCAAAAGAAGGGCGACAAATGACATGCGGCGAGCTGGAGTTGAACCGCCCTAAATCAAGCATGTCGCATCATTTCAAGATATTACGCAGCGCCGGGCTTGTCGAAACCATTATTGATGGTAAAGAGCATTTGAATTCCTTGCGACTTGCCGAGATCGAGCAAAAATTCCCCGGGGTATTGAATGCTGTACTCAAGGCAATAGCTTCTCCTTAGCTAGGCAGGCCAAAGCCGGAGTGCAATAGCCGGTTGCATCTTTGTAATCGTTTCATTTGAAGTGCCCGGAAGCATCTTTGATGCATTGGTGCAAATCTGAAAATTCAGTAACGAACATTTTCCAGGGAATGCTGGGATGATCCGATAAAGAATTGTGTAGTGCTTTATAATCCCATATTCAATGTTTTGTAAGCGCGGGAGTGGTGAATGTCGGATGAATTCGCGGATATGGCAATTCAGCAGCTGCATTTGAGTTATAGCGGCCATCAGGACCGCATGTTGCTGAAAGTCAGCCTGGCTGATGAAACTGAGCTGAATGCCTGGTTGACGCGGCGTGTGGTGCGGGTGCTATGGGGGTTGTTGCAGGACAGCGAACTGTCGCCCATGCCCATGCATGACGTGCTGGCGGTGACTGCCGAAGAGTTGCTTGAGCATTTCAACCAAGAGGTTGTCAGCCTGCCCTTGATCAAGGGCATCAACCTTTCCGGCGCCTATCACGACCAGAAGCCGGCAGGGGAGGAACCGCCCGTGCTGATTACCGATTGCAAGCTGGTGCATATGGATCATATGGAGTCCATGCTGGATTTGTACAGCCAGGCTGGTGAGGTTTATAGCATTGCGATGACCGCAGAGCTGAACCATGCCCTGAGCAGCATGTTGCAACTGGCGACGCAAGAGGCCGCCTGGGACCTGGGGCTGAGAACCGACCGCATTGTGCTGGCTGACGAGGCAGCCCAGCACGTCCTGCATTAATCTACTGGCTCCGGTTTAATGGTATCCGGCAACCAATCCCTGTTACAGCGCAGCCATGCCAGTGTCTGGCATCCATGCACGCAGATGAAGCAGCATGAAGCGCTGCCGCTGGTGCCCGTCAGGCGTGGCGATGGCGTCTGGCTGGAAGACTTCGACGGCAAGCGTTATCTGGATGGAGTAAGTTCCTGGTGGGTCAACCTTTTCGGCCATAACCATCCTCATATCAAGGCGGCGATTGTCGCGCAACTCGACCAGCTTGAGCATGTGATCCTGGCTGGTTTTACCCATGAACCGGTCGTGCGGCTTTCAGAACAGCTGTCTGCGCTGACCGGCCTCGGCCATAGTTTTTATGCTTCTGATGGTGCCTCGGCTACCGAAATCGCGCTCAAAATGAGCTTTCACTACTGGCGCAATGGCGGCCAGCACGGCAAGACGCGCTTCATCAGCCTGAAAAACGGCTATCACGGGGAAACCCTGGGTTCGCTTTCCGTGACGGATGTGGATTTATTCAAGGATACTTACGCACCGTTGCTGCGAGAATCCGTGCAATTGCCCAGTCCCGATTGGCGGCTTGCCGAGCCCGGCGAAAGTGCCGAGCAATATGCCTTGCGCTGTGCCGATCGGGCGGAGGAGTATATTGCCGCTCATCATGCTGTAATTGCAGCCTTGATCCTCGAACCATTGGTGCAGTGCGCCACAGGCATGGCGATGCATCATCCGGTTTATTTGCGGCGTTTGCGTGCGCTATGCGACCAATATCATGTGCACTTGATTGCCGATGAAATCGCCGTGGGGTTTGGCCGCACCGGTACCATGTTCGCCTCGGAACAGGCAGGCATCCGGCCGGATTTCCTGTGTTTGTCCAAAGGGATTACAGGCGGCTATTTGCCGCTTTCCGTTGTGCAGACTACAGATGAAGTGTATCGCGCTTTTTATGATGACAGCGTTGCGCGCGGTTTCTTGCATTCCCACAGTTACACCGGCAATGCCTTAGCCTGCAGTGCGGCATTGGCAACGCTGGAAATTTTCGCGCAACAGGATGTGCTGGCAAGCAACCGCAGCAAGGCTGCTTACCTCAACAGGCAACTGGTCGATTGGGCCGATCTGCCCATTGTCCACTTGCGCAATACCGGCATGATCTGGGCATTTGACGTCACTTCCGGCCAGGCCGGCTTTCAGCAGCGCTTCTACCAGGCTGTGCTGCAGCGTGGCTTGCTGCTGCGGCCAGTCGGTAACACGGTGTATTTCATGCCGCCTTATGTCATTAGCGAAAGCGAAATTGACTGGATGCTGGAACAAACCTTGGGCGCCCTTAAGGAATGCATATGAAAAGTTTGTTTGCGGGTCTGTTGTTGGCAATCAGCTTGACGGTTCATGCTGCTGGTCTGCCTGCGCCTGTCAGCGAGTTGCTCAAAAAGAACGGGATTCCTGCTGAGAATGCCGCGGTCTACGTGCAGCGTGTCGATCAGGAAGCGCCCTTGATCGATCACCAAAGCGACCGGCCAATGAAAACGGCCTCCACCATGAAGCTGCTCAGTACCTATGCCGGGCTGGAGCTGTTGGGGCCGGCATATCGCTGGCGAACCGAGCTTTACCATGATGGCAGGCTGGAAAATGGCGTGCTGCACGGTAATTTGATTATTCAGGGGCGCGGCGATCCTTATCTGTTGGCGGCAGACATGCGTACCATGCTTGAGGATTTGCGCCTGGCAGGGGTAGGGGATATTCGCGGCGACATCGTGCTCGATACCCGCTTCTTTGCGGATAGGCACCATGATGCGGCCGCGTTTGATGACAAGCCGCACGCCCCTTATAACGCCGCTCCCAATGCGTTTGCCGTCAATATCAAATCCACTACCTTTCATTTTCTTGTCGAGGGCGGCAAGCTGAAGATAGAGCCGGATCCCGACCTGCCTGAGATTCATATCCGCAACCAGATGAACCTGGTGCGAGGTGAGTGCGGTGACTGGAAAAGCCGCTTACGGTTTATCGTGGAGCCGCAGGAGAATGATGTGGCGGTGACGTTCAACGGCGATTATCCCGCTGCATGCCGCGATAAAACCCTGGAGCTCAACGTGCTGGAAGACGGGCCGTATGCCTATAGCCTGTTTCGCAGCAACTGGTTGTTATTGGGGGGCAAGCTCGCAGGCGGCTGGCGCTATGGTATTGTGCCTGAAGGCGCGCGACACCTGGTGACCCATCATTCCGAACCCCTGTCCGAGATCATCCGCACCATCAACAAATACAGCAACAATCTCATGGTCAGGCAGCTATTCCTGACCATTGCCGCCGAGCGGGTTGACAGTCCGGCAATGGAGGCCGATGGTATTCATGCCGTAAGGGCATGGCTTGCCAGCAAGGGGCTGTATTTCCCGGAGTTGGTGCTGGAAAACGGTTCAGGGCTTTCGCGCAATGAGCAGATCGCGGCCAGGCATATGGCGGCTTTCCTGCTGGCGGCATATGCCAGCCCGGTGATGCCGGAATATCTCTCCGCGCTGCCGATTCCCTCTGTGGACGGCACCATGGCCAACCGTTTGCGCACCAGCCCCGCGCGCGGCAATGCCCATTTGAAAACCGGCACCATTAATGGCGTCAGTGCCCTGGCTGGATATGTTCACGACCATAAAGGCCGCCGCTGGGTGGTGGTGGTCATGGTTAACGATCCCAAGGCCAGCAACTCGCGTACGGCGCAGGATGCCCTTGTAGACTGGGTATACAAGCAACCCTGATCCGCACAGGCGGACATAATCTATGTATGATATTAGCCTCTCGCAGCGCGATGAGTTTCTTTTTTGAGCAAGTCAGCGCTGTTGTTGTATAACCCGCTATCGGAGTAATCAATGAGATCAATTGCCATGCTGGCGAGCGCTGTGATGCTTGCCATGCTAGCCATTAGTGGCTGTTCAGCCGATACCAATAGTGACAAGGAAAAAATCGTAATGAGTGATAACGTAACCGAATTGCAGAAAATCGACACCCAGGTAGGCGAGGGCCGTGAAGCTGAAGCCGGCTTGAACGTGACCGTGCATTACACAGGTTGGTTATATGATCCTAGCAAGCCTGACGGCAAGGGTGAAAAGTTCGACAGCTCTCTCGATCGCCGTGAGCCTTTCGTGTTCTATCTTGGCGGTGGCCAGGTGATCCGTGGTTGGGATGAAGGCTTTGCAGGTATGAAAGTGGGCGGCAAGCGCACCCTTATCATCCCCCCAGAGTATGGTTATGGCGCCCGCGGCGCAGGCGGCGTGATTCCGCCTAATGCCATCCTGGTGTTCGATGTGGAATTGCTAGGTATCAAGTAAGCCTGCAAACGGCGCCTGTTGCAGGCAAGATACTGCTGCAACAGGCGCTTTTACCTCTATGCTTTGAATGGAATCAAGAGTCAAAAATGAAAGCACGCATTAAATGGGTTGAAAATGTCTGTTTCATGGGTGAGTCCGAGACCGGGCATGCCGTGGTGCTGGATGGTGCGCCGGATGCCGGTGGCCGTAACCTTGGTATGCGTCCAATGGAAATGTTGCTGATCGGCATGGGGGCTTGCACCTCATTTGATGTGGTCACTATCCTGAAAAAATCCCGCCAACCCGTGACGGACTGCGTAGCCGAGATCACGGCAGAGCGTGCAGACGA
Organism: Methylobacillus arboreus; assembly: GCF_020532725.1. Lineage (GTDB taxonomy): Bacteria > Pseudomonadota > Gammaproteobacteria > Burkholderiales > Methylophilaceae > Methylobacillus > Methylobacillus arboreus. The sequence goes on from NZ_JAJAVC010000007.1 coordinate 93,747, forward strand.
AATCCCCAAGGTATTTACCAAGATACATGTACATTTCGTTGTCACTGGCAAAGGATTGAATCCGGCCCAGGTGGAGCGCGCAGTCAAACTGTCTGCCGAAAAATACTGTTCAGCTTCCATCATGCTTGGCAAGGCTGCCGAGATAACCCACGATTTTGAAATCCGGGAGTCCGAGATTTGAGCTGTCCGCAAGGTATGCGCGGGCTGCGCCATGTCGCCCTGTTTGTGCAGGACATTGAAGCCTGCCTGTATTTCTATGTCGACTTGCTCGGTATGCAGGTCGAGTGGCAGCCTGATCCAGACAACTATTACCTGACTTCAGGCAACGACAACCTTGCCCTGCATCGCAGCAACGAGGTCCTGGCAGAGAAGCAGCGACTGGATCATATTGGCTTTATCATCAGTGAGCCTGATCTCGTAGATGAATGGCATGCCCACTTTGTTGCCAATGGTGTGAAAATCCTGATGCCACCCAAAACCCACCGGGATGGTGCGCGCAGTTTTTATTGTGCCGACCCGGCCGGGACGCATGTTCAGATCATTTACCATCCGCCGATTTCCGGACATGTGTAATTCCAAATCAAATAAAAAGCCCTGCATTGCAGGGCTTTTTATTTAGCTCTTCAGCCAGGATAGCTACTGAGCAATGCGGACACTGAGCGGGCTGTTGTGCTTGATGATAGCGAATAGTCGGTCAATATTCGGGTGCTTGCCGGGATTGGCTTCGGCATCCGCGGTATGTTCCGCATAGATGGTAAGCCCCTCCTGCGCAGCCGCTACGTTGATGCTGCCGTATTTCTTGTACAGGTGTTGGTAGACCTTTACCGAGCCCTGGCTGCCGGGCTTGTTCTCGATCTGGCCGGCGAGGTTGCCGTTGCTGTCCAGCAATTCTATTTTTTCGATGTGGTCGCTGGGTTCAAGGCCAGCCAGGATTTCGCTGAATGTTGTCATAGGTGGTAAGTTGTCGTTGTCATGATGTTTGAAAGAATGCGCATGCCTACTTTAACCGGAAAGGGCAGCTCGGCAGCCCCGTGGGAGATGGCGTGGTGTGCATGCGCGGCTTCATCTGCTTGCATCTGGCTCACAATCGCCCGGCTTTTCTGATCGTGGGCGGGCAGGATTTCAAGGTGGCGGGCAAGATGGTTGCCGACCTGGCGCTCGGTTTCTGCCACAAATCCCAGGTTCCAGCGGTCACCCAATGTGCCAGCCAGCAGGCCCAGCCCGAAGGAGCCGCCATAAAACACGGGGTTGAGCAGGCTTGTATGGCTGCCTAGATCCTTGATACGCTTCTCGCACCATGCCAGGTGCTCGGTTTCTTCTTGTGCGGCACGTTGCAGTGTCGCAATGGTTTCCGGATCACGGGCGGTAATGGCCTGGCCGCTGTAAAGCGCCTGGGCACATACTTCACCCGTGTGGTTGACACGCATCAGGGCTGCTGCATAACGTTTTTCCTGCTTTTCTGTCAGTGTCTCAGGCAATGCCTGGCCTGGATGCGGCCGCTGGCTTGCGGGGGTGGCCAGCAAGGTGCGCAGGCTTTTGTCAAACTCAATGATCAGGCGGTCTAGCATGGTGGGTGCAGGCAAGGTGGCAGGGGAAACAACAGGGCCACCCGATGATACTTTGGGCGGCCCGTTTTGATTTATTTGCGTTGCAGGATCTGGATGCCCTTCAACAGGTTGAGTGCCTGGTTGAACTGGTAATCGATTTTCGAGCCTGGCTCAATCGGGCCACTTGGGGCTGCTGGCTTGTCTTTCTGCTCGTTGCTGTCGGGTGCAGCAGGCGCTTCTTCCGGCTTGTCATCCTTTTTTTCTTGCTCAGGAGCAGGCGGTTGCACGACAGGCGCTTCTTCCGCTTCTGCGGGGTTGCTCAGGTGGCGGGTCAGGTCGGCTTCGCGCAGCATGGCGGCATGTTCCTGCGAATTCACGGTGGCTTCTTCCACGATGATATCCGGCACAATGCCCTTGGCCTGGATGGAGCGTCCCTTGGGAGTGAAGTAACGGGCAGTCGTTAGCTTGATGGCTGAGCCATTGTTCATCGGCAGGATGGTTTGAACCGAGCCCTTGCCGAAGGTCTGTGTACCCATGATGATGGCGCGCTTGTGGTCTTGCAATGCTCCGGCAACGATCTCCGACGCGGAGGCAGAACCGCCATTGACCAGCACGACGATAGGCAGCGTCTTGAGGTCTGCCGGCAGGTCGCGCAGATAGTCTGCACGCGCGCCGCCACGGACGTAATTTTCTGGGTTGGCGGTCAGGCGCATCTTGGCTTCTTCACCACGGCCTTCGGTATACACCACGAGTTCGCCCTTGGGCAGGAAGGCAGCGGATACGCCCACGCCTGCATTCAGCAACCCGCCTGGGTTGTTGCGCAGGTCAAGGATCAGGCCCTTGAAGGTTTCCTTGTTTTCTTCGCGCAGGGTTTTCAGGGCCTTGGCAAGGTCTTCACCAGTGTGATCCTGGAACTGTGTCACGCGGATATAGGCATAACCAGGTTCTGTCAGCTTGAACTTGACGCTCTGGGTCTTGATGATGGCGCGCGTGAGTACGAAGGTCAGTGGCTTGGTTTCACCCTTGCGCAACACGGTCAGGGTGATCTTGGTGTCTGGCTTGCCGCGCATGCGCTTTACGGCATCGGTGAGAGACAGGCCCTTGACCGGGGTGTCGTCCAGCTTCATGATCAGGTCGCCGCTTTTGAGGCCGGCCTTGTAGGCAGGGGTATCTTCGATCGGGGCGACCACTTTGACGAAGCCGTCTTCCATCCCGACTTCAATACCCAGACCGCCAAATTCGCCCTGGGTGCCTGCCTGCAAGTCCTTGAAGGCGTCGGCGTCAAGGTAGGCCGAGTGGGGATCGAGGCCGGAAAGCATGCCGTTGATGGCTTCAGTCAGCAGCTTTTTGTCTTCAACAGGTTCAACATAGTCGCTCTTGATCTTGCCAAACACCTCGGCAAATGTGCGCAGGTCATCCAGCGGCAATTGCGGCTTGGTTTCCTTGTCAGCAATGGCGGAATAGCTCAAGCTCAGCATGACCCCAAGGAGTGGGCCTGCGACAATCAAGCCGATCTTTTTAAGTTTGCGCATGTAAAACAAGTCCTCAATGGATAAACCAGGATGGTTGAATGTTAAAGGCAGTGCATGTGAAGATAGGAGAACAATTAGCTCATTTTCCGCTATTTATCTTGTCATTGCAAAGCGTTGCAGAGTATCGCACAGTCATTTTTTGCTTTTCAATCTCTTGAGCGCTAATTTCTTTAATTTTACACATGGAGCCTTTGGAAATGGGTGTGACCAAGTTACCGGAACTGGAAATCGAATACTGCACGCAGTGCCGCTGGCTGTTGCGGGCAGCCTGGATGGCGCAGGAGCTGCTCACAACGTTTGAATCAGACATTGGACGTGTCAGTCTGGTTCCAGGCACTGGAGGTATTTTTGAAGTCAGGCTGAACGGCGAGCTTTTATTCTCCCGCAAGGCGCAGGGACGCTTTCCTGAATCCAAGGAATTGAAGCAGTTGGTGCGCGACCGCATTGATCCTGGACGTGACCTCGGACATAGCGATCGAAAATAGCTGCTGGCACCCTATGAAAAGATCGTAAACAGGCGCTTATGGAAGCGCTATCGGTAGGGATGAAATAATATCCGACTAAAATAGTTGGAAATAACTCTTTAAATGTAAATTGTTCTCATTTATGATGTTTCCTGACAGGGATTTTGTGGAAGGTTCATCAAAATGAATGCGTTTAATCAATCAGAAATGGGCGCGTTGCTGCTTGATCATGAGATTGAGCCGCGTGACATGATGCCCAATGAGCTGCTCGATGTGATCATGGCACGGCAGTTTGGCACTTATTACCAGCCTATTGTGGATGTGCAGTCAACGGAAATGCTGGGCTACGAGGCCCACGCCCGTTTCTGGGCGTGGAATGGCCGTCCGCTCAATGCCGGCAAATTGCAGATGAGTTTGCGCAAGAATCCCTTGTTGCTGTTTCATCTGGAGCTGGAGTTGAAGAAGCTGCAAATTACCGAGTTCCCGGGCGAGGGTTGGCTGATGCTGGACCTCGACATGGATAGCTTTTTTGCCGGTGGCGATACTCCGGAGAATCCTTTTCTGGTCTTGTTCAAGCAGCATGCCTGGTCCGAACGCGAGATTGTCATCAATATTGTCCAGAATCACAATGCGCATGATGCCTGTCGCTCCCAACACATGATGGATTTGCTGCAGCAATCCGGAACGTCTGTTGCGCTGGAAGATACCGGGGTTTGCTGGGGCATGTTTTCCCTGAGCGCATTTCTGGATGCTGCGATAGTGAAGTTCAGCAGTCGTGCCTTGAGAGACCTTGATGCCAAGGCATCACAGGCCGTGGTGGATTGGCTGGTGAGCGCGGCGCGCAAAATCGGGGTGCAGACGGTAATGACGGATGTGGATACTTGCGCAGCCCTGGATTGGGCGCGGAGAATGGGAGTCGATTGCGTGCAGGGGCAATTGTTTTCCAGGCAGATGCTGCAAGCGAGTTAACGCCTTGTTGGTTTTCTGTTGTGCTCAATGCAATTGGGTTTCCAGATTTTTGCCATGAGGGAGTTGTGTTGTTTTTGTAAATAAATAATAATTCTTCTCATTGTTATTCCTAATGGCGAAATAACGTAAATGAGTCCAGTCAGGCATCACAACCCTATGCCTCACGCATCTGTCGATGCACCTGAAAATATGATCTCGGCTTGGGAAAATACCATCCGCCAGGGCAATCAGGCATATTCACAAAAGCAGGATCAGCTTGCACTAAAGCAATATCAGGCTGCGCTTGACCAAGCCAAGTCCCTGCTCAGGGAGTGCGTGCATACGGATGAGCTGGCTGTGTTGTCGATCGATACTGTGTTTGCTGCCTACGTCGTTTCTTACCATAATCTTGCCAATGTCTATGCCCGCCAGGGAGATATCAACACTGCGGCCTGCCGATTGTGTGAAGCGCATCAATGCCTGTCGCGCATCTGTTCTGATCCTGACATGAGTTGTGCATTGCGTGAGGCAGCACAGCGCCATGGTCGCCGTACTTATAAAGAGTTAGTGAACTTTAGCCATCTTTATAGTCAACATCCTTTAGTGGCCAGAACCTTGCGTATTTGCGGCGAGTTCTGCACGCTGCAAAAGCAGCCGCTACACTAGATCCTCAATCCCAGAGAGATTTTCTGTCCGAAAAAGCATAAGATAGCTTGTGCGAATTTACTGCGACAGCTAAATTCAATTTCTCTTTCCATTCAAAATTCTAAGGAGTGAAATAATGGCGTATACACTACCCCCCCTCGATTATGCATACACGGCGCTTGAGCCGCACATTGATGCCCAGACCATGGAAATCCACCACACCAAGCATCACCAGACCTATATCAATAACGTCAATGCTGCATTGGAGGGCACCCCTTTTGCTGATGAGCCGGTAGAGGCGCTGGTGGCAAAGCTCGATAGCCTGCCAGAAAACCTGCGCGGTCCGGTGCGTAATAATGGCGGCGGTCATGCCAATCACAGCCTGTTCTGGAAGGTGCTGTCCCCGAACGGTGGTGGCGAGCCTACTGGTGCTTTAGCGGATGCCATCAAAGCCGACATTGGAGGTTTTGATGTATTCAAGGAAGCCTTTACCAAAGCCGCGCTGACACGTTTCGGCAGTGGTTGGGCTTGGTTGTCTGTGACACCTGAGAAAAAACTGATCGTGGAAAGCACTGGCAACCAGGATAGTCCGCTTTCGCATGGCAATACGCCCGTCCTTGGGCTGGATGTATGGGAACATGCCTATTACCTGCGTTACCAGAACCGTCGTCCGGAATATATTGGCGCATTTTACAATGTCGTCAATTGGGATGAAGTTGCACGTCGCTATCAGGCAGCTTTGTCCTAATAAGTACTGGAACTTTGCATGAACTTCCCCTTCATGATCGCTAACAGCCGGCAAAAGATATGGCTATGGGCGATTGCCCTGGCTGGTCTGGGCGTCATTCTTTTGCTTGTACAGCTATTAGGTGACTGGGGGCAGGCGGCCTGGGGCGTACCCCAGGTACGCGATGCTTTTTGGGGAGGTTCAGCAGCAGCATTGGCAACAGCCGCAGGGACGTTGCCAGTATTGTTTTGGAAGCAGTTGCCGGACCGTATCATGGATACGCTGTTTGGCTTTGGGGCGGGCGTCATGCTCGCTGCCAGTGCTTTTTCTTTGATTGTTCCGGGCATAGATGCCGCGCAAGCGCAGGGTGCGAGTCCTTGGGGTGCAGCTTCCATGGTGGGCATCAGCATCGTGATTGGAGCGGCATTATTACTGGCGCTGGAGCGCTGGGTGCCGCATGAGCATTTCATCAAGGGAATCGAGCGCGAAAATACCGTTGCGCTGAAACGTACCTGGTTGTTTGTCTTTGCCATTGCCTTGCATAACGTGCCTGAGGGGTTGGCAATAGGCGTTGGTTTTGCCGGAGGCGACGTGGTGAGCGGTAGCGCATTGGCAACCGGTATTGCTATTCAGGATATTCCTGAGGGTTTTGTTGTCGCGATGGCGTTGGCTGTCGTTGGTTATTCACGCCGGACGGCGATTATCATCGGTATGGCGAGTGGCTTGGTTGAGCCTGTCGGCGCAGTGCTTGGCGCTGCGATTGTCAGTTCTTCTGCGGCTTTGCTGCCGTGGGGGCTGGGCGTTGCTGCAGGAGCGATGTTGTTTGTCGTCAGCCACGAAATTATTCCCGAATCCCATCGCAAGGGTCATGAGGTATTTGCCACCAGCGGGCTGATCGTCGGCTTTGTGCTGATGATGATGCTGGATACCGCCCTGGCTTAGGCGATTATTGCAAGCTTAACGGTTGCTTTCTATACGGCGGGCACCGTTGAAGCGTTTGGCCCAGTAATTCTCTGACATGTCGACCACCTGTACACCGCTGCCGGAGCTGGGAGCATGGATGAACTTCTGGTTGCCCAGGTAAATCCCAACGTGCGAGAAAGCGGATTTCAGCGTGTTGAAGAATACAAGGTCCCCCGGTTGTAACTGTTCCTGTGACACCGGTTGTCCGATCTGGCTGATGGCCTTGGCACCATGCGGCAGGGTCATGCTGGCGGATTGCTGGAAAACGTAGCGGACAAAACCACTGCAATCAAAGCCGGTTTCCGGAGACTTGCCGCCGTAGTTGTATTTGATTCCGGTCAGGCTCAGGGCGTTAATGAGTACCTCGTGCGCCGTATCTGCCCAGTGGCTGCCAGTTTCCACATTTTCTTGCTGAAATTGCCGTGCATGGCTAATCTCCCCAGCATATGCATGGGGGCTATTCAACAGCAGTAGTGTGGTCAAAATGGCAGGTAATCTCATTATTTTTCCGATTTTATTAGTTTGTTTTCGGTTGTGTAAACCAATTCTTTAGTTTTGCTGAAACTGAAGTGCCATGAAACCTGTCTTGCCAAGAAGGAGCGGAACCATCATTTGCATGGTGTAGAATGACTCTATCAACGCTGGAATAGGGCATGCCATCATGAACCCAAGCACTTATCCACTGATGCAAAAACTAAAGACGGATCTTGAGGATGCAAGAAGGCGAGAGATGTTGCATCACCTGAGTCCTGAAGAAATGGAACAAACCCTGGCGGAATATGCCCGGCATTTGAAGTTGGGTTCGCGTGAGCGCGCGCGCCTGATGGCGGAATCCATTGCCAGAAGGATTCATGGTACCGGTAGCCGCCTGAAGCGTGCGGGCAAGCAGGCAGTCAAGCATGTAGGCTCAAAGGTAGCGCATGCTGCCAGCCACAAGCTCATGGAGGTTGCCGCCCGTATTGAACAGCGTGCCAAGCGCCTGGATCAGGACGAACAAAACTAACCAGATTTTTCCCGGGAAGATTATGCTGCGTGAAACAATTTCGGTAATGCGTGATTTCAAGCGTGTGCGTGCGATTGCCCGCATTCTCATGTATTACGGCTGGGGAGATATCGCTGAACGTTTGGGCAAGCGTAGCTGGCTGCGCCGCGCAGGCAATGCGCTCAACACTGAAGCCTCTCGCGAGATCATGCAATTGCCTTCTGAAGTGCGCGCGCGCATGGCATTGCAAGAGCTGGGACCGACTTTTGTCAAGATGGGCCAAGTATTAGCAACGCGCCCGGATATTTTCCCGCCTAACTGGATCACTGAGCTTTCCAAGCTCCAAGACCAAGTGCCGCCGGTGCCATTTGAAGAAATGCTGCCCGGCTTGCAGGAGGCGCTGGGCAAGTCGCCTTTTGAAGTGTTTCGTGATTTTGATACCGAACCCGTGGCAGGTGCCTCGATTGCCCAGGTGTACCAGGCCAAGCTGCAGGATGGTACGCCAGTTATCCTGAAATTGCGCCGTCCCGGAATACAAGAGCGTATCGATGCGGATTTGCGTCTTTTACATCATCTGGCACGCTTGGTTGAAGCGGAAGTGGAAGAAGCGCGGCGTTTCAACCCGATGGAGATCGTCGACCAGTTTTCCAAGTCATTGAAGCGCGAGCTGGACCTTGCGCTGGAAGGGCGCAATACCGAGCGTTTTGCCCGTAACTTCCTCAATGACAAAACCACCAGTTTTGCGAAAATCTACTGGGACTACACCAGCGAAGGTGTGCTGGTGATGGAACAGATCAACGGCATTCCCGGCAATAGCCTGCAAGAAGCCCGCGAGGCCGGCATGGATTTGCCCCTGCTGGCAGCGCGCGGGGCCGATGCCGTCATGAAAATGGTGCTGATCGACGGCTTTTTCCATGCCGACCCGCATCCGGGCAATATTTTCTTCCTGCCGGAAAACAGGATCGCCGTGATCGACTGCGGCATGGTGGGGCGTATCAGCATCGACCGGCGAAACGAGATTGCCGATCTGCTTGCCGCGTTGGTGGCGCGTGACATTGATACCCTGCGTGACATCCTGATTACCTGGGCAGGCAATGTGGTGGTGGATGAAGACAAGCTCAGCGCCGATGTGGATGAGTTTATCTGCACCTATGACAATGCCCCGCTCAAGCACATCAGTTTTGGCATCCTGCTCAACGACCTGACCACCATCATGCGCGAGAACCATTTATCGGTGCCGCCAGACCTTACCATGCTGTTCAAGGCGTTGATTACCCTGGAAGGCTTAGGGCGCCAGCTTGACCCGGACTTTCAGATCATCAGTCACCTCACGCCCTTTGTCAAAAAGATCATCATCGATCGCTATATGCCGCGCACGCTCTGGCGCAAGGGAACACGCGGTCTCAGCAAGACCATTGGTGCCATGGGTGATTTGCCTGGCGACGTGTCCCAGGTATTGAAAGAAGCCGGGCGTGGCAGGCTTAAACTCAACCTGGACTTGAAGCGCCTGGATCATTTTGGCCACCAGCTTGACCATAGCACCAATCGCCTCACCATGGCGTTGATTACAGCCTCGCTGATTATTGGGTCCTCCATTGTCATGACGGTACGCGGTGGTCCGGAACTGTTTGGCCTTCCTGCATTTGGCTTCTTGGGCTTTTTCCTCGCCTTTGTCATTGGTATCTTGCTGATGATTTCCATCTGGCGCTCAGGCAAGGATTAAGCGCCTGTTTATGATCATTTCAGGGAGTATGTTGCCCTGTCATGGTAGTAGATGCAAGGCGCAACCCGAAGGGCATAGTCCTAAAATGCGCCCGTTCTACGTCGCTTTCTGGTTTGGGCCGCGCACCAATACTGCCCAGGTTGGGTGCACTATTTTGGTGCAGTTCTAGTCTCTTGCCTATTCATCCATTGTTAATGGACTGAATATCAATGATTTTTTACTTGGCATGACCCTTGCGAGAGTAATTGCATGGATACTGCAGTTAAGAAACTTTTTGATGAGATGTACCTGCAAGATGAGGCGATTCGGCCGATTTATGCCGAATATGCTTCCTGGCTGGAGGGCGTGCCGCACCAGCAGCTAGAGAGCAAACGCCAGGAAGCTGAACTGTTGTTCCGTCGGGTGGGGATTACTTTCAATGTCTATGGCGAGGACGCTGGCGCCGAACGCCTGATCCCGTTCGATGTCGTGCCGCGCATCCTCTCTGCCAGCGAGTGGTCACGCCTGTCAGATGGGGCGATCCAGCGCGTCAAGGCGCTGAATCTGTTCCTGCATGACATCTATCATGATCAGGAGATTATCAAGGCAGGCATCGTGCCTTCGACAATATTGTCCAACTCCCAGTACCGGCCCGAGATGTTCGGCGTGGATGTGCCCAAGGGCATTTATGCCCACATTGCCGGTGTTGACCTAGTGCGTACTGGCGAAAATGACTTCTACGTGCTGGAAGATAACCTGCGTACGCCTTCCGGTGTTTCTTACATGCTGGAAAACCGCAAGATGATGATGCGGTTGTTCCCTGAGTTATTCCGTCGCTATCCGATTGCGCCGGTCGAGCACTATCCGCAAGTGCTGCTGAACAACCTGCGTGCTGTAGCACAAGCCGGCGTGCATGAACCCACGGTCGTGTTGCTGACGCCTGGCGCCTACAACAGTGCCTACTTCGAGCATGCCTTCATTGCTCAGCAAATGGGGATAGAGCTGGTCGAAGGGCAGGACCTGTTTGTCAGAAACAATGCTGTTTACATGCGCACTACCGAAGGGCCGAAGCGCGTGGATGTGATTTATCGCCGCATTGACGACGACTTCATTGATCCCCTGAGCTTCCGTCCGGACAGCATGCTAGGCGTCCCCGGCTTGCTTTCGGTCTACCGCAATGGTGGCGTGACTTTGGCCAATGCGGTGGGCACCGGTGTGGCGGACGACAAGGACACCTATATCTACGTCCCAGAAATGATCCGCTTCTACCTGGGCGAGGAACCTATCCTTTCCAATGTGCCGACCTACCAGCTTAGTAAGGAGGATGATCTTAAATACGTATTGGCTCACTTGGCTGAGCTGGTAGTGAAAGAAGTGCAGGGGTCGGGCGGTTATGGCATGTTGGTGGGGCCAGCAGCCAGCAAGCATGAGCTTGAGGAGTTCCGTCAGCGTATCCTGGCCAATCCGGCCAACTATATTGCCCAGCCGACCCTGGCGTTGTCGACCTGCCCGACGCTGGTGGAAAAAGGCATTGCCCCCCGGCATGTGGACCTCAGGCCGTTTGTTCTGTCGGGGAAAACGGTGAGCTTGGTGCCTGGAGCACTGTGCCGCGTAGCCTTGCGTGAAGGCTCCCTGGTGGTGAATTCCTCGCAAGGTGGCGGCACCAAGGACACCTGGATTTTGAAAGATTGATGCCATGTTAAGTAGAACCGCAGATCATTTGTACTGGATGGCGCGTTATATTGAACGTGCCGAAAACATCGCACGCGTACTGGATGTGACCTACAACATGTCGCTGGTGCCCAATGCCGCGCAAACCGAGTCTGACCTCTGGGAGCCTGCCTTGCAGATTGCAGGCGGCATCGAGGCTTATCGTCGCGACTATGGGGAAATTACCGCTTCTGGCGTAGTGCGCTTTATGGCGATGGACACGCAAAATCCTTCCAGTGTCTATTCTGCATTGCGCAGTGCACGCGAAAATGCACGCTCGGTGCGCGTGACGCTTTCTGCCGAAACCTGGGAAAACATCAATGCCTTGTGGCTGGAGTTTGGGCAGTTCCTCGGTCTGGACCTGATGCAGAAAGGGCTGGGCGAGTTCTGCGACTGGGTGAAATCGCGGTCGCACCTGTTCCGTGGCGTAAGCTTCGGCACCATGCTGCGCGACGATGCGTTCCGTTTCCTGCGTCTGGGGACGTTTATTGAGCGGGCTGACAACACGGCGCGCTTGCTGGATGTCAAATATCACTTGCTATTGCCCGGCGGCGAAGAGGTCGGCGGCGCGGTGGATTATTACGAGTGGAGCGCGATATTGCGTGCCGTATCGGCATTCCAAGCCTACCAGAAAGTATTCAGCGATGCGATAGAACCCTGGAAAGTCGCAGAGTTGCTGGTGCTGCGTGAAGACATGCCGCGCTCATTGCATGCCTGTTTTTCTGAGATTACCCCGATTCTTGACCAGTTGAGCGGCCGGCATAGCAGTGAATGCCGCCGTCTCGCCGGGGAGCTGCACGCGCGTTTCCGCTATGGTCGCATGAACGACATTTTCCAGGAGGGCCTGCACGAATTCCTAGAGGATTTCATTTTTTCCAACCACAATCTCGGCGCCGAGATCCAGCGTACCTTTTTGAATGCGCCGAGCCATGTATAGAGCTTGAATGACCGGAGTCTACAACCATGCAGCTCACTATTAATCACCGTACCCATTACCTTTATACGGATATCGTCAACTACACCATCCAGCAGCTGCGCCTGACGCCACAGGACGGCTTCGGGCAGCGCGTCAGGCGTTGGGAAATCCGTGTGAATGGTCATCTGCAGCGCCACGATGATGCTTATGGCAATGCCGCCCATCTTCTGGTGCTGGATACCCCGCACGAGGAGATCAACATACTGGCGACTGGGGAAGTGGAAACCGGATTGGACACCCCGCCTGCCCACGACATCTTGCCACGCGAGATTTATTTGCGTGCCACTTCCTTGACGGATACTGACGAAGCCCTGCGCAAGTTTGCCAGTCAGTTTCCGCTAAAGCATTTCGGTGGGCAGGCACTGGATGACATGGTGCATGCGATCGTGGAGCAAGTGCCTTATAACCGTGGCATCACTAGTGTCGATACCACGGCGGCAGAAGCATTCCGTAGCGGTCATGGCGTGTGCCAGGACCATGCCCATATCTTTATTGCCTGCTGCCGGTATCTCGGCATTCCCGCACGCTATGTGAGCGGATACCTGTTCACGGATGATGGCAGCTTGATGGAAAGCCATGCCTGGGCTGATGCCTGGTTGCCGTCAGGTTGGGCGAGTTTTGATATCTCCAACCGTTGCCGCACCAATGGCGTGCATATACGGCTTGCAACAGGGCTGGATTACCGTGATGCATGCCCTGTGAGCGGAATGCGGGTGGGGGGCGGGTTGGAGACGATGACGGTGGGTGTACACGTCGACCAACTCCAATCCCAACAATGATCGCGGTTCAGAAAGCATAGCTGGCGGCGTTGCAACCACTTGCCGTACTTAGTGTACTGTCTGCGTGTTTGCGCCTTGCCAGCTATGCTTTCTGAACCGCTCATGTTTGGGCGCTAAAATGAAAACGTGAGCGAGGAACTCGCTCTAAAGTAAAGTCTTGTAAGTGGTTGTCATGTAAGGAGAAGGCATGAGTTCACTGCAGTTTCCCCGCTATGGGGATAAGGAAAACTCGCCGTTTTTCGAGGAATATCTCGTCAAGCTGCTGGAAGAGCGCGATGCAGTGGGTCTGACGGGCATGGTGCACGAGATAGACGCGCTAATGATCACGGTTGATCCCGGGCATTCTGCCAAGTATGTCGGAGAGCTGTGCTTCATGACGTCATATCACTACCTGGTGACGCTGGAGAGCGAATCGCACTGGACGCATGTTTTGCGAATTGACCTGGATTCGCCGGATATCCTGATCCGCGAAGTGAAGGATCCCAACCTACGCGGTATTTTCCGCAGCCTCAACGAAATTTACCCGGTGGGCGCGAAAAAGCCGAATAGCCGTTACATGGGGGAAATCATCCGTGTGGATAGCCTGCATGATGTAGTCAAGTTGCAGCAGTCGCGTGAATTCCGCTTCTTTAGCCAGGATGAGCTGCGCAAACTGGAATTGCCCGGCAATTTGGCCGTGAGCAAGCCCTCGCCCTACACCCACAATATCGTGGCATATCTCGAACGCAAGCCTGATGAAATGCGTGTATACGCACTCGGGATGAGTCGTATCGACCCGGAAATACAGCTGGTATATGAGGCAGCCAAAGGCTTACAGGAGAAATTGCAGATCAGTGACTTATTGTTGCCAATCGATCACCTGGCAACCCGTGTGTATAGTCAAAACCGCGAAGTTGCGATTCTGGAATACCTGTCCTGGTCCAGTTATTACTTTTGGGGCGCTTACAACATCTTTGACCAGAATTCCTCGACCAACGTCACCAAAAGCGCACACGGCTTGCCGGAGTCCAAGAGCCCGGCCAAGGTGTTCACTGCCAACAATACGCCTTATTTTGTGAATCACCTTGAGAAACTGCCTTCGCCCACCGAGACTTTTGTGCGCAACTACGGGCCGCGCTTGCACCACATTGCCATTGCCGTCAGGGATGGCGAGCGGGGCGGGCTGGAGCATATCGAGTTCGCGGTCAATGCGATTGCCTCGCAGGGCCAGGGGTTCCTGCTGGACGTGATCGGCTCGCGCGAAGAAGGCTTGAAGCAGATATTCTCCAACGCTTCCGAACATTCGTCCTTGATTGTGGAGTATGTGCAGCGCTTTGGTGATTTCCAGGGTTTCTTCACCAAGGATAACGTGGCCGTGCTCACCGAAGCCGCAGGGCGTGAAGAAGGGGTCAAGGCCGGCGTTTAGTCGTTGCCGACGCCCAGTTTTTTCGCTACCGACAGGGTCAGCAGCGATGCCACAAACAATGCTCCCAGTGTCATGAAGCTTTTGTGGATGAAGTCCGAGTCCTTGACCCAGTCCCAGATCATGGCAATCCCCAGCAGCAGGCTGGCGAGAATGCAGAGTATGCAAATGGCGAAGCAGATATTGCGTATGGTGTTGATGCGCATTGAAGCGTCTCCTTATTGTATTGCGTTGCACTCAGAGCCTGTTCAATATCATTTCATAGGACACGCATGGCTCCAAAACGCGTCCGATCAAGGCGCAGTCCGCAGGTAATGCCCATTGCCTTGCCAAGGACTGCAACGCGAAGCGGGCGCGTTTTGGGGCCATGCCTTTCGGGTTGTCCCGGCAACGCAGCCGCTGCTGCGTTGCAAATCCTCGCCGGGCAATAAGCCCGTCTGCGGTTTGCGCCTTGCTTCGACTACCCTGCCGGGACAACGTACCCTATGAAATGACATTGAACAGGCTCTAAGCATCATACCTCAGGCGGCGGAAAGTGGTTCTATCACGTTGATGCGCCTGGGCAATCCGTCTCAAACCCTTGCGTGATTGTGGTATATTGCGCATCCTTTTATACCGAACATCCTCTCGCTGTTGGTAATGCCATGACCCAAAGCCGCCGCCATCTTGAATTGCTCGCGCCTGCGAGAAATGCCGATTACGGCATTGCCGCGATCAACCATGGTGCCGATGCCGTCTATATCGGCGGCCCGGCATTTGGTGCTCGTGCCAAGGCGGAAAACTCGATAGAGGATATTGCCCGGCTGGTCGCCCATGCGCATCGCTACCATGCCGAAGTGTTCGTGGCGTTCAACACCATTTTTCATGACAACGAGCTTGAAGCCGCGCGCCAGACGGTCTGGCAATTGTATGACGCAGGTGTGGATGCATTGATTGTTCAGGACATGGGTCTGTTGCAGATGGACATTCCTCCCATCCAGTTGCATGCGAGCACGCAAACCGATATCCGCACCGTGGAAAAAGCCGTATTCCTTGACCAGGTCGGTTTCACCCAGATCGTGCTGGCGCGCGAGATGGACCTCAACACCATCCGCAAGGTCGCTGCCGCTACCAGTTGCAATCTTGAATATTTCATCCACGGCGCGCTTTGTGTTGCGTTCAGCGGCCAGTGCTACATCAGCCATGCCCACACCGGGCGCAGCGCCAACCGCGGCGAGTGTTCGCAGGAGTGCCGCCTGCCTTATACCCTGGAAGACAGCCAGGGGCGCATCCTCGCCAAGGACAAGCATTTATTGTCCATGAAGGACAACGACCAGAGCGCCAACCTGCGTGCATTGGTCGATGCCGGCGTGAGCGCCTTCAAGATCGAGGGGCGCTACAAGGATATTGCCTACGTCAAGAACAGCACGGCTTATTACCGCCAATTGCTCGATGAAATCCTCGAAGATAACCCACATTACCAGCGGGCGTCTTCCGGGCGTGCGATATTCAGTTTTGTGCCGCAACCGGAAAAAACCTTCAACCGCAGTACCACGGAATACTTTCTGCATGGTCGCGGCGAGGATGTCGGCGCGTTCGATACGCCAAAGTTCGCAGGCGAGGAAGTCGGCCGTGTGACCAAGGTTGGGCCGGACTACTTTGAGGTGGAAACCACGCTGGAGTTGCATAATGGCGATGGCGTGTGTTTCTTTGATGTGCACAAGGAATTGTCCGGCATGCGCATTAACACCGTGCAGGGCAAGCGTCTGTACCCGAATGAAATGCCCGCCGACATGCGCCGCAACATGATGGTATACCGCAATCGCGACCAGGCCTTTATGCGCCTGATGGAAAAAGACTCCGCCCAGCGCAGGATTGATATCGAGATGATCCTGCAGGAAACCCCTGACGGGTTTGCATTGAGTGTGCAGGATGCAGATGGTTTCATGGCCTATGCCCAACTTGGTGCCGATAAACAGGCTGCGGAACAAGCAAGCAAGGCAGAAGCCAGCATCCGTGAGAATCTTGCCAAACTTGGCAATACGGAGTTTAGCACCAAGTCCATTACCCTCGACCTTAATTCCTCCTGGTTCCTGCCTGCATCAATGATCAACCAGCTCCGCCGTGACGCCATCGCCCAATTACAGGCAACACGCCTGCTGGGGTATCAACGCCCGCAGCCGGGCAAGCCTGTGGAGCCGCCAGCGCAATATCCCCAGGACACGCTCAGCTATCTTGCTAACGTCTACAACAAGAAGGCGCGCGAATTTTACGAAGCGCACGGCGTCAAGGCGATCACTGCTGCATATGAGGCGAATGAAGAGCTTGGCGAGGTGCCGGTGATGATCACCAAGCATTGCCTGCGCTACAGCTTTGCCATGTGTCCGAAGGAAGCCAAGGGTGTGATCGGCGTGCAAGGTACAATTACCGCCGAACCCATGACGCTGATCAGCGGCAAGGACAGGATCAGCCTCAAGTTCGACTGCAAGCGCTGCGAGATGCATGTGATGGGCAAGGTGCGCAAGCCTGTCCTGCAGATGGCGCCGCCACAGCCGGTCCAGTTTTTTGCCAAGCGCCCGGTCTAGTTAGCCCGCTTTCCCGGCCAGTGGGCCAACACTGTCCTGGCCACCTCCAGCAGTGATTCTTGGCTAGCTCCGCTGGTGGCCTGAATGCTCATCCCTTGATGGACAGTTGCGACGTACTTTGCCAGGGTAGCAGGATTGGTTCCGGCCTCTAGTTCGCCTTCATCATGTGCTTGCTGCATTCTCGCTGTCAGCGCTGTTTCAAAGGCCTGTCTGCGTGAGATAAGCATGTTTTTTATTTGTTCGCTTTCCTTGCTGCAACTCAATGCGCCCATATTGACCATGCAGCTATGTGGTGAATTAGCGGCGGTCAGGAATTCAGCGCTTTCCAACAGCAGTTTTTCTACCACACGGTATGCGGTTGGCTCATTGAGTGCAGCAGCAACAAATGCGATGGGGCCGGAGACATATTTCTCCAGGGCTTTCTCGAACAAGCTTTCCTTGCTGCCGAATGTTGCATATAGGCTTGGCTTGTTAATGCCCATTGCCGCAGTCAAGTCAGCCATGGAAGTGCCTTCATAGCCATGCGCCCAGAAGAGCCGCATTGCAGTTTCTAGTGATGCAGCTGGGTCAAACTTGCTCGGGCGCCCTCGACCTTTCTTGATGCTGTTGTTTTCCATCAGTCTATCCTTCTGAGAGTTTTTAATATTGTACCATTTGGTTAAAAAATATTTGACACTTGGATTTGCTTGACCGTATTATTTATTTACCAATCGGTAAATAAATAAGGGAAATTATCATGAGTCAAGTGGAAAATAGGGTTGCATTGATTACTGGAGCCAATCGTGGCATTGGTTTTGAGACAGCAAAGGAGTTGGGCGCGCAAGGGGTTAGGATTGTGCTGGCGGTGCGTGACTTGGCGAGTGGGGAAGATGCTGCCGCAAGGCTGAAGGCGCTTGGCGTGGATGCCAGTGTGGTGGCTTACGAGGCCGGGAAGCCGGGAAGTGCACAACTTGTGGCGGCGTATCTTGAACAGCACTTCGGTAAACTGGATATCCTAGTGAACAATGCTGGCGTATTGAAGGAAAACCTGATTGGAGGCAATAACAGCAGCCAGGTCGAAGGGCAGGTATTGCGAGATACTTTCGAAGTCAATTTCTTTGCCGTGATCGAACTGACCCAGGCCCTGTTGCCGCTGATCAAGCGCTCACCTGCTGGGCGTATCGTCAATCTCTCCAGCATCCTGGCCTCGCTTAGCCTGCACAGTATGCCTGACTCGCCGATTGAACAGGCAAAGAGCGTGGCCTATAACACTTCCAAGACGGCACTCAACGCTTATACCGTACATCTCGCGCATGAGTTGAAAGATACCGGCATCA
Organism: Methylobacillus arboreus; assembly: GCF_020532725.1. Taxonomy (GTDB): domain Bacteria; phylum Pseudomonadota; class Gammaproteobacteria; order Burkholderiales; family Methylophilaceae; genus Methylobacillus; species Methylobacillus arboreus. The sequence continues at coordinate 112,004 of NZ_JAJAVC010000007.1, forward strand.
AGGTCAATGCCGCTCATCCTGGCTGGGTCAAGACCGAACTGGGTGGGGCACAGGCGCCGATGGAAGTCGATGGCAGCGGCAAGACCAGTGTCCAGCTTGCTATCCTCGATGCGACTGGGCCGACGGGTGGCTTCTTCCATGATGGCGAGACATTGCCCTGGTAATGCAGGCCACGCATGAGAATAAACCGCAAATACAAGCTGCCGACCTTTGCCGTGTTCATGTCGGCCAGCACCTCGCTGATTGTGTCCGCGACCATCCTCTGGTTGCGCGGGGTGCCGGGAGAGGTGTTCTTGGCGCAGTGGCTGCAGGCATTTACCAGTGCCTGGCCGGTGGTATTCGCGGTCATCCTGTTATTGGCACCGCCTATCGACAGGATGCTGGAACGTGTAGTGGATTGGAATTAACGTTCCAGGGCGCGATAGGCGCGCAGCGAGAGGCCGAAGGATTGCTTGAAGCTGCGGCTGAAGTGGGCCAGTTCGCCAAAGCTCCAGTAGTAGGCGATGCTGGCAACGGTCTGTTCGTGCTGGGCAGGTTGCATGCCTGCACTTTTCCAACCTGCACTGCCAGACATAACGCACGAAGCAGCAGAAGCCAATTATTACAGAGGAGCCGCATGATAAAACTCAACGTAAAACCTGCCGGGGATGCCGAATTCCACCCAATGCACAATCTCCGGTTCTATGACGATATGTTCACCGGCATCAGCAATTGCCGATGCTTCATGCGGAGAAGCCAGGTGGTAGATGACCTGGCCTTCCAATACATGTAGCAGTCCCCAGACGCCGGGCTTGGTCGAGTGCTGTGATTGCAGGGCGGCAGGCAGGTTGTCAGGCGTGAATTCCGGCGTTCGCTTGTAGGCTTCCAGTCCGCGGGGCAGTTGAGTAGGAATCTGGCTCATGTTTCCAGCTTCACCAAGTTTTGTGGCCTACCTTCAGCCCAGGCAACGATGTTGTCAAGGGTGGTGCTAGCAATGGCATCCAGCGCTTCATGTGTGAGAAAAGCTTGATGCGCGGTGATGATGACGTTGGGAAAGGTCAGTAACCTTGCAAGCACATCGTCCTGCAACGGGAAATCCGACAAATCCTCAAAGAATAAATCCGCTTCCTCTTCATAGACATCCAGGCCCAGATAGCCCAGGTGCCCGCTCTTTAAAGCGTCAATCACGGTAGGCGTGTCTACCAGTGCGCCACGACTGGTATTGATGAGCATGCTGCCACGCTGCATGCGGTTAAGCGCACTTTCGTTGATCAAGTGGTAAGTGGCCGGGCTCAGCGGGCAGTGCAGGCTCACGATCTGCGATTGCGCCAGCAACTCATCCAGTTCCAGGTAACGCACCCCCAGGGCTTCTACCTCCGGGTTGGGATAGGGATCGTAAGCAAGTATCTTGCAGCCGAACCCAGCCATGATCCTGGCAAACGCCGTCCCAATTTGCCCGGTACCAATGACACCTACGGTCTTGTTGACCAGATCAAAGCCAGTGAGACCACGCAGGCTGAAATCGCCTTCGCGCGTACGGTTGTAGGCGCGGGTGAGGTGGCGATTGAGTGCGAGGATAAGCGCCACGGTATGCTCGGCAATGGCATGTGGCGAATAGGCTGGCACGCGGACGACTTCTAGCTTGAGTGTGTGTGCGGCCTCAAGATCAATATGGTTGTAGCCGGCCGAGCGAAGCGCGATCAGTTTGGTACCACCCGCCGCCAGTGTTTCCAATACCGGGGCAGACAAATCGTCATTGATAAAGGCACAGACAACTTCTGCGCCCGCAGCAAGCACCGCTGTATCTGCTGTTAGCTTGGGTTGCTGGAATACGAATTCCGTATTTGGAGACCTGGGTAATGCGAGAAAGCTCTCGCGATCATAAACCTGGGTACTGAAAAAGACGATGCGCATTGGGCTTCCATGAGTAAAGGATGTGTTACCTAGTGTCGCATAGGCATATGGCTTGATTAAAACATCAATCCGAACTGGATGCCAAGGCCATGGTAAATATCAGGAAAAACAAACCCCTCCCGCAAGGGGAGGGTGGATACATCCAGTAGTCAGGGAAATGTGCTGGCGAATGTACTTCGCTTCGAGTTGTTATTGCAGTAGCCCTAAAATTTTTAGGCCTTCTACTAGTAATGACACGCGAGAATGAAAAAAGGACACTCTTGTAAAATAATATTTTCATAAGATATTATTTTTATTGTAATTTTTTCTGGCCCTGAATTGCCGGGAGGCAGAAGGTGAAATATTGTCAGGAATCGCTTCAACTTAGCGATTCCACGCTGGATAAATTGCTGCGGGCCGATTTGATTGTGGCAGGATGGCAGGTATGAACTATCATCCCGTTTTCGCCTACCAGTGGTAGCTGAGTTGCGCATCTACGGTGCGAGAGGTGCCGTAGTAGCACAAATAATCGCAGACACTCAAGTACTCTTTGTTCAGCAAGTTGTAAACATTGACTTGTAGATTCCAGTGATCGGAAACAGGATAACTTGCTACTGCATCTACCAAGGTATATGACGGTATCGTTTCATTAGGATGATACTGCTCATCTTTTGTGCTGCCGTTATAACGCACACCAATGCCCAGCTTCAGGCCTTTCAATATTTCTCCTTCTGTTTTTCGATAGTCAATCTGAGCTGAAAACTGGTTGTTTGGAATTAAGGCGCCGCGCACAGTGCCCGTATCCGTATCTTGTCTTACATGGTTGCGTGTGTAATTCAGGCGGGTAGAAAAATTATCGTTGAGTGTTAGATCAGATTGAATTTCAAACCCATTGTTGGTGCGCTCACCTGACTGTACTTGTGATGTGCCCGTGGAAACTAAGGCATTTTTTTCCTTGAGGTTGAAAGCTGCCAGGTTAATACTGCCTTTAAGCCACTCAGGTTCAATCTTGATTCCTGCTTCATACTGCTCTCCCTCATAAGGAATGTAAGCCTTGCCGTTGGCATCTGTACCAAGAATAGGTCTGAATGAAGTAGAGTAGCTCAGATAGGGTGCAATACCGTTTTCTGCTCGGAACATGATGCTTGCATTATAGGTATTCTTATCGTTATCACCGGTAGTACGGGCATTATTAGCCAAAGCGCTCGTTTCATAGTTATCCCGGCGAATGCCTAAATTGACCAATATCGCATCGTTCCAATTAAATTTGTTGGAAAGATAAAGTCCGGTTTGCTTATGCCTAATTTTGTCTCTGGTGACTGGATAGGTGGGTGGCGCTCCATATTGCGGGTTGAACATGTCGATATTATCTATAGTGGCGGCAAAGCCATTACTATCAAAATCAATGCGGCTGCGTTGATAGTCCAACCCTAACAAGATGGTATTTTCGATATCACCTACGATGAAACTTTTGCTCAGGCGGTTATCCACCGTGTGGACGCTGGATTCACCATCGCGGAAAGTCAGGCTGCGCCCGGACTCTCTGTCATTTGATACGTTGCCATTTGCGTAGACACTGAGCAGATAATTGTCCATCTTGCCATAGCGATAGTTCTGGCTGAATTTCAAGCGGTTGCCGAAATCATGGCTGAACTCGTATCCTAGAGAATATTGTTTGCGTTCGAACCGGTCTATTTCTGGTTCTCCAAGATTGGTGTCGTAACCAATTTTTCCATAGCCGGTACGAGTAAGCGTGCCTAACGCTGGCATGAAAGTACTAGTGGGAGTTCCCTGTTTTTTCAGAGTGCTAGCCAGTATCGTCAGGCTGGTGCGATCGGTGATGTCCCAGGCGATACTGGGAGCGAAGTAATACTGTTCCATGCCCGTGTGATCTTGGGGAAAGTTGCCTTTGGAATACAGGCCCACCAGGCGGTAGCGCACGCCATGTTCCTGGCTCAATATTCCATTGTAATCACCGCTGATGGTTCTCCGGCTGAAATTGCCGATGCTGAAGCTGACTTCACCCTGCTCAATGTCTTTGGGGCGCTTGGATACTAGGTTGATGGTGCCGCCAGCGTCGGTAGCGCCATAATTAAATGAGTTTGCTCCCTTTAAGACTTCAACCTTTTCCAGGCCATAGATTTCCTGTTCCCATACGAAGAAGCCGTTGTTGGCGACAGAAGTGCCGTCCAGCGTAGTATTCGCATCAAAACCACGAATTTTGAACCAGTTACTTTTATTGTCTGGACCGAATTGTTGACTGAGAATACCGGTTTCATAGAGCAGCAGGTCGTCTAATTTCTTGTTCGCACCTATTTCTTTGATTCTAGACTCATCAATGATGGAAACGGACTGCGCCGTGGATTTAAAGTTATCACCAGTCTTGTCCGCGGAGCCCACCACAGTGACGACAGGAAGCGCGACTGGATTGAGTTCCTCATCGGAATTTTCCTGCGCATAAACCAGTTGAGGGCCTTGAAATACACCAGCCATGAGCAACAATTGCATGGCAAGTTTGAGCTTGGGGAATAAGGCTGTGCTGACGTGATGATGCATTTTGTTTTTCTTCCCTGGATTGCTTCTAAATGACTTTATCGGATTGGGTTATTGATTATCATTTCTATTATGTGGCGAAGTGAGGATGTTGTAAACCCTTGTTAATACAGGAAGTATCAACAAGGGTGGCAGGAGTGGTTCCCGAAATGGCGATAGGGCTTGGGAGGCTTAAGGGGCGGGGTTCATGTAGCGTAAGTGAATATTTTCGATAGCCTGTAGAAGTTCTGGGGCAAGCGGTTTCTGCCATGCGCTGATGTTTTCTTGGAGTTGCGCCAGGCTGGTAGCACCGATGATGGTGCTGGTGACGAACCAGCGATGGTAGACAAACGAGAGCGCCAGTTCGGTAGGTGTAATGCCATGCCTGCGGGCGAGTTCCGCATAGGCGGCGCTAGCTAGTGTGACGTTGGGTTTTGTGTAGCGTTGGGCATAGCCTGGGAACAGGTTGACGCGGCCCTTGGCCTGCGGATCGTCGATGTATTTGCCGGAGAGGTGACCGAAGGCAAGCGGGGAATAGGGCAATAGGCTCACTTGCTCGCGGTAGACGATTTCTGTCATGCCGAACTCGAAGCCGCGGTTGAGCAGGCTGTAACTGTTCTGGATAGAGGCGATGCGCGGCAGGCCATATTGCTCGGATATGCGCAGGAATTCCATGACGCCCCACGGCTGTTCGTTGGACACGCCGATATAGCGCACCTTACCTTCCTTCACCAATTCGGCCAGGGATTCAAGCTGATTGTGGATGGAAACCCAAGTTTTGGTTTCCTGGGATGGGTCGAACTGGTATTGCCCGAAAATCGGCACGTTGCGTTCCGGCCAGTGGATTTGGTAGAGGTCTAGGTAGTCGGTTTGCAGCCGCTTGAGCGAGCCTTCGATAGCGGCGCGTACATTGGCGCGGTCTACCGCGGACGGGCCGCCGCGTATCCATTCCAGCTTGCGGTTGCCGCCTGCGACCTTGCTGGCGAGGACGATCTTGTCGCGAGGCTGTTTTTTGAGCCAACTGCCGATGATGGTTTCAGTGCGGGTCACGGTTTCGGCCTTGGGCGGCACCGGATACATCTCTGCGGTATCGATGAAGTTGATGCCTTGCGAAAGCGCGTAATCGAGCTGGGCATGGCTCTCGGCTTCGGTATTCTGGTCGCCGAACGTCATGGTGCCCAGGCAGATGGGGGAAACATGGAGGTCGGATTTGCCTAACTTGCGATATTCCATTTGACTGGCCTGAATCTTGAACAAAAAACTAAAGTGTACGTCATTTTGCGTAGACACATGGCACTACCCCTGACGTAGTATTGTGGAGCCAGGCGGGCATGCGTATGATGGACTCAACTCAATGATAGTGTTGCAAGCATGACTTACTGTGTAGGCTTATTGCTGGACCAGGGCTTGGTACTGGCGTCCGATACCCGTACCAATGCCGGTGTGGACCAGGTGGCGGTTTTCCCGAAAATGACCGTGTTCGAGGTGCCGGGCGAGCGCGTGATCACCCTGATGACGGCGGGCAATCTCGCGATCACCCAGGCGGTGATCAATCGCCTGCGAGACGCGGTCAAGCTCAGCGAAGGAACGACATTGCACAATGTCGGCAACATGTTTGATGCTGTTCAGTTGGTTGGCGAACAACTGCGCGTCGTGTATGAGTTAGATAATGAACACTTGAAGAACCACAATACCGAATTCAGTGCCAGTATCCTCGTCGGTGGGCAGATTCGCGGCGAGTCCCCACGCTTGTTTTCCATCTATGCCGCAGGCAACTTCATAGAAACCAGCCAGGAAACGCCTTATTTCCAGATCGGCGAGACTAAGTACGGCAAGCCGATTATTGACCGCGTGATTACCCATGACAGCGACATCATGGAAGCCGTCAAATGTGTGCTGATCTCGTTTGATTCGACCATCCGCAGCAATATTTCCGTTGCAGCGCCCATTGATATTCTGATCTACCGTGCGGACAGCTTTCACGCCGATTGCAAGCAGCGCCTTGCCGACAGCGACCCTTACTACACCATGATACGCCAGGGTTGGTCGGATGGTTTGCGCCAGGTGTTTTCCGGCTTGCCTAATCCCGACTGGTGTTGATTGCGGCCGCTTATTGCCGCATTTCCCGCAACAGGACGATGAGGCGGCTGGCGCCCAATCCAAGCGGACGGTCCTTGCTCCATACCATGTCTACCCACAGCCTTAACTGGTTGCTCATGTTCTCGAATTCGATCGCGTAAAGCGTTCCGCCCTTGATCAGCGGTTCGACTAATGCCTGCGGCAGGTAGGCCCAGCCGAGGCCGGCCTGCACCATGCTGAGACTTGCCAGATAGCTGTCGGTACGCCAAACCTGGCGTCCGACGATAAAGCGCGGATCGGTCAACTGCTCGTCCCGGCTCGCAATCACGATCTGCCTGGCCGCCATCAAGTCGCTCTCGCGCAATTTGCGGCCGTTGGGCCGGCAGAAGGCATGTGATGGTGCGACTACCGCAGTCAACACCTCGCTGCGCAACTCCTGAAAAGCCTCCCTTTCGTCGAGCGCCGGCCGCTCGAATACCAAGGCAAGCTGGACGCATCCTTCGTGCAGCATGCGCAGGGCATCTTCCTGGGGAGCGGACAGTACCTCGATTTCCAGCGCGGGGAATTCTTCTGCGAGATGCGCAAGGGGAAGGCTCCATGGCGCGGAAAGCAGTTCCGGGGCAATGGCGATGCTTAAGCGCTTTTCCAATCCTTGGTGCAGCGATAGCGCATGCGCCTGCAATTGCGTGAGCTGGCTCACCAGCTGGCGAGCCAAGGGCTCCAAGGCAAGGGCAGCCGGTGTGGGGGCCGGAGAGTGCCCGCTGCGGTCGAACAGCAGCAAGTCGAGTTCGGCCTCTAGCTGGGCGATGGCCATGCTGACAGACGAAGGCACGCGGCCCAGCACGCGGGCGGCCGCAGAAAACGAGCCCCGGTCCATCACGGCAAGAAATATTTTTACATTGTCGCTGGAAAAAGCCATGCATTTAACTTTCAATAAAACTGAAAGATATTGACTTTTTCTATCATATAAAGCCCGGTAGACTCATGTCAAATCTTGTCAGGAGTCATTTTATGCAAGGCATCAAACGCAAGCTGGTCTATGTCACTCTGTATGAGGCATTCGCCATGCTGTTCACCAGTGTGGGGTTGGCCCTGTTTTCCGGCCAGAGCTTGGCACATGCTGGTGTTGCCGGCGTGGCTTCATCCACCGTGGCGTTCATCTGGAACCTGATCTACAACACCGGGTTTGAAGCATGGGAGGCTAAGCAGCCGGGAACAGGCCGTAGTGTTGGCCGCCGTTTGCTTCATGCTGCGGGGTTCGAGGCCGGCCTGGTGCTGACTTTGGTACCCTTGTTCGCCTGGTGGCTGCAGGTGAGCTTGTGGGAGGCATTATGGATGGATATTGGCCTGATTATATTTTTCCTGGTTTATACCTATCTCTTCAACCTGCTGTTCGACCATGTATTCGGGCTGCCTGCCTCTGCCCAGGCCAATACGGGGCAGCATCCCGAAGGTTGCAAGGCATGATGGACAGGTTTTTCCGCCAGACGTGCCGGCCAACTCCAGTATAATGGCAAGGTCTTGTTCCCGAACGATGTTGAAGGCCCCGCTTGAGCGACCTAGATCATGTTTTTTCTGCCAACGGCCCATTGGCGGAGACCATTCCCGGCTATCGCTCGCGCGTCCAGCAACAGGAAATGGCGAAGGCGATCGCCGAGGCGATTAGCCATAACCGCCAACTGGTGGCCGAGGCAGGCACCGGCACGGGCAAGACTTTTGCGTACCTGGTGCCTGCCTTGCTCTCGGGCGGCAAGGTTATTATCTCCACCGGCACCAAGACCCTGCAGGACCAGCTATTCAACCGCGACCTGCCTGCCGTGCGCGATGCCCTGAAAGTGCCTGTCACCGTGGCGATGCTCAAGGGGCGAGCAAATTATGTCTGTCATTTCCACCTTCAGCGCGCGATGAGCGAGGGCAAGTTTTATTCGCGTGAAGATGCTGCATATGTCCATAAAATCCAGGCCTTTGCCGAAAACAGTGCCACCGGGGACAAGAGCGAGCTGACCTCTGTACCGGAAAGTGCCACGGTCTGGCCCGCAGTGACCTCGACCCGCGACAATTGTATGGGGCAGGAGTGCGCCTTCTACAAGGAATGTTTCGTCATGGAAGCGCGCAAGCGCGCCCTAGCTGCGGACGTCGTGGTCGTCAACCATCACTTGTTTTTTGCCGATGTGATGCTGCGCGATGAAGGGGTGGCCGAGCTATTGCCGGCGGCGAATACCGTAATCTTCGACGAGGCGCACCAATTGCCGGAGGTGGCGGGCATGTTCTTTGGCGAGGGTTATTCCACCAGCCAGCTCATGGAGTTGGCGCGTGATGCGCATAATGAATATCTCACGACCATCAAGGATTGCACCGCCTTGCCCGATGCAACAGCTGCACTGGAAAAGGCGGTGCGCGACTTTCGCCTGATTTTTGCCTATGAAGGCGCGCGGTTGCCAGTGCAAAAAGCCCTGGCGCTGCGTAATTTCGAGCCCGCTTATGCCATGATGCAGGAAAAGCTGGCAGATCTGGCGAATGTGCTGGAAAGCCAGGCCGAGCGTGACCCGGCAGTGGATAATTGCTGGCAGCGCACCCTGGCCTTGCAGGCCTTGCTGCAGCGTTGGATTGTGGCTGCGGATACCAACCTGGTGCGCTGGATCGAGGTATTCAGCCAGTCCGTGCAACTGCATGCCACGCCGCTTTCCGTGGCGGAAGGTTTCAGCAAGCAACTCAATGCCCAGCCTCGTTCCTGGATATTTACCTCTGCCACCTTGGCTGTGAAGAGCGATTTCAGCCATTACCTGGCGCAAATGGGGCTGAGTGAGGCAACCACAGGGTACTGGAACAGTCCGTTCGATTATGGCCAGCAAGGCTTGTTCTATGTGCCGCAGGGCATGCCGGAGCCGAACAGTGCAGGGTACGCCGCTGCGGTGGCGGCGATGGCTTTGCCCGTGATCAGGGCCAGCCGCGGGCGCGCGTTTGTGCTGTGCACCAGTTTGCGCGCGATGCGTGAACTGCATGCCTTGCTCAAGGACGCTTTTGCCAGCGAGGGCCTGGAGTACCCCTTGCTTATGCAGGGCGATACCGCCCGCAGCGAGTTGCTGGAGCGTTTCCGCAGGCTGGGCAATGCCGTGCTGGTGGGCTCGCAGAGTTTCTGGGAGGGCGTCGACGTACGGGGCGAGGCTTTGTCTGCGGTGATTATCGACAAGCTGCCGTTCGCGCCGCCCGATGACCCTGTGCTGGCTGCGCGTATCGACAAGATGAATGCCGAGGGCAAGAACGCCTTCATGGAATACCAATTGCCTTACGCTGTCATCACCTTGAAGCAGGGCGCTGGGCGCCTGATTCGTGATGAGGCAGACCGCGGTGTGTTGATGATCTGCGATCCGCGCCTGATCAGCAAGCCTTATGGGCGCCGCATCTGGCAAAGCCTGCCGCCCATGCGCCGGACGCGCAATGTGGAAGATGTAGTAGAATTCTTTGCTTCTTTCCCAGTTGATGCGGCATGAAACTCCTCGCCCTAGACACTTCTACCGAATACCTTTCGCTTGCCCTGCTGCTTGATGGCAAGTTGTTAGAGCGCGAGCTACTCGCAGGCCAGACCCATTCCCAACGTATCCTGCCATTGTTGCGCGAGTTGCTTGACGAGGCAGGTGTGGAATTGCATGGCCTGGATGGGATTGCCTTTGGCGCAGGCCCAGGGTCATTCACTGGTTTGCGCATAGGCTGCGGCGTCGCCCAGGGGTTGGCCTTCGGCGCAAATTTGCCGGTGGTGGGCATCAGCACCCTGCTTGCGCTGGCCGAAGATGCCCAGGGCGCCGACAAGGTGATCGCTTGCCTGGATGCGCGCATGGGCGAGGTGTATCACGCCGCCTATGAGAAAACAGTACAAGGCTGGCAGGAAGCCATTGCCCCCGGCTTATATGCGCCTGATGCCGTACCCGGAGTGCCTGGCGCAGGCTGGACAGGGATCGGCAGCGGTTGGAAAAGTTATACGGCAGCACTGGAGCAGCGCTATAGTGCGCAACTCTTGCAATACTTGCCCGATGCCTATCCGCGTGCGGCTGCAATGGGTGCCCTGGCATTGCCGTTGTTCGCAGCCGGGCGAGGCAGGCGCGCGGAAGAAGCCGCGCCGGTTTATATCCGCAACAAGGTGGCCATGACGACCAGCGAGCGGCAAGCTAGGGCAGTTGGCGCATGAATGCGGTTCTCAAGCCGGATGCCACGCTGCGCCCCATGCAGCTTGATGACCTGGATACTGTTGCGCGTATAGAGCCGACCATTTTCCCTTATCCCTGGACGCGCGGCAATTTCAGTGACTCGCTTGAGTCGGGTTATAGCTGCTGGGTCTATGAGCAGGATAGCGAGATTTTCGGTTATGCCGTGCTCATGCTGGTGCTGGACGAGGCTCACCTGCTTAATGTCAGCATTGCCGCTCCCCGGCAGGGCAAAGGTTATGGCCGCAGCTTGCTCGCGCATATGATGGATGTGGCCCGCCAGCATGGCGCGCTGAATATGTTCCTTGAAGTGCGGCCATCCAACTATGCGGCAATTAGCCTGTATGAAAGCATGGGGTTTAATGAAATGGCCATTCGTCGCGGTTATTATCCGGCCCCATATGGGCGCGAAGATGCGGTATTGATGGGTGCTGCGCTGTGAAGGGCACAATATGAGCCTGACTCGCGAAGATATCCTGCGTGAACTGGAGTTGCTACCGGTTTGGCGATTGCGCACACAGCCGGAAACGCCCAAGCCGAAAGCCGAACCGGATGCTGCAGTGTCTTCTTCTGTCCCGGATCCTATAGCGAGTAGTTCGGTACCTGATGCTCCTGCTGTGACAGAGCATCCGCTGGCAGTTGAAGCTGAACCTGAAGCCCCGGCATCCAATGCCGATGAGCCACTTGCTTATTTTGATGAAGCCATGCCTGCATGGCCGGAGTATGCTGAGAGCATGACGCCTGACTGGGCCGAGCCAGAGCTTCTGGCTGAAGCGCCGGGCAAGGACAGGCGTGCGGACATTATGGGGATGGATTGGCAAGCTTTGCAGGCCAGTGTGAAGGAATGTACTGCCTGCATCCTGGAGAAGACCCGTACCCAGACCGTGTTCGGCGTGGGGGATCCCAATGCCGAATGGCTGTTTATTGGCGAAGCGCCGGGAGCGGAAGAGGATAGGCGCGGCGAGCCATTCGTCGGTCCAGCCGGTCAGTTGCTCGATAGCATGCTGGCTGCGATTGCGCTCAAGCGGGGCGATAATGTTTATATCGCCAATGTGTTGAAATGCCGTCCGCCTGCGAATCGTAACCCGCATGGCGAGGAAGTGGTCAAATGCGATCCCTACCTCAAGCGCCAGGTGGAACTGATCAAACCCAGGCTGATCGTGGCGTTGGGCAAGTTTGCTGCACAATCGTTGCTCGCGAGTGATAACAGCATCGCCAGTTTGCGCGGCAAGTTGCATGATTTCCATGGCGTGCCGGTGATCGTGACCTATCACCCGGCGTATTTGCTGCGTAATCTGCCAGACAAGGCGCGTGCCTGGGATGACTTGTGTTTTGCGCGGGAAACCATGCGGGGCTTGCAATCGGCAGCATCGTCCCCATCTGCGGAATAGTTTCGGCGTGGGATATTGCCCACGTTTTTATAAGTTGGATTTAGTCTTTATGGAGAGGCTTAACATGCAAAAAATCTGGTTGAAATTAACTGCGGTACTGATGGTACTGACCTTGAGCGGCTGTGGTTATAACACCTTCCAGACACTGGATGAACAGGTCAATGCCGATTGGTCTGAAGTATTGAACCAATACCAGCGTCGCGCTGATCTGGTACCCAACCTGGTGAACACCGTCAAGGGCTATGCTGCCCATGAGCAGGAAGTGTTGACCCAGGTGGCGGATGCGCGCTCCCGGGTGGGCAGTATCCAGGCCACCCCTGAACTGCTGAACGATGAGCAGGCGTTTGCGCGCTTCCAGGCGGCACAAGGCCAAATGACTTCTGCATTGTCGCGCTTGATGGCAGTAGCGGAAAACTATCCGCAACTGAAGGCGGATGCCAATTTCCGCGATCTGCAGGCACAGCTTGAGGGTACAGAAAACCGCGTGACTGTGGCACGTAACCGCTATATCAAGTCGGTGCAGGCGTATAACACTGCGGTTCGCCAATTCCCCAACAACATGACCGCCAAGCTGTTTGACTACAAGACCAAGCCGAACTTCTCGGTCGAAAACGAGAGCGAGATTTCCAAGGCGCCCGCCGTCAGCTTCGACAAGTAACAGGGCAGCGTTTTGGATTTGCTGAGCAAACATTCATATATGAAGCTGCTGGCTCCTCTCTTGTGGCTATGGCTGGCCGTTGCCAGCCTGGCGCAGGCGGACGAAGTGGCCGTGCCGCAACTCACGGCCAGGGTGACCGATCTTACCGGAACACTAAGCCAGCAACAGCAGGCGGCACTGGAAAACCGCCTCATGCAGTTTGAGCAGGAGAAAGGCAGCCAGATTGCCGTCTTGCTGGTACCCACTACTGCGCCTGAAGCGATAGAACAATATTCAATGCGTGTGGTGGAGGCCTGGAACCTGGGCCGCGGCAAGGTGGATGACGGCGTACTGGTGCTGGTGGCCAAGGATGACCGCAAGATGCGCATCGAGGTGGGTTATGGCCTCGAAGGCGCCATTCCCGATGTGATTGCCAAGCGCATTGTGTCGGACGTCATGGCGCCTGCATTCCGCCAGGGCAATTTTTATGGGGGCATTGATGCGGCGCTGGGTTATATCACCCGGCTGATTGCAGGCGAGGGCTTGCCTGCTCCGCCGCAGCGCCAGGGTAGCCAAGGGCAAGGCGGTTTTGGCGACATGCTGCCCTTGTTACTGTTTGGCGGCCTGATTCTTGGCGGCGTGCTGCGTGCCATGTTTGGGAAATTCCTGGGTGGCGCCATTAATGGCGGGCTGATCGGGGCTGCCGTTATGTTATTCGGCGGCGGCATCCTGTTTGCTGCTGCGCTGGGTTTTGTGGCGTTTTTTATTACCATGGTCGGTTCTGCGATGGGAGGTCTGCCCATTGGCGGAGGCTATGGCGGTCGCGGTGGCTGGGGGGGCGGTGGCTTTTCCGGTGGCGGCGGAGGTTTTGGAGGAGGGGGCGCCTCGGGCGATTGGTAAGGTATGAAGAAGCGTAATACATTCCTGCGATTGCTCAGCCATGTGTTTAGTACGCCATGGCATGTGCGCCGGCATTTTTCCAAGGCCGCCTTGCAACGCATAGAGCAGGCGATTACTGCCAGCGAGCGTACCCATAATGGCGAAATCCGCTTTGTGGTCGAAGGCGATCTGCATCCGATGGCCGTAATGCGCGGCGTATCACCCAGGGACCGGGCGATTGCCCTGTTTTCACAATTGGGCATCTGGGACACGGAGCAGAACAACGGTGTGCTGATTTATCTGCTGCTGGCTGACCACGATGTGGAAATCCTGGCCGATCGCGGTATCAACCGCCATCTGGGGCAGCAAGGCTGGGAAGCCATTTGCCAGGTCATGCAGGCCAAGTTCCGCCAGGGGCAGTTTGAAGAAGGCGTGATTTACGGCATCAATGAAATCGGCAAGTCATTGCAGCAATATTTTCCTGCAACGGCCGACGACAAGAATGAATTACCCAACAAACCTATCGTGCTTTAGCTGCGTATGCTGAAATTATAGGATTAAGTGTAGTTGAGCACTTCTCCGCGTAAGGTATAACTCGCCACGCGGCATGCCTCGACGATGGGCCGCCAAGCGCGGCCGTAGATTTCGCTGCAGGGCACATGGTCGATGTGGTGCTTCATGTCGGCAGGCTCCGGGGCCAGCAAATTGTTTGCCGCCTCAATCTGGGAGAAAATGATCATGACTTGCTCCACTGCGGTGATGGTGCCGAGGTTGTGTAGCGGAATCGCATGCAGGGCTTGCTCCAGCCTGCCCAGTTTGCTGCGGTTGAAGTCGCGCATCTGCCGGGTTTCGTTTTTTAATGGATTGCTGCGCAACTGTTCGATATTGTGCAGTGTCAGATAAATGTCGTAGGCGATTTTATGCGTCACTGACATCAGCCGCTTGGAGTAGCCGCGCTGCTCCATGCTGCGACGACGGGTGTCAATATAGTTTTGCCAGGCTGAGATGCCGATAGCGGCAAAAATGGCAATGATGGAGCCAATGGCCTGTACCCAGGCGGCCCATTCGGAAGATGTGAGTGTGGTCATGTGTACGGCGTCAATCTCTCTGTGTTGAAAGCAGGTTACGCAGGCATAGGCCGTGCGGCAATAAGGTTATAACAGTTTCTTATTATTGTGGTGTTTGCCCGTAAAAACAGCAGGAACAGTTTTTGCTGTGTATTTACGGGAGAAGGTGGGTAAAGGCCAAAAGTCTAGCCTGCCAACATGCGGCCTCAGTTTTTGCGGCAGCATGACGTTATAGTAAATGGATACCATCCATAGAAAGGCAAGAAAATGAAAGCCTTGTTTAGAGGTAGTGTCATCAAGGGGATGAGGCTGGTTGGTGTGTTTGAAGACCAAGACCAGGCCATCATCGAGGAATATCTGGACAAGCTGGACAGCCCCGTCACTAATAATGACAAGATTTTCCACCAGTTTGTTGATCTCATCCCGTCTTCCCAATCGACGCAGTATGGCGATATCCCGCCGCAGTCACGCGTGGTGCTGGCGTCAGGCAGCCTGACACGCGGCATCGTGGCGCGAGGGCCCTTCCCGGCGCGTTCGATAGCACTTGGCTATGCGGTCAACCTGAGCTTCGGCCATAATGCGAATTACTATGTGGTGGATCTGGAACCCGAGTATGTGCCGTTGCGGGACAAGTTGAATGCCTTGGTGGAAAACGCTGCGGCAGTTGCCTGATCTGTTTGCGGCTGACGTAACGCACGTTTCCCGATAAAATCCGCAGCATCCGAAATTTCGAAGAAACGATAACATGCGTGCGTCACAGTTTTTCATAGCAACACAAAAAGAAGCACCCCAAGAGGCTGAACTTCCAAGCCACAAGCTCATGCTGCGTGCCGGCATGATCAAGCGCCTGGGTTCGGGCCTATATAGCTGGATGCCGCTGGGCTTGCGCGTATTGCGCAAGGTGGAAGCCGTCGTGCGAGAGGAAATGAACCGCGCCGGCGCGCTCGAGTTGCTCATGCCTGCGGTACAGCCAAAAGAGCTTTGGGAAGAGACCGGGCGCTGGGCCGTGTTTGGCCCGCAAATGCTTAAAATCCGCGACCGTCACGAGCGTGATTTCTGTTTCGGTCCGACGCACGAAGAAGTGATTACCGATATCGCCCGCCGCGAGATTCGTTCCTACAAGCAGTTGCCGCTGAATTTCTACCAGGTCCAGACCAAGTTCCGCGACGAGATTCGTCCACGCTTCGGTGTGATGCGCGCGCGCGAGTTTGTCATGAAGGATGCCTACTCCTTCCATATCAACCTGGAATCCTTGCAGGCTACCTACGACAACATGTACCAGGCATACAGCAATGTGTTCAACCGCCTGGGCTTGAAGTTCCGTGCCGTGCGTGCGGATACCGGCGCGATTGGCGGTGACGGCTCCCATGAGTTCCATGTGTTGGCAGAGTCTGGCGAGGATGCGCTTGCATACTGTGAGAGTTCTGATTTCGCCGCCAATGTGGAACTGGCCGAGGCATTGGCCCCTGCAGCCACGAGGGGCGAAGCCAGGGAAGCATTGCGTGAGGTAGATACTCCTAAACAAACGACTTGCAAGGATGTCGCCGCATTGCTGGGTATTACGCTGCAACAGACCGTGAAATCGATCGCCGTGGTGGCGACGGATGATGCCGGTAATACGCAGTTCTACCTGCTGTTGCTGCGCGGCGACCATGCGCTGAACGAAATCAAGGCGGCCAAGGTGCCTGGGCTGGCGAGTTTCCGTTTTGCTAGCGAGCAGGAAATCCGCGACCATCTCAATTGCCCGCCTGGGTTTATCGGCCCGGTAGGCGTTTCCGATCAAGTCAAGGTGGTTGCAGACCGCAGCGTAGCAGTGCTGAGCGATTTCGTCTGCGGCGCAAACAAGCCCAAGCTCCACCTGGCTGGCGTCAATTTCGGGCGCGACCTGCCCGAGCCGATTGTGGTGGCGGATATCCGTAACGTCGTGGAGGGCGATCCCAGCCCGGATGGCAAGGGCACGATCAGCCTCTGCCGCGGGATCGAGGTAGGGCATATTTTCCAACTGCGTACCAAGTATGCAGCCGCCATGGAAGCAACCTACCTGGACGAAAATGGCCAGAAGCAGATCATGGAGATGGGTTGTTACGGCATCGGCGTATCGCGTATCGTCGGCGCTGCCATCGAGCAGGGCAATGATGAGCGCGGGATTATCTTCCCGGCCGCCATGGCACCGTTTGTCGTGGCGATTGCCCCTATCGGTTATGACAAGAGCGAGGCCGTGCAGTCCGCTGCGCATGCGCTGTATGAAGAGCTGACCGCTGCCGGTATCGACGTCTTGCTGGATGACCGCGGCGAACGTCCGGGCGTCATGTTTGCCGACCTGGAGCTGATCGGCATCCCGCATCGCATCGTGATTGGCGACCGCGGCCTCAAGGAAGGCCAGGTTGAATATCAGGCGCGCACGGCTTCTGCTGCCGAGGCAGTGGCATTGGCTGACATCGCAGCCGTGATCAAGCGGGCATTGTGATGACAAAGGCTGGCTTCCTGCTTGTTGTGGCCAGCCTGTTGTGCATGAGCGTGCCCGCGCATGCCGGTGCGCAGAGAGAGGAACCCTTATCCAATAGCGTGCGTGCCATGATGCAACGCTCCATCAGCGACAGCGCCGCTCCCAAGCTGGTGTTTGCCAGCAAGGAGGAAGGGGCGGCCTGGTTGCAGGCCATGTCCGGCCGCTTGCAGAAGCGTATCCCGGATGACAGGATGCGTGAAGATTTTCTGCGGACCGTGCATTACGAGGCGGTGCGCGCGGGCCTAGACCCGCAGCTGGTGCTGGCGTTGATCCATGTGGAAAGCGCATTCAACAAATATGCGGTTTCCTCGGTAGGCGCGCGTGGCTATATGCAGGTCATGCCTTTCTGGGTGAAGGCCATCGGCGCCAATGACCACAACCTGTTCCATATGCGATTGAACTTGCGTTACGGCTGCACCATCCTGCGCCACTATCTCGATATCGAACAGGGCGATCTCTACCGCGCCCTGGGCCGTTACAACGGCAGCCTGGGCAAGCCGCAATATCCCAACCTGGTCGTCAATGCCTGGCGCAAATCCTGGACTTACCAGCCACCCCTGAACCCGGTTACGGCAACGGCGTTCAATTAGCCGCATGGTTGCCGTATCTGGTCGCCGCTATCGCCTGCTGGTTTATATCTCCGGCCATGGCTATGGCCATGTCGCGCAGATTGCGCCGGTGCTTAATCAACTGGCACAGGATTATCCTGATATTGAATTGATTGTTTGCAGCGCGGTGAGCGAGGCGTTTTTACGTTCACGCATCCATGCCGGGTTTGCCTACCGGCAACGCAGCGCCGATTTCGGCATGCTGATGAAGTCGGCGCTGGAAGTGGATACAGCCGCCAGCATTGGGGCCTATCTGGATTTCCACGCTGACTGGGATGCGCGGGTTGAGCGCGAGCAGGCATGGATTGCAAGTCAGGAAGCCGATGCGGTGCTCAGTAATGTGGCCTATCTGCCACTTGCAGCAGCATCCAAGCTGGGTTTGCCTGCGCTTGCGACGTGCTCGCTCAATTGGGCGGATATCCTCAGGCATTATGCGGATGATACTGCTCTATATGATGTGCAGCGGCAGATACGGGAAGCCTATGCCTGTGCACGCAGTTTCCTGCGCCTGGAGCCTTCGATGAGCATGCCCTGGCTCAATTGCCATGAGGTTGGGCCGGTAGCGGATATTGTGGAAGATAAACGTGACTTGATCCTGCAACGATTGGGGCTGGATACCGCTGACCAGCATAAGTTGGTGCTGGTGGGCATGGGGGGCATCAATACCGAGATCGATCCTGCCAGCTTTCCCGCGTTACCTGGTGTACATTGGTTATTGCCGCAGGCATGGATGCAGGGTTTGAGGCGGGCGGACCTTCATGCGCTGGAGTCTTTGCAGGAGCATTTCTCCATTTTGCTCGCGAGCAGCGACCTGGTGCTTACCAAGCCTGGGTATGGCACATTCGTCGAGGCAGCATGCCATGGCATCCCTGTGCTGTATGTGCCGCGTGATGGCTGGCCCGAGCAGGACTGCCTGGTTTCCTGGCTGGAAACGCATGGTCAATGTTTGGAGGTCAATGCTGGCCAGTTGTGGAGCGGGGACTTTGCTGCTGAAGTGCTGAACATGCTGGCAACACCAAAGCCGCCAAGAGTCAGGCCACGTGGCAATCAGGAAGCTGCCCACTGGATTAGCGGGCAGCTTGGGCTGGAATAAAGATTAGATGAACTGCGAGAACAGCCAGTAGATGGAGCCTGAAAGCAGCATTGCCATTGGCAATGTGAGTACCCAGGCCATCAGCAGGTTGCGGATAGTGGCCATTTGCAAGCCGGAACGGTTGGCCGCCATGGTGCCAGCTACGCCGGACGATAATACTTGCGTGGTAGATACCGGCAGGCCGTAAAGGTCTGCCGCGCCTATGGTGAGCATGGCGACGGTTTCGGCAGAAGCGCCCTGGGCATAGGTCAAGTGTGTCTTGCCGATGCGCTCGCCTACGGTAATCACGATGCGCTTCCAGCCCACCATGGTACCCAGGCCCAGTGCGATTGCCACGGCGACTTTCACCCAAAGCGGGATGAACTTGGTGGCCTTGTCGATTTCCTGCTTGAAGGCCATGAGGTTGGCCCGGGTGTCCGCATCCAGCGGCACGGCAGCCGGATTCTTGTCGATCAGCCGTATGGCCTCGGACGTGAGATACATGTCGTTACGCACGTTGGCGACGGCATCTGCAGGCACCTTGCTCAGGCTGCCATAACCCTTGACCTGTTCACCGATATTGCCTGTCACTGCGGCCAGAGCCGGTAACAATTCGGATGTGGCTTTCTTGGTGCGGATATAGGTGGAAAGCGTTTCCAGAGGTTCGGCAGGTGCAGCGCCAGGTGCAGTGTTTTGTAATGAAGCCTGGGTGACCTGTGCCACTGCGGCGAACTGCACGGCCTGGTCTACTGGCATAGCGCGATTGAGTGCGTAAGCCATCGGCACTGTACCGACCAGTATCAGCATGATCAAGCCCATGCCTTTCTGGCCGTCATTGGAGCCATGTGCGAATGAAACGCCGGTACAGGTGAGGATGAGGATGCCACGGATCCAGGCTGGTGGCGGCTTGTTGCCCTTGGGTTCGCGGAACAGCTCGCGATTCTTGACGATGGTGCGCAAGGCCAGCAATACCAGTGCGGCGGCGATGAATCCGATAAGTGGCGAGAATAGTAGCGAATAACCCACTTTGCTGGCTTGTGACCAATCTACGCCGCTGGTGCCATCGCGGCCATGCATAAGCGCATTGGCTACGCCAACGCCGATGATGGAGCCGATCAGGGTATGGGAGGATGAAGCCGGCAAGCCCAGGAACCAGGTGCCCAGGTTCCAGATAATCGCGGCGATCAGCAGGGAAAATACCATGGCAAAACCCGCTGCAGAGCCTACCTGCAGGATCAGTTCCACCGGCAATAGCGAGATGATGCCAAAGGCCACGGCACCGCTTGATGCCATCACTCCAAGAAAATTGAAGACGCCCGACCACACCACAGCGAAATTGGCAGGCAGAGAGTGAGTATAGATGACGGTGGCAACCGCATTGGCCGTATCGTGGAAGCCATTGACGAACTCGAATCCTAGCGCGATTAGCAAAGCCACGCCCAGAAGAAGGAAAGGGAGCCAGGTCGTGGTCGAGGTGCCAGTATCGCTGACATCATTGTTAAGGCTTATAGCGGTGAATACTATGCCGGCAATGAGTATGCCAAAAAACAGAATCTGGGTAATGAAGCTGGGCTTCATGCGGAGTTCAGGACGTCCGCTGACGGGTTTGTTGGAGTCTAAAGCGTTGGTATTCATTAAAAATTCTGTTTGCGCTGGACGAGTCAGCATTATGCTGGCGCATTATGACATATTCATGTCATTTGTGTTTCATACGCTTGCCTACACTGGTGTCTTAGAGCCTGTTCACCCTCTTTTCATAGGGCACGTTGCCCCGGCAGCGCAGCCGCTGCCGGGGCAACCCGAAGGGCATGGCCCCAAAACGCGCCCGCTCTGCGTTGCACTCCTTGGCAAGGCAATGAGCATTACCTGCGGACTGCGCCTTGATCGGACGCGTTTTGATGCCATGCGCACTCCATGAAAAGAGGGTGAACAGGCTCTTAGTCCTGCCGTTCGATCAGCATCGCGTCGCCATAACTGAAGAAGCGATAGCGCTCTTTTACCGCATGGGCATATGCATCGCGGATATGATCCATGCCGGCGAATGCCGATACCAGCATCAATAAGGTACTTTTCGGCAGGTGGAAGTTGGTGAGCAGTCGCTCCACTACCTTGAAGCGATAGCCAGGCGTGATGAAAATATCCGTGTCACCCGAACCGGCGTGCAATGTGCCGCTGCGTGCAGCGCTTTCCAGCGCACGCAATGCGGTTGTACCCACTGCCGTCACCTTGCCGCCGTTTGCCTGCGTGCTGCGGATCATATCTACGGTGGCTTGCGGCACGGAATAAAGCTCGCTATGCATCCTGTGCTCGCTGATATTGTCCACGCGCACCGGCTGGAACGTGCCCGCACCGACATTCAGGGTGACGTAGGCAAGGTTGATCTCCAGGTTTTTCAAGGTTTCCAGCATGGCGGTATCGAAATGCAGGCCTGCCGTGGGAGCTGCCACGGCACCCGGCTCGCGCGCATAAACGGTCTGGTAACGCTCTTCGTCTGCGTTGCCTGCCTCATGGGTGATGTAAGGCGGCAGCGGCAGGGCGCCATATTGCTCCAGCAAGTCGAGCAAGGGCACATTTCCAAGAAATCTCACCTGGAATAAATCATCCTGTCGTGCTGTGACTTCGGCATCAATGGCATCTGCAATGCGCAGCAGGCTACCGGGCTTGGGAGCACGTGAGGCGCGAATATGGGCCAGTGCTTCAAATGTCCCGAGAATACGCTCTACCAGAATTTCTATCTTGCCACCACTGAGTTTTTCTCCATGTAGCCTGGCCTTGATAACGCGGGTATCGTTAAAGATAAACAGGTCGCCTGGATTGACCAATGTGGGCAGGTCTAGAAACAGGCGGTCATGCCGTTGGCCGGTATTGCCATCGAGATGCAGCAGGCGGCTGTCCCTGCGTTCCTTGGCTGGAAACTGGGCAATCAAATCATCAGGTAATAAAAAATCGAAATCAGTAGTGCGCATTGTCATAAGGGTTGCTATAATGCCGACCTTGTTGCCGGGGTGGCGGAATTGGTAGACGCAGCGGACTCAAAATCCGCCGCCGCAAGGTGTGGGGGTTCGAGTCCCCCCCCCGGCACCAGTCAGGCAATATTCTTCAGAAAATTCCCTTTATTATTCCGTCGGTTAGTTGTTAGAGCCTATGCACGACATGCTTCATGCCTGGCGGAGGCGGGATTATACCGGAGCTTGCAGCAACTTGCTCCGCCTTCATTACACTTCTTTACATTTATCCAACATATTTTTTCGTACAAGCGCAGTGCTTAGCACGGCTGCGTCTGTAGTCTTTGTTATAATGAGAAAAATTCTCATTTGGTGGCTCGCTAGCGTTTGCACGTTGACATGCAAAATAACCAAGCACAAAAAAACCGCTCATTCTGGCTCAAGCATCTGTATCGCTGGCACTGGATCAGTTCCGCTATCTGCCTGATCGGCATGTTGCTGTTTGCAGCTACGGGCCTGACGCTCAACAATGCCAGCCGGATTGAGTCCGACCCTGTCGTGACCAAGAAAAGCGGGCAGCTTCCTGCCTTGCTGCTGCCGAGACTGCAGCAGTCCCAACCTGAAAACGCGCCCTTACCCCAGGTGATTGCCGACTGGATGGCAGGGGCGCTGGCGATTGAGGCCGGTGAACGTGCGGCCGAGTGGTCGGAGGATGAGGTCTATGTTTCCCTGCCGCGCCCGGGAGGGGATGCCTGGGTAGTGATAGACCGTGAGAGCGGGGAACTGAACTACGAATTGACCGAGCGTGGCTGGGTGTCCTATTTCAATGATCTGCACAAAGGCCGCAATGCCGGGCTGGCATGGAGCTGGTTTCTGGATGTTTTTTCCATCATGGCGCTGGTTTTTTCAATCACAGGCCTGTGCCTGCTGCATATGCATGCAGGCAACCGCCCATTGACGTGGCCCTTGGTGGGGCTGGGGATGGTGTTGCCCTGGGTCTTGGCCATACTATTTATTCATTAAGGAGAGTTTGATGCGACATGCACTTATCCCGGCCCTGATCGCGGCCATGTTTGCCAGTAGCGGCTATGCGGCTGGGCTGGATGTCAAAGTGACGATCCCCAGGATCAATGCCGCTGAATATCATCGTCCCTATCTCGCTGTATGGGTGGAAACGCCAAACCAAGATATCGCCACAACCCTGTCGGTTTGGTATGCCAAGGACAAGGCTGAGAACAAGGGCACCAAGTGGCTCAAGGATTTGCGGCAATGGTGGCGCAAAGGCGGACGCGATCTGGACTTGCCGCTGGATGGCGTCTCTGGCGCGACCAAGCCTGTAGGTGAGCACACGCTTTCCTATACTGAAGGCAAGCCGCCGTTGGGTACGCTGGCCCCGGGTGAGTATAACCTTGTGGTCGAGGCTGCACGCGAGAAGGGCGACCGTGAACTGGTGCGCATCCCGTTCAAGTGGCCGGTGCAGCAGGCTGCAAGCCTCAAAGCTAGCGGCGAGTCCGAACTCGGTGCGATTAGCCTGGAATTGAAACCTTAACTTTATATTGACTACTTGACTACGGAGCCCTGACTGATATGAAACCTGTGAAGTATTTACTGGCCGTTGCCGTTGCCTTGAGCGCCAGCGTCGCCCATGCCCATGGTTATTGGCTGTTGCCGTCGAGTACGGTGTTGTCGGCGCCGCAGTTCGTGACTTTTGACGCTGCGGTCTCCAATGATCCATTCCACTTCAATCATCGCCCATTGCCGGTGGATGAATTGCAGATTGTTGCGCCTGATGAAAGCTTGCAAAAACCGGTCAATGTCAGCAAAGGCGAGTTGCGTACGACGTTCGATGCCTATTTCGAGAAAAACGGCACCTACCGCTTATCCGTGTACCGCGAAGGTGTGCGGGCCTTCTGGAAAGAGGGCGACCAGCCCAAGCGTTTCATGGGCAAGGCTGAGGACCTGAAGCAGCGCGTCCCTGCCGGCGCCAAGGACCTAAAGGTAGCGGAAATCGCCAACCGTCTCGAAACCTATGTGACCGTCGGATCGCCCACCCCAGTCAAAACGACAGGGCGCGGCCTGGAGGCCGTGGCCAGTACGCATCCGAATGACCTGGTGGCAGGCGAGCCGTTGACGCTGCAATTCCTGGTGGATGGCAAGCCAACGGCAGGGGTAGAGGTTGAAGTAATCAAGGGCCAGACCCGTTACCGCAACCAGAAAGGCGAGCAAAAACTCAAGAGCGATGCCGATGGCAAGGTCACGATCCACCTGCCTGAAGCTGGCTTGTATTGGCTGGATGCAGACTATACCGACAACAAGGTGCAAACCAAGGAAGCCAAGGAGCGCAGCTTGGCCTATGTGCTGACCCTGGAAGTGCTGCCGCAATAGGCATGCGCCAGGTCATCATTCCGCAACAGCTCGCCGATTTGCCGCGCGAGCTGCCGAGCGGCAATATTGTCGCGCTCAGCGGACAGACCATGGGCACTACATGGTCTGTCCGCTATATCAATCTTCCTGGATTGCCGAAAGTCGCGGTGGCGAGTGCCATAGAAACTGCCCTGGACCAGGTGGTGCAGCAAATGAGTACTTGGTTGCAGGGATCGGTCATCAACCAGTTCAATCATGCCGAACCTGGGACAGTCTTGCCTGTGCCGTGGGAATTTTCGGCAGTGTTGTCCAAGGCGCTTGCAGTGGCGTCCCAGACAGATGGCTGTTTTGATCCGACAGTGGGCACCCTGGTTGACCTGTGGGGATTTGGGCCACAGCAAGGCCGGGAGTTGCCGCCTGCACCCGAAAGTGTGGAAGCTGCTCTGCTGGATAGCGGCTGGAAGAAGCTGCAATTTGATCCTGTCCGCAGTGAGCTGAAGCAGTCAGGACGGCTGACCCTGGATTTTTCCGGCATTGCCAAGGGCTTTGGCGTGGACCAGGTTGCCGCCGCCTTGCGCCAATCTGGCTTGCAGCATTACCTGGTGGAAGTGGGCGGGGAGTTCTACGGTTATGGCGTCAAGCCGGATGGGCAGCCCTGGTGGGTTGCGCTGGAGCGGACGCCGGACGCGGCTATGCTGGATGAGTATATTGTGGCCGCCCATGGCCTGGGGCTGGCAACTTCAGGGGACTATCGCCGTTATTTCGAGCATGAAGGCCGGCACTATGCGCATACCATCAACCCGGCGACAGGCTGGCCGGTGGCTGAGGCGCCTGTTTCAGTTAGCGTGCTGGCTTCAAGCTGCATGGAGGCCGATGCTTTTGCCACGGCCTTGACTGTAATGGGACTGGAGCGCGGGCTGGCTTTTGCCAGAACCCATGAATTGGCTGCCTTGTTCACGGTGCATGCGCAGGACGAATTAGTCCAACGCGCTTCTCCCAGGCTGCAGGAAATGCTGCAGTGAGCAGGTTGTATGCGCTGACGCTCAGTTTGTTATTAAGTAGTGAGGCGCAGGCTGCGGTCAATCATCCCGCTTTCAACCGCACCATGCTGGCGTTGGCTGTGTGCGTGGCCTATCTGTTGTTTTGCATCTGGATATTCAGGCGTCACCGGCGGCCATCGCGCATCGCTTTGCCAGTGGCGGGAGACGGTGTCGATGCCGTGCTGGTCGGCTATGCCAGCCAGACCGGCTATGCGCGTGAATTGGCGCTGAAGACCGCACAATCCTTGCGGGAGGCCGGATTGGCAACACGGTGCCTGGCGCTGGATGAAATAGACCTGCCTATATTGGAAAAGGCCAGCCGCGCCATGTTTGTCGTCAGCACGACAGGTGAAGGCGATGCGCCTGACAATGCGCGTGGATTTGTGCAGAAGGTGATGCCTGCGGCATCGTCACTTGAGGGTTTGCAATATGGCATATTGGCGCTTGGCGACAGCAGCTATGCCAATTTCTGCGGGTTTGGCCACCAATTGGATGGCTGGCTCCAGCATGTGCATGCGCTCCCCTTGTTTGATCTTGTACCGGTAGATGCAGGCGACGCGGGCGCATTGCGGCATTGGCAATACCAGCTGGGATTGCTGGCAGGGAGCACGGAAATGCCGGATTGGCAGGCGCCGCAGTACCAGTTCTGGCGAATGGCCATGCGCAGGCAACTCAATGCTGGCAGTGCAGGTGCGCCGGTTTATCACCTGGCGCTGCGCCCTGATGAGGAGGGCATGCAGTGGCAGGCCGGTGATATTGCTGAAATCGGGCCGCGCAATCCCCGGCATGAAGTGGACAAGCTGTTGTCGCAACTGGCATTGGACCCGGATGTCGTGCTGGATGACAAGACCTTGGCCGCGTGGCTGGAAGAGCGCCTGCTACCCCATGGCGAAGCTGAAATCGCTGCCTTGCAGGGCTTGTCGCCGGAAAGGTTGTTGCAGCTGCTGCGTCCATTGCCGCATCGTGAATATTCGATTGCGTCCCTGCCTGGCGACGGGCAGGTGGAGTTGCTGGTGCGGCAGGCATCCTATGCGGATGGCAGGCTGGGGCTGGGTTCAGGCTGGCTCACGCAATATGCTGAGCTTGGCGCCGCAGTGGCACTGCGTATCCGCGAGAATGCGGCATTTCATCCGCCTGCAGAAAACCTGCCATTGATTCTGATTGGCAATGGCACCGGGATTGCCGGCTTGCGCGCGCATTTGAAAGCGCGGGCAGTCAGTTCCCAGGCAGCTAATTGGCTGTTGTTTGGTGAGCGTAACGCTGCCCATGATTTTCATTTCATGGATGAGATGGTTGCCTGGCAGGCCAGTGGCGTGCTGGCCAGGCTGGACACGGCTTTCTCGCGTGACCAGGCTGGCAGGGAGTATGTACAGCATATCTTGGCACGCCATGCCGCATTGGTCAGCGAGTGGGTGAAGCAGGGGGCGGCCATCTATGTCTGCGGCAGTGCAAACGGCATGGCGCAAGAGGTGCATGCCGTGCTGCTGCAGGCCTTGGGCGAGGATATATTGACCGAACTGGCATCCAATGGCAGGTACCGGCGGGATGTTTATTAAAAGCGGCTAACAACACTTTCCTGGCGTTGTTGCT
Source organism: Methylobacillus arboreus (assembly GCF_020532725.1). Classification (GTDB taxonomy): domain Bacteria; phylum Pseudomonadota; class Gammaproteobacteria; order Burkholderiales; family Methylophilaceae; genus Methylobacillus; species Methylobacillus arboreus. The sequence goes on from NZ_JAJAVC010000007.1 coordinate 138,785, forward strand.
CCGCCTTGCCGTACTCCGTGTATGGTCTGCGGCAGAGTGTCTAGCCAGGATCGCTTCACTGAGTTTTGTTAGCCAGTCTAAGTCCCGCTGCCGGGGGAATAAAAAAGCATACCTGGAAAACGGGGGGTGGACGGACACCAGGCATGCGTAAGACTATTGATGTGGCATTATTTCCGGAGGGAATAGGGATTTACTCCAGGATAAATTGTGCGCCAGGTCCTCATGGCGGACGATGCGATTTCTCCCCATGCTTTTTGCTGTATACAAGGCCAGGTCCGCCTGCACCAGCAGTTCACTGATGGAGCGGTTCTCATAAGGCGCATTCCAGGTGGCATGGCCGATGCTGACAGTGACTTGCCGGTGCGTACGGGCCGGTATCTTGAGCTTGTTGATCGCGGCATGTAGTTTCATTGCTACGGTATGACAGCCTTCTGGCGTGCTGTTGGGCAATAGCACCACGAACTCCTCACCGCCAAAGCGGGCAACGAAATCTCCGGGCCGCTGCATGTTGGCTTGCAGTGTCTGGGCAATGTTCTTCAGGCATTTATCGCCCTTCAGGTGGCCATATTGGTCGTTGTATTCCTTGAAGTAATCAATATCCAGCATGATGATGGAGAGCGCCTTGCCTGTACGCTGGGCGCGGCGCCACTCCATGGCTGCGGTTTCATCGAAGTAACCGCGGTTGTATATGCCGGTGAGGCCATCCTTGTTGGCTTTTTCTGCCAGTTCCGAATGTGAGCGGGCAAGGTCGCGGGTGAACTGGCTCAGTTGCAGGATCAGGATCGCAAGCAGGGTGGTGGATGAAAACAGGCTGAGCAATTGCGCCATATACCAGTTGGCGCTGAACGGTGTGTTGTCTACCAGGAGATGGGATACCTGGCACAGGTGCGACAGCGCTGCCACTGACAGGAATGTTGTTACGAATTTGTTGTCGCCGCCTATGCAGCGTACCAGCGCAAAGGTAACAGCTGAGATAGCCCAGCTGGCCCAGCCAAGTTGCTCGGTGGCAGCTTGAGTAGCGCTGCTGTACATCAGTGAAGAAAACAGGCTGCCCGAGTTGAGGGCGAGCATGTAGAGAATAATGCCGATGAGCGGCGTCAGCATGAACGGTACAGTATTCTTGCCTAGGCTGATGCGGTTGAGCTGTGGGAATGAATCCGCAATCTTGCGGAACAACAGCGCAATGATAATAAAACCACAATAACCGAAGTGCCAGTACGATCCCCAGCTTGTCATGGTGTTGGATGTGACTGGGAGCGTATTGGTGGAAGCGGCATGCATGGCAAACAGCCCGGTTGCTGCGGCCAGTGCGTAGATGGCATAGGCGCCTGCCAGGGGTACCAGGAAGAATTGCTTCTGGATCCTGAATTGCACCAGCAGGAGCAGGGCGGTTGTTGTGGTGCTCAGTACGACGATGATGGCAACGGTGGGAGCGAATGCTGCCAGCTGCGGCCACGGTTGTGCCGTATGCAGCATGGACAGCAGGCTTGCCGCGACAAGTAACAACATCAGCAGGCGTGTCATCCAGCGTAACCTGGATGAGATCACCTCATTCAGGACGGCATCCATTGCCTCCTCCCCCTTTGATTAATCTGCCCCTATCTTGCAGTAGCTACTTGTCTTGTCATAGCGATCTGACAATTGTTGACATTTGGCCGCTCCAGGCGGGGATGTGGGGTGTTATTGCTGTATGGGGACGAGAAGATGAAAGGTGCTGCCTGCGCCTGGTACGCTGGTGACGCGTACTTCACCCTGGTGGCGGGCTGCAACGGCGTGGACAAAGGCCAGGCCCAGGCCTGTGCCTTCGATGTGCGGATGGCTTTGCTGGTGGATGCGGCTGAAGGACTGGAAGAGTTGTGATTGTGCCTCCGGCGAGATGCCGATACCGGAATCCTTCACGGCGATGCTCCAGTATTGTCCTTCTGCGGCAATACTGCATGTGATTGTGGCGTGGTCCGGGCTGAACTTGATGGCATTGCTCAGCAGGTTGGCAATGGCGCGCTTGAACAGGGTGCGGTCCACGCGGGCATGGACTTCCGGCGGTGCGTCTGTCAACGCTATCGTGATGTCGCGTGAGTATGCCTGAATCCAGGCATCATCAATGGCTTCATGCAGCAGATCCTCGAGGTTGATGTCATTGAGCTGGTAATGGCCGGATTTGGCGCGGGTCAGCTGCACAAAGTCATCTGCCAGTGCCAAGGCGTTATCGGCGTGTTTTTCTATCATGCCGAGCCAACGCTCTTCAATTTTATCCGGCGTGAGCTTTTGCAGTTCCACGAGGGAAATGATGGATGACAAGGGCGCTCGGATATCGTGCGTGATAAAGCGGAATGCTTCGTCGCGGTCACGCTCGGCCTGCCATAGCTTGGAAACGTCGATAATGCTCAATATCCAGCCGATATGATGGCCTGACGCGTCTTTGCAGGGGGCGAACTTGATCAGCAGTTCACGCTGTTTGCCATCCCGTGCTTCAACTTCGATTTCCACCGGCGCCTGTAATAACTGTGCATTGATGACTGGTTGATTGGCCTGGTGTTCGTGAATGTCGCTCACGAGCGGGATCAGTGGTTGCTGGAGCAGGATCGCAGTTGAGTGAACGCCAAAGTAGCGTGCGGCGGCCTGGTTGGCGATGCGGATAATGCCGTGCGGATCGCAGACCAGGGTGGGGTCGGGCAGCCCGTTGACACTGTCGCTGATGAAACGGTGCATGCCCTGGAGCTGGCTGGTGGCTTCGTGTAGGGCGTTGATGCGCCGGTCAAGGAAGTCGTTGAATGCGGTATTGTGCAGTGGCGTCGACAGCATGGGGAATTCGCGCTTGAAAGACTCGAACTCCGAGGCTAGGAAGCGGGCGGCAGTATCCAGGCGGTGCCAGCTCCAGAGAGGATAAATCAGCATCAGCCCCAGTCCGCCTGCAGATGGTGCCAGCAGGATGCCGCAGGAGAGAGCAATAATATAGGTGACAAGCAGTAAGAGTAACAGCAGGGAAAAGCTCAAGAGTAGTGCCCAGAGCGGGCTGAGCAGCATAAAGCCGAGCAATGCCAGGGCGACAAAAGTCAGGTTGAGCAGAATGTTCTGCCAGGGGCTGGCTGGAGTGAGTAGGTGGCCACTCAACTGGCTTTCCAGGATATTGGCGAGGATTTCCACACCGGGCATCAACTGCCCATCACGAGACACGGGCGTGGCATATTGGTCGCCAATGCCGGTTGCGGTTGCGCCTACCAGTACCAGCTTGTCCTTGAAAACATCATCGGGAATCCTGCCTTCAATCACGTCCCGGTAGGAGATGCGCGGAAAGTATCCTGCGTTGCCGGCATAGGGAATCAGTTGGGTTTGTGTTTTCGGTGAAGGCGTGGCTACGCCTGGGTGGTTTGCCGCATCCAGGGTTGCCTGGCTGAAGTGCGGATGATGCTTGCCGTCTGCATCCTGCTGCATATGGATGGAGCGCACAACGCCGTCATAGTCCACCTTGATGTGCACATGCCCCATGCCGGCAGCGTGGCGTGACAGGAGTGGATGCGGTACCTGCACGTGCTGGAGTCTGCCAGTCTCGCTAAACACGACAGGCAGTATGACCACGCCACTTTTCTCCATCGCTGCTGCCAGTAGCTGATCGTCTTCGGGATGTTGCAGGTCCGCCTCGCTGAAGAGAATATCCAGGCCGATGGCAGCCGGGTGCTGCTCACTAATGCGATTGAGCAGTTCAGCATGCAGGCTGCGGCGCCAGGGCCAGCGGCCAAACGTGGCAATGCTGTCATCGTCGATTGCCACAATGATCACTTTGCCGGTCAGCGCATGCTGCTGGCTGGCGATGGTGAAGTCCTGTATCAGGTCATCGGCGATGATGAGCGTGCGCTGTTGTGACAGCAAGGCTACCAGCGCGAGAATGGTGCCCGAAATCAGCAGCCAGAGCAGTTTGCTACGCGAGGGTGCTGAAGATAGGTGGGACAAAGTCATGCAGCGCGAAGCAATGGTCAGGATTTGGGTTTGTCAAACCAGGTACGGTCAAACCCATCGTCCTGCTGCTCGATTTCAATGATGCGCGCATCCGAGAATGGACCAGTGCCGTTTTCCAACTGGGTTGCCAGCCTGATGTAATAGCGTCCCGCAGGGAATGATTGGATATCGATGGTTGGACTGTCAAGCAATTGCTCCGCCTCCACTGGCTCGAACTGCGGATTGCGGCTGATTTGCGCCAGGTAGCGGATATTCTGCTGTCCGCTGATCCAGTAAGCCTGGCCCGGGTTGGCCCGGGATATGCCGGCATCCTCGCTGATAACCAGCGGACTGGGCAAGCTGTAAGGCCCTTGTTGCAGGTTGCCGGCGGTATCTGGCGCAATGGTGGCTACTCGCCAGTAATATTCGCCCTGGGCCAGCGATGCTGGCTGGTATTGGCAGCTTTCCAACTGATCGGCATCCGCAATAATTTGCTCAAACTTGTTATCACTGGCAATTTGCAGATGGTAGCCATGGGCGCCTTCCACGGGCGTGCAAAGCAATTCGGTACTGCTGCCAGTGGCTTGTCCGGCCTGTGGTGCCAGCAGCCAGGGGCTGGAGGGGTGGCTGCGGATACTGAATTGGTGCTGCGACTCATATCCTGCAATACCGTGAGCGTCGAGTGCCCTTACCGCTAGACGGTAGTCTCCATCATCCAGGCCCGGCAGCGTTGCGTTTGCCGATGTCGAGGCTTCATTCCAGATGACCTGCTCCATGCTTTCGTCCCGGGCAATGCGGTATTGATACTCGCTGCTGTCGGTCAGTGCGGGCCAGCTGAATTGCAGCAGTTCCTGCTCGGCAAGGCTGGCTGGCAACTGACTCAGATTGGGGGCCGGCAACAGTGTTTGAACCTGCCCCAGGCCATTTGCCGTCGCGGCTATGCCCTGGCCAGCCTGCAAGGTAGTGCCTGCTTTGCGTTTGGCTGCCTGGCCTTGCTGCATTTCCACCTGGCCTTGTGTCACGCTGCTGGTGGTCGATGCTTCTCCAGTCCCTACCATGAAGCGGGTGCCGCGCACTGCTGCAACTGCCTGTGGCGTGATGACCTTGAAGTGTTGTTGCTTGCGTTTGGGCGCTGGTGTCGCGGAAACATCCACATCGCCCTGCTCGAGATAGATGACGCGCTGGCCTTGTGGCATCAGGCTGCCTTCCTTGATGCGGTCAAGGCGGATGCTGGTGTTGGCAAGGATGCGTGCAACGGTTTTATCTGCAAACTCCAGCGACAAGTAGCTGTTGTTACCGGTACGTACGGTGCTGCCCTCAGCCAGCTGTTCGCCGTATGCAATGGCCTTGATTGACTGTCCCGTATTATCGAGCAGCATGACTTCGCCATGAACGAAACTTGCTGTGACGGTACTGCTGATGCGGGGAATGACGAGGGTGGAGCCAGGCTTGAGCCGATGGGGGTTGGCAATGCGGTTGAGTTTCTGGATATCAGGCCAGGCATTGGGATCGCCCAGATAGTGCGCAGCAAGATTATGCAGGTTATCCCCGGGTTCCACAGTATGGTTGAGCGTGTCTGCCTGTGCCGGGTGATTGGCAGCCAGTGCAAACCCCAGGATGCAGACGGGCTGCCAGAGCGCTCGCCACGGCGAGTTTCCGTAATTCCACATTGCTTGATTCCCCTTGTATATTAGAGCCTGTTGATGATCATTTCATGAGATACGCATGGCTTCAGATTTAGTTTCACCCCTTTGTCCGATCAAGGCGCAGTCCGCAGGTAATGCTCATTGCCTTGCCAAGGACTGCAACGCAGAGCGGGCGCGTTTTGGGGCCATGCCCTTTGGGTTGCCCCGGCAGCGCAGCCGCTGCTGCGTTGCAAATCCTCGCCGGGCAATCAGCCCGTCTGCGGTTGCGCCTTGCTTCGCCTATCCTGCCGGGTCAACGTACCCCATGAAATGATCATCAACAGGCTCTTAAGTATTTTCTTCCACTAACGGCATAAGTGTATCGCTTTCCAGCCGGTAACCCATGCCGTAAACCGCTGTGAGCTTATAGCCATTGTTTGGATGCAGTTTCAGCTTGGAACGTATGGCGGAAATATGGGTATCCAGCGTACGGGTTTGCAGGTCCACCGACTGCATGCCCCATATCTGCTCCTGAATATGCTGTCGCGATAGCAGGCGGCCCTGGTTCTGGAACAGGAGCAGCGCCAGCTCGAATTCCTTGTTCTTGAGTGCCACAGGCACACCGTGATGCTCAAAGCGTTGTTGCGCGACATTGCACGTGTAGTTTCCCCATACGAATTCCTGCTGGGTTTGCTGAGGATACAAGCGTCGCAACAAGGCGTTGATGCGCGCATGCAGCTCACGCACACGCACAGGCTTGCTCATGAAGTCGTCAGCGCCACAGGTCAGGCCATGCACCACATCGCGCTCATCACTGCGGTTGGTGATCATAAGCACAGGAACGGCCTCCTTGATGTTGGCGCGAACCCATTGCACGATTTCCGGGCCGGAGGTATCCGGCAGCTCCCAATCCAGGATCAGGAAGTCGAAAGTCTCATGCTGCAACGTGCGAAGCAAGGATTTGCCATCAGTAAAAGTATGGCAATCGTGTCCCAGCGAGACGACGGTTTTCTGGATGAGTTCCAGTTCTGAGTTGTTGTCATCCAAGGCAGCAAAACGCATTTCTTTTCTTTCCTTTTTTGCATTATAGGCATACGCAACCGAAACGTGCCAAGCCATTGCTGGCAATATCGCGCACCGCCCTAGCCAATCTTATACCTTCGTCTGTAAGAGACATTGTCAACAAATGTTAACCATCCCGCTTGTATGACCGTTCGCACATTATTGGTGCGTTGATCGTTTTTGGTGCATTAAAAACGGAGTGATCAATGAGGTGGGGAATTGGTTTTTTTATATATATTTGAAAAATAAGGAAAATTAATGCTGGCACAAGAGTTGCTGAACATCGCCTGTTCCAAGTGAAATAAATGGATGGGCCAGGACTCTGGTGATTATCAACAACTTTGATGCAAGGAGCATGTATGAAATTCATATCCGCTATCATCAAGCCATTCAAGCTTGACGAGGTGCGGGAAGCTCTTTCCGCTATTGGCGTACAGGGGATTACTGTCACTGAGGTTAAAGGCTTCGGGCGCCAAAAGGGGCATACCGAGCTTTACCGCGGCGCTGAATATGTGGTGGATTTTCTTCCCAAGGTAAAACTGGAGGTCGCCATTGAGGACAGCTTGCTGGACCAGGTGATTGACGCGATCGAACAGTCAGCCAGCACCGGCAAGATCGGGGATGGCAAGATTTTTGTGTTTGATCTTGAACAGGCTTATCGCATACGCACCGGTGAAACCGGCGGCGATGCGCTTTGAGGGAGGAAGCCATGAAGCGATTCTTATCTATATCCACCTTGCTGGGTGGCATGCTGGCCGTAACAGGCTCCTGTATGGCGGAAGAAGTAGCAGCAGAAGCACCAGCAGTCTTGAATAGCGGCGATACTGCCTGGATGATTGTGGCCACGGTACTCGTCATTATTATGGCAGTTCCTGGGCTGGCGATTTTTTACGGCGGTATGGCGCGTGCCAAGAACATACTTTCGGTATTGATGCAGGTCATGGTGACATTCTCTCTGCTATCCGTACTGTGGGCAGTCTATGGCTACAGCTTGGTCTTTACAGAAGGCAATGCCTTCATCGGTGGTCTCAGCAAGGCTTTCCTGTCTGGTATTACCCCGGATAGCCTGGAGGGTACGATTCCTGAACTGTTGTTCGTTACGTTCCAGATGACGTTTGCTGCCATTACCCCGGCGCTGATCGTGGGCGGTTTTGCCGAGCGCATCAAGTTCTCCGCAGTCCTGTTGTTTATGGTCTTGTGGATGACCTTCTCCTACCTGCCAATGGCGCATATGGTCTGGGGCGGCGGCTGGATCGGCGAAATGGGCGCAGCTGACTTCGCTGGCGGTACCGTGGTGCATATGAACGCCGGTATTGCCGCACTGGTCGGTGCCCTGGTACTGGGCAAGCGTATCGGTTACGGCAAGGAAGCCATGCCTCCGCACAACCTGGTCCTGACCATGATCGGCGGCTCCCTGCTGTGGGCTGGCTGGTTCGGCTTCAACGTCGGCAGCGAACTCGCAGCTGACGGCATGGCCGGCCTGGCTGTGGTCAACACACAACTGGCAACCGCCGCCGCTGTTGTCGGCTGGGTCGTGACTGAATGGCTGATTAAGGGCAAGCCTTCCATGCTGGGCGCTGTTTCTGGCGCGATTGCCGGCCTGGTCGCCATCACCCCGGCTTGCGGCTTCGTTGGCCCGATGGGTGCGATTGTCCTCGGCTTCATTGCCAGCATCATCAGCCTCTGGTCTGTCACCAAGCTCAAGAATGCCCTGGGCTACGATGACACTATGGATGTATTCGGTGTCCACGGTGTTGCCGGTATCATTGGCGCGCTGGGCACAGGCATCTTCATGGCGCCATCCCTGGGCGGCGTGGGCTACGAAGAAGGCGTGACCATGGGTGAGCAATTCTACATCCAAGCGGTATCCGTCGGCTTCACCGTAGTCTATGTCGGTATCGTCAGCTACATCCTGTTCAAGATCGTCGATCTGGTAGTTGGTCTGCGCGTCTCTGAAGAAGATGAGCGTGAAGGCCTGGATACTGCCTCCCACGGTGAGCGCGCTTATCACAACTAAAATAGTCTGGTAGTTTCAGGCTTAAAGAAAACCCGGCGAATGCCGGGTTTTTTTATTTTGTTCACTAAATGCTTCTGACTTGCTTGATATTTAGAATGTTAATGACACCCAGATTTTTGAGAGGCGATGATCAATAGGTTCGATACTGGGTCTCATTAAACTGTAGTAATACAATGTTTGACAATCATAAGCCTCTATGACACTATCGTACAACATTGTTGTACGGAGGTTCTATGGAAACCGTTGTAAAAAAATCTGGAAATAGTGCCGCGATATTTTTACCTACCAACTTGATCAAGCCTAGAAACATTACGGCCGGGGCCTTGGTTGAAATTCAGGAACGCGAGGCCGATTTGGTCATTATTGTGCGTGGCAATGCAAGGAAAAAGCCTACCTTGGCCGAGTTGATTGCGAAATGTGATCTTTCTGCGCCCATGCCTGATGTGCTGGTGGAAGTGGAAAACGCGCCGTCTGTAGGCCAGGAGTTTGTGTAGATGGTCTTTAATAAAGGGGATATTGTCCGGACTAGTTTCAACCCCGTTGCTGGAAAAGAGTTGCAAGGCGAAGCGCGGCCTGCACTCGTGATTACGCCAAAAGCCTTTAACCAGGTGGGTTTGAGCTGGATTGTCCCGATAAGCCAGGGCGGAGTGCATGCGCGTGTTGAGGGGTTTGCTGTTTCCTTGGCCGGGACAGGCCTTGAGACTCAAGGCGTGGTACTTTGCAATGGAATCCGCAACCTTGATCTAAATGCAAGGAGTGCTACCTTTGTTGAAAAGGCGCCTGGCTATATTGTCGAAGAAGTAATGGACATCATCACTGCCATCCTTGATGCAGAAACACCTGCAACCTGACAATAAAATGCGATCGGAGCGGGAGTTGGATAGATGCATCAGTAACACATTTGGCATGTGAGTAACCAATAAAACGCGACAAGCAAGCCCGGCATGAGCCGGGCTTTTTCATTTTGTATCAAGGCCCAGTTCCGGGTCGGTAATCACCTTTCTCGCACCCGCAAGGCTGAGGTGGTTATCGTCGAAATACAGGGCTTCGTCGTCAATCACTGCGGGACAATCGCCATTTACACATAGCGTTTCCAGCGGCTTGATGGCATGCAGCTTATTTCCATAAGTCAGGCTGTCCAGCTTCTCAAGCATGTAGGCGTGGCGCGCAAGATAGAAATCCTGGCTGGTGATGCGGTCAAGATTGTGTGCTGAGGAGTCATTGAAGATGGAAAACGGCGTAATGGCCTTGGTAATGTCCATGGGCAGTTCCGGGATGGGGTACACCACATACACCTCCTTGCCTGCGGCAAGCAGACGGTCGACGATGGTTTTCAGGCTTAGCCAGTACTGTTCCCTGAGTTCTTCCGGGCTGAGGCTGGCATAGGCCGGAAGATATTTGTTGGCAGGGCTGTAGTCGGGGATGGACGGGTAGAGGTGGCCCAGGTCGCCGAACAGGAAGCGGGTGTAGCTGAAGCCGACCAATACGTGGCGGATGTCGTCGCGTTGCTCCAGGTGGGCGACGGCTTCGCGCAGCCAGGCGCTGCAACCGGGCTGCTTGGCTTCAAACAGCAGGCCGGGCGGGCAGCCGCTGAAGCTGAGGTGCAATACGCCCTGATCCTGTTTTTGCAGCTTTTCCCCGAGCGCGTAAGCCAGTTCCACGGTGTGGCTGTCGCCCAACGTGGCCCAGGTGGTCTGCTTGCCGAAATATTCGCAGGCATCTTGCGGCTTGAGGTAATCGGTGCCGCTGGTATGGCAGCGCTCACGCATCGGGCTAGCGGTGGCGCTGGCCATCAGTTCCGCTTGTTTGAACCGGCCGGGCAAGCCGTCGCCTTGCATGCCGATTGCACCCAGGAGCAGCATGACAGCCAGGGACGCGGCGGAAAGCTGGAAGATGCTGTGCCTGGAATAGCGGCGCTTGTCGCGAAAGGGTTGTTCGACATAAAAATAACTCAGGATTGCCAGCGCGAAAGCAGCCACAATGGCGGCGGCAAACATCATGACCGTAGGCGGGTATGCGGTTTTCATGCGCAGGAAGGCAAACAGGGGTTGGTGCCAGAGGTAAAGCGAATAGGAGATTAATCCAATGCCTACCATCAAGCGGCTGGAAAGCAGTTTGCCAGTTGTGCTGCCGGCATCGCAGAACGTGATCACCAGGCAGGCGCCCATGACTGGGAGCAGTGCATATAAGCCCGGAAATGGTGTTTTATGGTCAAGCAGGAACACCGCGCCGACAATCAGCAGCAATCCTATCGATGCTAACCATGCCCGTGCGCGTTGGCCAATGAACGACCAGCTTTCGGGCCTAACCAGGGCGAGCAGTGAACCCGCCAGCAGTTCCCATGCGCGGCTGAAGATCAGGTAGAAATTGGCGTCAATTGCTTTTTGCCGCAAGAGGTATTCCGAAGTCAGCAGAGAAATGGCGGCCAGGCCCAGCAGGAGCCATGCGATTCCTGCGCGCCGCAAGAACCATAGCCCTGCGAGCAGCAATGGGAACAGCAGGTAATACTGCTCCTCCACGGCCAGGCTCCAGGTGTGCAGAAGGGGTTTTTCATCGGAGGCAGTGGAGAAATAGCCGCTGCTCAGGTAGAAGAAGACGTTGGAGCAGAATGCGGCTACCGAGGCCAGGCTTTGCGCATATCCGCTGAGCAGCGATGGCGGCATGAGGAGAAAGGCCGCCACACTGGTGGCGAGCAAGACCACGGTGAGTGCGGGCAGGATGCGGCGCGCGCGCCGCTCGTAGAAGTTGACGATGGAAAAGCGCTGGCCTTCCAGCTCGGCGAGCAGGATGGAAGTAATGAGGTAGCCGCTGATGACGAAGAAGACATCCACCCCGACATAGCCGCCACTGAAACCAGATAAGCCGGCATGGAAAAACACCACCGCCAGCACTGCAACCGCACGCAAACCATCCACTTCTCGCCTGTATTTCAAACTGCCCCTTTCTATCCACCTTCGTTATTGTTGCAGGGTGTGACAGTGGGATAGGCCTGAAATTCAGCCAGAGCCGTAAGGCAATGCAGGCTAGAGCAAGATATTGCGCGCCTGCAAGCGCGTGGTGTTCCAGCCGAGGTGGTCGTAATAGGCGATGGCGGGCTGGTTGTCCATATCCACCAATAGCTGCGCGCGGGTGGCGCCTTGTGCCTTGGCCCAGGCGAGGACGTCGTCAAGCAGGCGCCGCCCCAGGCCCTGGCTGCGCCATTGCTTGTCTATCACCATGTCTTCTATCCAGGCTGCCGGGCTGCCCTGGGCGGTGGAGATCACCAACTGCGCGCTCACCATGCCGACCACTTTGCCTTCTGTATTTTGCGCTACCAGGATGGCGCCTTGTTTGGGATTTGCGAGCAGCAGTTGCAACCCCGTTGCTTGCCTGGCAGAGTCGGGCGTGAAGTCCTGTTCTATACTGAATAATTGCTGCAATAGATTGCATAATGCCGGGATATCGGCTGCCTGCGCTGGGCGAATGATGGCGCTGGCGTCATTCATGTTCGGCCGGTTCCTCCGTATCGTAATGAATGATGGCGAGAAAGCGTATCGGCAGCTTGGCGTGGATTTCCGGGCGGTGTGGGATTTCACCGCGGAAGGTCAGGGAATCGCCCGGCTCCAGCATATAGACTTCCTCGCCTACCCGGTAGCCAAGCTCGCCTTCAAGCATATAAAGAAATTCGGTGCCGCCATGTTCGAAAGACGGAAATTCCTCGCCCGGGTCTTCAAGCGTGATCAGGAAGGGTTCAAACAGTTTCTTGGGACCTTGGTCGTAGGCTAGCAGGTGATAAGTGTGTCCATTCCGTGTGCCTCTGCGTACCACTTCCATGCCTTGGCCTTTTTTCACGAGCTGTGCGCCGCCTGTCGGCTGGTTATAGCCCTGGAACAGCCGTGATATGGTAACGCCGAGGCTGTTGGCGAGCTGTTCCAATGTGTCCAGGCTGGTGGACACCAGGCCGTTCTCGATCTTGCTTAGCATGCCACGGCTGATATTGGCGCGCTCCGCGACCTCGGCAATGGTGAGCCCGTGTTGCTGGCGGATGTCCTTGATGACATTGCCCAGGTGCTTGCCCAAGGGCTTGGTGTCGGTATCGGTGCCTATTGCTCCATTTTTTTTCACATTGTCCGCCATGTCGTGTTGGTTTTCCTCAGCGTATTTCATCCGAATGTTACGTGGAGCCGCCTTGACATATGAATACATCAGATGGCAATGTAAGTTTCATAATAATAAAAAAAGTTTATTTATAATATTGCATAGGTGCCGGAGCAGCAAGGGGGAAACAAGCTTGCAACGGTTTTGCAATTTTAAATCTAGGATGAAATCATGAAACCCATCATTATCGTGCAATTTACCGCTTCCGAAGGGCCTGGCTATCTTGCGGATTTTTTAGCGCGCCAGAATATCCCATTCCAGGTGTTGAGAATAGACCTGGGCGATGCATTGCCTGTGCATATTGATGGCTATGCCGGCCTTGCGATGATGGGCGGCCCCATGAGCGTCAATGATGACTTGCCGTGGATACCGCGGCTTCTGGCATTGATAGTTGATGCCGTGCAGCAGCGGGTGCCGGTGATTGGCCATTGCCTTGGCGGACAGATGCTGGCCAGGGCAATGGGCGGAGAGATTACTGATAGCCCTTTTACGGAAATTGGCTGGGCGAAAGGTTACCCGACATCTGCGCCGCAAGCTGCCGAGTGGTTGGGTAGCCAGTCCGAGCTGACCCTGTTCCAATGGCATTACCAAACTTTTTCGATCCCGCCAGGCGGGGTGCATATCCTGCGCAGCCAGCACTGTGCAAACCAGGCCTATGTGCTGGATGACCTGCATATAGGGTTCCAGTGCCATATCGAAATGCAGTCAGGCATGGTCAATGAATGGTGCCGTATGTCTTCAGAAGAACTCAAGGGCGGCACAGAGGCTGATCCGGCACAGCCTGCAATTCAGTCTACCGAAGAGATACTGGATGGGTTGGATGCGCGGATACTGCATCTCAATCAATTGGCCGAGCATGTATACGAGCGTTGGGTCCAAGGCTTGAAGCGTGCCTGATGCAGGCCGGCAGCACATACCACCTTTGAAGTACACCTTCGAGAGAATTTTCCATTGATGCCATTTTGACTATCGTTAGCCTTGAAATCACCATTTTAAGGATATGCGCATGTCAAGGAACTCAATTCTGAATGAACGCCACCGTGCCCTGGGCTCCAAGCTGGACGGAGAGACATGGAACGGGATGCCTATCCCATGGAGTTATGATTCGGACGTGCATGATGAAGTGGTGGCAGTACGCTCCAAGGCCGGCCTCTATGATGTTTCCGCGCTGAATATTGTCAATGTCAGCGGCCCCGATGCGGAAAAAGTGGTGGATCAGCTGGTGGCCAGGGATATTTCCCGGCTCAAGGCCGGCAGTTCATTGCTGGCCGCTGAACTGAATGAGGCCGGCGCCATCTGCGACGACATTATGGTGATCCGTGATTCAGCGACGGAATTCCGCCTGTCCCACGGTAGCGGCAAGACCCCGGAGAACCTTGCCAAACTGGCCGCTGGCCTCAACGTCAAGGTGGAGCCGGACCTGGGCTCGCATATCCTCTCGCTGCAGGGGCCCAAGTCGCTGGAAGTGCTCAATCCCTTGCTGAATTTTGATCTGGGCCAGCTGGAATATTTCCAGCACAGGGCCACCCAGATATTCGGCAAGAATGTCTATATCGCGCGTGGAGGGTATTCGGGCGAGCTCGGGTACGAAGTATATTGCCGCGCGGAAGACGCCGTCCTGATCTGGGATGAAATCCTCAAGGCGGGTGCCCCGCTCGGCGTGATTCCAGCCTCGTGGAACTCGCTGGAACTGACACGGATAGAGGCCGCGTTGCTGTTCTTCCCGTTTGAAATGATCGAAGGCGATACCACACCATGGGAGGTGAATATGGGCTGGGGCGTGGATACTGACAAGCCTGGCGACTATATCGGCAAGGCTGCCGTGCTGGCGCTGAAGGGCAAGGAGCGTTTGCGCCAGGTCGGGCTGATCTGCCGTTCCCCGGTGGCGGTGCAGGCCGGTGCCGAGATTATCCGTGAAGGCAAAAAGGTAGGCGTAGTCACTAGCGCTTCTTACAGCCGTTATCTCATGCAATCCCTTGCGCTTGCGCATATTGCACCGGAGTTTGCCGCCAATGGCACCGAGGTGGAAATCAAGGGCAAGACGACGAGTTGCAGGGCCTATGTCGCCCCAATCCCATTCTACGACCCACTGCGCCTGCGTACCCATCCCCGTGCCGGAGCCTAACCATGCAGCATGGATACTGGATCAGGAGCAAGCCCATCTATCACAGCCTTGCCTGGCAATACAAGGCGCAGGCTCATGTGCTGCTTGCCAGCGGTGAGGGAGGGCGCTCCGTCTTGCGTTTGTATCAGCAGCGTTTGCCCGACCAGCCGGTCACCGTGCTCTATCTTCCCGCAGAAAATGAGGATTACAGTGCGCCACTGGTGACGGTGGTTGGCACCAGTCTGCAGGTGTTTCCGGATGCAAGGGAATTGTGGCAGCGTTTTGACCAGGTCCTGCAACAGTCGCGCATGGGTACGCGCCTCTATGCCGCCGGCACGGAGAGTTTCCTCTGGCAGGCGACGACGCTGGCAGTCAAGCATGGCGTGCTGAATGCCGACGTCATGCGCGAGCAGCCTGCGTCGCTGGCACGCCCGGTCTACTGTGTGCACTGCAAGACCACGACCCATGGCGTGACTACCAATATCGCAGTGTGCGCAGGTTGCCAGCGCCACCTGTTTGTACGCGATCACTTCTCGCGGCGGCTAGGTGCCTACATGGGCCTGATGATAGATGCCGAGGATCCCGGCAATGTGCCCGATGCCGAGGAGGTCTATCCATGAGCGCGCTCAACGTCATTGTCTCCAACATAGAGCTGGTAGCGGACGGCATACGTCATTTCACGTTCATCGCAGCCGATGGCGGCGAACTGCCCGGGTTTTCCGGCGGCAGCCATGTGGTGGTGTCCATGCCTGCGGGTAATCGTACCTACCGCAATGCCTATTCGCTCCTGAGCTCGCCCGCGGACCGCAGCAATTACCAGATTGCCGTGCGCTTGCAGGAGCAGTCGCGCGGCGGTTCCAGGTTCATGCATGAACAGGTCAAGGTGGGCACCAGGCTGGATATTTCCTGGCCGGTCAACCTGTTCCCGATTTCACGGGTAGGGCATCAACATATCCTCGTGGCCGGCGGCATAGGCATTACGCCGTTCATGTCGCAGGTGCACGACCTGCTGCGCACAGGGGCCGGGTTTGAACTGCATTACGCCTTCCGCTCTCCCCGGCATGCGGGCTTTATCGACCAGCTCAAGCAGTTGCTGGGTAATAAGCTGGTTTGCCACGACCAGAGCCAGGGCCAGATTCTTGATCTGCATGCTCTGCTCAGCAGGCAGCCGCTAGGTACCCATGTGTATGTCTGCGGCCCGGACGGTATGGTGGATGCGCTGATTGCTACCGCTCATGAGCTAGGCTGGCCCGATGCGCATATCCACAACGAGGAATTCCTGGCGCCGCCAGTGGGCGAGCCTTTCACCATAAGGCTCAGGCAGTCGCAGAAGAATGTGGATGTGGGCGCTGAAGTCAGCATGCTAGAAGCCATGGAGGCCGCCGGGGTAGACGTGCCCTACCTCTGCCGTGGCGGTGCCTGCGGACGTTGCGAACTGGAAGTACTGGCGACTGACGGCGTGATCGAGCATCACGACCATTACCTGTCCGATGCCGAAAAGGGTGCGGGCAAGAAGATCATGCCCTGCGTCTCAAGAGCCAAGTGCTCTTTCATTGAACTCAATCTTTGAGGTGAATCATGAATAACCTTGCATACAAGCACGAAACCTTCCGCGACGATTACACCTACCGCAATTCTCCTGATGCCATCAGGCGCTTTCCGTTCCCGTTTGCCGAGGATCACTACATGTACTCGGTCAATATCGAGCAACACCAGCCCGGCGCCAAGGGTTCCATCGTGGAGCATGCGTTTGATATAGACGAGCATTATGTCTCGGAATGCGAGGACAAGCTGATTACCCTAGGCCAGGATAAGGGCCGCTATGCGGCATTGCCGCACATGATGGATGCGCAATGGGATTTTCTCGAACTCAGCATGGAAAGCCTGTCGCGCGATTATCCGCACCTGTTCACCCTCACCAAGGACGGTGAGCGCTGGACATGGCGCAATGGCCCGCTGGGGATAGAGGACAGTTTTGTTTTTGGCGATGCCGCTACATTGCCGCTGGAGCCGTTCGAGTATATGGGGCGGCAGGTGCAAGGGGATTTTGTGCTGCTGGACCAGCGGGAAGGCACATTGTTTGCCGATGCCGGGTTCATCACCAGCCAGGCCGACTGGTCGCTGGCATTTGATGTCGGCATGTCCTGGCATGAATGGCATGGTCCGGTGCCGCAGGTGGAAAAAATGGGCATCATGGACAGAGCGCTCAAGTTCCTCATGAGCTTGCAGCAGGGCAACCCGGTCCGGCGGCTGAACTGGACCATGACGATTAACCCGCGCCTGGATACCTCCCCGGAGCATTTTCCTGAATGGGGGCCGGACAAGCTTAAAGTCACGGCGCAGAATGCCGGCGAGAAAGCGCATTTGCGGGTGGAGCTGCAGACCATGTTCCGCTTGCCTCGCAGCAATGCCATCCTGTTTAGCATCCGCTGCTACCTGATCAGCCTGGAAGAGCTCGCGACCTATCCGCGCTGGGCCAAGCGTTTTCACCGCGTATTAAGAGATCTGCATCCGGACCTGCTGGAATACAAGGGTATCAAGGTATATCACGAAGCCGTGCTGGCGTGGCTGTCCCAGCATGATGACGGGGCAGAGCTTGCATTGGGCGCCCACCCTGAGTAATGCAATGGCAAGTGGCTGACGGCCTTTAATTTTCAGGCGGCTCATGTGGGCCGCCTGAGTTGTTAAGGGAAGTCACTCTTGGTGAGAAATTTGCTGTTGCAGTTGGCTCAGGATATCTGCGCCGATAGTTGCATCGCTTTCGCGATCCAGGATCGCGATAAAGCCTTCCACTGCCAGCAGTTCGCCTGTGCTGGCATAGATGCCGGTGCCATGTTCCCATACCCATTGGTAAGTGCCGTTGCGTGAATAGAGACGATAGACGGCCTGAAGCTGTTGCTGTTGCATGAGTTTTTCATGGGCGGATTCCCAGGTCGGGCGGTCTTGCGGATGCAGCAGTTTCTTGAATGTCAGTGAGTGGTCGCTTATCAGCTCGTGCGCGCCATAGCCGGTGATATCGACACAGCCGTCGCTGACAAACTCGAAGTTGAGGCCGGCGTCGGCCTTGCGGCGATAAATCATGCAGGGCACATTGTTGAGCAGGCTGCTGAGGGAGTGCCGGTTGCTCTTGAGGCTGGCCTCGACCTGGCGCGCCTCGTTGATATCGGTAATGGTGCCGACCACGCTGGCTCCCTCGTTCTGCATGGTGGAGGAGCTTTTGGCGCGGATTTCCACCCAGCATGATTCGCCATTGCGCCTGATCAGCCGTATCTGCTCGTTGCAGCGCTGTCGCTTGCCTTTGGATATGGAGTCCAGCCTGGCAATGATGAGCGGCTGGTCTTCGGGGTGGACAAAGGTAATGAACGACTTGCCCAGGGACTCTTCAGGGGTATATTCGAGCAGGGTTTCCCAACTGGGGTTGAGAAAGGCGATACGGTTGCCGCGTTGCAATTGGAATACCACTTCTTCCAGCCGGTTGATGAGCAGGTGGTAGTTGAACTGCTCGTTGAAGCTGATGCCGGTGGTGGGGCTGCTGGAGATCAGCGAGAATTGCAGCAGCAGCCTGTCGCTCATGGAGGAGCCGCTTATGGGCGAAAGCGAAAGCTTGGCCGGCAGTATGGTGCCGTCGACGCAGAGCAGGCGCAGGGTGGTATCCTCCTTGGCGGGTTCATCGAGATTGGCCAGCAATGCGGCCAGCAGCTTGTGATCGCCGGGGTATACTACATTGGTGAGCGGCATGCCGACGATCTGGTCCGACATGCCAGCCATGCCCAGGTCGTTAAGAAACGCCTTGTTGGCAAAGGTGACGGTATGGCCCTCTATCACTGCCGCAGGTGCGGATAGGCGGGATGAAACTTCCATTTCCCAGTTCGGGGCATGCAAGCGGGACTGTATCTTGCCGAGCCGCTGGCGGGTCAGCACCGGCACCAGGGCGGCCATCAGCAATAGCGAGAGCAGTGTGCTGCCTGCAATCAGCATGCCGGTAAGGTGAGTGGCAAAAGGGGCGCTGGCTGTCCACCAGCTGTTGAACACCAGCAGGAATATCAGGCTAAGTATCATGGTGCTGAACAGGTATAGGCTCATGGCGCGCTCAGATAAAGGTTAGGAAACTTGCTTGCTATAAAATTTTTTTTGGCTGGTATGCGTCAACAGTTCGCAGCGCTGGTGGAAAGGCTGTTGCGGCATACGCTATACCTGCGGCTGACCATGCTGCTTTCGTGTGTGGCCATCCTCAGCGTGATGATGCAGGTTGGCTCTTTCTTCCTGCTAGATTACATACCTGCCAGCCAATCTGCAATCCAGGAAGTCAGCCAGAGAAAGCTCGAATGGAGTCTGGTCTTCAGCAACGCCAGCCTGAGTGGGCAGTCATCCAAACAGCCATCGAAATGGAGCGCTTCCGCGCTCGCCGGGGGCAACGCGCTCTATGGCTGGTATGCCGAGCACCAAACAGGCAAGCTTGCCGCCCTGGTGGCGAAACTCAATGCCGATGAGCAAGCCTATCGCGGATTGCAGGAACAGGTGGCAGGGGAGCATCGGCTTGCCCAGCAAATTCTGGATGACCACGACGAGGTCATGAATGCCTTGCGCCGCGACGTCGAGGAGAAGCAGACCGTGCTGGCCATGCTGCAGCTGATGGGACTGGTCTTAGTGCTGCTCTGCCTGGTTTCCGCTGCCTATACGGCCAAGCAGGTATTGATCGACCGCGTGGCCAGCCTGGTGTCGATATTGCCCAGCGAAGGCGCGCAGCGGCAGGACAGGCGCAACATGGATGAGTTTTCCCTGCTGGAGAACATGGTGCACGAGCTGGCTGTCCAGAGCCAGGGGTTCAAGGCGGAAACCGAATGGTTCAACCGTACTAAGAGCGAGCTGTTGCGCCGCATGCTGCGGGCAAGGACCTTTCTGCACGGCTTGGTGTTGTCGCTGCAAGACAGCCAGCTCAACGAATCCACGATCAAGACTATCATCTACTCCATGGAAACCAGCTTGGACCTACGCAATGTGTCCATTCGCTTTGTATTGGGCGGTGTGGACTCGCAGGGGGAGAAGCTGCTGTTCTCGCAATATGAACCTGAGGCTTTTCCTGATGCGGTATTGCGCGACCTGGCAAACCAGCGTTCAGCCAAGTTCCGCTTTTCCAGCGGCACCGAGTGCATTGCCGCCACGTTTACCTGTCCGGGTGACAGTTTCGGACTGCTGATCCTGGAGGCCAAGCTGGGCCAGGAGTTTTATGAGTCCGACATCACACTGGCGGAAATCACTGCCCAGTTGCTATCCATGGTGATGGGCGCGCAAAGCCGCGAGGAGCAGGCGCGGCGCCTGGCCTTGTTTGAAGAGCGGGCGGCGATTGCGCGCGAGCTGCATGATTCGCTGGCGCAGTCGCTTTCCTTCATGAAAATCCAGATCGCCCGGCTGCAAACGCACAAGGATCTGCAGCAGGGTGAAACTAATGAAATCACCAGTGAATTGCGCGAAGGGCTGGATAACGCCTACCGCGAGTTGCGTGAACTGCTTTCGACCTTCCGCATGCATATGGATGTGCGCGGCCTAGGATTCGCCATCCAGGCCGCCATAGACGAATTTTCCAATCGTTCTGCCGTATCCATCACGCTCGATAACCGTCTGGTGAACTGCCGACTGACCGTGAACGAAGAATTCCATATCCTGCATGTGATCCGCGAGGCCCTGTCCAATATCATCCGCCATGCAGGGGCGCAGAACGTGGTGGTGGCGCTGGCCTATACCCAGGGCAGCACCGTGGTGGTGACCATAGACGATGACGGCGTGGGCATGGCTGGCGCCAGTGGCGAGCACGGGCATTACGGCCAGAGCATCATGCGTGACCGTGCCTACAGCCTGGGGGGCGAGATTACCGTGACCTCGAGAAGAAAGGGCGGCACGCGCGTCAGGCTCGTGTTCACGCCCAAGCTGATGCAGTAGAGAATGGACTCGTTGGATACAGGCGGCAAAATCCCGCCAGTTCTTCCAAGGCATAATTGATGAATATATAGATGGGAACAACAAGTGGACAAGAAATTCAAAGTATTCCTGATTGACGACCATGCCTTGTTTCGCAAGGGAGTCAGCCAGATGATAAGCTCAGACCCTGAATTTGAAGTGGTGGGCGAGGCTTCATCGGGACTGGAAGGCCTTGCGCTTGCCCCTCAGCTTGCGCCCGACATTGTCCTCATCGACCTCAACATGAAAGAGGTCGACGGGCTTGAAACCTTGCGCCGCTTCAAGGGTAGCGGCCTGGCGGCGCGGTTTGTGGTGCTGACCGTGTCAGACGCCGAGGATGATTTGCTGGAAGCCCTGCGTGCTGGGGCCGATGGCTACCTGCTGAAGGACATGGACCCGGCACAGCTCTGCACCAGTCTCAAGAAAATTCTTGGCGGCGTGACGGTGATCCAGGAC
This sequence comes from Methylobacillus arboreus, assembly GCF_020532725.1. Lineage (GTDB taxonomy): Bacteria > Pseudomonadota > Gammaproteobacteria > Burkholderiales > Methylophilaceae > Methylobacillus > Methylobacillus arboreus. The sequence continues at coordinate 160,074 of NZ_JAJAVC010000007.1, forward strand.
AGGCTGACCGAAGTCCTCAAGCAGGCATTGCAGGAGCTTTCCGTCAAGCCCGCGCCGGTGACGCCCGACCAGGTTTCCCTGACTGACCGGGAGCAGGAAATCCTGCAATGCCTGGCTGATGGATTGAGCAACAAGGCCATCGCCCGCAAGCTGGGCATCTCCGATACCACGGTCAAGGTGCATGTGAAACACCTGCTGAGCAAGCTGAGGCTCACCAGCCGGCTTGAGGCGGCCGTATGGGCGCACCGGCAGAAGTAAGTGCTCATACCCATAAAGAAGTAATCCGTAGTGGGAATTGTGGCAGCCAGCCCATCCGTTATCCAATGGAGTCCTGTGAGCCTGTTGATGATCTTTTCATGAGGTGCGTTGCCCCGGCTGCGCTGCCGAGACAACCCGGAGGGCATGGCCCCAAAACGAGCCCATTCCGCGTTGCAGTCCTTGGCAAGGCAATGAGCATTACCTGCGGACTGTGCCTTGACTGGACGCGTTTTGAAGCTATGCGCACCCCATGAAAAGATCATCAACAGGCTCTGAGAGATGGATGCCGTCCGCATCCAAGTCATTATTTTCAGGAGACTCCAAATTGAGCACGACCCCATCGTTAGATGCCACGGCTGTCAATATTCCGGTCACTGATCAATCCACACGCGGCAGCCTGCATCGCAAGATAGGGTGGCAGGGTGCGTTCTGGGTTGCCAGCGGTGTACCGGCCCTGGTGCTGTTTTCCATAGGCGCGATCGCCTCCACCGTCGGCAAGCCCGCCTGGCTGGCCTGGATGCTGTCGATTACGTTCGGTTTCATCCAGGCCTTCACTTATGCCGAGATCGCCGGTATGTTTCCGCACAAGTCTGGCGGCGCCTCGGTCTATGGCGCGATTGCCTGGGTGCGGTACAGCAAGTTCATTGCCCCGATTTCGGTCTGGTGTAACTGGCTGGCCTGGACGCCGGTGCTGGCGATAGGTTCGGGCCTGGCGGCAGGCTACATTCTGCTTGCGTCTTTCCCCGCCGACGCCGTCATCAATACCTGGCAGATCACCTTGATGGACCTGGGCTTCATCAAGTCAGGGCTGAGCCTGCGTATCGACGCTACCTTCATCCTCGGGGCGGCGGTGCTGCTCGCGGTTTTCGGCATCCAGCATGGCGGCATTTTGCGCTCCTCGCGCGTGACTATGATCCTGGGCCTGGCGGCGCTGATCCCGCTCATGCTGATCGGCATCGTGCCTGTGCTGACCGGGGATATTTCCGCTGCCAATTTCCTGCCCATTGCGCCGCTGGCCTATGACGAGGCCGGCAACGTGGTCAACGGCGTGTGGGATATCGAAGGCTGGAAGCTGATGGCGGGCGGCATGTTCATTGCGGCCTGGTCCACTTACGCATTCGAGACTTCGGTGTGCTACACCCGCGAGTTCCGCAATCCCAAGACCGACACCTTCAAGGCGATTTTCTACTCCGGCCTATTGTGCCTTGCGGTTTTTACCCTGGTGCCTATCGCTTTCCAGGCCGACCTGGGGTTGGGCCACCTGGTAACGCCTGCTGTGCTGGATGCCGCAGGCAATGAAATCAGCCCTGCCGTTTATGACGGCATGCTGGCGCCGGATATCTACAGCGGCATGGGTGTTGCCGGCGCGCTTGCCGCCATGCTGGGCGGCAGCCAGCAGATCGGCAACGTGATCGTGATCATGCTGGTGCTGGCCCTGCTGCTTTCCATTATGACTTCCATGGCGGGTTCTTCCCGCACGCTGTACCAGGGCGCAGTGGACGGCTGGCTGCCCAAATACCTTTCACATGCCAACGAGCATGGCGCACCTACCCGCGCCATGTGGACTGACCTCTGCTTCAACCTGGGGTTGCTGCTGATGTCGGACTATGTGTTTGTGCTGGCGGTGTCCAACGTCTGCTATATCATGTTCAACTTCCTCAACCTCAATGCAGGCTGGATCCACCGCATGGACCGCCCCAACTGGGAGCGCCCCTACAAGGCGCCGGTGATTCTGCTGGTGCTCGGCACTATCCTCAGTTTCGTCAACGTGGCCTTGATGGGACTGGGAGCCAATATCTGGGGAGAGGGCACGCTCTGGTCGGGTGTTATCTGCGCCTCGCTGATCCTGCCGGTATTCCTGTTCCGCCATTATGTGCAGGACAAGGGCGTGTTTCCCAAGGCTATGGTGGAGCATATGCATATCGGCGATGAGGAGGGCGTGAAAACCCGTGCGGGTATCCTGCCGTTCGTGGCGATCGGGGTGGCTATCTTCATCGTGGTCTATATGCAGCAGTTGTAAAGGCTGTAACGCTGCATGATAAAAAGGCCTCACATTTGTGAGGCCTTTTGCTTAAGACTCAAAACATGCCTACATCTTGGCAAACTCGATGTAAAAGTCCCTTATTCCAGAGGCCAGGAATTGCACAGCAACACATGTCAGCAGGAACCCCATGATTTTGGTCACTGCCTGCATGCCGTGCTCGCCCAGGAATTTTTCAATATAGCTTGCTGAAGAAAGCGCCAGGTAGGCGATGCCGATGGTGATGGCAATCCCGGTGATGACGATGGCATCTCCCAGGATATGCGAGCCTTCCGGAATCTGGGAACCGAACCCCATGATCACCGCGATGGAACCTGGTCCTGCCAAACTGGGCATGGCCAAAGGCGAGAACGAGTAATCCAGGTTGGCATGCTTGATTTCATCAGGCTCGGTATCCACGCTCGAGGATGAGTCCAGCCCGGAAAAGATCATGCGCAATGCCAGGATCAGGATGATAAGGCCGCCGGCAACGCGGATGCCCGGCATGGAAATGCCAAACAGGCTGATGATGCCATTCCCTAGAAGCAGGAATATGGTCAGGATGCAAAACGCATACAGGCATGCCTTCCTGGCTTGCCGCTGCCTGGTCTCGGCGGTCATCTTCTGTGTCAGTGCCATGTAGAGCGGAATGGTGGTGAGCGGGTTCATGATAGGCAGCAGGCCGATCACCACGATTGAGATGTATTTGATGAATTCCAGTATGGTCAATGCATTATCCTTTTCGTCTTCCCCTGTATCCCATCTGCATTAATCCGCAAGATTCAATGGCGTGGGGTGGGCTTTGTCTGTTTTTTCTATGATCGCAAGCTTATCAACATTTTCCGCTTCATATGGCAAAGATAATTTCTGGCCAGGCACCAATCCGAAGCAGGCTTCCACCAATGCTCCATTCTGGTGCGTATGTTGACCGCAGATATCGTACTTGAATTCCTGCTTGTCAGCTTGGCCTTTCCTCTCGATTACATGTGCTCCCCAGTCTCTCTGCCATTCCCGGCTGTATCTCGCTACCTCTTGGCATCAGGCAATTTTTCCCCAGCGCTATTTTAAGGTTGATTGGTACGAGCCCTGCTTGTTTTCAATGGCAGTGCAAGGCGTGAAAGGCACCCGGTGTGGATTTTTATTTATCCGCGTAGTGGGGAAATACATACCTTAAATATTCTCTTTCAGGACGCTATGAAACCCGGCAATTACTCCCTTGGAAGTATTGACATTCTGATAGTGTTTCTTGATATGAAAAAAAGTTTCATAAAACTGTTGACACTGATTTTGGCACTCGGTATAAATACGCTTAAGTTTCTTGTTAAGAAAAAAAGTTTATTTTTGATTCAATCGCTGGATGTTTGAACCAATCCATTGGAGCCACCATAGATGCCGTTAAGACTGCTCAAATACGCGTTAAGCAAAGACTATCCGGGAACGAGGTTTTTCAAGGCGCATGAGACCCCAAAGAAGTCTTATGACGTGGTGATCATCGGCGGTGGCGGCCATGGGCTGGCAGCGGCCTATTACCTGGCCAAAGAACATGGCATCACCAATGTGGCGGTACTGGAAAAGGGCTACATCGGCGGTGGCAATACCGGACGCAACACCACCATCGTGCGCTCCAATTACCTGACGCCTGAAGGCGTAAAGTTCTACGACGCCAGCGTCAAGATCTATGAGGGTTTGTCAGAAGAGCTGGACCTCAACCTGTTCTACTCCACACGCGGCCATTTCACGCTGGCGCATACCGAATCCGCCATGCGCACCATGCGCTGGCGTGCCGAGGTCAACAAGCATGTCGGCGTTGAAAGCTATGTGGTTGGTCCCGAGGAAATCTCCAAAGCCTGTCCCCAGCTCGATATGAGCTGTAGCGGCCAGGCGCCCATCCTCGGCGCGCTGTATCACGCGCCTGGCTCTGTCGCCCGCCATGACGGCGTGGCCTGGGGCTATGCCCGCGGCGCGGACCGCCTCGGTGTGGAGATTTTCCAGAATACCGAAGTGCTGGGCATCGATGTCCAAGGCGGCAAAGTGGCAGGGGTCAAGACCAGCAAGGGCTATATTGCCACTACCAAGGTGTTGTCAGCGGTAGCGGGCTTTACCCCGCGCATTTGCGAGATGGTGGGGCTGGATACGCCGATTGTCATCCATCCATTGCAGGCCTGCGTCACCGAGCCGATGAAGCCTTGGCTGGATACCATCCTGGTTTCCGGCAGCCTGCATGTATATGTCAGCCAGTCTTCGCGCGGCGAACTGGTCATGGGGTCTTCGCTGGACCCTTATGAAGTGCATTCCACCCGTTCCACCCTGGATTTTGTCGAGGGCCTCACTTCGCACATGCTGGACATGTTCCCTTTTCTTTCCAATATCAAGGTGGTGCGCCAGTGGGCCGGCATGGCGGACATGACGCCGGATTTCGCGCCCATCATGGGCAAGACGCCAATAGAGGGTTTCTACCTGGATGCCGGCTGGGGCACCTGGGGTTTCAAGGCCACGCCCATCAGCGGCAAGACCATGGCGGAAACCATCGCGCGCGACCATGCGCCAGACCTTATCCATTCCTTCCGCCTGTCACGCTTTGAGGATTACGAGCTCACGGGTGAAAAAGGCGCGGCGTCGGTCGGCCATTAAGAGGACAAGCACCATGAAACTACTGACATGCCCAGTGAATGGCACCAGGCCTTTGAGCGAATTTGTGTTTGGCGGCGAGTGCCGCGTGCCTCCCGCCGCGGATTGCAGTGACAAGGTATGGGCCGATTACGTGCACAACCGTCACGGCGCCCCCGGCATCAAGCAGGAGTGGTGGTACCACGCGCCCAGCGGCACCTGGTTTATCGCCGAGCGCAATACATTAACCGATCAAGTGATACGTACATTTCTGAAAGGCCAGGAGGGCAAGCAATGAGCGCGCGTTTAGCCAGGCAAAAGGGCGAATGGGTCAACCGTGCCTCAACCATCAAGTTCAGCTTTGAAGGCAAGGAGTTCAGCGGCTTTGAAGGTGACTCGATTACCAGCGCCCTCTGGGCCAGTGGCGAGCAAGTGCTGGGCCGCAGCTTCAAGTACCATCGCCCGCGCGGCATCCTGAGCCTTGCCAACCATGACATCAACGTGATGGTGACCGACGGCATGGACACCAATATCCGCGGCGATGTGGTGCCTGTGGCAGCAGGCATGGCATTGGCAGCGGTGAACACTGACGGTGGCGTGAAGAAGGACCGCAGCCGGCTGATAGACTCCATCTCGCCATTACTGCCGGTAGGCTTCTATTACAAGGCTTTCCATACGCCGAAGAAGATGTTTCCGTTCTGGGAGAACATCATCCGCAAGGCAGCCGGACTTGGTGTCGTCAACTTCAACTATCCACGCATTCTCAAGCGCAAGCTTCATGCCCACTGCGATGTTTTGGTGATCGGCGGCGGGGCTACAGGCCTTTCCGCGGCCTATGAGGCAGGCAAGAGCGGCTTGCGCGTGGTGCTGGTGGACGAGAATGCCCAACTTGGCGGCAGCCTCGGGTTCGACTGGGGCGGCAGCCAGGAGTCGGCCAATCTATTGCAGGAATTACTGGCCAAGCTCGAGAGCCTGCCGAATGTCAGCCTGATAGCCGGGGCTTATGCCGCTGGCTACTATCCTGACCACTTGATTCCGGTGGTGACGCGTGAGGGTATCACCAAGGTGCGCGCCGGTTCGGTCATCATGGCAAGCGGCGCATTTGAGCAGCCGCCGGTGTTCCGCAACAATGACATTCCCGGCGTGATGCTGGGTTCGGCCGCCCAGCGCCTGCTGCACCGCTACAGCGTCAAGCCGTTCAGCAATGGCGTGGTATTTACCGCCAACGATTACGGCTACCGCGTCGCGCAGGATTTGCTGGAAGCCGGAATCAAGCTGGCGGCGGTGGTGGATTTGCGCAGCGATGCCAAGGATGGCCCGCTGGCTGCGCAGCTTGCGCGCCGTGGCGTCAAGACCATTGCTGGCAGCTGTATCTATGAAGTACAGGCCAATGCGGACAAGACCGGCGTCAAGTCCGTGACTGTCACCGAATATGACGAAAAAACCAATGAAGCGCTGACCCGCGACAAGGTCACCCTGGAATGTGACGGGGTTGCCATGTGCGCCGGGTGGGCGCCTGCCGCCAACCTGTTGTACCAAGCCGGCACCGCCATGCGCTACGACTATGGCGTGCACCAGTTCGTGCCCAACAGGCTGCCTGCTGGCATTTTCGCCGCTGGACGTGTCAATGGGGTGTATGAGCTGGCTCAAAAAGTCCAGGATGGTGCGCGTGCGGCTGCACAAGCCTTGCTTCACATTGGCCTTGATGTGCCTGAGCTGCCATCCGTACAGCCTTCTACCCGCGCCCAAAGCCATGCCTATCCTATTGTGCCGCACCCCAAGGGCAAGAATTTCGTCGACTTCGACGAGGATATCCAGGTCAAGGATTTCATCAATGCCGCCAAAGAGGGCTTTGACAATATTGAGTTGATGAAGCGCTTCACCACGGTCGGCATGGGCCCCAGCCAGGGCAAGCATTCCAACATGAACGCCATCCGCATCTTGGCGCGCGTGCGCGGCGTGCCGGTAGAGCAGATCGGCACCACGACATCGCGCCCGTTCTTCCACCCAACACCGATAGGCCATCTGGGCGGCCGCGGTTTCCATCCGCATCGCCTCACGCCATTGCATGACGTGAACCATAAGCTTGGCGCCGTATTTACCGATGTCGGCGCCTGGAAGCGCGCGGCTTATTACAAGGTGGCAGGTCTCGGCGTGGCGGACACCGTGCTGGCCGAAGTCGAGGCGGTTAGGACCAAGGCAGGCATCATCGACAGCAGCTCCTTCGGCAAGATCGAAGTGCACGGCCCGGATGCTGCATTGTTCCTGGAGCGCTTCTTCACTGGCAATTACATCCCTCAGGCAGTCGGCTCCTCCCGTTACACCATGCTGCTGGACGAGTCCGGCGTGGTGGTGGACGACGGCCTGGCGCACTGCCTGGCAGAAGATTTGTTCTACCTGTCTTCCGGCACATCCAATGCAGCCGCGGTTTACCGCGAGATGCAGCGCTGGCAGCAGATATGGCAGCTGGATATCGGGTTGGTCAATGTCACCGGCGCCTATGCGGCCATCAATGTCGCCGGGCCGCTCGCCAGGCAGGTCTTGTCCGGGCTGGTCAATATCAGCCTGGATGACAGCGCACTGCCCGCCCAGAGCATACGCGAGACTGAAATTGCCGGCGTGCCGGTACGCCTGATACGCGTGGCTTTTGTCTCGGATTCTACTTACGAATTGCATATCCCCACGCCGCAGGCAGCCTTTGTCTGGGAGCGCGTGATGGGGGCAGGCCAGGCATTGGGGCTAAAGCCTTTCGGTACCGATGCGCAGCGATTGTTGCGCCTGGAAATGGGCCACGCCATGCCTGGCATTGATACCGACGGCCTGACCAACCCCTACGAGATCAGCGCCGAGCATGCGATCAGCCTGGACAAGCCTGACTTCATCGGTAAGCGCAGCCTGCAGATTATCGCCAAGCGCCCAGTGAAGAAAACTCTGGTGGCGTTTGAGCTGGATGCAGGCTATGCCGGCGAGATGCCGTTTGAATGCAACCTGGTGATACGCCAAGGTGAAATCGAAGGCCGCGTGACCAGTATCGCCTACTCCAGGACGATAGGCCGTGTGATCGGTTTTGCCTACGTGGCGCCTGAACATAGCGCGCTGGGATCACGATTCCAGATTCGTGCCGACAGTGGGGCGCTGGTCAATGCCACAGTGGTTTCTTCCCAATTTCTTGCAATGCAAAAGTGAGCGTCGCCATGCAGACAGAAAAATTAATCACCCCGATTGCCCATGCTTTTCCGGTTGGATCAGTTGCATGGGGTGTCATCAACGGCATGCAGGTGGTGACACGGTTTGTGGGTAGTGATGAGGAAGAAGCCAGGAAAGAGTTTTTGGGAATTGCCGACGCCAGTTTTCTTGGCAAGTTTGGCGTAAAGGGACGTAACGCAGCGCAGTGGTTGCAAGACCAGGGCATTGTTGTTCCCGAGCAGCCTAACAGCTGGGCTGGTAACGCCGATGGCAGCCTGGTGTTGCGGCTGGGCGGCAGTGAATTCCTGATCGAGAATGCGCCGGGCGGCAATCTTTGCGAAAAGCTGCTTAAAGCAGATGCAAAGCCGGCAGGTGTATACCTGGTACCACATGTTGAAGCGTCGTTTGTGTTGAGCGGCAACGCGGTACAGGAGTTGTTTGCGGAAGTATGTTCAATTGATTTAACTCGCGCTGCCCTGGGCGTACAAGAAGTCGTCATGACTCAATTTGCCGGGGTAAGCGTAGTCCTGATGCACCAGGACCTGGAGGGGGAGGCCCGCTACAGGGTGTGGTGCGATAGTTCGTACGGTCCATATTTGTGGGAAGTGATGGCAGGCATAGCTAACGAGCACAGTGGCGGACCAATTGGGATAGGCAACTATTTCAGTGCCTATAAATGAATAAATCGGACTCGGAGAGTTATATGAAAACAGTAGACGGAAAGTTCACATACCAACCAAGCACTCCTGCCCAGGAGCTGGCTGAAGCAGAGCAGTTCCTGGCGGAAAACAATGTGAAATACGTGCTGGCGCAGTTTGTGGACATTCACGGCGTAGCCAAGGTGAAGTCGGTGCCTGCCGCCCATTTGCGTTCCATCCTCAAGGGAGGCGCGGGTTTTGCCGGCGGTGCCATCTGGGGCATGGGCATATTGCCCAACGGCCCCGACTATATGGCAGTGGGCGACCTGTCCACCCTCAGCCTGATTCCATGGCAGCCGGGATACGCGCGCATCATTTGCGACGGCCATGTGGAAGACAAGCCTTACGAGTACGACTCGCGCGTGGTGCTGAAAAAACAGATCGAGCGCCTGAGCGCGAACGGGTGGACGCTGTACACCGGCCTAGAGCCTGAATTCTCCCTGCTTAAGAAGGACGAGAAGGGCGGCATTCATCCCTGTGACGATAGCGACACCTTGCAGAAGCCCTGTTATGACTACAAGGGCATGACGCGGCAGGCGGAATTTCTTGAGCGCCTGACTGAGGCCTTGATCGCGGCGGGCCTCGATGTGTACCAGATAGACCATGAAGACGCCAACGGCCAGTTCGAGATCAATTACACCTATGCGGACTGCCTGCGCAGCGCGGACGACTACATCCTGTTCAAGATGGCGGCCAGCCACATCGCCAATGAGATGGGCATGATCTGCTCATTCATGCCCAAGCCCTTCGGCAACCGCCCCGGCAACGGCATGCACATGCATATGTCTATAGGCGACGGCAAAAAGAGCTTGTTCCAGGACGACGCGGACAAGACCGGCCACGGGCTTTCGCAGCTGGCCTATCACTTCCTGGGCGGCATCCTGCACCACGCCCCGGCACTGACCGCGCTGGCGGCACCCACCGTCAACTCGTACAAGCGCCTGGTGGTGAGCCAGTCGCTCACCGGATCCACCTGGGCGCCTGCTTATATTTCCTACGGCAACAACAACCGCTCGACCATGGTGCGCATCCCTTATGGCCGCCTGGAACTGCGTTTGCCGGATGGCAGCTGTAACCCTTACCTGACCACGGCTGCGGTGATCGCAGCCGGCCTGGATGGCGTCAAGCGCGAGCTTGACCCCGGCGCGGGGCACTCCATCAACCTGTTCGACCTGTCATTCGCGGAAATGAAGCAGCATGGTATCGGCATCCTGCCGCAAAACCTCAACGAGTCGCTGGATAAGCTTGAAAACAACCAGGTGCTGCGCGATGCCTTGGGCAATTCCCTTACCGAGGAATTCATCAAGCTCAAGCGCGCCGAGTGGATCGACTATCAACGACATGTATCGGATTGGGAAATCAACCGCTACATCGAGTTTTTCTAAAAATTTGGATTCTGAAGGAGAACATCATGTGTGGAATCGTTGGATTGCTGGTAAAGAACCAGAAAATGCGGGCCAATATTGGCGAACTGATGCTGCCTATGTTGATCGGCATGACCGAACGCGGCCCTGATTCCGCCGGCCTGGCGATTTTCGGCGCGCCCGTGGACAACAGCGAGCGCAAGTTCAGCCTGTATTGCGCCTCCCCCGAATTCGACTGGGCCAAGCTCAGTGTCGACCTCAACAACGGCCTCAAGGCCGATGCCAAGGTGGAAGTGAAGGTCAACCACGCCGTGGTGACGACCAACACCAGCCCAGAGAGCGTCAAGGCCTGGCTCAAGGAACATTATCCGCAGGTACACCTGCTGTCCGTGGGCCAGCTCATGGACATCTACAAGGACACCGGCACCCCGGCCCAGGTGGCCAGCCGCTATGACTTCTCCAAGCTGTCAGGCAGCCACCTGGTGGGCCATACCCGCATGGCGACCGAGTCCGCGATCACCCCGTCGCATGCCCACCCGTTCACCGCGGGCGAGGACTGGTGCCTGGTGCACAACGGCTCCCTTTCCAATGCGCACAGTATCCGCCGCAAACTCGAGCACGAAGGCATCTCGTTCGAGACCGACAACGACACTGAGGCTGCCTGCCGCTTCCTGCAATGGCGCATGCGCGAGGGCGACGACCTTAAGACCGCGCTTGAGCATGGCTTTGAAGAGCTGGACGGTTTCTACACCCTGCTGATGGGCACCAAGGACCAACTGGCGCTGGTGCGCGACCCATTCGCCTGCAAGCCCGCGATTGTGGCCGAGCACGACGACTATGTCGCGATCGCGTCCGAGTTCCGCTCGCTGGCCCACTTGCCCGATATCAAGAACGCCAAGGTATTCGAGCCTGCACCAAAGGAGATGTACGTATGGAAGCTGTAACATTTGACCTGGAAAAAACCCCGCTGCGCGAGGTGAACCAGTACCTGCACAGCGATGCTGCCGAGCTTGATGGCAAGACGGTCACCATCACCAACCCAGGCGGCACACACAACATTGCCGTCGGCCTCAAGGCTGATGTCGATGTGGTGATCGACGGGCACGCAGGCTATTACGCCGCCGGCATGAACCAGGTCGCCAACGTGGTGATCGAGGGCAGCGCCGGGACCGGCGTGGCCGAGAACATGATGTCCGGCCGCGTGCATGTGAAAGGCTTTGCCTCCAATGCGGCAGGTGCCACTGCACAGGGCGGCCTGCTGGTCATCGACGGCGATGCGGGTTTGCGCTGCGGCATTTCCATGAAGGGCGTCGATATTGTTGTCGGCGGCTCTGTCGGCAGTTTCTCAGCTTTCATGGCGCAGGCAGGCAACTTGGTGATCCTGGGCGATGCCGGCGAAGCGCTGGGCGACTCCCTCTACGAAGCCCGCATCTTCGTGCGCGGCAATATCCAGAGCCTGGGGGCCGACTGCGAGGTCAAGCCCATGGATGAAGAGGCACGCCAGATACTGGTCAAGCTGTTGAAAGAATCAGGCCATGCCGATGTCGACCCTGACAGCTTCACGCTGTTGGGCTCCGCCCGCACGCTGTACAACTTCCACGTAGATAACGCAGGAGCCTATTAATCATGAGCGACGCACCAAAAATCCCGCAAACCGAGCCGCGCTACTCCGCGACTTTCGACAAGAACACCGCGTCTGAAATCCGCCGTGCCGCTGCTACGGGTATTTATGACATTCGCGGCGCAGGTGCCAAGCGCAAGCTGCCGCACTTTGACGACCTCCTGTTCCTTGGCGCCTCCATCAGCCGCTACCCGCTTGAAGGCTACCGTGAAAAATGCGGCACGGACGTGATCCTGGGCAACCGCTTTGCCAAGAAGCCCATTCACCTGAAAACCCCGGTGACGATTGCCGGCATGAGCTTCGGCGCATTGTCCGGCCCGGCCAAGGAAGCATTGGGCCGTGGCGCAAGCGCCGTCGGCACCAGCACCACCACCGGCGACGGCGGCATGACGCCGGAAGAGCGCGGACAGTCATCCATCCTGGTCTATCAATATTTGCCTTCCCGCTATGGCATGAACCCGGACGACCTGCGCAAGGCCGACGCGATTGAAGTGGTGATCGGCCAGGGCGCCAAGCCGGGCGGCGGCGGCATGCTGCTGGGCCAGAAGATCAGCGACCGCGTCGCCAAGATGCGCTGCCTGCCCAAGGGCGTAGACCAGCGTTCTGCCTGTCGTCACCCTGACTGGACCGGCCCGGACGACCTGGAAATCAAGATTGCCGAAATCCGCGAGATCACCGATTGGGAGAAACCTATCTACGTCAAGGTCGGCGCGACCCGCCCTTACTTCGACGTAGCGCTGGCCGTGAAAGCCGGTGCCGACGTCGTGGTGCTGGACGGCATGCAGGGCGGTACCGCAGCGACGCAGGAAGTGTTCATCGAGCACGTGGGCATTCCCATCCTCGCGGCAATCCGTCCCGCAGTGCAGGCGCTGCAGGATCTGGGCATGCACCGCAAGGTGCAGCTCATCGTCTCCGGTGGCATTCGCAACGGCGCTGATGTGGCTAAGGCGCTGGCGCTGGGCGCGGATGCCGTGGCAATTGGCACGGCCGCATTGATCGCGCTGGGCGACAACGATCCCCACCTGGAAGAAGAGTACAACAAGCTAGGCACCACTGCTGGCGCATATGACGATTGGCATGAAGGCAAGGACCCGGCTGGCATCACCACCCAGGATCCTGAGCTGATGAAGCGCCTGGATCCGGTCAAGGCCGGCCGCCGCCTTGCCAACTACCTCTCGGTGCTGACCATGGAGGCCCAGGTGATTGCGCGCGCCTGCGGCAAGTCGCACCTGCATAACCTGGAGCCGGAAGACCTGGTTGCGCTTACCTTAGAGGCTTCGGCCATGGCCAAGGTGCCGCTGGCGGGTACCAACTGGATTCCTGGAGTAAGCCAGTTTTAGTTGTATTTGTTGTACTGACGTTGTTGGGTTGTCCTAGGTACATGCAAGGTAAGTATTCCACTGTCGAGTCTGCCGGGTTTTCCTCCTGGTAGTTTGATTGGCGCGTTGCTTTGCATGTACCCATTTTTTTCAGGTAAAACCGGGTGGCTTCTCATACAATCGTGCCGTTGTGGCTAGGCTGCCATAGGGTATCGCCAAGTTTTATCTCCAATACTCACCATCTTCCACCCAGTACCAGCTCCTGACCGAGGAGGGCTACTTCTTTGGTTGTAATTCTTGAGGGTAATAGCCTGTTTGCTGGTAGTGGCTGACAATAATCAGGCTTTTATTAGCGATGCCTGCTTCATGTTCATCATATGGAGTATTGGAAAGAGCCGCATCCGGAGCAAGCCTTTGCTCAGATGTGCCTCCTTCATTTTTTCACGAACGATAGAGTGCTCTCATGCGGGATGCCAGCAAAAACTCAGCTGGATAAAATGCCATCGGCATGGATGATGGCGCGGGCGATTTCTTCTATGGTGGTTCGCTTCAGCATCGCTTGCTCGCGCATCACCTTGTAGGCTTCGGTGATGCTGATGTTGCGCGTACGCACCAAGATGGCCTGGGCGGCGCTGATCTGGTTTGCGGCCTGCAGTTTTTGCTCCAGGCGCTGGTTGCGCTTGGTGAGCGTCTTGATCTCCTGGAAATGATGGATCGCCAGGATCAGCGTGGCGAGGATGCCGCTGGCATGGATGGGACTTACCAGGATGCCGTGGCTGCCCAGGCTCGTGGCAGTGTCGAGGGTAGTGGGGTTTTCATATTCGACAATGCCGATCAGCGGAATGGGGGAGGATGGGCCCAGCCACGCAGGTTTTTTCTTGGCGCTGGCTTCGGCATTGAGCAGGAAAAACACGATATCGGTATTTTCCGGCAGTTCCGCGAGCGGCGGCCACATGGTGAGGGCCTGGCAACCAATGCGCTGCAATTGCTGCACCAGCGTGTCGCGGTTTTCGTCCTTGGGATGGAAAATCATGATGCGCGCATTGCGCAGGCCGCGGAACAGGTCCAGCGTAGAGCGCTGGCTTTTGCCGGGGCTAGCCATACAGGGCCTCCGGCGGACGCTGCAATAGATTCCATTCTTCCCCGGTATGGGTTACCAGATAAGGGTCGGGTTCCACGCCGCTGGGTGCCGATTCGGCAATGATGTCAAAGTTGCCTTCCTGGTTGACGCGGCCCAGGCGCGGGTTAAGGCGGGTGTGGTGGTTGGCCGGATTGATCGCGATCTTGCCTTGCAAGGCGTGGTATTCGCGGCCCAACAGGTGCGGCAGCAATGCATCATAGGCATCGTCGCCCGCTTCGCGCATGGCCTCGGCGAACAGGTGAGTCTGGAAATAGGCGGCTTCCCAGCACATATTGGGTTCGATTTCCTCACCGAATTGCTGGTGGAAACGGGCCAGGCAGGCCTGGTTGTGCTCGCTCGCAATCGACTGGAAGTAGGGGGCGGACGTAATGTGCCCGGCCGCGATCCTGAGGCCCATTTCGGCAATCTCCGCCTCGCAGGTGGTCAGGCTCGCAATCGGCGTTTTCGAGGCGTCAATCCCGATGTCGGCATAGGCTTGGTAGAGCATGCGCGTGGCTTTGCCCACGACGGTGGAGAACACGAAATCCGGCGCCTTGGCCTTGATGTCCTTGACGATGCCGATAAAGTCCTTTTCGCTCGCATCCAGCGGCACATAGCGTTCCGCCAGCTTCTTGCCTCCGGGCACCTCCAGGATGAAGTCGCTCATGATGCGGTTGGATTCGTAAGGATAGATGTAATCGCTGCCGATCAGGTAGATGCGCGCGCCGTAATGCCGGGTCATGTAATCGGCTAGCTGGGCGCTGTTCTGGTTGGGAGCGGCACCGGTGTAGATCACGTGGGGCGAGAATTCGAAGCCCTCGTAAGGCGTGGGGTAGAGCAGCAGCCTGCGCCATTTTTCCACCACGGGAATCACCGCCTTGCGGGTGCTCGACATGTAGCAGCCGAAGATCACATTGACACAGTCGTCCCGAATCATGCGCTCGGCGAATGCCTGGTATTGCTTGGGAATGCCCTGGGGGTCGTAATAGATCGGCACCAGCTCACGTCCATTGATGCCGCCTGCCGCATTGATCTCGCCGATGGCGAAGAAGGTGGCAAATGCCTGCGAGCGTTCAATGGTCGCCGTGGTCCCGCTGGTCGAAAACAAGACGCCAACATGGATAGGATCGGAGTTCGCCATTGCTTACTTTCATGCTGCGCCCCGGCTGGGCCGGGGCTGGTTGCTGGACAGGCCCTAGTTAGGCAACCCCTCGATCGGTGCTTCCTTGGTGCCCAGGGTAGTGCGTGTAAACGACTCTACCACTTCACGCGCGCCTTGTGGATCCTGCACCCATTTTGCATAGAAGCTGTAAGGGCATTCCGCCACGCCGTGTTCGCCGTCCTTGGAGTTGAGTACGCCGGTGTAGCCGCGGTGCAACAGCTTGAACAGGTGATTCTCGGACTGGCCATGTTGGCGGAAGTCGCGGATCAGGTGCTTGCTCAATGCGGCATATTGCACGCCGTTTTCCTCTTCGCCGCATTCGCCCAGTGTGCGGCCGTCAAAGCCGACGATGGCGGAGTGCCCGAAGTAGGAATACACGCCGTCAAAGCCCGCGGCATTGGCGACGGCGACATAGGTGTTGTTGGCGAATGCCATGGCTTTGCTGATGAGGATTTGCTGTTCCTTGGCGGGGTACATATAGCCCTGGCAGCGGACGATGAGTTCAGCGCCCTTCATCGCGCAATCACGCCAGATTTCCGGGTAGTTGCCGTCATCACAGATGATCAGGCTGACCTTCAGTCCCTTGGGCCCCTCGCTGACAAAGGTTTCCTTGCCGGGATACCAGCCCTCGATCGGCACCCATGGCATGATCTTGCGGTATTTCTGCACAATCTCGCCCTGGTCGTTCATCAGGATTAATGTGTTGTAGGGTGCCTTGTTCGGGTGTTCCTCGTGCTGTTCGCCGGTGAGCGAGAATACGCCCCAGACCTTGGCCTTGCGGCAGGCCTCGGCAAAAATCGCAGTTTCCGGGCCGGGTATGGTGGTGGCGTTGTCGTACATCTCCTGGCCGTCGTACATGATGCCGTGCGTGCTGTATTCGGGAAAGATCACCAGGTCCATGCCTGGCAGTCCGGCCTTCATGTTGACCACCATGTCCGCGATCTTCTTGCAGTTGTCGAGAATCTCGGCCTTTGTGTGCAGGCGCGGCATCTTGTAATTGACTACTGCGACGCCGACGGTATCGTTACTGCTGGAAATATCACCATGTATCATTTTCTTGCTCCTTGAGTAAATTGATTCGTAAAAATCCAGGCTTCCCACGCTAGCGACAGGCGAAAAAAAAGCTCGCCAACCGTGTTGAAACGGTTGGCGAGCTTTTTTGCTCTGACCATTACCAGCGCTGTTGCTGGTATGGAAAAAATGTCAGGACGCCGCTGTTGGCATGAGTAATCCTTGGGTGGAAATGTAGTCCTCTTTTTTGCAGCCGTCAACAGGCATGGTGTTGATCGCTTTAAGAACGGCTAACAAAACCCTCCTGGCGTTGTTGCCTTGCCGTACTACTTGTACTGCCTGCGGCAAAGCGTCTAGCCAGGATCGCTTCGCTGAGTTTTGTTAGCCGTTCTAAGTTTACTTGCGCAGTTTCTCGATGTGATTGTAGAAACGTGCCGGATCAAACTGTTTCAACCCGGGATGTTCATTGGCGCCTTGAATCCCTGCCAGGCGGGCTGAGTCTGGCAGCGTCAGCTCGTTGGAAAGGTTTAGGTGAGGGTATGTCCCCCGAATGTCGGGATGAATCTCCGCCGCCACGATGATGTCGCCATACATCACCAATGCCCCACCCCATGCGCGTATCAGGCCGCGTTGGCTGACTGGAACCTCGCGCACTCCAGCCGTCTTGATTTGCGCGTCCAGCCAGGCATAAGCGATTCTGATGCAATCGTTGTTCTGATGCACGGGAACAAAGCCCGCGTAATTTGCCCTTGCCTTGGCAAGTGCAATGGTTTCGTCCGATAGCATGGTTTGTTCTTTTTTTTCGATGGCCCATTCTGCCATAGTTCAAGCGCTTGCTCCAATTGGCAGGTATTCCAGTCTTTTATGAATATGGCCGGCCTCGGGTGATCTGTTGCATCCCCAGTCATGCGGATCATCATCCGCATGACTGCATTCATCAGCCGAATCGCCATTTTTTGTGTATTTCCGCCCAAAAACCGTACATTTGAACGGTGTTTTTCTGATTTTCCCCTCGCTAGACTTTGACTCATCTCATTTCAAGTCACCAGCGAGGAAATCAGTATGGATACGAATTTTGAGCGCAGGAATATCATGAAGGTTTTGGCAGCGGCTTCTGCCGCCGCTGCAGCCCCTCTCAGCACGCTTGCCGCTGCGGCTGATGGCAGTCCGCCGAAGAAACCCTCCGGCAAGCCTATCGTACTTGGCCTGACTATTTCGACAACGGCAGCGGCTGGGGTTGCGGACCATGCCGACCATATGAATGGCTCGATTCTCGCGCAGGAAGAGATCAATGCCAATGGCGGGATTCTCGGCCGTCCGTTGGAGCTGCGGCCGATTGATGTCGACCTCCTGTCGGCAGAAAGCTGCCAAGCCTCTGTCCGCAAGCTGGTGGACTTGAAAGTGCATGCGATCAGCTCGCCTTTCCTGTTTGTGCCAATTCCTGCAATGGATGCTTCGGCCAATTACAAGTGTCCTTATGTCAATGGCAATACCCAGCGTGCGGCGACTGATCTGGTCGCCAAGTATCCCGAAAAGTACAACCACATCTTCCAGATGGATCCTTCCGAGGTGTTCTACGGGGAGACCTTTCCGGTGTTTCTTGAAAGCCTGGAAGCCAGTGGCAGCTGGAAGCCGAAGAACAACAAGGTGCATATCGTTCAGGAGCAGATTGCCTATTGTCAAACCATCTCTCGTTCTTGCCAGGAGGCGCTCAAGAAGAGTCGTTTCGAGCTCGCCAAGGTGACGGATATCCAGTATCCGGTGCAGGACTGGGGCAGCGTGATCCGGGAGATCAAGAAGACGGGCGCCGGTACGGTGATGATGGATCACTGGGTGGCTGCCGAGTATGCCGCATTCTGTAAACAGTTCCGGGCAAACCCGCTCAAGGGGACGTTGATTTACTTGCAATATGGTCCGTCGCAGCCTGAGTTTCTGGAGCTGACAGGGAGCGCGGCTGAAGGCTTTGTCTGGAGTACGGTGCTGGGGGTTTACGCGGATAAGAAAGGGCAGGCTTTCCGCGGCAAGTATCAGAAGCGCTTCCCGGCCAAGACGATGGGGCTGTGCTACACGGGCGGCGGCTACGACATCGTCAATATGCTGGCCCAGGCCTGGAATGCCGTGGGCTCTCCCGATGATTTCAAGGCCGTGAACGACTATCTCCGCAAGACCGCATTCCGGGGCGTCTGCGGCTGGTCCTACATGGGGAATGCTAGGCAGGAAGCGCGGCATTTCCCGGTTGGCACACAGAGTATCGATAGCGGCATGAGCCAGCTTTACTTCCAGGTCCAGGGCGGCAAACACAAGATTATTTACCCGCCGCAACTCAAGGAAGTCGATTTCAAGCCCGCCCCCTGGATGTAACCCAGGCTTCCATACAACGATTCTATTGGGTTTGGGTGATGACAGTTCTATTTGAAGGCAGGGATATCAAGCTGGAGCTCGGCGGACGGGAGATCCTGAAAGGCATTTCGCTTTCCGTGGAAACGGGCGAAGTGATGGGGATCATAGGCCCGAATGGCGCGGGAAAAACCAGCCTGTTTGAAGTATTGAGCGGCCGGATTTTCCCCAAGAGCGGCCAGGTGTTGTTCAAGGGGCAGGACGTGACATCCATGCCGCTTTTCAAGCGGGCGCGGCTGGGGATCGGGCGCACGTACCAGACGCCGCTGGTTCCGGATGAGCTCCGGGTCGGTGAAGTATTGAAGGCAGCACGCCAGGCTTATCTCCCATATCTCACCAGCCATGATGCCGAGTGGGGCCTGGATCTGGTGAATCTGCAGGTGGATTTTGACCAGTATGCCCGGGAGCTGGAAACGCTGAACCGGCGCAAATTGCTATTGGCATGCCTGCTTATGAGGCGCCCGCCGCTGTTGCTGCTGGATGAGCCGGCGGCAGGCCTGATCAATTCCGAAGTGGATGAGCTGGATCACCTGATACGCCTGCTTTCGAAGGAAATGGGCGTCTCCATCATCATTGTGGAGCACCGCATGGAGTTGCTGGAAATGATTGCGGACCGGGTCATGGTGATGGATGCGGGAGAGCCGATTGCCGAGGGCTCCCTGGCCAGCGTCCTGGCAAATCCGCAAGTGCATGCAGCCTATTTCGAGAACGTCGAGTAAAGACATGGGGAAGATGATGAGGGATGGCATTCAATGGGGGATCTGCTGTGAGTGAGCGAAGAGAAATCCTCAATATCAATGGGCTTTCTGCCGGGTGGGGGCCTATGCGTGTCATTCATGACCTGGATCTGGTTGTTTACGCCGGTGAGCGCATCGGCATCGTGGGCTTGAACGGCCATGGCAAATCCACCCTGTTTTCCGCGATTGCGGGCATGACGGACTGGCAGCGCGGCTCCATCAAGCTTAACGGCAAGGAAGTAGGGGGAACCCGCAGCCAGGGCCCCGGCCGCTATACGCACCTGGTGGTGAGGCAGGGGTTAGCCCTGATGCCGCAGGGCGATGAGATTTTTACAGGCCTGACGGTGGAGGAGCATCTGGATAGCGGCGCTTTTACTCCTGCCGCATGGCGTGATCGCAAGGCGCGCAAGGAAAAGATCCTGGAGATATTTCCCCCGCTGCGGAAGTTGATGAGTACTCCGGTCGGGCGCTTGTCAGGCGGCGAGCGGCGCATGGTGTCGCTAGGGCGGGGCTTGATGTCGGATGCCTCACTTCTGTTGGTGGACGAACCCTCACTGGGGCTGGCGCCGAAGATTGGCAAGGGCGTCATGAAGGCGTTGATGGAAATCCAGTTAGGCAATTCCGCGATGATCATTGCGGAGCAGAACATGGCCTTGCTTGAGGGGCAGGTGGATCGGGTGATTGGCATGCATGTGGGGAAACTGAAAGGCGAGGCATCCACTTCGCTTGCCCATGAATCAAGAAGGGAGGTATAGGGCCATGGATATTGATATCGGTTTTGTTGCCATCACGGCGGTCACTCTGGCCTGTATATACGGCACCCTGGCAATCGGGGTGTCGATCACCTGGTCCAGCCTCGGCCTGATCAATATGAGTTACGGGTTTACCTTTGCGACATCAGGTTATGGGGCCTGGCTGGTCAGTGAATATATTTCCTCATCGGGGCCGGTCGTGATTCTGGGAGGAATCCTCACCGGTGCGCTGGTCGGCGTGCTGGTATGTGCCGTGGCCTTCATCCCCATCCACGATAAACCCAACTTCACGGTGCGCGGGCTGATTGCATCGCTGGCGTTGAGCCTGATCGGCACACAGGCATTGCTTTATTTCTTTGGGCCGCAATCGAAAACGCTGCCTCCATTGTTTGGGGACTGGGAGCTTGAGCTCGGCGAGGTGGTGCTGACTGCCGACAAGGGCGGGGCGATCCTGACCTCCATCCTGATGCTCACCCTGGCTTTGTGGTGGATGCGTTCCAGCCGTCGCGGGCTTGAAATCCGGGCCATGATGATGAATCCGCATGCTGCCTCGCTGGTGGGAATCGGTGTCCGCCGTACTGGGTTCTATGTCATGGCCTTGACCGGGGGGCTTGCCGGCCTGGCATCCGTGTTGCTGTCACAGACTTACTTTGTCAGCCCTTTTTCCGGTGTCACGCCTTTGATCAAGGGATTGAGCGTGGCCTTGTGCGGCGGGCTGGGCAGTGTCGGGGGAGCGATGATTGCCGCCGTCATGATTGGCGTCAATGAGGCGCTGACGGCCGACATCCTCGGCGGGCAATACATCCTGATTACGCAGTTCCTGCTGATCATCTTGGTCCTCATTATCCGTCCGCGCGGTATCGCCGGCATTCTCGATAAACAACGCGAGGCGTAATCATGGCAAATCTCTGGAAAAATCCCATCGCCAACTGGGGCGTCAAGGAAGAGGTGGACAATGCGCCGACCATTCCATGGACCTCTCCCATCAAGCCCTGGATTGAGACGGTCAAGGCGAAACAGAAGCTGTATAAGGTAGGGCGCCTGCGCTACTACTATAAATTCCCCGGACACGGGGCCAGGACCTGGCACCGGTGGCGCTATCCCTTCACGCGCCGGCGTATCCTGAATATTCGCGGCGAGTACAACGCCAAGAGCCTGCGCCGGGAAAAGACCATTCTTGACCGACGCCCGGTGTACTGGGTGCTGAGTTTCCTCGCCATGCTGATGGCACCCTTGTTCATGCCGGTCAGTTTTGAAAGCACATTGCTCAATGCGGGCGCGGTGTTCTTTATTTATGCCGCCATTAACTTGTGCTGGACATTGGTGATCGGTACGGCAGGCATTTTCTCGCTGGCCTCCATGGCCATCGTCGGGGCAGGTGCCTATGGCGCTGCATATCTATCCCTCACACATGGACTGCCGTGGTGGTCACTGCCGATGGTGGGGTCTGTGATTGGCCTTGTCTTCGGCATCCTGATCGCATTGCCGGCAACGCGGCTGGAAGGTTTTTATTACGCGCTGCTCACTTTGGGGCTGGTCGAGCTGTGCCGGGTGTATGTGATCCAGTCGCGCACTTTCGGCTCCGCAACCGGCGGCGTCTATGGAGCGGACAGTTATTTGCCTGACGGCATCAGCGAACTCAGCGAACTGACCATCAGCTACTACGTGTGCTTTGTCGTCATGTTGGTGGTGCTGTTCATGTTCCGTTTCATTCAAGGCAAGCGCCTGGGCCGCATCCTGCGCATGGCGCCTGAAAAGCGCGAGGCGTTTGCCGAAGCGACAGGTGTGAACTACCGCTGGGCGCGTATCCAGGTCTTCATCATTACTTCAGTCGTATTGGGCGCGCTGGGCGGGGTATACGCCAGCCATTTCCACGGCGCGTCTCCTTCGCTGTTTTCCATGGATGCGGTCCTGCTCGGACTGGCGATGCTGGTGATTGGGGGAATCGGGCGCTCTGAAGGGGCCGTGTTCGGAACATTGGTAGTGGTGATCATCGACAAGGTCTTTATCGAATGGGGGCCACTGCGATTGATCCTCATCGGCCTGATCATGCTGCTGGTGGTGTTATTCCTGAAAGGCGGGGTTTTCGGGATCAAGCAGCAGTTTCGCGCCTGGCGCAACAAGAAGAAAAGTGAAAACCGTTCAACTCGTGCAGAAAAAGGTGGGGAAATGTTACCTGAAGAAGCTACAGAAACACATGACAAGGACCAGATATTCATGCGCCGCTTTGACAAGATGCAGCGCGACTACCTGAAGACGCTGGTGACTGAGGAAATCATTGAAGAGCACAAGCGCAGCCCGCTGGGGCAGCACAGCGAACCACTGGAGCGCCTGCTCACTTATTTCCGCAGGCAACCGCAAAGCGACAAATACGCCATCGTGGCAATCGAGCTCTACAAGTCCTACCGCATCATTGCGATGTCAGGGCAGCGTGGAGTGCCGCCCCGCGTGGTGGAAGACAAGATCTATACATCAGAAACAGAAGCCTATCACGCTGTGTTCATGCGTCGTGTACAGGACTTATTGGAGAGTTAATGCCTAAAACAAAATCTGCGAATCAACCACGTTAATTTTTTAAGGATTTTGTGATGAAGAACAGGCTTAGAAACAACCTTTTACCATCCATGATGCTGGCCTGTAGTGTGGGCCTGGCTTCCACTGCGCAAGCAGGCGGGACCATCAATTTTGGTGAAGACAAATGGGTGTCGCTGGGATTTGGCATACGTACAGCATTTACCAGTACGGAGGATGCTGCACCTAATGAACATTCCAGAAGCAAGGATTTTGATCTGGATATTGCCCGTATTTATCTATCGGCATCCTTGAATCAATACATCAAGGGAACCGTGACCCTGGACAAAATGGGGGAAGACTCACTCAAGGTCATTGATGCATACGGGCGCCTGGAGTTCATGCCGGAATTCAACATCTGGTTTGGGCTGCTGCTGCCGCCTTCCGACCGCGTCAATATGGATGGGCATTTCTTCATGAACGGCTGGAGCTTCCCTGGCGTGGTCTCGCAATACCAGAACAAGCAAACAGGGCGTGATAACGGCATCTTGTTCTGGGGGAAGCTGCTGGACAAGCGGCTGGTGTATTCCGCCGGCATCTATGAAGGCAACCAGGCTTCAGCATTCGCGGGCAACAATGCACTGGACCCCAACCGCCGTGACAGCCTTATGTATGCAGGACGCCTGCAATATGACTTCTGGGAGGCTGACCTGGACCCAGGGTTCTACACCAGCAGCGTCTATTTCGGCAAGGACGTACTTTCCCTCGGGCTTTCCGGCCGTTACCAGAAGGATGCTGTCGGCAGTGTGTTCGCCAAGGATGATTACCTGGGCTACAACGTGGATTTCCTGCTGGAAAAGGTATTGCCCGGCGGTGTGCTGGATATCGAGGCGGCGGCATACCGATATGACTTCGATAACGATGCGGTGCTGGCGGGAGCGGATATCAATGGCATTAGCCGGGTGCAGGCAGGCAAGGCCTACCTTGGCGTCGTGTCCTGGATGTTTCCCCAGACAGTGGGATGGGGGAAGTTCCAGCCTTACACACGCTATCAGAAGTTTTCTGCCGACGGAAATGCCAGCTTGGATGTCAGGGAATACGACATCGGCCTGAACTACATCATCGACGGCCACAACGCACGTATCAGCGGTGTTTACACCAAAAACAAGACGGAAAATCAGGATAGCTACGACAAGTTTGTCGTTGGCCTTCAGCTGCAATTCTAACTACCCAGCCTGGGGTCATCGATGATGGTTCCAGGCTGCATGGTTGGCGGGTTTAAACGCTTTTTTCAGTCAGGAAATATGTATGTCTCAAATCAAGATATTCGGCTATACCGACAAAATCTCAGTTAAGCCTGGTGACGATATCGGATTCCATGTGAGTGTTGATGGTACGAAAAAAGTTGCTGCGCAATTGGTCCGTCTGATTCATGGTGACGGTCATCCGGATGGGCCCGGTTTCATTGAGCAAGAAATGCCTTGCCCTGTGAATGGCGAATGGGATGTGCAAAAGCAGTTTACCCAGGTGGGGTCATTCCTTAAGGTTGCCGATCCGGGTAATAAACTGGCACACAACGGAAGCTTTACGCTCTATGCCTATATCTGGCCGACGCTTCCTGACGTCGGCTTGAGGCAGGCACTGCTGGGGCGCTGGGATTGTTACAACAACCAGGGTTATTGTCTTGGTATCAATAAACAGGGGCTGCTGGAATTCTGGCTTGGCGATGGCAAAGAAGTGGATTATGTCGCAGCGGAAGTGCCTCTTGTTGCTAAGATGTGGTACTTCGTAGCGGTGAGCTATGATGCTTCGACCGGCAGGGCAACGTTGTATCAGGAAAGCGTTGCCAACCGCTATAACAGCCTGCTCGGCAAGGTCTCCCCGCTGGATTACCGTTCGCATGTGCGGGAAACCATGCGCTTCAAGGCCAACAATATCCCGGAAGTTCCCTTCCTCATGGCGGGCTCCCAGGACTGGCACGAACTCAGGGGACATTTTGTCAGCCAGGCCTATTGCGGGAAAATTGACCGTCCCGGTATGTATGGGCGGGCGCTTTCACGTGAAGAGCTGGACCAGCTCAAGTCAGGTAAACCGCCATCCCCAGATGGATTGCTTGCCCACTGGGATACCACCGCAGGCTATACCGACAATGGCATTGGGGACAAGGTCGTGGATGTGTCCGGCAATGATTTGCATGCGTACGGTTATAACCGGCCGGTACGCGCGCAGACTGGCTGGAACTGGAACGGCCGCAATGACAGCTTCCGGCTGGCGCCGCAGGAATATGGCGGGGTTGAGTTCCATGCCGATGCCATGATCGACTGCAACTGGAAACAAACCAAGAAGTTACGCATTCCCGATGATTTGCGCAGTGGGGTGTATGCCATCCGTTTGCGTGCGGACAACAGCAAACAGACAACGCAGGAACTGGATGAAGAGTACGTCGTGTTCTTTGTGCGCGCGAAACAGCCCAAGAGTGCGCTGGCATTGCTGATTCCCACTGGCAGTTATCTCGCCTATGCCAATGAGCACTTGAGTTTTGACGCCCAAATCATTCAGCCCATGAGCGGGCAGCCGCCTATCGTCTCGGCAGTTGATATCGAAATGTACCAGAATCCCGAATTCGGCCTCTCGACCTATGACAGCTACATGGATGGCGCAGGGGTTTGCTTCAGTTCCTATCACCGTCCCATCGTCAATATGCGGCCCAAGTTCCGGATATCCAGCATGGGCTCAACTTGGCAGTTCCCTGCCGATTTATCGATAGTCGGCTGGCTGGAGCACATGAAGTATGACTATGAAGTCCTCACTGAGGAAGACATCCACTTGGAAGGCCTGTCTGCCATGGCGCCCTACAAATGCATCATGACGGGCACCCATCCTGAATATATCTCGGAACGCATTCTTGATGCGCATGAAGATTTTGTCGAGCAGGGTGGCCGTCTCATTTACATGGGAGGCAATGGCTATTACTGGAATGTGGCGTATCGCGATGATGAACCATGGGTCATGGAAGTGAGGAAACTGGATTCAGGCATGCGTGCCTGGGCAGCCAGGCCCGGCGAGCATTATTTGCAGACGACCGGCCAGAAAAGCGGCATCTGGAAAAATCTTGGCCGGGCTCCGCAAAAACTGCTGGGTGTTGGATTCATTGGCGAAGGTTTTGAAACCGGTCGTCCATTCCGGCGCATGCCGGACAGCTACCACAGGACGGTATCCTGGATTACAGAAGGGATAGAAGGCGAAATCCTGGGGGACTTCGGCCTGGCACATGGCGGTGCTGCAGGTGTGGAGCTTGACCGCTACGACCTGAGCCTGGGTACGCCGCCACATGCCAAGATCATTGCCTCATCGGGCGGCCATACAGACAATTACTGCCTGTCGACGGAAGAGTTGTTGTATGCTCACCCTGGCGTGGGCGGCACCCAGGACTACAGGATCAGGGCGGATATCGTGTTTTTCACCGCACCCAACCACGGCGGCGTATTCTCGACTGGCTCCATCGCGTTCGGCCAGGCCTTGCCCGCCTATAATTTTGACAACAATATCTCCAAGCTCCTGGCCAATGTGGTCAATGCCTTCATCAAGCCGGGGCCGCTTCCCGGAGGCCATTGGATATCCAACGAAAAACAATGGCGCTGACGGGATCCAACCTGGATTAGCCTCTTCAAATTCAACCATCCTCCCCCTCGCCAGCTATCGCTTCCAGCATAGCTGGCTTTTTTTGTCTCTGAATTTAGATCAGCAAGTTATCTGTAAGTATCTATTTGATTTGAATTGGTTTTGGCATCCAAATTGCTTATTTACCTATTGAAAAGCCAATCTAGTGCAATCGTTGATGAAGAAACACCATGAAAATAATTAACCTATTGTTTTAATAGAAATTAAATTTATTTTTAGCAAATGCCTTGGCGGACACTCCATAGTAGGTGACCCAAGATTGTGCGGGGTTGCCCCAATTCGATGACATGGATTTCTGCCGGGATATTGCAAGGAGTGCTAAGCCATGAGCCGTAGCGTTGAGGCATTCAGTAAAGTATTGCTCAAGTTGCATGATATCGCCGAGTTTGCACCTATTGACCGCTATCAGGAGCTTGCGTTGGACGCCGTGCAGGAAATTCTGCCTTTTGATACGGCATGGTGGGGCATCATGTCGCCAAACGAAGTGAGTTTCCGCTTGCATGGTTCCCATTTGCACAATTTGCCGGATTCTTTCGTCCCCATGTGGGAGGAGCTCAAATATGATGATGCCCTGGCAAAAGCGGTAGAGGTCAAGCCTGCCCAGACCGTCTATTTCGACCAACCTGCCTTTGACGAAGCGCCTGGCCTGGCAACACTAATGGGCGAACATGCTGTCACCCAGGCTTTCTGTACTTCGCACTACCTGCCTTCGGAAAACGCTTTTGTCTTCTTGTCCTTGTACCGCGAGGATGGTTCTCCGCGGTTCAATATGAAAGAGTGCCTTATCAATAAGTATCTGATGCCCCATCTCTGCGCATTCTGGGAAAGCAATAGAATGCGCTACAGCGAGCAATACAAGGGGAAATTGAATGACGCTTCAACGTATCTGGCAATTGTCGACCGGCAATACCAGATTTTTGATGCGGATACCGCTTTTTTTGACGTCCTGCGGCTTGAATGGCCTACCCTTAACAGCACTACGCTGCCGTTGGGCTTTGTCACTAAAATAAACCGCTCTGAAAAAAGCGGGGAACTCAAGCTTTCCAAGATCATTGCTCATTACGAGTTTATTGGTGACTTTTGCATCCTGGCTATCAGAGAAAGGCAGCGAATAGACTTGCTTACCAAGCGTGAACTCATGGTTGCCAACGCCTTCTCTACCGGTGCAAGTTATAAGGAAATTGCCAGGTCGGCCAACCTTTCCCCGACCACAATTCGGTATTACCTGCGTGTCATTTACGAGAAGCTGGATGTGAACGACAAGGCGGAAATGGCGGCTATCATATGTAATACCAGCTTGTCGGCATCACAGAAAACCTGGATACAATCCTATCGGGTGAACAATATCCTGGCGAGTAATGTTCCCAGCAAGCAAGGCAATGGTAAACAAGAGCCAGGTCTATGCCTGGCTCTTGAAGAGGTGGCTTAAGTATTGTCCTTGACTGTTTCAGTTGAACCGTTTGTCTTCACGGATTCAATCCCTTTATCCCGGCTATCAGCGGAGGCATATAGCTGGCTGGTCCCAATCACTTGCCCATTGGAGGCCTTAAGGTTGAAGTAGGGCTTGCCGTTGGACGCCGTCAGTTTTTCGTAGCGTGCATCATTGGGGCTATTGGTCCTCACTGACTCTATGCCGTTCTCGGCAGATGCTTTAGCTACATATTGCTCGCTTGTCAGGATAACCTCGGCATTCCCAGCTTTTAGAACAAAGCTGTATTGACCGTTCTTGTCGCTCTTTTTGATTTCAAACCATCCAGCCATTCTATCCTCCTTGAACACAGAAAAAGTTTTAAATGAACTACTTACCACGATTCAGTATATTACACCTACACCATTGATAAAGTGTGGCTGTCATATTGCTAAAAACCTGGTATTCAAACTTTATGCTGTGAGGGGACGCCATGAGTTGCATTTTGCTCTAGCTTTCCATAATTCAGGTGCTTATATATGGCATGCAAGTGCTGTAAATCATTTGAATACTGCAACTCGAAACAAGGGAAAGGGGAATGATAAAACCGTCTCTCTCTTGTCAGCTGGTCAAGGTCGTCATGGTGCACTCCATTAAAAATACTGAATTTGTTTTCCGTGAAATCACGAATTGCAGTAATCCTGTTCATGCCATCCAGTAACCATCCCGTCATTGGCTTCACTCCACTTGTTCGCCATTGTGGTGCGTGGATCACGTAATACCCAATGGGAACCCCCAGGAAAATGTTTTCTATGAACCGTGCTTGCCGATCCCGGTTCCAGTCGGTTTCCTGGCTCCAGGGCGGAAGAACAAAGTTCACCAGTGTTTTTTCACTATCCAGGCAGGGGTGTTGGGGAGAGATTGCGAAGATGTGCTCAATGGGGTGATCGTGTGGCACACCATGCAACAAGCGATCCGGGAGCAATGGAGATTTGTGGTGTGGAACATCGGTCATAGTAGTCTTCCCTTTCTTGCTTATATGCCTGGTATCAATGCGTTATTTTAATTTCGGATAATTTCAAGCACCAATAGTTCCTATTGGCTACTGTTAATTGTTCCAACCGCAAGCGGCATTAACTACATGCTTATTAACTACTAAACCGAAATTAAGAGCATTGAGCGCCTCCTTATATTCTCCTACAGAATATTTGTCCATATCCCTACACCACTTTTAAATATATAACCCTACAGTGAACGTAATGCCACCAAACAAAATAAGGGTATACGTCATGAAGAACGATACGGAGAAAGAAAAAAGCCAGTTAGCAGGCACAGCGGCTTTAGACAAGAAAAACACCAGTCCTAAGACGCGCGATCTTGAGCAATACAAATCAGATGCGACTGGCCAGGCGTTAAGAACAAACCAGGGCGTCAAGATTGCGGATAACAAGAATTCCCTCCGGATTGGCGCACGCGGCCCATCCTTACTCGAGGATTTCATCCTCAGGGAAAAAATAACCCATTTCGACCACGAGCGCATCCCGGAAAGAATTGTACATGCACGAGGAGTCGGCGCTCATGGTTACTTTGAATCCTATGCCGATCACTCCTCGCTTACTAAAGCGGGATTCCTGAGCGAAAAAGGCAAGCAGACCCCGATTTTCGTGAGGTTTTCAACAGTTCAAGGCCCCAGGGGTTCTGCCGACACAGTGCGTGACGTGCGTGGTTTTGCCCTGAAGTTTTATACGGACGAAGGCAACTTTGACTTGGTGGGAAACGACATCCCGGTATTTTTCATACAAGATGCCATCAAGTTTCCCGACTTCGTCCATGCGGTCAAACCCGAACCCCATAATGAAATCCCGACCGGCGCCAGTGCCCACGACACCTTCTGGGATTTCGTCTCGCTGCAACCAGAATCAGCGCATGCGGTTATTTGGGCAATGTCGGACCGTGGCATCCCTAAAAGCTTACGCACCATACAGGGGTTCGGCGTTCATACTTTCAGGCTCATCAATGCTGAAGGAGTTTCAAAGTTCGTCAAGTTCATCTGGACCCCGAAGCAAGGCGTGCTTTCATTGGTTTGGGACGAGGCGCAAAAGATCGCCGGCAAGGACCCCGATTTCCATCGGCGGGATTTGAGCGAATCCATCGAGCTTGGCAATTATCCGGAGTGGGAATTCGGCGTGCAGATTATCGATGAGAAAGACGAGCACAACTTCGACTTCGACATCCTTGACCCCACCAAGATCATCCCTGAGGAACTGGTCCCTATCACGCCATTGGGCAAATTGGTATTGAACCGTAATCCGGATAATTTCTTTGCTGAAACAGAGCAAATCGCTTTTTGTCCCGGCCACATTGTCCCGGGCTTGGACTTCAGTAACGACCCGCTGCTGCAAGGACGGCTATTCTCCTATACCGATACGCAATTGAGCAGGTTGGGAGGCCCCAACTTTCATGAAATCCCGATCAACAAACCGGTGTGCCCTTTCCACAATAACCAGAGGGACGCGTCGCATAGGACGACTATCAATAAAGGACAAGCCTCTTACGAGCCGAACTCAATCGACGGAGGATGGCCGCAAGAAACGCCGCCAGCGGCAAAAGACGGAGGTTTTGAAAGCTACTACGAACGCATCGACGCCCACAAAGTCAGGGAAAGGTCGGAGTCGTTCAAAGACCATTTCTCCCAACCCAGGCTTTTTTATCACAGCTTGAGCGCGCCGGAGCAAAGCCATGTGGCAGACGCTTACAGCTTCGAGCTCGGCAAGGTGAAAAGGAAATATATCCGGGAAAGAGTCGTGAATGAGATTCTCTCCAATATAGACCTGGATCTGGCCAGTACCGTTGCGCAGAAATTAGGCATTCCCCCTCCCAAAGGGCCCAGCATCAAAGTGCCTGAGTTTAAATTCAAGCAGTCTCCGGCATTGAGCCAACTGAAACAGCCCCCCAATGACCTGAAAGGCAAGAAAATTGCAGCTTTGGTGTTTGATGGCGTTTCCAGTAAAGCCATTCAACCCATCATTGCCTGGGCGGATAAGCACAACATTACGTTACAACTTCTCGGGCCGTCCTCTGCGCCAATTAAAACCAGCGACGGAAAATCAATAGAAGTAGACGGGTCGATCAAAGGAGAGCCTTCGATTCTATTTGATGCGGTAGTGGTTCCGGACATCCCAGCAGATCACTCAGGATTGTTGAGCAATGGGGAAGCGGTGCATTTCATCCTCGAGACATTCAAGCATTTAAAACCGGTGGTATTGACAGGAAATGACGCCAGCCTGACGGAGGCGCTCAATTTGAATGCAGATGAAGGCCTGTTGCAAGCTAAAGATTTCAGTTCAGTACAGGACCGTTTCGCGGAAGCCTTGCTTGCCCATCGTGTATGGGACAGGGAGAAGAGGATTGATCACATCCCTGTGTAGCGAATTTGATTAAATAATACTGAAAAGGCCTGTTTCCTTTTGGAAATAGGCCTTTTTATAACTATGGTGCGCCCGACAGGAGTCGAACCTGTGACCTTTGGCTTCGGAAACCAACACTCTATCCAACTGAGCTACGGGCGCATCTAGAGCAGGGACGGATTATAGCAAATGAATAAATGCTTGTCCTTGCTATAACCTTTTCTCCGTCACGGGTTATTGAGTATAATCGTCAAAATTTCCCTGTATCAAGGATGTGGTTGGTATGAGCGCGCACGAGTACGATTTCCCAAAAACAACGAAAACACAATTTATTCTGGCTACTTTAGGTGCGTTGTTCGCGCCGCTGTTGGTACTCTTTTTGGTGGCGCGTTTGTTTCTTGGGATCCAGGCCAGCCATATTGATGATCCTGATGTGCCGCAGAAGCCTCCTGCGGAGGCAGCCAAGCCTGCTGATGCCGGTGCCAGTGATGATGAAAATGCCGCCGATGAGCCTGCTGCAGACGCCCAGGCGGATAATGAAGAGAACGAGTAAACGCTTCTCTTGCGCGTTTCCAAGATTCTTTAATTTCAAATAGCAGCCCCATGGCCACATATGCAATAGGCGACATTCAGGGCTGTTACCACTCTTTTCTCTCCTTGCTGGATGCCATCCAGTTTGATCCTGCGAACGATAAGCTCTGGCTGGTTGGCGACCTGATCAATCGCGGTTCAGGCTCTTTGGAAACGCTACGCTGGGCCAAGGCCCATGAGGCTAGCCTTGTCATGGTGCTGGGTAATCATGACCTGCACGCGCTTGCGGTGGCCGAAGGTTATGTCCGGGCGCATCGTAGTGATACCTTGCAGCCTATTTTTGATGCGCCGGACCGCAAAGAGTTGCTGGAATGGTTGCGCTTCCGTCCCATGGTGCATGCGGATGGTGGGCTGGTTATGGTGCATGCGGGTTTGCTGCCGCAATGGGATGGCGGGCAGGCGCTGGAGCTGGGGCAGGAGGTGGAGAAGGCATTGCGTGGTGATCAATACCAGGATTTCCTGGCGCATATGTATGGTAATTATCCATTGCGCTGGAATGCTTCATTGCAGGGTATGGACCGCTTGCGCATGATTACCAATGCCATGACCCGTTTGCGCGTATGTACGCCAGAGGGGGATATGGATTTCCAGTTCAAGGGAGCATTGGCAGATATGCCTGCCGGCACCTTGCCTTGGTTTGATGTGCCATCGCGCCGCTCGGCTGATGCGACGGTAATTTTTGGACATTGGTCTGCCCTTGGCCTGCAGCAACGCGATAATCTCTATGCCCTGGATACAGGGTGTTTGTGGGGTGGCAAGTTGACGGCATTGCGCCTGGAGGATCGCAAGACCTTCCAGGTGCCATGCCATCCTGCCGATGGCCCGCGCCATCTCAAGGCTGGCTGACCGTTTTTGGGCGCATGCCGAGTTGTTAATCCAGGTCCAGCCTGGCGGCAATGGATTGCCTCGCCATCAGGCATAACCCGCGCCTTTCATGTCCTGCACTGGCAATCGGTGCTGCGAAATCCAATTCCACTACCGGGTTTTGTTGTGCCAGTACTCTGCGTAATGATTGCCACAGCGTTGTCTCACCATGGTAGGCCATTGCAAT
Source organism: Methylobacillus arboreus (assembly GCF_020532725.1). GTDB lineage: Bacteria > Pseudomonadota > Gammaproteobacteria > Burkholderiales > Methylophilaceae > Methylobacillus > Methylobacillus arboreus. The sequence goes on from NZ_JAJAVC010000007.1 coordinate 192,975, forward strand.
ATTGGCGCTGCCTTTTGTATTGGGATAGCGGATCGAGAATGGACGTATTTCCGTATTCGTATCAATGACTGCCTGCATGAGGCTGCCCTTGAATGGCCTCAACTCCGTGCCATCTGTCGTCGTGCCTTCAGGGAAATAACACAGGCAGTCACCAGCAAGGATGCTTTCTGCTGCCGTTTCCACCATGCGGCTGGCATCTTGTCGTTTGTCGCGTTCAATGAACAAGGTATTGGCTTGTGCCACCAACCAGCCGATGACTGGCCATGCACGGATGTCTGACTTGGCGATAAAGCGGACGGTGCGGATGCTGTTAAGGGCATGAATGTCCAGCCAGGAGATATGGTTGGCAACGAACATGGTGCCGCGCACATCCTCGTCTGGCGTATGGCCTTTGGCCAACACCCGGATATTGAGAATATTAAGAAACTGCCTGCTCCAGCGGCGGATGATACGTTCGCGCTGCAATGTATTGACGCTGGGTAAAATGGTGGCCGCTACGGCTGCGCCATAGAGTGTGTGCAGTCCAAGACGCGTCAGACGAAAAAGTTGTATGGCTAAGGGCGTCTTTTTGTCAGGCAAGCAGGTATTGGCAGACAGCTTATTTGAAAAAGTGAGCTGCATAACGTTTGTTGAGTCTCGACAATGGTAGCATAACCAGCATATCCGCGGTGTTGAAGTCAGGGTCCCAGGCGGGTGCGCCGCAAATATAGGCACCCAGCCGCAGGTAGCCTTTGATCAATGGCGGGCAACTCACTTCCAGGTCATGGCGTAGCGCCTCCAGCGGCAATGGGCAGTTGGGGAATACGCGGTATTCGGCTGGCGAGAGGTGGTCTTTGTGCAGTTGGTGATACAGGCTGGCGGCCATATGGCCACCATCTGCCATGCCGATGCTGCCGCAACCGATCATGTATTCGTAGCGGTGCACTTTCATGTAGTTGGCTAGCCCAGCCCATAGCAAGGTAATGGTGCCGCCCATGCGGTAATCCTTGTGAACGCAGGCACGGCCAACTTCTACCATGCTGGGGGCGAGATGACGAAGCCGTGATAAATCGAATTCTCCCGCTGAATAATAGCCGCCAGCTTCATTTGCCATGGCTGGACTCAGGATACGGTAGGTGCCGACTACTTCGCCAGTTTCATGGTTGCGTACCAGTAGGTGGTCGCAAAATGCATCGAAACCATCTTGATCCAGGCCATTATTACTGGAAAGATTGGCGCCCATTTCTTCTGCAAATACCTGGTAGCGCAAGCGTTGAGCTTCGGCAATTTCTGATGTGTTGCGGGCAAGGCTGACATATAACTGACTGGCACCCGCCTTGGTGCCGAGGGAAGACTGCCGGTCAAGCATGGGGCTTTCCTGACTGTTTAGATAGCCCACACTCTAAAAGTGCCAGATGACGGAAAAGTTAAAAGAAGTTTAAGCTTTTGTGAAAATGCCAGGCAGAGCCCGGCATTGCATGAAGGTAAATTGAGGAAAGCTTAGTGAGTGACGCGTGTCACGCCGCCACTTTCCACGAGACGAACCTGGTCGCCCGGGCTGAATTGCGTATCGGCTTCCTGTACCACGGCGATCAGGCTGCCGCTTTCAAGTTTGACAGTAATTTCCAGGCCATCCTTGCGAGTGACGCCTTCTTCAGCAGCAGCACCGGCAAGGCCACCGACCAAGGCGCCCAGTACCGTGGCAATGGCTTGTCCCTTACCGCCGCCAACCGAACTGCCGGCAATACCGCCTACGACTGCGCCAGCGCCACCACCAATCGGGGTCTTGGTACCCTCAAGCTTGACATTACGCACACTCTCTACCACACCCAGGCGCACGGTTTGCGTTTTGCGTGCCTCATCCCGGCTGTATACATCGCCGGATTTTGAGCCCATGCAACCGCTGAGGGTGAGTAAGATGCTAGCTGCTGCCACCAATGTAGTAATGCGCATATTTATGCTCCTTAAGCATTTGCCTCTTCAGTATGTTGTGACAATGTCTCATTAACCAGCACTTGGCTATAAATATGCTGGATTTCCTCGCGTGTAACCTTGTGGTTTTGCGCACCGCGGCTGGCAATCTTGATGGAACCCATCACGGATGCCAGGCGGCCAGATACTGTCCAATCCCAACCTTGCGAAATGCCATACAGCAAACCGGCGCGGTATGCATCGCCACAGCCGGTGGGGTCTAGTATTTCCTCTGCTTCCACAGGAGGGATTTCATACAATTGTCCATCGGCATAAATCGTGGAACCTTGAGCGCCCTTGGTCACAATGAGTGCTTTTACCTTTTCCGCGATCTGTTCCAGTGTAAGACCAGTCATCTCCTGCAATAGTTGCGCTTCGTAGTCATTGACTGCGACATAAGTAGCCAGTTCGATGAAAAACAGCAGTTCCTCGCCGTTGAACATCGGCAAACCCTGGCCCGGGTCAAACATGAAAGGGATACCTTTCTCGTGACATTCCCTTGCATGCTGAAACATGCCTTCACGGCCATCCGGCGCGATGATGGCAAGACCGATATCCTGGGCATCATGCACACTATTCTGGTGACATTCGCTCATGGCGCCAGGGTGAAAAGCAGTGATCTGGTTATCGTCTTGGTCGGTGGTGATGTATGCCTGGGGCGTGAAGGTGCCGGGAATTTGCTTGATATGGGTGGTTTCAAGCTGATGCTGGTTCAGCCATTCGGTATAGCCTGCAAAGTCGTCGCCTACCGTGGCCATGATCACGGGTTCGCCTGCCAGCAGCTTGAGGTTATAGGCGATATTGCCGGCCGTGCCGCCAAACTCGCGGCGCATTTCCGGTACCAGGAAGCATATATTCAGCATGTGGATTTTGTCTGGCAGGATATGGTTCCTGAACTTGTCGCCAAACACCATGATGGTGTCAAATGCCATGGAGCCACAAATTAATATACGCATGTCTAACCCTATTGCAATCGTGTGTAAATCGGCATTATCTAGGGCCTGCCTGCCTACTGCAAGCATGAAAAAGCCCGCAGTATCATGTGCGGGCTTTTTGCTGAGAGCTTAAGGTCTGCCCAGGATCAGGCGGCCTGCTTCTCAAGAGAGTTTTCAATTAGGATCTTGGCTGCCTTTTTTGCATACTTGACTGCGCCGGAACCGCGTTTGATCTGCTCTGCCTGGATCGCGCCTTCAATCAGGATGGAAAGCTGCAATGCCAGGCTGTCCGGGTCGCGAGCGCCGGCATCGGCGGCGAGTTCAGCCAAAAACTGGCGAAACTGGCGGGATTGCTCTGCGGAAAGGCGGTGTACCGGGTTTTCCTCATTGGGGAATTCTGCGGAAGCCTTGAGGAAGGCCATGCCGCGGAATTCAGGCGCAGTGACCCATTCCTCAATGAAATCAAATAATTTCTGCAGGCGTTCGGAAGGTTTCCTAGTGTTCTTGTTAAGGCTCTGGCTCAGCCAGTCGGTAAAGTCGGAATGGCCTTTCTGCAGCACTTCCAGAATCAGGTCTTCCTTGCTGCGGAAATACTTGTATAGCGTCATCTTGGTAGTGCCAGCTACCGCAACAATGGTATCGACCCCGGTGGAGTTGATACCACGCGTCTGGAAAAGATCAGACGCAACATGGAGTATTTTTTCCCGTAGCACGGACATAGTGTGGTTCCTTATTGGAGGTACGTTTCCGTAGCAATTTTTATATACTAACCAGTATATACATATTCATGCCAGAACAGGTGAATATCAGACTAACAATCTGCTATTTCCAATTAATGTCCGAGTATAAGTCCTGCCTATGAATCCTGCTTGGCTTAAGTGTAAACAAAGTGTTACAAAAGTATAAAAAAGTGTAAATCTGGGATGGCTGCAAATGTAGGAAGAAACAAGCCTGCTGTTTACAGGAAGGTATGTATGCACGAGCTTTTATCTTTGGTATCGGGCAGGCTGTTTGCCGTAGTGGGAGGCCAGTCTGCATAAGTACCGCTGAAAAAACAAAAAAGCCGGAATTCCGGCTTTTTTGTTTTCTTATATTGAGGCAATTTTAGGATCGTTGTACCGGTTTTTTCACGGTAACTGCAGGAACCGTGAGCTTTGCCTTGATGTAAGCCTGCTCGGATTCAGACAGCATGGTGAGCGGTTTGTACTCGCAACTGACTTTCTTTAGCAACTGGGTTGCCAGGTGGATTTCTTCCGCATGGCTGGAAAGATTGCCAGCCACAATATTGCTTAAGAATACGCCACGCTCGGATTCGCCCAGCATCAATGCCTGGGGAAAGTGGCATGTACCTTGGCGCATACGCTCAAGCGCACTATAAAGCTCGGCAACATGGTGAGGGCTTGCCGGATTTTCCTGGGCGACCATATTCCACAGCTGATGGCTGGAGGATGATTTATGGATGGGTGGCGCGTCCCGCAAGATGTACCACGACAGAAATATGGTGATGCCAAGCAGGCTGATGAAGCTTGCGCTCATGCCGAAATCCTGCAGTTTGCGCCAGCTGCCGTCGCACTGGGCATGGATTAAGGCATCAGTGGCTGTGCGTGCGTGCCGCACGGCTTGGCTCCCAGGCTGCTGTAGCTCTTGTTTCAAGGCGTTTTCCAGCATGATGACAATCTGCTGGGCAAGCACTTCGGGGAGTTGCGCGCCGCTGGCCTTGGCTTGCTTGCTGAGAAAGCGCCTCAGGCTGGTTTTGTGCTGATGTAGCTCTTGCTCAAGTTCTCGCAGGGAACGAGCGGGCATAAGCATCAAGTCGAAAATCTTCAATAAGCGCAATTGCGGCTTGTTTTTGTCTGCCTTCAGGGATTGCATCAGCCATGAGTGGTTTCGATTGAACATAGTCAGATCCTGGCTAGAAAGGTTTGACGACCACCAATATGATTACTGCGATCAAAATAACCACCGGCAATTCGTTTAGCCAGCGGTAATAAACGTGACCGTGGCGGTTGCGATCATGTTTGAAGTCGAACAATAGTTTGCCGCAATAGATGTGGTAGGCGATCAGCAAAGCCACCAGCGTCAGCTTGGCATGCAGCCATGCGCCGGAAATGCCGTAGCCATGCCACAACCATAGGCCGAAAATAATGGTGAATATTGCTCCAGGCGTCATGATGCCAAAGAATAACTTGCGTTCCATGATCTTGAAGCGCTCGCTGCCTGCGTTGTCCTGCGTCTGCGCATGATAGACAAACAGGCGCGGCAGGTAGAACAGCCCTGCGAACCAGGTTACCATGAAGACGATATGCCAAGCCTTGATCCAGAGCATCTCAGCTTACCCTTCCTAGTTGTTTGTCGAGCAATTGGCGCAAGGAGGTGAAGTCCAGCTCGCCAATGAGCTTCTGGATGATGCGGCCCTGCTTGTCGATGATGAATGAGGTGGGCGTGACGCGCACCTCATTGAATTGCTGAGCCGCTTCACCGTTGCTGTCATGGCTGACCGGGAAGGGCAGGGCGTTGTTCTGTGAGTAGTTGATTACCTGCTGAATGCCATCATACGACATGGCGACTGCAATGACTTCAAACCCTTTGTCTTTATATTGTTGGTAAGTCTGTATCAGCCCCGGCATTTCTGCGATGCAGCCCGGGCAGTCTGTCGCCCAGAAATTGACCAACACCAGCTTGCCCTGCAATGAGGACAAGGGGATGGTTTTGCCTTCCAGTGTCACGAAATTGATGTCGGGAGCTTGTGGCTTTTGCGTCAGGGAAAAACCAAGAAAGGCCAGCAAGCCAATGATGGCAAGCGGAATCAATACTTTGCGTAGTTTTTGCGACATGGTGTAGACAGCCAATCCGACATCTATATATCCGTATTGTCATTGTGGTGCTTTTTGCGCGCTTTGTCATCAGGATTACATGGGATTGTGCAGTTTCAGTAACAATTCTCATTCTCTTGAAAGCCGCGCCAGCACTGCATCTGAGCTTATTTTTGCTGCTATCTCCATGATATAATTGTGCCTTTAGCCGCGATTATCAGCATGACTGCCCGCTTACGCGAAATCCCCTACAACTACACCTCCTTTTCTGACCGTGAAATTGTCATCCGCTTTCTTGGCGAGGAGGTCTGGCATGTGCTCAATGAGCTGCGATCAGAGCGCAAGACTGGCCGCTCTGCGCGCATGTTGTTCGAGGTGCTGGGAGATTTGTGGGTAGTATCGCGCAACCCCTATTTGCAGGATGACCTGCTTGCCAACAAGAAGCGGCGCAAGGCGCTGATTGATGCGCTGGCTCACCGTATCAAGGCTATTGATGAGCGAAGCGCGGGCAACGCCAAGGTGCTCAAGCTGGTGGTGGCCGCACGCAAGGCGGTAGATGCGTTCGCGCAGGAGTTTCGTGACATCGAAATTTTGCGCAAGCAGGCATTGGGCAAGCTCTCACGCCATACGCGCAAGGACAACATCCGCTTTGACGGCTTGTCGCGCGTGTCTCATGTGACCGATGCCACCGATTGGCGCGTGGAATATCCATTCGTGGTTCTTACACCAGATAGCGAAGAAGAAATTGCCGCGCTGGTGCGCGTCTGCATCGAGCTCGGCCTGACGATCATTCCTCGTGGCGGCGGTACTGGCTATACCGGCGGCGCGGTGCCGCTCACCAAGCTTTCTGCTGTCATCAATACCGAGAAGCTGGATCAATATTCAGCGGTGAACTATACCCAGCTACCGGGGCTGGCAGAAAAAGTACCCGTGATTCATTGCGGGGCTGGTGTTGTGACGCGTCGCGTGATGGAGGCTGCAAGCAGTGCCGGGCTGGAATTTGCAGTTGACCCGACGTCTGCCGATGCCTCATGCATCGGCGGCAATGTCGCCATGAACGCTGGCGGCAAGAAGGCCGTGCTTTGGGGTACAGCGCTTGATAACCTGGCTTCCTGGCGCATGGTGACGCCGGATGCGCAATGGCTGTTCATCGAGCGCCTGGATCATAACCTGGGCAAGATTCATGACGTGGATGTAGCGCGTTTCCGCATTACGCGCTATGAGGAAGATGGCAAAACAGTGGCCGGCGAGCCCGCGTTGCTGGAAATCCCCGGCCCGAGCTTCCGCACCGTCGGCTTGGGCAAGGATGTCACAGATAAATTCCTCTCCGGCTTGCCCGGCATCCAGAAGGAAGGTTGCGACGGCCTGATCACTTCGGCTACGTTCATCCTGCACCGCATGCCCAAGCATGTGCGCACCGTGTGCCTGGAGTTCTTCGGCCATGTGGCGCTAGCCGTGCCTTCCATTGTCGAGGTCAAGGATTACCTGGACACGCATCCGAATACTATATTGGCTGGACTGGAACACCTGGACGAGCGCTACCTGCGCGCGGTGGGTTATGCCACCAAGGCCAACCGCAGCGAGCGGCCCAAAATGGTGCTGATTGCCGATATTGCGAGTGACGACGAGGTAGGGGTGGGCGAGGCGGCTTCGCAGGTAGTGCGCCTTGCCAATGCGCGCGGTGGGGAGGGCTTCATTGCCGTGTCGAGCGATGCGCGCAAGAAATTCTGGCTGGACCGTGCGCGTACTGCGGCAATTGCCAAGCATACCAATGCGTTCAAGATCAACGAGGATGTGGTGATCCCGCTGCCGCGCCTGGGTGATTACTCAGATGGTATTGAGCGCATCAACATTGAGCTTTCCATCAAGAACAAACTCAAGCTGCTGAATGAGCTGGAAACCTTCATGCAGGGCGATTTGCCATTGTTCGAAGATGATGAGACGCAGACCGATCCTGAAATGCTGGTGAACAAACGTCAGATGGCGTTGGAGTTGTTTGCCGCGACGCGGCAGCATTGGCAAACGGTGCTGGATAACCTGGATGGCGCGATTTCGCTGCTTGGGCCGGATTTCAACGATCTTGCCGTGGAAAACATCTTCCGTGCTGTACAGGAGCACCAAGTGCGCATCTCCTGGAAGCAGGATATCAAGAAGGAACTGCATCGCATCTTTACCGGACGCGAGTACAGCCGCATTCTCGAGCGTTGCGACGAGATACACAAGCAAGTCCTGAAAGGCCGCGTCTTTGTCGCCCTGCACATGCACGCGGGTGATGGCAACGTGCATACCAATATCCCGGTCAATTCCGATGACTATGAAATGATGCAGACGGCGCACGAAGCCGTGGCGCGCATCATGAAGCTGGCTACAGGCCTTGGTGGCGTCATCTCGGGCGAGCATGGCATAGGCATTACCAAGATGGAGTTCCTGGACGAGAAAACCGTGTCTAGCTTTGCTGAGTACAAGGCCAAGGTCGACCCTGAAGGACGCTTCAACAAGGGCAAGCTCATGGCGGGCTCCGGGCTGCATTCGGCCTATACGCCGTCCTTTGGTTTGCTGGAGCAGGAATCCATCATCATGGAGCAGTCTGCTATCGGCGATATTGCCGACTCCATTAGCGACTGCCTACGCTGCGGCAAGTGCAAGCCGGTGTGCACAACTCATGTCCCGCGTGCCAACTTGCTTTACAGTCCGCGCAACAAGATCCTGGGTACTTCGCTGCTGATTGAGGCTTTCCTCTACGAGGAGCAGACCCGGCGCGGTATTTCGCTCAAGCATTTCGACGAGTTTAATGATGTATCCGACCATTGCACGGTATGTCATCGTTGCGAGAAGCCGTGCCCGGTCGATATCGACTTCGGCGATGTCTCGATTGCCATGCGTAACTTCCTGCGTGAACAGGGTAAAAAGCATTTCAACCCTGGCACGACTGTGGCGATGACCTTCCTCAACATCAAGGACCCAGCCACGATACGTGCCATGCGCAGCACCATGGTAGGTTTTGGTTACAAGGCGCAGCGCTTGGGACACAGCCTGTTCAAGAAGCTTGGCTTGTTGAACGGCAGCAAGAAGAACCCACCCCAGACACTGGGCAAGCCCGAGATCAAGGCCCAGGTCATCCATTTCCTCAACCGTCCCATGCCAAAAGCCATGCCGACCAAAACGTCGCGTGCCTTGCTGGGGATTGAGGATGACACCATCGTGCCGGTAATTCGCAACCCTCAGAAGACCAGCGAAGACTCGGATGCCGTATTCTATTTCCCAGGTTGCGGCTCTGAACGTTTATTCTCTACCGTGGGGCTTGCAACCCAGGCCATGCTCTACGAAGCCGGTGCGATTACCGTATTGCCACCGGGCTATTTATGTTGCGGCTATCCGCAGACCTCTAGCGGCAACCACGATAAAGGGCAACAGATCACGGCTGACAACCGTGTGCAATTCCATCGCGTTGCCAATACCTTGAATTACCTTGATATCAAGACCGTGATCGTCTCCTGCGGCACCTGCATGGATCAATTGCAAAAATACGAGTTCGAACGCATCTTCCCAGGCGCGCGCCTGCTGGACATCCATGAGTACCTGATGGAAAAGAACTTCAAGATAGAAGGCATTACCGGCACACGCTACATGTACCACGACCCCTGCCACAGCCCGATGAAAACCTATGCGCCGATGAAAGTGACACAGTCCCTGGTCGGCGAGAATGAAGTTGCGCTCAACGACCGCTGCTGCGGCGAATCCGGCACCTTCGCCGTCGCGCGTCCCGATATCGCCACCCAGGTAAAAATGCGCAAGCAGGAAGAGCTGGAAAAGGGCATGGCGAAAATGGGCCTCACCCCAGGCAAGCCCGAGCAGGATGTAAAGATTCTTACCTCTTGTCCCTCCTGCCTGCAGGGCTTATCGCGTTATGGTGAGGATACCGGTATTGAAGCGGATTACATTGTTGTGGAAATGGCGAAGCACCTATTGGGCAAAGACTGGATGCAGGACTATGTGCACAAGGCCAACAACGGCGGCATAGAGAAAGTGTTGTTGTAACTGGCTATAAGGGCGTATGTAATAAAAAGCCAGTATCTTGAACTGCTGGCTTTTTATTACGCCTTAGGCTCTACAGCTACACTGACATCCAGTGAGTGTGCTCCTCCCCCCAGCACTACACCGCGTATCGGCGATACGTCGCTGAAGTCTCTTCCCCATGCTACGGTAATGTGTTCATGTTGCACCAGGCAATTGTTGGTGGGGTCAAAGTCCACCCAGCCGTAGATGGGGCTGTATATCGATACCCAGGCATGGGAAGCATCGGAGCCGATGAGTTTTGGCTCGCCTTCGGGTGGCTTGGTCAGGATATAGCCGCTGATGTAACGGCAGGCCAGGCCGATGCTGCGCAGGCAACCGATCATGAGATGGGCGAAATCCTGGCAGACGCCGCGCTTGTTCGCCAGCACTTGCGATAACGGCGTGCCGACGTCAGTGGCATTGGGGTCGAACTCGAACTCGTTGAAGATGCGTTGAGTGAGGTCGAAGGCGGCTGGGATGAGTTGTTGGCCTGGAGTGAAGCTTTGCTTTGCATAGGCAGCCAAGGCATCGCTGCATGCAACGTGGGGTGAAGGGAAGAGGTAGGCGTGGGCTTCGGCGTTCTTGGCATATTCCAGTTTCAGTTCATCCCGCACGGATTCCCATGGCCGGCTATGCTGCATCGTGTCCAGCGTCAGTCGCGGCAGTAGTTCCACCTCGGTATAGGAGCTGACTTTCAACTCCTGGTGCGGTGTCTGGATCGAGAAGTAGTCGGTGATGTTGCCGAAATAATCCTGGTTCTGCTGCCGTTCCTCAGGCAATGGATCAATCATCAGTTGGTGTGACTGGCATTGCTGAAAAATAAAGCTGCGCGGCGTCAGGTGCAGGAGCTGCTGCGATAGCGTGACGTTGAAGTCATATTGATAGTGAGTGATGTGGGAAACCTGGAATCGCATGTTAAAAGTGCAGGGGTTCCTGCTGGATATTGGTTTTTTGTAAGTGCTCCTGCAATGTGCCGGAATAGCTGAAGAAGCGGTGGCTCAAGGCGTCTGACAGGGTAACGCTGGCTTCGAAGGTGTTGTTCAACCAGGCTATCAGTTCTGAATTGCCAGGGGATAAGTGCGTGTCAGGGTCCAGTGTGCGCAATGTGGATAGCTGCTCGATGAAGGGGCCTTCGCCCCCACTGCCATAGGTGGTGGAGATCTGGGAGAGGTACTTGATCAGTCCCTTGAGCTGGAAGGTCATGGAGTTGGGATTGTTCTCATCCAGCAGCAGCAAGTCCAGTGCGGGTAGCCATTCGGCCTGGGCAGCATAACGGGAACGATAGGTGACGATGCTGTCGCATAGCTCCAGCAGCCATTCCAGGTTGCTTTCTGGTGGCATAATCAAGGCATTACGCAGCAATGTGCAGAGCAATTGCAGGCGTTCGATGCGGCGGCCGATGGAAAGGAAGCGCCAGCCCTGGTCGCGCGTCATGCCATCGAGGGCGAACCCGGCCAGCGTGACCAGCGAGGTCGAGGTTTCATCCAGCAGCAGGATGGCATCTGCCAGTGTGGGCGATGGCAAGGCAAGGCCGAAGCGTTTGACCATCTGGTTGATGCTGCGCCAGTTATCGCTGGACAAGCGTTCCCGCAAATTGAAGGCCAGCGTGAAGAATTGCTGCATGTGGTTGGCGAGGCTGGGCTGTCCTTGATCTATGGAGAAAATGCCGGAAATCAGCAATGCTTCGATGGATTCATCGTTGAGTTCAGGGGCATCCTGATGGTCTTCCGGCTTTTCCATGGCCATGAGTCCATACCAGGTGCAGAGCGCCTGGATCGTCGGCCATTCTGTGCTGCGTTGCGTGCTGGAGAATTCCAGCAGGCGGCGGATGGCGGTACGTAGCAGCCGGGTGTAATGATGATTGCGTACGCTGTAGCGGCCAAACCAGAACAGGTTTTCCACCATCCGGCTCGACAGGTGGATATTGCTGTGGATGAGGTCCTGGCTGGAGGTGGATTTACGCAGCAGGCTTCTGTAGTCATTGTCAGCGGGCGAGATGATCCAGGTATCCTTGCTGGTACCGCCCCGCTGCATGCTGAGGACGCGTTCGTCCTGCGTGCTGCCGACCCGCGTGAGCCCGCCCGGCATGACGACATAGCCTTGTGGCGTGGCGCAGGCATAAACGCGTAGGCCAATCGCCGAGGCCTTGAGGGAGGCTGGCTCGCTGTCACTCCATACCGGGGCCTGGGAAATTTCCACTTGCTCCTGAGCCACGTAGTTCTGCGGATTGTTGCGCAGCTTTTGTTCAAGTTCTGCGCGTTGCGTGGGCGACAGGTCGTCGCCAAAGATGGGCACTTCGCGGATTTGCGGGAACGCAGGCTTGATTACCAGGTTTTCCAGGTTGCTGATGACGGTTTCCAGTGCCTGTGGTTCACCACACCACCAGGTGGCGACGGAAGGCATGAGCAATGATTGTCCCAGCAGGTGTTGGCAGAGGTTGGGCAGGAAGCCAAGCAATGCTCCTGTTTGCAGCAGGTTGGAACCCAGGCTGTTGGCAATCAGCACATTGCCACGGCGTGCGGCATCATTGAGGCCGGGCACACCCAGCAGTGAGTCCGGGTTCAGTTCCAGTGGGTCGCAAAAGTCATCATCGAGGCGCCTGAGGATGGCATGTACCGGCCTCAGGCCAGAGAGTGTTTTCATCCAGACAATACCGTTACGTACTGTGAGATCGCTACCTTGTACCAGCGGAAAGCCCAGGTAGCCCGCAAGATAGGATTGCTCATGGTAGGTTTCATTATAAGGGCCGGGGGTGAGCAGTACGATCAGGGGATGTTCACCATCCCCCAATGGATTGATTTGCGGGTTGTTGGCTGATTGGTTTGTCGCAACCTGGTGTCCCCAATAGGCTAGGCTGTCACGCATGCTGGAGAAGAAACCGCCAAGCCGTTGCACGTTGAGGTCACGGAACAGTTCAGGAAAAGCGCTGGAGATGATCACGCGGTTTTCAAGTGCATACCCTGCACCGGATGGTGCCTGGGTGCGGTCGCCTACCACCCACCATTGCCCATCGGGCGAGCGTGCCATATCGACGGCATACATATGTAGGGCATAGTCATCGGGTAGGCGTATGCCATGGCATGGCCGCAGGAAACCGGCGTGGCCATGCACCAGGGCAGGGGGCAGCAGGCCATCCTGCATGAGTTGCTGCGGGCCATAGATATCGTTGAGGATGGCGTTCATGAGCGTGGCGCGCTGGATGACGGCAGACTCAATGGTTTGCCATTCTTCCTGCGGCAGGATGAACGGCAGGATATCCAGTCCCCATGGGCGTTGCAATCCCTTGGTATCCGCATAGACGTTATACGTTACGCCATTTTCACGTACCTGGTGGCGGATGGCCTCCACACGCTGGCACATCTGTTCGGGAGACAATTCTTCCAATGTCTCGATCAGCGCCTGCCAGTGCAACCTGGGTGTGCCAGTGGGCTGCATCAACTCATCGTGGCGGTGCTGCTGCGATGGATATGTCTGCAAGATTGGATGCAACATGGGGTGCGTGTTGTCGGATGGCGAGGGGGTGTTTTCGATATTAACCATCTTGCCATCGCAGGTCTAGGGTAAACGGGAAGCTGGGATTGCGCGATTCGTCAGGGATTGCCATCTTGCCGGGCGTGTGGCCATGATCCCAGAATCGTGCAAACCGGCGGGCTTCTGCCTCCAGCGCATTCACGGGGAAGGTAGAGTAATTGCGGCCACCTGGGTGGGCCACATGATAGGTGCAGCCCCCAATTGCGCGACTAGTCCAGGTATCCACCAGGTCGAACACCAATGGGGTATGCGGCTTGATGGTGGGATGCAGGGCAGACCACGGATCCCAGGCGCGAAAGCGCACGCCAGCAACATATTCCCCGGCTTGCCCTGTGGGTTGCAGCGGCAAGGGGCGGCCATTGCAGGTGACAATGTGGCGTGACTCAGTCAGGTTGCGCACGCGCAACTGCATGCGCTCCACAGATGAATCCACATAGCGCGCGGTGCCGACGCCACTCATTTCCTCGCCCAGCACGTGCCATGGCTCAATTGCCTGCCGCAATTCCAGTTCGACCCCTTCATAGGCCACTGTGCCATAGCGCGGGAAACGGAACTCGATGAACGGGTCAAACCAGTGACGCTCAAAGGCATAGCCCGCGCGGCGCAGGTCCTGCACTACATCGGCAATATCTTGCGCGATGAAATGCGGCAGCATCCAGCGGTCATGCAACTCGGTGCCCCAATGGACCAGCTTGCCCTCATAAGGGGTTTTCCAGAAACGTGCGACTAGGGCGCGCAGCAGCAATGCCTGTAACAGGCTCATGCGGGCATGGGGCGGCATCTCGAAAGCACGGAACTCCACAATCCCCAAGCGGCCAGTCGGCCCATCGGGGGAATAGAGCTTGTCGATGGAGAATTCTGCACGGTGTGTATTGCCTGTGAGGTCTACTAGCAGGTTGCGCAGCAATCGGTCTACCAGCCAGGGGCGGTTACTCTCCTTGGCGTCCGGCAGCGCCTTGTCCATCTGCTGAAAGGCAATGGTTAGCTCGTAGAGGTTGTCATCACGGGCCTCATCCACCCGCGGTGATTGGCTGGTGGGGCCAATGAATGTGCCTGAAAACAAGTAGGAGAGCGCAGGGTGGTTTTGCCAATAGATGATCAGGCTTTTCAAGACATCCGGACGGCGCAGCATGGGGCTGTCAGCCGGTGTTGCGCCTCCAAGCGTGACATGATTGCCGCCGCCGGTGCCGGTGTGTCGGCCATCCAGCATGAACTTCTCTGTGCCCAGCCTGGTCTGGCGGGCTTCTTCATACAGTGTGGTGATCGTGTGGCTGAGCGCTTCCCAGGAGTCGGCTGGCTGGATATTCACCTCGATCACACCTGGGTCCGGCGTCACGCTGAGCATATTGATGCGTGCATCCCTGGGCGGGATATAGCCTTCCAGCCATAGCTTCAATTTGAGTTTGGCTGCCGTTGCCTCGACAGCGCTTACGAGTGCGAGATAATCCTCAAGCCGGGTCACGGGTGGCATGAATACATGCAGCCTGCCATTGCGGACCTGAACGCATAAGGCGGTGTGGATTACTTCCCGGGGCTTAGGGCTGTCCAGCCGGGATTTGCCCGGCTTCCTCGAAGCAGGCTGCTCAGCCAGGCTACCTGTCTCGGCGAACGGGTCAATTGGGAATTCCGGCTCCATGTCCTCCGGCAGCACCCATGGCAGCGAAGCCAGTGGCAGGCGCAGCCCCATGGGCGAATCACCCGCCAGCAGGTATAAATGTTCGCGCCGCAACGGCCATTTGCTGGTGATCCATTGCGTGTCGGATTTCTCTATTGGTTCCGGCTTGAGCGGAATGACATAACCGATAACTTCGCCCAAACCGGTTTCCAGCAGTTTGGCGAGCTTTCGGCGCTCTGCACTATCCTTGAGGCTGGCCTTGAGCGGGTCGATATTGTCCGGCAGGCTTTGCTCCAACAATACCTGTTGCATCACATCCTCATAGGCCGGTATCACGCATGCCGCTGGCAACCCGAGATACTTCACCAGCATATGGCTGAAAGTTGCTGCTTCTGCTGTCATGTAGCTTTC
The DNA here is from genome assembly GCF_020532725.1 of Methylobacillus arboreus. Lineage (GTDB taxonomy): Bacteria > Pseudomonadota > Gammaproteobacteria > Burkholderiales > Methylophilaceae > Methylobacillus > Methylobacillus arboreus. The sequence continues at coordinate 208,286 of NZ_JAJAVC010000007.1, forward strand.
AGGATGTTGCTCGTCGGAAAACAGCGAGGCATCCTTCCAGACCGGCTTTCCGTCCAACCGCCAGAATATGTTGAGCGCCCAGCGTGGCAGGGATTCGCCTGGGTACCATTTGCCTTGCCCGTAATGCAGCATGCCGCCATCGGCAAACTTGTCCTTGAGTCGGGTCGCGAGCTTGCCTGCCAACTCACGCTTCTTGTCGCCCAGTGCCTGCGTATTCCATTCCGCGCCATCCATATCATCGACGGAGACAAACGTTGGCTCGCCACCCTGGGTCAGGCGTACATCATGTTGTTCCAGGTAGGCATCCAACTGGTGTCCCAGCGCATCTATCCTCTGCCAGTCTTCCTCGCTATAAGGCTTGGTTACACGAGGGTCTTCATGAATACGGGTGATCTTCATCTCATGCACGAACGCGACTTCGCAAACATCGGTGAAGCCGGTGACAGGGGCTGCTGAGGAGGGCATGGCCGTGCACGCGAGCGGAATATGCCCTTCACCTGCCAAAAGGCCTGATGTCGGATCCAGGCCGATCCAGCCCGCGCCAGGAACATAAACCTCAGTCCAGGCATGCAGATCGGTAAAGTCTACTTCTGTACCACTGGGGCCATCCAGGGCCTTGATATCTGGAGTGAGCTGGATAAGATACCCTGAGACAAAACGAGCGGCGAGCCCTAGCTGGCGTAATATCTGCACCAGCAACCAAGCACTGTCGCGGCAGGAACCTGTACGCTTCGTCAGCGTCTCTTCCGGGGACTGCACACCATGCTCCATGCGTACGTTATAGCCAATATCAGCCTGCAGGCGCTGATTCAGGGCCACCAAAAAGTGAGTAGTGTTGAACGCCTGTGATAATAATGCTTCTTTTGCAGATTCAATCCACTCCAGCAGGAGTACGCATGCTGGTTCCGGCTTCAGGTAAGGGCTTAATTCATACTCCAGCTGCTCCGTGTAACGGAAAGGAAACTGCTCGGCATATTTCTCCACAAAAAAATCAAACGGATTGATGACAGTCATATCTGCCACAAGATCGACCGTAAATGCCAGCTCGCGCACCTTTTCAGGGAATACATAACGCGCAATGTAATTGCCGTAAGGGTCCTGCTGCCAGTTGATGAAGTGCTTTTCCGGCGTGACCGACAGAGAGTAGGAAAAAATCGGCGTACGCGCGTGAGCAGCAGGTTTCAATCGGACTTCATGCGGGGAAAGATTGACCGGGCGATCGAATTTATAACTGGTCTTATGATGCAGAGCTACGCGAATCGCCATAACGAGAAGAGCCTTAATCCATGAACTGATGAAGTGACTCTAGCACAATCGATACCAGCTTGAATGGAAGGTGAAGCCAGAAGGCTACGGCGGGTGAATATTGATGGAATGCACGTGGCAGACAAAGGCAGAGTTCATGGGATGGATCTGGCCAGATTAAGCAAGTTGCTTAATGAAGAATTTGCCATAACGTGTAGTAGTTTCGATTTGAACTGACAGAAGGCCTTGCCAAAGGGTGGGGTTGCCCGGTTTGATAGAGGTGCGAATCTTTATCAACCAAGCGCGAAAGCGCAAAGAGTATTAATAGGACAGACCGCTAGGAGACAGACCACGATTTATGTAATAGGATTATTCTTAACGGGCCTACCAACTTCACCCCGTAATACTCGTCTCTTCAATGCCTCTGAAATCTGATCTGCAAAGCTCGTGTCTCCTAACACATAATTACCATTAGTGGCTTGTCGTATTTCATCCACCAGCTTTGGATCAAGTTCATACCGGAATAGCTCTCGATAGGCCGCTTGCCTTGCTTCATCATCTAGCCCCAAGCTTTTATATATAGCATGTGATGAAACCAACTGACTAGACTCACCTTGTGCATTAGTGCGATAGCTACTCCATCTATAGTCCGCAGGGTGCTCTACCATATTCGCTCGTACCGGGTTAAGTTCTATGTAACGCTGGCA
>NZ_JAJAVC010000008.1 GCF_020532725.1 Methylobacillus arboreus
GACAACGTCTCCATCACCGTTGCCCTGATTGCCCCGATCGCCATGGAAGAAGGCCTGCGCTTCGCGATTCGCGAAGGTGGCCGTACCGTGGGTGCCGGCGTCGTCGCTAAGATTATTGAGTAATTACTCGCAAATGCCAAAGGCTGTACTAGGTGTGCAGCCTTTGTGTGTTATTAAAAAAGCTTTTAGGCCAGTAGCTCAATTGGCAGAGTATCGGTCTCCAAAACCGAGGGTTGGGGGTTCGAGGCCCTCCTGGCCTGCCATTATATTAAGTGCAAAATATGACCGAAAAAATTAAGCTGGTAATCGCCCTGCTGCTTGTTGCCGCTGGTGTTGCCGGCTTTTATTTGCTGGCTGATCAGGCGCTGGTAGTGCGTATTCTGGCCTTCTTGGCAGGGATTGTTTTTGCGCTGCTGGTGTTGAAGACAACCGTAACCGGGCAAGACGCTTTTTCGTTTGCGCGTGAGGCTGTGGTTGAAACTCGTAAGGTTGTCTGGCCTAGCCGCAAGGAAACCATACAAACGACTGCTGCAGTGTTTGGGTTGGTGATTGTGATGGCTATTTTCCTCTGGATAGTTGATGTTGGCTTCATGTGGGCTGTGAAGCAGTTGATGGGGAGAGGCGCTTAATGAGTAATATGCGGTGGTATGCAGTACAGGCTTTTTCCGGGTTTGAAAAATCCGTCAAGAAGGGTTTGGAGGAGCGCATCTCGCGTTCTGATATCGGCGACTTGTTTGGTGATATTTTGGTGCCGGTTGAAGAAGTGGTTGAGATGAAGAATGGCGTCAAGAGCATCACTGAGCGCAAGTTATATCCCGGTTATGTCTTAGTGCAAATGCAGATGAGTGATGAAAGCTGGCATTTGGTGAAAAGCACGCCGCGTGTCACTGCTTTTATTGGTGGTACTGCTCAAAAGCCTACGCCGATCAAGGACAAAGAAGTTGAAATCATCCTGCAGCGCATGGATGAAAGCAAGAGTAACCCAACGCAGAAGCTCACTTTCGAAAAAGGCGAGTCTGTACGTGTTATCGATGGTCCGTTTAAGGACTTCTCTGGCAGTGTTGAAGATATCAACTATGAAAAGAGCAAGCTGCGTGTTTCCGTGGTGATTTTTGGTCGTGCGACCCCGGTAGAGCTTGACTTTAGTCAGGTTGAAAAAGAGGTTTAAAGTATTCGGGCTGTGCCCTGCCGTTTGGCAGGGTACGGCTTTGCGCATTCCGGCATAAGCGGGTGCGATAAGCGCAGTGCAAAGCACTGCATATCTAAACTGGGGAGCTTGATATCAAGCGCTAGCACCCATATTAGGAGTTCAAGATGGCAAAGAAAGTTATCGGCTATATCAAGCTGCAGATTCCTGCAGGTAAAGCCAATCCAAGTCCTCCGGTTGGCCCGGCACTGGGTCAGCGCGGTCTGAATATTATGGAATTCTGTAAAGCTTTCAATGCAGCTACGCAGAGTTTGGAGCCAGGCCTGCCAATTCCAGTCGTGATTACGGCTTTTGCAGACAAGAGCTTCACCTTCATCATGAAGACGCCTCCGGCGACTATCCTGATCAAGAAGGCAGCAAAGATTGACAAGGGCTCTCCCCGTCCACATACAGACAAGGTTGGCAAGATCACTCGTGCACAAGCTGAGGAAATCGCCAAGACCAAGGCACCTGATTTGACAGCTGCTGATCTGGATGCTGCCGTGCGTACCATTGCTGGTAGCGCACGTAGCATGGGTATTGAAGTGGAGGGTGTATAAATGGCTAAGGTTTCTAAGCGTATTGATGCCTTGCGTGCCAAGGTTGACCGTAACAAGGTATATCCAGTTGCTGAGGCTTTGACCCTGGTCAAGGAAACTGCGACTGCCAAGTTTGATGAGTCTGTTGATGCAGTGATCAACCTGGGTATTGATGCACGTAAGTCTGACCAGTTGGTGCGTGGCGCTTTGGTATTGCCGCACGGTACTGGCAAGACGAAGCGTATTGCCGTGTTTGCTCAAGGTGCTGCTGCCGAGGCTGCCAAGGCTGCCGGTGCGGATATTGTCGGTTTTGAAGATCTGGCCGAGCAAGTCAAGGGTGGTTTTCTTGACTTTGACGTTGCGATTGCAACGCCAGACGCGATGCGTATTGTCGGTACTCTGGGCCAGGTGCTTGGCCCCCGTGGCCTGATGCCTAACCCCAAGGTTGGCACCGTGACGCCTGACGTGACTACTGCGGTGAAGAATGCCAAGGCTGGTCAAGTGCAGTACCGTACCGACAAGGGTGGCATCGTGCATTGCACTATCGGCCGTGCTTCTTTCAATGTTGATGCATTGAAGGAAAACCTGGCTGCATTGGTTGACGCGCTGAACAAGGCAAAGCCTGCTTCATCCAAGGGCGTGTACCTGAAGAAGGTATCCGTATCCAGCACGATGGGTGCTGGTGTGCGTGTTGATCAGGCTAACCTGGCTTAAATTGATTGGTGCCGATGATTCATCGGCACAAAAAAGAACTTTGGGCCCGCAGTTTCGATTGCGGGGTTATCAAAGACCGTAGGAGCCCGGAAGGGTTTAATTGAGGCCGAACTCTAGCCGAATCCAACGCAGATGGCGCAGCCCGGAACAGGATATTTGATATTCCTGATGAAAGGTCGCCGTGGGAAGGTGTTTACAGATTTCTGTAAATGCTTAATTAACGGAAGGAGAAGACCTTGAGTCTTAATCTTGAGCAGAAAAAGGCAGTAGTTGCTGAGGTTAGCGAGCAAGTCGCGCAGGCCCAGTCAATTGTTCTTGCTGAGTATCGCGGCATCGAAGTGGGCGACTTGACCAAGTTGCGCGCTGAAGCCAGAAAATCGGGTGTTTACCTGCGTGTTCTGAAGAATACGCTGGTGCGTCGCGCTGTTGACGGCACCCAGTTCTCTGCGCTGGCGAGCGACATGGTTGGCCCATTGGTATTCGGTATTTCTACCGATCCAGTAGCTGCGGCAAAAGTATTGAACAGTTTTGCCAAGTCCAACGACAAGTTCGTCATCAAGGCTGGCGCATTGCCAGGCAAGGTGCTTGATGCCAAGGGCGTTCAAGCGCTTGCTACCTTGCCAAGCCGCGAAGAGTTGCTGGCCAAGTTGCTCGGCACTATGCAGGCTCCAGTTGCAACATTTGTACGTACGCTTAACGAAGTACCTACAAAGTTTGCACGTGGTCTTGCTGCAGTGCGCGATCAAAAGCAAGCAGCCTAATCAATATCATATTTATCAGGAGTATTAACAAATGGCATTATCTAAAGCAGAAATTCTTGACGCTATCGCTTCCCTGACAGTTCTGGAACTGTCCGAACTGATCAAGGACCTGGAAGAAAAGTTTGGCGTATCCGCAGCTGCAGCTGCTGTTGCAGTAGCTGCTCCCGCAGCTGGTGGCGACGCTGGTGCAGCCGCTGCTGAGAAGACAGAGTTCGACGTAGTTCTGACTTCCGCTGGCGATAACAAGGTAAACGTTATTAAGGCTGTTCGTGAACTGACTTCCCTCGGTCTGAAGGAAGCCAAGGATCTGGTTGACGCTGCTCCTAAGGCCGTTAAGGAAGGCGTTTCCAAGGCTGATGCTGAAGCTGCTGCTAAGAAGCTGGAAGAAGCTGGCGCTAAGGTTGAAGTTAAGTAATACCGTTGTAAAACATGGTGTATGGGCTGACAGGAAACTGTCAGCCTTCACCATTTTAAGAAGTTAGAAGACAGCAGTTCTTTTGGTCTGCTGTCTTCTGCCCTCTATCCTCAGGAGATGCTATGAGCTATTCCTTTACCGAAAAGAAACGTCTGCGTAAAAGTTTTGCCAAACGTGAAAGTGTGCAGGAAGTTCCTTACCTGCTCGCCATGCAATTGGAATCCTACGCGGCCTTTTTACAAGCCGATATTCATGCCGACAAGCGTAAAGATGCTGGTCTGCAGGCAGCGTTCAGTTCGGTCTTTCCTATCGTCAGCCATTCCGGCAATGCACGACTGGATTTTGTCAGCTACAACCTTGGCCAAGAGCCGTTCGACGTCAAGGAATGTCAGCAGCGCGGCTTGACTTACGCAGCACCCCTGCGTGTCAAGGTGCGCCTGACCATCATGGACAAAGAGGCTTCCAAGCCTACTGTCAAGGAAGTGAAAGAGCAGGAAGTCTACATGGGCGAACTGCCCTTGATGACTGAAAACGGCTCTTTCGTGATCAACGGTACTGAGCGTGTCATTGTTTCCCAGTTGCACCGTAGTCCTGGTGTATTCTTTGAGCATGACAGGGGCAAGACACACAGCTCGGGCAAGCTGTTGTTCTCTGCGCGTATCATTCCTTACCGTGGTTCCTGGTTGGACTTTGAGTTTGACCCCAAGGACTACCTGTATTTCCGAGTTGACCGCCGCCGCAAGATGCCGGTCACTATCCTGCTCAAGGCGCTGGGTTATTCGCCAGAGCAGATACTCGAGACATTCTACGATGTCGATACCTTCCACATCGCCAAGAAGGGTATCCAGTTCGAATTGGTGCCAGAGCGCCTGCGTGGTGAAATTGCAAAATTCGATATCCTGGACAAGGATGGCAATGCCATCGTAGCCAAGGATAAGCGCATCACCGTCAAGCATATCCGCGAAATGGAAAAAGCCGGGATCAGCAAGATTACGGTGCCAGAAGAATTCCTGCTCGGACGTTCGCTGTCCGCTACCGTGGTCGATAAGTCCACTGGCGAAGTGGTGGCCAATGCCAATGACGAAATTACTGAATCTGTGCTCGAGAAGTTGCGTGAAGCCGAAGTGACTAAAATCACGACTTTGTACGCAAATGATCTCGATCATGGCGACTATATTTCTCAAACATTGCGTGTTGATGAAATCCAGGATGAGTACAGTGCACGCGTAGCGATCTATCGCATGATGCGCCCTGGCGAGCCGCCAACCGAAGATGCGGTACAGGCATTGTTCGAAGGCCTGTTCTTCAATGAAGATCGTTATGATCTTTCGGCCGTAGGCCGCATGAAGTTCAACCGCCGTGCCTTCCCTGAAAAAATTGAAGAGCGTACAGCCGCATGGTTGCGCCGTTTCTATGAGAAGGTTGGCCCGCAAGGCGCTGAAGGCGCCGGCATCCTGGCTAATGACGATATCCTGGCTGTGATCGCGGTATTGATTGAGTTGCGCAATGGTCGCGGCGAAATCGACGATATCGATCACTTGGGTAACCGCCGTATCCGTTCCGTAGGCGAACTGGCCGAAAACCAGTTCCGTGCCGGCCTGGTGCGTGTTGAGCGTGCGGTCAAGGAGCGTTTGAGCCAAGCGGAATCCGATAACCTGATGCCGCATGACCTGATCAACGCCAAGCCTGTTTCCAGTGCGATTCGTGAGTTCTTTGGTTCTTCACAATTGTCACAGTTCATGGACCAGACCAACCCATTGTCTGAAATCACGCACAAGCGTCGTGTTTCAGCCCTTGGCCCTGGCGGCCTGACGCGCGAACGTGCCGGTTTCGAGGTGCGTGACGTTCATTCCACACACTATGGCCGTGTCTGTCCGATTGAAACGCCTGAAGGCCCAAACATCGGTCTGATTAACTCATTGGCGCTGTATTCCCGCACCAATCAGTACGGCTTCCTGGAAACTCCTTATCGCCGTGTTGAAGACAATAAGGTGAGTGCGACTATCGACTTCCTTTCCGCGATTGAGGAAAGCCAGTACATGATCGCCCAGGCGAACTCCGAGCTGGATAGCAAGGGGCAGTTCAAGGAAGAACTGATTTCTGCGCGTTACCACAACGAATTCACCATGGCGCAACCTGATCGCGTCCAGTACATGGACGTGGCGCCAGGCCAGATCGTGTCCGTTGCGGCATCCTTGATTCCGTTCCTCGAGCACGACGATGCGAACCGTGCCCTGATGGGTGCCAACATGCAACGTCAAGCCGTGCCATGTCTGCGTGCTGAAAAAGCCGTGGTCGGTACCGGCATCGAGCGTACGGTAGCGGTTGACTCGGGTACTGTCGTTACTGCCCGCCGTGGCGGTATTGTGGACTATGTGGATTCCAGCCGTATTGTGGTGCGTGTGCATGATGAGGAAGCGGCAGCCGGTGAAGTCGGTGTGGATATCTACAACCTGATCAAGTACACCCGTTCCAACCAGAACACCAATATCAACCAGCGTCCGCTGGTGAATATCGGCGATGTATTGGCGCGTGGCGATGTAATTGCCGACGGTGCATCCACTGACATGGGTGAACTTGCGCTGGGTCAAAACATGCTCGTGGCATTTATGCCATGGAACGGTTACAACTTTGAGGACTCTATCCTTATATCGGAGCGTGTGGTAGCGGATGACCGTTACACCTCCATCCATATTGAAGAGTTATCGGTTGTTGCCCGTGATACCAAGCTGGGTGCGGAAGAAATCACCCGGGATATCTCCAACCTGTCCGAGCGTATGCTGGGCCGTCTGGATGACTCAGGCATTATCTATATCGGTGCTGAAGTTGAAGCGGGCGATGTGCTGGTCGGCAAGGTAACGCCTAAGGGTGAAACCCAGCTGACGCCAGAAGAAAAGCTGCTGCGCGCCATTTTTGGTGAAAAGGCTTCCGACGTTAAGGATACTTCCCTGCGCGTGCCTTCCGGTATGTCCGGTACCGTGATTGATGTGCAAGTGTTCACACGCGAAGGTATTGAGCGTGATGCACGTGCACAGCAGATCATTGACGACCAGCTGGGTAACTACAAGCAGGACTTGGCTGACCAGATGCGTATCGTCGAAGACGATGCATTCGGTCGTATCCGTCGCCTGATCGAAGGCAAGATCGCTACTGGTGGCCCGCAAAAGCTGAAGAAGGGCGAGGCTGTTTCAGCTGAGTATCTTGAAGGTTTGGCGCGTTACGATTGGTTCGACATTCGCCTGAGCGATGAAGATGCTGCGCGTCAGCTTGAACAGTTGCGCGACAGCCTGTCCCAGGCACGTATCGAGTTTGACAACAAGTTCGAAGAGAAGAAGCGCAAGCTGACCCAAGGCGATGAATTGCCGCCTGGCGTACAGAAGATGGTCAAGGTCTACCTGGCTGTCAAGCGTCGTATCCAGCCTGGCGACAAGATGGCCGGCCGTCACGGTAACAAGGGTGTGGTCTCCAAGATTGTGCCGATTGAAGATATGCCGCACATGGCAGACGGTACGCCGATGGACATCGTATTGAACCCGCTGGGCGTGCCTTCACGGATGAACATCGGTCAGATTCTGGAAGTGCACTTGGGCTGGGCTGCCAAGGGGCTTGGTATCCGTATCAACGCCATGTTGCAGCAGCAAGCCAAGGCGGCTGAAGTGCGCAAGTTCCTGGAACAGATCTACAACGAGAGCAGCGGCAAGAGCGAAGATATCAAGTCGTTGACGGATGTCGAGGTGTTTGATCTGGCCAAGAACCTGCAAAATGGTGTGCCGTTTGCAACGCCGGTATTTGACGGTGCGGCAGAAACAGATATCCGCGCGATGCTGGATCTGGCCTTCCCTGATAATGACCCACGTACCCAGCAACTGCAGTTTGCTGCTGGCAAGACCCAGGTGAAGTTGTTTGACGGTCGTTCTGGCGAGCCTTTTGAGCGTCCGGTCACTGTTGGCTATATGCATGTGCTGAAGCTGCATCACTTGGTCGATGACAAGATGCATGCTCGTTCTACCGGACCTTACTCGCTGGTTACCCAGCAGCCATTGGGCGGTAAAGCCCAGTTTGGCGGTCAGCGTTTTGGTGAAATGGAAGTCTGGGCGCTGGAAGCCTACGGTGCATCCTACACCTTGCAGGAAATGCTCACGGTCAAATCCGATGACGTATCCGGCCGTACCAAGGTTTACGAGAACATCGTCAAGGGCGAGCACAAGATAGACGCCGGCATGCCGGAATCCTTCAACGTGTTGGTGAAGGAAATCCGCTCGCTCGCAATCGATATTGATCTTGACCGCAACTAAGGAGAAACGCGCGTGAAAGCTCTATTAGATTTATTCAAGCAGGTCACTCAGGAAGAAGAGTTTGATGCCATCAAGATTGCCTTGGCATCTCCTGAGAAGATTCGCTCCTGGTCTTACGGTGAGGTCAAGAAGCCTGAGACCATCAACTATCGTACGTTCAAGCCTGAGCGCGATGGCCTGTTCTGCGCCAAGATTTTTGGCCCGATCAAGGACTATGAGTGCTTGTGCGGCAAGTACAAGCGCTTAAAGCATCGCGGTGTCATTTGCGAAAAGTGCGGCGTTGAAGTGACCTTGTCCAAGGTGCGTCGCGAGCGTATGGCGCACATTGAACTGGCCAGCCCGGTTGCCCATATCTGGTTCCTGAAGTCCCTGCCTAGCCGTTTGGGCATGGTGCTGGATATTGCCTTGCGTGATATCGAGCGCGTGCTTTACTTCGAGGCATACATTGTTATTGATCCAGGCATGACGCCGCTGACCCGTGGTCAGTTGCTGACGGAAGATGACTACCTGGCCAAGGTAGAAGAGTATGGTGACGAGTTCAACGCCGTGATGGGCGCTGAGGCTGTACGCGAATTACTGCGTACGATGGATGTGCATACCGAAATCGAAAAATTGCGTCGTGAGCTGGGTGAAACCGGTTCTGAAGCCAAGATTAAGAAAATCGCCAAGCGCCTGAAGGTGCTGGAAGCATTCCAGAAATCCGGCATCAAGCCTGAGTGGATGATCCTGGAAGTGCTGCCGGTGCTGCCTCCGGAACTGCGTCCATTGGTGCCGTTGGATGGTGGCCGTTTCGCTACTTCCGACCTGAATGACCTGTATCGCCGTGTGATCAACCGTAACAACCGTCTCAAGCGCTTGCTGGAACTGAAGGCGCCTGAAATCATCGTGCGCAACGAAAAGCGCATGTTGCAGGAAGCGGTTGACTCGCTGCTGGACAATGGCCGCCGCGGCAAGGTAATGACTGGTGCCAACAAACGTCCGCTCAAGTCCCTGGCTGACATGATCAAGGGTAAGGGCGGCCGTTTCCGTCAGAACCTGCTGGGTAAGCGCGTCGACTACTCCGGCCGTTCCGTGATTGTGGTTGGTCCTCAGCTCAAGCTGCACCAGTGCGGCCTGCCGAAGAAGATGGCGCTGGAACTGTTCAAGCCATTCATTTTCCACAAGCTGGAAGTGCTCGGCCTGGCAACGACCATCAAGGCTGCCAAGAAGAAGGTGGAAGAGGAAGGACCAGAAGTCTGGGATATCCTCGAAGACGTGATCCGCGAGCATCCGGTATTGCTGAACCGTGCGCCTACATTGCACCGCCTCGGTATCCAGGCTTTTGAGCCGACCCTGATTGAAGGCAAGGCCATTCAATTGCATCCGCTGGTTTGTGCTGCGTTCAACGCCGACTTTGACGGCGACCAAATGGCGGTTCACGTGCCATTGAGCCTGGAAGCGCAGATGGAAGCCCGCACACTGATGCTGGCGTCCAACAACGTGCTGTCCCCAGCCAACGGCGAGCCGATTATTGTACCTTCCCAGGATATCGTTCTGGGTCTGTACTACATGACGCGCGAGAAAAAGGCTGCCCGTGGCGAGGATATGCGTTTCGCCAATATTGCAGAAGTGCAGCGTGCCTATGACAGCGGCCTCGTCGATTTGCATGCCCGCATCACAGTGCGGTTGCGTGAATACGATGTAGAGCTTGATGGCCAGAAGCGCGAGAAGATTACGCGCTATGAAACCACGGTTGGTCGTGCGTTGCTGTCAGAAATCCTGCCTGCAGGCCTGCCATTCAGCGTGATTGACAAGGCATTGAAGAAAAAGGAAATCTCCAGGCTGATCAATGCGAGCTTCCGCCGTGTTGGCATCCGCGAGACAGTGATCTTCGCCGACAAGCTCATGTACACAGGCTATACCTACGCAACCCGCGCCGGTATTTCCATTAGCATCAACGATATGTTGGTCCCGCCAGAGAAGGAGCAGTTGATTGCTTCTGCCGAAGCCGAAGTCAAGGAAATCGAAGACCAATATGTCTCTGGTCTGGTGACTCAGGGCGAGCGCTACAACAAGGTAGTCGATATCTGGGGCCGCGCCGGTGATAAGGTTGCCGACGCCATGATGAAGCAGTTGCGCGAAGAAACTGTTTACGACGCCAACGGCGAAGTGGCCAAGGATGCAGACGGCAAGACGATCAAGCAAGAGTCCTTCAACGCGATTTACATGATGGCTGACTCCGGTGCCCGTGGTTCCGCAGCGCAGGTGCGGCAGTTGGCTGGTATGCGTGGCCTGATGGCCAAGCCGGATGGTTCGATTATTGAAACGCCGATTACCGCGAACTTCCGTGATGGTTTGAACGTGTTGCAATACTTTATTTCAACCCACGGCGCGCGTAAGGGTCTTGCCGATACCGCGCTGAAGACTGCGAACTCCGGTTACCTGACTCGCCGTCTGGTCGACGTGACACAGGATCTGGTAGTGACCGAGCGTGATTGCGGTACGACCGAAGGCTTGTATACCAAGGCCCTGGTTAAGGGTGGCGAAGTGGTCGAGCCGTTGCATGATCGTATCCTTGGCCGTGTTGCGGCGCTGGATGTGCTGAATCCTGAAAGCCAGGAAGTGGTTTATCCTGCTGGTACCCTGCTGACTGAGGACGAAGTAGAGCAGATCGATGCGCTGGGTATCGATGAAGTCAAAGTGCGTACTGCGCTGACCTGCGATACACGTTACGGTATTTGCGCCAAGTGCTATGGTCGCGACTTGGGTCGTGGCAAGCTCATCAACATGGGTGAGGCGGTGGGTGTGATCGCTGCGCAGTCCATCGGTGAGCCTGGTACACAGCTGACCATGCGTACTTTCCACATCGGTGGTGCGGTGTCGCGTGCGGCTTCCGTGAGCCAGGTAGAGAGCAAGTCTAATGGTATTGTGCACTTCACTTCTACCATGCGTTATGTGACCAATGCGCGCAATGAGCAGGTGGTGATTTCGCGTAACGGTGAAGCGATCATCCAGGATGAAAACGGCCGTGAGCGCGAGCGTCACAAAGTGCCTTATGGTGCAACCTTGCAGATTACCGATGGTAAGCAAGTCAAGGCTGGTCAGGCGCTGGCAACCTGGGATCCGCATACTCGTCCGATCATTACCGAGTACGCTGGTCGCGTGAAGTTCGAGAACGTGGAAGAAGGTGTCACAGTTGCCAAGCAGGTGGATGAAGTCACCGGTTTGTCCTCCCTGGTGGTTATCGATCCGAAACAGCGTGCTGGCCAGTCCAAGGGACTGCGTCCACAAGTGAAATTGCTTGATGCCAATGGTACTGAAGTCAAGGTGGCTGGCGGTGAGGCTTCTGTCAGCGTGACCTTCCAGCTGGGTTGCATCATTACCGTGAAGGACGGTCAGGAAGTGGGTGTGGGTGAAGTGCTTGCACGTATCCCGCAGGAATCTTCCAAGACTCGTGATATTACCGGGGGTCTGCCGCGCGTGGCTGAGCTGTTTGAAGCGCGCTCGCCCAAGGATGCCGGCTTGCTGGCTGAAGTCACCGGCACGATTTCCTTCGGTAAGGATACCAAGGGCAAGCAGCGTCTGGTCATTACCGACCTTGACGGTGTGTCCAATGAGTTCCTGATTCCTAAGGACAAGCACGTGACGGCGCATGACGGCCAGGTGGTGACCAAGGGTGAGAGCATCGTAGACGGTCCGGCAGATCCTCAGGATATCCTGAGGTTGCAAGGTCGCGAGGCATTGGCGCGTTACATCATTGATGAAGTACAGGACGTTTACCGTCTGCAAGGTGTGAAGATCAACGACAAGCATATTGAAGTCATCGTACGTCAGATGCTGCGCCGTGTTCGTATCACCGATGCCGGCGATACCAATTTCATCTTGGGTGAACAGGTTGAGCGTGCCGATGTGCTGACTGAGAATGAGCGTGTATTGGCAGAAGACAAGCGTCCGTCCAGCTTTGAATATGTATTGCTGGGTATTACCAAGGCTTCGCTGTCTACTGACTCCTTCATCTCTGCGGCATCGTTCCAGGAAACAACTCGCGTGTTGACTGAAGCCGCTATCCTTGGCAAGCGTGATGAACTGCGCGGCCTCAAGGAGAACGTCATCGTGGGTCGTCTGATCCCTGCAGGTACTGGTCTTGCTTATCACGAGACTCGTAAACGCAATGCCGCAGGTGTGGATTCGGCGCCTGCAATTATCGAAGAAGCCGGAGATGTGCAAGTTGAGGAAACCTCAGGTAATCCTGAGGTCGCTTGACAACACATTGAACGCTAAATAAAATGCTAAGTTTTCCGGGATGGCCTTTTGCCATCCCGTAATTTTTAGCGGTTAAAATATAAAGGCTAAAGGTTATGCCAACCATCAATCAATTAGTGCGCAAGCCGCGCCAAAAAGTAGTTGCCAAGAGCAAGGTGCCAGCGCTTGAGAGCTGCCCACAAAAACGTGGTGTATGTACTCGTGTTTACACCACAACTCCTAAAAAACCTAACTCCGCTTTGCGTAAGGTCGCCAAGGTGCGCCTGACCAATGGCTATGAAGTGATTAGCTATATCGGCGGTGAAGGCCACAACCTGCAGGAGCACTCAGTCGTGCTGTTGCGCGGTGGTCGTGTAAAGGATTTGCCGGGTGTGCGTTACCACATGGTGCGCGGTAGCCTGGATACTGCTGGTGTTAAAGACCGTAAGCAGGCCCGCTCCAAGTACGGTGCTAAGCGCCCTAAGGCTGCTTGATCTCAAGCGGCTAAAAGTTAAGGAATCGAGAAAGCCATGCCAAGACGTAGAGAAGTTCCCAAGCGTAACATCCTGCCTGACCCTAAGTTCGGTAGCCAGGAAGTTTCAAAATTCGTTAATGTGCTGATGACCGGCGGCAAGAAGTCGGTTGCAGAGCGTATTCTGTACGGCGCATTTGACCAAATCACAACTAAGAGCGGCAAGGATGCGCTGGAAGTATTCACGCTGGCAATTGGCAATCTGCGCCCTGTCGTGGAAGTGAAGAGCCGCCGTGTTGGTGGCGCTAACTACCAGGTGCCTGTTGAAGTGCGCCCTGCACGCCGCAATGCTTTGGCAATGCGCTGGTTGCGTGATGCTGCCCGCAAGCGTGGTGAAAAATCCATGGGCCTGCGTCTGGCTGCCGAACTGGTTGAAGCCTCCGAAGGTCGTGGTTCTGCCATGAAGAAACGTGAAGAAGTGCACCGTATGGCAGAAGCCAACAAGGCATTCTCGCATTTCCGTTTCTAAGCCATTTAACTAAATAAGCAAGTAAAAGGTAATCGCTGTGGCTCGTAAAACCCCTATTAATCGCTACCGTAACATTGGTATCAGCGCGCATATTGACGCTGGTAAGACAACGACAACCGAGCGTATTCTTTTTTATACCGGTGTGAACCACAAGATCGGTGAAGTGCATGACGGCGCAGCCACCATGGACTGGATGGAGCAGGAGCAAGAGCGCGGCATTACCATTACTTCCGCAGCTACCACTGCCTTCTGGAAGGGCATGGCGGGCAACTATCCTGAGCACCGTATCAATATTATTGATACCCCGGGGCACGTTGACTTCACGATTGAAGTCGAGCGCTCCATGCGTGTGCTTGATGGTGCTTGCATGGTGTACTGTGCGGTAGGTGGTGTTCAGCCCCAATCCGAAACTGTTTGGCGCCAAGCAAACAAGTACAAGGTGCCACGTCTGGCGTTCATCAACAAGATGGACCGTACCGGTGCGAACTTCTTCAAGGTTTACGATCAGCTGAAGACCCGCCTGAAGGCCAATCCTGTGCCTGTTGTCGTGCCTATCGGCGCTGAAGATACATTCAAGGGCGTAGTCGATCTCTTGAAGATGAAGGCTATTGTCTGGGATGAAGCCAGCCAGGGTACCAAGTTTGAATACCAGGAGATTCCTGCTGATCTGGTCGAGACTTGCAACAAATGGCGCGAGAACATGATCGAAGCGGCTGCTGAAGCCAGTGAAGATCTGATGAATAAGTACCTCGAAAGCGGCGAGTTGAGCGAAGAGGAAATCGTCAAGGGTCTGCGTGATCGCACCATCGCTAACGAAATCCAGCCTATGCTGTGCGGTACTGCGTTCAAGAACAAGGGTGTCCAGCGTATGCTGGATGCAGTGATCGACTTTCTGCCGTCGCCTGTGGATATTCCGCCTGTAACCGGTGAGCTGGAAAATGGTACCCAGGCAGAGCGTAAGGCGGATGATGCCGAGAAGTTCTCTGCGCTTGCATTCAAGATCATGACTGACCCGTTTGTTGGTCAGTTGATATTCTTCCGCGTTTACTCCGGTGTGGTGAATTCCGGCGATACCGTTTATAACTCGGTCAAGGGCAAGAAGGAGCGTCTTGGCCGTATCTTGCAGATGCATGCCAACCAGCGCGAGGAAATCAAGGAAGTGCGCGCAGGCGACATCGCTGCTGCCGTAGGCCTGAAAGAAGCGACAACTGGCGATACCCTGTGTGATCCTGATAATGTGATCATTCTGGAGCGCATGATATTCCCTGAGCCTGTGATCCACGTGGCTGTTGAGCCTAAGACCAAGGCAGACCAGGAAAAGATGGGTATCGCGCTGAACCGCCTGGCGCAGGAAGATCCATCTTTCCGCGTGCGCACTGATGAAGAAACCAACCAGACCATTATTTCCGGTATGGGTGAATTGCACCTGGAAATCCTGGTTGACCGCATGCGTCGTGAATTCAACGTCGAGGCCAATGTTGGTGCTCCTCAAGTGGCGTATCGTGAAGCGATCAAGAAGGCTGTTGAGGTTGAAGGCAAGTTTGTTAAGCAGTCTGGTGGTAAGGGTCAGTACGGTCACGTATGGATCAAGATGGAGCCTAACGAAGCCGGCAAGGGTTATGAGTTTGTGGATGCCATCAAGGGCGGTACCGTGCCTCGCGAATTCATCCCTGCGGTTGACAAGGGTCTGAAGGAAACTATTCCTGCCGGTATCTTGGCTGGTTTCCCGGTTGTTGATGTCAAGGTAACCTTGTTTGACGGTTCCTACCATGATGTCGACTCCAATGAAAACGCCTTCAAGATGGCCGCTTCCATCGCGTTCAAGGATGGTATGCGCAAGGCGGATCCAATTCTGCTCGAGCCTATGATGGCAGTTGAAGTTGAGACACCTGAAGAATACATGGGTGATGTGATGGGCGACTTGTCCTCGCGTCGCGGCATGATCCAGGGTATGGAAGATAACGCTGGTGGCAAGGTGATTCGTGCTGAAGTTCCTTTGGCTGAAATGTTCGGCTACTCCACTGTGGTGCGCTCACTGTCGCAAGGCCGTGCAAGCTACAGCATGGAATTCAAGCACTATTCTGAGGCGCCAAGAAACGTGGCAGAAGCCATCATTAACAAAAAATAAGCACTATTATTAAAGGAAACGGAAATGGCAAAAGGTAAATTTGAGCGGACGAAGCCGCACGTAAACGTAGGTACGATAGGACACGTTGACCACGGCAAGACGACATTGACAGCAGCGATCACCACCGT
>NZ_JAJAVC010000009.1 GCF_020532725.1 Methylobacillus arboreus
CTAAGCATCAATGGGACGCTGGATTTGCGCAATCTGATGCTCAGTCAGGTCCTGGGGCATGACAACGCGCTCAATACGGACAAGGTCTTCTTGACGTATAGCCTCTTCGATCAGCGCAACCAGCTGACGAAGACGATTCAGCCGGGGATGGAGGGGTGGAGCTCAACAGCGGTGATCGAAACCAATGCAGAAGGACAGAGTACGGTCGTCAGGCAACCGGATGCAGGCTCTGTCACTGCCAGCAGTGGCGCAAATACTAATCCGATTAACGCGGGGAGTGTCGGGATCGGAGGGGGAAGTGTAAATTGGACTATGAATTTAGTTAGCTCTGGATTAGGAGCTGCTAGCGCTAATCCTTATAAAGTTGTAATCAATATATTATTACCTCTTAGCATTATCAATATGGGCAATGGAAATACTATTGTTGAGGTATCACTAACTTCGCGTTCTGCTGGACAATATGGAACTGTAACTACAAGAACTAATCCTCCTATTATTTTGAATGGAGATACATATAGCACTCATACAGAATTTCTTTTATCGGGAGGTAACGGATTTAGCTATGATCAAACACAATATCCTCCTAGCGCTCAAGGAATCTCCATAAAGATTACCAAAAATATTGGTGCGAATACCACTACTGTTATCAATCAATCCTGGCAAGCTGTGGTAAAGCCAGCAGCTTATCTTAGTCCTGCGATTTTATCGACAGCAGGTTCAGCGACTATACCAATAAAATTATATTTCCGAGACCAGCCATATATTCCTGACAACGCAGCACTTAGCACATCGAATGTGCTGCTATCGTATCGTCCCCTTGGATCAAGCAATGCTTACACAACAGTTTCAGTACCAAAGCTTCTGGATACCTCCGGGAATCCGATCGGCGGAGTCTTTGCCTTCGACTGGAGCAGCATTCCAGCTGGAGAATATGAGTACCAGTATCTAGCGCTCAATAATGCAGGCGAAATACTGAATGCCCAAGGTGGCACATTCAACACCATCAATGCCTCTGCCCCCACTGTTTCACCTCAAACACCCCTCTTAACGAGTGGGGCAGGTGGGGCCATTGTCACCAACCCTACTGGTGTGATTACCACTAACGCCATTGCACATCCGACATTCAATATCACCCTCACCGGGAATTCCGTTAAAAAAACAGGCGGCGGCAATGCCTGGGGAGATGCGGATGCCATTAGTATGGAAAGCTTCACCGGAGGCGCCTATGTTTCTGCGCAAGCGGGTCAAACGAATCTGGCCGGCATGTTTGGCCTCAATGCAGACCCTACCGCAAACAAGAGCTATAACACCTTAGATTATGCTTGGTATCCAACCTCTACTGGTATTCTCCAGATATACGAGAATGGTACTCACAGAGGTGACTTTGGGACCTATACCACCTCAGATATCTTGGCAATCGAATACGTAGGTTCAGAGGTCCGCTATCTAAAAAATGGCGTAATCATGCGTACTGTGAGTGATGTTGGTGTGGACCGTAACTTCTATTTCGACTCCAGTTTTAATAGTGTTGGCTTTAGCCTCAATAACATTCTATTTGGCAACTCTGCTGCTAATGCCACAGATATCAACTTCAATACCACTGCTATCAACAAGGTAGGCGGAAACGCAGCTTGGGACACTGATGCTTATAGCAGCCACTTTTATACAAACGGTGCTTATGTATCGGCTCAAGCGGGACAGACGAACTCGGCGGGAATGTTTGGCCTCAATAGCGACCCCACCACCAATAAAAGCTATGACACTCTGGATTATGCTTGGTACCCAACATCCAGTGGCATTCTCCAAATCTACGAGAATGGTGCTCATAAAGGAGACTTCGGCAGCTATACCACTTCGGATATTCTAGCTATTGAGTATGTTGGGACAGAAGTTCGTTATCTAAAGAATGGCGCAGTGATACGCACGGTAGATACTACCGCTAACCGTACTTTCTACTTTGATTCAAGTTTCCACAATCATTACTTCACACTAAACAATCTCAAATTTGGTGCCACAGCAGAAACCGCCCGCTCCTTACTTATCAATCCGCAAGGGAGCGAACTCAATTTGATCGGCCAGGGCGCTGCTGCCTCCAGTGTGGTGCTACGCTACCGCGTCAAGGAAAGCAATGATGCTTGGAACACCATTCCAGCGTCCAACTTTATTCAAGATGGTTTCTTCGGCGTCGGCAGCTTCACCCTGCCCACGAATGCGCTCGGCATCTTTGTCAACGGTGTCGAATACGACATTGAGGTCGACGTACGGGATGCGAGTAACAACCTGATCCGTACCTCCACCGGTAGCTTAAGCCGTGATGTCGCGGGCAACCTCTCGGTAGGCGCCCTGACCGTCCCGCCGACCCTCACCTTCCATCAGGGCGAAGCCTCCTCGCTCAAGATTCGCTACCGCGTCGCAGGCTCTACGGACAACTATAGCGAACCTATTACCCTCAGTGCTGGCAGCAACGGCCAATTCGACTGGAACCCCGCTGCCCTGGTGCCGGATTGGAACAGCACCTACGCCTACGAATTCGACATCCAAGCCTATGACGCCAACGGCTGGCTCATCCGCCACAACCGCACCGACATCACCTTGGGTAGCCCCATCACCATCGGCACCACCCAAGCCCTCTCTGTCACCAGCCTCACCGTCACCCCG